>NZ_CP040605.1:4300000-8045912 GCF_012277335.1 Saccharopolyspora sp. ASAGF58 | reverse complement strand
CGGGGAGCAGAGGGAGCCGGAGGGCAGGAAGGGCAGGAAGGGCAGGACGGGGACGCGGGGGGCGGCCAGCGTGGGTTCCCGGGCGTCCAAGCGGCGGAAGGCGGCAACGACCGTTGCTGCTGGGATCGATTCCGGGAATCAAGGCGGCGAGGGCGATGGGTCCGCGCCGACCCATCAGGCAGAAAAGGACGCGCGGATTGCGGAGAGGAAACGGAAAAAGCAGGAAGATAACGCGAAGCAGCTCGAGGCGTACAAGGAGGCCATGGCCCGGGTTGCGGAGTTGAAGGCGGAGAGGGATAAGAAGAGGGAGAGCGGGGAAGAGTTGGATTCGGAGGAAGAGGAGGAGTTGGCGGAGCTCGAGGCGAAGGTGGAGAAGCGGCGGCAGCAATGGAGGAAATCTAGCGCGGAGCTGGCCCAGGCGCGCAAGGCCCGCAAGGCCCGGGTTGCGGAGTTGAAGGCAGAGAGGGAGAGGAAGAGGGAGAGGGGGGAAGAGTTGGATTCGGAGGAAGAGAAGGAGTTGGCGAAGCTCGAGCCGAGGGTGGAGAAGCGGCAGCAGCAACTGAGGGAATCTGGCGGGAGATTCAACGAGAAGAGAACGGCCGACAACGCCCGGGTTAGGCAGTTGACGGGGAAGAGGGAGAGGGGGGAAGAGTTGGATTCGGAGGAAGAGAAGGAGTTGGCGGAGCGCAAGCTGAGGGTGAATAAGCGGCAGCGGCAAGGGAGGGAATCTAAAGAGAGGAACAAGAAGAAGGCAAGGGACGAAGCTGCCGGGTTGCGGAGTTGGAGAATTGGGAGGAGTTGTGGTTGCTGACTCCGGAGGAGGAGGGCGAGCTTGATTTGCGGCGGGAGATAGAAGCGTACACGAAGAAAAAAAATGATCTGCAGAAACAAGCCCGGGAAAGGAATAGGGCTATTGCGGATATCAAGGAGTTGGAGGCGTTGCCGCAGAGTGCCGAGATTAAGGACAGGCTGGAAAGGTTGCGGGAGCAGGTGCTTGGGTTGCCTGATGTTGCGGAGTCGTTGAAGGAGACGAAGGGAAGGCTGGCGGAAAAGAAGGAGAAGCTCGATGGTTTGGGGTGGATTGCGGGTGTGGGGGCAAGTGGGCAGCAAGGCGAGCAGGATGCAATGGTGCTGAGCGGGGTATCGGAGTCGGCTGGGGCTGGGCGGGAAGCGTCGCCGGTCGGGAGCGATCTCGGTGAGTGGCTTGCGTGGGCGAATGCGGATTTGGGTGTGTCGGGGGTTGCGGGTTCGGCGGAGTCGGCTGGGGCTGGGCGGGAAGCGTCGCCGGATGGCGGCGTTGAGCCGTTTCCGGAGGCCGTCCTGGAGGAGGACTCGGCTGGTGTTCCGGCAGCGCCGGGCGCAGTGCCGGTGGGGCGGTGGTCGGATGCGGATGTGCGGGAGGAGATCAAGGGGGCGAGGAAGCTGGGTTTGTCCAGTGAGGAAAAAGACGCGGTGCGGCTGACTGTGCAGAGCACGCATGACCCGCAGAAGCTCCGGGGCGCCGTGTCGGTGGACGATGTGATGGCCTTGGTCGCGGCTAGGGGTCGCGGGCTCGACGGTGATTGGGCCAGGTGGAGGCGTTTTCCCGGGAGTTGGCGGAGCGGCTGGGCACGGTCCCGGCGGAGGGCAGTAGCGGGCTGAGCATCAGGGCCGGGGCCGGGCCGGTGGGGCAGGCGGGGCGTTCGGGGGAGTCCGCGGCGGGATCGGGTCGGCACACCAGCGGTGGGCCTTCACAGTCGGGTGCTGCGGCGGCGGTGGATGACCCAATCGGTGACCTGCTCGCGCTGAGCCTCCAGAACCCCGCGAGCGGTGCCGGGGATCAGAGGGGGCCGGAGGAGCAGCCTGCGCCGACCGAGGTTGAGATTCGGGATCGGATTGCGGCTGTGCAGGAGGCGTTGGAGTGGCTTGAGGTGCAGAAGGCGGAGTTGGAGGCGGTGCAGGGGCGGGATGAGGATCGGCAGGCGTTGCGGGAGTCGGAGCGAGCTTTTCATGCCGAGTTGGCCAAGTTCGTGCCGGATGGGATTGCGAAGTTGGCTGAGCTGACGGCTCGAATGGAGCGGCACTTGAGGACAATGCCGCCGGAATACAATCCGAACGGTGTGCGTGAGAAGACCGAAGCTGCGAAAAACCTGGTATGGCAGGGACCCTGGACTCCAGCGCAGGTGCAGAAAGTTGAGGAGGAGTTGCCTGGAGTGGAGGCGGCGGTGAGGGTTTTGCGCGATGCTCGCCGGGCGAAGGTGCATGAGGTGTATATGCAGGCGAAGCAGGCGAAAGCGCAGAGGCGTGTTCCGATCACCTACTTCAAAGACGGTGTGCCCGGTGGGGTGAGCTCCCGGCCGGACGCGCGTCTGGGATTAGAGGTCGAGTTCAAGCTCCCCGGCGAAAATTTCGATGAGCGGGTCAACAGTCTGGGGGCGGAGCTCGAACGAGAGGAGCTGGTGGATTGGCGGACCGCCCACGGCTCGAAGCTGTTGCCTTGGATGGAGGATTACGAGGAGATTCTGCTTGACGGTAGGTGGGCGTTGCAAGAGGAGGCGGAGCGTTTCGAGGTGGAGGCGACATCGCCGATCCTGCGTAATGACCCTAAGCGGCCCGTCAGTGAGCAGTTGTGGCCCAGTATGGAGAAGTTGCTGAGCGCGGTACAGCGGCAGGGCGGTTATGGCTCGGAGTCAGGGGGGCATATCAATGTCAGTTTCGACTGGTCGTTGACCCCCCGGCAGTACGTGCGTGTGGCGCAGGTCGTGAAGGTCTTCGAGGCGTTGCTTTTCCGGCTGGGTAACGTTGCAGGCGGCGACGAGTCGAAGCAACGCAAGGTCAGGAACGCTGGGCCGATTTCGCTTCCGTCGGATCCGTACGCGGTGGACGACGACACCGGTGACGACGGGCACGAATCCCTGCCCGACCCGACCGAGAGGTTTCGTGCGGTGCGTTTTGACGTCCTTGGATATGAGGACGATCGGCTCGAGTTCCGGGTGTGGGCTGGGGACGCGGGTGAGCTGACCAGGAATCCGGCGTTGTGGCAGGTGCGGGCGGAGTTGAGCGCGGCGATCATGCTGGCCGGCACCGATCCGGCGATCTACCGGGAGCTGGATCGGCTGATGGGTGATCCGGATCTGCTGGGTTATGACGACCAGACGAGGGATGAGGGGGTCTGGCTGGAGAAGCTGGTGGAGTTCCTGGAGTTGTTGCCGCTGAGCGAGGCCGGGCAGGCGCAGGTGGTGCAGCTTTTCGCCTGGACACGCCCGTGGAAGCTCGGCGATCTCGAAGAAGGCCACCTGGCGCTGGTCGTGAGCCTGCCCCAACAGTCGTTGCTGTTCCCGGCCCCGGATGCTTCGAAGGTGCAGGTCATCGCCGAAGCGTACTCGTACCAGTTGTACAAGGACGCGAGCCTCGTCGTGGCCCGGATGACGTCAGACCGTTCCGGGATTCCTCTCCCGAATGGGAAGGTGATCGATCTTCGGCTGTTCGCCCGTTTGCTCCAGACGTACTACCTCGGATACGGATCGTACAGCGAAGAAACGTGGACTTTGCTGGCGATTCCCCGCGCCTCCGGAGCGCTGCTGGCAGAGGTGCTGAGGTCCGTTAAGGGACCGGTATTGGCGACTATGTCGGACGTGTACAGAACCCCGGATGGGCGTCTGCTCACCGGCGTCTACGAACGGCTTAAGGATGGTCACGTTCGATTCCGTCCCGCCAGAGAGGGCTGGATCGAGTTCACCAAAAATAAGGACGATCCCAGCCAGATTGACAGCCGGAGTACCGGTAAGGCTGATGTGGGGGATGCGTTGATGGAATCCAGTACCAGACTTTATGACAAACCCGCGGAGGTTTATCGGTACTGGCCCACACGTGGATCGGGGTCGTGATGTTTGATGAGCCGGGGGTGGTGCCCGGGGAGGGACGGAACGTGTCCGTGGGTGATGAGCGCTTGGTAGGGCTGCATGGTGTGTTGCTCGGCCTTACCGGCCGGGTGTCGGATGAGTTTCTTGCGACGGCTCGGTGGCAGTTGGCGGAGGGCGGGATCGGCCGGGTTGCTGAGTCGGTGTGTCAGGAGTTGGCTGCTGGTGGTGTGGCGCTGACTTTCCGGCAGATGGGTGTGCTGGCCGAGTTTTTGGCCGATTCCGCGACTTCGATGTTCAGTCGTATCCCGACCGGTGATGAGCAGCGGGTTCTGGCGTGGCATTTCACCGGCTCGCCGGCCGGTTCTGCGGGTGTGGGCAAAACGGGCAAACGGTTCAGCGTGAACGCGATGTGCGCGATCGGGAACAAAGGCGAGCTGTACTTCACCGTCTACACCGGCTCGTTCAACGGCAAGGTGTTCCTGCGGTTCCTGGACCGGCTGACCCGCCATCTGGACCGTAAGGTCCACCTGATCGTTGACGGACACCCCGTCCACCGCCGCAAGACCATCCAGCAATGGATCACCAAGCACGCTGAGGCGATCGAGATGCACTTCCTGCCGGGATACAGTCCCGAACTCAACCCCGACGAGATCCTCAATGCCGACCTCAAACGCACCATGTCCACCAGCACAGCCCCGAAAACCCGCGACGAGTTGAAACAAGCGGTACGTTCCTTCCTCCACCGGCTCCAGAAGCTGCCCGACCGAGTTCGCTCCTACTTCGGCAAACCCGAAGTTCGCTACGCCGCCTGACATCACACATTTGCCGCCCGAATCAATATGTGGATGACGCTGTGGTTTTTCTCGACGGTCTACGTGGGACTGTCGCCGAGCAGAATGACGCCGAGGGGCTGTCAAGTTTTCGGTGTAACTCCTGAGATGTAGGAGGCACCAGTGACTGAGGTGAAGACCGAGCAGGCCAGCGAGGCCGCCGCGGCAGACCTGGCGGTGATGGATGAGCAGATCCAGCAGCTGGCCGATCGGGCCCGTGCCGAAGGGCTGCGGCTGACTGGTGAGGGTGGGCTGCTGGGCCGGCTGACCAAGCTGGTCACCGAGGCCGCGCTAGCCGGCGAGATGGATGATCATCTCGGCTACGGCAAGCACGACCCGGTCGGCCGCGACGGCGGCAACTCGCGTAACGGCACACGGGCCAAGACGGTGCTGACCGAGGCCGGTCCGGTGGAAATCAGCGTGCCGCGGGATCGCGACGGGAGTTTCGAGCCGGCGATCGTGAAGAAGCGGCAGCGCCGCCTGTCCGGGGTGGACGATTTGGTGATCTCGTTGTCCGCCAAGGGGTTGACACACGGCGAGATCTCGGCTCACCTGGCCGAGATCTACGGGGCCGAGGTGTCCAAGCAGACGATCTCCACGATCACCGACCGGGTGATGGACGGGATGGCCGAGTGGCAGAACCGGCCGTTGGACCCGGTCTATCCGGTGATCTTCATCGACTGCATTCACGTCAAGATCCGCGAGGGTAACGTGGCCAACCGGCCGATCTACGTCGCGCTCGCGGTGACCGTGGACGGCACCCGCGACGTCCTTGGGCTGTGGGCCGGCGAGCACGGCGACGGGGAGGGCGCCAAGTACTGGCTGCGGGTGTTATCCGAGATCAAGAACAGGGGTACCGCCGACTGCTGCATCGTGGTCTGCGACGGGCTGAAGGGCCTGCCCGACGCCATCGCGCAGGTGTGGCCGCAGACGATCGTGCAGACGTGCATCGTTCACTTGCTGCGCAACAGTTTCCGTTATGCCTCCCGTAAGGACTGGAGCGCGATCGCCAAGGACCTCAAGCCGGTCTACACCGCACCCAGCGAGCAGGCGGCGCTGGACCGGTTCGCCGAGTTCAGCGAGAAGTGGGAGTCCCGGTACCCGGCGATCGTGCGGCTGTGGACCAACGCGTGGGCGGAGTTCGTGCCGTTTTTGCAGTTCGACACCGAGATCCGCACGATCATCTGCACGACCAACGCCATCGAGAGCATCAACGCGCGCATCCGCCGCGCGGTGAACGCTCGCGGCCACTTCCCCAGCGAGCAGGCTGCCTTGAAGTGCGTCTATCTCGCAATCATGAGTCTTGATCCCACCGGACGGGCCGCAAGCGCTGGTCCAACCGCTGGAAGAAGGCCCTCAACGCCTTCGAGATCACCTTCGACGGACGCCTGTCCGCCGGACGCCGATAAAACCGAAAACAACAGTTACACCGAAAACTTGACAGCCCCGGCGCCGAGGTGGCTGAGCTTGTGGTGGCGCGTTTCCGCCGTCGGCAAGGTGATTCCGTCGGTGGGCTGCTGCCGTCGGAGGTAGCGGCGGACGAATTCGCTGGGGCTGTCGAGAAGGTGGAGGCGTGGTTGGCGTACCGCTGTGACGGCGAGGTGGGCTTGTCGAGTTCCGTGTCATGCGCTTTGGCTCGTTAGTACGAATACGTGTTGTAGTTCCTCCTTTCGCTCGTGAGCGTGTCCGCTGGCAAGTGATATCTTCATGGATTTGAGTGGAGTGGTGCATGTTCCTGCTGGAAGGAGCCGTGTTCTCGTTGTGAGAGGTGTGTTGTGGTTCGAGTGCCGGGCGGCTGAGGCCGGCCGGCTACTGGGTTTTGGTGCGTCACCGCGCTCGCGGGTCACGGGGCCGGCGCTCAGCGGGGCGGAAGGGCTGGTTCCCGCGTCCCTCGTTGCTGCCTTGGGTTGTGGTGGCGTTGGGGTGGGGTGGGTGTGATGTTTTCGTCGATCATGGTGCCGGAGGGGGTGCGGCGGCTTTTTCAGGTGTTGACCGGTGAGGATATGACGGATGCGGATGAGGGTGTGTTGTTCGCGGTGGCGGATGCGTTGGAGTCCGGTGCGGCAGGGCTGGGTGAGGTGCGGGCGTTGGTGGCGGAGTTGGTGGGGAAGGTGCGGACAGAGTTTTCGGGGAAAGCGGCGGACCGGTTCGCGGACGGGTTGGGGATTTTTGATGGGTTGTTGTCCTCGGGCCAGGCGGGGTTACTGGATTTAGCGGCGTTCGTGCGGAAGACGTCGCAGCAGGTGCGGTATCTGAAGCTGGTGACGATTTATAGCTTGCAATTGCTGTGGATAGAGATGGCGTGGGCGATGCAGTTTGCGGGGGCGACCGCTGGCGCGTCGCTGTTGTGGCTGGCGGCGCGGATGGCGGTGACGCGGTTTTTGTTGACGAGCTGGTGGAGGCAGTTGTTCATGCGGTTGGCGATGATGGCGGCTGGTGGTGTGGTCTTCAACGTGCTGCCGGATGTGCAGGCCCAGCTGCAGATGTGGGGTGAGGAATCGGCTGAGAAGTGGGATAGGACGCTGACCGAGCAGGCGGCGGGGATGGGGGCGTTCTCGGCGTTGGTGGCGCTGCCGATGTCGGCGGTGGGCGGTCTGGTCAGCAACACGTTGACGAAGGTCCTGGTGAAGGGCCTGGGCGATGACGTGGACGCTGCGATCCTGGAGGCGGCGGTGAAGAAAGCGGTGGCCGAGCACGCGGAGTTGTATCCGGTGTCGGCGATGGCGAAGTTCGCGGACGCGGTGGGCAAGAGCCTGGATGACTATGCGGGGATGTCGGTGGGGACGATGTGGTGGGCGCGGTTCGGGCATAGCGTGGGGGAGGCGTTGGAGAACGCGTTGTCGGAGTTTTTCGGGGAGGCGGGATATTTGGCGGCCACGGGCCAGGAGGTGACCTGGAACCCGTTTAGTTTGACGGCGGGTTTGTTCGAGACGGTGTTCAGCGGTGTGGGCAATCTGGCGGGTTTGGCGTTGCGGGGCAAGCTGCACCCGGAAGGCCCGAGCCCGTACCTCGAGGGCACCGGCGGGGGCGGGGGCGGCAGCGACGATGGTGGCGGGTCCGGTGGGGAGAAGACCCCGCTGCCGGGGGCAGGGTCCGGGTCGCAGACAGGGGACATCCCTGGCTCCCCAGACAAAGACAGCACGTTCATCCCATCCGATGCCTCGCGATCGGATGCCTCGCGATCGGATCGCTGGACTGGCTCGGATTTCTCGAGTGTGTCTGATGTGGACTCTGTGTTCTCGGATACGGGGTCGGTGGATTCGGCTGCGGTGTCGGTGTCTTCTGGTGATGGCGTGGTGGTGCGCGGTTCCGCTGTGGTGTCTGCCGTTGTTGTGGGCGGCACAGACGGTAAGGACGGTAAGGACGGCACAGACGGCACGGACGGTAAGCGGGGTGCCGATGGCGGTGTGCCGGGCGGGACCCCGGCTCGTGATGTTCCCGTGGTGCCCGGTGCCGGGCAGCACCGGCCGGGCACACCACCACCGGCATATTCCGGTGGGGTACCGGGTGTTGACCCGGACCGGCCGGGCACACCGCTACCCGCACATTTCGGTGGGGTACCGGGTGTTGGTCCGGACCGGCCGGGCACACCACCACCGCCATACAGTCCGGGTCCCGGTGGCGATCAGGCCGTGCCCGGGAAGCGGCCGCTGGAGGTGTCTGCCTCGAAGACACCGGACCCCCCGACGGTGACCCCACATACTTCTGATGTGCCCGCGGATCCCCCGCGACCGGAGACTGGCAGGCCTGGGTCTGTCGTGGGCTCCGGCGGTGGTGTGCCTGCGGGGCATCTGGTGTCGGAGGCTGTCGGGTCCGGGTCTGTCGTGGATTCCGATGGTCGTGTGGCCGGGGGGCATCCGGGGTCGCCGGGTGGGGTGACCGGCCTCGATGGGGATCCCGGTGTGGACTCGGTTGCGGGGCATGGGGATTCGCATTCGCATCGTCAGGATGGGCTTGTGGTGTCGGCGGATTCGGTGAGGCTGCCGGGGGAGGGGTCGCAGGCGGCGTCGTCTCTGCATCGGGATCCGGTGGCGGTGTCGCCGGCGGGCTTGCCGGTGGACACGGTGCGGGTGCCGGTGCCCGCGGAGGTGGTTGCTGGTGGCGGGTTGGCGAAGTCCGTGCAGGGTGCCGCGGGTTCCACGGGCGGACCTGTGCTGCTGGTGTCCGACAGCAACCCGAACGCGGGTGTGGTGGTGCCATCGGATCAGGGGTCGGCATTGGCGCAGGAGATGGGCCGCCACGTTGTCGCGATGATGCCGGGACAGGCCGGGCGCGAGCCGCGATGGACGGTGTTCCCCGCGGATGGTTCTCGTCCCAAGCCGCTGGCCGGGCCTGGTGCCGCGGTACTGACCGGCGGGCGGAGTGGGGGCCTGGCCGGTCTGGCGGAGGCCTCGGTTGGTGTTCCGGCAGCGCTGGGCACAGCGCCGGGCGCAGTGCCGGTGGGGCAGTGGTCGGATGCGGATGTGCTGGAGGAGATCAAGCGGGTGAGGCTGCTGGGCTTGTCCAGTGAGGAAAAAGACGCGGTGCGGCTGATTGTGCAGCGCATGCATGACCCGCGGAAGCTGGCTGGCTGGAGCGCTGTCGTGTCGCCGGCCGATCCCGTGTCGGTGGACGATGTGGTGACCTTGGTCGCGGCCAGGCGTTGCGAGCTCCGCGGTGATCGGGGCCAGGTGGAGGCGTTTTCCCGGGAGTTGGCGGAGCGGCTGGGCACGGTCCTGGCGGAGGGCAGTAGCGGGTTGAGCATCCGGGCCGGGGCCGGGCCTGTGGGTCAGGCGGGGCGTTCGGGGGAGTCCGAGGCGGGATGGGGATCGGGTCGGCACACCAGCGGTGGGCCTTCACAGTCGGATGCTGCGGCGGCGGTGGATGACCCCGCGAGCGGTGCCGCGGAGCAGAGGGAGCCGAAGGGCAAGAAGAGGACGCGGGGGGCGGCCGACGTGGGTTCCCGGGTGTCCAAGCGGCGGAAGGCGGCAACGACCGTTGCTGCTGGGTCTGTTTCCGGGAATCAAGGCGGCGAGGGCGATGGGTCCGCGCCGACCCATGAGACAGCACAGGACGCGCGGATTGCGGAGAGGAAGCGGAAAAGGCAGGAAGATAACGCGAAGCATTTCCAGGCGTACAAGGACGACATGGCCCGGGTTGCGGAGTTGAAGGCAAAGAGGGAGAAGAGGAGGGAGAGGGGTGAAGAGTTGGATTCGGAGGAAGAGAAGGAGTTGGCGGAGGGTGAGCTGAAGGTGGAAAAGCGGCAGCAGCAATGGAGGAAATCTAGCGCGAAGCGGGCCCAGGCGCACAAAGACCGCATGGCCCGGGTTGCGGAGTTGACGGGGAAGAGGGAGAGGGGGGAAGAGTTGGATTCGGAGGAAGAGAAGGTGTTGGCGGAGGGTGAGCCGGAGATGGAGAAGCGGCAGCTGCAACTGAGGGAATCTAGGTTGACAACCAACCAGAAGAGAAAGGACGACAACGCCCGGGTTGCGGCGTTGCAGGCGAAGAAGAAGAGGAAGAGGGAGAGGGGGGAAGAGTTGGATTCGGAGGAAGAGAAGGAGTTGGCGGAGCGCAAGCAGAGGGTGAACAAGCTGCAGCGGCAAAAGAGGGAAGCTTACGCGAGGTACAAGAAGAAGGCAAGGGACGAAGCTGCCCGGGTTGCGGAGTTGGAGAACGGGGAAGAGTTGTGGTTGCTGACTCCGGAGGAGCAGGACGAGCTCGATTTGCGGCGGGAGATAGAAATGTACACGAAGGAGAAAAAGATTCTGGAGGAACAAGCCCGGGAAAGGAATAGGGTTACTGAGGAGATCAAGGAGTTTAAGGCGTTGCTGCAGAGTGCCGAGATTAAGGACAGGCTGGAAAGGTTGCGGGAGCAGGTGCTTGGGTTGCCTGATGTTGCGGAGCCGTTGAAGGAGACGACGAGAAAGCTGGCGGAAAAGAAGAAGAAGCTCAATGGTTTGGGGCGGATTGCGGGTGTGGGGGCAAGTGGGCAGCAGGGCGAGCAGGATGCAATGGTGCTGAGCGGGGTATCGGAGTCGGCTGGGGCTGGTCGGGAAGCGTCGCCGGTCGGGAGCGATCTCGGTGAGTGGCTTGCGTGGGCGAATGTGGATTTGGGTGTGTCGGGGGATGCGGATTCGGCGGAGCAGAGTGGGGCTGGGCGGGACGCGTGGTCGGATGGCGGCGTTGATCGGGAGGTGCGGGCTGCGGCATCCTCGTCCGTTTCGGACGAGGATGGGCAGACGGGGCGGAGGGGGGCGGGGGAGGGATGGGGTGAGGTTGAGCAGGAGCTGGCGGGGAGTGTGACACGCGATGGGGAGCCGGATTTGCGGGTTGCGCGGTTGCGGGAGTGGTTGGAGGGCGCTGAATCTCGTCTGGCTTCGTTGGAGGCGTTGCCGGGTTGGGACGAGGTTTTGGGGAAGTTTTCCCGGGAGTTGGCGGAGCGGTTGGGCACGAACCCGGCGAAGGGCAGTAGCGGGCTGAGTATCGGGCCTGCGGATCAGGCGGGGCGTTCGGGGGAGTCCGAGGCGGGATGGGGATCGGGTCGGCACACCAGCGGTGGGACTTTACAGTCGGGTGCTGCGGTGCCGGTTGATGACATGGTGGGTGGTTCTGGGGATCAGAGGGGGCCGCAGGAGCAGGCTGCGCCGACTGAGGTTGATACCGATGCGCAGGAGGCGGTGCGGGAGCAGATCGTGCCGGATGGGATTGCGAGGTTGACTGAGCTGGTGGGTCGGATGGAGCGGCATTTGGGGACGATGCCGCCGGAGTTCGATCCGAACGGTGTGCGTCGGTACGTCGAAGCTTTGAAGCAGTTCGTACAGCAGGGATCCTGGAATCAGGAGGACTTGCGGACAGTCGACTCGCGCTTGGGTGACTGGCAGAGGATGGAGAGGAGGTTGCGCAATGATCGCCGGGCGAAGGTGCGTGAGGTGTATGCGGAGGCGAAGCAGGCGACTGAGCAGGGGCGTGATCCCATCAGGTATTTCCCGCGCGGTGTGCCCGGTGGGGCGACCTCCAAGGAGTTCGCCGATCGGCAATAACTTTGTGCTGCTTCGTGTTCCTTCGCCGGGCCAGGCCGGACCGCTGGAACTGGCGTACGTCGAAGGCGTGGCCGAGATCCGATACATCGATGACAAGAAGGCGCTCGCTGCGCACGTCACTGCTTGGGCCCGACTGAGTGCTGCTGCTCTGAACTTTGCCGAGACCCGCAAGTTTCTTGCACAGGTCGCACGCGAGTTCAAGGAATAGATTCAATATCAAGGAGTCCGCATGAACACCACGCCGCCGTTATTTGCTGAAGGTGAGTTCCGCAAGGCCGCCCGCAGCCAGCCCGACCTGTCGTGCGTGTGTGTCGCCCGCCGGGATGGTTGGGTCGAGCTGCGTGACGACAAGACGGTGTTCGGCGGGCCGGATGACCATTGGCTGGTGTTCACTGCCGAGGAGTTCGATGCGTTCTTGGCCGGTGCTCGTGAGGGCTGCGCCGAGGGGCTGTGCCTGGAGGTCACCCGCCGCGATGCGGACGGTATGTACGTGTTCCGCCGTCGCGGCTGGGCAGCCGTTGAGCTGGTGTTCACCGATGCCGAACTGCTGGCGTTCCAGGATGGCGTCATCAACCACGAATTCGACGCAATCGCCTACACCGCATAGGTTTTCCATCAGATGGAGGGACCCAGGGCGTGTGCAAGGTTGATCTGAGGGCTGCGGCGGGTTTCTGTTCAGGTGGGACGCGAGATGAGGGCGCGGTTTCGGGTGGGAGATCATCGGGTTGTTCAAGCCGTGACGGTCTATCCAGGAGCTGCACTCTTGTGTTCTTGGCTTCCCTGGTTCGGGTTGTGCTTGACCGGCCCATCCTCACAGTCGAGTCCTCGCGGGGTCGTGTGGATGGACTCTGGCGGGCTCTGGAGGCGGTGGGCGGGGATCCTGTATGGGTTGCCGTTGCTGCGGGCCCTGGCGGTGCTGGCGGTGCTGGCGGTGACCGCCGGTGCGAAGACGTTCATCGAGTCCGCCTCGGCGGAGAGAACCCGCAAGTTCCATTGAAATCGAACCTTCGATTTCAATGGAACTTGCGGACCGTCGGCGTGTCGCACCCCGACACGCCGATGCCTGTGGACAACCTCCGCAATTTCAATGGAAATCGTGGACGGGTACGGACGTGCCAGGACCCGCAGCCTGAAAGGTCCTTGTTCTGGACGGAAACCTGCGAACCGATCTGCTCGGGGCCCGGCAGGGCATCCGAATATGGCGCTGGCCCGAACGGCAAAGTCGCCGGTATCGAAACGGTCCACCACCTGGCCAACCTGCCACCCACCTCCCTACCCGATTACCTGAACCGGACAGGTCAACCTTGCACACGCCCTGCGGAGGGGCCCGTCACCACGCGGTGACGGGCTCTTCACGCTCGAGAAGGTTGTGGGTATGTGCTGGAGGTCCCTCATTGGGCATGAACGGGCTCGCGGAGCGGGCGCGTTCCTGGTTGCACGACACCTATTGAGCGTGTGGTGTTGAGGGGTGAGGAGGCGGTCCTCTCGGCGGGTCAACGCACGTAACTGTGTGATCGCGACGGATGTCGCGGTGAATTGCCGGCTTGCCTCGGCGCTGCCGTGGGATCCGGCCGGTGAGACGCCGGGCTGGTGGGGTCGGATGCTGGCGGCGCATTTTCCCGGTGCGGAGGTTGTGACGTGCGCTACGTGGGCGGATGCGGCCGGGACCGTTGTGGACGGGGGTGTGGGGACCCGGGCCGTGGTGTGGTTGCGTCGTCAGGTCGGCGGGCGTGAGCTGGCTGGTGACCTGCTGTATGCGGATTATGTGGATGATGCTGTGGTTTTCTCGACGGTCTACGCCGGGCTGTCGCGGAGCAGAATGACGCCGAGGTGGCTGAGCTTGTGGTGGCGCGTTTCCGCCGTCGGCAAGGTGATTCCGTCGGTGGGCTGCTGCCGTCGGAGGTCGCGGCGGACGAATTCGCTGGGGCTGTCGAGAAGGCGGAGGCGTGGCTGGGATACCGCTGTGACGGCGAGGTGGGCTTGTCGAGTTCCGTGTCATGCGCTTTGGCTCGTTAGTACGAATACGTGTTGTAGTTCCCCCTTTCGCTCGTGAGCGTGTCCGCTGGCAAGTGATATTTTCATGGATTTGAGTGGAGTGGTGCATGTTCCTGCTGGAAGGAGCCGTGTTTTCGTTGTGAGAGGTGTGTTGTGGTTCGGGTGCCGGGCGGCTGAGGCCGCCCGGTTACTGGGTTTTGGTGCGTCACCGCGCTCGCGGGTCACGGGGCTGGTTCCCGGCGGGGCGGAAGGGCTGGTTCCCGCGTACGTCGTTGCTGCCTTGGGTTGTGGTGGCGTTGGGGTGGGGTGGGTGTGATGTTTTCGTCGATCATGGTGCCGGAGGGGGTGCGGCGGCTTTTTCAGGTGTTGACCGGTGAGGATATGACGGATGCGGATGAGGGTGCGTTGTTCGCGGTGGCGGATGCGTTGGAGTCGGGTGCGGCGGAGCTGGGCGAGGTGCGGGCGTTGGTGCGGAGCTGGTGGGGAAGGTGCGGACGGGGTTTTCGGGGAAAGCGGCGGACCGGTTCGCGGACGGGTTGGGGATTTTTGATGGGTTGTTGTCCTCGGGGCAGGGGTCGTTACTGGATTTAGCGGTGTTCGTGCGGAAGACGTCGCAGCAGGTGCGGTATCTGAAGTTGATGACAATTTATAGCTTGGAGTTGCTGTGGTTAGAGATGGCGTGGGCGATGCGGTTTGCGGGGGCGACCGGTGGTGCGACGCTGTTGTGGCTGGCGGCGCGGATGGCGGCGATGCGGGTGTGGTTGACGACGTGGTGGGGCCAGTTGTTCATGCGGTTGGCGATGATGGCGGCTGGTGGTGTGGCGTTCAACGTGGTGCCGGACGTGCAGGCCCAGGCACAGATGCTGGGTGAGAAATCGGCTCGGAAGTGGGACGGGACGCTGACCGAGCAGGCGGCGGGGATGGGGGCGTTCTCGGCGTTGGTGGCGCTGCCGTTGTCGGCGGTGGGCGGTCTGGTCAGCAACACGTTGACGAAGGTGCTGGTGAAGGGTCTGGGCGATGACGTGGACGCGGCGATCCTGGAGGCGGCGGCGAAGAAGGCGGTGGCCGAGCACGCGGAGTTGTATCCGGTATCGGCGATGGCGAAGTTCGCGGACGTCGTGGCGGAGCATCTGGATGACTATGCGGGGATGTCGGTGCGGGCGATGTGGTTGGCGCGGTTCGGCAGCGGGCTCGGGGACGCGTTGGCGGGCTCGTTGTCGGAGTTGTTCGGGGAGGTGGCGTATGCGGCGGCGGCGGGTCTGCCGTTGACCTGGAACCCGTATTCGTTGACGGCGGGTGGGTTCGAGACGGTGTTCAGCGGTCTGGGCACTCTGGCGGGTTTGGCGTTGCGGGGCAAGCTGCACCCGCAAGGCCCGAGCCCGTACCTCGAGGGCACCGGCCGGGGCGGGGACGGCAGCGACGATGGTGGCGGGTCCGGTGAGGAGAAGACCCCGCCGCCGGGAATCGGGTCCGGGTCGCAGACAGGGAACATCCCTGGCTCCCCAGACAAGGACGACAGCACGTTCGTCCCATCCGATGCCTCGCGATCGGATGGTTCGCGGTCGGATCGCTGGACTGGCTCGGATTTCTCGAATGTGTCTGATGTGGACTCTGTGTTCTCGGATACCGGGTCGGTGGATTCGGCTGCCGTGCCGGTGCCCTCCGGCAAAGACCTGGTGGTGTCCGCTGTTGTGGACGGCAAGGACAGTAAGGACGTTCAGGACGGCACGCACGTTAAGGGTGGTAAGGAGGGTGCCGGTGGCGGCGGTAAGGGCGGTGCCGATGACGGTACGCCGGGCGAGACGCCGGCTCGTGGTGTTCCGGCGGTGCCCGGCTCAGGGCAGCACCAGCCGGGCACACCACCACCCGCATATTCCGGTGAGGTAACGGGTTTTGGTCCGGACCGGCCGGGCACACCGCCGCCGCCGTACAGTCCGGGTCCCGGTGACGATCAGGCCGTGCCCGGTTTGCATGGCGTGACCGGGAAGTCTGATGTGGACGTTCCCGGCATGATCGGAGTATCTAGTGTGGACGCTTCTAGTGTGGACGTTTCTGGTGTGGATGGTTCTGGTGTGTCGGGGGGCCGGTCGCTAGATGTGCTGGCATCGCAGACGACGGATTCGGCGGGGGAGAGATCATCGGCGGGTATCCGGCCGGGTTCTGGTGTGTCCTCGGATGCCGTGTTCCCGGAGACTGTCACACCCGGGGCTGGGCCTGGGGTGGGGGCGGATCCCGACGGTGGTGCTGGGTCTGGGGGGCGTGAGTCTTTGCCGGGTGCCGTGACCGGCGAGGGTGGGTCTTTTGGTGTGGATGTGGATGTGGTTGTGGGGCGTGGTGATTCGCATCGTCAGGGTGGGGTTGTGGTGTCGGAGGGTTCGGCGGTGTTGCCCGTGGAGGGGGTTGTTCGCTCCCGTGGCCGGCGTCGTGGTCGAGCGCAGGCGGTGTCGTCTCTGCGGAAGGACGGGGTGGCGGCGTGGCCGGAGGGCTTGCCGGTGGACGCGGTGCGGGTGCTGGTGCCGGCGGAGGTGGTTGCTGGTGGCGGGTTGGCGGAGTTCGTGCAGGGTGTCGCGGATTCCCCGGGCGGGCCTGTGCTGCTGGTATCCCAAGGCGATCCGACTGCGGGTGTGGTGGTGACGCGGGGTCAGGGGTCGGCGCTGGCGCGGGATTTGGGCCGTCACGTTGTCGCGATGATGCCGGGACAGGCCGGGCGTGAGCCGCGATGGACGGTGTTCCCCGCGGATGGTTCTCGTCCCAAGCCGCTGGCCGGGCCTGGTGCCGCGGTGCTGGCCGGTGGGCGGAGTGGGGGCGTGGCCGGTCTGGCGGACGCCTCGGCAACGGTCCTGGCCTCCGCCGGTGGCGAGACGGTGGCCGGGGGTGAGGCATCGGCTGCCCAGAGGGCATCTGCCCAGGCGAGGTCGGTGGTCGGGTACCCACGGCCCGGGGCCACCACACACGCTGGCCAGGCGGGCACAGGGCTTCCCGGCCCCCGGTCGGCGTCGTGGCGGGAACAGGACCTGCGCCGGGTTGATGCAACCGCTGTGGAGGAGGAGTCCGGGGATTCTGGCGCGGTGCCGTGGTCGGCTGATCCCGTGGCGGTGGCCCAGGTGGCCGGCATGTCCAGCGGTGCTGATTCTGCTGGTGTTGTGGAACGCGGCCTGGAATCGATGGCGGGACAGCTCCAGCGGTCGAGTCCGGTTCGTGGTGCTGGCTGGTCCGGTGGTGCTGGTCCGGGCGGGGCGGTAGTGCAGCCCAGGCGCGGTGGTTCCCGCGTGGCGGAACAGCCCGGGCGGGCGTCCCCGGGGGGAGAAGCGACCGGTGAGGGGGCGCGACGCACTTCCGCTGATCCCGCTGCTGGTGTAGGACGTCGCCGGGCCTGGCCTGGTGGTGTGAGCGCGAACCAGGCCAGGCCCGCTGGCAACGAACCCGGTGGTGCGGGCCCGAAACGAGCGCCGGAGCATGTGGTGGGGCCGGATGTGGTGGGGCCGGATGCGGTGGGGCGGGATTCTGGGGTGTGGGGGGTTTCAGATCCGGTAGCGGAGGGTGGGTGGGTGGGGTCTGGGTATCGGTTCCTGTCGGGGGTGAATCAGGCGAATTATCGGTGCGGTGATGAGGGTTTCCGGGTGAATTGCCTGGAGGCGGTGGTGGCGTTTCATAATTCTGTGAAGTTCGGTCGGCAGTTCGTGGCGGGGCCGGCTGTGGGTGACCGGGATCCGGCTCGGTTGGAGGTGGCGTTCGGGGCGAGGGCCCGGCCGGTGGCTGGGGTGGCTGGGGTTGAGTGGTATGTGCGGGTGGGCTGGTGGGTGTGGTTGTGCCGGTGATTTACCAGCGTGCCGATGGTAGTGCGCATGTGATCGCTGCGGTGCGTGCGGAAGACGGCGATGAGCGTGGGCGGGTCGTGCTGTGGAATCCGCAGAAGGGGGAGAAAGCCGAGGACGCTGAGGTCCTGGCTGCGATCGGCATGTGGGTGGTTCCGGTGTCCGGGGTGGGTGGGGAGGGGGAGGTGGTGTTGCCGCCCAGTGGTTCCGGGCTGCGGCACCAGGACGGGGGGTCTGGGTTGCCCGCTGTGGTGACGGGTCCCCAGCGTCGGGGTGGTGCGTCCGGGCCGGTGGCGGGCAAAACCGGCACGAGGGGCACGAAGAGGACGCGGGGGGAGGGGGCTGACCAGGGTTCCCGGGGGAGGCTGGTGAGAGTTCTTCTGCTGGGGCGTTCAAGCGGCGGAAGGTGCCAGAACCCGTTGCTGGGGCTGGTTCCGGGAGTCGAGGTGGCGAGGGCGATGGGTCCGCGCCGACGGGTCAGGCGGTACAGCAGGAGGTTCCGCGGACTGCGGCGCAGAAAGCCGGCACGAAGGGTGCGAGGGGCGCGAGGGGCGCGAAGAGGACGCGGGGGGAGGCTGGTGAGGGTTCCCGGGCACCCAAGCGGCGGAAGGCGGACGCAGCCGCTGCTGTTGGGGCTGTTTCCGGGAGCCTGGGGCATGGTGGGAGTGAGGTGCTCACGCCGACGGATCAGGCAGCACCGCAGGACCCGAGTGCGGAGAAGAAACGGAAACAGAAGGAACAGAACGCGAAGCAGTACCAGGCGAGAAAGGCTGCTGCCGCCCGTGTTGCGGAGTTGGAGGCGTTGGCGAGGCCGCTGACTAAGGGGCAGGCGGCGGAGCTGGCGAAGCTCCAGCCGAAGGCGCAGCAGTGGCAGAAAAATAAGGAATCTGCCGCGAAGTATAAGCGGGTGGGAAAGGTAGCTGCCGATCGGGTTGCGGAGTTGGAGGGGTTGGCGAGGCCGCTGACTGAGGGCAGGCGGAGGAGCTGGCGGCGCTCCAGCAGAAGGCGCAGCGGTGGCAGAAACTGAAGGAATCTTCCGCGAAGTATCAGCGGGTGGTAAAGGCTGCTGCCGATCGGGTTGCGGAGTTGGAGGAGCGGGAGCAGCTGACTGACGAGCAGGAGAAGGAGCTGGCGGCGCTTCGGCCGAAGGCGCAGCAGTGGCAGAAACATAAGGAAAGGGACGCGAATCGGTACCGGGTGGGAAAGGCTGCTGCCGATCGTGTTGCGGAGTTGGAGGAGTTGGAGGAGTTGGAGGAGCGGGAGCAGCTGACTGAGGGGCAGGCGGCGGAGTTGACGGTGCTTCGGCCGAAGGCGCAGCAGTGGCAGAACATAAGGAATATACCGCGAAGTATAAGCGGGTGGGAAAGGTTGCTGCCGATCGTGTTGCGGAGTTGGAGGAGTTGGAGGAGCGGGAGCAGCTGACTGACGAGCAGGCGGCGGAGTTGGCGGTGCTTCGGCCGAAGGCGCAGCAGTGGCAGAAACATAAGGAATATACCGCGAAGTATAAGCGGGTGGGAAAGGTTGCTGCCGATCGTGTTGCGGAGTTGGAGGAGTTGGAGGAGCGGGAGCAGCTGACTGACGAGCAGGCGGCGGAGTTGGCGGTGCTTCGGCCGAAGGCGCAGCAGTGGCAGAAACGGAAGGAAGGGGACGCGGAACGGTACCGGGTGGTAAAGGCTGCTGCCGATCGTGTTGCGGAGTTGGAGGAGTTGGAGGAGCGGGAGCAGCTGACTGACGAGCAGGCGGCGGAGTTGGCGGTGCTTCGGCCGAAGGCGCAGCGGTGGCAGAAACGGAAGGAATGGTTCGCGAATCGGTACCGGGTGGTAAAGGCTGCTGCCGATCGTGTTGCGGAGTTGGAGGAGTTGGAGGAGCGGGAGCAGCTGACTGACGAGCAGGCGGGGGAGCTGGCGGAGCTTCGGTCGAAGGTGGCGGGGCGGGGCCGGAAGAAGGTCGGGGAGGTGACGGGGACCGGGGTGGGTAGTGGGGCCCCGGTGGTGGGGCAGGGTGTGGGGCCCGTGGGGGTATCGGGGTGGACTGGGGCTGAGCAGGACGGCCGGGACGGGTGGTCGGCTGAGGTTGATCTGGATGCGTGGCTTGCTGGGGCGGTGGCGGATGTGGATGGGGTGTGGCTGCCCCAGGGTGCGGTGGATGCTGGGGTGATGCTGGGTGAGGATGCGTATGAGGAGTTTGTCGCGACGGAGTTGCTTGCGTTCCTGAACCAGGATGCCGGGGACGATGCTGCGGCTGCCAGGATGCTGGGCCGGTTGCCGGCGACGATGATTTCGCTGCGTTCCTGGATGAGTACGGGGAGGATCCGCTCGGGTTGTTCGGGGTCGAGGGGGAGGAGGCGCTGGTTTTTGGTGGGCCGGTGGTGGAAGGGGAGGGGGAGGTGTTGCCGGGGCGTGTGGAGGGTGGGGGGTTGGTGGCGGGTGCTGGGGTGCGGGGGTGTGGGGTGGTGTGGTGGGGGGTGAGCGGGTGGGCTCTTGGTCCCGGTTCTTGCGGGGGGTGAACCAGGCCAATTATTTCTCCGGGGATAAGCGTTTCCGGGTGAATTGCTTGGAGGCTTGTGTGGCGTTCCACCAGTCTCGTGAGTTGGGTCGGCAGTTCGTGGCGGGCCGGCTGGTGATCGGGATCCGGCGTGGTTGGTGGAGGCGCTGGGTGGGAAGGCCCGGTGGGTGGCCGGTGTGGCCGGGGCTGCGCGGTACGTGCGGAGCGTGCGGGTGGGTGGGGATGTGCCGGTGATCTTCCAGCGGCGGGACGGTAGCGCGCATGCGGTCAATGCTGTGCATGTCAGGCAGGGCGTGGTCGCGGTGGCGGATGCACAGAAGGGGGAGGAAGACGCGTCGGCTGATGTGGTGGCAGCGACCGGGGTGTGGGTGGTGGAGCTGCCGGAGGCGGGACCGGCCGCTGGTTCCGGGCTACGGCGGGAGGGCCGGGGGTCCGGGCTGCCCACGGAGGTGACCGGTCCGAAGCGTCAGCCTCGCGGTGGGCCGGTGGCGGGAGAAGCCGGCACCAAGGGCACGAAGAGGACACGAGAGGAGGAGGCTGGCGAGAGTTCTTCTGCTGGGGCGGTCAAGCGGCGGAAGGTGCCAGAACCCGTTGCTGGGGCTGGTTCCGGGAGTCGAGGTGGCGAGGGCGATGGGTCCGCGCCAACGGGTCAGGCGGCACAGCAGGAGGACCCGCGGACTGCGGCGCAGAAAGCCGGCACGAAACACACGAAGCGCACGAAGAGCACGAAGAGTGCGACGGGCGCGAAGCGCACGAAGAGTGCGAAGGGCACGAAGAGGGCGCGGGGGGAGGCTGACCAGGGTTCGAGGGGGGAGGCTGGTGAGGGTTCCCGGGCACCCAAGCGGCGGAAGGTGGACGCAGCCGCTGCTGTTGGGGCTGTTTCCGGGAGTCTGGGGGATGGTGGGAGTGAGGTGCTCACGCCGACGGATCAGGCAGCACCGCAGGACGAGGACCCGAGTGCGGAGAAGAAACGGAAAAAGAAGGAACAGGACGCGAAGCAGTACCAGGCGAAAAAGGCTGCTGCCGCCCGTGTTGCGGAGTTGGAGGCGTTGGCGAGGCCGCTGACTGAGGGGCAGGCGGCGGAGCTGGAGAAGCTCCAGCCGAAGGTGGCGCAGCGGCAGAAACAGAAGGAACGGGACGCGAATCGGTACCAGGCGAGAAAGGCTGCTGCCGCCCGTGTTGCGGAGTTGGAGGCGTTGGCGAGGCCGCTGACTGAGGGGCAGGCGGCGGAGCTGGAGAAGCTCCAGCCGAAGGCGCAGCAGTGGCAGAAACAGAAGGAATATACCGCGAAGTATCACCGGGTGGTAAAGGCTGCTGCCGATCGGGTTGCGGAGTTGGAGGGGTTGGAGGGGCGGGAGCAGCTGACTGACGAGCAGGAGAAGGAGCTGGCGGAGCTCCAACAGAAGGCGCAGCGGTGGCAGAAAAAGAAGGAATCTTCCGCGAAGTATCGCAGGGTGGGAAAGGCTGCTGCCGATCGGGTTGCGGAGTTGGAGAAGTCGCCGAGGCCGCTGACTGCGGGGCAGGCGGAGGAGCTGGCGGCGCTCCAGCAGAAGGCGCAGTGGTGGCAGAAACATAAGGAATCTTCCGCGAAGTATCGCAGGGTGGTAAAGGCTGCTGCCGATCGGGTCGCGGAGTTGGAGGAGTTGGAGGAGCGGGAGCAGCTGACTGACGAGCAGGCGGCGGAGCTGGCGGCGCTGCGGTCGAAGGTGGCGGGGCGGGGCCGCAAGAAGGTCGGGGAGGTGACGGGGACCGGGGTGGGTAGTGGGGCCCCGGTGGTGGGGCAGGGTGTGGGGCCCGTGGGGGTATCGGGGTGGACTGGGGCTGAGCGGGACGGCCGGGACGGGTGGTCGGCTGAGGTCGATTTGGATGCGTGGCTTGCTGGGGCGGTGGCGGATGTGGATGGGGTGTGGGTGCCGCAGGGTGCGGTGGATGCTGGGGTGATGCTGGGTGAGGATGCGTATGAGGAGTTTGTCGCGACCGAGTTGCTTGCGTTCCTGAACCAGGATGCCGGGGACGAGGCTGCGGCTGCCCAGGATGCTGGGTCGGTTGCCGGGGACGATGATTTCGCTGCGTTCCTGGATGAGTACGGGGAGGATCCGCTCGGGTTGTTCGGGGTTGCCGGCGAGGAGGGGCTGGTTTTTGGTGGGCCGGTGGTGGAAGGGGAGGAGGAGGTGTTGCCGGGGCGTGTGGAGGGTGGGGGGTTGGTGGCGGGTGCTGGAGTGCGGGGGTGTGGGGTCGTGTGGTGGGGGGTGAGCGGGTGGGGTCTTGGTCCCGGTTCTTGCGGGGGGTGAACCAGGCCAATTATTTCTCCGGGGATAAGCGTTTCCGGGTGAATTGCCTGGAGGCCTGTGTGGCGTTCCACCAGTCTCGTGAGTTGGGTCGGCAGTTCGTGGCGGGGCCGGCTGGTGATCGGGATCCGGTTTGGTTGGTGGAGGCGTTGGGTGGGAAGGCCCGGTGGGTGGCCGGTGTGGCCGGGGCTGCGCGGTACGTGCGGAGCGTGCGGGTGGGTGGGGATGTGCCGGTGATCTTCCAGCGGCGGGATGGTAGCGCGCATGCGGTCAATGCTGTGCATGTCAGGCAGGGCGTGGTCGCGGTGGTGGATGCACAGAAGGGGGAGGAAGACGCGTCGGCTGATGTTGTGGCAGCGACCGGGGTGTGGGTGGTGGAGCTGCCGGAGGCGGGACCGGCCGCTGGTTCCGGGCTACGGCGCGAGGACCGGGGGGCCGGGCTGCCCACGGAGGTGACCGGTCCCCAGCGTCAGCCCCGCGGTGGGCCGGTGGCGGGGGGAGCCGCAGCGAAGGGCACGAAGAGGACACGAGAGGAGGCTGACCAGGGTTCCCGGGGGGAGGCTGGCGAGAGTTCTTCTGCTGGGGGGTTCAAGCGGCGGAAGGTGCCAGAACCCGTTGCTGGGGCTGTTTCCGGGAGTCTGGGGGATGGTGGGAGTGAGGTGCTCACGCCGAGGGATCAGGCAGCACCGCAGGACCAGGACCCGAGTGCGGAGAAGAAACGGAAAAAGAAGGAAAAGAACGCGAAGCAGTACCAAGCGAGAAAAGCTGCTGCCGCCCGTGTTGTGGAGTTGGAGGCGTTGAAGACGCAGAGGCCGCTGACGCCGGATGAGGAGAAGGAGCTGGCGAAGCTCCAGCCGAAGGTGGCGCAACAGAAGCAGAAACAGAAGGAAGTGGAGGCGAATCGGTACCGGGCGGTAAAGGCTGCTGCCGCCCGGGTTGCGGAGTTGGAGGCGTTGGAGGAGCGGGAGCAGCTGACTGACGAGCAGGAGAAGGAGCTGGCGGCGCTCCAACCGAAGGCGCAGCGGAAGCAGAAAAAGAAGGAATCTGCCGCGAAGTATCGCAGGGTGGTAAAGGCTGCTGCCGATCGGGTTGCGGTGTTGGAGGAGTTGGAGGAGCGGGAGCAGCTGACTGAGGAGCAGGCGGCGGAGCTGGCGGCGCTCCAGCCGAAGGCGCAGCGGAAGGCGCAGCGGAAGCAGAAAAAGAAGGAATATGACGCGAAGTATCGCAGGTTGGGAAAGGTTGCTGCCGATCGGGTTGCGGAGTTGGAGGCGTTGGCGAGGCCGCTGACTGAGGGGCAGGCGGCGGAGCTGGAGAAGCTCCAGCCGAAGGCGCAGCAGTGGCAGAAACATAAGGAATCTGCCGCGAAGTATCAGCGGGTGGGAAAGGCTGCTGCCGATCGGGTTGCGGTGTTGGAGGAGTTGGAGGAGCGGGAGCAGCTGACTGAGGAGCAGGCGGCGGAGCTGGAGAAGCTCCAGCCGAAGGCGCAGCAGTGGCAGAAACATAAGGAATCTGCCGCGAAGTATCAGCGGGCGGTAAAGGCTGCTGCCGATCGGGTTGCGGTGTTGGAGGAGTTGGAGGAGCGGGAGCAGCTGACTGAGGAGCAGGCGGCGGAGCTGGAGAAGCTCCAGCCGAAGGCGCAGCAGTGGCAGAAACATAAGGAATGGTTTGCGAATCGGTACCGGGTGGGAAAGGCTGCTGCCGATCGGGTTGCGGTGTTGCAGGAGCGGGAGCAGCTGACTGAGGAGCAGGCGGCGGAGCTGGCGGTGCTTCGGCCGAAGGCGCAGCAGTGGCAGAAACAGAAGGAATGGGTCGCGGTTTGGTACCGGGTGGGAAAGGCTGCTGCCGATCGTGTTGCGGTGTTGGAGGAGTTGGAGGAGCGGGATCAGCTGACTGACGAGCAGGAGAAGGAGCTGGCGGCGCTCCGGCCGAAGGTGGCGCAGCGGAAGCAGAAAAAGAAGGAATCTTCCGCGAAGTATCGCAGGTTGGTAAAGGCTGCTGCCGATCGGGTTGCGGAGTTGGAGGAGTTGGAGGAGCGGGAGCAGCTGACTGACGAGCAGGCGGGGGAGCTGGCGGTGCTTCGGTCGAAGGTGGCGGGGCGGGGCCGGAAGAAGGTCGGGGAGGTGACGGGGACCGGGGTGGGTAGTGGGGCCCCGGTGGTGGGGCAGGGTGTGGGGTCTGAGGGGGTAGCGGGGTGGACTGGGACTGAGCGGGACGGCCGGGACGGGTGGTCGGCTGAGGTTGATCTGGATGCGTGGCTTGCTGGGGCGGTGGCGGATGGGGAGGGGGTGTGGGTGCCGCAGGGTGCGGTGGATGCTGGGGTGATGCTGGGTGAGGATGCGTATGAGGAGTTTGTCGCGACGGAGTTGCTTGCGTTCCTGAACCAGGATGCCGGGGACGATGCTGCGGGTGCCCAGGATGCTGGGCCGGTTGCCGGCGACGATGATTTCGCTGCGTTTCTGGATGAGTACGGGGAGGATCCGCTCGGGTTGTTCGGGGTTGCCGGGGAGGAGGGGCTGGTTTTTGGTGGGCCGGTGGTGGAGGGGGAGGGGGAGGTGTTGCCGGGGCGTGTGGAGGGTGGGGGGTTGGTGGCGGGTGCTGGGGTGCGGGGGGTGTGGGGTGGTGTGGTGGGGGGTGAGCGGGTGGGGTTTTGGTCCCGGTTCTTGCGGGGGGTGAACCAGGCCAATTATTTCTCCGGGGATAAGCGTTTCCGGGTGAATTGCTTGGAGGCTTGTGTGGCGTTCCACCGGTCTCGCGAGTTGGGTCGGCAGTTCGTGGCGGGGCCGGCTGGTGATCGGGATCCGGCGTGGTTGGTGGAGGCGTTGGGTGGGAAGGCCCGGTGGGTGGCCGGTGTGGCCGGGGCTGCGCGGTACGTGCGGAGCGTGCGGGTGGGTGGGGATGTGCCGGTGATCTTCCAGCGGCGGGATGGTAGCGCGCATGCGGTCAATGCTGTGCATGTCGGGCAGGGCGTGGTCGCGGTGGTGGATGCACAGAAGGGGGAGGAAGACGCGTCGGCTGATGTGGTGGCAGCGACCGGGGTGTGGGTGGTGGAGCTGCCGGAGGCGGGACCGGCCGCTGGTTCCGGGCTACGGCGGGAGGGCCGGGGGTCCGGGCTGCCCACGGAGGTGACCGGTCCGAAGCGTCAGCCTCGCGGTGGGCCGGTGGCGGGGAGAGCCGGCACCAAGGGCACGAAGAGGACACGAGAGGAGGGGGCTGGTGAGCGGTCTTCTGCTGGGGCGTTCAAGCGGCGGAAGGTGCCAGAACCCGTGGCTGGGGCTGGTTCCGGGAGTCGAGGTGGCGAGGGCGATGGGTCCGCGCCAACGGGTCAGGCGGTACCGCAGGAGGTCCCGCGGATTGCGGCGCAGAAAGCCGGCACTAAGAGCACGAAGAGCACGAGGGGCGCGAAGGGAACGAAGCGGGAGCGGGGGGAGGCTTCCCAGGGTTCGCGGGGGGAGGCTGGTGAGGGTTCCCGGGCACCCAAGCGGCGGAAGGCGGACGCAGCCGCTGTTGTTGGGGCTGTTTCCGGGAGTCTGGGGGATGGTGGGAGTGAGGTGCTCACGCCGACGGATCAGGCAGCACCGCAGGACGAGGACCCGAGTGCGGAGAAGAAACGGAAAAGAAGGAACAGGACGCGAAGCAGTACCAGGCGAAAAAGGCTGCTGCCGCCCGTGTTGCGGAGTTGGAGGCGTTGAAGGAGAAGGGGCCGCTGACGCCGGATGAGGAGAAGGAGCTGGCGGCGCTTCGGCCGAAGGCGCAGCAGTGGCAGAAACATAAGGAAGGTAACGCGAATCGGTACCGGGCGGTAAAGGCTGCTGCCGCCCGTGTTGTGGAGTTGGAGGCGTTGAAGGAGAAGGGGCCGCTGACGCCGGATGAGGAGAAGGAGCTGGCGGCGCTTCGGCCGAAGGCGCAGCACTGGCAGAAACAGAAGGAAGGTAACGCGAATCGGTACCGGGCGGTAAAGGCTGCTGCCGCCCGGGTTACGGAGTTGGAGGAGCGGGAGCAGCTGACTGACGAGCAGGAGAAGGAGCTGGCGGAGCTCCAACAGAAGGCGCAGCAGTGGCAGAAACATAAGGAATCTTCCGCGAAGTATCGTAGGGTGGGAAAGGCTGCTGCCGCCCGGGTTGCGGAGTTGGAGGCGTTGGCGAGGCCGCTGACTGAGGGGCAGGCGGCGGAGCTGGCGGCGCTCCAGTCGAAGGCGCAGCGGAAGCAGAAAAAGAAGGAATCTTCCGCGAAGTATCAGCGGGCGGGAAAGGCTGCTGCCGATCGTGTTGCGGAGTTGGAGGAGTTGGAGGAGCGGGATCAGCTGACTGAGGAGCAGGCGGCGGAGCTGGCGGCGCTTTGGCCGAAGGCGCAGCGGTGGCAGAAACATAAGGAAAGGGTCGCGGTTTGGTACCGGGCGGTAAAGGCTGCTGCCGATCGGGTTGCGGAGTTGGAGGAGTTGGAGGAGCGGGATCAGCTGACTGAAGGGCAGGCGGCGGAGCTGGCGGTGCTTCGGCCGAAGGCGCAGCGGTGGCAGAAACATAAGGAAAGGGTCGCGGTTTGGTACCGGGCGGTAAAGGCTGCTGCCGATCGGGTTGCGGAGTTGGAGGAGCGGGAGCAGCTGACTGACGAGCAGGAGAAGGAGCTGGCGGTGCTTCGGCCGAAGGCGCAGCAGTGGCAGAAACATAAGGAAAGGGACGCGAATCGGTACCGGGTGGGAAAGGCTGCTGCCGATCGGGTTGCGGTGTTGGAGGCGTTGGAGGAGCGGGAGCAGCTGACTGAGGAGCAGGCGGCGGAGCTGGCGGCGCTCCGGCCGAAGGTGGCGCAGCGGAAGCAGAAAAAGAAGGAATCTTCCGCGAAGTATCGCAGGTTGGTAAAGGCTGCTGCTGATCGGGTTGCGGTGTTGGAGGAGTTGGAGGAGCGGGATCAGCTGACTGAGGGGCAGGCGGCGGAGTTGGCGGTGCTGCGGTTGAAGGTGGCGGGGCGGGGGCGGAAGAAGAAGGTCGGGGAGGTGTCGGGGACCGGGGTGGGTAGTGGGGTCCCGGTGGTGGGGCGGGGTGTGGGGCCTGAGGGGGTATGGGGGTGGACTGGGACTGAGCGGGACGGCCGGGAGGTGTGGTTGGCTGAGGTGGATTTGGATGCGTGGCTTGCTGGGGCGGTGGCGGATGTGGATGGGGTGTGGGTACCGCAGGGTGCGGTGGATGCTGGGGTGATGCTGGGTGAGGATGCGTATGAGGAGTTTGTCGCGACCGAGTTGCTCGCGTTCCTGAACCAGGATGCCGGGGACGATGCTGCGGGTGCTCAGGATGCTGGGCCGGTTGCCGGGGTCGATGATTTCGCTGCGTTTCTTGATGAGTACGGGGAGGATTCCGACGGGTTGTTCGGGGTTGAGGGGGAGGGGCTGGGTTTGGTGGGCTGGTTGTGGAGGAGTGAGCCACCGGCGGTTTCGTGGAGGTCGTCGACCCACGGCACTTCCGCTTCCACGGCAGGCGTACCCGGCTCCGCAAGATCAATGGCGTGCGGGTGGACTTCGACGAGGTCGGGCACAGGCTTCGCGACACTGTGCCGAGCAAGGACGTCGCCTGCGTCCTGGTCGACGACCCAGTACGCGGCGAGAACTTTACCGTCCTCGTCGTACCGGGCGGGCCAGGCGGCCCCGATGTCGTCAAGGCCGTCCGGATCGCCCTCAAGTCATGGAACCTCGTGTCGCACGAAGTTCTTGTCGTGCCGGCCATCGAACGCAGCGAGACAGGGAAACTACGCCGGTGATGCCAGCCATCGCCATTACCCGAATCATGCTCGACACCGGATTCGGGCGCGACCTCGAGCAGACCTGGAGTCGTGTGCAGGCAGGAGAAAGCGCCGTGCGCACGACTGGTGAATTCGACGGTGCCTACGTATCGAGAACAGGCAGCGCGGTTGATCTGGCCTCGCTCGCGGCGGCCATTTCGGAAGACGGTCTGCTAGCCGATACCGGCGTGGTCATGGGCGGGTCATGGGCACCAACGGTGCCCCCGAAGTGGCGTGGCGGACTGGCTAGCCCTATTCGGTGCTCGACGATGTCGCCGAGGTGATCGGGGCCACTGGCCCTCGCGCGGTGTTCGGGACCGGCGGCATCGCGGGCACGAACGCCATCTGCTGCGCGATCGATGTTCTGCGTGCCGGTCGGGCGCGGGCCATGCTCGTCATCGGGAGACGCTGACGGTGACGAGGATGGCGGCCTTCCGGAGCTGGAAGCCGCACCGTCTCGGCGGTACCAGGGCAGCAGCGGGATCAACCTGGGGGAAGGCATCGCGGTCCTGCTCCTCGAGGCCGATCCGCAAGACGGAGTGATCGCGTATGTGAACGTATGGCCTGAGTTCAGACGCATTCCACGTAACCTCGCCGCCGCCGAACGGAGAAGGCCTGGCACGGGCGATGACCATGGCGCTGGAGGACGCGGGGGTGTGTCCTGAGGACGTGGATTACGTCAACGGCCACGGTACGGGCACCCCCGCGAACGACACCGCCGAACTGGCCGTGATGGGCGCAGTGTTCGGAGCTTCCGCGCCGCCCTTTTCCAGTTCGAAGCCGCAATTGGGACATACGCTCGGCGCGGCGGGTGTGGTCGAGACGGCGATCATCGCGCTGACCGTCCGAGACCAGGTGGTGGGCAGGGGCACATCGTGCAGGCACTTTCCGGTCGGGGCCAGGCCCGCGGCATGGGGCTCGCCCGTGTCGACGTCCAGGTCGAGGAACACGCCATATGTGCTGGTCATACACCAGCTATTTCGCGTTGTGCGGAGTTGGTCACCGGTCGGGCATCGGAGGCTTTACGGACAGGCGTCTCTCACGTACACCATCGGAAAGACAGTAGTCCGGACGGGCAGGTTGTGCCTGACGTTCGGGTAAGGGGTTTGGAGGCTGGGTGTGGTGGACTCATACTGCGCTGGAGATAGTTTTGCGAGTGAGGGGTGGAGCGGCATGAACGAGGTCGCGGAGCGGGCGCGCACCTGGTTGCACGACACCTATGGGCAGCGTGTGGTGTTGAGGGATGAGGAGGCGATCCTCTCGACGGAGCGGGTGGCGTTCTTCGGTTGCCGCTATGTGGAGTCTGATGAGCCGATGTTGGCGGCGACGATCTGCGTTCCTCTGGATGGGGCGGATCCGTTTCCCGCGTCTAATGCCGGTCCGCTGGATGAGGCTCTCAATGTGTCACGGCGTGAGCCGGGGGCGTGGCGTTGGCGGGTCAACGCGCGTAACTGTGTGATCGCGACCGATGCTGCGGTGAATTGCTGGCCTGCCTCGGCGCTGCCGTGGGATCCGGCCGGTGAGACGCCGGGCTGGTGGGATCGGATGCTGGCGGCGTATTTCCCCGATGCCGAGGTGTTGATCTGCTCGACGTGGGCGGATGCGAGCAGGGCCATTGTGGACGGGGGTGTGGGGACTCGGGCCGTGGTGTGGTTGCGTCGTCAGCTCGGTGGGCGTGAACTGGCCGGTCACCTGCTGTATGCGGACTACGCGGATGACGCTGTGGTCTTTCTCGACGGTCTACGTGGGGCTGTCGCTGAGCAGAATGACGCCGAGGTGGCTGAGCTTGTGGTGGCGCGTTTCCGCCGTCGGCAAGATGAGTCGGTCGGCGGGCTGCTGCCGTGGGAAGTCGCGGCGGACGAATTCGCCGGGGCTGTTGAGAAGGCGGAGGCGTGGCTGGGATACCGCTATGACGGGGAGGTGGAGCTAGTCGGTCCTGATCCGGCCGATGAGACCGAGCGTGGCTGGTTGTTCGCCTGTACCACCCGGAGTTTCCAGGACAGTGGCGACTGGCGTGACCAGATGCTGGATGCGGCTGTGGTGGTCCCGAAATCGGCCGGTGAAGAGCCGTTCGGTTTGCCCAACCGTGATCCGTGGACGTGGCTGGATGACTGGAATGCCGGAAAGCCGGGGTTGATGCCGCCGCCGGAGCCCGCGCAGGCTGCGTGGTTTGGTCCTATGGTGGCTCAGCTTGGACCTGTGGTCGGTGTTAGCGTTCATGAGCATTGGTTCGGGGTTTTGGAGGAGATCGCTTCTTTACCCGCGCAGACCCAGGTGCTGGTGTGGTTGCGGAGGAGGGATACCCGGGGCCGGGAGAGCGTCGGGCACCTGTTGGTGGCTGTGAACGATACCGATGGTGTTCGGCTGTTTGACCCGATGGATGGGCGTGCGCAGCCGCTCATCGAAACCGCACCGTTCGAGTTCCGTGTCATGCGCTTTGACTCGTGAGTACGAATACGTGCTGCAGTTCCCCTTTCACTCGCGAGTATATCCGTCGAAAGCGACGCCTTCATGGATTCGAGTGGCGTCGTGAACCTTGCTGCTTGAAGGAGCCGTTGTTCTCGTTGTGAGAGGCGTGTTGTGGTTCGGGAGCCGGGCGGCTGAGGTCGCCCGGTTATCGGGTTTTTGCGCGTCACCGCGTCGGTGGATCCAAGGGCTGATTCCCGCATACATCGTTGCTGCCATGTGCTGTGGCGGCGTTGGGGTGGGGTGGGTGTGATGTTTTCTTCGATCATGGTGCCGGAGGGGGGAGGCGGCTTTTTCAGGTGGCGGGGTCAAACGTGACCGACGGGCCGAAGACGTTTATCGAGATCGCCGAGTATGCCCGAGTATGCCCGAGTATGCCGCGGACCTGCCGGCCTGGTTTCTCCGCCGGGCTCGGAGTGCGCTCGTGGTCGGGTACCCCGTCGGGCTGGGCCTTCGCGCGGGTGTTGGCCCTGCGGTGCGTGGCCCTGGTCGGCCATGGTGAGTTTGACCAGGCCTTATCCGGCTCGACGGAGAGAATCCGCAAGTTCCATTGAAATCGAATCTTCGATTTCAATGGAACTTGCGGAACGTCGGCGTGTCGCACCCCGACACGCCGACGCCTGTGGACAACCTCCGCAATTTCAATGGAAATCGTGGGCGCCCGCGGCCGCGGGCACGGGCGTGCCGAGACCCGCAGCCCGAAAGGTCCTTGCTCTGGACGAAAACCCGCGAACCGACCTGCTCGGGGCCTGGCAGGCCGTCCGGATACGGCGCTGGCGCCGCCCGAACGGTCCAGCTGTCCATCAGCCCGGAGAACTTCACCAGCCCGGAGAACTTCACCGCCGGTATCGAAACGGTCCACTACCTGACCAACTTGCCACCCACCTTCGCCAGCCCCGCCGGGCCGGCAGAACTGGTTCAAGGCCATTGGGGCACAACAAATCGCCTTCACCTGATGCGCGACGTCGCCTTCGACGAAGACCGCCACCGGGCCCGCACCGGCTACGCACCCCCGAACCTCGCGGTACTACGCAACACCGCGATCACTCTGCACCGCCAGGCCGGAGCCACCGGCATCCAAACCCCGCTCCGCGCCGGCAACCGCAGGCCCGAACGACTCCCCGGACCTACTGCCCGAAACGACCTAAACCGGACAGGTCGACCTTGCGCTCGCCACGAGCTCGCGGCGGCCGTGGATGTCGACACTTCGAAGCAGGGTGCGGGCGGGCAGCAAGAGATGGCCAAGCGGGCAACTATGCGGCGCTCGGTGTCGGCTTGACTCCAAAAATGGAGACCATCGGCACATACCACCGCAGAGCGTTTGCCAAATACGGCTGGGAAGACGCTACGGCCGACACATCAGTGATTGCTGACGGTGTCCGGCCTGGAAACCAATGTCATTCCACAGCGCAAGAACCTCAACGACGGGGAACGGAACTCTCCCCTGGCGACGAAGCACAACAACGAGACCATTTCACAGGTTCGATCGGCCGTCGAGCGATGCATCGCGCACGTGAAGAACTGGAGATGCTCGCTGCCGGATATCGAGGACGCCAGGCAGAGCCCCTCCAAGATCGCCATACACACCCACGACACGGTGCTGAGCGGCGCAAAGGGCTGGGCCGACTCGCGGCCTGGCCTCCCTGCGAGAGGTCGTCACAGGCGGGGCGAAAGCCGCGGCGTCGCTCGTCACGGACGTCGCGGCCGTGTTCGGCGCGGCTGCTGACGCCGTCTCAGCCTGCGTCATCCCCCGAACCGTCGCGACCACTCTGCGCCGCAGGTCCTCCTGCGCCTGATGCGACAACCTCGCGGTGCCGCACACCGGCGATCACGCCACACCAACGAGAACCACTCCTTGAGTTCTCGGTCAATAACATCCCAAAAGGCTCATGGCCCGATGGTTAAGCCGAAGGCAAGAACTCCGAAAAGCTACCTAGCGGCAGCGCAGCGGATTCGGAAGCGAAAGGCAGCAATGGGTAGAAATATCTGCCTGTTCGACCCGATCTTCCCGAAAGGCTCTTCGGTCGAGGACTTTTGTGTCGTGACGTGGCAACACTGCGAGGGCAGTATGGAAGAGCCCAACTTGGGTGAACCCTACGCACGTTGTGGTTCGTGCACAAGGTGACGGTGTTAGCGCGGAGGTGTGTTGCGGATGGCTGCGATCGTGGTTGAACGGGCTGGTGCGTCGGTGCTCGTTCGCGCCGGCGGGGCCCGGGACCCTCGCTTGGCGTTCGCGGACAAGGTGGCCGCCGAGGATCACCGCAAGGCAGTCGTCGTGGACCAGATGGGGTACGCGGCGCTGCACGCACACGATTCCGAGGTGCTGACCGACCTCAGCGGCGCGCTGTCGCGTGGCCGCGGCCGTCGCCGGGACAACGTGCGGCTGGTGGCGAGTGGTTCCGGTCGTGCCAACCCGGATGGAACGCCGCCGCTCGCGGCGAGACTGGCCCGGCAGTTGGGTGTCGAGGTGATCGCACCCGACGGTGAACTGGTCATCCTGCGCGGCGGCGAGCTTTTCTCGGCGGGGCCCGGCGCCGGGTGGGTGCGCTTCAGGCGCGGGCGAATGACCAAGCGCGACGGGCCCCGATTTCCCGCACCGCCGTGGGAATCCGAGTTGCCCGAGGACTTCGCGGCGCAGACCACCGACCGGACGAGTGTGGTGGCGATCCCGGCCGGCCTGTGGGTGCGGACCGCGAACACCCGCCCGGCCCCGCTGTTCGACAGCGGCTTCGGCGTGCCACCGGATGACCGGCTCCGCATCGTGGTTGGAGCACCGGGCGAAAAAGTACCGGACGTGGCGGACGTCGCGAGAATCGTAGAATCCTTGCCGGTTTCGGTCCGGCACAACTTCGTGCTCACCGTCTACGGACCCGAGCCGGTGGGACCGGTGCCGTTCGCGCAGCAGCTCGCCGCTTACCTGGGTGTCCCGGTGCGCGCGAGCCATGGCATGCCGTATTACGCCGAGGCCGGTGCTCGAGGCATGGTCGCGATTAACCGGGCCGGCTACCCGACGTGGCGGCCGTTCCTGCACGAAAGCATGTACCTGCCGCATGGTGCTCCGACACCGTGCAGCGGAGTGGCCCCGGCACCGGGACTGCACGGTGCCGGACCCGGTCGGTACTGGCTCACCGAGGGCTGGCTGGTTGACCTGATCCCATGCGGTTTTCTGGTGCGACCGGCCACTGCCACACCGGAAGCCGTCGCCACTCGGTTGCCGGTAGATCCCGATCACGTGAACCTGATAGTCACCGCGGTCACCAGGGCCTCCGATGAGGTGCCTGCCCGGGCCCTCGCTGCGATCGAGAAGTTCGCCCGCTCCCTGCCGGAAGACGCCCAGCAGCGGCTGCGTCTAGTGGCGTCGCATTGGGTCCACCCGGGTTCCCTCGTGGGGCTGGGTGGGGCACTGCGGGTCCCCATGCACGTGCTGACTCCGGCCGGTCCGAAACCTCATCGGGCCACGTCAGAGAAGGCTGGTGCACCGCAGAAAGCTGGTGCGCCGCAGAATGCTGCTGCGCCGGAGAAAGCTGCTGCGCCGCAGAATGCTGCTGCGCCGCCGGAGACTGGTGCGCCGCAGAATGCTGCTGCGCCGCCGGAGACTGGTGCGCCACAGAAAGCTGCTGCGCCGCCGGAGGCTGCTCTGCCGCAGAAAGCTGCTGTGCCGCCGGAGGCTGCTGTGCCGCCGGAGGCTGGTGCGCCGCCGGAGGCTGCTGCGCCGCAGAAAGCTGCTGTGCCGCCGGAGGCTGCTGCTGCAACGATTCGGCTCGACCAGCTCAGCCCGGCAAAGACCGACCGACCCGCCGATCATCAGGTGCCGAGTGGCCCGGAGCTGCCGGCCACCGCGGAGCCCGAAGCGCAACGGAGCACATCCCCGTTGCCGCAGGGCTCGCCTGCCGTTGGCCGGCCCAAAGCGGTGGGCGGCGGTCCCGATGCTGCGGTCCCGACTCGGGGCAGGCCTACAGCGGGCGGTGCCCGCGATGTTCGTTCCCCCCAGCCGCCTGCGCACCGCGATCCGGCACCGGTCACAGTCGACCATCGTGGTCGGATACGACCGGTCGGAACGAGCTGGCAGCGGCGGCGCCGATCCGGATCTGGCACGCCGGACCCCGTAACATCAGAATCACCGCTGCCGGCCGAAAGCTCGCGGTTCTCACCGGCCGACGACTCGCCTGTCCCGCCAGCCAGCCTGCCTCCCGCCCCGTCGGTGTCCGGGCTGGCGCTTTCAAGCTCCACTTTCGCGATCCCGCCCGTTGCGCGCCCCGATCATGACGCGCAGCAGGATTCGCAGGCACCGGTTTCCGCGAATGCAGCGGGCGGATCGCCGGCGGATACCGGTCGGACTGAGCCGCGTCTGGGACGGTACATAGCCCCTGAGATGCACGCTCTCAGGGACTTTGATGATGGGCCGACGTTGGTCCTGCCGATAGCGCCTTCGGTCCGTGCGGCATCGGCAGCCGGATCGGCAGCGGTCGAGCCGCCGCTGCCCACGACGGAAGCATGGGCGGCGCCCGTTGCGCCGCAGGAACCGATGCCGCCGGTCGCGCCGGAAAGTGCCGCTGCCGCCCCGACCAAGAGCGGTGCTGCTGCCCAAGCCGCCCAACCGGTTTCAGACCAGAAGAACGCAACACCCATACCAGACCTGTCATCTGTGCCGGAGGCGTCTCCCGTACCGGACCTTTCGTCGGCGTCGGACGTGCAGCCCGAGACGGACCTGTCGTCCCAGCCGGACCCGTCACCGGCACCCGCGCCGGGACCCGCGGAGCCGGAGGCCGCTGCGGTACCTGCGGAGCAAGACCCGTCACCGGAAACCGCGGAGCCGGAGGCCGCTGCGGAACCCGCGGAGCAGGCCCCGTCACCGGAGCCCGCGGAGCATGACCCGTCACCGGAACCCGTGGAGCAGGACGCCGCGCCGGAACCCGCGCCAGCGGCCACCCCGCTGCTGCTGGCCGACCACGTCAGCACCGACGAGGAGCGCAGGAAATTCCGGGCTTCACTCGGCTGGCGGTTCGACGCGGCGACGCAGATGGTGACACGGATGCTCGCCGAGCGTCCTGGCATGCGCGCGGGAGGCGGAACCACTGAAGCCCTGACGACGGAGTTGGCCGCCGCCCAGATTTTCGCCTCGTCCGAGCAGACCGAAGTGGTGGAGGCGATCCGATCCGGCGGCGGCCAGATCGAGCGGTCCTACCTGCACTGCCTGGCCGGCGGCCTGCGGAGGTTGCCGTCGCTGCAGGGAGTCGTGGTCCGAGGTGGCCCATCCGACGCCGCCGCGGTCGATGACTACGTGGTGGGAGCCGAACTGCTGGAGCCCGCCCCGATGGTGGCGAGGGCCGATCCGGCCGTGGCCGTGCCGGGCGCCGTGGAAGTGCTCATCTGGTCGATCACGTCCCGTCGCCTGGCGGGCCTGGTCGAAGGGGCGCGTCAAACCGACGTCGTGTTCCTGCCTGGCACGGTGTTTCAGGTGGTGGACGTCGACCGCACGGCCGCCAAGCCTCGGGTGTTGCTGGCCGAAGTGACTCCTGGCTGGGACCCCACCAGCGAAAGCGGCGAGCGTCGCGCCAGCCGCATCCGGAAGAAGCTCGAGGCCGCAGCCGCCGCGCGTGACGGCGTTCGAGAAGCTGAACCGGATGCCGAAGAAGAGGCCAGGTTCGCCGCGTTGCCGGGCATGCCCAGGACTCCCGTGGCAGTGGGCGCATGGAGCGCGTCGTGACCGACGCAACATCCGTGGTGGAGCGCAAGGATCTCTACGAACTCGTGTTGTGCTTCGCGGGCCGGGTGCCAGATGACGGCCTGGCCATCATGCGAACCTGTCTGGCCGACGGCGAGGAAGACCAGGTGGTCGCGCTTCTCGTCACCGCTGTCACGACAAGAGGGCTGGCGCTGGTCCAACACGAGATGGAGCTGATCCAAACCTTGGCCGCCCAGCACGGTGTGCGCACTGCGGAGCTGGAAAAAGCGGCCCTCCTGGCCGAGTTGCCACTGCCGGTCGCCGAGTTCAGCACACCTCCCAGCGACCAGGACGGGATGGATCAGCAGGACGCGATCGTCGTCGAGGCCGCGAGCCGGGTTGGCGGGCTGCTCGGGCTGTGGCGTGTCGTTCGGCGATCCGAAGACAGCGAAGTGCGGCTCTACCTGGGAGAAGTGGAGCCGAGCTCCGACGTGGTCGAGCTCGCCGCCGAAGCGCAGCACAGCCTGGTGGAATCGGGTGTCGAGCCCAGGATCGAGCTGTTCACCGAAGGCACGGAACTCACTCCCTACCACGAAGCCGCGCTGGAGAAGGCTGAGCTGGTGTGGACGGCGGTGCCTCCACCCCGCCTCCGTCTCGCGCGCACATTCGACGGCGCGGACCCGGCGCGGGGACCGTACTTCAAGCCCGACCACCCGCGGCTACCGGATGCTGACGCGGCACGGGCCCTCTCCTTCTTACGGGCCGGAGAGACCGTGCTGAGCAGCGAGGCACGGATGGACGACGTGATGGAACCCGGCCAAGCTGCCCCGGTGCCGGTCAGTTTCCGTTCCGACGGCACCTGGATCTGGAGCGACTCTGTGATCTACTACCTGGAGCGTTACCAGCTGTCCCCGGAGCCCGACCTGGTCGACCACGCGTTGACGTCGACGACCCCGCCTTCGGTGCTCAGCCATCTCACCTACCACCACGTCCTCGCCGAACTGTTCGCGCCCGCACCCCAGGAGTCGATGTGGCAGGCAAGCTGATCAACGGTGGCAGCACGAGATCGATGCTGACCGTCTCCGCCACCGGACCTGACTGCTACCGCACCATCGGTGACGCCGTGGCGGCAGCCCGGGCTGGCGACGTCATTTCCATCCAGCCCGGCACCTATCGGGAATCGGTGGTCCTGCACCGCGACGTGACGCTGTCGGCCGCCGGGCCCGCAGGAGCCGTCCGCATCGAGTCCAGTGTGGACCCGGCGGTCCAGATGACCGCCGAATCGGCCGCGCTCTCCGGCATCGTCGTCGTGCACAGCGGTACTGAAACGTCGGCGATCGACGTGCCGTCCGGTCGTCTCCGGTTGGACGAGTGCACTGTGGAGGCCGAGTCGGCCGCTGCGGTGTTTGTGCGGGGCCAGGCGGAGGTGCTCGCGCACGCCTGCACTTTCGTCAACCCCGGGGGTGCCGGGCTGATCGTCGTGGAAAGGGGCGGGGGCAGTTTCGACAAATGCGCGTGGCGTGAGATGAAGAACGCCGCTGTCGTGTTCCGCACTGCTGCCACCCCGCTACTCCTGGACTGCACGATCACCGACGTGAACGGAAGTGCTGTGCTGGCGGCCGAGCGGTCGCGCGGCACGGTGCGGGACTGCCGCATCGTGCGGGCCGGCAACCCCGCGGTCGTCATCGAAAGCGGCAGCACCCTGCAGGTCACTGGAACCTCCATCGTGGAGACCGACGGTGTCGGCGTGCTGGTGGCTTCCGGTGCCACGCCGCTGCTGGAGGACTGTTCGATCGACGACGCGGCGGCACAGGGCATCGTGCTCATGCAGCAGGCCGCGCCGGAGATGCGTCGCGTCCAGGTCAGGCGCCCGGTCGGATATGGCATCCACGTGCTGGACGGGTCGGCCGGTGCATTCACCGAGTGCGAGGTCAGCGGTTCCAATGACGTCGGCGTGTTCGTCGGCGAGTCGCACACGGAGTTCAACGAACTGCGTGTCGAAGGCAGTGGGGCGACGGGGATCCTGGTTAGCGATTCCGCTAAACCGTCCTTTTCGGACATTCAAATCGTGTCATCCGGTGGCTGCGGCATCGAGGTCCGCGGTGGTGCGTCAGCGCGGCTGTTCGGTGCGGTGATCGAGGCATCGGCCGCGGACGGAGTTCTGGCTACAGAGCGCGGTCGCCTGTCGGCCGAGGACCTGGCGGTCACGGGCTCCGAGGCAGTGGGTGTGCGGGCCTCCGATGGCGGGCATCTCGACTTGCGCGGCGTCACGGTGTCGGGCAGCACCGAGGTCAACATCCTGGTCGCCGACAGTGAGGCGACGCTGCATGGATGTGACCTGTCCGGGGCCGGCCAGCAGGGCATGCTGATTTCCAGCGGGTCGTCGGTGGAACTGACCCAGACCCGGGCCGCCGCGTCGGAAGGGTCCGGTATCGAATGGGCGGCCGGTACCACCGGCAGCATGTCGCAGTGCGAGGCGTCCGGCAACGGTGGCGACGGCGTCGTGGTCGCGTCCACCGAGCCGATCAACATTCGGGAATGTCTGTTCGAATCAAACGGTGGTGCCGGCCTGCGCATCTCGGTGCGTCGGGACAACCTGCAGCTCAACGGTATCGAGAGCAAGCGGAACAAAGACCCGCAAAGCGACACGACCGGTGGCGGCGACTCGCGGTTGTCCGAGCAGCTGAAGCAGTCCGGGAGCACCCGCTCGACCAAGACGCTGGGCAAAACCGCCGATCAGGAGGGAAAGCCGGAGTCCGCGTCTCGCAAGTTCGAAGGGCCGCTGGGCGGACTGCTCGACGAACTGAACTCGCTCGTGGGCCTGGCAGACGTCAAGCGGGAAGTGGAGATCCTGACCCGGCTGGAGCAGATGGCTGAACGGCGGGCCGCTGTCGGCCTCCCGATGCCTCCGATGAGCCGGCACCTCGTGTTCACCGGCGCGCCCGGTACCGGTAAGACCACGGTGGCACGGCTATATGGCAAGATCCTCGCAGAGTTGGGTGTGCTGCGGACCGGGCAGCTCGTCGAGGTGGGCCGCGCCGATCTGGTCGCCAGCATCGTCGGCGGAACGGCCCTGAAAACCACCGAGTGCTTCGAGAAAGCCTTGGGCGGCGTGCTGTTCATCGACGAGGCGTACGCGCTGTCGGCGGGCAGCGGGGGCGGCGCGGACTTCGGTCGCGAAGCGATCGACACGTTGGTCAAGCTGATGGAGGACCACCGCGACGACGTCGTGGTGATCGTGGCCGGATACACCGTGGAAATGCGGAAGTTCCTGGCGTCCAACCCGGGCCTCGGCTCTCGGTTCTCCCGCACGATCGAGTTCGCTGACTACTCCTCGGCGGACCTGGTCACGATCGTGGAAGGCCTGTGCCGGGCAAACGACTTCCGGCTGGAGTTCGAAACCCGCGAAGCGGCGCTGAACTACTTCGAGAAGCTGCCGCGCGACGAGGCTTTCGGCAACGGTCGCACCGCCCGGAAGGTGTTCGAGGAAATGATCGGGCGACAGGCCTACCGCCTGGCCGATGTCCCGGATGCCAACGCGGTCGAAATGACCCGCCTGCTGCCCGAGGACATCGGGCCGCTGCCCGGCAGCGGAATCGGTGCGGGCGCGGCGGCCGCCGACACCGAGAAGGTCGACGCACTGCTCAACAAGCTGCAGCAGATGGTCGGACTGGCCGAGGTGAAGTCCGAGGTCAGCAACATGGTCGATCTGCTGGCTTCGGCCCGGCAGCGGCAAGCCGCCGGACTCCCGGTGCCGTCGCTGAGCAGGCACCTGATCTTCGGCGGGCCGCCCGGTACCGGTAAGACGACCGTGGCCCGGCTCTACGGCGAGATTCTCGCCTCGCTCGGGGTTCTGCAGCGCGGCCAGGTGATCGAGGTTGGCCGGGCCAACCTGGTAGGCGAGTACGTCGGCCACACCGCGCAGCGCACGACGGACGCATTCGAGCGGGCCCGCGGTGGCGTGCTGTTCATCGACGAGGCGTACACGTTGTCGTCGCAGCGCGGCTCCGGGAACGACTTCGGTCGCGAGGCCATCGACACCCTGGTGAAGCTGATGGAGGACCACCGCGACGAAGTCGTGGTGGTGGCGGCCGGCTACGAGGAGCAGATGGAGGATTTCCTGGCCGCCAACCCGGGACTGTCCTCGCGGTTCTCCCATCGGGTCCGGTTCGCCGACTACACCAACGACGAACTGGTCACCATCGTCACTCAGCACGCGGCGTCGGCCGGCTACGAGTGCACCGGGCCGACGGTGGCGGCGCTGCGTGCACACTTCGTCGCTGTGCCACGGGGCACGTCGTTCGGCAATGGCCGCTATGCCCGCCAGGTCATGGACGAAGCGGTGACCCGCCACGCGAAACGCCTGCGTCTGACGGCGTCTCCGACGCTGGAGGATCTCTGCGTCCTGCTCCCGGAAGACATCCCAGGCCTGGCCGAGATCGTCGGCACCTGATGTTCCAGCCGCACTTGGTGATCTCTGCTGGGTAACTGTTGATCTTCTGGTCGGCGAGGACCTTGCGGTGTAGGTGGCCGGTGGCTCGGGCACTGGGAGCCGGGGGCCCGCCCGCTGGGTAACCGCCGACGCGGCCTACGGGCAGGACTAGAAGTTCCGCACCTGGCTGCAATCCCGGCGCACGGCTACGTCGTAGCCGTGCCCCGGAATCAGCCGGTGCCGGCCGGGACCGGACTACCCGGGTCAGCGCACTGGCAACGGAACTTCCTGCGCAGGCGTGGAAAAAATGTGCCGAAGGCCAGGGAAACCAACGGTGAACGTCTCTATAAGGCTGGGCTTCCGCGACTCTGCCCCCCAGCATCCGGATCACCCCAGCGACCTGCGACGGTGGGTGTTCATCCGCCGCAGTCGCACTGACGCCAGCGATCTGGCTGGCCTTCTACCTGCGTTTCGGCCCCACCGGGACCACTGACGGCGGACTCGTCCGGCTGGCCGGGGCTCGCTAGGCTACAGCAGTAGAGGAGATCCTTTCGCTGGCAACGAGACATTCAGGCAACCCCCGAAGGCACTTTCGGGTAGACCGAGAGATCCCCCCTTCTTCTCCTTGAGTCCGCCGCATAGCTTTTCACCGCAACCGCCCCGAGCGTGCCGGAAAATCATCTAGATCAACGGCGGAATCCACAGTGGAGATCGTTTTCTCCCAGGTCTCGGACACCGCGCCGCGGGCGGGAACGTGCAGATACGCGCCGGAGAAGAGGAGAACGACCGTGGCTGACGTAGTGGAATCAACCGCCTCGTTGGAAGACTTACGCCCGCTACCGCACCCTCGAATCAAGGTCCAGGGTCAGGTTGAACAATCTCCCGAGTTGACTCCGGCGTCGTTGATGCAGTTAACTACTGGGTTCTGGAGTTTCAAGAGCTTCGCCGCCGCCGTCGAGCTGGAGCTGTTCACCAAGCTCTCCAACCTCGGCTCGGCCACGGTCGAAGCAGCGTCCGAGGCCCTCGGAATGCCCGATCGGCCCACTGATCTGCTGCTGGCCGCGTGTGCGTCCCTGGGATTGTTGGAGAAGACCGGGAACGAATACCGCAACGCGCCGGTCGCGGAGGAGTTCCTCGTGGTGGGCCGTCCTTACTACTTCGGCGGCTTCGTCCGGTTCTGCGATCAGCGCGAGTACCCCGCCTGGCACCGGGTGGTTCAAGCGCTGCGCACGAACCGACCCGCCACTTGGGACCCGGAGACCCAGGATTCGCCGTTCGCGGCCGAAGATCCGGTGATGATGGCCCTGTTCTGGGAGGCCATGTATTCCATCTCCACGTTCACCGCCCGAGCACTGGGCGACTCCTACGACTTCGCCGCGCACAACAGGCTGCTGGACGTCGGGGGCGGGCAGGGAGCGTTTCCGATCGAGCTGTGCCGCCGCTACCCGCACCTATCGGCCACCGTATTCGATCTTTCACACGTGTGCGACCTCGCCGAGGACAAGATCGCGGAATCGGGCCTGGGCAACGTGCTCGACACGACCGCCGGCGACTTCCTCGACGACCAGCCGCTGCCCAGTGGCTACGACGTCATCCTGCTGAGCATGATCCTCCACGACTGGGACGAGGCGAGCAATCGTCAGCTCCTGGCCAAGTGCTACGCGGCGCTTCCGCCGGGCGGCGCAGTTGTCGTGTGCGAACTGGTGCTGAACCCTGAGCGCACCGGCCCTCCAGCCGCCGCCCTGATGGGGATGAACATGCTCATCGAGACCGAGGGGGGCAAAAATTACTCGGAGACCGAGTACACAACGTGGCTCCTCGAAGCCGGGTTCGAACAGCCCCGCATCGTCCCGCTGGCTGCGGCCGGCGCGAACGCCGCCATCGTGGCCGTGAAAGGGTAGCAGTGCCCATCGTCTCTCGCCCAGTCGTGGGGCTACCGCCCCATGTGCTGGACCAAAATGAAGTCCTGGACCATTTGACACGCCGCCTGCGGGGCAACCCGAAAATCGCCGCCATCCGACGAGTGCTGGAAAACACCACCGTGCGGTCCCGGCGCGCCGTCATCCCGCTGGACCAGATCGTCGCGCACACGGGCCTGAGCAAACGCAATCGTCTTCACCTCGAACACGCCGTCGGACTGGCCACAAACACCGCCCTCGACGCCCTGGAAGCAGCCAACTGCACCGCAAACGACATTGATGCGCTGGTGGTTGCCAACTGCACCGGTCACTCCCTACCTGGCGTGGACGCACATCTGGTCAACACACTCGGACTGCGCCCCACCGTACGCCGCACGCCCATCGCCCAGATGGGCTGTGCTGGCGGTGCCTACGCGCTCGCCCGGGCCGCTCAGGACCTCGCGGCTCACCCTGACGCAACCCACGTCCTGGTTGTTGCGGTGGAACTCCCTTCCCTGTCCTACCAAGCGGACGACCTCACCATTTCCAGCCTCGTCTCCGGCGCTTTGTTCGGGGATGCGTGCGCGGCCACTGTGGTCTCGGCCGACGACACCCGCAGCGGCCTACGCCTAGGTGCCGCCTGGGAGTACCTTCTACCGGCTTCCCTCGACGACATGGTCTACCGCGTCGACGAGGCGGGCTTTCACTTCGACACCCTGCCATCCGTCACTGACTGCATAATCAAAACCGTGCCGCATCTGGCGGCGTGGCTCCGAACGAACAGCCCCGAGCCGCAATGGGCCCCGCAGTTCCTCGTCTCCCACACCGGCGGCCCCAAGATTATGGACGCGCTCAGGGACGGACTCGGCTGTTCCGAGGAACTGTTCGCCCTTTCCCGTGCCAGTCTTCGCGAACTCGGCAATACCGCCAGTGTCGCCGTCCTGGACGTCCTCGCCCGAACTTGGCACCAAGCGAGCTCGCACCCAGGGGCAACTGGGCTGCTTGTCGGCTTCGGACCGGGCGTCACTACCGTCGCCATCCGCGCTTCGTGGAATTGAGAAGCCCCGCCACCACTCGGTACCTCCTGGTAGCGATCGAGAACAACGCGCAGTCGTTGCACAGGGCAGCGGCGGGGCAGCGGCCATCGAGGCACGTTTCCAGTTGAACCGGTTCTGGAGCACCGGCGTTTACCCGATGGGTGCCTGGCTGCGGCGCACGGTCGGTGTCAGCGACAGTCCGGACTCGTCGAAGAAGACGATCCACGCGTGGCAGTGCAACCGGCCGTTGGGCTGCGAGGGCTGTCGAGACCGGCGATCCACGCGTGGTGGCGCACCAGCGCCCGCACGCTCGCTGGCATCCGGACTACCGAGACATGGCTCGGCCCCACTCGGCATGCGGTAACGTGGCTGGCGATCAAGGAGTCGCTGCTAGCCGGGGAGGACATGTTCGGCAATGTCCTTAGCCGCCGACTCCGCGCCGCTGCATTGGATGAAGATCACCGACCCGGATGCGTCGATTCCGGATCATCCGCCGGGAGTCGACGTCCGGGTCATGCTGCCCGATCACGCCGAATTTGCAACACTTCAGGAAAAGTTGCTCGTCGATGGTATTCCGGTTCGGACAGCGCGGTACCTCGTAGAACAGGACACCATCAGCACCCTCGCGCACAACGGCCGGTTGGCTGTCACCAGCGGTGAATGCCACTTGATACGTGCTACACCGAGAACTTTCCCGAGCGCGTTCGGCCCGGCGGCGTCGGCGGCCCGCGATACCTACGATCTACTTTGGAACACCCACGCGCCGATCGATTCCGGGCCGGTCACGTCCAAGCCCGCGAGTGAAATTGTGCCATCGGACTGGCTTGGTTTCCTGCCCCACCGGATGCTCAACCCAGCGCAATCCGAGGCAGCGCCGCACATTCTGCACGGCGAGGAGAACGTGGTCGTCGTCGCGCCTACCGGCACCGGAAAGACAGTGATCGGGATGATGGCGGCCCTGCGCGCGATCAAGGAGCACGGGCGCAAAGCAGCATGGTTGGTGCCGCAACGATCCCTCACCGACGAGCTGAACCAGGAACTCGACGCGTGGCGCCAGGGCGGGCTACGGGTGGAGCGGCTCTCCGGTGAGTACAGCGTCGATATCCAACGCGTGCGCGATGCCGACATCTGGGTCGCCACCACTGAGAAGTTCGAAGCGATCTGCCGCGCCTCGTCGTTCCGGGAAGCGTTGGGGACGGTGGGCTGTCTTATCGTCGACGAGATCCACCTCCTCGGGGACCCAACCCGGGGCTCGGTCCTCGAAGCTCTGCTCGCCCGCGTCAGAGACGGCGATGCGCGGACGCGGATCGTGGGTTTGTCGGCGACCGTATCCAACGCGGGAGAAATCGCAGACTGGCTGCACGCCGAGCTGGTGCGCACGGCGTGGCGGCCAAGCCGGTTGACCTGGCAGCTTCCCACGATCTCGGCGCATTCGGACTGGAGTCAGAGCGAGGCCGCCCGCACCCGATTGGCCAGTTCCCTGACCGGTCTCATCACCTCGGACGGCGGGAGCGTGCTCGTGTTCTGCGGCAGCAAGCGAGGTGTCCGCCAAACCGCGCTGATCATCGCAGGCAGCCGCGGAGCGAACATCGATGGCGTTCACCCGGACGACCTCGACCGGCTCCACACCGCATGCCGGCAGGCGCGGGTCGGCTTGCATTACAAGGGTTGGGATCACCGACAAGACGACGAACGAGGCTTCCGGCAACGCGACCTCGACGTGCTCGTGGCGACCTCGACGGTCGCGGCCGGGGTGAACCTGCCGGCCCGCGCGGTGGTCGTGCGCGATACACAGGTCGGCTTGAACAACATCGATGTCGCCACCGTGCAGCAGATGTTCGGTCGAGCGGGACGCGTGGGCACCGGCGAAAACCAAGGCTGGGCTTTCCTGATCGTCAACGAAACCGAACGGCCGCACTGGCAGGCCCGGCTGAGCCGAGGCCACAAGGTGGACTCGCAGATCCAGTCGAACCTTCCCGACCACATCCTCGCCGAAGCGGTGCAACAACGCATCCACTCGCTCCGGGAAGCCGAGCAGTGGTGGGTGCAGACGCTCGCCCACCACCAGGGCAGCCACAGTCTCGCCCCACTCCGGCATGCCGTCGACTTCCTGGTGGAAGGCGGCTATCTGAGCGCCACCTGCACCCCCGACGACGACATCGCGCTCGCACCAACCGAACTCGGCACGGTGACCGCGCGCATCATGGTATCGACTACGGTCGGACACGAACTCCGCAAGGCGCTCGCGGGCGAGCCGGTGCCCGCCGACGCCGAAGTTGCCGAGCAAGTTCTCATCGGCGCGTTGTCCACAATTGTTCCGAAACTCGCCCAGGCCTCGATCAGCGAAGACCTGAAAACCACGGTCCTGCGACTGATCGAGTCGAACGGACGGCTCCACGACGACGTTCGCCCAGCCGGAACCGGGCAGGGACGTTACGCGCCCGGCGATCTGGCGAAAGCGACGCTGCTCACCGCCGCGAACACGCCTTCCGCGTTTCACACGCGCGCTCGGCAGATCGGTGGCATCCCATACCCGACCATGTACCCGGTGCTCGAAGAAGCACCGCGATACCTGCACTGGCTGGGCACCCAAGGGTATCTCCGCACCCTCCATCCGTGGTGTGCGATCGTCGCTGCCGATCTGAGCAGGCGCATCCGCTGGCGGCGCTGCCAACCGCCACGAGGAGCCGGCAGATTGCTGTGGATGTGCGAACAGATCGCAACACCGCTGCACGCCGAAGACGCGGTCCCGAAGCTGTGGGAAGCCGCCACCGCACGCGGAATCACAAGGCCGGACTGGGAATCCACCAGTCGACCGCAAGGCTGCCGCCTCGAACAGGACGACTACGTAGCGCTGCTGCGCGAGCGCGCTACCGGAGCCGTCCTCCGCTCGGAAAATGGCAGGGGCAGAGCGAACGGCCCAGTCGGATCGATCGCCATCACCTGGGCGGGGACGAAGCGCGCAACCGCGATTCTGCACACTGGCCAGGCAGTGCTACCCGCTTTGCCGGACCGTTCCGAGGAGCACGCTGAGATCGCCCTGTTCACACGGCGCGGTGACTACTGCGCCACGGGCTGGCTCGCCGCCTACTCGGGCATCAAGCACGGCTCTGATCAGTGACCTCATGCAGCTCCGAGCCAGGTGTTACCGCGCGGAATAGCCCGCCACCCGACACTGCAGCGATGGGGCCGCCCGATGCGTTTGCCGTTGGGGCTCCCGCGGGGGCCGGTTACGCTACCGTCGACCGGCCCCCGCGGGGTCTCCTCCTGCCGGGGGGAGGTGTGACAGGAGGAGACAGCCGGGCCACGATCTGACCGGAGCAATACTGGCCGAGCCGCAGCACTGGCAACAAGAGTTGTCCAGGCACCATCGTCGGCCATTTCGGGCAGCCACTTGACGGATTCGGTCAAGACCGTCAACGCGTGCGACGTCGGAGGAGTCCGCAAAGTCTTCAATCTGGGGTTGGTCTCGTGCGGTTTCCAGAGGTTCACATTGGTCGTCGGTTGCAATGGTCCAGAGTTGCCGAGACGCCGCACTCACAGGTTTGCATGCCGGGCGGTACTTTCGTGCAGCATAGCTGACCGAAAGTGCCTCTATATGGCGCGGTGAACGCGCCGATATGGATAAACTTCAGGCGCCGTGTGGAGTCGAGGGCCGGCCCCCGGAATGTATTTGGAGTGGCACAAATCCACCCTCCCCTCCGCCGCACGTCAAAAGCGTGAAAAAGCTCAAATGGCTCAGGTGCGAACCATCAATTCATTTAGCAACGGAGTTGGTCGGGATGGCAGTCAGCGCTGTTATCGCGGGATTGGCTGCGTGGTTGCCTCCCGCGGTTGTCACGAATAACGATTTGTGCTCGAGGCTGGACACGTCCGAGGAGTGGATCGAGCGCCGCACGGGCATCGAGCAGCGTAGGGCCGTCTCCAACGGTGTGGCGACGGTGGACTTGGCGGTGGAGGCCGGCGGTCGGGCGCTGAAAGCAGCCGGGGTGCCCGGGGTCGATGCGGTCGTTGTCGCGACGACCTCACCAGACCGGATCTGTCCGGCCGGAGCGCCGGAGGTGGCGTCGAGGCTCGGGCTGGGCCCTGTCGCGGCTTACGACCTGACCTCTGCGTGCAGTGGCTTCGTCTATGGCCTTGCCACGTGCGCCGGGCTCATTAGCGCCGGCGTCGCAGAAAGTGTCCTTTTCATTGGTGCCGAAGCGTTCTCGACGTTCATCGACCCGGGGGATCGCACCACCGCACCGATCTTCGGCGATGGAGCCGGGGCGGTGGTCCTGCGTCGCGGAAACCCAGATGAGCCGGGCGCGATCGGACCGTTCGACCTGGGAAGCGACGGCGCGCAAGCGGATCTGCTGGCCATCCAAGGTGGTGGCTCACGGCAGCGGTCCGCGACCGGGCTCGGTCACGGCGAGGTGCCGACCGAGGACTGGTATCTATCGATGGCCGGACGGGCGATCTATCAGCAGGCGATTGCCCGGATGACGGAATCGTCACTTGCCGTGCTCGATCGTGCCGGCTGGTCGTTGACGGAGGTGGATCGCTTCGTCGGACACCAGGCCAACATCCGCATCCTGACCTCCGTCGCCAACCGGTTGGGTATCGCGTCGGAGCGGGTTCTGATCAACATCGATCGAGTCGGAAACGCCCTATCGGCGTCCATCCCACTCGTCCTGGCCAGCGCCGCCGCTGGCGGCGAACTGCGCCCGGGGGACAGGGTGCTGATCACCGCATTCGGGGCGGGATTGTCCTGGGGTTCCACAGTCTTGGTGTGGCCGAACATTCCGGTAGACAGTCCACTGTGAATTTTTCGCCTTGAATCCAGAAGGAGACCGTGATGAGCGATTTGTACACCCGACTCGGCGAATTACTGACGAGCTGGTTCGATGTCGAAAACTCGGCCCTGAGGCCCGACGCCTCGCTCGACGACCTGGGCCTCGACTCATTGGCGCAGGTAGAACTAGGTCAATTGCTCGAGCAGAATTTCGGGGTTGAGGTCACCGATGCCGAGATGGAGAAAATGGCCACGTTGCCTGACATCCTCGAAGCGTTGGAGAAAAAGGGAGTGACCGTCTGATGTCCGGATTCACGGTGGCGGTCAACGGCCTCGGGCTCATCACGCCCGCGGGGATCGGCGTGGAAGAGAACTGGAAGCAGGTCGCCGAAGGTGGTCCGACGGCGGCCACCGACGCCTGAGCCGGCCGGGCTCCAGGTCGACTTTTCCGGCCGCGCAACGGGTTTCGATCCCGCCGCGAGTCTCAGTGCGCGTCGCGAAACCAAGCTCACCGAGGAGCACGAGCGGGTCGCCGGCGGGGTGGTCCGGGCGATGTCGATCGGTGTGGTCGACGAGGTGATCGACCCGAAGAGCACCCGCCGCCGGGTCGCCGAAGCACTGGCCGCTGCCCCCGCAGGCCGCGGTTGGCACGGCAACATCCCGCTGTGACCGGCTGTGGCTCGTGAGTGACAAATCCGGTTCTTGCCGGAATGAACACTCACGACCTCTGACCGGTAAGAAGGCCGCCCCGCACCGAGAGGCGGCCTTCCATCGTCCGCAGTGGACTCCCGGTAAGGTCCCAGTGGCGGCGGTCCGACGCGGGGCAGGGAACGGCGACGACGGTTTGCGCGCCACCAGCACACCGCTGGCGCCCGGGCGGTCGAGGGGGACGCACACCTTCCACCGTCAGGTTGGTTTCGCGGATCCAGGCTGAGTATTCCGCCGCGGTGAAGTTGCGTCCCCAGGTCTCCACGAGCATGTTCAGCGTGGTATACGGTCCAGCGATCCCGTCGCCCGAGTCCTGAGGCACTGGGGCGAAGCGGGCCTGGAAGAAGCGCAGGGTCGCGGGTTCGTGTGTGAAGGACAGGCCGGTGACGGCCCGGCTGTGCTGGGCGGTGCGGATGACGCTGTCCGCGACCACGTCGAGGTGGCTGCGGGTGTAGACCCGGCGCGGGATGGTCAGCCGCAGCAGTTCCAGCCTGGGATGCCTGTCCTGCTCACCGCACCGGCCCGGTCTGGGGGCAGCAGGGTGGCGAGCGGCGAGGATAAGCACGTTGAACAGAACGAACGTGCCGGCCTGAATCCAGAACATCGGTGGTTCTCCTTCGGTTGGGCGAGGGGTGTGTCAATTTCGCGAGAAATTGACGTTCACCCGGGTGACGGTCAATTTCTCGCGAAATTGCGCCGTCCTCGGGTGGTCGCAGGCCGTGGTGAGGGGCCTCGCGGGTCCAGTGCACTTCGGACCGATCGTGCAGCTCCGCCGCGCCCGCTTCTGCTCCGCAGAATGCCTTCACCCGCTCCTCGCGCGGAACTTTCGTTGCTGCAATTGGGAAAGCGTGGCGGCCCTCTCGTGACCGGGCGCCAGACGTAGGTCAAGTAGGCAGCCATCAGAGGCTCCCGTCAGAGTCGATTAGTGGCTCTCCGCAGTTGGCCGGAAACTGTAACTGCTCGCATACCCTCCGGATGCGACCAGATCACCGGTCTTGCCGGGAACTTGTGCCGGACAGCGCTCTGACGTGCGCAGACTGGGCCGAGACCCTTCGGGATCAGGCGATGGGGCGATCACTGGCTGTGTCGTCCCGACTACGACTTCCGGCAAGCTGCGAAGAGCCCGATTAGTCTGCGCACCCGCGCCTTCCGGGCCCAGACCAACGGCCAGGTCTAACGACCACGCCAACCTCGACGGCCTACCCGCTCGCCGTGCCCGCGGCCTCCCAGGTCAGTACACCAGGCGGAGATGCGGGCTGGGTCCGCGACCCAGGTCTCGTGATGTCTGTCGCTTGCTAGGGCATCGAGCCCAGCGCGAACCTCGACGGCACTGATGCCGCGCACGACCCGGTGTCCTTCATGCTATTTCATCAACTACTGAACGAGAGGAAATCCATTGAGCACCCAGCCCTGAACTTCCCCAGGCAGATGGATCAACACCTGGTCAAGGCTTGGATAGTGACGAAACCCCGGTACCCCCGTGGCGCCAGCCATGAAGACGGTCAACGACGCCACGACATAGACCACGGCTCCGGCGGCCATGAGTTTCACGCGAGACCTCGACGCGCGCGGCGATGACATCCGGGGTTTCGATGAACAACGCGCGCCACTATGGTGGACCGATGGCGTCGGTCAAGCAGGTCCAAGTCACCTTCGACTGTGCAGAACCTGAGCGCGTCGCTCGTTTCTGGTGCGAGGTGTTGGGGTACATCGTACCGCCGCCACCGGAGGGGTTTGCTACTTGGGACGATTTCGATCGCTCGCTGCCGCCTGAACGTCAGGGTTCAGCGTTCGCCTGCATTGATCCCTCAGGTGTGGGCCCGCGGCTGTTCTTCCAGCGCGTTCCCGAAGGCAAGGTCGTCAAGAATCGGCTGCATCTTGACGTGCGGGTCGGCACCGGGCTCGTGGGTGAAGAGCGCCTCACCGCACTTGAGGCCGAGTGCGCACGACTGATCGCCCTCGGCGCGGTACGCGTGCGACTACTGCCTGCCGATGGCTACGACGAGTCGTGCATCGTGATGCAGGACATCGAGGGCAACGAGTTCTGTCTCGACTGAGGGGCCGCGAACGTGTCCTCGTTCTGGCCGCATGGCCAGGACGAAGAACCGCCCCCGACCTGTCAGGCGCAGTCGAGGGTGAGGCGGCACCCCTTGTGATCAATCCTCGAAGATGGCGACCGCCCGGGTCCACCCTGCCGACGCGGCGTGGACCTTCACCGGGAAGCAGGAGACCAGGAAGCCGGTGGGCGGCAACGACTCGAGGTTGTGCAGCTTCTCCAGGTGGCAGTACCCGATCTCGCGCCCCACCCGATGTCCCTCCCAGATCACCGAAGGATCGCCTTCGGCCGCGTACCTGGCGGCTGTGTGCACGAACGGCACGTCCCAGCTCCACGCGTCGGTCCCGGTCAGTCGCACGCCTCGTTCCAGCAGGTACAATCTGGCCTCCCGGCCCATACCGCAGCCGGAGGACACGTAGTCGTCCGCGCCGTACTTCATCCCCGCGGAAGTGTTGACCACCACGATCTCCAGGGGTGCCAACTCAGGGCGTGTGCAAGGTTGATCTGAGGGTTGCGGCGGGTTTCTGTCCAGGTGGGACGCGAGACGAGGGCGCGGTTTCCGGTGGGAGATCATCGGGTTGTCCAAGCCGTGACGGTCTATCCAGGAGCCGCGCTCTTGTGTTCTTGGCTTCCCTGATTCGGGTTGTGCTTGACCGGCCCACCGTCACAGTCGAGTCCTTGCGGGGTCGTGTGGACGGTCTCTGGCGGGCTCTGGAGGCGGTGGGCGGGGAATCCTGTATGGGTTGCCGTTGCTGCCGGCCCTGGCGGTGCTGGCGGTGACCGCCGGTGCGAAGACGTTCATCGAGTCCGCCTCGGCGGAGAGAACCCGCAAGTTCCATTGAAATCGAACCTTCGATTTCAATGGAACTTGCGGACCGTCGGCGTGTCGCACCCCGACACGCCGATGCCTGTGGACAACCTCCGCAATTTCAATGGAAATCGTGGGCGGGCACGGACGTGCCAGGGCCCGCAGCCTGAAAGGTCCTTGTTCTGGACGGAAACCTGCGAACCGATCTGCTCGGGGCTCGGCAGGGCATCTGGATATGGCGCTGGCGCCGCCCGAACGGCAAAGCCGCCGGTATCGAAACGGTCCACCACCTGGCCAACCTGCCACCCACCTGGCCAACCTGCCACCCACCTCCCTATCCGAAACTACCTAAACCGGACAGGTCAACCTTGCACACGCCCTGGCCATCATGCCGAGCATGAAGATTCCAGTGATCGGGATCGGAGCCGGCCCAGACACCGACGGCCAGGTCTTGGTCTACCACGACCTGCTGGGCATCTTCGACGGCTTTAAGCCCAAGTTCGCCAAGCGCTGGGCAGACGTGCGGACGACGATGATCGACGCAGTCGGTGCGTACGCCGCCGGGGTACGCCGACAGGATTTCCCCGCGCCCGAGCACTGCTACGCCATCAAGCCGGCGGAGCTCCAGCAGTTCATCGAAGGGCAGGACCTAACTATCCCCGCGCAGGCCCCGTCTTTCGCGGAACAGCCGGTTGGGGTTGGTGGGCACACGGCGAACGCTCAGCCGTAAAGCGCCCAGGACGTCCTTGGGTTCCAGGGTTGTCGCAACGCCTGGACTTCGGGGAAGCGATGGGTTTAGAGATTCGTCGGGACCGTCCGCCGCGGGGGCGCAAAAAGCTGGTCTGGGAGCGGCCCGCTTATTTTGATCTTGCGTGAACGGTGTGAGCAGCTGGGAAGCGTGGCGGGTTGTGGGGATCAACTACGTCATCGGTAAGAGGTGGCGCAATGGTCGCAACCCCGCAATAGTCGCAATCCGCCGTGGGCATGACGTTGGGTCACCGCCGAGTACCAGGGCGGTGCCCCGGTCTTGTTCGTCCCGCTATCTGAACGAGGACGAACGCCTCGGTGCCACCCTCGTCGACGCCCTGACCGGCTGCGGCGCGAAACCGTTCGTGGTGCCCGCGATGGGCAGCCACGGCGGCGGCACCGCGGAAGGCCAGCGGCAGGTGCTGGCCGAGTACGGGATCACCGATGCTGGGCGTCCGTTGCCCCGCAGCTCCCCGCACTGGGCTGTCTGAGCCGTTACGTGCACGTAATCGGAGCATTGTCGGCTGCCTGGTCAGGCAGCCGTTACAGGATTTACGGGCAGAGTGGGCCACTTTCGGATCCCGGGCCGCTGACAATGGGCGGCGGTTGGGGCATCCTCCTTCGCGAGGAACCTCACAAAGGGAACCCTCGCAACCAGAAGGGACAGTGCCAATCTCTCGCACCTTCCCATCTCGCTGGGCAAGCAGCCAACGCTGCCTGTGCCTTGGTTTCTGAACTTTGGTCGACGCCCTCTAACTGGATGGCGGCGACGGATTTTAGTCGGCATCGGGCGATACGGAGACGAGCCTTGGCCATGAAGATAGTCCGAACGGTAGCCGAGATTCGCGACTACGCAAGGGAAATGCGCCTGCGCGGACGAAACATTGGTCTCGTCCCCACGAAGGGCGCGTTACACGGGGGTCATGAATCCTTAATGAAAGCGGCGCGACGAGAGTGTGACGTCGTGGTGGTGTCCGCTTTCGCCGACCCGGCTCAGTTCAGCGACGAAGGCGGCTTCGAGGACTATCCCCGCGACGAGCAGCGTGATGCGGAGATCGCGGCCCGACTGGGTGTGGACGTGTTGTTCGCTCCGGAAGCGGCGGAGATCTCCCCGGACAAGTTGGCCACGGCCGTTGGCCTGGGCGGGCCGCTGGTCGAGGTGATTCGGCGCACGGGGCTGACCAAGGACGGCCAGTTGCCGGGGAAGTGCACGATCGCCACGAAGCTGTTCGACATCGTTGAACCGGACGTCGTGTTCTTCGAGGAGAAGGACCTGCCGGACTGGGTTGCGGCGGAGCGCATGGTTCGAGACCTGAACCTTGCGGCGTCGGTCAAGGTGTTGCCGACAGCACGAGAGTCCGACGGTTTGGCGATGTCGAGCCGCAACCTGCGCCTGGGTGACCATCGGCCGCAGGCTGTTGCGCTGTACCGCGCGCTGCGTGCCGCTGCCGACTCGCTGAGCAACGGAGCAACCGATGCGGCCGTTCTGCGTGAGCGCGCGCTGGCAGCGATAGCGGTGGAAGTCCTGTCAGGTGACGTTGAACTCGACTACTTCGAGGCGCTCGACAGCGAAACCCTCGAGCCCGTCGAGACGGTGGCGAATCCGTTGCTGTTGGCCATAGGTGCACGAGTGGGAGCGGTCACCTTGTTCGATATTATCCGTCCAGACTTCGAGACCCAGACGCGCATCGACGCCGGCACCGAAATGCAACGATGCGAAGAGCGCCAGGCCGCCGACCACGCCCATCCGTCCGGAGAGTCGGCTGTGGACATCGTGATTTCGCGCCACAGCTCCGATGAGCGCATTGGTTTGATCAAGCAATTGCTCGACGGGACCGACGAATCCTACGATCCGTTGAGAAGTGACCTTGCGGAATCGGATGTTCGGGGCAACATCGAAAACTTCGTAGGTGCGGTTCCAATCCCACTTGGACTGTGCGGTCCCCTCGAAATCCGGGGTAGGGAAGCGCGAGGAACCTTCGCGGTCCCAATGGCCACCCTCGAGGGCACCCTGCTCGCATCGTATTCGCGCGGAGCTAAGGTGATGAACCGGTCGGGAGGTTGCGAGACCCTGGTGTATGACGACTATTTCTTGCGTGCCACCCAGCTCACCACGGATTCCCTCGATGCCTCGGCGCGGCTCATCGAGTGGTGCCGGGAACGCGAGGACGTTATTCGCGAGATAGCGGCCGGCAGTAGTCGTCATCTCGGGGTGGCGGAAATTTCCTATGATTGTGCGGGTACTTCCGTCATCTTGTCGCTGCGGTGCACCACGGGTGACGCGATGGGTAGCAACATGGTCAGCAAGGCCGTGAGCCTGGTGTCCAATTATGTCAAGAAAAACAGCGGCCTGGTGCGCGAGGAATTTGTGCCGTACCCGGAGGACAAGAAGAACATCCCTGCCCGCAAGAAGGGGAAGAAGGTCATTGCCCGCACCGTCCTGAAAGAGGAAGTGGTGCGGACGATGACCCGGGTTGGCCTGGATCAACTGGCCAGGTACATCCGGAACTACAAGAATGCACTGGCCCTGCACGGAAGTCCTTCCCTCAATATTCATGCGGTCAACGGCATGGCCGCGCTGTTCCAGGCCTTCGGGCAGGACATGGCTTACCTTGGTGAATGTTCACAAGGAGTGGTGGACTGCCAGTTCCTGCCGTCCGGTGATCTCGAGGTGTCCATAACCTTGCCGACCCTCATCGTGGGGACTGTTGGTGGCGGAACTGGGCTTCCCGCTTTCCGCTCAACGCTTTCCATAGTGGACTGCTATGGTGCGGGAAAGGCCAAGAAGCTCGCAGAGATCATGGCCGCCGTGATACTCGGCGGCGAAATCGGCTGCGCTGCGGCGCAATGCAGCAACGAGTTCGTCGCGGCACATGAGTCGCTGGGGAAGAACCGGCCAATCGAGGCCGTTCCTCAGTTGGTGCGACCACGGCTTCCGGTCGGCGAGTTCATCGATGACACGGTGATGAGTCCAGCATGACCACAACTGTTGAGAAAGTCGATGTCACCGTCTCAACGCCGGTGCCGTCGCCACAGGTCGACCCTGCCGCACTACTTCCTGAACGGGAGCCGTTCCAGGTCCTTGGAACGGCCAAGGCCGCTGACATCGACGACGAGCTCTTGCGGACCCTGTACCGGGATGTTGTGCGGGGTCGACGCTACAACCTGCAGGCAACGGCGTTGGCGAAGCAGGGAAGACTCGCCGTTTACCCATCAACCACCGGGCAAGAGGCGTGTGAGGTCGCGGCCGCCCGCGCCTTGTCACCGCAGGACTGGCTTTTCCCCACCTACCGCGACACGCTCGCCGCAATTGTCCGAGGCGTTGACCCCGTTGAGGCTTTGGCAGTGATGCGTGGGGACTGGCACCACGGATACGATCCCTACGCGCATCGGGTTGCCCCGCTGACCACACCGCTTGCTACCCAGCTTCCGCACGCTGTCGGGCTCGCGCGGGCCGCTCGGTTGAAAGGCGAGGACACCGTTGCCCTCGCGATGGTGGGGGACGGCGGCACAAGCGAAGGTGACTTCTACGAGGCGGTCAACTTCGCTGCGGTTATGCGGGCGCCGGTGGTCTTCCTGGTGCAGAACAACAGGTTCGCCATCTCCGTCCCGCTGGCCAAGCAGAGCGCCGCACTGGCGCTGGCCGACAAAGCGGTCGGATTCGGGCTGCCGGGACGTCTTGTCGACGGCAACGACGTGGTCGCCGTACACCAGGTTCTCGCCGAAGCCGTGGAACGCGCTCGGCACGGCGACGGACCTACCCTGGTGGAGGCGATGACCTACCGCATCGATCCGCACACCAACTCCGACGATGACAGCCGGTATCGCGACCCCTCGGAGGTCGACCGGTGGCGCGGGCACGACCCGGTCCTGGTGCTGGAACGATCCTTGCGCGACATGGGCGTTCTCGACGACGCCGACGTCGAGGCAGCGGCGCGCTCGGCCGACGACTTCGCAGCAGACCTGCGCGAGCGCCACGACCACCCGCCTAGCCCGGACCCGATGACATTGTTCTCGCACGTCTTCGCCAACAAGACTCCCCAGTTGAGCGAGCAGGAAGCAATGGTGCGGGCCGAACTGCAGGCGCAAGCAGAAGGGGACGGCCAACTGTGACTAAAGCTTCGGCCGTTGTTGCGGGATCAGTCCCCGAAGCAAGGACTCCGAACCAGCGCTCGATGACGATGGCGCAGGTACTCAACGCAGCCCTGCGGGACGCTTTGCGCGAGGATCCAGCCGTGCACATCATGGGCGAGGATGTGGGTACGCTGGGCGGAGTATTCCGGATCACCGACGGATTGGCCGCCGAATTCGGCAGCGACCGGTGCGCGGATACTCCCTTGGCGGAGGCGGGGATCTTGGGAACCGCCGTGGGAATGGCGATGAACGGGCTGCGCCCGGTCGTGGAGATGCAATTCGATTCCTTCGCATACCCGGCTTTCGAGCAACTGGTCAGCCACGTCGCCCGCATGCGCAACCGGACGCAGGGCCGCATCCAGCTACCGATCACCATCCGCATTCCCTACGGCGGCGGAATCGGTGCGGTCGAGCACCATAGCGACTCATCTGAGGGCTACTACATGCACACGCCGGGGCTGCACGTCGTCTGCCCGGCCACCCATGCCGACGCCTACGGCCTGCTGCGGGCATCGATCTCTTCCGATGACCCGGTGATCTTTCTGGAACCCAAGAGGCTGTACTGGTCCAAAGCTCAGTGGTCGCCGCAGTCCATTCCGGAAGTGGATCCTATCGGCACCGCGGCGGTCCGTCGTCACGGGACTTCGGCGACGCTGATCACGTATGGTCCAAGCCTGCCGGTGTGCATGGAGGCGGCGGACGAAGCCATCAAGGAAGGCTGGCAGCTCGAAGTCCTGGACCTACGCACATTGGTGCCGTTCGACGACGAAACGGTGTCCGCCGCGGTGCGGCGGACCGGACGCGCGGTCGTGGTGCATGAGTCTGCCGGTTTCGCGGGTCCGGGCGCGGAGATCGCGGCGCGCATCACCGAGCGGTGCTTCCACCACTTGGAAGCGCCGATTCTGCGGGTCGCGGGGCTGGACATTCCGTACCCGCCACCGATGCTGGAGAGCCACCACCTGCCTTCCGTGGACCGGATTCTCGATGCCGTGGCTCGCCTGCAATGGGAGTCGAGCCCATCCGATGGGGAGAGCTGCTGACATGTCGCCGATCCGTGAGTTCCGGCTGCCTGACATCGGTGAAGGCCTCGTCGATGCGGAAATCGTTCGATGGCTCGTGGAAATTGGCGATCACGTGCGGGTCGACCAGCCGGTGGTCGAGGTGGAGACCGCAAAGGCCACAGTCGAACTGCCTTGCCCGTACGAGGGAACAGTCACCAGTCGGGTGGGAGCGGTGGGAGAGGTCCGCGCTGTTGGCAGCACTCTGGTGACAGTCGAGGTCACGCCCGAGCGGTCGCAGGATGTGGGCAAGGTGCTTGTCGGCTCTGGCGTCCGTGCCGTTCCCCCTCGGAACCGCCGCCGTGTTCGCCCGGTGCCTGTTCAGCACACCGCGAACACCGTCGTGCGTCCCACATCCGTCCCACATACCACCCCGCCGGATCTGGCCGGCGCACCGGTCGCTGTGGTCTCACCACTGGTTCGCCGCCTCGCCAGGGTGAACGGGATTGACCTGCGGACTGTCGTGGGCACGGGCGCGGGTGGCCTTGTCCTGCGCGCGGACGTCGAAAGAGCGGTAGCCGCAGCCCGCCGAGCCGATGCGGTCGAGGGTACGGAAGCCGAGCGCATTCCCATTCGCTCGGTGCGCAAGAAAATCGCCGACAAGCTTTCCCGCAGCCGACGTGAGATACCAGACGTTACGTGTTGGGTCGATGCCGATGCGACCGACCTGCTCGCGGCCAGGGACGTACTCAGCTCCGGGACCGATCGGACTGGTCTGCTTGCGCTGCTGGCACGCATCTGCGTCGCCGCCGCGCTCCGGTACCCCGAATTGAATTCCACAGTAGATACTGGTGGCCAGGAGATCATCCGCTTCTCCAACGTCAATCTCGGCTTCGCGGCACAGACTGACAAGGGGCTGCTGGTTCCGGTGGTGCACAAAGCCAACCGGATGACCCTCTCGCAACTGTCCAGTGAAATCGGGCGGCTCGCCGAATCCGCTCGGGCCGGCACGCTGACTCCGTCCGAACTGACCGGTGCGACCATCACACTGAACAACTACGGCCGTTATGGAATCGACGGTGCCACACCGATCATCAATCACCCGGAGGCGGCGATGCTCGGCGTGGGCCGCATCGTGGCCAAGCCCTGGGTCCACGAAGGTGAGTTGGCTGTGCGCCAGGTCGTGCAACTCGGCTTGACATTCGACCACCGAGTCTGCGATGGAGACGTCGCGTCCGGTTTCCTCCGCTATGTCGCCGATCATATCGAGCAGCCGCTCAAACTCATCTCATCGCTGTAGCCAGGAGGTAGCCATGTCTCTCATGTCCATGCCGGACGAGTACGTCCACGGCAAGGTCGACGTGTCGGTGCTTGGCCGAAGGATTGATGATATCGACCAGCGCGGCATCGAATTGCTGCCTGCTCGCCGAGACCTGTCCCGGCAGGTTCAGCGCACCCGCACCGATGTGGGAGGACCGCGGATTGAGCCGGTTCGGGAAGCGGAGATCACCGAGACCTACCGGGTGAGTTTCGGCGATGGCGGCAGCGCCTTCGCTGCGGCGTTACTTCGGATTTACCGAGGATGATAAAAATGCGTCAAGTGAGAGAACCGAACTCGATCCTTTCCCCGTCAGCCGCACAACAGCCGATCTGGCCGGACCCGGAAGCTTTGCGGGCCGTGGTGGCGAGGCTGGCCGAACAGCCACAGCTCGTTTCGCCCCGGGAGTGCGACCTGTTGCTGGACCGGCTTGCCGCGGTCGCGCGAGGTGAAGCTTTCTTGCTCCAAGGAGGGGACTGCGCGGAGACCTTCGCAGCGACCTCCCCGGAAACCATCGGCCGCAAGGTGCGCTTGCTGCGCCAGATGGCCGAGATCCTGGCCGGTAGCGCGAACCTACCGGTGGTGACGGTGGGCCGCATCGCAGGGCAGTACGCGAAGCCCCGGTCGTCGCCCACTGAAACCCGCGCTGGAGCAACACTGCCGAGTTACCGCGGCGACGCTGTGAACGGGCAGGCGTTCACAGCCGAAGCACGGACTCCGGACCCGCGCAGGCTCCTCCAGGCGTATGGGACGGCGGCCGACACCTTGGCCGAGCTTCGCAAGTTGGATGAGCGCACACCGAGCGGTGAGCTGGGACTGCCATCTCCGCGAACAAGCAAGTCCGGCCTGAGCGGCAGCGAGATCTTCACCGGTCATGAGGCCTTGCTGCTTCCCTACGAAGAAGCGCTTTGCCGCACGGACCCGTTGACTGGGCGGCGCTACGGCACATCGGGCCACTTCCTGTGGATCGGCGAGAGAACAAGGAACCTCGATGGTGCGCATGTGCAGTTCGCCAGCGGTATCGGCAATCCGATCGGCGTCAAGCTGGGTCCAACGGCGAACTCCGACGACGTGCTGGCCTTGATCGACAGGTTGGATCCAGACCGTCAGCCGGGTCGGCTCGTACTGATCACTCGAATGGGCGCGAAGAAGATCCGTGACATGCTACCGCCACTTGTGGAGAAGGTGACCGCTGAGTGCGCACCCGTGACATGGGTGTGCGATCCCATGCACGGCAACACATTCGCCTCGCCCGGTGGTTACAAGACCCGGCTCCTCGACGATGTGCTCGACGAGGTGACGGGCTTCTTCGAGGTGCACCACGAGCTGGGTACACATCCGGGCGGCGTGCACCTGGAGCTCACCGGCGAGGCCGTCACCGAATGCGTCGGTGGAACGCCGCCGGTGCACGTAGACGATTTGGGGCGGCGGTACGAGACAGCCTGCGATCCGCGCTTGAACGCAGATCAAGCGCTCGAGCTCGCCGCCGCGGTGGGTAATCTCGCTCGGCCGCGATGATGCCGGTACCAACGGTGTTGGGCCACCTGCGGGTATCGGCGTCCAGGTCAACGGCACGCTGCGGGCCGGCATGACACTGGCACTTCAGATCTCCGACTTCGCTGGGCTGTCGCTCGCGCCGGAGGTCAGGCGGCGGGCCGTGACGAACAGGTAATTGTTCGGGGACCAACTGTCGATGATCTCGAACCCCATTTCACGGATCCGGCTCGTCAGCACGTCTCGATCGAAGGAGGACACGTTGAACGCCGTTTCGTGACGCCGTTGGAAATGTCTCTGCAGGGGCCGGGCCGCGGTCTGAAAGGTGAGCAGGGTCAGCGAACCGCCCGGCCGCAGGACACGGGCCATCTCACTGAGCGCGGCCCAGGGGTTCCCGAACAGTTGGAGCGCGTTCCAGCAGTTAACCGCACCCACCGACCCGCTGGCGATGGGCAGGCTGGTCACGCTCGCGCGACCAATCGGGATTCCGGGAAGCGCGGCGTGGAACTGATCGACCATCGCCCTGCTGACGTCCACACCGACGACCCGGCTGGCGCCCACGATGTCGGCCAATGGCCGGGTCCACCTGCCCGATCCGCACGCGACGTCAAGGACCGGGCCATCCACCGGGCGGACATGGTCCAGGAGGTACGCGTACTCGTCCTCGAAGGTGATCTCGCCCGCCCAGTCCGCAGCCATGAGCGCCACGAAACTGAGCCGGTGGGACTCATATCTGGCCACGTGCAGGGGATCCTTGAGGAACATCAGGCCTAGCCCCGCCTGGCTGAATTCCGTGCCGGGTAAGAAGTCGACGACCGTGTCGGCGATCTCGTACCGTTTGCCGCACCGCGGACATTCAGACTGGAGAGCCAGGTCCAGTGGGTTAAGACAGTCGGGGCAGCAGAAGACATCGCGTTGGTGGTGCGGCACTGCCGCACTCGTGGCGGTGCTCTGGGTGCCAGGTGCGGGTTCACGGACGTCGAGACGATCGCGGGTGTCCTGGAGTAGTTCCGCAGGTGTCCGTTCTGGGACCGGGAGATCTGCCGATTCGCGATCCGCCGCGTCCTCCGCCTGCGCGCCGAGGAGCGCCAGGATCGCCATCGTTTCCAGATCCCGGATCTCACGATGGTCCTCGTCGGGCAGGGCGAGGCTCGCCCGCCACTCCTGGTCGATCTGCTTCTCGTGGGTGTCCAGCACCCAGTGCGTCGGTGAGGGCCAGCACCGGCCGAGTGGGAAGCGGGATTCGGCAGCCGGGTCCTCGGTGCACCGGGCCACCCGTGCCGCATCCGGTGCGGACACGTGCGGAGACCGCGTCAACCCCTCGATCAGGTCGCCCTGGGCTGGGAAGTGGGCCAGTAGGTACAGCAGTGACGTCCTGGCCGCGTTCTCCGCCGACCCCAGCCGGCTGAGGAGCTCTCGGTAACCGTCATAACCCTTCGCGACCGCGGCGTACACCGCATCGGGTAGGGCCGGGTCCGGCGCGTGCCCTTCGGCGAACACTCCGAGCGCCAGAGCCAACCACGGGCGCCACGCCGGGGCGACGGCCGGCAACATGGTGCTCAAGTGCTCAGCGGCGTCGACGGTGGCCGGATACACCCTTCCCTCGAACCAGACATCCGAAAGAAGCTGATCGAACAACGCGGGGCGGTAGGAAAGCTGGCCCGATTCGGCGATCAGGCGTGCGGCCTGAAAGAAGTTGGTAGCGGGACCGAAGCGGCCCGCCGAAGGTGGAACTGAATCGATGTTTCGCACCAGGATCTCCTAACAAGCACGCCGGGTGCCCGGCGCGGTCGCGGGTGTGGTCCGTCCGGTCTCGCCCAAGCTGTGTCCGACTGATGAGTCAGCGGGCATACCCCCTACACCCCACGACAATTCGCCGGCAGCGGAGTCGTATAACAGTTTTACTGGTATAGCCCAACGTGAGATCAATATTGCCGTAAGCTGACAGCGAGCGGCGTGCCGTTGCCCTTTACGCGGCTTTCGCTGCCCGTTTGTACTGCCTTGGGCCGTCGATGACCGCCAGCACCGGTTTGGTGCCGTCCAGCCCCGCTCGCGTAGTCCGAAGGCTCGCCGCAGCACGGCGGTGACCATGGCCAAGCGTGTGGACTGCGAAATCGCCGCCAGTCCAGGAGTTTCCTGGCCGGTGGTGCGCGCCGCCTTCACCACCGCGGCAGCGGACTTGCGGCCTGCCCAACCCGCATCGGCGGAGGTCCTGCGAAACGGGCAGCGCGGCGTGTACAAACGTGCAGTCGTACGCTAACCCGACGCACCCTTATGCGACTATTTTCACATTGGTATATGCCCAATGCGGCGACCACATCGCACGCGTCGCAATACTGGACGCAGTACGTGGAGGTACATCTAATAGATCTCGTAAGCAAGACCTTGTCCCACGTGGTCAACTTCGTTGAGCGGGCACCCTATCGACGTCGCGATCGACGTCGCAGCCTCGTTGGAGCTGTTCCAAGATCTATCCTCGTTCAGGCAGACCTGATCTGGCTGGGGCGATGACCAGGAAAGGGAAATCTGGGCACCGTTGCGAAGCCATTCGGGCAGGCTTCTGTGTCGGTTCTCGAGTTGTGGACGTGTCTTTGGCAGGTTCTAGCGCAACGGTGTTTCGGGAGGTTGAGGTTTTCCGGTGTTGACTGGTCGCATTGTTCGGTTCGAGGAAGAGCGCGGGTTTGGGTTCATCGCTCAGGATGGCGGGTCTCAGGAAGACGTGTTCTTCCACATCGACTCGCTCGGGCGTGGCTGGAGTTCGCTCGCGATCGGTACCAGGGTGACGTTCGAGGTGATGGAGGGCCAACGGGGGCTCAAGGCGTATAACGTCCATGTCGTGGAAGGCAATGGTGGCAATGAGGCAAAGCCTGCCGCAAAGCCTGCCGTCCCGCCGACCGTGAAGCCTGCCGCCCCGCCGACCGTGAAGTCGACGGAGGCGGAGGAAATGTGCGACGTCCTAACCGAGGATGAGCTGCGGAGCGAGGTAACTGAACAGCTTCTCCAGCGACTTCCCGGTCTGACCGCTGAGCAGATTCAGCTAGTTCGCGAGGATTTCGTTGCACTGGCGGCGAAGCACGGCTGGATTGTCGAGTAGGTGGCTGCGTAACCGGATGAGCGGGGCAGAGGGCGCACGAGTTGGGTCCCGTGGGGCTCCACGCCAGGCATGCGCCCTGATGCTCCGCTTTCCGGGCCGGCTGGCCGCGTTATCCGGTTAGATGAGACCTGAGCGGATTGCGTAGGCGACGGCGTGAGCGCGGTTGTGGAGGTTGAACCGCTTCATGAACTGGTAGAGGATGTTCTTGACAGTGCGTTCTGAGTAGTGCAGTTTCTCGGCTATTTGTTGGAGATCGAATCCTTCGGAGACGAGGAGGAGCGCATCTATTTCGCGGTTGGTGAACCCGGAAGCGGTCAAGTCTTGCGGTGCGAGTACTTCGCGGTAGGTGTGCACGATTTGCTCGATGAGTGCGCCTTGTAGTGAGGTGGGGAAGTATCCGCCACCGCTGCCGACGGCACGAACGGCCTGGACGAACGACGTAGCGGAGAAATGTCGGCGCCACAGGACTCCGCGAACACCCTGTTCTACCGCAGCGGAGATGTCGGCGTGCCACCGGCCGCCCACGATGAGGAGCAGGGGAGTGGCAGCCTCGGGCCTGAGTAGCTGCAGCTCTTTCATCGTGGATATGTCGGCGTTTTCGATGACGATCACGGCCACATCGGCTTTGTCGTCCCCGGTCTCGACGATCTGCTTGTCTCCGTCCAGGCAGTTGGCCAGTCCCAAGTGCGTCAAGTGATCCGGCGAGTGAATGACCACGCGGATTTTTTCCATTGTTTTTTCCTGCATAGTGGTGCTCGTTCTGGAAATGCCAGGGCGCTTCGCTACCTAAGCTTGGTCAGTCTTTTCGGTAGGTAGGACAGCCGGGATCTTTCCAGGATTGTCGAGCACGGCGCGCAGCGCTTTCTTCAATCAGTTCGCTCGCAGTGCGGATCGTTGTGTCCGGTGCCTCGCCGTGGATACCGGGAGCGCAAGTCGCGGCAAGCGCCTGCGACCAAGGTCTGAAATCTGCTTGCTCGGTTGGATCTGCGCCGATGATATCCGCGATAACCGCCACCGGGCGCACGAACCGGCGATGCTCGGGATCGTCGGGTTCGTGGTGACTCGACGCGCCATGCCACGAATGCTCCGAGCCGAAAGTCTGATTTTCCCGCCCGCTCCCGGTTTCCCGCAGCTCGTTATACGGCGGTAACCGATCCGACTCTTTGTCCGTTAATCGATACAGCAAGGCGTGTGTGGCCATGCCTACCTCTCTGTGAGTCCCTGTTGGTGCGGGTAAGGCGACTGTAAGAGGGCGTGTGGGGCGTTGTTACGCCTAGAAACGCACGACAACGGCCCACACGCGCACGACTGCGCTGTCGGGGCCGGTTGGCGGTTTACTTGATCGGGAAAGGTCTCCAGCGCGGTTAGCCGGCGGCTGGCGGGCCGCCCGGATCCGTGAGTGTTTGTGGGTGCTATGGCACCTGCAAACACTCACGGGCGTTCTCCTGCCACTGAACGGTCTAGTGGCGCCAAGGCACACGGCCTAGACTTCCCGGTATCCGTCCCTGATACAGCCCGAGGCCGCGATGCCACCGACTTACCACGTGGATACCATCAGCGTGGATACCACCAGCGTGGACCGGCCACGCGCCGACCAGCTCGAATACTGGTGCGAGCGGATCAGCTCATTCCATTGCACCGCCAACTCCCGAGTCCTCCGGCCGGACGACTTCCAAGGCCGCGCAACCTGCCAACGCACCCGGTCCTACCAACTCGTGACCTGGGGCGTCTCAACCCCGCAATGGGTCCAGCGCACCAAGCGCCATATTCATACCGGCCCCGACGAGCGGTACAGATTCGTCGTCACCACCCGCGGCACGCTCGCGTTACGACACGCTGGCAACCAGCGTATGCTCACCGTCGGCACCGGCGCGCTGTTCACCACGAACACTCCGTTCGACCTCGGCGTCGGATCCCGTCATAAGGGCATGATCCTCACCATGCCCAGGCGCGAGATTGACCACCGTCTCGGTCGCGGCGCACTACTCAACACCGAAATGGACCTCACCCGCGGTCTCGGGCGACTAATCCACACCAGCCTCGTCACCCTCAAAACGGAACGCCACACCCTCACTGCAACCCAATTCGACCGAGCAAGCCAACACCTCACCGACCTGGTTTGCCTGCTCGCCCTCGGCGATACCCAGCCGCCGACAAGCCACGCGCGCGAGATCGAAATCCAAATACGCCAACACATTCGCGGCAACGCGCGAGACCCTAGACTCAACACGGAATCCATCGCACAAGCACTCGGCTGGTCGCAACGACAGATCCAAACCGTTCTGCGCCAAGCCGGAACCACCCCAAGCGAACTAATTCGCCAAGAACGCCTCCACTACGCACAACAACAACTCGAGAACCCCGCCAACGTTCACAAAACCATCACCCAAATCGCTTACGAATCCGGATTCAACTCGGCCCACACCTTCACTAAGGCATTCCGCCAGCATTTCGGCCACACTCCAAAAGACCATCGCGACCACTAATGTCCGGCTGTTTCGCTTCCGGGGTCTGTCGGCAGGGCGTGTGCAAGGTTGACCTGTCCGGTTTAGGTAGTTTCGGATAGGGAGGTGGGTGGCAGGTTGGCCAGGTGGTGGACCGTTTCGATACCGGCGGCTTTGCCGTTCAGGCGGCGCCAGCGCCATATCCGGACGCCCTGCCGGGCCCCGAGCCGGGCCCCGTGCAGATCGGTTCGCAGGTTTCCGTCCAGAACAAGGACCTTTCAGGCTGCGGGCCCTGGCACGTCCGTGCCCGCCCACGATTTCCATTGAAATTGCGGAGGTTGTCCACAGGCATCGGCGTGTCGGGGTGCGACACGCCGACGGTCCGCAAGTTCCATTGAAATCGAAGGTTCGATTTCAATGGAACTTGCGGGTTCTCGCCGCCGAGGCGGACTCGATGAACGTCTTCGCACCGGCGGTCACCGCCAGCACCGCCAGCACCGCCAGGGCCGGCAGCAACGGCAACCCATACAGGATTCCCCGCCCACCGCCTCCAGAGCCCGCCAGAGACAGTCCACACGACCCCGCAAGGACTCGACTGTGACGGTGGGCCGGTCAAGCACAACCCGAACCTGGGAAGCCAAGAACACAAGAGCGCGGCTCCTGGATAGGCCGTCACGGCTTGGACAACCCGATGATCTCCCACCGGAAACCGCGCCCTCGTCTCGCGTCCCACCTGGACAGAAACCCGCCGCAACCCTCAGATCAACCTTGCACACGCCCTGGGTCTGTCGGGGATCTGTCGGGGATCTGTAACGGGAACGGCGTTCCCGGCGTGTTCGGGGAGTAGTTTCAGCGGCCGGCCAGCGGTTACTGCCTTGCAGCCGTAGTGCCGGAGCGCCGCAACGATGTCCGGATGCCGCACCGGTGCCCCAGCCACCCGGTCGATCGTCACCGTCCTCAGTAGATACGTTGGCGCGCAACCGAATCGACGCAACGTAGTGTTCACACAAGACGCCGGAGTGCCCAGCGTCCACTGCGGCCTGAGGAAACCCACCGAGAGCCGCCCAAGATCATTGATGTACTTCAGCTATTACTGTGGCGGCGGGGACGTCTGATGTGACCCTGGTGCGGCTGCGATTCGGCGGTTTCCGAGCTCTCGGATCCGGGACTCGACGCGTCGAACGTTCCAGCACGCCCCCACATCGGTGAATGCCGAAAGGGCAGACATCAGTGCGGCCCGGGCTTCCTCGACAAGACCACGCTCGGTGAGCAGGGCTGCGGCGTCCTCGTCGGCGACGGCGCGTTCAATCCTGCGGCCAATGCACCGGTAGTGGTCTGCCGCCGCGACGACCTCCCCGGGAGCGCGGGTGACGAGTCCTCGGCAATGTGCGACTGCGGCCTCACGTGACGGTGACGGGGTTCGGATGCAATCGGACTCGCACACCCGCAGCGCGGCTCGTGCCTGATCAAATTTGCCCAGGTGCGTCGCCAACCGGACCACTCTGGGAAGCCATCGGTAACGATGCACCATCGGCGCGAAGTCCGATTCGATGACGGGGGTGAGCCAGGCCAGCGCCTCAGACAGCCGGCCCCGCTGCTCGGCGAGCAGCGACCGTGTCGCGAGCACGAAATCGACGCCGGGCTGGAACTCGTTTCGTGACCACTGTCCTGCGCAGTGCAGGTGTTCCAACGCCGTCTCCTGGTCGTCGCGGTGCGCGGCGACCAACGCTGCGACTCCGTGCACGATCGTGGACGCACCTGGCCGCGCCAGCAAGTACGACTCCGTCTCCGGTGCACATTCGGTCACCGCGGTGATCCTGGCGAGGGCGTCGTCCCACATCCCCAGCCAGTAGTAGTGCACTGCGCCGGCAAGCGCGACCTCGCCAGGCAGGGTGTGTGAGATCGCGAAATGCTCGGCAGCTCGCAAAGCCGCCAAGGGATCGTTGAGGTGGTCCAGACTCTGAAGCGCGAGTGTCGTGTCCTGCAGGGCGAGCAGCCACAGGTCGGCCAGTTCGGGCACCGCGCAGAAGGCATCCGGTCGGTCGAGCGAGCCGTGCGCCACGCGTTGCTTCGGCACCACGGCCGGGTCGGCGGAGTCCAAGCTGGCGAGCAGGGGCTGAACCCGCCTCTTCCAGCTATCGGCAACATGCTCGTCACGCATCGCCGGACGAAGCGTGCTGAGGGCGGCATCGTGCTGGTCTTTGCGGTAGTGGCTGTAAGCGAGGATCAGACGTGCCTCCGCGGCGAGCAAACTGTCGGTGGTCCTGGCCAACACGTACTGAGCTGTGTTCGCCGGCACTCGGCCCAGCGAGAACAGCAGTCGGGCGAAGGCCGCCGCCAGTTCCTCGCGCGCCGGACCGGAAATCGATACGCGGTTGAGCGCGGCGCGCAACAACGCCGTCGCGGTGCGCGGCGCGTTGCTGGCCAGGACGGCGACGTTGGCTAGCAGCCAGTCGACCACCCACGAATCCACCGGCTCCGGTGCTGCGATCAACTGGCCAGCGATCCGCTCGGCCGGCGCCCCGGCCTGAGCCAGGGCTGTTGCCAACTGCCGGTGCAACGCCAGCCGGACGGCCTTGGGAATCCGGCTGTAGAAGGCTTGGTGCACCACCGGATAACGAAAGGCGAGCATTTCACCGCATTCCTTCAGCTGCCCGGTGGCACACGCCTCGTCGATCACCTCGCTCAGTTCCGACGCCGGCTTGCCCAGCGCGGTCGCCACGTCGGCCGGCGAGAAGCGTTCGCCGAGCAGTGCGGCCCAACGCAGGAAATCCGCGGCCGGGCCGGACAAGAACGCCAGCTGGCTCCCGATCGCCGAGAGCACGACGTCCGGAACCACCCCTCGCAACGAGGGGTCGGTCTCGGCTTTGTCGTCGGTGAAGACGATCGAGCCCGTGCGCAGCAGACCGTTGACGATCTCCCGGACGTACAGCGGGTTTCCACCCGCGCTGTGGACCAGGTTCCGCACCTCGGCGTTGACCGGCAGTCCAACGATCTTCCTGACGAGATCGCCCACCTCGGAATCCGGTAACGGCGCGAGCACGAGAGCCTCGCTCTCGGCTTCTGCGTGGGCGCGCAGTCGCTGCAGTCCAGGCCGAGACGACATGGGTCTGCACGCCCCGATGAGCAGCAGCGGCTGCTGCCTGCTGACCTGACGCAAGCGCTGCCATACCAGCAGGCTCGTTTCGTCGGCCCACTGGAGGTCGTCGAGCACCAAGATCAGCGGAGCTTCCGCGCACAGCTCGCTGACCAGTCCGAGCAGGCGGTGCACGGCCTTCGGTAGGCAGTCTGCGGGAACCGATGCGCGGGGACCGCCGCCCAGAGCGCAAGCCAGTGCGGCACGCCGCGGATCCGCCGAATCCGCCTCGATACCGAGGCAGTCCAGCAGGGCGTGCAGCGTGAAAGGCTGGTCGAGTTCGTCGCACACCCCCCACGCGAGTTGGCAGCCCGACGCCGTCGCCTCGGCGAGTCCTTCGGCCAGCAACCAGGATTTCCCGATGCCGGCCACGCCTTCCAGCCACACCGACTGCCCATTCCCCGCAGCGACCTCGGACACCGCCGTGCGCAGGAAGGCCACCTCGTCCGCACGGCCGACGAAGTTGGCGGGACGGATGGGTTGCGGAGATCCGACCCACGCAACCTTGGGTGGCGCCGGTTTCGGCGGGACTGATACCTGAACGTCGGTGTGCGCCAGTCCGGGAGCATTGGCGAGTATTTGCTCGTGCAGGTCTCGCAGCCTCGGCCTCGGTTCGGTGCCCAACTCTTCGATCAGCGTTCGGCGGGTTTCGTGGAAGACCGCCAGCGCGTCAGCCTGTCGGCCGCATCTGTAGAGCGCGAGTATCAACAGCTCGCGCAACCCTTCTCGCAGTGGGTGCTCACGTGCCAGAATCGACAGCTCCGCGACGATCTCGGCATGTCCCCCCGCGGCGAGCATGAGCTCGGCGCGCCGTTCCAATGTCGCGAGGTGCAATTCGGCGAGGCGCGCTCGTTGGTTCGTGGCGAACGGCCCGGGAATGCCTGAGAGCGCCTCGCCCTTCCAAAGCCGCAGGGCGGAATCCAATGCCTCAATGGCCCCGGCCGCGTCCCGTGCGGCCCAGCAGCGCTGGGCGCGATCACGGTGCTCCTGGAAGCGGTGCGCATCGCACGCCTCGGCCGGAATCCGCAGGCAGTAGCCAGCGCTCACCGAGGTCAGGAGCTCCTCGGCATAGCGCCGTGGGCGCCCGGGCTCCAGGGCGTAGCGGATGCCGGAAACATATGTGTAGATGCTGCCTTCCGCGCTGGTCGGGGGAGTCTCGCCCCACACTGCGTCGATGAGTTCCTGCCGCGAGACGGCACGGTTGGCGTAGGTCGCCAGAATGGCCAGGACGGCCCGCCGGTGGGCGGAACCGAGCGCGAGCTCGTCGGTTCCGCGCCAGGCCCGCACCGGGCCGAGCAACTCGATGCGGAGTTCGGCTGTCATCGGGTCGCTCCAGTCCTCAGTACATTCCCCAGCGAGGCGCAAGGCGCATCAATCGGAGTCAGCCGCTCGAGTGCGCGCGGTGACAATACCCGAGCTCATGCCGCCAAGAGCCGCTCCTAATTACACACTTTCGGGTGCAAAGTCGATTCAGTGGGGTGGTTTGAGTAAAGCTCGGTCCAAGAGTTGATCAAAGATGATTTACAAAAGGCAGGCTCCTCCTGGTCACCTGCCGTATCGGCACACGCGAGGCACGCTGGCCGCTGCCCCCGTTTTCGGAGGCTTTGCTGAGGCTGCGGCGTTTGGGGACCGTCGTGCGGTCCCCACGTCGACCCGTGATAACGCGACCGGCTACCGGTAGCTCGACAGGTCATCATGGGTGGCAGCCCAGGACTGGATCGGCACGAAGCCCTCCAGCGAACCAAAATCCACGTTCACGATTTTGTGATCCTGGACGGAAAGGTTTCCTCTCCGCCGGCCGTGTCGGCGAGAACCACAAGTGCCAAGGGCGCCAAGATCGACCGGTGCTGGTATTCCGGCAAGACCCGACGGCAGGGCGGCAACGTCCAAGCCTTGACTCGGCCCGGCGGGATCCCGTCCCGGGGCTTGCGATCTCGAACCCGGAACTTCACCACCGGGCTCGCGAATCGGCACCATGGGCTCGTGAATCGGCACCATCGTCCGAGTCGCACTCGTCCTGGCCCACCACGGGCACGGCGCCCCACCCCTCGCCGGAATCACCTCGGTGCAGCGTCCTCTCGCGGGCCGCGGCGCTGTTGATGATCTTCGCCGCAGCCCAGCAGTCTGGGCAGCTGTCCCAGAACCAGTCGGTTTCCTTTGGTCGGACCAGTTTGATGGTCTTACCGCAAAGTGCGGCTAATTCGGTGCCGAGTTCGCGGTGAAGTTGCTCCTTGCGCATGGCATGTCTGGCGCCGTCGACCGGCCGCCACCGAACGGTGCTCACGTTGATCGCCTCCACATGTCGTTGTCGTGGCGGGACTTGCGCCGCCGGTTCTCGATGTCGCTGCATCAGCCGACTCGTAACGTCGATGTTACGAAAGCAAGCGGGTAATTCGCGATTGGTCGGCACCCACGTGCACCTTTGGTTGCCCGAGATGGCCTAAATCACAATTCGGTGCTTCGTCGGCAAATGCAGCGCTACGGGCGCTGTTCGTTCGCGCAGGATTTTCGGAGCAAAACAGGAATTGTTGCCTCAGTGGGACATGCGGGCTGCCCGGAAAACCCGTTCTTGTGTGGAGACCTTGACCATTCGGAAACTTGGCCCCAGCATTCCTCTCCAAGTGTCACGAGCACGGGTCTGGCGATCTCCCGTGGGTCGCATTGGCGTGTTGTTCAGGAGACGGCACCAGAAACGAGAGAACTCTGTGACTAAGCAAACATTGCAGGATCCTAGTCAGCCGGAACGGGAAAGACATGTTGACCCAGGCGACAGGGGATACCGCAAGTCCCTGAAACCCCGGCACATCAACATGATAGCGATTGGGGGTGCGATCGGTACCGGGCTTTTCCTCGGGGCGGGTGGGCGGTTGGCGCAGGCAGGTCCGGCGCTGGCGATCGCGTACGCCGTCTGCGGTGTGTTCGCGTTCCTTGTTGTGCGTGCGCTGGGCGAGCTGATTCTGCATCGGCCGTCGTCGGGTGCCTTCGTGTCCTATGCGCGGGAGTTCATGGGTGAGAAGGGTGCCTTCGTTGCCGGGTGGATGTATTTCCTGAACTGGGCGACCACGGGTATTGCCGACATCACTGCGATCTCGCTGTATGCGCACTACTGGAGCATGTTCACGCCCGTGCCGCAGTGGGTGCTGGCGCTGGCGGCGCTGGTGGTGGTGCTTTCGCTGAACCTCGTCTCTGTGCGGCTTTTCGGTGAGATGGAGTTCTGGTTCGCGATCGTCAAGGTCGGCGCACTGGTCGCCTTCATGGCCGTCGGTATCGTTCTGCTGGTTGTGGCGCAACCGATCGGTGGCACGGTGCCAGGGCCGCAGTTGATCGCGGACCACGGAGGTATCCTTCCCAACGGTCTGGTGCCGCTGGTCCTCGTGGTCCAGGGGATCGTGTTCGCCTATGCCGCCGTGGAGCTGGTCGGTGTCGCCGCGGGGGAGACGGAGAACCCCGCGAAGATCATGCCGAAGGCGATCAACTCGATCATGTGGCGGATCGGCATCTTCTACGTCGGCTCGGTGGTGTTGCTGTCGATGCTGCTGCCGTGGAACGCGTACCAGAAGGGCGAGAGCCCGTTCGTGACTGTCCTGTCGCAGGTCGGAGTTCCGGCCGTGGGTGACGTGATGAACCTCGTGGTGCTGACCGCGGCGATGTCCAGCCTCAACTCGGGGCTTTACTCCACCGGCCGCATCCTGCGCTCGATGGCGGCAGCCGGTTCGGCTCCGAAGTTCACCGGCTTGATGAACCGCAGCCAGGTTCCCTACGGCGGGATCATGCTCACCGGCGCGGTCTGCGTGCTCGGTGTGGGGCTGAACTACGTGGTGCCCGCTGATGCGTTCGAGATCGTCCTGAACTTCACCGCGATCGCGATCATCACCACCTGGGGCATGATCATGCTGTGTCACCTCCTGTTCGTGCGCAAGTCGCGGACCGGAGCAGTCACGCGGCCGACCTACCGCTTGCCAGGCTCGCCGGTCACCCAGATCGTCACGATCGCGTTCTTGCTGTCCGTCGCGATCCTGATGTGGTTCGACGTCCCGGCGGGACGGATGACCCTGCTGTGCGTGCCGGTGCTTGTAATCGCGCTGGTGATCGGCTGGTTCTGCGTCCGCAAGCGAGTGGCCGCGGCGAAGTCTCTGGAGGGAACCGGCGAGGATCATTAGCCGGGCTCCTCCAGAACGTCGGTGCGCCCTTTGTCCGCGCCTAGGGAACGCCGGCACGGGACGTGGTCACGGGCGATTCGGGGTAGCCCGTGACCGCGTTCTCGTATTTTCGTGCGCGGAGCGGAACCATTGTCCAGATCCGTTCTGTTTTCCGCGTCGCGGGCGCTAAACTATTCGCCAGTATTCCGACGCAGTCCCCGAACGCCGATTGTCCGTTCGTGCGGCGTCCGGTTGGCGTGACCGCAACTGGCTTGTGGGGGAGAGGCCGGTCGCATTTGCGCGTACGTTCGCCCAACGGCTGCTCCGTGCGGCGCGAACTCGCCTGGTTGTCCAGACATGACGGGGAGGAAACGTGTTGGGAACGGAAGGACGGCCCGAGGATGGCGGGCTTGTGTTGCGGCAATTGGAGACTGAGATGTCGGACGCCCGCCAGTACGTCCTGTGGTGCCGTGCGGCGGGTAACGAACAGGCCGCCCAACTGCATGTCGTCTGGATCGACCTCCTGCTCGACGAGTGGAGCCGGTGTAGCCTGACCGTGCAGCAGTTCTGATCAGGAAGAACAAACGTAGAGAAGATGTAGAGAAATTGTGAAGACGGTCTTCGCACACTGAGATCAAGACATCACAGAGCGTGTGGGAGGCCCCGATGAACCGAGTGCGCGTGGGTGTGCAGGCCGAGGATCCGATTACCCTGGCGGGCTTGACGAGTTTCCTCAAGACGCGGACCGAGCTCTTCGTGGTGGCCAACCCCGCTGAAGCCGATGTGATCGTGTTCGCCGCAGACCGCGTCAATGCCAAGATTCTGACCGATATGCGGCATTCCGCACAGCAGTGGTCGATGCCCAGAGTGCTGGTCACCAACGAACTCAACCCGGCTGATGTGCTCGGTGCGGTCGAATCCCGCGTCGTGGCCGTGCTGCCGCGCACCGCGGCTACCGGATCGAGGCTGATCAACAGCGTGATCGCCGCGGCCAAGGGTGGCGCCATGATGCCACCCAACCTGCTGGGCGAGTTACTCAAGCAGGTCGATTACCTGCAGCGGGAAGTGTTGACCCCGAAAGGCTTGAACGCATCCGGGTTGACCTCCCGGGAAGTAGACGTACTGCGGTTGATGGCTGACGGACTGGACACCGCGGAGATCGCACAACAGTTGTGCTACTCCGAGCGGACGGTCAAGAACGTCGTCTATGGGGTGACCAATCGACTCAACCTGCGCAACCGGCCACACGCGGTGGCCTATGCGATGAGAGTCGGAGCGATCTGATCAGAAGGAGACGGGCCACGTGGGTGTGCGACTGCGCGAAACCGGTGGCCCTCGGCTAACTTCCCGGCGCTGGCTACCGAATCCGGCGTATGCCGGAAGGTCGCGGCGCGAAGGAGGACCTCGATGCTCGCCACGGATGAGATCCCCGCGAATACAGCGGGATGCGTGCTTCCATGCTCCGACGAACAGGGCAGCGATCGCGAACTGACGCTTGTGTTCGCTGGACGGAGGATGGTTCTGACCACTCCAGATGGTCTTGATGTGGTGCTCACGCCGTTGCAGGTCGAACGGTTGCGCGCGGCGTTGCGAGATCTGTTGCTGGATGTCGACCCAGGCGATTACCTGTGAACCTCGGCCAGCGCGTGGTCTGGGACGTGTCTGCGAACTTCGTCGACGACGGCGAATCGAGAGTGCACGTTCAGCTTGCCCAGGATGCTGGTTACATGACTTTGCACAATTCGTCGTGGTACGGCCAGCTCGGCCGCGATGTCCGGGTTGGAACGCCCTTCCGAGACCAGGATTGCGATCCTGACCTCTTCCAAGGACAGGGCAGCCCAGCCGTCGGCGGGGCGCGTGACCAGGGTGTGCGGACTCGGGAGAATCCCATGTGCGCGTAGCCTGGACTCGGCTCGGCGGATGTCCCAGCGGGCAGACAGCAGGCCGAATTGCTGGACTGCCTCGTCGAGTGTGCGCTGGGCGTCGTCCCGCAGATCCCGTTGGGCCAGGAGCAGCGCGACATCTTCTAGAGCCGCGGCGAGTTCGATCCCGCGCCCCACCTCTCGGTAGTGCTGCACCGCAGCCATGATCGGTTCGGGGTCGCCGGAGATGAGCCCTTCGCAGCGGGCAGCCGCGGTGAACGCCCGAGCCGGCTGGCTTTCCTCGACCGCTTCCTCTCGGCACACGTCCAACGCCTGGTGTGCCCGGTTGAGATCGCCGAGCTCAACCGCCAGCCGGACGAGGTCCGGCAGCCATTGGTGCCGCAGCATCAGGGGCGCGAACCCCGGACTTAGGATCGGATCCATGATGGACAGGGCCTTTTCCGGTTCCCCGCGTTGCTCGGCCGCCAGTGCCTGCGCGACCAGCAAGAAGTCGACGTTTTCCCGCTCCGCGCCGCTCGACGGCGAGTACTCCTCGGCCGCGTCGAGATGACGCGCGGTCGTCTTGGCGTCTTCCCGCCGCACGGCGATCAACGCGCCGACTCCGTGTGAGAGCAACGCGGCCGGACCGGGCTCGCGCAACCCGTAGAACGAGATCGCAGGTCCATCCTCGGTCAGGGTCTGCAACTCGAGCATGGCTTCGTCCCAGCGGCCCACCCAGTAGTAGTGCACCGCCTCGGTCACCTGAAGACCGCTGGACGAGAGGTCCTGTGCCGCGACCTTGCGGGCCGAGCGCATCGTCTCTTCCGCCTCGTCCAGGCGATCCAGGTTCTGCAAGGTGAACGTCCGGTTGTCGAGCAGATCGAAGCGGAATTCGGAGAGGTCGGGATCATCGCCGATCACCTCGAGCGCCTTGTCGACGTACTCCAGCGCTCGCAGGTGATCCCGGCGCACCGTGTCCACCAGCCACCTGGTCTGCAACGCGTGCGCGATCGGGTAGGGCTCACCCGCCGTCACCGCCTCCGCATAGGCGTCAACAGCGCTTTCCTCGGTCGCGTCGAGGTCGCTGAGGTCGCCGCGGCGGAAGTTCGCCTGCAGCGATCTGTGCCTGGCTCGCCAGATCTCTGGTACCGCGGGATTGTCGGCCGAGCCCCCCAGAGTGTCGATCGCCACGGCTGTTTCGCCTCTTCGGAACAACATCGCTGCGAGCAGCTGCCGCATCTCTGCCGACCGGTACGGGTCGGTCGCGATGGCGAGGGCTTGCCGCACTTTCGACTCCGCTTCGCGGCCCGCCCGGAACAGCACCTTCGCGAGCGCGGCGAGCAGCACCTCTCGGTTGGCGTCACTGGCCGGGCAGGTTTCGAGCGCACGCTCGAACAGCTCGATGGCGATCAGCGGTGCCCGGTTGGACACGGCGACGTGGTTGTCCGCCAGCCACTCCAGCACCCAGCGGTCGTCGGCAGCCGGTGCGGCCAGGAGCTGTTCGGCGACCTGCCGCACCGGGGCACCGCCGCGGGCGAATGCCTCCGCCGCCTGCCGGTGCAGCGCACCCCGCACTGCCTTCGGGATTCCGTCGTAGAGCGCCTGCCGCAGTAGCGGGTGCCGGAACGCCAGTTGGGTCTCGGCATCGACGACGACATCGGCAGCGACAGCTTCCTCGAAGGCCGACAGAAGCTCGAACGCTTGTTGGCCAGTGGCCGCGGCGACGTCGGTGACGGAGAATTCCAGACCGAACAACGCACCCCAGCGGAGCACTTCCCGGGCGCGCGGGGAAAGGAAGTCGAGTCGCTTACCGACAGCGGCAACGAGGGATTGAGGGGCATCCGAGATCGATGACGCGGGGACGTCGGCAGTGCCATCGCCGATGGCCACGGCATCGGCCCGCAGCAAGGCGTCGGTCATTTCCTGCACGTACATCGGATTTCCCGCGGCGCGTCCGGCTATTTCCCGCAGCACCGGACCTGGTTTGGCGCCGACCAATTCGCCGAGCAGCTGGTCGGTCTCGGTCTCGGACAGCGGAGCCATCAGGAAAACCTCGCCATCCCGCGATTCGACGGCGCGGCGCAGCTGTCCCACCTCCGCCCGGTCTGGTGCCGGGCGTGATGCCGCGACCAGCAGCAGCGGCAATTGGCGCGTCGCCGCGCAGAGCCGGTGCCACACCAGAACGCTGGCCTCGTCCGCCCACTGCAAATCGTCGATGACCAGAATCAGCGGCGAGACCACGCAGATCTCATCGACGAGTTCGAGCAGCCGGTGGACCGGGTCGGCGGAATGCTCGCCGTGCAGGGTGGCGGCAAGCTGTGCCCGCCGCGGGTCGGATGCCGTCGCATCGATGCCGAGACACTCCGTCATGACCTGGAGCGGGAATCGCTGACTCAGTTCGTCGGCCACCGCCCATGCGAGTTGACAGCCGCGGCGGCCGGCATCGGCGAGAGCAACTGTGAGCAGCTCGGATTTTCCGATCCCCGGATCGCCCTCGATCCATACCGGCCGGCCACGGCCCGCGAGCACCTCGGCAACCAAGTCCCGCAGGCGGGTGACCTCCGAAGTGCGTCCGACGAAGCGGCTTTCCTCGCTTCGCTGCAGTGCACGGGTGACGTGGGCCGGAACGACCGACAGCGGTGGGCAGCTGGCCGACCGTGGTACTTTGCCAGCCACCGGTGGCCTCGCCGGCTCTGCGTCCAACGCGGGATCGTTGGCCAGGATCTGTTCGTGCACTCGACTCAGCTCGGGCCCTGGTTCGACGCCGAGCTCCTCGACCAGCATCCGGCGGGCGTCCCGGTAGACCTCCAACGCCTCCGCCGGCCGTCCGCTGCGGTACAGGGTGATCATCAACAACACGCGCAGGGACTCCCGTAACGGGAAGTCGCGGACCAGCCCGGCAAGCTCCGCAGCCAGATCCACGTGACCGCCCAGTGCGAGGACAGCCTTCGAACGGTGCTCGATGGTCGCTAGGCGCAATTCCGCCAGGCGTTCGCGTTGGCGCTCGGCGAATGGCCCCGGGACGCCGGACAGCGCTTCCCCGCGCCACAGACCCAACGCAGCGTCCAGGGATTTAACCGCGGCCTCGCAGTCACCGGAGGAAAGCTGTTGCCGACCCTGGTCGCGCAGCCGCTCGAAGACTGCGACGTCCAGGTCTTCCGGAGCGAGCCGAAGCGTGTAACCGGCTGGTTGTGAGACCAGGATGCCGTCGTTGGACCGTCGGGAGCGCTGCGGTTCCAGGCTGCGGCGCAGGCCTGAAATGTAGGTGTAGACGCTGCCTTCGGCGCTGGTGGGAGGGCGTTCTCCCCACAGGGCATCGATGAGTTCATGCCGGGAGACGGCGTGATTGGCGTGCAGCGCTACCGCCGCGAACACCGCTCGCTGGCGTGGTGGGCCCAGCGTGACCTCCTCTTGTCCGAGCCAAGCGCGCGAAGGCCCCAGCAATTCGACCTTGAGCGGGCCGCTCACGCTCACAGGCATTGCCACCCCTAGTTACACAGAAGCCACCGATGGTTGGGTCTCCTGCAAGATAGTGCACCTTCGGGCATCCGTTTGTGTCCTTGATCTTGTTTGCTCGAAGGATTGCCCGTTTGTACACGCGCGCTGTTTGCCCGAAGGATTGCCCCTTCGTGCACGTGCGCCGTCAGGAGGAGTGCTTTGACGCCGCTGCCGTCTTTGGCGGCGTCTCGCGGTCGGTGTCGTTTCTGCTCGTCGGCTTGACCTCCCGAGCTGTTCCACCGCTTGCGGCGGGTGGTCGCCGGCGGTTTGCGACGAGCTGAAGACGGCGTGAAGAAGTTGTGGATCCGGGACGGCCATGCTGTGTGACGTGCAGGATCCGACACTTAGGAGTGCAGCCATGGTGAGCCAGAACCACAAGACGATCCGCTCTACCTCGGTTTTCGGCCTGACGGCCCCGGCGGGCGTGAAGACGCCGGTTAGGGTGGAAATGCGGTACGAGAGCAGTGAGCCGTACGCCGTGAACATGAGCTTCCACGCGGGAATGAGTGGTCAGATCGACTGGGTGATCGCCCGGGACCTGCTGGCGGACGGGCTGGTCGTTGCGAGTGGCGAAGGTGACGTGCAGATCATCCCCCAACTCGACAACCATGAGGTCGTCATCATCGCATTGAGCTCGCCGTCCGGGCAGGCGGCCTTCGAAGCGCCCGCTGCCAAACTTGCGGAGTTCCTCGACGAGACCTACGACGTCGTCGCCCCCGGTGACGAGGACCAGTGGATGAGCATCGACGAGGAGCTCAGTCGATTACTGCAGACTGACCTGCATTGAGTCGGGTGGCCGTGAGTGCTTTTGGGTGCTAGGGCACCCACAAACACTCACGGGTGTTCTTCGTTCTCGCCGCGTTTTCTGGCAGCAAAATAGGGGGTAGGAATTCCTACCCCCTCGCTTGGGTTTCCAGGGGAGGTGCCTTGGACGGCGCAGGCGCCATGCCCTTCGTGCGGGGCAGCCTCCGGTAGTTCGCGTAGCCTGGTTTTCGGGTGCTTCCGGGAGAATCAAGCCAGACCGAGGAATCGGGGTGCTTTGATTCTGACGGTCGGGGCGTCAAGGACGGCTTGCGAGTCCAAGCGATCGATGTCCGTGAGGTCGCCGTCGTACGTTTCGATGACCAACCGGAGAAGGACGCGGTCTTCACGAGACATCCGCCGCCGTCTCGCCGCACCGATGGACGCCATCGCCTCCGCCGCGGGCAGCACGTTCCCGCGCTCCAGGTGGGCTGCCACCACGGCCGTTTGCTCCTCGTCAAGGGCCGAGCCCATGTGGAAGAGCACCTGGTCGAGGGCGTCTGTGAAATCCTGTTGCTGGGTGCCCGGCAGGGCTGTGTCCCGGTCCGTGACGGACATCTCATCCTCCCCTGGGGCGGTCAGAGCAAAAGGTACGTATGCGCGCGGCTGATCCTTCTGCCGCGGGGATGCGGACCGCCTTTGGCTGGCAATTGACGCGATCGCAGGCCTCAGGTAGGAGTATTCGATCCCGATCCTGCATTGCAACGTTAGCGCCCCGCTGAGGTACCGGCTAGCACGTTGCCCTCGCGTCCCTGCGAGGTTGCACGGACCCGCACGTGGTGGACGGGTTCGGCTAAGCACATGTGCGGATGTGCGATGGCGTGATTCCGGCGGGACTTCACATGTTGCCAGCCGATCTGGAGAAGACGTAGAGACCTTGTGGAGTCGGCTCCGGCAGGTTGTTCGGTGCAGAGTAGAGAACCACGGGAGGTGCGATGGAACGAGTTCGCGTGGCTGTGCTTTCCTCCGATGCCATTACGCATGCTGGGCTTGAAAGCTGCCTCAACTCTCGCGCCGAGGTGTTGGTGGTGCCGAATCGAAACCTGGTCGAGGTGGATGTCGTCGTCCTGGCAGCCGAGCGGCTGACTGACGGGGTGACCGCCTTGCGCGCCTTGGGGACCGACTTGGAGCGCAGTGCGGTCCTGGTGATTGACCAGTTGGATCCGGCTGGTTTGCTCGCGGCGGTGGAATGTGGTGTGGCGGCGGTGATTCCACGCACTGCGGCCACCGAGGATCATTTGATAAGAGTCATCCAGGTCGCCGCGACCGGAGGTGGCGTGCTGCCGCCGGACCTGATGGGAGAGCTGCTCCGCGAGATTGCTCGTCTGCAGCGGGAGGTCCTGGCGCCGCGCGGTATCAGCGCTTCCGGGTTGACACCGCGCGAGCTCGATGTCGTCCGCTTGCTGGCCGAGGGCTTGGATACTGCTGATATCGCTGAAAAGCTGGCCTATTCGGAGCGCACCGTGAAGAACGTCATCTACGGAATGACCAACAGGCTCAAGTTGCGCAACCGGCCACATGTCGTCGCCTACGCAATGCGTGCAGGCGTGATCTGACAACCTTCAATAGTCTGTTCCCGTTCGGGCGCCGCGGCAGGGGTGTGGATGGGCGAGAATTGCCGACCGCCGCCCCGCGGATGCCGGAGAGTCTGTTTGCGTCGCCGAACGAGGAAGCTCGCTCGGCGACGCGTTCTTCTGGCAGCTCGATGCCGTAGCAGCGTCAGCCTGAACGACCAAACCACAGGCGCGCGGTACGGGCGTAGAGCGAAAATGAAGAGATTCTGTCAGCAAGTGAGCATGCTTCGCAAGTCCCTTTGGAGGGGGTTGACGCCCGTGGCCCACGCGACTCCTCGCGCTCATCCGCGGTCGTATGACCGCGGCAGGATGTACCGATGGGCAGATTTTGCTTCCCGATGTGGACATGCTTTTCGGGCACCCGGTGAACTCATGATCAGTCTGCGCCATGGTGGTTCACGACTGACAGATGAGGAAGTGCGATGACGATGAGACGTTCATCCTGGTCAGCCCTCGCGTTGAGCGCAATCCTGCTGGGGGCGCTGGCAGGGTGCGGGGGAGCCGGCGGATCCGACAGCGGGAAGATTGAGATCAAGGTCGCGACCTTCGGTGAGTTCGGCTACGAACCGCTGTTCGCGGAGTACGAGGCGCAGCACCCCAACATCGACCTCGTGCCCCAGGTCTCCGACTTCGAGGCGCACCACAAGGGGCTGGCCACCCATCTCGCAGGCGGGAGCGGCGTCGCCGACGTCATCGCGATCGAAGAGCAGTACATGCCGCAGTTCCTGCAGTCCAAGGACAAGTTCGTCAACCTTGCCGATTTCGGGGCCAAGGAGTTGCAGGGCCAGTGGTCCCCTTGGAAGTGGGAGCAGGGGGCCAGCAAGGACGGCAGCTTCGTCCTCGGCCTCGGGACGGACATGGGTGGTCTCGCGCTCTGCTACCGCCGTGACATGTTCGGGAAGGCCGGCCTGCCAACCGACCGCGATGAGGTGGCCAAGCTGTGGCCGACCTGGGAAGAGTTCGCCCGGGTTGCCGATCGGTTCAGCGCGGCAGTACCTGATGCGAAGTTCGCCGATTCTGCCGGCAGCCTTTACACCGCGATCCTCAACCAGTCCGAGGAGAACTTCTTCTCCAAGACGGACGATTCGTTCATCGCTGACCGGAATCCGAACCTGCGCCGCGCCTTCGACATCGCCGGGAGCATCGGGGCGAAGGGCCAGACTGCCAAGGTGACCACCTACACCCAGGCGTGGAACGTCGCGGTCAAGCAGGGTTCGTTCGCCGTCATGAACTGCCCGGCCTGGATGCTGGAGCAGGTCAAGGATGCGGGCGGCAATGCGAACACGGGCAAGTGGGACGTCACGACGGTCCCCGGCAACAGCGGCAACCAGGGCGGCTCCTACCTTGCTGTGCCCAAGCAGAGCTCGCACCAGAAGGAAGCCTACGACGTCGCGAAGTGGCTGACCGCTCCAGAACAGCAGAAGAAGATCTTCTTGCAGAGCGGAATCCTGCCCAGCACACCAGCCGCCTACCAGGCCCCCGAGGTGGTCAGCAAGACCGATCCGTACTTCAACAACGCGCCGGTGGGCAAGATCTACGCGTCCGCTGCGGACAGCCTGCGACCGAACTACCGCGGTCCCAAGGACAGCCTCGTGCGCCCGAAGTTCGGTCTGGCGCTTGGCCGCGTCGAAGACGGGAAGCAAACCCTCGACGAGGCGTGGGCCGAAGCGGTCCAGCAGGCACGCGAAGCAGTCAAGTAGAGACCGATGCCAGCGCGCCCGTCGGCCTTGCCGTCAACAGTTTCGGGTTCACACTCGAGCCAACTGCTCGCCAGGGTCGACGGTCGAGTCTCGCCCTACCTCTTCATCGCGCCCTTCTTCGTGCTGTTCGCGGTGTTCGGCCTTTTCCCGCTGCTGTACACCGCGTGGGTCTCGCTGCACGACTGGCACCTGATCGACGGCGATCAGGGTTTCGTCGGGTTGGCGAACTACGCTGCGCTGTTCGCCGACCCCGACTTCTACAACGCCCTGTTCAACACCGCGAGCATCTTCCTGGTTTCCACCGTTCCGCAGTTGTTGGCCGCTCTCGGCATTGCGGCCTTGCTCAACCGGCCACTGCGGGCGGGAACCGCATGGCGGGCCGGCGTCCTGCTGCCGAACGTCGTTTCAGTGGTAGCCGTGGCGCTGGTCTTCGGTCAGTTGTTCGGGCGTGATTTCGGCGTGATCAACTGGATCTTGGGGATGCTCGGCGTGGAACCCGTGGAATGGGAGGCACAGCGCTGGTCCTCCCACCTGGCCATCGCGGTCATGGTGATGTGGCGTTGGACCGGCTACAACGCCCTGCTTTACCTGGCGGCCATGTGCAACGTCTCGAGGGAGCTCTACGAAGCCGCAGCGCTGGACGGAGCATCGAGGTGGCGGTCGTTCTGGTCGATCACCGTCCCCGGAATCCGGCCGACCATCATCTTCACCGTGGTGGTGTCGACGATCGGCGGCCTGCAGCTGTTCGCGGAGCCGCAGCTGTTCGACTCGTCGGGAACCGCGGGTGTTGGTGGCAACGACCGCCAGTTCCAGACGTTGACCATGTACCTCTACGAGAAGGGGTTCGGCCTGTTCGACGCCGGGTACGCGGCGGCAATCGCGTGGGTGCTGTTCATTGTTTGCCTGCTGTCCGCCTTGGCGAACTTCGCGCTGGTCCGCCGCATTCGGGGAGGCGGTTGAGTCATGAGCGCGAGTGTTGCTGGCCGGCCGCCGCGGGTTCGCGGATCCGCGGGCGCGCGGCGGCTGGACCGCCGGCCCGGCGTTCTGGTCTACGGCTTTCTCTTCGCGGTGGTCGCGACGTCGGTTTTCCCGCTGTACTGGTCCTTCGTGGTGGCTTCGAGTGACGGATCGGCGATCGGTGAGGTGACTCCTCCGCTGATCCCAGGCGGCTACTTCCTGGACAACGTCCGACGTGTCTTCGACACCGTGGATTTCTGGTTGGCGATCCAGAACTCGTTGATCGTGTCGGGCACGGTCATGGTGTCGACCGTCGTGCTGTCGAGCTTCGCCGGATTCGCTTTCGCCCGCCTGCGCTTCCCGGGAAGGAACACCCTGTTCCTGGTCGTGCTCGGCACGGTGATGGTGCCCGCCCAGCTCGGCGTGGTCCCCCTGTACATGGTGGTCGGAAACTTCGGATGGTACGGCCGTTTGGAAGCGGTGATCGTGCCGGGACTGATCAACGCGTTCAGCGTGTTCTGGATGCGCCAAGCGTGCGAGGAGGCGGTGCACGTCGAGCTGGTCGATGCGGCCCGGGTCGACGGCTGTTCGCTGTGGGGAACGTTCTGGCACGTCGCGGTCCCTGCGATCCGCCCCCAGGCGGCGGTGCTGGGCATGGTGACGTTCATGGCGGCGTGGAACGATTTCTTCTGGCCGCTGATCGTGCTGGACCCGAACGAGAGCCCCACCGTTCAGGTCGCCCTGTCGAGGCTGGCGAGCGGGTACTTCCTGGACTACTCGTTGATGCTGACCGGTACGACTCTCGGCGTTTTGCCCGTTATCATCGTATTTGTCTTGCTTGCACGTCAGATCGTGAACGGAATCACGCGGGCTTCAGTCAACGGATGAGGTGGTTATGACCAACGGGCAGGAACTTGCATTCCCACCGGGCTTTGCCTGGGGGGTTGCCACGGCCTCGTATCAGATCGAAGGTGGTGCGAAGGAAGATGGTCGTGGGGCGTCCATCTGGGACACGTTCACCGCCCGGGAGGGCACGGTCGTCAACGGCGACACGGGTGAGACGGCCTGCGATCACTTTCACCGCTACCCCGAAGACGTCGCACTGATCGCGGAACTCGGGTTCCCGACGTACCGTTTCTCGGTGTCCTGGCCCCGAGTCATGCCGGACGGGCGGACGTTGCAACCATCGGGAATCGCGTTCTACGATCGGCTTGTCGACGAGCTGCTCAGCCACGGCATTAATCCGATGGTCACGCTCTACCACTGGGATCTGCCGCAGGCACTCGAAGACACCGGGGGATGGCGCGTCCGCGACACCGCCGCACGGTTCGCCGATTACGCGGCGACGGTGTACAGCGCTCTCGGCGATCGAGTCCAGGAGTGGACGACGCTTAATGAGCCGTTCTGCTCGGCCTTTCTCGGCTACGGCAACGGGGTTCATGCGCCCGGAATCGTCGATCCCGGCACGGCGCTAGTCGCAGGACACCATCTCCTGTTGGCTCACGGATGGGCAATGGACGTATTGCGGACAGCCGCAAGCCCTGGGCAGCGATTTTCCATCGTGCTGAACTTCTCGCCGGTACTGGTCGATGTGGACGACGAGCCGCACCGCGAGGCGGCACGCAAATTCGATGGTATGCATAACAGGCTGTTCCTCGATCCGGTGCTGGGCCGCGGCTATCCCGAGGACGTGCTCGGCGATGTCGCTCACCTGCAGGCCCTGGAACCCGCGATCCATGAGGGCGACCTGACGACGATTGCCGCCCCGATCGACTGGCTGGGGGTGAACTATTATGCGCCGACCCGCGTGGCACCGTTGCCGGATCCAACCGAGCCGAGCAACTGCGGCCTTCCAGGTTTGCGGGGCTTCAACGTGCTTCCGCCGCGCGGCCCGCTTACCTCGTTCGGTTGGGAGCAGACACCAGAGTCGCTGACTGACCTGTTGCTGTGGCTGCACCGGCACTGCCCGGACCTTCCGCTCGTGGTGGCGGAGAACGGCGCTGCCTTCCCTGACGCGGTCGACTTCGACGGCCGGATCCGAGACGGCGAACGGATCCGCTACTTCGCCGAGCACCTCCGCGCCGTCCACCGGGCGATCGAGCAAGGCGCAGACGTTCGCGGCTACCTCGCCTGGTCGTTGCTGGACAACTTCGAGTGGGCGATGGGGTATTCGCAGCGGTTCGGTCTGGTTCACGTCGACTTCGACACCCAGCAGCGCACGATCAAAGACAGCGCCCGGTTCTATTCGCACGTTGTGGCCGCCAACGCCATCCCGGACGGGGTCTCGAACGCCATCCTGGACGGGGCCTCGAACGCCATCCCGGACGGTGCCTCGGTCGATCGAGTTGCGGACTGACATCGAGATAACCCGTGCACCTCGCTGGACGGCTACCGACTTCCAGCGGGACGAAGGAGACGCTGACCACCGCGCACGGTCGTGCGCTGGCCCGCTCGTTGCCGAGGGCGATGTTTACCTCGGGTCGGTTCAGCACCAACAAGGAAATCGCGACCCATTCGTGAAACGCTGCGCATGGCTTTCGGCCATGCGCAGCACTTTTTCACCAAGCTCGGGGCGCCGCCCGAGCCTGGGTCGCAGTATTTGTTCCTGAGCAGCTGCAGCCTGATCACCCACGACCCTGTCCTCGATCACGAACCCGGTGACGTTCGAGAAGCTCAACCCCTGCGAGCCAGTGCAGCGGCTACGAACCTTGATCGTCCTATTGATCACCATGCGCTCGAAAGCCCACCACCCCGGCCCGCCTTGGAGAGCTGCCGACTTCGGCCTCTTCCGCGTTCACCCGGGTGATGGTCAATTTCTCGCGAAATCGGCGTTCACCCGGGTGATGGTCAATTTCTCGCGAAATCGGCGTTCACCCGGGTGGTGGTCAATTTCTCGCGAAATCGGCGTTCACCCGGGTGGTGGTCAATTTCTCGCGAAATTGGGCTCTTCTGCTTCTTCTGCGGGTGGGTCAGGCGCATCCGGGGAGGGTGGGTCGGTGGCCGCCGAGGGCGAGCATGGCGAGGGCGAGCATGGCGAGGGCGATGCGGGCTTCGTGGTTCGGTTGCACCGCACTACCGCATGCGTCAGCGCAATTTGCCTGGTGCTGGATAACTCTTTGCCGCAGCGGTTTTCGGCATGCCAGTCCACGCCTGCATGAGCTCACCGTAGTGCGATGACCGGACAAGCAGATCGTCGTGCTCGCCGAGCAGGGCCTGTCTGCCGTCCATGACCAGCACCTGGCGCGCTCGCCGCGCGGAGGCGAGCCGGTGGGCGATGATCACGAGGATTCCGCCACGTTCGGCGAAAGCCCGCTCGGCTCGCGCCTCGGCAGCACCGTCGAGGTGCGTGGTGGCTTCATCCAGGACAATGATCCGAGCCGGGCTCGCATAAACCCTGGCGAGAGCCAACACCTGGCGTTCCCCGGAGGACAGCCCGACGCCTCCGTGCGCGAGCGCACCGGACAATCCGCCGAGCCTCTCGACCAAACCGGCGGCGCCGACCGCGTTGACCGCCGTCAGCAGGTGGGTGTCGTCGGCGTCGGGTGCCAGCAAGGCGAGATTCTCCCGGACACTGCCGGCGAACAGGTAGGTCTCCTGGGGAGTGAACGCGATGATCCGGGCGCGGTGCGCGGGATCGACGGCGTTGATCGGTACTCCGCCGAGCAGCACTTCGCCTTGGCATGGCGTGATGGTTCCGGTCAGAAGCCCGGCGAGGGTGGATTTGCCGATCCCGCTTGGGCCGACCACTGCCAGGTGGTCGCCGGGACGTAGCTGGAGTTCGAAGTCGCGCAGCACGGGTTCGGCGTGGCCGCCCCAGCGATGCGTCAGCCCCCGCACCGTGATTGTGCCGTCGCCCGGCTCGGCCCCACCGGTTCGCCGCACCGGTGGCTGAGCCTCCCCGAGCCGATTGAGCGTGACGAGCAGCCGCAGCACCACTGTGCTCATGGTCGCGGCGAATCCGTGCAGGGCCGGCTGCAGTGTCCCCGTCAGGTACACCAGCACTCCGACCACGGCTCCCGCACTGAGCCGTCCGTCGGTGTTCATACCGGGCGCTGCCGCGAGCACGAGGACAATCGGGAGGAAGCTACCGACCGCAACCACTGCGGTGCGCAGGGCTGCGGCGTTGGACATTAGGACGGAGGCGTTGGCCTGGGCGGTGATCGCCGCTCGAACCGTCGCGTCGGCGATGTTCTGGGCGCCGCATGCGACCACGTCTCGTGTGCCGGCAAGCACCGCTCCCGCAGTTGTGGCGGTGTGCTCGTCGGCCATGGCAACTCCTCGTTGCCGGCGGGCCAGGGCAGGCAGCAGGCAGAGGAACACCCCTACTGCGCCCACGATCGGCGGGCCGATGAGCCAGATCAACGGTCCCGACATCGTTGCCACTCCAGCAAGGGCACCGACGACCATCACCACGAGCCCTCTAGCTTGCACGAGCAATCCGGCCGTCGCGTCCCGGACGATCTCCACATGCTGGGTGATCCGTGCGACGCCGGCGGCATCCGGACCACCACGGGGCGGCGCGGTCTCATGCAGCACACCTTGTACCACCGTGCGCACCAAGGTGTCGCGTAGCGGCTCGACGATCGTGCCGAGCCGTTGCCATACCAGCCGCACTCCGACCGCGCCTGCCACTGCGGCGGCGGCGAACGCGGCCAGCCAAGCAAACCCCACCGCGACCCGACCCGCGGCGAAACCCTCATCGACGGCTCTTTGCACGAGTCCACCGGACAGGAAAGCCGGCAGCGCTTCCAGCGCAGAGCATGCCAGCAGGACCGACCAGTCCCGCCAGTGCCCGGAAAGAGCGCGCCAGTATCCAGCTGTGACCGTCACGGCTGGCCCTCCTCGGTGAACACGGCGCGGTAGGCGGGATCGATCCAAAGGACGTCGTGCGGGGCGATGGCGCGAACCCGACCGTCCTCCAACCACAAAACCGCGTCCGCGCGGCGCGCGGTGCCGGCCCGGTGCGTGACGACGATGCGGGTCAGATCCGGTAATGCGGTAGAGATGGCGGCCTCCACCCGCGCTTCCGTCACGGTGTCAAGGCTGGCGGTCGCGTCGTCGAGCACCAGCAACCGGGGCCGTCGCACCAGGGCCCTGGCCAGTCCGATGCGCTGCGCCTCACCACCGGAGAGCGGTGCTTGCGCCAGCGGAGTGCGGTACCTCGCAGGCAAGCGGTTGATGAGACCGTGGACATCGGCCAAGCGGCAGGCCGAGCGGACGTCGTCCGCGTCCGCGCCAGTGCCGTATGCCACCGCTGCGCCGACCGTGTCGCCAAGCAGCGTGGGCCGTTCGAAGCCATATCCGATGGCGGACCGGGCAACCACATGGGTGGCGAGCCCATCGAGCAGGACGTGACCTCGGTCCGGGCGGCGCAAGCCACCCAGAAGTTCGGCCAAGACCGACTTGCCGGAGCCCGACCGCCCGACCACGGCCACCGTGTCCCCGCCGGGCACCACGAGGTCGACGTCGGAGAGCGCACCGTCTACACCGACTCCGCGCAGCTCGAGCCTGCCCGGTCCGCGCGGCAAAAGCCGATGCGGTGCGGGTTCAGGATCGCCGTCGACCACCTCCGCGATCCGCGTGGCGCACGACCGCGCGCGGGCCAACGCCGTGAACAGCGGTATCTGCCGCACCAAGCCCAGTCCGAGAGTCGTGTAACCGAGCGCGGCGAGCACGTCACCGACGCTGATGTCCCCGGTCAGAACCCCGACCCCAGCCGTGCCGAGCACCGCCACTTGAACACAAGGCAGCAGCAGACCGGCCCGCCACATCATCCGCGCCTGTGTCCGCCACACTCCCGCGCCCGCCGCGCTCAGCCTGGGCAGGGGGCGTAGCACGCGCGCTGTCTCCTGGTCAGCCACACCTGCGGCGGCGATGGTGCGAAGCCCACCAACGGCGTCGAGCAACCGGGCGCCAAGTTCGCTGGAATTTTCCTGGTAAGCCAGCAAATCCGTGGCGGTATGCCGCAGGTGGGAGCGTGCTAGCAGGGCCGCGAGCGGTGTGGCGCACAGGAACACGACGGCGATTCGCCAGTCGAGCAGTGCGAGCGCGGTCACCGCTCCAGCCGACAGCACCAGAGCTGTGCCCAACTGGACCACGTTCGCAGTGATCTGCCCGGCGCCTGTGCAGTCACTGGAAATCCTGCTGACCGCGTCGCCGTTGGCAAGGACGGACCGGTTTCCGCCGCGGATCAGCCCGGCGACGAGGCGGACCCGGAGGCGGGCGGTAGCCGAAGCGGTGAGTCGCGCGGTCAGCGCCACTCCCATGACCTCGCCGATGATTTGGACCGAACCTAGCGAAACCAGCCACATAACCCGCGCAGGTCCGCCGTCTCCGGTGATGACGGCGTCGACGGCACCCGCGAGGGCACTGGGCAGCAGGAGACCGGCGGTGGCCGTCAGAAGAGCGGTGAGCACGAGCAAGGCCGCGGCACCCCGGTCCTGTTCAACTACCGAGCGCAGCACGCGATCGCCCACACCGGCCATGGGCCTGCTCCTTGTCGTTCGGGTTGCCTGCGGCCACACTGGGCGGTACGGGAGCGGCGCACCTGTCCTGCGCCGCTCCCGCACCTACGACCTCACTGGCAGGTCAGCAGGCTGACCGTGCTCTGCGCACACGCGGCGAGCAGGCTCAGGTTGCTCGCGCCGCCGTAGTTGGAGTCGCCGTAGCCGAGGTCGTTCTGAGCGTCGAGTTCCTGCAGTTCCAGAATCGTTCCCATGGTTTTATTCCCTTCATATTCATTTCGCTAACCGACCGTGATTCGGTCGGCGTCTTTGTGGGACGGATCAGGTGAGTGCGCCGAAGAAGGGCAGCACACGGCCATGACCGTCGAGGGTTGCGGCGACGGTCGTCAGCACCCCGGCACCTCCGGTACCGAGGTCCATTGACAGCCGCAGCAACTGGTTACCGGGGATCGCGATTCCACCGTCGCCATAAGGGATTGCATGCCAGCCCAGGGCGGACAGGTGTCGTGCGATCGCTTCGGCCAGAATAGGGTCGGGTGAACGCCGGTGAGCCGCGGCCAGCGCCGCGAGCAGCCCACAGCGGCCGAACAGCAGACCGGGATGGATAACGAACTCTCCGACGCAGCCGCGGAGCAGGTCGGACTGCCGGCGTAGGCATGACGCGTCCGGGTGCCGCGCGGCGAGCTCCTCTGCCACCAGCGCGATTCCCGCGCTGCCCACCGCCAGATATGGCAGGGTGCGGGCGTGGCCGTCACGGACCTGGAGGACACCGTCGTCGGTGGTCACGCACTCGTCCAGATCCCGGCTGAGCGCGCGGTCGGCGAGTTCGAGCCAGCCACGGTCGCCGGTGTCGTTATAGAGGTGAGTGAACAGCAGTGCGGGGCCGGACCAACCGTCGAGCAGCCCCGCCCGGCCGACCTCTCCGGGGGGCAGCGCGCGGGTCAGTGCGTCGGCGAGGTGGTCACCCAGGTTGTGGGCGTGTTCCCGGAACTCGCGGTCCTCCCTGCTACCGGCAAAATGCAAGAGGTTCAGCGCGATTCCGGACAGGCCGGCAGCGAAACCGTGGTCGCGGGTTTGCGTGACGAGAAGCTCGGCACCGGCAAGCAGCGCGTCCGCTTCGTCGTGATGGCCGAGGTTCTCCAGCACGTAGGCGATTCCGTGCGCTCCGTCGAAGAAACCAGGACGTGCAGGCGGTGTCCGGCGGACGGCGTCGACCAGCCAGCGTTCGTGCTCCGGGTAGCGGCCCGTTCCTGCGACATCCAATGCGTGCAGGACACCCGCCGCGCCATAGGCGAAACCGGTGCCACCGAGACGAAACTGCTCGATGTCGCCGGGGAACAACCGGTCGTCGCGTTCGGGCGTCGCGGAGCAGAGGATCGCTTCGGCGAGGCCTTTGCGCACCACACCCCAGTCCGGATTCGGCTGGTCGAGCTCGGTCGCGGAGACGACGTCAGCAGGAGCCAGCTCATTGCGGATCGAGTCGCCGTAGCCGTTCGGGAGCGGGAACCTGCGCTCGATCACTTCGACGAATCCGGACAGTTTGCCCGGGGAGAGTTCCAACAGCGGATTCAGCGGCAGAAACATCCAGAGTTTCAGCGCAGCGAGCGCATACCGGTCGATGGCGAACCCAGTGCGGCCCTTGGGAGCACGGAATCCGGGCGCTCCGAGCGCGGGACGTGGCGCGTCGTCGTCGGCGGAGGCCATCTCGAAGTCGATAAAGGAGACGCCGCCGTCCTCGTCGACCAGCACGTTGAGCGCGTGCAGATCACCGAAGACCACCCCCCGTTCGTGGACGCGGTCCAGCAGTCGCTCCACTTTTTCCAGCAGATCAACGGCGCGGTCCGTGTAGTCGGCGATTTCGTGCTCGTCCGGATGCTGCCGCGTGAGTGGATACCGACGCGCCAACCACGAGCCGAGCGGAACGCCGGGCACCAGGTCCATGGCGAGGAAGGTGTGCTCCCACACTTGGAAAAGCTCGTGCGCGGTGGGAATGCCGTCGATGTCGGCGAGGCGGCGCAGGATGTCGTTCTCACGATGCAGCCGGGCTACCGCATCGGTACCGTCGCGGTCCAGGCCTGCGTGCGGGCGCGCTTCCTTGAGTACGACCTGTTCGCCGTCGGCGTCGCGCACGGCGCGGTAGACACCGCCGCCGTTGGAGAAGTGCAGCGATGACGTCACGCGGTAGGGAAGCGCGGCGCGATCACCACTTTTGCGCGCGTCCAGCGATGCACTCAGGCAGTCGGGCACATTAACCCAGTCGGGGACGGAGAAACTCGTCCCGCGTTTGTCGGGAACCAGCGCTCCGTCCGGGCCCTGTATGGCGAGCACGCGAGTTCCGTCCAACTCCACCGAACGCTCCACGAACCCGCCGTAACGGACGTACAATGGTCCCGGCCCATAGCGAAGGTCGCTGAGGATGTACGGGCCAGCCTCGCCCCGCAACTGCTGAGACAATTCTTCCAGCACCAGTTCCAGCTGATGCTCGTCGAGTGGATAAATTGTGACGAACTTGCCGCTCGCGGACCGCGGCGCATATTTGGCGTTGCGGGACAGGAGAACCTTGGGGCTGCGCAAGTGTTTGAACGCGACACGCTCCCGCAGGCAGTACTCGTGGACGGTCGACAGCACCCTCTCCGCGTTGTCCAGCGTGGCCGAAACGTGCACCTTCCAGCCCTGATCGGGTAGATCGACGTCGTGCGGACGCAGCATCCGCCACGTCCCGAGATTGCTCTCGATCCAGTCTTCTGCCGGTGCGGAAAGCAGGGTCGCGTAATCGTCGTGCAGACCGGAGGGTCGGTGTTGCTCGTCAAAAAAGAGCGGATCTGCGAAGCAGAAAGCTTCGTATCGAAGATCCATTCCAGCCCTCTCGGTATGCGGACGTGAGCATGCGTCCAAGTTAGTTGAAACCGCCTCGGCGAGCGCAGGGCATTCCGGCGCCAGGCCGCCGATAAATTGCGCCACGTTTTTCCGGAATCGCCAAGACGCCGTTTCGGTGATCACCATAGGCCGAACGAGTGTATACCAAAGATGTGCTTGCCGGAAGACAGTTACTCTACGTGATCGTAATTCAAGGTAAGATTCACCCGCTTGTACAGTAACAAGACCTCCTTTCAGCGAAAATGATCGGCGTGGGCGTGGAGCCGATGCGGCGTGTCCGAGATCTCATGAAATCCGCTTTCTCATCGTCCGCTACGAGGCGCGGTCGTTGACCGAACGTCGCCCATTCACCTTCGGGCATACCAATGCGCCTTTTTGGGCAATTGATTTGGTCCGCCAGAAGCGAGGTCGGCTGGGACCGGCCATCGTGTCATTTGCCACCGCTTCTCGAAGAGACGCGAGCTCGCCGACACTTTCACGCCACGAGGCCACATGCGAGCTGTCATGACGAAGACGAAGGCCCGCGTGCGATCGAGGAGGGCTTTGCTGCCCGCATGTCGGCACGCAGGGGCCTTAGATTCGTTTTCTGGTCGCCGCGCTGCGGTGATCGCCGAATCGCGACAGGTCTGCCGCCTCCGACAAGCCCATCCTGATGCCGGCACCGAGCGCAGCGGTCGCCCGCCAACAGCGCAGCGTGCGAACCGGCTAACGGAGAGGCCACGAAGTTCCACGTGCCAGAGCGGAGAGGGGGCGTCGATCAGCGTGACGAGCCCGAGCCCCGGCGGAACGTAGCCGCGGCGCGAAGCTTTTCCGGCCGTGCCCGTCTCTTCGACGGTTATGCCGGTGCTACCCGAGCCGCAGACGGTGGTCGGTGCCGTTCTCCCCAACGAAGGAACCGCCGAAAGCGCTTGGGGATGTGCTGGACCCGTTGATCGGCAAGCTGCGAGGGTGTTTTCAGCCGCGAGGGTGTCCTCGAACTCAGTCGACTGCGGAAGAGAACTGCGGCATCGAGACCGCCGGGACGCGGGCCGCTCCCGGCTTCGGCTCTTCGGCCGGAGTCGTGTTGAACAGCGTTTCCTCGACGGGCTCGGGCTGCTTGACCGTCTCCGGCTTGACCGGCTGCGGCTTGACCGGCTCGGCGGCCTTCTTGCTGAGGTGCTCGCGGGTGCGCTGCGCGGCGCCGCGGATCTGCTCGGTCAACTGCTTGTTGGCCTGCCGGACCTGCTCCTCCTCGCGCTCCTGCTGGCGCGTGCTGCGCGCCGGCTCGGGCTTCGGGGCGCGCGCGGCCTTGATGTAGCGGTCGAGGACGGCCCGGAGTCTTTGGGCGTGCTCGTCGTTCAGGTCGATTTCGTATGTCACACCATCCAGCGCGAAGGTGACGGTGTGGTTGGCTAGGGACCCGTCGATGTCATCGACGAGTTCGACCTGAATCCGTTCGGCCATGATCACCTGTCTCGGGAGCGTGCCCCGCCTCGATCCGCGACACTTGCAGGTAAGACTACTGCGAGCCTTGACCAGACCATGCCGTAGCACGCGGCAGCGCCGTTGTCTCGTACTCAACCATAGAGCAGCCGGATGCCCAGCCGATAACCGCCGGGCGGGTCACGTACCGCCCGCGTACGGCAGCGGTCAGTGGCCACCAACGGACAGTAACCGCTGTGAGGCAATCCTAGCAAGTAATCCAGTGCACATCGAAGAGGATTCCGGTGGGGCCGGACCATTCTCGCAGCGATCGTAGCGCACCTCCCGGACGGGAATGTCAGCCGCCAGCAATTTCGCCTCGAGCGTCGAGAACTCCGCGCTGTCGGACCTCGACGTCCGGCGGGTAGTCGGAGCGCCCGACTCGGGGCCGGTGATCCTCGGCAGGCTGAAGTTGCGCAACCGGGCGAATGCCGTGGCACGCGGTCCGTTCCGGTCGTGAGTGCGAAAACGGACTGGAGGCCGCTTTCGCACTCACGACTTCGTTGCGGATTCATGGTAGGAGATCGATGACGAACACCTGACCACCTTTTCCCACGCACGGTTCCATTTCTGCTTCGGTGCCTTCGGCGGTGCTCGAGCCGACGATGCCGACGCACCCCTGGCCCTTCACCCGGAGCACGTACTGTCCACTCCCATACAGTCCGCTGGGTTCGATCTCGAAAGAACTGCCTTGTTCGCAGTCGTCCCTTGGTTCCAGCAGTCCGGCCCCGGGCCCCTCGGACAGTGCCTTCAGGCAGCCCCTGCCGTAGTCGGGGTGGTGCCACTGGATGCGGTAATTACCTTCACCCGTGGGCTCCAGCAGGGTAGTTTGCGGCGCCACTTCGTCGCACGGGCGCTGCACCGCCACCAGCGGGACATACCGGTAGTTCTGGACCCGCCCATCGGTCAGGCACAGGTGAAGAGCCGTAACGGGGCGCAGTCGTACCCACCCACGCGGCAGTGTTGACCAGATACCCGAAGTGGTGGACTCCGTGTGCTGGACGTCCCCGGCTGGCCGGCCGAATGGGATCAGCATCCAGGCAACCGACGCGGTAACGGCTCCGAACGCGGCGGCCATTGTCAGTGGCAGGAGATGCCCTTTGAACCTCTTGTCGCTCGGTTGTCCGTGCCTGACCGGTTCTGTTGGCGCTGCTTCGGCCGGTTCTGTGGGTGCGGGGTCGGCTTTGTCCAACCCATGTTCGAGTGCTTCCCCGCGAGCGATCACGTCCAACGCATCAAGCCATGCCGTCGCTTCGCTTCCGCGCCCGCAGGCGTGCACGAAGGCAGTCAGTAATTCCGGACGCGGCAGCCTCTTTCCGCCTAGAACGTCGGCCAAGGTGCTGCGCGCCAAAATCTCACCACGCGCGGCCGCACGCTCCTCCAATTGCCGGTAGGTCAGCTGTGATTCTTGCTTGAGCCGTCGCATCAGCGCTACGAACTCCACGGCGTCGCGCGGCTTTACCCCCAGGATTTCCATACCTGCCATCTTCGTCGGTCGCGCATCACTCGGCATCGTCCATTCGAGCTGTCCGAGATCGGCGGCGCGAGGCCGGACGCGCATCCGGACAAGGCGCTGATCAGCCGTTATCGAATCGGACCTTCCGGGACAGGGCGCTTGTGTTGACGTGGACTCGGTCGCGCCAGCAAGATTTCGACGTTCCGCCTGCCCGTTTCTCGACGGGGATGAAGGAAATCGCAACAGAATGCGAAGGGAAAATACATGCGCAGCACCGCTAACTGGCGCGCGACCGCCGCCGTCTTCCTGATGGCGTTCTCGGCCATCACGGCTCTCGGCCCTGCCGCGGCCGCGAATCCGGTAGCCGATTCCGGGATTGCTCCGATGGAAACCACGGCACCCAAGTGCATGCTGGACAAGGAGAAGAAGGGGAAAATCTACACCACGGTGTGGGTCACCAACTCGTGCAAGCGCAACTACCGGGTCCAACTGATCATGGCACGAGGTGCGGACAGTCGCTGTTTCTCCATCACGCCCGGTCAAACCCGCAGCCACACGTCCCGTGGCATTAGCCCGTACCTGGACCGCATCATCCTGTGCTGAGCCCGTCCGCGAGTCCAAGGGCGTTCGACCGGAGTGAACACTAATCCTCCGCTGACCCGAGTTTCCTGAAACAGCTACTGCCGCTCCGGCCGCATCGCGGAGCGGCAGTCTGCGTCGTCAGCGTGATCCGCCGACAGCGCTTGGTTTGGCGGACGTCACCGCGCCGAGATGCGCCGGTAAGAAGCCGCCGACCCGAGCAGCGATGCCGGCAAGCCGACCAGCACCGGGCCACGGGCTCGCTGCTCACGGAACTGTTCCCGCCGCAGCTGCGCTACAGCGGTGTTGCGATCGCGTTCGACCCGGGGGTGTGGTCAACGGATTCCGGCCGGAAACCCAGTTGGCCGGCAGGAAAAGGGTTGGGAGGAAGACGTGATGCGGCTGGCGGATGCTGCCTCGGCTGATCTCAACCGCTTCACCGAGCAGCTGTCCGCTTGACCGGACGGTCTCGGTGGGACGAAGCAACTGAGTGCCCCTGCATTTGGGACCAAATAGCAGGTCACGCCGCCCACAGATCAGTCACAAAATCCGGTTCTGGAAATGGCACACGCTCTGAATACGGGTCCGATGTCGTGCCGAGACGGTGGGTCGAATTAGATTTTCGGGCATTCTTTGATACCCGTTCGTCCTGCTATGGAGTTTCTCGGTTGAGAGTGCCCGAGGCGGCTGGTTGGCTACTGGGCAACGCGCTTGAACAGGGCGCCCCGATATTTCTTGAAAGGAATCTCCATGGGTGTGAAGAATGCAGTGAAGCGGGTCGTGGTGGGGCTCGGCGCGACCGGTCTACTCAGCGGTGCGCTGCTGACGGGCACGGTGGCGACCGCCTCGGCCTCGACCATTCCGAAGGGGCATATCCAGATCTGTGCCCAGGGTAACTACTCCGCCTACGTGGAAGTTCACCCGGCCGAACTCGGCGGCGGCATGACCACGGTCGGCATGTCCAGTACCGTTCAGCGGCCGGGCAACTGCTGGATTCACAGGCTCAGCACCCACGGCGTTGACGCCCCGGTCGACGTGTGGGGCATTCGCCCCGACGGGTCGACGTTCCACGTCGGTGCCGCCTCGTACAACAGTAAGGACGGCCTGGGTCTCGGTGCGCAGGGCACCGTTAGCAGGCCCACGATGGCGAAGTGGTGATCCGGCCAGTAGTGCACGGCCGCGGGCGCGACATCGGTTCCGCCCGCGGCCCTTTTGGGCTCTTCTGCTTCTTCCGTGGGCTAGGCGTGTCCGGGGATTGTCACTCACGACCGGACGGGCACTGGTCGTGAGTGGTGGTTCCGGTAAGAACCGGCATTGCCACTCACGACCGGACGGGCACTGGTCGCTCTCTTGTGGACATTGCAAGATCGCGGCGCGCGGCTTCAAATCGTGGCTTCCTGAGCCGACGAGGCTCGGAAACGCGGTCGGCGGGCTTGCCCTTTGATGTGGTCCGCCGACGGGTTCGTCGGCGGACCACATCGCAAGGCTCACTTACTGGTCGACGCGCTGAGCACGCCCTCCTCGTGGTGGGGCCAGCGGGCCGGTTCGCCGACGGGCTTGTCGCCGAGCACCGTGACGCGGCGGCCGACCCGGCGGCCGGTGTAGTCGTTCACGGCGTAGTGCTGGGTCGCTCGGTTGTCCCAGACCGCTACCGCGCCGGGGATCCAGCGGTAGCGGCAAACCCGTTGCGGGCTCTCGGAAACTTCGAACAGGTGGTTCAGCAGCGCGTCGCTCTCACCCGAGGTCAGCTGCGGGATTCGGCGGGTGAACATGCGGTTGACGTACAGCGAGCGGCGGCCGGTTTCCGGGTGCGTGCGCACCACGGGGTGCTCGGCCTCGCTGCGGAACGACCCGTTCGGGTGCTCGAAGACGTGCACCGCGGTGAGCCCTTCGAGCAGGTCGCGCACCGGCGCGGACAGCGCTTCAAAGGCCAGGTACTGGTTGCTCCACATCGTGTCGCCGCCTGCCGGCGGGCATTCCACGAGCTGCAGCACCGACGCGATCGGCGGCGAGGGGCTGAACGTGACGTCGGTGTGCCAGACGTCGGCGCGCGCGCCCTGATCGGAGTCCAGCACCACCAGCTCGTCGTGCCCGGGAAGCTTCGGCAGGAACGGGTGCACCTCCAGTTCGCCGAACCGGCGGCCGAACGCCTTGTGCGCTTCCGGTTCGAGTCCGGCCGCGTCCGGGAAGAACAGCACGAGGTGGTTCAGCAGTAGTTCCCGCAGCGCGGTGAAATCGGAGTCGGTCAGCGCGTCGAGCGGAACGCCGCGCACTTCCGCGCCGAGGGCCCCGGACACCGGGCGCACGTCGAAACGGTTCTCGGTCATTTTTCTCCGCCTTTCTCGGACGTTTTCGGGCAGGGCGAAATGCCCTTTCGTCGCCCGGGAAAAACATTCGGGCGATGGTTGACGGGAATTGTTCTGAATCGGCACTCTGGTCGTGCCGGACGTCGTTTCCGGCGGCCCCCGAACACCTTCGTCGAAAGGACGCTCATGCCGCACGATGCCGCTGCCGAGCTCGCCCGCCTCGTGGACCTGGCGACCCCGTTCGCGATCCGCACCGCGGTCGCCCTGCGGCTGCCGGAGTTGGTCGAGGCCGGCACCACCGGCCTGGCGGAGTTGGCCGCCGCGAGCGAGTGCGACGAGGACTCGCTCGCGCGGCTGCTGCGGCACCTGGTGTCCGTCGGCCTGTTCGCCGAAACGGCGCCGGGCGCCTACGGGCTCACACCGCTGTCGCGCGAACTGCTCGGCGAGGACCACCGCTGGCAGCGCGGCTGGCTCGACATCGGCGGCCCGGGCACGAAGATGGACCTCGCCTACACCGGGATGCTGCATTCGGTGCGCACCGGCGAATCCGCGTACGGCCGGGTGCACGACGTCGAGTTCTGGGCGGACTACCAGCGCGACGAACGGCTGCGGCTGTTCTTCGGCGCGATCATGGCCGCGCACGCCTGGCAGACCGGCCCGGCCGTGGCCGCGGAGTACGACTGGTCCGGGGTGCGGCGGGTGCTCGACGTCGGTGGTGGCACGGGGGCACTGCTCTCGGAGGTGCTGCTCAAGCACCAGCACCTGACGGGCGCCGTGCTGGATCTGCCACCGGTGCGTCCCGAAGCCGAGCAGGCGTTCGCCGAGGCGGGGTTGTCCGAACGCGCGGAGTTCGTCGGCGGCAGCTTCTTCGATCCGCTGCCGGCCGGCTACGACGTGCTGCTGGTGTCGCGGGTGCTGACCGACTGGAACGACGAGAACGCCACGAAGATCCTGCGCCGCTGCGGCGAGGCCGCGGGGCCGGACGGACGCGTCGCGATCGTCGAGGTGCTCGCCGGTGAGGAGCACGCGAAGAACAACTCCTCGTTCGACCTGCAGTCGCTGACGCTGCTGGGCGGTCGTGAGCGCAGCGTCAACGACTTCCACGCGCTGGCCGCGGCCGCGGGCCTGTCGGTGCACGCCACGCACCGCTGGCCGAGCGGGCTGGTCGTCGTGGAGTGCACGGGCTGACACCGCGCTCACGCCCAGGACGGGAGCCGCCGGGCCCGCGGGTCCGGCAGCAACCCCAGCTGGTGCAGCCGGTCCAGCGGGGTCAGCGGGTGCACGCCCAGCCCGGACATCGTGTGCATCACGGTGTAGCGGATGCGGTCGTTGCCCCCGGTGCCGCGCAGCGCCCGGCGGCCGGCGAACCGGCCCACCCACGACAGGTCCGTGATCATCCGCGCCGCGTTGTGGCTCGTTCTGCCGATGTGCGCCAGATTCTCCCGGCGTGCGGCCGAATACCGCGCCAGCGCGTGGTCGACGGCGGCCGGGGCGAGCGAGCCGCCCTGCCGCAGCATCGTGGCGAGCTCGTGAGCGTCGGCGATCGCGCTGTTCATGCCCTGCGCGGCCATCGGGTGCACGGTGTGCCCGCTTTCCCCGACCAGCGCCAGGCCCGGGACGGCGAGCGATGGCGCGAGGAACCGGGGCACCGGCAGCAACTGCCGGGCGGCGAGGTGCGTGCGGATCGACGCCTCCAGCGGTGCCAGCGCGGGAGTCTCCCGGACCAGGTCGGTGGCCCAGCGATCCAGTCCGCCGGCGTTGAGACCGCGCATCTCGTGCGCCCCGGTCTGCGCGTAGAGCCGGATCCGGCCCGCCGGCAACGGGTAGCGCAGGCGTAGCCCGCGTGGCGTGACGTAGGCGGAGAAGTCGGGTTCGACCTCCGGTGCGTCGTGCAGCTCCAGCGCGACCAGCCGGTGCGGGTAGTCGTCGCGGCGGATCTCGATGCCGGCCTCGCGACGCAGGCGGGACGACACGCCATCGGCAGCCACCACGAGCGCTGCCTCGACGACGTCGTCGCCGATCCGGACGCCGGTGACCCGGCCGCCGGTGAAAATCAGGCCGGTCACCAGTTCTCCACGGCAGAACTCGACGTTGTCCGGCAGGGATTTCGCAAGCGCTTCGAGGATCGCCGGGTAATCGTGGGCGAGCAGCCAGTTGCGCTGCACGGGCAGGCGCGCGTAGTCGAGAGCCATCTGCGCGCGGCCTTCGGCGTCGCGGGCGACCAGCTTCCCGAGCCGCAGTGCCCCGGCCGCTTCCAGTCGCAGCGCGACGCCCCACTCGTGCAGGATCGCCAGTGCCCCCGGCTGGAAGACCTCGCCCTTGGCGACCGGCCGCACCCGCTCCTGCTTGTCCACCAGCAGCACGCGCCGACCCAGCCGGCCCAGCGCGCACGCCGCCGCCAGCCCGGCGACGCCGGCGCCGCACACCACGACGTCGTAGCTCATCCCGCCACCGCCTTCCGGTAGCGGGCAAGGGCTTTCAGCGCGAGACCGTGGGCTAACGCGGGATTCGGGTACCGGCAGACGTGCCGCACGTATTCGTTGACGTTCGCGGCGGGCCAGCCGCCGGCGGGCAGCCGGTGCGCCAGCAGCCAGTCCACACCGGACCGCGCGGAATCTGGTTCGGCCCCGGCGGCCAGCAGCGCCGACACCGCCCAGCCGGTCTCCTCGACGGTCCCGGGCTCGCCGTCGCCGGTGCCCCACGAGCCGTCGGCCAGCCGCGTGCGTTCGAGCCACGCCCGCGCGCGTCGTGCCGGTTCGCCCTCTGCCGCACCGGCTTTGACGAAAGTCTGGAGTACGGCCGAGGTGCCCGCGGTGTGCATGCGGTACCAGACGGACTCGAAACTTCCGTCCGGCTTCTGCGCCTTGCCCAGCCAGCGCAGCGCGCGGCGGACGCGGCGGTCTTCGGCGGGCACGCCCGAGTCCAGCAGCCCGTCCACGGCCTGCGCGGTCATGTGCGGGCACGGTCCGCTGTTGGCGACCTTCGTGTTTCGCACGCACAAGCCCCACGAGCCGCGGGTGTCCTGCTGCAGCGTCAGCCAGGTGACGCCGCGGCGCACGGCATCGGCCTGGTCCGTGCCGGGCAAGTGGTTCAGCGCGGACAAGATTTCGCCGGTCTCCAGCGTCGCGGGCCAGCCGCGAGTGCCCGACCAGCCCCAGAACCCGGGCGCGCAGCCGAATGCGGTGAAAGGCTGATCCTGTTGCAGGCGAAGGAAGAGCTCCTTGACGGCGGCCAGCCGGGGATCCGCTGCGTACCCCGCTTCGAGCAGACCGGCGGTGGCGTACATCGACCAGGTCAGGTCCAGCGGCCCGCTCGACCACGAGCCGTCGGGCGCGGCCATCCGGCGGAACCAGCCGACGGCGCCGTCGACCATGTCACCGCCCAGCCCGGCACGCGCGAGCCCGGCGCAGATCAGACCGGTCACCCAGGCGTCCTCGCACCAGCCGCCGGTGCTGCCCTCGTGCTCGTAGACCTGCCGGATCACCGCGAGCGCGTTCGGCTCCGCGAGTTTCGCCAACGACCGCTGCAGCCGGGTCAGCGGTTTGTGCCGCGCCTGGGCCAGGCCGAGCGCGGAGACCATCGGCGCGCGCAGGTCGAACAGCCGCCGGTACAGCCCGGGCAGCAGCGCCAGCTCAAGCGGGAATCGCCGCATCTCGCGCGCGTCGAGCCAGCCCGCGAAGCCGTAGAACTGCCGGCACCAGGCGACGACCTCCGCGTGCGGGATCGCTTCCAGGCCGCCGAATTCCCGCATCCATTCCTGACCGGCCCCGACCGCGGCGGCGTTGCCGCGCGGATCTGTCAGGTGCAGCACGGCCGACGCCACTGCCGTCGGCCCGGCCTCGGACGCCTCGCCGGGCACCATCGCCCAGCCGCCGTCGGCCGCCTGCGTGCGCTTGAGCCAGCCGACGCCTGCCTCGATCAGGTCCGCGGCCCCTCCGGGATCGGCGAAGTGCAGCGCGCACACCGCGCCAACCGTGCCGAGCGTCGAGGTCAGGCTTGCTCCGCCGTAGTCGAACACCCCGTCCTCGCGTTGTGCGGCGAACAGCGCCTCGGCGCCCTCGGTGATCGCCTCGGTGATCTGGTCGGAACGCGGGAAGGTCACGCCGGGTCCTTTCTCCCGGCCACCGTAGGGGCGGGCGGGAACTCGTGGCGGGCGCGCATCAGCGCTTGGGTGAGCAGCGAGAACAGCAGTACGGGCAGCACGAGTGCGAGCGCGAAGCGGCTGCCGGTGGCACCTGCGATGACCGCGGCGGCGAGCGCGAGGCGTTCGGCCACCAGCAGTTCGTGGGCGCGCAACGCGGTCCGCGCGCCCACGACGTCGCCCGCGCGCACCAACGGCGTGAACGCGCGGGCCCCGATGACGGCGGCGACGGCGGTGATAGCGAGCTGGGCGGCCGGATCCGTTGTCGCCCAAACCGCGCCGAACACGACCAGCGCGACGCCACCGCTGTACAGGCGCAGGGCGTGCCGGACCGCGTGCCGGACGCCGCGGCGCACCGGCACCGAGCGGTAGCCACCGGCGCGGTCGCCGTCGACGTCGCGGACCGTTCCCACCAGATTCGACGCGGTGTCGTGCAGGAGGAAACCCGCCGCCACCGGCAGCAGCGGCCACGGGGGCCATGGCGCAGCCACCATTGCGCCGATCACGAGGGCGAGCGCGGTGAGCGCGCCGCGCGTGACGTTGCCGGCGATGCCGCGGCTCTTGAACACCTTGCTGTAGCCGACGATCCCGGCCACCGCGACGACGAACAGCGGCACGATTCGCCAGTTCGCCCACACCACCAGCACGGCCGAAAGCGCCGCGCACGCCAGGCCACCGCACAGCGCGGCCTCGGTGGACAGCCGTCCCGACGGGATCGGCCGATGCGGTTTGCCGATCGCGTCGAGATTGCGGTCGAAGTAGTCGCCGAGGTAGTGCCCGGACAGCCAACCCAGCGTCGGGGCCAGCGCCGCCACGACCAGCGCGTCCGCACGGCCCGCGCCCCCGGCCACCGCGGTCCCCGCGAGGCCGAGCAGCGCGGGGTAGCACGAGGTGTATGGGCGCCAGGTCTGCACGTGAGCGAGAACCGACCAGCCGATCCGCCGGCACAGTCGCGTGATCGCCGGCGCCACGGTCAGCGGTCCCTCCGCACCGCGAGCTCGGCCACCGCGCCGAGCAGACCGGCCGCCTCGGCGACGGGGAGCACGCCGAGCCCGGACTTGGCCAGCCGCACCTCCTCTCGCGCCTGCGCCAGTGCGAGGTCAAGCGCGCCCGTCGCCACCACCACCTCGCGCAAGGCGGCCAGCGCCGCATCCGGCCGGAGCCCGCCGGTCAGCACCTGCTCGATCCGGGACCGCTCGGCCGGTCCTCCCTCGCGGTGGGCCAGCAACACCGGGAAGGTCGGGCGGAGGTTCGCCACGTCACTCGTGCCCGGTTTCCCGGTGACCGCGGGATCACCCAGGAACGGCAGCAGGTCGTCGTACATCTGGAAGGCGAGGCCCGTGTGCTCGGCGAACTCCGTGACGGCGTCGACCGCACCGGGCGATCCGCCGCCGAGCACCGCACCGGCCCGGCAGGAGCCGCGGAACAGCGCACCGGTCTTGAGCGCGGCCACCTGGAGGTAGGCCGCGAGACCGCTGCCCGGCGTGTCGTGCGCAGGCGGCACCAGCAGCGCCTCCTGCACCTAGCCGCGGCACAGGTCTTCGCCGGCTCGCGCGAGGATGCGCACTGCGGACAGGATGTTCGCCTCCGGCACCGCGCATTCGGCAAGCGCGCCGAACAGCTTGATGATCAACGCATCCCCGGTGACGATCGCGTCGGACACGCTGTAGCGGGCGTGCACCGATGCCCGGCCACGGCGGGTGTCGTCGCCGTCGATGATGTCGTCGTGCACCAGCGACGCCGCGTGCAGGTACTCCACGGCCAGCGCTGCGGGCATCACCGCTTCGCGATCGCCGCCGACGGCCTCGGCCGAGGCCGCCAGCATCAGCGGCCGCAGCAGCTTGCCCGGCGACAGCAGCGCGTAGCGGGAGACTTCGTCGAGACGATCATCGGTGGCGGGCCAACGCGCGGTGAGCGTGCGCCGGATGTCCGCCGCGACCTGGGACGAGGTGACCTCGTGGCTCAAGGCGTCGGGGGCAGTCATCTGGCGAACTCCTTGGCCAGCACCAGCAACGCGTCGTTCGCCTCCGGCGTCCCGGTGCTCACGCGCACCCCGGCGCCGGCGATCTCGCGCACCACGACGCCGCGCGCGGCAAGGTGGTCCACAAAGGACTTGTTCCGGTCGCCGAGCCGCAGCCACAGGAAGTTCCCGCCGCTGGGCGGCACGTCCCAGCCCAGGTCGAGGAGCCCGGTCCGCACGCGGTCACGCTCGGCCGCCACCACCCGACAGCGTTCGCGCATCGCGTCCTCCGCGTCGAGCGCCGCCAGCGCCGCGGCCTGCGCGACGGTCGGCACCCGGTAGAACGGCAGCATCGGCCGCAACGCCGCGGCCACCGGTTCGGCCGCCACCAGGTATCCGACGCGGAGGCCGAGCAGGCCGTGGGACTTGGAGAACGTGCGCACGACCGCGACCCGGTCGTCGGCTGCCGCGAGGGCGAGCCCGTCGGCGATGTGCGCCGGGTCGGCGAACTCGCGGTACGCCTCGTCGATCAGCACCAGCACGTGCGGGGGCAGCGCGGCGAGGAAGTCCGCCAGCTCGGCGCGGCCGAGCACCTCGCCGGTCGGGTTGTTCGGGTTGCACAGCAGCACGATCTTCGTCTGCGGAGTGACGGCGGCGGCCAGCGCTGCCAGGTCCTGGCAGTCTCCGTCCGAGGGCACCGCGACCGGTTCGGCCAGCGCGTTGCGGATCAGCAGCGGGTAAAGCTCGAACGACGGCCAGGCGTGCACGACAGAAGTGCCGGCACCGGAGTGCGCGGTGAGGAACTGCTGGAGCAGGGCCCCCGAACCGGCGCCGGCGACCACCCGCTCCGGCGCGATCGCGAACCGCTCCGCGATCGCGTTGGTGAGTCCGGTGGCCAGCGCGTCGAGCGTGAGGTGCATGCGGCCGAGGCTGCTTTCGGCCGCTTCGAGCACGCCGGGCAATGGTCGGGAAGTGTTTTCGTTCAGGGACAGCTGATGAATGATCTGAGTCACGTGAATGAAGGCCTTTCCGTTGCCGCACACGGTATTTCCAACGCCTGTCACCACATTCTAGATCAGAGCCTCCGTCAGATTGCGGGCAGTCGTGATCATTGTCAAGCCGCTGAAAGCATTGTCCACCAGACAAAAATCGGCAATCGGGTTTGCTTTCCGGGCACGGTTACCGGAATTTCGGGCACCATTCAAGATGGCGAATCGACGGTAGGCCGACAATTCCGTAGCATCGCGTGCGCGATGAGCACACTCCGGTTTCCGGGCCGTGACGAAAGTGTTTCCGTCGGCGGCTCGGCCAAGGCGGCGAGATCCTCGGTCAGCACGTCGAAGCCGGGCGCTTCCCGCACCTGCCGGGCCAGATCTGCGGCGCACCCGAAGCACTAAAGAAGCTCGCCGGCCGTAGGCAGGGCGAATCGGCCTTGATTTTCCGGGGACGGTAAGTGGCTCCTCCTCGCCACCTGCGAGGTACCTGAGGAGGCACAGTTCGAGCCTCGCGACTTCATCGGGGTGGACCGGGGTATTAACAAACTCGCCGCCACCTGGGTGTGCGAAATGCAGGACCGAGTACCGTGAGCGTTTTTCGGTGCTATGGCGCAATGCCGCTTAGCCTATTTTGATCATGCTGCTGTGTGGGTGAGTTGGATGCTGGGCGGGCTGTCGTGGCGGGTTCCGGTGTCGGTGGGTTTTTTGACTCGGTAGGCGTTGTGGCGGCCGCGTTTGATCACGCGGGGGTAGCTGCGGTGGCGGCGGCGGGGATTGAGGTTGCGGGCGGCGGTGATGTCGGAGGTGATAGCGGCCAGAGATCGTTTCTGGTGTTCAGGGGGAAAAAGCCGCCGGATCGGCGATCCGGCGGCGGACGATGCGGACGGTGCGGGTGAATTTGACCCGGTCGGGGTCGATGTCGGCTTCGGTGGCCGCCCGGCAGATCAGCGCGCTGATCGCGTAGTGGGTGAGCAGGTAGCCGTAGAGCTCCTGGCGGACCATGTCGGGGCTTTTCGACCGCAGCACTCTTCCCGGTCCGCGCAGGACGGTTTTGATCTGTCCGTTGGCGGTTTCGTGTTCCCAGCGGTGGTGGTAGCTCTCGGCCAACGCCGCCGCCGGCGCTGCGGTGGGGTCGGTGATAGTGGTGATCAGCCGGATCAGTTCGCCCTTGCCGTTGCCGTCGCGGTCGGGCACCGTGTATTCCACGACCCGCACAATCCTGGCCTGATCAGGAGGGAGATCCTCGCCGCGGGCGGCGGCGTCGATGAGCGCTTGCCGTGCCCTGCCCCGGATTTTCGCCTCGATCAGCACCGAGCGGTAGGAGCCGTCATACAGCGATCCCAGCACCGGCAGCCTCGTGTTGGACTTGACGCGCCACAATAGCTCCGCACCCGTGTCAGCCGCGGTGCACCAGTCCTGCCAGGTGTAGAAGTTGCGGTCGGCGATCAGCAACCAGCCAGGCTGCAGGCGCCCGTACAATCGCCTCGCCAGGGTCTGTTCCCCGCTGCCCTTGCCGGTGACCCCACCGATTTCAGCGTCCACCATCGCATGCGAGCCGCACTCGCTGACCGACACCACACGGACCTTCGGAAACGCCGACCGGCTCTCCCCCGAGCCGCCGTATCCGAACTCCGCGCCGTTGGCCTTGGTGTCCGGTGCATCCCACTCGAACCCGTCGATGGCCATCAACCGCCACGGCCCGAGAAACGCACCCCGGGTCAGCTCCCCGGCCACCGGGACCGCGACCCGGGCGAACAACTCCGCAAGCGGCTCGGCCCCCAACCGCTGACGAGCCTGGGTGATCCCACCCGAAGTAGGCAGACTCCACTGCTGATCCCAGCAGCCCCACGCCGCCAGCGTATCGGTCAGCCGGGCCGCGACTTCCTCATAATCCTCCGTGGCGAACAACGCCATCGCCATCACGAAATACACCATGACGTGCGGCGGAAGCTTCCCATCCGAGCGCTTGGCCTGCCGCCCCGCCGCGACGATCACTTCATCGACCACATCCCGAGGAACCGACGAGGCCAGCACCCCCAGCGAAACCAGATCCGTCAACCGGGCACCAGCCACCACGCCATCATCCACCACACCCGAGATCATCCCCGCCACCAACAACAAGATCAACTCAAGCTAAGCGGCATTGTGCTATGGCGCCCAAAATCACTCACGGCCAGGTGGCGACCTTGGCCGCGGCGGCGCGTGGGGTCGGTAGCGGAAAGTCCGGCCGCCGACATCGTGGCCCTGCTGGATCGGTTGGAGCTGCCGCAGGTCGTCCTGGGCGGATGCTCGATGGGCGGCTGCGTCGCGATGGCGGTGCTGCGGGCCGCGCCGCAACGGGTCGCGGGTCTGCTTCTCGTGGACACCAGGGCTGTCGTCGGCAACGGCGAGCGCGGACCGGCGGCTTTTCGAGCGGGGCGGCGGTGGTGACCGCTTTGTTGCTGATGCTGCGCCGATCTGTGGCGAAAGCGGAGGACGAGGTGCGCGGCGAGCTGCTCACTGACCTGCTGACCTCGCCCGACCGTAACCGGGGCGCGCTGCTCGCCTGCCGGGGGCGACGGCGTCCCGCATCGCCGCCGAACTGCGATCCATCGTGGACATCCCGGTGACCGTCGCCTGCAGAACTTGCAGGCCCGCGGATCCGCTCAGCCCAACGCCCGTGAGCGTTTTTCGGTGCTATGGCGCCCAAAATCACTCACGGCCAGGTGGCGACCTTGGCCGCGGCGGCGCGTGGGGTCGGTAGCGGAAAGTCCGGCCGCCGACATCCTGGCCCTGCTGGACCGGTTGGAGCTGCCGCAGGTCGTCCTGGGCGGATGCTCGATGGGCGGCTCCCGTCGCGATGGCGGTGCTGCGGGCCGCGCCGCAACGGGTCGCGGGTCTGCTTCTCGTTTTTTGCTGCCGGAAATCGCACGGATTGAGCGTTGCTCGTCTCCCGCAACGACACCCGCGACGAGAGTACGCATCGTTCGCATTGCGCACCTTTCCTGCGCGCAACTCGGTCAACACAAGTCCGGGATCTCCCGGAGCCGAGAACACCGCTGAGATACCGCGACCCGCACCGCAATGCAAGAAGAGGTCGGGAAACACTCAATGAAACTCGCGGACGCTATGTGGAGTCTGCTAATGCGGTGTGCCGACGTCATTGCGCGGGCGTCGTGAAAGACACCAGGTCACCTGGCAATGCACCCATCGACCGACGGAAAAAAGTGCACGAACAGCTGTTCATATAGGCACCGTTAGCTCGATCGGACCACGTCGCACATCGCCAACTTGTACTAGTAGCACGCGTTCTTTTAGGGACGACAGGCGACGGCATCCCGGCTCGGTGGTGGTGATGTCAGACGCTTTCCGTTTCCCCGAGTTCTTCTCGCCAGGAGGTTTCACATGCTGCGACTCGAGCCGTCTCCGCAGACGGCTGGTGTTCCGGTGCCGTGGTGCGCGACCGCCGTTGGGAAGGTGCAATTGACCGAGCGGTTCACATTGCACTCCAGCGCACCGGAGTGCAAGTCATTGAGGCGGGCGCGGCGCGGATTGGAGCACCTGCTTAGCGTGCTTGGCGCGCGGGATGTGGCGCTGGGCGGAGCAGCGGTGGAGGAGTCGTCACCAGCGGGCGGCAGCTGGTTCGTGGCTCTTGGCGAGGAAAATGACCGGCACTGGGTACGTGCGGCCGGGCTGTCGCAGTTGCGTGCGCGTCAGGTCGCGGTCGACGAGGTGGTGCTGTCCTCCGGACTGTGTCTGTGGGGGACCGGAGCGTTGTGTGCGGTGGGAGCGGCGGGAGCGGTGGAATTGACGCGGGCACCGCAACCTGAGCAGGTGCGCACCCTGCACACTCTGCGGGCCGACGCGGAGCTTTCCGCATATGAGACCACGACCTCAGCGGCACTGGCCGGACTCGCGGGCGCGTTAGCGCGGTGGGCGGCGATACGAGTGCCTTCCACAATGGACTGGGACATACCCCGGCTGCACTACTTGGCCGCCTTGCTGGACGAGCAGGGTGCGCCAATGCTGGCACCGGAATTGTGGCAATACTGGCAGGATTTAGTGCGTCAGCGCAACGCCCAGGTCCACGCGTTGGTGGAGCGGCGATGTCTCGTCGAGGGCCTGCACGCCGTCGGCGTCGAGGGGCTGGCCGGTATTGCGGACATTGCCCGCGGCCGGTTGCCAGGTACCACGCCCCGCCAGGCGCTGCGGTTTCTAGCCGATGCCGATCCGGTCTGGCGCCGCATCGCTGCGACCGAGCAGGTCACCAGTTACTCCGAGTTGGTTCGGTTGGCCTATGTGGTGCAAGTCCTGCGAGCCGGTTGCCCAGAGCTGCACGGACGATCTGGGCGATTGCTGATATGCGTGGAGGATCCCGCCGAGTCCCGCATTCTTTCCGCGGCGCGGACAGTCGCCGAACGGGCTGGGCTGGATCTGCAGGCCGTGGGGCTGCATCCGCTCGGGACGCTCCTGCCCAGCACGGGCGGCAGCCTGCACGCCTGCGGGCTGCCTAAGCCGCGCCGGGAAACAGACCGGCACAAGGGAGACGCAGGGGCAAATCCGTTCCGGTGGACGCGGAAAGTGCCCCTGTAGCCCCTATAGCCTCCCTGTAGCCCCCTATAGCGCGGTATTTTCCCGGTGATGCGACCGCCACTCCCGAAGCGCGCACGGGCCCCGCAGGGCAGTTACGGGCTTTGCTCGTCGCACGACGCAGCGCCGTCAGTCCCGGGCCCAAGCCGGGCTGCAGCTGTGCTGTTCAACGCGTGCGCGGATGACGACGCGCACGCTGGCAGTGCGGAGCTCATGGTTGCGCGACCCGCACCGGCCCTTGGTTTGTTCGACGTCGTCGATGACCCAGCCAGAGTCGACGGCATCGGCGAGGCAACCGTAGTGATCAACGGGCCCTGTGGCCGGTGCGGCCGGGTGGAAAGCGGACGCGTCACTCCCGTGGTCGCTGATCATGGTCGTGCATGGAAGAGGATCTGAGATGTCCAGAACGCCTTTGTATGGTTTCACCGTCAGTTCGACTTTACCAAGCGTCAGCATCCCGCGGACGGCCTTTTCGAGGTCGGCCAGCAACTGACTTTGCCCTTCCGTCCAGCACATGGCTTTGGGGACGCGCAGGAGGATTCGCACATCCACACCGTTAGTGGAAACCGCCGTGACAAAGCCAAGTTCGGTCAGGGAATGCTGCTCACCCGGTGGATGGATTCCCCCCAGGACATCCCACACCTGCCGAAGCAGACTGCTGTTCATTTCAGCGTTCATCCTCAACGGAGCTCCTCCCCGGCGTTGGCTGGCTATTGCCCACACCGCCTGAGATTTCGTGGTCGTGCGATAACGCGGCGCCTGCAGCCGTGTGCGCCGGGACGTTCCCGAGGTTGTCGCGGAGCCCGGGATGACGGGAATCAAACACCGACCATGAGCTTTTGTATATCTCAATATGAGACAATCCTCGCAATTTCGCCGCGTCACGGCCACCTACATCTGCCCCACGGAAGTCCGGTCAGAGGTCGATGCCGAATTCTTTGATCTTGCGGTAGATCGTTGCGCGGGAGACGCCGAGCGCGGCGGCCGCGTCTTTCTTGTTTCCCCGGTTCTCCGCGAGGCTGCGAACGATGGCGTCTCGTTCGAGGGCCTCGATCTGGGTGAGCGTGCGGCGTGACAGGGCGCGACACACCGGTGGCAGCTGATCGACGCCGATGGTTCCGGAACGTTGCCGCTGGATCACCTCATGCAGCACCTGACCCAGCTGCGCGACGTTGCCGGGCCAGCTGTACTTGGACAGTTGCCGCATCGTCTGAGGTGGGACGGTCAGGTCGGCGCCGTGACCGAGCCGACGGAGCAGGTGCGGCACCAGTTCGTGGAGGTCCTCGATGCGGTGGCGCAGCGCGGGCACGGGCACGGTCTCGCCGAAGAAAGGCAAGATCAGCGCTTCGAGGGTGGTGTCGTGACTTGCGGTGCTGATGGTTGCGCCGACCCAACCGGCGTGCTCGCGTCCTTGGAACAGGTCGGCGAGGACGGCCAGCCGAGCCTGCCCCAGCGTGTCGAGGTCGCGCAGGATGATGCTGAAGCGCTCCCTGTCGAGTTCTTGGGCAAGGATTCGGTCGCCGGCGGGACCACGGAGATCGGCCGCCGAGAGAACCCGCGTAATTGCGGATGGGTTGTATTGTGCTGCCGCTGCTTTGAGCGTTTCGCAGCGACCGGCACCGGGCTCCCCGGAGACCACGACCCACCGCCCCTCACGTACGCAACGCGCGATCTGCTGGCAGCTGCGGCGCCACGAGACGCTCGAGCCGACGACGCCCGGCAGCGGGGGGGCCTGCACGGCGGCGGAAACGAAGGCCGGGGACGCTTCGACGATCAGGTGCACGTGGAACAGGGCCATCGTGGCGCGGCTTACCTGGGGAAAATCTTCGGCGCTGCAGAGCCGGACGGTTTGCCCACTCGGCAGGGTGGCGACGAGGCGGGGAGCGGTGGTCGCGGTCGAGTCCACCGCGTGCTCGAGCAGGGCGGCCTGGTCCCGAGCGTCCAGCTCTTGGCGCAGGTGCCGGTTCATCAGGACGAGGTCGTGACCGAAGGCCAGCACACCGTGCTGTGGGGAGCGGCGGCAGGCCCTCATGTAGGCGTTGAGCAGCGCGGTCTCTTGCTTGCTGGCCTGCGCGAGTAGTCGCCCCTCGATCTGATTGGTGGCGGTTTTGGCGAGCGTGGCCAGCAGGGAGCCGCCGCCGTCGTCGACCCAGCCCGTCAGGTCGAGCGCGCCGATGAGGGTGCCGGATATCGGGTGGGTGATCGGGACGCCGGCGCAGGCCAGGCGGCCAAGCTGCTCGGCGTAGTGTTCGGAACCCATCACCAACGTCGGCGCACGGGTTTCGAGGGCGGTGCCGATCCCGTTGGTGCCGACGAATTCCTCGGCGTAGCTGTATCCGGGAGCCAGCTGGACGGCGTCGAGGTGGCGACTGAGGCCCCTGCTCGCGCCGATCCTGGTCAGTACGACTCCATCGGCCGAGGTCAAGATAACGCTTACCGCCTCGTCGGCCAGCCCGTCGGCCAGCTGCCGGAGCACCGGCGCGGCGGCCGTGGCGAGCGGGCTGTCGAGGTTCGGTTCCCGCACGAAGGGCAGGTGTGGCGAGTCGACCTGCACGCGCAACGCTTGCGAGCGGCGCCACGAGGTCAGGATGCTCTCTCGCACGACGGTGCTATCGGGTTCGTGTGTGCTCAGGAACCGCTCGCGCGCTTCCTGCACCTCTCGGGTATTGATCGGTAGGCGACGTGGCATGTCTGTCCTCTCGATTCCGGCCGCCGGCAGGCGCGGTTCCGCGCACCGCGGGCCGCCCTGCCCGGTTCTCGGGCACGGTAGCCACGTCTCAACGTGAGATAGGTCTCAGATTGAGACGCTCGCCACAGCCTGCTGCGGGGTTCCATTTCACCGCGATGACGGGCGTCGAACAAGGAGATGACGGGCGTCGAACACGGCGATGCCAAGTGTCGAACACGGCGATGCCAAGTGTCGAACGCGGCGATGCCAAGTGTCGAACACGGCATCGAATCGTCCCTCAGCTGCGGCCCGTCGTCGGACCAAGAACCCATCCCACCCGGGAGGCAGGCGTTGAGCAGGCAGAGCCTGAGCAAAGCTCACAAGAAGATCACCGAGCTCTCGTGGGAGCCGACGTTCGCCACTCCGGCGACCAGGTTCGGCACCGACTACACCTTCGAGAAGGCCCCGAAGAAGGACCCGCTCAAGCAGATCATGCGGTCCTACTTCCCGATGGAGGAGGAGAAGGACAACCGCGTATACGGCGCCATGGACGGGGCCATCCGCGGCAACATGTTCCGTCAGGTGCAGCAGCGGTGGCTCGAGTGGCAGAAGTTGTTCCTGTCGATCATCCCGTTCCCGGAGATCTCGGCCGCGCGGGCAATGCCGATGGCCATCGATGCCGTACCCAACCCGGAGATCCACAACGGGCTCGCGGTGCAGATGATCGACGAGGTTCGCCACTCGACGATTCAGATGAACCTCAAAAAGTTGTACATGAACAACTACATCGACCCCGCCGGGTTCGACATGACGGAGAAGGCGTTCGCGAACAACTACGCGGGCACCATCGGCCGGCAGTTCGGTGAAGGGTTCATCACCGGTGACGCCATCACCGCGGCGAACATCTACCTGACCGTGGTCGCGGAGACCGCGTTCACGAACACGCTGTTCGTGGCTATGCCCGACGAGGCCGCGGCCAACGGTGACTACCTGTTGCCGACCGTGTTCCATTCGGTGCAGTCGGACGAGTCGCGGCACATCTCCAACGGCTACTCGATCCTGCTCATGGCGCTCGCCGACGAACGGAACCGTCCGCTGCTCGAGCGGGACCTGCGGTACGCGTGGTGGAACAACCACTGCGTGGTCGACGCCGCGATCGGCACGTTCATCGAGTACGGCACGAAGGACCGCCGCAAGGATCGGGAGAGCTATGCCGAGATGTGGCGTCGGTGGATCTACGACGACTACTACCGCAGTTACCTCATCCCGCTCGAGAAGTACGGGCTGACGATTCCGCACGACCTGGTCGAGGAGGCATGGAAGCGCATCGTCGACAAGGGCTACGTCCACGAGGTGGCCCGGTTCTTCGCCACCGGGTGGCCGGTCAACTACTGGCGGATCGACGCGATGACCGACGCCGACTTCGAGTGGTTCGAGCACAAGTACCCCGGCTGGTACTCGAAGTACGGCAAGTGGTGGGAAGAGTACAACCGGCTCGCCTACCCCGGCCGGAACAAGCCGATCGCGTTCGAGGAGGTCGGGTACCAGTACCCGCACCGGTGCTGGACCTGCATGGTGCCCGCGCTCATCCGCGAGGACATGGTCGTGGAAAAGGTCGACGACCAGTGGCGGACCTACTGCTCGGAAACCTGCTACTGGACCGACGCCGTCGCTTTCCGTGGCGAGTACCAGGGCAGGCCGACGCCGAACATGGGCCGGCTGACCGGATTCCGTGAGTGGGAAACCCTGCACCACGGTAAGGATCTCGCCGACATCGTCTCCGATCTCGGGTACGTCCGCGACGACGGGAAGACACTCGTGGGCCAGCCGCATCTCGATCTGGACGACCCGAAGAAGCTGTGGACTCTCGACGACGTGCGGGGCAACACGTTCCAGAGCCCGAACGTGCTCTTGAACGAAATGTCCGACGCCGAACGCGAAGCCCACATCGCCGCATATCGCGCAGGCGCAGTTCCGGCCTGACCCGGGTCGGCGGGTGGCGTCGTGTCCACTCCGGCGCCACCCGCATCACCACATTTTCCGAGCCAAGGAGACAAACCCGTGGCCGACATGCACCGTATCAACTTCGAGCCTGTTGACATCGAGATGGAAGTCGGCGAGGAGGAGAACATCCTCGATGCCGCATTCCGGCAGGGAATTCACCTGATGCACGGCTGCCGCGAGGGGCGGTGCTCGGCCTGCAAGTCCTATGTCCTCGACGGCGAGATTCAGATGGAGAACTACTCGACCTTCGCGTGTAACGACGCCGAGGTCGAAGAGGGATTCGTGCTGCTCTGCCGCTCACATGCCTTCAGCGATTGCACCATCGAACTGCTGAACTTCGACGAGGACGAACTACTCAGCGGTGTCGCCATCCAGGATGTGCGCACACAGGTGGTCGCGCTCGAGCCGATGACCAAGGACATCGTGTCGCTGCGCCTGCAGCCCGTCGATCCCGTAGCGTACGAGTTCAAACCGGGACAGTACTCCGACCTGCAGATCCCGGGAACGGGGGAACACCGGTCCTTCTCCATGGCGACGACACAATCGACGCCGGGACAGGTCGAATTCCTCATCAAGAAGTACCCGGGCGGCAAGTTCGCCGGCCTGCTCGAGGACGGGATCTCGGTGGGTGACGAGATCTCCCTGACCGGCCCCTACGGGTCGTTCACCCTCAAAGAGGGGCACGTCCTGCCGATTGTCTTCATCGGAGGCGGAGCAGGGATGGCGCCGATTCTGTCGCTGCTGCGGCACATGAGCGAAACGGGCAACACCCGGCAGGTGCACTTCTACTACGGAGCCCGCACCCCACGAGACCTGTTCTACCTCGACGAGATCCTCGAGCTCGGGAAGAACCTGACGGGCTTCACGTTCGTGGCCTGCCTCTCGGAATCGACGGACCCGTGGCCCTCGGGCCAGATCGCCGTCGAGGAAGGCAATGTCACCGACGTCGTCAGTCGCCGTGAACCGGACATCGGCAAGTCCGAGGTCTACCTGTGTGGGCCGCCGCCGATGGTGGATGCGGCGCTCGAACTGCTCGAGGCGAACAACACCCCGAAGGATCAGATCTTCTACGACAAGTTCACCAGCCCAGCCTTCGAGTAGGCGCAGCAGGAACCCACCAGCCTTCGAGTAGTCGCAGCGGGAACCCATCTTCCTTTCTTCGCCGACAAGAACTGAGAAACGAGATGACTGAAACCACCGGAACCAGGCAACGCAGCTTCCCCAAGATCGAATTCACCGACTCCGAGGCCGGCGCGCTGGAGTTCCCCAGCTCCCGAAGCCGCACCTTCAACTACTACAAGCCGGCCAAGTTGCGCTCGACGATGTACGAGGACGTGACCGTCGACGTACAGCCCGACCCCGACCGGCACCTGACCCAGGGGTGGATCTACGGCTTCGGCAACGGCCCCGGCGGATACCCGCAGGACTGGACGGCCGCGAAGTCGGCGAACTGGCATGCCTTCCGCGACCCGAACGAGGAGTGGGACCAGACCATCTACCGCAACAACTCCAAGGTCGTCCACCAGGTGGAGTTGTGCCTGTCCAACGCCAAGCGCGCCCGGGTCTACGACGCATGGGGCACCCCGTGGTTGACGTTCATCGCCCGCAACCTGGGCGCGTGGATGCATGCCGAGAACGGGCTGGCGCTACACGTGTTCACCTCCATCCAGCGTTCCTGTCCGACGAACATGATCAACACCGCTGTCGCGGTGAACGCCGCCCACAAGATGCGGTTCGCTCAGGACCTGGCGCTGTTCAATCTTGACCTGTCGGAGGCTGCTGAGGACTTCGACGGGGCAGCGCACAAGGAGGTCTGGCAGTCCGCGCCCGAATGGCAGCCCACCCGTGAGGTCGTCGAGCGGCTGACCGCGGTACCGGATTGGTGTGAGCTGCTGTTCGGCTCCAACATCGTCTTCGAGCAACTGGTGGGTTCTCTGTTCCGCAGCGAACTGGTCATGCAGATCGCCGCCGGCAACGGCGACTACATCACCCCCACGATCGTGGGCACCGGTGAGCACGACTACGACCGGGACCTCGCCTATACCCGCAACCTCTTCCGGTTGCTCGTCCGCGACAGCGAGCACGGGGAGTCGAACAAGGAGCTATTCCGCACCTGGCTGGTGGCCTGGGTGCCGCGGTGTCTCGCGGCGGCGCGGGCGCTGCAGCCGATCTGGTCGCAGCCGGCAGACAAGGCGGTCACCTTCGCAACCAGTCTCGACGCCGCCACGGACAAGTTCCGTTCCCTGCTCGATGACATCGGGCTCGACATCCCCGAGGAGTTGGACAAGTGAACATGCAATTCGGTTCGTCCACCGAGTTCTCCAACATGTGTGGCGTCACCTTGATGAACACCCCCGTCGGCCGGGTCGTTGCGGAAGTGATGGGCGCGAAGGACGGCGTGGAGCTAACGGAGTACCCGTCGATGATCCGCGTCGACGGCCAGCGTCTGCTCACCTTCGACTACGACGAGCTCACCGAGGCTTTGGGCGAAGAGTTCGACGGCTCCATCTTCGAGGAGATCAGCTCCACCCACTACGGACGCATGGTCCACCTCGACGACAAGACCCTGCTGTTCGCCAGCCCCGAGGATGCCGCCGAGTACATCGGGTTCGATCTCACGGCGAAGTGACCGTGCCCGTCTGGGGCCACTGCGGTGGCCCCAGACGGACCACCCACCATCTATCCGAACCAGGACCAAGCGAGGACTCGATGTATCAGAAGGATGGCGAGAATTACTTCATCGTCGATGCGCACATCGCACTGTGGGATGCTCGTCCCGAAAACCAGCTCAACGTCCACGGCAAGCAGTTCATCGACTGCTTCTACGACTACCACCGCAACCTGAGCCCGGAGTCGGAGCTGTGGTCGTACGAGGAGTACCTCTACTACGGCGGCGAGCGCCTGATGCGCGACCTGTTCACCGACGGGTACGTCGACCACGCGATCTTCCAGCCCGCCCGCCTCGGGGCCTTCTACCGCAACGGGTTCGGGCAGACCGAGGAAGCTTTCGCGCTCGCCCAGCGGTATCCCGACAAGCTGACCTACAACCACTGCTGGGATCCCCGATTCGGGCAGGCTGGGCTGGACCAGCTCCGGCGCGACGCCGAGCGGTTCAAGCTCAAGGGCGTGAAGCTCTACACGGCCGAGTGGCAAGGCGATTCACGCGGGTACAAATTGGACGACCCCTGGAGCTATCGCTACCTGGAGACCTGCCAGGAACTGGGGATCACCAACATCCACATCCACAAGGGACCGACCATCCGGCCGCTGGACCGCGACGCCTTCGACGTCGCGGACGTCGACAAGGCGGCATCGGACTTCCCGGAACTGAACTTCGTCGTCGAGCACTGCGGTCTCCCTCGGCTGGAAGACTTCTGCTGGATCGCAACCCAGGAACCGAACGTGCACGCCGGCCTCGCCGTCGCAATGCCGTTCATCCACACCAGACCACGGTACTTCGCCCAGATCATCGGCGAGCTGCTCTATTGGCTCGACGAAAACCGCATCCAGTTCTCCAGCGATTACGCCCTGTGGACACCTCGATGGCTCATCGAGCGCTTCGTTGACTTCCAGATCCCCGAGGACATGCTCACCGAATACGGGCAGATCACCGTCGACCAGAAGAAGAAGATCCTCGGGCTCAACGCGGCAGCCCTCTACGGCATCGACGTTCCCGCAAACCTGCAGTTGGCCGAGCCGGCCGGACAGGAAGGCGTCGAGGTCGCTGCCGGGGCGCGGGAGACCGTGGCGTCATGACCGCCACCGCTGTCTGCACGGAAGAGGACGTCATCGAAGCGCTGTCGACGGTCATGGACCCGGAGTTGGACGCGCCGATCATCGATCTGGGCTTCGTCCGGTCGGTTACCCTCGACGACGACGGAATCACCGTCCACCTGCGGCTCCCCACCGCCTTCTGCTCGCCGAATTTCGCCTACCTCATGGCCTCCGACACACTGGATGCCCTGCGCCTGGTCGAGGACATCGGTCAGGTACGGGTGCTGCTGGACGACCATCACGACAGCGAAAAGATCAACGCAGGTCTGGCCGCCGACGCGGGCTACGTCGGGACGTTCGGCCCCGAGGCGGAGGAGAGCCTACGTGAGCTGCGCAGAACGTTCCTCTCCAAGGCGCACGCAGCGGCGATGGAACGGTGCGTCGAGGCGCACCTGAAGCGAACCGACCTGCAAGCGAACGAAATCTACCGAATCACCCTCGGCGACCTCGCGCCAGGAGAGAACAAAGACGCGCTGCTGCGCCGCCGCGCCGGCATCGGACTGAGCAACTGCCCGGCCAGCCGGGTGTTCGTCGACGACAACGGCAAGCGCATACCTCCCGAGTCGGTGCCCATGCGCCTGCGACTCGCCAAGTCGGTGCGTATCTCGATGGAAGGCAACGCCCACTTCTGCCGTGGCCTGCTCGCCACGCGCTACACCGACAGCGAGTCCGTCGGCGCGGCGCCCCGGATCACCAACCTCAGAACAACCAGGAGTCCGCGATGAAGGCCGTGCAGGTTGTGGGATACCACACCAAGCTGCAGCTCACCGACATTCCCGAACCCACGGTCGAGGGCCCGCTCGATGTCATCGTGCGAATCGGCGGTGCCGGCGTCTGCCGCACCGATCTGCACATCCTCGAAGGGCAGTGGGAGGAAAAGAGCGGCGTCGATCTGCCCTACACGATTGGCCACGAGAACGCGGGTTGGGTCCACGCCGTGGGCGGTTCCGTCACGAACGTCGCGGTCGGCGACAAGGTGATCCTGCATCCACTCATCACGTGCGGGCTGTGCCGCGCCTGCCGCTCCGGCGACGACGTCCACTGCCAGGACAGCAAGTTCCCCGGCATCGACGTCAACGGCGGCTACGCGGAATACCTGCGTACCACCGCCCGCAGCGTGATACGGATCGACGACTCGCTCGAGCCGGCCGACGTGGCTGCGCTTGCCGACGCGGGCCTGACGGCGTACCACGCGGTCGCGAAGGTGGCGAAGACGACCCGGCCCGGGGACGTGTGCGTGGTGATCGGTGCCGGCGGGCTCGGCCACATCGGCATCCAGGTCCTCAAGGCGATCTCCGGAGTCACCGTGGTCGTGCTCGACCGCAACCCCGCCGCGGTCGAGCTCGCGGTGCAGATCGGCGCCGATCACGGCATCGTCGCCGACGGCACCCACATCCAGCAGGTGCTGAACCTGACCGGTGGGCACGGCGCCGAAGCCGTCGTCGACTTCGTCGGCGAGGGCGGCGCGACCCGAGAAGGAATCGCGATGCTGCGCCGCGCGGGAAACTACTACGTTGTCGGATACGGCGAGAACATCGACGTCCCGACGATCGACGTGATCTCCACGGAAATCAACTTCATCGGAAACCTCGTCGGCTCCTACAACGACCTGCAGGAGCTCATGACCCTTGCTGCCCAGGGCAAAGTCACTTTGCACACGACCAAGTACCGCCTCGAGAACTTCCAGCAGGCACTTGACGATCTCGATGGCGGGCGGGTGCGCGGCCGGGCGATTCTCATCCCGTAGAACACCGCAATCTCCGTACGAGAAAGCACGAAGGGAATATCAGCCATGGCCAAAGAGCTGCGGTACAACAAGGAAGCACGGTCGCGGCTCGAGCACGGCGTCAACGCCCTCGCCGACGCGGTCAAGGTGACCCTCGGCCCCAAGGGACGCAACGCGGTACTCGAAAAGCTCACCGGACCCCCCACGATCACCAATGACGGCGTGACCATCGCCCGCGAGATCCAGCTACGCGAACCCTTCGCCAACATGGGCGCCCAGCTGGTCAAGGAAGTGGCGATGAAAACCAATGGTGTGGTCGGCGATGGAACCACCACCGCGACCGTGCTGGCTCAGGCGATGGTCCGCGAGGGGCTCCGGGCCGTCGATGCCGGCGCCAACCCCATGCGAGTGCGCCGCGGCATCGAGCGAGCCGTGTCCGTGGTCGTCGACTCGCTCCGCGATCAGTCGTCCCAGGTTAGTGGCCAGAGCGACCTGCAGCGGATCGCGACACTCGCCGCCAGTGATGACGAAACGATCGGACATGCCATCGCGCAGGCCGTCGACTACGTCGGCAAGTCCGGAGTGGTCACCACCGAGGAGAGCGACACTCTCGGATTGTCCGTCGACATCGTCGACGGCATCGAGTTCGACCACGGTTACACCTCCGGGTACATGGTCACCGACGCAGAGCGGATGGAAGCGGTGCACAACAATCCGCTGATTCTGCTGACAAACAAGAAGATCACCCAGGTGCAGGAAATCATGCCGAGCATCGAGGTGGCCAAGCGCGCAGACCGGCCGCTGGTCGTGCTGGCCGAGGAAGTCGACGGACCGGCTCTGCAACTCCTCGTCGGCGGCAACATGCACAAGACGATGCAGTCGGTGGTCGTCCGAGCACCCGGTTTCGGGCACCGCCGCGTCGCCGAACTGGAAGACCTCGCGGTGGCGCTGGGTGGACATGTAATCGCCAAGGACACCGGCATCGAGCTGTCCGAGGTGACTGTCGGCCATCTCGGTTCGTGTGACCGCATCACGGTAACCGAGAACGAGACGACAATCGTCGGCGGTCACGGGGATCAGCGTCTCCTCGACGCCCGCCTCGCGCAGCTCGAGGCCCAGCGCGAGCGTGCCAAGATCGACGCCGACCAGGAAAGCCTCGAACTGCGCATTGCCCGGCTCACCGGGCGGGTCGCCGTCATCCGAGTGGGCGGCGCCACCAGCGTCGAGCTCAAGGAGCGGATGCTTCGCGTCGAGGACGCTCTGGCCGCCACCCGCGCTGCGGTGGAGGAGGGGATCGTGTCCGGTGGTGGAACCGCACTGGTTCAATCACACCGGGCACTCAAGGATGTCGATCTCCCCGAGGACGAGGCAATCGGGTGGGGTGTCGTGCGACGCGCTCTTGCCGAACCCCTCCGTTGGATCGCGATCAACGCCGGCTTCGACGGCGACGAGGTCGTCGAGGTGGTCGCCGGCTTGCCGCTCGGGCACGGGTTCAACGCCCTCACCGGTGAATATGTCGACATGTTCGACGACGGTGTGATCGACCCGTTCAAGGTCACGCGCGCCGCGCTCGAAAGCGCCGCATCGATTGCGGCACTGCTCATCACGACCGAGACCGCCGTCGTGGAGGAGATCATCGGCAACCCCGGCGCGATCGTCGCTCCCGGCTTCGGCGATCTCGCCGAAGGCATGGTCCGGCCGTCCAACATCTACTGAGGTTCAACGCTGTCGAGCAACGGCCATACCTCGCCCTGATTCGTCCCCGGGAGATGACGCCGTCATGTTCCGTACTGGGCGGTCGCGGCGGGCGAGTGGTCGTGATTGGCTCGCCGCGGGGCGGGGGCCCGGGCAACCTGCACGGGCCCCCGCCCGCTCGCGACTTCTGCCGCGACTTCTGCCGCGCTGGGGCGTCTCGAGTTTGTGGCGCCACCGGTGCCACCGGCAGAAGCGGTCTCGCGAGATTTGAGAAACGCGAAAAGCCGCAATTTCAATGGAACTTGCGGGGTGGCGGCGTGTCGGGTAACGACACACCGGTGGCTGTGGACAACTTCCGCAATTTCAATGGAACTTGCGGGGTGGCGGCGTGTCGGGTAACGACACACCGGTGGCTGTGGATAACTTCCGCAATTTCAATGGAAATCGGACCTCCTGGGCAAGGTCCGCTGGACGCCCGACCGGACCTGCCGCTGGGCCTTGCGGCGACGTGCAAGATCGACGCCTTCGGCATCAGCTACATCAGCTACATCAGCTACATCGGCTGAATCGGCTAAATCGAGTGTCCCGCCAACGGGTCGGTGATCCACTTCTGCGGTCCGGCCCGGGTCGAAGCAGTCCCATAACGAGACAGCCATGTGTCAACGGCGTCACTAGCGTCGGTCAAGCCGACGTGCCGGCCAACCAGCAACGAGCCGGGCGTGCGACGTGCGACCAACGGAGGTAGCAGATGAAGGCACTTGTTTACCACGGTCCGGACAACAAGGCCTGGGAGGACGTACCGGACGCGGCCGTGCAGGAACCCACCGACGTCGTGGTCAAGGTCGATACGACCACGATCTGCGGTACGGACCTGCACATCCTGCAGGGCGATGTTCCAGCGGTGACCGACGGCCGGATCCTCGGTCACGAGGCGGTCGGCACGATCACCGAGGTCGGGGCCGCGGTTCGCGGGTTCTCCGTGGGAGACCGGGTGCTGGTCCCGGCAATCACCAAGTGCGGTCGCTGTGAGTACTGCCAGCGGGGCATGCCGTCGCACTGCCAGACCGTGGGCGGGATCGGCTGGATCTTGGGCCACCTGATCGACGGTACTCAGGCCGAGTACGTTCGCGTCCCGTACGCGGACACGTCGCTCTACGCCGTTCCGGAGGCCGTCAGCGACGAGCAAGCGATCTTCCTCGCCGATTCCCTGCCGACCGGCTACGAGGTCGGCGTCCTCGCGGGCAACGTCCGACCCGGCCACACGGTCGCGGTCGTCGGCGCTGGTGCGGTCGGACTGTCCGCAGTGCTCACCACCGGTCTGTGGGGCGCGTCCAAGGTGATCGCGATCGACTCCAACAAGTTCCGCCTGGAGAAGGCGCTGGAGTTCGGGGCCACCGACGCAGTCGAAGTCGGACCCGGCACCGTCAGTGACGTCATCGCGCTCACCGACGGGCTCGGCGTCGACGTCGCGATCGAAGCCGTCGGCTATCCGGAGACCCTGCTCACCGCCGCATCGATTGTGCGGCCCGGCGGCACGATCGCCAACGTCGGCGTGCACGGGACACCGGTCGAGATCCCGATGCAGGACATGTGGATCAGCAACGTGACCATGACGATGGGCCTGGTCGACACCGTCTCGATCCCGACCCTGCTCAAGATGGTCGCAAGCGGGCGCATCCCGTCGGAGAAGATGGGCACCCACTCGTTCACTTTCGACCAGATCGACGAGGCCTACGACGTGTTCAAGAACTCCGCGGCCAACCAGGCGCTCAAGGTCGTGATCACACCCGGCCGGCACTCGAACACTCCGTGAGCCTGACGCTTGCCAACCAGCCTCCGCCGTTCGGTAGTGGATCAACCACGACCGAGCGGCGGAGGCGTTCCACGGGTCCGCCTTGCCACATCGAGTGACTTGAGCCGTCGAGGAAACCGGGCCGCAGACCCGCTGAGCCGTATCGCCGCCGCACGGCCGCCACGGCCGGGACCGCGCCCCGGATCTCGAGGCACACCGGCGGATAGAAATAGTCTACAATGGACTCTTGATCGGCCGTGACACCCACGCGGCGATCTGTGTGCGGGAGCGGAAACCGAGCTTGACCCGGATGTGCTCGACGTGTGATTCGACGGTTCGGGGGGCGATCATCAATATCGCTCCGATCTCTTTGTCGCGCAAACCCTGCGAGACCAACTCGGCGATTTGCAATTCCCGGCGAGTCAACACGAATCGAGCCTCGGTTCCGGCCGCGGGGCGAGCCATGAGTGTGGGTGCCGCGACTGGCTCTTTCACTGCGGTTCTTATGGGTTTAGGCCCCCCGCTGGTCGCCGGCGGCACCGAGGACTTGCACCAGTCGCGATACCGCAGCATGACCGAGGCTTCGTCCCCTGACTCGCTCAGCAATTCGCGGCCATAACACCGGAACGTCTCCGGTAGCCAGTACCGTGCGCGCGAGTCCTGATCGATCCGGACCAAGATCGACTTCTTGACCAGGTGGGTCAGGTAATAGACCACGTCGTCAGCCCGCATCCCGCTGCCGGCGCCGACCTTCTCGCCCGCCTCTAGATCGAACTCGCCAGGGAACACCGACAGGCGGGCCCACAGCGCGCGCTCATGCTTCGAGCAGAGTTCGGAACTCCACTGCGCCGAGGCACGCGCATCGCGATGCAGCGGTGATCGAGCAACGCTGGAAGAGGTCGTCAACAGCTGGAACCTGTTCGGTAATCGTTCTACGATCTGGTGCACCGACAGCGCCCGCAGCCGAAGCGCGGCTATTTCGATCTCCAGCGGAATTCCGTCCAATCGCCGGCAGAGCGTCGCCACAGCCGCGGCGTTGCGGTCGTCGAGTACGAACCCGGAGACCATCGCATCGGCGCGATCCACGAACAAGCGCACCGCGTCGTACTCGTCCAGCGCCGCTGGCGACAGCGTCACACCAGCGGGCGGCACCGACAGGCTCGGCACCGGCAGGACGCACTCGCCGAGGATCGACAGAGTTTCCCGGCTCGTCGCCAGGATCCGCAACCCTGGCGCAGCGCGCAGTGCCGCGTCAGCGAACTTGGCGCACGCCTCCACCAGGTGCTCACAGTTGTCGAGCACAAGCAGTGACTGCTTGTTAGCCAGCTCCTTCGCGACCGCATCGATTCCGGTATCGCCGATGCACTCAGGGAGCCCGAATGCCTCGACCACCGTCGGCACGACCGACCTACCGTCACAGATTGAGGTGAAGTCGACAAGCCGCACACCATCCGGGAATGCTCGGCGCACCTCTGTGGCGAACCGCCGCGCCAACCGGGACTTGCCCACGCCGCCGACTCCGGTCAACGTGAGCAGCCGCGACCGGGACAGGAAGCTTCGGACCTGCGCGAGCTCGTGTTGGCGTCCTACGTAGCTGGTGGTCTCGGACGGAGACTCCAAAGCTGAAAAAACGGACATAATGATCACGGTCTTCGCTGATCGGATCGGTTGTGGATGGCCGATGCCCACTGGCGGCCGTTACTTCGAGGCTGGCCCGCTCAAGTTTCGGTTGCGTGCGTGACGCGCATCGCTCCCGGGTCCGCACGGTGTCGCGTCGACAACTACAGCACTGGCGCGCCGGCCGACCGGACGGAATTGGCAGTGCTCAGGATGGTGTGCCGGTCCTGACCACCGAGACAATCTTGGACTTCCCTTGCTCGCCAACCGGGAATTCATCACGCCGCCTTCGCGGGCTCGTGGTGGTGCGCGTTAACACGGTGGCTCTCCCGGGTGGCGGCCAGGCTGGCCCGGCAGGTGCGGAGTATTTGCCGTGTCGCCTCGGTGTCAGGGCACCTATGGCAACGCGTGCAGGTCACTGCGACCGAACCCGTCAGTTCGTCTACCGCGACCAACGCCTCGGCCTCGCAGCGACGACACCATCGATGCCCGGTCACGATGATCACGTGCACAGGCGAACCGATGCACTCGTGAACCCATCGTCGGTGGAAGTGGCAAGTGATGCGTTCGAGGGCCGCGAGATCCTCGCGCTCCTCCGCGGCGTCCTCAAGGATCAGCCTGTCCGTTAGGCGACGATCGCGGAGGTCCGCATAACGGTGACCGAACCGCAGGACCTCCGCCTCCCCGGGCTGGGAAGGGCACGAGGAAAGTCGGTCGTGCGGGCGCTCGGCCCGTTCGCGCTGGGTGGAGAGAAGCACGGGTATCGCCTCCTGTCCCTCCTCGGGGCATCGTGATCAGATTTGATCACCTCGAACACTGTTCGGGCCGACCACCTCGAACACAGTTCGGGTTGACCGCCGTCGACTCGTCTCGGCTTTGTCGGGGCCGACGCATATGAAGCTAGGCCGATATCAGCCACGTCACTGTCGCACTTTGCGACGCACGTCATTGCGAGGCGGAACCGAGTGCTAACGCCGCGATGTGGGATCGGTGGCCCGGCGGCCCCGGCGAAGAGCTCGTAGTACGCCATTGAGTGCAGAGTGGGCGGCAGTGGGAGTGCAATTTCGCGAGAAATTGACGTTCACCCGGGTGAACGTCAATTTCTCGCGAAATTGCACCCCACCGGGTCAGCGGGCCTGGTGGACGGCGGCGTTAAGCTCCGTCACGTTCACCGCGCGCTCGGCGACCATCCCACCGGTGCTCGGCGACCAGTCGCCGCACCTCATACTCGCTCACAGGGGTCTCCTTCAACGTGGTGGACGTGAGAAGCCCCCGGCATCCGCCGGGGGAAACCCACCAGGAGCGAGGCCCCCCGTTCATCACATTCAGAGGACCTTGTCCAGGAAGGCGCGGATGCGGGGATTGGTGTTGCTGTCGGAGAAGAATTCCGCCGGTGGGAGGTCGGCGGCGATCTTCCCGCCGTCGACGAAGACGACGCGGTCGGCGACCTTGCGGGCGAAGCCCATCTCGTGGGTGACGACGACCATGGTCATGCCGTCGTCGGACAGTGTTCCTGACGGAATGACACGCCTCCTCGAGTACCCTCGAGTACGGCGCGGGCACCGGGCTCGTCTCACAGGAATTCGCCCGCAGCGTCGGTCTGATCACCTTCACAGACACGTCGGCGGGTGTGCCGGAGGACATGCACACCAAGCCAGGACCGCGGCACGGTTGCGTTCGAGAGCCGGCTCAGCCCGAGTCAAGGAATGCGCCGCCGATGCAGCGGTCCGTTTGGCATCGCAATCAGTGTGGAAGACCTTGCGGCGGCGGCGCCTTCCCTCGCCGCCGAGTACCTCTTGTCGGCTCCGGGCACTTCGGAAGCTGAGCTGCTGGCGCCGCCGCTGCGGCTTCTTGTCCCCGCGCGGTAGCCAGCAATCAGCATCTGGCGCCCGCGAATTTCTGACCATCAGGCACTCGTGTAAGTGGCTTGAAGACTAGTAGAGCGCTTTGCCTCCGTCGAGGCGGATTACAGTACCGGTCAGGTAGGGCGAGCATGTCGACAAGAACAGCAGGGTCTCCGCGACATCGTCGGCGTCGCCGTTGCGGAATTCATAGCGTGTGCCGACACGGTAGGTGTCGCCTTCCACCAGCGGCTCGCCGCGGTAGCGCCGCAAAGCGTCATTCGTTCCGTCGTCAGAGCGGAAGAACTGTGTCGGTGCGACGGCGTTGCACTGGACGGTGGGCGAGAGCGCAACGGCGAGCTGCTCCATCAGCCGGATCAGCGCCGTCTTGGACAGGCTGTGCGGGATGAGGTTGGGCCATGCCTCGTTGGTCGAGTTGCCCACCAGCGCGATGATTCGGCCGTGGCCTTGCTTCTGCATGACCTTCGCAGCCTCCTGGCTGAGGAAGAAGGGACCCCGGATGTTGATGCCGAATGCGGCGTCGAAGTCGTCCTCGGTGACATCCTCAAACTCTTTCGCCCTAAGTGAGCTTGCGTTGTGGATCAGGACGGTGAGGTCGCCCCGCCAGGCGAGTGTCCGGTCCACCAGCGACCGAGCCTGGGACGTGTTCGATACGTCCGCTTCGATCGCGGTCGCCTCGCCGCCTTCGGAGCGGATGAGCTCGACAGTCTCTTCCGCGAGCTCTGACTGCTTCCAGTGGTTCACGACAACCGCTGCCCCGGCTGCCGCGAACCTACGCGCGAACTCGCGGCCTGCACGCTCGGCAGCGCCGGTGATGAGGACCGTCTTGCCGTCGAGTCTTGGATTCATGAAGTTTCCCTTCTCGGAACTTGGGTGGTGTGGTTCGGTGACGAATTCTCGGGCCGCGGAGGAGCGGGAGCGCAGCGCACGTGGACAGGGCGGTCGTATGCTCCGGGTTCAGATCTCCCGGACTCCGGCTTTCCATACGGCGCGTGTGAGCGGCACCGCCGGGCGGTATGCGAGGTGGGTGACCGAAGGGGCATCCAGTACCTGGAGGTCCGCTCGAGCGCCTGCGCGGACGATGCCGACGGCCGGCTGCGGTACGCCACGCGGATCGCGCCATCCGTCCGTGTGCATTCCGAGTGCGATAGCACCGCCCAGCGTCGCCGCGCGGATCGCCTCCCGGACGGACATCCCCATCTGGAGGACCGCAGTTGCCACGCAGAACGCCATCGAGGTGGTAAATGAGGTGCCCGGATTGCAGTTCGACGCTATCGCGACGACGGCGCCGGCATCGAGTAGCCGGCGGGCGGGTGCGAGCGGCATCTTGGTCGACAGGTCGCAGGCAGGGAGCACCGTGGCGACAGTGCCGCGTGTTTCACTTGCCCAGGAGGACGCGAGCGCGTCGATGTCGTCGTCGGTGAGGAAACCGAGATGGTCCACGCTGAGCGCTTCATACTCCACCGCGAGCCGCACTCCCGGCCCGTGCCCGAGCTGATTGCCGTGGAGTCGGCGCGCAAGGCCGCGCTCTCTTGCGGTTTCGAGAATCCGCCGCGTCGCCGCTTCGTCAAAGGCGCCGGTCTCGCAGAACGCGTCCACCGCTGAAACGAGAGGTGCCACGGCGTCAAGCATCGGGCCGGTGACGAGCTCGAGATAGCCGGCCGGGTCTTGGTCCTCGGGTACGACGTGGGCGCCGAGGAAGGTCACGGCATCGGCGTGTCGGCACGCCACGTGTGCCGCCCGCACCTCATCGGCCACGGTGAGTCCGTAGCCGGTCTTGGTCTCGATCGTCGTCGTCCCACTGCGGCGTGCTTCGGCGACGAGCCGCGTGATGTTCGCTTCGAGATCCTCGTCGCTCGCAGAGCGTGTGTCCTTAACCGTGACATTGATGCCCCCGGCTGAGTACGGCTGACCGGCCATGCGTGCCTCGAACTCGGCGGTGCGGTCTCCCGCGAACACCATGTGAGTGTGGGAATCGACCCAACCAGGAAGTACCGCGCGACCGCCGACGGCGATCTTTCGGTCCGCAGCCGGCGCGCTGCCGGCCGCGCCGACCCAGGCGATTCGGTCGCCCTCGATCACCAGCGCGGCGTCGGCGACCCTGCCTCCGTTCGTTTCGTCGTTCGTCGTCAGCTCTGAAATGCCGTCGAGAAGGACGGACTCCTGCGCCCCTGTCATGCCTTCACGTGTCCTTGTCCTTCGTGCTCAACCCCTGGTCACCCTCGTGACTGGTCTTCGCGCGGAGCTCGTAGCCGTGAGAACTGTGCCGTCGAGTACGCGCGGTCGCTGACCGGACTGCGGAAGGGTTCGGTGGTGTGATCACGTCCGTTCAACTCGGTCTCGATGACGTACCGAAGCAGCTCCCCGACGATCGGTGCGGTTTTGAACTGCGTGCCGGATGTCGCCATTGCCACGAAGAGACCGTCGTAGCATGTGCGGTCATAGATCGGAAGCCAGTCCTCGGCGGCGTCGTAGAGCCCGACGACACCCATACGCACGCGCGGAATGCCCAGATCCGGGATGCGCCGGGCAAGCCTCAAGGTCATCCGTTCCCAGGCGTCCGCCGACACGAGCTGGTTGAACACGTCGGGATCTTGTATGAATGTCTGCTCGTCGGCGCGATCGCCGTTGCTACCCACGAGGAATGCGTCGCCGCGTTCCGGGCGGAAGTTGATGTTGAGGTCGCCATCCACGAGGTGCACACCCTGAAGAGCAAGGTCCAAACCAGAGGGTGCCGGGACGTGGATGAGTTCTTCGCGGATGCGCCGAGTGCGGATGCGGAAGTCGGCGGTCGCGCCGATGCCTCGGATCAGCCGGTCGGTATGTGGCCCGGCGGCGACGAGCACGGCCTCGGCGCGCAATGTGATGCCATCCCCGAGCGTCACACCCACAACACGGTCACCTTCGAAGTCGAAGCTGACTACGGTGGCCGAAAGCCGTAAACGCGCGCCAGCCCGTTGCGCGGCCCGCATCAGGTTGACGGCGGCGAGTGTCGGATCGCCCACGTAGCCCGACTGCGACGTGTAAAGACCGCCGCGGAGGAACTCGGTGGGCTCGGCCCAGAACGCCTCGTCGTCGACCGACCGGGGCGGACCGAACCGATGGAAGTCGAAGTATGGAAAGTGGCCACTCATGTCTGCCAAGGTCCACTTGTCGAAGGCGACGCCTGCACCGCTCATCGCCGCGGCTGCCTGGTCGGCGAACCCGTTGCCGGTGTCTAGAATGAGCGAGCCGCACCGCACGAATCGAGCGAGGTCCTCGGACTCGTCCGCTCCGAGGAACTCCCGCCAGTTGTTCCACACCGACAGCGCGTCGTCGGCAAGCGCCGAACTCTGTGCGTCGCTCGCGTGCACGCGGATGACCCCGGCCGACGCCCCCGTCGATCCGTCTCCGATTCCGCTGTTGCGATCGAGCACGAGCACGTCGTGACCCGACTTCGCCAGCGCCAGTGCGGCACTGGCGCCGATCACGCCTGCGCCGACGATCAGTACTTCAGTGCGGTTCTCTAACCCGACGTCCATGGTTTCCTCGCGTAGCTAGTCGGTAAAGCGCCCCATCACAGCCCCCAGCCGAGGTGGGGCCGACGTGCGCCCTTTTGCTTCACGAAAGACTCGCGGAGATCGGATACCCGGTCGCCTTCGAAGGTGAGGAGGAAGTTGCCGGCCAGTGTGTACTCTTCCCCGCCGGATTGCAGGATCGTCCACCACTCAACGCCCACGCGATCGCCTTCGATCACCGGGACTCCGTAGCGGAAGTCCACGTCGGCGACATCGGCGACCGCGACCTCCCAGAACCCCTCGATGGCCTCATGGCCGACGAAGGGTTCTTCGAGGAAGGGGGTGTTTCGATAGCAGGCGTCTTCGGTGAAGATCGCGGCAGCACCCTTGGCGTCGCGTTCGCGCCAGACCCGCCCGAAGCTCTCCAACCATTCCTTCACGACGTCAGCTGACACGGTCATCGGATCTTCCTCACTGTTGTTGTTGGCGCAACCGCGATGGGACTCGTAGATGACGCCAGTCTATGCACGCGCGCTAGATTCGCATAGTATTATACAGACGGTGTCGGCCGACGGAGAGGACGTAACTCGACATGGCACGCACTCGCCAGCGTGAGGAGACTGATCAGTTCGATGACTTGTACTGGGAGTCTCGATCCGAGGTGATCGTCGAAGACGACGCCTTCCTCGAGGAGATCGTGACCAATGCGGAGCTGCCGGTCCTGCTGGCCGCCATCGCTGCCGTACTCCGCGACACCACGTTCCTTCGGGCGGAGCTGGCGCCCCCACTGACTCCGATGGACACAGAGCCGCATCCACACTGTGGCATGACCGCAGATCAGCGGAAGAAGGCGTCTGCGCTCGCGCTGCTGGGACTGAAGGAGATGCGCGACAAGAAGATCGATTCCGTCGATATGCTGCCGGACGCGACCGCGCGCGAGATCCTCAACTATCTCACGGGTGGTCGCGACGAGTGGGCCAACATGCTCACGCACGAGCTCGACATCGCGGAAGGCAAAGGAGGAAGACCTACCTGGGACTTCAACGAGGTAGCGAAGGGGCGCGAGTTCTCGACGCTCATCGTCGGCGCGGGCGTCGGCGGCATCGCGGCCGCTTATCGGTACGGGCAGGCCGGTGTCCCATTTGTCCTCATCGAGGCCGGCGCGACCGTAGGTGGGACATGGGCGAAGAACACCTATCCCGGCGTCCGCCTCGACACGCCGACCTTCGGCTACTCGTACTCCTTCGCCCAGCGGGGCGACTGGCCCAATCAGTTCGCTCGGGGCGGCGAGATCCTCGACTACCTTCGCGATGTCGCCGACCGGGCCGGGATCACGAACGAGATCGAGTTCTCAACCCGACTCGTGCGTCTGCGATGGGACGAGGAAGCACGGCTGTGGGAGGCCACGACGCGCGGCGCCGATGGGGCTGAGCAGGTGCGGCGGTTCTCCGCCATCGTCAGTGCGGTAGGGCAGCTCGATCGCCCGAACATCCCGGAGATCGCCAGCGCGGAGCTGTATCGCGGCGCGGCCATGCACACTCAGGAGTGGGACCACGACGTCGACCTCACGGGCAAGCGAGTGGCCGTCATCGGTACCGGGGCGAGCGCCTATCAGGTTGTGCCGGCGATTGTCAACGAGGTGGACTCGCTCGTCATCTTCCAGCGCAGCGCACCTTGGATGCTACCGGCACCCAACTACCACCACCCCGTCACGGATGCATTCACCTGGCTCCGGCGTAAGGTGCCCCATTACGCACAGTGGTATCGGCTCTGGGTCATCCTCACCGGGATCCCCGGCAGAGCGCACACGGTGACGGCACAAGAAAACTGGCTGGGCGCCCCGTTGAGCATCTCCCCGAAGAACCAGGAGCTGAGAGACTACCTCATCGCCCGTGTCGAGGAGCAGCTGGAAGGCAACCCAGAACTTCTCGAGCACGCGATTCCTAGCTATCCGCCAGGGGCGAAACGGATGCTTCGTGACAATAAGGTGTGGGCGGCCGCGTTGCGGTCGGAGAAGACGACGCTCGTGAACGCGGGAATCGAACGATTCACCGAGAACGGTCTCGTCGATGGGGCTGGTCAGGAACACGAGGTCGATGTCGTGGTGTATGCGACGGGTTTCAAGCCCTCCGACTACCTGGACGACGTCGAGGTCATCGGTCGCGATGGTCGCGAGATCCACGAGTTCTGGGATGGCGACGCACGCGCTTACAACGGGATCACTGTCCCGGGGTTCCCCAACTTCTTCCTCGTCTATGGACCAAATGTCGGTGGCGTCGTCGCGGGAAGCCTGCACTTCATGCTCGAACGCGCTGCGGAGTATTCATTGTCGGCGGTTTACGAGATCCTGAGCAGGGGGGTCGCCGCGATCGATGTGCGCCCCGAGGCGCTTGACCGCTTCGTTGCGTGGGTGGACGAGGGCAATCGTAAAATGGCGTGGGGTCAGCCCTACGTGCGTACGTGGTATCAAAACAAACACGGTCGAGTATCTCAGATCTGGCCGTACACGAACGTTGAGTACTGGGACATCACCGAGTCAGTGAACGAAGACGATTACGATTTCCTTGAGTAGGCGTGTGCAACCGGCCGGGCGCGTCGCACGCGTGCTCACGTTCTTTCAGACGGGATAATAGGATGGTAACAATCGAGCGGGACCGGATAACGATCGGCGGGCTGGAGACGAGCTACCTGGCTGCAGGAGACCGCTGCACTCAACCGGTCGTGCTCCTGCACGACGGGGCGTGGGGCGGATCGGCGGAAGCCAGCTGGCGTGACGTGATCCCGATCTTGGCCACACGTTACCGAGTGATCGCACCGGACTTGTACGGTTACGGACGTTCCAGCAAGCTGGTACAGCTCGACGTTGCTCCCTACGAGTTCAGGCTTCGACAGGTCGCCGGTCTGCTCGACGTAGTGGGGCTGGGCGCCACATCCGCGCACTTCGTCGGGAACTCCTTCGGCGGAGCCATGGCCCTGCGTGCATCGACGCTACCGTGGTGTGCGTGGCGCGTAAGGTCGGCCGTGTCGATCGCAGGAACCGGAGGACCCTATCGTACGAAGGAATCGTTGGCGTCACTGTCGCATTTCGACGGCTCACGGGCGGACATGCTGCGTATCGTCCGCCTTCTTACCGGTGATTTCGACGGCATCGACAGCCACGTCGATCTCCGGATGCGAGATGCGAGCAACTCCGGTCATTATCGAGCGGTCGCCGCGGCCGGACTCGCCACACCATTCGGTGTGGCTGCGAAGCTAGCGGACAGGTATCCGGAGAATCTCCGGGACGTGAAGGTGCCTCTCGCGCTTGTGAGCGGCGTGAAGGATGACCTCGTCGAACGGGACTGGGCGCGGAGGATCGCCCAGCATGCGCCGTCCTGTTCCGTATACGACATCGAGGCGCGACACTCTCCGAACATCAGCGACCCCGAGACCACCGCGATGTTGCTCTTGGAGATACTGGAGTCGTTTGATGATCTGGCTCCTGCGCGCGGTGAAGCGCTGGGCCTCGAGGAAAGCTGTATCGGAGGGCCGAGATGACGAGGAGCGCGACCTCCTCAGACGACATCTATGACCGATTTAGGAGCGCCCGGCTCTCTCCAGCGCAGCGGCGGATCGCACGCTATATCGTTGACCATCGCGACGCGGCGGCGTTCCTGACGAGCGAGAGCATCGCGCAACAGGTTGGGGTCAGTCAGCCGTCGGTATCCAGATTCGCCGCAGCGCTGGGCTACGCAAGATTCTCCGACTTCAAACGCGCCCTGCAGAAGTGGGCGCGTTCGGAGATGTCCACGCTCGCGCCACAGTCCGTGGACGCAAGCCCCCTCTACGAGGCGATCAGCGCCGAGATCGCAAACCTACAGTGGCTAGGCAATTCGGCCGGCCTCGGGGAGCAGATCTCCCGCGTCGGCGCTGCCATCATGTCGTCGAAACCGCTTCCGGTCGTCGGCCTTCGATTCTCCCGCTCGTTCGCGGAGCACTTTGCCTACCTCGGTGCCAAGGTCCATTCCGGAATCTCCGTGATCGACCGGGGCGATACCCAGGCGAAAGAGAGTATCGCCCGAGCATACAGCCAGGGCGCGACCTGGTGTCTGTTCTTCATTCTTCCCCGCTACCCCCGCGAGGCGTGCGAGCTCGTGCGCTATGCACGGCAGATGGGGTTGAAGGTCGCGGTTCTCAGCGATGAGTCGTTCGCGACGGTAGGACATGAGGCTGACGAGCTCATCACGGTCAGGCTCGGCAGCGGTTTGCTGTTCGACACGTCGGCTGCGATCAACATCATGTCGAGCGCACTGCTTCATGCGATGGCCGATTCCAGTCCCGGTAGTTCACAGGAGGGACTCGAGCGCTTCGAGCGCCACGCGTCCGATCTGGAGGTGTTCGAGGACTGAACCGCTCAATCGTCGACGGATCGGCTCACCGAGGCGCTCCGTGTAATGACGTTCAGTAACGACGTCTTGTGGCGCGCGAAGGTGCTGCGGTGCAAGGAAAACGCGCAGAACCCCGGGATGAAGTAGGTCCTTCCACAGATCGACTTCACGGGGTTCTGCGCTCGATTCGCCTGCGAACTCACCGACAATGAAATTGCAATGCGGTTGTACATCTCGAAAGATACCGTAAAGTCTCGATTGTGTAATATCTACCGCAAGTTTAATCTACGCAACCGTGTCGGTGCTGACTGTGCGTACAGGCAGATTGGGGCGTTTGTTTTGATCACGACCATGTGGCTGTTGGCCGTTTTCGCCGCCGGCAGTCCAATCGGAGCTGAGATAAGGAAGCACCGAGATTCACTCGGTTGGACGCTTGAGAAGCTGGCAGAAGCCACAGACATCTCACGCTCAGACCCCCGAGTACTCACGTGCTCTAATCAGTACTTCGCCGCTTGGCTCGGCTGAACGTGAGCGAGCGGTGTTTACACGAGTTGGACGACAGTCAGTGTTGACTCGTCCTGGCTTGCGCCGGTATCGAGCTTTCATCGATGAAGCTGCCCTACAGCGCAAGGTTAGCAGCGATCCTAAAACGACGGTTGGTCAACTAAACCACTTGATCAGGATTGGAGAAGAACCCGGCAAGTCCGTTCGAATAGTACCGTTCTCCGTAGGCGCTTATTGGGGCTGCGAAGGTGCATTCATACTCTATGAACTCGGAGAAAGTAACACTGTGGCCTTCCAAGAAAACCAGGGAACCGGGGTGTTCATCGATGATCAGTCGGCCGCAGTCTACCAAGACGTTCTTAAGAATTTGGACAATGTCGCATTGGACTCGTCCGAGTCGCGACGATTGATATCGACCTACTTGGAGCAGTACGAAAATGAAGTTTGAGTTCCGCAAGAGTAGCTACAGCGGCGGCGCAAGTGGAACTTGCGTAGAAGTCGCTTCCAACGTTCCGGGAGTTCGGGCGGTTCGCGACAGCAAGAACCCAAGCGGAACGCCGCTGATCTTCGATCCTGACAAGTTCACAGCGTTCGTCGGTTCTGTGAAGGCTGGTCGATTCGACCACTGAGCGAGATACAGCGGTGCCCCCGGTACGTCGTACCGGGGGCACCGCTGTATCTGTGGATCAGGTTCTGCCGTTGTGTCTGCGGGGATCCTCGATGATGGCTCGCCACGTCATGTATCGCTGTTCGGGAACGTGGAACTCACATTGCCGACACGTCCACTGTCCGTGTTCGCGGTACACCGTTATTCTGGGGTACGAGCTCGGAATCCTCAAGCCGTCACATTCCGAGCAATTCAGAAATGCCGAAGATTCGCCGATTGACCATACATCCCGCACATGTCTGCCTTTCCGCCAGCAAGACGTGAAAGAAATGGAAGCTTTGGCGAATCTTCTTGCCAGACACATGAAAAAGTATCTCCTCACTGAGGCCATGAGCCGACAATGGGAACAAAAGAGAAGTCGATCTTAGTCGTGACCCCGACTCTTGTCCGATGCCCCGCACCCCCGGTGCGGGGCATCGCCACATCCCGGACACTGTGCACATTGCACACATCAGCACGATCAGGCGCATCAGCCGTTACAGTGCGTACGGCTGACCGCGGCCCGCATCGTTTTGCCGTCAGAAGGCGACGACCCTCAGATCAACCTTGCACACGCCCTGCCGGTGCGGTACTCGTGGGGTCGTCGGAGACCCTGACGATGAGTTTGCCGAAGTTCTTGCCCTCGAGAAGCCCGAAGAACGCGTCGGCGGCGTTCTCGATGCCGTCGACGAAGTCCTCCCGGTACTTGAGGCTTCCGTCGGCCAGCCAGCCCGATACGTCGCTTTGGAACTGCTCGTAATGCGTTGCCACGAAGTCTCGCTGGGTGAATCCACGGACAAGCAGCCGCTTGGTGTTAATGGCTTTCATGAGCAACGGGAGCCGATCGGGCCCCGATGGTAGACTTGTCTCATTATATTGCGCGATTAGACCGCAGACCGGGACGCGTGCGAAGTCGTTCAGGTGATCAAACACAGCATCCCACACCGCACCGCCGACATTTTCGAAGTAGACGTCGATGCCATCCGGGACAGCCGCACTCAGATCGTCCGCGAACCTGGGCGAGCGATGGTCGATCGCGACATCGAAACCCAGCTCCGTCAGCCAGGCAACCTTCCTCGGCCCGCCCGCGATCCCGACGGTGCGCGCGCCATGTAACCGCGCGATCTGCCCTACCATTGAACCGACCGGACCCGCTGCGGCCGCTACTACGAGTGTCTCGCCCCGGCGTGGGCGGCCGATCTCGGTGAGGCCCACGTATGCAGCGAAGGCCGGCATACCAAGCACTCCCAAGGCGGTCGAGATAGGCGCTTTGCTCGGGTCGATCCGGCGCAGCAGCCGGGCATCCTGGACCGCATGCGTCTGCCATCCGCAATGCGCCAGCACGATGTCCCCGGGAGCGACTAGGGGGGATGCCGATTCAAGGACCTCGCAGACCGTTCCCCCTTCCATGACCTCGCCGATCTCTACCGGCTTTGCGTATGACCTGGCAGCGTCCATCCGGCCGCGCATGTACGGGTCCAGGGACAGGTAGATCGTCCGCAGCAGCGCCTGGCCTTCCTTCAAGGCGGCAACCTCCCGCACTTCAAGGCGGAGGTTCTCGTGAACGGGTGCACCGTTCGGGCGGGAGGCGAGGACGACTGCCGTCGTTTGGGTCATGGTCAAACCATACGTGTAGGTTGCCCAGTCTGCATAGAGTAGATACAGTTGCCATGTCGACTGAATGATTTTCTGCATTCGATGTCGGCCCCACACCGCGCTCGCGTTCGTCGCCACGAAGTACGAGGAGACAGATCACCATGACCACCATCACAATCAGCGGCGAGCGTTTGAGCCTCGACGCGCTTCGACCTGTCTATCGGGGCCCCGTGGAAGTGGAGCTCACTCATCAGGCGCTGGAGAACCTCCAACGAGGACATCAGGTCATCCTCGACGCGATCGGCCGCGGACAGGTCGTGTATGGCGTGAACACCGGTTTCGGGAAGCTCGCGGATCGACGGATCTCCCCGGGGGATCTCGCGGAATTGCAGCGGCGGTCGGTGCTTTCGCACATGGTCGGGGTGGGTGACCCACTTCCGGACGAGATCGTGCGGGCGATCCTCGTCATCAAACTCATCGGACTCGCGAGGGGTCACTCAGGTGTCCGCGTCGAGATCGCCGAGATGCTGACGGCGCTCATCAACGCCGACGTGCTGCCGGTCATCCCTTCCCAGGGGTCGGTAGGAGCATCCGGGGACCTCGCACCTTTGGCCCACATGGCCGGAGCGATGATCGGAGAGGGCCGGGTGCGGATCAATGGAGTAACCTACGACGCCATCGAGGGGCTCGCCAAGGCTGGGATCACGCCGGTGGTGCTTGGCCCTAAAGAAGCGGTAGCCCTTCTCAACGGTGTTCAGGCCTCCACCGCCATAGCCCTCCGCGGGTTGTTCGGGGCCGAGGCGGTCTTCAATGCCGGACTTGCCGCGGGCGCACTCACGCTGGAAGCAACGGCAGGCCGGCAGGTGGTGCTCGATGACCGCATCCAGCAGGTCCGCGGACACGACGGTCAGATCCGCGTTGCCGGCGCCCTGCGTCGCCTGGTCGAAGACAGCCCGGTGCTCGATATCGAGTTCGAGGGGCGCCGCCTGCAGGACCCCTACTGCCTGCGTTGCCAGCCACAAGTGATGGGCGCGGCGCTCGACCTTCTCACGTTCGCGGCACGCACCATCGAACAGGAGGTCAATGCGGTCTCCGACAACCCGCTGATGTTCCCTGGCGACAATGTTGTGCTCTCAGGCGGAAACTTCCACGGGCAGCCCATCGCTTACGCGGCAGACATCATCGCCATGGCAATCTGCGAGATCGGCTCCATCTCCGAACGCCGCCAGGCGATGCTGATGGATTCCTCCATGAGTGGGCTGGCACCCTTCCTGGTGGAGAACGCGGGGCTGAACTCGGGGTTCATCATGGTCCAGGTCACCAGCGCCGCGCTCGTCGCAGAGAACCGCGCCAAGGCGACGCCGAGCAGCGTGGACAGCATCCCCACCTCCGCCGGCCAGGAAGACCACGTGAGCATGGCCACCCACGCCTCCATGCGGCTGGGGCCGATGGTGCGTAATGCGGCATACATCGTCGCGATCGAGCTGTTGTGCGCCGCGCAGGGGCTGGACCTTCGCAACGAAGGACTGGCAGCGCCCGCCAACCGCCCTACGTACGGGCTCGTCCGTGCCAAGGCCGAGTTCCTCAAGGATGACCGGATCATGGCGGGCGAGATGGAGGCCATCGCCGCAGATGTCCTCGATGGGGTTTTCGTGGAGATCACCGGGGTGCCGCTCGAGGTAGTGAACTGAGCGAGCTGGTTGCGCCATCGTTGCGAATGTGGCGAAATGTCCACGGCCGCAGACGTCCGGGAAGGCGCTGCACCGACACGCGCCGCACGGGTTCTAGAGCGGGCCCGTGTTTCAAGCGCGAAACAGCTTGCTGACGTGCGAAATCAGGGCTTGCGCTGCTGCATATCGGTTGATACATTTTCCGACACGAATGAATAGTTCTGTTCATAGCAGGAGTTCCGAACCGCCTTAGGAGCTAGAGATGTCCAAGTCCCGTGCGCTCACAGCCACGCTCTCGTTAGTCGCCTCCGCAGCACTACTGATTTCCGGCTGCGCGCCCGGGACCACGTCGCCGAGCGAGAACAAAACGACCGGTGCCGAAGTCATTCCCGAGTTGCGTGGTCAGCTTCCTCAGCAGGTTCGCGATTCGGGCGTGCTTATGGTAGCTACCGATCCGCAGTACCCGCCGTGCGACTTCACCAACGAGTCCGGTCAGATCGACGGCTTCAACCACGATCTCCTGATGGAGATGGCCCCGCGTCTCGGGGTCAAGATCGAGCAGGAGGCGATCTCGTTCGATGGTCTGCTGCCGGGAGTCCAGAGCGGGCGCTTCACCGCGGCCATGGAGTGCATTACCGACAACGTGGAGCGCGAAAAGACTGTCAAGTTCGTCGACTACGCTTACGCGACGAAGAGCGTCCTCGTCAGCTCGAAGAACATCAAAGGCATCACTGGGAACCCGCTGAGTGTCTGTGGTCTGCACGCGGGCGTGCAGACCGGCACGGAGTTCGTCAGCGATGTGGAGTTGTTCACGAAGAACTGCGAGGCGGCGGGGCGTGCGCCGGTGGAGGTGACCAACTTCCCGTCCGCCGGCGACCAGAACACTGCCCTGCAGGCTGGCCGGATCGACTTCGCCGTCACCAACACCGCGACCGGAGCGTGGCAGGCGAAGGTTTCCAACAAAGCGTTTGACGTCATCCCCAACCCGCTGCTGTCGCGCACGTATGTCGGCATCGTCGTCGCACCCGACGCCGACGGCACCGCTCAGGCGCTCCTCGGTGCATTAACTGCGATGATCAAGGACGGTACCTACGACAAGGTCATGGCGAAGTGGGGCATTGAGGAGGACGCGCTGAAGGAGCCCGGCATCAACCTGGCGACGACTCGTCCTCTGAAGCTGCCCGAGCCGTGCGGTGCGTGTGGGTTCTGATCGACAAGATGTCGAAGAGATCGACGATTGTCGTCCTGAACAACAGGTCCACGCAGGCCTGGCAGATCGACTCGCAAAGCGCGCGGGCGTGGGACGGCACCGCTCGGAACAGCCCCTTCCATTTCTGTGCGACGCGTGATCTGAGAGCGCCCGGTGGCGTCGCGCACGTCCGGTCGCAGGTGTTCGAGCGGCGTCCATGCCGTCTCGTCGAGCCGGCACCCGATCACCTGCTCACGAGACAACGAAAGGAAGGTGCCACCGTTGGCTGATTCGACAGCGAATGTCGAGGTCCGAGACCCCCACGCAAGGCCCGTTCCGCGCAGGCACACAAGTTACTGGATCAGCGGGCTGGTGGCGACCCTGTTGGCGGGGGGTATCGTCTATGGTTTTGCGACCAACGAAAACATGGGATGGCCCGTCTTCGCACGGTACGTGTTCTCCGAGCCTATCCTCCAAGGGGTGCGGGTGACGATTGAGCTATCGCTCATCTCCCAAGTATTCGCGGTCCTCATCGGCTGTCTGTTGGCGCTACTCGGTGAGTCCCGCAACCCGGTGTTTCGCGCCCTCGTGAAGGCGTATGTGGGCCTTTTCCGAGGACTTCCGCTCCTGATTCTCCTTCTCGTCTGCTTCAACGCGGCACTGTTCATCCCGCGAGTGGGCTTTGGTGGATTCAGCTGGGACACCAATACCCTCATCACCGGCTTCACCGCGGCGATCATCGGGCTGTCACTACACGAAGGCGCCTTCATGGTGGAGATCATCAGGGCGGGGTTCATGTCGGTTCCCAGTGGTCAGCGAGAGGCGGCCCATAGTCTGGGGATGAAGCGAGGACTCATCATGAGGACAATCGTTATCCCCCAGGCAATCCGGGTGATCATTCCGCCCACGGGCAACCAGTTCATAAGCCTCTTGAAGGCGAGCGCGCTCGTCGCCGTCATCGGCGGCGGCGATCTGCTCACACGGGCCCAGCAGATCTACGGGTCCAACTTCCAGGTCATACCGCTACTGATGGTGGCGAGCTTCTGGTACTTGGTGCTCGTCACGATTGCGACCTTCGGCCAGCACTTCCTCGAGAAGAAGTACTCCCTGTCTGGCGGCCCCCAGAAGAAGCCCGTCAAACCTCGTCTCGCGGAGGCGCCCGAATGAACCGGCAACCCCTCGTCACCATCCGCGACGTCGTCAAGCGCTTCGGCGAGGTGGACGTCCTCAAGGGGATCGATCTCGAGGTCATGCCCGGCGAAGTGCTCTGCCTCATCGGGCCGTCCGGGTCCGGTAAAAGCACCCTGCTTCGCTGCGTGAACTATCTCGAGCAGGCCGACAGCGGCTACATCCGAGTGGAGGACCAGTTCGCCGGCGCAGTCGTCAAGAACGGTGAGCTGCACGAGGCGAGCGAGTCAGAGATCGCCAGGTACCGCCAGCGCATCGGCATGGTTTTCCAGCACTTCAATCTCTTCCTCCACCTCACCGCGCTCGAGAACGTCACGACCGGACTCATCAAGGTCCGCCACCTCGCCAAGAGCGATGCGGTCGAGCGCGCCAAGGCCGCCTTGGCGGACGTGGGACTAGAGCACCTCCAGAATTCCTACCCACGTCACCTTTCGGGCGGCCAACAGCAGCGTGTGGCCATCGCCCGCGCGCTGGCCATGGAGCCCAAGCTGATGCTGTTCGACGAGCCGACCAGCGCGCTGGACCCCGAACTGGTCGGTGAAGTGCTCTCGGTCATGCGCCGCGTGGCCGAGGACGGCATGACGATGATCGTGGTTACCCACGAGATGCGGTTCGCTCGCGATGTCGCCGACCGCGTTGCCTTCATGGATCAGGGCCGGATCGCGGAGATCGGTCCGGCCAAGCAGCTCATCGATTCGCCGAGTTCCGAACGGACTAGGCACTTTCTCAATCACGTGGAGTGACACCAGTGTTCGAACAAGAACGCGGACGCGACGCGCCGGACCCGTCCATGACCGCAATCGACAGGCGAAGGTCTCAGGACCAGGTTACGACCGGCCCCACCCTCACGTTCACCAATCCGGTCGGTCCCGCCGACGCGACTCATCTCGTGCTCGGGCACTCCCTGGGAACCTCCGCTGCCTTGTGGGCAGAGGTCGTTCCGCTGCTGGCGCAGTCGTTTCAGGTCATGTGCTGGGAGCTTCCCGGACACGGCAATTCGCCTGCCGCAGTACGGGCGTTCACGATCAACGACCTGTCCGACGGGATCGTGGAGCACCTCGACAAACGCGGCGTGTCGAGCTTCCTCTATGCCGGCGTCTCGATCAGCGGCACGGTGGGACTCGACCTGGCGCTGAGATACGCCGACCGGATCGCCGCGGCCGCGATCGTTTCGGCAGGAGCGCGTGTGGACTCCCACGCGGCATGGGCTGAGCGCGCGGAATCGGTGCGAGCGAGTGGCACCGGCTCTCTCGTGGCCGGCTCGTTGCAACGTTGGTTCGCTCCGTCGACCCGTGAACGGCACGCCGACAGGGCCGAACGGATGCTTCACGCGCTCCGCGATACAGACGACGAGAGCTATGCGTGCGCCTGTGAGGCGCTCGCCGGCTACGACGTCACGGCGGGGCTCGCGCAGGTGGCGCCGCCGGTCCTGGCGCTGTGGGGACAGTATGACCAACTCGTGCCCGAACACCGGTCAGCACAGATCGCGAAGGGTGTGCGGCGCGGTATTGCTCAGTGCGTCCCGGATGCGGCGCACGCCAGCCCTCTGGAGCAGCCCGAGACAGTTGCCGGTCAGTTGACCACATTTTTCGGTTCGATCTTCCAGCCTGCGCCCGACACCGACCGCGGTGGCACCGTCGCCCGAACTAGACAAGTACGTCCGTGATCAGCGCGTCGCGCACGCTGGAAGAGGAGACGAGCCGTAGCGTCTCGTTGCGTCGATCACCACTTCGAGAAACCGATCAGGAAGACGACTCCTTGACAGAAATGGCTCCGGCAGCACGCATGCCAACCAACCACTCCTGTGACCACACTGACATCGATCGACTGGAAGCACGATCTCCGCGCCTCCAGGTGAGAGGGGCGAGTCGTGTCGGTGCTTGAAAGGCTCAAGGAAATTAGTGGGATCGGTCGCGATCCCGTGCGAGGGGGATATTCGCGACATCTATTCGAGCCGGCCGAACTGGCATTGCGCGACTGGTTCCACTGCTCGGCACGGGAGCTTGCCCTGGCCGTCGAGGTGGACGGGAACGGCAACCTCTGGGCGTGGTGGGGCGATCCTGGACCTGGTGTGATCGCAACAGGAAGCCACTTGGACTCGGTCCCCGGTGGGGGCGCCTACGACGGTCCCCTCGGTGTGGCGAGTTCTCTTGAGGCGGTGGCGATCCTGCGAGCGGAAGGTTGGCTTCCCGCGCGTCCGATCGCGATCTGCGCCTTCACTGAGGAAGAGGGATCACGCTTCGGCATGCCGTGCCTGGGCACGCGGTTGCTCGTCGGTGAGATTACTCCGGAGGCCGCCCTGGCCCGCGTCGACGGCGGTGGTGTCACGCTCGAAGACGCGTGGCGGCAGGCGGGTATGGATGTATCTCGGATCGGTCCCGATCGTGACCGCATCGCCTTCCTGGACGCGTTCATCGAACTGCACGTCGAACAGGGCCTCGATCTGGAAGAACGCGGTCTACCGCTCGCGGTCGCCTCGGCGATCATGGCGCACGGCAGGTGGCGGCTGACGATCTCTGGCGAGGGCAATCACGCGGGCACCACACCCATGCCAGGACGGCGCGACCCCGTCGTTGCGGCATCGGCGGCGGCTCTGGCCGTTCGCGACGTCGCGCTGGGGCACCCGACGGCCCGCGGTACGGTCGGCCGCATCGCGGTCACGCCGAACGGAACGAACGTGATCGCCTCGCGCGTCGATGCGTGGCTTGACATTCGCGCCCACTCGGACGCGGCGGTGCGCGCCCAGCTGGACTCGACCGTGGCGCTGATACAGAAATGCGTGGCGGCCGAAGGTTGCGTCCTCGATGTCCATGAGGAGTCGTTCTCACCGCTGGTCACGTTCGATCAGCCGCTGACCGAACGTATTGCCGACGTGCTCGGCGGGGCACCGTCCATCGCGACCGGTGCCGGCCACGACGCCGGCATTCTCTCCGCGTACGTGCCAGCCACGATGATCTTCGTGCGGAACCCGACCGGTGTATCTCACGCACCAGACGAGACCGCGCGCGACGAAGACTGTGAGGAGGGGGCCCGGGGGCTGGCCGCCGTCCTGCGGGACCTCGCTGGGAGGCCGATCCCATGACAGCCGTGGACCGGTTCTACCATTGCGAGCTCGCGCTCGTCGACGGAGTATTCGTCGAGGGGGTGCGCCTGAGGGTCGTAGGTGGGGAGATGGCCGAGGTGGCAGTGGGCGTGTCGCCCCAACCAGGCGACACTCCACTCGGCGTGGTCGTCCCAGGGTTCGTGAATGCACATTCCCACGCGTTCCACCGTGAGCTGCGCGGCCGTACTCACGCCGATGGCGGTGACTTCTGGCAGTGGCGCCACCGGATGTACCGGACCGCCGCTCTCCTGACCCCGGAGAGCTATCGCGATCTGGCCGAACGGGTGTTCACGGAAATGCGCGATGCCGGCTACACAGCGGTCGGCGAATTCCACTACGTCCACCATGATCCGCAGGGCGCGCCGTATCCGGGCCACGACATGGAGCTCGCACTCGCCGACGCCGCCGCATCGGCCGGCATTCGACTTGCGCTCCTCGACACGTGCTACCTGCAGGGCGGCGTGGGGCAGCCACTCGGCGCCGAACAGCGACGGTTCGGCGATGCGAACGTGCACAGGTGGCTGGAACGCTGGCATGCCCTGCGAGACACGCTCACCGGTAGCGGACGAGGACTGGTCACGCTGGGTGCGGCGATCCACTCCGTGCGAGCCGTATCGCGCCACGATCTCGCCGTGATCGCCGACGAGTTGCCCGCAGACGTGCCAGTGCACGCACACGTGTCGGAGCAGCCCGCGGAGAATCAGGCTTGTCTGGACAGCTACGGCCAGACGCCAGTCGGGCTGCTGTCCGCGCACGGGCTGCTGTCCCCACGATTTTCGGCCGTGCACGCGACACACCTCACCCCCGATGACATCCGTCTTCTTGGTGAGGCCGGCGCGACGATCGTCATGTGCCCCACGACCGAGGCCGACCTCGGTGACGGGATCGGCCCTGCTCCCGAGTTGCTGGCCGCGGGCGCGGGTCTTGCGATCGGGTCCGACCAGCATGTCGCCATCGACCCGTGGGAGGAGCTCAGCCGCCTCGAGCTCGATCAGCGATTGCGGTTTCAACGCCGTGGGATCTTTACTCCGGAAGCACTGTGGAAGGCCGGCACAGTAGGAGGCCACCGCTCGCTCGGGTTGTCGGGGGTGCGTCAGCAGCCACCGGGGCTGGTCGTAGGCGAGCCGTTCGACGCGGTCGAGATCGACCCGACGACCTCGCGGACGCGAGGTGCTCAATTACGTCAGTTCCCGCTTGTCGCGCGTTCCGCGGACGTCACCGCGACGATCGTGGGCGGAAGGCTGACACGGCCTCGGACAGCGGGGACGTGACTGGTGCTCGCGTGCTTGTACGCGGCTCTGCACTTCCCACGGCTGGGCACGGCTACTTGACGGCCGATCTTGGTTGTCGACCTGTCAGTGGGCTCGTGGGGGTGACCCGGCCTCCGGCGGCGCCTTCGGTTCTTTCGAGCAGAGCGCTATCGGCCCCAAAGGCGGATCTCGAGGAAGGTATTCGCTCCGGCGGCCACGGCATGATCACCGGGCGCACCAGCTGGAGTGTTAGGCGCTCTTATTTTTTTCTTGTGCCACCAGTGCGGCGACCTGGCTGCGCGAGGTGAAGCCGAGCTTGGTGAGGATGTGTTCGACGTGGGTTTCGGCGGTGCGCTGCGAGATGACGAGCGTTTCCGCGATCTGCTTGTTGCTCATTCCCTTTGCCACGAGGTTGGCGACTTCCTGTTCGCGTTTCGTCAGTAGGTGTTCAGCCGTTTCCGCTCGGTCGGATTTCGTTCGTGCGGCGGGTTCTCCGAGTAGTTGGGTCGTTACCTGATCGAACGTCAGGTGGGTACCTTTCTTGAAGGCCCGGGCGTATCTCTTCTCGCCGAGGGATTGCCGCGCCTGCGCTTGCGTGCGGTCCTGGTACTCGGTGAGGAAAGGGAATTGTGAAAGTGGGCCGCTGCGGTCCCGGCGGAGGGTGTGGGCGGCTCCGGCCAGCTGGGCGGCTTGCTCACTCCGCTCCGTACTCGCCGCGATCCAGCTCAGCGTCTCAAGACAGTTGGCCGCGCAGGTCGTGTCGTCGAAGACGCGTTGCGCGTCCATGCACTGGAGCTCAAAAGCTTCTGCCCGCTCCAAATCACCTTCGCGCCATGCCGCGAATCCGAGGCCCCACAGGGCCCAGGTCCGGCGCCAGGTCTCGCCGTGGTGCACGCACAGATCCAGCATCTTGGTCCAGTTGGCCATTGCGCGTTCGCCGTCGCCGAGGACCGAGTGACAGACGCCGAGGTTCAGCAGAGCAGAGGCGAGCCAGTCGAGCTCTTCGGTGTCCTGGTGCCGCGCCACGAATTCCTCAAGCAGCACAATAGCCTTGGAAAAGTCGTTTTCCTGCATGGCCGCGAATGCTTCGCACACCTGGTACAGAGTCGCGGACTGCTCCTGGCCAAAGTCCGCGGCTAGCTTCCGGCTTTTTTCAAGACTGTCCTTCGCCGTGGCCAGGTCGTTTTGCATCAGCGCGAGGTAGCTGGCGCTGGCGAGCGCGCGGATCCTCGGCACGCTGGGTTCGACATCGTTGTCCAGCAGGCGGGCGAACCAGCGTCGCCCCTCACTGGTGAGTCCACCGACCCGCCACAAGTCGCGGTAGGCGTCGGCCAGGCGCAGTCCTTGGTGGGAGTCATCGGATACGGTGAGGCAGAAGTCAAGCGCAGCGCGGACGTTGGCGTCATTCAGACGTGCCTGCTGGACCAATTCCAGTTGGGTGGGACCGAACCACTGGCGCCGCGTTTCCTCCGCGTTTTTCACGTACCAATCCCGATGCCGCTTCCGAAGCTCCTGCTCTTGCCCGGTCGTGTGCAGCACCTCGCGGCCATATTGCCGGATCGTTTCCAGCAACCGATAACTAACACCGGTTTCCCGCGCATCGCGGATGACGACGGACTTGTCCACCAACCCGGTCAGTGTTGTCAGTATCTCGCCGTGCGGCAATGCGGCATCCGCGCACACGGCTTCCACCGCAGCCACGTCACAACTCCCCGGAAAGATCGACATCCGAGCCCAGAGAGCTCGTTCGTGCTCGGTGCAAAGACCGAAACTCCAATCGATCGACGCTCGCAGGGTCTGGTGCCGCGGCAGCGCGGCCCGATTGCCCGAGATCAATACACGGAACCGGTCGTCGAGACGCCGCAGGAGCTCGTCAGGCGAGAGCACCCGCAGACTCGCCGCGGCAAGTTCGACGGCCAGCGGGATCCCATCCAGCCGCCGACACAGCCCTGCCACTGCTGGCCCGTTGCGGTCATCAACTTCGAAGTGCGGTACTGCTGCCGCCGCGCGGTCCTCGAAGAGCCGGATGGCCTCGAATCGACGCAGTTCCTGGACCGGACGCCGGGTGTCGCCGGGGGGCACATCGAGAGCCTGTACGGGCAGCACGCGCTCTCCCTGGATGCGCAACGGTTCGCGGCTGGTGCCGAGAATCCGCAGTCCAGGGCACCGGGTCAGCAGCGTCGCCACGAGTTCGGCACACGATTCCAACAGGTGTTCGAAGTTGTCCAGCACCAGCAGCACTCGGCGCTCCCTCAACCGCTCCGCCAGCGTGTCCGTAGTCCATGCCGTGAACTGGTCTCGGATCTCCATTGCGGTAGCGACGGTCTGGGGCAGCAGGCGTCCGTCGTCCAGGCTCGCAAGCTCCGTCCAGTAGACGCCGTCGGGAAACGAACGCCGCAATTCCCATGCGGCGCGCATGGCCAGCCGTGTCTTGCCCACCCCGCCCACACCGGTGAGGGTCAACATCCGGGAAGCCGACAACCCGCGCCTGATCTCGCTCAGCTCCGCGCGTCGCCCGACGAAAGAGGTCACTGCGACTGCTTGCAGGCCCTCTGCTGAGACGAGTGCCATGGATGCCCACCCACGCTGGTTTTGCTTGACGCAACAGTGCCTAAATGGTACCTGCGTCAACCAGCGCGTGCGCCTCTCAACCATCACACGGCATTCCAATCTTGAACACCGTTCGCCTGTCTCCAGGATGCCGCCCTGGATGTGGCGGTGTTCGCCTACCTCAAGTGCACCAGCACCATCCCGTCGTTGCCGGGGGCCACCTCCACACGCCGGTACAGCTTCTTGATGTGCGGCTGCTTCAGCATCGCGAGAACGCGGTTCTTGAGCTTGCCGGCGCCCTTGCCTGGAATGATCTCGACGAGCGGCACGTTCTGGCCGGCGGCACGGAAGATCGCGTTGCGTACCGCGTTGTCGATGTCCCTGTCGCTGCGGAAGATCGGGTGAAGATCCACGGTCAGCTTCTCCGGCATCGCGTTCTCCCAGGGTGATCACTGAATTGGCTTTCGCCCTGGACCCAAGCATGATGCGAGCGGGAACCCAAGCCTCGTGCGCAGGTTGAGCACGGACGCGCACGGCTTTGTGCGCGTAAATGACCTTCAGTCACCACCCACGACGCCGTCACCCACCAAGGCGTTCAGGACGGCTGAGACCCGCGCGGAACGCATCAGCTTGGTTGCCGGGTGGAAATGGCGCTCGCCTGCGTGCGCACGGCGTTGCCGGCCTGTGGGTGGAGGCGTAACGCCCCGGCGGTGGCGATCAGCGCGGTCAGCCCGAGCAGGGTGAAGGCCACGGTATAGGCCGCCCCACTGCGCGCACCGAACACCATCTCACCCAGGGGCGCGCCGAGCCGCAGAGCCACCGTGGCCAGCGCGATGGCCAGCCCGGTGGACAACTGCTGCGTGGTGGCAGCCAGCGTGTTGGCGTCGCGCATCTGCTCGGGCGGGACATCGCTGAGCCCGATCGTGGCGTACGCGGTCAGCCCCACCGAGCGGGCGACCCCGGACAGCAAGGCCAGCGCGGCGAGCACGGGTAACGGGGTGGAGGCGGTGGTAAAGCCGAGACCGATCATGGACAGTGCGAGGGTGATCGTGGCGGCGAGCAGCACCGGCCGGAAGCCGAAGTGGTTGAGCATTGGGGTGGTCGCCGGCTTGATCGCCAGGTTGCCGACGAAGATGAAAAGCACCATCGTGCCCGAGGTGATCGCGCTGTAGCCGAACACGTTCTGCCACATCAGCGGGCACAAGAACGGCGCGCCTCCGACCACGATCCAGAACAGGAACCCGCTGGACTGGGAGAGACGGAAGGTCGGCACGCGCAGCGTGTGCAGGGAGACCAGCGGGTTAGGGGTGCGCAGCAGGTGCCAGCCTGCCACGCCGAGGCCGGCGAGACACAGCGCGGTCAGCGCGGTGGTCACCGGCCAGCCCGTGTCGCTGTCCGAAATCAGGTGCGCGGTATAGGTGAGCCCGCCGAGCCCGCCGCAGGTGAGCACCAGGCCGAGCCAGTCCAGTGGTCGCTGGGCCTTCCCGCCGTCGGCTTCCCCGACCAGTTTCCATGCCGCAACAGAGGCGAACACGCCGAGCGGCACGTTGATCAGGAACAGCCACTGCCAGGACGCATACGTGGTGATCAGTGCACCGGCTAGCGGTGCGACGACGGGTGCCACCAGACCGGGCCACACGATGTAGGCCATCATCCGCAACAGGTCCGGCTTAGCCGTCGTGGACAGCACTGCCATCCGTCCGACGGGCACCATCATCGCGGCTCCGACGCCCTGCAGCACACGCATGGCCACCAACACCGGAAGGCTGCCGCTGGCTGCACAACCGAGCGAGGCCAGGGTGAAAATCAGGATCGCGGCCAGAAACACCGGCCGGACACCCAGCCTGCTGGTCAGCCAGGCGCTAAGTGGGATCAGCACGGAGAAGGTGACGAGGTAAGCCGTCATCACCAGGCCGACCGCAGTCGGTGGCACGCCGAACGACTCGCCGATGCTAGGGGCGGCCGTGGTGACGATTGTGCTGTCCAAATTCTCCATGAAGAAGCAGCCGGCGACCAGGAACGCGGTATTCCGCTGGCGCGCGTCGATCATGGCTGTCCTCACGGCATGAATTTATGGAATAGCGAACGCGCACCACGCCTCGATCCGCTCACGAGCCTCGGAGCTGACCGTGGCATCACACTGCGCGGTCCGTTCAAGGCCCCCCATGGTCGTCTGGGAATCGCGCGACCTGAACCAGACGCGGCAAACAGGGGTCCGAACGGGCAACCTTAGTGCACTTCTTCCCCTGGATCGCTGAGTCTGATGCGCCGTTCGGATAAGAAGTGACGGCGCCAACCGCAGCAACCTCGGGGCGCACGGCCAAGGCAACGCGCCTTGGGTACTGCCTGCTCAGACAAAAAACGTGGTGGGCTCTGGCACAGCGAAAGGAGGTTCCGGCATGGGATCCCGCAGGCCAAGTTCGCTGGTCGAGCGCGGACCGACCTCGCGAGCTTGGGTCAGCCTCGCCGGGCGATCCGCTTTCCCGGAGCGTCACCGCATTTCAACGCCCATTCCGCACACATCCCGAACATTCTCATGCTGGACCGAGCCACGCGCCGACCGTACCCATCGGAGTGCGCCAAGCACGGCGTCCACGGCTGTGCGGCGATCCGGCAAGCCGCGCGGGTGTAGCTGGAAACGGCATCCGGAGGTCATCATTGCCAGTCAACGCCCCGCGCGCATAGTTGTCCACGATTACCTGGGGCACCCGTTCCAAATCGAACTCAGCCGCGAATTGGCACGGCGAGGACATGATGTCCGTCATGTGTACTGCTCGGCCATCGCAGTCGGACAAGGGAATCTGCAGGCCGGAAAACCAGAATCCGGCCGCCTGTCGATCATTGGTGTGCCTCGGCAACAACACCCGAGTCCGGGTCCTGACACCTACGGCCAAGACGTCGGCAGCCTCATCAGAGACTTCAAACCCCATGTGGTGATTTCGGGGAATAGCCCGGTCCCGGTTCAGCGGCACATCCAGCGAACCTGCGCTGAGCAGCGAATCCGGTTCGTGTACTGGTTGCAGGATGTCTACTCCGCGCGTGCACCCAGCGCGAAAACCCGCCCCTACGACTGGGAACGCACCGCACGGTGCGAGAAGGCCACCTTGCTGAGCAGCGATGCGGTTGTTGCCATCGCAGAGCCGTTCGCGGCTTTCGTTCGTCAGTGGGGGTGCAGCCGGAGCACATCACGGTGATAGAGAACTGGGCGCCGCTAGCAGAAATGGAATGCGACGGCGACGACTGGGCACCGGCGAGCTCCTACCGCAGTTCCGGAGAGCCCATTCTCCTCTACTCCGGCACGCTGGACGATCGTCACGGCGCAGACCTGTTGGTGCGGTTGGCGAAGGCCTGCGATGCCCGGAACACCGGCGTCCTGTTCGTCGTCAGCGAGGGAAGCGGCCGCCGTGCACTGGAAAGTGCACGCGCACTAGGAATACGTCGGATGCAGTTATACGACTTTCAGCCCTACGACCACGTCCCGCGCATGTTCGCGGCGGCTGACGTGCTACTCGCTGGGCTGAGCACAGAAGCGGGTCAGATGTCAGTTCCCTCCAAGGTGCTGGCCTATCTATGCGCCGGACGCCCGGTGCTCGCTGCTATCCCCTCGACGAATCGTGCCGCGCAGCTGCTTGCGGAAATCGGAGCGGGGCAAGTAGTCAGCCCAGACGACCCGGATGAATACGTGGAAGCGGCGTTCGCCCTGCTCGCTGACCCCGCACGTCGGCAGCGCATGGGAAGCGCGGGACGGCAGTACGCCAGCCGTGCCTTTGCGATCGAGCCGATAGCCGACCGCTTCGAGGAGATCCTCGTGCCCTGACACCCCGGAGTACCTGATCGCACAGTAGTCGATGTGCAACGAGACGTATCGACGATCAGGAGAAAGGCCTAACGGCCAGGGCTGCGGATTGCCTTGCAAAACGTCGGAACAATCGGCGCTTTCCGGATTAATCGTATATGTCTAATCGTATATGTCTAGAGGAGTTGATTGCCGTGAGTGACCACAGTAGTTCAGCTCTCGTCGCCGGCGGTGGGGGCTTCATCGGCGGGCACTTGGCCGCTCGCCTGCTGCGCGAGGGCTACCGGGTTCGAGTGGTCGACTGCAAACCGGTTGACGAGTGGTTCCAGGTACATCCCGACGCGGAGAACGTCGTGGCCGATCTGTCTCTTCTCGACGCGGCACACGCGGCGGCCGACGGGATGGACGAGGTTTACAACCTGGCCGCCGACATGGGTGGCATTGGTTTCATCGAAGGCAACAAGGCCCGCTGCATGTTGTCAGTGCTGATCAACACGCACCTGCTGATGGCCAGCCGGGATGCCGGCGTGGACCGGTTCTTCTTCTCCTCGTCCGCCTGTGTCTACGCCGCCGCCCACCAGACCGCCCCGGATCTTGAAGCGTTGCGGGAAGAGATGGCTTATCCGGCGATGCCCGAAGACGGTTACGGGTGGGAGAAGCTCTTCGACGAGCGCATGTGCCGGCATTTCTCCGAGGACTTCGGCCTGCGCACCCGGGTAGCCCGCTTCCATAACATCTACGGCCCGCATGGAACGTGGGACGGCGGACGCGAGAAAGCCCCGGCCGCGATCTGCCGGAAAATCGCCGCCGCGGTGATCAACGGCGACGACAAGATCGAGATCTGGGGCGACGGGGAGCAGACCAGGAGTTTCACCTACATCGACGACTGCGTCGAGGGTATTCGCCGCATCATGCGCAGCGACTGCGACCAGCCACTCAACCTGGGCAGCGAGGAGCTCGTCACCATCAACCAACTTGTCGATCTGGTCCAGGAACTCGCTGGCTGCTCACTAACCCGGCACCACGACCTTTCCGCTGCTCAAGGTGTGCGGGGACGAAACAGCGACAACACGCTCATCCGCAAGCAGCTCGGCTGGGCACCGTCCATCTCGCTGCGCGACGGAATTTCCGAGACGTACAAGTGGATTTACAAGGAAGTCGGCTACGCCTCGCACAGGTTCCTGCCATGACCGGTATCGCAGCGCACGCCGGTGCCAGCGGGGATTGGACGAACTGGGCAGGGTCCGCCCGGTGCCACCCGGCCCGTCGCGTCAGCCCGCGCAGTGAGGACGAGCTGGTCCAGCAAGTGCGGGACGCATGTTCCACCGGTCAGCCGCTACGCGTCGCCGGAAACGGGCACTCCTTCGCGCCACTGGTCAGCACGGACAGCATCCTCGTTGATCAGCACGAGTACGCTGATGTCATCGCGGTGGACCCCGCCGCCATGACGGTCACGGTCCAGGCCGGCACACCGCTCTGGCGCATCAACGCCGAGTTGGACCGGTACGGACTCGCGATCGAGAACATGGGGAGCATCAACGTTCAAACCGCGGCCGGCCTGGTCTCGACGGGGACGCACGGTTCGGGCACCCGCTATGGCTGCCTGTCGAGTCAGATCGCGAGTATGCGGCTCGTCACGGGACGCGGGGAGCTCGTGGAGTGCTCGGCGACGTCCGAACCAGACGTGTTCTCGGCTGCTCGGCTGGGCTTGGGCGCTCTGGGAGTGATCTCTACGATCACATTTCGGTGCGTACCGGCATTTTCGCTCAGCCTCGAGGAGAGAACAGAGCCATTCGCCCGGTTCATTGAGCGCCTGCCCGAACACGTCGAGAGCATTGACCACCCCGTCTTCTTCTCGCCCATGTGGAGCGACCAGGTACACATCCGGGCCATGTCGCGCACGACGGCGCCGCTGCGGCCCCCGTCCCGGTGGCAGGCGTGGCGTGATCACTACCTGGCGGGCCATGCCGGACTGCAAGGTGTGCTCTGGGCCCACCGGCGCGATGCTGCGCTCGTGCCATTTGCCTCCAGAGTCCTGACGCGCCGCCCGCTTCGGTCGTTCGTCGACGTGAGCCATCGCATTTTCACGTTTCCACAACGCGTACGCGTGGTGTCGATGGAGTACGCCGTGCCGCTCGAGGCGTTGGGGCAGGTGTTGCAAGAGTTGCGTCGAGTACTACCGTCGTCCGGCGAGGTGGTTTCGCTGCCCCTGGAGATACGGGTGGCGTCCGGCAATGACATCCCGCTCAGCCCGGCTTACGGGCGCCCGACGGGATACGTCAATTTGGCGACCGATGCGCACAGCCCGCACGACAAGATATACCAGGTCGCCGGAAGGGTTCTTAGCGATTTCGATGGTCGCCCGCACTGGGCGAAGCTGCATTCCCACACCGCAAGCAGCCTCGCGCCACGCTATCCACGCTGGAACGACGTGCAGCGGATCCGCCAATCTCTCGATCCGAAAGGAATCCTGATCAACCCCTACCTGGAGCGAGTCCTCACCGGTACGGCCTGAGCGCCTGCGAGCCCCCCGTCGGGGCCCGCCGCTGCGGTGCGCCACGGCGCGGCCCTGTGCGTAAACTGGCTGTGTTGTCCTGACGTGGTCTGGTTCTTGAGCCGTGGCTGACCGATTGGTCGTGCGTGGCGCGCGTGAGCACAACTTGCGCGGCGTGGGTGTCGACCTGCCCCGGGACAGCTTGATCGTGTTCACGGGTCTGTCCGGTTCCGGGAAGTCTTCCCTGGCGTTCGACACGATCTTCGCGGAAGGCCAGCGCCGGTACGTGGAGTCGCTGTCGGCGTACGCGCGGCAGTTCCTGGGCCAGATGGACAAGCCGGACGTGGAAGTCATCGAAGGACTCTCGCCTGCGGTGTCGATCGATCAGAAGGCCACCAGCCACAACCCACGGTCGACGGTGGGCACCGTCACCGAGGTCTACGACTACCTGCGGCTGCTGTACGCCCGCGTGGGCGAGCCGCACTGCCCGGTCTGCGGCGAGCGGATCAGCAGGCAGACCCCGCAGCAGATCGTCGACCAGGTGCTGGCCCTGCCCGAGCGCACCCGCTTCCAGGTGCTGGCGCCGGTGGTGCGGGGGCGCAAGGGCGAGTACGCGGAACTTTTCGCCCGCCTGCGATCGCAGGGTTACGCGCGGGTGTCGGTGGACGGCGAGGTGCACCACCTCGACGACGTGCCGAAGCTGAAGAAGCAGGAGAAGCACTCCGTCGAAGTGGTCGTCGACCGGCTCGCGGTCAAACCGGAGGCGAGGCAGCGCTTGACGGAGTCGGTGGAGGCGGCGCTGGGACTGGCGGACGGGGTCGTGATCATGGAGTTCGTCGACCAGCCGCCGCGGTCGCTGGACCGGCAGTGGTCGTTCTCGCAGAACCTCGCGTGCTCCCGCGGCCACCCCATCGGCGTGCAGGACTTCGAGCCGCGGTCCTTCTCCTTCAACTCCCCGTACGGCGCATGTCCGGTGTGCACCGGGATCGGGGTGCGCCGCGAGGTCGACCCGGAACTGGTGATCGCGAATCCCGAGTTGTCGCTGGCGGATGGTGTCGTGGCGCCGTGGCAGGGCGGTCAGACCAGCGAGTACTTCCAGCGCCTGCTGAGCTCTCTGGCCGACGCCCGGGGCTTCTCGGTGGACACCCCGTGGCGACGGCTGCCCGCGAGGGTCCAGAAAGCGGTGCTCTACGGCTCCGACGACCAGATCCACGTGCAGTACCGCAACCGCTACGGCCGGCGGCGGTCCTACTACGCCCGCTTCGAGGGAGTGATTCCGTTCCTGGAGCGCCGCCTGGAGCAGACCGAGTCGGACTATCTGCGCCAGCGGTACGAGGGCTACCTCCGGGAAGTGCCCTGCCCGGAATGCGCGGGCGCCCGCTTGAAACCGGAAGTCCTCGCCGTCACGCTGGAGCACAAGACGCTGGGAAAGCGCTCGATCGCCGAGGTGTCCGCGCTGTCGGTGGCAGGCTGCGCGGAGTTTCTGGGCGGCCTGGTGCTCGGCCGCCGCGAACGCGCGATCGCCGGCCGCGTGCTCTCGGAAACCCAGGCGCGCCTGGGTTTCCTGCTGGATGTCGGGCTGGACTACCTGTCGCTGGATCGGGCGGCGGGCACGCTCGCCGGGGGAGAGGCCCAGCGGATCCGCTTGGCCACGCAGATCGGCTCCGGGCTGGCCGGGGTCCTCTACGTGCTGGACGAACCTTCGATCGGCCTGCACCCGCGCGACAACCACCGCTTGCTCGCAACGCTGACCCGGCTGCGCGACCTCGGCAACACGCTGATCGTCGTCGAACACGACGAGGACACCATCCGCGCCGCCGACTGGGTCGTGGACATCGGTCCCGGCGCGGGTGAGCACGGCGGGACGATCGTGCACAGCGGTCCGCTGGACACCCTGCTGGCCAACCAGAAGTCGCTGACCGCCGAATACCTGACGGGTCGCCGCAAGATCCCGGTACCGGCCGTGCGACGTGCGGTCGACCGCAACCGCGTCCTCACGGTCCACGCGGCGCGGGAGCACAACCTGCGCGGCATCGACGTGTCCTTCCCGCTGGGCTGCATGATCGCCGTAACCGGCGTTTCCGGTTCGGGGAAGTCCACTTTGGTCAATGACATCGTCTACAACGGGCTGGCCCGGAAGCTGCACGGCTCCCGCGCGGTGCCGGGAAAGCACGGCTCCATCACCGGAATCGATAGCGTCGACAAGGTCGTCCACGTCGACCAGTCGCCGATCGGCCGCACGCCGCGTTCCAACCCCGCGACCTACACCGGGGCGTTCGATCCCATCCGCAACCTGTTCGCAGCCACCACCACGGCCAAGGTTCGCGGCTACCGGCCGGGGCGGTTCTCCTTCAACGTGCCGGGTGGACGCTGCGAAGCATGTGCCGGCGCCGGAACCATCCGGATCGAGATGCAGTTCCTCCCCGACGTGTACGTGCCGTGCGAGGAGTGCGGCGGGGCCCGCTACAACCGCGAAACCCTGGACGTGCGCTACAAGGGGAAGACGATCGCGGAGGTCCTGGACATGCCCATCGAACAGGCGCTGGAGTTCTTCGGGGCGTTGCCGGGCATCGCCCGCCGCCTGCGCACGCTGGTCGACGTCGGGCTGGGGTACGTGCGGCTGGGGCAGCCCGCGCCGACGTTGTCCGGTGGTGAGGCGCAGCGGGTGAAGCTCGCGACGGAGCTCACCCGGCGCTCGAACGGCGGCACCGTGTACATCCTGGACGAGCCCACCACGGGACTGCACTTCGACGACGTCCACAAGCTGCTCGACGTGCTGCAACGGCTGGTGGACGTCGGCAACACGGTCATCGTCATCGAGCACAACGTCGAGGTCGTCAAGACCGCCGACTGGATCATCGACCTGGGGCCCGAGGCCGGATCGGCCGGTGGCCGGGTGGTCGCCACGGGCACTCCCGAAGCGGTCGCCGACGACGAGACCAGCTACACCGGGCAGTTCCTGCGCCGGGCGCTCGCTTCCTGAAACCAGACCGAGAATTTTGGAGGTAGCGATGTTCAACAGCCCGGAGGAGGTCCTGCGGTTCATCTCCGATGAGGACGTGAAGTTCATCGATGTCCGGTTCTGCGATCTCCCGGGCATCATGCAGCACTTCGCGGTGCCCGCCAAGTCGTTCGCCGCCGAGATCTTCGACGAAGGCATCGCCTTCGACGGGTCGTCGGTGCGCGGATTCCAGGCGATCCACGAGTCGGACATGCTCCTGCTGCCCGACCCCTACACCGCTCGACTGGACCCGTTCCGCATCAAGAAGACGTTGAGCCTCAACTTCTTCGTGCATGATCCGTTCACGCTACAGCCCTACGGCCGCGATCCGCGCAACATCGCGCGCAAGGCGGAGCAGTACCTCGCCGACTCCGGCATGGCCGACCTGGCCTACTTCGGGCCGGAAGCCGAGTTCTACCTCTTCGACTCGGTGCGGTTCGCGAATGCGGAGAACACCTCGTTCCACGAGATCGATGCCATCGAGGGCTGGTGGAACACCGGTCGCGCCGAGGACGGGGGAAACCAGGGATACAAGATCAAGTACAAGGCGGGGTACTTCCCGGTGCCGCCCACCGACCACCTGGCGGACCTGCGCGACGAGATCGTGCTGAACCTGATCGATGCGGGTTTCACCGTGGAGAAGGCCCACCACGAGGTCGGCACCGCGGGTCAGGCCGAGATCAACTACCGGTTCAACACGCTGCTGCACGCCGCGGACGACCTCCAGCTCTACAAGTACATCGTGAAGAACACCGCGTGGCGGCACGGCAAGACGGCCACGTTCATGCCCAAGCCGCTGTTCGGCGACAACGGCTCCGGCATGCACACCCACCAGTCGTTGTGGAAGAAGGGCAAGCCGCTGTTCTATGACGAGACGGGCTACGCGGGGCTCTCCGACCTCGCGCGGCACTACATCGGCGGCATCCTGCACCACGCGCCGAGCCTGCTGGCGTTCACCAACCCGACGGTGAACTCGTACCACCGCATGGTGCCCGGCTTCGAGGCGCCGGTGAACCTCGTCTACTCCCAGCGCAACCGCTCGGCCTGCATCCGCATCCCGGTGACCGGCGCCAGCCCGAAGGCCAAACGCATCGAGTTCCGCTGCCCGGACTCCTCCGGGAACCCGTACCTGGCCTTCGCGGCGATGATGCTCGCCGGCCTGGACGGCGTCGCGAACAAGACCGAGCCGCCCGACCCGATCGACAAGGACCTCTACGAGCTACCGCCGGAGGAGTCCGCCGACGTCGTCCAGGTTCCGTCCTCGCTGGACGCCGTGCTGGAAAGCCTCGTGGCCGACCAGGACTTCCTGCTGCGCGGTGACGTCTTCACCCCGGACGTGATCGAGACCTGGATCGCCTTCAAGCGTGAGCACGAGATCGACCCGCTGCGACTGCGCCCAAACCCGTACGAGTTCGAGCTGTACTACGACGTGTAGTGCCGCGGCTACGAACCCTGAACGTCCTATTGATCATCATTCGCCCGCAGCCCCCACCATCCAGGCCGCCGTGGAGAGGCGCCGATTTCGCGCGAAATCGTCGTTCCCCACGCCTGCCGACGGGCGATTTCGCGCGAAATCGCCACTGCCCACGCCTGCCGGGTGGCGATTTCGCGCGAAATCGGCGGCACCCTCAATACATCCGGCCGTGCTAGCCCCAAGGCCGTGTAGTTAAGGCGTGAGCCGGTTTGTCAACCCCCCCGGGAACGGGCAACGGAGTCCCTGCTAGAACGGTGTCGACCAAGATCACCAGATAGCAGGAACTCCGTTGGATACCCAGTCTGTCATCACCCGCACGATCACCGTGTCCGGGGGCCGGTTCGCACCCGGCCACCTCGGTGAACTCACCCAGCACCTGCCCTTCGAGATGGTCGATGAGGCCCTGACCGCCACCCGCACCACGCAGTCCCGGCTGCGGGATCTGCCCTCACGGGTGGTGGTCTACCTGCTGCTGGCCGCGTGTCTGTTCCCCGAGATCGGCTATCCCGGCGTATGGCGCAAACTCACCGCCTCGCTCACTGGCCTGCCCCTGGTCATCCCCACCACCAGCGGACTCGCGCAAGCCCGCCGCAGGATCGGCGTCGCGCCCTTGCGATGGTTGTTCGACCTGCTCCGCGGACCGGCAGCCACGGTGGGGCAGCGCGGAACCTGGTGGCGTGGCCTGCTGGTCTGTGCGATCGACGGCACCACCCTGACCGTGCCCGACAACCCCAGAATGCTGGCCCGCTTCACCAAACACCGCGGCAACCACGGTGGCACCGGCTACCCCCAGATCCGGCTGGTGGCCCTGCTCGCCTGCGGCACACGCACCCTGATCGACGCGGTGTTCGGCCCCACCACCACCGGCGAGACCACCTACACACCACACCTGCTGCGCAGTCTGCGACCAGGGATGATCCTGCTGGCCGACCGCAACTTCGGCGCCAAAGACCTCATCACTGAGATCGCAGACACCGGCGCCGACGTCCTCGTCCGGCTGAAAAACGGCCGCAAGATGCCAGTCCTGGCCCGATACCCCGATGGGTCCTACCTGTCGATGCTGGGCCGGCTGCTGGTACGGGTCGTCGAGTGCGAGATCACCATCTCCACCACCGCCGGTCGGCACACCGGTGTCTACCGGCTGGCCACCACACTGACCGATCACCAGCACTACCCGGCCGCCGAGTTGATCACCTTGTACCACCACCGGTGGGAGATCGAAACCGCCTACCTGGAACTGAAATCGTCCATCCTCGGCGGCCGGGTGTTACGCGCCCGCACCCCGGCCGGTGCCGAACAGGAGATCTACGCCCTGCTGGTCACCTACCACCTGCTGCGCACCGCGATGGCCGACGCCACCAACACCCAACCCGACATTGATCCCGACCGAGCCAGCTTCACCATCGCCTACCAGGCCGCCCGTGACCAACTCATCCAGGCCGCCAACGTCATCGCCGACGCGGTCATCGATCTGGTCGGCACCATCGGCCGCCATATCCTGGCCGACCTGCTGCCCGCCCGACGACTACGGGTATGTCCCCGCATCGTCAAACGCGCCATCTCCAAATACCAGGCCCGAGGCCCGAACATCGACCGAACCAGCTACAAAGCCACTGTCGGCGTCGACATCCTCACACCCGCAGACCCTTGACGATCACTACAACAGCCAAACTTCACGGCCTTGGTGCTAGCCCGGTGCTAGCCCGCAGCTCCCCGGGCTGCTTCGGCGGCCTTGTGCAGGGAATCGATCAGCAGATCGCGGTACTTCTCGGCCGTTGCGGTGTCGCGGTCGGTGATGGCGTCATCGATCGCCGGCAACGGCTGCACCGCGTAACCGGTATACAGGCCCGGTGCGTAGACCATGTGCTTGTACCAGTCCCGGCCGGGCAGACCTTCCTGTTGGGTCAACGCACGCTCCTGGGCGATCAGCGCGTCGTTGACGGCATCGGCGTGGACGTGTCGTCCGTTCTCCAACTGCTTGGCCGCCTTCTCCCATTCCCGAGCGGCGGCGTAGGCGGGGGTGAGATCGACAACCTGCTGGCCGGTCTGCTTCTCGTCGAGATCCCGCAGGTGACCCGCGACTGCGGCCGCGTAGTCGGAGTAGACCAGCGGTGCGGTCGCCGAACCGGCCAGGCGCAGCGCGAAAGTGCCCGCGTACGCGGCGGACACCTCGTGGTAGCGGTAACCCGGGTCGAGGAAGTTACGCATGAGGTGCAGGTCGTCGTAGGCGCTGTGGTACTCGCCGCCCGGTGTCGACGTGCCGAACTCGGCCGAGGCGATGCCGAGGTGGTCCAGGAATGCCGTGTAGTCCGATCCGCTGCCCAACCGCTCCGGCACCGGGTTCGGCTCGCCCGAAGCCTGCTGCCAGTTGCGGTACAGCGTGCCGTGCTCGGGATCCCGGATGTCCTTGGCGATGTCGGTCAGCACGCGGTCGAGTGCCGGAACGGACCCGGCGGAGAAGTTCTCGCCGCCGCCCGCGCCGTCCATGTTGAGGTACACCAACGCGTTCTTGAGCAGATCGGCCCGGTGCTGCTCGACCCATTCGGTGGACCCCAGCAGCCCGTACTCCTCGCCGTCCCAGCCGGCGAGCACGATGGTCCGCTCCGGCTGCCAACCGCGATCGCGCAGTTCGGCCAGCGCCCGAGCCGCTTCCATCAGGGTGGTCCACCCGGCCACGTCGTCCTCGGTGCCGTAGGTCCACGAGTCGAAGTGCGCCCCGAGGACCACCTTCTGCTCCGGGTGCTTGGAACCGGGGATCTCCACGATCACGTCGTTGACCGGGGTCTGCTGGTAGTCGATGTCCAGGTCGAGGTCGACGCGGGTCGGTCCGGGACCCACCCGGTAGTCCAGGTCCAAACCGCCCTGCCACCCCTCGGGCGCAGGTGGGCCTTGCAGCGCCGCCAACAGGTGCTGCGCTTGGCGGTAGGAGATCGGTGTGGTCGGCACGCTCGTCATGTTGTCCGCTTCGGACGGAGCGATGCGTGGTGTGTCCGGGGTGGCCGGTTTTCCGGGTGTGAGCGGGTCGCCCGGGTACTGGAAGATGTACTGCACGCTGCCGCGCTGGATGCTGTCGGCGTTGCGCCACGGCCCGTCGGGGTAGACGGCGCCCTTGGTGAAGCCGTCGTCCGCCGGGTCGGAGTACAGGATTACTCCTGCGGCGCCGTGTTCTTCGGCCACCTTCGACTTCACGCCGCGAAAGCTCTGCCCGTAGCGGGCCAGCACGATCTTGCCCCGGACGTCGACGCCCATCTTCGCCAGCTCGGCGTAGTCATCCGGCAGGCCGTAGTTCACGTAGACCACGTCCGCGGTGACGTCCCCAGGCGGGGAATAGGCGTTATACCCGACGACTACGTCGTCGAATCCCTCGTGCCACGGGAAAGGAGGTTCCTTCACCTCCAGTTCCCGCCGTTCGGGCCCGGTCATGGTCACCGAGATGTCGCGCGGCACCGAGGCGTGGACGCCGTAGCTCTCCAGCCTCGGGTGCAAGCCCCATTCGGCCAGCTTGTTCATCGAGTACTGCGCCCTGCGCGTGGCGCCGTCGGTTCCGACTCTGCCGGTGTAGGCGGACATCGCTTCGCTCATGCGCGCCGCGCTGTCCGCGTCGACCTCCTGCTGCAGCGCGCGCTCCCAGAAGCGCAGGCTGGCGCTCGCATCCTGCGCGGTCGCGGGGGAAGGCTGCACGGCGGGCCCGGCGACGAGTGCCGCCGCCAACGCCGTCGAACCGAACAACCACCTACTACGTCGACGCGGTCCGTGCAGGGACATTCGTCCTCCTGATGCCGTGGCATGCAGTTAGCAAGACGAAAGGTACAAACGCGTCCTCGTCGGCACAACGATCACCACCCGTTTGTGCGGTGAGACTGGCTTACCAAGCTTGAATCCTGCCGGTCGGCACATTTCTCCCCCTCCCGGTGCGCCGACCGGCACCTCAACAGGCCCGTGAGTACTTTTCGGTGTTATAGCACCGAAAAGTACTCACGGCTCTAGGCGGCCACTTCGGGCAGGTCACCGGCAGCAGGCCGACCAGTGACCGGGTGATGCGCAAGCTTCACTGTAAGTTCGCCGGCGGACCGGATCAGCGATGCAGGTGCCGTGGTTGTTCCCCGTGGTATCCGGCGAGGACGGACTTCGGCAGCGGGCCCTTGATGCGGGCGCCGGTTTGGGTCTCCTCCCAGGCGTGGGCGAGGATGCCGACGCTGCGGGAGAGGACGAACAGCCCTCGGCCCAGTTCCGGGGGAAACCCGAGTTCGGAATAGACGATGGCGGTTGCTCCGTCGATGTTCATGGGTACCGGTCGGGGGCGGCCTTCCGCGAGCGCGGCTTCCAGTGCGAGGCCTGCTTCCAAGGCGCGGCCCGGCACTTCGCCGGCTTCGATCGCTTCCGCGACGAGTTCGAGGAGCGGATCGCGGCGCGGGTCGCGGGGGTGGAAGCGGTGGCCGAATCCCGCGATGTGGCGGCGTTCGGCGCGGTAGGAGGCGACCAGATCGCGGGCGGCTCGGCGCACGTCGTCGGCTTCGGCGAGGTCGGCCAGGATCGCCATGCACTGCTGGCCCGCGCCGCCGTGAATGTCGCCGAGCAGCCCGGCGCCGGTGGCCACGGCGCTGTTGAGGCCGACACCGCACGTGGCGGCCATGCGAGCGGCGGCGATCGACGGCGCCTGCGGGCCGTGGTCGACGGCGGCGACGAGGGCAGCCTCCAGCAGACGACCCTGGGCGGCGGAAGGAAGTTCTCCGCGGAGCAGCAGCCAGATCTGCTCGGCGAAGGTGACCCGACCGATGAGTTGCTCGACGGGGTAGCCGCGCAGCAGGATTTCGCCGGGGCGGATGCGGCTGATCGCGGTGGACCACCAGTCGGCGGCGTCGGGGGTGCTCATACGGTGCCTCGTTCCTGCAGTTCGGTGATCTCGCTGTCCGCGTAGCCGAGTTCGGCCAGCACGTCACGGGTGTGCTCGCCGAGCAGCGGCGCGGTGCCGGCCGGGCCCGCGGCGTTGCCGTTCACGCGCACAGGACTGCCGAGCACGGACAGCCGGCGGTCGCGTCCATCGGGGAACGGCAGGTGGTGCACGAAACCGCGTTCGGCGATCTGCTCCAGGTCCAGCGCGTCGGGCACGGAAAGCACCCGGGCGGCTGGAACACCGGCAGCCGAAAGCACTTCCTCCCATTCCTTGGCCGTTCGCAGCCGCAGCGACCGCTCCAGTTCGCCGCGGAGCCCGGTGCGGTTGTTCTTGCGGTCGGCGGGGTGGGCGAAGCGCGGGTCGTCGACGAGGTCGGGGCGGTCCAGCAGGCGGCACAGGGTGGCGTACTGGTGCTGCTGGTTTGCGGAGATGTTGAGGTGGCCATCGGCGGTGGCGAAGGTGCCGGAGGGGGCGGCGGTGAAGTTCTCGTTGCCCATCGGGCGCGGATCGGTGCCGGAGACGAGGTAGTTGGAGGTGACCCAGCCCATCGCGGTCAGGGCGGCCTCCAGCATGGACACGTCCAGCACGGCTCCTTCGCCGGTGCGCTCGCGGTGCACGAGGGCGGTGCTGATCGCGAAGGCGGCGGCCATCCCGCCGAGGGTGTCCGCGACGGGGAATCCCGCGCGCAGCGGGGCGTCATCCTCGTTCCCGGTCACGCTCATCATGCCGGAAAGGCCCTGAATGATCTGGTCGTAGGCGGGTCGGTCGCGCAGCGGTCCGCTCTGGCCGAAACCGGAGATGGCGCAGTAGATCAGCCGCGGGTTCTCCTCGCGCAGCCGGTCGGGGCCGACGCCGAGGCGTTCCATGACGCCGGGCCGGAAGTTCTCCACCAGGACGTCGGCGCGGGTGACCGCGCGCAGCAGGATCTTCCGGCCCGCCTCATGTTTCAGGTTGAGTGTCATGGACCGCTTGCCGGAGTTCTGGGCGAGGAACGATGCGCCGAGCAGTTCATCGGAGAGGTCGCGGTCGGCGCCGAGCCTGCGGGCGAGATCTCCGACGTGCGGGATCTCGATCTTGATCACGTCGGCCCCGTGCAGGGCGAGCTGGTAGCTGGCGAAGGGGCCGGCGAGGACGTTGGTCAGGTCGAGGACCCGCACGCCGTCCAGCAGCTTCCTGGTCGCGGTCGTCATTGCGCGGCTCCGATGAAGTCGAGGGATGTCAGCCGTGCGGCGGCGCCGGTGAGCACGGGGATCCAGTCGCGCACCTGCGCGTCGGTGAAGCGGGTGGTGGGGCCGCCGAGGGCAACGGCCGCGGCTACTTCCCCGGTGCGGGCGAAGATCGGGGCGGCGATCCCGGAGACGCCCGCCTCGCGTTCCCCGTGGCTGACCGACCAGCCGGACTCGGCCGCTGCCCGGCTCCGCTTCCAGAGGTCGTCCGCGTGCTCCGCGCCCCTTGGGGACGTCTCGGCCACCGCCACGACGTCCTCGCGTTCGCTGCGGGAGAGCAGCACATGGCTGGCGGCACCACCCCAGAGGGGTAGCGTGTCGCCGACCCGGACTACGTGACGCAGGTTCTGGGTGCCTTCGTGCTGGGCGATGCAGATGCGGGTGGTGTGGGTGCGTACGTAGATGTTCACCGTTTCGCCACCGCTGGAGTCCGACAGCTCCTTGAGGCAGGTGAGCGCTTCCTCCGGCGGCTTCCACGCTTCGCGCGCCAGGTGTGCCCAGCGCAGCAGTCCCGGCCCCGGCGCCAGCAGCCCGTCGGGGCGCGTCCACAGCAGACCTTCCTGCTGGAGCGTGTGCACCAGCCGGACGACCGTGGACTTCGCCAGCCCGGTGGCGTCGATCAGCTCGCGTACGGTGCGCGCGGGGTGTTCAGAGTCGAACATCCCCAGCAGTTCCAGGGCTCGGCGCACGCTCCGCACGCCGGCGGAGTCGGTTTCGGGCATGAGTCGCCTTTCGGTGCGTTGGCGCGACCCCCTTGTCATGGGGTCGGCCTACCCATAACATCACGGAACCATCTGGTGGCACAAGAGTACCACTAGGTGGCACTCGTAAGTGACAAGGGAGTCCCATGAGTACGCCAACAGCACAGCGCCCGGTCTTCCAGCCGAAAGTGACCGCTGCGGCGGTCTTCGGCACCACGGTGGAGTGGTACGACTTCGCCCTGTACGCCACCGCCGCTTCGCTGGTGTTCAACAAGCTCTACTTCCCAGGCGGAGATCCCCTGGTGGGCACGGTCGCGGCTTTCGGCACGTTCGCGATCGGCTTCCTCGGGCGCCCGCTCGGCGGGGCCTACTTCGGCGAACTCGGCGACCGCAAGGGGCGCAAGCACGTCCTCGTGGTCACGCTGCTGCTGATGGGGATCGCCACCACCGGAATCGGGCTGCTGCCCACCTATGGGTCCATCGGTGTCGCCGCGCCACTGCTGCTGACGCTCCTGCGCTTCCTCCAGGGCTTCGCCGCCGGCGGGGAGAAAACCGGCGCGCTGATCCTGCTTTTCGAAAACGCTCCGGCGCGCTGGCGAGGACTGCTCAGCAGCCTCCCGGCCATCGGCACCGGCACGGGCACGTTGCTGTCGACGGGTGCGATGACGATCGCTTCGACAACCCTTTCACAGCAAGCATTCCTCGACTGGGGATGGCGCATTCCTTTCCTGCTCAGCGCGGTGCTGACGTTGTTCGGCCTGTGGGTGCGCCGGTCTTTGGCCGAAACGGAGGACTTCCAGCAGGAACTGAAGCGCCAAGCCCGTGAAGAGGCCGCCCGGCCGGACCGCGCCGGACGGGCGTCGTGGCGCCAGCGGCTGGCGAAGAGCCGGTTCGTGGAGTCGTGGCGGAAGTACCCCAAGGAGATGATCATCGTCATCTGCGCCGGGGCGGCGGAGAACTGCGGGTACTACATCTTCGGCACCTTCTCCGTCGCATACGCCCAGGACGCGGGTCTCGCCACCGGCCCGGTGCTCACCGGGATCATGGCCGTGTCGGTCGTGAAGCTCGCGTCCGTGCCGCTTTTCGGGGCGCTGTCCGACCGGTGGGGCAGGCGTCCGGTCAGCATTCTCGGCGCGGTGGTGATGGCGGCGGCCTGCTATCCGTTCTTCCGCGTGCTCGACACCGAGCAGCCCTGGCTGGTCCTGCTGGCACTGCTGGTCACCCTCGGCATCGGCCAATCGGCCGTCCTGGGCGCCCAACCGGCCTTTTTCGCCGAGCTGTTCAGCACCAAGGTCCGCTTCACGGCCGTGGGCGTGGCCAACAACATCGGCACCGTCCTGACCGGTGGGCTCGCCCCCCTGCTCGCGAGTTCGCTCCTGTTGTGGTTCGACCACAGCATCGCCGGCGTGGTCATCTTCCTGCTGCTGACCTGCGGCATCACCATCGCCACGGTGGCGGTCGCACGCGAAACGCGGGTGCGCCACGAGTCGGTGCGGCCCGCTGCCGAAACGGCAGTGGGCTGAGGGAACAGCACACACGACGATCTCCGGTTTCTGGGGACGGCAGGTCCATCTTGGCCAGTTCGACCCCGCGGTGGCTGACGCGCCGGCGGGAGCACAATTTCGCGAGAATTGTGCGTTCACCCGGGTGAACGTCAATTTCTCGCGAAATTGCGCCCCACCCGGGTGACGCCACCACGTCGTTGAGGCTCTCCAGGTGCTGCACGTCCACGGGCCGTCAACCCGTTCGATGCGAGCGTGACCACCGCGGTCGAGGAGGCGAACGAACGCGATCCGGCGACACCGCCGATGGTGGGGCGGCCGATGGCGATCCTCAGCCGCACCTGATCCGCCAGCGACGAGCCGGCAGCGACGAGCCGGCAGCGACGAGCCGACAGACGCCGATCACAGGATCGACGCATTCGTGGAACAACGATTTAGGCTGGGCCGATGGGCGAAGGTTACCTGTTGGAGAACCAACAGCCGGAGGCCGGTGAGCGATTCACCGCGCTGGCGCGGTTGCTAGACCCGGTCACCTGCCGGCTCTTCGAGCGGCTGGGTGTCGCCGAGGGCTGGCGGTGCTGGGAGATCGGCGCGGGTGGCGCCACGATCCCGAACTGGCTGGCCCGCAGGGCCGGACCACGTGGCAGGGTGATCGCCACCGACATCGACACCGGCTGGCTGGTCTCGGCCGAGCCGGGCGTCGAGGTCCTCCAGCACGATGTCGGAGCCGAACCGCCCCCGGCCGGCGAGTTCGACCTGGTGCACGCCCGCCTCGTGCTCACCCACGTGCCGGCTCGTGAGGCGGCGCTGCGCGCCATGGCCGGTGCGCTTCGCCCCGGCGGCTGGCTGCTGCTGGAGGAGGCCGATCCGGGGCTGCAGCCCCTGATCTGCCCCGACGAGCACGGCCCCGAGCAGCGGTTGGCGAATCGGTTGCGGGAGGGGTTCCGCTCGCTGATGGCGAGCCGGCACGCCGACCTCGGTTACGGACGCACCCTTCCCCGGCTGCTCCGTGCCGAAGGACTGGCCGAGGTGGGTGCCGAAGGCTTCTTCCCGATCACCGACCCGGCCTGCGTGGTGCTGGAGCGGGCCACCGTGGAGCAGGTGGCCGACCGGCTGATCGCGGCCGGCCTGGCCACCCGGAGGGAGATCGACGAGCACCTGGACAACCTGGCGGCCGGCCGACTGCCCGATCTGGCGACCGCGCCGATGATCTCCGCCTGGGGCCGGCGCGGCTAGAGCCGGTCGGTTGGACCAAGTGATCCAGCAGACCGGCTTTAGCCCTTCGGTAAGCGTGTCTGGGGTAGTTCCGCTTGATCACGTCGACGCCCCGGGAGAGGTTCCCAACGCTGGGGTCACCTCGCGTCGCGCCGTCTTACGATCCTGAGCGTTGAAAGCGGCACGGCCGCACCCGCCCGCAGTCCCTGGAGAAACCCGTGAACGCCGGCACTCCTGCCACGAACAGCTACTACGAGCGGATCGACGAACGCCGCTACAAGCCCACCTGCCATGCCAGCGGCGCGTGGAACCCGGACGAGCAGCACTTCAGCCCGCTGGGCGGACTCATCGTCCACGCGATCGACCAGCATCTGGCCGCGCGTGCGGGCGACGGCCTGGTCCTCGGCCGCATCAGCTTCGACATCCTCGGGCGCCTCGCGCTCGACGAGAGCGAGATCCGGGTGGAGACCATCCGGCCAGGCCGCACCATCGAACTGATCGAAGCCACCGTGCTCGTCGCCGACCGCCCGGTCGTCAAGGCCCGCGCATGGCGCCTCGCAGTCCTGGATACCGAAGCCGTCGCGGGCGGTGGTGCTGACCCGCTCACCCCGCCCGACGAAGAAGTCGCCCCCTGGCCGATGGACTTGGTGTGGCCCGGCGGGTACATCGCCTCCTTGAACGCCCGCCCGCTCGCGCCGCCGCAGCCCGGCCGCACGACGGCCTGGATCTCCACCGAGATGGACCTCGTCGCCGGTGAGTCCAGCAGCCCGCTGGCGTCGTACATTGCGCTCGTCGACACCGCCAACGGAATCGCCTCGCGCCAGTCACCCACCGACTGGATGTGGCCCAACGTCGACCTGACGATCCACCTCCACCGGCAGCCCGAAGGCAGCTGGACCGGCCTGGACACCACCGTCGTCTTCGGCAGCACCGGCCAAGGCATCACCAGCACCGTCCTGCACGACATCAAGGGCCCGGTCGGACACGCCCAGCAGATCCTCACCGTCCGACCGCTCCAAAACCCGTGAGCGTTTTTGGGTGCCATAGCACAATGCCGCTTAGCCTATTTTGATCATGCTGCTGTGTGGGTGAGTTGGATGCTGGGCGGGCTGTCGTGGCGGGTTCCGGTGTCGGTGGGTTTTTTGACTCGGTAGGCGTTGTGGCGGCCGCGTTTGATCACGCGGGGGTAGCTGCGGTGGCGGCGGCGGGGATTGAGGTTGCGGGCGGCGGTGATGTCGGAGGTGATAGCGGCCAGAGATCGTTTCTGGTGTTCAGGGGGAAAAAGCCGCCGGATCGGCGATCCGGCGGCGGACGATGCGGACGGTGCGGGTGAATTTGACCCGGTCGGGGTCGATGTCGGCTTCGGTGGCCGCCCGGCAGATCAGCGCGCTGATCGCGTAGTGGGTGAGCAGGTAGCCGTAGAGCTCCTGGCGGACCATGTCGGGGCTTTTCGACCGCAGCACTCTTCCCGGTCCGCGCAGGACGGTTTTGATCTGTCCGTTGGCGGTTTCGTGTTCCCAGCGGTGGTGGTAGCTCTCGGCCAACGCCGCCGCCGGCGCTGCGGTGGGGTCGGTGATAGTGGTGATCAGCCGGATCAGTTCGCCCTTGCCGTTGCCGTCGCGGTCGGGCACCGTGTATTCCACGACCCGCACAATCCTGGCCTGATCAGGAGGGAGATCCTCGCCGCGGGCGGCGGCGTCGATGAGCGCTTGCCGTGCCCTGCCCCGGATTTTCGCCTCGATCAGCACCGAGCGGTAGGAGCCGTCATACAGCGATCCCAGCACCGGCAGCCTCGTGTTGGACTTGACGCGCCACAATAGCTCCGCACCCGTGTCAGCCGCGGTGCACCAGTCCTGCCAGGTGTAGAAGTTGCGGTCGGCGATCAGCAACCAGCCAGGCTGCAGGCGCCGGTACAACCGTCTCGCCAGGGTCTGTTCCCCGCTGCCCTTGCCGGTGACCCCACCGATTTCAGCGTCCACCATCGCATGCGAGCCGCACTCGCTGACCGACACCACACGGACCTTCGGAAACGCCGACCGGCTCTCCCCCGAGCCGCCGTATCCGAACTCCGCGCCGTTGGCCTTGGTGTCCGGTGCATCCCACTCGAACCCGTCGATGGCCATCAACCGCCACGGCCCGAGAAACGCACCCCGGGTCAGCTCCCCGGCCACCGGGACCGCGACCCGGGCGAACAACTCCGCAAGCGGCTCGGCCCCCAACCGCTGACGAGCCTGGGTGATCCCACCCGAAGTAGGCAGACTCCACTGCTGATCCCAGCAGCCCCACGCCGCCAGCGTATCGGTCAGCCGGGCCGCGACTTCCTCATAATCCTCCGTGGCGAACAACGCCATCGCCATCACGAAATACACCATGACGTGCGGCGGAAGCTTCCCATCCGAGCGCTTGGCCTGCCGCCCCGCCGCGACGATCACTTCATCGACCACATCCCGAGGAACCGACGAGGCCAGCACCCCCAGCGAAACCAGATCCGTCAACCGGGCCCCAGCCACCACGCCATCATCCACCACACCCGAGATCATCCCCGCCACCAACAACAAGATCAACTCAAGCTAAGCGGCATTGTGCCATAGCACCTAAAAACACTCACGGGTCGCCGACCCGGTCGCAATGGCCGGACAATGTGGTGACCTCGGCAAGGGGGTGGCCACGTGTATCTGGATCCCGAGCTGGCAGCAGCCCTGCCTGCGCTGCCCGACCTGCACATCCAGGACCTCGCTGGGGCCCGCGCCCGGATGCGGCAAATGGCTGCGGGCGTGGCGCAGCCCGACGAGGTCGTCATGACCGACCGCGCGGTGCCCGGTGTGGATGGTGGCTCCGTGCAGGTCAGGGTCTGCAAGCCGCCCGATGCCGCCGGCCCGCTTCCCGCTCTGCTCTTGTTGCACGGCGGTGGATTCGTGATGGGCGGGCTGGACGCGGTCACCGCGCAAGCCGCGGATCTGTGCACTCGGGTGCCTGCGGTCGTCGTGGCTGTCGACTACCGGCTGGCCCCGGAACATCCGTATCCGGCTGCCCTGCAGGACTGCGAGTCAGCGCTGCGCTGGATCGCCGCTGGAAGTGGAGCGCTCGGGGTCGACGCTGAGCGGATCGGCGTGTACGGGATGAGCGCCGGCGGCGGTCTCGCCGCCGCGCTGACCCTGCTCGTCCGCGACCGCGGCGGACCACCTCTGTGCTTCCAACTGCTCGATGCCCCCGAGGTCGACGACCGACTGGACACCACCTCGATGCGGACGTTCGACGACACTCCATTGTGGAATCGAGCCGACGCGGTGCTGAGCTGGCGGTACTACCTGGAGGGCTGCGACGGGGCCGTTCCTCCTTACGCCGCACCGGCTCGCGCCAGCGATTTCTCCGGACTTCCCCCGGCGTACGTGTCGGTTTACGAGAACGACCCGCTGCGCGATGAGGGGTTGGCCTACGCGTCCGGCCTGCTCGGCGGTGGCGTATCGGTCGAGTTGCACCTGTTCCCCGGCACATTTCACCGGTCGGCCGTGGTTGCGAGCGCAGCCGTATCCCGACGCCAGGCCGCCGAAACCCTCGACGCGCTCCGGCGGGGTCTGAACACCGGTCAGAACACCGTTGGGCAGTGCTCCAACTGAACTGAGGGCCTGCCTACTCCCACGCCGGGTTTGCGAGGGCGGCGGACTCCGGGGACTTGAGGAGGGCGTGGAACTCCGCTGCGGGCAGCGGGCGGGAGAACAGGAATCCTTGGCAGGCGTCGATGCCGAGGCTCTTCAGCAGCGCGTGCTGGGTGGTGTTCTCGACGCCTTCGGCGATGCAGGTGCGGTCCATCGCCCGGGCCAGTTCCACCACAGCACGCGCGATCCCGAGATCGGCCGGGTCCGATCCCATGCCGGAGACGAACCGCCGGTCGAGCTTGACGATCTGGGTCGGCAGGTCCTTGAGCCGAGCCAGCGAGGAATAGCCGGTGCCGAAGTCGTCCATGGCGAACCGGACTCCCGTCCGAGCGAGCTCCCGCATCGCCCTGCGCGGTTTCGCGGGCAGGTCCACGAACAGCGTTTCGACCATTTCCAGGACGACGCGGTCGGGGGCGATACCGCTGGCGGTGATCGCAGTTGAGACCTCGTCGCTGAAGTTCGGGGCGTCGGGACGGATTCCGGAGACGTTGACCGTGACGCCGATCGGCTGCTGCCAGGTGACCGCCTCCCGCAGCGCGGTGTGCAGCACCCAGCTGTCCAGGTCGTGCATAAGACCGCCGTTCTCGGCGACCGACAAGATCGTGTCCGGTGTGAGGAGCCCGCGGTCCGGATGCGGCCACCGCACGAGCGCTTCGGCCAAGATGATGGTTCCGTCCCTAGCGACGATCGGCTGGTAGTGCAGTTGCAGGCGATCATGGCGCAGCGCGGCGCGGAGATCTTCTTCCAAGGTCAGCTGCGCGGTGGGAGTGCCCTGGCCCGTCCGCGCGCGTCCGCGGCCCCTCTTGGTGTTGAACATCGCCGCGTCGGCGTCGCGAATCATGTTCTGCGTCGTGGTGTGCTCCTCGGGCATTGTCGCGCCGATGGAGGCGGTGACGCTGACCAGCCGGCCCTGCAGCGGGACGACCGCGTGGAGCAGGTCGGCCGCCGTGTTGGTGAGCGCGTCGAGCCCGCCGCAGGCTTGCACGTTCGAGCAGATGATCAGGAACTCGTCCCCGTAGAGCCGCGCGGGCGTGCAGCACGCCGGGAGCTCGTTGCGCAGGCGGCGGGCGAGCGCTACCAGCAGTTCGTCGCCTGCATCGTGGCCTAGCGAATCGTTGACGCGCTTGAAGTTGTCGATGTCGCAGAACAGCACGGCTATCTGGTCGCTGCTGCGGTCGAGCATGGGGACGAGCAGTTCGTCGACGCCCTGCCGGTTGAGCAGCCCGGTCGTCGGGTCGTGCGTGGCCTGATGGTGCAGGACCTCGGCGCGGCGGATCTGCTCCGTGACGTCCTGGAACACGGCCAACCAGAACCGGTCCCCGTCGTCCTGCACCGAGGCCGCGCACCGCACGTGGCAGAACACCGGCTCACCATCTGCGCGGGTGAGAACTCGGGGCGACATCCTCTCGCCGCCCGCCCTCGCTGGGTGCGGGACCAACCCGAACCCGGCGTCGTCGGGGTGCATCAACTCGGACGCGGCTTTGCCATGCAACCGGTAGCCCAGCAGATCGCACAGGGCCGCGTTGGCGTCGAGGACCTGGTCGGACTCGTCGAGCAGTGCAATGCCCACCGGTGCGAGCTGGAACAGGTCGGTGAACCGCCGAGCCGACCGCTCGCGCTGCGTGCGTCCCTCGGACTCGTCGCGGGTCACCTTGATAAAGCCGGTCAAGCTGCCGTCCGGGGCCCGTTGCGCCGTGATCACGACGTGCGCCCAGAAGCGTGTGCCGTTCTTGCGCACGCGCCAGCCCCGGTCGATGAAGAAACCGTGCGCGGCAGCCTGGCTCAGCTCCCAGGACGGGAATCCCGCCTCGACCTGCTCGCGCGGGTAGAACCTCGAGAAGTGGCGCCCGATGATTTCCTCGCTGGAGAACCCCTTGATCCGCTGAGCACCCGCGTTCCAGCTGGTCACCAGGCCGTCGCGGTCGATGGCGAAGATGGCGCAATCCCTGAGGTCCGCGGCGACCTCGCCGATCAACCGCTCGGTGTCGATCTGCGCTTCCGACTGCCGGAAGCCGTTGCTCGGCTCCCACCGACCACCCAAGCCACACGCAGCCTCTTCCTCATGCGTGTTCACCGAATCTCCATTCGTTCTGTGGAGGACCAACGTCACCCGGTCGACTAATCCGGCGAACGGGGCGACTCTGTTTGCAGCTCTTGGGCATTATCAGCTCGCTTCGAGGGAAGGCGTCTTACGTTTCCAACCGTCTGATTGACGGTTGGCAATCGACGCTACCGGCCGTTCAGTTGACGCTGCAAGGCGGTGGCCGGCGCCCCGCAACACGGCATTGCACGCGTGCGAAGACGGCGTCTTCGAGCCCGTCCGCACCGACCGCAATGCTGGACCTCATCGACAACTCGCATTTCGCCGAGTCTCTCAGCGAGGTCCTCCCCGGTGCCGCCTCCGTGGAGAATGCGGCACACCGCTGCAGAGATCTGAATGTTTGGTGCCGTTCCGCCTGGAACCGCCCTGCTGCTCTACTTTGGACTCCCGGCCGGGCGATCCGCTCGCGCTCGAAGTGCGGATCGGGGAATTCGCGAGATCGATGCAATTACTCCGGGCGGATCGCAGACGTGGGGTATTCATTCGCGCACTGGTGCCCCGCGGATACACCGGCGACGCGACCGAAACGATCATCGCGCAGCTCGAGCGCTTCGCCCCCGGCTTCCGGGAGCGGATCGTCGGCACTGCCGCCCAAGCCGCGGCCCGATGCTTCGGTGGCCGGGTCAGATCGGCACGCTGGCGCGCCGGGTCCTGCTCGCCGACGCGCCGCGTTTAGCGGGTCTGGTGCTGCTACCAGGAACGGGGGCGGCGGGCCGCCGCCTTCTCCTTGATGCGTACCGCTTCCTTGCGGACGTCGGCCTGAGTGGCACGTTCCTGCTGGAGCCACTCGGGGTCTTCGGTCTTCAGCGCTTCGATCTGCTCGGTGGTGAGCGGGTCGGTGATGCCGCCACGTGCGAGACCGCCGATGGAGATGCGCAGCTTCGCCGCGACGACCTGCCGCGGGTGCGGGCCGTTGCGGCGCAGTTCCCGCAGCCACTCCGGCGGGTCGGCCTGCAGGGCGTTCAACTCGTCGCGCGAGACGACACCCTCCTGGAACTCCGCGGGGGTGGCTTCGAGGTACACGTTCAGCTTCCTCGCCGCGGTCTTGGGCTTCATCGTCTGGGAGGTCTTCTGCGACGTCATGCCCTCAAGGGTATCGACCGCGCGTGCGCTGCCTGCGGTCACGCCCGGTAATCTGGCCTCGTGACAGCCTTGGACGGATCTCCGTCGTTCACGCTCGCGTACATCCCGGGGGTGACACCCGGCAAGTGGGCGCGGATCTGGGACGAACGATCGCCAGAGGTTCCGCTGAACCTCGTCCAGGTGTCCGCCGCCGAAGCCGCCGGCGTGGTGCGCGACCGCGACGCTGACGCGGTCCTCCTCCGGTTCCCGGCAGACCGGACGGGGCTGCACGCGATCCCCCTCTACACCGAGACGACGGTGGTCGTGGTCCCGAAGGACCACGTCGTGGCTGCGGCCGAAGAGGTGTCGCCCGACGACCTGGCCGACGACATCGTGCTGCATCCGCTCGACGACACCCTCGACTGGGAACAGCCGCCCGGGCGGCCGGCGATCGAGCGCCCGGCAACGACCACGGCTGCCATCGAACTGGTGGCGGCCGGCGTGGGGCTGCTCGTCGTCCCGCAGTCGCTCGCCCGCCTGCACCACCGCAAGGACCTCACCTACCGGCCGCTCGCTGACGTCCCGCAGTCGAGCGTCGCGCTGGCGTGGCTGGACGACGAGACCACCGATTTGATGGAGCAGTTCATCGGAATCGTCCGCGGGCGAACGGTCAACAGCACGCGCGGACGCCCGCCGGCCCCGCCGAAGCCCAAGCGACCCGCTGGCGACGCGAAGAACCCTGCCACCCGCAAGCCGACCGGCGGGAACCGGCGTTCCGGCACTCTTAAGGACGGCAAGGGCGGCAAGGGCGGCAAGCGCGGGAAACCCCGCCGCCGCTCGTAGGCAGGCGCTACGGATCGTCAGTCCGCCGTCCATGGCCAGCACCGCTCCCGGGATGAACGACGCCGCCGCCCTCGGCGGCTGCGCGACCTTAGCGAGCGGTACCGGTGACGCCGCCGGCCGTGAGTCTTATGGCAACCAAGAAGACTCACGGCCGGCGAACGGCACAGCAGGCGGCGTCGGGTTACACGCGGTCGGCGGCGATGAGCATGTACTGGAAGCTGCCGTTCTCGTACGCCTCGATGAACGCCTCCTCGATCCCCGTCACCAGGGGTGATTGGGCGCGCAGCCGCCAGTAGGGCAGGGTCGCCTCGGTCAGGTCCACCACGGCGGTGGGCACCAGCCGGTTCGCGGCCATCGCGCGGAAGTAGCCGGAGCGGGGGTGGATGTCGCAGATGTAGTGCGCGTTGATCGTGGAGACCGCGCGCGACGGCAGGCCGTAGACGTCGTTGTAGCAGCCGGTGATCGTCACGTACCGCCCGCCGCGCGCCAGCAGCCGGGAGTGCTCGGCGAAGAGGTCGTTCAGGTCGGTGTACATCGTGGACTCGTTGTTCCAGATCGCCTGCATGCTGCCGGTTTCAAACCCGGTGTCGAGCATGTTCAGCTGGTGGAACGCGACCTTGTCGGCGACTTCGCGTTGCCGCGCTTGGGCATTTGCGAAGTCGACCTGTTTGCGCGAGATCGAGATGCCGTCCACCGCGCAGCCGAACCGTTCGTGGGCCAGGAAGCTGGAGCCGCCGCGTCCGCACCCGGCGTCCATGATCCGCTGCCCCGGGGAGACCTTCCCCAGGTGGTCCAGCAGGAATTCGGCTTGCTGGCCTTCCAGGCGGTGCAGTTCCCGGGTGAGGCGTTCGCGGATGGTTCCGGGGTCGCCTTCGGTGACCGACCAGTCGGGCTCGCCGATGCCGTAGTGGTGGTGGAAGTAGCCGCTGACCTCGCCGAGTTCGAGGTTGACCGGGTTGGCCTCCTGGTTCCAGTAGTTCGCGATGCTGCCTTGGTAAACGCTGGCGGCGGGGGTGGTCCGGTAGGTCGTCTCGGTCATCGTCGGTGCTTCCCTTCGTCAGGTGTGCCGTGCGGTGGTGAAATGCCAGTGGCGGCTTCCCGCGAGCCATGACCACAGTCCGGTCAGGTAGCGGGCGACCGCCGGGTCCGGGAGCGCGGCCGCGGCGCGCTCGGTGTCCTCCTCGAATGCCCGGATCAGCTCGTTGTGGATGTCGCAGGACTTGATGAACGCCTCGTCGAGCGGGATGTGCTCTTCCGCGGCGATCACGGCCGGCAGGTTGAATGGCAGGCCGTGATCGCGGATCTCCCGCTCGCAGCCGGCCAGGTCGTTGTAGAGGGTGGCGATCAGCGATGCCCGCGCGATGCAGTCCTGCACCAGGGGGTGGGTGAACAGCTCCGCCGGGATTTCGTAGCCGTCGAGGACGTCGGTGAGGTCGAGGCAGGGGCGGAATGAGTTCATCTGCCGGTTGGCGAGGTACTGCCAGACGGGCGGCAGCCGGTTGATCGTGCGCCACCCGTTCTCGGCGTTGTAACCCAGGTAGAGCTGGGCGATGTCGTGGCGGACGCGTTGGGCCTGCGCCGGGCTGCTGATCTGCTTGAGGTCGTCGAACGCCTCGTGCTGGGCGCGCAGCACCGGGTGGTTGTCGCGGCGCTTTTCCCACACCGCCTGGTAGGTGGGGGTCAGGCGCGGCGCGTCGATCGCGGACTGCGTCAGCGAGAGGTTCGGCCCGATCGACTGGTCGTTGGCATCGCGGCGGCTGTTGGTTTCGCAGAAGTAGTCGTCCACTGCCGTTTCGGCCACGATCATCTTCGCCGCGGCCGTCATGCGCTCGACGTCCTCGCTTCCCGGGTGGCACAACGTGATGCCGCGTCCCGGATCGTGTTTGTGGACGCCGGCGATGTTCTCCTCGCTGCCCAGGCCGACCTCGATGAGCCACGCGACGGAGCGGTGGTTGATCTCCGCCGCGATCTCCGGGCGTTCGGGTGGTGGCGGCGGACAGTGCAGGACGGCCGTCTTCCGCTGCCGTCCCGGTGCAACGCACGCGCTCGTTCCCTGGACGCCCCCGGTGTGCGGTTGCTGGAAGGGGACGGGGGTTTCGTGCTCGACGAGCTCGATCATCAGGACTCCCGGCCGATTTCCACGTGCTCCAGCAGCCCGACCGCATCCGGGACCAGGGCAGCGACGCTGTAGTAAGCGGTCACCAGGTAGCGCAGGATCGCCTGGTCGCTGATGCCCATGAAGCGGACGTTCAAACCGGGCTGCGTTTCATCCGGCAGCGCGGCCGGCCGCAGGCCCACGACGCCCTGCCGGTCTTCACCGCGCCGCATGGCGATGATCGCTGTGGTGTTGTGGTCGCTGATGCCGATCTTGCCCAGCGGGAAGACCGGGACGCCGCGCCAGGACAGGGCCTTCGACCCGTCTTCGAGCGTGGTCGCATCCACCGCCAGGCCGCGCCGGTTGCACTCCCGCAGGAACCCCGTGATCGCCTTCGGGTGCGCGAAGAACGCGTCCGTCGACCGGCGCATCGACAGCAGGTCGTCCATGTCGTCGGGTGTCGGCGGGCCGGTGCGGGTGGAGATGCGCTGGTCGTAGGCGGTGTTGTGCAGCAGCCCGAAATCCGGGTTGTGCAGCAGCTCGCGCTCCTGGGTCTCGCGGATCTCCTCCACCGTGAGCCGGAGCTGTTCCTCGACCTGGTTCATCGGGTCGTTGTAGAGGTCGGCGACTCGGGTGTGGATCCGCAGGATCGTCTGGGTCAGCGACAGCTCGTATTCGCGCGGCGAGAGCTCGTAGTCGACGAAGGTCCCCGGGACCAGTGCTTCGCCTTCGTGGCCCGCGGAGAGCGCGATTTCGGCTTCGCCCCTGCGGTTCTGCGGCAGCGCGCGGCGCCGGGCGAAGCCCTCCAAGTGCGTGCGCAGGCCCTCCTCGCCGTCGAGGAGTCCGAGCAGGGAGTCCCAGTTCAGGACCATGATCGTGCCCGCGGTGGAGCACCGCAGCGTCGCCGACCAAGTGGGTTCTTCGACGCCGACGGCTTCGTCACCGACCTGGTCTCCGTCGGTGATCACGCCGAGGCGGTCGACGGTGCCGTACTCGCCGGTCGCGAGGCGCTCGACTCGGCCGTGCGCGACGACGAACACTTCCCGGACCGGCTGGCCTTCTTCCGCCAGCACCTCTCCCGGCGTGACCTGGCGGACCGTGAACAAGCCCGCGAGGCGTTCCAGGACGCCGGTGTCGCGGTAGCCCCGCAGCGCGGAGAGCTCCGTGAGCGTGTGCGGGATGATGCGGACGTCGGCGCCTTCCTGGAGGAAGGACACGCGACCTCGGCCGACCTTGATCTGCAAGCGCCGGTTCACCCGGTACGTGCCGCTGGAGACGGTGATCCACGGGAGCCGTTTGAGCAGGTTCCGGGAGCTGATGGACTGCATTTGCGGCGGCGTCTTCGTCGTGGTCGCGAGCAGCCGCGCAGCTTGGGTTTGCAGGGACAAGAACGGTTCGGCATCGGGTGACGACACGTCACGAACCTCCGGATTGGGTGCATGTCGAGGCGCCTGCCGGTTGCGGGCGCGCTCGACGACGAATTCTTGCTATCTTTTCGCGAATTCTGGATCTGTTGCTGTGCAAGAGAAATCGGATCGGCTGGCGTGGCTTCGTACTGCGTGGTCGTGAAGTGGTTCCTCACCTGATGCTGTGGGATGTGAACTGGATCCGGTGCACGAGTCTATGAGGCTGTTTGCCCGCGTCAATACGGCTAAAAGGGTGGTCGGCACGTGGTCGGTGATGGTTCACGGAAACGAATTGGACGGCTTGTTCCCTGCGTTCTTTTCGGGAATCCTGAAATTAATTTCGTGCAGGGGATTTCCGGTCGGTCGGCGGGATCTGCCGTTGCGTGATCAGATGTGTTGCAGATCATCTTGCTCGAGTTGGATGGTGTGCCGGGCGGAGTTCCGCACTGCGATCGCGGACTTCGACACCGGCCCGCGCTCCGGCGGGTTGTGAGCGATTCGTCGGCCGTCGTCGTGCCACCAAGAAGCTGGAGCGATCCGGGCACCGGGAGCCAGTCGGTTTCATACCGGAGCGCATCGGGTACGAACTGGGCCGTCCAAGGGGCACACCGGCGGGCCGCCTGGCTGCCGCTGGTCGAAGCAGCCACGGAGGTAGCAATGCGTCACACCAACCTCACCGCGGAGTCCGCCGAGTACCTCCAAGCCCGCGAAGACCTGCGCCAGGCCGAGATCGAGCTGATGCGCCACCGCGAACGGGTCGCCGAGCTGCGGCGCGGACTACCGCTCGGTCCCGTCGTCGATGACTACACGTTCGAGGAAGGACCCGCGGACCTCGACGCCGGTGACACCCCGACCCGGAAGGTGCGGCTGAGCGAACTGTTCACCGCACCCGGTCGGGACCTCGTCATCTACCACCTCATGTACGGGAAGCAGCAGACCCGGCCGTGCCCGATGTGCACGATGTGGATCGACGGGCTCAACGGAGTCGCCCAGCACCTAGCGCAGAACGTCGACTTCGCCGTCGTCGCCGCGGCCGACCTGCCCGCGCTGCGGCAACACGCCAGGAACCGGGGGTGGACGAACGTGCGACTGCTCAGCGCGGGTTCGGGCGCGTTCAAGTACGACCTCGCCAGCGAGGACGCCGAAGGCAACCAGGATTCGACGGTGTCGGTCTTCGCGCGTGACGACAGCGGCGCGGTGCGCCACGTCCACACGACGCACCCGCGGATGTCCGAAGACATCGACCAGCGAGGCATCGACCTGCTCAGCCCGGTCTGGCACGTCCTCGACCTCACTCCGAAGGGCCGGGGCGAATGGTTCGCATCGCTCGACTACCTGCCGTAAGTGTCGCGGCCGTGCGGGAGCTCGCCGCGCAGCGACGAACCCGCGCGTTGCCGTTGACGGGAAATCAGCGCACCGGCGGAGGCCAAGTGGTCATCGCCTTGGGGCACACGGTTCCGCCGCGGTCACGCGGTCGGGGCGCCGGCGACGCGGTGCTGGCCGCCGTCGCGCCGCTGCCACTCCTTGTCGGTCTATTGATTGCTCCGTAGTGGACGATTCCGGTACCGCGAGGTGCCCCTCCGGGTATCTCGGGCTCAGAAGGGCTTGGTGGGCAGGTACTTGCCGTCCAGCACGATGACGGCGCGCTCGCCGCCCTCGGGGTCGGCGACCTTCTGCACGTCCAGCTTGAAGTTGATCGCGCTGATGATCCCGTCGCCGAACTTCTCGTGGACCAGGGCCTTGAGGGTGGTGCCGTAGACCTGGATCATCTCGTAGAACCGGTAGATGGTCGGGTCGGTCGGGACGTCGCCGGGGATGGAGCCGCGGGTCGGGATGGTCTGCAGCAGCACGATCGCGTCCTCGTCGAGGCCCAGGAGCGCCGCGACGGTCTCGGCGGCGGCCGCGGGCAGGGCGTGCCGACCCAGCACGGCGGCGGTCACGAAGGAAACCGACAGGCCGGTGGCGTTGGCGATTTGCTGCCACGTCAGGTCCTTGCGGATCTTGGCATCGACCGCCGCGTTCGCGAGCTGCTGGCGGGCGGTGGGATCGAACTGGGCGTGCACCACGGCGGTCGTTCCTTTTGGTCGGTCGCTCCTGCCGGGAGCGGGAACGGCGGGCACGGGTTGTGCCGCGCCGGGGTCTTCGGGATCAGGCGACTGCTCGGGCAACGGCCTGGCCGGTGGGTCTGACGTCTTCGGATTCCTTCCCGTGAGGTGCATGGCCTGTCCTCGTTCCCGGGTGCCGTTGGGGACCGACCGCGCCAACCATGCATGAACAGGAACTATAGTGTCCAAGACTTGGTGCTCATGGTCACCATTGTCGAGGCCTATAATCGGGCCCATGGGTCCTGAGCTGCGCCATCTCCGCTACCTCCTGGCAGTCGCCGAGCACGCGAACTTCACCCGCGCCGCCGAGGACCTGCACATCTCGCAACCGACCCTGTCGCAGCAGATCAAGCAGCTGGAGAAGGTGCTCGGCGTTCAGTTGCTGGATCGCACCGGCCGCTCCGTGCGCCTCACCGACGCAGGCGAGACCTACGCCCACTTCGCCCGGCAAGCGCTGCGCGAACTCGCGGCCGGCCGGCGCGCGGTGCTCGATGTCCAGGACCTCACCCGCGGCCACCTGCGCCTGGCGATGACGCCGACCTTCACCGCGTACCTGATCGGGGCACTGATCGCCAAGTTCCACGTCGCCCACCCGGGGGTCCGCCTGAACGTCCGGGAGATGACGCAGGACCGGATCGAAGCCGCGCTGCTGGCCGACGAGCTAGACCTCGGCATCGCGTTCCGCGGCACCCACCTGCCGGGAATCGAGAGCGCCGCGCTGTTCACCGAGACCTTCAGCCTCGTGGTCGGCTCCCGCCACCCGGACGCCGGCCGGGATCAGCCGTTGCCGGTCGCCGAGGTGGCGCAGCATCGGTTGGCCCTTCTCAGCACCGACTTCGCCACGCGAGTCCACGTCGACGCCTACTTCGCGACGCACCGGGTGCAGACCCGGATCATGGTCGAAACGAACACGATCGCGGCACTGACCGAAGTCGTCCAGTGGAGCGCCCTGGCCACGGTTCTCCCGGACGCCATCACGCGCGACCACCCGGGCCTGCACCCGATCCCGCTGACCCCGCATCTGCCCGCGCGCACCGTGAACATCCTGCGCCGCAAGAACGCCTACCTCAGCGCGGCCGCCGAAGCGTTCATCGAACGGGCCCAACGCTGGGAAGAACACCCGTGAGTGTTTGTGGGTGCCATAGCACCCAAAAGCGCTCACGGCGGTCATCTGCCGTTCGCTGATGCGCTCCTCGACGCGGGCACCGCACCCAGCCGCCCCGGGTCGGGCGAATTGTGGCGGTGGGTGGTCGACCACCCACCGCCACAATTCCCCAGGTCGGCGTTCTGGTCCTCAACGGGGGTGGGAGATCGCGGTGAGGACGAGTCCGTCGCGGAGCATCCAGCGGCCGTGGAACTCGGCGCGCGGCCCGAACGCCTCCGCCGTCACGAGCAAACGGGCCCGGAACGCGCCCGTGTCCGGGTCGATGTCGATCGAGGCGTCCTCGAACCCCAGCCATTGCCGCGTCACCGGGAACCAGGTCTTGTAGACGGACTCCTTGGCACTGAAGAGGATTCTGTCCCAGCAGACCTCCTCCCAGGTGGCTGCGAGGTCCTTGAGCCGGACGAGTTCTTCCGGTCGGGCTATGGCGTCCAAGACCCCGTCGGGCAGTGGTCCGGCGGGTTCGGCATCGATGCCGAGGGCCAGGAAGTCGGACTGGTGGGCCACCACGGCCGCCCGGTAACCGTCGCAGTGGGTCATGCTGCCGACGACGCCGTCGGGCCAGATTGGTGCCCCGCGCTCGCCGGTCAACAGCGGTGCCGGCGGAAACCCCAGCGAACCCAGCGCCTTCCGCGCGCACCCGCGCGTGGTGGTGAACTCGTTGCGGCGCTTGGGCACGGCTCTGGCTACCAGCGCGAGCTCCTCGGGGAACAGCGGGGAAGCGCCGTCGTCGGAGAAGGCCTCCTCGGTCACCACCCCGGGCGCCAGAATCTCCTCGATCACCGCACAACCCCCGCGGTCTCGGGGGACAGGACCTGCCGCAGCAGGCCATGCGGGTGGCCGTGCCGGCGCCATTCCCTGGGATAGCCGATGGAGACCTCGTGGAACGGAACTCCGTCGTGGTGTGTTATCCGGGGGATGTGCAGGTGCCCGTACACCACGCAACGGGCGCGGAACCGCAAGTGCCAGTCGGCGGTGCGCTCGGTGCCGCACCACTGGGCGAACTCCGGGTGGTAGAGCACGTCCGTCGGCGTCCGGACCAGCGGGTAGTGGTTGACCAGCACGGTCGGCAGATCGTCGTCGAGCGCGGTGAGCCGGGCCTCGGTCTCGGTGATGCGGGCGTGGCACCATGCTTCCCGGCTGGGGTGCGGGTCGGGGTGCAGCAGGAACTCGTCGCTGCACACCACGCCTGCGTTGTAAGCCACGCGCAGGGCCTCGTCCTTGTTCCGCGTGCCAGACGGCCGGAACGTGTAGTCGTAGAGCAGGAAGAGCGGCACGACCCGTACCGGCCCGCCGATGCCGTGCCAGATCGGGTACGGGTCCTCCGGGGTCAGCACGCCCAGCTTCCGGCAGCTCTCCACCAGCAGGCGGTAGCGCTCCTCGCCACGGGCCTTGACCCGGTCTTTTTCGTGGGTCCACAGCTCGTGGTTGCCGGGGACCCACACGACCTGGGCGAACCGCTGGCTGAGCAGGTCGAGGGTGCCTTCGATCTCCGCGACGTGTTCGGCCACGTCGCCCGCCACGATCAGCCAGTCGGAGTCCGTCGTCGGCCGGAGGCGGTCCACGACGGACTTGTTCTCGGCGTACCCGACGTGCAGGTCGCTCACCGCGAGCAGCCGGCCGGTGGTTTCGTCAGACATCCGTGCTGCCAACTCCATTCGTGATCCTTCGGTTGTGCGGGAAACTACGCATAGGATAGGCAAATGACAGCTTGAGATCTGGGCTCCAGGTGTCTTCTCGTAGAGAGATGACTGTAGTTCTTCCGTTTGCGAATGTGAAGAACCGGGCGAGCTTGGTGCGTGCCTGCTCGTCTGGCGCTTGGGATCGGTCTTGCTGCGGATTTGATCTACCGGGTCCCCTGTGGAGGATTTCCGCAATTTCCATTGAAATCGAAGGTTCGATTTCAAATGGAAATTGCGGTCCCGGGCGAGTAGGCGAGTAGTCGGTGACCGGGCTGGTGCGCGGCGGCCCCGATGTCGTCGTTGAGCGTCCTCAATGGACGTTGTTGGGGGCGAGGTTGTGCGGGTCAGTATTGAATGAATTCAACCTGATGTGCGAGGCCCTTGGACTCTTTCTCCGCACGCCTCGGCGACGGACCGTGCACTTCAGGCCTTCCGTGAAGGAGGGAGACAGCGAACGACCCGTGCGCGACCAACCGAGGGTGTGATCGAAGTGTCCAAGTACCTGGTGCGGGCGACCTACACCGCCGAGGGTGTCAGGGGCTTGCAGAAGAAAGGCGGCACGGCCCGGGTGGAGGCGGTGCGAAACGCGGTCGCCAAGCTTGGTGGCGAGGTCGAGTCGTTCTACTTCGCCTTCGGCGACTACGACACCTACGTCGTCGTCGACCTGCCGGACAACGCCTCGGCGGCGTCGCTCGGCCTAGCGGTCAGCGGCTCCGGCGGCGCACGCACGGGAACGGTAGTCCTGCTGACGCCTGCCGAGGTGGACGAGGCGGTGTCGAAGGAGTTCGACTACCGAGCACCGGGCGACTGACGCCGGAGATCGGTGCACCGGGGCCGGCGGCTTCCGGCGGCCCGGATGCGGGACGGTGTGGGCGGGCGACCTCCGACCCGCTTCCGTGAACCGTTGACAAGCCTTGGAGCACGCGAGAGGTGACGGTCCCGGGGTGGGGGCGCTGCTTTCACCGCGGTGTTCGTGGTTCGGGTGCCGGAACTCGGATGGAGCGGTCAGACACGGCCCTCGCCACCGAGGAGTTCGCGCGACGGCGAGGCGAGGACACTCTCGAACCGTTCCTCATGCGACGCGCCTGCCCGCGTCACCCGAATCCCGTGGCTACCCGCGGAGTTTGAGGCGGGCGTTCGGGAGTTCGGGGGCGGGCAGGGTTTCGCGCCACTGGCCGGGGAACGGCCCGTACTGGGTCTTCTCGTCGCCGTCCTGGTGTTCGCGTTCGTGCTGCCACTGCGCGCGGAACGCGGCGACCTCCTCGTGGCTGCGTCCGATGAAGTTCCACCACATCACGATCTGCTCGCCGAGCGGTTGCCCGCCGAGCAGCAGGACGCGCACGTCCCGGTCCGCCGCCACCAGGTCCAGGTGTTGCGCACCGGTCTGCTGGTAGACGAGCTGCCCTTCGGTCGCGTCGACACCGGCGGCGGTCACCTCGCCAGTGTCGACGAGCACCCCGTGCTCGAACTCGGGAGCGACGTCCAGCCGCAACGACTGGCCCGCGCGCAGTGTGATCTCCGCCCCTAGCAGTGGCGTGTAGGTCTGCACGGGAGAGGTGTGGCCGAGCAGGCTGCCCAGGAAGACGAGCACGCGGGCGCCGTCCAAGTCCAGTGCCGGCGGTGCGTAGCTCTCGAAGTCGGGGGCGACGAAGCGGTGTTGTCCGGGCAGCGCCACCCACAGCTGCGCTCCGTGCAGCACCGTCGTGTTCTGCGTCGAGTGCTCGGAGTGGGCGATGCCGGAGCCCGCGGTCATCAGGTTCAGCTCGCCGGGCCGGACGAAGGCGTGGCTGCCGACGGTGTCGCGGTGCTCGATTTCGCCGCTGAAGAGCCACGACACCGTCTGCAAGCCGGTGTGCGGGTGTCCGTCGACGCGCATGCCGCCGGTCGAGGAGACCTCGTCGGGCCCGTAGTGGTCGATGAAGCACCAGGCTCCGATCAGCGACTGCGCCCGCTGCGGCAGCGTGCGGCGCACCGTCATCGCACGTGGACCGCCGAGGGGGACCATCCGCGGCTCCAGAACCCGTCCGCGCACGGTTGGGGCCTCGCCGCTGTTCTCGCAGGTCAGTTCGGCGGGCGCGGTTTCGAGGTTGCTCATCGGAGCCTCCACCCCTGTTGCGGTTTCACGTAGACGTTTATACGCCAGGGCCGCGGGCATAATGGCGGGTGATCGAAGGGGAGGACGAGATGGGCACTGGGCAGATCGTGCGGAACGCGGTCGAACGCCACCGCTACGAGATCAGCGTCGATGATGAGCTCGCGGGGTTCACCGAGTACGTCGACCGCGACGGGCAGCGGGTGTTCTACCACACCGAGATCGACGACCGGTTCGCCGGGCGCGGGCTGGCCACCGCGCTGATCTCCGATGCGTTGAGCGACACCCGCACCGAGGGCAAGCGGGTCGTCCCGGTCTGCCCGTTCGTCGCGAAGTACCTCAGGAAGCACGACGACTTCGCCGACATCGCAGATCCGGTGACGCGGGAGGTGCTGGCCGAGATTCGCGCGCTGCACCAGCGGCAGGGCTGACCGCTGCCATCCTGCAGCGGTGACGAAAGTCCCTTCAGCGCAGCGAATTCGATCGATTACGCCGAGCGACGAGACTGGTCATCATTGACATGCCGGGAACTCCGGGGAATTTGGTGAGACCGGCCACATCCGTCCGAAGTGGCGGATTTCGGAGCGGGTGCGATCAAGATCGTCGGTTTCGTTGCAGGGCCTTGGTCTTTCGGGCTTATAGCTCGCTTATAGCTGCGAAACGGATTCACGGCCCCGGGTGGGAGGTGCTGCGCGGGCTGCCGGTGCGGGCCTGCGACGACGCCTCCGGAGGGCGTTCGGTGATCGAGTCGGGTGTGCTCGTGGCGGTAATTCGGTGGAACATTCGCGGGTCAGGTGCGCAGACTGAATTGTTCACGACCCGAGTGCGAGGAACGTCGTAATGAAGTCGCCAGCAGCATTGATCAGCTCGTCTCGTCCGCCAGATGTCCAAGTCTGCAGGCAGCTGTGATCGCCTGACGACTGCGGCATTTCCTCCTGGGACCAGGACTGGGCTTTGGTCGATGACGTCACGGCCCGCCGGGCGCTCCGAGCCGGGGAGTTCGGCGGATCGGCGGTGGGGGTGTGCGGTGAATGCATCGACACCGCGCCGCTGTCGGGATGATCACGACGCGCCTGCCGATCGCCGCTCGTCGGCGAGGGGGCCGGCGTCCTGATCCCTGCGTTTGTCGGTGGCATCGGGGACACTCTTCCCCGGCGGAGCAAGCTGGTCACCGGTGCACGGTGGCAGCAGCGCCAGGACCCAGCCCGACGGCGCCGCACCTGCTCTCCGCGAACACGCGTTCCGACGCCTCGGCGCGCGTGCAGAACTCGGAATTCCGATCTTGTGCTCGATGACGAGTAGCGGCTCCACCTGGGGCGCGCCGGCGGTCGAGCTCGACCTATTTCAGTGAGGTGTCCCCAAACCATGATCGACTCCGCGAGTACCGCGACCGCGGACTCCGAACGCGGCCCAGCGCCGCCGCAAGCTTCCGTGCTGATCACCGTGCTCGTCGCTTCGGCGTTCGTGATGATCCTCAACGAGACGATCCTGAGCGTCGCTTTGCGCGACCTCACCGTCGACCTCGGGGTCTCCACCACGACAGTGCAGTGGCTGACCAGCGGCTTCCTGCTGACGATGGCCGTGGTCATCCCCACCACCGGCTTCCTGCTGGAGCGCTTCACGCCGCGCCAGATCTTCCTGGCCTCCCTAACGCTGTTCAGCGCGGGCACGCTGGTCAGCGGGCTCGCTCCGGGTTTCGCGGTGCTGCTGGCCGGGCGCGTGGTGCAGGCGTGCGGCACCGCGGTCATGCTGCCGCTGTTGATGACCTCGGTGATGCGCCTCGTGCCGCCGGCGAAGCGCGGCGCGACGATGGGAACGATCACGATCGTCATCGCCGTCGCTCCCGCCGTGGGGCCGACGATCGGCGGTGCGGTGCTGGCCTCCTTGGGTTGGCGCTGGATGTTCTGGATCGTGCTGCCGCTGGCGCTCTTGGCGCTGGCCATCGGGGCCGTCTGGATGCGGTTAGACAGCGAGACCCGCTCGGTGCCGCTGGACCTGGTCTCGGTGCTGCTGTCGGCCTTCGGCTTCGGTGGTCTCCTCTACGGCCTGTCGGCCATCGGGGAGTCCGGCGGGGCGCACCTGGTTCCGGCGTGGGTGCCCATCGTGGTCGGCGTCGTGGCGCTCGGCGCGTTCGTCGCGCGCCAGATTCGCCTGCAGCGCCAGGACCGAGCCCTGCTCGACCTGCGCCCGTTCAGCAATCGCTCGTTCGTCGTGGCCTTGGTCCTCGCAGCCCTGCTGTTCATGTGCCTGCTGGGGGCCGGGGCGATCCTGCTGCCGCTGTACCTCCAGACCGTCCTGCACGCCAGCCCGTTCGTCACGGGGTTGGCCGTACTGCCAGGCGGGTTGGTCCTGGGGCTGCTCGGGCGCCCGGTGGGGCGGCTGTTCGACCGCTACGGCGCGCGTCCGCTGGTAGTCCCGGGCGCGCTGGCGATGGCCGTGTCGCTGCTGCTGTTCGCCATCCTCGGGCCGGGTTCGCCGCTGGCCGCCGTCATCGCCACCCACGTCCTGCTGATGGCCGGGCTCGGGCTGATGATGACGCCGCTGATGACCGAGTCGCTCAGTTCGCTGCCCGGCCACCTCTACTCGCACGGCAGCGCGATCCTGGCGACCCTCCAGCAGGTCGCGGGCGCGTTCGGCACCGCGGTGTTCGTCACGGTGGCGTCCCTGGGAAGCGCCGCCACGGCCAGCACCCCCGATGCGGCGGGCCTGCGCACCGGGTTCTTCGTCGCTGCCGGTATCGGTGTGCTTGCGTTCATCGCATCGCTGTTCGTCAGCCGGTCCTCGGGATCCGCCGAGTCCGGGCCGGAGGGCGTCGCCGATGCCGGGCGCGACCCGAGCGAAGCGGCTTCCAGGTCGTGAGCGTGAACGGCTGAAATTGCGGTGTTGCGCTCTGCGGATGTTCACCTGCTTTCCGCGGGTGAACGTCCGCAACGGACACGACGATCGGAAGGGGCCCGCTGGCCGGCGCGGAAGCGCAGGTCAGCGGGCCTTTCCTAATTAGTTGGCTGCCGTCGGGAAGTCCGGCGTTCGCGCCCGTCGAAGTGCCTCGCGCCCAGCGCCGGGGCCGGTAGGCCGGGAATCCCCTCGCCGGCGTCGGCGCGTCTGCGGGCGTCGTTGATGAGCCTTTCGGCGTCGGCGAGGCCCTGCCAGCCGCGTGCTTCGCCGGTCTTGCACGGCTCCAGCTCCTTGTAGATGCCGAAGAAGTGGCCGATCTCGTTGAGCTGGTGCTGGGGGACATCGTTGAGGTCGCGGATGTGGTCCATGCGCGGATCATCGGTGGCCACGCACAGGATCTTGGCGTCCGGACCCTTCTCGTCGTGCATCCAGAACACCGCCACCGGCCTCACCCGGACCGCGCAGCCGGGGAAGGTGGGCTGGCCCAGCGGGACGAGCGCGTCGAGCGGGTCCCCGTCCTCGGCGACCGTGCCCGGGATGTAGCCGTAGTCGGCGGGGTACTGGGCGGCGGTGAACAGCGTGCGGTCCAAGCGGATCCGGCCGATGGCGTGGTCCATCTCGTACTTGTTCCGCGAACCCTCCGGGATCTCGACGACCATCTCCAGTTGCATGTCAGCTCCCGGTGCGAGGCTGGATGGCGCTCCGCGACCCCGGGCCCCGAACGTGGAAACCACCAGCGCCGACGCCGGCCGCGGTGACAACACCAGGGACACCCCCACGGTAAGTCCGGGGGCCGGTGGGTGCTCACGCAGGCGGGTGGGTGAGGTAGCGGACGAGCTCCAGCGCCAGGATCCGGTCGAAGTGCACGAAGGTCTCGAACTTGGCGCCGGGCCGCACGGTGGCATCGTCGACGAGGGCTTGCAGGATCTCGACGAGCGCGCCGATGTCGAGGTGTTCGTCCAGCGCGACGTACGCCCGTTCGACGACGTGGGCGGGCATCGGTGCCGACGGGTGGTCCGCCCATTGCGCCACGAGGCGGCGCCACCGATCCAGGACGACATCCGCGCGGTCCAGGCGCGTGCGCGTGAGGGGCAGCGGTTGGTCGTAGCGCTCGCGGAGCAGCGCGAGCCGCAGGGCGAGCGGGTCGTGCCCGTCGTCGGTCAGCGCTGTCACGAAGTCGGGCGTGCCGTGGCCGAAGTCCGTGAGCACCGGCCCGATCCAGAGCCGCAGCGGGAGGTGCAGGGCGCACGACCACTGGCCGCGCGGACTGCTTTCGTGGCCGCTTTCCAGCACCGCATCGGCCGGTCCGCCGAGCAGCTGCGCGGCGTCGTCGATCGACTTGGCGCGAATGGGCGGCGGAATCCACAGCGCGTCGAGGGCGCGTTCCCAGCCGTTCGACGCGGTCTCGATTGCCGCCGCGGTCTGCACCTGGATGCCGTAGATCTCCTCCAGCACGCGCCGGATCGCGTCGGCGACGAGCAGCACGCGCAACCCGTCGGCTCCGGCTGGGCTGTGCTCGGGCAGCCGCAGGCACATCCGGAACAGGCCGCCCGGCGGCCGGCGGACGATCACTTCGGATCGGGTGCCGGAGTCAAGGATGCGAAGGTTCATCGCGTTCCCCCGTGTCGTGAGGTGACCGGGAACGGCCGCCCGCCGCCGGATGGGAACCGACTGCGTCGTCCGGTTTCGGTTGTCTGGAACGGGATATCACGCCGGGAACAGGACCACCTGCCGAATCACGCCGTGAGTGTTTTTGGGTGCCATAGCACCCAAAAACACTCACGGCTGTTCTTACCGCCGGTCGATGACCTGGGCCGGAGTTGTCGGGGCTCCTGCCGTGCTGCGGAAACCGCGCAGCCGCAGGCTGTTGCTGACCACGAACACCGAGCTGAACGCCATCGCGGCACCGGCGATCATCGGGTTGAGCAGGCCCGCCGCGGCCAGCGGGAGGGCGGCCACGTTGTAGGCGAAGGCCCAGAACAGGTTGCCCTTGATGGTCCGCAGGGTGCGGCGGGACAACCGGATCGCGTCGACAGCGGCCCGGAGGTCGCCGCGGACCAGGGTCAGGTCGCTGGCCTCGATGGCCACGTCGGTGCCGGTTCCCATGGCCAGGCCGAGGTCGGCCTGGGCCAGGGCGGCCGCGTCGTTGACACCGTCGCCGACCATCGCCACGACCTTGCCCTCGCCCTGCAGGCGCGTGACCACGTCGACCTTGTCCTTCGGCAGCACCTCGGCGATGACCTCGTCGATGCCGACCTGCTTGGCCACGGACTTGGCGACGGCCTCGTTGTCGCCGGTGAGCAGCACCGGGGTCAGGCCGAGCTCCCGCAGCTGCGCGATGGCCTGCGCCGAGGTGGGCTTGACCGTGTCGGCGACGACCAGCACCGCCCGCGCCTGCCCGTCCCACGCGACCGCCACCGCGGTGCCGCCTTCTGCTTCCGCATCGGCCTTCGCCGCGGCGAGCTCCGCGGTCAGCGGCTGGCTCCACTCCGCCAGCAGCGCCGAGCGGCCGACCAGCACGGCGCGTCCGTCGACGATGCCCTGCACACCCAGGCCTTCCACGTTGGTGAAGCCCTCCACCGCGGGCAGCCCACCCACCGCCTGCTCCGCGCCGCGTGCGATGGCGCGGGCGATGGGGTGTTCGGAGGCTTTCTCCAGCGCCCCGGCGACCCGCAGGATCTCGTCGCGATCGGTGCCGACGGTGAGGTAGACGTCGATCAGCTTCATCTGGCCGGCGGTGACGGTGCCGGTCTTGTCCAGGACGACGGTGTCGATGCGCCGGGTGGACTCCAGCACTTCCGGGCCCTTGATCAGGATGCCGAGCTGAGCGCCCCGACCCGTGCCGACCAGCAGCGCGGTCGGCGTGGCCAGGCCCAGGGCGCACGGGCAGGCGATGATCAACACCGCGACGGCGGCGGTGAAGGCGGCCGCCACGCCGCCCCCGGCGCCGAGCCAGAACGCGAGCGTGCCGATCGACAGGGCGATGACGACGGGGACGAACACCGCGGAGATCCGGTCGGCCAGCCGCTGCACGGCAGCCTTGCCGGTCTGCGCGTCCTCGACCAGCTTGGCCATCTGGGCGAGCTGGGTGTCCGAACCGACTCGGATCGCCCGCACCACCAGCCGACCGCCGGCGTTGACGGTGGCACCGACGATATTGTCGCCGGGACCGACCTCGACCGGGACGGATTCGCCGGTGAGCATGCTGGCGTCGACCGCCGAGTTGCCTTCCTCGACCACGCCGTCGGTGGCGATCTTCTCGCCCGGCCGGACGACGAACCGGTCCCCGACGGCCAGTTCGCTGGTGGGGATGCGGACCTCGCGGCCGTCACGGAGCACCGCGACATCCTTCGCGCCGAGTTCAAGCAGCGCGCGCAGGGCGGCTCCGGCGCGGCGCTTCGAGCGGGCCTCGAAGTAGCGCCCCGCCAGGATGAAGGTGGTGACACCGGCCGCCACCTCGAAGTAGATCGAGCCATCCCCGTTCATGCGTTGGATCGTCAGCTCGAACGGGTGCGTCATGCCGGGGGTGCCAGCGGTGCCGAACAGCAGCGCGTAGAGGGACCACAGGAACGCCGCGATGGTGCCCATGGAGACCAGGGTGTCCATCGTGGCCGCGCCGTGGCGCAGGTTCGTCCACGCCGCCTTGTGGAACGGCCAGGCGCCCCACGCCAGCACCGGTGCGGCCAGCGTCAGCGAGATCCACTGCCAGTAGGTGAACTGCAGGGCCGGGATCATCGCCAACGCGATCACGGGCACGGACAGCACGGTCGAGCCGGTCAGCCGCTGCCGCAGGGACCGCGTCGGGTCGCCGGGTTCTTCGACGACCGCTGCGGTCCTGGCCTCCTCCATCGCGGGCAGGCTGGCGCCGTACCCCGCGGCCTCGACCTCCGCGACGAGCCGTTGCGGGTCGAGCCCTTCCGGGACGCTGACCTTTGCCTTCTCCGTGGCGTAGTTGACCGTGGCGGCGACGCCGTCGAGCTTGTTCAGCTTGCGTTCGATGCGCGCGGCGCAGGACGCGCACGTCATACCTGAGATCGAGAGCTCGACCTCGCCGGTCGATTGCCCGTGGTCCTGCTCAGTGGCAGTCATGCCCGAATCCTCCTCGCTGCTCTGCCGGGTCCGACTCAGTGACCGGCGTGGCCGCTTCCGGTGTCGTGGCCGGTCGCCGGTGTGGCGTCGTCCACAGTGTCTACAGTGTCCACAGTGTCTACAGTGTCCACGGTGTCCACAGTGAACTCGGCGGTGCGTACGGCGCCGTTGTGCTGGAAGTCCAGGAACAGCCGGTAGTTGCCGGCGGTGGGCACTTCCGCGACGAAGTCGATCTGCGGACCAGGCGCGGTGCGGCCGTCGCCGGGCGCTCCCTCGGGGTGTACGTGCAGGTAGGCGAGATCGCCGGTGCGCAGGGACACCAGGTGCCCGTAGGCGGAAAGGTAGGGCTGCAGGTCGGTGACGGGAACACCGTCCTTGGTCACCGTGAGCCGCACCGGGGACGCCTGGCCCGGGACGAGTTCGCCGTCCAGCCGCACCTGGTAGCCATCTACTTCGGACACCCGCGAGGGGGCGAAGGTGCGGGGCTCGAACGCGCCGCCCGCCGCGATGTCGGTGCCGAGGGTGGTCGAAGCGGCGCCGGCCGGGACGAAGTCGGTGAAGACCCGGTAGCTGCCGGCTTCGGGCAGGTTCAGCGGGACGGTCCAGGTGCCGTCCGCAGCCATTTCCGGGTGCAGGTGCTGGAATCCCGCGGTGTCGCGGCGCACCACGATGAGGTGCATCCGCTTGTCGTGCTCGATGTCGAAGCCGGTGACCGTGTTGCCGTCCGGGCCGAGGATTCGGAAGGAGAAGGGCTCGGTGGTGCCGGTGGCCTGCGTCGTGTCGGTGGGCGCGAGGGTGTAGCCGGCCATGGACGACGCCAGTCCGCCGGGCAGGTCGGTCTCCGCGACGGTGCCGCTGTGGGTGTCCCCGTGTCCGGCGACCTCACCGCCGGGCATGTCGCCGTGGCCGCTCGGGGCGGACATGGCGGGGAAGGGACCGACAGCGGTACCGGCTGCCCAGGCGCCGCCGGCGACCAGGGCGAGCGCCGCACCGTAGGCGGAGAGCTTGCCTGCTGTGTTCAAGACATTTCCTCACTGTGCTGGCCAGGCCGGGCGGGTTCCCGGTCCGGTCGGGGGTGGCGATCAGCTGGCGGCCAGCTCGTAGCCGGCCTCTTCGACGGCGGCCCGGACGTCGGCGTCGCTGATCGCCTCGGTGCTGGTCACGGTGATCGCGCCGGTGGGCAGGTCGACGGCCACGTCGGAGACGCCGCCGATCTTGCCGACCTCTTCGGTCACCGACTGCACGCAGTGCCCGCAGGTCATGCCGACAACGGTGTAGTTGGACTCGGCCATCAGATGCTCCTCGGTGTCTGTCGTACGGTCTGGTGCGGATCGGTACCCCTAGGGGGTTGCTGTATCCGCGCACCGAGATTTATACCCTTGGGGGGTACCTGGGTCAACTCCCGATCCCATCTTTTCGGGATCGTCCGTCCACCTGTGCCGAGGCTCCGCTTTGCCGCGGTGGGATGGACATGGGTCCTGGTCGGGCGGGGAGCCGTCCGGTCCGGCAGCGCGGCCCGGCGCCGAGGCGAGTGTTCATCGGGGGAACCCGCTATCATCGTTGGATGACGATGAATAGTCCGGTGGAGTGCCCGTCGTCGAGACCGGCGGCGGACGGGCTGGATGCGGCGGTGGCCTTGTTCCACAGCTTGTCGGACGGCACCCGGTTGGCGATCACGCGGCGGCTGGCCGACGGTGAAGCCCGGGTGGCGGACCTGGTGGGCGAGCTGGGGTTGGCCCAGTCCACGGTGTCGGCGCATGTGGCATGCCTGCGGGACTGCGGGCTGGTGGTCGGGCGGCCCGAGGGGCGGCAGGTGTACTACTCGCTCGCGCGACCGGAGTTGCTGGAACTGCTGGCATCGGCCGAGACGCTGCTGGCCGCGACCGGTCGGGCCGTGGCCCTGTGCCCGAACTACGGCACCGACAGCGGTACCGGCCGGGTTTCGCAAGTCATCGAGGTGCGTGGTGAGTGAGGCGGAATCGGCTAAGCCGGCGGCCAGCTGCGGCGACGGCTGCTGCTCGGCGCCCGCGGAGGCGAATAACGGCCTGGGCGACGAGCGCCGGGCGCTGCTGCGGCGGCGCATCCGGTGGTTCGTCGCGGCGACGATCACCTACAACGTCATCGAGGCGATCGTGGCGATCACGGCCGGCGCGGCTTCCTCGTCCACGGCGCTGATCGGTTTCGGGCTGGACTCGGCGATCGAGGTGGCCTCGGCGGCGGCGGTGGCCTGGCAGTTCAGCGGGCCGGACCCGGAAGCGCGGGAGCGGATCACGTTAAAGATCATCGGCGCGTCGTTCTTCGCGCTGGCCGCATACGTCGCGGTCGAATCGGTGCGTGCGCTGCTCGGCGGTTCGGAAGCCGGGCACTCGACGGCCGGAATCGTCCTGGCGGTACTGAGCCTGGCGATCATGCCGGTGCTGTCCTACGCGCAACGGCGCGCCGGTCGGGAGCTGGGCTCCAACAGTGCCGTGGCCGATTCCAGGCAAACCTTGTTGTGCACCTACCTTTCCGGCGTGCTGCTGGTCGGCCTGCTGCTCAACGGCCTGTTCGGCTGGTACTGGGCAGACCCGGCGGTCGCGCTCGTGATCGCGGCCGTGGCGGTGAAGGAAGGGCGCGAAGCCTGGCGCGGCGAGCACTGCTGCTGACCGTGGTGCTGCCACGGGATTGCCGTTGCTGCGGGGCGGACTCGTCCCGGGGTGATTTCGCCGAGATCGTCCGCTGTGGACAATCGCGTGCCTCGGGCGGGGGAGACGCGCGTCACATTGGTTCCTGTCACATCTCGCCGGGCTATCGCGTCAGAGACGTGTAAGCACAAGCAACGGCAAAGGAGCTCCCCGTGGACGCTCGCTTGAACCTCTTCGGCAACCCGGTCGCCGCCAAGTTCCTTAAGCACATCGTGTCGGCGAGCAAGGTGGCCTCGGACTCGACGCTGCCGGCCTCGACGCAAGAACTGGTGAAGATCCGCGCCAGCCAGATCAACGGCTGCGGCTTCTGCACCGACATGCACACCAAGGAAGCCGCGCACGCCGGGGAGACCTCGGTGCGCCTCAACCTGATCGCCGCCTGGCGGGAGGCCACGGTGTTCACCGAAGCCGAGCGCGCCGCTCTGGAGCTTGCGGAGCAGGGAACCCGCATCGCCGACGCGGCCGGCGGTGTCACAGACGAGGCGTGGGCGAATGCCGCCAAGCACTACGACGAGGACCAGCTCGCCGCCTTGGTGTCGCTCATCGCCCTCATCAACGCCTTCAACCGGTTGAACGTCGTCGTCCAGCAGCCCGCCGGCGACTACCAGGTCGGCCAGTTCGGATAACGCGGATTACCTGTCCGTCTCGCGCTGGCAGCACACGCCCCGGGTACCTCTCGCGCGGGCCCGGGGCGTTGCCGGCGAGGCATCTCGCGGGCGGCCCGGCATGATTGCTGGTAGTCGGCGAGTGGCCTGATGCGAAGGCTGAACATGCGCGTTTGGCTGGTTACCGGCGCGTCGCGCGGGTTGGGGTCGGCGCTCGTTCGCACGTACCGCGAGTCGGGCTGCGCCGAACGGGTTGTCGCCAAGCCATATCCCAACCCGCGAGCCCTGGAGATCGACAAGGTCACCCGGCTTCTGGTGGAGGCCTGGTAGCCTCGGCCGCCTGAATCGGTCGGGTGACTCGAAGTGCCGGGCGGCATCGGCTACCCGATCATGCCAACCGGGCACGCCGATTCCGGCGGATTTCCAGGGGGAGTGCGAGATGTCGAAGACCCAACCGGAGCCGGTGCGGCATCCGGATGTGCGCAGCTGCCCGTTCGACCCGTACGACGGGCTCAGGGAGCTGCGGGAGCACCGGCCGCTGGCCAGGATGCACTGCCCCGACGGGCGCAACGGCTGGCTGGTGACCGGCCACGCGCTGGTCCGGGAGGTGCTGGTCGACCCGCGCTTCGGCTCGCGCCTGGACCTGCAGCGGTTTCCGATGCCTGTCGACGCGAATTGGCAAGTTCCACCGGGGATGTTCAGCGTGCTCGACCCGCCGGAGCACACCTGGTACCGGCGGAAGCTCGCGGGCGGGTTCGGCCCGCGCCGGATGCGGGCGCTGGAACCGCAGATCGAGCGGCTCGTCGCCGAACACCTGACGGTCATGAGGCGCGCCGGCGGCCCCGCCGACCTGGTGGCGTCCTTCGCGGTCCCGGTGTCCGGCCGGGTGATCGGCGAGCTGCTCGGCATCCGCATCGCCGACGAGGCCGGGTTCCGCAAGGCCACCGAACAGGTGCTGGCCCTCGACGACGACGAAGAACGGGTGGGCGCCGGGTGGCGGGCCGTGTGCGACGTGCTGGCGGAGTTCGTGCGCGACAAGCGGCACCGGCCGGGCGATGACCTGCTCAGCGCGCTGACCGCCGACGATGAGCTGAGCGACGACGAGATCACCACGATGGCCGCGATGCTGGTCACCGCTGCCCAGGACACGACCACGAGCATGCTCGCGCTGGGCACCTACGCGCTGCTGAGCCATCCGGACCAGCTCGCCGCGCTGCGCGGCGATCCGTCGCTGATCGACGGCGCGGTCGAGGAATTGCTGCGCTACCTGACGATCAACCACTTCGGCGCGACCCGCGCCGCCCTGGCCGACTTCGAGTTCCACGGCGAATCCATCCGCTACGGCGACCTGATGACGCTGTCGCTACCGGCCGCCAATCGCGACCCGGCGCAATTCCCGGACCCCGATCGGCTGGATCTGACCCGCCAGGCGGGCGGTCACATGTCGTTCGGCCACGGCGTCCACCACTGCCTCGGTGCGCAACTTGCCCGAATCGAGCTGCGCATCGGCTTCTCGGGGCTGCTGCGGGAATTCCCGACGCTGAGACTTGCGGTGCCGCCAGAGCAGATCCCGATGCGCGACGACACCGTCATCTACGGCGTCCGCCGCCTCCCGGTCGACTGGGACTGATCTGCTGGCCCCGGTTCGGCCGGGTGCCGCGCAGCCGGTCGGCGGCACGGTCGGTGTGCCGGTCGATCGGTGCGCTGCCGATCGCTTTTCCCAGGCCGAACCGGGGCATGTTCACGTAGACGCTCTCGTGGAAGCCGGCCGGGACGATGTAGGTCTCGTGCCAGATTCCGATGTGGTCGCCCGCAGCCTGCGTCCGCCGGTAGAAATCAGTCCACATGGGACGGTGTTGCCGGTCCGGATCCGCCGCGTAGGCATACAGCTTCTCGGGCGACTCCCAGTACTGCACCACCGTCAGCCGCCGGGGTGGGCGAGGCAGGACCAGGTGTCCGAGGAGGCCGCTGTCCGGATCCGCCCTGAGCTCCCTCATCATCCGGCGAAAGCCCGCGATCACCGGGGCCCAGCTGCGTACCGCGGTCAAGGTGTTGATCCGCGCGCCGAGCAGGAAGACCACGATGTCGCGGTCCGCGGGCGCCGTGAACCGTCCGATCCTCGTCGGGTCGCTCATCCCCATCCTTCCGTCCCGTTCGCACAGTACCGAATCGGACCGCACCGAATCGGACCGCACCGACTCGGACCGAGTCGGACCGAGTCGGACCGAGTCGGACCGCGCCGCCGCGGAAATCGGCGTTGATCACGAGGTCGCCCCCGCCATTCGTTGGCATATTCCGAATTGCCATCCAGTGGCTGGCATATTCCGGATCTCCACCTATTAGTAGGCATATTCCGCATCCCTATTCGTAGGATTCGAGTGGTGAGCTGTGGTGGTCCCCGGTATTGATGTGAGCTAAGATCATCCGGGTGCGAAATGGGGGAGTGCGTGATGTGGATCGGTCAGCGCCTGCGCGGTGGGTTTGACTTTGTTGCTTTGCTTGGTGTTTCGCCCTGGTGCACCGGTACGTGCGGTCGAGCGCCGCTGGCCTGCTCCGGCTGACGACACTCTCGCACCAGACCTCGGCGGAACGAGCTATCGGCTCGTTCCCGCGCTGCGCACCGACGGCATGTCAGCACGTCGTTGCGCGTCCGTGCATTCGCACGTCAGATGATTTGCCGGTCTCTTTCGACCCCTTGCCAATTCGAGCGATCGTGCCAAGTTCGCTCCACTGCGCCCGACCCGAGGAATCGACGATGGTGAACTCGCAGAATCCTGCTTCCGGAAACAAGGTCGCGCTCATCGGCATCGGCTGCCGGTTTCCCGGCGGCGCCTCAGATCACCGGACCTTCTGGCAGAACCTGGCCGACGGCAAGGACTGCATCGTGCCGACCCCGGTCGACCGGTATGACGTGGGGACCCTCGGTAGCCGGGACAAGACCAAGCCGGGGCGGCTGGTCGGTGGGCGCGGCGGCTATATCGACGGGTTCGACGAGTTCGACCCGGCGTTCTTCGGGATCAGCCCGCGCGAGGCCGAGCACATGGACCCGCAGCAGCGCAAGCTGCTGGAGGTCGCGTGGGAGGCGCTGGAGGACGGCGGTCAGAAGCCGGCGGCACTGGCCGGCCGCGACGTCGGTGTCTTCGTGGGTGCGTTCACACTGGACTACAAGATCCTCCAGTTCGCCGATCTCGGCTTCGAAACGCTGGCCGCGCACACCGCCACCGGCACGATGATGACGATGGCGTCCAACCGCATCTCCTACTGCCTGGACCTGCGCGGGCCGAGCGTCTCCATCGACACCGCCTGCAGTTCCTCGCTGGTGGCGGTGCACCTGGCGTGCCAGAGCCTGCGCCGTGGGGAGAGCAGCCTCGCGCTGGCCGGCGGCACGCTGCTGCACATGGCACCGCAGTACACGATCGCGGAGACGAAGGGTGGTTTCCTCTCCCCGGACGGCCGTTCCCGCACCTTCGACGCTTCGGCGAACGGTTACGTGCGGTCCGAGGGCGTCGCGGTGGTCGCGCTGAAACTCCTCGACGACGCGCTGCGCGACGGCGACCCGATCCACGCGGTGATCACCGCCAGCGGCGTCAACCAGGATGGCCGCACCAACGGCATCACGGTGCCGAACGCGGACGCGCAGGTCAGGCTGATCGCGCAGGTCTGCGCCGAGGCGGGCATCAGCCCCGGCGCGCTCCAGTACGTCGAGGCGCACGGGACTTCCACCCCGGTGGGCGATCCGATCGAGGCCAACGCGCTCGGGCAGGCGCTGTGGATCGGCCGGAAACCGGGGGAGAAGTGCTACATCGGCTCGGTCAAGACGAACATCGGGCACACCGAGTCGGCGGCCGGGATGGCCGGGCTGATCAAAACCGCGCTGTCGCTGAAGAACCGCAAGATCGCACCGCACATCAACCTCACGCGCATCAATCCCGGCATCGACCTGGCGGCCCAGCCGTACGAGATCCCGGATCGGCTGATCGACTGGCCCGAGCACGACGGCCCGGCCCGCGCCGGTGTGAACTCGTTCGGCTTCGGCGGCACGAACGCCCACGTCGTGCTGGAGGAAGCGCCCCCACGACCGGAGGCCGAGCGTCCGCCCGCGCACCGCACGCACCGCATCCTGCCGCTGACGGCGCAGGATCCGGCGGCGCTTCCGGAACTGGCGGCGCGCATCGCGGCCCGGCTCGACGAGGTCGACCCGACCGACCTCGGGCACACCCTGGCGCACCGCCGCCAGCACCACGACCACCGGGTGTCCATTGTGTATTCCTCGAAGGAGGAACTTGCCCGGCGGCTGGCCGACTGTGCGCGGGGTGATGCTCATCCGCGGGTGCTTTCCGGCCAGCTGCGCGAGGAGCGGCGGCTGGTGTGGGTGTTCACCGGCATGGGGCCGCAGTGGTGGGCTATGGGACGGCAGCTGCTGGCTAGCGAGCCCGTCTTCCGGGAGGCGGTCGAACGCTGCGACCGGGAGATCAACCGCATCGCAGGCTGGTCGCTGCTCACCGAACTCACCGCCGACGAGGTGGACTCGCAGATGGCCGAGACGTGGCTGGCGCAGCCGGCGAACTTCGCCGTGCAGGTCGGGCTGGCCGCGCTGTGGCGGCACTACGGGGTGCGGCCGGACGCGATCGTCGGGCACAGCACCGGCGAAGTTGCGGCGTTCTACGAGGCCGGGGTCTACAGCCTGGCCGATGCGGTGCGGATCATCGTCCACCGCAGCCGGCTCCAGCAGAAGCTCGTCGGCACGGGCACGATGCTCGCCGTGAGCCTCACCGAGCCCGATGCGCAGCGGCGGGTGCGGCCCTTCGGGGACCGGGTGTCGGTGGCGGCGATCAACGGTCCCACCACGTGCACCCTCGCCGGGGACGAGGACGCGCTCGCACAGCTCGCCGACGAGCTGCGCGAGGAGCAGATCTTCGCGAAATTCCTGGCTGTCCGCGTGCCCTACCACAGCGCGCGCATGGAACTGATCAAGGACGAGCTGCTGTCCTCTTTGGATGGCCTGCGGCCGAATCCGGCGCTGGTCCCGCTCTACCTGACCGGCCAGGAGGGCATCGCGGACGGCACCGAGCTGGACGCCGGCTACTGGTGGCGCAACGTCCGCGACAGCGTCCGCTTCCGGGCGGCGGTGGACCGTCTCGCCGACGACGGGTATCGGCTGTTCCTGGAGATCGGCCCCCATCCGGTTCTGGCGCACTCGATCCGGGAATGCCTGCTGGACAAGCAGGTCGAAGGCACCACGGTGCCGTCCATCCGCCGCGGCGAAGACGAGGCCGAGCGGTTCGCAGCGTCCCTGGCGACCCTGCACAACTTCGGTGTCGACATCGCCTGGGACGTGCTCGAACCCGCGGGCCGGGCGGTTTCGCTGCCGGCCTACCCGTGGCGTCGCGACCGCTACTGGGTGGAGCCCGCGCCGGTCGCGCAGGTGCGGCTCGGACGCGTCGACCACCCGCTGCTCGGTCGGCGCCTGCCCACCGCGAACCCCGGCTGGGAGGCGAGCCTCGACATCGAGTCGACGCCTTACCTGCGCGACCACCGCATCCAGGGCGACGTGGTGTTCCCCGCCGCCGGCTACCTGGAGATGGCGGCGCAGGCGGTGCGGGCCATGACCGGCGGCACCGCTGTCGCGTTGGCCGACATCGAACTGCGGAAGGCGCTGTTCCTGCCGGAGAACGAGGCGAGGCGGGTGCAGCTGTCCTGCTCCGGCGACGCCGCGTTCACCATCGCGACGGTGAACGGCGAGGACCGCCATGCCGTGCACGCCACCGGGGCGTTGCGCGCCGTCCAGCCGAGCCCGCCGGGTGCGGCGCTGGACGCGGACGCGATCCGCGCGCGATGCCCGCGGCGCCTCGACGGCCCGGACTGCTACGCGGCGTTGGCCGGGCTCGGCTACCACTACGGCCCGGCGTTCCAGGCCATCGAGCAGGTCTGGATCGGGCCGGACGAGGCGCTCGCCCGCATCCGGCCGACCGAAGCGCTCGGCGACACCGCGGGCCACCACTTCCACCCGGCGCTGCTGGACGCGTGCTTCCAGACGTTGCTGACCCCGCTGATCGCCGAGGACGTTGCGGGAACCGGCATCCGGCTGCCGCTGTCCATCGCCGATGTGCGGACCGGGCCGATCGGCGACCAGCCGATCTGGGCGCACGCCACGATCGTGCGCCGCGACGGCGACGAACTCGTCGGCGACCTCACCGTGTACGCCGAGGACGGAACAGTGCTCGGCCACATCGAGGGATTCCGCGCCGCCGACATCGAGCAGGTGCCGGCCGGCGTCGCACCGGCCACAATGGACAATTGGCTGCTCGTGCCGACCTGGGTGCCCGCCCGGGACTTGCCCGGCCGCGCCGATGCGCCCGGCGACCTGCTGATCCTCGCCGATTCGCAGGGCATCGGTGACGAACTCGCCGCGCAGGCGCGCGCCCGGGGAGGGCGCTGCCACCTGGTGCGCGTGGGGGAGGAGTACCGGCGAGGCGAGCGTGAATCGACGGTCGTGCCGGGCAACGCAGCCGACCTGCGCCGCCTGCTCACCGAACTGCCCGGTTCCTTCGACGCCGTGGTGCACCTGTGGAACCTGGACCGCCCGGCCTTCGAGTCCGCCGACGGCTCCGAACGCGCGCGGCAGCACACCACGGGGACCCACTCGCTGCTCGCCCTCGCGCAAGCGCTGCTCGCCGAACAGGTCCGGGCCAGGCTGCACGTCGTCACGCGCGGTGCCCAGGCGGTGTCCGACGGTGCCGAGGTCGAGCCGCTGGGCGCGCCGGCCTGGGGCATCGGCCGGGTGCTGTGGCAGCAGGAACTCACCGCGAACCGGGGCAAGCTGATCGATCTCGACCTCGCCGCAACGGATGTGGTCGCCGACGCGGCCGCGCTCCTGCGTGAGATCGCCGCCGCCGACGAGGAGGACGCCGACGAGGAGGAGATCGCGCTTCGCGGCGACCGCAGGCACACCAGCCGCCTCGCCCGGCCCGACGACCTGCTCAACCCGCTTCCGCTGCGGCTGCGGGCCGACGGCAGCTACCTGGTCACCGGCGCGTTCGGCGCGCTCGGCCGGCTCGTGTGCCGGACGCTGGCCAAGCGCGGAGCCCGCCGCCTGATCCTGGTCGGCCGCACCGAACTGCCCGCCCGCGACCAGTGGTGCGACATCGGCCCGGACACCGCGATCGGCCAGAAGGTGGCCCTGGTCAAGGAGTTGGAGGCGCTCGGCGCGCAGCCGGTCCCGGTGTCGCTGGACGTCGCCGACGAGACCGCCTTCGGCGCCTGGCTCGCCGGCCACCGGCGCCAGGGCCTGCCGCCCATCCGCGGGGTTTTCCACCTCGCGGGCAACGTCGAAGACGTGCTGCTGCCGGAGATGGACCGGCAGACGTTCGACAGCGTGCACGATCCGAAGACCGTCGGTGCCGCCGTGCTGCACCGGCAGCTGCGCGACGAACCGCTCGACCACTTCGTGCTGTTCGCCTCGATCGCTTCGGTGCTGACCACGGCAGGCCAGACGAACTACGCGGCGGGCAACGCGTTCCTCGACGCGCTGGCCCACCACCGGCGGTCGCTCGGGCTCCCGGCGCTGAGCATCGACTGGGGTCCGTGGGCGACCGGCATGATCGCCGAACTCGGCCTGGTCGAGCACTACCGCAACAGCCGGGGCATGAGCTCGCTGTCGCCGGAGGCCGGGATGGCGGTGCTCGAGCGGGTCATCGGCGAGGACCGCGCCCAGCTGCTGGTGGCCACGATCGTCGACTGGCCGACGTTCCTGTCCTGGTACCCCGCGCCGCCGCTGCTGGTCGCCGATCTCGCCGCCGAAGCGGCCTCCGAGTCCGATGTGGACGGAAATTTCCTGGAGGAGTTCCACGGCACCGCGCCGGACCGGCGCCGACAGCTGCTCGCCGGGCACTTCTGTGAGCTGGTCGCCGCGGTGCTCCGGGTTCAGCCCGCCCAGATCGACGAGACGGCGGGCCTCAACGCGCTGGGACTGGACTCGCTGCTGGCGATGGAACTCCGCGCCCGCATGCAAACCGAGTTCGGCGTGGCGCTGCCGGTGGTGGCGCTGCTGGGCAGCGCGCCGGTCGGCGAACTCGTCGACCGGCTGCACGACCAGCTGGCCGCCGCGGGCAACGACGCGGGCACCGGCGCGGAGGTCGAGGAGTTCCACGACCAGCGGCAGTACCCGTTGACGCAGAACCAGCAGGCCCTGTGGTTCCTCAAGCAGCTCAACCCGGACGGCTTCGCCTACAACATCGGCGGCGCGGTGGAGGTGCGCACCGAACTCGACCCGGACCTGATGTTCGAGGCTTACCGGGCGATGCTGGAACGGCACCCCAGCCTGCGGGCGAACTTCGTCCTCGTCGACGGCGAACCGGTGCAGCGGATCTCCTCGGCGATCAAGCCGGACATCGAGCTGTTCGACGTCCGCGACGAGTCCTGGGACGACATCTACCAGCTGATCATCCGCGAGTACCGCAAGCCCTACGACCTCGAGAACGACCCGCTGGTGCGCTTCCGGCTGTTCCGGCGCGGCCCGGACCGCTGGGTGATCACCAAGGCCGTGCACCACATCGTCTCCGACGCGATCTCGACGTTCACCTTCATCGAAGAACTGCTCGCGGTCTATGAGGCGTTGCGGGCCGGCCGCCGCGCCGAACTGCCCCCGGCGACCGCCACCTACCTGGACTTCCTCAACTGGCAGAACCGGTTCCTGGCCAGCCAGGACGCGCAGCGGATGCTCGACTACTGGCGGCAGGCGCTGCCCGCCGAGCCGCCAGTGCTGAACCTGCCCACCGACAAGCCTCGCCCGGCCGTGCAGACCAACAACGGCGCCTCCGAGTTCTTCGTCCTCGACGAGGAGCTGACCGCGCGGGTGCACGCGCTGGCGCGCGAGCACGACGTGACCGTGTTCGTGGTCCTGCTCGCCGCCTACTACCTGCTGCTGCACAGCTACTCGGGGCAGGACGATGTGATCGTCGGCAGCCCGGTGAGCGGCCGGACGCAGGACGAGTTCGCCTCGGTGTACGGCTACTTCATCAACCCGCTGCCGTTGCACGTGAGCCTGTCCGGGGAGCCGACCGTCGGAGAACTGCTGGCCCGCACCCGCGACACCGTCCTCAACGGGCTGGACAACCAGGAGTACCCGTTCGTGCTGCTGGTCGACGAGCTGGGCGGGGCGCACGACCCGAGCCGGTCGGCGCTGTTCCAGGCCATGTTCATCCTGCTCACCCACAAGGTTGCCACCGAGAAGTACGGCTACCGGCTGGAGTACGTCGAACTGCCGGAGGAGGAAGGGCAGTTCGACATCACGCTGTCGGCCTACGAGGACGAAGCGGACCGGCGCTTCCACTGCGTCTTCAAGTACAACTCCGACCTGTTCCACCCCGAGACGATCCGGCGCCTGGCCGCGCACTACCGCAACCTGGTCGGGTCGCTGACCCGCACTCCCGCCGCCGAACCCATCACGCACGTGCGGATGCTCGACGCCGCCGAATCCGAGCAGCTGCTGGAGAAGTTCAGCGGCCGCGACCGGCAGGCGACCGGTGATGTGCCGGTGCACCGGTTGATCAGCGAAATGGCCGCCGAGCGGCCCGATGCGATCGCCGTTTCGGTGCCGTCGGAAACCGGAGAGGTACGGCGACTCAGCTACGCGGAGCTCGAACGCGAGTCCCGGGGCATCGCGCACCGGTTGCGCGAACTCGGCGTCTCCGACGGCGCGATCGTGGCGCTGTGCATGGACAAATCACCCGAGCTGATCGTCACGCTGCTCGCGGTGCTGCGCGCCGGCGCCGCCTATCTGCCGCTGGACCCCGACTACCCGGCGGAGCGGCTCGCCGACATGGTGCGCGGCGCCGGCGTCGGCCTGGCCGTCGTCGACGACGCTCACCGGGACCGGCTGGCCGGAGTGGACGTCGTGCTGACACCGGCAGAGCTGCGTTGCGAGGCCGGGGCGGAAGCCTCGGACGGCCCGGCCGACCTCGATTCGACCGCCTACGTCATCTACACCTCCGGCTCGACCGGCCGCCCGAAGGCCGTGCGGGTCAGCCACCGCAACCTGTCCTCGGCGTACCGGGCGTGGCACGCGGAATACCGTCTCGACGAGGACGTCCACGTGCACCTGCAGCTGGCGAGCTTCGCTTTCGACGTGTTCACCGGCGATCTGGTGCGGGCGCTGTGCTCCGGCGCAACCCTGGTGCTGATCAACCGCGAGCTGCTGTTCAACACCGCCCGGCTGTACGAGACGATGCGCGCGGAGCGCGTCGACTGCGCCGAATTCGTGCCCGCCGTCGTGCGCGGCCTGATGGGGCACTGCGAGCGGACCGGCGAACGCCTCGACTTTATGCGCCTGCTGGTCGTCGGCTCTGATGCGTGGAAGGTCGAGGAGTACCAGCGGTTGCGCGAACTGTGCGGCCCGGCCACCCGCGTGATCAATTCCTACGGGCTCAGCGAGGCCACCATCGACAGCGCCTGCTTCGAAGGCCCGGCCGACCACCTCGCGCCGAGCCAACTGGTCCCCATCGGCCGGCCGCTGCCCAACAGCAGGCTCTACATCCTCGACCGGCATGACCAGCCGGTGCCGCCGGGCGTGCCGGGCGAGCTGTGGGTCGGCGGCGACGGCGTGGCCACCGGCTACCTCGGCGACGACGAGCAGACCGCGCAGCGGTTCGTCACCCACGCCTTCGGGCCGGAACCGGTGCGGCTGTACCGCACCGGCGATCTGGCCCGCTGGGACGCCGACGGCACCGTGCACCTGCTCGGGCGCGCGGACGCGCAGATCAAGGTGCACGGCCACCGCATCGAGACCGGCGAGATCGAGACACGGCTGGTGGCCTGGCCGGGACTCGCGCAGTCGGTCGTCACGGCACGGCCGGACGCCGACGGGAACAGCGTGCTGTGCGCCTACTGCGTGCCCGCCGACGGCGCGACGCTGGACCGCCGGGCGCTGCGCAGGCACCTCGCCGAATACCTGCCGACGTTCATGATCCCGTCGCACCTCGTCGAGGTCGCCGCCTTGCCTCTCACCCCCAACGGCAAGGTCGACATCGCCGCGCTGCCCGAGCCCCGACCCGCCCAGGACGAAGCCGACGACGAACCGGTGACCCTGTTCGAGGAGCGCATGGCCGAGCACTGGAAGTCGGTGCTGGGCCTGGAGCAGGCCGGGCTTCGGGACGACTTCTTCGAGATCGGCGGCAGTTCGATCAGGCTGATCGAGCTCATCCACCACCTGCAGGCCGAGTTCAACATCAGCATCCCGGTCAGCCAGCTGTTCAAAAGCACCACGCTGCACGGCATGGCCACCACGCTGGAGCACATCATCATCGGCCGGATCGGCGGGGCCCAGCCCTACCTGACCTTCAACAACGGCGGTGACCCGCTGTTCTGCTTCCCGCCGGCCGGCGGGCACGGGCTGGTCTACCGGCGGTTCGCCGCGCACCTGCCGGCTCGCCGCATCGTCGCGTTCAACTACCTGACCGGCGACGACAAGGTGCGCCGCTACGCGGATCTGGTCGAGGACGGCCAGCCCGACGGCAGGTGCGTCCTGCTCGGCTACTCGCTCGGCGGCAACCTCGCCTTCGAGGTGGCCGGGGAGCTGGAGCGGCGCGGCCGCGAAGTGTCCGATGTGGTCATCATGGACTCCTACCGGATCGGCGAGTCCTTCCAGCTCGGCGAGGAACACCTCGACGCGTTCGAGCACGAGCTCGCCGAACATCTTCGCAAGCACACCGGATCCGAGGTGGTCGCCGCGGAAACCCGTGAACAAGCCAGGGACTACCTGCACTACTGCAGCCGAACACCGAACACCGGGACGGTCCGGGCCGCGGTGAGCGTGATCTCCGACCACGACAAGGCCGAGTACTACGCCGCCGACGCCCCGGGCAGCTGGCACGGCAGCTCCGCCACGCGCAGCGACGTGCACCGCGGCTCCGGCAGCCACGCGGAAATGCTCGACGAGGCGCACCTCCCGGCAAACGCGGGCCTGGTGCGCGAGATCCTGGCGGGAGGTGCGGGCAATGACGCGTGACAACGGTGCGGCCGGCAAGCCGAGCGTCATCATCATCGGTGGGGGAGTCGCGGGCCTGGCGGCCGGCTGCTACGCGCAGATGAGCGGGATGGACACCCGCATCCTGGAGAAGCACGTGCTGCCCGGAGGCTGCTGCACGGCGTGGTCGCGCGAGGGCTACATCTTCGACTACTGCATCGAGTGGCTGATCGGCACCGCGCCCGGCAACGAAGCCAACCAGATCTGGCGCGAGCTCGGCGCGCTCGACGGCAAGGCGATCACCAACTTCGAGATGTTCAACCGCGTCGTGGACGAGAACGAACGCGAGGTGACCTTCTACAACGACCCGGACCGGCTCCAGCGGCACCTGCTGGAGGTCTCGCCCGCCGACGCGCAGCTGATCAAGTCGTTCTGCCGGGACCTGCGGCGCTTCCTGCGGCTCGACGTCTTCCCGTTCCTGAAGCCGCCGCCGCTGAAGACGCTGCCCGAGAAACTGGACATGCTGCGGAAGGTGCTCCCGGCGTTCTTCCTCTTCTGGCGCACCTCGGCGACGCAGATGGAGGACTTCACCGCGAAGTTCCGGGATCCGCTGCTGCGGCGGGCGTTCCCCAACGTCTTCTTCCAGGACCACGAATGCTTCCCGCTGCTGCCGTACCTGTACAACATCGCCTGCGCCTACCACGGAAACGCGGGCTTCCCGCAGGGCGGCTCGCTGGGGCTGGCACGGTCCATCGAGAACCGCTACACCGAGCTCGGCGGCGAGATCAGCTACCGCGCCCGCGTGGCGCGCGTTCTGGTCGAGGACGACCGGGCCGTCGGCGTGGAACTGAAAAACGGCGACCGGTTCTACGCCGATCACGTCATCTCGGCCTGCGACGGGAACACCACGATCTACCGCTTCCTGGACGGCAAGTACACCAGCCCGGCCATCGACAAGCTCTACACCGAGATGCTCGGCAAACCAGGCGTCGTGTACCCGAGCATGGTCTCGGTGTTCGTCGGCGTCGACGGAGATCTGCCACCCGAAACCCCGCACAGCACCACCTACCTGCTGTCCGGACAGGACGCCGCAGCACTGCCGCGCGTCCTGCAGGACAGCCTCGTGGTGCAGCTGCGCTCCCGCTACTGGCCCGGGTGCGCGCCGCCGGGCAAAGCACTGTTGCACTGCACCTACTTCAGCGAATTCGGGTACTGGCGCGAGCTGCGCACCCGCAACCGCCGCGGGTACTGGGCGGAGAAGCGCAAGGTGGCCGAGTTCATGCGCGGGTTCCTGGAGAAGCGCTTTCCCGGCATCGGCGGACGCATCGAGGTCGTCGACGTGGCCACGCCGACGACCAACCACCGCTACACCGGCAACCACAACGGCAGCATCCTCGGCTGGATGGGCTTCACCGAAGCCGACGACCTGGCGACCGAACTGGTCGAAAAGCAGCGGATGCGGCTGCCGGGGCTGGCCGGTTTCTCGATGGCGGGCCAATGGGTCGGCGGCGGCGGGCTGATCAAGGCCGCCGCCAGCGGACGATTCGTCACCCAATACCTGTGCGAGGAGCTCCGCATCCCGTTCCAGGCATGGGAAAGCACCGGTGGTCGGGCCTGGTGCCCGGACATGCTCGGCCACCTTCCCCAACTCGACGTCCGGCCCATGCAGTTGACCGAGGAGGCCTGAACATGTCGCGGCAAACCATGATCATCATCGGCGGCGGGCTCGGCGGCCTGTCCACCGGCTGCTACGCGCAGATGAACGGCTACCGCAGCCGGATCTTCGAAATGCACGAGATCCCAGGCGGCTGCTGCACCGCCTGGGACAAGGGCGATTTCACGTTCGACTGCTGCGTGAGCTGGCTGCTCGGTAACGGTCCGGGCAACGAGATGCACCAGATCTGGCTGGAACTCGGCGCCCTGCAGGGCAAGCAGATGCGCCACTTCGACGTCTTCAACATCGTGCGCGGCCGCGACGGCCGCGCCGTCTACTTCTACTCCGACCCGGACCGGCTGCAGGCGCACCTGCTCGACCTCTCGCCGGCCGACGCGCGGCTGATCCGGGACTTCTGCAACGGACTGCGCAAGTTCCGCAAGCTGCTGTCGGTTTACCCCTTCCTGAAGCCGGTCGGCCTGATGGGGACCTTCGAACGCTGGCGGATGCTGGCGTCCTTCGCGCCCTACTTCAACCTCATCCGCAAATCGATAGGCACGCTGATGACGGACTACTCCGCGAAGTTCCGCGATCCGCTGCTGCGGGAGGCGTTCAACTTCATCCTCTACGAGAAGCACCAGGCGTTCCCGGTGCTGCCGTTCTACTTCCAGCTGGCGGCGCACGCGAACGGTTCGGCCGGGGTGCCCGAGGGCGGATCGCTGGGCCTGGCGGAGTCGATCGAACGGCGCTACCGCCGGCTAGGCGGCGAGATCACCTACCACGCGAAGGTCGAGGAGGTGCTGGTCGAGAACGACCGCGCGGTGGGGGTGCGGCTCAGCGACGGGTCCGAGTTCCGGGCCGACATCGTGGTGTCGGCCTGCGACGGCCACACCACGACGATGAAGCTGCTCGGTGGCCGCTACCTGACCGACACCCACCGCGAGCTCTACACCAGCACGATCAACGAGCCGGGCATGATCTTCCCGGGGTACTTCGCGCTCTTCCTCGGCCTGGACCGGCCCTTCCCGGACGGCGAGCCGTGCACCACCCACCTGCTCGACGGGGCGCTGGCCGGCGAGCTGATCGGCATCCGGCACCCCAGCATCAACGTCCAGTTCCGCAGCTCGCACTACCCGGAGCTGGCACCGCACGGGAAGACCATCGTCTACGCCACCTACTTCTGCGACATCGAGCCGTGGCGCGCGCTGTCCACCGGCCCGGAGCAGGCCACCCGGATACGCAAGGGCGAGCCGCGGCACACCCTCTCGGTGCGCCGCGGCACCGCGTACTACGCGGCGAAGCGCCAGGTGAAGAACGTGATCGTGGACTTCCTGGACCAGCGCTACCCGGGCCTGAAGGACGCGGTGGTCGTCCGCGACATCTCCACACCGCTGACCCAGGTCCGCTACACCGGCAACTACGACGGCACGGTGCTCGGCTGGCAGCCGTTCGTCGAGGGCGGCGAGACGATGGAGAAGGTGATCAAGAAGCACGGACCGCGACTGCCCGGGCTGGAGAACTTCTACCTGTCCGGGGTGTGGGCCACCACCGGCGGGCTCATCCGGGCCGCGGCGGCGGGCCGGCAGGTCATGCAGTTCGTCTGCCGCGACGACGGCAGGGAGTTCACCGCGAGCGTCGACGACAACGCCCCCGCGCCGACCCACCTGGTGATCCCGGTCAGGCCCGACGCCGCTGCGCGGTCGGCCGAACACCAGCACACCGGGGCCATGACCCAATGCCGCTTAGCTTGAGTTGATCTTGTTGTTGGTGGCGGGGATGATCTCGGGTGTGGTGGATGATGGCGTGGTGGCTGGTGCCCGGTTGACGGATCTGGTTTCGCTGGGGGTGCTGGCCTCGTCGGTTCCTCGGGATGTGGTCGATGAAGTGATCGTCGCGGCGGGGCGGCAGGCCAAGCGCTCGGATGGGAAGCTTCCGCCGCACGTCATGGTGTATTTCGTGATGGCGATGGCGTTGTTCGCCACGGAGGATTATGAGGAAGTCGCGGCCCGGCTGACCGATACGCTGGCGGCGTGGGGCTGCTGGGATCAGCAGTGGAGTCTGCCTACTTCGGGTGGGATCACCCAGGCTCGTCAGCGGTTGGGGGCCGAGCCGCTTGCGGAGTTGTTCGCCCGGGTCGCGGTCCCGGTGGCCGGGGAGCTGACCCGGGGTGCGTTTCTCGGGCCGTGGCGGTTGATGGCCATCGACGGGTTCGAGTGGGATGCACCGGACACCAAGGCCAACGGCGCGGAGTTCGGATACGGCGGCTCGGGGGAGAGCCGGTCGGCGTTTCCGAAGGTCCGTGTGGTGTCGGTCAGCGAGTGCGGCTCGCATGCGATGGTGGACGCTGAAATCGGTGGGGTCACCGGCAAGGGCAGCGGGGAACAGACCCTGGCGAGGCGATTGTACGGGCGCCTGCAGCCTGGCTGGTTGCTGATCGCCGACCGCAACTTCTACACCTGGCAGGACTGGTGCACCGCGGCTGACACGGGTGCGGAGCTATTGTGGCGCGTCAAGTCCAACACGAGGCTGCCGGTGCTGGGATCGCTGTATGACGGCTCCTACCGCTCGGTGCTGATCGAGGCGAAAATCCGGGGCAGGGCACGGCAAGCGCTCATCGACGCCGCCGCCCGCGGCGAGGATCTCCCTCCTGATCAGGCCAGGATTGTGCGGGTCGTGGAATACACGGTGCCCGACCGCGACGGCAACGGCAAGGGCGAACTGATCCGGCTGATCACCACTATCACCGACCCCACCGCAGCGCCGGCGGCGGCGTTGGCCGAGAGCTACCACCACCGCTGGGAACACGAAACCGCCAACGGACAGATCAAAACCGTCCTGCGCGGACCGGGAAGAGTGCTGCGGTCGAAAAGCCCCGACATGGTCCGCCAGGAGCTCTACGGCTACCTGCTCACCCACTACGCGATCAGCGCGCTGATCTGCCGGGCGGCCACCGAAGCCGACATCGACCCCGACCGGGTCAAATTCACCCGCACCGTCCGCATCGTCCGCCGCCGGATCGCCGATCCGGCGGCTTTTTCCCCCTGAACACCAGAAACGATCTCTGGCCGCTATCACCTCCGACATCACCGCCGCCCGCAACCTCAATCCCCGCCGCCGCCACCGCAGCTACCCCCGCGTGATCAAACGCGGCCGCCACAACGCCTACCGAGTCAAAAAACCCACCGACACCGGAACCCGCCACGACAGCCCGCCCAGCATCCAACTCACCCACACAGCAGCATGATCAAAATAGGCTAAGCGGCATTGGGCCATGACCTGACAACGCGCCCCCCAGCAGGGGGCGCGTCCGCCGTATCGGATCACCACATGACCGGCAGCGAATCCAGGCCGTGGGTCAGGTGGCCGGAGCGGAACCCGGGCTCGGCGGCCAGCCGCAGCCCGGGGAACCGGCCGAGCAGAGCGGGAAGCGCGATCCGCATCTGCAGGCGGGCCAGCGGCGCACCGATGCAGTGATGCGGTCCGTGCCCGAACGCGACGTGCCGCGACGCCGGACGGGTGATGTCCAGCTCGTCCGGCCGCACCACGAAATCCGGGTCGCGGTTGGCGGCGGGCAGCGAGCACATCACGAGGTCACCGGCGTTGATCGTTCGCCCGGCGATCTGCACCTGCCGGGTGGCGACCTTCGCGGTGGTGTTGTGGAGAATGGACAACCAGCGCAGCAGCTCTTCGATCGCGGCGTCTACCAGCCCGGGGTCCCGCCGCAGCATGTCGAGCTGCTCGGGGTGCCGCAGCAGGGCGAACGTACCCAGCGCGAGCATGTTCGACGTGGTCTCGGACCCGGCCAGCAGGAGCAGGCTGGCCAGGCCGACGAGTTCCGCGTCGTCGAGCTCGACGTGCCGGCTCACCAGCCGTCCCAGCAGCCCGTCGCCGGGCTCAACCCTGTTGCGGGCGACGAGCTTTGCCATGTAGGCGTGCGATTCGGCCTGCAGCGCGGCGCGTTCCGCATTGGACGTGGCGATGTCGAGAAAGCCGTCGGTGCGCTTCTGGAAGTCCTCGCGGTCCTCGTGCGGGACGCCTAGGAGCTCGCAGATGACCAGCACCGGAACCGGGTTGGTCAAGGCGGGAACGAGGTCGCCTGGCGCGCCGGAGAGCTCCAGGGCGTCGAGGTGATCGTTGACGATCCCGGTGATCCGCGGCTCCAGCCGGCGCAGCCGACGGGCCGTGAACTCCGGTGCGACGGTCCGGCGCAGCCGGGTGTGCTCGGGCGGGTCGGAAGCGAGCAGGTTGAGCGTCGCGCGAATGGCGTTCGCATCGTCGCCGGGCTCCGGTGCTTCGGACTCCAGGATGCCGGCCTGCATGGTGTTGCTGAAGCTCTCCCAGTCGGAAAGTACGCTGCGGACGTCCGCGTAACGGGTGATCAGCCACGTGTCCACGCCGAAACCGCTGGTGATCCGGACGATGCCGTCGTGCTGCCGCAGCGAGCTGAGTTCGGGAACCGGGTCGAACCCGGTCCGCCGCATGTGGATCGGGATTTCCTGCGATCGTTGCACCGCATCTCCTTCTGCCGGGGGCTCGTCGCGAACATAGCGAAGCGGGCGCGCCTCGACATCTACATTGGACACTTCTGGGTGGACAAGGGAATTTTCCTTGCAGAGTAATGGATTCGACTGTAAGACTTGCGCGGGACATATCTTATCGGATTGGAGTGGAGGCGACGTGGGCAATGGTGCGACCCGGACCGCGGTAGGCCCGATCGCGTTCGTCGCGGTCGATCAGCGCGACGGCAACCCGCTGGTGCGCGACGAACTGGCCCAGCGGTTCCTGCCCGCTGGGGTGCGGCCGCTCGTGGCGCTGACCAGGTTCCGGCCGGTCCGCCGATGGCTGATCAACGCGACCGAGCGGAAGATGCCGGGAATCTGGGCGAGCACGCTGTGCCGGAAGTGCTACATCGACGACAGGTTCGCGGACGCCGTGAGCGCGGGCGTCGAGGCCGTGGTGATCCTCGGTGCCGGCTTCGACACCCGCGCCCACCGGCAACCCGATCCGCAGCGCACCCGGATCTACGAGGTGGACCTGCCCGAGAACATCGACCGCAAGCGGAACCTGCTGCGCGGACGGCTCGGCGAATCCGTGGCGCTGGTGCCGGTCGATCTCGAATCCGGTGAGCTGCCGGCGGCGCTCTCGGCGCACGGTTACCGGCCCGAGCAGCCGACGTTGTTCATCGCGGAAGCCGTCACGCCCTACATGGCCGGGGAGTCGGTGCGCGCGATGTTCGAGTTCCTGGGGTCGGCAGCCACCGGCAGCCGGCTCGTGTGCACCTTCCTCCGCGAGGACTTTCTCGACGGGACATCGCTGCGCGGTGGCGAGGCGCTGCACGAGGAATACGTGGTCAGGCGCAAGCTCTGGCGCTTCGGGCTCGACCCCGAGCAGATCGGAGACTTCCTCGCGGGCTACGGCTGGCGGCAGGTCGAGCAGCTGGGCCCGCAGGAGTACGCCGACCGCTATCTCGCACCGGCCGGCCGGAGCATGCCCGTGGCTGCACTCGAAACCGCCGTCTACGCCGAAAAGGACTGACCGCCAATCCGGGCAATCGAACAGCCCCGGGTGGCGTCCCGACGTCGCTGCGGGGCTGGTTCCTGCTGCGTGAGGGTTAGAAGCGGTTCGGCGATCTGTGTTGTTCTTTGTCTGTATGTGCTGTTTCGCGTAGGGCCTGCCTGTTGTGGTTCCCAGGGATGCGACAGTGGTGACACTGCGCCGACACAGATCTTACTGACTGTAGAATATGTGGTCTCGGTGCGTGATCAAAGCACTGGGCATGTCGGGTGCCGGGTGAGGCTGTTGTGGGTACGGTTTTTCAGGCGTATCGGTTCGTGCTGGATCCGACACCGGAGCAGGAAGTGGTGTTGCGGTCGAATTGTGGTGCGCAGCGGTTCGCGTTCAACTGGGGTTTGGGGTTGGTGAAGGCGAATCTGGCGCAACGCGAAGCCGAGCGCTCCTACGGCATCGCCGAGGAACTGCTCACTCCTGCAGTCTCGTGGTCGGCTTACGGTTTGCGGAAGCTGTGGAATCAGGTCAAGGACGCGATCGCTCCGTGCTGGACGGAGAATTCGAAGGAGACATATTCGTCGGGGCTGGCGGATCTGGCGCAAGGGCTGAAGAACTGGGCCGATTCCCGTAACGGCACCCGTAAGGGCGCGAAGGTCCGCTTTCCCCGGGGGAAGTCCAAGCACCGGGCGGTGTTGTCGTGCCGGTTCACCACCGGCGCACTCGGCCTGGTCGACACCGACCGCAGACGTGAAGCTACCCCGCATCGGGGTCGTGCGAACGCATGAGTCGACACGGAAGCTGTCGCGGCGGATCGATCAGGGCACGGCGCGGATTGTGTCGGCGACGGTGTCCTACAGGCGGGGCCGGTGGCAGGTGTCATTCTCTGTCGAAGTCACCCGCTCCGATCCCGCACCCACACAACCGGATGCGGTGTTGGGTGTGGATCTCGGTGTGAAGTCACTGGCGGTGCTGTCCACTGGGGACGTCATCCCGAATCCGAAGCATTTGGAGGTGGCGCTGGGGTAGTTACGGCGGCTGCACCATACGGGCAGTGGGTACCGCCACGGGAAGACCCAGACCCACCAGGTACGGGTCAACGCCCTGCCGCAAGGCGACGGCACAGGACACGTTTTCACACGTTTCCTGAACGGCTGCGTCGCCTCATGGGTGATGTTGAACCGGCTTTCGGGTCGTGGCGGCGATGCGGACACGATCACTGGCGCGTAGTGCGTTGTGGTGAGGTCAGGTAGGCCACGGCCATCTCGGTGGTCTCGTCGGCCCAGCTGGTCCAGGTCAACCCATCCGGCCAGGACTGGCAGGTGGCGGCCCGGTGCACGCACGAGCTGGTGATGGTGCGGGCGGCCACCCGCAGGGCCAGCCCGCGGTCCGCCCTGCGGATGTCGTCCCCGTACGGCTCGGCTGCCTCGGCGAGGGCGTCCTGGACGACCGCGAGCGCCTGCAGGCCGCGCTCGACCCCTTCCGCGCGTTGGCCGCTGAGCAGGTCGGGGAAGATCCGGTCGTGGTGGGAGAAGGTGCGCGCCATCGCGTGGGTGAACGCGGCGATCACGCCGTCCAGTCCGGGCTCCGCTGAACGGCGTGCCTCCGCGACACCGGTTTCCAGCTGGCCGAGCAGCTGGTCCTTGACCGCGTGAAGCAGTTGCTCCTTGCCGGTGAACCGCCGGTAGATCGCGCCAACGGACACACCGGCCTGCTCGGCGACCGCTGCGACCGTGAACTCCTCGATGCCGCCGGTGGCCAGCACGTGCTCGGCGGCGGCCAGCCAGGCTGCACCGACTTCTACCGCGACTGGGGGCCGCCAGGGCGGCATCTACACCAACGCCACCGAGAGTTGGTGGCAACGACAGATCATCCCGCAGCTGGGCGACGACCACGCCAGCATGCCCGACGACCTCAGATCACGCGAGCTGCTCGACGACTGGTACCGCGAGCGAACCGTCGACCTCGCCCAAGTGCGGGTGCCCGTGCTGTCGGCGGGGAACTGGGGCTCGATCCACCTGCATCTGCGCGGCAACATTGAAGGGTGGCTCGACGCCGCCTCCGAGTACAAATGGCTCGTGGTCCACGTCGGCTCCCACATCGACCCCTACTACGCGGACTGGGCCAAGGACCTCCAGTTGTGGTTCCTGCAACGCTTCCTCGGCGGCGACCAGACCGCGATGGACGGCGTCCCGCCCGTCCGGCTCGCGATCCGGCGCGGCCACGACGTCGAATGGCGCGACGAACAGAACTGGCCGCTTCCCCGCACACAGTGGCGCCAGCTTTACCTGGGGCAGAAGGAACTCAGCTGGCATCAGCCGGCCGAGGGCCGGGCGCCGTACCCGGCCACCTTCGATTTCACCGCCACCGAACGGCTGGAACTCACCGGCCCGCTCGCCCTGCGGCTGTGGGTCTCGCACATCGCCGGCGACCTGGACGTCTTCGTCCAACTCGAACAGTACGACGTCGACGGCCAGCGCATCCCCGCGATCGGTCCCGGCGGGGCAGCCACACCGGTGCCGATGGGCATCGGCTGGCTGCGCGCCTCCCACCGCAAACTCGACCCCGAACGCACCCTTGCGCACCGCCCGTGGCACAGCCACGACGAGATCCAGCCCCTCGAACCCGGCGTCCCAACCCTGCTCGAAGTGGAGATCTGGCCCATCTCCATCACACTCGAACCCGGGCAGCGCCTCCAACTGCGCGTCCAAGCCGACGACGACAACATGGGACTGCTCGCGCACAACGACCCAGGCGACCGCAGAAGCGGACACGGTGCCACCATCCACCTCGGCGGCGACCACGCCTCAAACCTGTACCTTCCGGTCATCCCCAACTGACACGGCAAACCGTGGTGTGCCAACGTCGAACGGCCACGACCTCGAACCATGCCGTAGTCGCAGAACGTGGCCATTAGCGAGACAGAACATCATCATCCAGCGCACGCTCATGCCGCCGAGAGCGCGTCTCTGGGCATCGCGAAGACCTCGGAGGAGCATCGAACGCTGGTCGACCATGGTGCGAAGTCGAAGTTCCTGCCCCGGTGGATCTGTATCGATTGAGTGTTCCGGATGGAACTTGGCTGGCCAGGGGTGTGTGGTGAATGCTTCTGGTGGTCGGCCGCGTGCGTTCGGGCGGAGGCGACCCCCGGATTTGCATGGTCATTCATCACGATGCATACTTTCTCTCATGTCCAAGGTTCTCACCTCCCTGCCCGTCGGCGAGCGCGTCGGCATCGCCTTCTCCGGCGGCCTCGACACTTCGGTCGCGGTCGCGTGGATGCGCGACAAGGGTGCCGTCCCGTGCACCTACACCGCCGACATCGGCCAGTACGACGAGCCCGACATCGCCTCGGTGCCCGGCCGCGCGCTGACCTACGGTGCCGAGATCGCGCGCTTGGTCGACTGTCGCGCGGCGCTGGTCGAGGAGGGCCTGGCCGCGCTGACCTGCGGTGCGTTCCACATCCGCTCCGGCGGGCGCCCGTACTTCAACACAACGCCGCTCGGTCGCGCGGTCACGGGGACCCTGCTGGTCCGGGCGATGCTCGAGGACAGCGTGCAGATCTGGGGCGACGGATCGACGTTCAAGGGCAACGACATCGAGCGGTTCTACCGGTACGGCCTGCTCGCGAACCCGCACCTGCGCATCTACAAGCCCTGGCTCGACGCGGACTTCGTCTCCGAGCTCGGCGGCCGCAAGGAGATGTCGGAGTGGCTGCTCGCGCACGACCTGCCCTACCGCGACAGCGCCGAGAAGGCCTACTCGACCGACGCCAACATCTGGGGTGCCACCCACGAGGCCAAAACCCTGGAGCACCTCGACACCGGCATCGAGACCGTGGACCCGATCATGGGAGTGCGGTTCTGGGACCCCGAGGTCGAGATCGCCACCGAGGACGTGACCATCGGCTTCCAGCAGGGCCGCCCGGTGACGATCAACGGCAAGGCGTTCGCCACCCCGGTCGACCTGGTGATGGAGGCGAACGCGATCGGTGGCCGGCACGGCCTGGGCATGTCGGACCAGATCGAGAACCGGGTGATCGAGGCCAAGAGCCGCGGCATCTACGAGGCCCCCGGCATGGCGCTGCTGCACGCCGCGTACGAGCGGCTGGTCAACGCGATCCACAACGAGGACACCCTGGCGGCCTACCACAACGAGGGTCGGCGGCTCGGTCGGCTGATGTACGAGGGCCGCTGGCTCGACCCGCAGGCGCTGATGCTGCGCGAGTCGCTGCAGCGCTGGGTCGGCATGGCGGTCACCGGCGAGGTCGTGCTGCGGCTGCGGCGCGGTGAGGACTACTCGATCCTCAACACCTCCGGTCCAGCCTTCAGCTACCACCCGGACAAGCTGTCGATGGAGCGCACCGAGGACGCGGCGTTCGGCCCGGTGGACCGGATCGGCCAGCTCACCATGCGCAACCTGGACATCGCCGACTCGCGCGCCAAGCTGGAGCAGTACGCCGGTCTCGGCATGGTCGGCACCAGCCCCGCGTTCATCGGTGCCGCCCAGGCGGCCTCGACCGGGCTGATCGGCGCGATGCCGCAGGGCGGAGCCGAGGCAATCGCCGCGCGCGGCGAGGTTCCGGTCTCCGGCGAAGGCGAGACGCTCGACCGCGCCGCGATGGAGTTCGGCACCGACTGACCGGCTCGCGGTCGGGAGACCGACGAGCACCGTCCACATCGGACAATTCGAAGATGTCGCGGAGCTTCCTGGTCCGCGACATCTTCGCTTGTACAGGTTGGCGATTCCGGAATCGGCGATGCGGCTGGCGAGTCGCTGGTAGCGTGCGGGAACCGCGCCCAGCGGTGTGGATCACGCGGAGGTGCTCATGAGCACGGTGCAGTACCAGTGCAGCATGTCGTTGGACGGTTTCATCGCGGGACCGGGCGGTGACATGTCCTGGCTGGGCGAGCTGGTGCTGGAATCAGATCCGGCCACGGCTGCCATCGTGCACCAGGTCGGCGCCCTCCTGATCGGCAACAACACCTTCCGCGGTGACGATCCGAACAAGGGGACCGAGAGCGAGGGCGCCTACGGCGGGCAGTGGACGGGACCGAGCATCGTGCTCACCCACAACATCCCGGACACCCCGGTGCCCGACGTCACGTTCGTCAGCGACCTCGAAACCGCGGTCGCGATGGCGAAGGAAGCCGCTGGCGACAAGGTCGTCAGCGTGCTCGGCGCCAACGTCGCCAAGCAGTTGATCGAGGCGGGGCTGCTCGACGAGATCCTGGTCTGGATTACGCCCGTGCTGCTCGGCGACGGCGTCCGGCTGTTCGACCACCCGGGCGGGACCAACATCAAGCTCGAAGTCCTGGACATGACGGGCCCGAACATGCTGATGCGCGTCGTGAAGTGACGCTGCGGCATCCGGACCGGCAGCCCGCGCTTGAGGCAGGTTGAACCCTTCGTCGCTGGGGCCAAGCCGTCGCCGACAGCCCACGCACCGGATGTTGCGGGCTGCCGGCGAACCGACTGCCGGTCAGGTGATGTTCTTCTCGATGGCCTCGAGGTAGCGGTCGATCATGTGGTCGCGGACCCGTCGGAGGCCGGGGCGAACACGTCGGCGGTGACGCCCTTGAAGCGGTCCGCGAGCCCGCTCGTGACGGTCATCTTCTCGTGCAGCTTGCCCTTGCTGTCGATATAGCGGATCTGGTCGACGTGATGGAAGACCGGTTCCGGCGGAAGCTGGGCAACGATGTCGTTGTTGTTGACGAACCGGAACACCCGCGAGGTGAGCGCCTGGTTGTAGGGCGTGGCCAGCAACCGGTCGCAGGTCTGCGGCTGGCCGAAGGTGTGGACGCCGTCGGGCAGCAAGTTGGGGTCCTCGAAGTACATTCGGGCGGAGGCGAGCATGGCGAGGGCGCCGCCGAGGCTGTGCCCGGTGAACCACAGGGTCTGGCCGTTGTCCTTGAAGCGCTTGACGGCGTCGCGGACCCGCGGGTAGATCGAGTCCAGGGCCCGGCTGAAGCCCATGTGCACGAGCCCCTTGCCGACGGGGCCGGGGGCGGCGAGAGTGTTGGTGTCGGTGAGCCAGTCCTTGATCTTCCGCGGCTCGGTTCCGCGGAATGCGGCGATGATCATTTTGTCGCTGCGGGCGACGAAGCCCTGGGTGTCCTCGATGGGGAAGGACGCGTCGAGTTCGGCGTGGAAGTAGTCGCAGTCGTGGAAGCCCCACTGCCGTGTGGTCTCGCGGATCTCGGCCTCGTCGGCCTATTAGGCGAGTTTCGCCGCCTTGGCCAGCCAGTAGGCGTGCGGGAGTTGGTAGTCGGTAACCGCGTGGTCCAATTCGGACACAGCTGCCATCGTTGACCTCCTGGAAACGAGTTCTGTTCACGTAGAAGCGGAAATTCCTCGCGACGGGAATCCGTTCCCAACTATGGACACGAGAATCGGCGCGTACCCGGCTGGTCACCGAAACGGGTGGTGGTAGCGAGCTGGTTCAGCGAGCTGGAACGCTCAATGTCGCGGGGGCAGGAGATCAATGATCACGCTGTGATGATCGCGAAGCAGCGGCGGCTCGCCGGCGCGGAACACGATCGCGGTTCAGGCGGCCGCACATTTTCGCTGATCGCGCGGGATTCACGTTGCCCATCAAGGAAAAGCGGACCGGAGGTGATCCACCGGTTCCCGCCCGGGCAGCGTGCTGCGGCTGTTATTTATTCGTAGGGCAAATGTGTGATGTCAGGCGGCGTAGCGGACTTCGGGTTTGCCGAAGTAGGAGCGAACTCGGCCAGGCGAATTTTGGAGCCGGTGAAGGAAGGAGCGGACCGCTTGTTTCAACTCGTCGCGGGTTTTCGGGGCTGAACCGGTGGAGACGGATGCTCCTATAGATGTCAAGCGGCGGTTTTTGGAGGGGTTTGTTGTGTTGTGGGGGTGGTGGTGAGTGCGTGGTAGACCTCGCGGGCGACGTAGCGTTTGAGGCAGCGGATGATGTCTTTTTTGGTGAGTCCTTCCTGGGTGCGGCGTTCGACGTAGGCGCGGGTTCGTTCGTCGTGGCGCATGCGGACCAGGACGATGGTGTAGAGGGCGTTGTTGGCGGCGCGGTTGCCGCCGCGGTCGAGGCGGTGGCGGTCGGTGCGGCCGGAGGAGGCGGGGATGGGGGCGGCTCCGGTGAGGTGGGCGAACGCGGCTTCGGAGCGCATGCGTTCGGGGTTGTCGCCGGCGGCAACCAGGAGGGTACCGGCGGTCTGGGTGCCGACGCCGCGGAGTTCCAGCAGCTCCGGGCAGGCCTGCAGGATCAGCGGGGCGATGGCGTTGTCGAGTTCGGCGATCTCGGTGTCGAGGGCCTGGTAGCGCCGTGCCAGTAGGCGCAGGGCGGCGCGGGTGGCCGTCGCCGGGTGGGCTAGGTCCTGGCCGGGTCGTAGCCGGGCCAGGGTGGTGATCAGTGCGGCGGTGTTCAGGCCAATGGTCTGTTCGCGTAGCACCGCGGGTGCGGAGACCAGCAGTGAATGGATCTGGTTGATCGCCTGGGTGCGGGCTTTGACCGCGCTGGTGCGGGTCACGCGCAGGGCGCGGATGGCCTCGACCACACCGTCACGGCTTTTCGGGATGCCGGTGGCGCGTTCGGCCAGGACCGCGGTGGCTGCGGCGTAGGCATCGATCGGGTCTGTTTTTCCTTTTAGGCGACGGGTTTTACGGTCGGGGCGATCCACCTCGATGACGGTGATGCCAGAGGCGGTGAGTACCCGGGCGAGCTCGGCGCCGTAGGCACCGGTTCCCTCGACCCCGATCGCGACGAGCTGTCCGTGCGACCGCATCCATTCCAGTAGCCGCCGGTAGCCATCGGTGGTGGTGGGGAACTCCTTGTCGGCCAGGTGCCGGCCCACCTGGTCGATCACCGCGCCGTGATGGGTCTGGCCATGGGAATCGACTCCGCCGATGACCCGCGGGCTTTCTTGCGTCATGCTGGTCCTGTCCGTCCTTGTGTCCGTTACCTCGGGCGGCACGCGCCGGTCGGGCGGGAGGACAAGACAGTGACGGGGCTTCTAGCCAAGCTCCTATAAGGTCACAAACGCCCGTCCGGCCGCGTGCGTAGCAACGCCCGGTAAGGCCGACAGATCCGTTCCAGGACAGGCAAGCCGTCAGTCCGTTCGAGGGTCAGACCCACCAGCGGCGTCACTACACACATCATCACTGTCCGTTCGAGGTCGGCGCCTGCGAATCTCGTCCGGGTTGAGCTCGGGGCTGTATCTGGGCAGGAAGTGCATCTCGATCGACGCAGCGCGATCGTCCACCCACTTCCGGACGGTCTTGCGGCGGTGGACAGGGTGACCGTCGACGATCAGGTCGACCTTACGGTCCAGGTGACGGGTCAGCCGGTTCAGAAACGGCACGAACACGCCGGCGTTGAACGAGCCGGTGTAGACGGTGAAGTACAGCTCGCCCCTTGTTACCGATCGCGCACATCGCGTTCACGCTGAACCGTTTGCCGCTTGCCCACCACCGGTGTCCGGCCGACAGCGCCGCACCCCCCGGATCGGCCACCGCCTTGCGGGTCCACACCACCCAGCCAGCCCGAACGTGGCGGAGCTGCACGACCGGCCCGAAGAGGACGGCGCAATTTCGCGAGAAATTGACCGTCACCCGGGTGAACGCCAATTTCTCGCGAAATTGACACCCCTCGCCCAACCGAAGGAGAACCACCGATGTTCTGGATCCAGCTCAGCACGTTCGTCCTGCTCACCCTGCTGATCCTCGCCATGCTCACCACCCAGCTACCCGCAGCGTTCCCGGCAGGCCGAGGCGATCTCCGCGCCGGTGAAACCGGCGCCGACGATCAGCACCCGGCTAGGCCTCCTGGACAGCAGGCGGTCGAGCCGGGCGGTGTCCTCCCTCGTGCGCAGCACGCACATACCATCCAGCGCGGCCTCGGTCTCGTGCGGCCACGGCCGGAAGCCACGCCGGTGGCGATCAGCAGGCGGTCGTACTCGACGTCCTCCCCGTCGGCCAGCCGGACGCGCCTGCGGTCGCGGTCGAGCCCGATCGCGGCGACGCCCAGCCGCCACTGCGCATCGATGGCGCGCCGCCGGGGAAGCGCGGTGTCCTCCGGCAGCGCCCGGCCGATCAGCACCTGCTTGGACAGCGGGGGCCGGTCGTACGGCTCGTGCGGCTCGTCCCCGATCAAGGTGAGGGAACCGGTGAAGCCCTCCTCGCGCAGTTGTTCGGCGGCGCGCAGTCCGGCCAGCGAGGCGCCGACGATCACGATGCGGCCTTCTTCGCGGAGCGCCTTCAGGAGGCTGTCAGCGGTCATCGGCGCTCGTCTCCCGGGACGTGTCGAGGCGGTCCACCAGAATCGCCTGGACCGGGCAGGCGGCAGCCGCACGCAGCACGTCGTCGCGGTGCGCCTCGTCAACGCGCGGCTGGTACAGCAACGCTTCTTCGCCGTGCAACGCGAACACCTCTGTTGCCATGAAGACGCACTGCGCGAATGCCTGGCAGCGGTTCAGATCGACGACGATCCCCATCCCGACCTTGCCCCTCGCGTCAGCGGGTCACACCCCCGTCCAATGCTGGCCGAGAGCAGCCGGAACCGCATGACCGCGAGTTGTCACCGCCCAGCCGGTCGCGGTTGACCAGCCGTAACGATGTCTGCGAAGCCGCCGTGATCCTTCGTCGTAGGCGGCCTTTCGTTCGGCGGCGAGGTTGGTGCGGAATTCTTCGAGACGTTGGTTTTCGAGTTCGACTGCGGTGGTCAGGACGCAGGTGTCGCAGCCGATGCAAGGACGGGAGGGGGCCAGCGGTCGTCGCCGAGCATGTCAGTCTCGTTTCTTCTTCTCGAATTGGGCGCAGTGGTTGCGGACCCATTTCCTGGCTCGTTCGGTGGTGGAGGTGGCGGTCTCGGATGAGGCCGTGGGTGTGCGCGACTCGAAAGATCTCGATGGCGGGTTTTTCGTTGTGAGCCCGGCACAATGAAATGCTTTCACCACTCGGGTCAAGAGCGGGCAGTTCGATTAGCTGGCGCAGGCTCGTGAGCGCGGAGGTGGATTCTAGAGGTGGATTCTAGCGGCCTTCGCGCTCACGAGTGTTCGTTGGCCTATGGGGGCAGCGAGTGGGTTGGTTGATGCATCCCGGACGGCCGCTGCACCGGCGAGGTCATCCCGCTCTCCGGCCGCTGACCGAACCCCGGGCTGAAAGCCGGGTGCGGGTGCGGAAATCCCGCACCCGCACCCTGGCGGTCAGACCTGCTGGGCGCCGGGGCGGCCGTTCTCGATCACGAAGCGGGCGCGGTCGCGGACGGGAGCTCCGGGCGTCTCGACGTAGTCGATGACGCGGAAGTCGGCCTTCCACTCCGAGTGGGTGATGGTGTTGCGGACGTAGCCGCGATTGCGGTTGATGAACTTGATGTGCGGGTTCTCCTGGAGCTGGACCGCGTCGGTGGGGTTCTGGTCGACGCCGTTGCCGTTCGAAGTGATCGAGGTGCCGACCAGCTCGGTGGCCACGGTCGCCGAGGCCGGCTCGTCGAAGTTGGCCTTGACGTCGGCGACGTAGTTGGCGTGCACGTCGCCGGTGATCACGACCGGGTTGGAAGCCTTGGCCAACTGGTCGCGCACGAGGTTGCGCTCCACGACGTAGTTGTCCCAGGCGTCATCGCTGAAGGAATCGGCGTCGCCCGCGGTGAAGTCGCGCTGCGAGAAGAAGACCTGCTGCGCCAGCACGTTCCAGCTGGCGGTCTGGCCGCGCAGGTTCCCGAACAGCCAGTCGCGCTGGTCGGTGCCCAGGATCGTGCGCGCGGGGTCCAGGCGTTTGGCCTGGTCCTGGAAGTCGCGGTACTGGCGCGTGTCCAGCAGGTGGAAGTCAACCAGGTCGCCGAAGGTCAGCCGGCGGTTGATGCGGATGTTCGCGCCCGACGGGCGCTGCGTCGCGCGCAGCGGCATGTTCTCGTAGTAGGCCTGGAACGCCTCGGCGCGGCGCTGGCGGAAGACGGCCGGGTCCTGGTCGGGCTCGTTGTCCGGCTGGGAGCGGTCGCCGGCCCAGTTGTTCTCGACCTCGTGGTCGTCGAAGACGATCGCCCACGGGAAGGCGGCGTGCGCGGCCTGCAGATCCGGGTCGGTCTTGTACTGGGCGAGTCGCGTGCGGTAGTCGGCGAGGCCGAAGATCTCGCGCGCGGGCACGTGCGGGCGGCCGATGGTGCCCATGGCCGGGCCCTCGTAGATGTAGTCGCCGAGGAAGGCGACCAGGTCGAGGTCCTCCTCGACCATGTGGGAGTAGGCGCTGAAGTGGCCGACGGGGTAGTTCTGGCAGCTGGCGAAGGCGAACGCGAAACGGTCGAGCCGCGCGCCGAAGCGCGGCGCGGTCTTCGTGCGGCCGACCCGGCTGAGCTCGCCCTCGACCCGGAAGCGGTAGAAGTACTCGGTGCCGGGTTCCAGGCCATCGAGCTCGACGTGCACCGAGTGCGCCGATTCCGGCCGGGCCATCTCGCTTCCGGCAGCGACGATGCGGCGGAACCGCTCGTCGGTGGCGACCTGCCATTGCACCGGCACGACCCGGTTGGGCATGCCGCCGAGCCCGTCCTCGGCGAGGGGATTCGGGGCCAGCCGGGTCCACAGCACGACGCCGGAAGGCAGCGGGTCACCGGAGGCGACGCCGAGCGAGAACGGCTCACGGATCGGCACGGCGCCCGCGCCGGGGGAGGCGCTGGCGACGGCACCAAGGCCGGTGCTGCCCAGCGCTGCCGCACCGAGGGCTGCCGTGCCGGCTAACAGGACCTTGCGGCGGGACGGGGTTGCTGCGCTGGGGCCGCTGTTCTCTGACATGTGCCACCTTTTCGGCCAGTGCGCGTCCGCACGGCGTGCGTCCACACAGGATCGGAAATTCGGACGAACCGTAGTTCCGCCAGATGGCCGACAGGCGAACCAGCGCTGACCCCGCGATGTACCTTGAGGGATAGGGGACTGGGCATCGCGCCGTCAGCGGGCACCCTTAAGATCGTCGGCGGCTCATCCGCTGACGGGCACGTCGATGTCCAGTGAGACGCCGTTCTTGGCGCGGTCCACCGACTCCTCGGATGCGGGGCCACCGGGGTTCTCGGTGGCCAGCGCCTGGTTGAGGGCGACGAACGGGCGCATCCGCCGCTCGTAGGCGGCGAACGGCGGCGGCGTGATCGACGTCGCACCGGCTCAGCTCCTCGGCGAGCACGTAGGCGCCGACCAGGGCCAGGCTGCTGCCCTGCCCGGACAGCGCCGAGGCGCAGTAGCCGGCATCGCCGACCAGAGCGACCCGGCCGGTCGTCCAGCGGTCCATGTGGATTTGCGCCATCGCGTCGAAATGGAAGTCCGGCGCGTTGGCCATTGCCGTCAGGAGCTTCGGGACCTCCCAGCCGAGGCCGGCCAACCGGTCGGTGACAATCTGCTTCTGCTGCGAGACGTCCCGGTGGTCGTAGGTAACCGGCTCGGACACGAAGCCGAGGGTGACCCGTAGTTCCGCGTTGTCGCGCACCGGGTAGATAGCCCCGCCGGTACCGGATTCCTCGTCGTGGAACCAGATCTGCCAGTTGTCGAGGCCCAGGAAGTTGGCCGCCGGGAAGATCGCCAGGTACTGGCCGAGGTGCTTGCTGAACTGCTGCTCAGGGCCGAAAGCCAGGCGGCGCACGGCGGAGTGCGCGCCGTCCGCGCCGATCACGAAGTCGAAAGTGCGGAAACCACCGTGATCGAACTCGACCCGGACACCGTGCTCGTCCTGCTCCAAGGAGGAGATCGAGTCGTGGAAGACGTACTCCACCTGGTCCTTGGTCACCTCGTACAGCATCGCCGTCAGGTCCTCGCGCAGGAGCTCGACGTCCTCGCTGCCCAACCGGCCACTGCTGAAAGCCTGCTCCTCGGACCGGAACAGCTCGTTGCCTTCACCGTCCACCATGGACATACCCCGCATCCGGGTGCGAGCCGCCCGCACGTGTTCGCCGAGGCCCATCCGATCCATCACCTCAAGCGCGACGCCGCGGATGTCGACCGCCTGGCCGCCCTTGCGCTGACCGGGCGTCCGTTCCACCACGGTCACCGAGAAACCCTTGCGCCGCAGCCAGTAGGCCAGTGCCGGGCCGGCGATGCTGGCGCCGGAGATCAGAACGTTCCGCATCGGTTACCTCCAGTGTTCGACGTACGCTCGTTGCGGTTGCGCTGCGAACACTGCTCTAGATGGCTAAAAAGTCCAAAACTGATCTAGTACAGTTGACTATCTGTACTAGGTCAGAATGGAGTGGGTGTGCCGTCAGAACCGCGGTATCTGAACATCGCCGACGAGCTCCGGCGCCGGATCGAGCAGGGCGAACTGGCGCCGGGTGCCAAGGTGCCTTCCACCCGCCGGATTGCCGCCGAATGGGGCGTCGCCATGGCCACCGCGGCCAAAGCTCTGGCCACGTTGAGCCAAGAAGGCCTGGTGCGCGGCGAACCCCGCTCCGGCACCGTGGTCGCCGACCGCAGGCCCGCGCCGAAGGCCAAGTCCCGCCCGGCGCATCAGCCCACCCGCGGCCCCGCGCCGCGCAGGCAGCAGCAAGGTCTGACCCGCGAGCGGATCGTGCGGGCAGCCATCGAGATCGCCGACGACGAAGGACTTGCCGTGCTTTCGATGCGCGGCGTCGCCGCCCGCCTCGGGGTCGCGGCGATGGCGCCGTACCGGCATGTGGCAGGCAAAGACGAGCTGATCATGTTGATGGCCGACGCCGCATTCGGCGAGCGGGGCTACCCGGCGCGGCCGCCGACCAGCTGGCGCGCCCGCCTGGAACTGGGCGCGCGAACGTTGTGGTCGCTGTACAGGCGGCACCCGTGGCTGGCCCAGCTCGGCCCGATCACCCGCCCGGTGCCGCTGCCCAACCTGGCAGTGCACGCGGAATGGGCGCTCGCCGCGTTCGAGGGCTTCAGCCTCGGCGCAGCCGACCTGTGCGACCTGCACGTGCTGTTCTTCAGCTACGTGCAGGGCATCGCGATTCACCTCGAACGCGAGCAGCACGCCGTCGGCTCATCCGGGTTGTCGGAGGACGATTGGATGGACAACCAGGCGCCCGCGCTGGCCGCGATCACCGGTTCTGGCCGCTACCCGACGTTCGCGAGGATGCTGACCGCGCTCTCCGCTGAAGGCTACGACCTAGTCCTAGACGACCTGTTCGAGCAGGGCCTGCGAGCGCTGGTGGACGGCCTGGAGCTACGCCTCGGCGCCCCGACCGGTTCAGGCGATCTCGCCGGCTGAGGCGAACTGGACAGCACTTCGAATGCTTGCGGGTAGCGGAGCGAGCGGCGATTTCGCGCGAAATCGCCGCTCGCCACGCGTGCCACGTGTCGATTTCGCGCGAAATCGCTCTTCTGCTGCTTCCGTGGGTGGGTTAGGCGCGTCCGGGGAGGGTGGGTCGGTGGCCGCCGAGGGCGAGCATGGCGAGGGCGAGCATGGCGAGGGCGATGAGGGCTTCGGGTGACGGAGCGAGGTCACGTGGTGTGCCCGTTAGGGCATCGAAGAATGTACGGTTGGGCAGTTGGGTGTGACAGAAGCTTAGATGTGTAGGAGGTTTTCGTTACTTCGGCCGCAATGAAGCTTGTAGGCGGGAGTGAAGAAAGCGACTGCTCGTAATACCAGTGTCCAGACAATGGGTGTCGAGGAATGGCTCCAGGGCGAGAAAAATGAAGTCGTACCACTACCAGATACGCCGCTACCACGCCCGGCGCCGGCACATCACCCTCGCGGGGCCCGCTCACGCCTTCCTCGCCGTCACAAAAGCCACCGCTCCAAAAGCCATTGACAGCGGCCTCGTCCCCTCACCCACGCCGACGTCAACACAGACCATCCCGCCGTTGGTGGGCGGGTGAGCGTGGGATGATCCGCGAAGCCGCAACGGACCACATGATTCAACGTGACGTTGCCCTGGTGCTATGGCGCTGCGCCCCCCCGATTAGAAGGAATCCCACCATGACCATCCTGCCCACCGGCGAACTGTATCTGACCCCTCTCCAATATGATGCTCTCTACGCTCGCAAGCCACTACCCGGTATTTCCCTAGATATACCCGTGTGGGATTCAGCTGACCCAAGTCCGACAGTAGTGCGCTGGCACGACGCCGGGTTAATAACCGGGCAGGTGCTGGATGCTGGCTGCGGCACCGGTTCCAACGCAGTGTGGTTGGCCCAGCACAACTACCAGGTCACCGGGTTCGACGCCGCCCCGCACGCATTGGATATTGCCCGTACTCGTGCCAATGATGACCTCCCGGTGCGATTCACGATCGCCGACGCCATCGACCTGAAGTTGCCTACTGCCTACAACACGGTGATCGACTCCGCCCTGTATCACTGCCTAACCATCGAGCAACGCCAGGTATACATCCGTGAGTTGCACAGAGTGTGCCGGACAGACGCTCGCCTCCTGATGACCTGCGTCTCCGAGGCGCTGCCGACGACACTGCCCGGCCCGTTCCGCATCACCCGCGACGAGTTGTATGCGACGCTGCCGCCAGCGGGGTGGGCCATCACCGACATCACCCCTGGCGTGATCAGTGTTGCCTTTACTCTTGATCTGCTCCGCACAGTATGTGCGGCGATCAACCTTCCCGAACCTTCCGGGGACGAGGTGGCATTCAGCGGCGGATTCGCCCAGTTCCCCGCTTGGGAGGTTGTCGCGGAACGCCAGAACTGACTTCGTGTTTCGGAAGGGGATTTCGGGTGTTGGCCGAGCGTCAAAGGCGTCGAACTGGCCAACCTCTGACCCGACACTATGACGAGGCCATCACCTGTGCCAAGCGTGGCGTCGACACCGTCCGCGCCACCGAACACCCGCCGTGCTCGATCGCAGCCCGATCCCGTCGCGCCACCACACGCTGGTTGATCATCGACACAGCCAGTCGAGATCACACGGCCGTCACCCCAGATCGCGAAAGCTCAGTAAGGGGAACGAGGAAAGCAGCCGCAGAGCGCGTTCACCCTCTCGATCGTTGAACACTGGCCGGAAAGCGGCTGCGACGAGCATTCGGATTTCGCGGGATCACCCACGCGGCCACGGCGCCGGTAGGGCTCGAAGGAGACCCGGCGGCGGACGTCGCCGACCATCTTGTTGGCCAGTTGAACCACGTGAAAGGCATCACGATCAGGGTGGCGCCCGGTAGTAGGCCGCTGGCGGCGACCATCGACTTGTACACAGTGGACACATCGATCGTGACGTGGGTCCGCAAGCTCCGCCTCGGTCACCACGAAATCGCCCCTACCACAATATGTTTCAAAAAACCGGGACGTTACGTCTTGTTCCCCGGCAGTTCCTTTTAAGTGGTCGAGTTCGTAAGGCCTTCGGGGGTTGATCGTGCTGCCTTGGCAGCGGAGGCGGTCGTCAAAGTTTCCAAGGGGTGTACAAGCGGGCAGCGGAATTAGTACAAAAGGGCAACGGTGCGCCGACCGGCGTCTGCCTGCGGCAATATGGCATATAACAACAAAAGTGGTGTATGCCAGCGTCGGCCATCAGGCTCTATCGGCCACGATACCGACTGCGGCTACCTACGTCGACCTATCGGCAGGAGTGGTGGCCCTCGCATCCTTGAGGACCTCCGGCGCCTGCTGCAGGTGCCGAAGACCTCGTTCCGGCCAGCTGGGCCACCCTGACCGAGTACGGGAACATCGCCAGCGTCGTCGTCCTCGACGCGCTGCGACGCCTGTTCGACGAGGGGTCCCTGCCCGACGCCGCCCGCGGCATGATCGCCGCGTTCGGCCCGGGAATCACCGCCGAAATGTCCGTCGGCACCTGGCAGTCGCGCACCTGGACGCCGGTACCCGCAGGTGGCCTAACTGGGCAGACACCCACTGCGGGAGAGCGGCATCGAAGCCTGGTGGATTGATCGGACCGCCTGGGCCGCCTGGGCCGCCTGTCGCCGCCGACGACGGCAGGCGGCTCCACAACGTCTTTACATCGGATCGAGTCCAGGCCTGCACTTGATCGGCACCGACGGATGGTCGAACGCATTATCGCCGCCCTGTTCGTGGCCAGACCGCGCTGGTGACCCTCTCGACGCGAGTACGTCTGACGTCCTCCGCGCCGGTCCCGGTCACAGTCGGCAGCCGCAAGCTCAGCGTGATCGACTCGAACACCACCCGCGAGGACTCAAGCACATCCGCAGCTTCGTGTGACCTCCACGGCGAGGAGGCGCGGTCCCGGTTCGGTAGTGCACCGCCACGCAGGACGAGTTTGGAAACCGCCTCTATAGCAACGAAAAAGAACCGGACGGCGCACACTCACGGGATCTGTTCAACAGAGCGGCTCAGGACTTGGCGGGGCCGTAGGTCAGGTGCACAACCCCGTTCCGGAACGCTTCCTGCGCGGCCGGGGTCAGCGGGATGCGCTGCGTGCCCTCCGGGAACAGCTTCGCCCCCGAGCCCAGGACGACCGGGTAGACCAGCAGGTGCAGCTCGTCGATCAGGCCGTCGGCCAGCAGCGCGCGCACCAAGGTGCCGCTGCCGCTGATGTAGATGCCGTCGGTCTCCTCCTTCAGCTTGCGGATCGCCTGAGGGTCGTAGGCCCCGAGCACCGTTGAGTTCTGCCACTCGTCGGCGGAGGTCAGGGTGGACGACACCACGTGCTTCGGGGAGTTGTTGAAGAACGGCGCGCCCGGGTCGTCCTCGGCGGTGCGGCCGGACCAGGCCGGGGCGAACATCTCGTAGGTGGTGCGTCCCAACAGGATCGCTGAGCTGGATTCCGTCAGGTGGCCGATCGACTCGCCCATCTCGTCGGTGAAGCCGTATTCGGCGGTCCAGCTCGGGTTCTCGAACACGCCGTCGAGGCTGACGAACTCCTGAACGCGGATCTTGCCCATCGGTGGATCTCCTGTCTCGTTGACGACGCGCGGGTCCGGGCCAAGCGCTCCTCGCCCGGTACCGATCCCGCGGCCGATCATTCTTTTGTTCCGGTTCGGCCGATACTGACTGAAGCAGATCCGCGAACTCATCGGTATCCGGCGGAGTTCCCGCGCGGAGTGCACGAGGTCACTCGGGTGCTGCCGACGGCCGTCGACCCAAAATCCGCTCGGTTGAGTGGCAAGACCTTGACACGCTGGGGGAATGCGCTCCGCTGGCGGCGTTGGACGCCGCGACTGCGGGGTTGCGGGCCCCGGGCGCGCTGCCCAGGTCTGGCGAATGCGGTAGTACTCGGCGTGTCGCCGGATTCGCAGGGAGAAAGCGCATGACAGCCGCGGACGTGCCCTTCTCGATGTATCCACGGACCACCGTCGTGCGCATCCGAGATCTGATGCGACGATGCGCGATCACCCACGACCACGCCGAACGGGCCGCCCTGCTGGAGAGGCTCGCCGCCGAACTGGACCGGGCCGCGCGAGACCTGCTCGACAACCGCCCGGCCGAGGAGTGCGGCCGACGTGAGCTGGCGGCGGGCCTGCACGGGCAGGCCGGCATGGTCCGGTTCTTCGCCGCCCTCGAACGTCGTGATCGCGCCAGGCAGGCCTTCGATCCCGCGCATCCGCGGGTGCGCTACCCGTGACGCCGATCGAAGAGCCGGCTGGACGGAGTCAGCAGAAACCGCGCGGCGGCCAGAACGGTCCGGACCGGATCACTCGGCTCGGCGCACCGGGCTCATCCGGCGCGGGGAGGGCGCGAAGCGCGTCGATGGCGGCGGTCAACGAGCCCGAGGATTGCCAGACGACCCCTCCGCGCGTGCCCGGCGAGTCGACGCGCAGCCGAACCGCGAGGGCCTCGCGGCGATCGACGATCCACAGCGCATCGCTGTACTCCGGCCAGTTCAGCACACCGACGAGCCACTCCGGGCGCCCGGCCGTGTCGGTCAGGTACCAGAAGGTCCACAGGGCGTGCGAGAGCGCGATCAGGACAGCGAGCTCCGGGTAGAGCTGCAGGGCCTCGTCGATGCTGGTCACGGATGGGCATCTTTCGTGACGTTCGGGCGTCTGGATGGCAGATCCGATGGCGCGTCGCCACCTGCCGCCCTTATGGGGGATACGCCGGAGTTCTCGATCGGCATCGGGGGCGGGGATCCTCGCGACCTGATCTACCACCATTGGCGCTAAGCCGTGCAGTAGCCGTGGGCGTCGGTGCGCAGGGCGACCAGCTCCGTGGTTCCGCCTGTGGCGGCCAGATTTCGGACGCTGAGTCGCCCGGCGGCCGCCCGGCATCGGCAAACTGGCCGCTGATGATGTTGTCGCCAGTGGAGAAGCAGGTGGCAGCGCTTCGTATGCCTTCGGCATGAGGTGGGAGATCGTCCCACCTCCTTTCCCACCTCGACTTCACGCCCGTGAGCGTTTTTTGGTGCTATGGCACCCAAAATCACTCACGGCCAGGTGGCGACCTTCGCCGCGGCGGCGCGTGGGTCGGTAGCGGAAAGTCGCGGCCGACGAACCGGTCATGCGGCTGCTGGAAGAACTCAACGACCCGGACACCGCCCGCCACATCGCAGCCGAACGGACGATGCTGCACATGCTCCGGGGGCAACGCAACAGCCCCATAGCCGGACAACCCACACCACCGCTGACGGGAAACTCAGCCTGTTCGGCATGGTCTTCAACCGCGACGGCTCCCAATGGGTCCGCTCCCACGGCTGGAGCCCCCTCGACGACCCGGCCAGCCTGGGCGCATGGGTCGCTGGAGACCTCCTCCGGCAGGGCGCGCGAAGGCTGATCACCGCAACCCGGAAATGAGCCGAACAGCACAGGCGCACCCCGGCGCACCCCGGCACAGCACGCGGTCTCATCCAGGACCACGACGGCCGATGGCTGATCGTCCGCCCGGTCGACGACAAGCGATGGCACCTACCGGGCGGACTGATCGAACAAAACGCGCCACCCACCGCAGCATGCGGGCGAGAAGTCCGTGAAGAACTCGGACTCGACCTCACCGGCCAGCTCTACGCGGTCGGGTGGAACCCGCCGAAACGCTCCGGAAGCCGCTCAGACGGACACCCAGGGGCGGAGTACGTATGGATGCCAAATGCTCAGATGATCACACCAGATGCTGTGGCAGGCTAACCGCTTAAGCGTCTACCAGCACCCAAGACGCGTAGCCTCACCAGAACTACAGGAGTTACATCTTGGCGTACAGCTACCGCTGCGATCTTGAACCGGTCACTGTCGCCTCCCGGAAGGACGCTGCCTGATCGGGCTGGCCAGCTGCATCCGGATCAAAGGTGCGCCTTGCGGGCGGAGGTCTCCAGCGTTCGGCTGAGGGCGTGGGCCTCGTGCAGGAGGAGGGCGCCGAGTTCGGGTTGCCGCTCCGGGCGGAAGCGGGGCTCGATTCCGGTCAGCGTCAGGGCCCACGCGGGTTGCCCCGCGCGGTCGAACACCGCCGCCGCCATGCCCCAGCTCCCCTCGACCACCAGACCGGGATTTACGGAGTAGCCGTCGCGCCGGGTGCGGGCGATGCGGGCGTGCACTTCCTCGGGGGCGTGCGTCTGGCCCCATCGGCTGGTCAAGTCGGTCCGTTCCAGGTAAGCGTCGATCTCAGCGTCGTCAAGGAAGGCGAGGATGACCAGGCCGGCGGAGACGACTCCGAGCGGGAACCGGGCGCCCTCGTAGAGCACGAAGGACCGGATCGGGAAGTCGCCGTCCTCGCGGAGCAGGCACACCGTTTCCTCTCCTCGCAGAGCCGAGAAGAACGCGCTTTCACCGGTCTTGGCCGCCAGCCGGTGCACGCTCGCGCGGGCGTGGTGCGTCACGTCGTAGCGGGTGCCGGCCGTCTGCCCCAGCAGGTACAGTTCGGGGCCCAGGAACCACCGGCCCGTGCGCCGGTCGCGGTCGACGAACCCCTCATCCGCCAGGGAGCTGAGCAGGCGGTGCACGGTCGGCCGGGGGAGGTCGGTGGCCCGGGCGAGATCGCTGGTGGCCGCCCCCGCCTCGTTGGCGGCGGACAGCGCCCGGAGCACCGAGCCGACCCGGCCGATCAAATGGGCGTTGGGGCTAGCGCTCATACCTCCACCCTAGCGTCCACTGAGTGAACGCCGAGGTCGATCAACGGTCACCCGACGAGCGATTCGGCCGGCGTTCGCCCCCGTTTGTTGCGGTGAACACGAGGTTGCTCCTTTACTGCTGCTGTTCATCTAGCGGACCGATGAAGGGGTGATGAGTTGTCAAAGCTGCGCTCGAGTGCGGCGGAGGCACTGGCCGAGGTGCTCGAAGACGGGATGACGATCGCCGTCGGCGGCTTCGGCCTGTGCGGGATCCCGAGCGACCTCATCGAGGTCGTCCGTGACAGCGGGGTCACCGGTTTGACGGTGGTCTCCAACAACATGGGTGTCGATGGCAAGGGACTCGGGCTGCTGCTCGAGAACCGCCAGGTGGCCAAGGTGATCGCGTCCTACGTGGGTGAGAACAAGCTGTTCGCGCAGCAGTACCTGGACAAGGCGCTGGTCGTGGAGTTCGCGCCGCAGGGGACGCTGTCCGAGCGGTTGCGGGCCGGCGGCGCGGGAATCGCGGCGTTCTACACCCGCGCGGGCGTCGGAACCCCGGTGGCCGACGGCAAGCCGTTGGCGGAGTTCGACGGGCAGACCTACGTCCAGGAACGGGGGATCGTCGCTGACGTGGCGCTCGTGCACGCCCACACCGCGGACCCGGCCGGCAACCTCGTCTACCGGGCGAGCGCGCGGAACTTCAACCCGGTCATCGCGACCAGCGGGAAGGTGACGGTGGTCGAGGCCGAGCACCTGAGCGAGGAGTACCTCGACCCGGAACGGGTCATCACCCCGGGCATCTACGTCGACCGCCTGGTCCTCGCCCGGCCCCGCATCAAGGACATCGAGAAGCGCACGGTGCGGCCCCGCGTCCCCGCCCTGGCCGATTAGGAGCAACCCATGACCTGGACTCGCGACGAGATGGCGGCGATCGCCGCCGCCGAACTCCGCGACGGCGACTACGTCAACCTCGGGATCGGCATCCCGACGCTGGTCGCCAACCACATCCCGGACGGCGTGCAGGTGACGCTGCAGAGCGAGAACGGCATCCTGGGCCTGGGGCCCTTCCCCTTCGAGGGAGAGGAAGACGCCGACCTCATCAACGCCGGGAAGCAGACCGTCACGGTCAATCCCGGAGCGAGCTACTTCGATTCGGCGGAGTCGTTCGCGATGATGCGCGGCGGGCACATCGACATCGCCATCCTGGGCGCCCTCCAGGTGAGCGAGGGCGGCGATCTGGCGAACTGGACGATCCCCGGTGCCCTGGTGAAGGGCATGGGCGGTGCGATGGACCTAGTCGTCGGTGCCCGCAAGATCGTCGTGCTCACCGATCATGTGGCCAAGGACGGCACCCCGAAGATCGTCGGGCGGTGCACGCTGCCGCTGACCGGTGCCGGTGTGGTCGACCGGATCGTCACGGACCTGGCGGTGCTCGACGTGACCGCGGAGGGGCTGCGCCTGGTCTCGCTCGCCCCCGGCGTCACCGAGAGTGAGGTCCGCGACAAGACCGGCGCCCCGATCCTGGAACCGGTTGCGACGCGGTGATGCGCACGAGCACCGACGCCGGTCTCGTCGGTGACCCGGGCGTCAATCCCGGGCAGACGTAGCAGCTTTCGGACGCGACGTACAGATTTTGGGAGTGGACCAATGGAAAGAGCACGAACGACTGGTAGTTCTGTGATCGTGGCGGGTGCGCGGACCCCGATGGGGCGGTTGCTCGGCTCGCTCAAGGACTTCTCTGGTGCGCAGCTGGGTGGGGTTGCGATCAGGGCGGCGTTGGAGCGGGCTGGGGTGGGTCCGGATCAGGTCGGGTACACGATCATGGGTCAGGTGCTGACCGCTGGTGCGGGGCAGATCCCGGCGCGGCAGGCGGCGGTGGCCGCGGGTATCCCGATGGATGTGCCGGCGTTGACGATCAACAAGGTGTGTCTGTCGGGGCTGGATGCGATCGCGTTGGCTGATCAGCTGATCCGGGCGGGTGAGTTCGAGATCGTGGTGGCCGGTGGTCAGGAGTCGATGACGCAGGCGCCGCATCTGCTGACCGGGTCGCGGGAGGGTTTCAAGTACGGCGACGTGCAGCTGCTCGACCACCTGGCCCACGACGGCCTGTTTTGCGCGTTCGACCAGGTCGCGATGGGTTTGTCGACCGAGAAGTACAACGCTGGGTATGGCGTGAGCAGGCAGGAGCAGGACGCTTTCGCGGCTCGTTCGCACCAGCGTGCCGCTGCGGCGGTGGAGCGGGGTGTGTTCGCGGAGGAGATCGTCCCGGTCGAGGTGCCGCGCCGTAAGGGTGATCCGGTGGTGGTGGATGCCGATGAGGGCATTCGTGGTGACACTACGGTTGAGACGTTGGCGAAGTTGCGTCCGGCTTTCGCTGCGGATGGCACGATCACGGCGGGTTCGGCGTCGCAGATTTCCGATGGTGCGGCGGCGGTCGTGGTGATGAGCAAGGCCAGGGCCGAGGAGCTGGGGTTGAGCTGGTTGGCCGAGATCGGCGCGCATGGTGTGGTGGCGGGTCCGGATGCGAGTTTGCATGAGCAGCCGTCGAATGCGATCAGGGCCGCGTGTGTCAAGGAGGGGGTCGACGCCGCGGGTCTGGATCTGGTGGAGATCAACGAGGCGTTCGCGGCGGTGGGGATCGTGTCCGCTCGTGCGTTGGGTGTGGGTGAGGACAGGGTCAACGTCAACGGTGGTGCGATCGCGTTGGGGCATCCGATCGGTATGTCGGGTGCGCGGTTGGCATTGCATCTGGCGTTGGAGCTCAAGCGTCGTGGTGGTGGCACCGGTGCGGCGGCGTTGTGCGGCGGCGGAGGCCAGGGCGATGCCTTGATCCTCCGGGTCCCCAAGACCTGACACCTTGCTCGTGAGCGCGCAACCGGGCTCCAACCCGGTTGCGCGCTCACGAACCGGAATCGCTTGCCGTCGCGCGGGCTCGTGCCGATCGTCGGTGAACGCGGCCGCACCGATCAAGGCGCTGCAATGCCCGAGCGGTCAGGGCAGCATCCGTTCCAGGACCATTCGCTGGCTGGACAGGACGTGCTGCTGCGCGACCGCGGCGGCCCGGTCGGCGTCGCCGGCGGCGATCGCGGACTGGAGCTGCTCGTGCTCCGTGCAGACCCGCTCGGGTTCGAGGTTCATCCGGAACAGCCACGCCAGCCGGCCGTGCAGCGGTTCCAGGATCGACGCCATCAGATCGTTGCCCGCGAGCGAGACCAGCTTGTCGTGGAAGGACGCGTTGGAGCTGGACATCGTGTCGACGTCGCCGGCTTCGTGAGCCTCCCGCGCCCGGCGGGCCAGATCGGCCAGCTGCGCCACCTCCGCGGGCTCGGCCCGCTCGGCGGCCAGGCGCGCGGCGTAGACCTCGAGGGCCTCGCGCACCTCGAACAGATCCTTGGCTTGCTGGCGGTCCAGCCCGCGGACGAACACACCACGCCGGCGCGGCAGCACGTCGACGAAGCCTTCGCTCTGCAGCATCCGGATGGCCTCGCGCACCGGAACCCGGGAGATCCCGAGTTCGGCGGCGAGGTCCTGCTCGAAGATCCGGTCACCGGGGCGCAGCCGACCGTCGGCGATGCGGGCCTGCAACTCCTCGCGCACCTGGTCGCGCAGGGGAACGCGGACATCCGCGGCTTGCTCACCGGTGACCGACACGGATCCTCCTCCTAGGTCGCTGGCCCCCAGCCTATGCGAGGAAGGCTCAGCTGCCGCGCTTCATCGCACGAGTTCCCGACCAGAACGGCGATCGCTGCGGCCGCGATGATCCCGTGCGGCACCGACGGGTCCAGGAGCTGGCCGGAGAACAGCGCCCGCCCGGCTTCGGCGAGGTGCGAGACCGGGTTTTCGGTTGGGATTTCAGGATTTTTCGGCTTCGCGGAGGGTTCGGCCGGTGAGCGTGAGGACGACGTCGTCCAAGGTGGGGCCGTGCGGGTTTGGCCGGAATAGCAGCGTCGTGCGGTGCTCCGTGCACGGCCGCGTCGAAGAAATCCGAGTGTAAACCTGAGGTTCACAATGATACTGTGAACCAAAGGTTCACAAGGAGGTTGGACATGTCAGCGGAAGAGGCCGAGCGGCTGGTTCGCCAGTTGGCGGTAGCGGTATCGGTGGAGGCGATCGATCCGGGCCCGAAGGGCGGCGACGTCGGCGACGAGCAGGATCGCCGGGTGGCCGCACTCGGCAGGCTCGGCGCCGCGCTGGAGGCGGAGGAGTTGATGTCCGAGGCGGCGTGGCGGCAGACCGCCTCGGCCGCGGAGGAGACGGTGTGGCTGGGCGCGAGCCTCGCGGACCTGAGCGCGATCACCGGCCGGTCGCGGCAGGCGGCCCGCAAGCGGTGGCCGGAGCTGGGCGGCATCTACCGCCGCCGCAAGTGGCTCGGCAACCACGTCGACGACATCGCCTACATGGCCGGGCAGCTGGCATCCCGCGCCGACGACCTGGTGCCCAGCGGAGATCACGACACGTTCATGAAGCTGATCCGGCAACTGCGCGAGGGCCTGCGGCGGTGCGGGACGGACTTCGCCCCGGAGGCCCAGGAACGCACCGACCCGGCGGCCCGCTGGCGGGCCCTCGACGACCTGGTGAACGTGACGATGCGCGAAATCATCGAGATGGCGGGGAAACCGGCAACCCCGGAGGCCGACTTCGCCCTGCACGGAGCCCGCGGCACCCTCACCTACTACGACCACGCCACCGCGGAATCCGCAGAGGCGTGATGGACCGTGAACGTTTTTGGGCGCCAACCGGGCGGTTTGGAAGGTGCTGGAGCCTGTTGCGTTTTAGGCGAAAACGGCTGAACCGAAGTACCAAATCGTCGGACGGGTTTCTGGCGCGCCTGGGAATCTGGGAACGCCCAGAAGGCGTTGCCCTGCCCTTTGCAGGGGAATGGTGCGTTTGCCGGTTGTTTGTTGTAGGCACAAAAGTTTTGATGGGTAGCGGATCCCGTGATCGAGATCCCCGTTCCTCGGGGGCGCTCACTGGAAGGTTAAGGACCGTCGGGAGGAACACTTGAGAACCAGGTTGACACGCCGCCGCATCGCCGCCGCTGCCCTTTCCGCGGGGCTGGCCATCGTCGGATTCGCTGTCCCCTCCGCTTCGGCTGACGTGCCGCCGCCGGAGGCGGGCTGGAAGCTGACCTTCAGCGACGACTTCACCGGGGCCGCCGGCACGGGGCTGTCATCCGAGTGGATCATCGACACGGGAACCTCCTACCCCGGCGGGCCGCCCAACTGGGGCACCGGGGAGATCCAGACCTACACCTCCGACACGGCCAACCTCGCCCACGACGGCGAGGGGAACCTGAAGATCACGCCGCTACGCGACGCCGCGGGGAACTGGACCTCGGCGCGGATCGAAACGCAGCGGACCGACTTCAAAGCAGCTGAGGGCGGCGTCCTCCGCATCGAGGCACGCCTCCAGGTGCCCAACGTCACCGGCGAGGCGGCGCTCGGCTACTGGCCCGCGTTCTGGGCGCTGGGGTCGCCGTACCGCGGCAACTACCAGAACTGGCCCGGCATCGGCGAGTTCGACGTGATGGAGAACGTCAACGGCAAGAACGAGACGCACGGCGTCCTGCACTGCGATGTCGCCCCCGGCGGGTCGTGCAACGAGATGACCGGTCTCGGCGGCAGCCGCCCCTGCCCCGACGTGGCCTGCCAGGCCGGATTCCACACCTACCGCGTCGAGTGGGACCGGACCGGTCCCACCGAGGAACTGCGCTGGTACGTCGATGGCCAGCAGTTCCACTCGGTGAGCGAGTCCCAGATCAGCCCGACGGCCTGGCAGAACATGACCTCGCACGAGGGATACTTCCTGCTGCTCAACGTGGCGATGGGGGGAGCGTTCCCGAACGGCGACTCGGGTACGACGACTCCCAACCCGGCCACCGAACCCGGCCACCCGATGCTGGTCGACTACGTGGCCGTCTACAACCGCTGATCGAAGACCTGGAGGCCGACGCCGTCGCCAGGGGTCGGCCTTCAGACGTCGCCGGTGACGGCGGATTCGGCGTCGAGCTGTCCCGCCGCTGGGCTCGGGTCCAGGCTCGTGCCGACCGGACGATCGAGGAATCGCGCTGGGGATCGATCACGGCAGGTCGAGGTCGACGACCACCGGGGCGTGGTCGGAGATGCCCTTGCCCTTGCGGGCTTCGCGGTCCACGTAGGAATCGGTGACCGCACCGGTGAACTGCTCGTTGCCGTAGACCAGGTCGATGCGCATGCCCTGGTTGTTCGGGAAGCGCAGCGCCCGGTAGTCCCAGTAGGTGAACGGGATGTCGTACTTCAGCGCCCGCGGGTAGACCTCGGCGAGGCCGGTTTCCGCAAGCGCGGCAAGCGCTTTGCGCTCGTCCTCCGTGACGTGAGTGCTGTCGGCGAAGGCGGCGATGTCCCAGACGTCGGCGTCGGTCGGGGCGATGTTGAAGTCGCCGAGCACGGCGAACGGCCGCCGGGCGGCGGCCATCTCCTCGATGGCGGTGGCGCGCAGCGCGTCGAGCCACCGCAGCTTGTAGACGTAGTGCGGGTGGCCGACTTCGCGGCCGTTGGGGACGTATACGGACCACACCCGGACGCCGCCGCAGGTCGCGCCGACCGCCCGGGGCTCCTGGGTCTCGAACATCGCGCCGTCGGCCTGGAAGCCCGGCTCGTCGAGCAGCCCGTGGCGTACCTCGTCGATGCCGACCCGGGACAGCACGGCCACGCCGTTCCAGCGGCCGGTGCCGTGCGCGGCGACCTCGTAGCCGAGCTCGCCGACCTCGTCGAAGGGGAAGGCGTCGGCGGCGCACTTGAGCTCCTGCACGCACAGCACGTCCGGCTCAGCGGTGCCCAGCCAGTCGAGCAGCTTGGGCAACCGAGCACCGACGGAGTTGACGTTCCAGGAAGCGATCCGCATAACCCGAACCCTGTCACACCACCCGTCAACTATTAGGTGAGGGGCACCCATCGGGCGCGCGGCTGGATCGGTGGGGCGAACGGACTGTTCACCGCTTCTATTGAGGCGAACAGTCCGTTCGCTCCACCCAGCGGAACGCGAGCGCCCGCCTGGTGGGGGGAGCGGGGGGCGGGGGAGCCATTTCGGTCGGCCAGCGCGATGGCGGAGGACCCGCCCAGTCGCCGGGGGCTGGGCACCACTGGGTCGGCTCCCCGGAAGGGGACGCGATCGCCGGAGTCGGCCGGGTCCAGGCCGGCTCCGGTCAGCATGTCGGCGAGCTCGGCGGGCGGGTCGAAGCCGCCGTCCGGTGGCGGGCGCTGCGACTGCCTTGCTGATCCGCTCGGTTAGGACGCGGTTGCTCCTGGACCGATGGCCGCACATGATTTATTAACCATGCTAATTAATTTTCCAGGGAGGTGACTCGGCCGATCCGCGATCGCCGGTGTGACCGCCGCGGTCACGATCGACCGGCGCGCCAGATGTGTAGTTGTGGCAATTGGCCAGATGAGGTGATGGATGTCGCGGGGGGAGAGCGCCATGGCCGGTGCGGGTGGCGGAACCTCGGGAGATCCCCGACATCAGGAACGCGGATTCGCGGATCGCCGGGGAAGAGCCGAAGCCCACGCCGGAAGCGGTCGCCGCGCGGTGTTTCCTGTGCGGGCACGGGAGCCCGGTCAGTGGAAGATGGCTTGCTCGCCCGCGTACTGGTAGCGCCACACGCCGTCCGCGCGGCGGTCTTGCCGGTCGTAGCGGGCGCACGGCGCCTCGCCGTCGCAGGGCGCCGGGAAGGTGAACTGCCCGATCGGTAAGTCCGTCTCCGGGGCGGGGATGATGAACGAGCGGCCGTCTTCAGGGCCGCCGATCAGTTCGGCGTGCACGTGCTGCTGCATGGTTCGTCTCCCTGGGGTCGGCGCACCGCCTGGTCGGTTTCTCGTCCCATGGGAACAAAATCGGCTGCGCCCGGTACCAGACTTCACCCGATCGTCTCAACGCGACCACCCCACTCCGCGCACTATGGCATCAAGCCGGGCCGCCGTGCGCCGCGTGGTCACTTTGGGCAGACCGAGGACGCGTTCGGCGATGATGTTGCGCTGGATCTGGTTTGGTGCCGCGGGCGATCCGGCGCCCGCTGCTCTCCAGGAAGGCGCGTCGGAACTCGTCGGCGATGTTCCGTGAGTGTTTTTGGGCGCTGTGGCACCATAAAACACTCACGGGACCCGGTGCTGGCGGAGGCGCTGGCTCACCCGCCTCCTGCTGGCCTGCTCGGTAACTGATCGACCGGGTGCCGGTGCCGGTTAAACCCGGCCGCGCGCCGGGTACGCCGACGGCATGTCTGGGAAGAAGCTGGCTACCTACCACCGCAAACGCGCTCTCGAACGCTCTGGGGAACCCTCCGGCGGCGAGCCGGGCGACGAGCCGCGGTTCGTGGTGCAGAAGCACGACGCGTCGAGCCTGCACTACGACTTCCGGCTGGAAGTCGACGGCGTGCTCAAGTCGTGGGCGGTGCCCAAGGGGCCGTCGCTGGACCCACGCGAGAAACGGCTGGCCACCCCGACCGAGGACCACCCGCTCGACTACGTCGAGTTCGAGGGCGGGATCCCGGAGGGCTACGGCGCGGGCACGGTCGTCGTCTGGGACACCGGAACGTACCGCAACGACACCGAGCGGGGCGGCGAGCCGGTCGCCATGGCAGACGGGCTCTCCGCCGGGCACGTCAAGGTCTGGCTGGACGGCGAGAAGCTGCGCGGGGCTTTCGCCCTGTCCCGCACCGACTTCCGCGGCCGCGAGCAGTGGTTGCTGGTGAAGGTGGACGACGAGGGCGCCGACCGGCGGCGCGATCCGGTCAGCACGCAGCCCGAATCAGTGCTGACCGGTCGGACCAACGACGAGCTGCGGTGATCGCCCGTGGCCGCGCAGCTCGAGGTCGAGGGGCGGCGGATCGAGCTGTCCAACCCGGAGAAGGTCCTGTACCCCGATGACGGCTACCGGAAGCAGGACGTGGTCGAGTATTTCCGGTCGGTGGCGGCGGTGATGGTCGCGCACACGCGCGGCAAACCGCTGACGCTGCGCCGCTTCCCGGACGGCATCGGCTCCGGCGGGTTCTTCCAGAAGGAGGCGTCGAACCACTTCCCGGAATGGGTGCGCGTGGCGTCCGTGCCGCAGCGAGGCGGCCAGGGCGTGGTGCACCACGCCGTCGTCGACGACGCGGCGACGCTGCTCTACCTGGCAAACCAGGCGTGCCTGGAGTTCCACGTCGGATTGTCCACAGTGGATGATCTGGATCGGCCGATCCTCGCGGTGCTGGACCTGGACCCGCCGGAGGGAGCGGACCTGGCCGAACTCCGCGACGTGGTGCGATTGGTGTGCGAGCGGTTCCGGGGCGCCGGGCTGTCGCCGCACGTGCAGGCAACCGGCGGCAAGGGATTTCACGTCGCCGCCCCGCTGCGCGGCGAACGGGGATTCGACGAGGTTCGGGCGGCCATCCGGGAGCTAGCCGATGCAATGGCGAGCGATGAGCCGGACCGGCTCACCGTCGAGCAGCGCAAGGACAAGCGTGGCGACCGGATCTTCCTGGACACCAACCGCAACGCCTACGGACAGACGATGATCGCGCCCTACTCGCTGCGCGCCCGCGCGGGAGCCCCGGCCGCGACCCCGGTCGACCTCGACGAGCTCGGCCGCGTGGCACCGCAGTCCTACGGCCTGGCGAACATGGCGCGGCGGCTGGCACAGAAGGACGACCCCTGGGCGGGGCTGGAAGATGCGCGATCCGGGAGCGACTTTCCGCATCCCGGCAACCAGGATTAGCCGGATACGGATGTGGTCAAGGTCGGCGCCGCAAGGCAGCGACTCGGCAGCGACTCGGCAGCGACTCGGCAGCGACTCGGCAGCGGCTCGGCAGTGTGGATGTTGTCACGCTCGCCGAACGGTGACGGGCATGTCGTAGCCGCAGCAGGGAACCGAGGTGCCGCGCGAAGAACCGAAGCCGACGACATTGCAGGACGCGGAGAGCGTCGACGCGGACGAGCTCGGCGGCGACCTGTGGAGCGGGTGTCGAGCTCGTCCGAGCACTGCGCTACGACGACCGCGACGAGACCACCGACGAGCGAGCCGCGGCGGAAGAAGAGCTCTGAAGCGGCGTGCGTGACGCGGCAGCCTCCCGGGTAAGCCTGATAACAGGTTGGAGGGGAGGGCACCGTGGAAGCCGAAATCACCCTCGTCGTGGACGGGATCGAGCACCGCCTCACGGTCGACACGCGGACGACCGTGCTCGACGCCCTGCGGGAGCGGTTGGGGATCATGAGCCCGAAGAAGGGCTGCGACCACGGCCAGTGCGGCGCGTGCACCCTGCTGCTGGGGGACCGCAGGGTCAACAGCTGCCTGATGCTGGCGGTCGCCTTCGACGGCGCGGAGTTCCGCACCGCGGACGGCCTGGCCGGGGCGGATCTACACCCGGTGCAGCGGGCTTTCATCGAGCACGACGCGTTCCAATGTGGATATTGCACGCCCGGCCAGGTGGTGTCGGCCGTCGGCGTGTTGTGCGAGATGCACGACGGTGAGCCGAGCGCGGTCACCGCGGACGGTGCCGGGCTCGACGACGAGATCCGCGAGCGGATGAGCGGAAACCTCTGCCGCTGCGGCGCGTACGCCAACATCATCCCCGCCATCGCGGAGGTGGCGCAGCGATGAAGCCGTTCCGTTACCAGCTCGCCCCCGACGTCGGTACCGCGGTGAGCACCCTCGCCGCAACGCCCAACGCGGCGTTCCTGGCGGGCGGCACGAACCTGGTGGATCTGATGAAGCTGGAGGTCGAGCAGCCGGACGTGCTGGTCGACGTCCGGCAGCTGACCTCCGACCGGGTCGAGCAGCACCCCGAGTTCGTGCGCATCGGCGCCGCGGTCACCAACAGCACCCTGGCGGCCGATCCGGTGATCCGCGAGCGCTTCCCGATGTTGTCGCAGGCGGTGCTGGCGGGCGCTTCCGGTCAGCTGCGCAACCTCGCGACGGTCGGCGGGAACCTGTTGCAGCGCACCAGATGCGCGTATTTCCAGGACGTCACGACGCCCTGCAACAAACGGGATCCCGGGACGGGCTGCTCGGCGAGGGACGGCTTCCATCGCGAGCACGCGATCCTCGGCGCCTCCGACTTGTGCGCCGCCACGCACCCGTCCGACATGGCGGTGGCGATGGTCGCGCTCGATGCGGTGGTCAACACCCAGGGGCCGCACGGGCAGCGGGCGATTCCGCTGGTCGGGCTGCATCGGCTGCCCGGGGACGAGCCCGAGCGGGACACGGTCCTGGAGCACGGTGAGCTGATCACCTCCATCGACATCCCGTCGCTGGACTTCGCGGCGAACTCCCGGTACCGCAAGGCCCGCGACCGCGCTTCCTACGCGTTCGCCCTGGTATCGGTGGCCGCTGCGCTGGACGCCGTCGACGGCGAGGTGCGCGACGTCCGGCTGGCGTTGGGCGGCGTCGCGCACAAGCCGTGGCGGGCGACGCGGGCCGAGGCGGTGCTGCGCGGCGCCGCCGCGACGGAGGAGGAGTTCCGTGAGGCAGCCGCTGTGGAGCTCGCCGACGCCCGCCCGCTTCCCGGCAACGAGTTCAAGATCCAGTTGGCGCGCAACATGATCGTGGCAGTCCTCACCGAGCTTCTGGAGGTGCGGCGATGACCGTCACGACCCCCTTGATCGGTGCGCCGATCGACCGCATCGAGGGTGCCGAGAAGGTCCGGGGCGCAGCCCTGTACGCCGCCGAGCACCCGGTCGACCAGCCGGTGTACGTGTTCCCGCTGCAGTCCGAAATCGCGCTTGGCCGCATCACCGGTATCGACACCACGGAGGCGATGGCCGAACAGGGCGTGGTGGGCGTGCTGACCCACGAGAACGCGCCGCGGCTGGCCTCGACGCAGGACGCCGAACTGGCGATCCTGCAGTCGCCCGAGGTCGCCTTCCGCGGGCAGTTCATCGGCGGGGTGCTGGCCGAGACCGCGGAAGCCGCCCGGCGCGCGGCGAGCCTGGTGCGGCCGAGCTACGAACCGCGCGAGCACGACGTCTCGTTCCACGCCGCCCGCGCCGACCTGGTCAAACCCGACGAGGTCAACGGCGGCTTCCAGACCGACACCACCGACGGTGACGTGGACGGCGCCCTCGCCTCGGCGGCAGTGGTCCTCGACGCCACCTACACCACTCCGCAGGAGCACAACAACCCGCTGGAGCCGCACGCCACCATCGCGATCTGGTCCGACAACGAGCTCACCCTCTACGACTCCACGCAGGGTGTGCACTGGGTGCGTGACTCCATCGCGGCACTGTTCGGCATGGATCCGCAACGGATCCACGTGGTCTGCCCGCACACCGGCGGCGGCTTCGGTTCGAAGGGACTGCCGCACGCACACGTGGTCCTGGCCGCGATGGCCGCGCAGCTCGTCGCCCCGCGCCCGGCGAAGCTCGTGCTGACCCGGCAACAGATGTTCTCGGTGGTCGGCTACCGCACCGGCACCATCCAGCGGATCCGCATGGGCAGCGAGGCGTCCGGCCGGCTGACCGCGATCAGCCACGACGTGGTCGAGCAGACCTCCCGGATCAAGGAGTTCGCCGAGCAGACCGCCGTGCCGACCCGCGTCATGTACGCCGCGCCGAACCGCCGCACCACGCACCGGCTCGTCGAGCTCGACGTCCCGGTGCCGTCGTGGATGCGCGCGCCCGGCGAAGCCCCGGGCATGTTCGGCCTGGAGGTCGCGATGGACGAGATGGCGATCGCCTGCGGCCTGGACCCCGTCGAGTTCCGCATCCGAAACGAACCGGAGACCGATCCCGAAACGGGGCGGCCGTTCTCCAGCCGGAACCTGGTCGCCTGCCTGCGCGAGGGCGCCCAGCGGTTCGGTTGGGCGGAGCGAGACCCGGCACCGCGCGCGCACCGCGACGGGCCCTGGCTGGTCGGCACCGGGGTGGCCGCCTCGACATATCCGGTGTTCAGCATGCCGGGCTCGCGGGCCACCATCCAGGCCCGGCCGGACGGCCGGTACCGGGTCCACATCGGGGCCGCCGATATCGGCACCGGGGCGTGGACCGCGCTCACCCAGATAGCTGCGGACGCGCTGGGGGTTGAGATGTCCGCGGTGGTGCTGAGCATCGGCGACACCGATCTGCCGTACGCCTCCGGTGCCGGCGGCTCGACCGGGATCCTGTGCTGGGGCTCGGCGATCGTGGACGCGGCCCGCCGGCTGCGCGCGGAGCTGCCCAACAGCAGCCCGATCCCCGACGAGGGCGTCGAGGTCACCGGGGCTATCCCGGACAACCCGTACGCCGGGCAGATGTCGATGCACAGCTTCGGCGCGCAGTTCGCCGAGGTCCGGGTGCACACCAGCACCGGGGAAGTGCGGGTGCCGCGGCTGCTGGGGATCTTCGCGGTCGGCCGGATGATCAACGCCAAGACCGGGCGGTCGCAGCTGATCGGCGGGATGACCATGGGGCTGTCCATGGCGCTGCACGAGCGCAGCGTCGTAGACCCCCGGTTCGGCCACGTGGTCAACCACGACTTCGCCGGGTACCACATCCCGGCCAACGCCGACATCGGCAGCATCGAGGCGGACTGGATCGACGAGCACGACCCGTACGTGAATCCGATGGGGGCAAAGGGGATCGGCGAGCTTGGCATCGTGGGCACGGCGGCGGCGATAGCCAACGCGGCGCACCACGCAACCGGAATCCGGGTCCGGGACCTGCCCATCACCCTGGACAGGTTCCTGACCTGACCCTGTTGTAGCGGCCGTTTCCAGGCCCGTCCTGCGTGGCGGTGCGGGTAGCGCAACCTCAGACGCCGCCTGGACTCCGGGATCCCCGATTCGTGTAAGTCCAACGCGTTCGGCCTGCGCAACCCGGATGGCACCTACGACGCCGACCCAGGTCACGGCATGCGCCGATCGGTCGATCGGTACCGAGAACTCGCCCGATGAAACCGGCTACGCGCTCAGCCGGTTTTCCCCTCTGGGCGCCGGTCCTCAATGGACAGATGCGGTCCGGTTCGCCGCTTGCCCAGCACGGCGTCCAGCAGGGTCCGCAAGGAAAACCAGAGCAGGTCGTGACCGCGCCCGAGCAGCCACGGCAGGCCCTTGGCGAGTAGCCACCGCAGGTGGTCGAAGCCGCTGACCCGCGCGCCCCCGGAGCATTCCAGCGAGACCTCGCCGGGCACGGCCAACCCGGCTGCCGCGAACCGGTCGGCGAAGGCCGCCGCGAGCATCCGGTGCCCGAGTTCGGACGGGTGCAAGCGGTCGACGCTCCACGTTGCCGGGCTGTAGGCGCCCGGCAACCGGTCCAGGTCCACCACAGCGACGGCATGCGTCTCGGCGACGGCGTCCAAGATCCGGTTGAGCTCCTTGATACGCCTGGCCAGTGCCCTCCGCAGCGGCCCGGGCAACCGGAAGACCCGGCCGTGGTCGTGGTAACGGATCGTCACGACGGTCGCGCCCGCGGCGGTGAGCGCGCGCACGACGTCGTTGAGCTGCCGCCGCAGCCGTCGGGCGTCGAAGTCGGAGCGCATCGTGTCGTTCATGCCGACCATCACCACGGCCGCATCCGGCGCGGCGCGGAGGGCGGCGGGCAACTGGGCGTCGCGCACGGCTGCGACGCGCGCCCCGCTCGATGCCACGTTCGCCACCTCCGTGGCGCCGAGCGCTTCGGCCAGCAGCGGCGCGAACCCGCGCCACCCGCCGACTACCGGATCGCCCATGCCCACGGCGACAGAATCGCCGAGCACCGCCAGGGTCCGTGTTCGTCGCGGGCCGGGCGGGCCCGCCGTGATCGCGTCCTGCACGTGAGCATGGTGATCGCCGAGCCTCCTGCGGCGGTGAGGCGGCGGTGACTATCCGGCGACCGCTTGGCGAAGAATCGGCGCGTCAGCGGGGTTCGGCGCGGTAGTCCTTGTCCGGCCAGAAGGGCCATTCTTCGAAGGCCAGGCACTTCCCGTCCGGGGCGAACCGCACGATCCACAGGTCCCGGTACTCCTGGGGCACCGGGCCGCCGTAGCGGGCCTCCACCCGGACGACAGCGGTGTCGCCTTCGAGCGCCACCGGGCTGCTCGTCAGCCGGAACTCCTCGTCGGGCCCGACGCGCTCGGCCTCCCACATCCGTCCGATGGCGTCGAGCCCCACAACGGGCTCGAGGTACGGGGCCTGCTGGTACGTCGCGTCCAAGGTGAAGATCTCCGCGAGCACGTCAACGCCGGGCGTCCGCCACGCCCGCTCGTACCCGCCAACCCACGCAAGCACTCGCTCCCAGTCCATGATCTGAAGAGTCTGGCATCCGCAACGCGCAAGCGCAGGCTCCGGAAACCCCAGCAGCGCAACGTTCACGGCTGCGGAAGCGAACGGCCTGTTCGCCTCGATATACGGCGCACTGTCCGTTCGCCTCAACCCGCACCTTTAAAACGCCTCAGTAGAGGCCAATACGGTCGCGGGTCCTGACATGGCCAGGTGGTGGGTCAGCTGGATTGGTCGCCGCTGCCGTAGGGGCGGGTGAGGATCTCCAGGACGTGGCCGTCGGGGTCGTCGAAGTAGACGCCGCGCCCACCGTCCCGGGTGTTGATCCGCCCCGCCTCGTGGTGCCCCGGGTCCGCCCAGTACGGCAGGTCCTGCGCCTGGATCCGCGAGAAGATCTCGTCGAACTCGCCTTCGGTGACCAGGAACGCGTAGTGCTGCGGGTTGATCTCCTCGCCGGTCTCCAGGTAGTCCAGCGTGACGTCGTTGCTGGTCTGGACGCACATGAACGGCCCGAAGGGTTCCGGTTGGGGTAGCCCCAGCAGGTCGGCGACGAACCGCGCGTTGGCGATCTTGTCGGAAGTGGCGACGATCGTGTGGTTGAGTTGGACGGCCATGGGTTTGCTCGCTTTCCTCGTCGTGCTGCGCTACTCCCGAGGCTAGGAGTTAGACCAAGGTCGAGGTCAATGGGAACCGCAGCCGGACCGGTTCAGGCATCGCTCGTCCGGGTGCGGGCCGCCGCGGCGTCGTCCGATTTTCGCGGAAAGTACGAGCAGGCCGTCGATCGGGAATCCGCCTACGAACTGCTGGCGAAGAAGGTCGCCGCGCCGGAGCCGCCCGAAGCAACCGCCGCAGGTGATCGGGCCCACCTGACATCGGTCACCTCGTCGGGGTAAGGTGCCTCCGACTTATCCACGCGGGAGCTCGGGCGTACCGGGCTGAGAGGGTGGCACCGCACGCGCCACCGACCGCAGAACCTGTCCGGATAATGCCGGCGTAGGGAGCTGTTGATGGCGCTGGACGTCGATCGTGCCGAAGTTCCGCACACCCTGGACGAACCGGCGCCCAAGACGCTGGGCGTGCTCGACCAGGGCGCGTTCTGGGGCAATCTCGGGGTGAGCCTGCTCGGGTTCAGCGGGGCGCTGGCCGTGCTCGCGCCGAGCGGAGTGCCGCAGCTGTCCTTCACGGCCGCCGTCACCGCGTGCGTGGTGGGCACCGTGATCGGCAGCATTATGGTCGGCATTTCGGCGATCCCCGGGGCGCGCACCGGGGCGCCCGCGATGATGTTGCTGCGCGGCCTTTTCGGCACCAAGCTGTCATACCTGCCGACCGTGCTGAACGCCCTGCAGCTGGTCGGCTGGGGCACCTTCGAGCTGCTGGTGATCGCGCAGGGCGCGGAGGCACTGTTCGGTGGCGGCCCGCGGTGGTTGTACGTGGTGCTGGCCGGGGCGGTGACCACCGCGCTCTCGCTGCGCCCGCTCGGCGCGCTGCGCCTGCTGCGGCGCTACGTCAGCATCGCGGTGGCGATCGCGATGGTGTACTTCTTCGTCCAACTGCTGGTTAGCCACCCGCTGCCGGACATGAACACCGGTTCCTGGCAGGGGTTCTGGCCGGGTGCGGACGCCGCGCTGGCGGTCGCGGTGTCCTGGATCCCGGTCGCCTCGGACTACTCGCGGCACTCGAAGTCTGCGACCGGCGCGTTCACCGCCGCGACGGTGGGCTATTCAGTCACCCAGATCGCCTGCTACCTGCTGGGGCTGCTCGGGTTGGCGCTGGTCGCGGGCGATGCCGACAAGGCGTTCGACCCGCTGCTGGCGGTGCCGCTCGGGGTGATCTTCTTCGGGATCCTGGTGCTGCGCGAGGTCGACCAGTCCTTCGCCAACACCTACTCGACCGCGGTCTCCATCCAGAACCTGCGGCCCAGCGCGGACCGCCGGGTGCTGTGCCTGGTCATCGGCGCGGTGATCACGCTGCTCGCGCTGACCCTGGACATCGCCCAGTTCTCGAACTTCCTGCTGCTGATCGGCTCGGTGTTCGTGCCGATGTTCGGCGTGCTCGCGGTGGACTACTTCGGGCACGCCCGCCGCCGCGACTGGGACCTGTCCGCGCAGGCCCCGTCCCGCTGGGGCATGCTGCTGGCCTGGCTGCTCGGCTTCTCGGCGTTCCAGCTGATCAACCCGGGTGAGCTAGGCTGGTGGAGCCGGCTGTGGACGGGTGTGCGGGACGCGCTCGGCTTCACGGTACCGACGTGGATGAGCGCTGCCCTCACCTCATTCCTCGTGGCGGCCCTCGCGGCTGCGATCATCGGAGCCTTCCGCCGCCGCACCGAGGAAAGCTGAGTTCAGGGGCAACCGTGGCGAAGGTCGTGGGTGCCCCTCAACCAACTGCTCGTCCGCTGATCAACACCCATCTGCACGTGGACCCATTTCCCGGGTTCCGGTCCATCGCCCTGGCAACCCGTTCAGCGGAGTGTGGCTGGCAGGCCGAAGCGGATCTCTTCGCGGGTCGTCTCGTGCTCGATGACCGTGGCCGGTTCGAGGTGGTCGATGACGTCCTCGACCAGGCCCGGCGGAGCCGAGGCTCCCGCAGTGAGGCCGATCGTCTCGGCGCCGGTGAGCCATGCGGGCTGGATGTCGGTGACGTCGTCGATCAGGTGGGCGGCGGTGCCCTGGCGGCGGGCCAGCTCCACCAGGCGCTTCGAGTTCGACGAGTTCGCCGAGCCGATCACCAGCACCAGGTCGCACTCCCCGGCGATCGCCGACAGCGCGTCCTGCCGATTGGTGCTGGCATAGCAGATGTCCTTCGAGGACGGCCCACGGACGGCCGGGAAGCGGCGCCGCAGCGCGGCGACGATGTCCGCCGTCTCGTCCACGGCGAGGGTGGTCTGCGTCAGGTAGGACACCCGCCTCGGGTCCGGCACCTCGATCTCGCCGACGTCCTCGACGGATTCCACCAGCACCGTCTGGTCGGGCGCCTCGCCGAGCGTGCCCTCCACCTCCTCGTGTCCACTGTGGCCGATGAGCACCAGGGTGTCGCCGCGCCCTGCGAACCGCCGCACCTCGGCGTGCACCTTCGCCACCAGCGGGCAGGTCACGTCGATGACCGCCAGGCCCCGCCGCTGCGCTTCCTCCCGCACGGCAGGGGAAACTCCGTGCGCCGAGAAGACCACGGTGGCGCCGTCGGGCACCGCGTCGAGCTCGTCGACGAACACCGCGCCCCGGCTCTCCAGATCGGCCACCACGTGCGTGTTGTGCACGATCTGCTTGCGCACGTAGATCGGGCCGCCGCGGAGCGCGAGCGCCTGCTCCACGATCTCGATGGCGCGGTCGACCCCGGCGCAGAACGAGCGCGGTGCGGCGAGCAGCACCGTGCGCTGTTGACTCGGCATGACTGCACTCCAAAATCGGTCGGCTGTTGCCGAACGCCGGCCGCTGCCCGGAGGCGGTGTTCCCAGATGCGGGTGGCGGCCGCGATCGGTGGTCGGCGTCAGTGGTCGCGGCGGGTCACCAGGTGGGCGAGGGCGCTGAGCTCCTCGGCCGCGCGCGGGGCCGGGTCGCAGCGGTGCAGGTCGCTCAGCGCGGATGCGAGCAGGTCGTCCGCTTGGTTCTGGCTCCAGGCGCGCCCGCCGGCCAGCGCGATCAGATCGGCGGCTTGGGCCAGGTCGCTGCCGGACAGCGGCTGGTCGCGGAGGTAGAGGGCGGCCAGCCGCCGACCGGCCGGCGTGCCGGAGGTCAGCGCGGAAACCACCGGCAGAGTCTTCTTGCGGGTGCGCAGGTCGGAGAACACCGGTTTACCGGTGACCGCCGGATCGCCCCAGATCCCGAGCAGGTCGTCGACGTGCTGGAAAGCCAGCCCCAGCCGCTCGCCGAAGCTGCGGAGCCGGGCTATCTGGTCGGGCTTGCCGCCGCCGAACATCGCGCCGAGAGCGCAGGCACAACCCAGCAGCGCCCCCGTTTTGTCCCGGGCCATCCGCTGGCATTCGGCCAGTTCGACGTTGCGCCGGTCCTCGAAGGCGAGGTCCGCGATCTGGCCGTTGATCAGGTTCAGCACGGCGGTGTTCAAGGTCCGCAGCGCAGTGGCCGCCTCGGGATGCCGGCACGAGGACAGCACGTCGGCGGCGAGTGACTGCATGGCATCGCCGACGAGGATGGCGGGGCCGCTGCCGAACACCGTCCACGCCGTCGGGCGGTGTCTCCGGCTGACATCGCCGTCCATCACATCGTCGTGCAGCAGCGAGAAGTTGTGCGCCAACTCCACCGCGACGGCTGCGGGTACCGCGTCGGCCGGATCGCCGCCGACAGCGCCGGCGGCGAGCAGCACCATCGTGGGGCGCAACGCCTTTCCCCGGTCGGCGCGGACCGGATTGCCGCGCTCGTCCAGCCAACCGAGGTGGTAGCCGGAGATCTGCTGCATGCGGGTGGGCAACCGGTCGACCGCTGCCCGCAGGGCGGGCTCGACCATCGCGCGGCTACGCGTCAGCGCCTCGTAGGCCGTACCCGCCTTGTTGGCGTCCTGGTGAATGGTGGTCATCCGATTTCCCTTCAACCGATCTTGCTGTGCTGTGGGAAGAAGCGTTGTCAGCGGCCGATCTCGACGTGTTCGAGGACGCCGAGGGCGTCCGGGACCAGGACGGCGGTGGAGAAGTAGGTGCTGACCAGGTAGGAGATGACCGCTTGGTCGTTGATGCCCATGAAGCGCACCGACAGGCCGGGCCGGTACTCGTCGGGGATGCCGGTCTGCTGGAGGCCGACGACGCCCTGGTCGTCCTCGCCGGTGCGCATCGCCAGGATGGAGCTGGTGCGGCGGTCGCTGATCGGGATCTTGTCGCTGGGCAGCAGCGGCACGCCCCGCCAGGCGTGCACCTGGCGGCCCTGCGCCTCGGTGGTCTGCGGGTAGATGCCGCGGCGGTTGCACTCCCGGCCGAAGGCGGCGATGGTCTGCGGGTGGGCCAGGAAGAACCGGGTCTTGCGGCGGCGGGAGAGCAGTTCGTCGAGGTCGTCGGGGGTAGGCGGGCCGGTGCGGGTGTGGATCCGCTGGCGGAGGTCCGCGCTGTGCAGCAGGCCGAAGTCGCGGTTGTTGATCAGTTCGTGCTCTTGCCGTTCGCGCAGCGCTTCGATGGTCAGCCGTAGCTGCTGCTCGGTCTGGTTCATCGGCTGGTTGTAGAGGTCCGCGACGCGGCTGTGCACCCGTAGGACCGCTTGCGCGACGTTGAGTTCGTATTCGCGGGGTTCGAGCTCGTAGTCGACGTAGGTGCCGGCCAGCGTCGGTTCGCCGGAGTGCCCGGAGGTAACCTCGATGTCCGCCTCGCCGTGCTTGTTCTGGGCCGGCGCCGGGTTGTCGCGGTTGCTGGCGATGTGCGTCCGGAGGCGCTCGAACTGGCTGTTCACCTCATGCAGTGCCCGAATGCTCAGCGTCAGGGCGATGCACGGCGTGACCGCTTTGTAAGTGTGGTTCCAAGTCGCCTGATCGGCGGCCAGCGCGTGTGCGCCGAAGAACTCGCCGTCGGCGAGCACTTTCAGCATGGTGTCGTCGCCGTACTCGCCGGTGCCGATCTGGTTTACCTTGCCGTGCGCGATGAGCACGACCCGGTCCGCGAGCTCTCCGGCGGTCGCGATCACCTGGCCCGGCTCGAACTCACGCTGCTCGAAGCGGTCGGCCAGCGCACCCAGCACCGAATCGTCGTCGAATCCGCGCAGCAGCGGCAGTTCGCCGAGTTCCTGCGGGATGACCCGCACGTCGGCGCCGGTGTTGGTGAAGGTGATCCGCCCGTCCCCGACGGCGTAGGTCAACCGCCGATTGACCCGGTAAGTTCCCGCCGACACGTCCACCCACGGCAGCATCCGCAGCAACCACCGCGAGGTGGTGCCCTGCATCTGCGGCTGGGACTTGGTCGTCGTCGCCAGGTTCCGCGCCGCCGCCGTGCTAAGGCTTTGCGCGTTCTGCTCTTCGACGCCGAGATCCGGCTCTGTCACGGTCACGATGTCTTTTCTCCTTGAGGCGCGAAGCTGGTGCCGGGTTCATGGCGATGTCGGTCGGATGTGCATCGGGGACCGGAGCTGGCGGGTCGCGGCCACCCGCTCCGGCGCGCTTTTTCTCGAACTCCCAAGGCGTTCCGATGTGGACGGACGCGGGATCAGCTCTCCCGGCCGAGTTCGACGTGTTCGAGCACCCCGATCGCGTCGGGGACCAGGATCGCCGCCGAGTAGTAGGCGCTGACCAGGTACGAGACGATCGCCTGGTCGTTGACGCCCATGAAGCGCACCGACAGGCCGGGCCGGTACTCGTCCGGGATGCCGGTCTGGTGCAGGCCGACGACCCCCTGGTTCTCCTCACCGGTGCGGACGAGCAGAACAGAGCTGGTGCGGGTGTCGCTGACGTGCAGCTTGTTGCACGGCAGGATCGGTACCCCGCGCCACGCCGGCACCTGGTGGCCACCGAGGTCGATGCTCTGCGGGTAGATACCGCGCTTGCTGCACTCCTGCCCGAACGCCGCGATCGTGCGCGGGTGGGCGAGGAAGAACCCGGGGTCCTTCCACACGAGCGCAAGCAGTTCGTCGAGGTCGTCGGGGGTAGGCGGGCCGGTGCGGGTGTGGATCCGCTGGCGGAGGTCCGCGTTGTGCAGCAGGCCGAAGTCGCGGTTGTTGATCAGCTCCTCTTCCTGCCGCTCGCGCAGCGCTTCGATGGTCAGCCGTAGCTGCTGCTCGGTCTGGTTCATCGGCTGGTTGTAGAGGTCCGCGACGCGGCTGTGCACGCGCAAAACCGTCTGTGCGACGCTGAGTTCGTACTCCCGGGGCGCGAGCTCGTAGTCGACGTAGGTGCCGGCCAGCGTCGGTTCGCCGGAGTGCCCGGAGGCGACCTCGATGTCCGCCTCGCCGTGCACGTTGTGCGCGCCCTTCGGTCCGGACAGCGCGGACCGGATGTATTCGCGCAGCGCCTCGGAGCTGCCGTTCATGTCGTGGAAGGACTGCTGCCGCAAGGAAAGCACGGTACAAGGCGTGACCGCTTTGTACGTGTGGTTCCAGGTGGTCGGTTCGCCGCCGAGGATGTGCGCGCCGAAGTACTCGCCGTCGGCGAGCACGCCCAGGACGGTGTCGTCGCCGTACTCGCCGGTGCCGATCTTGTTGATCTTGCCGTGCGCGATGAGCACGACCTGGTCCGCCGGCTGCCCGGCGGTGGCGATCACCTGGCCCGGCTCGAACTCACGCTGCTCGAAGCGGTCGGCCAGCGCACCCAGCACCGAATCGTCGTCGAATCCGCGCAGCAGCGGGAGTTCCCGCAGCTCTTGCGGGATGACCCGGATGTCGGCGCCGGTGTTGGTGAAGGTGACCCGCCCGTCGCCGAGGGTGTAGCTCAGCCGCCGGTTGACCCGGTACGCGCCGCCGGAGGCCTGCACCCACGGCAGCATCCGCAGCAGCCACCGCGACGTGATGCCCTGCATCTGCGGGACGGATTTCGTCGTCGTGGCCAGGTTCCGCGCCGCCGCCGTGCTCAGGCTCAACTGCGGCGCTTCGGCGTCGCCGGTGTTGAGCGGATCCGTCACAGTCACGCCAATACCACCAATCATCTCTGTTCGTGAAGGGGCGGCCAGGAAATCTTCAACAGTGATTTTTCAGGGAATTCGAGGAGTCCGAATGGAAATGTCCGCGAGGCGGGAATGCCGTCGGTTCCGCAGCGTGCGTTCTCGCTGCCGACGGCGACGTTAGCACCAGCGAACTCGGCCGTACAGTCACCCGAACGTGCTGCGTGTGATGGCCCGGACCGGCGCGAATGTCGCATCGTCAAGATCACCTGAATCGCGGCTTGCGCGGAACGCAGCGTGATCGTCGGTGCGATCGCATTCCGGTATTCGGCCAAATGGATTCCGTTCGCGCCAATCAAATGCGCAATTTCTGGCATATTCCCCGGGGGGATTGCTCCGGGTGGGCGACGAAGCTGTGATCTCGGATTCCACGAATCGGGTTATCCGATTTCTGGTGATCGAGGAGTACTGTTCGGTTCACGTTGAAACCGGGTTCTGCCCGGTTCTTCTTCGGAAACCCTGAAATCGCGTCGACCAGACGTTGTCGGCGCCCGCGGCTTGAGTTTGGGAGGCGGGGGAGCGTGTGCGAATGCGGCGTCCAGTCGCTCGGAGCGACTCGGGGGGAGATGTCGGCATGAAGTGGAACCTGCGGTTGGTCGCGGCCCAGCGCGGCATCTGGAAGGCCACCGACATGCAACGGCGGCTCGCCGAGCGTGGCCTGGTCATCTCCGCCGGGAAGATGTCCGGTCTGTGGTCCAAGACCCCGGCCAGCCTGAAGCTGGACGACCTCGACATCATCTGCGCGGTGCTCGGGTGCGGCGTCGGCGACCTGCTGCTGCCCGAGCCCCGGCAGGTCGTGGTGCGCGGCGAATCCGCCGTCGGAGGAGCGGAATGAGCATCTACCTCAACGGCCTGATCTGGGTGCTGAGCGCGTCGGTGGCCGCCGCGATGATCGGCTACCTGGTGCGCCGGCTCGGTCAGGACGAGGGACGGCCGAGCAACAACGACGCGGCCGGCCAGGTGTTCACCATCGTCAGCGGTCTGCAGGCGGTGGTGCTGGCCTTCGTGCTGGTGACGCTGTTCGATACCGTGACCGACGCGCGTGAAGGCGTCTACCGGGAGGCGCAGGCCCTGGTTTCGGTTTTCTGGGCGGCGGATGCGCTGCCCGGGTCGACCGGTGACGAGGCGCGCGAGCTCAGCACGCAGTACGTGCGCACGGTCATCGACGGGGAATGGCCCGTCATGCAGCAGAGCGGCCAGGTGGACGGCCCGGGTTGGGCGCAGCTCGACCAGTTGCGGGCGACGGTGCTGCAGGCGTCCGCCGACGGACAGTTCCAGGAGGACCGCAAGACCGAGGCGATCACCCAGCTCGGCCAGGTCTACCAGGAGCGGCACGAGCGGCTCACCAGGGCGTTCGACCGCGGCGTGGTCGCGGTCGTGTGGTTCGTGCTGATCCTGGGCAGCGTGGTGTGCGTGCTGCTGACGAACCTCTTCGGCGGCACCAGGCTGTTCCCGCACATCGTGCTGGTGTCCACATTGGCCGGTGCGTTGGCGTTGCTGCTGTTCGCGATCTTCCAGTTGCAGAACCCGTTCAGCGGCGGATCGCGGATCGGTCCGGACGCATTCCTGTGGGCGCTCGAACGGCTCGGTCGAAGTTGATGCGGTGGCGTTTCGCGGCCCTTGCGGCGGCTCTTGTGGCGGCTCTTGTGGCGGTGGTGCTGGTGGCCCCGGCGGGCTGGGTGGTGTCCGCGGGAGCGGCACCGGGATGCACGGTGCTGCAGGTCCGCAACATCGGGCCGGGCTCGGTTTCCGCGCTGTACCAGGTGGTGCTACCGGCTGCGGACAGCACCGGGCTCGGCATGCTGGAGTACCGGATGAACGCGCTCGGCTATTCCGGCGGCTATTCCGGTTCGCAGGGCCTGGTGTACGGCATGGCCGAGCGGGGCCCGTTCGGGCGGTTCCCCGACGGCGCCCACGTGGTGGCGCTGGACCGGGTTGGACGGGCGCATGACCTGGGCCCGGTGCGAGCCGCCGCGCGTCCGCTGACCGCCCCGAAAGCCGGTGCGATCAAGGGGAACCGCTGGTACGTCGGGGATGGCGGATTCCTGTACGCAGTGGACGTCGATCCGACGAGTGCGACGTACCTGAGCGTGCTGTCGATGACGGCGATCCAGCCGTGGCACGGACCGTTCGCGTTGGACGACTTCGACGTCGATCCGGTGGACGGCGAGTTGTACGGGGTTTCGATGACCCACCACGGCCTGCCGGCGGTCGTGCGCATCGACCGGGGCAGCGGGCGCGTCAGCAAGCTGGCGGATGCGCCGGGGTTGCCGCCGAGCGGCTACGGATCGGTGGTGATCGGTCCCGACCGGGCCCTCTACGTTACGGCCAACCAGGTCGGCGGGCTGTACCGGGTCAGCCGCGACGGTTCGGTGACGAGGCTGGCCACGATGCCACCGATGTCGAGCTCCGACGCCGCCGGCTGCCTACGCCAGACCCCACCGCCCAGCCCTCCGCCGCCCCAGCCGCCGACCACGACTCCATCGACCCAGCCGCCGCTTTCGACGACCCTAGCTCCGACGCCGACCCCGACGCGCCCCAGCCAAAGCTCCACTGCGCCCACGCCGAGCCGGATTCCGCCATCGACCCTGCCAACGTCCGCCCGATCGTCCCCCGCACCGCCTCCGGAGCCCGGCGCCTACGCTCCGCCGACGCACGAACCTGGCGCTGATCACGCTGGGCATGACACCAAGGAGAAGCGGCGCTGGGCCCTGGCGATGTTGCTCCTGTTGATCGGCGGCAGTGCCGCAGTGCGCCGCCTTCGGTGAGACCCTACCGTGAGTGGTTCTGGGCGCGATAGCACCCAAAATCACTCACGGGCGGGTGCTCGACGCGGCCGACCACGACCTGGTCGCACACCACCGGCGCTGAACAGGACCACAAGTCGCTTGAGTTCGCCGAGGAGCACTTCGACGTCGCCATCAGCCGGCATGGCGTGATGTTCTTCGGCGATCCCGCAGCGGCTTTCGAGAACGTCGTGCGCGCCATACGCCGGGGCGGGCGCATGGTCCTGCTGGTCTGGCAGCCCATCGAGCGCAACGAGTGGATCAGCGCCTTCCGGACGGCGCTGGCCTCCGGCCGGGATCTGCCGGAACCGCCGCCGTTCTCCTTCGGCGACCCCGGCCGGGTGCGGGCGCTGCTGACCTCGGCCGGGCTTTCCGACGTTCGGTTGCGCGGTCTCAACGAGCCGATGTACTTCGGTCGCGACGTCGACGACGCCTGCGATTTCGTCTCCGGCCAGTTCGCCGGCCTGCTCGACGGCCTCGACGCGGATGGCAGGGAACGAGCTCTCGACGACCTGCGGGCGAGCATGACCGAGCACTGCACCGATCGCGGTGTGCTCTACGACTCGGCCAACTGGCTGGTCGAGGCGCAGCGACGCTGACCGCACGAAGGCCACCTCCAGTCCACACGTCGGAATCGGCGACGAGTGGAGGCCGCGACAGAGTACGCAGATCGCGTGATCGACTACCGCGAACGCGGTGAAGCACCTTGCTTGCTAGCACCGTGGCACCGCTGGCTCGGTGGTGCTTACCACCAGGTCCTGAGCCCGTCAGGCCGCGCCAGTGCTCGAGTGCCGGGAGGCGTTCCTGGCGGGTGCGCGGGCTGCTGGCCGGTTCGGAGCGCGTGTGCGGCTCTGACGTTGGGGCTTCGCCGCATCGTCCTTAGTGGACGTACGTCAGCGGGCTTCGTCGGGTTCGGGCGCCGTGCCAGGCCGGTCGCGTTCCTCCTGTCGGAACACCCACCGGCGGGAGGCGGTGTAGGTGAACAGCGCTACGCACACCCCGGCGACCAGCCTGGCCAGCCGGAAGTCCACGCCCAGCGCGGCAACCCCCGTGGTCACGCCAATGGTGAGCCCGTAGTCGCAGACGACGACAATCGCGTAGCGGAGGACCTGGCCGCCGACCGGGGCGTGCGACCGGAAGTTGACCGTTCGGTTGAGCACGAAGTTCAGCCCGAAGGCGAACGCGTACGACACGGTCACCGCGACCGGCAGCGGCAACGGGGTCCAAGCGCGCAGCGACGCCAGGATGGCGAGGTCGATCAGGAAGGTGAACCCGCCCAGGATCGCGAAGCCGACGAACTCGCGGGAGACCACGCGGCGAAGCCAGGCCGGGAACCGGTCGACCCACGCGGTGAGCAGGTCGCCGACCCGCTCGGCCGCGCTCGCTCTGGTCGTCGTGGCCTGATCTTCCATCCTCACCCCAGCGCACCAATCACATTCGGGCGGCAGCCGACACCGCCCGTTGGCGGAGTCGCCGCTCGGCCCATCCTATGGAAGATCCCCGGCGCCAAGTCGTGCTCGCGGGCCGGCGGGCGACATCTTCTCGCCCGCCGTTAAGGGATTGTTCGACTTCCGTTCCGCCGCCGTATCCAAGCGGCCCGCGAACATCCACGCCGGATCGGGAGCGATCAGCGGTGGTCAGACGACCATCCAGGCCAGGACCGGCAGGGACTGCAGGTAGACGAGCACGCACATCAGGGCCAGGAAGCCGATGCTCCACGGCAGCACCCGGCGGAAGATGTCGCCCTCCCGGCCCGCCATGCCGACCGCCCCGGCGGCGATGGCCAGGTTCTGCGGCGAGATCATCTTGCCGAGCACGCCCCCGGAGCCGTTCGCGGCGGCGGCCAGCAGCGGATCGATGCCGGCCCGCTGCGCGGCCGTCACCTGCAACGCCCCGAACAGCGAGTTCGACGAGGTATCGGAGCCGGTGACGGCGACGCCGAGCCATCCGAGGATCGGCGAGATCAGGGCGAACAGCCCGCCCACCGCCGCCATCCAGGTGCCGAGCGTGGCGGTCTGCCCGGAAGCGTTCATGACGTAGGCGATCGCCAGCACCGACATCACGGTGACGATCGGCCACTTCAGCTGCAGGTAGGTGTCGGCGTAGCGGGACAGCGCCCGCCGCGGCGCGATGCCGATCGCCGGAACGGTCAGCAGCCCCGCGATCAGCAGCAGCGTCCCGGCGCTGGTGAGCCAGTTGAACTTGAACTCGACCAGGGACAGCTGCTTGCCGGCGGGGTTGCGGATGTCCAGGCCCGGCCAGTCGAACTTGATCGTGACGGAGTCCAGCAGGTGGGCGACGGCGCCGATCTGGGCGATCACGAAGACGGCGATGATGATCAGGTAGGGGAGGTAGGAGCGGAACACCGCGGCATGGGAGTCCGTCCTCGCCACCGGTTGGGTGGTGGCCCCGGCGGGCTTCCACACTCGCAGCAGCAGGACGGTGGCGCCGGCCGCGACGAGCGCGGCGATGATGTCGGTCAGCGGCACGGAGACGTAGTTGGCCGCGACGAACTGGGTGACCGCGAAGCTCACCCCGCACACGAGCGTGGCGGGCAGCGTCTGCCGCACGCCGCGCATTCCGTCGATGATCCCGACGAGCACCACGGGCACGAACACGGCCAGCAGCGGCGTCTGCCTACCGGTCATCGCCCCGAGCTCCGCCAGCGGCAGCCCGGTGACGCTGGCGAGCGTCACCAGCGGCGCCGCCAGTGCCCCGAAGGCGACGGGAGCGGTGTTGGCCACCAGCGAGACCACCGCGGAGGTGATCGGGCTGAACCCGAGCGCCAGCAGCATCACGGTGGTGATCGCCACCGGGGTGCCGAACCCGGCCAGCGCCTCCAGCAGCGCCCCGAAGCAGAACGCGATGATCATGGCCTGGATGCGCCGGTCGTCGCTGACCCGGGAGAACGAGCGCTGCAGCACGTCGAAATGACCCGTGGCGACGGTCATGTTGTAGATCCAGATGGCGTTGATGACGATCCACAGGATCGGGAAGAACCCGAACGCCGCGCCCAGCGTCGCGGACAGTAGCGCCTGGTCCACCGGCATCGGGTAGATGAAGATGGCGACCGCCAGAGCCACGACCAGCGCGATCAGCGACGCCTTCCAGGCCGTCATGCGGACGACGCCGAGCAGGGCGAACAGCACGAGCAGCGGTAGTGAAGCCGCAAGGGCGCTCCAGCCGAGGGAGCCGAACAGCGGATCGAGGATCGGTTGGTACACGGCCACTCCCTAGTAGGGGCGGATGCACATCCCGTCGCGCGTGGAAGTGGAAGGTAGCGATTCGCACGACCAGACGACACCCCTCGAAGCCGACCCGCAACACGGTCCCACCGGCGTCGGGGTCGAAGGCGGTGCACGCCAACCCACCGTGGGGGGGACGACGATTTCCCGCCGGGCCCACTCCACCCGGGACTTGTGCAGGTAGCTCCGGAAACCCTGGTGGGTGAGGTGTTCCCCAGCGCCTCCACGGTGGAGTCATGCCGGGCCGGGCGCCCGCCGCCGTTGTGGTTGGACCTCGGGCAGGTGCTCGCGCACGAGCAAACCGCTGAGCACCACGATCCACAGCGCGGTCAGCCCGCCGGGGAGGTAGGTGGCCAGCACGCCGCCGGGAGCGATCGCGCCGGCTCCGCCCAGGACGGTGAGCGCGCCGAGGATCCGGATGACGGCGACGAATCCGGAGAACCACGCCGCCCACTGCGGGAGAACCCCGGTCCGCGCGATGGCGACGGCACATGCCCCCAGCGGCAGGGCGACGGCCATTCCCGCGAGCGTGCCCACGACGGCCACCGCGCTGTAGGGCGCGGAGGCGAGACCGATCAGCATGGGATGCGCGGTCAACGCGTAGGCCGCACCGCCGAGGATCGATGCCCCGAGGAACCCGATGGTGCCGGTGAGCACGAAGCCTGCCAGCACGACAGCGGGGGCGTCGCTGTTCGGATCGGCCAGCCTGAACGCGGTGGCGAGAGTGGCACCGAACCACACGAACAAGGCCACCGCGGCGGCGTTGAGCACGACCGCGGCCATGATCACGTCGCGCGAGTTGGTCAGGTACAAGGCGATGGTGTCGCTGGAGGCGGTGATCCTGGGAGCGCCGCGGAGCAGGATGCCCGCCACGATGGCGAGCACGAGCGAAGCGAGGCCGGCCAGCCCGCCCCAGCGCATCTCGTGGCCTACACTCATCGATTCCTCCCGGCGGCCTCGGTGAACGGGATGTTCGTCGAGCGTTGCGGGCGCAGGGCGTGCAGTCATGCGGCCGAAGGTCCTCTGTTGCCACCGCCGTTGCGCCACACCACGAATGCCGCTCACACGGCTCCCACGAGCAACTCGCGTCCGGTGACCATCTCCCCTTGCAGACGGCGCGCGGGCTGCGCGACGGTCGGAGGATCCCGTCGGCTCATTGCTGAGAGGTGACGACGGCCATGACGGGTCTGCGCACCGATCTGTACGAGCTCAGGATGGCGGCCAGCTACCTGCGCCGGGACATGACGGCCCCGGCGACCTTCAGCCTGTTCGCGCGGAAACTCCCGCGCGAACGCGGGTTTCTCGTCGCGGCAGGACTCGCCGACTGCCTGGACTTCCTGGCGCGGCTGCATTTCAGCGCCGACGACCTGACGTACCTCGGCGACGTCGTGCACCTGGCGGAAAGCGACCTGGCGGCGTTGGCGGAACTGCGCTTCACCGGCGACGTGTGGGCCGTGCCCGAAGGGCGGGTGGTCTTCGCCGGCGAGCCCTTCCTGGAAGTGACGGCGCCGCTGCCGCAGGCGCAGCTGGTGGAGACGGCGCTGCTGAACTTCGTGACGTTCCAGTCGTCGGTGGCGGCCAAGGCGGCGCGGTGCCGGATCGCCGCACCGCAAGCGGATCTGGTCGATTTCGCCGCCCGCCGAACCCACGGTCTGGAGGCCGCCCGGGCGGTCGCTCGTGCCTCGGCCATCGCTGGATTCGCGGGCACCAGCTACGTGGCCGCCGCACGCGAGTTCGGACTGGTGGCCGCTGGCACGATGGCGCACTCCTACGTCGAAGCGTTCCCCGACGAGCGCACCGCGTTCCGGGCGTTCGCCGCCGATTTCCCGGATGCCACGGTGTTTTTGGTCGACACCTACGACACCCTGCGCGGCGTGCGCACGGCGATCGAGGTCGCCAAGGACCTGCCGGCCGGTAACCGCATCGGGATCCGGCTGGACTCCGGCGACCTCGGCGACTTGGCGGTGCAAGCTCGCCGGCTGCTCGACGACGCCGGGCTGACCCGCGCTCGGATCATGGCCAGCGGCGGGCTCGACGAACACGCGCTCGCGGAACTCGCCGCCACGCCGATCGACCTGTTCGGCGTGGGCACCCGCATGGGGGTGTCCGCTGACGCGCCGTCCCTGGACAGCGCCTACAAGCTGGTCGAATACGGCGGAACGCCGGTGATGAAGCTGTCTGCGGGCAAGCTGACCGCACCCGGCGCGAAGCAGGTCTACCGTGGCGAACCCGGACAACCCGATCTGCTCGCGCTGCGCACCGAAAAGCCCCCAGCCGGGCGCGAACCGCTCCTACAGCCCGTCATGTGCGGTGGCGTGCGGGCCGCTCAGCCGGAGCCGGTCCAGACCGCGCGGCGCCGGTTCGCGCGAGACCTGCGGTGGCTACCCGAGTCGGCTCGCCTGCTCACCGGCCCCACACCGGTGGACGTGCTCTCGACGCAAGTGCTGGTGCGGTCCGCCGAAGCCGTCCGGCACCGCCTCGAACAGGCACTGTGAACGCCGCCGGTCAGCGGGAGTGCGGCTGGCCGGGATACCACCAGTTCGACGGCGGGGCTTTCCGGTTCGCTTCGCGTTCAACGGTTGCGGGCAGGGCGACTTCGAGACCGTGCGCCACGACGGTCCTGCTGATGTCCGACGGCGACACGATGCCCACCAACCTGCTGTCGTCGAAGACCAGGATGCGGCCGTCGGTGGACTCGGACAGCCGGGGCAGGACCGCTGCCAGGGGCTCGTCCGGTGCCGCGGTGGGCACGCGGTCCATCGGGCAGGCGGCGTCGCGCAGGGCGGTCGTCGGTCGGTCGTGCGCGGCTAGGGAGCGGACGCGGCGGAGGGAGACCAATCCGCCGACGCTGCCGTCCTCGAGCAGCACCGGGAAGCTGGCGTGCCCGCGTTCGCGGATCAGGAAGTCGCCGACCGTCAACCGGCCGTCCACCGCCTCGACCGGATGCGACATCACATCCCGCACCCGCACTCCGGCCAGGGCCAACCCCACGCGTGCCTGGCGCTCCTCGGCGAAGGCCACGTTCGTGATGAACAACCCCAGCAGGACCCACCACAGTCCGGCGGCCCCCTGAGTAATCAACTGCGCGAATCCGGCGGCGATGAGCAGGTAGCCGAGCCCGAGCCCGGCGCGCGCCGACCACACGGCCGCTTTGAACCGGTCCCCGCGCCACCGCCACAGCGCCGCGCGCAGCACGCGGCCACCATCCAGCGGAGCCGCCGGAACGAGGTTGAACACCGCCAGCACGAGGTTCAGCAGGGCCAGGTAGCTCAGCACCCCGACGATCAGGTCGCTCGCGTCCGACCGGGCCGCGCCCCAGGCCAGCGCGCCGAAGACCACGCCCACGGCCGCGCTGGTTGCGGGCCCGACGATAGATATGCGCAGGTCAGCGCCGGGGCTGCGCGCTTCGCCCCGCAGCCGGGCGATACCGCCCAGCAGCCACAGCGTGATGCCCTCGACGGCGACGCCGTTGCGGAGGGCCACGATCGCGTGCGCGAGTTCGTGCGCCAGCAGCGAGGCGACCAGGAGGACCGCGGCGGCGACCCCGGCCACCGCGTAGCCGAGCGAGGAGTGCCCGGGAAACGCCAGCGGCAGCTGGTAGACGGCCAATCCGGCGGCGACCAGGACGACGATGCCGAGCACGCTCCAGTGCAGCCCGATCCGCACCCCAGCTACTCGCCCCACCGGGACCGTTCCGCGCATGACCGCACCCCGCAACCCGCCGGACTCAGCCTTTCCTCCAGTGTGCCTCCCCAGCGACCGCCCGGTGACGGGTGGACTTCCGGCAGGAGGCTTGCCGGCGGGCATCACGGCGGGTCGCGGACAGAACAGTGTGGACTGTCACCGGGAAAGGCCCATATCGCCCAGACGGACGAGGCGCATGGCGGAAACGATTCCGGGGGACGACGAGCCGATGCCGATGCGGTCACTCGCCGCCTTTCTGGATGTACGAGCGCACGAACTCGGCGGCGTTCTCCTCGAGGACGTCGTCGATCTCGTCCAGCATGGCGTCGGTGGTGTCATCGAGCTCGTCGCGCCGGTCCTGGCCGCTGGGCGTCGGCTCAGGTGCCTCGTCTTCGGACCGGTCGTGCCGCTTGGGTCTCTCCTGGCGCATCCGGTGCCTCCCTGCGGTCGTCGCGCGTGCCCACCACCCGCGTTTCGTGCTACCGGCGAACCTGAAGCCCGCTGAGGAAGAGGGTCGCGAGCGCGAACAACACCCGCTAGGGCCGATGGGCCCCTCGACCGCGCGATGCAACGCGGGCCCCGCGTCAGGTGTCCTCCTAGGACGGGCCATACTCCTGGTCCGAACCGCGATCGTCGCCCGCTTTGCCGGCCGTTTGCGACAAACGGCGCCGGACCGCACCCCGGAGGCGGGAACCTGCCGATTCCCGCGCCCTCCCAAGGCTTGGCGGTGGTTTCGGCGAACGCGGCACCAGCTCGGCGTGGCCGGACGGAAGACGCGGGACAGGTGAGGCGAGTGGTGTCAACGGTCCTATCGGAAGCCGGCAGCGTTCCGCCGGAACTGACCCCGGAGCGGATGCTCACGTCCTGGACGCTGGACCCGCTTGCGCTGGTGGTCGTGGCGGCCCTCGCCACGGCCTACTGGCTGGGCCTGCGGCGGCTCAAGGCCCGCGGCCAGCGGTGGCCCGCGGCGCGCGTGACGGCCTTCTTCAGCGGACTGGCCACGATCGCGCTGGTCTCGATGTCGTTCCTGGGCGTCTACGCCGACACGCTTTTCTGGGTGCGGGCGGTGCAGAACACGGTGCTGCTGATGATCACGCCGCTGCTGCTGGCGCTGGGAGCGCCGCTTTTGCTGCTCAGCCGCAGCGGGCCGCCGCGGCTGGCCGAGCGGGTCAGCGCGGGCATCCGGTCTCGGCCCGCAAGGGTGCTGACGTTCCCCGGGGTGGTCACCGTCCTGCTCGTGGGGGTGCCGTTCGCGCTGTACCTGACGCCGCTGTACGAACTGACCCTGCGTTCATCGGTGGTCGATGCGGTGATGCACGTGGTGTTGGTGCTCGCCGGTTTCACCTACTTCTGGACCCGGTTGCGCGTCGACCCGACGCCGCGCGGCGACCCGCACATCGTGTCGTTCGGGATCTCGCTCGCGGAAGTCATCTTCGACGGCGTGCTGGGGCTGGTGCTCTGGCTCGGGCCGCTGCGCGCGCCGCACTACTACGAGGCGTTGGCGCGAACCTGGGGCCCGAGCATGCGCACCGACCAGATCATCGCCGCGGGCGTGGTGTGGATCGGTGGTGACCTCGCCGGGCTGCCGTTCCTCGGCGCCCTGATGCGGCAGTGGAAGCGCGACGACGCCGAGGAGGCCGCCGAGGTCGACCGGGAGCTCGACGCGGCGGACACGAAGGACGCCGGGCGCGGCGACGAGCCCGCCGCGGGCAGCGTCCTGTGGTGGGAGGACGATCCGGTGCTGGCCGAACGCTTCCGCCGTGGCTGAGCCCGGCCGACGCGCGACGGCCCCGGTCGCCGTGGGCGGCCGGGGCCGGAAGCCGGTACTGCCGGTGGTCCTCCTCGCGCGCCGGGTCGAACCCGGCCGGGGAGGACCCGTCAGTTCTTGGGGTCGTTGCGCTGCTTGCCGTCGACCTGCTGCTTGTCGTCGGCCTGCTGCGGGCTGGGCTTGCCGGTGTCCAGCCGGTCCTGCTCGGTGGTGGGCCGGGAGGCGGCCTGCTCGTCCTCCTTCAGGCCGCGAGCCTCGGCCTTGAGCACGCGGGCGGACTGGCCGAGCGAGCGCGCCATCTGCGGCAGCTTCGCCGATCCGAACAGCAGCAGGACCGCGGCGAGCACGATCAGCCAGTGCCAGGCACTGAGCGAACCCATGGGTGCACTTCCATTCGCTGTCGTGGACACCTGAGCCCTGCGACGACGCCGTCGGCCGAGCGGGCGGCCGGTGCGGGGATCTGCGGCGTACCGGCCCCCGTGAGATCAGGTGACCCGTCGTTTCTCAACAGGGTGCAGTGTATACCCGAACCCGGCCGGTCCCGGGGTTCCCGTTTGATTCCTGACCAGGACAAATCCGCAATCTGGATCTTGTTCCGGCAGTTCTGGGCACTGGCACGAACGACGAGAAGCGCAGGTAGGACGGACTTGTCCTGCGGACGCACCCGCATCTGCATCGCGTCGAGTTCATCCACTGTGGTCGACATCGGGGCAGACCGGAACGCCGGTGGCGCGGCGAGCCACGAGGACCGACGAGAAGAGATGAACATCGCCTGCTGCGGGGTCGTCGAAAGATCCACTTTGGATGATCTTCCCCAAACCTCGCGCCCGCCCCGGCCCTCCGGCTGGACGGCGCCGCGCACCAAGCGCCCCGACACCGGGCGGGGACGCCATCACCGCTGGTGGCGTGCCTTGCGTCAACCAATGTGCGAGGCGGCCGTCGCCGGCGCGGGTGTACCGTGACTGCGACGGTCCTTCTGCGGAGAAGGTCAGCATGAGCTTGGAACACCTCACCGTCCTGCTGCTCGCAGGCTTGTTCATCCTCGGCCCGGAGAAGCTGCCCGATGCCGCCGCGTGGGCGGGCCGGACGATCCGGCAGGTGCGCGGGTTCGCCGCGGATGCGCAGCAGCAGCTCCGGTCGGAACTGGGCGACGAGTACCGCGATCTGCGCGAGCCCCTGCGGCAGCTCAACGAGCTGCGCGGCCTCGACCCGCGGCGCGCGGTCGCGAACTACCTGCTCGACGACGCTCGCCCCACCACAACGCTCGCCGGCCAGCCGACGAATGCCGCGGCGAATTCCGTTGAACGGCCTGGTTTTCTGCGCCCGGGCGAGCGGCCGCCCTTCGACGTCGAGGCCACCTGAGAGTCGATACCGCAGCCCGCAACGCGCCACCTCCCGAACGACTGGTGACAGAACTTCCACAAGTTCCGATACGCGCGTAAGCGAGACCGTGCGCCAGATGGGGCGGCAGTGCCCACCTTCCTGTCCTGCACCGTGGAGAAGCAGGCTGTCTCGGCGCAAGGGAGCTGGGGCAGCAAGGGCGCGATCCGGACATCCGTCCCGCAGCCCCGGTTCGGCTTTGTGCCACGGGGATGGCCCGGAGTGGTCTGGCGCGGGCTTTTGCATTGCAGGGTGGCGGAAGCCCGGGGCCGGGCTTGTGGCGGTTTGGTTGCGGGTTGATCCGTAGTCTGCCTTCCGAGGTGGCCCGTGCGCGGTTTTCGGGGCTATAGCGCTTGAAACCGCTCACGATGCTCTTGCTGCTGCTGCTGGTGGTGGTGGTGTGGTGGTGGTTGGGTGGCGCCTTCGGCGTGCCCTGGTTTTCGTTGCAGTGTCGTGGCTTCCGGAGAATTAGCGCTGAATTGCGAAAGCGGTGCCACGCGCACGCGATCTGTGGGCTCTCGACCCCTGTGTGGTCGGCGTGGATTCTCGGCTCTTTTCCCAGCTGTCGTGCGGTTTCGGTCGATCTCCGGGGCGGCGGGCCGTCGGGCCGTCGGGGTGGGCACGATATCTTGTTCTGCGGCCACGTCGGGGTCGGTGCCGGGGATACCGGCAGGTGCGATCAGTCCCAGGAGGGCGCTGTGCGGTTCAACGACGATGCGGAGCTGGACGCATCGCAGGTCGAGGAGGTCGGCGGTTCCGGCGGCGGTGGTTTCGGCGGCGGGACCATCGCGGTGGGGGGCGGGGGACTGGCTCTCGTCGGGATGGTGCTCTACTTCCTGCTCAGCAACTTCGCCGGGGGTGGCGGACAGCCGGCGCTGCCGCCGCTGAGCCTCGACCAGCTGCCCGTCGGTCAGCAGGCGGACGACCAGCGCCTGGCGCAGGAATGCCGGACCGGTGCGGATGCCAACACGCGTGAGGATTGCGCGCTGGTCGCGTCGATCAACTCGATCCAGGGGTACTGGAGCGAGCAGTTCGTGCGTTCGGGCGGGAAGTATCAGGCCGCGCCGACGAAGTTCTTCCGCGGCGCGGTGAACACCGCTTGCGGGGGCGCGACCTCCGACGTCGGCCCGTTCTACTGCCCGGCCGACGCCGACGTCTACATCGACCTGGACTTCTTCAAGGAGCTGAAGACGCGGTTCGGTGCCCAGGGCGGCAGCTTCGTGGAGGCCTACGTGCTCGCCCACGAGTACGGCCACCACGTGCAGAACCTGCTCGGCACCAATTCGAAGGTCAATCCCCGGCAGACCGGGCCGACCTCCGGGGCGGTGCGCCTGGAACTGCAGGCCGATTGCTACGCCGGGGTGTGGGCCAATCACGCCACGACGGTGCCCACCCGCTCCGGTAAGCCGCTGATCCAGGACATCTCCGACGACGACATCCGCCGCGCCGTGGACGCCGCCGGGCGGATCGGCGACGACTACATCCAGGCCAAGCTCGGCGGCGGGCACGTCGATGAGAGCAAGTTCACCCACGGCAGTTCGGCGCAGCGGGAGAAGTGGTTCACCACCGGCCTGCGCACCGGAAACCCGAACGCCTGCAACACCTTCGACCCCAAGGTCAGCCTGGGCTGACCCCCGCGAATCCGGTCCGCAATCGGATCGGGCGGTGGTCGCGATGACCGGCCAGGAGGAGGTGTCGCGCCCCGGTTCCGGTGTGCATTCGGTCGGGGCGTCACCGTCGTCGATCCGGGCCTGGTCCGCCGGGCTGTCGCGGCGGCGGCCGTCGGGAATGTGACGGAATGGTTTGATTTCGGCGTTTTCGCCTATATGGCGACCACGATCGGGAAGGTCTTCTACCCGCAGTCGAGCCCGACCGCCTAACTGCTGGCGAGACCGGATCGGCCGCACCAAGGTGCTGGCCACCACGATTCCGCGGCCGCCACCCGCGCCGCCACGCGAAGACGAGTTCCGAACAGCCTTGGCCCTCTCACGTGGTCCCGAGGCCGCGGGCGCGCAGGATGCCGCGTTCCAGCGGACGGAAGACCAGCAGTTCGATGCCCACGCCCACCAGCAGGATCAGTGCGATGGCGGCGATGACGGTGGGCATGTCGGAGAGCAGGCGGCCGTTTTCCAGGTAGGCCCCGAGGCCCTTGCCCAGTTCGGGGGACGTGGCGATGATCTCGGCGGCCATCAGGGAGCGCCAGGAGAACGCCCATCCCTGCTTCAACCCGGCCAGGTAGCCGGGCAGCGCGGCGGGCAGCAGGATGTGCCGGGCCGTCGCGAGTCGGCCCGCACCCAGCGCCTTGCCGACCCTCGGCAGGATCGGCGGGATCTGGTCGATCCCGGCGACCAAGCCGTTGGCGATCGAGGGGACGCAACCCAGCAGCAGCACCGTGTACATCGTCGCGGGGGTGACGCCGAACCAGAGCACGGCGGCCGGAACCCAGGCCACCGACGGCAGGCTCTGCAGACCGGACAACAGCGGGCCGATCGCCGAGCGGATCACCCGGACCTTGGCCACCAGGAGCCCCAACGGGGTCGCGATGGCGATGCCGACGAGGAACCCGATCACGGCGCGGTGCACGGAGGTCCAGATGAAGCTCAGCGCGTTGCCGCTGGTGATCTCGTCCCACAGTTCCAAGCCGACCGCCCGCGGCTCCGGCAGCTTGAACTCCGGCCACAGCGCGGATGCCCACAGCGCCTGCCAGGCGGTGAGCGCCAAGGCGAGCGCGACCAGCGGAGGCAGGACTGCGCCCGCGAACCGGCGCCAGCGGTTGCGGGTGTCCGGCTGCGGGTCGGCCGGGGTGTCCAGGGCGTCGAGACCGGCTTCTACCGCGGCGTCGAGATCGGTGTCCGGCGTGGTGGTGCGGATGCTGTCAGGCCGAGGCATGGTCGCTGATCACCTCCCGAAGCCGACGGTTGATCACCTCGACGAGACCCGGACCTTCCGAAGTGGACTGATCGGTGGTCCACTCCTGCACGACCCGGCCCGGCCGGGACGACAGCAGCACCACGCGCTGTCCGAGCCGGACCGCTTCCCGGACGTCGTGGGTCACGAACATCACCGCGGCCCCGGTGGACTCCCACACGCGCAGCAGTTCGGACTGCAACACGTCCCGCGTGATCGCGTCCAGCGCGGAGAACGGCTCGTCCATCAGCAGCAGCGAGGCGGACGCGTCGTCGTCGGAGGCGCCGAGGGCGGACGCCAGCGCGCGGGCCAGCGCCACCCGCTGGCGCATCCCGCCGGAGAGTTCGTGCGGGCGCTTGCCGCCCACGTTCCCCAACCGGACCAGGTCCAGCAGTTCGCGACCGCGTTCGCGGCGGGTGGCGCGGTCGACTCCGGCCAGACGCAGCGGCAGCTCGACGTTGCCCGCCGCGGTCAGCCAGGGCATCAGTGCGGCTTCCTGGAACATCACGGCGGGCCGCGAGCCGCTCAGCTCGATCGTGCCCCGCGACGGCTCGTCCAACCCGGCGATCAGGTTGAGCAGCGTCGTCTTGCCGCACCCCGAGGCGCCGAGCAGGCAGACGAACTCGCCCGGCCGGACGGTCAGATCGATGCCATGCAGCGCCGTGATGCTGCGGCGTGCCTCGCCGAAGCTCTTGTGCACCCCGGTCAACCGGACCACGTGGTCGGCGTTCGCGGGGGCGTGCAGGACGGCGGTCATTTCTCGGTTGCCTTCCTCGCGACGTGGTCGATCATCCGGACAGTCCGCCGTCGGCGACCTTCGGCTTGCCGGCCGCTTCGAGCACGGCGTTGATCGCGGTGACGTCCACCAGGCCTTTCAGGTCGGGGGCCTGCCGCTCGATCCCCGCGGTCACCTGGTCCTGGGCCAGCTGCGGGAACCGGGAGGCCAGCGGGTCGGCGGTCAGCTCGATCCCGGTGAACGCCCGGTCGATGACCTCGGGCGACAGCTCCTTGCCGGTCAGCTCCTTGAGCTGCTTGTTGACGGCGGTCTTCGCTTCGGCCGGGTTCGCGGCGGCGAGGTTGTTGGCGGCGAGCAAGCCGCGCAGGACGGCCTGCACGGTCTGCGGATGCTGCTTGAGGAATTCGGTGCGCACCACGACGACCGTGGTCGGGAACTTCCCCTCCGGCCACAGCTGCTTTTCGTCGAGAAGCACTTTGGCGCCCGCGTCGTGCACCAGGCGCGATGCCCACGGCTCGGGCAGCCAGGCACCGGCCAGCCGGCCCTGCCGGAACTGGTCGAGGGTCTGGGAGTTCTCGATGTTCTGCACCTGGACGTCGCCGAGCTGGTTGTTGGCGAGCCACTTCTTCAGCGCGACGTCCTGGGTGTTGCCGAACTGCGGCGCCGCGACGGTCTTGCCCCGGAGGTCCTGCGGGCTGTTGATCTGCGGCGCGACGACGAGCTGGGCGCCGCCGGAGGTGGCCCCCGAGATTAGGCGAACCGTCTGCCCGCCGGACTTGGCGAAGGCGTTGATCGCCGGGCCGGAGCCGATGAAACCGATGTCCAGCGAGCCGCCCAGCAGCGCCGAGACCTCCTCTGGCCCGGCGCTGAACTGCACCGGCGTGAGCTTGGTGGCGCCCAGCTCCTTGCCGAACAGGCCCTTGTCCAGGCCGATCAGCGCCGAAGCGTGGGTGACGTTCGGGAAGTAACCCAGGCGCACCTCGGCGGCCGGGGCGGTGTTCGCCGGCGGCGCCTCGGCATCGGAGGTGGTGCGTTCGGCGCGCGAGCACCCGGCCACGGCGGCGAACAAGGAGAGTGCGGCGGCCGCCACGGCCAGTGCCCGTGGTTTGCGTGGCGCGATGCTCACGTTGCGGTCCCTTCGGACGACGGCAGCAGAACCGGTGCCGGGGCCTTGCTTCGGCCCGCCAGACCCGTTCCGACCTGCTCTTTCGTCGTATTGGCGACTAAGTCGATAGGGACAGTACAGTTTGATCCGCCAGTTGAGCACGGGGTCTCACGTGGTAGGACGCCGCCGCGTTGACCGGCTCTGCCAAACCTCGGGGCTGCGGGTGCGTCCGGCCACGGCGACCGGGAGGTTGTCGTGCATCAGGTCGGCCAGGGTGACCTCCTCCAGCACCTCCCGCAGGCTGCTGCGAACGGCGATCCACACCTGCTGCAGCACGGCCACCGAAGGTTCGTAGCGGACGTCTTCCGGTCGCACCCCGTGCACGCTCACCAACGGCCCGTCCACGGCCCGGATCACGTCCGCCACGGACACCGCTTCCGCCGGGCGGGCCAGCACCCAGCCCCCGGCCTGGCCGCGCCGACTGGCGACGATCCCGCTCCGGCGCAGGTCGGCCAACACCGCCAGCAGGAAGTTGCGCGGGATGTCCTGGGCGGCGGCCACATCTTCGGCCCTTGCCACTTTTCCCGGTGACAGGCGCGCGAGCTCGACGAGAGCACGTACCGCGTAATCCACCTTGGCCGAAATGCGCATGCCCGCATTCTCCACCACCAGCGCGAACGCCCGCGCCGCCAGCCGGTTGGTGCGAACGCGGGCCGCGGGTCGTGCTAGGACGTATTTAATAAGCGGCGGCAGCCGCTTGCGGTGTGGGACTCAACTGGCACCGCCGCGGGTTCTCAGGGGTCCTTCTCGCGAGGACAGCCCCGACGCGGTGAATTGGGCATTCATGATGTCGGGGATCCCGCAGTGAGAAGGCGTCTGAGGTTCCGCTACCCGCACCGCTACGCAAACCACTTTCGAAACAGGCCTTAGTCGCGGGGCTTGCCGAAGATCAGGCGGTAGCCGATCAGCAGGATCAGCGCGCCCAGGATCGCCAGGCCCCAGGTGCGCAGGTCGAAGAACGTGCCGAGCTCGACGCGGAAGAGGGTCTTGCCGACCCAGCCGCCCACGAAGGCTCCCGCGACGCCGAGCAGGATCGTGACGATGCAGCCGCCGGGGTCCCGGCCCGGCATGAGCACCTTCGCGATACCGCCGGCGAGCAGTCCCAGCACGATCCAGCCGATGATGCTCATGGGCATCCTCCCTGCGTTGGCGTTTCGGTCTTGGCCTGGCGGGCGCAGCATCCCAGATCCCAGTGTCAGGGCTCGCCCCCGATCGCGGAGTCGTGACGTTGATCTCAGCCGGGCCTCCGCCCGGGGCCGAGATTTGTCCAATGTGGACGAAGTAGCCCGGGGTGCGCGCGACCCGCGGATCCGGCCGAACGTCTCATGTGGGGGTGGTCGATCGGCTACCGTACGTGTGGATCACTTGGCCGAACAGCGATGGAGAGCACGCCGTGCCGGGCAGACCGTGGGACAACGGTGGACCGCAGAGCGTCGCCGAGCGGCGCTTCGACGACCTGCTCAGGCCGGGCAGGACGCCGGCCGACGAGGCCGCGCCGTCGGTGGACGGGCACGGCGAGGCCGCGCCGTCGGTGGACGGGCACGGCGAGGCGGCGGAACGGGAGATCCGCGGCGAATACCTCGCCCGCCGGCTGATCGACTCCCTGGAAGACGGCGGCTGGCGCCTGTTCAACCGCCGCGGCGCCCAACCGCTGGTGCTCCAGATCGTGGACGCGGCGATCACCGGCCGGGTCGAGCTGCGTAACGCCGAACTGCCCTACCTGCTGGAATTCGTCGGCTGCCGGTTCGAGAATGCCCCGGACCTGCGGCAGGCCCGCCTGGCCGGGCTGGTGATGTGGCGCTGCCGGTTCCCCGGCCTCAACGCGCGCAACCTCAGCGTCAGCAACGACACGGTGCTGCGCGGCTGCCGGAGCATCGGCGGAGTCCTGGATCTGGCCGACGCAGATCTCGGTGGCTCGCTGCTGCTCAACGACAGCGAACTGCGCAATCCCGGACACCGCGCGATCTACGGCGACCGGCTGAAGGTATCCGGTGCGTTGCTGGGCATCCGCCTGCAGGCTGCGGGGGAGATCCGCATCCCCGGCGCGCAGGTCGGCGGCAACCTGACGCTGTCCGGCGGAGTTCTGCGCAACCGCGGCCGCAATGCGCTCAACGCCACCGGGATCCAGGTCGGCGGCTCGCTGCGACTGGACGTCGACCCGGGCACCGGCAGGCCGTTCACGGCGGCCGGACGGCTGCTGCTGCCGAGCGCACGCATCTCAGGTGATCTGCGGCTGCGAGACGCGGTGCTCGAACCTGGCGTCCAGCCGCCGCGCCGCGGCGACTCGCAGTACGACGACCCGGCCGCGACCCTGATCGCCGACCGCGCGGAGATCCGCGGTGATATCCAGCTCGACCAGAACTTCCGAAGCGGCGGCACGCTTCGGCTCGTCAGCGCCACCGTCGGCGGCAACCTACGGATGGCGGGCGCCCGGCTCGACCTGGGCTGGTTGCGCTCACCAGCAGCTTCGGTGGAGCATCCGCTGCGCGCGGCGCACCTCGACGGCACGCAGATCCTCGGCAACCTCGACGCGCGCAAGATCGTCGTGCACGGGCAGTTCCGGATGACCGACATCCAGGTCAGCGGCAGCATCCAGCTCAACGACGCGCAACTGGTGGGGCCGCGCACCGACGTCCTGCGGGCCAGCAGGGCGGTCGTGGGCAGCAACCTGGAATGCCGCGACACTGAGATCGCCGGATCGCTCCAGCTGCAGGGCGTGCGGGTCGGCGCGAACATCGACCTCCGTTCGGCGCACCTGACCAAGCCCGCATGGCACCAGCACCGAAAGGCGTACAAGGCATCGCTGGACCTGCGAGCCGCCCGGATCGAACGCGACCTGGTGTGCGCGGAGGGCAGCCGGCCGTTCCGCGCCGAGGGCGCGGTGGAACTGCGGTGGACCGCGGTCGGCCGGCACCTCAACTTCTGGGGCTGCGAGCTCGGCGACGGTGCTTCACCAGCGGCGCTGAACGCATTCGGCGTGGTGACGCAGGAGATGACCCTCTTCCCGCGCACCGCGCCGCAGGGGCGGATCACGCTGCGGCAGGCGCAGTGCGAACTGCTCGCCGACAACGCCGCGCTCTGGGCGGCCACCGGTGGCCTCGACTTCGAGGAGTTCGCCTACGAGAACTTCTCCGAGTCTTACGAGCTCGCGGACCAGGAACGGGTGCGGCGACGGCTCGGCCTGCTGCGCGCCACCTCGGACGACGTGTACCAGCCGGGCCCGTACGACCAGCTCGCCAAGGTATTCCGGGCCAACGGGCTTGAAGAGCACGCGGTCACGACGCTCATCGAGAAGCAGCGCCACCGTTATGCGGCGATCAGTGCCGCCGCCCGTCCAGGCCTGCGATGGCCGGTGCGGCTGTGGAGCCTCCTGCAGCGGATCACGGTCGGCTACGGCTACCGGCCGCTGCGGGCGCTGGCCTGGATGCTCCTGTTCGTAACCGGTGGCACGGCGTGGTTCGCTTTCCACCCGCTGATCCCGATCAACGAGCAGGACCACCCGGTCTGGAACCCGCTGTTGTACGCATTGGACCAGATGCTGCCGGTGGTCACCCTCGGCCACGACGACATGTGGCAAGCGCGCGGCGCTTCGCAGTGGGTCACCGTTGTCCTCATCGCCGTCGGCTGGACGTTGGCCACGACGGTCGCGGCGGGCATCAGCAGAGGCCTGCACCGAGAACGCTGAACGCGGCGGCAACAGGGGGCTGTTTCCAGGTTCGTTCTGGGCGGCGGTGCGAGCTGCGAGGGTGAGCTCGTCGGTGACCCCGTAGCCATGCCGCGGGGCGCGCGCATCGCAGGCCCCGCGCCGCAGCGCCGAAGTCCAATTAGGGCTCCGGGGTGTTCGTCGGGAAATGTTCGAAATATCCGGATGTTTGGCCGGATCGTGATCCTCGCCGATCAGTTGACCGGCGACTGGCGGGAGATAATGGTGACGATCACGGGTTGGCCGCTGGGGGTGCGTTCGTCATGGGAACTGGATTGGATGCGTCGCGCGGGAACCTCCTCGACGGGACGCCGTGCTGGATCGAACTCGTCACCACCAACGTCGACAAGGCCTGCGAGTTCTACGCCGGGTTGTTCGGCTGGGACTACGAGACCCACCACGACCCGCGCGCCGGCTTGCACGTGATCGCCGCCCACGAGGGCTTTCCGGTGGCCAGCATCAGGGATTCCGCCGACGGCCGGTCCCAGTGGCGGCTGTTCCTCGCCGCCGAGGACAGCGCGAGAACGGCCGCCGAAGCCGGCAAGCTCGGTGCGCAGATCATCGTGCCCCGCAGCCGCGTGCCAGAGCTGGGCGTGAAACTGGTGCTGACCAGCCCCGCCGGCGACGAATTCGGGCTGCTGGAACCGGATCCTTCCTGGCAGTTCGACGTCGGCCTGCCGGGCACCCTGGTCTGGGCCGAACTGGTGACCATCAAGGCCCAGACCGCGGACCACTTCTACGCCGAACTTTTCGGCTACACCGCCGAGCAGTTCGGCACCGAACACCGCACCGGATACGAGGTGTGGTACCTCGACGAGGATTCCGTGCTCGCCCGGGTCAGCATGATCCGGGAGCACATGAGCACCGAAGCCCGACCGCACTGGCTGCTCTACCTCGGCGTGGACGAAGAGGTGGGCACCGACGAACTGGTGCACCGGGCGGTCGCCCTGGACGGCCGGATCCGGGTCGATCCCTACGACTCCAGCCTCGGCCGCGTCGCCGTCCTGCGGGATCCGACCGGGGCGCGCTTCGCGATCGTCGATCCCAGCCAGGCCAGCGAGTACGGTACCGCGGGCAACGACGACCCCTACGACGACTGAAGCCGGGCTCGTCCCGGTGGGCCGGGCGCTCGTCGGCCCACCGGGTGCGCAGGTCAGCGGCGGAGTCGCTTGCGCCCGGTGACCTTGTTGTAGATGACCAGAACGATGACGGCGCCGATGATGGAGCCGATCCACCCGGCGGGCTGGAATCCGCGGAAACCGACGGTAAGCAGGCCGAACAGGAAACCGCCGACGACCGATCCCGCGACGCCGATCACGATCGTCATCAGGATGCCGATGTCGTCCTTGCCCGGCACGACCGCTCGAGCGATGAAGCCCGCGATGAGCCCGAAAACGAGCCAGCCGATGACCGTCCAAAGCATTGCATTCACCCCATAGTCCGGGTTGGTCCCTGCTAGATCACGCTACCGGACGCGGTGACCACGACGCACCAGCCGCAGCCAGCGCCGTTAGCTACGCAACACCCGGTCGCTGCGGCCCGCGACGCACGACGCGGCGATTTCGCGCGAAATCGCCGCCCTCCCCCCACGAGGACCGGCGATTTCGCGCGAAATCGGCGTTGGCCACGCCTGGCAAGTGCCGATTTCGCGCGAAATCGCGCAGCTGTTTGTTTATCCGATCTCCTCCGCCTGATTGAGCCGTCGTGGGCCACGGTTGGGGCGCCACTTCCATTGCCGGCGCCAGCGTTCCTCGTTCGGTGCGCGGGCGGTCGACCATCCGGGTATTCGGGGGGCGAGGACACATGCCGATACTTGGCCCACCTGCGGGTTCACGATTCGGCCGTTCGGCCGATGGGGTGCCGGGCCGTTCGGCGGGGAACCTCGCGGCGTCGATCAATGTGTCGGTGAACCTGAACACCGGCCGAAATCGCCTGTGGAGATGATCTTATGGAATTGATCGTTCTCGGCTGCTCGGGCAGCGCGCCGGCACCGCAGTCACCGTCATCCGGATACCTGCTGCGCTCCGGTGGCAGCCTGCTCGCGATCGATCTGGGGAACGGGACCCTCGGCCCGCTACAGCGCTGGGCCGACCCGTTCGACGTCGATTCGCTGCTGCTGACCCACCTCCACCCTGATCACTGCGCCGACGTCGCCCCGCTGGCGGTGTACCTGCGCTACCGGCCGAACCCGCCGCGCGACCCGAAACAGCAACGCCTGCCCGTGTATGCGCCGCCGGAAGCGCCGAGCCGCCTGGCCGCGCTTTACGCGCCGAACGCCGAGCAGCTCGCTGACACGGACCTCTCGGACACCTTCGAGTTCCTGGCCCCACCGGTCGATCCGGTGCAGGTCGGTGCGTTCGAGATCCGCGCGGTCCCGGCCGACCACCTGTGCCCGACCTGGGGCCTGCGCATCGAGGCGGAGGGCAGGGTGTTCGCCTTTACTGGAGACCCCGGCCCCAGCGACGGGATCGCCAAGCTGGCGGCCGGAGCGGACGTCCTGCTGTCCGAAGCATCCTGGCTGGACTCCCCGGGCCAGCCAGGCGGAATGCACCTGTCGGGCAAACAAGCAGGCGCAGCGGCGGCATCGGCAGGAATCGGCAATCTGCTGCTCACCCACTACTCCCTGTGGACGGATACAAGAGCACTCCTCGAAGAGGCCACCGAAGCCTTCGACGGTCTCGCGGAGCTGGTCCGGGCCGGCGCCACTTACGAGATCTGACCACATAGGACGATCGTCGAACCCCGGTCGCCGGGCCGGGTCAGAATCAGCTCCAGCATCACGTGACCGGTGAGGTCAATGGTATCGACTTCTGAAATGGGGCCGATCGGTAACTATCGTTGGACACGATAGCGCGTTGCGGGCAGTGTTCGTGGCATGACCGATGTGCAGCGCTACGCCGCTTTCACCACCGACCCCAGCGGCGGGAACCCCGCTGGGGTCGTGCTCGACGCCCAGGAGCTCGACGACCCCACCATGCAGCGGATCGCCGCCGACGTCGGCTACTCCGAGACGGCGTTCCTCAGCCCGATCGATCCGGACGCGCGCCGCTACGGGCTCCGCTTCTTCAGCCCGCTGGCCGAAGTCGCCTTCTGCGGTCACGCCACGATCGCCACCGCCGTCGCGCTGGCCGAACGCGACGGGGTCGGCGACCTGGTCTTCGAAACCCCGGCGGGCACCATCGAGGTGCGGACCGACAAGCAGGACAGCATTGTCGCCAGCCTCACCAGCGTGCCCACCCGGTCGCGGTCGGCGACCTACGCGGAACTCGACCGCACCCTGGACGCCCTGGGCTGGTCTCGCGGCGACCTCGATCCCGCCTGGCCGCCGCACGTCGCGTTCGGCGGCAACGACCACCTCGTGCTGGCCGCGCGATCCCGCGAACGCCTGGCCGACCTCGACTACGACTTCGACGGGCTCGCCGACGTGATGCGGGAGCACGGCTGGACCACGGTGCACATCTTCTGGCGGCAGGACGCCGAGATCGTGCACGCCCGCGACCCGTTCCCGATCGGAGGCGTCGTCGAGGACCCGGCGACCGGCGCGGCCGCAGCCGCGTTCGGCGGCTACCTTCGGACCCTGGGGAAGATGTCGAGCTCGAGCCGGATCACCATTGTGCAAGGGCAGGACATGGGGCGGCGCAGCGAACTCGTCGTCAGCATCGACCCCGATGATCCCCAGGTGATCGTCACCGGCGCGGCCGTGCCGATTCCCGGTTGAGCGCGGGCGATCGCTGATGGTCAGACCCCTGCCCGCGCCTCGGTGGTGTAGAACGGCGCGCTGCTCATGCTTTCCGCGCCGCCGGCCAGCACCACGTCGCTGACGCCGGTCTGCACCTGCATCGCGCCGTCCAGCACGGCCTGCAAACCGGACCCGCAACGCCGGTCCACCTGGGTGCCGCCGACCTCGACGGGCGGGCCCGCGTCCAGCGCGGCGACTCGACCGATCGCCGGGGCGTCGGAATTCGGGTAGCACTGGCCGAGGATCACCTCGTCGATCGCCTCACCGGGCAGCCCGGTGCGCTCCACCAGGGCCTTGATCACCGTCGACGCCAGCTCGACGGCGGGCACGGTCTTGAACACCCCGCCGAACCGGCCGATCGGGGTCCGCAGCGGTTCGCAGATCACCGCTTCGCGCATCGCTTGCTCCTTCGAGTCCCGGTGGCCGCCACTCCGCCGTCGTTTCGTGCGTAGCACAGCGCCGCGGTGGACACGTCGGGCCGGTGTCATTCGTCGGCGGGCCGAAGGGCTGCGGTCAGTCCGGGCTGTTGGCGGCGCGGAGGGTGCGCATGGCGTCGGCGAGCGCGGCGGAGTCGGCCTTGCCGAGTGGCGCCAGGACGCGCTTGCGCAGGATCTCGGCGCACGCTGCGCGGGAGCGTTCGGCGATGTCGCGGCCGTGCTCGGTGAGCACCGCGTAGGTGACCCGTCGGTCCGTGTCGCACGGCTCGCGGCGGATCAGGTCGGCCTTGGCGAGGCGGTCGGCGACCTTGGTGAAGCCGCCGCTGCTGAGCGCCGCCTCGTGGGCGAGCTTGGTCATGGGCATCCGGTGCTCGGGGGTGCGGACCAGGCGGAGCAGGATGTCGAAGGACGCCTGGGGGAGTCCGAAGAGCTCGCTGATCTCGGCCGCGATGTGCTCCTGCGTGACGTGGTAGCCCTCGATCACCAATCCCCACCAGGTGATGATCTCGTCATCGTCGGTGCATGGATCCGGGCCGGTCTTGCTGCTCACCGGGATGCTCCCTCCTGCGTTTGCGGCCCCGTCAGTCTACCTGAAACAGCTCGCCAGGAAATCTCTTGCAAAGAAGATTTCGCCCGGGTACTGTTTTCCTCGAAAGAGATAAGGCGACTGGTTCCGGCGCAGCCGCCCAGCCCGGCGAACAGGAGTCAGACAGTGAGCACCCCCGTCAAGGTCAGCGTCATCTACTACTCGGCCACCGGAACGGGCACCGAGATCGCCAACACCCTGGTCGCCGAGGCCGAGGCGGCCGGCGCCGAGGTTCGGCTGCGGCGCGCCCCGGAGCTCGCCCCCGACGCGGCGATCGACAGCAACCCGGCGTGGCGCGCCAACGTCGAGGCCACCAAGTCCATCCCCGAGGCCACCCCGGAGGACGTGGTGTGGGCCGACGCGGTGCTGTTCGGCTCGCCGACCCGATTCGGCAACATCGCGTCGCAGCTCAAGCAGTTCATCGACACCCTCGGCGGCCAGTGGGCGCAGGGGCAGTTGGCCGATAAGGTCTACAGCGGCTTCACCTCCAGCTCCACCGCGCACGGCGGCCAGGAGTCGACGCTGCTGGCGCTGTACAACACGTTCCACCACTTTGGCGGCATCGTGGTGGCCCCGGGCTACACCGACGGCGCGAAGTTCGCCGACGGCAACCCATACGGCACCAGCCACGTTGACGCCCAGGGTGCGAACAAGGTCGACGACGTCACCCGCGCGGCAGCGGCGGTCCAGGCCAAGCGCGTGGTCGCGGTCGCCCAGGCCCTCAAGAACGGCGCCAATGCCTGACCCGACCGATTGAGATCGGTGTAAAGGGCACCTCTTGCCGAGCAACTTGGCTCTTCAGCCGAGCAACTTGGCGGGAGGTGCCCTTCACTCGTCGTCCGACCGGGTGCGGGTGATGGTGGCGACGACGAGGCCGCCGCGGACCAGCCAGCGGCCGGTGAACGTCGTGGGGTGCACTGTGCACTGTGGACAGCTCCGCCAGGTGGGCGCGTTCCGCTTCCAGCTGAACGGGTGGATCCGATCACAATCCCAATCTGTGGAGTTGGGTTTACACGACCTGGGTGTCCGGTTACGGTCTTGGGCATGATCCGGACAGCGGCCCTGACGACACGAGGTTACGTGGACTTCGTGCGCGTGTCCTCCGCACTCTGTTGCCGGTAACGGCTTTCTCCGCTGCTTCACGCGCGTCGTAGAAAACCCGTGCGCGTTTTCGGGTGCCATAGCACCTGAAAACGCGCACGGCACTTGACCAGTGGAAACGAGCTCCGGCGCTACGTAATTCCCGAGCGCGGCCGATCAGTCGTGGCCGCGCTGCGTCCTCACGCCCTCCGGAGAGTGCAGATGACTGTATCCACCGAACGCGCGCCCACCGGCGCACCGACCGAACGAAACCCGATCCCCGTCACCACCGTGCAAACCCGCACCGCCCGGCATGAAAACCGGTTTCCCCGTTGGCTTTTCAAGCTGATCAGCCCGATCGCGCTGGTGGTGCTCTGGCAGGTCCTCAGCAGCACCGGGGTGCTCAGCGACGACGCCCTCGCCTCGCCCGCGACGGTCGCCGGCACCGCGGTAGAGCTCTGGGACGAAGGGCGGCTGCAGGAGGCGATCGCGGCCTCGCTGCAACGGGTCGGCGCCGGGCTGGTGGTCGGCGTCGTCGTCGCCATCGTGCTGGCGACGCTGTCCGGGCTGTTCCGGCGCGGCGAAGACCTCATCGACGCGCCGATGCAGATGCTGCGCACGGTGCCGGTGATCGGCCTGATCCCGCTGCTGATCATCTGGTTCGGCATCGGCGAGCAGCCCAAGATCGTGCTGATCGCGCTGGCCGTGACCTTCCCCCTGTACATGAATATTTACGGCGGCATCCGCAACGTCGACGCGGGCCTGGTGGAGGCGGCCAAGACGCTCGGGCTCGGCTGGTTCGCCCAGGTGCGGCACATCATCCTGCCCGCCGCGATGCCCAACGCCCTGGTGGGGCTGCGGTATTCGCTGGGTTCGGCGTGGCTGGCGCTGGTCTTCGGCGAGACGATCAACGCCACCGCGGGCATCGGCTACGAGATGAACATGGCCCGCGAGTTCTTCCAGACCGACGTGATCGTGGTCTGCCTGGTGCTGTACGCACTGCTCGGCCTCGTCGCCGACTTCATCGTCCGACTGCTGGAAAGGACCGTGCTGGCATGGCGACCGGCGTTCAGCGGAGCGTAGTGAAACCCGCGTCGGTGCGCGGCCTGAGCCGACGCTTCGGCGACCGCACCGTGCTCGACGACCTGGACCTGGAGATCGAACCCGGTCAGTTCGTGGCGCTGCTCGGCCCGAGCGGCTGCGGCAAGAGCACGCTGCTGCGGATCCTGGCCGACCTCGACCGAGAGGTGACCGGCGAGGTCGAGGTGGCCGTCCGGCGCGCGGTGGCGTTCCAGGCGCCGCGGCTGATGCCGTGGAAACGCGTGTGGCGCAATGTGATCCTCGGACTGTCCGGTCGCCAGGACAAGGAGCGGGCGGTGGCGGCGCTGGAAGAGGTCGGTCTCGGCCACCGCGTGGACGTGTGGCCGAAGGTCCTCTCCGGCGGGGAGGCCCAGCGGGCGTCGCTGGCGCGCGCACTGGTACGAGAACCGGACCTGCTGCTGCTGGACGAGCCGTTCTCGGCGCTGGACGCGCTGACCCGCATCAAGGCCCAGCAGCTGGTCGGCGAGCTGTGGCAACGCCACGGCTGCGCGATCTTGCTCGTCACGCACGACGTGGAGGAGGCGCTGCTGCTGGCCGACCGGGTGCTGGTGATGCGCGACGGCCGCATCGGCTACGACCAGGTACTGGACCTAGACCGCCCACGCGATGTGACCGATCCGGCTTTTCTGGCGCTGCGCGCGGAATTGCTGTCCTGGCTGGGTGTCGGGACCGGAGAAGGGAGTTCGTCATGACCGTCGAGTTCATCGGGATGATCGGGGCGCAGCACGTCTCGGAGATCCACGCCGCCGACGGACCGGTGGTCAACCCGGCGTTCCTGCGCAAGTTCGCCCAGGCCCACGAGGCGGCCGGGTTCGACCGGGTGCTGATCGGCTACGGGTCGAGCAGCCCGGAGAACACCCAGCTGGCCGCCTACGCGGCGGCGCACACCGAGCGGCTCGGCTTCCTGATCGCGCACCGGCCCGGCTTCGTGGCCCCGACGCTGGCGGCCCGCACCTTCGCCACCGCCGACCACCTCACCGGCGGCCGGATCGCGGTGCACATCATCACCGGCGGCAACGACGCGGACCAGCGCCGCGACGGCGACTACCTGGGCAAGGACGAGCGGTACGCGCGCACCGACGAGTACCTGGACGTCCTCCGCCGGGTGTGGACCGCCGAAGGGCCCGTGAGCCACGAGGGCGCGCACTATCGTTTCGAGGACTACAACGCGGTCGTCCGCCCGGTGCAGCAGTCCGGGATTCCGCTGTACTTCGGCGGCTCCTCGGAGGCCGCGCTTCGCGTCGGAGGCAAGCACGCCGACGTCTACGCGATGTGGGGCGAGCCGCTGGCGCAGACCGCCGAGCAGATCGCTGCGGTCCGCAAGGCCGCAGCCGATGCCGGGCGCTCCGAGCCGCCGCGGATCAGCGTGTCGTTCCGGCCGATCCTGGGCGCGACGGAGGAGCAGGCGTGGGAGCGGGCGCACCGCATCCTCGACCGGATCAACGCCGCGCGCGGCGGATTGGCGTCGTTCACCGGGCCGAAGACCCTCAAACCGGGCCAGCAGGTCGCCAACGTCGGCTCGCAGCGACTCCTCGCCGCCGCCGAGGCGGGAGAGCTGCACGACCGTGCACTGTGGACGCCCACGGCGGCGGCCACGAACGCGGCGGGCAACTCGACCGCGCTCGTGGGAACTCCAGAGACGGTGGCGGCGGCGCTGCTGGACTACGTCGACATCGGCGTGACGACCCTGCTGATCCGCGGCTACGACCCGTTCGACGACGCGGTCGACTACGGCCGCGAGCTGATCCCGTTGGTGCGCCAGGAAATCGCCCGCCGCGCCGCGGCCTGACACGGGTGTCGCGATTTCCCGCGAAATCGCCATCGGCCAGCGCGCGGAGACATCAAGAGGAGATCGTGCACGAGCAGCCGGATCTGCTCGACTGAGCGCCTGTCGGCGAATGCCGTCCGCGCCTTTGGAAGCGGCGGAGCCGCTTGCATTCACCTTGCCAAGACGACCATCGGCGGGTTCTGAGAGGTTTTCTGGCGAGGACGGCCCCTCCGCCGCGTATTGGACATACATCAGGAGGGGCACCCGCAGTCCAGGGAACCTCTCAGGTTCCGCTAAGCGACCACCCACCCAGACCATTCACCAACAAGCTGAGACTGGAGACAACAGAGTGCGAACGACTAGAACCCTGGTGGCGGTGCTGGGCGCGGTGCTTCTCGCCGTGGCCGGCTGCGCCGGAAGCAACTCGCCCAAATCGCTGTCCGACGTGACCCTGGTGCTCGGCGACCAGGCCGGTGGACTGCGCGCCAGGGTGGAAGCGTCCGGAGCGTTCAAGGACGCCCCCTACAAGATCCGCTGGGCCAACTTTCAAGGCGCGGCACCGCTTTTCGAGGCCATGCGCTCCGGCGACGTGGACACCGCCACCGCAGCCGACGCGCCCACGGTGCAGGCCATCGCCGGTGGCGTGCCGGCCCGGCCTGCCGTGGCCACCGCGGCGTCCCCGTCATCGACGGCGATCATCGTGCCCCCGGGATCGCCGATCCGCACCGTGGCCGACCTGCGCGGCAAGCACCTCGTGGTTTCCACCGCGCCCGGCAGCGTCTCGCACTACACCGCGCTCGGCGCGCTGGAGGAGGCCGGGCTGACGCAGCAGGACGTGCAGATCACCTTCAGCCTGCCGACAGACGCGCAGGCGGGCTTCAGCGCCGGGCACATCGATGCCTGGGCGACCTTCGACCCGTACCTGTCGATCGCGGAAAACGCCGGAGCCCGGGTGATCCGCGACGGCCAAGGCATCAACGGCCGCAACGGCATCCTGTCGGTGTCCACCGCGGCCGCCGCGGACCCGCTCAAGCGGGAGGCGCTGGCCGACGCGATGCGCCGGTTCGAGGCGGCGTGGCGGTGGAGCGACGAGCACCCCGAGGAGTACCAGCGCGTCTACGAGAAGCTGACGTCGCTGGAACCGCGGGTGGCGCATCAGATCCTGACCCGGACCAAGCAGGAGGTCCGGCCGTTGACCGATGATGTGGTCGCCGGCCTGCAAGCCGTGGCCGACCGCTACTACGAGGCGGGCGTGCTGCGCGAGCGGGTGGACGTGACCAAGGCCTGCGACCGGGACCTGTACCCCGGCAAGTGAGGAGTTGACATGAGCCGGACTTGGGCTCCTGAGGGGGCCTGCCGCGGCACCTTGGCGGTGCTGCTCGGCAGAGGCGAGAACCCGGCCGTTTACCAGCGCTTCGGCCGGAGGCTGTCCGCCGACGGCTACGGCGTGGTGGTGCCGGAACCGGACACCGATCCCGAGACGTGGTTCCAGCCCGGCGCGGCTCGGTTCCTGGTCGGCACCGACGCCGGGGCGCTGCGTGCGTGGGCGCTCGGGCTGGAGATCGAGGCGGACGGCCTGATCCTCGCGGGCACCCCGCTCGCCCGGGGGCAGAGTCCGGTCGACCGGGCCGACGAGATCGGGGCGCGCACGTCCTGCCCGGTGCACCGCGAACTGCTGGAGAACGATCCGGAGTTCGAGTGGGGCCGGTTGACCGAGGACGTGCCCGAGCCGCCGAAGCAGCTGCCCGACGTGCCGGTCCTGCTGCTGCACGGCGACGCGGACACGCTCGCGCCGGTCGCCCCGGTGACCTCGCTGGCGGCCAAGCACCCGCAGAGTTCGCTGGCGGTGTTCAAGGACGGCGTGCACGACATCCTCAACGACAAGTTCCACCGGAGCGTGGCCGCGCGCATCGTGCTGTTCTGCGAGGAGATCGGCAAGGGCGCGGTGCTGCTGCCCGAGACGCCGGCCGCGCCGCGCGCCCGCAGGTCCGCTCCGGTGCACATCTCGGCCCGTACCGACTACTCGGTGCGGGCGCTGCGTGAACTGGTCGGGAGCGGCAGCGAACCGGTCAAGTGCGAGGTCATCGCCCGGAACCAGGGTATCCCGCTGAATTCGCTGGTCAACCTGATGGTCGAGCTGCGGCGGGCCGGGCTGGTGACCAGCCAGCGCGGCTGCGACGGCGGCTACTCGCTGGCGCGGCCGGCCGAGAAGATCACCGTCGGCGAGGTTGTGCGAGCGGTCGAAGGTGGGGTCACCTCGGTGCACAACGGTTCACCCGGCGCCGAGGTGTGGCGCGAGCTCGGCCGTCAGGTCGCCGCGTTCCTCGACGGGGCGCCGCTGGTCGGCGATCGGTGAGCAAGGAAGGAATCTGATGACCCAGCATGACGCGTTCCACCCGGATCTCGCGACCTCGGTGCCCGAGGAGCGGCGCCGCTCGCTGCGCACCCGGCTGCACCACGTCCGGGCCGCCGGCCTCGACAACAAGACCGCGCAGACCGAGGGCATGCGGCGGCTCGCGGCGATCAGCGGTGACCTGGTCGGTTCGGAGCGGATCTGGATGGGGGAGACGCACGTCGGCCCGTCGACGTCGTCGGACAACCACCACCACGGCGAGTCGGAGACGGCGATCTACGTGGTCAGCGGCCACCCGGAATTCGTCTTCCACGACGGCGTCGAGGAGATCCGGATCAAGACCGAGCCGGGCGACTACATCTTCGTGCCGCCGTTCGTGCCGCACCGCGAGGAGAACCCGGACCCGAACGACCCGGCGGTGGTGGTGATCGCCCGCAGCACCCAGGAGGCGATCGTGGTCAACCTCCCCGAGCTGTATCACCTGGACCCGGAGGAGAGCTGAGGACCGCCGCGTGCGGCGGACGAACGGGAGAAACTGGGCGAACTGCTGGCCAAGGTGCTGGAATCACTCGATGGAACCGCCCGGTAACTCGTTGTCCGGCGGCGAGGCGCGTGCCGGCCGAGGCCGGCGGTGGGTTAGAGTTCCTCGGTTGTTCACGGGTGTTTCCCGCGACCTGGCGAACTCGGCATGATCGGGTGATCACGCGACGGTGGTCGACGCCGGTCGCCTGATCGAGAGGACCCAGTTGGCCACGGTGCAGTTCGAGTCCGGCCATGCTGTCCTGAACCTCGGCGGCCTGCCGGGCCGGCTTCGCCGAATCGTCGTGAACCACTCCCGCGCCGTCATCGCGCTCTCGGTGCCGCTGCTGATCGCATCCTTCGCGCTGCTGGTGCTGATGCGCCGGGCCGGGCTGGACCAGGGATCCGGCATCGACTACCAGGTGTACCGCTGGGCGGTGCACACCTGGCTGGCCGGTGGCGACATCATGAACACCGCCCCGACCGTCAGCATCGGCCGGGTGCTGCCCTGGGTGTACCCGCCGTTCGCGCTGCTGCCGCTGCTGCCGTTCGCGCTGCTGCCGTTCGTCGCCGGGCTGGTCGCGCTCTACGTCGTGGACCTGCTCGCCATCGGCGCGGCGCTGTACCTGGTCACCCGGCACCTGTGGCCGGTGGTCGGCAGGCGCGGCGCGTTCGCGGTGGCGATGGCGCTGCTGCCGTGGACGCTGTTCCTGGAGCCTGTCTACGCCTCGTTCGGGCTCGGCCAGATCAACATCGTCCTGATGGGCCTGGTGATCGTCGACTGCCTGACGCGCAACCCGCGCTGGCCGCGCGGCCTGCTGATCGGCATCGCCGCGGCGATCAAGCTCACCCCCGCGGCCTTCCTGCTGTTCTTCCTGTTCCGCAAGGACTTCCGGGCGGTGGTGACCGCGGTGGCGACCGCCGTGCTCGGCACCCTGGCGGGCTTCGCGCTGAACTACCAGGCGGCAGTGGAGTACTGGTTCGGCAAGGGGCCGGCGCACGGCGTCAGCGGCTCCGCCTTCCACACCAACCAGTCGATCATGGGCGGCCTGGCCCGGCTGGAACTGCCCGCGGTGGCGCAGAACGGGCTGTGGCTGGTGATCTCGCTGGCCTGCGTGGCCGTCGTGGCGGTCGCGATCCGCCGGTCCGAGCCGGCGCTCGCCGTGACCGCCAACGGCCTGCTGGCGCTGCTGGTGTCGCCGACGTCGTGGTCGGATCACTGGGTCTGGTGCGCGCCCGGGCTGCTGGTGCTGCTCGCCTACGCCGCCCGGCTGCGCAGCCCGGGTTGGCTCGTGGTCGCCGGGGTGGCTCTGGTGACCGTGCTCGTCGCATCGTTCCGGATGCTGCCCACCGGCCCGCCGTGGACGCCGCTGCAGCACCTGTTCGGCAACCCCTATCTGCTGCTCGGTTTGGTGCTGCTCACGCTCCTCGGTCGGTTTGCCCGAAGTTGTCCGTTGGTGGTTGCGCGTGAAGAACCGTTCGCGACGCCCGCGATCCGGAGTTGATTCGGCTGCCCGGCGCCCCTTCGGCGCCGGGTTTTCCGGCATCTGCTCGACATTGGACGGTCAACGGGACGAATTCGTCGGCGATCGGATGATTCTGCCGTGCTGCACGCTCGGTGTGCGGTCGATTACGGAAAACGCTTGACTGGAGAACCGAATCCGAAGGTGTTGGGCAGTGATTCTGTGCTCCGCAAGAAGATCGTGAACAACGCCACTTGGAGCGCCAAACGGTCGCGTATGGACATTGCCGTGGTGCAGAATTCCCGAGCCCGCAGGGGTTGCGACAACGATGTCCCAATGGCTGGGAGCCCCGTAATCTTCGCTTAACTTCGCGTTACTCAACGGTAGCTTTTCGGCCGCTCGCTATGTAGAGTGCCTCAAACTGACCAAGAGTGCAACGGCGCATCCTTTTGTCAGTGCCCCCAAAGGCTCTTGCGGGATCTCAGTGGGTGGGTCATGCCCTGCTGCAGCCCGCGGCCTGACGACGGGAGGTCTGATGCCCCTTTCCCACCATGCAAGAAAATCGGCGCAGCGTAGCGCCACTGCCCACGGTCTCTACGACCCGGCCAACGAACACGACGCGTGCGGTGTCGCCTTCGTCGCCGACCTGCGCGGTCGGCGCAGCCACGACCTGGTTGCGAAAGCGCTGACGGCGCTGCGCAACCTGGAGCACCGCGGCGCCAAGGGCGCAGACCCCGAGACCGGGGACGGCGTCGGTCTGCTGACCCAGATCCCGGACGAGTTCTTCCGCGCCGTCGTACCCTTCGAGCTGCCCGAAAGCGGCGGTTACGCGGCGGGAACCGCGTTCCTGCCTGCCGGCACCGATGAAGCGGCGCACGCGGTGGCGACCATCGAGCGGATCGTGGCCGAGGAGGGCCTGCGGCTGCTCGGCTGGCGCGAACTGCCGGTGGAAACCGGCTGCGCCGGCAGTTCGGCGCGCGAAACGATGCCCGGCTTCCGGCAGCTCTTCGTCGGCCACGGCACCGATGCCGCGCACGGCGAGACGGCGCTGGAGTTCGAGCGGCGGGCGTTCTGCGTCCGCAAGCGGGCCGAGCACGAAGCCGACGTGTACTTCCCGAGCCTGTCGGCGCGCACCATCGTCTACAAGGGGATGCTGACCGAGGCCCAGCTCGGCGCGTTCTACCCCGACCTGCGCGACGAACGCTTCGCCAGCGCGATCGGCCTGGTGCACAGCCGGTTCTCCACCAACACGTTCCCGTCGTGGCCGCTGGCGCACCCGTACCGCTTCATCGCGCACAACGGCGAGATCAACACGCTCAAGGGCAACCGCAACTGGATGCGGACCCGGGAGAGCATGCTGGCCACCGACCTGATCCCCGGTGACCTGCGGCGCCTGTTCCCGATCGCCACCCCGGACGCCAGCGACTCGGCGACCTTCGACGAGGTGCTGGAACTGCTGCACCTGGGCGGCCGGTCGCTGCCGCACGCGGTGCTGATGATGATCCCGGAGGCGTGGGAGAACCACGCCGAGATGGACCCGGCCCGCCGCGCGTTCTACGAGTTCCACAACTACCTGATGGAACCCTGGGACGGCCCGGCGCTGGTGGCGTTCACCGACGGCACCCAAATCGGCGCGGTCCTCGACCGCAACGGCCTGCGGCCGGGGCGCTACTGGGTCACCGAGGACGGGCTCGTGGTGCTCGCCAGCGAAGTCGGCGTGCTGGAGATCGACGCGGACAAGATCGTCCGCAAGGGCCGCCTGCAGCCGGGCCGGATGTTCCTGGTCGACACTGGCAAGGGCCGCATCATCGACGACGACGAGATCAAGGGCGAACTCGCCGCCGAATTCCCGTACCAGGAGTGGCTGGACGCGGGCGTGGTGCACCTGGCGGACCTGCCGGACCGCGAGCGCGAGCTGCCCTCGCACGACTCGCTGGTGCACCGGCAGCAGGTCTTCGGCTACTCGCAGGAAGCGCTGGGCGTCCTGCTCAAGCCGATGGCCACCACCGGCGCCGAGCCGATCGGCTCGATGGGCAACGACGTGCCCTTCGCCGCCTTCTCCGAGCGGCCACGGCAGCTGTTCGACTACTTCACGCAGTTGTTCGCGCAGGTCACCAACCCGCCGCTGGACGCGATCCGGGAAGAGCTGGTCACCTCGCTGCGCACCCACGTCGGGCCCGAGCACAACCTGCTCGACCACGACCCGCGGGCCTGCCGGAACTTGGCGCTGCCGTTCCCGGTGCTGGACAACGACGAGCTCGCCAAGATCGTGCACCTCAACGACGATGGCGACCGTCCGGGCCTCAAGCCCGCGGTGATCCAGATTACCTACCACGTCGCAGGTGGGGGCGAGGCGCTGCGCACGCGGCTCGACGAGATCTGCGAAGAGGTCTCGGCCGCCGTCGCGGACGGGGCGCACGTGCTGGTGCTCTCGGACCGCTCGGCCGACGCCGAGCACGCGCCGATCCCGTCGCTGCTGGCCACCGGTGCCGTGCACCACCACCTGGTGCGCGAGAAGAAGCGCACCCAGGTGGGCCTGATCGTCGAAGCCGGTGACGTCCGCGAAGTGCACCATGTCGCTTTGCTCATCGGTTACGGCGCCGCCGCCGTTAACCCGTATGTGGCGATGGCCACCGTCGAGGACCTGGTTCGCGGCGGAGTCATCCAGGGCGTGGACGCAAAGCAAGCGACCGCGAACCTCATCAAGGCGCTGGGCAAGGGCGTTCGCAAGACCATGTCCAAGATGGGCGTGTCCACTGTGGCCTCCTACACCGGCGCGCAGATCTTCGAGGCCATCGGGCTCGGCGACGAGGTCGTGCAGCAGTGCTTCACCGGCACCACTTCGCGGCTCGGCGGCGTCGGATTCGACGTGCTGGCGCAGGAGATCGCCGAACGCCACCGCCGGGCCTACCCGTCCGACGGCGTGGCGGCGCCGCACCGGACGCTGCAGGTCGGCGGCGAGTACCAGTGGCGGCGCGAAGGCGAGCCGCACCTGTTCAACCCGCAGACGGTGTTCAAACTCCAGCACTCCACCCGCAGCGGCCGCTACGAGGTGTTCAAGGAGTACACCAGGGCCGTCGACGACCAGTCGCGGGAGCTGATGACCCTGCGCGGGCTGTTCAAATTCCGCGAGGGCGCGCGAAAACCGGTGCCGATCGAGCAGGTCGAGCCGGTCTCGTCCATCGTGAAGCGGTTCGCCACCGGCGCCATCTCCTACGGCTCCATCTCGCAGGAGATGCACGAGGTGCTGGCCATCGCGATGAACCGGTTGGGCGGCAAGTCCAACACCGGCGAGGGCGGCGAGGACGCCGAGCGCTTCGCCCCGGACACCAGCGGCGATTCGCGGCGCTCGGCGATCAAGCAGGTCGCCAGCGGCAGGTTCGGCGTGACCAGCGAGTACCTGGTCAACTCCGACGACATCCAGATCAAGATGGCGCAGGGCGCGAAGCCCGGCGAGGGCGGGCAGCTGCCCGGCCACAAGGTGTACCCGTGGGTGGCCAAGACCCGGCACTCCACGCCGGGCGTGGGCCTGATCTCCCCGCCACCGCACCACGACATCTACTCGATCGAGGACCTCGCGCAGCTCATCCACGACCTGAAGAACGCCAACCCCAGGGCGCGGATCCACGTCAAGCTGGTGTCCGAGGTCGGGGTCGGCACGGTTGCCGCGGGGGTGTCCAAGGCGCACGCCGATGTCGTGCTGATCTCCGGGCACGACGGCGGCACCGGTGCTTCGCCGCTGTCGTCGATCAAGCATGCGGGTGGTCCGTGGGAACTCGGGTTGGCCGAGACGCAGCAGACGCTGCTGGCCAACGACCTGCGCGACCGGATCGTGGTGCAGACCGACGGTCAGCTCAAGACCGGCCGCGACGTGGTGATCGCGGCTCTGCTGGGTGCCGAGGAGTACGGTTTCGCCACCGCGCCGCTGGTGGTCTCCGGCTGCATCATGATGCGGGTCTGCCACCTCGACACCTGCCCGGTGGGCGTAGCCACCCAGAACCCGCAGCTGCGCGAGAAGTTCACCGGCAAGGCCGAATACGTGGTGAACTTCTTCGAGTTCATCGCGCAGGAAGTGCGGGAATACCTGGCAGCGCTGGGATTCCGGACACTCGCCGAGGCGATCGGGCACGCCGGCCTGCTTGACACCTCCGAGGCGGTGCGGCACTGGAAGGCGCAGGGTCTCGACCTGGCGCCGATCACGCACGTGCCGGAACTGCCGCGCGGCGCTTCGCGGCACCAGACCGCCGAACAGGACCACGGTCTGGAGAAGGCGCTGGACAACACGCTGATCCAGCTGTGCGAGGGGGCCCTGAAGGAAGGCACCCCGGCCCGGCTGGACATGCCGGTGCGCAACGTCAACCGCACGGTCGGAACCATGCTCGGCTCGGAGCTGACCCGGCGGTGGGGCGGCGAAGGCCTCCCGGACGACACCATCGACGTGACGTTCACCGGATCGGCCGGGCAGTCCTTCGGCGCGTTCCTGCCGCGGGGCATCACCCTGCGGCTGCTGGGGGACGCCAACGACTACGTCGGAAAGGGCTTGTCCGGCGGGCGAATCGTGGTTCGCCCGGACGCTTCGGCGCCGTTCGCGGCCGAGCAGAACATCATCGCCGGAAACGTGCTGCTCTACGGCGCGACCGGTGGCGAGATGTTCGTGCGCGGCGTGGTCGGCGAGCGGTTCGCGGTGCGCAACTCGGGTGCCGTGGCCGTCGTCGAAGGCGTCGGTGACCACGGTTGCGAGTACATGACCGGTGGTCGCGTGGTGATCCTCGGCAGCACCGGGCGCAACTTCGCGGCCGGCATGTCCGGCGGCATCGCGTACCTGCTGGACCTGAACCCCAAGCGGATCAACCCCGAGATGGTCGACCTGGACCCGCTGGACGACGCGGACCGCGAGTTCCTGCACGACCGGCTGCGGCGGCACTACGAGCAGACCGAGTCGGCCGTGGCGCGGGGACTGCTGGCCGACTGGGACACCGCGGTCGAACGTTTCGGGAAGGTCATGCCGAAGGACTTCAAGCGGGTGCTCGTAGCCCGAAGCGCCGCCGAACGCGACGGGCGCGACGTCAACGAGGCGATCATGGAGGCCGCACATGGCTGATCCCAAGGGATTCATGACGACGCCGCGGGAAATGCCGCAGCGTCGCCCGGTGGACGTGCGCATCAAGGACTGGCGCGAGGTCTACCTGGAGTTGGAACAGCCCAAGCTGCGGAAGCAGGCCGGCCGGTGCATGGACTGCGGGATCCCGTTCTGCCACCAGGGCTGCCCGCTGGGCAACCTGATTCCGGAGTGGAACGACCTGGTGTGGCGGGACGACTGGCAGGAGGCCGCGCAGCGGTTGCACGCCACGAACAACTTCCCGGAGTTCACCGGGACGTTGTGCCCCGCGCCGTGCGAGACGGCCTGCGTCGTCGGCATCAACTCTGATCCGGTCAGCATCAAGCAGGTCGAGATCACGATCATCGACAAGGCCTGGGACGACGGCTTAATCCGGCCGCAGCTGCCTCGCGCCGTCACGGGCAAGAAAGTCGCAGTGGTCGGCTCCGGGCCCGCCGGACTCGCGGCGGCGCAGCAGCTGACCCGCGTGGGCCACAGGGTGGTTGTCTACGAGCGGGCGGACCGCATCGGCGGGCTGCTGCGCTACGGCATCCCGGAGTTCAAGCTGGAGAAGCGCCGGCTGGACCGGCGCCTGGGCCAGATGCGGGCCGAAGGCACCGAATTCCGCACCGGCGTGAACGTCGGCGTGGACGTGACGGTCGAGCAGCTGCGCGCCGACTACGACGCGGTGGTGCTCGCGGGCGGTGCGACCCAGGCCCGCGACCTGCCGGTGCCGGGGCGTGAGCTGGACGGCGTGCACCAGGCGATGGAGTACCTGCCGCTGGCGAACAAGGTGCAGGAGGGCGACCTGGCGCGCTCGCCGATCTACGCCGAGGGCAAGCACGTGGTGGTCATCGGCGGCGGTGACACGGGAGCGGACTGCGTGGGCACGGCGCACCGGCAGGGCGCGGCTTCGGTCACGCAGCTGGAGATCATGCCGATGCCGCCGGCGTCCCGATCCGAGTCGCACCCGTGGCCGACCTACCCGATGATCTACCGGGTCTCCTCGGCGCACGAGGAGGGCGGGGAGCGCCTGTACTCGGTCAACACCCAGGAGTTCCTGGGCGACGACCAAGGCGAGGTGCGAGCGCTGCGCCTGGTGGAGGTGCGGCGCACCGACGCCGGCTTCGAGCCGGTGCAAGGCACGGAGCGGGAGCTCCCGGCACAGCTGGTGCTGCTCGCGATGGGCTTCGTGGGCCCGGAACGAACAGGTCTGCTGGAACAGCTGGGCGTCACCCTGGACGCACGCGGCAACGTCGCCCGCGACGAGAACTTCATGTCAAGTGTGGACGGGGTCTTCACGGCGGGGGACATCGGCCGAGGCCAGTCCCTGATCGTCTGGGCGATAGCCGAGGGCCGCTCGGCGGCAGCAGGAGTCGACAACTACCTGACCGGCCGAGCCATCCTCCCAACTCCAATCGCCCCAACAGACCGCCCAATCACGTAATTATTCGAGGTGAGGGGCACCCTTGAGCGGTTCACCCGCCCAAGGGTGCCCCTCACCTCAGAAACGTAGTGCGGAGGCCCCCGGATTTATCCGTGGGGAGGAAGCACGTCAAGCCGTGATTAACGCGTCCAGCGGTAGCCATCCCACCAGATGATTACTGGTGTCGGCCCGCTGTGTAAAATGATCAGTGTGAGGACGGCGTACAAGGTTCGGGCCTATCCCGGCCCCGAACAAGCGGCCCAGCTGGGCCGCACGTTCGGGTGCGTACGCCTCGTGTGGAACAAGACCCTCGCCGAACGCCACCGCTGCTACCACGCAACCGGCAAAAAGACCTCCTACAAGGAGACCGACGCCGCGCTGACCGCGTGGAAGAAGACCGAAGAACTGGCGTTTCTGTCCGAGGTGTCGTCGGTGCCGTTGCAGCAGACGTTGCGGCACCAGCACACCGCCTACGCGAACTTCTTCGCTGGACGTGCTCGCTACCCGCGCTTCAAGTCGCGTAACGGACGTCGGTCGGCGCACTACACGCGCAGCGCGTTTAGCCTGCGCGATGGAAAGCTGAAGCTGGCCAAGCACAACGCGCCGCTTGAGTATGTGTGGTCCTGGGGTGCAGAGGTTCTTCAGTTTCTGAATCCGACGATGGTGATCGTTTCCCGCGAGCCTGACGGCCGCTGGTACGTGACCTTCGCCGTGGACACCGACGAGCCCGAACACGCCCCGGCTACCGGCCGCGCGGTCGGCGTTGACCTGGGTGTGAAGGACTTCGCTGTCCTGTCCACCGGGGAGAAGATCCCCAACGCTGGGCACGTGGACCGTAGGGCCCGCAACCTTGCCCGCTATCAACGTCAGATGGCCCGCAAGCAGCGCGGTTCAGCGAACTGCCGCAAGGCTAAGGCCAAGGTTGCTCGGGCGCACCGCAAGGTGCGGCACGCGCGGCAGGACTTCCTGCACCGCACGTCAACGGACCTGGTTCGTAACAATGACCTGGTCGCGGTCGAAGACCTCGCGGTGAGAAACATGGTCCGCAACCGGAAACTGGCCAAGGCGATCTCCGATTGCGGGTGGAGCGAGTTCCGGCGCCAGCTTGAATACAAAGCCGAGCGGGCGGGAAAGGTCGTCGTTGTCGTTGACCGCTGGTACCCGAGTTCGAAGACCTGCTCGGACTGCGGGCACCTGCTGAAGAACCTGAAACTGTCGGTGCGGCACTGGAGGTGCCCCGACTGCGGCACTCGGCACGACCGGGACCACAACGCCGCGAAGAACATCCTTGCCGCTGGTCGAGCGGTAGCCGGGTGGAAATCCGGCGATGCCTGTGGAGCTGGTGTAAGCCGGGGCGAGCTTGCTCGCGCGCAGTCGGCTATGAAGCAGGAAACCCAACCTGTGAAGGTTGGACTCCCCCGCCTTTAGGCGTGGGGAGGAAGTCAACTCAGATGCCTTCGATGGAGGCGGGCACTGTGCCCATGCGGCCAGTATGGCTGCTGCTAGGCGCTGGGCGGTGGTTGTGAGCTGCTCGGCGGCGGCGCCGAGCTCGTCGGAGGCGGTGGCTCGGACGACGGAGGGGGCTCGGACGACGATGGTGGCGGTGGTGGCGGCTCGGACGATGGTGGTGGTGGGGGAGGCGGCTCGGACGACGGTGGTGGTGGCGGCGTGGTCGCGACTGGTGGGGGAGGTGGCGGAGCTCCGCCGGTAGGTGGAGCGGCGGCGGGAGGTGGTGCGGCGGCGGGAAGTGGAGCCGCGGCGGGCGGGGGAGCGGCCATTGCTCCGCCACCGGGCACCGGGGCGGCGACCGGTGGTGGCGGGGCGAACGCGAGAAGGGTTGGATCGCCAGGGATCGAAGCGTCGCTGGGGGTGGGCATGGCGCCGCGGGCATAGGCGTCGGCCCAGGTGAGCACCGAGCGGACGTAGGACTCCGAGTGGTTGTAGCGGAACACCGCCGCCGCCAGCTGCGCGCGGTCGCGGAGATTCCCGTTGCCGCTGCACAGGTATTGGCCGGATGCGAGCGTCGCGTCGAAGACGTTGTGGGGGTCGCTTACGCCGTCACCGTTGCCGTCGGCGGCGTGGCTGCGCCAGGTGGACGGGATGAACTGCATCGGACCGACCGCGCGATCCCACGTCCGGTCGCCGTCCAGTCGGCCGCCGTCGGTGTCGCGGATGGCGGCCACACCTGGTCCACCGGACAACTGCGGCCCCAGGATCGGCGACAGGGTCCGGCCGTTCACGTCCACCCGGCCGGACCGCGCGTGGTTCGACTCGATGCGCCCGATCCCGGCCAGCACCGACCAGTGCAGGCCGCACCCCGGATCGGTACGTGCCAACGTCCGCTCGGCGCGCTGATAGGCGGCCAGCGCCGGTGCCGGGATGCCCAGCGGGCCGGGTGGCACCTGGTCGGCGGGCTCGGCGTGCGCGGACAGGTCCGGCTCGGTGCGCACCTCTTCCAGGAACTCCGGGCTCAGCCGATCGTCGGCGGGCAGCTCTCCGTCGGCGGCCACGCCCGGCGGGAGTTCCGGCGCGGCCTGCGTGGACTGGTCGGCGGGTTCGATCGGGGAATCGCCGTGCAGCGCCAGCACCGGCAACAACGCGACCATCAGGCTGGTCGTCACTGCGGTGAACCGCTCGCCACGGCCGAACCGCTCGCCACGGCTGAACTGGCCGTCCGGACCCAACTTCCCGTCACCTCCACGCCGGTTTGGCCATGTCGGGGCCCGACTTTTCCGGAAAGTGACGGCATTGTGAACCACCAGAAGCGGTCGGCACCGCGAACGCCAAGCGACCAGAAGGTTGCGGCGAATGGCTCAGCGGCACGACGGCCATCGCGCGCACTACAGCTGCATCCCGTGCCGCTCCAGGCTCCGGATCGCCTGCGACGGCGAAGGCTGCGCGATGTAGCGGGCCTGCGCGGCCGTCGTGACGCTACCGTGGTCGATGACCGCCATGAAGTATTCAACCGACCGCAGATCCATCACCGCAGGATAGGAGGCTGTAATTGATCGTGGTTATGGGCGTGTGCGGTGTTGGACCTGCGTCAGACCGCGGTGTTCACCTCCGCCGACGCCCAGGAGGGCGCGCGGGCGTTCGCCGAGAAGCGCGCACCGGTTTGGCGAGGTGAATGAGCGCCTTGTCGTACGACGCCGAATCCGACCTGCGGGACCGACGCCGCGCGGTGCGCGAGCTCGGTGCCGCGCTGCGCGAGCTGACCGAGGCGGCGGTGTCGACGGAGGTCGACACCGAGACCCTCGTCGAGGCCGCGGAGCAGGTCCGCGCCCTGGTGCCGGCGCTGTCCTCCGCGCGCCGCGAGCGCGGCCAACCGGCCACTGCGGACGATGGTCGGCGGCCCCGGCGGCTCTACAACCCGGCGGCCGGGCCGGGCAACCCGATCGCGCCGCCGATGCGGGTGGAGATCGTCGACGGGATCGCGATCGGCACCTGCACGCTGGGCCTGGCCTACGAGGGCCCGCCCAGCTACGTGCACGGCGGCATCAGCGCGCTGCTGCTGGACCAGATCCTCGGGCACGCGCACGCGGCGAACGGCAAGCCCGGCATGACCGTGAAGCTGTCGCTGCGCTACCGGCGCCCGGTGCCACTGACGACGCCGCTGCGCATCGTCGGCCGGGTGGTGCGGCTCGACGGGCGGTGGACGAACTCGGTGGCCACGATAAGCACCGCAGACGACCCCGGCACCGTGCTGGTGGAAGCCGAAGGCGCCTTCGTGGTGCCCAACTCCGAGCAGAACAAGCGACTGTTCGGAGAGCTGGAGCGCATCGTGTGACCGTCGTCGAGGATGGCCGGGTGCAGCGCGAGCACATCGCCCTCGGCCGAGCCCGCACGGACCACGTCGGGCTGACAAGTTCACCGAAGAGCTCTGCGAAAAGTGCTCAGCTCAGGGGGGAGGCCGTCTTGCTCAGACCGTCGTCGATATGGGCGGAGTCGTTGAAACGGCGGACGATCCAGCGGTCCTCGGTGATCACGATCTGCGAGATCGAGCCGTTGTTCGCTCCCAGGAACGCGAGCGGCCGCGAGCCCGTAGCCATGGCCATCACGTGGCCGATGACGCCGCCGTGGGTGAACACCGCGATGTGCTGGTCCGGGTGCGCGGCGGTGAGGCGTTCGATCGCGCCGCGCAGCCGCGTGGTCAGCGCCTCGGTGGACTCCGCGCCCGGGATGACGTCCCAGCGCTGCTCGGCGAGCATCTGCTGGATCACCGGGTCGTTCTGCGAGACCTTCTGCCGGAACAGCCCACCTTCCCAGTCGCCCAGGTGCACCTCGCGCAGGTCGGGCTCGACCAGCGTGGTCAGGCCGACGCGGGCCGCCAGCGGTGCGGCGGTCTGCGCGGTCCGTTGCAGGGTGGTCACGTAGATCGCGTCCAGCTGCACGGCGGCGAGGCGGTCCGCGACCAGCTCGGCTTGCTCCCAGCCCGCCGGGGCGAGCTCCGGGTCGCCCTGGCCGTCCACCAGCCGGAAGGGCTGGTCCGGACGCGCCGGGGCGGATTCCCCGTGCCGGATCAGCAGGATGTCGGTGGATCCGGCAGGTGCCGAGAACCGCGACTGCCGGTACTCCACTTCGGACATGCTCACTCGCTTTCCCCGCCCAGCAGCCGGAAGTCGGCCGGATTGGGCTGTTTGGTGCGTTTCCAGTACTCCATGCGGCGTGCCGGTGAAGGAATCTTCCGCCTGCCTTCGGGCGGGAGAGGCCCCGCATCGGGGTACCGGCGGATTTTCATCGCCATATTCGCCTTCACAACGGTCATTCAATCATCTGGCCCATGGAAACCGATACAAGGCTGCGTGCTGGTAGAGGTGTTGAGGATGCGGCCAGCCCGGACATCCCGGCGCGGCGCGAGCTCGCGGGCGGCTGCCAGCTGCTCGTCGCCGAGCGGGCCCTGCGGGCTGAAGCAGTCCGAAGAACGGTCAGGTTTCGCCGTCCCGCGCCGGAGCTAGGCGCCCACGATGCGCAACGCGATGGTGACGTAGCGGTCGGCCAGTTCGGCCGGTCCCACATCGCTTTCCGGGTCATACCACTGCGGGATCGCGTTGCAGGCGGCCTGGATCGCGAGGCGGGCCTCGACGGGGTGCTCGCAGGAGAAGGCCCCGCGCCGCACGCCATCGTCGATGATGTCCTGGAACAGCCGGGTCGCCGACTCGCGCAGCGCTGCGAGCCGCCGCGCGTGCTCGTGCTCCAGGTTCCGGATCTCCCGCACCGCGATGGTGCTTTCCACCCGCCGCCGCACCCGGTAGTCCACCGTGGCGCGCACGATCGCGCGTAGCCGCTCGACCGGATCGTCGCCGCAGTCGCGAAGAGCCGCGTCGCAGGCCTGCACGTAATCGTTGACGCTGTCCTCGAGCAGCCCGGCGAACAGCTCCTGCTTGCTGGAATGCCAGTAGTACAGCGCGGACAGGCTCAATCCGGCCCGCTTGGCGATGTCGCGGATGGATGCGCCGTGGTATCCGCGCTCGGCGAAGATCTCGCGCGCCGCGACGGAGAGCGCGTCGCCGCCCTGGCCGCGCGGAATGGCGGAGCCGTTGTGGGCCGAGGATTCGGATGCCGCCGTCACACCGACAGAATACGGGGTGCTGCCGGGGATCGGGCATGGTGCGGGGAACGGGATGTGGCTGGCACGGTACGTGCCAGTGATTCTGCCACCGCGTCTACCCGTCCGGCCTCGCATCGCGACGACGGCACTGTGCCCGCGCCGTCCGTCCACAGTGGTCGCCGACCCCGGAATTCGGGCTTGCGCTTCTCGCGGAAGGCCTGCATGGCATCGGCGGGCCAAGAACAGCCGTGAGTGTTTTTGGGTGCTATGGCACCCACAAACGCTCACGGGGGACACCCGGGCAACACCAGCACGACTGTTCGGGAGATCACCGGATCAGTCCGGCTTCGAGGGCGTCATGCGGCTGGGCCGCGCGCTGGTCGGCCTGCTGGAGGAGGCCGACCAGGTGCGCATCACCGCCGCAAACGGCACCGATCCTTCGCCGCGCGGCACGAGGCCATCTACTGCCAGGGCGCCGCGTCGCAGTGGTCCGCCCACCGGGTGCGCGCGGAGTTCGACGAGTTCGACTGGACCCGGTCCGGGCGGGTCAACTTCACCGGCGAGATGATCTACCCCTGGCTGTTCGAACACGACCCGTCGCTGGTGCGGCTGCGGGAGGCCGCCGAGCTGCTGGCGAGTACGAGCACGACGGCGTCAAGGCCTCGCCGGCGGTGCTGGACCGGCTGCTGGCGATGAACCGCGGCGACGCCTGACACGCGAGGCGGACCACCGGGCCGATGCGTGCCGGGGTCCGGCCCGCTATGGTTCGGTTCTCATGTCCCCCTCGGAGCCGAACTTCGCCGCTGGCGTGCCCTGGCTGCGCGTCTTCGACCAGGCGGCGTCTGCGATGGCGATCCTCGACTTGCAGGGCCACTACCGGTACGTCAACGAAGCCATGTGCCGGATGCTCGGCTACCGCAGGGAGGATCTGGAGGGCCTGGACTACCGGGCCGTCACGCACCCCGACGACATCGACCCGGAGGGGCCGGTGGAGTCCCCGGACCTTCTGGAGAAGCGCTACATCCGCTCCGATGGCAGCGTCATCTGGGCGTCGGTGGCGCGGTCGTTCATCCGGGACAGCCACGGCCGGGCAATCCACTTCCTGTCGCAGATCCAGGACATCACCCGGCGCCGGGAGGCGGAGCTGCTCTGGCAGCGCAGCTTCGCCAACGCGCCGATCGGCATGGCGGTGCTGGACCTCAAGGGCGCGTGGACGGAGGTCAACGACACGCTCTGTGGCATGCTCGGCTACACGCGCGAGGAGATGCTGTCGATGGCGTTCGCCGACGTCACCTACGAGGACGACGAGGAGCAGGGCATGGTCGCTCTCGACGAACTCATCGAGGGCAACCGGGACAGCATCAGCATCGAGAAGCGCTACCGGCACAAGAACGGCCACCCGATCTGGATGCTGATCCGGGCGACCACCGTGCCGGGCGCTGACGGCGCGCCGGCGTTCGTCGTCAGCCAGTACGAGGACATCGGCGAGCAACGCCTGGTGGACGCCCACCTCGCGCACCTGGCGCTGCACGACCCGCTGACCGGGCTGGCGAACCGGGCGCTGCTGGCCGACCGGCTCGACCACGGTCTGCAGCAGCTGGCGCGCGACGACGGCGTGCTGGTGGTGGTGCTGGCCGATCTGGACCAGCTCAAGCCGGTCAACGACCGCTTCGGGCACGCGCTGGGCGATCAGCTGCTGATCGCCACCGCGCGCGAGCTGCAGCTGGCGGTGCGGGCCGGTGACACCGTCGCCCGCATCGGTGGCGACGAGTTCGTCGTGGTCAGCCTGCTGCCGGACGAGGACGCCGCGCGGTCGCTGCGGGACCGCGTGGAGCAGCACCTGAACACCGATGTGAAGGTGCACGGAGCCCGAATGCGGCTGCGCGCCAGCGTCGGCTACACCACCACTTCCGACCCTGCTGTCGCGCCGGACATGCTGCTGCACAGCGCCGACCGCGACATGTACGCCAGCAAGCGCCGCCGCCGGGAGGGGCACGGCGGCGGCCGCTGACCGGCCCGTCAGGCGTCCAGTCCGTCGAGGGTCGCCTCGATCGCCCGGTGGAACGTCGGGTAGGCGAAGATCATCTCGCGCAGGCGCTGCACCGGGACCTCGGCGTGCACGGCCACGGCCAGCGCGCCGATGATCTCACCGCCGGCGGGCGCGACCACGGTGGCGCCGACCAGCACGCCCCGTTCGGCGTCGGCGACGAGCTTGATGATCCCCTCGTTGTCGATCTTGTGGATCCAGCCGCGCGTCGACGCGGAGATCTGGGTGGTGGCGGTGCGCACCGCGATTTCCTGCTTCCGGGCCCGGGATTCGGTCAGCCCGACGGTGGCGACCTCGGGGTCGGTGAAGATGACAGAGGGCATCGCGCGGTAGTCGGCGACCTCGCTGCCCTGACCGAGGATGTCGGCAGCCGCGATCCGGGACTGATAGACCGAGGTGTGCGTGAAGGCGCCTCGACCGGTGATGTCGCCGATCGCCCAAACGCCGTCGGCGGCCCGCATGCGGCCGTCGACCGGGATGCTCCTGGCCTGGTCGTCCAACCCGACGGCCGCGACCCCCAGCGCGCGCAGGTCGGTGCCCCGACCGGTGGCGACCAGCAGGCGCTCGGCGGTCAGCACCTCTCCCGAATCCAGGTGCACCTGGAACTGGTCGTCGTACTTGACGCGGTCGACCGCGCAGCCGGTGCGTATTCGTACGCCGTCGGCGCGCAGCGCCTCCGTGACCACCTCGGAGGCCTCTGGTTCGGCCACCGACAGCAGCCGCGGATGCATCTCCAGAACCGTCACCGCGGTGCCGAACCGGGCGAAGACCTGCGTGAACTCCAGCCCGACCGGGCCGCCGCCGAGCACCAGCAGCGACTCCGGCGCGCTGGTCGCGGGCACCGCGTTGCGGTTTGTCCAATACGGGCTCTCGGCGAGCCCGTCGATCGGCGGGACCACCGGATCGGTGCCGGGGTTGAGCACGATGCCGCGGCTGGCCCGGAATACCTGGCCGTCGACGGTGACCTCGCCGGGCGCGCTGATCCGGCCGACGCCGCGCACCAGCCGGCCGCCGGTGTCCTCGAAGCGCCGCACCGCGACCTCGTCGTTCCAGTCGGTGGTCGCCTCGTCGCGGATCCGCTTCGCGACCGGCGTCCAGTCCGGCCGCACGGTCGCCTGCCCGGCGAGTTCGGGCACCCGGCGCGCCTCGCCGAGGGCGTCGGCGGCCCGCACCATCATCTTGGTCGGGATGCAGGCGAAGTACGGGCACTCGCCGCCGACCAGCCGCGATTCGACCCCGACCACGTCCAGGCCCGCGCTCGCCAGCCGTCCCGCCACGTCCTCGCCGCCCGGCCCCAAGCCGATGACCACGACGTCGACCTCTTCGACCACCGCGTCCACCTCCTCGTTCGCTGTCGACTACCAGCCCAGCACCGCAGGTCGGGGCGCGCACCTCGAACTCCGATCGGGCGGGCCCGGTGCCGGGGGGTTCTCCGGTGTGGACGGATCGCGCGGGTGTCAGGCCCAGGTCAGCGCCTCGCCGATGGGCTTGCGGGTCAGGTCCGGGACCATCGTGTGCAGCGCGGTGATGAACATGCCGCAGGCGATCCCGGCGCTCTCGATGCCTCGCGCGGCACCGGGTCGGAACCGACGAACCGCACGCTGCGCCGGGCGTCGAGGTGTTCGAACAGATTCTGCCGCGCGGTCACTTCTCCTCCGATTTCAGGACTTCTCGCAGCACGCGGTACGCCTCGGCCATCGCTTCACCGGCGGGCCGCAGCAGGTCGACGCCGCCGGTGAAGCCGTGGAACAGGCCCGGGCAGTGCTGGGTGCTGGTGGGCACGCCCGCCGCTTGCAGGCGCTCGGCGTAGCGCTGGCCCTCGGTGCGCAGCGGGTCGCGGCCGGCGGTCAGGACGTGCGCGGGCGGCAGCCCGGAGAGGTCGGCGGCGCGCAGTGGGGAGGCGTGCGGGTGGTCGCGGTCGGCTGAGTCGGGTACGTACTGGTCCCAGAACCACATCATGTGGCTCGTCATGACCAGGCAGTCCGGGCCGCTGTCCACATAGGATTCGGTGGTGAAGTCATGGTCGGTGACCGGGTAGACGAGCAGCTGGAAGCCGATGTCCGGGCCACCGTTCTCGTTGGCCCGCAGCGACGTCACCGCGGCCAGGTTGCCGCCGGCGCTGTCCCCGGCGACCGCGAGGCGGGCCGGGTCGCCGCCGAGCTCCACGGCGTGTTCGGCGGCCCATTGCGTTGCGGCGTAAGCATCATCGGCGGCTGCCGGGTAGCGGTGTTCCGGGGCGCGCCGGTAGTGCACGGCGATGACGATCGCCCCGGTGCCGTTGGCCATCGAGCGGGCGACGCCGTCGTGGCTTTCCAGATCGCCGAGAACCCAGCCGCCGCCGTGGAAGTACACGACCACCGGCATCGGCTCGCCGCCGGCTCGCGGCCAGTAGATGCGCACCGGGATCTGCACGCCGGGCGGGCCGGGGATGAGCCGGTCTTCGACCTTCGCCACCAGTTGGCGGGGCCGCGCCGCCGTGCCCTCGGACATCATCGCGCGGGCTTGCGCGGCGTCGGTGACCGCGCCGCCGAGGTCGGGGAAGTACTCCTGCATGAGCGCGACGAACGGCTCGGCCTCCGGATGCAACGGCATGTTTCCTCCAGCGCAGTGGATCGTCGCAGTAAACCGAGGATGCCGCGCGGAAGGTATCGGCCGTTCCGGGGAAACGCGCTTCCACATCATGAGAAACCAGAAGAGTGGCAGGTATCACATGAGTTTCCGGCTGATCGGTATGGTCGAGCTCACATGTCCGGGTTTTCGCGTCGTGCCTGGTTGTGGGCGCCGCGTTCCGGGTAGTTCGATACAGGTGTCGCCACCTGCGGCCGAATGCGGAACTCGATCGTTTCGGTGAAGATCGCGGTGGTTCGGGGGATTCGTGCGGGCGCGTGCGGAAAGTGTGGGCGTGGAGCCCTGGTCGTGATCGGAATAAGAACCGGGGCTGTATCGTTCGCCACAGTATGAACGTTGCCTGCAGGTGAAGGGGAACGGGCCAATTGAGTACGACGAACGGGCACCGGTCGAACGGCACCCGGAAGCTGAACCGGGTGGTGATCCGGTTCGCTGGTGACTCCGGCGACGGCATGCAGCTGACCGGAGACCGGTTCACCTCGGAGGCCGCGGCCTTCGGGAACGACCTGGCAACGCTGCCGAACTTCCCGGCCGAGATCCGGGCCCCCGCCGGAACCCTGCCCGGTGTGTCCAGCTTCCAGCTGCACTTCGCCGATTACGACATCCTCACCCCCGGCGACCGGCCGGACGTGCTGGTGGCGATGAACCCGGCGGCGCTGAAGGCCAACATCGGCGATCTGCCGCACGGCGGCATCCTGATCGTCAACACCGACGAGTTCAGCAAGCGCAACCTCTCGAAGGTCGGCTACGACGCCAACCCGCTGGAAAGCGGCGAACTGGAGCGCTACGCGGTGCACCAGGTCGCGATGGCCACCCTCACCCAGGGCGCGCTCGAAGGCAGCGGGCTGGGCAAGAAGGACGCCGAGCGCTGCAAGAACATGTTCGCCCTCGGCCTGCTGTCGTGGATGTACCACCGGCCCACCGAGGGCACCGAGCGGTTCCTGCGGGAGAAGTTCGCGAAGAAGCCGCAGATCGCCGAGGCCAACATCCTGGCGTTCCGGGCGGGCTGGAACTACGGCGAGACCACCGAGGCCTTCGCGGTCACCTACGAGGTCGCGCCCGCCAAGCTGCCCACCGGGACCTACCGGCAGATCACCGGCAACACCGCGCTCGCCTACGGCATCGTCGCAGCGGGGCAGCGCAGCGGGCTGCCGGTGTTCCTCGGCACCTACCCGATCACGCCCGCCTCGGACGTGCTGCACGAGCTGGCCAAGCACAAGAACTTCGGCGTCACGACCTTCCAGGCGGAGGACGAGATCGCCGGCGTCGGCGCGGCGCTGGGCGCCTCCTTCGGCGGTGCGCTGGGCGTGACCACCACGTCCGGGCCGGGACTGGCACTGAAGTCCGAGACCATCGGCCTGGCGGTGACGCTGGAACTGCCGCTGCTGGTGTGCGACATCCAGCGCGGCGGGCCGTCCACCGGGCTGCCCACCAAGACCGAGCAGGCGGACCTGCTGCAGGCGCTCTACGGCCGCAACGGCGAGTCGCCGGTGCCGGTGATCGCCCCGTGCTCGCCGGCGGACTGCTTCGAGGCCGCTCTGGATGCCGCGCGAATCGCGCTGGCCTACCGGACCCCGGTGCTGCTGCTGTCCGACGGCGCGATCGCCAACGGCTCCGAGCCGTGGCTCATCCCGAATGTCGACCAGCTGCCCGACCTGCGGGTCGAGTTCGCCACCGAGCCCAACGCCCCGGACGGCTCCGGGGAGTTCTGGCCCTACGTGCGCGACCCCGAGACCCTGGCCCGCGAGTGGGCCGTGCCGGGCACCCCCGGGTTGGAGCACCGCGTCGGCGGCCTGGAGAAGGCCGACGGCAAGGGCAACATCTCCTACGACCCGGACAACCACGACAAGATGGTCCGGCTGCGCCAGGCCAAGATCGACGGCGTTCAGGTTCCGGACATCACCGTCGACGACCCCGTCGGCGACGCCCGCGTGCTGGTGCTCGGCTGGGGCTCGTCGTTCGGGCCGATCGGCGCCGCCTGCCGCCGGGTGCGCGCGCAGGGCATGTCGATCGCCCAGGCCCACCTGCGCTACCTGAACCCGATGCCGGGAAACCTCGGCGACGTCTTGCGGAGTTACGACAAGGTGATCATCCCGGAGATGAACCTCGGCCAGCTGGCGATGCTGCTACGCGCCCGCTACCTGGTAGACGTGCAGTCCTACACGAAGGTCGCCGGACTCCCGTTCCGGGCCGAGGAGCTGCAGAACGTGCTCACCGAAGTTGTGCAGGGGGTGCCCGCGTGACCACCACCGATCTGGGAATCCCGGTCCTCGGCGGGCTGGCCGGCGTGCCGACCACTGACGAGCCGCAGAAGGCGAAGGACTTCAAGTCCGACCAGGAAGTCCGCTGGTGCCCGGGGTGCGGCGACTACGTCGTGCTCAACGCGGTGCAGGGCTTCCTGCCGTCGCTGGGGCTCAAGCGCGAGAACATCGTGTTCATCTCGGGCATCGGGTGTTCCTCCCGGTTCCCGTACTACATGAACACCTACGGGATGCACTCGATCCACGGCCGCGCGCCGGCGATCGCCACCGGCCTGGCCACCAGCCGACCGGACCTGTCGGTGTGGGTGGTGACCGGTGACGGCGACGCGCTGTCCATCGGCGGCAACCACCTGATCCACGCCCTGCGCCGCAACGTGAACCTGAAGATCCTGCTGTTCAACAACCGGATCTACGGGCTGACAAAGGGCCAGTACTCGCCGACCAGCGAGGTCGGCAAGGTCACCAAGTCGACGCCGGCCGGATCGCTGGACCACCCGTTCAACCCGGTGTCGCTGGCGCTGGGCGCGGAGGCGTCGTTCGTGGCACGGGTGATCGACTCGGACCGTGCGAGCGTGACCGAGACGCTGAAGGCGGCGGCGGAGCACCGCGGCAGCGCGCTGGTGGAGATCTACCAGAACTGCCCGATCTTCAACGACGGCGCGTTCGACGTGCTGAAGGACAACGACGAGAAGCAGCGCCGGATCGTCGCGCTCAAGCACGGCGAGCCGATCGTGTTCGGACCGGAGGACGAGCGCTACGCGGTGATCAACGACCGCGACGGCTTCCGGGTCACCAAGCTGTCCGAAGTGGACGAATCCGACGTGGTGGTCCACGACGCCAACCGCGAAGACCCGTCCTACGCCTTCGCGCTGTCCCGCCTGGGCGGCCAGGACCTCAACCCGGCGGTAACGGGCATCTTCCGAGCGGTGACCCGCCCGACCTACGACGACCTGGCCCGAGCCCAGGTCGAGGAGGCGGTGCAGGCCAAGCCCGCCGACCTCCATTCCCTCCTGACGGGCAACGACTCCTGGACGATCTGACGGTGTGAGGGGCACTCGGTGACCAACTGTTTCGGTCACCGAGTGCCCCTCACACAGCTCGGCCCCAGTCAGCGGGGTGAAGGGCGCCTTCGGGTAATTGAGTTGCCCGAAGGCGCCCTTCGCGCATCACCTGATCTGAATGCCGCCTAGGCTCGGTCGAACATTCCGGTCTTGACTTCGAACCGCCGAATCAGGTCGGGGAGATGTGCGCGAGCATCGTGATGGAGGCAGAGGGCATGAGGTCGGCGGTGCGCTCATCGTTCTGGATGGTCGTCGTGGCGGTGACCGCCACCGCTGGATGCTCGCTCCCTTCGGGCTCGGCCGAAGAGCCGCGTGCACTCGAGACCGCCCCGGAGGTGGCAGATTCCGATGCCGCGCGGGAGTTTCCTACAGCTGCGGCGGTCGACTACCAGCTGGGTGGTGCTTATCCTCCGCCCGCCGGCGTCGGGGTGGTCGTCCGGGACAGCACCGCCCGACCCGCTCCGGGCGTCTACAACATCTGCTATGTGAACGGGTTCCAAACGCAGCCGGCGGAACGTGAGCTGTGGCTGCGTGATCGTCGCGACCTGGTCCTGTTCGGCGACGACGGTCTTCCGGTCGTCGACGAAAAATGGCCGGACGAGCTCATCGTCGACACCTCGACGGCGGACAGGCGCCGTCAGCTGGCCGAAATCCAGGACCGAACGATCAAGGCATGTTCGGCGGCGGGTTTCGACGCCGTGGAGATCGACAACCTGGATTCCTACAGCCGCTCGGAAGGAGCGCTCACGGTCGAGGACAATCTGGCGTTCGCGGCAGAACTCGCGCGAGTCGCCCACGGCGCCGGTCTGCTCATCGGCCAGAAGAACTCCGCAGAGCTGGGCAGCCAGGCCGAAGAGCAGGCGGGCTTCGATTTCGCCGTGGCCGAGGAGTGCTTGCAGTACAACGAATGCGCCGTGTACACCGCCGTTCACGGTGATCGAGTCATCGGCATCGAGTACACGGACAATCTCGCGGAACCACCAGCGGAGACGTGTGCCCGGCCGGATCGACTGAAGGCTACGGTGATCCGCGATCGGCAACTCGTCGCGATCGGCGACGAGGGGTACTTCTACTTCCAGTGCTGAGCGCCGCTCGCCGCCGAGCACCAGGTAAGCTCCCGTGAGTCTTTTGGGCTGCTATGGCTGCTGCTATGGCTGCCCAAAAGACTCACGGCCCCGAGCTGGACCGGGCGTTACGGCCGATCGAAGCTTCCGGCCTTGAGCTTGCCGATGAAGCCGTTCCATAACTCCCGGTCGAACGCGAGGATCGGGCCGCTGCCGTGTTGCTTGGAGTCTCGTACTCCGGTCACGCCGGGGGTCGAAGCGACCTCTACGCAAGCGTTCTCGCCCTGAGAGCAGGTGGACTTTCTCCAACTGGTTGCTGAAGCCACTTCGACGCAGGCGTTCGCCTCGTTGCTGTAGGTGCTTTTGCGCCAGCGGGCGCTCGTGAAGTCTGGCGCGGCCATGCCGTGACTCCTTGTCTCTAACTCCAATGCTCCCGGAGTTCCATGATCCGCTGGACCGAAGACTCCGGGCTGAGCGCTCTTTCCGTCAGGCGCTCGAAAGCCAGCGTATATACTTGGATCTCTGCGTCATCCTCCATGTAGAGGCCGTCGTGCAGATTCTCCAGGTACACGCCCTGGACGTCGTCCGGTCCGGAAGTCACCAGGTGGTAAGCGCATCCGAGTCCGGGATAGGCGCCCACGTCGATCGGAAGGAGCTGGAGGGTCACGTTGGGCAGCTCGTTCCGGGCAAGCAGGTGCTCAAGCTGGTTTCGCATGACCTCGGAGCCGCCGATCGGCAGGCGCAGGGCCGACTCGTGGACGATCGCGTGGTAGCCCAGCGGGCTTTCCGCGTCCAGTCTGGCTTGACGTTCCTGGCGAAGCTGCCGACGTGCGTTCAGCAGTTCTTCGTGCGAGCCCTTGACTGCTTCTCGGAGGATCGCCTCGTAGTACTCGGCGGTTTGCAGAAGTCCGGGCACGAGATGGATCTCGAATATTTGCAGGCGCGTCGCCACTTCCTCGACTTCGAGGTAGTCCTCGAAGTCCCCTCGAACCGCGTCGGGTGCGTAGGTGTTCCACCAGCCGGTCTCAAGCGAAGCGACCGCCAGTTGGACCAAGCCGTCGCGTTCTGCTTCTTCGACGCCGAGCACTGTGCCGATGGCGATGATCTCGGCGGGGCCCGCGATGGTGTCGGCGCGTTCGTAGCGGCTGAGCTTGGGCACCGACCAGTGCAGCGGCTTGGCCACTTCTTCCTGCGTCGCGCCCTTCGACCTGCGCCAATCGCGTAGCGTGCGAGCGACTCTCCGCTGCCGGACGTTCGCGACGTTCTGTGCCACCCGACACCTCCGTTTGGCACCCGTTGCTGGTGATCAGCCGATACGCCGTGCGCAGCCTACCGTGCGTCCGTTCGGCGGATCGTGTGAACGGCGAGCCTGATCGAGTGCGTCTCCTTGTCGAGATGAAAATTATCGCTCACGATAGTTTTCATGACCGCTGGCGCGGGCTGCGCTGTCGGCGACATCGCTTCAAATGCGCCAGTTCGAACTCGTTTCGCAGCAGTTAAGGAAGAAAGGTCGGGCATGGGTCAGTTTCAGGTTGCTGCATGGGTCAGGATCGAGGACTGCTCGATGGACTACGCGGTCTTCGGCGATGAGGTGGAGTTCCGCGTCGGCGGGCAGTTGGACGGCATAGACATCGTCTTCACCGAGACAGGTCTGGAAAGGCTTGTGACGCAAAGGGAACGTGCTCTTCGCGAGCTTCGGACGAATCAGGGCGACGTCGGGGAGTGACCGCTGTTGCGGGGACGTGGGCGGGAACGGTCGTTGGTGCGACGGTTTCCGCTCATGACTCGTGCGGGCACTGGATCGGGGGTTTCGGGCGGCGTGGGGAGCAGGTCGGGGTGACTCTGAGGTCGTCGTGTCGGGAACGTGTGGCGGTCATTCGTGCTGGGTCGGCCGCCTCGTGGAGGAGGCCACGTATGAGCGGTGTGCAGCCGGGCTCCGATCGTGTCGCGCACTTGTGGCCCGTCGACGACCTCGACGGGCTCGCCTTCGATCCGTTCCTCACCAGGCTCCTCGCCGAGGAGCCGGTCGCTCGGATCCGGCTCCGCTTCGGCGAGGGCGACGCTTGGCTGGTCACCCGGCACGAGGACGTCAGGGCCGTCGCCTCGCATCCCGGGTTCAGCCGCGCCGCCACCGTCGATCGGCCCATCACCAGTATGACTCCGCACGTCGTCGGGCTCCCCGGCGGTATCGGACGCACCGATCCACCCGATCACACCCGCCTGCGGCGGCTGCTCTCGCAGAGCTTCACTCCGCGCCGGGTGGAAGCGATCCGGCCGCGGGCGGAGCGGATCGCCGACGAACTGCTCCAGCGCGCGGCCGCGCAAGGCCCACCCGCGGACCTCGTCGGCTCTTTCAGCGGACCACTGTCCACACAGGTCATCAGCGAGCTCATGGGCGTGCCCCGCCTGGACTGGCCGCAGATGCATTCCTGGCGGCAGATCTTGTTGTCCAGCAACCATTCCCGCGCCGAAGCGGACGCCGTCAAGGCCGAGCTCCGCCAGTACTTCACCGATCTGGCCGAACGCCTCCGGAGGAAGCCGGGCGATGACGTGTTCAGCGGCCTGGTCGCGGCGCGGGTGGCAGGCGAGCTCAGCCAGCCCGAGCTGATCTCCCTGGCCGTCATCTTGCAGCTCAACGGCATGGACGCGGTCCGCAACAACGGCTCCAACATGATCTACGCGTTGCTCAGCCACCCCGAGCAGCAGGCGCTGCTCGTCGATGGATCGGTGCCGCAGGCGGTCGAGGAGCTGTTCCGGTACGTGCCGCACCGCAACGGTGTCGGCCTCCCGCGCATCGCCACGGAGGACATCCGCCTCGGCGATGTCACCATCGCCGAGGGCGAGGCCATGTACGTCTCCTACCTCGCGGCCAACCGCGATCCAGAGATCTTCGCCGAACCGCACAGCTTGGACGTCGAACGCGGCGACAATCCGCACCTGGCTTTCGGGCACGGCACCCACTTCTGCGCCGGAGCCGCGCTCGCCCGGATGGAAGCCCAGGTCATGATCTCCAGCCTGCTGCGGCACTTCCCGCAACTGCGCTTGGCGTGCCGTCCCGAGGAGATGCGCTGGCGTCGCGGAACGATCAACCGCGGCCCCGAGTCCCTGCCCGTCGCCTGGTGATCCGGGCCGACGGGTCGTGAGTGGCGAAGCCGGTTCTTACCGGCTTCGCCACTCACGAGCGGCTGAGCACAAGCATTGGTGGTGCATCGCCCCTCCACTGGTTCATTGACTGCCCAAGGGCTTTCGAATTACGTTCGCCTGGCAGGTGATCAACCGAGCGCGACCAACGGAGGTTCGGCGATGTGTCAGGAGTACTGTCGGCCTTCCCCACGGCTCCGGATCTCCCGCGCGCAGTTCCTGAAGCTGGCCGGGCTGGCCGCCGCCGGAGCGGCGGTCACCGCTGGTTGCGCGAGCGGTGGCACCGGCGCGGGGTCGCCGGGTGGGCGGAAGCTGATCGACAACGTGCGGGGCTTCACGCTGACCGCGGACGGGCCGCGCGCGTTCGGCAGCCTGCTGATCGAGGCGGACGGCCGAGTCGGCGGGCTCGACGTGGGTAGCGCCGGTGGAGCGGAGCGCATCGACGGGCGCGGTCGCGTGCTGATCCCCGGCCTGCACGACGCGCACGGGCACTTCGGGCAGCTCGGTGCCAATGTCTCGCAGCTCAACCTCGCCGGGACGAAGTCCCTGCAAGAGGCGATGCAGGCGCTCAAGACCTTCGCCGCGCAGCACCCGGAACGGCAGTGGATCCTCGGGCGCGGCTGGAACGACGTGATCTGGGGACTCGGCCGGCTGCCGTCGGCGGCGGACCTGGACCCGGTGGTGCCCGACCGGCCGGTGTGGCTGATCCGGGTCGACGGGCACGCCGGGGTGGCGAACTCGGCCGCGTTGCGGCAGGTCGCCGTCACCCGCGACACCCAGACCCCGCCCGGCGGCGAGATCGTGCGCGGGGCCGACGGCGCGCCGACCGGGGCCTTCGTCGATGCGGCGCAGGACCTCGTCGAACAGCACCTGCCGAAGCCGACGATCGAGGACATCAAGCAGAACTTCCTCGCCGCGCAGCGCAAGCTCAACGAGGTCGGGCTCACCTCGGTCGGTGATGCGGGCACCGGAGCCGCCGAACTCGCGGTGCTGCACCAGCTCGCGAACTCCGGCGAGCTGACCATCCGCACCAACTCGTTCCTGACCTACGACGCCTTCCACGAGCTCGGCGCGAAGGCGCGCACCGACTCCGTCGCCAACGACATGCTGCGCGTCCGCACCGTCAAGCTTTACATCGACGGCGCGCTCGGCAGCCACGGCGCCGCCATGCTCCGGCCCTACGACGACGATCCGGGCAACTCCGGGCTGCCGCAGCTGGACGCCACGGAGCTGAAGAGCCGCGTTACGCAGGTGATGCGGGACGGCTTCCAGGTCGCCACGCACGCCATCGGCGACGCTGGGAACCGAATGGTGCTCGACGCCTACGAAGCGGCCATGGCCGAAGTCGGCGGCGGCATGCGGCACCGCATCGAGCATGCGCAAGTCCTTGCGGTAGAAGACATTCCGCGACTTCGGGCACGCGGCATCATCGCCTCGATGCAGCCGGTGCACGCCACCGACGACATGAACATGGCCGAGAAGCGAGTCGGACACCGCCGCATCGCGGGTGCCTACGCGTGGCGGACCATGCTCGACCAGGGCATCACCATCGCCGCCGGCTCGGATTTCCCGGTGTCCTCGGAAAATCCCTTCGACGGCCTGCACGCCGCGGTCACCCGCACCGACCGCGACGGTCAGCCCGTCGGCGGGTGGTACCCGGAGCAGTCGATGAGCCCGGAGGAGGCGTTGCGCTCGTTCACCCTCGATGCCGCGTTCGCCGCGCACCAGGAACGGGTGCTCGGCGGTCTGGAGCCGGGCAAGTGGGCGGACTTCGTCATCCTCGACCAGGACCCGCTGGACCCGCCGTCTGGCCGGGCCCGCTGGCAGACCAAGACCCTGCAGACCTGGGTGGGAGGCCGCCGCGTCGGCGAGTACGGAGCGCTCTGATCTGCCAATTTCGCGAGAAATCGCGCCGACCCGGAGTGACGCCGAGCGTCACGCTCCGTGTCCTCCCCGGCCCGTTTTCCCAGGTGGCGTGCGATTTCGCGAGAAATTTACCGTCACCCGGGTGAACGTCAATTTCTCACGAAATTGCACTCCCTCCTGGTGACAATCCTGCTGATGCGGTAGTGGGCTTACCGCAGTGGCCGGATCCAGGTGCGCCGCCGTGCGCCTAGCGTTCTGCGGCACCTGCTGCCGAAGAAAGCGGCCACGTCATGACGCAGACCATTAGCAATTGGGTCCGGACCGGTACCGAACGTCCGTTCCCGTACGTGTTGATGTACCACTCGGTGGCCACCTATGCCCGCGATCCGTACCTGGTGACCGTCGACCCGCAGCGCTTCGACCGCCAGCTGCGCTGGTTGCGCCGCAACGGACTGCGCGGGGTGTCGATGCGCGAGCTGATGTGGGCGCGCCGGACCGGGAACGGACGCGGTTTGGTCGGGTTGACCTTCGACGACGGCTACACGGATTTCGTCCACAATGTACAGCCATCGTTGTTGAAGCACGGTTTCACCGCGACCGTTTTCGTGATCGCCGGGCGGCCCGGCGGGCACAACGCCTGGGACGCCGACGGCCCGCGCAAGCGGTTGTTGACCGCCGAGGAGATCCGCGAGGTCGCCGACGCGGGGATGGAGGTCGGCTCGCACGGGATGCTGCACCAGCGGATGTCCGAACTGGACGATGGCGAGCTGCTCGTGGAGGTGGCCGAGAGCCGAGAGCTGCTGGGCGAACTCACCGGCCAGGACGTCAGCGGATTCTGCTACCCGTACGGCGATGTCGACCTGCGGGTGATGAACACGGTCGAGGCGGCCGGGTACGACTACGCCTGCGCGATCTGGCGTTCGCCGCTGTCCAGCCGGCACGCCCTGCCGCGCACTTATGTGGGGGACCGGGACGGCTCGCTGCGACTGCTGGCGAAGCGACTGCGCCACGAGCTGAAGATCAAACGCTAGGTGGCTCGTTCGAGAACCGCCGATTTCGCGCGAAATCGCCGCTCGCCACGCCTGCAAGGTGACGATTTCGCGCGAAATCGCCGTGCCTCCGCGCCGCCGGACGGGACTGATCCGCGGGCCTCGTCAGGATTCGGTAAGCGAGCTCCCCCCGCTGTGGGAGAACCGGTCGGTAACAAGGTGCGAGAGTGCTTTGAGCACGGCGAACTGGGGGAGGAACCGTGACTGAACATCCGCTTGCGTTGGCGGTCAACGGCCGGGAGCGCCTGTTGGCGGACCGGCTGATCGCGTTCGAGCCGAGGCTGCCCGAACGCACCGAATCGGTGGTCGTCGTCGGGTTGGGCTACGTGGGACTGCCCACCGCGTGCGCGCTGCAGTCGCCGACGGCGCGGGTCATCGGCTTCGACATCAGCGAGGACCGCTTGCAAGCCATCAAGGCCGGCGAGGTGGACATGCCCGAGCTGGAGCGGCGCGCGTTGGCTGCTTCACTGGCCGCGGGCGACCTGCAGCTGTCCTGCGATCCGTCGGTGCTCGCCGGCGCGGACGCGGTGATCGTGTGCGTGCCGACGCCGGTCGACACCGCGCACCAGCCGGACCTGACCGCCTTGCGGGCGGCCTGCGAGACCGTGGTCTCGTTCGCCCGCCGAGGTCAGACGATCATCCTGACCTCGACGACGTTCGCGGGCACCACCCGGCAGCTGCTGGTCGAGCCGCTGGAGCAGCGGGGCATGCGGGTGGGCACCGACGTGCACGTCGCGTTCAGCCCGGAGCGCATCGACCCCGGCAACTTCGACCACGTGCAACGGGAGACCCCGCGCGTCGTCGGAGGCGTCACGCCGCGGTGCGCCGACCGGGCCGCCGAGGTCGTGTCGCGGATGACCGATTCGGTGTACCTGGTGAGCTCGCCGGAGGCCGCCGAGCTCACCAAGCTCTACGAGAACATCTTCCGCGCGGTGAACCTGGCGCTGGCCAACGAGATGGCCGACGCGTGCTCGGCGCTCGGCCTGGACCCGATCGAGGTGACCATCGCGGCCGGGACCAAGCCGTACGGGTTCCTGGGTAGCTTCCCGGGGCCCGGCGTTGGTGGGCACTGCATCCCGTGCGACCCGTACTACCTGCTGTGGCAGCTGCGGCGGGAGGGCATTTCGGCGCCGCTCATCGAGCAGGCGATGCGTTCGATCGACCAGCGGCCAGGCCAGGTGGTGCAGCGCGTGGTGGAGATGCTCGCCGACGCGGGCATCGACCACTCCGGGGCCCGGGTGGTGGTCGCCGGAGTCAGCTACAAGGCGGGTGTGCGGGACCTCCGCGAGTCCCCGGCGCTGCCGATCCTCGCCGGGCTGCGCCGGATCGGGATCGACGTGCACTACTTCGACCCGCTGCTGTCGGAGATCACCCTGGCCGACGGCACCCGGATGGTCAGCGAGCCGGCGCCGCGCGGCCGGGACTGGGACGTCACCGTGCTGCACACCCTGCACCCCGGCGTCGACTATGGCTGGGCGCGAAACTGCCCGCGGGTTCTCGACGCGACCTACCAGTTCGACGCCGTGCCGCACCGGCGCGTGCTGTGACGGGGGTGGCGCCGATGCTCCCATTCGACACGTCCACGCCCGCGGTGGTGTTCAAACTCGATCCGAACGTCATGCACCACGGCGGACTCGGGGTGATCCGCAGCCTCGGCCGGGCCGGGGTGCCGGTGTACGCCGTGCAGGAGGATTCCCTGGCGCCGGCGGCGCATTCCCGCTACCTGCGCGGGCGTTGGCTGTGGAGCCCGGATCCGGCGGAGACCGACCGGATCCGCGACGGGCTCGCGGAGCTGGCCGATCGGATCGGCCGGCCGTCGGTGCTGATCCCTACCGACGACGCGGCCGCGATCTTCCTGGCCGAGCACGGTGATCCGCTGCGGCCGTTCTTCCGGTTCGCCCAGCTGGCCCGCGGTCTCCCGCGCCAGCTGGCCGGGAAGTACTCGATGTTCCAGCTGTGCCGCCAACTGGATGTACCTTGCGCAGAGGCGACGCTGGTCGGCGCGTGGGACGAGGCGTTGGAATTCGCGGCCGAGGTGGGGTATCCGCTGGTGGCGAAGCTCTCCGCGCCGTGGCTCGGGACGCCGGGCGAGGTGCGCAGCACCACGATCGTCGGCGATGAGGAGGAGCTGGCCGAGCTCTACGGCCGCTGCGGGGACGCCGCCGTCGGCGGCCTGATGCTGCAGGAGTTCATCCCGGGCGGGCCGGGTGACGACTGGTTCTTCCACGGCTACTGCGACGCCGCGTCGGTGTGTCGCCCGGCCTTCACCGGCGTCAAGGAGCGCTCCTATCCCGCGCACGCGGGGCTGACCAGTCTCGGGCGCTGCGTGGAGAACGAGGCTCTGCTGAAGGAATCCGCGAAACTGCTGGAGCAGTTGGCGTTCAGCGGCATCGTGGACCTCGATTTCCGTTGGGACGCCCGCGACCGGCGCTACAAGCTGCTGGACTTCAACCCGCGGCTGGGCGCCCAGTTCCGGTTGTTCCGCGACGACGCGGGCGTGGACGTCGTGCTCGCGTCCTACCTGGACCTCACGGGGCAAGAGGTCCCGGAGGGTCGGCAGCCGGTCGGCAGGCGGTTCCTGGTGGAGAACTACGACCCGATCGCGGCCCTGGGGTACTTGCGGCGCGGCGAATTGGGGTTGCGGTCCTGGGCGTCGTCGGTGCGCGGCGTGCACGAGACCGCCTGGTTCGCCCGCGACGACCTGCTGCCGTTCGTCCTGATGTGCCTCTGGATGGTCTGCCGCGCGGTTGCCCGGCCGTGGCCGTTGCACCGCCGCACCCGCCATCCGGAGCTCGCCGAGCCCCAGTACGTCCCGGGGCGCAACCACGCCCTGGGGAAACCGACCAGACGCCGCCGCAAGCGGCTGTTCGAGGAGTGCAGATGAGCGATCTCGTTGACGTTGCCATCGTTGGTGCCGGGCCATACGGCCTGTCGTTGGCCGCGCACCTGCGCCGGGCCGGCCTGTCCTACCGGCAGTTCGGGTTGCCGATGAACCTCTGGCGCGCCCACATGCCGCGCGGCATGTACCTGAAGTCGCAGGGCTTCGCCTCGAATCTGTCCGACCCGGATGGCACGCACACGCTGCGCAACTTCTGCCTGGAGACCGGGCGCCGCTACGCGGACTACGGCGTGCCGGTGTCGCTGGAGAACTTCGTCGACTACGGCGAGTGGTTCCAGCAGGGCCGCGGCCTGGACGTGGAGGAGGAGCTGGTCGCCGACATCGAGCAGCGGCCGGGCCGGTTCGAGCTGACGTTGAGCAGCGGGGAGCGCGTCGAGGCGAGCCAGGTGGTCGTCGCGGTCGGCGTCGAGTACTTCGCGCGGATCCCGGGAGTGTTCTCCGAACTGCCCGCCGAGCTTTGCACGCACAGCTCGGTGCACGACGACCTGAGCTCCTTCGACGGTCAGGACGTGATCGTCGTGGGCGCCGGGCAGTCCGCGCTGGAGACTGCGGCGCTGCTGCACGAGAACGGCGCCAACGCGCGGCTGGTGGCGCGCGCGCCGGGCATCGCGTGGAACGGGAAGCCGCTGCTACCGGATCGTCCGCTGTGGAGCCGGATGCGTGAGCCGGAGGCCGGGCTCGGTTCGGGGCTGTCCACCTGGTTCTACTCCGAGCACCCGAAGGTGTTCCGGCACCTGCCCAGGGCAACCAGGATCTACCGGGCGCGCACCGCGCTCGGGCCGGCCGGGGGCTGGTGGCTGCGCGAGCGGGTCGAGGGCCGCTTCCCGGTGCACGTCGGGCACCGGCTGGACTGGGCCAAGGCCACCGGCGACCAGGTGCGGCTGGGGGTGCGCGTCGGCGGCGAGGTCCGCGCGTTCACCGCGGACCACGTCATCTGCGCCACCGGCTACCCGCCGGAGATCACCCGGCTGCCGATGCTGTCGGCCGGGCTGCGGTCGGCCATCCGCACGATCGACGGAACGCCGCGCGTCGGCAAGGACTTCGAGTCGTCGGTGCCGGGCCTGTACTTCGCCGGGCCGCTGGTGGCGCCGAGCCACGGGCCGGTCATGCGCTTCGTCTACGGCGCCGACTACGCGGTTCGGATGATGACCGCCCGGATCGACGCGACCACGGCGCGGCCGGTGGTCGTCGGGGGTGCCGGATGAGCGTGACCGATCCCGCCGTGGCGCAGCCGTGGCCGCTTGCCGCTAGCGGCCACGGGCTGCGGATGCCGCGGCAGGTCGGGGGCTGGGTGCTGCCAGCGGTCGACATCGCGGTGCTGGTGGTGCTGATCCCGGTGGTCGGCGTGCACTGGCTGCTCGGTGCGGGGTTCGCGCTGGCGGCGCTGGTGGTGCTGGCCGCGCAGGGCCAGCACCGGCTGCGGATCTGCCTGCGGGTGTCGGACCAGCTGCCGCAGCTCGCGGTCGCGGCCGGTGCACCGCTGGTGGTGCTGCTGCCATGGCACTCCGGCGATGCGCTGCTCCTGATGGGCGCTTCGGGGTTGGCCGGCCTGCTCGTGGCTCGCGGTGGCTTGTACTCGGTGCTGCGCGGCGGCTATCGGCGCGGGCTGCTGAACGAGCCGACGCTGATCGTCGGATCCGACGCGCCGGCCGGGGAAATCGCCGAGCTGGCGGCCGAGCATCCCGAGTTCGGGCTGCGGCCCCGGTCGCTCGCCCAGCCTAGCGGGCTGGCGGAAATCCTCGCCACGCAGCGCATCACGCGGGTGATCGTGTGCGCAGAAGACTCGTACCTGGTCACCCTGATCCGCGCTTGCCGCCCGCTGCCGGCGGATGTCTGCGTCGTGCCCCGGCTGCACGAGCTGGGCATGGCGCTGCCGCGCGCCAGCATGGACGAGATCTGGGGCGTGCCGCTGATCCCGCTGCGCCGCTTCGGCCACAGCCGGGCGGGTGCGCTGGTCAAGCGCGCCTCCGACGTAGTCCTCAGTGGACTGATGTTGTTCGTGTCGGGACCGCTGCTGCTCGCACTGGCGGCGCTGGTCGCGGTCAGCGGTGGCGGGAGGACGTTCTTCCGCCAGCTGCGCGTGACGCGGACCGGGCGGACCAGCGAGGTCGTCAAGCTCCGCACCGTCAACGGCGATCTGGGGGAGCACTGGGCGGTGACGGCCGACCAGTGCACCGCGCTCGGACGTTGGCTGCGCGGCACGCACCTCGACGAGCTTCCGCAGCTGGTCAACGTGCTGCGCGGCGACATGTCGCTGGTGGGGCCCCGCCCGGAGCGGCCGTACTACGCGGTGCGGTTCGGGCGGGAGATCCCGCGCTACGCCGACCGGCACCGGATGCGCGGCGGAATGACCGGCTGGGCGCAGGTGCAAGGCCTGCACGGCGACACATCCATCCCGGACCGGGCGCGGTTCGACAACCAGTACATCGAGTACTGGTCGCCGTGGTGGGACGCCGTGATCGTGGCGCGCACGGCCGCGATCGTCCTGCGGGCGGCCGGAACCCGACGCCAACGCCCGCGCCGCTGCGAGAAATGACTCGGAAGACCAATTGGGGGGAAGCAATGAAGGTATTGCACGTGATCACCGGGCTCGGTGTCGGCGGTGCCGAGCTGCAGCTGCGGTCGATCCTGCAGCACACCAAGCACGACGCCGACGTGGTTTCGCTGTACAACCCGGGTGATGTGGCCCGGATGATCACCGGCGACGGGGTGCGGGTGCGCGACCTCGGCATGACCCGCAACACCCAGGTCGGCGCCGTGCTGCGGCTGCGCGACGTGATCCGCGAAGGCCGCTACGACGTGGTGCACACCCACCTGTACCGGGCGTGCGTGTACGGGCGGCTCGCCGCCCGGCTGGCCGGCACCAAGGTGGTGGTTTCCACCGAGCACTCCATCGGCGAGACCCACCTGGAGCGCCGCCGCATGACCTTCGGGGTCCGGGCGCTCTACCTGGGCACCGACCTGTGCTCGGACGCCACCATCGCGGTGTCCGAAACCGTCGCGGAGCGGTTGCGCAACTGGGGCATGCCCGCGCGCAAGATCACCGTCATCCCCAACGGCGTCGACTTCGGCCGGGTCGAGTTCGACGGGGCCGCGCGCGCCCGGGTGCGCCGCGAGCACGGGATCAGCGACGAAGCCTACGTGGTCGGCGTGCTCGGTCGCCTGGACCCGAACAAGCGCTTCAACCTGGTGATCGACTCGATGGCCCCGATGCTGGGCCAGGAGACCAAGCTGCTGATCGTCGGCGACGGGCCGGACCGGGCGCGGCTGGAGGCACTGGCCCGCGAGCACGGCGTCGCCAAGCACGTGATCTTCGCCGGGCAGCGGCACGACGTCGCCGCGATGCTGTCCGCGCTGGACCTTTTCATCGCCTCTTCCGAGCAGGAGACCTTCGGCCTGTCCGTGCTGGAGGCGATGGCCAACGGCATCCCGGTGCTCTACACCACCTGCCCGGCGCTGATCGGCATCGAGACCGACCGGGCCCGTCAGGTGCCCGGCAACGCGGAGCGGATGCGCGCGGAGATCGCCTCCGAGATCCTGGCCGCCCGGCCGCGCGCCGACGAGCCCGCGATCCGCCGGGCCTACGGCATCGAGGCGGTCACCGACCGCCTCGACGACCTGTACGCGCGGCTGTGGCAGCGGCGCGGCGGCGCCGTACCGGTGGGGAGGTCGTGATGCGCGCAATGGTCACCGGCGCAGCCGGTTTCATCGGATCCCACCTGGTCGAACGGCTGCTCGCGGACGGCCACCAGGTGGTCGGGCTCGACGACCTGAGCACCGGGCGTGTCGAGAACCTCCCGGTCGGCGACCCGAACCTGCGGATGGTGCAGGGCAGCATCCTGGACGCGTCCCTGGTCGATGAGGTGATGGCCGACGCGGACGTGGTGTTCCACCTGGCCGCCGCCGTCGGCGCGTTCGTCATCCAGGAACGCACCCTGCATGGGCTGCTGACCAACATCCACGGCACAGAGAACGTGCTGGACGCCGCCCTGCGGCACGACGCGCGGGTGCTGGTCGCCTCCACCAGCGAGATCTACGGCAAGAACGACAAGGTCGGGCTTTCCGAGGGCGACGACCGGATCATCGGCTCGCCGCTGAAATCGCGCTGGACCTACTCCGAGGCCAAGGCCATCGACGAGAGCATCACCCACAACTACGTGCGGGAGCTCGGGCTCAGGGCGGTCATCGTGCGGTTGTTCAACACCGTCGGGCCGCGGCAGAGCGGCCGGTACGGCATGGTCATCCCGCGGCTGGTCGCGCAGGCGCTGCAGGGCCGACCGGTGACGATCTTCGGCACGGGCAAGCAGATCCGCTGCTTCTGCCACGTCGCCGACGTGGTGCCTGCGCTGGTGCGGCTGGCGCTGCTGGACCGGGCGCAGGGCATGGCGGTCAACCTCGGCAACACCGAGCAGGTGTCCATCGAGGAGCTCGCCGCCCGGATCATCGCGATGACCGACTCGTCCAGCGGCACCATCCAGGTCCCCTACGAGGAGGCGTACGGGCCGGGGTACGAGGACCTGCAACGTCGAGTCCCGGACTGCTCCCGCGCGCGCGAGCTGATCGACTTCCGGCCGGAGCGCACGCTCGACGACATCGTCCGCGATGTGATCGACGAGCAGGTGCGAGCCGGGCAGCCCGTGACGGCTTGAGGTGCGGAGGGCGACATGCGGCAGAAGACCGATACGATGCGCCGGCTCATGGAATGGGCCCGGCCCGCGGCGAGCGCGCGAGAGCCCCGCGGATCCCAACCATCCACATCGGACACCCCCGCCGACCGGGTCCGGGCCTTCAGCCGGCTGGGCGGGTCGATCTGGTTCCTGGCGCTGATCGCGGTGGCGGTGGTGCTCGTCGTGATGACGCTGATGCCGCGCGGCGGAGGACCACCGCTGCCCGGCTCGCTGGCCGTCGCATCGCTACCGTTCTGGAACCTCAACAACGGCACGTCGATGGTGACCCAGAACCGGCAGGCGGTCAACGAGGTTTCGCCCTGGATCTACGGGCTGAGCCAGGACGGCCGGCTGGCCAACCAGTACCCCCCGGAGCAGACCGCCGAGGTCGACAGGCAGATCGGGCAGCTGCGCGCGGCGGGTATCCCGATCGTGCCGTCGCTGGCGAACATCACCGACGGCAAATGGGCCTACGAACCGGTCGCCAAGATGCTGCACGACCCGGCGAAGCGGCGCGCCCACATCGACGAGATCGTCGAGCTCGTCAAGCGCGAGGACTACTCGGGCATCGACATCGACTACGAGAACCTGCGCGCCGGCGACCGGCAGGTCTTCACCGACTTCATCACCGAACTGGGCAAGGCCCTGGATGATGAGGGGAAGACGTTGGCGGTGGCGGTGTTCGCGAAGGCCACTGACGCCGGATACGACGAGCGCAACGTCGCGCAAGACTACGCCGCGATCGGCAGGGCGGCCGACGAGGTCCGGCTGATGGGCTACGACTACCACTGGGGCACCTCGCCGCCCGGCCCGGTCGCGCCGATCACTTGGGTCCGGGAAACGCTGAACTACGCCAAGACCCAGATCCCGCCGGAGCGGATCGTGCTCGGCGTGCCGCTGTACGGCTACGACTGGGTGGACGGCAACGGCACCGCGGTGACCTGGCTGCAGGCCTTCCGGCTGTCCACCGAGCACCGGGCGAAGGTCAACTACGACGGGCTGACGCAGTCGCCGTGGTTCCGCTACACCGACGAGCAGGGGCGGGAGCACGAGGTGTGGTTCGAGAACGCCGCCAGCTCCAAGGCGAAGTTCGAAGCGGCGCGGGGCTCCGGCATTCGCGGCGTCTACCTGTGGATGTTCGGCTACGAGGACACCGAAACGTGGCGGGAGCTGCGGCAGAGCCTACCGCTCGACGGCGCGCAATGACACCGTCCGCGATTCGTCTACTTTGGAGAGTTGGATGATTCCTTGGTGGGTGCTGGCCATCGCGGTGTTCGGCACCAACTTCACGCTGTGGGGCTTGATCGGGCTGATGCGCCTGCTCGACTCCTCGACGCAGCGCTGGTGGCAGCAACGGGGCACGACGTCGGTGTCCGGCCAGCGCGTCGTGGTCGGCCGGGACCGGCAGCACCGCCATCACCCGCCGACGCGGGTGGGCGTCGCGGACGTGGCGGTGCTGATGCCGGCCCACAACGAGGAACGCGTCATCGTCGACAGCATCCAGGCGATCACCGCCCTCGTGCCGCCGGAGAACGTGCACGTGGTCTCCGACGGCTCGACCGACCGCACGGTGGAACTCGCCGAAGAGTGCGGGGTGCACGTGATCAGCACGGCGCGCAACGTCGGCAAGGCCGGCGCGCTGCAGGAGGCGATCCGCCGGTTCGGGCTGGTCGATCGCTTCGAGGTCGTGATGCTGCTGGACGCCGACACGCACGTCGAGCCCGGCTACTTCCGGGCGGCGCTGCCGCTGTTCGACGATCCCGCGGTCGTCGCGGTGGCGGGCTGCGTCCGGACGTCGTGGCGGGACCGTGCGCTCGGGCCGATCGGCAAGCTGGTGGCCTTCCACCGGCAGCGGATCTACACCATGACCCAGTACCTGATGAAGTTCGGCCAGACCTGGCGGCGGGTCAACGCCACCCACATCGTGCCCGGCTTCGCCAGCATGTACCGCGCCGAGGTGCTGCCGCGCATCGAGGTCAACCCGCCGGGGCTGGTCATCGAGGACTTCAACATGACCTTCGAGGTGTACCAGAAACGGCTGGGGAAGGTCGGTTTCACGCCGTCGGCGGTGGCGGCCACCCAGGACCCGGGCAACTTCAAGGACTACGTGAAGCAGTGCAAGCGCTGGTCGCTCGGCCTGTGGCAGACGGTCCGGCTGCACCCGCCGCGGGCCAACCTGTTCAGCCTGATGCTGGCGCTGCTGCTGCTGGAGATGTTGGCCAGCAGCTTCATGCTGGTGCTGTTGCCCTTCGTGGCGCTGGCGCTGATCGTGCCCCTGCTGTTCGACGGGTTGCTCGCGGTGCCGGTCGTGGACGAGGTGCACGACTTCGTCGCCGGTTTCGCGACGCTGCCGACGCTGTTCTTCGGTGTGGTGGTCCCGGATCTGGTGCTGACGTGCATAGTAGCGGTGTTGCAGCGGCAGCCGAGGTTCCTGCTGTTCGCATGCTTCTTCCTGGCGCTACGAGTGCTGGACGCGGGTATCGCACTGTCTGCGATACCCGCGGCGTGGCTGTCGAAGTCCTCTGGACGGTGGCGCAGCCCCGGCCGCCGCACCATCGACGCGCCCGTCACCCCGCGCACGACCCCGACCAAGTGAAGGGTGGAGGGCATCGAAGGAGTTCCTCAACGCCCCATCTCAAGACCTCCCGGAGCAAGTGGTGTCGCAATTTCCATTGAAATCGAAGCTTCGATTTCAATGGAAATTGCGGGACTCCGCGGCGGCAGACACGGACGGGGCAATGGTGCGCTTCACGCGGGAGGGTGTTCTCGTGCAGCTGGGGGAGGTCTCGTCGGCCCGGTGGCGTCACGCTGGGGCTGTGGATGTGGTGCGGCTGCTCATGGTGGACGACCACCTCATGCTGGCCGAGGCTCTCAGCGCCCGGCTGGCGGAGGTGCCCGACCTGTGGGTCGTGGGGCACTGCCAGACCAGCGACCCGCGACTGCCCGACGTGGTGCGGCAGTCCCGACCGGACGTGATCACGGTAGACGTGGAACCGGTCGGTGCCGGGCGCCTGGTGCGGCGCTTGCGGGAAGCCCGGCCCGCCGCGGGAATCGTGGTGCTGACCGGGAGCCGCGATGCCCGGCAGGCCGTCGACGCCGCACGGGCCGGTGCGGCGGCCTGGGTGCCGAAGGAACGCGGCGTCGAGGGTCTCACCGAGGTGCTGCGCGGGGTGCCCCGCGGGCACAGCTGGTACCCGCCGGAACTGCTCGGCGCCGTGCTGCGCGGACTGCGCGAGGACGCCGTGCGAGCGGGGCAGCGCAACGGGCCGCTGGACGTGCTCAGCGACCGCGAGCGGGACGTGCTCGCCGGCATGGTCGCCGGTAAGAGGGGCGCGCAGATCGCCGAGGACCTGATGATCTCCACCGAGACCGTCCGCACCCACACCCGCAGCATCCTGGCCAAGCTCCGGGTGCACAGCCAGCTGGAGGCGGTCAGCGTCGCCTGCGCCGCCGGACTGCGCGTGGATGGCGAAGCGGACGGGACCACCGAGCGGTGAGCGCGGAGCCGTTGCGGGTGGCCACGATGATCACGCGCCTGGAAGGCGGCGCCGGGGTGATGGCCCTGCGCGGGGCCAAGGCGCTGGATCCGGCCACGCACCGGGTCGCGGTGATCACGGGGTCCGGCCGGCTGCTGGCCGACGCCGAGGCCGCCGGGCTGGAGGTGATCGTGGAGCCCGCGCTGCGCGCGCCCATCTCGCCGGGCCACGACCTGCTCGCCCTGCACCGCCTGACGGCGTTGCTGAAACGGCGCCGCTTCGACATCGTGCACACCCACTGTTCGAAGGCTGGTGCGGTTGGCCGGATCGCGGCGCGCCGGGCCGGCGCCGACCGGATCGTGCACACCTACCACGGGTTCCCGTTCCACCAGTTCCAGAGCGGGTTGCGGCGCCGCGGCTACGTCGAGATCGAACGCGTCCTCGGGCGGTTCACCGACCTCGCCCTGTGCGTGGGCACCGGAGTGGCGGTCGAGGCGCTGCGGCGCGGGCTGATCGCCCCGGATCGCATCCGCACCATCGGCGTGGCCGTCGAGCACGAGGTGCCGATGCGCACCGAGCGGACCAGGCAGCGCGCCCGGCAGGAGCTCGGGCTGGCACCGACGGACGTCGTGGTCGGCGCGGTGGGGCGGCTGACCTTCCAGAAGTCGCCGGAGGACTTCGTCACCGCGCTGCGCCTGCTGGACCGACCCGGCGTGGTCGGGGTGTGGATCGGCGGCGGCGAGCTGACCGAGCGGATGCGCGCGCAGATAGCCGCGAGCGGGGCTCGCGTCGTACTGGCGGGCGAGCGCGACGACGTCGCGGAACTGCTGCCCGCATTCGACGTGTTCGCGTTGCCCAGCCGGTACGAGGGCCTGCCGCTGGCGGTCGTGGAGGCGATGGTGTGCGGCGTGCCGGTGGTGGCCACCACCGTCAACGCCGTCAGCGATGTGGTTGCCCCCGGTGAGACCGGGCTGCTGGTGCCGCCCCGGCGCCCCGAACTGCTGGCCGCGGCGGTGGCGCACCTGCTGGACTCGCCCGACGTAGCCGACCGGCTCGCCGCGACGGCCCGCACCCGGTTGGACGACCGCTACCGGATCGCGACGCTCGCCGACGCACTCGTCGGGGCGTACGGAACCCGCTCCAGAAAACGGGTTTCGGAACATCCTGCGCAGCCTGTTGGTGACCGACGGTAGCGGGGTTACCGCGAGAACAGTACTTCCCCACGCCTGTCGTGCGGACGCCTGCTGCACGTGGAGTAGTCGGGGTCCCCTTCGGGTAGCAGGTGCAACGCCGCGCCCGCCGCATCCGATTTGTCAGGTAGCACAGACTGCCGTTTGGGGGAGAGGAGTCGCGGTGCACACGATTACCGATTCGGCGAGGGCGCCTGGACATCAGCGGACGCGGGGTCCAGGTTCGCGAGGTGGCACGGAGTTGCACAGCCTGCTGCACGATCTCGGGCACGGTCTTGCGACGCTGTCCTATCTCGCGGACGGGTTGCGCGGCGACCCGGCGCTGCCCGGCGATGCGGCGCACCGGCTGCAACTGATGGAACTGGAGCTGGACCGGCTGCTTGAGCTGGTGGCCCTGCGGGCCGGGCAGCCAAGCGAGGAGCTCTTCGCGCCGCGCGAATTGCTGACCCAGCTCGTCGCGGTGAAATCGTTGTCCGGGAAGGCCGAGATCTCGCTGCACGCCGACGAGGACGTCTGGATGCGCACCGACCAGACGCTGCTGTGGCGGATGGTGTCGAACCTGCTGGACAACGCGGTGCGCGCCGCCGGGCGCGGCGGCCGGGTCGCGGTGGCGGTTCGCCGCGGCGAGCTCGGCGAGGTGCGAATCGAGATCACCGACGACGGGCCGGGTTTCGGCGACGGACCGCAGGGCGCGTCATCGCTCGGGTTGGGCATCGTGCTGGCGCTGGCGCAGCGCTGCGGGGCCGACCTGCAGATCGACTCGGAGCCATGCCGGGGCACGTGTGCCGTGCTGGTGTTCCCGTCCGGCTGCGCGGCCTGAGCGGGGGGAACGAGAACATGGTCGATCTGGTACTCGGCGACGATCACGTGATCTTCGTCGATGCGCTGGTCGCGACGCTGCCGCGGCACGGTTGCGACGTCGTGGGAACCGCCCACGACGTGCCAGGCGTCGTCGAGGCGGTCCGCGAACACCAGCCCGATATCTGCCTGCTGGACCGCTACTTCGGCGACGGCGACGGGCTGGACGCGATCGGCGAGATCCTCAACGCAGGCGGGAGAACGAGGCTCCTGGTGCTCACCGCCGACGGTGACGTCCGGGGCATGCGCGATGCGCTGGCCAAGGGGGCGGCAGGGTACGTGAACAAGATGTGCGGGCTGTCGGTGCTGGCCGGGGCGATCCGCGGGGTCATGGACGGCGAGGCCGTGGTCGAGCTGGCGGCCTCGCGAGCGCCCCGCCAGGCCGGCACCACAGACGCCCTGCGGCTGGCGTCGCACCTGACCGCGCGGGAAAGGCAATGCCTGCGGCTGCTCGTCGCCGGCGCGCACACGACGGCGATGGCCAAGCAACTGGGGGTGGCGCCGACGACGGTGCGAACGCACGTGCAGTCGGTGCTGACCAAGCTCGGGGTGCACTCCAGGCTGGAGGCGGCGTCGTTCGCGATGCGCCACGGCTTGCTCGACGACGAGCGGATGCTCGTCGCGGGTTGATGACTGGGGGTCCGTGAGTCCCTTTGGACCCACGTCCGAAGGGACTCACGGTCGGCTCCCACCCAGGCCCCCGAGCCACCTGGTGGTTGGCGATTTCGCGCGAAATCGCCGTTCGGCACGCCTGGTGGTTGGCGATTTCGCGCGAAATCGCCAGGCATTGCAGCACGGCCGTCCAGTCCGCAGCGGGCTCGGCCAGGCTCGTTATGCTCGCCGCCGTCCCGGGCTCGTCGATGCCCGCCCGCTGGAGTTCGGCTTCCAGGATCCGGTAGCGGGAGTTCGCGCAGATCACCGTGGTGACTCGAGGCTCTCGCGGGCCTGCGTCCACAGCGCCTGGACGGTGTAGGCGGCGCTGCTGTCGGGCCGGAAGTTGATCAGCGCGCGGTCTGGGCAGGCGTCCACCCACGCGAAACGGTTTCGGAAACAGGTCCTAAGGTGTCGAACTGGACCAACCGGACCGTGGAGGGTGACGTGGTGCGCGAACGGATCTCCCGCCACCTGCTGATGGCGGTGCTGCTGGTCGTCGCGGGCCTGGCCGGCTGCGCAGCGCCGCAGCCGCACGACACGTCGTCACCGGCCCCGGCGGTGGAGCCGACACTGTCCGAACAGGACATTCCGGTGATTCGCACCGAGTACGTGTACTCCGACCACCGCCAGGCCCCGGTGCAGCTTTACCTCGCGTACCCGGGTGCGCTGGAGTCCACTGCGGACCTCCCGATGGTGCTCTACCTGCACGGCCGCGACGGCGTCCACCCGACCCCGATCCCGTACGACACGCTCGCGTCGCTGGAACGGCTGTACCGCGAGGACTCCATCCCCGCGTTCGGCTTCGCCGTCGTCGACGGTGGCTACAACCCGTACTGGAACGACGGATCGGCCAACGGCGACCTCGCCGCCCTGCTCCACGACGAACTCCCGCGCTGGCTGCAGGAGCGCGGCATGGGTGACCTCGACGGCCGACCCTTCGCGGTCGCGGGTATTTCCACCGGCGGCTTCGGCGCGCTGAACTACGCCGCCGACCGCAACCTGGCCGGTCACCCGGTCGCGGCGGTCGCGGCGGTCGCCCCGGCCCTGCAGGTGAGCTGGGAAGGCATGCGGGAGAAGGAAGCCTTCGCCACCGAGGAGGACTGGTCCGCAGTGGACCCGCTGCGCCGCCTGGGAGATCTCGGCGACGTGCCGGTCGGCGTGTGGACCGGAGACGAGGACCCGTTCCTGGAGGGCATCAACCGCCTGGTCGACGAATACCCCCACACGCCGGTGGTTTCGGTCCTCCCGGGCGGCCACGACCCGTCGGTCTTCGAAGCCATCGGCCCCGACTTCGTCACCTTCCTCGCCTACGCGCTGGGCAGCCTCGACGCCGACGAGTAGTCGGCTTCGGCTGCGCCCGGGCGGCCGCTGGTCAAGCGACCGCGCTGTATGTCAAGCAGCGGTTTCCCGCCGCTCAGTCCTGGTGGGCGACCAGGTGTTGGAGGAGGAGCCGGGTGAGGGTTTCCGGGGCTTCTTCCGGGATCCAGTGCGAGATTTCTTCCAGCATCTCGAAGCGGTAGGGGCCCGTGACGTGCTCGGCGGTGGCCAGCGCCGCCGTTGAGCCGATCGCAACGTCCTCGGTGCTCCACACGTACAGCGTCGGCACGGTGATCGGGCCGATCTTGTGGTTCTCGAAGCGGTGCGCGCGGTACCAGTTCAGCGCCGCCGTCAACGCGCCCGGTTCGGTGAACCGCTGCACGTAGTCGTCGACGTGGTGCTGGGGCACGCCCGGGTAGTAGATCTGCCGCAGCTTCTTGGCGTGGTCGGCCAGCAGGGCCTTCTCCGCGGCGGAGGACCGGTACGCCTGCATGTACGCCGAGCGCTGGTGCTGGTCCTCGTCGGTGCGCATCGCCTCGCCGAACGGGTCCAGGTGTGGCACCGACACCGCGGTCAGCGTGCGGACCCGGTCCGGGTGCTCGGCGGCGGTCGCCCACGCCACGGCGGCGCCCCAGTCGTGGCCGACCAGATCGAAGCGCTGCCAGCCGAAGTGTTCGGCGATCGCCAGGACATCGTCGACGAGCTCTTCCAACCGGTAGTCGGCGACCTGCTCCGGGCGCACACCGGGGGAGTAGCCGCGCTGATCAGGCGCCACCGCGAAGCACTCCGCGCCGCCGAGCACCGACAACTGCTCGCTCCACTGCACCGCCGCCTCCGGGAAGCCGTGCAGCAGCAGCACCGGCCGGCCGTCCTCGGGACCGGCGGTCAGCGCGTCGAACTTCCCGGCAGGAGTCGGAATCTGGATGTACTCGGCCACCCGGTCACTGTACTGGTCACGCTCGTGAGTGGTTGTTCCGGTAAGAACCGGAACAACCACACACCCTCAGCGCAGCGAGTCAACGAACCGAGACCACCGCTCGTCCGGGAAGGCCAGCACGGCGCCGTCGGGGTCCTTCGAGTCCCGCACCCCGACAGCAGCCCCGGAGAAAGCCACCTCGACGCAGTTGGAGGTATCGGTGCTTCGACTGCTCTTGCGCCACGTTGCGTCAAGGAATGCCACCTCAACGCAGTTGGCTTGATCAGTGTTGTAGCTGCTCTTGCGCCAACGGGCGGTTGTCAGATTCAGCGCAGTCATTCCGCGCTCCTCTCGCATCATTCCTCGGCCGCGATCTGGCGAACCAGGTCGGCCGACTCGGCAGGCTTCAATGCCGCACTGAGGATATTGCTCAGCGCAAGGCGGTAGGAAGCAAGATCGGCATCTTCTTCCAAGAACATCCCCGTGCTCTGGTTCTCCACATGCACGAGGTCAGGTTCCCCGTCGAACTCCAGGATCATGAACGAGCCTCGCGCGCCGACGTAGGCGCCAGCCGAGCTTTGCACCACCCGCAAAGTGATGTTCGGACGTTCGGCAAAAGTACCCAGATGGAGCAGTTGCCGATGCATTATCCCATCACCGCCGACGGGACGCCGGAGTACGTTTTCGTCGGCCACGGCGAGGAGTTGCGGCGCACGGGTACGCGTCAGGACCGCCTGCCGAGCCATCCGAGTAGCCACCAGACGGTCGCTCTCTTCGTCGCTGAGCGTGTCGTTGATGCCCTGGATCAACGCGCGGCAGTATTCCGCTGTTTGCAGCAGGCCCGGCACAACCATGTTCTCGAAGTTCTGGATGCGGGTCGGCTTGGCCTCGAAGTCGATCAAGTTCCGCCATAGCTGCGGGAGACCCGCTTGGCGTTGCCACCAGCCCTTCTCGTCGGCTCGGCGCAGCATGTCGAGGATTTCCTGGCGTTTCGTCGCCGAGACCTTGTAGAGGCCGAGCATCGCGGCGACGTCCTCGATCTGCATGCCGCTGCTGGCGGTCTCCATTCGACTGACCTTGCTCACCGACAACCCAAGCGTGCGCGCGACATCGCTGCAACTAAGTTGTGCTTGCTCGCGAAGCCTGCGCAGTTGCGCGGCGACCTGGCGGGAGCGGACAGAGGTGTGACCGTTTCCTGGCATGATCGGAGATCCCCCATTCGGATCCAATGTGGACAATCTCCAGGGTGGCATCGAACGGATCCATGATCAATCACACGAATGCGCACTTGTTTGCAGCTGCCGCAAAGGCGCACTCTCCCGTCACAAGCCCAAGACCAGGGCAAACACGAGAAGAATTCGGGAGAGGCATGAGCGACGAACTCGCGCGGAAGCGGACCGAACTGGACCTGCGGATCATGGCGGAGGCCGCCGAGGAGAAGACCTGGCGCATTCCGCCACAGGGCAACAAAGGGCCGGTCACCGTCGCGCTACGGATTCCCGAGGTGCGGGTCACCGATTCCGCCGGGCGGCACATCCTGATCGGGCCAGAACAAGCCGATCGGCTCGGCTCGAAGCTGAGCAACATCAGCAACTGGCTCCAGGAAGGCGACCAGGACTGGGTCGAGCCGGACGCGTAAGAAGAATGGTTCGTGAGTGGTAGTTCCGGTAAGAACCGGAACGGCCACTCACGAGAAAATGCGGTAACCCCAGGTGCCGCGGTGGGTTTCGCCCGGCCGCAGGGTGATCAGGCCGTCGCCGGTGACGAACGCGTTCGGCGCGCACGTCATCGGCTCCACGGTGATCCCGGCCCGCGCCGGGCGGTCGGTCGACGGGCTGTCGTCGGTGTAGACCTGCAGGTAACCGTGCGTGCGGTCGATCCAGAGCTCCGCGGTCACGCCGTCCGGGCGGGCGAACCGCACCACGGCGCTGCCGTCGGATCCGCGGCGCAGTCCGGTGAACGCGGTGTCCATTTCGGTCGGTCCGATCCGCCGCGGCGACCGGTAGTCGTACTCGGTGCCCTCGACCGGGGCGGTGCCGGTCGGGATCAGCCGGTCATTGACCACGTAGTAGGTGTCCGCGGGCAGCTCGAAGACGATGTCGTCGATGCGGTCCCCGCCGGCGGCGAGGTAGGTGTGGTTGGCGGTGCCGAACGGCGCGGCGCCGTCGCCGACGTTCTTCGCGCTGAGCGTGCTGCGCACCCCGGAATCGTCCACTGTGTACTCGATGCGGAATGCCAGCCGGAATGGGTAGCCGTAGTCCGGCGGCAGCAGGTACTCCAGTACCACGCCGTCGGCGCGGTGCCGCACCGGCTGCCACTCCACGAAGCTCATCAGCCCGTGCAGCGCCGCATCGCGCTTCGGTTCGTTGATCGCGACCTGCAACTCCTCGCCGCCGAAGGTGTAGCGGCCGTGGTCGATGCGATTCGGCCACGGCAGGATCGTCTTGCCCTGGAAGCCCTCGCCGACCTCGTCGGCGGGGTGCGTCAGGAGCATCTCCACGCCGTCGACCTGCCACGACAGCAACGTCGCCGACACCCCGGCGATCACCGCCCGCTGCCGCCCGGAGCGGATCTCGTACAGCCGCCCGTTCGCGGTCTGCCGGCCTCCCGCTCCACCGGAGCCGGATGGCTGCGCGGTGGCGTGGCCGGCGAGGGCGGCGGCGGTCGTCGCGCCCGCAGCGGTGGCGAGCGCGGCCCGCCGGGTGAAGCGTCGCATCCTGAACCTCCTGGGGGGTGGGCAATTTCGTGAGAAATTGACATTCACCCGGGTGACGGGCGATTTCTCACGAAATTGCGCCGGTCCAGGGTGATGAGGCCGAGCGTTGATCACTCGTCGTGATGGCGTCCACTGTGGTCGGTGGCGGTCCCGTCCGCCAGTGGTCACGGCGTACCCGCGTCGATCACCGCGAGGTTGTGCCCGCGGACGACGTCCGGGTTGGGCTTGAGGATCCGCCGGTCGTAGGTGAAGAACCCGTTGACCTCGTTCTCCACGTCCGTGGTCTGGGTGTAGATGGCCGCGGACAGCCCGTTGGTCTCGACAATGCGGGCGAGGTCGCGGCTGACCTCGGCGTAGCGGTCGGTCAGCTCGGCGCGGCTGTTGGTCATCTCGTACGCGCCCGGCTCGCCGGGCCACAGGTGGCCTTCCTCGACCAGCCCCAGCCCGCCGTACTCGCCGTCCACCGACGCCCGCTCGCCGCGCGCCTCCGGGCTGCCCGGACCGACGTAGGTGTGGTCGTCGTAGATGTCGCCCGCGCCGGTGTCGGGCAGCGAGTAGCAGCAGTTCACCCCGCTGTTGGCGTTGACCAGCCGGGTCGGGTCGGTGCGCCGGACCAGCTCGGCGACCTCGGCGGTCTCGAACTCGCCCCAGCCCTCGTTGAACGGCACCCACGCCACGATCGAGGGGACGCTGCGCAGCTGGTCGATCATGGCGGTCAGCTCGTCGCGGAAGTTCGAGCGGGCCTCCTCGCCCGGCGGCGGGTTGCTGCCCGGCGGGTCGGCCAGGTCGATCGGCAGCGACGGCATGTCCTGCCACACCAGCAGGCCCAGCCGGTCGGTCCAGTAGTACCAGCGGGCCGGTTCGACCTTCACGTGCTTGCGGATCATGTTGAACCCGAGCCGCTTGGTTTCGGCGACGTCGAACCGCAGCGCCTCATCGGTCGGCGCGGTGTAGCTCCCGTCCGGCCAGAATCCCTGGTCCAACGGCCCGTGCTGGAACAGGATCCGGCCGTTGAGCGCCATCCGCGGCCGCCCCTGCGAGTCGTCGACCAGCTCGACGGTTCGCAGGCCGCCGTAGCTGCCGACCTCGTCCACGGTGCGGCCGTCGGCGCCGACTAGCCGGACCGTGATGTCGTAGAGGTAGGGGTCGTTAGGGGTCCACAGGTGCGGATCTGCCACCGGCAGCCGCAGGGCCGTGTCGGCCGGGCCGCTGGCGCGCGACACCTCGTTGCCATCGGTGTCGAGGACGACCGCCTCGACCCGTTCCCCGGCGCGCGCCGAAGTCCGGGCGGTCAGGTCGAAACCGCGCAGATCCGGGTTGATGTCGAGCTTGGCGATGTGCGCGTCGGGCACCGGCTCCAACCAGACCGTCTGCCAGATCCCCGATGTCCCGGTGTAGAGGATCCCGCCTGCCTTGTTGCGCTGCTTGCCCACCGGGTAGGGGTTGGCGTCGTTGCGGTCCTCGACGGCCACCACCAGTTCCTGCTTCGCGCCGGGGCGGAGCGCGTCGGTGATGTCGGCGCTGAACTCGGTGTAGCCGCCCTCGTGAACCGCCACGGTCCGGCCGTTGACCGACACCTCGGCCTTCTGGTCCACCCCGCCGAAGTGCAGCAGCAGCCGCTGCCCGGACCAGTCCCGCGGCACCTCGAAGGCCCGCCGGTAGAGCATGTGGTCGTCGTGGCGCTGGATGCCGGAAAGACCGGATTCCGGGGGATAAGGCACCAATATCTGCTCGGTCGCCGCGGTCGGCGGGGTGGCTCCGCCGCCGTAGGACCACAATCCGTTGAGGTTCAGCCAGCGCTCGCGGGTCAGCTGCGGGCGCGGGTACTCGGGGAGGGCGTTGTCCGGGCCGACCTGGTCGGTCCACGGCGTGGTCAGCGGCGGTGGCTTGGGGCGCCACGGGTCGGCGGCCGCGGCGGAATCGGCGGCGGCCGCGGGGACCCCGGAGGCGGTGGCCAACAGCGTGGTGAGCAGCAGGGCGCGCAGCAGCACGATTGCCTCCAGACGGACTTGCCGAAAAGGGGAAGAGCAATCACCATCAACCGGCAACAATGACCATGAACGCACGCACAGTCAACGCGGCCGAAAGAGCGCCCGCAATTCGGAGCAACCGGCATGGATCGGTAGGGCTCGCGAGGTTCCGCAAAAGAACAGGAGCCGTGAGTACTTTCGGGTGCTATGACACCGCAAATCACTCACGGTGCCGCTGCTCGACCCGGCCACCACCTGGCCGCGGGGCTCCGGTGGCACGCGCCAATGGTGCGTGCCACACTTCCCTGGGGCCGGTGCGGCGATGCTTCTTCCGTCGACGCCCCGGCCGGGGGAACGTGGAGCAGGCCTGATGGGGGAGGGCGGTGGGTGGTGGCCGACGAGCGGGATCTCCGGCGGCGCCGAAAATGGCTCGCTTCCGGGATGCGTGCACCGTAACATCCGTGCTCCATCCCGCGATGGAATGACCGAAAAAGAAAAGTCAACCGCCGCGATGCCTAGTTTTAATATTTTCGTCGGCGGTCGCGGTTGTGCAATTTGCGGTTGCTGTGGTACGCGATGCGCGCGTCAGTGTACACAGATCGTTGCCGACTTGCACTTGTGCGATCGTTATCTCTCTTCAAAATGCGCCGAATCGGCGCAGGTGGCGGCGCATTTATTCACCCAGGGTGACAATCCGAACCACGCTATCATAGTATTCCGGTGATTAGCGTCACACGTTTGTATGCTTGCTTTGCGATCTCGTTCGCCTAGTTTGGTTAATCGACGCAGGAATACCGCGTCAGCGCCGGTTGGCAAAGGTGCCGACTGGACGGTGATCGGCGTAGGTGTTGCGGCCTTGAGTGTTTCTCGGCTGCCCACGCCGGTCCAGGTGTTGCCTTTTTCGCAGCGGCGACCCGGCACGGCCACGGGAGGAGCTCGGGGCACGTATTTTTGCGCGCACCCGAGTTTGCGGTGGCGCATGACCAACGTGAGTGGTGGGAGTGAAGAATGGTCAAGAGCGTGGACGACCTTGCCTCGACCGAGCACCAAGGATCTCCGGATACCGCTGATCTGGTGGCCCGCGAGGAGCAGGTGTTCGGCGAGAATCCGCTGGAGGTGCGCGAATCAGACCACTACACGTACGAGTACGTCGGCGGTTTCGTCGAGAAGTGGGATGAGCTGATCGACTGGAAGAAGCGCTACCAGAGCGAGGGTTCGTTCTTCATCGACCAGCTCAAGGCCCGCGGCGTCCGCTCCGTCCTCGACGTGGCCACCGGCACCGGGTTCCACTCCGTGCGGCTGCTGGAGGAGGGCTTCGAGGCGGTCAGCGCCGACGGCAGCCCCCAGATGCTGGCCAAGGCGTTCAGCAACGGGTTGACCTACGGCGGCCACATCCTGCGGGTGGTGCACGCCGACTGGCGCTGGCTGAATCGTGACGTCCACGGCGAATACGACGCGATCATCTGCCTGGGCAACTCGTTCACCCACCTGTTCTCCGAACGGGATCGGCGCAAAGCGCTGGCCGAGTTCTACGCGATGCTCAAGCACGACGGCGTGCTGATCATCGATCAGCGCAATTACGACTCGATTCTGGACAGCGGATTCTCCTCGAAGCACACCTATTACTACGCCGGCGAAGACGTTTCCGCGGAACCCGATTACATCGATGACGGCCTGGCGCGATTCAAGTACACGTTCCCCGATCGATCTGAATTCTTCCTGAACATGTATCCGCTGCGGAAGAACTACATGCGGCGGCTCATGCGCGAAGTCGGTTTCCAGCGGATCGACACCTACGGCGACTTCCAGGAGACCTACCACGACACCGAGCCGGACTTCTTCATACACGTGGCCGAGAAGAAGTACCGCCCGGACGAGGAACTCTCCGACGTGTACTCGACCGCGGTGCACACCGCGCGGGACTACTACAACTCCGAGGACGCGGACAACTTCTACTACCACGTCTGGGGCGGAAACGACATTCACATCGGCCTCTACGAGACCCCGGACGAGAACATCGACGCCGCCTCGCGGCGCACCGTGGAGCGGATGACCGCCAAGGTCCAGATCAGCCCGGGCACCCGCATCCTGGACATCGGCTCCGGCTACGGCGGCGCGGCGCGCTACCTGGCCGGGACCTACGGCTGCAAGGTGTCCTGCCTGAATCTCAGCGAGGTCGAGAACGCCCGAAATATCGAGTTCAACCGCGCCGCCGGGCTGGACGAGTTGATCGAGGTCAAGGACGGTTCCTTCGAGGACATCCCGTTCCAGGACAATGCCTTCGACATCGTCTGGTCGCAGGATGCGATCCTGCACAGCGGCGACCGGGAGCGGGTCCTGGAGGAGGTGACCCGCGTGCTCAAGGGCGGGGGTTCCTTCATCTTCACCGATCCGATGGCCGCCGACGACGCCAAGCTGCGGGACCTCGGGCCGATCCTGGACCGGCTCAACCTGGACACCATGGGCTCGCCCGGCTTCTACCGCCGCGAACTGGCCCGCCTTGGCCTGCAGGACTTCGACTTCGAAGACCTGACCACATACCTGCCGACGCACTACGCGCGGGTGCTGGAGGTCCTGGAGGGCAAGGAAGCGGAGCTCGCCGACCGGATCAGCGACGAGTACCGCATCAAGATGAAGGCCGGTCTGAAGAACTGGGTCGCCGGTGGCAAAGCGGGCAACTTGGCCTGGGGCATCATCCACGCTCGAGCATGAGAGGTGTCCCAGGCGGGTTTGGTCTTCGTCCTTGACGCGGCGCAGCCGTCAAGCCCACGCACGGAATCGGTACCGACCCGCAAGATGAGACTGGAAACAGTTTCGGACCCCCCGGTGCCGTAAATCGCCACTATCGTACGCAAGGATCTAGAGCTGCATCAGCTGTGAGGTGAGGAGCAGTCGTGAGTGAGATCAACCGCAGGTTGTTCACCAGCGAGTCGGTGACCGAGGGACACCCGGACAAGATCTGCGATGCGATCAGCGACGCCGTGCTGGACGCGTTGTTGTCCCAGGACCCGCGGTCGCGGGTCGCGGTGGAGACGATGGTGACCACCGGCCAGGTGCACGTGGCCGGCGAGGTGACCACCGACGCCTACGCGGACATCCCGACGATCGTGCGGGAGAAGATCCTGGAGATCGGCTACGACTCCTCGGCCAAGGGCTTCGACGGTGCCTCCTGCGGCGTGAACGTCGCCATCGGCTCGCAGTCGCCGGACATCGCGCAGGGCGTGGATGTCGCGCACGAGACACGGGTCGAGGGTGTGATCGACGAGATCGCCAAACAGGGCGCCGGCGACCAGGGCCTGATGTTCGGCTACGCCTGCACCGACACCGACGAGCTGATGCCGCTGCCGATCGCGCTGGCGCACCGCCTGTCGCGGCGGCTGACCAAGGTTCGCAAGGACGGCGTGCTGCCGTACCTGCGCCCCGACGGCAAGACCCAGGTGACCATCGAGTACGCCGGCGACCAGCCGGTGCGCCTGGACACCGTGGTGCTCTCCACCCAGCACGCCGCCGACATCGACCTCGAAGGCATGCTGACCGGGGACATCAAGGAGAAGGTCATCGACCCGGAGATCCAGCGGGTCGGCCTGGAGTCCGCCGACAGCCGGCTGCTGGTGAACCCGACCGGCCGGTTCGTCGTCGGTGGCCCGATGGGCGACGCGGGCCTGACCGGCCGGAAGATCATCGTCGACACCTACGGCGGCATGGCCCGCCACGGCGGCGGCGCGTTCTCCGGCAAGGACCCGTCGAAGGTCGACCGCTCCGCCGCCTACGCGATGCGCTGGGTGGCCAAGAACGCGGTCGCGGCGGGCCTGGCGAGCCGCATCGAGGTGCAGGTCGCATACGCGATCGGCAAGGCCGCCCCGGTGGGCCTGTTCGTGGAGACCTTCGGCACCGAGAACGTCGACCCGGTCAAGATCCAGGCGGCGATCAACGACGTCTTCGACCTGCGTCCCGCGGCCATCGTGCGTGACCTGGACCTCCTGCGGCCGATCTACGCCCAGACCGCAGCGTACGGTCACTTCGGGCGCAGCGACGTCGACCTGCCGTGGGAACGCACCGACCGGGCCGAGGCGCTGAAGAGCGCCGCCGGCATCTGACGTTGACCGAAGCCGTGGCGGCGGACTGCGGGGCGTGGCGCGCGCCCCGCAGCCTCCTGTGCCGGCCCGGGTCCAGTAGAGCTTCGTGGTCGGTGCCGCAGCGGCAGCCGACTACCCTGGTGAAGGAGTAATGCAGTGCGGATTGCGGTGACCGGTTCGATCGCCACCGACCATCTGATGTCCTACCCCGGTAGGTTCACCGATCAGCTCGTCGCTGATCGCCTCGAGCAGGTGTCGCTGTCGTTCCTGGTCGACGAGCTGGAGGTGCGTCGCGGCGGGATCGCGGCCAACATCACCTTCGGCCTCGGCCAGCTCGGCGTCGGCTCGGCCCTCGTCGGCGCCGTCGGCCGGGACTTCGACGAGTACCGCGCGTGGCTGGAGCGCCACGGAGTGGACACCAACTCGGTGCACGTCTCCGGGACCAAGCACACGGCGCGGTTCCTCTGCACCACCGACACCGACCACAACCAGATCGCCTCGTTCTACGCGGGCGCGATGTCCGAGGCCCGCGAGATCGAGCTCAAGCCGGTCGCCGACCGGCTCGGTGGCCTCGACGTAGTGGTGATCTCCGCCAACGACCCGGACGCGATGCTGCGGCATACCCAGGAGTGCCGGGACCGCGGCTACCGGTTCCTCGCCGACCCGGGCCAGCAGCTCGCCCGCATGGAAGGCGACGACATCCGCAAGCTCGTCGAGGGCGCGGAGTACCTGTTCACCAACGAGTACGAGCACGGCCTGCTGCTGCAGAGCACCGGTTGGACCCACACCGAGGTGCTGGAGCGCGTCGGCATCTGGGTGACCTCGCTCGGCCCGAAGGGCGTGCAGGTGGAGTCCAAGTCGGACCCGACCATCGAGGTCGTGCCGCCGAAGGAGAACCAGAAGGGCGACCCCACCGGCGTCGGCGACGCGCTGCGCGCCGGGTTCCTGGCCGGGCTGACCCACGACTTCGGGCTGGAGCGCTCGCTGCAGCTCGGCTGCACGCTGGCGACCGTTTCGCTGGAGACCGACGGCCCCCAGGAGTACGAGGTGGAGCGCGACTCGTTCGTCGCCCGCATCGCCGAGGCGTACGGCGACGCCGCCGCGGCCGAGGTCCAGCCGAAGCTTCGCTGAGAACGGGAGTAGCAGGCACATGCCAGACCGGCAGAACGATCCGAGCGGGTTCCTCACCGCCCTCGGCGAACGCGTCCTCGTCGCCGACGGCGGCATGGGCACCGCGCTGCAGGCGTTCGACCTGACGTTGGACGACTTCGCCAACCTGGAGGGCTGCAACGAGATCCTGAACGTGACCCGGCCCGACGTGGTGTCCTCGATCTACCGGGGCTACCTCGAGGCCGGCTCGGACGCGATCGAGACCAACACGTTCGGCGCGAACCTGGCCAACCTCAGCGAGTACGACATCCCGGAACGGATCCGGGAGCTGGCGGAGAAGGGCTCGGCGCTGGCCCGCGAGGCCGCCGACGAGTACTCGACGCCGGAGCGGCCGCGGTACGTGCTCGGTTCGGTCGGTCCGGGCACCAAGCTGCCGACGCTGGGCCACGCGCCCTACACCGTGCTGCGCGACGCCTACGTCGAGCAGATGCTGGGCATGCTCGACGGCGGCATCGACGTGGTGCTGGTGGAAACCTCGCAGGACCTGCTGCAGACCAAGGCCGCGATCGTGGCCGCGAAGCGGGCGATGGCCCAGGCCGGTCGCCAGCTGCCGATCATCGCTCAGGTCACCGTGGAGACCACGGGGACGATGCTGGTCGGCTCCGAAATCGGCGCGGCGCTGACCGCGCTGGAACCGCTGGGCATCGACCTGATCGGGATGAACTGCGCGACCGGTCCGGCGGAGATGAGCGAGCACCTGCGGGTGCTGGCGCAGAACTCCCGGATCCCGATCTCGGTGATGCCCAACGCCGGTCTGCCCCAGCTCGGCCCCAATGGCGCGGTGTACCCGCTGCAGCCCGACGAGCTGGCCGACGCGCTGGTCGGGTTCGTCAACGACTTCGGCGCCCGGCTGGTCGGCGGCTGCTGCGGCACCACCACCGAGCACGTGCGCGCGGTGGCCGAGGCCGTCGCGTCGCTGCCGCCGAAGGTGCGCCAGCCCGAGCACATCCCGTCGATCTCGTCGATGTATCAGTCGGTGCCGTTCGAACAGGACGCGTCGATCCTCAACATCGGTGAGCGCACGAACACCAACGGTTCCAAGGCGTTCCGCGTGGCGATGCTGGAAGGTCGTTACGACGACTGCGTGGAGATCGCCAAGGCCCAGACCCGCGAGGGCGCGCACATGCTGGACCTGTGCGTGGACTACGTCGGCCGCGATGGCACGGTCGACATGCGTGAACTGGCGTCGCGCCTGGCGACCTCCTCGACCCTGCCGATCATGGTGGACTCCACGGAGCCGGACGTGATCGAGGCCGGTCTGGATCACCTGGGCGGCCGGTGCGCGGTCAACTCCGTGAACTACGAGGACGGTCACGAGCCGGGCTCGCGGTACGAGCGCGTGATGAGGCTCGTGGTCGAGCACGGTGCCACCGTCGTGGTGACCTGCATCGACGAGGAAGGCCAGGCGCGCACCGCCGAGTGGAAGGTGCGGGTGGCCGAGCGGCTGATCGAGGACATGACCACCAACTGGGGTCTGGAGAAGTCTTCGATCATCATCGACTGCCTGGTCTTCCCGATCACCACCGGCCAGGAAGAGGTCCGCAAGGACGCCATCGAGACGATCAACGCGATCCGGGAGCTCAAGAAGCGCCACCCGGATGTCCAGACGACGCTCGGCTTGTCGAACGTCTCGTTCGGACTCAACCCGGCGGCGCGGCAGGTGCTGAACTCGGTGTTCCTCAACGAATGCCGGGAAGCAGGCCTGGACACCGCGATCCTGAACGCTTCGAAGATCCTGCCGATGAGCAAGATCGATGAGGAGCAGCGGCAGGTCGCGCTCGACCTGGTCTACGACCGGCGCCGCGAGGGATACGACCCGCTGCAGAAGTTGATGGAGCTCTTCGAGGGCAAGACCGCGAAGTCCAGCAGCGCCTCGCGCGCCGAGGAGCTGGCGAAGCTGCCGCTGTTCGAGCGCCTGGAGCGGCGGATAGTCGATGGCGAGCGCAACGGGCTCGAGGCGGATCTGGACGCGGCGATGGCCGAGAAGCCGCCGCTGGAGATCATCAACGAGAACCTGCTGGCCGGCATGAAGGTCGTGGGCGAGCTGTTCGGCTCAGGGCAGATGCAGCTGCCGTTCGTGCTGCAGTCCGCCGAGGTGATGAAGGCCGCGGTCGCCCACCTCGAACCGCACATGGAGAAGGACGACTCCGGCGGCAAGGGCAAGCTGCTGCTGGCCACGGTCAAGGGCGATGTGCACGACATCGGCAAGAACCTGGTCGACATCATCGTGTCCAACAACGGCTACGACGTGGTCAACATCGGCATCAAGCAGCCGATCAGCGCCATCGTGGAAGCCGCCGAGGAGCACAAGGTCGACGCCATCGGCATGTCCGGGCTGCTGGTGAAGTCGACCGTGATCATGAAGGAGAACCTGGAGGAGCTCAACTCCAAGGGGATGTCCCAGAAGTACCCGGTGATGCTGGGCGGGGCGGCGCTCACCAGGTCCTATGTGGAGAACGACCTGGACGAGGTCTACCAGGGCGATGTGCGCTACGCGAAGGACGCCTTCGAAGGCCTGCACCTGATGGACCGCATCATGGCCGTCAAGCGCGGTGACGCGCCTGCCGACGATGCGGCCGAGCGGGAGAAGAAGGCCGAACGCAAGGCTCGCCGCGAGCGGTCGCTGCGCATCGCCGAGAAGCGCAAGGCCGAGCACGGGCCGGAGCCGGAGTACACCGACACCACGCGGTCCGATGTGGACGCGAGCGCACCGGTGCCGACGCCGCCGTTCTGGGGCTCGAAGGTGGTCAAGGGCGTCGCGGTCGCCGACTACCTGGCGCTGCTGGACGAGCGGGCCACGTTCTTCGGCCAGTGGGGCCTGCGCGGAGCGAAGAAGGGCGAGGGACCGTCCTACGAGGAACTCGTCGAGTCCGAGGGCCGGCCGCGGCTGCGGCACTGGATCGACGAGCTGTCCACCGCGGGCATCCTGCAGCACGCGGCCGTGGTCTACGGCTACTTCCCGTGCGTGACCGAGGGGAACGACCTCGTCGTGCTGGACAAGGAAGAGCCGGACGCCCCGGAGCGGCACCGGTTCTTCTTCCCCCGGCAGAAGCGCGACCGGCGGCTGTGCCTGGCGGACTTCTTCCGGTCGCGGGAGCAGGCCGAGCAGACCGGCCAGGTGGACGTGCTGCCTATGCAGCTGGTCACCATGGGCCAGCCGATCGCCGACTTCGCCAACGAGCTGTTCGCCAAGAACGCCTACCGGGACTACCTGGAGGTGCACGGCATGGGCGTGCAGCTCACCGAAGCGCTGGCCGAGTACTGGCACCGCCGCGTCCGGCGGGAGCTTCTGTGGTCCTCGGGCGGTTCGGTGGCCGAAGAGGACCCGGCCGACGTGCAGGAGTACTTCAAGCTCGGCTACCGCGGCGCGCGGTACTCCTTCGGCTACGGCGCCTGCCCGGACATCGAGGACCGGGCGAAGATCGTCGACCTGTTAGCGGCCGAGCGCATCGGCGTGGTGCTCTCGGAGGAGTTCCAGCTGCACCCCGAGCAGTCCACCGACGCGATCATCGCCCACCATCCAGAGGCGAAGTACTTCAACACCTGATTCCTGCCTGTCCGAATCCGGAAGTAGAGAAAGGTAGTCATGAGCGTCGAGTTGCAGAAGGTCAACGGCCTGGAGTTCGCTGTCCGGGATCTGGGGTTGGCTGAGGCCGGGCGGCATCAGATCCGGTTGGCTGAGCATGAGATGCCGGGTTTGATGGCGACGCGTGAGGAGTTCGCGGCCTCGCAGCCGTTGAGGGGTGCGCGGATCGCGGGTTCGTTGCACATGACGGTGCAGACGGCGGTGTTGATCGAGACGCTGGTCGCGCTGGGTGCCGAGGTTCGGTGGGTGTCGTGCAACATCTTCTCGACCCAGGACGAGGCCGCCGCTGCGGTGGTGGTGGGTCCGGACGGGACGCCGGAGGCGCCTGCGGGTGTGTCGGTGTTCGCGTGGAAGGGTGAGTCGCTGGAGGAGTACTGGTGGTGCACCGACCAGTTGTTCCAGTTCGGTGGTGGTGAGGGTCCGAACATGATCCTCGATGATGGTGGTGACGCCACGCTGTTGGTGCACAAGGGTGTGGAGTTCGAGGCTGCCGGGGTGGTGCCGCAGGCTGGAGATGATGACCCGGAGGAGTACAAGGTCATCCTGGAGACGCTGCGTGCCAGCGTCGCCGTGGACGGCAAGCGGTTCACGAAGATCGCCCGTGAGGTCAAGGGTGTGACCGAGGAGACCACGACCGGTGTGCACCGGCTGTATGAGCTGGCCAAGACCGGGGATCTCTTGTTCCCGGCGATCAATGTCAATGACTCGGTGACGAAGTCGAAGTTCGACAACAAGTACGGGTGCCGGCACTCGCTGATCGATGGCATCAACCGTGCCACGGATGTGCTCATCGGCGGCAAGGTCGCGGTGGTGTGTGGTTACGGCGACGTGGGTAAGGGCTCGGCGGAGTCGCTGCGGGGCCAGGGTGCGCGGGTGATCGTGACCGAGATCGACCCGATCTGCGCGTTGCAGGCGGTGATGGACGGTTATCAGGTGACCACGCTGGAAGATGTCGTGGAGATCGCTGACATCTTCGTCACGACGACGGGGAACTTCGACATCATCACCGCCGAGCACATGGGGCGGATGAAGCACCAGGCGATCGTGGGCAACATCGGTCATTTCGACAACGAGATCGATATGGCGGGGTTGGAGAAAACGCCTGGTGTCCGCAAGCAGGAGATCAAGCCGCAGGTCCACGAGTACGTGTTCGAGGACGGGCATTCGATCATTGTGTTGTCGGAGGGCCGGTTGCTGAACCTGGGCAACGCCACCGGGCACCCCAGCTTCGTGATGTCGAACTCCTTCACCAACCAGACGATCGCGCAGATCGAGTTGTTCACCAAGCCGGGGGAGTACGACAGGCAGGTGTATGTGCTGCCCAAGCACCTGGACGAGAAGGTGGCCCGCCTGCACCTGGACGCTCTGGGTGTGAAGCTGACCAAGCTCTCCAAGGAGCAGGCCGCCTACATCGGTGTCGACGTCGACGGCCCCTACAAGCCCGACCACTACCGCTACTGATCGAACTCCCCGGTACCGCTTCGCTTTCGCGCAGCGGTACCGGGTCGCAACGGCGGCTCTCCTCGGCCGGGGGAGCCGCCGGACATCCGCCCCGGCGCTGAAACCGCGCTCCGCGCAACCGGTTTCGCCCATAGGATTCGCCGACCGGCGAAAGCGCGTACCCGGCCGGGGCTCGGCCGCGTCGCTGATCCGAATGCACAGCCTTTTCTGCGAGTGGCTGAACGACGATCCTTTCAGGATAACGCAATTCGCATTTCCGCGAAAGAATCCCCAGTCATCAGAGGAAAAACGGTCCCTGCTCGTCGAGAAGAGCAGTCGCAGGAGTGCATCTCGACCGGGCGCTGCGGTGACCGAAAGCCGACAGAAGGAAAACCTGAGGCCGACATGAACACCATCGCACTCGAACTGGTACCGCCCGCCCTCGACGGTGGCGTGCAGATGGCCGTCGCGGAAGGTCGCAAGGTCGCCGGGCTCAGCCGCGCCGCCGGGCTGGCCGGTCACATCAAGCACGTGATGATCCCCGGCATCATCCAGGAGGACGGGGACCGGCCGGTCGACTTCCGGGAGAAGATGGACACCATCGACTTCTGGCGGACGATCGAGCCCGAACTGGGCGGCATGCGCGGGCTGTGCACGCAGGTCACCGCTTTCCACGACGAGCAGCAGCTGACCGAGCGCCTGCACAACCTGCGCGACGCGGGCATGGACGGCATCGCGTTCGTCGGGGTACCGCGCAACATGGCCGACGGCGAGGGGCCCGGCGTCGCGCCCACCGACGCCCTGGCCAAGTTCCAGGACGTGGTGCCGCACCGCGGTTCGATCTTGATCCCGACCCGGGACGGCGAGCAGGGCCGGTTCGGCTTCAAGTGCGAGCGCGGCGCCACCTACGGCATGACCCAGCTCCTCTACTCCGACGCGATCGTCCGGTTCCTCGCTGAGTTCGCCCGGACCACGCCGCACCGCCCGGAGATCCTGCTGTCCTTCGGGTTCATCCCTGGTGTGGAGAGCAGGAAGAATCTGATCCAGTGGCTCATCCAGGACCCGGGCAACCCGGCCGTGGCCGCCGAGCAGGAATTCGTGGCGCAGACCGCGGAGCTGGGCTTCGAGCAGCGTAAGCAGCGGGTCGTGGACCTCTACAAGCGGGTCATCGACGGGGTGCACGACCTCGGCTTCCCGCTCAGCGTCCACCTGGAAGCGCCCTACGGCTACAACAAGGCGGCCTTCGAGACCTTCGCGGCCATGCTCGACCACTGGGCGCCGTGAGCTGACCTCGCGCGACCGGGAACCGCTGTCCCCGAGCGGGGCGGCGGTTCTCGCGTTCCGGGTCCGGCAGCTGGGTGAGTTCGCTCACCGCGCGACGTCGTGCTCCGCGCGCGGCGAGCGCGCAGTGTCATCGAATCCGGTCCGCCGCGCCGTCGCGGGCGGCCGCCATGCATACTTATGGGTGACCCGGAGCGTTTGATCGGTACCTATCGGAGCGATCAAGGCTTGCATCGTGCTCGTCGCTGCCGGCGGTCCTCGTTTTCATCCGTCCTCGTTTTGGTTTAAAGTCGACGCATTCGCGGCTCGGTCGGCTCCATTCAGTCGATCCGGCCGCAATCGGTCCAAGGGGAGCGGCGATTTCGCGCGAAATCGTCATCCGGCACGCGTGGGATGTGACGGTTTCGCGCGAAATCGCCACCCACCCCGGACCGCGCGCGCCGGCCGCAAGCGTTGCCGCGGCGGTGCCCGGCGTCGTCGGGCGTTGCCCGCCGTGACAGGAAGGACCACGTCAGTGCCGTTGTCGCCAGCACCTCCAGGCCCTGCCCGCCCCGTCGGCGACGGCCCCGGTTTCGAGTCCGGGCGGCCCGTAGAAGACGAATCATTTTCCGCTTCGTCGGGGCGGTCATTCGATTCGCTCGCGGATCAGATCACCTCCCGGGTCTGCCGATCGCTGGGAATTTCCGGGGTGGAAACAATTCCGTAACCAGGCCGGTGAACTATTCCCATTCCGGCCCGGATTGTTTCCGGCAAGCTGTTCTCGAATCGCGTGGTGAGGTGCGGCGATGATGACGACCGAGGTCAGTGCGCTCGACTGGGCGTTCCTGTGCCTGGAGCGTGAAACCGCGCCGATGCACATCGGTGCGGTCGCGGTGTTCCGGCCGTCGGAACCGGCGGACCGGGTGCGGCTGCTGGCGCTGCTGGCCGAGCGGGCCCAGCGGATCGCGCGGCTGCGGCTGCGGCTCGGCCAGTCGTGGCTACCCGGCCAGGCCCGTTGGGCGGAAGCGCCGGAATTCGACGCGGCCGAGCAGGTGCGCAGCCACCAGGTGCCCTCGCCGGGCGGGCGGCAGGAATTGGCCGAGCTGGTCGCGGAGCTCATCGCGGACCCGCTGGACCGGCGCCGTCCGCTGTGGGAACTGCACCTGATCACCGGGCTGGACGGGGACCGGTTCGCGGTGCTGGTGAAGTTCCACCACGCCCTCGCCGATGGCCGGGAAGCTGTCGAGACGGGTTTGGGGCTGCTCGACGGCTTCACGCCCGAGGCGCCGGAACCGCTGCCCGATCTTGACGGCAGCCCGCTGGACCTGCTCCGCAAACCGCAGCAGCTGTTCGATGCGGTTCGCGGAACCCTGTCGAAGTCCGGTGAAACGCTCGGCATCGCCTCGTCGGTGGTGCGCAGCATGCGGCTGCCGATCCCGGATTCGCCGTTGCGCGCTTCCGCTTCCGCGGCGCGGCGGGTGGCGCTGATCCCGATCGGCCTCGCTGACCTGCGGCGGATCCGCGCCCGGCATGGCGGCACCACCAACGACGTCGTGCTCGCGGTGCTCGCCGGGGCGTTCCGCCGGTGGCTGGCCGCGCGCGGGCACCCGGCCGACAAGCTGCCGCTGCGGGCGCTGATCCCGGTCAGCCGTCGTCGCGGCGAAAACGCGCGAGGGAACAACCAGCTGTCCGGCTACCTGTGCGATCTGCCGGTGGGGGAGCCGGACCCGGTGGCGCGGCTGCAGGCGATCCGGGCCGCGATGGGTCGCAACAAGAGCGCGGGTCCGCTGCGCGGGCCGGGAGCGTTCCCGGTGCTTGCCGGGCGGGTCCCGCAGATCGTGCACCAGGTGGCCGCGCCGCTGGCCGGGCAAGGTGCCGCGCTGCTGTTCGACACCGTGATCACCAACGTGCCGCTGCCGGGTTGCCGGGCCGCCCTGGGAGGGGCGGAGTTGGCGGAGCTGTACCCGGTGGCCCCGCTGGTGGCCGGGCACGCGCTGGCGATCGCGGTCTCGCAGTACCGCGACACCGTGCACGTGGGCGTGCACGCCAATCGCGCGGCGTTGCCGGACCTGGAGAAGCTCGGCGAAGCGCTGCCGTTCGCGGTGGCCGAACTCGACGACCGGTCGTGAACCGGGCACTACGTCGATCGGGCAACACGGCCGCGCTTTCGCTGGTTTTATGGGGGGCATGGATCTTGTGGTGCGGACCGAACAGGGCGCGGTGCGGGGAACCGCGAACGAAGACTTGAGCATTTTCAGGGGGATTCCGTACGCGGCACCGCTGGACGGGGCGCGTCGGTTCCAGGCGCCTGTTGCCCCGCAGCGGTGGGAAGGGGTGCGGGACGCGTTGGAGTTCAGCGCGTCGGTGCCGCAACCGGCGGTGATCCCCGGGTTCCCATCGCCGTGGAACCCCGGTGACAGCACCGACTGCCTGAGCGTCAACGTGTGGACCCCGGATCGCGGCGGCGGCCTGCCGGTCATGGTCTGGTTCCACGGCGGGGCCTATCTGGGCGGTACGGCCGCCGACTACGATCCGGCGTTGTTCGCGCAGGCCGGGGTCGTCGCGGTGACGGTGAACTACCGGGTCGGTTATGAGGGCTTCGGTTGGGTTGCCGACGCGCCGTCCAACCGCGGCATCCTGGACCAGCTCGCGGCGTTGCGCTGGGTGCGCGACAACATCGCCGCGTTCGGCGGCAACCCGGGCAATGTGACGATCTTCGGCGAGTCCGCGGGCGCGACCTCGGTGGCCACGCTGATCGGGGGAGCGGCCCGGAGCGGGTTGTTCCGCCGCGCGATCGCGCAGAGCGTCGGCTCGCTGTACTGCGCCGAGGACGAGGCGCGCAAGCTCAGCGAGCTCATCGTCGGTCCGCTCGGTGTCCCGGCCACCGCCGAGGAGCTGGCGGCGGTGCCGTCGGAGGCGATCCACGCGGCGCAGCTGCCCGTGATGGCGGAGCAGAACGAGAACCGCGCGGACTGGACGAATTCCACGCCGTACGCGGTGATCCTCGACGGGGAGGTGCTCGACGACCTGCCGTGGGTCGCGCTGCGCGCCGGCGCGGGCCGCGACGTGGATCTGATCAGCGGATACACCGCCGACGAAGCCCGAATGTTCACAGTGGACCTTCCCGCGGAGGTCAAGGACCCGGTGCTGATGGCGCAGCGACTGCGGCTGGATCCGTCGGTGGTGGGCCGGTACCGCGCCGGGTATCCGGGGATCGAGGATGCCGAGCTGTTCTCGCTGATGCTCAGCGATCAGCTGTTCCGGATGCCGTCGCTGTGGAGCGCTGAAGCGCACGCCGCGGCTGGCGGCCGCAGCTACGCCTACGAGTTCGCCTGGTCGAGCCCGGTGCGCGGCGGTGCGTTCGGCGCGCACCACGGGCTGGACGTGCCGTTCACCTTCGGAATCGTTGCGGATGAGCTCGGCAAGTCGATGTTCGGCGGCGAGATCCCGCCGAGCTTCGAGCAGCTGTCCGGCCAGCTGCGCAAGGCGTGGGTTTCGTTCGCGGCGACCGGTGACCCGGGGTGGCCTGCCTACACCGTCGCCGACCGCTCGGCCCGGGTGTGGAACGTGCCGTCGACCGTGGTGGCCGATCCGATCAAGGTATCCCGGGAGATCTGGCAACACGGCTTCCAGGCGTGAGACCCGTGAGCGCTTTTGCGCTGATAGCGGCTGTTCGGGATGTGGTGCGGGTTGTGCAGCGATGGCGGGTACGTCGTTGCTGCCGCCGGGCGGCGCTCGCGTTGGGCGGATGAGGTGAACGGACCGTTTGTCCCGTCTATTGGTGTACCGGCATTGCCACTCACGACCGGACGGGCCCTCGTCGTGAGTGATGGTTCCGGTAAGAGCCGGCATCATCACTCACGACCGGACCGACACCCATCGTGAGTGATGGTTCCGGTAAGAGCCGGCATCATCACTCACGACCGGACCGACACCCATCGTGAGTGGCAATGCTCCGTTCCAAAAAACACCCGGGTGGTTGCGAGATACAGCGCCCGCCACCGACGACGCCCACCACGGCACGCCATGAACTGCCCTTCGGCACGCCGTTCTCCGCTCCTCAGTTCCTGACTCTGGACAAGCCAGAAACCTAGACGGAGCAACGGCGTGCCCCCGTCTCCGGACCCAAGAACCCAGCTCAAAGTTCTTGAACTTCTCCAGCGGCTCCAGCCCGGCCGCCTTCCCGGACGCGGTCGCCTGCGGCGCCGCCGGTTTCCGCAGCGTCAACGACTACGCCCTGAAACACCTCACCGGCAACGACCTGCCCCGCACCGGTGTGATCACGATGGACTTCCCGGGGCGGCGAACTGGTGAACGCCATCATCGCGAAGAACGGGCACTGAGCTCCGACACCGGAGCGGGGCGCGGCCGACGCGGTGCCAGGCACGGCGGAGAATGCACTCGCGGGGTGGAGCTCGTATCGATTCGCCGTGACTGCGAGGTGGGTGCGAAGTGGGGAGCTGGATCGACGTGGCCGACGGCGTGCTCGTGCGCCGCTACGACGAGCTGGACCTCTCGGTCGGCCTCGTCGTGGGAAGCGCACGCTGCTTGGTCATCGACACGGGTGGGGACGCCGGGCAGGGCGCCGAGCTCGCCGCGGCGGTCCGCGAGGTCACGCCGCTGCCCTGGTCGGTGGTCCTGACCCACGCGCACTTCGACCACAGCTTCGGCACCGAGGCGTTCACCCCGTGCCCGGTCTGGGCGCACGACAGGTGCCGCACCCGACTCGTGGCCGCGGGGGAGGGTCAGCGCGAGAAGTGGGCGCGGCACTACCGCGAGCGGGGTGAGCACGAGATCGCCGACCGCATCAACGCCGTGCGGATCGCGCTGCCCGACAACCTGGTCGATGACCGGGCGGTGGTCGACCTCGGCGGGCGTGACGTGGCGCTGCTCCACTTCGGACCGGCGCACACCGACCACGACCTGGTCGTGCACGTGCCGGACGCGGGTGTCGTGTTCGCGGGCGATTTGGTCGAGCACGGTGCACCACCGCAGTTCGGTGACGCATACCCGCAGGAGTGGCCGGCCGCGCTGGACGCCATCCTCGCGCTGGACGCGCCGATCGTGCTGCCCGGGCATGGCGAACCGGTGGACCGCGAGTTCGTGCGGTGCCAGCGCGCCGAGCTGGCGGCCGTGGCCGAGCTGTGCCGGGCGGTGGCGGCGGGGACGCTCACTGCGGAGCAGGCGGTGGCGCGCTCACCTTTCCCCGAGCCGTTCACCGAAGAAACGTAGTGCGGAGGCCCCCGGATTTATCCGTGGGGAGGAAGCACGTCAAGCCGTGATTAACGCGTCCAGCGGTAGCCATCCCAACAGATGATTACTGGTGTCGGCCCGCTGTGTAAAATGATCAGTGTGAGGACGGCGTACAAGGTTCGGGCCTATCCCGGCCCCGAACAGGCGGCCCAGCTGGGCCGCACGTTCGGGTGCGTACGCCTCGTGTGGAACAAGACCCTCGCCGAACGCCACCGCTCCTACCACGCAACCGGCAAAAAGACCTCCTACAAGGAGACCGACGCCGCGCTGACCGCGTGGAAGAAGACCGAAGAACTGGCGTTTCTGTCCGAGGTGTCGTCGGTGCCGTTGCAGCAGACGTTGCGGCACCAGCACACCGCCTACGCGAACTTCTTCGCTGGACGTGCTCGCTACCCGCGCTTCAAGTCGCGTAACGGACGTCGGTCGGCGCACTACACGCGCAGCGCGTTTAGCCTGCGCGATGGAAAGCTGAAGCTGGCCAAGCACAACGCGCCGCTTGAGTATGTGTGGTCCTGGGGTGCAGAGGTTCTTCGGTCTCTGAATCCGACTATGGTGATCGTTTCCCGCGAGTCTGACGGCCGCTGGTACGTGACCTTCGCCGTGGACACCGACGAGCCCGAACACGCCCCGGCTACCGGCCGCGCGGTCGGCGTTGACCTGGGTGTGAAGGACTTCGCTGTCCTGTCCACCGGGGAGAAGATCCCCAACGCTGGGCACGTGGACCGTAGGGCCCGCAACCTTGCCCGTTATCAACGTCAGATGGCCCGCAAGCAGCGCGGTTCAGCGAACTGCCGCAAGGCTAAAGCCAAGGTTGCCCGGGCGCACCGCAAGGTGCGGCACGCGCGGCAGGACTTCCTGCACCGCACCTCAACGGACCTGGTTCGTAACAATGACCTGGTCGCGGTCGAAGACCTCGCGGTGAAGAACATGGTCCGCAACCGAAAACTGGCCAAGGCGATCTCCGATTGCGGGTGGAGCGAGTTCCGGCGCCAGCTCGAATACAAAGCCGAGCGAGCGGGAAAGATCGTCGTTGTCGTTGACCGCTGGTATCCGAGCTCAAAGACCTGCTCGAACTGCGGGCACCTGCTGAAGAACCTGAAACTGTCGGTGCGGCACTGGAGGTGCCCCGACTGCGGCACTCGGCACGACCGGGACCACAACGCCGCGAAGAACATCCTTGCCGCTGGTCGAGCGGTAGCCGGGTGGAAATCCGGCGATGCCTGTGGAGCTGGTGTAAGCCGGGGCGAGCTTGCTCGCGCGCAGTCGGCTACGAAGCAGGAAACCCAACCTGTGAAGGTTGGACTCCCCCGCCTTTAGGCGTGGCGAGGAAGTCAATCTGGATGCCCTCGCGCGCTGACCTGCGGTTGGGCCCGCCGCAGGCGGCGGCCGGGGCGGCGTCCGTGTTGGTCAACGTGGGTGGACTGCGGCGGACAGAGGAGGACGGCATGTCGGGCACGGCGGAGAAGGCGCTTGCGGCGCTGCGAGCGGAACTTCCCGGGCCGGTGCTGCTGACCGACCCCGACTCCGTCGCCCGGTTCGCGCACGACGAGGCCGAGTGAGCCCCGTACGGCAAGTCGCTGGCCGTGGTGCGCGCGACCAGTACCGATGACGTGGTCGCGGTGGTGCGGGTCTGCGCTGGGAACGCCCTCGATCCCACCGGGATCTTCAACCCCGGCAAGGTCTTCGGCGATCCACCGGACAGCTGAGCGTCAGGCAAACCGTTCGACGATGTCAGTGAATTCGTAGTCGTCCTGGCTGAGCCCAAAGCACTCGCGGGCCAGTGGCGAAGGTCAACTCTTCGCCAGTTCCAGCGCCGCCGTCTCGACGGTGTCCTCGTCGAGCAGGACGTGGTTGGCCGCCGCGCCCAGCGGGATGAAGCTGTCCTCGCTGGTGACGCGGCCGATCTGGCCGCGGAACCCGCCGTCGACCAGCGCCGTCACCACCGGCTCGGAAACGCCGCCGCTGCGGCGGGTTTCGTCGACCACCAGCACCCGCCCGGTCGCGCGCGCCGACGCGAGCAGGTCCTCGACCGGCAGCGGCGCCAACCAGCGCAGGTCCAGCACCCGGGCCCCGATGCCGCGCTCCTGAAGCCGCTTCGCGACCCGCAGGCTCATCGGCACCCCGTTGCCGAAGCTGATCAGCGTCAGATCTTCTCCGTCGCCGTACTCCCGGGCGCGGCCGATCGGCACGTGGTGCTCGCCCGGTACCGGGTACGGCGCCAGCCACTCGCCGTCGCTGGATTCGTGCAGGTCACGCATGTGGTACAGCGCGATCGGCTCCAGGAACACGCACAGCCGGCCGTCTTCGTGCGCGGCCGCGACGCAGGTGCGCATCATCGCGGCGGCGTCGTCCGGCCGGGAAGGCGACGCGACCACAACGCCCGGCAGGTCGCGCAGCGCGGCGACGCTGTTGTCGTTGTGGAAATGGCCGCCGAAGCCCTTCTGGTAGCCGTAACCCGCGATGCGCACCACCATCGGGTTCCGGTACTGGCCGTTGGAGAAGAAGCTCAGCGTGCTGCCTTCGCCACGCAGCTGGTCGGCCGCGTTGTGCACGTAGGCGAGGTACTGGATCTCGGGGATCGGCAGCAGCCCGGCGAGCCCCGCGCCGAGCGCCGTGCCCAGGATGCTCTGCTCGTCCAGCAGCGTGTCGAACACCTTGGTGCCGCCGAACTTCTTGCGCAGTCCGCGCGTCACCCCGTACACCCCGCCCTTGCGGGCGACGTCCTCGCCGAAGACCACGACGCGCGGATCGCGGGCCAGCTCTTCGGCCAGCGAACGGTTGATCGCCTGCGCCAGGGTCAGCGGCCCCTCGGACTCCGGGAGCTGATCACCGAAGAACTCCGAGCGCCGCGACGAAACCTCACCCGCCCGGCGCGCGACGACGTCCGGCCGGTCCTGGCAGATCGAGGCCATCACCTCGGCAGCGCTGCCCAGCTTCCGGCGGCCGAGCGCCTCCTCGGCGATACGCGCGACCTCGGCCCGCTTATCCTCGTAGCGCGCGAGCACCTCATCGGGGCGCAGAATCCCGTTGTCCACCAGTGCTTTTGCGGTGGCGCGCAGCGGATCGCGCTGGTAGTCAGCGGTGATCTCGGTGCGCGACCGGTAACCGGACTCCACGTCCGACCCGGCGTGCCCCATCAACCGCACCGTCCGCAGGTGCAGGAACGCCGGGGCGCGGTGCTCGCGGACCCAGTCCGCGGCCTCCCGCGCGACCGCCAGGCAGCGCACCGGGTCGTCGCCGTCGACCTTGAAGTACCGCAGGCCGTTGCGGTCGCCGTAGGTGGATTCGATCCAGCCCTGCGGCGTGCGCACGCTGATCCCGATGCCGTTGTCCTCGCACACCAGCAGCAGCGGCATCGGCAGGCCCTGGAAGGCGCAGTGCAGCGCGGAGTTGATCGCGCCGGTCGCGGTGGAGTGGTTCGCCGAGGCGTCGCCGAAGCTGCACACCACGACGGAATCTGCCGGCCAGGCGGCCGGGACGCCGAGCTTGGCGGCCCGGCCGAGCGAGAAAGCCAGGCCCACCGCGCGCGGCAGGTGCGAGGCGATGGTCGAGGTCTGCGGGATCACGGACAGCTCGGCGTTGCCGAATACCTTGTGCCGACCGGCGGAGATCGGCTCATCGGACGAGGCGACGATGCCCAGCAGCACGTCGCGCAGCGGGTGCTGGCCCGGCACCTGCCGGCCGCGGCGGACGTAGAAGCCGCCGGAGCGGTAGTGCAGCAGCGCCGGGTCCGTGGGCCGCAGCGCGGCGGCGACCGCCGCGTTGGACTCGTGCCCGGACGAGCCGATGCTGTAGAAGCCCTTGCCCTGCGAGCCCAGTTGCCGCGCCTGGAAGTCCAGGTGCCTGCTGCCGGCCTGCGAGTCGAACAGCGCCAGCAGTTCGTCGTCCTGCCCCGACCCGGTCGACGGCCGGGCGGACCAACCGGCCACGGCGGTCCGGAAGAACTCGTCAACGGGTTCGGTCTTGTCGCTCATAGGTCCTCCGTATGGCGAGCGGTTGTGAGTCTGCAACAGGGCTCGGTGCCGTGAGCCCTTCGGGCCGCTACAGCGATTCGCAAGACTCACGGCACCCACTACGCGCCCGGTACCGCGTGCCAGTCGTTGGCCACCTGGGCGCACGACTTGGCCAGGCATTCCAGCGCGATCGGCAGCAGCGGGTTCGTGTTCTGCTTGCGGTACAAGGCCTTCACCCGGCGGTGCGGCTGCCAGCCGGCGATCCGGGAGATGCGCACGTGGTCGTCGGGGATCGCCAGCCCGGGCAGCACCGCCACGCCGAGGTCGCGGGCCACCAGGTCCCGGATCACCGAGTAGTCGTTGCTGCGGAAGGTGATCCGCGGCACGAATCCGGCCGCGGCGGCCAGCAGCACCAGCGCCCGCGCCCCCGCGGTGTCTGGCCGGGTGCAGATCCAGGCGTCCCCGGCGAGCTCGCGCAAGTCCACCTCCGCGGCCCCGGCCAGCCGGTGCGCCTCGGGCAGCGCCAGCCGCAGCGGCTCGGCCATCAGCTCTTCCACGCACAGCTCGATCGGCCACTGCCGCGGATCGAGGTCGTACTCGAAGACCACGGCCGCGTCCAGGACGCCGTCCAGCACGTCGCCGAGCACCTCGTCCGGCTCGCCCTCGTCGAGTTGCACCTCGGCGCTCGGCCGTTGGGAGACCACGGCGGCGAGCACGTCCGGCAGCACGCGAGCGTTGGCGGTGGCGAAGCTGGCCAGCCGCAGGCTGCCTTCCTCCCCGGCGACCATCGCCCGGACCTCGCGCTCCAGCGCGTCGAGCGCACCGAGCGCGTCGCGGCTGCGGTCGGCGAGCCGGATCGCCAGCGCGGTGCTGCGGGCGCTGCGCGCGGAACGCTCGAACAGCGGCGCGCCGACCGCGCGTTCCAGCAGCGCCATTTGTTGCGACACCGCCGATGCCGTGTAGCCGAGCACCCGCCCGGCCTCGGCGAACGAGCCGGTGCGAACGCATTCCTGCAGGGTTCTCAAGTGGATCGGGTTGAGCACGCCTGACCCCCTCTGCTCTCGTCTTCCAAGCCGCGCACCCGGGGCCGGCTCGCCCCGAGTGCCGGCAGCGCCGCGCGATGCGAGTTCAACGCAGTCCGCACGCGGTCGCGGCTCTGGGCAATCGACCCCGCAGCCGCATCGCAGTCCGCACGCGTTCCTTGGCCAGGTCCAGCGCCGCCTGGTGCGGTAGTACGCCACCGGCCTGCGCGGTGTCCAGGACCAGCACGGTGTTGCTGCGGGTGCGTTCCGCCACCGTCCGCAGGATCGCCGCCGGTTCCGGCCGGAACGCGGAATGCCGCGCGTCCATGGCGAAACCGGCTGCGATGGCACCGCCGGCGTTGGCGATGAAGTCCGGCACGATGGTGATCTCCCGGCCCGCCAGCAGGTGGCGGGCGTTGGGCGTGGTCGGCAGGTTCGCCCCCTCCACGATCAACCCGGCCCGGATCTCCGCGGCGACGGATTCGTCGATGACGTCCTGCCCGGCGGCCGGGATCAGCACGTCGCAGTCCACCTGAAGCTCCTCGCCGCGCGGGATCCGGTGCCGCGCCGAGGCCTTGGCCACGCACGCGTCGCCGAACTCGGCGCGGGCGTCCAGCCACTGCGGCACGTCGAGCCCCGCCGGGTCGTGCACCGAGCCGTCGATCGTGGACAGCGCGACCAGCTGGGCGCCGAGCTCGTGCAGCCGCTTCGCTGCGGCGGCCCCGACGGCGCCGAAGCCCTGCAACGCCACCCGCGCCCCGGCCACGCCGCGGCCCCGGTGGGCCAGCGCCGCGTCCACGGCCTCGGCGACGCCGTGACCGGTCACGCCCAACTGGTCGTAGGGCACGCCGCCCAGCGATTCGGGGACGCCGACCGCCGCGCCGCGGTCGCCGAGCTCGTCCTGGATGATCGCCGCGTCGTGCTCGGTCATCCCCATGTCCAGCCCCGCGACGTAGCTGGCCGGGATCTGGTCGGCCAGCCGCCGCGCGAAGGCCCGCACGATCCGCTCCTTGTCCGGCGCGTCCGGGTCGGCGAAGATGCCCGCCTTCGCGCCGCCGTGGAACAGGTCGACCGCGGCCCACTTCCAGGTCATCACGCGGGCCAGCCGGGCGATCTCGCCGACGGTGACGGTCGGGCTCATCCGGGTGCCGCCCTTGCCGGTGCCGCGGGCGGTGTTGTCGATGACCAGCACGCCCCGCATGCCGGTGCGCGCGTCCGAGACGCACACCACCTTCTCCGGGCCCCATTCGTCGATCTCCTGCAACAGATCACGCACGGTTCGCGCTCCTTCGCCGGCTGCGCCGAGCACAGTCCGGATATCGGGGGATTTCGCTCGTGTCTCACGAAGTTCTTCGTCCTCGAAGCGGCCGGGCCGCACTGCGTGTCGGGGGAACCGCTCGAAAGGGCCGCGGATGAGCCCGGGTTCCGCCTTTCAGACGCAGTTGTGCTCGGGCCGGACCCCGGTGCCGGCGAAACGGCGGACGTCGAGGCCGGTGACGTCGACGACCGGCGGTCGGCCGAGCACGAGGTCGCGCATGACTTCGCCGATGGCCGGTCCCTGCAGGAAGCCGTGGCCGGAGAAGCCGGTGGCGTAGAGGAACCGGCTCGGTCTCGCCGCCTCCCCGACCAGGGCGTTGTGGTCGGGCGTGACCTCGTAGAGCCCGGCCCAGCCGTTCGCGACGCCGATGTCGGCCAGCCGCGGTGCGCGCCGCGCCACGGTGTCGGCGAGCCTCCCGAGCCAGCGGTCGTCGGTGTTGAGCCGGAACCCGTACTCCTCGTCGGGGTCGGACATGCCGATGAGCAGACCCGGTCCTTCGTCGTGGAAGTAGAAGCTGGTGCTGAAGTCGATGGTGAACGGCAGCCGGGGCCGCAGGTCCGGCACGGGCTCGGTGACCAGGATCTGCCGCCGCAGCGGCCGGACCGGCAGCTCGACGCCGGCGAACTCGCCGACCGACGCCGACCACGCGCCCGCCGCGCAGACCACGGTCGACGTTTCGACGGAACCGAAATGGGTGTGCACCGCGGTGATCTCACCGCCGGTGACCTCGATGCCGGTCACTGGGCAGTGCCGCCGCAGCAGGGCGCCGTGCTGCCGGGCAGCCTGCGCGTAACCCTGCACCACCGCCTCCGGGGTGCAGTGCCCGTCGGTGGGGGAGAAGGCGGCCGCCAGCAGCCCGTCCGGCACCACGTACGGCGAGAGCTCGCAGGCCTCGGCGACGGTCAGCATCCGGCTCGGCACGCCGAACCCGTTCTGCAGCCGCACGCTCTGCTCGAACGTCGCGACGTCGTCGGGATCCGACAGCAGGAACAGGTAGCCGAACTGCTTGAGGTCGATCTCGCCGCCGGGCCGCCGCGCGAAGTCCTCGAACGCGTTCAGACTGCGCTGCCCGAGCTCGATGTTGACCGGGTCGGAGAACTGCGCGCGCACCCCGCCGGCGGCCTTGCTCGTGCTGCCTTCGCCGAGCTCGTCGCGCTCCAGCAGCAGCACGTCCACGCCAGCTTCGGCGAGGTGAAAGGCGGTGCTGACGCCCATCACGCCGCCGCCGATCACGACGACCTCGGCCCGGCCCGGCAGCATCACCGGGCACCGCCGAGTTCCGGGGGCAGCCGGAAGTCCAGCTCCGGCTCGACGGTGTCGACGTCCATCTGGGCCTTCTGCAGCTTGCCGGAGAAGTCCCAGTTCAACGACTGCCAGCGGGTGAACTGGTCGAGCACCCAGATGCCGGACTGGCGGCTGCCGTTGCCGGACTTGCCGTTTCCGCCGAAGGGCAGGTGCGCCTCCGCGCCGGAGGTCGAGTTGTTCACGCTGACCATGCCCGCCCCGATGCCCTGCCGGAACCGGAACGCGGTGGCCGGGTCGGTGGTGTAGATCGCCGCGGACAACCCGTAGCCGGGGGCGTTGCCCAGCTCGATGGCCTCGTCCAGCGCGTCGTAGGTGGTGACGCCGACGATCGGGCCGAAGGTCTCGTTGCGGAACACGTGGTCGTCCGGCCGCAGCCCGTCCAGCAGCACCGGGTGGTAGTACAGCCCGGTCGAGGCATCGCCCTGGAAGCCCTTGCGCGGCGCGGAATCCCCGATCCGCCCGACCGACTCCGAACCCAGCACGGTGTGGTGCTCGGCGATGTTGCCCAGGATGTTCTCGAAGTTGTCCGCGAACTTCTGGTCCAGCAGCGGGCCGTAGAGCACGTCACCGGTCGGGTCGCCGATGGTGGCCGCGCGCAGCGCCGCGTCGAGCCGGCGCACGAACTCGTCGTGCACGTCGCGGTGCACGATCAGGTTGCCCAGCGAGGTGCAGCGCTGCCCGGCGGTACCCCACCCGGAGAACAGGGCGCCCTCCACTGCGAGGTCGAGCTCCGCGTCCGGGGCGACGACCATCGGGTTCTTGCCGCCCAGCTCAAGGCACGGGCTCTGCAGGTACCGGCCGCACAGCTCGCCGACCCGCGCGCCGACCGCGCTGGACCCGGTGAACCCGACCTTGTTGACGGTGCCCGCCGCCAGCGCGGACTCCAGTCCCTCGAAGGTCGTCTCGCCGTCGGTGTAGACGAGGTTGAGCACGCCCTTGGGCACCCCGGCGCGCCAGGCCAGCTCGGCCAGCGCCCGCGCCGCGCCCGCGGCGTACTCGGCGGGCTTCCACACCACGGCGTTGCCGCACAGCAGCGCGGGCACCATGTACCAGGACGGCACCGCGACCGGGAAGTTACCCGCGGTGATCACCACGGCGACGCCCACCGGCACGCGGAAGGTGAACAGCTGCTTGTCCGGCATCTCCGAGGGCACCGTCTGCCCGTAGAGCCTGCGGCCTTCGCCGAGGAAGAAGTCGCAGGTGTCGATGATCTCCTGCACCTCGCCGAGCGCTTCGGCGTAGGGCTTGCCGATCTCCCGGGTCACCAGCCGCGCCAGTGACTCCTTGTTCGCCTCGACCAACCGGCCCAGCCCGGCCACCACCCGCCCGCGCACCGGCGCGGGCACCTGCGCCCATTCGTGCTGCGCCCGCTGCGCCTGTTCGGTCGCGGCCGGCAGTGTCCCGGGTCCGCCGAGGGAGACCTCGGCGACGACGTCCTCCAGGTTCGCAGGGTTGCGCGAAAGGTACTCGCCTCCGCCGTCGACCCGGGCGGGTGCGTCCGGACCGATCACGGAGTTCAACGTCGACTGCACCGACATGCACCTCTTCCAGCTCGTTCGGGTACCAGTGCGCAGGTGTGCCGCGCGACACCTCCGCCGCCGGGATCACCGTAAGTCCCCGGAGGCACGTTCGCGGAGAATCAGAAGAGTGATTTCTGTTCCCCCTGAGCGACAGCACAGCTTGCGCTCGATCGGCTAGGGGATACACGTGCTTCTCCCCGCCTTCCGCGGCGACATGTGGATCGCTACCGCTGCGTGCTTCGCCCCCTTTCCCGGATGATCTCCATCGACGAACGTTCCCGCATCGCGTGAGCGCGAACCGTCGTCGCCAGCGGTGAGGCACTCGGTGCGAGATGAGACTGCTGAGACCGGAGGGTCGCTGTTCGGGACGGGCCGAACGGGATCTTCCGCCGCACGGTATCGAAACGGGAGGAGCAAACCGACCGGCGGATGCTGCGCGTGCCCGGACTGCCGCTGTGGCTGTTCCAGCTGTTCTGGCTGCCGGGAGCCTGGGCCGCGGTGCTGGTGTCGTTCCTCGCAGATCGACCGGTCCGGGCCGTTCCCCGGGCCGTTCCCCGGGCCGGACATGATCGGGCGGCCGGGCCTGGCGTGCTCCCGGAACCTGCGGATGATGGTGTTCAACGGGTGGGACATCATGGTCGCCAACCTGGCCCTGTTCGCGGTCCTGTTCATCGTCCTGATCCGACCCGGGCAGCTGATGGGTGGGGGACACCCTCGATCGGCACAGCCGCTTCTTCAGTCGGCACAGCCGCTCGAAGGTTTCCCTCACCAGGCCGAATTTCACCCGACGGGAGGCGAGTGATGGGGTTTGCGGAGCGGTTGCGGGCCGAGTTGGCGTTCGACGGCCTCCCCGGGCGGGCCGGGTTCGCGGCCTGGGACCTCGACGAACAGGAGCCCGTGCTGGTCGATGCGGAGCGGGTCGTGCACGCCGCCAGCACGATCAAGGTGCTGATCATGATCGCCGCGCTGCGCGCCGTGCAGGATGGGCGGATCGAGCTGGACGAATACGTCGAGTTGCCCGCCGAGCGGGTCGGCGGGTTCGGCATCCTGCGGGAACTTCCCAGCGTGACGCGGATTTCGCTGCGTGACCTGATCACGCTGATGATCGTGATCAGCGACAACGCCGCCACGAACGCGGTGATCGACGCGGTCGGTTTCGAGGCGATCCGGGACTGCGCCGCCGACTTGGGGTGCACGGCGACCCGTGTCGAGCGCCGGCTGATGGACCCCAACGCCCACGGCCGCAACGAGACCACCGCGCTGGACCAGGCGCGCGTGCTCGACGCGTTGGCCAGGGGAACGGCGCTGCCACCGGAGCTGACCGAGCACGCGCTGGAAGTCTTGTCCAAGCAGCAGGTTCGGGACCGGCTGCCCGCGCTGCTGCCGGACGGGGCGCAGTGCTGGAACAAGACCGGCGAGCTGCTCGGGCTGCGCCACGACGTGGGGCTGATCGGCGCCGACCGGCCGCGAGCGGTGGTCGCGGTGCTGGTCGACGAGCTCACCGACGAACGCTCCCGCACCGGCTACCGGGGAGGCCCCGCCTGCGACGTCATCGCAGCCCTGGGGGCAGCGGCATACCGCGCGCTGGCGTGACCTGGGCCGCGCGGGGCGGTTGACGACCGCAGGGCTCGTGCATTGCACCGTCGCGGGTCAGGACGCCGGTGGCGTCCGTGTAGATGATCTCGCCGGTCCGGTCGTCGCCTGTGCTCGGCCCATCCGACAAGATCTAAAATCACTCGAATGCGTGTTCTAAAACGGTCTCTGAAGTGCTAGAATATTGTTGTCGGGCAGGGAGATTGGGCGCATTCAGACCACTGTGGACTGTCGTTTCGATGGACGGTTCGCTGTGGCGTTGGATGCTGCCCTCGACTGCGGGAAGGGGTACTCGTGGACGGTGTGCAGATCAGTCTCGGTTCGTTCCTCGACTACATGCGCAGCACGCCGCGTGGTTGCGCGGGCATCGTTCGGGACCAGCGGGAGATCTACCTCGATGAGACGAGCATGGCGTGGGCGTTCTACGGGCCGTTCCGGCTGGCGCTGCGGCGGGCGGTGACCTCGCCGGACGCGGTGGAGATCGTCGCGGCGGCGGTGCGGCAGGCGCGTCCGGTGCAACAACCGCACTTCCGGCAGCTGCATGCGGGATTCGAGCGCTGGTGGGGGCGCGCCAAGGTCACCGGCCTCCCGACCGTCTCCACGCGTTGGGAGATCGGCGGGCTCGCGATCACGATCTCGGAGCGCAGCTCGCTGGCGTTGCGCCACCGGGGCGGTCGGACCGAGGTCGTGCTGCCGTACCTGAAGGAGCCGCAGCTGGGCACGGATTCCGCGAACCTCGCGCTGCGGGTCCTGGAGCGCGCGATGCCGGCCCTGTGGCCGGGTGCGACGCCGATGGTGCTCGACGTGCGTCGCGGCAAACCGTTGCGGCTGCGCAAGAACGCGAACCGGGTCGAGCTGGACGCGCTGCTGGCCGCCGAGGCGGCCAAGTACCTCGCGCACTGGACGGCCGTGGCCGGAGCGCCGGTCGCGTCGAGTGACGTGGCGTTCCGGCCGAGGCCGGTGTCGGAGAGTTCGCGGGCGGCAGGTATGTAGGAGTTGTGGGAGCTGTGTCAACCGCTCGCGGGTTGGGGCCCCTGTATTTTCGGGGGTCCCAACCGCGGTGATTTCCTGTTTCGGCGTGGTGAATGGGGTATTCACGCGAGCTGCAGCGGGACGAGGACGGTAGTTCTCGCGAGGACTGCTAACCGCGCCGCCGTGCAAATCCGCTCCCGGAACTGCCTTCGGTGTCAACTGCGGCGGGGCTGGCGGTGCATCAGGCCGAAGCGCGACCACTGGGTCTCGGCTGCCTCGATGGACCGACGGGTCCGCTCGGGATCCACAGTAGACAGCTGGGCGGCGATGGCTTGGGCGACCGCCAATCCCGGTGCGAGCGAGGGGAAAACGCCACGCCCTCGGCGGGGATCAGCACGACCTGTTCGGCTGCGGCGGCCAGCGCAGGACTGGCCGCGTCGGTGAGGGCGAAGACCCGGGCGCCGCGGTTGCTTGCCTCTTCGGCCGCCGTCACCGTGCTCTGGTAGAGCCGCCAGAAGCTGATCGCCACCAGCACGTCGCGGGGCTCGATCCGGGACACCGAGTTGGCCAGGTCGGCGTCGTCGCGCACCACCGTCGCGTCGTACCCGGCCAGCCGCACGTTGTGCCCGAGCGCCGAGCCGACCGCGACGTAGCTGCCGTTGGCGATGATCAGCACCCGCCGGGCCTGCGCGATAGCCTCGGCGATGGTCCGGATCTGCTGCTCGTCCAATCGTCGGTTCAGCACGGCCAGCGACTCCAGGTCGCGGCGCAGCGACGCGGCCCCCAACTCGCCCTCGGTGCGCTGCGCGGCGGCGACTTCGGGGGCGCTCAGCGAGGACAGGTAGCGCGCCCGCAGTTCCTGCTGCAGGTCCGACCAGCCGCTGAAGCCGAGGGCCTGCGCGGTCCGGCTCACCGTCGCGACGTTGACCCCGGCCAGCTCGGCGGCCTCGGCGGCGGAGCTGTAGGACGCCCGTCGAGGCTGCGTCAGCAGCACCTCCAGCACCGACGCGCCCTTGCTGCGCAGTCCGCGCTCGGGCACGCGCCCGCGCAGCCAGGTCTCGATCCGTCGGATTCCCGGCCGCGCTGCTGGTGGCGCTGTCGGTGGTCATAGCGTTCCTCTCGTAGGTCGATCGATGCGCGCCGATGCGCGCCGATACACCCTGTAACGAGCCTCAAACGCAACAGGTATTGCATATCTAGATAACTGCACTATATGTTGCCGGTCACTTCGTGCGTATCCGGTCGATCGAGCACGGCAACCTCATCGACGAGTCCAATGTGGCAGAGTTCCTGGAGCACGACGCGTTCCTGGTGCCGACCCTGGTGACCTATCGGGCTTTGAAGGCCGAGGCCCGCGAGTTCGGGTTGCCGGAGGACAGCTGGCGACGACGTGCTGGGGCCGGGTTGGCGGCGCTGGAGATGGGATGGCGCACCGCGCAGGCGTCAAGATCGTCTATGGCAGCGACCTGCTCGGCGGCATGCACCGCCACCAGAACGAGGAGTTCCGGATCCGCAGCGAGGTCCAGCAGCCGCTGTACATCATCCGCTGTACATCATCCGCTCGTCGACCAGCACCGCCGCCGACCTCCTCGGCATGACCGGCGAGATCGGCACGCTGCGGGTGGGTGCCCTGGCCGACCTCGTGGTCCTGGACGGCGACCCGCTGGCCGGCATCACCAACCTCGCCGACCCCGGGCACATCCGCCACGTCATCCAGCGGGGCGCCCTGGTGTGAGTCGTGATGACGATCCGTAGCTGAAGCCCGGCTCCGTCACCCGGGGTTGGCGCAATTTCGCGAGAATTGTGCCTTCACCCGGGTGACGGTCGATTTCTCGCGAAATTGCGCCGCGTCGGGCCTCAGCCGAGCGCCGGGTCCCAGGACGATGCCAGGCGGGCCAGCGCGGTGCCGAGGCCGTTGGGACCGCGGAGAACGCTCGGTGCCGGGCCGAGCGGTGTGGGGCTGAGCGGTGTGGGGCTGAGCGGTGCCGGGCTGAGCGGTGCCGGGCCGAGCGGTGCCGGGCCGAGCGGTGTGGGGCTGAGCGGTGTGGGGCTGAGCGGTGCCGGGCCGAGCGGTGCCGGGCTGAGCGGTGTGGGGCTGAGCGAGGCATTTTGGCGCAGCTCGGAGTCGGAGTACCGCCGGCATTCCTGGTGCCAGTTCAGGATCCCCGCCATCCAGTCCTGCAGTTCGGCGGCGTAGCGTTCGAGCGCCGCGCGGGACTCGGTGTCCAGGTCGTACTCGTCGAACAACGCCGGCAGCTCGACTTCCACGGTGCGCTGGAACTGCTGCATCCGCGCGGTCATCAGCTCATGCACGACGTCGAATGCCCGATCCTGGTCGCAGTCCAGGAAGTTCTGCACCACCAGCACCGCGTTGTGCACCTCGCCCTCGTACTCGATCTCCTTGCGGTACGAGAAGACGTCGTTGAGCAGCGTCGCGTAGTCGGTCGCCGCGTTCGCCATGCTGCGGATCGTGCGGGTCCGGTAGATCTCCGGTGGCACCGCCTGCTTGTGGGAGAAGCGGGACAGGCTCATGGTGAGGTCCGAGCCGGAGGTCCGGCGCCGCATCTCGATGTAGTCGATCGGGTCCGGAATACGGTTCTGGCGGTGGTTGTCCAGCTCCCAGAGCCAGGAGTCGAGCATGACTTCCAGTGTCTTCCGGAAGGTCCGCCGCGCGTCGAGCGACATCGCGCCGGTGGTGCGCGCCCACAGGTCGGCCAGGCCGCGCTCCATCATGTTAACCGGGGTGATCGGGCTCGTGCCCTCGACGGGCATCAGCTCCTCCAGCCGGGCGTTGAGCGCCTTCGCCCCCGCGATGTCGCCGGTGCGGCCGAAGACTCGCGGGTAGTAGTCGTCGCCGTAGGTGCCCCACGTCAGCCAGGCCGAGGAAAGGTCGAGTTCCTCGACGGTGGCGTCCGGGTCGAGCCCGGCGGAGCAGTGCGGGAGGTCGTTGGCCCGCAGCATCTGCTCGTTCCAGACCTGCGGCATCTCGTCGAACATCCCCACGGCGCGGGCCCATTCGACGGTGTGCTCCCGCGAGACGTCGAGGTGCGGGCACATCGAAACCGCGTACGGCAGGTAGATCTCCCGCCGCCGGATCTCGCCCACCGGCTGGAACGGAACGTGGGTGAAGCTGCGCAATCGTTGCGGCGCGGTCGAAATCAGCGACGAGACGATGCGCGCCGCCGAGGTGCCCAGCCCCGTCGGCCCGGCCAGCACGGTCGGCCCGGCCAGCACGGTCGGCCCGGCCAGCACGGTCGGCCCGGCCAGCACGGTCGGCGTGGCGGAGCCGTCCGGATAGCGGCCGGACTGCACGTGCCACTCGTGGCCGCCGGACTGCCAGTCCTGCAGGCCCTTCACGTAGCCGAGCACCGCTAGCCGTCCGGCCGGGTCGATGCCGTGCTCGTCGAGCAGTCGCGGCACCTCCGTCACCGCGGTGTGCTCGAACTGGTGCAGCCGGGAGGTGAGCAGGTCGTTGACCGCGTCCGCGGCTTCCTGCGTCGTGCAGCCGAGGAATTTCTCGAAGACCAGCACGCCGTTGCTCAACTCGCCCTCGTCCTGCACCTCGCGCTCGTAGGAGAACAGGTCGTTGCGCAGGTGCACGGCGTCGGAGAAGGTGTCGCGCAGCACCTCCATCGGGCGGGTCGCGGCGACCTCGGCCGGAACCTCCGCGCCGACGGCGTGCTCAACCAGGTTCGCCGACCACGGCGCGCCGCCCACCTTGCGGCGCATCTCCACGTACTCGATGGGATTGGCCAGCCGGGCCTCGCTGATGTTGGCCAGTTCCCAAAGCGATTCGTCCAGCAGGTGCTTGGTGTTCTCGGCGAACCGCCGCCGCCAGTCCGGGCTCATCGCCGGTACCGTGCGGGCCCACAGGTCGGCCAGGCCGCGCTCCACCGGGTTCGTCGGTTCCGCCGTGATCGGGCCCTCGACCGGTATGAACGCGGGCAGCCGTCCGAGGTGCTCGCGCGCCCCGGCCAGGTCCGGATTCCGCTTGTAGAGCTCGACGAAGTGGTCGTCGAAGTAGAACACCCACACGTACCAGTCGGTGATCAGGTCCAGCTCCGGACCGTCCGCGTCCGGATGCGTGTACGCGCACAGCAGCGCGTAGTCGTGACGGTCGAAGTCCGCTTCGTCCCAGATCGGCTTGCCTTCTTGCGGCACGTCGATCATGTCCATCCCGTAGGCCCACGCCTTGCTGTGCTCGCGCGCCCGTCCGAGGTTCGGGTTCAGCCGCGCCGGGTAGGACAGGTAGAAATCTGGCAGTCGAAAGGGCTGCATTGGTTCGCGCACCTGACCTCTCTGCGATGGTCGCCGACCCTGGGCACGAAACCAGCGAAGGCCGCGACGGCCAATGCCCGCGGAACGGGTTGTACACGATCGGGATTCGGCGTCGCCCGACCAGCCCAGCGCGGCGCTGCGGTGAGTCACGCCTTCCGCTCGTGCACGACCACGCCGTCGACCATCGTCAGGTCCACCCGGCACTGCCCGATTTCCTCTGGTGGCAACGAGAACGGGTCTCGGTCTAGCACGACGAGATCGGCGGCCTTGCCCACTTCGACGGTGCCGGTGTCGCCGTCCACGTGGTTCACCCAGGCACTGCCCGCGGTGTAGGCGGCGAGCGCATCCACCAGGTCCAGTGCTTGTTCCGGCACGAACGGCGCATCGTCGGTGCCGGGTTCGCGCCGGTTGACCGCAACGTGCACCGCCCGCATCGGATCGGCCTCGGAGACCGGCCAGTCGCTGCCGGCGGCGAGCACCGCTCCGGCGGCGCGCAGCGACCGGAACGGGTACTGCCAACCGGCTCGCCGGTGTCCCAGGTGCGGCACGGTCAGCTCGGTCATGGCGGCATCGTTGACCGCCCAGCGGGGCTGGATCGTCGCGGTGACGCCGAGTTCGTGGAACCGCGGGACATCGCTTGGGTGCACCACCTGCACGTGGGCGATCTGGTGGCGCAGGCCCCGGCCGGTGGTGGCCGCGGCGAGCGCGTCCAGCACGTCGCGCACCGCTTGGTCGCCGATGGCGTGGAAGTGCAGCTGGAAGCCGTCGGAGGCGAGCTCGGGCACCACGGCCGAGAGGACACCGGGGTCCACGAAGGACATGCCGCGGCCGTGGTTGCCGAGGTAGGGCAGCTGCAGCGCCGCAGTGAAGCTCTCGCAAACCCCGTCCTGCATGATCTTCACCGCGTCGGCGCGGAACCGCCACCCGCGCGCCCGCCTGCGCCGCTGGCGGAGCTCCTCGATCTGTTCCCTGCCGCGAGCGCGGTCCCACCACAGCGCGCCTCGGACCTTGCCGGTCAGGAGGCTCTGCCGGTCGGCGCTCAGGTAGGTCTCCAGCGGGTCGTCGTAGCCGAGGTACGGGCCGATGATCGCGTCGTGCCAGGACGTCACCCCGCACGAATGCAGGTAGCGCTGCCCCTCCAGCAGCCCCGCGAGGTACTCCTGCGCGCCGGCCGGCGGCAGCACCTGCTCGACCAGGCGGGTGGCGCCCTCGTGCAGGGTCCCGGCGGGTTCGCCGGCGGCGTCGCGTTCGATCCGGCCGTCCGGCGGATCCGGAGTGTCCCGGTCGATCCCGGCCAGCCGCAGCGCCGCGGAATTCACCCACGCGCCGTGGTGGTCACGGTTGAGCAGGTACGCCGGACGGTCGCCGGTCACCGCGTCCAGGGCGGCGCGGTCGGGCGTGCCGTGCGGGAACTGCCCCGTGTCCCAGCCGCCGCCGAGCACCCAGCCCGCATCCGGCCGGAACTCGGCGATGAGCCGCAGGCAGCCGGCGGCGTCGAGGCATTCGGTGAGGTCGCAGCGCAGCCGCTCGATGCCGCCGTACACCGGGTGCACGTGCGCGTCGTGGAAACCGGGCAGCAGCAGCCGGCCGCCGAGGTCGATCACCTCGGTCGACGGGGTCAACCGGGCTCGTACGGCGGCGTCCCCGACGGCCGCGATCCGGCCGCCGCGCACCGTGACGGCGTCGGTGAACGAGCGCGCGGCGTCCATTGTGGCCACCGGTCCGCCCATGAAGGCCACCTCGCGCATGCAGAGATTGTCGCAGCATCACGCCGAGGAGTGGCCCGGTCTTCGGCGAACCAGAAGTCCGGCTCGCCGGGCCACTCCGCCCGGAGGCGTCCCCTCAGCGCGCGAGGCGCTGTCGGTCTCGCGCGAAATCGCGCCGGGCCGAGCGGGCTGTCAGCGGCCGTCGCCGGTGATGACCGCGACGGCCTGCTCGCGGGCGGACTCGTCGACCTCGGGGATCTGGAAGCTGCGGCTGCGGATGTGGGCCACCAGCTCCGCCTCCGGCGCGACGCCGTGCTGGCGCAGGTAGTAGCCGACCGCGCCGGGCCAGATCCAGCTGCCGTCGGTGTGGAAGGTCATTGGCACCGCCGGGCTGCGGTTCGGATCCAGCCGGTCGGTGTCGTAGCTGCGCGCGGCCAGCACGACCGGGGCCCGCTCCAGGTACTCCGCCACCTGGTCGAGCTCGGCCGGGTCGAGCCCCGGCCGCTCGGTGATCGGCCGTCCGCCATCGTCGAAGACCTCCGCGGTGCGCAGCCCCGGCCCGGTGCTCGGCGGCGCCAGCCAGTCCGGCGTGGCCGCCGCGGGGCGCGGGTAGCGGCGCAGCTCCTCGGCGAAGGCTTCGGGTGGGGGAGCGACGCGCCAGTTCGGCTCGTAGTCGCCGTTGAAGTCGACGGTGTAGCTACCCGGTCGCTGCAGCCGGTAGAGCGCGCTGATCCAGGTGCCGCGGTCGGGCTGGTACATGCCGTGGCGCAACTGCACGAACAGACCAGCGACTTCGGTGGGCACGGCCAGCGGGACGACCGTGCCGTTGGGGGCGAGCAGTTGCGCGACGAGTTCGTGGTGGTCGCCGAGTTCGCGGTATTCGACGGTGGTTTGCTGCCAGCCGGGAGGGAGGGAGCGCACGATGACGCGGCCGATCTCCTGGAGTAGCTGCTGCTGCGCGACGTCGTCCAGCGATCCCGGTCGGTCATGGGGTCCCGGTTGGCTCATGCCTGCATCCTCCCAGTCGCGCGGGAACCGTGGGAGCCGTTTCGGCCAAGTTCCGGTCCGGTTCGCGCGGCACCGTCGTACGTCGTGACCGGAAGCTTAAGACCCCGTCCGGGTGATCGTCGCGGCCCAGTTGATCACGTTTCGCAACAAGTTGTGACCCCCGAACTCCCAGGTAACCGGGGGGCAGGCACCCGTTCCGATGACGTAACGAGAGCGCTGAGCGCAGATTGTTGACAATCCGACGAGGTCCCGTTTAATTTCGAGCCATTCCAGCCGGACGCGGGAGGTGTGCTATGCGAACCGAGTCTTATCGCAACCCCAGTCCGGCTCGTTGGTTGTCTTCTTCCCCGCTTTGGCTGCGACATCACTGACCGGAGTCTTCGGCAGTGCCGGTGACGGCCGCGGGTGCCCCGCGGGTCGCCGCAACATCGATCACTGATGGATCCCGGGCGCGAGCGCCCGTGTCAGGTATGCGCTCTGAGAGGAGGTTCGGCCCGTGGCACTCGTCGACCGCGACCCGCTGATGAGGGTGATCTGGACGGACTCGGTGACCGGCTGCAACGGTTACCTGGTCGTGCACAGCTTGGTGTCCGGTCTCGCCACCGGCGGGACTCGGATGCGGGCCGGCTGCACCCTGTCCGAGGTGGAGGCACTGGCCCGAGGCATGGCGCGCAAGACTGCCGTGTTCGACCTGCCGGTCGGCGGCGCGAAGGGCGGCATCGACTGCGATCCGAAGGATCCCGCCGCCCGCGGCGTGCTGAGCCGTTTCGTTCAGGCGATGCGGCCGTGGCTCGATGCGCACTGGGTCACGGCCGAAGACCTCGGGGTGCCGCAGCACTTGATCGACGAGGTGTTCGCCGAGGCCGGACTGCACCAGTCCTACCATGCGGCGATCCGCCGGGCGCCGGACGCGGAGCGCACGCTTCGCCGGGTTCGCGCCGGGCTCAACGCGCCGGTGCCGGGCGGCCTGCTCCTCGGCGACGTGGTCGGCGGCTACGGCGTCGCGCAGAGCTGCCTGGGCGTCGTGCACGCCCGCGGCTGGGCGCAGCAGGAGACCACAGTGGCCGTGCAGGGCGTCGGCACGATGGGCGGCGGCGCGGCCTACTACCTGCACGAGGCGGGGCTCAAGGTCGTCGCGCTGGCCGACGCGGCGGGCACCCTGTTCCACCCGGACGGGCTGGATGTCCCAGCGCTGCTGGAAACCCGCGACCGCTTCGGCGAGATCGACCGGGCCCAGGTGCCGCCGGACGTCCAGCGGCTGCCGCGCGAAGCCGTCCTCTCCGTCGAGGTGGACGTGCTGATCCCGGCCGCGGTCTCGTTCACGATCAAGGCGCCGCAGGTGCCGGAGATCGCCGCGAAGGTGATCATCGAGGCGGCCAACACCCCGGTCACCTCGGACGCCGAGGAAATGCTCGCGACACGCGGCATTCCGGTGATCCCGGACTTCGTCGCCAACGCCGGCGCGGTGGCTTGGGCGTGGTGGTTGCTGCTCGGGCGGGTCGATGCCGATCCGGTGCTCTCGTTCCAGGTGTTGCGCGAGGAGATGCTGGCCAAGATCCCGCCGCTGCTGGCGGCTTGGGACACCGAGGGGCGCACGCCGCGGACCGCAGCACTGCTGCTCGCCGAGCACCGGAACGAGGAGAATCGGGCCGCTGAGGCGGCTGGTCGCGGGCTGCTGAGCATCCCCTGACGCCAGCGGTTTCGAGGTGCTGCGACTGCGGGTTGGCTCGTTGCTGACACGGGGCAATCGATGTGTGACAACCCGCAGTCGGAGTGCTAGCTTTGCGGTGGTTGCAGTTTTGGTCCCAGCAGTACTGGAAAGTGCCTGCCAGAACGCAGGCACTTTTTTTGTGCCGTGGTGCTCCGCAGCAGCGTTGGGCACCGGGTGATCAGCTCGGCGACCGGGGGTCTGCGCAGTGTCGACCCTGGCCAGCAGAATCAGGAGAAACAAGGAATGGCTACCGGTAAGGTGAAGTGGTTCAACGCGGAGAAGGGCTACGGGTTCATCACCCCCGACGGCGGTGGCGCTGACGTCTTCGCCCACTACTCCGCGATCCAGTCCACCGGTTTCCGCACGCTGGAGGAAGAGCAGCGGGTGGAGTTCGAGATCGCTCAGGGGCCGAAGGGTCCGCAGGCCGCGGACATCCGCGTGATCTGAACCAGGTCGTGCCGGACAGGCATGACGACGCATCGGAGAGAGCTCTGATGCCGCCTCCGATGGGCGGCAGATCCGGGCCGCCTGCGGTGCCGGTCTGCCGCCGAGGAGGACAACCCTTTTCACTCATTAAGGGGTACGTTGCCGGGGTACGCTTCCAGCCCGCTGACGTTTAACCCGGTGCGAGGTCGAAGTGCCCCTGCGTGTGGTTGTCGCCGGTGCGACCGGCGTGGTCGGGAGAACACTGCTTCCGCTGCTGCGGGAACGCGGTCATCACGTGACCGCGCTCGTCCGCCACGCGGACCGGCTGGACGGCGCGGCTCCGGCCGACGACGTCGCAGTCGCCGACCTGTTGGATTCGGCCGGATTGCGCCGGGAATTGCGCCGCGTCGAGCCGGACGTGGTCATCGACCAGACGTCCGGCTTCGGAAGAGCCGACCTGGACGAGGGCTTGCGGCGCACCGCGCAGTTGCGCGAGCGCGGGTCCCGGAATCTGGTCGAGGCCGCCGTCGAGGTGGGCGCGCGGCGCATCATCGGTCAGAGCATGACCGCCGCCTACCGCCCGCACGGGCACGACGTGCTGGACGAGGAATCACCACTGTGGACAGACGCGCCGGGCTGCTGGGGCGACGCGGTCCGAGCCCTTGCGGCGATAGAAGAAGCGGTGCTGACCTGTCCGGACATCGAGGGCGTCGCGCTGCGCTACGGCGCGCTGTACGGCCCGAACACCCACTACGCGCCGGGCGGGACGATCCACGCGCGGGTCTGCGGCAGCGCGCTACCGCTGGTGGACGACGGCGTCGGCCTGACGTCGTTCACCCACGTCGACGACGCGGCCGGGGCGGTGCTCGCGTTGGTCACCGGCGGTGAGCCAGGCGCCTACAACGTCGTGGACAACGAGCCCGCCGAATCGATGGAATGGTTACCGGCCTACGCGCGGATGGCGGGCGGCCCGGCCCCGGTTTCGCTGACCATGGACCAGGCCAGGGCGCAGTTGGACTGGTTGACCGTGCACCAGCTGACCGAGCAGCGCGGTGCCACCAACTTCCGATTACGCGAAACGCTGGGCTGGCGGCCGATGTGGCCGAGCTGGCGCGAGGGATTTGCCGCCTTGTTCGGCCTTTGGTCCGGATAGTCGCGGGTGAACTGCGGCGTCGCTCGGCGGGTGGGCCATGATCGTTCCCGCGCGAGCAAGCGCACACTGCGGTCCTGGAGCTGGGAGATCCGCAGTGGCACGGGTTAGGTTCAGAAGTAAGACCATGCGCCCCGAGGCCGGAGACGAGAGCAGCCGATGACCGCCACTGACGTGCACCCGCTGCGGGAGCTGTTGCCGGAAGGCCGCGTGTTCGACGACGTCGACGTGCTGGAGGCCCACCGCAGGGACCGGGCCACCTTCTGCCCGGCCGGAAAACCATCGGTGCTGGTCCGCGCGCGGTCCACTGAGGACGTCGCGACGACGCTGAAATGGGCGCACGAGAACCGGGTTCCGGTGGTGCCGCAGGGCGCGCGCTCCGGGCTGTCCGGTGCGGCCAACGCCATCGACGGCTGCATCCTGCTCTCGCTGGAGAAGATGGACCAGATCGTCGAGATCGACACCGGCGAGCAGATCGCCGTCGTGCAGCCCGGCGTTGTCAACGGCGTGTTCGCGGCGAAGGCCGCCGAGCACGGGCTGTTCTACCCGCCCGACCCGGGTTCCCGCAGCATCTCTACCATCGGTGGCAACGTGGCCACCAACGCCGGGGGCATGTGCTGCGTGAAGTACGGCGTGACCGGCGACTTCGTGCGCGGCCTGGAGGTGGTGCTCGCCGACGGCCGGGTGATGCGCACGGGGCGCCGCACCGCCAAAGGCGTCGCCGGCTACGACCTGACCCGGCTGATGGTCGGCTCCGAGGGAACCCTCGGCGTGGTCACCGAGGTCACCGTCGCGCTGCGGCCGGCCGCAGCGCAGCCGCTGACCGCGGTCGCGTTCTTCCCGACGATCGCCGACGCGGCCCGCGCCGTCGCCGGATACCTGGGGGAGGGCTACCGGCCGTCGGTGCTGGAGTTCATGGACGCCCCGACGGTGCGCGCGGTGCAGCGCATCGCAGACCTCGGCTTCCCGGACGGCGTGGCAGGAATGCTCCTCGTGCAGTCCGACCGCGGCGAGGCCGCTCCGGCCGACCTGGCGGCCTTCGAGCGCGTGGCTCGTTCCTTCGCCGCCACCGAGGTGGTCGTCGCGGACGACCCGGCCGAGGGCGAGCTCCTGATGCGGGCCCGGCGGCTGGTCGGGGACGCCCACGAGAAGCTCGGCCTGTCGCTGCTGGTCGACGACGTGTGCGTACCCCGGCGGCGGCTGGTGGACCTGGTCGAGGGACTGGGGAGGATCGCGGAGCAGCACCGGGTGCAGGTGCTGTGCGCCGGGCATGCCGGCGACGGCAACATGCATCCGGTCGTCGCCTTCGATTCCGACGCCCCGGACGAGGTGGTCCGCGCGCAGCACGCGTTCGACGCGATCATGGAACTGGGGCTGGAGCTCGGCGGCACCATCACCGGTGAGCACGGCGTCGGCCACCTCAAGCGGCGCTGGCTGGGTGAGGAGCTCGACAACGCGGGCCTATGGACCCAGCGAACGATCAAGAACGCCCTCGACCCCCACGGCATCCTCAACCCCGGCCGAGTCCTGCCCGACCCGGTGTGAGAGCCTGTTGGTGAATGGTCTGGGTGGGTGGTCGCTTAGCGGAACCTGAGAGGTTCCCTGGACTGCGGGTGCCCCTCCTGATGTATGTCCAATACGCGGCGGAGGGGCCGTCCTCGCCAGAAAACCTCTCAGAACCCGCCGATGGTCGTCTTGGCAAGGTGAATGCAAGCGGCTACGCCGCTTCCAAAGGCGCGGACGGCATTCGCCGACAGGCTCTGAGGCGATTTCAATCGGAAATCAGCGCGCCGATTCGCATTGAGCCCATCCTGGCCGATCCGCAGCCGCGACGCTGGAAGCCCCATCGGTACGGGGCTGCCGCAAGCGGCGTAGCCGCCTCGGCCCACCTCGCAACTGGCACCGCCGCGGGTTCTCAGCGGTCTTCTCGACGGCGTCGAAGCCGGAGTCGCATACCACACTGCCCCAACTGCCAACCCTGATCCGCCCAGCCCGCAGGTGCGGACAATTTCGCGAGAAATCGCACCAACCCCTGATGAAGCGACCCACCACGTTCCGTGATCACCCCGCGCCGTGCCGTGGGGCGGGGTGCAATTTCGCGAGAAATTGACGTTCACCCGGGTGACGGTCAATTTCTCGCGAAATTGCGCCAACCCCGGCTGGCGGGGCTGGCTTCAGTGCTCGGCGGCGGCGCTGCGGGCCTCGGCGAGGCTCCGCAAGATCGGGTCGACCAGCACGATGCCGACCGAGAGGCCAGCCCGGACGCGTGGTCATACGTGCGTCCGGGCTCCCACAGCCGAGAAGGCCGCTGGGGTTCCGTTACCCGCACCGCTACGCAAGAAGAGGTTGGAGAACGCTCGCTGGAATCGCCGGTGGACCGGTCAGTCGTGGTCGTAGGAGTCGTCCACCGGGACCGGGCGGTGCTGGTCGGCGAGGTCCGCGGGGTCGGCGTCGAGGGGGACCTCGATCTGTTCCGGCTCTTCCTCGTCGGGCATTTCCTCGGCTTGGCGCGCCTGTTCGGCGGCGTCGGCTTCCGGGGTTTCGGGGTCCATCGATTCCTCCAGTCGGTTGCTGGCCGGATCAACCGCAACGGTAACGAGCCCGGCCACACGGCGCGCGGCTCACGGCGACAACCGCGCGAGTTGGTCGCCCAGGTCGTGCAGCCGGTGGAGACCCTCCAAGCGGCGCAGCCATGACTGCGGCCAGCCAGCGGCGCCGCGCATGGCCCCGGTGAGCGCCGCCGCCATGCTGGCGATGGTGTCGGTGTCGCCGCCGGCCCGGATGCACTGCCGCACGACGTCGACCGGGCTTTCGGCGTGGCCGAGGAACGCCCACAGCGCCAGCGGCACCGAATGCGTGGCCCGCACGTCGTTGCCGAGCTCCTCGGCGGCGCGGTGCGGGTCCCGGTGCCCAAGCTGTGCGGCGACCGCTTGCAGCCGCCGCACCCACCCCGGTTCGTGGATGACGTGGGCCAGCTTGCGCAGGAAAGATTCCGGGTCGAGCGACCCGCGGGTGTGCAGGGCCAGGTACGCGCTGCAGGCCTGCACCGCCGCGCCTTCCTGCCCGTCGGGGTGGCCATGGGTCACCGATGCCGCGCGGCGGCCCAGTTCCGCGGCGTGGTGGGCGCTTTGCGCGGCCAACGCCACCGGCGCGCAGCGCATCGCGGCGCCGTTGCCGAACGAACCCTGCCCGCGGAACATCGACACGGCCGCATCCCGCCACGGCACGCCCGAGTTGAGCTGCCCGAATAGGTCCGCCGCCGAGGTTGCGAATCCGCGCCACGGTTCCCGGTTCCAGGCGCAGGCGAGGGCGGCGGCGAGCTCGCCCTCGTCTAGCAGGTGCCCGCCGAGGCGGGCACGCTCCAGCAGGTGTTTGGCCACGGCGATGGTCAGCGCGGTGTCGTCGGTGTAGCGCAGCTGGTGGTTGGAGTGCTCGAACTCCCGCAAGGTCAGCTCGCTGACCGATGGCTTGCCTTCGAACGGGGCGCCCATGGCGTCGCCGAGTCCGACTCCTGTGAACAACCCGCGGGCGCGGTCGTGCGCCGACGCGAAACCGGTCGAGTTCACCCGCGACCTCCCGAGGACACAGGTTGTTGCCGTCAACGGTACGCCCAGCGCGGGGGAATGGACGTGGTCAACCTCCCGCCTTCCCCGGATAGCCGCTGCCTCGAACGCGCTCGAACGCGCTTTCAACCTGGGAGAAAATGGTGTCGGCCGTCCTGGGCGCCCTGATCGTCTTGTCCGCCGTGGCAGCCTTGGCCGGCTGGCGGTGGTCCCGTCCGCACGGCGCGGCGCGCACAACCTCGTTGCGGCATCCGGGTTTCTGGCTTGCTCGTGGTGTCGGGTGCGGTCTACGTGAACCAGGTGTTGTGTACGGTCTACTTGATGCGGGTGTGGCACGGCGCGAAACGATCTCGGCATTGTCGGTCTGGGCCCGCGGAACTCGTCCTCGCGCTGGTGTTGGGCGCGGCGGCCTCTTGCGCCGGATTCCTGGCCGTCGGCGGATATCCCGAAGCCCGGATGCTCGCTGCCGCCGACACGCTCCTCGTCCTAGCCAGCGGTGTGCGGTGCTCGACCGGGTTGTTGTCGCCAGGTGAGCGGGACCCAGGGGTCCCGCTCACCTGAGGCGTTCAGCCGATGGATCGGCCCGCGTACTCCGGCGCGGGCTCGGCCAGGTCGGCGAACCGCTCCGCCACAGCCGTCGGGAACGGAGTCGTGCCGCCCTGCTGGCCGTTCACGTGCAGCGCCATGATCTCCTCGGTCGCCACCAATGCACCGTCGACCGACATCTCGTGGCAGATGTGAACCTTTTTGGCGCCAGTGCTCACGATGCGGCTGGTCACCACCAGGTCCGAAGCCGACTTGACCTCCCGCAGGTAACGCACGTGGGCCTCCACCGTGTAAAGCGAGCAGCCCGTGTCGGTGCGGTAGGACGCGTCCAGCCCCACCTGATCCATCACCGCGTCGGTGGCGAACCCGAACACCAGCACGTAGTAGGCCTCGCTGAGGTGGCCGTTGTAGTCGATCCACTCCGGACGGACCCGCTGCCGGTACTCCCGCAGCCCGGTCACGGCTTGCCGTTGCGCACGCCATCGATCGCACGCATGACGGCGATCACCGCGAGGTCGCGGTCGGCGATCAGTTCGGCGATGCTGCGGCCGTCGGCGGCCTCCTCGCAGCCCTTGACCATGGCGTCGCGCAGCTCGTCGGTGAGCTCCGGCGCCTCCAGCCGGGTCCACGGCGACTTCAGCGACGGGCCGAAGTGGTCCAGCATGTGCGCCATGCCGCCCTCACCACCGGCAAGGTGGAAGGTCAGGCACGGTCCGAGCAGCGGCCAGCGCAGGCCGGGCCCTTCGGTGATCGAAGCGTCGATCTGCGCCGGTGTGGCCTCGCCGTTGGCGACCATGTGCAGCGCCTCGCGCCAGATCGCCTCCTGCAGCCGGTTGGCGATGAAGCCCGGAACCTCGCGGTCCATGGTGATCACCGACTTGCCGGCGACCTCGAAGAACTCCGCTGCCCACTGCACCGCCCACGGCTCGGTCCGCTCGCCGCCGACGACCTCGACCAGCGGGATGAGGTATGGCGGGTTGAACGGGTGCCCGACCACGAACCGCTGCGGCATCGGGCAGTCCACCTGCATCTCGGTCATGCCGTAGCCGGAGGTGGACGACGAGACCACGACGCCCGCCGGGGTCGCCGCGTCGATGCGGGCCAGCAGATCCCGTTTGAGCGCAAGGTCTTCCGGCGCGCTCTCCTGCACGAAATCGGCCTCGGCGACGGCTTCTGCCAGAGTCGGGGCGATGACGAGGTTGTCGCAGGAGGCGCCGTCGGCCAACCCGAGTTCGATCAGGGCGGGCCACGCGGCGTCGACCAGCCGACGCAGCTTGGCCTCGAAGTCCGGGGCCGGGTCCCACGCGGTCACCTGGTAGCCGCGCGCCAGGAAGTGCGCGACCCAACCGCCGCCGATGACACCGGCACCGATGCACGTGACCCGCCGCACCGCCGCGGGGGAGGGGGTGTTCTCGTTCAACTTGGGATTCCTTTTCGAGGTCGTCTTCGACGCGGCCGCAGCCGCTCGCGTCGGGGGCGGCGATTTCGCGCGAAATCGCCAGTCTGCACGGGGGACGGGCGGCGATTTCGCGCGAAATCGGCGGTCTGCACGGGGGACGGATGGCGATTTCGCGCGAAATCGCCAGGGCCTACGGAACGTCTGGTGTCAACGCTTCTCGAGGCCGAGCTGTTCGCGGGCCTGGTCCGGGGTGGCGACCCGGATGCCCATGCCCTCGACGATCGTCACCGCGCGTTCGACCAGCTGTCCGTTGGTGGCCTTGACCCCCCGGCTCAGGTAGAGGTTGTCCTCCAGGCCGACGCGGACGTTGCCGCCCAGCGCGGCCGTCAGGCCCACCCAGCGCAGCTGGTCGCGGCCGATGGCGAAGCTCGCCCAGTTCGCGCCGGCGGGCAGCATGTGCACCATCGCCTGCAGCAGGCCCGGGTCCGGCGGGGCGCCCCACGGGATGCCCGCGCACAGCTGAAACAGCGGCGGGTCGTCGATCAGACCCTCCTCGATCAGCTTGGTGGCGAACCACAGGTTGCCGGAGTCGAAGATCTCCAGCTCCGGCTTGACGCCCAGCTCCTGGATCCGCTTGGCGCCGGCGCGCAGCATGTCCGGGGTGGAGATGTAGAGCTGGCTGCCCTCCCCGAAGTTCAGCGAACCGCAGTCCAGCGTGCAGATGTCCGGCAACAGCTCCTCGACGTGCGGCAGCCGGTCCAGGCCGTTGACCAGGTCGGTGCCGTCCACCGGCTTGAGCGGGTCGTCGACGTCGATGACCAGGTCGCCGCCCATCCCTGCGGTCAGGTTGATGACCACGTCGATCCCGGTCTCCTTGATCCGCTCCACCGCCTCGCGGTAGAGCGACACGTCGCGGGAGCCCTGCCCGGTCTCGATGTTGCGGACGTGGATGTGCACCACGGCTGCGCCGGCCGCGGCGGCCTCCACCGCGGACTTGGCGATCTGCTCCGGGGTGACCGGGACGAACTCGCTCTTGCCGGTGGTGTCACCGGCGCCGGTGAGCGCGGCGGTGATGATCACTTCGTTGCCCATGGGGCTCTCCCTTCCGTGGGGGCGGCTGATCGCCCGGGCGCACCGGAATCCGCGCCCGGGTGGGGTCTTTCACTTCAATGCCGGACGATCTCGCGCTCGACGAACTCGCGCAGCACCCGCCGCATCCGCTCCACCGACCGGCCGGGCCGCCCGGCGAGCACCTGGATGCCCAGCCCGTCGATGAGCGCGGTCAGCGTCACGGTGAGCTCTTCCGCGTCGGTGTCGGTGAACACGCCCTGCTGCTGGCCCTGCCGGATGGTGCGGGCGATCGTGTCGTGCCAGCGCGTGTAGGAATCGCTGTGCAGCACCTGGAGATCTGGGTTCAGGGCGCTCTCGGTCCACACCTGCAGCCAGATCGACCACTCCGCGCGCAGCAGGCCCGGCGTGGGCAGCTGGAGCTCCACCAGCCTCAGCAGGCGTTCGTGGGCGTCCTCGATGCTGTGCAGCTCGGCGACCTGCCGGTCGAAGGCCAGCCGCACCGAGTAGCGGAGGGTCTCGGTGAGCAGGTCGTTGCGGCCGGGGAAGTAGTAGTGGATGGTCGCGGCGCTGGTGCCGCAGGCCTTGGCGACGTCGGCGACCCGCACCGAGTGGTAGCCGCGCTCGGCGATCAGCGTCCAGGCGGCGTCGAGGATCTGCTGGTACCGGCCCGCTTCGCGGAGGTCGCCGGGTTCGCGCCCGGGCCGTGCGGTGCGCTGCGGCGCGGCGGCAACCGTCTCGATGTCGTCGCCGCCGTTGATCAGCCAGTTCACCGTGACGCCGGTGAGCTCGGCGATCCGGGTGAGCTCGACCGGGGTGAACCGGCGGGTCCCGGTCAGCGACTTGGAGAGCTTCGTTGGGTCCAGTCCGATTCGCTCGGCGAAGGCACGCTGGCTCCCGGGATACTTGCGCAACACATCGCGCACTCGCTGGCGCAACGTGGCCGTCGTGTCTTCCACGGGACGGAACGCTAACAGCACGTTGCGAGAATCGCAATGAACTGTTCGTGTTGCGATCCCGGTGGGTTGCCGTGGGCTGCCTCGCATTAGAGCAACATGCCTAGCCAATCGCGTTAACATGGCCCGTGGCGACGATCACGCATGGAGTGGGTTGTGATTGATAAGTCAGTCGGTCGCAATGCCGGTGCGAGTCTCGGATGGTGCGAGCGCAGAACGAACGTGCTGAGCTGAACTCGTGAACAGCACCAGGCCGGTGGCGAAGACCGCCGCGGGGCAGGAGAGCGCGCGGCGCTGGCGAGTACTGGCCATCTGCCTGGTCGCCGGCTTCATGACCCTGCTCGACGTCAGCATCGTCAACGTCGCGCTGCCGTCGATCCAGCAGGGGCTGGACGCGCCGGCGGCGGCGCTGTCATGGGTGGTCTCCGGCTACGCCCTGACCTTCGGCCTGGTCCTGGTGCCGGCCGGTCGGCTCGGCGACGACCGGGGCCGCAGCCGGATATTCCTGCTGGCGCTGGCGGCTTTCACGCTGGCCAGCGCACTGGCCGGATTCGCGTTGACCCCGCTGTGGCTGGTCATCGCCCGCCTGCTGCAGGGGGTGGCCGGCGGGTTGCTCAACCCGCAGGTGCTCGGCCTTATGCAGCAGCTGTTCCACGGCCGCGAGCGCGGCAAGGCTTTCGGCCTGTTCGGCGCGGTGGTCGGCATCTCGACGGCGATCGGCCCGCTGCTGGGCGGCCTGATCATCCAGCTCGCCGGGCAGGAGCACGGCTGGCGCTGGGTGTTCTTCGTGAACCTGCCCATCGGTATCGCGGCGGTGCTCTACGGGCTGCGGGTGCTGCCGCGCGACGGCGAGCGCGAACAGTCCCGCAGCCTCGACCTGGTCGGGGTGCTGCTGCTTGGTGGTGGCCTGCTGTGCCTGTTGTTGCCGCTGGTCGAGCAGGAGAGCGGCCATGGCGCGCCGTGGTTCCTAATGATCGTCGCCGCGGTCCTGCTGGCGCTGTTCGTGGCGTGGGAGTACTGGTACCGGGCGAGGGGGCGCGTGCCGCTGGTGAACATGCGGCTGCTGAAGATCCGCAGCTACTCGTTCGGCGCAACGCTGGGGCTGCTGTACTTCGCCGGGTTCACCAGCATCTTCTTCGTGCTGGCGGTGTACTTCCAGCGCGGCCTCGGCTATTCGGCGCTGCAGGCCGGCCTGGCGCTGACGCCGTTCGCGGTCGGCTCGGCGGTGGCGTCGGCCGTCGGCGGCCGGATCGTGCACCGGATGGGCCGAAGATTGGTGATCATCGGCTTAGCGGCGGCGCTGCTCGGCCTGCTGGCGACGGACCTGCTGCTGGCCACGCATCCGGGAGAGGCGGCTGGAATGGTGACGGCCCTGCCACTGCTGATCGCCGGAACCGGCAGCGGCCTGGTGATCTCGCCGAACCAGACGGTGACACTGAGCGAGATCGACGCCGCCCACGGCGGGACGGCGGCGGGAGTCCAGCAGACGGGCCAGCGCATCGGCTCGGCGGTGGGCACGGCGGCGGCCTCGGGTCTGTTCTTCGGCACCCTGACGACGAGCGGCTTCGACGCGGCGATCTCGGACGGCCTGATCGTCTCGGTCGGCTTCGTCACGGCCGCCCTGGTCGTAGCCCTCGCCGAGGTCGTACTGGCAAGGCGCACCGTTTCCGCTGCTGAAGACCCGTGAGCGCTTTTGGGTGTTATAGCCCCCAAAAGTACTCACGGGCCCTGATCAGCGGAAACGCTATACCTTTAAGGAAGCCAGGAAGGTGCTCCAAGTGGCGGAGCCGAAGCTGAGCACGCCGTCTTCGGGAGCCTTCGAGTCCCGCACGCAAACGGCGCTGCCGAGCAACTGGACCTCGACGCAGTTGTCGCTGCTCGCGGTGCTCCGGGAGCTCTTGAACCAGTCGGTGTTGAGAGGAGTTCGCGACGTCATTCCATACCCTCCAAGATTTGCTCGATCAACCGCAAGGATGCGCGCGGACTGAGCGCCGGGGTCCGCATGCGGTCGAACACACGAGACATGATCGCAATGTCAGTGGTGTCTTGGTAGTAGGTGGAAGGCCCGAACAGCGTCGTCGAGAAGCCAACCGGTGTTCCCCTGTGCCCGAAGCCGAAGACGGTGAGCCCACCGCCCCTCGTTGGGTTCTGGGCATCGTGTCGTAGCACCTGGACGACGAGGTCGTTCCGGTTGTTCGTCAAGTGCAGGATGTGTGCCAACCTCCCGCATGACGTCAGGAACGCCGACTCTTGCGTGTAGGACTTCCTCGGACACCACGAAGTGGAGGGACTTCGTGGTGTCATGGTTCAGCGTTCGCACCTGACGTTCGAGTCGGAAAGCAACACGTTGCTCGCGTTCGGGGTCTTCTGCGCCCCACCAAGCTCCGTCGGCCTCGTCGAAGACAGCGTTGATGTAGCTGGGAGCTTGCAAAAGGCCTGGGATGATTCCTGATTCGCAACTCTTGATCTCCGTGGCGCTGGCCTCGAGGTCAGCAAAGCGCTGGAAGGTTGAGATGGAGGACGAGGTGCCGATGCGGTACGAGATCGATCGACTGAACGATCTCGTGATTCTCTACTGTGGACGCAACAGCGAGTACGTCCTCAGCATCGGCCGGGAGAACCTCGCCGCGCTCATCGGCCTCGGCACCAAGGCGATTGAAGAACTCGCCGCGGCCTGAGTGCACGATTTGCAGCGGGTGAAGGGCATCATCATTGGCCGGCAAAATCGGTCAAAGTGCCCTTCACCCGGAATTCTGTCGGACGCCGATGGCGGATCGTTCGGACGGAGTTAGTCGCGGGCGGCTTCCGGAGTGGGGTTGGCCAGGCGGGCGTGGCGGTGGCCGTAGCCGAAGTAGATCACCAGGCCCAGCACCAGCCAGGTCGCGAAGCGCAGCCACGTGATGATGTCCAGGTTGGACATCAGGTACAGGCACGCCAGGGCGGTGATGATCGGTAGCACCGGCGACAGCGGCATCCGGAACGGGCGGTGCAGTTCCGGCTTGCGGCGGCGCAGCACCGGGACCGCGATGGCGACGATGACGAAGCCGGACAGCGCGCCGATGCTGACCATGTCGGCCAGCTCGGAGATCGGGATGAACCCGGCCAGCAGCATGATCACCACCGCGCCGCCGATGGTCATCCGGTGCGGCGTGCCCCACTTCGGGTGCACCTGGGAGAGCTTCGGCGGCAGCAGGCCGTCGCGGCTCATCGCGAAGCCGATGCGGCCGATGGTGACCAGCTCGACCATCATCACCGACGTCAGCCCGGTCACCGCGCCGAGCGCGATCAGCGCCGCCACCCACGGCTGACCGACGGTCTGGAAGGCCGCCGCCAGCGGGGCAGCCTCGTCGATCTGCCGGTAGTCCACCATCGCGGTGAGCACGACCGCGACCGCGACGTACAGCAGGGTGCACACGATCAGGCTGCCGAGTAGCCCGATGGGCAGGTCGCGCTTCGGGTGCTTGGTCTCCTCGCCGAGGTTGGCCAGCGCCTCGAAGCCGGTGTAGGCGAAGAACACGATCGCCGCCGCGGTGAACATGCCGCCGATGCCGTACATGGACTGCTCCATGCCCAGCGCCGCCTGCAGTAGCGGCTGTTCCAGCACGCTCGCGGTGGTCGGCGCGGGCTGGGCGGGCGGGATGAACGGCACGAGGTTGGCGCCCCTGACGAAGAACAGCCCGGCGACGATCACCAGCACGCACACCGCGACCTTGACCACGACCAGCGCGTTGGTCACCCACGACGATTCGCGTATGCCGATCACTGCGATGACGGTCAGGATCGCGATGATCAGGATCGCGCCGACGTTGACAGCGGCGTCCTCGCCGAACCACTGCGGGGGCAGGCCGAGCAGGTTCGAGACGTAGCCCGACCAGCTGCGCGATACCACCGCCGCGCCTAGCGCGAACTCCAGCAGCAGGTCCCAGCCGATGATCCAGGCGAACAGCTCGCCGAGCGTGGCGTAGCCGTAGGTGTAGGCACTGCCTGCGGTCGGCACCGCCGAGGCGAGCTCGGCGTAGGCGAGCGCGGCCAGCGCCGCGACGATGCCGCCGACCACGAATGACAGCACCACCGAGGGTCCGGCGTGCTCCTTGGCCTCGATCCCGGCGAGCGTGAACACCCCGGTGCCGATGATGATGCCGGTGCCGAAGCCGACCAGGTCGCGCCCGGTGAGCCGGCGGATCAGGCCGCTGCGCTCGCCGCGGGTCAGTACGTCCTCGACGGGCATTGTTCGAAAGACGTTCACAAGCTGCCACGGTAAGAGATGCGAGCGGCGGGGCCCAATCGGCATCGCGTGCGTCATCACGTCGGTACGAAACGTGACCCTGGGTGGTCGGCTGCAGGTTGCGATGCGATCCGTTTGGAGCGAACGGACAGTGAATCTCGATAGAGCGGGCGAACAGATGCTCCTATAGATGTCAAGCGGCGGTTTTTGGAGGGGTTTGTTGTGTTGTGGGGGTGGTGGTGAGTGCGTGGTAGACCTCGCGGGCGACGTAGCGTTTGAGGCAGCGGATGATGTCTTTTTTGGTGAGTCCTTCCTGGGTGCGGCGTTCGACGTAGGCGCGGGTTCGTTCGTCGTGGCGCATGCGGACCAGGACGATGGTGTAGAGGGCGTTGTTGGCGGCGCGGTTGCCGCCGCGGTCGAGGCGGTGGCGGTCGGTGCGGCCGGAGGAGGCGGGGATGGGGGCGGCTCCGGTGAGGTGGGCGAACGCGGCTTCGGAGCGCATGCGTTCGGGGTTGTCGCCGGCGGCAACCAGGAGGGTACCGGCGGTCTGGGTGCCGACGCCGCGGAGTTCCAGCAGCTCCGGGCAGGCCTGCAGGATCAGCGGGGCGATGGCGTTGTCGAGTTCGGCGATCTCGGTGTCGAGGGCCTGGTAGCGCCGTGCCAGTAGGCGCAGGGCGGCGCGGGTGGCCGTCGCCGGGTGGGCTAGGTCCTGGCCGGGTCGTAGCCGGGCCAGGGTGGTGATCAGTGCGGCGGTGTTCAGGCCGGTGGTCTGTTCGCGTAGCACCGCGGGTGCGGAGACCAGCAGTGAATGGATCTGGTTGATCGCCTGGGTGCGGGCTTTGACCGCGCTGGTGCGGGTCACGCGCAGGGCGCGGATGGCCTCGACCACACCGTCACGGCTTTTCGGGATGCCGGTGGCGCGTTCGGCCAGGACCGCGGTGGCTGCGGCGTAGGCATCGATCGGGTCTGTTTTTCCTTTTAGGCGACGGGTTTTACGGTCGGGGCGATCCACCTCGATGACGGTGATGCCAGAGGCGGTGAGTACCCGGGCGAGCTCGGCGCCGTAGGCACCGGTTCCCTCGACCCCGATCGCGACGAGCTGTCCGTGCGACCGCATCCATTCCAGTAGCCGCCGGTAGCCATCGGTGGTGGTGGGGAACTCCTTGTCGGCCAGGTGCCGGCCCACCTGGTCGATCACCGCGCCGTGATGGGTCTGGCCATGGGAATCGACTCCGCCGATGACCCGCGGGCTTTCTTGCGTCATGCTGGTCCTGTCCGTCCTTGTGTCCGTTACCTCGGGCGGCACGCGCCGGTCGGGCGGGAGGACAAGACAGTGACGGGGCTTCTAGCCAAGCTCCTATAAGGTCACAAACGCCCGTCCGGCCGCGTGCGTAGCAACGCCCGGTAAGGCCGACAGATCCGTTCCAGGACAGGCAAGCCGTCAGTCCGTTCGAGGGTCAGACCCACCAGCGGCGTCACTACACACATCATCACTGTCCGTTCGCTTCATCTCACGCGTCGTGAATACGGCCGCGCCACCCGGCACGATCAAAACGCCGCGACAATGTGCTCCTTCTCCGAGTGGGCCATGTTGTTTCAGAACAGAGTGGCCTGGCGGTAGAAGTCCTTGAAGCTTTCGCTGCGCCTGCGGATCTTGTGCCTCTCGGCCTTCTCCTGGTAGTGCGGGAAGGCACCCTCGTCGGCCAGGCCGGGCAACCGCCGCCGAGGCTGTTCTCGACGTAGCTGGTCCGTCCCTTGTGGACGCGCTGCTGCCCGTAGCCGTCCCGCCGGTTGTTGGCGACCTCGGCCACCGGGCGGTTGACCGGCAGCTGCGCGAAGTTCGGACCGCCCAGCCGGATCATCAAGCTGTCGTTGCTTGGCGTCGTGCCCATCGTTGTCGATCGCGGCTGCTCCCCTCGGTGTCGGCTGAACCGCCCCAACGGGTTCCCGGTCACCCGGGCCGGGATGCCACGGTTACGAGCCGAGCGCGGCGGGGAGCCAGTGCAGCAGTTCCGGCGCACCGGCGACGATCAGGAAGTGCAGCGAGCGGCCGATGAGGCTCGCGACGAGGAAGCCGATCAGCGGAATGCCGGCCGCACCGGAGAGGAAGCACATCAGGCTGTAGGGCGGGATGCCGGGGACGGCGCTTAGGCAGAACACGCCCAGTCCCCACCACGGGCGTTCCTGCGTCCGCTGGTGGAACTTCTCGAACCAGGCGGACCACCTGCGGCGACGCTTGGCTTCGACGCGTTTGCGCAACCGCTCGCCGAGCGCGAAGCCGCCCTTGCCCGCCAGGTAGAACAGCGTCTTCCCGGCGATTTGGCCGACGGCCGCGGCCAGCCCGAACGCCCACCAGCCGACGCCGTCCACGGTGGAGACCACGCCGAGCAGGTAGAGCTCGATGTTGACCAGTGGGAACACGCTGCCGAGCGCGGCCGTGCCCGCGGTGGCCAGCAACCACCCGATCATCGGACCACCCGGCCGACGGCACGCCCGCGTTGCGAACCCGGATGGTGGATCAAGTCGAAAGCTCCGTAGCTGCTGGAACAGGCCCGCCAGAGCCTACCGACCCACTTCCGGCCGCCACCCATCCGGACGGATTTTCGCGCCGGGACACCCCCTCGCGACGGTTGGTCGTCAGCGGAAAGAAGGGAAAACTACCGAATTGCGGAAATCTAGTTTCGTTCCCAGCAATTTCCATTGAAATTGGACCTTCGATTTCCATTGAGGTGATCTCAGTAAGAAGTCTCTGGAGGGCGGCCTGCCGGAATGGGTGTGTGATCGGGTAGGGCTGGCCCGGGGAGAGTGGGACGTGGGGTCCCTGGTAGAAGAAGTTCGACCAAGAAAGGATCTTCGACCAGGGAGGGCCCCACGTGGTCACGTATTCTGCCAAACTCGATGTTCCCCGTGAACTGGTGGTCTTCCTCAGCCGGCTGTTGGCCGGTGAACGCCGCCGGAAAGGGACCCGCAAGGGGCGCCGGGCGTTGACCACGTTCTGGCAGGCTGTGCTGGTCCTGCGGTGGTTCCGGGACGATACCGACATCACCAAACTGGCTCGCGATCACGGTGTCGCCCGTGCCACCGGCTACCGGTATGTCGACGAGGGCATCAAGGCACTGGCCGCGCAGGCCCCGGATCTGCACGACGCCCTGCAACGGGCCAAAGACAACGGCGACGCCTATCTGATCCTGGACGGCAAAAACTTCTCCTCCGACCGTCTCGGCGAAAAGACCACCAGTGCCAAAGGCGCCGAGATCGACCTGTGGTACTCCGGGAAAACCCGCGAACAAGCCGGCAACATCCAAGCACTGACAGACCCGGACGGGTTCCCGCTGTGGGCCTCCGACGTCGAGCCCGGGTCCATCCACGACATCACCGCCGCTGAAAACCACGTCCTCGGCGCCCTGTACTGGGCTTACTCCCAGCTCAACCTACCCACCCTGGCCGACGGCGGCTACCAGGGTGCCGGAGCCGGGGTCCTCACCCCGATCAAACGCCCCAAAACCAGCAAAGGCCGCCCACTCGACGTCGACAACCAGACCTACAACAAACTGCTGCGCGGCCTGCGCGCCCTCGGCGAACGTGGATTCGCCCTGCTCACCGGCCGTTGGCGCGTCCTACGACACTTCACCACCAGCCCCCGCAAAATCGGCCTCATCGTCAAAGCCGCACTCGTACTCACCCAATTCGAACACGGCCGACTCGCATAACCCCCTACTGAGATCAATTCATTGAAATTGCGTCAAATCGGACGGTGGTTTCGTGCTGTGGAAATTTGTGCCTTTTAAATCTCGTCTGGGCGGGCGGGTTCGGCGTCGGGGTCCCAGGAGAGGAGGCGGACCCGGCTGACCGTTTGGAGGTGGCGGCGCATGGCGGTGACCGCCGCGCGCGGGTTGCCCGCCCGGATCGCCTCGGCGATGCGTTCGTGCTGGGCCAGCGACTTGCCCGGCCGGTTGGGTTGGCGCAGCGACTCCTGGCGGCTCTCGGTGATCTCCGCGGCGATGGTCCGCATGAAGTCGCCCAGCAGCGAGCTGTGCGCGGCGGCGGTGATCGCGGCGTGGAACCGGCGGTCCCCCTCGCTGCCGAGCCCGCCTTCGGCTATCTCGCGGCGCATGTCCGCCAGCGCCGCGTCGATCTCGGCGAGGTCTGCTTCGGTGCGCCGCTGCGCGGCCAGCTCCGCGAGCTTGGTCTCCAGCGCCTCTCGCGCCTCCAGAACCTCCGGCAGGCGGCGCTTGCGCGCGACCAGGTCGGCGACCGGTTCCGCGTCCAGCGATTCGCGGCGAAGGTAGGTGCCACCGCCGTGGCGCACCTCGACGAGGCCTTGCACTTCGAGCACGACGATCGCCTGTTTGACCGACGCCCGGCTGACGCCGAGCCGCTCCGCGAGCTCCCGCTCCGGCGGTAGCCGGTCGCCGACGCGCAGGCCCGAATCAGCCACGTGCTCCCGCAGTCGCTGCACCACCTGCTCGTACAGGCGGGGGCGGGCGAGTGGGCGCAGGGCTTCGGGCACCGGGTTCCTCCAGGCCGGGAATCAATGGAGAGAAGGCTAGCACCGGCCATCTGGCCGAGTGGATGAGCCAATTTTGCCACACTTCCTTGACGCGGCGTCGAGATCGGCGCGAAAGTGGTCGAGCCAGTGGACCACTGTCGGCTTCCGGCTCACCGGGCATCGCGGGTCCGCGGGCGGGACATTGAGGAGCGTGGAGGTGGTCATGGCCGGCGCGGCGCAGGTGCTGTTTCCCAAGTTGCGAAAGCCCGACGAGAAGGAGGCGCTGCGGTTCGGGCCGCGCGCGCTGAACTACCGGGAACTGTCGGAGGTGGCCGCCGCGATCGCCGAGCGGGTCGGAACCGCGAAGCGGATCGCGGTTTGGGCGACCGCCACGCCGGAGACCTGCGCCGCCGTGATCGGAGGGCTGAGCGCTGGCGTCGCGGTGGTGCCGATCAACCCTAAGGTGGGGGAGCGGGAGCTCGCGCACATCCTCGGCGACAGCAAGCCGGAACTCCTGCTGGCCCCGCCCGGTTTCCAGCGCCCGGAGGGGCTCGGCGACGTGCCGGTGCACGAGGTTGACCTGGGTGCCCGCGGCGGTGAGCTGCCGTCGAAGGCCGGCGAGGACGACCCCGCGCTGATCGTCTACACCTCGGGCACCACCGGGCCGCCGAAGGGCGTGGTGCTGCCCCGCCGCGCGATCCGCGCCAACCTCGACGCGCTGGCCGAGGCCTGGGAGTGGACCGACCGCGACGTGCTGGTGCACGCCCTGCCGTTGTTCCACGTGCACGGGCTGATCCTCGGCACGCTCGGCCCGGTGCGGCTCGGCGGGACGGTCCACCACCTGGGCAAGTTCTCGTCCGCCGCCGTGGCCGAAGAGCTCGCCGGGCCCGCGACGATGATGTTCGGCGTGCCGACCATGTACCACCGGCTGGCCGAGGACGCCGAGCGCGACCCGCAGATCGGGCGGTCGGTCGGCAAGGCACGGCTGCTGGTCTCCGGTTCCGCGGCGCTGCTCGCGGTCGAGCACGAGCGCATCGAGCGCCTCACCGGGCAGCGGGTCGTGGAGCGCTACGGCATGAGCGAGACGATCATGAACTGCGGCGTGCGCGCCGACGGGGACCGCCGGCCCGGCTACGTGGGGCGCCCGTTCGCCGGGGTCGAGCTCAAACTCGTCGACGAGCAGGGCGAGGAGATCACCGCCAGCGACGACGAGACCGTCGGCGAGATCCTGGTGCGTGGCTCGAACCTGTTCAGCGGCTACCTCAACCGGCCGGACGCCACCGACGCGGCGTTCGTCGATGGCTGGTTCCGCACCGGTGACGTGGCCACCCGCGCGCCGGACGGCTACATCCGGATCGTCGGCCGCAAGGCCACCGACATCATCAAGAGCGGCGGCTACAAGATCGGCGCGGGCGAGATCGAGAACTGCCTGCTGGAGCACCCTGCGGTCGCCGAGGTCGCGGTCACCGGCGAGCCCGACGCCGACCTGGGCGAGCGCATCATCGCCTGGATCGTGCTCGCACCCGGCCAGCAGGTCGCCGAGCAGGAGTTGGCCGACCATGTCGCCCGGCTGCTCACCCCGCACAAGCGGCCGCGCGAGGTGCGGTTCCTGGATGCGTTGCCGCGCAACGAGATGGGCAAGGTGCAGAAGAAAGCGCTGCAGCATGGCTGAGCACTCCGCGGCTCGCGCGCTGGTCGAATCGATCAGCCGAGGGTTCGAGGAGTTCGAGCCCCCGGCCGGGCCGTCGGCAGCGGACGGCCCGCTGGGCTGGCCCGGCTACGACGACCAGCGCGCCCGCGCGACCGAGCGGATTGGGGCGGAGGAGTCTGTCCTGTGCGGGCGGGGTTGGGTCGGGTCGCGGCAGGCGGTGCTCGTCGCCTTCGACTTCGCCTTCCTCGGCGGCTCGGTCGGGGAGGCGTCCGGGGCGCGCATCGTGGCGGCTTTCGAACAGGCCCGGGAGCTCCGGCTGCCGGTGATCTCGCTGGTGGCTTCGGGCGGCAGTCGCATGCAGGAGGGGATCTGCGCCCTGCGCCAGTTGCAGGAGATCGCGCGGGCCTGCCTGCTGACCCGCAAGGACCGGATCCCGCACGTCGCGGTGCTGCGCAACCCGACCACCGGCGGCATGTGGGTAGCGCTGGCGGCGGCGGCCGACGTCGTGCTGGCGACGTCCGGCGCGGCGGTCGCCTTCGGTGGCAGCCGGGTGCGCAGCGCGGCGGATAACGGCGAGGCGTTCCACGCCGAGGGCAAGCTTGCCGACGGCCAGGTCGACCGGGTCGTCGACGATGCCGAACTGCCCCGCGTGCTGGCGGACCTGTTGTCGCTGCTGCACCCGCAGCAGCTGGTCTGGCCGGCTGAACCCGCCCCGGTCCCGGCCGCGCTGACCGCAGGCGACCTGCCCGCGACCGGCTGGGACGCGGTGCAGCGGGCGCGCTCGGCCGACCGTCCGCGCGCCCGGGCCTACCTGGACGCCTACCTCGCCCGGCGCTTCGAGATCAGCGGCGACCGGGCCGGTGGCTACGACGAGGGGATGATCTGCGGATTCGGCGACCACAACGGGCGCACCATCGCCTTCGCCGCCCAGACGGGAACCGCGAACACCCCGGCCGGGTTCCGCACCGCGGCCCGGCTGATTCGGCTCGCCGACCAGCTCGGCATCCCCGTGCTGACGCTGGTCGACACCCCGGGCGCGGCCAACGACGCGGCGGCCGAACGCGGCGCCATCGGGCCGGCCATCGCGGAGGTCTTCGCCGCGGTCGCCGACGCGCAGGTGCCGGTCACCACGCTGGTCGTCGGCGAGGGCGGCTCGGGCGGTGCCCTGGCGCTGGCGGCCCCGGAGCGGACCTGGATCACCTCGGATGCGTACTTCGCCGTGATAGCACCGGAATCCAGCGCCGCGATCCTCAAGCACGACCCGGCCGAAGTGCCGGAACTCGCCGGACGCCTGCGCCTGCGCCCGCAGGATCTCCTGGACCTGGGCTTCGTCCAGGGCATCGCGCGCTGACCCGCCCGCGTCGAAGGGGCCGCGTTTTCGCGCGAAATCGGCGTTCGCCGTGCTTGCTGGTTGGCGTTTTCGCGCGAAATCGGCGTTCGCCGTGCTTGCTGGTTGGCGTTTTCGCGCGAAATCGGCGTTCGCCGTGCTTGCTGGTTGGCGTTTTCGCGCGAAATCGGCGTTCGCCGTGCTTGCTGGTTGGCGTTTTCGCGCGAAATCGGCGTTCGCCGTGCTTGCTGGTTGGCGTTTTCGCGCGAAATCGGCGTTCGCCGCGCATGCCGGATGGCGATTTCGCGCAGTGATGATGTGGGTGGTGATCGTCCGGGGTGTCAGGTGGCGCTCGACCAGCTGACCACCACCGGGCCCTGCGCCCACATCGGCTGCCTGATGACCGCGGCCGAGGCGTTCCAGCATGACATCCAGGCGTTCGTGGCCGCCGACGCCGTCGCGGACTTCTCGTTGGCGGAGCACCGGATGGCGCTGGACTACGCGGCCAAGCGGTGCGCCGTGGTGGACACCTCGGCGGCGCTGGGGCGGCCGCTGGTGCTGCACGGCTCCGAAGTGGCTTGACGAGTTCCGGGGAGAGCGTGGGGATGTCGCAGACGTTGACACTGGAAGACGTGCGGGCGCAGGTTGCCGAGCTGCTTTACGAGGAACCGGCTGAACTGACCGACGAGGAGAACCTCATCGACTGGGACCTGGATTGGGTGCGGATCATGTCGCTGGTGGAGAAGTGGCGCCGCCTGGGCGCCCAGATCACCTTCGCCGACTCGCCGAGCGCCCGACCCTGGCGGAGTGGTGGGCGGTCCTCGACCCCAAGGGTGCCCCTCACCTGTTCAACGACTCAGTCTTGCCAGGGGATTTGGGGGGATCGGTGGTAGTCGATGCCCGATGCCGCCAGTCGCGGGGCGTGGGTGGCCAGGCGTTGGCTGAAGGACTCCCAGTTCTGGGCGGACTTGGGAGACCAGCCGAGTTCGGCGATGGCCGGTAGCCGGGGGAAGGCCATGAACTCGATGTGGTCCGAGTTCTCCAGGGTTTCCGACCACAGCGGTGCCTCCACGCCGAGGATCGACTCCTCCGGCACGCCCTTCAGGTAGCTGCCCGGATCCCAGCCGTAGGCGTCGGCGACCTCGATGTAACCCGCCCAGTGCAGGCCCAGCTCGGTGTTCTCGTCGTACTTCTGGTCCAAATAGGACTTATTCGCCGGCGAGGCCAGGATCTTGTTGCCCCGGGCGACCGCATCGGTGAGCAGCGGGTCGAAGTCGGTGGTGCCCCAGTACTGCAGCACCGCGTCGCCCTCCGGAGCCGCCTTGCCGTACTCGTGCCAGCCCAGCGCGGTCTTGCCGTACTTGGCGGGCAGCGGGATCACCCGCTCGAAGAACTGCTTGTAGTCCTCGTCGGTGGTCGAGTGCGCCTCGTCGCCGCCGATGTGCAGGTACGGCCCGGGGGTGATCGCCGCGATCTCCCGGACGACGTCTTCGACGAACTGGTAGGTGATCTCTTTGTCCACGCAGAACGAGCTGAAGCCGACCTCGATCCCGGTGTACAGCGGCGGCGCGACGCCGTCGCAGTTGAACTCGGGGTAGGAAGCGAGCGCGGCGTTGGTGTGGCCGGGCATGTCGATCTCCGGCACGACGGTGATGTGCCGGGACGCGGCGTACTCGACGATCTCCGCGTAGTCCTCCTGCGTGTAGTACCCGCCAGGGCCGCCGCCGACCTCGGTGCTGCCGCCGTGCTCGGTCAGCCGCGGCCAGCTGTTGATCTGGATCCGCCAGCCCTGGTCGTCGGTGAGGTGCAAGTGCAACCAGTTGATCTTGTAGCGGGCGACCTGGTCGATGTAGAGCTTGATCTGGTCCACGGTGAAGAAGTGCCGCGCGACGTCGAGCATTGTGGCCCGGTGCTCGAACCTCGGCTTGTCGACGATCTCGCCGCCGGGCACGGTCCATGGCCCGGGCTGCTCGGTCGGGCTCTCGATCGCGGCGGGCAGCAGCTGGCGCAGCGTCTGCACGCCGTTGAACAGGCCCTCGACACTGGTCGCGTGTATGCCGATGTTGTCGTCGGCCGCCTGCAGTCGATACCCGGCCGCGCCGAGCTCAGGCGATCCGTCGAGCGCCAGCGAGATGTCGCCGGAGCCGAGCGCGCGCTGGTCGACCGGCACCGGGAATCCGGTGGCCGGGCGCAGGATTCCGGCCAGGTACTCGCCGGCCTCGGCGGCTTCGCCGGCGGCTTTGACCGAGGTCTGCCCGGTCAGTTCGAAGGTGGTTCCGGGGGCCGGCTGCACCGACTCGGGGGCGGGGATGATGTTTTCCATCGCGGTGTTCTCCACGGCTGGTGCGCCGCCGACGGGAGCTACGAGCCCACCGGTGAGCAGCGCACCCGCCACGACGGCGAGCGCTGCCTTGCGAACCGTCGGTAGGGGCGGTCTGGTCATGTGTCTCGCTCCATGATCGGGGAACGGCCCCATAAAGGTATAGACCAAATTTGGAACGGACAGCCTCCAACTGGGCGTATCGGGCCTACCTGCCAGGTTCCTTCGCGGCAAACCATGCCAACCCGAAACGAAACATATTTACCCAGCTCCCCCAACAGTTGGGCCCCCCTCGCCGCGAAGCGCGGGCCGCAGCTTGTCCAGCACCCCCGGGTCCTCGATGGTGGAGGGCACCTTGGTGTCGCCGGTATCGGCGATCTCGCGCATCGACTTGCGCAGGATCTTCCCGGAGCGGGTCTTGGGCAGCCCGTCCACCACCGCCACGTCCCGGAACGCCGCCACCGGCCCGATCTGCGCCCGAACCGCCGCGACCAGCTCGTCGCGCAGCGTCTCTTCGGCGATGTCCACACCGGACTTCAGCACCACGAACCCGCGCGGCACCTGTCCCTTCAGCGAGTCGTGCACCCCGATCACCGCGCACTCGGCGACCGCCGGATGCTCCGCGAGCACCGCCTCCATCGAGCCGGTCGACAACCGGTGCCCGGCGACGTTGATCACGTCGTCGGTGCGGCCCATCACGAACAGGTAGCCGTCGGCGTCGATGTAGCCGTTGTCGCCGGTGAGGTAGTAGCCGGGGTAGCGCGACAGGTAGGACTCGTGGAACCGCTCGTCGGCGCCCCACAGCGTCGGCAGCGTGCCTGGCGGCAGCGGCAGCTTGATGCAGATCGCACCGTCGGTCTCCGGAGGCAGCGGCTGCCCGGCCTGGTCGAGCACCACGACGTCGTAGCCGGGCACGGGCACTGTCGGCGACCCCGGCTTGACCGGCATCGGCTCCAGCCCGCGCAGGTTCGCGCAGATCGGCCAGCCCGTCTCGGTCTGCCACCAGTGGTCGACCACCGGCACGCCGAGCCGCTTCGATGCCCAGTGGTAGGTCTCCGGGTCCAGCCGCTCGCCGGCCAGGAACAGCGTCTGCAGGCTCGTGGTGTCGTGGGCGGCCAGCAGCTCCGCGTCCGGGTCCATCCGCTTGATCGCCCGGAACGCGGTCGGCGCGGTGAACAACGCCTTGACGCGGTGGTCGGCGATGACCCGCCAGAACGCACCTGCGTCCGGCGTGCCCACCGGTTTGCCCTCGTAGACCACGGTCGTCGCCCCGGTCAGCAGCGGCGCGTAGACGATGTAGGAGTGGCCGACCACCCAGCCGACGTCCGAGGCGGCCCAGAAGACGTCACCCGGCCCGATGTCGTAGATGTTGGCCATCGACCAGCGCAGGGCGACCGCGTGCCCGCCGTTGTCGCGCACCACGCCCTTCGGGCGCCCGGTGGTGCCCGAGGTGTAGAGCACGTACAGCGGATCGGTGGCCTTCACCGGCACGCAATCGGCCGGTTCGGCCTGCGCCAGCGCGTCCTGCCAGTCCACGTCGCGCTCGCCGAGTTCGGCGAGGGCCTGCTCGCGCTGGAACACGATCACCCGCTTCGGCTGGTGCTCGGTCATCCGCAGCGCTTCGTCGACGATCGGCTTGTACTCGACGATCCGGTTCGGCTCCAGGCCGCACGACGCCGCGACGATCAGCGTCGGGCGGGCGTCGTCGATGCGCGCCGCCAACTCCTTCGGCGCGAAGCCGCCGAAGACCACCGAATGCACCGCCCCGATACGCGCGCAGGCCAGCATCGCCACGACGGCCTCGGAGATCATCGGCAGGTAGATCACGACGCGATCGCCCGGCTCGGCGCCCTGCGCCCGCAACGCCCCGGCGAACAGCGCCACCCGGTCCAGCAGCTCCCGGTAGGTCCAGCGGCGCACCTCGCCGGTCATCGCCGAATCCCAGATCAGCGCCGTCTGCTCGCCGCGGCCATCGCGGACGTGCCGGTCCAGCGCGTTGAAGCAGGTGTTGAGGACGCCGTCGGGAAACCACCGGAAGAACGGATCCCCGGTGGCGTCCAAGGCACGCGAGGGTGCCTGCTCCCACTCGATCGCGGCCGCCGCGTCGAGCCAGAAGCCCTCCGGTTCGGCCAGGCTCCGCCGGTAGGCCTCGGCATACGCACCCATGACCACATTCCTCCCGCTCCCGCCGCGATGTCGCCTGTGGTCCTACCGCACAACGCGGAGTAGCGCCAGGGTCACCCGCAGCGAAGTGCGAAACGCTTTTGTCACAACCGAAACACGGATGATCGGACGAGCGGTGACCGGACTTCGGTCGCGCTGAGCGCCGTTCGGATATCCGGATGCACTTCGGCGACACAACGTGTCCGTTTGGCGCTGGGTGGCCGGATCGGCGCGACAGAGCGTGCTCGGCCGAACACAATCAATCGAAGTCGATGATCGGGCTAACACCACGGCGCATCGCGCCGACAACCGAATCGGAGGTGCTACAACGATGAGCACGGAACCGGCCCTGTCTTCACAGGCATTCGCCGCCCAGTCCGCCGAGGCCGCTGCCGCCGGGGTTGAACCCGCACGCAGCCCGTCCGCCGAACTGCCCACCGCGCCGTGCAGCGTGGTGTGGAGCGGTGGCCATTCCTACGTTCGCGAAGGGTCCACCGGGGCTCGCTGGGCGGGTGTCGACGACCGAGGCCGGGCGCGGTTCCTCACCGATGCGGATCTCCGCCGCCGCGGCTGGAGCCATAGGCAGGCCTAGGCCGCGCCGGTGGCCGACGGCTCCCGCCGCGCGGAGCAGCCCGATCGACCGGCTTCGCGGGAGCCCGGCCGCCAAGTGTGTTGTGCGAGGAATGTGAGACCCTGATCTGGCCGGGATGCACAAGTTGCGTCCGAAGTGGGGGCAGGCCGCACAACCATTCAGGGGAGGCTCGTGGTGCAGGATGCTGAGCGCACCACGGAGAACACCACGAGCGGAGACGGCGGGATGAACGCCGGTCCGGCGGGCCAGGAACCCGCAGCAGGACGACCCGATCCCGGCATAGCCCGGATCCGGGAGGCGGCCGCGGGTGTGTGGGCCGATCCGTGGTGGACGCTGCCGAACCTGCTCAGCGTGATCCGGCTGGCCGGCGTGCCGGTGTTCCTCTGGCTGCTGCTCGGCCCCAAGGCCGACCTGCTCGCGCTCCTGGTGCTGGTGATCAGCGGCATCACCGACTGGCTCGACGGTAAGCTCGCCCGCTGGCTCAACCAGTACAGCCGCATCGGCGAACTGCTCGACCCGGCCGCCGATCGCCTCTACATAGTCGCCACCCTGGTCGCCTTCGTGCTGCGCGACGTGGTCCCCTGGTGGGTCGCCGCCGCGCTCGTCATCCGCGACGTGGTGCTCACGCTGTGCCTGCCGGCGTTGCGATGGCACGGTTACGAGCCGCCGGACGTGCACTACCTTGGCAAGGCCGCGACCTTCTGCCTGATGTACGCGTTCCCGCTGTTGCTGCTGGTGCAGGAGGACTTCCCGCTGTCCGATGTGGTGCGCCCGATCGCCTACGCCTTCACCTGCTGGGGCGGCGCGCTCTACCTGTGGGCCGGCATCCTCTACCTCGGGCAGGTGGTGGCGGCGGTCCATCAGGCCCGCGCCAAACCGGTCTGAGCACCGCTCGGTCGTCCCGCGCGAAGGGCACCTCCCGTTGAGCAAATCGGCAAGAGGTGCCCTTGGTGCGGCATGGGTGCGGCATGGGCTCGAGAGTCGCCTTGCGGCCTGTGCCGCGTGGTGAATACGCTCGCCGAGCCGATCACGTGAACCTCGTGGCCGGTGATCCACAGCACCAGCGGACCAGGAAGGCGGGACCACGTGGCGGCCCCGGACGAGATCAAGTACACCGAAGAGCACGAATGGGTTCAGCGCACCGGCGACGACACGGTGCGCATCGGGATCACCGAATACGCCCAGCAGCAGCTGGGCGACGTGGTGTTCGTGCAGCTGCCGGAACCCGGCCAGCAGGTCACCTCTGGCGAGTCGATGGGCGAGGTCGAGTCGACCAAGAGCGTCTCCGAGATCTACGCCCCGGTGAGCGGCGAGGTGATGGCCCGCAACGAGCAGCTGGAAGACGAACCGGAGCTGGTCAATTCGGCACCGCTGGGGGGCGGCTGGATGGTCGAGCTCAAGCTCGCCGACCCGGCCCAGCTGGACGCCCTGCTCGACGCCCAGGCCTACCAGAAGCTGACCGAATCCTGATCCGACCAGGCAAGATCGTCGGACTGTCGGGGGCCGGTAGGAAAATGTCGGGAGTCCCGCGTTCCGTGCTTGTACCTGCACTGTACGTTGGGTACATACTTGGCACGATCTATCCGCGTAGAGGAGAGCTCAGGTGAGCCAATTCCCCGGGCACGGCGATGTTCCGCCGGAGCAGTCACCGGAGACCACCTCGGTCTTCAGGCCCTTCCTCTCGGAGCCGGAAAGCACCGAGAGTGCGTCCCCGGAGCCCGCCGCCGCATCCGCATCCGCATCCGGGGTCGATGCGCTGCCCGCAGGGTCCGCCCTGCTGGTGGTGAAGCGCGGCCCCAACGCGGGGTCGCGATTCCTGCTGGACCGGGAGACCACCAGCGCGGGACGACACCCCGACAGCGACATCTTCCTCGACGACGTCACGGTTTCCCGTCGGCACGCCGAGTTCCGGCGCGAGGGCAACGACTTCGTGGTCGTAGACGTCGGCAGCCTGAACGGCACCTACGTCAACCGGGAACCGGTGGACACCTCGGTGCTCGCCAACGGTGACGAGGTGCAGATCGGGAAGTTCCGCCTGGTGTTCCTTACTGGTCCGATCGATGGGGGCCCAGGCGCCCGCTGAGGACGCCCTGGGAACGACTTGTCGACCCGCCAGCGGGGCGACGCCGAAGCGGCGTCGCCCCGCTAGCGCGTCAAGGTACTGCGCAGCCGAGATCAACTGCATCCTCGCACGGGGAATTTCCCGACGTCTCAACCGGTTTCCACGTTGCAGCGGTCCTCTTTCCACCGGCCCAACGGGGCGGTGGGCGGTGTATCGTGCTGGTAATGCTCGATAAGGAGCTCAGCCAGTGGTTCGGGCCAGATGCACCGGCAGGAAGGCCGCGAATTCGGTGGTCGACCAGACCGCTAAGGGATGGGCGTGTCCGCCGCAACGCGGGTAGCGTCGGAGGCGTCGGTGCGCGATCCTCGACGGGGATGTCACGCTTCGGCGCGCTGGAGGAGGCGATGTGACGATGAGCAGCGAGATGCGCGTCGTCGGCGTGCGAGTTGAACTACCAGCAAACCAGCCGATTCTGCTGTTGCGCGAGGCGCACGGCGAGCGTTACCTGCCGATCTGGATCGGCTCGGTCGAGGCGACCGCCATCGCACTCGAGCAGCAGGGTGTGCGGCCGCAGAGACCCCTGACCCACGACCTGCTGAAGGACGTCATTGGGGCCCTGGGACGCGACCTTGAACAGGTGCGGATCACCGATCTCCAGGACGGCACCTTCTTCGCCGAGCTGGTGTTCGACGGGGATGTGCGGGTCTCGGCGCGGCCGAGCGACTCGGTGGCGCTGGCGCTGCGCATCGGGGTGCCGATCCACGCCGACGAATCGGTGCTGGACGAGGCCGGGCTGATCATCCCGGACGAGCAGGAGGACGAGGTCGAGAAGTTCCGCGAGTTCCTCGACTCCGTGTCGCCGGAGGACTTCCGCGGCGCGGACACCTGAGCCTGCCGATCGACCCGACGAGACCTCCCGGCCCCCGTCCGCGCGCTGCGGGCGGGGGCCGGGTCGTCCGGGTGCCCGCGCGTCGCGTTGACCTCCCCGCGGGGCAGGCATACCGTCGAACTTACGCGAATTGCCCCGGTGTGATTCGGCCGCTGGGCGGTGTTCGCGGCCCCGGATCGCGACGGTCCGGGAGCTGGTGATCGTCGTCGTCGGCTTCGTGCCGGACGAGGGGAGGCAGGCGTGGTCGAGGAAGCGCCCAACCGGGAGGCTGCCGCGGAGCAGGGCGAGCTGTTCCCCGACGCCGCACTGCCGGACGAGCTGGTCGGCTACCGGGGCCCGGCCGCCTGCCAGATCGCCGGCATCACCTACCGCCAGTTGGACTACTGGGCGCGCACCAAGCTGGTCGGCCCGTCCATCCGCAGCGCCGCCGGCTCCGGCTCGCAGCGCCTCTACTCGTTCAAGGACATCCTGGTGCTCAAGGTGGTCAAGCGACTGCTGGACACCGGGGTTTCGCTGCACAACATCCGGGTCGCGGTGGACCACCTGCGCAACCGAGGAGTGCAGGACCTGGCCCGGCTCACGCTGTTCAGCGACGGGACGACGGTCTACGAGTGCACCTCTGCCGAGGAGGTGGTCGACCTGCTGCAGGGTGGCCAAGGGGTGTTCGGCATCGCCGTCAGCGGCGCGATGCGCGAGATCAGCGGCACCATCCACGACTTCCCGGCCGAGCGGGCCGACGGGGGCGAGCTCGTGCCGCTGGTCGACGACGAGTTGTCCCGCCGCCGGCGCGACCGGCAGGCTGAAACGGGCTGATCGCGGCGGGCCCCGGCCGGGTGGTGTGCGGCCGGTGACATCACGGGTCCGCTCGATCCCCTGGTCGGGTAAGCTGCGGCACATCGCCGACCCCGTGCGGGAGAGTCCGGCCCGGCTTCGGCCGTGGTCGGCGCCGAAGGAGCAAACCTCCCCGCCAACCTCTCAGGCCACCTGGACCGCACGGGCGAGATGCCTCTGGAAAGAGGATGCACCACGGCTGTGGTGCATCCCGCCGACGGTGCAAGCCCGGTTCCCGGGTGAAGCTCTCAGGCGTTCGCTTCGCGGACAGTGACAGAGGGGGAGAGCAGGCAGTTCCGGCTGTTCTGCCGCCCTTTGCCCGCCGCGACAATTGAGGTTTGGCGATGACCGACGTGACGCACGATCGCATTCCACTGGCCGCCCTGGAGCACGGAACGCCGTTCGCCGACCGGCACGTCGGGCCGATGCCGGCGGAGCTTGCCCGCATGCTCGACGTGATCGGCGTCGGCTCGTTGGAGGAGCTGGGTCAGAACGCCGTGCCGGACACCATCCGGGAAGGCGACCTGCAGCTGGCGCTGCCCGAGCCGGCCACCGAGTCCGAGGCGCTGGCCGAGCTGCGCGAGCTCGCGCGCCGCTGTCGCCCGCACGCCGAGATGATCGGGCTGGGCTACTACGGCACGGTCACGCCGCCGGTGATCCTGCGCAACGTGCTGGAGAGCCCGGCCTGGTACACCGCTTACACCCCGTACCAGCCGGAGATCTCGCAGGGTCGGCTCGAAGCGCTGCTGAACTTCCAGACGATGGTGGCCGACCTGGCCGGGGTGCCGGTGGCCAACGCGTCGATGCTCGACGAGTCCACCGCGGCGGCCGAGGGCATGACGCTGGTGCGCCGCGCGGGCCGGTTGAAGTCGCCGCGGTTCGTGGTGGACGCCGACACGCTGCCGCAGACCATCGCGGTGATCGAGACCCGCGCGGAGCCGCTGGGCATCGAGATCGTCGTTGCCGACCTGTCCGCCGGCGCGCAGGCGCTGCCGGAGGACGAGTTCTTCGGCGCGCTGCTGTCCTACCCGGGTGCCTCCGGCGCGGTGCGCGACCAGGAGCAGATCATCGCCGAGGTGCACCGGCGCGGCGCCAAGGTCGTCGTCGCGGCCGACCTGCTGGCGTTGACGCTGCTGCGCTCGCCCGGCGAGATCGGCGCGGACGTGGTGGTCGGCAGCACCCAGCGATTCGGGGTGCCGATGGGCTTCGGCGGCCCGCACGCCGGATTCATGGCCGTGGCCAAGGGACTCGAACGGCAGCTGCCGGGCCGGTTGGTCGGCGTGAGCGTCGACGCCGACGGCAACCAGGCCTACCGGCTGGCGCTGCAGACCCGCGAACAGCACATCCGCCGCGAGAAGGCCACCAGCAACATCTGCACCGCGCAGGTCCTGCTGGCCGTCGTGGCGTCGATGTATGCCGTGTACCACGGCCCCGCCGGGCTGCGGTCCATCGCGACCCGCGCGCACCGGATGGCCGCCGTGCTCGCCGAGCAGCTGCGCCGCGGCGGGGTCGAGGTGCTGCACCGGGAGTTCTTCGACACCGTCGTCGCGAGGGTGCCGGGCAAGGCCGACGACGTTGTCGCCACGGCCCGCCGGGGCGGCATCAACCTGCGCCGGGTGGACGCCGACCACGTCGGGATCAGCTGCGACGAGACCACCACGCGGGCGCATCTGGCGGCGGTGTGGCAGGCCTTCGGCGTCACCGTCGGCGACGCCGACGAACTCGACATCGAGACGCCGGACGCGCTGCCCGTGGCGCTGGAGCGCACCTCGGAATACCTGACGCACCCGGTGTTCCACACCCACCGCTCCGAGACCTCGCTGCTGCGCTACCTGCGGCAGCTGTCGGACAAGGACATCGCGCTGGACCGCAGCATGATCCCGCTGGGCTCGTGCACCATGAAGCTCAACGCGACGGCCGAGATGGAGCCGATCACCTGGCCGGAGTTCGGTTCGCTGCACCCGTTCGCGCCCGCGCAGGACGCCGAGGGGCTGCTGTCGATCGTCAAGGACCTGGAGACCTGGCTGGCGGAGGTCACCGGCTACGACGCGGTGAGCCTGCAGCCGAACGCCGGTAGTCAGGGCGAGTTCGCCGGGCTGCTGGCGATTCGCGCCTACCACCGCAGCCGTGGTGCCGCCGACCGGGACCTGTGCCTGATCCCGGCGAGCGCGCACGGCACTAACGCCGCCAGCGCAGTGATGGCCGGGATGCGGGTGATCGTGGTCCGCTGCGACGACACCGGAAACATCGAGCTGGAGCACCTGCGCGAGCTGGTCACCGAGCACGCCGACATCCTCGCCGCGATCATGATCACCTACCCGTCCACGCACGGCGTGTACGAGGACACCGTGCGCGAGGTGTGCGGCCTGGTGCACGACGCGGGCGGCCAGGTGTACGTCGACGGGGCGAACCTCAACGCCCTGATCGGCTTGGCGCGGATGGGCAAGTTCGGTTCCGACGTCTCGCACCTGAACCTGCACAAGACGTTCTGCATCCCGCACGGCGGTGGCGGGCCGGGCGTCGGCCCGATCGGCGTGCGCGAGCACCTGGCGCCGTTCCTGCCGAACCATCCGATGCAGCCCGCGGCCGGACCGGTCTCCGGCGTCGGCCCGATCAGCGCCGCGCCGTGGGGCAGCGCCTCGATCCTGCCGATCTCCTGGGCGTACGTGCGGATGATGGGTGCCGACGGCCTGCGCCGCGCGACGCTGACCGCGGTGGCCGCCGCCAACTACGTCGCCCGCCGCCTGAACACCTACTTCCCGGTGCTCTACACCGGCAAGGGCGGCTTCGTGGCGCACGAGTGCATCCTTGACCTGCGGCAGATCAGCAAGACCAGCGGAATCACCGTCGACGACGTCGCCAAGCGGCTCGCCGACTACGGCATCCACGCGCCGACGATGTCTTTCCCGGTGGCCGGGACGCTGATGGTCGAGCCGACCGAGAGCGAGAACCTGGCGGAGCTGGACCGCTTCTGCGAGGCGATGATCGCCATCCGCGCGGAGATCGACAAGGTCGTCGCCGGGCAGTGGCCGGCCGACGACAACCCGCTGGTGGGCGCCCCGCACACGGCGGCCTCGCTGGCGAAGGACTGGGACCACGCATACTCCCGCGAGGAGGCGGCCTACCCGCTGGGCACCGATGTGGTGAAGGTGTGGCCGCCGGTGCGCCGCATCGATGGGGCCCGCGGCGACCGCAACCTAGTCTGCTCCTGCCCGCCCCTGGACGCCTACCAGTCGTGAGGGGACGTCCGTTGGGAAGCGCCTCCGGTCCGCCGTTGCGGCCGGGGGCGCTTCCGCGTTCGGGGTGGGTGCGACACGCCCGGCCGGGTTCGGTTTGCGTGCGGTGTGGGCGGGGTGACACGGTGGCCCGGTCATCTGACCGGCTCCGAGAGGAAGTGGAGCAATGCTCACCATCAGTGAGAGCGCGGCGGAGGTCATCAAGCTCGTCCTCGTCGGCGGCGACTCTCCGGAAGGTTCCGGCCTGCGCATCGCGCCGGCCGAGCAGGGCCTGCAGGCGTCGATCGCCGACCAACCGCAGGCCGGCGACGAGGTGATCGAGGAATCCGGCGTGCGGGTGTTCCTCGAATCGCAGGTCGCGACGTTGCTCGGCGACAAGGTGTTGGACGCCGAGCAGGACGCCAACGGGGAACTGGCGCTGGCCGTTCGCGACTGACCGAAGGGACTTGAACCGTCGGCTCGGGTGTTTTGCCCGGGTCGACGGTTTTTTGCGCCGAACTGCGACCTAGGACTCCTGCCAGGTACTGGTGATAGCGGTATTGCGGCAACTACTCTCGATGCGCAACTGCTCAGGTTGGGAGGGAATGCGTCGTGCAGACCACCACGCTCGCCATGCACATGAGTGACGGGCTGCTGAACGCGCAGACGGCGCTGCTGTTCGCGGTCGTGGCGATCGCCGGGCTGGCGGTCGCGCTGGCCAAGGCGCGGGCCGACCTGGACGACCGGACGGCGCCGATGGCCGGGCTGGTGGCCGCGTTCGTCTTCGCCGCGCAGATGATCAACTTCCCGGTGCTGCCCGGCGTCAGCGGGCACCTGCTCGGCGGGGCGCTGGCGGCGATCTTGGCCGGGCCGTGGGTCGGCGCGCTGTGCGTGGCGATCGTGCTCGTGGTGCAGGCGCTGCTGTTCGCCGACGGCGGGCTGACCATGCTGGGCGCGAACATCACCAACATGGCGCTGATCGGCACCGCCGTCGGCTACCTCGTCGCGCTCGCGCTGCGCCGCCTCGCGCTGCGCAGCCGCCCCGGGTTGCTGGTGACTGCCTTCGTCGCGGCCTGGGTGAACACCGTCGCCGCCTCCGGCGGCTTCGTCATCGAGTACGCGCTCGGCGGCGCCGCCGGTTACGGCACGGGCACCGCTGCGCTCGCGGTGGTCGGGGTGCACTGCCTTATCGGCATCGGAGAGGGCGTGATCACGGCCGCCACGGTGGGTGCGGTGGCAGCCGCCAGACCGGACCTGGTCCACCTGTTGCGCATCGGGACGCAGACGAAGGAGAACGTGCGATGAGTGCGTCGCGTCGGCGTTTCCTGTTGGTCTTCGGCCTGTTTATCCTCGTCATCGCGGGCGGGGTCGCCTACTTCGCGGATTCCGACCCGGACGGCCTGGACGCGGTCACCCAGCGCGGCTGCACCGTGGTCGAGACCGACCAGGGCGAGCGGTTGGACGGCCAGTGCATCGCGCAGCACGCCCAGGACCACGCGCTGGCCGGCGGTCCGCTGGCGGATTACGCCGTCGGTGGCGATGACCGCTGGACCGGGGTGGCCGGCGTGATCGGCGCGGTGGTCACGCTCGGTGCCGCGGGTGGTTTGTTCTGGGGCCTGCGTCGCCGGACCGGAGGCGAGTAGCAGTGGGTGCCGGCCACGCCGGCGCGCTGCATCTGCCCGGCGATTCGGCGCCGCACCGCATGCCGCCCGAGGTCAAGATCGTGGCGGCTTTCCTGATGGTGCTGTGCGTGGTGGCGACGCCGCGCGAGGTGTTCTGGGCTTTCGGCGGGTATGCCGGGCTGCTGTCGGGGCTGGTGCTGGTGGCCAGGGTTCCGCCGCGCTGGCTGGCCAGTCGCCTGCTGATCGAGGTGCCGTTCGTGGTGCTCGCGTTGGTGCTGCCGTTCACCGCGGGCGGCGCGACGACGGAGTTGGCGGGTTTCGCGCTGTCCACCGAGGGGCTGCTGGCGGGCTGGAACATCTTGGCGAAGGGCACGCTCGGGCTGGCCACCTCGCTGCTGCTGGCCGCCACGACCGCGCCCCGGGAGCTGGTGGTCGGCCTGCAGCGCCTGCGCGCGCCCAGGCTGCTGATCACCATCATCACGCTGATGCTGCGCTACGCCGAGGTGATCGTCGCCGAGGCCAAGCGGATGCGGGTCGCGCGGATCTGCCGCGGCCACGATCCGCGGTTCCTGTGGCAGATCGGCGCGACCGCGCGCGGGATCGGGAGCCTGTTCATCCGGTCCTACGAGCGCGGCGAGCGCGTGCACCTGGCGATGGTGTCACGGGGTTGGCAGGGTGCGATGCCCGAGCTGGGAGAATCGCGCCGGACATCATCGGCGGCGTGGTGGCTGGGCATGGCGCCACCGGCCGTCGCCGCAGTCGTGCTGGGAGTCGCCTTGTGGACCGCCTGACCGAATCACTGCCGGAGCGCACCGCCGAGTCGGATTCCGCTCCGGCGCTGGAGGTTTCCGGGTTGGCGTTCCGCTACCCGGACGGCCACCGCGCGCTGACCGGGGTGGACCTGCGCGTCGAACGGGGGGAGCGGGTCGCGGTGCTCGGCCCCAACGGCGCGGGCAAGACGACCATGACGCTGCACCTCAACGGCGTGCTGCGCGCCGGCTCGGGCAGCATCCACGTCGGTGGACTGCCGGTGGATTCGCGGAACTTGAAGGAGATCCGCCGCCGCGTCGGGCTGGTGTTCCAGGACCCCGACGACCAGTTGTTCATGCCGACCGTGCGGGAGGACGTCGCGTTCGGCCCGGCGAACTTCGGGGAACGCGGCGAGGCGTTGGCGGAACGCGTCCGGTCGGCGCTCGACGCGGTGGGCATGGCCGAACACGCGGACCGCTCGCCGCTGCACCTCTCCGGTGGTCAGCGCAAGCGGGTCGCGCTGGCCGCGGTGCTCGCGTGCCAGCCGGAGCTGCTGGTGCTGGACGAGCCGTCGTCGAACCTCGAACCGGTGGCCCGGCGCGAACTAGCCGAGGTGCTGCTGGCCTGGGGCGGCACGATGCTCATGGTCACCCACGACCTGCCGTACGCGTTGCAGCTGTGCCCGCGCAGCGTGCTGATCGACGACGGCACGGTGGTCGCGGACGGTCCCACCGCGGAACTGCTGGCCGACGCCGAACTGCTGGCCGCGCACCGCCTCGAACTGCCTTACGGCTTCCGGATTCCCTGACCTCGCCGCCCGTTGCTGGTTCCCGCGTTCTGCGGTGACCGGCTTTCTGGGATCGCTTGGCGTCCTCAGCGCTGGTGCGTGGCCGGGGCGGGCTCCAGGAAGACCACCGGCACCTCGTTTTCCAGCACCACCTTGCCCAGCAGGTCCGCGAGTGCGCCGCGGTCGGTGTCGCTGAGGCCGGCCGGCAGCCTTTCGACCCTGCGGCAGGTCTCGGCGTAGAACTCGTCGACGAGATCGCGGCCCTCTGCGGTGAGGGCGACCCGGACCGCGCGCGCGTCCTCCGGATCCGCCTCGCGCTGGACCAGGCCGCGCTGGGCGGTCCGGTCCACCAGGCCGGTGAGACTCGATTTCGCCAGTCCCAGCATCGCGCCCAGCTCGCCCATGCCGTACGGCTGTGCCATCAGCACGCACAGCAGCTGCCCTTGCTGCGGTGTCAGCCCGTATTCGCGACTCGACTCGGCGTACACGGCATTCACGAGGAAAGCGGAACGTACCAGCGCGGTGACGACCCCCATCGCCTCACCTGAGGTCTTGCTCATTCGCCCAAGTTACCACCGAACGACCCGGTGATTCGTATCGCGAATTACCGTGAGCGCTTTTCGGTGCTATAGCGCCGAAAAGCGCTCACGGGTCCCGGCCCTTAGGTAACCAGTTGTGACCGACTGCTCGAACGTGTTATAGGTACCTCGTGGTTACCAACGAGGACAGCATCCTCAAGCGCGGGAATCTGACGGATCCGAACTGCCCGACCCGTCTGGTGCTGGACCGCATCGGGGACAAATGGACGGTGCTGGTGGTGACGCTGCTGTCCGACGGTCCGATGCGCTTCACGCAGCTGCGCACCGGAATCGGCGGGGTGGCTCCGAAGGTGCTGACGCAGACGTTGCGCGCGCTGGAACGCGACGGCTTGCTGATCCGGACCGTGTACCCGGAGGTGCCGCCGAAGGTGACCTACGAGCTGACCGACCTCGGGCATTCCCTGCGTGGGCCGGTGGAAGCGATCGCCGACTGGTCCGAACGCAACGTCAACCGCATCCTCGCCGCCCGCGCCGCCGCCGGCGAAAGGTGATCACGCCGGCTGGGCGGCCCAGTCGAGGATCTCGCGGCAGGTGTCGATCAGGCGTTGCCGCAGGACGGCGGCCTCGGTGGCGAAGTCGCGCTGCCGCCGGACGTAGTCGGCGCGGCCGTCGGGGGTTTCGATCGGTACGGGCTCGTAGCCGAGGTCGCGCAGGTCGTACGGGCTGGCCCGCATGTCGAGCTCCCGGATCCGAACCGCGAGCTCGAAGCAGTCCGCGACCATTTCCGCAGGGACGAACGGGTCCAGTTTGTAGGCCCATTTGAAGAGATCCATGTTCGCGTGCAGGCAGCCCGGCTGCTCCAGACGCACCTGGTCGGCGCGTTCAGGCTGCAGGGCGTTGCGCGGTCGGGCCTGCGGGGTGAAGAACCGGAACGCGTCGTGGTGCGTGCAGTTGATCGGCATCGACTCGACGACCTCGTCGGTGCCGTGGTGGCCGAGCCGCAACGGCCACCCGGTGTGCCGGATGTCCTCCGGTTGCGTCCGGTAGACCATGGCCCACTCGTGCAGGCCGAAGCAGCCTAGCCGGGCCTTGCGGGACGCCGTGGCGGTCAGCAGGCCGAGCACGAATTCGGTGCTGCCGCGGCGTTTCTTGGTCAGCGCGGCGGGATCTAGCGCGACGCCTTCCGGGGTCTCGACGAACCCCTTGCGGGCCAGGAACTCCTGGCCGTCTGCCAACGCGACGCCGACGCTCGGCTGCCAGCGCTCCAGCCGGGCCGGGCGGAAGGAGTAGTACTCGAAGAGGAAGTCCAGCACCGGGTGCTTCTCGTGCTGGCGCTGGCGCTGGCGGTGCGGCTGCGTCCAGCGCGCGGCACGTTCCCGGTGGGCGGCCTGCCGGGACCGCCATTCCTGCTCGGACAGCACAATCATCGAAGAGAGCACCTCCCGGCCGTTAGCGCACGTGGGTGGCGTCGCGGACGGTGCCGACGTATTCCTCGACGAGGTCTTCGAGGGCGACGATGCCGATGGGTTGGCCGGTGGTGTCGGTTGCGGTGGCGAGGTGGCTGCCTGTGCGGCGTAGGGAGGTCATGGCGTGGTCGAGGCGGGCGTGGGCTGGGACGGTGGGTAGTCGTCGGATGCGGGCGGGGGCGATGGGAGTTGTGGGGTCGTGTCCGGCTTGGTCGAGAACGTCTTTGATGTGGAGGTAGCCGGTGAGTGTTCCGTCGTCGCGGCGGAGGGGGAATCGGGAGAATCCGGTGTGGGCGACGGCTTGTTCGACGTCGCCGAGGGTGGGGTGTTGCGGGAGTGTGGTGAGGTCGGGCAGGGGGACGAGGACGTCTGCGACGGTGTGTTCCACTGAGGACAGTGTTTGGGCGAGTCGGCGGTGTTCGGATTGGTCGAGGAGACCTTCGCGGCGGGATTCGACGAGGAGTTCGGCGAGTTCGGCGGAGGTGTAGGCGGTGTCGAGTTCGTCTTTGGGTTCTACGCGTAGCAGGCGGAGCACGGTGTTGGCCATCATGTTGAACAGGGCGATGAGTGGCCGGGCGAGTTTGACGAAGCCGACCAGGGGTGGGACCAGCCAGAGGGCGAGTCGTTCGGGTTCGGCGATGGCGAGGTTCTTGGGGACCATTTCGCCGACGAGGACGTGGAGTATGACCACGATCGCTAGTGCGATGGTGAACGCCACGGCGTGGGTGATGGTGTCGGGGATGCCGAGGGCGGTGAAGGGTGTTTGGAGTTGGTGGGCGACGGCGGGTTCGCCGAGGCGGCCCAGGCCCAGGGAGCAGAGGGTGATGCCGAGTTGGGCGCTGGTGAGCATCAGCGAGCCTTCCTGGCTGGCTTTGATCACCACTCGGGCGCGGGTTTTGCCTTGGGCCAGCAGCGCTTGCAGCCGGTCCCGGCGGGAGGACAGCAGGGAGAACTCCGCGCCCACGAAGAACGCGTTGAGCAGCAACAGGACAACACCCAGCACGATCGCGAAACCGTCGCTCATCGAACCTCCTCCACGGCCTCGGCGTGGGTCGGCTGGTGGGTGAGGCGCAGTTCTGCGATCCGGTGGCGGTCCATCCGGGTGACGGCCAGCCGCCATCCGTCCGGGATGAGGTGGTCGCCGACCTCGGGAATGCGTCCCAGTCGAGCCAGCACGAAGCCGGCAACGGTCTCGTATTCCCCGTCGGGCATGGCGAATCCGGTGGCCTCGGCCAGTTCGTCCGGGCGCAGTCGTCCGGAGATGATCCAGGTGTCGTCACCGAGGCGGCGCACCGCGGCGATTTCGCGGCGGTCGTGTTCGTCGCGGACGTCGCCGATGATCTCCTCGACGACGTCCTCCAGGGTCACGATGCCCGCGCTACCGCCGTACTCGTCGACCACCACGGCCAGCTGCAACCCCGATCCGCGCAGCCGGTTCAGCAGCGCGTCGCCGTCCAATGTCTCCGGCACGGTCGGCACCGGGCGGGCCAGCGACCTCACCGGGGTCGTTTCGCGGAGTCCGGCGGGGACGCCGAACGCTTGCTTGACGTGGACGACGCCGTGGATCTCGTCCAAATCACCGCCGTGCACGGGGAAGCGGGAGAACCCGGTGCGGCGGGCGGTGTCGAGCAGATCCATCACGCTGTCGCCGGCGGTCAGGGATTCCACGCGGACGCGGGGGGTCATCAATTCCTCGGCGGTGCGGTCGCCGAAGCGCAGCGACCGGTCCATCAGTTGCGCGGTCGAGGAGTCCAGCGTTCCGTGTTCGGCGCTCGAGCGCACGATCGAGCCGAGTTCTTCGGGGGAACGGGCGGACCGGAGTTCTTCTTGGGGTTCGATGCCGAAACGGCGCACGACCCAGTTGGCGCTGTTGTTCATCGCATCGATCAGCCACCGGAAGACCTGCGAGAACCGAGCGTGGTAGCCCGACACGGCACGGGCGGTGGGCAGTGGGCGGGCGATGGCGAGGTTCTTGGGCACCATCTCCCCGAAGACCATCGACAGGGTCGTGGCCAGCAGGATCGCCAGCGTCAGCGACACCGCCCCGGCCGCCTCACCGGGCAGCCCGAGCGCGGTCAGCCCCGGGCGGATCAGGTCACCGATCAACGGCTCCGCCACGTACCCGGTGACCAGCGTGGTCAACGTGATCGCGACCTGGGCGCCGGAGAGCTGGAACGACAACGTCCGGTGCGCCTTCTGCACCGCCCTCGCACGCCGGTCACCGACCTGACGGACATGCGCGTCCACCGTGCTGCGTTCCAGGGACGTCAGCGAGAACTCCGCGGCAACCGCCAACCCGGTGCCCAACGTCAACACGCCAACGAAAACAAGGCCGAGAACGGCCAACAGGATGTCCATCACCGACCACCCCAGAACGGGGCATCGGCCACCAGTCGCGGAAAGCCGGGACTATGTCCCGGCCCGGTACTGCCCTCTGGGGATTGCGCTTCGCGCACTGAAGACGTCACTCCTAGACGCAAATCCGGAAAAATACGCCGCCAGTATACGTGTCCATCGCAGATTCGGCTGCGAGAACGTCATCACGATCTCCCAAGCAGTGCCAGCAGCTTCGTCTGCGCATCGGCGTCGGCCGCCACCGGTCGCGGCGGGGCGAAGATCCCCATGCCCTCCCAAGCCGGGATCTGCGGGGCGAACACCGTGCGCACGGCAGCCACCAGCGCCGGATCCAGCCGGTCGTCGTCGCCGATGCCGCGGGCCAGGTCCCAGGCGTGCACGGCAAGGTCCAGCGTCATCTGCCAGCCGTAGTCCTCGGCCGGGATCACGCCGCCGGTGACGTTGACCTCACCGCTGGTCGCCCCCGGTTCGTCCCACGCGCGCCGGGCCGCCGCGGCTGCCTCCCGCCACGCGCCGACCGGTTCGGTGCCCAGCACGTCGCCGTCGAAGCGGTCGCCGACCTCGTCCAGAGTGGCGCCGTCGAGCAGCCACGGCGCCCACAGCTGCTCGGACACCAGGTGGTTGAGCAGATCCCGGACGCACCACTGCGCGCAGGGCGTAGGGGAGTCCCACTGGTCGTCGCCGATGTGCCCCACCCGGTTGTCGAACTCCGCCATGGCCCTGCGGTGCGCATCCAACAGCTGCATGATTCCTCCTGTGAATTCGGTCACGGGGTGCCCAGTGGTGGCGGCGGAATCCCTGGCCAGGCGTCCAGTGTGGCCGGATCGGGGTGTGCGCGGCATCCGCGCCGCGGCGGGTTTACGCCCCGGTGGTCTGAGCCACTTCTGGTCGCCGTAACCTGCCGCAGTTCGTCGGGCGGCCACCGCCGCCAGGTCACCCAAGAGAGGACGTGATCGTGAGCACACCCACGGTTGCGGACGCACCGCAGCGGGGCTTCTTCGGGCACCCGCGCGGCTTGTCGACGCTGTTCTTCACCGAGATGTGGGAGCGGTTCTCCTACTACGGCATGCGAGCGATCCTCGGGTACTACCTGTACTTCGCGGTCGCTGAAGGCGGCTTGGGCATCCCCGAGTCGACCGCGCTGTCGGTGGTCGGCGTCTACGGCGCCTCGGTCTACATGACCGGTGTCCTCGGTGGCTGGCTGGCGGACCGGGTGGTCGGCGCCCAGCGGGCGGTGTTCTACGGCGGCTGCGTCATCATGCTCGGCCACATCAGCCTGGCCCTGCCTGGCGGCGTCGCCACGGTGGTGCTCGGGCTGGTGCTGCTGGTGATCGGCACCGGCCTGCTGAAGCCGAACATCTCGGGCCTCGTCGGCGGACTCTACGGCGAGAACGACACTCGCCGCGACGCCGGGTTCTCGATCTACTACATGGGCATCAACCTCGGCGGGTTCCTGGCCCCGTTCGTTGTCGGCACCCTCGGCGAGAAGGTCAGCTGGCACGCCGGGTTCGGTGCGGCGGCCGTCGGCATGGCGCTGGGCCTGGTCCAGTACCTGCTCGGGCGCAAGAACCTGGGTTCGGCCGGGCGAGCACCGGTCAACCCGCTGCGCGCCGGGCACAAGGGCCGGGTGCTGGGCCGCACGGCCGGCCTCGCCGCGGTGTTCATCGTGGTTCTGGTGGGCCTTTCGGTCAGCGGTGTGATGGGCCTGGACGGCCTGGTCAACCTGATCAGCCTGATCTCGGCCGTGCTGCCGATCGTCTACTTCGTGGTGATGCTCTCCAGCAAGCAGATCACCAAGATCGAGCGGGACCGGCTGATCGCCTACATCCCGCTTTTCCTGGCGACCGCGCTGTTCTTCCTGCTGTTCGAGCAGCAGCCGAACACGCTGGCGAACCTCGCCGAGGCGGACACCGACCTGAACGTCCTCGGCTTCGTGATCCCGGCTTCCTGGTTCCAGTCCATCAACTCGCTGGCGATCATCCTACTGGCGCCGGTGATGGCGTGGCTGTGGACGAAGCTCGGCGAGCGGCAGCCGTCCACCCCGCAGAAGTTCGTCGGCGGGCTGTTCTTCGTCGGCGTCTCGTTCCTTTGGGTGGTGCTGTCGAAGTTCGTTGCCGGTGACGAGAAGCACCTGCCGGTCATGCTCGCGCTGGTGTTCGTGATCATGACCGTCGGCGAGCTGATGCTCTCGCCGGTCGGCCTGTCGGTGAGCACCAAGCTGGCGCCGAAGGTCTTCGCCTCCCAGACCATGGGCCTGTACTTCCTGGCCCCGGCGATGGGGCAGGGTCTGGGCGCGCAGGTCGTGAAGCTGTACTCGGTGGACAACCAGCAGGTCTACTTCGGCATCGTCGGCGTGGCCACGATCGGTTGCGCGGTCCTGCTGCTGCTCGCCTCGAAGAGCATCAAGCGCTACATGCACGGCGTGAACTAGGGAATTTCCAGGCTCTCGTCTGCGTGGCGGTGCTTCAACAGCAGACCACCAGGGCAAACGGGCGAAGGCCGGTCCCGAAGATCCCGGAACCGGCCTTCTCACGGCGGACGGACTCAGTGCAGGTCGAAGGTCCGGGCGGCCGCCGGGTTCTTCGGGCCCGGCACGCTGACGTTCCCGCTCGGCACCACGCCCCTGACCAGGTAGTCGGTGCCGATTCGGTCGGCGTCGGCGTTGCCGGCCAACGCCCACACCCCGTGCTTGCCCGTGTCCTTCTCGGTGACCAGCACCGAGGACGGCAGCGATCGGTGCCGCAACCTGAACACCCCGGCCAACGCCCGGGATCTGGACCGCGAATGTAGGACAAACAAAAAAGACCCCCTCCCGGCCGAAGCCGGGGAGGGGCTTCTTGTGTTCTCTGACAACTAGAATGTACCGGTCCGGTTCGCTGTCCGGCAGGCTGCCCCGCCGAGGTGCTCGACTCCTACGACCTGATCGGGTTCGACACCCGCAACACCGCGCACAGCAACCCGATCACCTGCGTGGACCCGGCGACCTTCTGGAAGAACCCGCTGCCCGACCCGGACTCCCCGCAGACCCGGGAGCAGAACTGGCGGCGCGCCCAGGAGTACGCCGACGGCTGCCAGCAGCGCGCCTGCTACTGCCGCGTCTACATAGCCTCAGTGAGGAGATGTCTTTTCACGCGCCTGGCAAGAAGATCCACCAAAGCTTCCATTTCTTTCATGTCTTGCTGGCGGACCGGCAGACATATGCGGGATGTATGGTCACTCGTCGAACTTTCGACATTTCTGAATTGCTCAACATTTGACGGCTTGAGGATGCCGAGCTCGTACCCCAGAATCACCGCGCCGACACGGTTGCGTAGATTAAACTTGCGGTAGAGACCACCCAGTCGGGACTTTACGGTATCTTTCGAGATGAACAACCGCATCGCAATTTCACTGTCGGTAAGTTCGCAGGCAATACAATATATGACGTCCCTCTCTCCCTTGGTGAGATTTATCAACTCATCGGTGCTGAATCTTTGCGGTGAATTTCTCACTACATTAGAACCGTTCGTACTAGTTTGAAAATGACGGAATCACGTGGGTGCGGCCGCGACGGAACCGATGCCGGGCCGTGTCTGGGGTCATGCGGTACGTCTATTCCGTCCGATAGCCACTTCGGCGGGTGATTCTTCCCGCATTGCCTCTTCAAGGCAGTCGCGGCACGGTCTCACGAGTGGTGGCGTATTGGACTTGCCCATGTTGAGCCCGCATCGCGACGTCGCAATGGTGCCGGGCTTGCGTTCGTGCACATACCCGAGATGGTCAGTCCAAACCACCCGGACCCCAGGCACACACGCGTACCCTTCCATCGCGGGCGCTGGTCCGAATACGACCGACCCGCTCACTCTGTGCCCCCGTCTGATCTCATGGCATGCGCCCGAACGTGAAGTACATGGGAGAGTCGCCGCAATTTGTCCGCTAGCGCTACCTGATTCTCTAGCGGGTATTCCCCCCGCACGATATTGAACTGCGCATCGCTGATTGCCCATTGGACTTCAGCAAGCATCACAGCAAGCGTATCGGCCGGAACCTGACTCACCACGGGTGGAATATCGGCCAGTCGATCAGCTCGGCCAAGGACGACTAGCAGGCAGGGAACGCACGGTGCCCCCTCACCTTCCTTGCACACCTCCACCTGCACGCGTGGGAACTTCTCCCCAGACACGGACGTCACCGTGCCATCCCGAGATTCTTCCGATCCCTCCGCGCAGTGCAGGACACGTTTCGATTCACGGACGACGCCATGTTTGTAGCGGAACCACTGCACGTTGCTGCCCTCGGGCATCTGGTCGGGCCGACCAGCTGCCATCGGCGAACTCGTTCCCACAACTGGCTCCTCCTCCTTGTTCTGGTAGGGCAGTCCCCGCCGATCGGTCGGGGGGCACTTCGCGAGTACCCGATCGACGGGGACCGCCCGGGAGAAAGTTTGTCGGCGCAGGACGAGTGCAGGTGATACGCGACGTATCACTACCCGATTGGGCTAATTAGTGAACGTTCAACGTCCTAGCGAGAGTGCGCAGTTGTGGTGATTTCGATGCCGGGGTGTGTAGTAGGTCCCTGACAATGGATTTCGGCAGGCGCTGATTTTTAAACCAGAAGGGTACGGCGGCAGCGGTTGCCGATAGCAGTGCAACTGCCCTGTCCTTATCCCCGGTTCTGAGGCATACCAATGCGCGATCTGTATCGTGCCTGCATTTACTTAAGATGGGTAGGGCTGAGCTGCCCCCTGGCATGGTCTTAGTCGCTGCTAGTGCGTCGCCGAATTCGCCTAGATTGATCGCTATGTCTGTATGCTGCATCGCGATCGATGACGGACCGAAGATACTGCCGTGGTGGCACTGTCCGTCAGGGACCTTTGCGGCTATTTCTCGCGCCTCGGACAAGAAATGCTTTGCATCCACAGCGTTACCTGCGCGTGCTTGCGCGTTACCCGCCTGAAGCAACAGAGATCCGTACACGCTCATTTGGGGAGTGGTGTAAGTCCTGCCCGGTTCTATCGCTACGGCGGTTGAAACAGACAGATCTCGTGATTCCTCGTACCTGCCGGAAACCATGAGCTGCCAGGCCAAAGACCCCGTTACGGATGCCGTCATTACGGGATCGTCTAGCTCAGTGGATAGGCTAATAGCCCTCTGCGCGGCTATATGTGCTGCGTCAGGATGCCGTAGTACCGTGAGCGTCCGGGCAGCAGCCCACAGAACCCGTGACAAGGAATAGATGTAAACCGGTCGATCGGCGTCGGCCGACGTGGCAAGCCCCGACTCTAGTCGCCTGATTCGCTCCGGTAGCGCGCGCACAGCGTCGTCATGCTGCCCACTCCAATACGTGCGCCACGTCGCTATTTCGACAAAGCGTGCTTCTTGAATCGTCGCAGGGTCATCCTTCGGGGGGGTTGCCAGACTTACGGCGTGACGTAGCGCCGTCACCCCTTGATCCTGGTCGTGTTCCGGTATCGAGACCGGTACCAGTAGATCCGCGAGTGTCACATCAAGAGCGCGGGCGATTTTGTGGAGGCTTGCGACGCTCGTTGTCTGCCTCGCACCCTGCTCAAGCTTGCGGATCAGGACAACAGACAGACCCGCCCGGTCCGCAAGCGCCTGTTGTGTGTAGATCGCCCCACGCAGCTCCCGTATGCGGTCACCTAGTGACCGTTGGTTACTCATGTGGCCACGGTACAGCCGAGTTGCTCTGCGGAGAAGATGATGCTAATGCGCTCCGTGACAGCTGCCGCATATCTGGCAGGGCACTCCTACGCCGTGTAGCTCTACGTGGATTTCCATAGCGTCTGTTGCCATCTGCCCCGTGTCGACAAGCACGCGGTAGCACCGAGGGCCACCGATTGGGCAAACCCACCAACGGCGTCCGTCGACTAGGACAGCGTCGTAGCCGCTCTCAGACTGGGCCAACTGGGACATGTGAGCCATGCTAACCGGACTGGGCCAGCAACCGAGCCAACGACAGACAAACGTGACACGTTCGGGCTTATGCCCCGGCCGAAGTTGCTCACGTCGTCCCAGCTCGCAGACGAGCTGGGGGTCTCGCGTCGTTCAGTGGCGAGGTACGTGCAGGCTGGGATCTTGGTACCTGAGCTGTTCACGCCAGGTGGTCAAGCCAGGTTCGACCTGGAGGACAGCAAGGAACAGCTCCGGGAGCACACGCGCAAGATGCGCGGTTCCGGTTCTTAAGTGTGTTGTGTTCGAGCAGCAGCCGAACACGCTGGCGAACCTCGCCGAGGCGGACACCGACCTGAACGTCCTCGGCTTCGTGATCCCGGCTTCCTGGTTCCAGTCCATCAACTCGCTGGCGATCATCCTACTGGCGCCGGTGATGGCGTGGCTGTGGACGAAGCTCGGCGAGCGGCAGCCGTCCACCCCGCAGAAGTTCGTCGGCGGGCTGTTCTTCGTCGGCGTCTCGTTCCTTTGGGTGGTGCTGTCGAAGTTCGTTGCCGGCGACGAGAAGCACCTGCCGGTCATGCTCGCGCTGGTGTTCGTGATCATGACCGTCGGCGAGCTGATGCTCTCGCCGGTCGGCCTGTCGGTGAGCACCAAGCTGGCGCCGAAGGTCTTCGCCTCCCAGACCATGGGCCTGTACTTCCTGGCCCCGGCGATGGGGCAGGGTCTGGGCGCGCAGGTCGTGAAGCTGTACTCGGTGGACAACCAGCAGGTCTACTTCGGCATTGTCGGCGTGGCCACGATCGGTTGCGCGGTCCTGCTGCTGCTCGCCTCGAAGACCATCAAGCGCTACATGCACGGCGTGAACTAGGGAATTTCCAGGCTCGTCTGCGTGGCGGTGCTTCAACAGCGGACCACCAGGGCAAGCGGGCGAAGGCCGGTCCCGACGATCCCGGAACCGGCCTTCGCACGGCGGACGGACTCAGTGCAGGTCGAAGGTCCGGGCGGCCGCCGGGTTCTTCGGGTCCGGGTCCGGGTGGCCCGGCACGCTGACGTTCCCGCTCGGCACCACGCCCCTGACCAGGTAGTCGGTGCCGATTCGGTCGGCGTCGGCGTTGCCGGCCAACGCCCACACCCCGTGCTTGCCCGCGTCTTTCTCGGTGATCAGCACCGAGGACGGCAGCGATCGGTGCATCTCCACGGCGCCCGCGTAGGGGGTGGCCACGTCGTACTCCGAGTTGAACACCAGCAGCGGCGGCAGCCCCTCACCGGTGATCTTCACCGGCTGCTGCCGGGGACCGTGCCACACCCGGCACGGGGCGACGCCCCAGCTGTTGTACCAAGCCCCGAGCGGGTTGTTGGCGGCCAGCTCGGCGGAGTCGAGCTCCCATTCGCGGCGGCGGGCGGGCCATGGGGCGTCCGCGCATTCGACGGCGTTGTAGATGGCGTTCTCGTTCTCCGCGGCCGCATCCTTGGTGGAGACCTGCGCGACGAGCTTCTGGTCGTCGTTGCGGAGGCTGAAGTCGGCGATCGCCTCGGCCAGCGCGGTCCAATTGTTCTCGCCGTAGAGCGCCATGAATGTGATGTCGATGAACTCCAACGGGCCTAGCTTGCCGCGCGCGGCCTTGCGCAGCTCGGCCTGGATGCCGTCCCAGGCGGCCTGCACCCGGGCGCGGTCGGTGCCGAGGTGGAACACCTGGTCGTGCCGGGCGATCCAGTCGAAGTAGCGGCCCAACCGCAGCTGCGCGGCGATGTTCTGGTTGAGGTTGTTGCGGTACCACACCTCTGAGGTGTCCGGGTTCACCGCGCTGTCCAGGATCATCCGGTCCACGCGCTCCGGGAACAGCTGGCCGTACACGGCGCCGAGATAGGTGCCGTAGGAGTAGCCGAGGTAGCTGATCTTCTGCTCGCCGAGCGCTTCCCGGATCCGGTCCAGATCCCGGGCGTTGGCCGGGGTGTTCAGGTGCGGCAGGTACTTGCCGGCGCGCTGCTGGCAGCCGTCGGCGTACTCCTGGGCGCGCCGCCAGTTCTGCTCCCGGGTCTGCGGAGAGTCCGGGTCGGGCAGCGGGTTCTTCCAGAAGGTCGCCGGATCCACGCAGGTGATCGGGTTGCTGTGCGCGGTGTGGCGGGTGTCGAACCCGATCAGGTCGTAGGAGTCGAGCACCTCGGCGGGCAGCCTGCCGGACAGCGAACCGGCGAAGGCGATGCCCGGGCCGCCCGGACCGCCGGGGTTGACCAGCAGCGAACCGCGCCGGGCCTCAGGCTTGCGCGCGGGGGTCTTCGAGACCAGCAGCTGCAGCTTCTCGCCGTTGGGCGCGTCGTAGTCCAGCGGCACTTCGACGTTGGCGCACTGCATCTGCGGGTGGGGCTTGCTGATGTCCTCCGGGCACGTACCGAACTGCAGGCCAGGCGCGGCCTGGGCGATCACCCCCGTGACGGCGGTGCCGGTCAGCACCGCCGTCACGGCTAGACCGAGTGCGATCGAGCGCTTCACATGCGTCTCCTCACGGAATGAGATCGGGATCGAACGGAGCGTAATCGTTGATCCGACACCGTACCCGGCAGCGAAAGTACGTGTCCCCCGGCCGTTCCCGGGTCACGCCGCCCGCAGGGCATCCGCGACCGGGGGTTCCCTTGTAGACGGTCGGGGTGCGGAATGCGAAGCCGGTTTCGGTGACGGCGCGGGCCAGCTCGGCGACCCGTTCCGCGGTGGGTGCCTGAAGGCGGCGATTTCGCGCGAAATCGGCACCTGCCAAGCGTGGAGAACGGCGATTTCGCGCGAAATCGGCGTTCCGCCCACCGGGGTGGTCGCTGGTTCCGCGTGAGAGCTCAGCCGATCGGTTGTTTCTCGGGGGTGGCCGCGCCGAGCTCGCGGGCCAGGTCTTCGACGACCTGCGCGGTGCGGTCCAGCCAGCGGATGCTGCGGTGCAGGGAAGTGGGGCCGTCGGTCAGTGATTCGGCGATGTCGTGCAGCGCGTCGGCCGTGCGGTGCGCCGAGGTCATCGCCGCTTCGAAGCTGACCTGCGCCTCGTCGGTCATCGACTCCACCGCGTCGGCCAGCGCCCACAGCAGTTCGGAAAGCCGGTTGCGCGTGTCGTCGTCGACCATGTCGGCAGTGGCCGACAGCGCCACCGCTAGGTTGCGCACGTAGTAGGCGCAGCCGCTGAGCATCGCCACCGACCGGTGGACCTGGCTTCGCAGGGAGCGCAGCCGGTAGCTGGTCAGCGGCTTCGCGCTGTTGATCACCCGCTGCAGCCCGTCGTCGAGCTCCCGCATCGACTCCTGCAGCCCGTTGGCCGTGCCCAGCTCGCTGATCTCGGTGCCCGTGCCGCGCAGGAAGTCGCGCAGCGACAGCAGGAAGTCCTGGATGTTGTCGCGCACCAGGGAGCGGGTGCGGGTGGGCAGCACGAACACCGCCGCCAGCGCACCCGCCGCCGCGCCGACCGCGGTCTCCCACAGCCGAGCCTCCAGGACCGCCACGTTGAAGGTGCCGAGCATCCCGTAGAGCGCGCCGAGCAAGGTGGTGATGAAGAACGTCATCACCGCGTAGGAGTAGCCCGCGAAGTAGAAGCCGAGGAAAACGCAGACCAGGATCATCGCGATCTCGGCCAGGGTGTTGCCGGTGATCTGCGCGGCGACCAGGATGCCCGCCACCACCCCGAGCACGGTGCCCGCGGTGCGCTGCCACGCCCGTACCAGCAGCTCGCCGCGGCTGTTGGTGCTGATGAACACGACGAACGCGGTGATCACCGCCCAGTACCACCGGTTCGGCGAGACCAGCTGGCCGAGCATGATCGCCAGCGCCGTCGCGCAGGTCACCTGGATCGCCATCCGCAGCTCCGGCCGCTGCAGCCCGGTCTCGCCGTCGTCGGATGGTTCCGCTTCCTCGGCCGGTTCCGGTGCTTCCTCGACCTGGCGCTCCCCGCCGAGTTCACCGGTCGCGTCGGCCAGTTCCGCGAGCCCGGCGCCGAGCCGCCGCACCGCCACGCGACCTCCACTGAACCCTGCTGCTCGATCCGCTCGGCGACCAGCCGGGTGGCTTCCCGGATCTCCTCCGGCTCGGTGCGCAGCACCGCGAGCAGCGCGCCGATCGCGTGCGGCACGGTGTCGCCGCCGCTGGGGTGGTCGACCAGCCGCATCAGCGGGGTGAGCAGGTTTTCGGCCGCGAGCTCGACGTCCAGGATGCGCTGCCGCAGCAGCTCGCGGCCCGCCTCGTCGAGGGTGTCGAGCTGGCCGACGGTGTTCTCCAGCATCAGCGAGGTCTCGTTGAGCCGGACCGAGCGGTTGTGCAATTCGCGGCGGCGCTGCGCCGAATCCGGGTGCTCGGCGACGTCGCGCACCGCGTGCAGCAGGCCGTGCACCCGTGCGAGCAGCGTGCGGCGGCCGCGTTCGAGCACGCCTTCGGGATCGTCGCGCAGCACCACGAACCGCATCACGAACGCGGACAGCGCTCCGGCGACTGCAGCCGCGATCAGCGCGGGCAACTGCGGCAGCTGCGGCTCAGGAACATCGCGAAGAAGTAGCCCATGAACGCGACCATGCCCAGCGGGAAGAACCGCGGTCCGAACCGCCGGATGTAGGTGGACGCGAAGATCACCACCAGGAACAGCAGGCTGTGCGGCAGCGCCCACGGCGCGGTGAGGATCGACAGCAGAAGTGCGAACGCAGCGGGCAGCGGCATCAGCAGGTTGGTGATCTGCTGCTGACGCCGGTCCGGGTCGTTGACGCCGAGCGAGGAGTTGATCGCCACCACCGCGCCGATCATCGCCAGCGGCAGCGGCTGCCCCCACCACGCGAGCAGCGGTAGCATGATCGCGATCGCGAGCGCGACCGACAACGTCACCCGAGCCGCGGTGCGCAGTCGGCGCAGCGACGGATCGGAAGCAATGAAGCGGTTCCACCACTCGCTCCACATGCGCCGCACTGCTCCTTAGCCTTAGCAGCCTGTTGGTGAATGGTCTGGGTGGGTGGTCGCTTAGCGGAACCTGAGAGGTTCCCTGGACTGCGGGTGCCCCTCCTGATGTATGTCCAATACGCGGCGGAGGGGCCGTCCTCGCCAGAAAACCGCTCAGAACCCGCCGATGGTCGTCTTGGCAAGGTGAATGCAAGCGGCTACGCCGCTTCCAAAGGCGCGGACGGCATTCGCCGACAGGCTCTCAGACGGGCAAGGACCAGCTGGAGGACGGCACGAGTGGCGGAACCTCGGACGTCGCCTGGACTCCAGGATGTCCGGGCGGCCGTCCTCGCGGGAGGACCGCTGAGAACCCCGCGGCGGTGGGGAGCGCAAGCGCCGCTTCGAGGGCGCCGACCCGGGCCCTCAGCCGCCGCGGTGGCGGCGGACGCTCTCCTCTACCAGGTCCAGCACCGAGCCGAGGTGCTCGGCGGGCAGGCCCATCGCCAGGTGCGACAGGAGGCCTTCGAGCACCAGTTCCAGGTAGGCGGTCAGCACGTCCACGTCGACGTCGTCGCGGAGGTTCCCGGCGTCGCGCTGCCGCTGCAGGCGGGCGCGGGTGGCCGTGGTCAACTGCTCGGAGCGCTGCGCCCAGCGCGCCCGGAACTCCTCGTCGGTGCGCAGCCGGCGGGACACCTCCAGGCGGGCGCCGAGCCAGTCCACGCCGGGGGTGTCGCCGCCGTCGGCGGGATCGTCGAGCAGGTTGCGCATCACCTGCACCAACCCCTGCTCGGCGACCACGTCGGCCATCCGGGTCGCGTCGTCCTCGGCCAGCGCGAGGAACAGCGATTCCTTGTCCTTGAAGTGGTGGAAGATCGCGCCGCGGGACAGGCCGGTCGCTTCTTCCAGCCGTCGCACGGTGGCGCCTTCGTAGCCGAAGCGCGCGAAGCACGACCGGGAGCCGTCGAGGATCTGACGGCGCCGGGCGTCGAGGTGGTCCTGGCTGACCCGAGGCATGGTCTGATCGTCCCAGGTCCGGCCGCCACATTGCAATCCGTACGTACGTTTTGCTGCGCTCGTCTCACCCCCTGGTGGGTCCTCTCGAATCATATGGTCGCCGCGGCCGGCGGAGTCGTTACTCGTGCGCCGCGTCGCTAGTCGGGAAAAGCGGGCGGGGAAACGACATTCCCCGTTCTCGTAGCAGCTGCCGGGCTCAAGAACAAGGGTCGCGGACGTCAGAGGGGAGCGGTAGCGTCGGTAACCGGCCAATTACAGGCGGTGATCATATTGCCCGTTTCGACCGATCCTGCAGCCGCTGACTTCCCAGTCTCCCGGGTCCGCACCCGGGCCGAGGCGGAGGCCTACGTGGCGTCGGTGTGCTTCAAGCACGGCCCACCGCGGCTGCTCGGCATCGAACTCGAATGGACCGTGCACCACTCCGACGACCCGACCCGAACGCTCGACCCGGCGACGCTGATCGCCGCGCTCGGCCCGCACGCCCCGCGCTCCCTGGTCCCGGACAGCCCGCAGCGGAAGTTGCCCAACGGCTCCGCGCTCACCGTCGAACCCGGTGGCCAGGTCGAGGTCTCCAGCCTTCCCACCACGTCCATGCGGTCGCTGTTCGAAGTCGTCGCGGCCGACGCCGAGTACGTCGAGCGCCGGTTGCGCGCCGCCGGGCTGGTGCTCGGCGACCAGGGCACCGACCCGTGGCGGTACCCGAACCGGATCCTGCGGGTGCCGCGCTACGCCGCGATGGAAACCGCCTTCGACCGCATCGGCCTGGACGGCCGCTTGATGATGTGCAGCACCGCTGGGGTGCAGGTCTGCCTCGACGCCGGCGAACCGGACCGGGTGGCCGCTCGCTGGGCTGCGCTGCACGCGCTGGGGCCGGTGATGATGGCCATGTTCGCGAACTCGCCGATGCTGTTCGGCGAACGTACCGGCTGGGTGTCCACCCGCACCCGCGCGCTGCTGCGCACCGATCCGCCGCGCACCCGGCCCGGCCCGATCACAGTCGACCCGGCCACCGGCTGGGCCAAGCGGGTGCTCGACACCACGATCGTGTGCCTCCGCCGCGACAACGGCGACTGGACGGCGCCCAGCGGCATCAGCTTCGCCGAGTGGATCCACGGCGCGCTGCCGGATCCGCCCACCCGCGACGATCTCGACTACCACCTGTCCACGGTGTTCCCACCGGTGCGGCCGCGCGGCTACTTCGAGGTCCGCTACCTCGACGCGCAGCCCGGCCAGGACTGGATGCTGCCCGCCGGGGCGCTGATCGCGCTGTTCCGCGAGGAATCCACGGTGGACAAGGTGCTCTCGGTGGCGTCACCGGCGGCCGGCCGCTGGGTGCACGCCGCACGGCACGGCCTGCGGGACCGGGCGTTGGCGCGCACCGCCCACGACGTGTTCGAGCTGGCGTGCCGGCACTTGCAGGATCCGGACAGCCCGGCGGGACTGCCCGACCGGCTGGCGGATTTCGTGGCGAAGCGGCTCGCCGCGGCCGACGAACGCTGAAAAACCGGAGGTGACCGGTGGAAAGCACGCAAGATCTGGCCGAACTGGGGATATCGAACTTGCGCTCGCACGTGGCCGCCGAACTGGCGCGCACCCGGCAGCGCAGCGCGGTGCTGACCGACGCCGTCGACGACGAGGACCTCGTCAAACAGCATTCGCCGTTGATGTCGCCGCTGGTCTGGGACCTGGCGCACATCGGCAGCCAGGAGGAACTGTGGCTGGTGCGCGATGTCGGCGGCGCGCCGGCGATCCGCCCGGACATCGACGAACTCTACGACGCCTTCCAGCACGCCCGCGCCGACCGCCCGCAGCTGCCGCTGCTGGGGCCGGCCGAGGCGCGCGACTACGTCGGGACGGTGCGCACGAAGGTCTTCGACCTGATCGACCGAGTTCCGCTCGAGGGGCGGCGGCTGGTCGAGCAAGCCTTCGCATTCGGCATGATCGTGCAGCACGAGCAGCAGCACGACGAAACGATGCTGGCCACCCACCAGTTGCGGGACGGGCCGCCGGCCCTCACCGCAGACCCACCGCCGCCCGGCGCGGCAGCGCCGCAGGCCGAGGTGTTCGTGCCCGGCGGGCCGTTCACGATGGGCACTTCGGCGGAACCTTGGGCGCTGGACAACGAGCGACCGGCGCACCAAGTGCACGTCGACGACTTCTACCTCGACAGCACGCCGGTCACCAACGGCGCGTACCTGGCTTTCATCGACGCCGGTGGGTACGACGATCCGCGCTGGTGGAGCGGCGCGGGCTGGGCGTACCGGCAGCGCGCCGACCCGCGGGCGCCGCGGTTCTGGCGCCTCGACGGCGACCGGTGGCTGCGGCGCAGGTTCGGCCACGTCGAACCGGTACCGCCGGACGAGCCGGTGGTGCACGTCAGCTTCCACGAGGCCGAGGCGTACGCGGCGTGGGCGGGCAAGCGGCTGCCCACCGAAGCCGAGTGGGAGAAGGCCGCGCGGTTCGATCCCGCCAGCGGCCGGTCCCGTCGGTACCCGTGGGGCGATGACGATCCGCGGCCCGAACACGCCAACCTGGGCCAACGGCACCTTCAACCGGCACCCGCCGGGGCGTACCCGGACGGGGCCGCGCCGTGCGGCGCGCGGCAGCTCATCGGCGACGTGTGGGAGTGGACGGCGACGGATTTCCTGCCTTATCCCGGCTTTTCGGCCTTCCCGTACCGCGAGTACTCCGAGGTGTTCTTCGGGGCCGACTACAAGGTGCTGCGCGGCGGTTCCTTCGGCACCGACGCCGCCGCGTGCCGCGGCACCTTCCGGAACTGGGACTACCCGATCCGGCGGCAGATCTTCGCCGGATTCCGGTGCGCCCGGACACCACGACGCGGGGAGCGCGACTGACCGATGTGCCGACACCTGGGGTATTTGGGGCCAGCCGTGTCGCTGGCGGAACTGCTGCTCGAACCGGCCCATTCGCTGCTGGAGCAGGCGTGGGCGCCCGACGACATGCGCGGCGGCGGCACGGTCAACGCTGACGGCTTCGGCGTCGGCTGGTACCGGCCGGACGGCGCCACCGCCCGCTACCGCGCCGCGATTCCGATGTGGACGGACGGATCCTTCCGGCAGATCGCCGCGGACGTGCGCAGCGGCGCGGTCGTCGCGGCGGTCCGCTCGGCGACCGCCGGGATGCCGGTGACGCCTGGCGCGTGTGCCCCGTTCACCGACGACACCTGGCTGTTCAGCCACAACGGCCGGGTCCCCGGCTGGCCCGATTCGCTGGCGAAACTGGCCGCCCGACTGGAAGTCGTGGACCTGCTGACCCTGGAGGCGTCGACCGACTCGGCGGTGTTGTGGGCGTTGTTGCGGCAGCGGTTGGTCGAGGGGGCGAAGCCGGATCAGGCGGTGCGGGAGCTTGTCGGCGAGGTCGTCGCCACCGCGCCGGATTCGCGGCTGAACCTGCTGCTCTCCGACGGTACCCGCCTCATCGCCACCACCCGGACGCATTCCTTGTGGGTGCGCCGCACCGAGACGGCGGTGACGGTGGCCTCCGAGCCGTTCGGCGCGGACACCGGCTGGGTGGAGGTCCCGGACCGGTGCCTGCTCGTCGCGGACACCGAGAACGTCCAGCTGTCGTCGTTGCCGGGAGGGGATCGATGAGCGAGCCGGAACTGGTAGTCCGATTCACCGAGGAAGACGCGGCCCGGGAGCTGCGCGCCGAGGCCCGCGCGGGCCTGACCGACAGCCCGAAGTGGTTGTCGCCCAAGTGGTTCTACGACGCCGTCGGCAGCGACCTCTTCGAGCAGATCACGGTCCTGCCGGAGTACTACCAGACCCGGGCCGAGCAACAGATCCTCCAGCAGCGCGCACTGGAGGTCGCCGAGATCACCGGCGCGGCCACCCTGGTCGAGCTCGGGTCCGGTTCGTCGGAGAAGACCCGGCTGCTGCTGGACGCGTTGCGCAAGAACGAAACCCTGGAGCGATTCGTGCCGCTGGACGTCTCGGGCGCCGCGCTGCGCGCCGCGGTGGAGTCCATCGCGCTGGACTACCCGGAACTACGAGTGCGCGGCGTCGTCGACGACTTCACCAGCGGCCTCTCCGCGTTGAACGCGGGCGCCGGGCGGCTGGTCGCGTTCCTCGGCGGCACGATCGGGAACCTGCTCCCCGCCGAGCGCGCCCGGTTCTTCGCCGCCGTGCGCGCGGCGCTGCGGCCGGGGGAGTGGCTGCTGCTGGGCACCGACCTGGTGAAGGACCCCGACCGGCTGGTCCGCGCCTACGACGACGCCCGGGGCGTGACCGCGGATTTCAACCGCAACGTGCTGCGGGTCCTCAACCGGGAACTCGGCGCCGACTTCGAGCCCGGGAACTTCCGGCACGTGGCGTTGTGGAACGCCGAGCAGGAGTGGATCGAGATGCGGCTGCGGGCGCAGCGGCCGATGCGGGTCGGGCTGCCGGGACTGGGGTTGACGGCGGATTTCGCCGAGGGCGAGGAAATCCGCACCGAGGTCTCGGCGAAGTTCCGGCACGATCGCGTTCGCGACGAGCTCGCGGTGGCAGGCTTCGAGCTGCACCGCTGGTGGCTGGACGACGCGGCGGACTTCGCGCTCTCCCTGGCCGTGGCGCGGTAGGGCCGATCGGTGAATCCGTCGGTGATCACCCCACCGGCGGGTGATCAGAATGGCGCGTGCTGCCGGGCGCACGACTATTGCGGCGTAGTGTCCGTTTTTCCCGAAGAAGGGACGATTTCGATGCGGCTACGCGCAATTGTCACCGCGGCTCTCGGTGCGGCCGGTCTGCTGCTCACCCTGCCCGGTTCCGCGCTCGCGGCGCAGGGCGAGTTCATCTACTCGTTCGACCGGTACGGCGCGGTCCAGCGGGATGGGCTCTTCGATCCGGCCGGGCGGTTCTGCCACCGGCTCGACCTGCCCAACCAGTCCGTCCCGGCCTACCGGGTGCAGAACCGGACCGACGCCACGGCGGTCGTCTACCTGGACGACAGCTGCGCCACCGACGTGTTCTACGTGCTGCGGCCCGGGCAGAGCGCCCCGGCCGGGGTCAAGGTGCGATCGGTGATGTTCTCGCGCTGATCTGCGTCGACGAACCGCACCTGTCCGGGCTCCGGACAGGTGCGGCTACACCCGCCACCAGAAGGTGCACGTGCGTGTTTTTGGGTGCTATGACGCCCAAAAGTACGCACGGGGCTTTCGGGGCGCCGGATCCTGAGGCGGCGCGGATGCGTCAGAATGTTGCCGTCGAGGATGCCCGGATCGTGCGTAATTCCAAGCCTTGTGGCCCCTAAAAGGCTCACGAGTGTATCCGTGCGGGCAGCTCGCTTCTCTTTAATGGTGTGCCTCTACTCATTCGAGAATCGGACCAGGCGGATTGGGAGCTGCTGAACCGAAGCCAGCACGCCGTGTTCGCCCGCAAGCAGTTGCGGAAGTTCGGGATCAGCGACGACGTGGTGCGGGCTAACGTCAAGGCCGGGAGGTGGCAACGCGTCCACCGCGGAGTTGTCGCCTTGTTCAGCGGTCCGCTCCCACGATCGGCCCGGATTGCCGCCGCCCTCCTGTACGGTGAACTCCCGGCCGCGCTCAGCCACCGCACCGCTGCGCAGGAATGGGGGTGGTGGCCGGTCGATGACGGCCCTATCCACATCACCGTTCCGTACGGGACTTCAGCTCTGCCGCAGGCAGGCGTGGTCGTGCACCGCAGTCGCGCTTTCAAGAAAATCGTCGTTTCCCACGACCCGCCGCGGACGTCGCGTGCGGATACCGTCATCGACCTGGCCACCGCCGAACCCGATGAGGCGTCGGCAGAGCGGACATTGCTGTCGGTCGCCTCCGCGAACCGTGTTGGCGCGGACGAACTCCGCACCCGGTTGGCGGCAAGACCTGCTTACCGCCACCGGATCGCTCTTGATCGCGCAGTCCGCCTGCTCGGCGAAGGGCTCACGTCGATGCTGGAAACCCGTTACTTCCTCGACGTCGAGCGCGCACACGGGATTCCGCGCGCGCGTCGTCAGGTGCCCGTCAACGCATTCGGCCGGAAACTCCTGGAGGACTGCAGCTACGAGGCGACCGGGGTCCCGCTGATCGTCCGGTTGGACGGGCGGACTTACCACAGCGATGCCGAAACGGCGTTCCGGGACCGCAGGCGGGACAACTTCGCCGAGCTCAGCGGAACGGCCCGGCTGGTGTACGGCTGGCAGGACGTCGCCCGCACCCCGTGCGCAGTGGCGCGCGAGGTCATGGTCGTGCTTCGCAGGGAGGGGTGGCAAGGACCGACGATGAGGTGCCGGAAGTGCCTGGGTCCGTGAGTGGTTTTGGGTGCTGTAGCGCCTAAAACCACTCACGGGACCAAGCCAGCAGCGCGACGTGCAACGACACCAGCGAGGCGGTGGAATTCGCGGCTGCCGTCGTCGATGTGCAGCGCCGCCTCGGCGACCTGCGCGGCCTCGGTCAGCGTCCGGCGCGCCCCGGAGATCATGCCGACGGTGCTGCCGACCGCGATCACCACCGGCAGCGAATGCGCGTCCGCGGACCGGCGGACGTCCGCGGCCAAGCGGATCAGCACCGCGTCGTTGGTCGTTTCGAGTACCACCAGCGCTTGCACCGTGACGTCGTCGACGACCCCCACCAGCACCGGCAACCTCGCCTTGCGGGCGGCGAGCGCCGTCGCCTCGGCCAGATCCCGTAGCGCCTGCTGGGCCAAGCGGGTCGCGTTCGCCGCCGATCTCGACCTGGCCGCCGACGCCGCGGTGTCCGCCGGGTTCGGCTCGGCGGGGGAGCGGTGCATGGCCATCTCCGCGGTCCTCGCCGTCGACCCGGTCGGCGACGAGCTCGTCGCCAAGATCGCCGAGCGGATGGCAAGCTCAACGTCGGTGACGGCCGGCGCAACTGCGACATGGGCCCGCTGGTCACCGCCGCCCACCGGGACCGCGTGACGTCCTATGTGGACGCCGGGGTCGAGGCGGGCGCCGAGCTGGTGGTGGACGGGCGCGGCGTGCAGGTCGACGGCGGGGCCGACGGGTTCTGGCTCGGGCCGACGCTGTTCGACCACGTGGGCACCGGCATGTCGATCTACACCGACGAGATCTTCGGGCCGGTCCTGTCCGTGCTGCGGGTGCCCGGCTACGACGCCGCGATCGAGGTGCTCAACAACAACCCGTACGGCAACGGCACGGCGATCTTCACCGAGAACGGCGGCGCGGCGCGGCAGTACTGCGAAGAGGCCGAGGTCGGCATGGTCGGCGTGAACGTGCCGATCCCGGTGCCGGTGTCGTACTACTCCTTCGGCGGCTGGAAGGACTCGCTGTTCGGCGACGCGCACGCCTACGGCCCGGACGGCATCCAGTTCTACACCCGCACGAAGGTCGTCACCACGCGCTGGCCAGACCCCTCGCACGGCGGCGTCAACCTCGGATTCCCGCAGAACAGCTGAAAAACCTTAGCATCCCGCGCGCCGAAGCCGATCTGGACGGGTGATCGCGCAGCGCCGGGATCGCCGATAGCAGGCGCTGGATCCGGGGAAGAGCGTGGTCCTCGGGGCAGATCCGGAGGCCATCTCCTACGCTCGCGGGCATGCCCGCACTCAGTCCTCGGTCCGTCCTGGAAGGCCGCAGCTCCAACCGCGCCCCGATACCGCTGATCATCGGCCTGGTGGTGTCCGGTTTCTGCCTGCTGCTGGCGCTCGCCTTCTACCTGCTGCAGGGCGGGCCGCTGAACGTCGTGATCGGCACCGCGCTGGCGCTGCCGACCGCGGTCGTGCTCATCGCACTGATCCTGCTCATCGACCGGTTGGAGCCGGAGCCGCAGCTCAACCTGTGGCTGGCCTTCGGCTGGGGTGCCGGGGTCGCCATCATCGGCGCGCTGATCGTGAACACCGGCAGCGGGCTCCTGATGGCCCCGGCGCTGGGTGCCGAGGTCGCCTCGGTGATCACGGTGTCGGTCGTGGCCCCGGTGGTCGAGGAGAGCTTCAAGGGCGCGCTGCTGCTGTACTTGCTGTGGGTGCGGCGGCACGAGATCGACGGGCCGACCGACGGCATCGTGTACGCCGGGATGTGCGGGCTGGGCTTCGCGCTCGTCGAGAATGTCCTCTACTACATGCAGGGATTGGGCGCGGAGACCGGGGAGATCTGGGGGACGGTGCTGATCCGCGGCGTGATCGCGCCGCTCGGGCATCCGCTTTACACCGCGATGACCGGGCTCGGTGTCGCCTACGCCGCGACGCACCGCGGCCCTGGCCGGTTCTTCGCGGTGGTCGGCGGTTGGTGCGGCGCGGTCTTCCTGCACGCGCTGTGGAACGGGAGCCTGACGTTCGCCGGTTTCCTGGGCATGGTGGTGGCGTACCTGGTTGATTTCCTGGTGCTGGTCGCGTTGGTCGTGGTCGTCGTGCTGGACCGCAAGCGGCTGGTGCACCTGATCCGCAAGTACCTGCCCGCCTACATCCCGAGCGGCTTGGTCCAGCCCAACGACGTGCAGATGCTCGGCAGCCTCTCCGGGCGGCGGAAGGCCCGGCACTGGGCGCGCGCGCAGGCGGGCGCGACTGGGGCGCGGGCGATGGGTGACTACCAGTTGGCGGCAACCGAACTGGCACTCTTGCACGCGCACGCGGAGAAGGAGACGATCCCGCCGGACAAGTTCTTCGCCAGACGGGAGGCCATCTTGGGGTTGATGCGGACTGCGCGGGACGCGTTCTTCCGGCGGATGCCGCAGGCGCCCCCGCCGCCGTGGGCGCTGCAGGAGCGGTCCGGCTTCTTCGCGCCGCCGGCGCAGCTGGCACCGGGCGAGCTGCCGACCTACCAGCCGCGTCCGCCGGGCTTCGGCGGCCCGCCGCCGGGCGGGTTCCCGCCTGGCGGGCACCGTCCGCCGGGGCGTCCGCCGCAGCCGCCGGGCCCGAACGGCCCACGGCCCGGCGGGCCGTGGGGACCTCGCTGAGCGTCAGCTGGCGCGGATCCGCGGCCACAGCGCGTGCCACGGCCGCTTCGGGTTCTGGTAGAGCGCGATCGTGTTGCCCTGGACCAAGTTCGCCAGGCCGGTCTCGATCTCACCGAGCTCGCGCGACCGTCCGAAGTGGTCGGCCAGCGGGTGATCGTTGCCGATGTACAGCACGGTGCCGGCGTCGTCCGGTGGTGCGCCGAAGAACCAGTAGGACCGGGGTGCGGGCGAACGGCGGGTGCTTGATTAGGTCGCTGCAGGGCTGAACGCCGTGCAGGAGCCGCCGGATTGGGTTACAACGGGCGCATGGCGGAAAACTCGAACGACGACTTGTCCGCCCTGAAACCGGGGCAGGTCGAGTCCAAGGACAACGGGGAGCGGTTCGGCCGCTCCGCCGGCGGATGCCTGGTGCAGCTGCGCCGCCGCGTTTCCGAGCCGGGGTTCGTCGTCACCGTGGACGCCGAAACACGGCCGGGCGTGCCGACCGAGTTGATCACTCACGAGTGGGGCGCGGCCAACGCCGCGTTCGACCGGTTCATGCACGAATACTGACGCATCCGTCCACAAACGACATCTGGGTTCGAGCGCAAGGCTTCCTGCCGCCCGCAGGCGCGATGACTCGCGCTGGGCGTTGCGGCCAAACCGGAGTTGGATTCAATATACGTTCCACCCCCGCGACGACCAGCTGCCGGTTCGCGGCGCAGGTGCATTTATCGTTATGGAATATGCTTTCCTGGCACGGGGGAAGCAATCCGCCTTTAGGTTTTCTTCTCCTGCCGCATGCCTCCCCTGATGGTGGACAATGGCCCCGATTTGGTGAACCAAAGGTGCTTTATCGAGCAGAATGCGGCGACGGGCGTCTACTCTTCCATTTGTCCCCGGACTGTCTACTTGAGAGGGATTCAGAATGATGCGACGGCGTGTGATTACTGCTGTGATGATCGCAGGAATGATCTCGGTGGCGCTCGCAGGAACCAGTACGGCCGAAGGGGCGACGGGAGTTGGCACGCGGGCCGGTTCCTGTTCGTCGGGACGGGTTGTGAGTGGAAATCAAGAGGGATCAGGTTCCAATTGTTTTCGTGCCGAATATCCAGGGGAAAGATTTCGCGCGGTGGCGTTTTGCGCGAGTCGGCGCGGCCCGTACACGGTATTTGGACCAGATAGGCTGGTAGGCAGCGGACAAAGTTCCATTGCTTGGTGTGCCCCGGGGGACCGAGTTACGGGAGGCGATACGCAGGATCGCCGGTAGCTTCAAGTGCCGAGAATTTTGGGAGCCCCGATCAATGCGATCGGGGCTCCGTCACGTACACGGTCAGTAACACGGCTGGTCGTCTTACCTGGCGGACCGGCGAGCAGCTGCTATCTCGAGCACCGATACGGCGGCGATGTGCTCGCTCGCCGCGAATCCGCGCAGTTCGTCGTCGGTGGCCATCCGGGTCGGGTCCGCTGGGCTGACCAGGTGGGCGAACACTGCGACCGGTGGCATCCCGGCGAGTCCGACCAGGTCGAAGGCCGATTCGGCGAGTCCGGCGTTGCCGAGCACACCGGCATCGCCGACGGCCACCGGCACCACGTGGCCCGGCCGGGTGAAGTCCGCAGGGCCCGCGTCGGGGTCGGCGAGCACGCGAGCGGTCCTGGCTCGGTCCGAGGCGGAAATGCCGGTGCTCACGCCCGTGCTGGCATCCACGGTGACGCACACCGTCGCGCCGTGGTGCTCCTGCAGCCGGGGAGACATGGGCGGCAGCACGAGCGCATCGCAGCGCTCGCGTGGCAGCGCCACGCACAGGAAGCCCGATGAATGGCGGACCGCCAAGGCCGTCAGCTCGACGTCCGCGCGCGAAGCGGCGAACACGAGGCCGCCGTCACCGGACGTGCAGCCGTGGACGATCGCCGGCCGGCCTGCCGCGATCTCTTCCAGTGCCAGGCCGATCGACCTGAGCTCGCCCGGTCGGCGATCGAGAACCGCTGCGCGTTTCCGCTGGTCGTCCATTTTCTCCCCTTGGAAAGACGGATCCGGGCCGATTCAGTTCCACTATCCACATCGGACCAGTGAAGCGGCCCGCGACGTCACACGCCGGGTAGCGTGGCCGATCCGGTCTTCCAAGCATCGCTGCCCGAGATCTCGAACGTCAACGTCTGCCAGCTGCCGTCCCAGTACCTGAAATCCTCGCGCCTCCGGCGGTGACATGCTGCATCGCGCTTGACATCGCGTCGGCCGCCTCCATAGCGTTGCCGTGTGCTCCGACCGCTGCTGACCAATCGCCGCCACGTGGATCTGCTGCGAATTGGTTCGGCGGCGTGTTCGGCCTCCTGATCATCCGAGCCCGAAACACCGCTGCCGATACGGCACGGCTTCGACGTCAGCCGCTTCCGCACGGACCGTCGCTGTTTCCCGGTCTGGAGGCCGGTCACACACTCCGACTCGGAGACTCCGTTGCGCGGTAGCCGGATTCCGGACGTCACCGACCGACGACTGGATCCCCCTGCCAGGAGGCAACCGTGACCACGACCGCCACCACCGGACGGCGGCGTTCTTCGGCAAGGGCATCAACATTGCTTCGTCCTAGCTGGCCGCCTCCTTGTGTTTCGGTTGTGTTTTCCGTGGGATCTTGCCTCGTGGGATGCGTTGGCTGGCCCTGTTTCGCGACATATAGTCCCCTCGTGAGTGATTCACTCCTATGGTCCAGGCGAGAGGTCGACCTCGTGTTCTTCGCCAGCGCTCGGTGTCAGGGCTGATCGACAGCCGTACCGTTCGCGCCTGAGTGCCGGCAGCGAACCTGCGCAATCCTCTGGGTTTCAGAGCCCTTCAAATCTGTGAGAGCGCTGTGCGCGCTCTTCCGCCCAACGGCAGAGAAATCCGCCCGCGGTGGCAGGACCATGCCTGCCGACCACGACGGATGTCACCAGCTCGTGCCGTCGTCCGCTGCCTTTCCAGCACGGGAGAAGTCCATGTCCGACCTTCACAGTTCCATCGAGAGCGCGACCTCCGCGCGCAAGAAATGGCGGTTGCCGGCGATCGCGTTCGCTATCCTGCTGATCGCCGGAATCGCTTTCGCCGCAACCAGGGGCGGCAGCGCCGATCCGGGCGCGGCCGACGGCGCGCCCGTCCGCGGTGGCACGCTGCAGTTCGCGCTGATCGACTACCAGCGCAGCCCCGATCCGCAGTGGGGCACCAACTACGCCGAGTCGCTGATCGGCAACAACATCACCGACAAGCTGACCTGGCAGGACCCCAAGACCGGTGAGATCACGCCGTGGCTGGCCCAGTCGTGGGAGTACAACAAGGACCTGACCGAGTTCACCTTCCACCTGCGTCGGGACGTGACGTTCAGCGACGGGTCGCCGTTCAACGCCGAGGCCGTCAAAGCCAACTTCGACCAGTACGTGCACGGCGACCCGAGCCTGGGGATCCTGCCCAACGGCGCCACCCTGCTGTCCGGCTACCTCGAAACCAGGGTGGTGGACCAGTACACCGCCGTGGTCCGTTTCGAGAAGCCGCTCGCGAGCTTCCTCCAGGCGTCTTCGTTCACGGCCAATGCGCAACCGGGCTTCCTGTCGCCCTCGACGTTGAAGCTCAGCGCGGAGCAGCGGACGGACCCGAAGAAGGTGATCGGTACCGGCCCGTTCGTATACGAGTCGTGGGAGCCGCAGGCCAAAACCGTCTTGGTCAAGCGAAACGGCTACGACTGGGCTCCGCCCGCGCTGCGCCACCAGGGCGAGGCGTACCTGGACAGGATCGTGTTCAACACGATCCCGGAGGCCAGCGTCCGCACCGGTTCTTTGGTGTCCGGGACGATCGACGCGACCCTCGACGTCGGCACGACCGACGAGAAGCCCTTATCCGCACAAGGTTTCGAGATACTCCACCGCGGCGTGTCCGGCACGGCGATCCGGTTCGACTTCAACAGCTCGCTGTTTCCGACCAACGACATCGCGGTCCGCAAGGCGATCCAGCTCGGCTGGGACCGGCAGACGATCCAGAAGACCATCCTGACCGACTCCTACTCGGTTGCGAACTCGATCCTAGAACCGTCGGTGCCCGGACACGTCGACTACAGCGGCTCGGTGCTGAAGTACGACCCGGAGCAGGCCGCGCGGATCCTCGACGAGGCCGGCTGGGCGACCGGCCCCGACGGGATCCGAGTCAAGGACGGGAAGAAACTGGTGGTCAAGCTGCTGGGCATCAACAACCTGGTGGTGAACAAGCCGGCTTACGAGTCGATCCAGCAGGACCTGCGCAAGATCGGTATCGATCTGCAACTCACCGTCGTGCCGATCCCCGACTACACCGCCCAGCAGGCCAAGGCGAAGACCGACTGGAACGTCGTCGCCGCCAACCGCTCCCGCAACGATCCGGCGGTCCTCAACCTGCAGTACGGGCCGCAGAACGGCAACGGCGCGTACGTCACGAAGGACTCCACCGGGGTCGACGCGAACGAGGTCACGCAGGTGCTGGGCAGGCTCGAAACGACCCTCGACCCGGCCGCGCGCACCCAGTACGCCAAGGAGGCGCAGGACCTCCTGCTCGACAAGTACGCGCTGGTGAACCCGGTCTACAACCCCTCGCAGGTGATCGCCCAGGCGCCGTACGTGCACGGCATCGTCTTCGACGCCCAGTCCCGCAACCACTTCGTGGACACCTGGAAGAGCGACGGGAAGTGATCGTCCGCCGGGAGCCCGGGCTCCCGGCGGGCCACGCCTCCTGCGAAAGGAAGAGTCGTGCTGCGTTACGTTGCGCTGAAGGCCGGCCGGGCCGCGTTCGTGGTCTGGGCGGCGTTCACCCTGACCTTCGTCCTCTTGTTCGTGCTGCCGGCCAACCCGGTCGATCTCCTCTTCGACCCGACCGAGCTCAACTCCGTGCCGCCGGAGGTGCGCGCGCAGGTCGCGGACAGCTACGGCTTCAACGAGCCGGTCCTCCTGCAATATCTCGGCCGGCTCGGACACGCGCTGCGGGGCGACTTCGGAACCTCCGTGCAGTCGGGCCAGGCGGTCAGCGCGGTGGTCCTCGACGTGCTCCCGCACACCCTGGTGCTCGCCGTCGGGGCGCTGCTGCTCGCGCTGGTCATCGCGTTCGCCATCGCGCTCGTCGCGACTTCGACCCGGCACCGGTGGTTGCGCAACCTGGTCGAGTCGCTGCCGACGGCCTCGGTGTCGGTGCCGGTCTTCCTCTCCGGCATCCTGCTGCTGCAGATCTTCTCCTTCAAGCTCGGCTGGTTCCCCTCGTTCGGGGATCGAGGCTGGCGGAGCCTGGTGCTGCCGCTGATCACGCTGGCGATCCCGGTCTCCGGTCCCATCGCGCAACTCCTCGTGCGTTGCTTCGCCGCCGAGTTCCGCTCGGGATACGTCACGACGAGCTGGGCGAAGGGCGCCACCCGCAGCCGGGTCATCGTCGGTGACGTCTTCCGCAACGCCAGCCTGCCCGCGCTGACCATCGCCGCCGTCACCTTCGGCAACCTCGTCGCGGGATCGGTCATCACCGAGACGGTCTTCGCCCGCAAGGGACTCGGCCGAATGACGCAGACGGCGATCAACACGCTCGATCTCCCGCTGGTGCAGGGAATCGTCGTCTTCGTCGCCGTCACCTTCGCGCTGATCAACCTGGTCGTGGACCTGATCTACCCGCTGCTGGATCCGCGGCTGCGCGCCACCTTCGCCGTGCCCACCGGCCCGTCCGGCGGCCTGAGGAGGACCAGTTGACCGTCGAATTCGACGCCCTGACCGTGCCCAGCGGCAGCCGGGGGGCCGACATCGCTCGCAGCGCGCTCGACCGGCTCGGTGGGATCGCCCGCAAGCCGGGACTGCTGCTCGCCTGGATCATACTGCTGGTCGCGGTCGGCTGGGCGCTGCTCCCCGGAGCGTTCACCGCCCACAGCCCCTACATCGGCGATCCCGGCGCCAGCTTCGCGCCGCCGAGCGCGGAACACTGGTTCGGGACCGACCGACTGGGCCGGGACCTCTTCGCGCGCAGCGTCTTCGGCGCGGGGACCACGCTGGCCGCCACGTTGTTCGCCGTGCTCATCGGGTTCGGTGCCGGCACCGCTGTGGGACTGGCCGCCGGGTTCGCCGGCGGCGTGACCGACACCGCGATCATGCGCGTGGTCGACGTCTTCCTCGCGATCCCGAACCTGTTGCTGGCCATGGTCATCGTCTCCGTGCTGGGTTACTCCACCAACAACATCGCCCTCGCGGTGGGTATCTCGTCCGTCGCCTCCTTCGCGCGGGTCATGCGAGCCGAGGTGATCACCGTCGTCTCCCGGGATTACGTGCGCGCGGCGTACGGGCTCGGTGTCGGCCGGCTCGGCGTGGTGCTCCGGCACATCGTGCCGAATTCGCTGAGCTCGGTGCTCGCGCTGGCGGCACTGGAGATCGGCACCTCGATCCTCGCCGTGGCAGGTCTCGGTTTCCTCGGCTACGGCGCGCCGCCGCCGACGCCGGAATGGGGACTCCTGGTCGCCGAGGGACGTGACTTCATAGCGGTCTACCCGTGGATATCGCTCCTGCCGGGAGCGGCACTGGCGGTGGTCGTGCTCGCCACCCACCGGATCAGCACCTCGTTTAGAAAGGACCACGACTGATGGCCGACACTGCCACCGCTTCCGTAGCGACCGCCGCTACGGCGGAGGATGACCGGGCGCTGCTGCGGATCACCGATCTGGCGATCGACTACCGCACCGGGCACCGCAGGTGGACCAGGGCGGTCCGCGGGGTCGGCCTGCAGGTGGCGCCGGGCGAGTTCGTGTCGCTGGTGGGGGAGTCCGGATCGGGCAAGACCACCGTGGTCCAGGGCGCGCTCGGCCTGCTGCCGAGCTCCGCGCGGATCCGGTCCGGTTCCATCGTCTATTCCGGCGTCGACGTCACCGGCTGGAACGATCAGCGGATGGCACTGGTGCGGGGCAACCACGTGGGCTTCATCCCGCAGGACCCCAACACCTCGCTCAACCCGGTCAAGAAGATCGGGCAGCAGGTGATCGAGGCGGTCCGGTTCAACGAGCGCGCGGCGAAGAACGCGTCGCAGCATGAGGAGGCCGCGTTGGAGAGCCTGCGCACCGCGGGCCTCAACGACGCCGAGCGGGTGTTCCAGCAATACCCCCACGAGCTCAGCGGCGGCATGAAGCAGCGCGCGCTCATCGCGATCGCGCTGGCCGGCAAGCCGAAGATCATCGTGGCCGACGAACCCACCAGCGCGCTCGACGTCACCGTCCAGAAGGTCATCCTCGACCACCTGCTGCGGCTGCGCGAGGAACTCGGCATCGGCGTTCTCCTGGTCACCCACGACCTCGGCGTCGCGCTGGACCGTTCCGACCGGATTCTGGTCATGCGGCAAGGCGAAATCGTGGAAGACGGCCCGGTGCACCAGGTCCTGGAGAACGCGACCGACGACTACACGCGGCGGTTGCTCGACGCGGCCCCCGCGCGCCACCTCGGTCGTCTCGAACCGGCATCGGGCGCCCGGCTGGTTCCCGCCGCAGCGCCGACGGTGCTGGAAGCACGCGAGCTGACCAAGACCTACCGCCTGCGGGGCCGGGGCGAGCTGAGTGCGCTGGACTCGGCAAACCTGTTGGTGCGCAAGGCAACGACGCACGCGATCGTGGGGGAGTCCGGGGCCGGCAAGTCGACGCTGGCGAGCATCCTGGCCGCCTTCACCGCGGCGGACAGCGGCACGGTGCGCGTCGGCGATCGCGTGCTGGGCGGCCTGCGCCGCGGGCAGCTGCGGGAGATCCGCCGGGACCTGCAGTTCGTGTTCCAGAACCCGTTCACCTCGCTCGACCCGCGGTTCACGGTGAGCAGGATCATCGCGGAGCCGCTGCGCGCATTCGGACTGGCGACGCGCAAGCAGGAGCGGACGGCCCGGGTGGTCGGGCTGCTGGAGGCGGTGGCGCTGGACGCGAGCTACCTGCACCGGCTCCCGAGCCAGCTCTCCGGAGGCCAGCGGCAGCGCGTCGCGATCGCGCGGGCACTCGCGCTCACGCCGAAGGTCCTCGTCCTGGACGAGGCGGTAAGCGCGCTCGACGTCTCGGCCCAGGCGCAGATCCTGCAGCTGCTGGTCGACCTGCAGGCCGAGTACGGGCTCAGCTACGTGTTCGTGACCCACGACCTCGGCGTCGTACGCCTGATCGCGCACGACGTCACGGTGCTGAAAGACGGTGTCGTGCTGGAAACCGGCCCGGTGGAGCAGGTGTTCCGTTCGCCGCGGCACGAGTACACCCGGGATCTGCTGGCGGCGATCCCGGGCGCCCGGCTCGCCCCCGCCGGCGTTCCCTAAAGGGTCCGAATTAAGGCTCTTCTGCTGCTTCCGTGGGTGTCAGGTTCGTCGAGGCGGCGAAGCCTCGTGGACGGCGCAATTTCGCGAGAAATTGGCGTTCACCCGGGTGACGGTCAATTTCTCGCGAAATCGCCACCTAGCAGGCGTGGCGGTGGGCGATTTCGCGCGAAATCGGGCTCTTCTGCGGCGTGGGACTCAGCCTGCACCGCCGCGGGTTCTCAGACGGCGCCTGGCGAGGACAGCCCCTGGACATACATAAGGAGGGGCTCCCACCGTCCGGGCGGCGTCTGAGGTCCCGCTACCGGCACCGCTAAGCAAGCCGTTCTGAAACCACTCCTAAGGAGGAAAAGCGTGTCACGTCAACTGCACATCAACGTCAACATCCTCAACGCGGGAGTCTTCGGCGGGTCATGGCGATTCCCGAACACCGACGGCACCGCGAGCTACCGGATCGAGCACTACACCTCGATCGCGAAGAAGGCCGAGGAAGCCAAACTCGACGCGGTCTTCCTGGCGGACAGTCCGTTGCTCGACCCGAGCATCAAGCACCGCACCGGCAACAACCTGGAGCCCACCACGGTTCTGGCGCGCATCGCAGCCCAGACCGAGCGGATCGGTCTGATCGGGACGCTGTCGTCGTCGTACAACGACCCGGCCGAACTGGCGCGCCGGCTCGGCGACCTCGACCACGTCAGCGGCGGCCGCTTCGGCTGGAACGTGGTGACCACGGCGGGATCGGTGGCGGCGCGCAACTTCGGCCGCACCAGCGAGCCCGAGCACGCTTCGCGCTACCGCCGCGCCGCCGAGTTCACCGAGCGAGTCATCGCAGACTGGACGGGGAGGACCCAATTCGGTTCCCCGCAAGGCCGGCCGGTCGTCGTCCAGGCCGGTGGTTCCAGCGACGGGCGGCGGCTGGCCTCCCGCGTCGCCGAGGTGATCTTCTCCGCCGATCAGGACCTCGACCACGCCCGGGCGTTCCGCACCGAGATCCGCAACGGTGCAGCCGAGTTCGGGCGCAGTCCCGAGGAAATCGTGGTGTTGCCGGGGCTTTCCACCGTCGTGGGCAGCACCGAGACGGAGGCCAAGGCCCGGCGGGAGCTGTTGGACGACATCCTCCCCGACGCCTACGCCCGGAACCGGTTGGCCGGCCAGCTCGGGATCTCCCTCGACGGGCTGCGCGACGACGAACCGATCCCGGCCGAGCTGCTCGTCCACCCCGACGAGGCCGGTGGTTCGCAGAGCTTCTACCGCGTCGTCAAGGAAATCATCGACAGGGAACGACCGACGCTCGGCCGGCTGTTGAAGAAGCTCTCCGGCGGCGGTGGCCACCGGATCGTCGTGGGGACGCCGGAGCAGATCGCCGACGACGTCGAAACGTGGTTCCGCGCCGGTGCGGCCGACGGCTTCAACGTGATGCCCGACGTGCTGCCATCGGGCTTCGACGACTTCGCCGATCACGTGATTCCCGAGCTGCAGAAGCGAGGCCTGTTCCGGACCGAATACGACGGGACGACCCTGCGCGAGCACCTCGGGCTCGGTCTTCCCGCAGTGCCCGCCGCGGCGCACGAGCGCCATCTGCTCGACCCGTACCAGGAAGGACAGGTGATCTCCGCATGAGCAAGGCGATCCAGCTCACCCTCGCGGTCGGCGAGGCGACCGGCCGGCCGGTCGACGGCGCGTCGCCGGTCTCGCTCGCCGAAGCCGCCGCCATCGCAGCGGTGGCCGCAGAAGTCGGGGTCGCAGCGATCCGGCTCGTCGACGGCGGAGCGGGCCGCACGCTCGACCCGACCGTCGTAGGCGCCTACCTCGCCGGCATCCACGGCGGCGTCGGTTTCGTCGCCGAGGTCCCGACGACCCACAACGCGCCCTACAACGCCGCGCGCCGGGTGCTCTCCCTGGACCGGGCCGCCGGTGGCCGAACCGGTGTCGCCCTGCGCGCGGGCGGCGGCGACGAGGTGAGCGAGGCAACCGTTGCGGCCCTCAGCGCGACCGATCCCGCCCAGCGCTGGGCGGAGTACGCCTTGGTGCTGACCCGGCTGTGGGAGTCCTTCCCGCGCGTGGCGCTGATCGGTGACCAGGAGTCGGGCCTCGTCGCCGACGACGCGCTCATCGAACCGATCAACCACGAAGCCGCCTTCTACCGCGTCGCAGGCCCCCTGGACGGCCCCTCGTCGGCGCAAGGACGCCCCGTTCTCGTGGCAGATCTCGGGGCCCTCGACCCGACCGCGGTGGCGCGATCCGCGGATGTCGTCGTGGCCGACCGTGAGCGTGCCGCCGGTGCCGACGTCGCGCTCACGGTGGCGTTGCGGCGAGCCGGCCGTTCCCGGGAGGACGTCGCGCTGCTCGGCCGCGTCGAGGTCGCCGCGGACGACCCGGCTGCCGCCGCAGCCGTCGGCCATGAGCTCCGTGCCTGGGCCGACCTGCACCGGCTGGACGGTTTCGAACTGGTACCCGCCGGTGGCGCCGAGGACGTGGTGACCGTGCTGCGGGGGTTGGTCCCGCAGCTCGCGGACGCCGCTGCCGACTCGTCCCCACCGACCTTGCGGGCCGCGTTCGGCCTGCGCGAGGTCGCGGAGGCGCTGAGGTGAGTGCCGAACTGGTCGACACAGAACCCGCCACTGCGACCGAGCCCCGTGCTGGGCGGCTTCCCACCCCCAGCCGGTTCACAGTCGAAGGCATCCGCACCGCCGTTTCCCCGATCCTGCAGCGCATCGGAGCCTGCGCCGGCGTGCGGGAACGAGCCCGCGAGTACGCCTTCGAAGACGTCCGGGCACTGGCCGAGCAGCGGATCACCTTGGTCGGCATCGCGGCGGAGGACGGCGGTGCCGGCGGCTCGCTGCGGGACGTCACCGACCTGGTGATGGCCATCGCCAGGGCCGACTCCAACGTGGCGCAGGCGTTGCGAAACAGCTACCTCGTCGCCAACCGGGTGGCGACCCGGCGCGATCTGCCGAACCGGGCGGTGACGCTGCAGCGGCTGCGCAACGGCGACCTCTTCGCCGGCACCGCCAACGAGCGCACCGGCGGGGCCAGCGGAACGGTCAACACCACCATCCGGCGCGCCGGCGACGGGTACGTCATCAACGGGGAGAAGTACTACTCGACCGGTGGGCTCTACGCCTCGTGGTTCTCGGGCTCGGCCCACGACGAGAACGGGACCGTGCTGGGCTTCACGGTGCCGGTGGATCGCGAGGGCGTGCAGCGGCTCGACGACTTCGACGCCGTCGGCCAGCGGCTCACCGCGAGCGGCACCACGCGGCTGGTGAACGTGCGAGTCGACGCGGACGAAGTCGAGGTCCGCGACAACACCCGGTTCGACAACCCATGGCTGGGATCCTTCGCCCAGCTCTACCTGGCGGCCGTGGAAGCGGGCATCGCCGCCGCTGCGCTGGACGACGCCATCTGGTTCGCCCGCAAGAAAGCGCGACCGATCAAGCACAGCACAGCCGACAAGAGCGTCGAGGACCCGTACGTGCGCGAGACCGTGGGCGAGATCGCCGCCCGGGCACAGGCAGCCCGCGCGGCGGTGCTGTTCGCCGCCGACGCACTGGCGGGCGTGCACGACCTCACCGGCCCGCAGGCGCGAGCCGCGGGCGCGGCGGCCGCGGTCACCGTGGCGCAGACCGGCGTAATCGCCGTCGAGTCCGCGCTGCGCGCCGCCGAGCTGCTCTTCGACGTCGGCGGAGGCTCGATCACCAACCGCGACCTCGGATTCGACCGGCACTGGCGCAACGCCCGCACGGTCGCCAACCACAACCCCCGGCAGTGGAAAGCCGCAGTGGCCGGCGCGTACCACCTGATCGGCGAGGAGCCGCCGACAACCGGGCTGTTCTGAGCCACCCGATAAACCGACCCAAAGGAACCCGATGACCATCGAAATCAACCGCGCACTCGGCCGCACCGGCGTCCTCGTCACACCGCTGACGCTCGGCACCATGAACTTCGGCCGCTGGCAGGAGGAAAGCGAGAGCACCAGGATCATCCGGGCCGCCCTGGATGCCGGGATCACGGCCGTCGACACCGCCGACGTCTACGCCCAGGGCAAGTCCGAGGAGATCGTGGGCAAGGCGATCAAGGGCCGCCGCGACGACGTCTTCCTGGCCACCAAGTTCCACGGCCAGATCGGCGACAACCCCCAGCACGCGGGCAACTCCCGACGCTGGATCCTCCGCGCGGTGGAGGACAGCCTGCACCGGCTCGGCACCGACCACATCGACCTCTACCAGGCGCACCGGCCGGATCCGCACACCGACCTGCTGGAGACGCTGCAGACCCTCAACGACCTGATCAAGCAGGGCAAGATCCGTTATTACGGCACGTCGGTGTTCCCGGCGCACCAGCTCGTCGAGGCGCACTGGCTGGCCGAGAAGCACGGGCTCATCGCCCCGCACACCGAGCAACTGCCGTACTCCCCGCTCATTCGCAGCGCCGAGCGCGAGGTCTTCCCCGTCGTGCGCAAGTACGGCGTCGGCGTGCTCAGCTACGGTCCGCTCGCCGCCGGCTGGCTTTCCGGGAAGTACCGCGTCGGCGGAGAGCAGCCGGAATCCGCGCGCGCCGACCTCGTCCCCGGCCGGTTCGACATCAGCCTCGAGCGAAACCAGCGCAAGCTGGCCGCCGCCGACGCCCTGGCCCGGCTGGCTGAGGACAACGGCCTGGCACTGGTCGAGCTGGCCGTTTCGTTCGCGCTCAACCACCCGGCGGTCAGCAGCGTGATCATCGGCCCGCGCACGCTGGAGCACCTGGAGGCGTACCTCAAAGCCGCCACCGTCGAACTCGGTGCGGACGTCCTCGACCGCATCGACGAGATCGTCGACCCCGGCACGCACTTCGTCGAGCGGGACACCGGCCACGACACCCCAACGCTGCAGCCGACGGCGCTCCGCCGCGACCGCACGAGCAACCGCTGACCGGCAACAAGAAAGGAATCCAGCCATGAGCTACGGCGTTTTCGAGAAGACTTACGCGGCGGCCGAAGACCGCTACGACAAGATCGAGTACCGGCGTGCCGGCGACTCCGGCCTTGACCTGCCCGCGTTCTCCTTCGGCCTGTGGCAGAAGTTCGGCACCGACTACCCCTACGAGACCCAGCGCGAAATCGTGCTGCACGCCTTCGACCTGGGCATCACGCACTTCGACAACGCCGACCGGTACGGCCCGCCGCACCGCGCCGCGCAGCAGCTGTTCGGGAGGGTGCTGGGCAAGGACCTGGCCCCGTACCGGGACGAGCTGATCCTGTCCACGAAGGCCGGCAACCCGATCGGCCCCGGTCCTTACCAGAAGGGCGGCTCGCGCAAGTCACTGCTGGCCTCGCTCGACCACAGCCTGCGCGATCTGGGCACCGACTACGTCGACATCTTCTACAGCCACCGCGCGGACCCGACCACGCCGCTGGAGGAGACCGTCGGTGCGCTCGTCAGCGCGGTGCAGCAAGGCAAGGCGCTCTACGCCGGCATCTCCAACTACCCGCCCGGGCGGGCGCACGAGGCGGCCGACCTGCTGCGCCGGTCGGGAGTTCCGCTGCTGGTCCACCAGCCCCGGTACTCGATCTTCGACCGCAGCCCGGAGCACAACGGGCTGCTCAAGCTGGCCGCCGAGGAAGGGTTCGGCCTGGTCGTCTACTCGCCGTTGGCGCAGGGACTGCTGACGGACAAGTACCTCGAGGGCATTCCGGCGGGTGCGCGCGCGGAGAACAGCACGTTCCTCTCACCTGACGTCATCGACGGCACCTATCGGCAGCGGGCCAACGCCCTCAACCAGATCGCCGAGCAGCGCGGCCAGTCCCTGGCGCAGCTGGCGCTGCAGTGGGTGCTGCGGCAGCCGCAGGTGACTTCGGCGCTGATCGGGGCCAGCTCGGTGCGGCAGCTGGACCACAACGTCAAGGCGCTCGAATTCCCGCCGCTGACGGAGGAAGAACTGGCGCTGATCGACGAGCACGGTGTGCACGGTACCGGGCTGAGGCTCTGAGATGACCGACCTCGTTGAGACGATCGGGGCCGGTGTCGAGGACGGCCGCCCCTTCCGCCTGGGCTTCCTCCTGCACCTCGACGGTGATCAGCCGCCGGCCCGGGCGTACCGGGAAGCGATCGAGCTGTTCGCGGTCGCGGAGGAACTGGGCTACGACTCGGGATGGGTCATCCAGCGGCACTTCCGGCAGGGCAACGAGCACGTATCCGCGCCGCTGATCTTGCTCACCGCGATCGCCGAGCACACCAGCCGGATCGCGCTGGGCACCGGCGTGCTGGTGCTCCCGCTGGAGGATCCCCTCAAGGTCGCCGAAGACGCGGCGACGCTCGATGAGCTCAGCGGCGGCCGACTCGAGCTGGGTGTCGGGTCGGGACCCTTCCCGGGTGCCTGGGAGGCGTTCGGGAAGGACTTGGCCGACAGGCACCGGCTCTTCGACGAATCGGTGGCACGGCTGCACGAGGTGCTGGCGGGTGCGGCGCTCAACAGCCTCGGCGAGGTGCTCCACCCGCCCGCGGCCGGCGTACGGCGACGGTTGTGGCAGGCCCCCACCAGCGACCCGCAACGGGCCGGTGCCGGGGCGGCCGCCGCCGCAGTCGCCGGCGACGGGCTGCAGCTCTCCCGCGCGACCGGCTGGCGCGGCACGACCGTTCGCGAAGCGCAGCACCAGCAGGCGCGGTGGATCGCGGACTACCGCGCGGCCTGGCGTGAGCCCGACCGGCGGGCCCGGGTGCAGGTCTCCCGGGCCGTTTACCCGCACCCGGACCGCGAAGCGGCGGTGCGGCTGGTCACGCCCGGCGTTCGCCGGTGGCAGAGTTGGCTTTCCGCTCGGCGCGACGTCGCCGGCCTCGACGTCGAGGAGTACTTGACGGGCGACCGCGCGCTGCTTGGTCCGCCGGAGGCACTGGCCGCCGAGCTGGCCGCCGATCCCGCGTTGCGCGAAATCACCGACCTGCTGGTGAGTTTCGTCCCCGGGGTGCCCGATTTCGACGAACACGTCCGCCTGCTCACCTCCGGCGCGCGGGAACTCGCGCCCCTGCTCGGCTGGCGACCCGCACCGCTGTCCCCGGCGCAACCGGCCGGCCGCCCTCTCGTGGGAACCGGCCACCGCACCGGGCGATCAGACCGAGCCACCACGTCGAGAGGGACACCATGAAGGGATTCCACCTCAACCTGTCGGTGATGACCCCCGGCCACTTCCGCCACGCCTGGCGGTTGCCGCACGCAGACCCGCTGTCCTACCTGGACATCGACTACTTCCAGCGGCTGGCGCGGATCGCCGAGGACGCGAAGATCGACGCGGTCTTCCTGGGGGACGCCCCGGCGCTGCACGACGAGATCGAGGAGGCACCGGGCACGGGGCTCGACCCGTTCGTCCTCCTGGGAAACCTGGCGGCGATCACCACGAACCTCGGCGTGGTCATCACCAGCTCCACGACCTACAACTCGCCGTACGACCTGGCCCGCAGGTTGCAAGACCTCGATCACGTCACCAAGGGGCGAGCGGCGGTCAACGTGGTCACCACCGGAACGCCCGCCGCAGCCGCGAACTTCGGCCTGACCGAGCACCCCGACAAGCGGACTCGTTACCGCCGGGCAAACGAGTTCCTCGAAGTCATGACCCGGCTGTGGGACGGCTGGGAACCTGACGCGATCATCGGGGACAAGAACAGCGGTCGCTACGCCGACCCCTCGCGCATCCACCGGATCGACCACGAGGGCGAGTTCTTCTCCGTGGCCGGGCCTCTTCCGGTCAAGGCGGGCCCGCAGGGCAGGCCAGTCGTCGTTCAGGCAGGCGGTTCCGAAGGTGGGCTCGCGCTGGCCGGCCGCTTCGCCGATGTCGTGTTCACAGTGGCGCAAACCCGTGCGAAGGCGGTCGCTTTCCGCGACGACATCCGCCAGCGCGCGGCGGCGGCCGGCCGGCACCCCGACGACGTGAAGACCTCCCTCGGAGTGGTGGTTCTCGTCGCGGCAACCGAGCAGGAAGCCCGACGCCGGGAGCAGCAGCTCTACGCGACACTGCCGATCGAGCGGCTGACCGCTGCGCTACTCCGGAACCTCGGCCTGCCGCACGGCGAATTCGGTCCGGACGACCCGATAGCCGCCGACGATCTCACCGGCACCGTACCGGGCGGGGCGTTCTCCGCAGGCTTCAGCTCCTCCACCCGGGCCCTGATCGCGGAGGGGCCCCGCACTCCCCGCGAGCTCATCCAGCGCGGTGCCGGCGGTGCGGGACATCGGCTGCTGGTGGGCTCCGCGCGCCAGGTCGCCGACGACCTGCAGTCGTGGTTCGAGGCGGGCGCGGCGGATGGCTTCACGGTCATGCCGGCGGAAACCGTCGTCGACCTGGAGAACTTCGCCAACCTGGTGGTGCCGATCCTGCAGGAGCGCGGCCTGTTCCAGGACGCCTACGGCCACCGCACCCTCCGCGGGCGTCTCGGGCTGCCGTTGCCGAGCCGACCATTGCCGACAGCGCTCAAGGCCCTGGCGTGATGTCCGTGCTGCGCATCGCTTTCCAGGGCGAGCCCCACGCAATTCGCACAACCGGCCACCGATCAGAACAGGGGACTCAGCCATGAGCCTCGAACTCCTCTGGTACATCCCGAACCAGGTCTATCCCGGCCATCGCGGCGACGACGTCGTCGACGAACACAACAGCCTGGCGACCCTCACCGGCCACGCCAAAGCCCTCGAAGAACACGGCTGGGGCGGCGCGCTCATCGGCGCCGGATGGGGCAGACCCGACACCTTCACGGTCGCCACCGCGCTGGCCGCGCAGACCACGACGTTCCAGCCGTTGATCGCGATCCGGCCCGGTTACTGGCGTCCGGCGAACTTCGCCGCCGCCGCCGCGACGCTGGACCACCTAACCCGCGGACGGGTGCTGGTGAACATCGTGTCGGGCAAGGACGACCTGGCGGCCTACGGCGACAGCGAAGGCGATCAGGCCTACCGTTACTCCCGTACCCGGGAGTTCCTCCAGATCGTGCGCAAGCTGTGGACCGAGGAGAACGTCACCTACCGCGGCGAGCACTTCAGCGTCACCGACTCCACAGTGCTGCCCCGACCGGTCGTCCGGGGCGGACGCCAGCACCCCCGGCTCTACTTCGGCGGGGCCTCTTCAGCCGCCGAGGAGGTGGCCGCTACCGAAGCGGATGTCCAGCTCTTCTGGGGCGAGCCGCTCGACGGAATCAGCGAGCGGATCGACCGGCTCAAGCGGCTCAGCGAGAAGCTGGGCCGCGAGCACGCTCCGCTGGAGTTCGGGTTGCGGGTCACGACATTGGTGCGGGACACGACCGAACAGGCGTGGGCCGACGCCGAGGCGAAGGTCGCGGAGATGGCGCAGGGCAAGGGAATCGGCCTCCTCGATCCGGACCGGCGGACCGCCGCGGGTCAGCAGCGGCTGCTTGACCTGGCCGCTCGGGGCGAGGTGCTCGACGACAACCTCTACACCACGCCCGGCAAGTTCGGCGGCGGAGGTGCGGGCACCACCTGGCTGGTCGGTTCTGCCGAAGACGTGGCCAAGTCGCTGCGGAAGTACCAGGGCCTGGGCATCACCCACTTCGTGCTCTCCGACACCCCCTACCTGCCGGAGATCAAGCGCCAGGGCGATCAGCTCCTACCGCTGCTGCGCGGATGACCAATACCCCGGATGCGACAGCGACGTCCACTTTGGACAACGCGCACCGCGCGGGCAACGGTGGCACCGCCGTGAGCGGCACGGGCCACGAGGTGGAGATGCGCGACACGCACGACGTGGACGCCTACGCCCCTGGCGCGACAGCTGAAGCGCCCCCCCGCGTCCACGATTCGGATGCAGGGGGCGCTTTCTGCTGTTTCAGGGCGCTGCGCTCGGCGGTAGCTGGTTCCGGGCATCGAGCTGATCCCTACCTGAGTTCCTTGATCAGGACGTCGAAGATCGGCGAACCAGGTAGCGGGTTCCGCTTTTGCGCGACCTTCTGCCAACCCCACTTGGCGTAGGCGTGCTGAGCGGGACCGGCTGCAGGCTGCACCGTGAGGGTTGCTCGTTCTTCGGGCCGGTTTTCCAAGAGAAGATCGTGGAGCCGGGTAGCCACGCCTGCACCTCTCCACGGACGGCGAACGAGCAGCTCGATCAGCACAAAGGTTCGCCCGGGCGGCTCGTCGGCCATGCCAGGCTCAATCTCGGTTGTGAGGTCGGCCCACCACGGGGCGTTCGGTGGCATGGTCAGGCCAAACGAGAAACCAGCCATCCGCCCAACGGAGTCGCGGGCGATTACGAGCCCGGCCCCCTCTCGCTGATGTTGGATCGCGAAGCGGTCCTTGAACAGGCGGACGTGCTCGTCCCCGTACTGGTAAGGAGGTTCTGAGAACACCTCCCGGTAGACCTCACCCAACTCGTCACCGAGCTGGCCTGCTTCTTCGACAGGAACACGACGGAACTCGACTTCACTCACGCCAGCTCGTGCTTTCTTCCTGGGAAGGCTTTGTGCACGTGGTCCGCTACGTTATTGATTCGTAGGGCAATTGTGTGATGTCAGGCGGCGTAGCGGACGTCGGGTTTGCCGAAGTAGGAGCGAACTCGGCCAGGCGGCTTGTGGAGCCGGTGGAGGAAGGAGCGGACCGCTTGTTTCAACTCGTCGCGGGTTTTCGGTGCTGTGCCGGTGGACATGGTCCGCTTGAGGTCGGCACTCCTGGATCTCGTCGGGGTTGAGCTCGGGGCTGTATCCGGGCAGGAAGTGCATCTCGATCGCCGCAGCGTGATCGGTCCAGCCACTTGCGGACGGTGTTGCGGCGGTGGACAGGATGACCGTCGGCGATCACCTGGACCGTACGGTCCAGGTGACGGGTCAGACGGTCCAGAAACGGCACGAACACGCCGGCGTTGAACGACCCGGTGTAGACGGTGAAGTACAGCTCGCCCCTTGTTACCGATCGCGCACATGGCGTTCACGCTGAGCCGTTTCCCCGGTCTTGCCCACCACCGGTGTCCGGGCGGCCGGTGCCCAGGTTCGGCCCACTGCGGCATCCGAGCGGATCCCGGTCTGGTCCAGCCACACGATCACCGCGCCCTCGCGGCAAGCGCGAGCGACGATGGCCGGATAGTCCTCCTCCCCCCATCGGCGCACGGCCTCGGGGTCCCGCTCGTAGGCCCTGCGGATCGGTCTCTACAGCGACACACCCCAACAGCGCAGAGAGTCGCCGACGGTGCGCAAACTCAACACGACGCCGTGGCGCACCCGGATCAACTCGGCCACCGCCTTGCGGGTTCACACCACCCCAGCCGAACGCGGCGGAGCACGACCGGCCCGAAAGGGGACTGCATCCGCGAGGACACCCGCATGCGCTGCCGGCACACCCTCACCACCCGCCTGTGGTCACCCGAGGAGGGCGCAATTTCGCGAGAAATTGACCGTCACCCGGGTGAACGTCAATTTCTCGCGAAATTGGCACCACCCTTCGCCCCACCGAAGGAGAACCACCGATGTCCTGGGCCCAGCTAGGCACGTGCGTCCTGTTCACCCTGCTGATCTTCGCCATATTCTCCACCCAGCTACCCGCAAGAGCCCTCGCGTTCTCGATCCGGCCAGCACGCCGGAGGCGGCGGCGAAGCCGCCTACACGGTCTGGCACCTCATAGCCGACATCGAAGCCGAATGAGGTTCCCCCGGGGTAGTGGACACCACGTTGGCAGGATTGGTTCCTGCTGGAAGGATGTCTCATGCCTCCTCGTAAGCGTCGGTCGTTCACGGCCGAGTACAAGGTCGAGGCTGCGCATCGTGTGATCGATTCCGGCCGCACGACCGCTGAAGGGGCTCGTGAGTTGGGTCTCAACGACGGGTTGCTGAGTAACTGGGTCAAGGATGAGCGGCGCAGGATCGCCGCGGCCGAGGCTCACGGCGAAAAGCCTTTGGAGGCTGCGGAACGCGCCGAGTTGCTACGGTTGCGTAGACAGGTCGCCGAGCTGGAGAAGGACAACGCGTTCCGGCGCTTCTGTGCGGTGACCGGACCTACTTGTCGATCATGTGAAGCGCTCCGGCTGGGCTGGTCTAGAAACCCACATCGGGCCGTAGATGACCAGCTGGCCCTGCTGTAGTGGCCGGTAGCCGTCCCGCTACAGTGCCTCATCCCATCGAGCAAGGGAGGACAATCAGGATGGATACGTTGCCAGTGGGCGCGACACTCGCAGACCTCCAGTGCTACGTAGCGAAGATGGAGGATGAGCGTGGGTTCTCCGACAGCACTGTGCTGGAGCAGTCCCTCAAGCTCGGCGAAGAGGTCGGCGAGCTGTTCAAGGCCATCCGCAAAACGGAAAACCTCCCAATTGACCGCAACTCGATCACCGGGAGCGTCGACGAAGAATTGGCGGACATCCTGATCTACGTGTGTGCGATCGCCAACCGACGGAACATCGACCTCGACGAGGCGCTACGGGAACAAGGAACTCTGCAACGAAACGCGGGTCTGGGTATAAAGGAGCGCGTCGGCGTCGGAAGTCTCGGGCACGATCACGTTCATGTCTGCCGTAGAGGACGTAGACAAGGCGCTGAGCTTCGTGCTGGGCAAGCTCGCCGAAGCGACAGAACAGCTCAGCACGGCGCAGGCTGCGCTGGAGGAGAGCGGCACCGGTCTCTCGGTGCTCGACGTCACCAACGACGATGAGGCGCAACAAGCCCTTGTGTACCAACAGGGACGGCGTGGAGATCGAGGGTTATGTAACCCCGGATGGACAGATCCAAACCGGCTACCCGGTGCGTGGCAAGGGCGTCGTTCAGAACGATGAGTTCGGCAACCCGCACCCGGTACCCTGAAGCGAGTGAGGGAGACAGAACGACAATGGATGCTGCCAAGCTGAATGAGGCGGTGCGCGAGCTACTGGAGCAGCTCGCCGATCGCCTCCCGCAGCGTCGGTTGGCTTCGTACCGCGCTCTGGGCGAAGCCGGTGAGTCGGCGTCGTTGGTCAACGAAATCTGCAAGATGCTGGTCAATCGCCACACCGAAGTGACACCGGCAGAGAAGGAGACGCTGACCCACCTGCTTGATGTGGTCCCCACCGACACCGGCGACTACGCCTACATCCGCAACCGTGGCCAGACGCTAGCCGCGATCCAGGTCGCCGATCAGCCGCGGGTCGTCACCCATGACGACCTGCGCAAACTCAGCGCGGATTCGCATGCCCTTCTGGAACGGCTGGCCGATCGCCTCCCGCCTGACCGGTTGGAGGAGTACCGCACGCTGAGCCGCGTTGGTGAATGGGGAATGTTGGTCAACCTGTTGTCTGCGAGCCTAGTCACCCGACAGATCCCAGTGAATCCTCCCGAACGGGATGCACTGGCCGCTCTGCTGAACTGGTTCCGCCTGGCCACGGTTGGCGACCTCGAATACATCCGCGACCGTGAGAACACGCTTGCCTCGCTGAACGTCGCCGACCAGCCTTGAGCGGTTTGACAGCAACCAGCATCGAGCCCGTTCGGCGTTCTCCCACGTCGTTATCCTCCGCAGCAGAACCCCCGGCGCGACCCCTGCGCCGGGGGTTCTCGCTGATCGGGGCGTCCATGTTTGTGATCTTGTGGGTAGCAGCCGGGTAGCAGGAACGCAGGGGCAAAGTCCTTAGCAGCACAAATAGATACCTTCGAACGGTGAGCGGCCGGTGGGTTCGGCGCAGGTTGTAGTGCCGTACCGGCGTGGTTCTCGTGCGGGCTCGTCGCCCTGGTGCTGAGGGACAAGTACCTCGAGGGCATTCCGAGTCCCTGGCGCAGCTGGCGCTGCAGTGGGTGCTGCGGCAGCCGCAGGTGACCTCGGCGCTGATCGGGGCAAGCTCGGTGCGGCAGCTGGACCACAACGTCAAGGCGCTCGAATTCCCGCCGCTGACGGACAAAGAGCTGGCCCTGATCGACGAGAACACAACTCATCGGAATCAAGACCGGTAAGAACCGGCACCACCACTCACGACCGCACGGGCGCTGGTCGTGAGTGGCTGTTCCGGTAAGAACCGGCATCAGCACTCACGACCCGACGGGCGCTGGCATTCTCGTGGGAAGATCGCCGAAAATGGCGATTAGATGGGCTCTTCTGCCGCTTCCGTGGGTGTCGGGTTCGGCATGGGTGGACAAGCAGCAAAGGGTCTCGTCATGGATCTTGAGGGCACCGGCCGCTGTGTGAACGCCGTGGGGTAGCTACATCGCCACGCCGTTGCCGAGTGGGCTGCCGGATTAGACCGCCGCCGGGTTCACGGCCAACTGCGTGTGGCGGATGAACGGTCCGCGAACCTGACGGGTGCGTCAGGCCCCTGTGCTTGTGTGGGTGGCGAACGTGTCCAGTGCCGCTTTGAAGGCGTCGGGGGCGACGCCGAACGGTCCGTGCAGCGGGTGCAGCAGCTCGATCGAGATGAAGATGGTGAAGCCGATGGTCAATGTCAGCAGTACCATCGTCACGACGTTGGCCGGCCGCATGCTAAGCCCGGTGATCAGCGGGAATGCGATCATCAGCACGCCGCCGAGAATGCTGGCCATTAGCAGCATGATGTTGAAATTCTGGTCATCGGTGGCCACGTCGACCCGCTGGCGATGCCCTTCGTCGATCTGCCGGACGTTCTGCATCGACTGTTCCCGCGCCGTCTTGAGCGTCTCGGTGTCCGCAGGGAGCGCGAGCACCTCGGCACGTAGCGAGTTCAGCAACCGGTCGGTCTCGGGGTCGGTCTCGCCCCGGTCCAGTGCGGACCATTCGTGGTCGGCGACCCGCGCTGCGTACTGGGCGGTCAGGGCCTGGATGGTGGTTGCGTGTGGCTCGGGCGCCCTGCTGACCTGCCAGTGCGTGTCGATGAGCGCGTTCGCCTCTTGGTCTGAGGCCTTGCTGATGTCGTCGCCGTTCTGCCAGGCGAACACGATGTAGAACGCCAGTACAACGGTGAACAAGGCGTTCAGCACGCCGCCGGCGAACGATTGCGAGTCCGAGTCCGCCTCACCGGAGGCTGCGGTCTTGCGGCGGGCGTTGAGCACGGTGAACCCGACGACGAACAGGGGCAACAGCACCAAAGCCAGCAGGGTGAGGAGAAGCACGGAACTTCCGTTCTTGGTTGCCTGACAGGACAAGAATGGGAGCGGATGTGGAGCGGAACCACTCGACCTTCGAAAAACACTACCTGCTGCGGATTGACGTGAAACCCGTCTTGTGACTAGTGCCGGTAACTTCACACGATAGGGTGATCTTGAACGGTCGTCGGGAACGGATACTGCGCATCCGCAACCGCTTCTTGGCGCCGTGTGGTCTCGGGTAATGCCTGAACATGTGGCCGTTGAGTCCATGATGGACATTCGGAAATGCCCTACAGGCACCCGCCTCGCCCCTGCTACGGTCCAGTCGGGTTGATGTGAAAACCCAGGCGGACGTCGTCGCCGGGTTGGATTCGGCCAGCAGGTGTGGGAACTTCTCCCGAGCAAACGCACGAAGGGCGGTGAGATGCTGTGCGGAAACGGCGTGTGTCAAGGCCATCCTGGTTGCTCGTGTTCGCGCTGGTGTTGCTGGCGCCGCTGCTCTGCTCCGCGTACTTCCCCGGGGCCGCGCGGGTCGAGCCGGATGACCCCGGCGCGGGGTCCACGACGATCACAGGCGTCTCGCCTCCCGGTGCTCCGTCGGTGGCCAAGCTGGAAATCCCGCGTGGAAAGCGGGTTGTCGATGCGGAACTCCAGTGGACCGGACTGCAGTCGACCGGCAAGCCGAAGGACTGTCTGCTTCCCGGCATCGGGGAGCTGGAGCCGGTCGTGCCGGCGCTTCCGATCGGTTCGGAGCAGGTGGTGGCCGAACGCATTACCGGGGGTCCGCATGGCGACATCGCACACGCGAACGTGACCGAACGTCTGCCCGGCATGCTCGCTGCCGATGGGAGCACGATCGCTTTCGACGGCTCGTGGCAGGGGCCCGGGGCTTCCTGCGGCGTCGGTTGGACGCTGCACGTCATGTGGACCACCGGGAAGCCTGCCATCGATATCCGCACAGAGGCGACTCCAGCGGAAGGCCTCCCTGGTGACCGGCTAAGCCAGACCGCCGTGATCACCAACACTGGTGATATGCCATTGGTCGGCGTGGTGGCCGATCTCGATTCCGGACCGTGCCCCATCCCGATCGGCCGGCTCGATCCCGGAAAGCAGCGCGCGGTTTCCTGTCCGGGTAAAACGCCCTTACACGGCCAGGTGGCCGCGGAGGCGCGCGGCTGGAGCCTCGGGGGCTGGCCGGTTCATGCGGAGGCGATCGGGCCGGTTCAGCTGCTTCCCCCGCCGCAAGCGGCGGTGTCGCTGGACATCGGGCAGATAGAGCGCATCCCGGGCACGGATGCGGCCGAGGTTCCGGTCACTGTGCAGAACATATCTTCATCGGTACCACTGGTCGACGTCGTGGTGACCGGGCGGCCGGCTTCTTGCCGGCGCGAGGTCGAACGCCTGGAGCCGGGGGAGATTTTTTCCTACCGCTGCCGGGCGAGCCTCGGGGAGTCGGTCGACCTCACGGTTGTCGGGAGACCGTTGATCGGGGGTGAGGTGGCGGAATCCGCACATCTGGTGCGAGCCACCACGCATGCGGTGGTGCCCGCCGCACCGCCCGTCACGCCCCCTGGCGCCGCGCCTGCTTCGCCACTCGATGAGTCTCCAGCGCCGCGCTACGAGCAAACCGAACCCAGTGTCATGCGGGAATCGCCCGAGAAGGTAGCGGGTTTCATCGCAATCCTCGGTGTGCTGGTGATGATGGTCAGCGTCGGTGCGCTGTCCTCGGCGACCCGTGCCGGCAAGTGACCTCGCGCGGGAGCTTCGCATCGGTTCGGCTTGTTGAACAGACGAGTAGCTAGGAGTCGCGCATGTCCGCAGAACTGGTCGTCGTTGGGCTCGGTTACGTCGGGTTGCCGCTGGCAGCCCGGGCGTGTGAAGCCGGTTTAGCAGTCATCGGCCTGGACATCAACAGCGAAGTGGTGGCCGAGATCAACGCGGGTCGCTCGCACGTCCGGGACGTCTCCAACGATGTGATCGCCGGCATGGCAGCGAACGGATTCACCGCGACCACCGACCCTTCGGTGCTCGGCGACGCCGACACCATCGTGCTCTGCGTGCCCACGGGGCTGTCGGACACCGGTGAGCCGGACCTGATGGCGGTGCGGACGGCGGCCCAAACGGTTTCCGGGCACCTGCGCCCCGGCACCCTCGTGGTGCTGGAATCCACCTCATATCCGGGCACCACCGAGGAGGTGGTGCTTCCGATCCTGGAACGGGGCAGCGGGCTGCGCGCCGGTGGCGATTTCCACTTGGCCTACTCGCCGGAGCGAATCGACCCGGGCAACGCGGCGTTCGGTGTACAGAACACGCCAAAGATCATCAGTGGTGTTACTCCGCTTTGCGCCAAGTACGCCGTCGCGTTCTACGGCCGATTCGTCGACACCCTCGTGGTGTCCCGCGGCACGCGGGAGGCCGAGATGGCCAAGATCCTGGAGAACACCTACCGCTACGTGAACATCGCGCTGGTGAACGAGGTCGCGCTGTTCTGCGACCAGATGGGCATTGACGTCTGGGATGTCCTGCATTGCGCAGCGACGAAACCGTTCGGTTTCGCCGCGTTCCATCCCGGGCCGGGGGTCGGGGGCCATTGCATCCCGGTCGACCCGCTGTACCTCCAAAGCAAGGCGCACAGCGTGGGATTTTCGTTCAACGTGCTCGCCGCCGCGCGCGAGGTGAACCAGCGCATCCCGGAGCACGTGGTGACCCGGGTGGTGAAGCTCCTCGAGGAGCAGGGGCAGCCGGTTTCCGGTGCGCGGGTGGTGCTGCTGGGCGTGACCTACAAACGGGATGTGGCCGATACGCGCGAGTCGCCGGCGTTCCCGGTTGCGCGCGGCCTGCTGGCTCGAGGCGCTGATGTCCGCTTCCACGATCCCAACGTGCAGTCGTTCGCGGTGGACGGGGCGGCACTGGTCAAAGTGGACCAGCTGGCCGATGCGCTGCAGACCGCGGACATCGCGATCCTGATGCAGGACCACTCCTGCTATGACCCGGTAGAGCTCGCCGCCTCAAGGTGCGCGCTGCTGGACACCCGGGGACGGAGCACGGGCGCGAACGTGACCCTGCTGTGACGGCCTGTTCGTGAACTCGTTTTGCACCCCCTGACATCGTCGGCGAGATCACCGGACGAAGCGGCCGGTGCTCATCCCGTGGGGGTGGCACCGGCCGCGTTTCGCCGCTGGTGGTTTACTTCGCGGGTAGCAGTGCGGGGGCGAATGCGACCGGCATTTCCGGCTCGAGCCGCAGGTCCGCACCGGTCACCGGTGTCTCGGCTTGGATCAGAATGTTGTAGTGGTTCGGAAAGTGGCAAGCGTCGAAGCCCAGCACGGTCCCGAGCAGCGTTCCCCCGATCCATAACTCGTCGCCGCGGTCGATCACGCCGGCGCACCCGATCTCGGCGAACCCCAGGAAGCCGACGCGGTCGATGCGGGCGCCGGGCGAGGTGTCCTCGTGGTCGGTGGTCACCAGCTCGTGGACCTCGCCTCGCCGGACACAGCGGCTCGCGTGCGGTTCGAGGGACATGCCCCGTTGTTCCCGGCGGTGCAGCAGCACTTTCACCAGCGTGCCGCTGACGGCTCGTTTCGCGCCGTCCTCTTCGAAATTCACCTTGCCTGCCCTTCCGGCGCGAGGACGCCGGCTCGTTCGATTCGATAGCTCTGTGCGACGAGGTCGAGTGCCGGTAGGCCGCCGTCCTCTCGCGGGGCACCGGAGATGGTCGCGGCGAAGTCGCCGAGGATTCCGGCGTATTCGTGCCACAGCGAGGATTTGAAGCCAGGGTGACCGGCCAGCATGTCCGCCTGGAACCGCGTTCCGCGCGAGAGCAGGACGTCGACGTCTTTGATCTCCCCGGAATACGACCAGTCGAGTTCGACGGTGGCCGGGATGCCGGTGGCCGAGCGCAGTTCGATCACGGCTCGGCGGTCCGTTCCGCGCCGGTCGCGTCGCACGCTCGCGGCCGCGACCGTGACATCGCCGACGAACATGCGAACCAGGTCGAAGGCGTTGGGCCCGTTGTCGGCCACGCATCCGCCGCCGCACCGCAGCGGGTCCAGGTACCAGTTGTCGGCACCTATGTGGTCTTCGATGAGTTCGTTGTACCGGACGGTCAGCTTCTCGATGGGGCCGCCCCGGCGGACCTGGTCCGCCAGGCGCAACACGTTTTCGTTGTACCGGCGGTGGAAGGCGGTGAACAGCGGTGTTCCGGTGGCGTCGGCCAGCGCCGCTAGCTCACGGCCGTCGTCGAGCGACACCGCCAACGGCTTTTCCACGCAGACCGGGAGACCCGCGCGCAGGGCGTCCCGGCACACCGCCGCGTGGACGTCGTTGGGCGCGGTGACCACCACGGCGTCCAGGGCTACCTCCTGGAACATCGTGCGGTGGTCGCCGAAGCACGGCGTGCCGGATCGGTGCGGTGCCAGCGCTTCGGAACGGATGTCGCACACCGCCGCCAACGTCCAACCGGGATCGCGGTGGATCGCGTCCAGGTAGTACTTCGAGATCGTGCCCAGGCCGACGATGGCCACCTGTCGCGCGTTCTCGGCTGTCGGGGTCACCTGATCTCCAATCTGCGGATGCCCCGTCCTTCAGGGTGGGGAGGAGCAGATCTCGCGTGTCGGTCGCGTAGCGACCGCTGATAGTCTTGATTTCGGTAGGTGAGACCTACCACCCCCACGCAAGTGGGAACACCCGAGCAAGTAGGTGGGTACCGCTGGTCGAGCGGGAACCCGGACCATCCCGGTCCGAACGCCTGAGTGAGATCGTGTGAGACCGAACCGCCACGGTGGGGACGCTGCGGTCGTTGAAGCAGGAAACTCAGTCCGCGAGGACTGAATCTCCTTCCTTCAGGGAGGAGAGAAGTCAATGGTGCTCACCCGCCGGTTCGGTGCCGGGCAGCCCGAGTTCGAGCAGTTCGCGGTGGACGTGTGCGGGGATCGGGACTCCGCAACGGTGGCGTTCGAGGGCTCGTTCGGCCTCCCACCAGCCGGGATACCGGACAAGGTCGCCCGGGGCCGCCGGCGGGCAGTCGGCCAGGGTGGTGAACATCGTGTGCGCGTCGGCGCCGAAGGCGCCATCTGGGCGAAGCAGATCCGGCGCGATCGCCAGGACGAAGAAGCCGATTCCGTCATCGCGTCCGTGCGGGCCGCCGTCGCCCTGCAGGGCCGCCGGCGCGGGGCCGAGGTCGGCGCCGGGTAGCAACGCGGCCAGCAACTCGACGACGAGACCCAGTCCGTAACCCTTGTAGGCGCCGGTTTCCGGGGATCCACCAAGCCAACCCAGGTGCGCCGTGCCGCGGTCGAAGACAGCGGGATCGGTGACCGGGTTCCCGGCGTCGTCGGTGAGCCAACCCGGTGGAATGGTCTCGCCGCGGCTCGCGGCGATGCGCACCTTGCCGGTGGGAACCACCGTGGTGCTCATGTCCAGTACGAATGGGTGGTCCGGCAAGGCTGGGGCAGCGACGGCGAGCGGATTGGTCCCGAGCATCGTCAGCGCGCCGAGCGGGGGCCGGGCGATGCGTTGGCCTCCGCAGTTGCTCGCGACGATGCCGACCATGCCCCGCTCGGCGGCACGTGTCGCGTGATAGCCCGCACAGCCGAAGTGCGTCGCGTCGCGGACGGACACCAGGCCGATCCCGTGTCTTCCGGCGCGTTCGACGGCGGTGTCCATCGCTTCGGCGGCCGACCACAGGCCGAGTGCGCGCCGCGAGTCGACGACGGCGCAGGCACCGGTGTCCGTGACGATCTCCGGCTCCGCGGCCGGGTCGACGCGGCCGGAGTCGAACAGCGGCAGGTAGAGGCGGGACAGGTTGAACACGCCGTGCGAGTCGAATCCCGTCAGATCGCCGTGGCACAGCGCGGAAGCGGCAGTGCGTGCGCGGTGCGGCGGCATCCCGCGTTCGGTGAACAGTTGGCTGACCCAGGCGTGCAGCTCTTCGTAGCGCACCTGGACGGTGCCCGCGGCGGCCCGCGTTCGCTGTTGCAGCGTCATCGAATCTTCCCTTCCTGGAACTGGCGGCGGTGCTGATCGGCGAAGCCGGTGAGCAGCGAGGACACGATGGACGCAAATCTCCCGAGTTCGTCCAGTTCGGCGAATTCCCCTTCGGCGTGGGCGTTGTTCCCGTCGAGGGTTCCGGGACCCAGCACTGCGGTGTAGGTGTCGGGGACGCCGTGCATCCAGATCGCGTCGCAGGTGAAGGCCGGGGTGCTGTCCGGCCAGCGAGCCGCGCCGGCGTTGGTGAGGAGCTCTTCGGCCCACGCCGCGGAGTTGTGCAGGCACGGCAAGCCGCGCTTGAGCCAGTCCACGCGGGTGATGGACGAGGCGTCGGCCGCGGTGCGGGTGAATTCTCGGGTGCCGGCGAAGGTCGCGGTGAACTGCTCGACTCCGCTGTTGACCGCTGCGAGCAGTTCGGCCTCCGCCGCGGCACCCTCGGAAGCGTTCGAGTAGGAGAGGTTGATCAGCAGTTTTCCGCTGCCGTAGACCCGGTTGTGCAGGTCACCGGTGTGGATTCCGGCGACGCAGAGCCGGCCCGGGCGGTGCCGCGGATCGAGTTCACGGGCGATGTGCTGGGCGAGGAAACCGAGGAGCACGGTGGCGTTGTGCCCGGTGTCGGGCCGGTCGTCGATGGCGCCGTGGCCGTCCACCTGCACGCACGCCGTCATCGAGGCCGTCGCACGGGGCAGGTACTGCAGGCCCGTCGGTTCGCAGAAGATGTTGAGCCGGCCGAAAAAACCGGACTCCACGAGCGGGCGGGTCCCGAAAGTGCCCATCGCGCCGCCTTCTTCGCCCGACACGGCCTGCACGAGGACTCCGACGTCGCGCCCGAGTGCGGGGTTGGTCCGGGTGGCGTCGCGGATGCCCGCGAGCAGGGCCACCGCCGGCCCTTTCGCGTCGATGGCGCCGCGTCCGGTGAAGCGTCCGTCGTGGAAGGCCACCGGTTCGACGCCGGCGACCGTGTCCAGGTGGACGTTGAACAGCACGGTGGCCTCGCGCGGGAGTTCGGGGCCGAGGCGGAGCACCAGGCTCGGTTGTTGTGCGAGGAATTGCGGGTCTGCTGCGGCGTCGCGCACGGTGCGCGGTACGTCGGCACGCGCCAAGACGTCAGGCGCCGGGCTTTCGTGGCGCACCGTCTGGAATCCGAGGGCGGCGGCAGCCTGGGCGTAGCTGCGCTGCGCTTGCCACAGCTGCGGTGGTGGGTCGGTTGCGGACGCTTCCAACGGCCCGACGGTGGGGGTCGCCAGCAGGTGCAGGAGTAGGTCCCGATCGTCGCGGCCGAAGATCTCGCGCTGCATCACGATGTGACGTGCCCGGTCTTGGCGGAACGATCCGGCTCGTCGAGCGCGGCGGGCGTTCCCGCTTCGTTCAGCAGCGTTTCCAGGCACCGGCCGGCCTGCACGAACGGCTCCGCGTCGGAACCGGCCGCCTGGACGCCTTCATGCGGCCGGTTGAGCAGGTGCGGTTCGATCGACAAGGCTCCCGGGTAGCCGGACGCGATCAGCAGTCGCAGGCTTTCGGCGACGCGGCACTGCCCTTCGCCGGGCAGGACGTATGCGGCGTCGCCCGGCGCGCCGATCGCGTCCTTGATGTGCACGTGCGCGACGTGCGGCAGGATTCGCCGGAGTAAGTCGTGGGAGTCGTAGCCGTACTCGACGCCGTTGCCCGTGTCGAAGAGCAACCGCAGCGAGGCACCGCCGGCCTCGCGGACCAGTTCCAGCATCCGGTCGGCGTTGCTGCCTGCCCATCCCGCGCAGTTCTCGTGCACCAGCGTGACGCCGTGCTCTGCGGCGCGTTCGGCCAGCCGGGTGACGCGGGCCAGCGCGCGATCACGCCACTCGGTGTCGGGAAGGCCGTCGTTGGGGTAGGACATGATGCGGATCAACCGGGTGCCCAGTTGGTGGCAACGTTCCGCCAGGACGTCGAGTTCGTGTATGTCGTCGGCGAACGGCGAGGTGATGGTCCGGGACCAGTTGCCGATTCGGGAGGCGAGGCACACCACGTCGAGGTCCGCGGCGCGGACGGTGCGCAGCACGCTGGAGAACTGCTTCGCGTCCAGGTCCGCCAGCGCGATCCCGTCTGCTGTGCGCAGTTCGATCGCCGACCAGCCGAGACGTTTGACGGCGGTGATCTGGTCGGTCAGCGCGGCGGCCGCTTCGTCTCCGATACCGGCAAGCGGGTTCGGCACGGGAGGTTGTTCAGCACGCATCGTGGAGAATCCTGCCTTTCGGCGTGGACGTGACGACCTGCTCGGCCGCCAGGCAGTGCTGCTTCGCTGCCGCAAGCAGCCCGACGACGTCGCAGTGCAGGTCGAACGTCCCGTGGTCGCTGCGCTCGGATCCTTGGAAATGGCGGTAGGCGCGCACCATGAAGCTGGTCAGTGCGTCATCGCGGAAGACCTCCCGGCCCGGGGATTCGCCGCGGATCATTAGCTGTGCGTGGTCGTCGCTGTCGCTGATGGGGTAGTGGCCGATCGCCTGGCCGCGGTCGAATTCCAAGGTGATCTGGCGTTGCTTTACCGGTGCGGTCAGGTCGGAGAAGATCTCGGTGACGACGCCGTTCTGGTGCTGCAGGACCAGCCGTGCGCTGCCCATCCGGGGGAGCACGGCGTTCGGTCCGTGCATGTCGGTCAACTTCGCGTGCCGGACCGTTGCCGGCCCGGCCAGGTGCAGCACTACGCCGAGGGAATGCGGTACCTCGACGTCGAATGCCGTCGGGTGCCCGTCGGTCCCGGTGGAGCGGGTGAACCGGGGTTTGTGTTGCGCCACCGTGATTGATCGGAGTTCACCGAGCCGTTGCTGCCGGATCAATGACACGAGCCGGCGGGTGAGCTCGGAGTCCAGCCAATGCGTCACCACCGCCGGGTCGAGCCCGTGCCGGCCGCGCAGCGCGCTGATCTCACCGAGCTCATCGACACCGGTGGCGAGGGGTTTCTCGATGATGAACCGCTGGAAGCCGAGTTCGGCGAGGCCGGCGAGCGCTTCGGCCCGATTCTTCGGCGGCGTGCAGAGGTGTACCACGGTGCCATCCGGGTCCAGTCGCTGCGCGGCCGCGCGTGCGGAGTCGACAGTGGTCACGCCGGGAGTGGCCGGGCGCTTGTCCGGGTCGGGGTCGCAGGCGACGACGGGACCGGGCCGGAAGAGTTCGCTCGCGGCGGCTCGCGCTTTTGCGAGAACCGGTAAATGCAGGCCGGCGCCTGCCCGGCCAAGGCCGACCACGAATGGTTGCAGCATCGTACTCCGTAGCCCTTGCGGGTTGATTTTGGGGGGACCGGATAAGTGGTTCCATGCCGATCGGAACAACTCGGATCGGCGGAAGTCCGGTCGGAGCGAAGCTACTGTCCTCAAAGGTCTGGTGGAAGTGGCAACGAAACATGGAGATTCATCTCTCACCGGAAAGAGTGAAAAATTCTAGCGAGGAGGCTGACGGCTTTCGGTTCGGGTTGCGAGTCGGCTAGGTTCATGATCGCAAACCCGATCGAGTGTCCTAACAGGAGTGTGGTCGTATTGTCCTGCGGGACGGATCCCGTCAGCGATGAAGGATTAATGACATCGCCGAATGAAACAGCCGCCGCCGACGTTTCTGTTCCGTTCTTCTCGCAAGCCCGAACGTTCGACCGGCTTTGGTCGTCCATCAGCGCCCGCGTCGAGGAGGTCTTCGACAACGGGAAGTTCTCCCACGGGCGCCAGGTCGGCGAATTGGAGCGCCGGCTCGCCGACTACACCGGTGCGCGTTTCGCGGTAGGGGTCAACAGCGGCACCGACGCGCTGATTCTGTTGCTGCGCGCGGCTGGGTTGCGTCCCGGGGACGAAGTGGTGGTGCCGGCGTATTCGTTCGTCTCCACCGCGACGTCGGTCGTGCTCGCCGGCGGGCGGCCGGTGTTCGCCGACATCGATCCCGTCACCTACGCGCTGGATGCGGCCGAGGTCGACCGGGTCGCGGGGCCGCGCACCCGCTTCGTGATGCCGGCGCACTTGTTCTGCCAGATGGCCGATATGCCCGCGTTGCGCGAAGTCGTCGACCGCCGAGGGCTGACCCTGCTGGAGGACAGCGCCGAGAGCATCGGGATGCGGCAGGCCGGGATCCACGCGGGCCTGCACGGTGCCGGTGGTGTGCTTTCGTTCTTCCCCAGCAAGACGTTGGGTGCGCTGGGTGACGCCGGTGCGGTGCTCACGAACGATCCGCAGATCGCTGAGCTGGTCTCCGGGCTGCGGCACCACGGCCGATTCGGCCGGACCCTCGACAACTTCCCGGGCATTTCCACCGAAACCGGTCTGGTGGGCACCAACAGCAAGATGGACGACATCCAGGCGGCCGTGCTGCTGGCCAAGATGACGAGCCTGGATGCCGACATCGCCCGCCGAGCGGAACTGGCCGAAGCCTACCGGGAAAGGCTCCGCGGGGTACCCGGCGTGTTCCGGCTTCCGCAGGTGGTCGACCGGGGACCGGGGTCGGCGGCGGTCTTCTACGCTTACCTGATCGAGGTCGAACATCGCGACGAGCTGGTCGACCACCTGGCCCGGTGCGGGATCGGCACCGAGACGTACTACCCGACGCCACTGCACCTGCAGCCCTGCTTTGCCGGGCACGGGCACCGGCGAGGGGACTTCCCGACCTCGGAAGCCGCCAGCGAGCGGGCCGTGGCGCTACCGCTGTACCCCGATCTCGAAGACGGGCAACTCGACCGGGTCTGCTCCGCCGTTCGCGAGTTCTGCTTCCGGAGGTGCGCCTGATGCGTTCGGAACTCCCGTTCTTTCCAACGGACCTGTTCGCCGACGACCGGAAGGTAATGCTCGAGCTGCTCCGGGAGATCGGCACCGGGCGCGAGCAGAAGTTCATCCTCGGTGAGCGCACCGCCGATTTCGAGGAGCTGCTGCGGGAATCGCTCGGCGCAGCCGATGTCGTCGCCTGCGGTAGTGGCACCAGCGCTCTCGGCTTGGTGCTGCGCGCGATGGACATCGGGTCCGGGGACGAGGTGGTGGTGCCGGCCTTCGGTTGTGCGCCATTGGCGTCGTCGGTGCTCGAGGTGGGGGCGAAGCCGGTCTTCGCCGACATCGCCCCGCACACCATGGTCGTCGATCCGGACGACGTCGAGCGGCGGATCACCGACCGGACCAAGGCGATCATGCCGGCGCACATGTTCTCGATCATGGCGGACATGCCGCGCTTCGTGGAGCTGGCGGCGAAGTACGGGCTGCGGCTTCTCGAGGACTCCGCGGTAGCCCAGGGGGCGGTGCTGGACGGCACGCCCGCCGGGCTTTGGGGTGAGGCCGGCGTCTTTTCTTTCGTGCAGGTGAAGTCCTTCGGCATGCCCGGCGAGGGGGGTGCTGTCGTCACTCGCGACCCAGAGTTGGGGCGCAGGGTGCGGATGCTGCGCAACCACGGGCAGAACCGGCGGCGGTTCGTCTACGAAATCGTCGGTACGAACAGCCGGTTCGACGAGATCCAGGCGGCCTTCCAGACGTACCGGTTCGCGGGACTCCCGGCGCGCCTGGAACGTCGGGCCGCCATCGCCGACTACTACACCGAACGCTTCTCCGGGCTGGACGGTCGCGGTGTCGTGCCCCCGCCGTCGGGTAGGGAAGGACGTTGCTACTACGTCTATTGCGTTCAAGCCGAGGAACGCGATGAGTTGCGCGACCACCTGGCGGAGCGGGGCATCGGCTCGCACGTCTACTACCCGCAGCCGCTTCCGCTGCAGGCCGGATTCGCGCCGCACGCCGCCGCGGGCGGGCGGTGGCCGAACGCCGAATACGCGAGCCGGCGGATCCTGGCACTCCCGATCTACCCGCACCTCAGTGACTCCGAGGTGACGTACATCGCCGACGCGGTCTGCGATTTTGCCGACGAGGAAGGTGTATCGCGTTGACGACGGTCGCATCCGACACGCACGACTACGTGTTCAGTGACAATAGCCGCCGAGGTGAGCAGTACCGCTGTTTGACCGCTGCGTATGACCCGATGACCACCGAACGCCTTGCCGCCACTGGGGTTTCGGACGGCTGGCACTGCCTGGAGCTGGGGGCCGGCAATGGCTCGGTCGCGAGATGGCTCGCCGATCGCGTCGCGCCCACCGGAAGCGTCCTGGCCACCGACGTCGAGCAGGGCCGCATCGATGATCACCCAAACCTGACTGCGGCCGTGCACGACGCCAGGATCGAACCGTTGCCGGAAAACCGGTTCGATCTGATCGTGGCCAGGCTGGTTCTCCAACACCTCCCCGAACGCGACGCGATCATGGCGAAACTCGTCCGGGCGCTGAAACCGGGCGGCTGGTTGCAGATCGAAGAGTTCGACACCGCATACGAACCGCTGCTGCTGGCACCTGATGAACGCGCCGCGCAGGTCTACCAGAAGTTCCTGACTGCCAAGACGAGGTTGATGCGCTCGCGTGGCGGCGATCCCGAGTGGGGAAGGCGGGTCGCCGCGGCGATGCGCGCGGCGGGTCTGGTGGAAATCGACCCGCAGCCGTACATCCAGTTGCGGCACGCGCAGTCGGCGGCTCTGCAGCTGCAGCTGAACCACACGTACCAGCTGCGGGACGGGCTGGTCTCGGTGGGGATGACAGACGAGGAGCTGGCGGAGGTGCGCGCGATGATGCGCGAACCGTCGTTCCAGGCATCGTCCAGCGTCATGTACTCGGTGCAGGGGCGAAAGGAACTGCAGTCGTGACGACGTCGGCTCCGGTTCGGAAGGCGGCCGCAAAGGTCGCCGCCCGGGTGGCGGAGGCGCAGCTGAGCGCCTTGCCGGCGGACTGCGCGGCAGCGCAGGTCGATGCCGATATCGATTGGTCCGGCCCGGTCGGTATACCGCTGCCGGACGAGTCTGCGGTGCAGGCGGCGTGCGGGATCATGCACGTGCACGGGCGGGCCGCCGGTCGGCCGGCCAGGCTTGGCGTGGACTACGCCTCGACGGTGGCCGGGGTACTTGCGGCGCAGGGAGTCCTGGCGGGATCCATCGCACGCGAGCGGGGCGTCCGGCTGAGCGCGGTCCGCACGTCCGTCGCGCAGGCCGCGTTGCTGGCGGTACAGCAGTATCTCGCGGCGGCGACCAGCGACGACGACTGGGTGGAGAGTTGGGAGGCTGGTGGCCGTCCACCGTTCCGGTCGCGGGACGGGATCCGGTTCGAAATTGAAACGTTGTATGCCGAGGGCTGGCAGCTGTTCTGGCGTGCGCTCGGTGCCGAGCCCGCAGCGATCGGCGAGGGCTGGTGGCCCTTCCAGCAGCGTTTCGCCACGGCATCGGCCAATCTGCCGTCGGAACTGCACAAGACGATGGCGGGCTTGGACTACGACGTCATTTCGGCCGCAGCCCTATCCGCCGGTATCCACGCGCTGCCGTTGCGGGAATATCCTGCGCATCCGGTCGACGTTGCCGCGTGCAGCCTGCGCATTCTCCCGGGTATGGGGGAGGTCCGGCCGGCGACATCCCTTGCGAGACCACTCGAGGGGATCGTCGTGGTGGAGTCGACACGGCGGGTCCAGGGCCCGGTAGCGGGGCATGTTCTGCGGATGCTGGGGGCCGAGGTCATCCGCATCGAGCCGCCGGGTGGCGATCCGATGCGGGGAATCCCACCGATGGCGGGCGATTGCTCCGCGCGCTTCCGCGCCCTGAACGAGGGCAAACGGGTTGTCGAGCTGGACTTCAAGACCGATTCCGGTCGGCGCGCAGTTTACGAGCTCGTCGCGGAGGCTGACGTGTTCGTGCACAACTGGGCGCCCGGCAAGGCCGAGCAGCTGGGTCTGGACGCGGCGGATCTCGCCCGCTGCAGACCGGGACTCACCTATGCGTGGGCATCGGGCTGGGAACCGCTGCCCTGGCTCGATAAACCGGTGGGCACCGATTTCCTGGTGCAGGCGCATAGCGGTCTCGGCGCCGCTGCCTACCCCGAGGACGAGCTGAGCGCCCCGTCGTTGATGACACTCACGGACATTCTCGGCGGGCTGGTGTGTGCGCAGGGAGTGCTGGCTTCGTTGCTCAGGCGGGTTCGCACCGGTAACGGGTCGAGGGTGGACTCTTCGTTGTACTCATCGGCCGGCGTGGTGCCGCGGCCTCGCCACCGTCAGGTGTGGACGGAGCTCGATCGTCCCCTGGCGACCGGTGACGGATACCTCGTGCTGCCGCGGGGAATAGCTCCCAGCAGCGTTGCGGGGCCACTTGGACTCAGGTCTTCCGGCACCGCCGCCGAGATCGCTACCAGGCTGCGGGAGCAACCGACGGCGACATCGATCTCGCTGTTGGCCGAGGCAGACGTGGTGGCGACACAGGTGTGCACCGAGCTGCGGGACCTGGCCGCCGATCCGAGATTCGACTTGGCACTGGGACGCGACGAGCACGTATTTCCTCTGACACCTTGGGAGTTCGAATGAACGACCACTGGATTTCTCTGGCGGACACCGAAATCCGGGACTGCGTGCCTGCGGAACTGCGGAGCCAGTGGGTGCGCCAAGGCGACTGCCCGGGTAAGGACATCTACACGCTCTTCACCGAGCATGTTCGCGCACACCCGGATCGCGAAGCGGTCATCGACGCGCAACGGTCGCTCGACTACGCAGCGCTGGACCGTGAGGTGCGCCGGATCGCGGCAGCGCTGACCGATGCCGGGCTTGGCGCGCGGGACATCATCGGAATCCGCATGCCCAACGGGTGGCGGATGGCCGTAGCGGAACTCGCGGTCGCCGCCATCGGCGCGGTGGCGCTGCCGTACCTGGCGGGCCGCGGTAGCAGGGATACGATCAGTTTGCTCGGCCGGTCGCGTGCCAGCGCCGGTATCTTCGGCGCCGCGCCGGACGCGGACGTCGCCCGCGAGCTGCCGCATATTCGCGCGGTATTCACCTTCGGTGCGGGCGAGAACGGAACACGCTCGCTGGACGACGTGTGCCCGTCGAACGATTGGTCCCCGCGGCCGGTCGATCCGGAGGCCCCCGTCCGGATTCTCGTCACCTCTGGTACCTTGGCGGAGCCGAAGATGATCGCCTATTCGCACAACGCCATGGCCGGCGGGCGAGCGAATTATGTGCGGGCCCTGCACGGCGGAAATGGGCCGGCGCGCGGCCTCATCCTCATGTCGATGGCCTCGTCCTACGGTTCGTGCGCGACCTTCGTCGCCATCGCGGCTTTGGGCTGGACGCTGGTGCTCGCTGAGCGGTTCGATTCGGCGCAGGTCCTGCGGATGGTCACCAAGTACCGTCCGACCCATCTGTTCGGGGTACCGACGATGCTGCGGCGGCTATCGGAACATCCCAGCGCACCGGACGAAGACACGTCGAGCCTGCGCGCCGTCGTGTCGAGTGCTGCTCCGCTCTCCGATGTCACCGCGGCGCAATGCCGTCGGCGGCTTGGCTGCGAGGTCATCACCATCTACGGATCATCGGACGGGGTGAACTGTCACACCGCGAGAACCGGCACCAGCCGGGAAAAAGGTACCGGAACTCCGGATGAGTCGGTCGCATCGATCCGCATCGTGGACCGCCAGGGGCAGCCTGTTCCGGTGGGCGAGTCCGGCGAAATCTGGGCTCGTGGCCCGATGACTCCGCTATGCTATGTGGCGGCCCCTGAGCTCGATGCCCGTCATCGCGCCCCGGGCGGTTGGGTACGCAGCGGAGACCTGGGGTTGCTCGACGAGCACGGGCGGTTGCACGTCCTCGGGAGGATCGAGCAGGTCGTCTCGAGGGGTGGCTACAAGATCAGCCCGGCTGAGGTCGAGCGTGAGATCAGCGCACATCCGGCGGTCGTCGATGTGGCTTGCGTTCCGGTACCAGATGACGATCTCGGCGAACGAATGTGCGCGTGCATCAGTCAAGCAGCGGGAACTCCCGAGCTGTCTCTCGCCGAGATCACCGGGTTCCTAGAGCAGGAGCGCGGCCTTGAACGGCGGAAACTACCGGAGTTCCTGGTTCGGTTGCCGGAACTTCCGTTGGCCCCGACCGGGAAGGTATGCCGCCGTACTACCACGGCAATCGCCGTCGAACGCAGTACTGCCCAGATTTGTGACCCGGTTGGGAGCTGAAACCATGAGCCAGCGAGTCAATCTCATCCAGGAATCGCCGGAGAACTTCGGTGCCCTGAACACGCTCAGCCGGGACGCGGAGGAACGCGCGCGGGAATCCGGTGTGGACGCGAAATTGCTCGAGCTCGTCCGCATCCGTGCCTCGCAGCTCAACGGGTGCCAGTTCTGCATCGCGATGCACACGCGGTCCGCGCGAGAGGCGGGCGAGTCCGAACATCGTTTGCAGGAGCTGGAGAACTGGCCGGACTCGAGCCTGTTCACCGAAAGGGAGCAGGCGGCGCTGCGGTTGACCGAGTCCGTGACGCTGCTCAACGACCGAAAGGTGCCAGACGAGGACTACCGGCCGGCGGAGAAGCACTTCGACGAACCGCAGTTGGCGAGTCTGCTATGGACGATCGCGTTGATCAACGCCTACAACCGGCTGTCCATAGCGACCTCCTCGTAGCGAAGCGAGATGTGAGAAAGGAACCCGCATGTCTAGGACGGGTATGGCTCTGCTAAGTTTTTTCGGTGCGCTCGCCGCGATGGGAGCTACCGCAGTTCCCGCCTTGGCAGCCACCGGACAGGTCACGGTTTTCGAATCCGAAGTGCAGCCGCTGACCACATACGAGAACCCGGACGGCTGCTACAAACTGCCGCTCGCGGCGCACGTCTTGAACAACCAGACCGATAAGCCGGTGCGCATCTACGGAGATCCGTTCTGCCTGGGGCCGAGCCTGACTGTCGGGCCGGGACAGGGCGCCCACGTTGCTCCGGGCAGTGGGAGCTTCTCCGTCTGAAACGTGGCGTCGGTGCTCGCTGCGCGTTCGGTACTGCCGCAATCGACCGCGGTATTCCGATGGCTCAAATCTAAGAGCCTGGCGGCGAATGCCGTCCGCGCCTTTGGAAGCGGCGTAGCCGCTTGCATCCACCTTGTCAAGACGACCATCGGCGGGTTCTGAGAGGTTTTCTGGCGAGGACGGCCCCTCCGCCGCGTATTGGACATACATCAGGAGGGGCACCCGCAGTCCAGGGAACCTCTCAGGTTCCGCTAAGCGACCACCCACCCAGACCATCCACCAACAGGCTCTAAGAAATAAACAATCTTACGCGGACGATCAGCGAACGTCTGTGTGAGGCGACGCGCGCTTCGCGCGCCGCTTTTTCCAGGTAATAACGAAATGGAGTGATTGAGAGATGACCACTACCGTCGCCACCGAGCGGCTGCAGAAGCGTTTTGCCAAGTGGGACCACGACGGCAGCGGCCGTTTGGAGCGGGCGGACTTCGAGCAGGAGGCAGCCCAGATCGCTCAGGCTTTCGGTAAGAGCGTGGACTCGGCGGACGTGCAGCCGATCAAGAACGCCTTGATCGGTCTGTTCGAATACGTCGACCAGGAGGCCGGGAGCAACGGCCGGGTCACCGAGGAGCAGTTCATTGGCGTCACGGAGAAGCTCATCTTCGAGAAGGGTGAGGCCGAGTTCAACCGTGCGCTGACGCCGGTGGTACAGGGCATCGTTGCGTTGTGCGACAAGAACGGCGATGGGAAGATCAACGGCGCGGAGTTCGCCACTTGGCTCACCGCCCTGGGGATGGACGAGAGCCAGGCCGCGGCGGCGTTCCAGGGGGTCGACAAGGACGGCAATGGTGAGCTGTCCACGGACGAGCTCCTGGCGGCCGTCCGCGACTACCACTTCGGCCTGTCCGACGTCGAGCTGTTGGGCTGACCTTCACCGCGGATGCTGATTCCGTGCGGCCGGTGCCGTTCTGGTCACCGGCCGCGCGGACATCCGAACTGAGGAGATAATCCTTGTATAACACCACTTCTATTGTCACGGCAGGTGACGTAACGGAAGAGTGGCGGCAGCGGGCCCAGCGGGAGGGCCTGGCCCGCGTGATGCGTGCTTCCCAGCCGGCGGAGTACAACGCCGACACGACGGAGCGGACTCGGCAGGTGGTGGCGGGGCAACTGCGGACCGCGGCACGAGAACTCGCCCGTCCGCTGTCCGCCGCGCTGGAGATCGGATGCGGGATCGGCCGCCTGACACCGACTCTGGCCGCAGAGGCAGACCGTGTTACGGCGCTGGACATGACTCCCGGAATGCTGGACGTAGCAAAGGAATCCTGCTCCGAGCTGTCCAATGTGGAGTTTGAGCTGGGTCGTGCCGAAGACTTGCCCTGGCATGGGCGGAAGTTCGATGTCGCCGTGTCGGTTTGGGTGCTGATGCACGTACTCGACGAGGCGGCACTGGCCGAGATCTGCCGGTCGATCTCGCACTCCAGCCGTTACTTCGTGCTCGTGGAGTACGCGCAGGCAGCGATCCCGGTCAGCGAGTGGTCCCGGCTGCGGTCGGTGGACGACTACCTCGCGCTGATGCCGGGCGCACAGCTCGTTGAGACGCAGGAGCTGGATTACGGCGGGGACCGTTCCACGGCGGCACTGATCCGGTTTCCCGGCTGAAGCGGGTATCGATCATGAACACTGAAACGAGGCGGGGGAGCCCGACCGGAGAAGTCCGGCCGGAAAGCAAGCTCCGCAGTTACGCGCGACTAGCCAAGCTCGACGTCTACGACTACTACCTCAGCATCTTCGTGGCCGCCTCCGCGGTGGTCCTGCCGTTGGGTGCGCTAAACGCACGCACCGTCCTTACCCTGCTCGGCTTCCTCATCGGCGAGGTCCTCGTGACCGTCGCGCTGGTCGCTTTCGACGACCTCACCGGGTTCCGCGACGGCAGCGATATCAAGAACTACGGGCCGGACAATCCGCTCCGTAAGAAGCTGCGGAAGCCGCTCGTCGCCGGCACGCTGCAACCTCGCGAAGCGGAGCGCTTCGGCTGGATCGCCGCGCTGCTTGGGGCCGCGGCCTGGGCGGGCACGCTCGCAATCGCGCCCGCGAGTCCGGTATGGACTGTCGCGGTAACCGGCGTGCTCTATGTCCTGGCGTTGCAGTACTCCTACGGACTCAAGCTGAGCTACCGCGGGCTTCAGGAGATCTTCCTCGTCTGGCTCGGCCTCTCTATGGTTATCGCGCCCTACGGCCTTGTGTCCGGGCAGTTCTCCTGGTTCGTGTTCGTGCAGGGCGTTTTGTTCGGCTTCGGCCCGCTCATGTTCGGTGTCTACTCCAACAGCAACGACGTCGAGGGCGACCGCTTGGTGAACCGGCCGACCGTTGCGGCTCTCGTCTCGGAACGGGGCAACACGATTTTCATCGGTGCGCTCTCGTTCGCCGAGTTCGCCATCGGTGCGTTGGCTTCGGCGCTCGGGGCCGCGCCGTGGTGGTTCGTGCTGCTGATGCTTCCGGCGACGGCGCTGCGCGCGCGGCAGTACTACCTCGGCTTCCGAGCCGGCGACATCATGCGAGCCCGCAAGTTGGGCTTCAAGGTTCACCGGGTCAGCGTCGGGCTGCTGATCGTCGCGAACCTGCTCATCGGTCTGGGAGGCCCGGCGTGAGCACTGATCTCGACGTCGCCGTCGTCGGGGCGGGCGTTTCTGGCCTGACCGCGGCGCACGAGTTGCAGCGGGCAGGCTTGGATGTGCGGGTGTTCGAGGCGCAGCCGGAAGTCGGCGGCCGGATGCACAGCTTCCGGCACGAAGGTTTCGTGCTCGATGAGGGGGCGGAGCAGTTGTCCCCGCACGGCTACCGTGCCACCTGGCAGCTTCTGGCCCGCCTTGGGGTGTCGCTCGACGACATTCCTAAGATCGGCAGCGCCATCGGTATGTGGCGGGACGGGCGCGTTCACCACGGTGTCGCAGACCGGGCTGGGATGCTTACCGGCGCGGGGCTGTCGTTGCGGGCTCGCCTCGACCTGGCTCGAGTGCTCGGCGGCGCATCGCGCCGGAAGGCAGAATACGACTGCGACTTTCCGGAGTCCACACCGCTGGGCGCCGCGACCGTCCGCGAGTTCACCCGGCGCTACCACGACGAACTGCACGATTACCTGTTCCAACCGGTTGCGGGCTGTTTCTTCGGCTGGGATACGGCGCGCTCCGCTGCGGCACCGATGTTGAGTCTGCTGCTGGCCGTTGGCCAGGTCGGCAGCTGGCGAACCTATCGCGATGGGATGGACACGCTCACGCGCCGCCTGGCCGATGGCCTCGACGTGGCCACCGGTGTGCGCGTGGACCAGGTCGCTGCGGAGCGGGATTCGGCACGCCTGCTGATCGGTGGGGATACCGTGACGGCCCGTTCGGTCCTGCTGTGCGTGCCGGCGCCGATCGCCGCGACGCTGCACGCCAACACGCCCGAGCACGAGCGTCCGTTCCTTTCGGCGTGCACGTTCACCCCGACGCTGAAGGTCAGCTGCCTGCTGGACCGACCGGTGGCACCGGAGTCCCGCCATCCGATGTATGTGCTGCTCACCCCGGAAGCCGAGGAATCGGTGCTGTCCGGGATCATCATCGACCACGCCAAGCACCCTGGGCGCGTGCCGGCGGGCAAGGGACTGCTGACCCTGATGGCCAATGCCCGCACCGTCGCGGAGTTGCTGGACGCTCCGGAGCCCGACGTGATCGCGCGGCTGACCGCTGCGGCGGCCCGCTACGTGCCCGGTTTGGAATCGGCCAATGCGGCGAATTTCGTACACCGGTTCCGGTATGGGCTGCCCGAAGCGACCCCGGAGGCTCTGCGGTTGCGTTCCGCGTTCATGGCACGCGCCTGCGCGCCGGTCGACTACGCGGGTGACTGGTTGACACTGCGGCCGTCGAGTGAAGGCGCCGTGCGCGCGGGAGCGCTCGCCGCTTCTCGGACGCTGAGCCGGCTCGGAGGAAAAACAGACCGTCGACGACCGTCGCTCAATTCGGCATTGGAGGCCGTGTGAAACCGGACGATATGGGCGTCCTGTTCGATGAAGTCGCCGAACACGGCACCCCAACCACGGTTCACCTGGACCGCCCTTTCGACCTCGGCGACGACCGTCGCAAGTTCGGCGTCGCGGACCTCGCGGAGCTGGTGCAAGAACTGGCCGGCTGGCTCGCGGCGGCTGGTGCCGGTCACCGCGACCGAGTGGCGATCGTCAAGGAGAACCACTGGGACTACGACTTGTTGTCCTGTGCGGCTGTGCGCATCGGCGCCGTCCCGGCGAAGCTTTCCGACCGCTTGTCCAGCAGCACCGTCGAGGCCCTTCTCAAGCGCCTCGATCCCAAAGTGCTGGTCACTACAGCAGCGGTGCTCGAACAGGCCCGCGCGGCAGGCGTCGACCTGGCGTCGTTCGCCGGCACGACGCTGGTACTCGACGGTGCGGTGCCCGGCACGCTGTCCCTGGATGATGTGCGCGGGCACACCGCACCCGGCCCGCGCCGGCGCCATGGCGACGATCCGCTCGCCGTGATGCATACTTCCGGGACGACCGGGACGCCCAAACTGGTAGTCCACTCGCGGAACACGATCATCGGCCAGTTGGCGAGATTCGAGACGGTGCGCTACCCGGTGATCGGGATGCGTCGTGACGATACGCTCGTCAATGCGAGCGCGTACGCGCATGGCCGCACCTTCTGCTGGACCGCGAGCGCGTTCTGCCTGGCGCCGCGGGAGATCGTCGTCATCTCGCAGCAGGACGCCGACCGGGCGGACCCGGTGTTGCGCGCACATCCGCCGACGGTCATGGAAGCCCTACCGGCGACGTACGTGCGGTTCGCACAGTTGACCGAGCGGCTGGACAACCCGTTCCGGCGGACGCGGCTGTTCGTGAGTACCTACGACGCCATGCACCCGCCCACGATCCGCTCCTATCTGACCGCAAGTCACCGCAAGCGTCCACTGTGGATGCAAGGATGGGGGCAGTCCGAGACCGGGCCGCTGACCTTCCGCTTCCACACCCGGTCCTCGGTTGATCTGAAGCACAGCGGCCGCACGAGCCGCAACGTCGGCTACGCGGTCCCGGCCAAGACCCGGTTGCGCGTGGTCGATCCCGACAGCTTCGAGCCTGTGCCGCGCGGCCGGCCTGGGCTCGTGCTGACCAAGACCGCCGCCCGCTGCCTGGACTACGTCGGGGAGACGGACCGATGGCAGGCCAAGCACTGGGGAGACTGGTGGATCACCGGTGATCTCGGGGTGCGCAACCGGGATGGCAGCGTGGATTTGCTCGACCGCGAGGTCGACATGGTGCCGGGGATGAGTTGTTTGCGTGTCGAAGACATCTTGGAGGAACGGCTACCACAGGCGCTGGAGTGCGTGGTCCTCGGACAACCGGGGAAGGCGCCGCTGCCGGTCGTCGTCACCGTCGACGGCGAGCTCGACAAGGCGAGCTGGCTGCGAGCGACCCACGACATTCTGCCGCTCCAAGCGCCGATTGCCCTGACTTGGGATCAGATCCCACGCACCGGAACCGGCAAGGTCCGCCGCCTCGCCCTACTTCAGGAGATCACGGCAACGGACGAAACCCATGGCACCGGACGGTGGACCTGACACAACGCGGCTGCGGGGATCGAGACCCTGCCCGGAACCTTCCAGCAGGCGGTGGCCTCCAGTTCGCCGAACTCAGCTCTCCCGCCACGATCCTCTGGTCGTGTCCGGGTGGCGGAAGAACACCCGTGAGCGTTTGTGGGTGCCATAGCACCCAAAAACACTCACGGCGTCCCGCTTACCGAAACGCCCGTCGCGATTCCTCAACTCGGAGTGGCTGAGCTTGGGTGGCCGACCTGGCAGCCGCGCTAAACCGGCCAGGTCATCGTCGATTTTGACACCCGTCGTGAGTGGCAACGGTGGGTTCGTGAGTGGCAATGCCGGTTCTTACCGGAATGATCACTCACGAGGTTGGTTGTAGATCCGGTCTTCGATTTCGTGCGCTGCGGCGCGCAGTGGCTCTTCCAGTGCGCGTAGTGCTGGTTCGGTCCATCGGTAGGTCGGGAGTGTGACGTTGACGTACGCCAGATCTCGGCCTGCTCGATCTCGGACCGCCGAGCTGATCCCGCACCACTCCTCGCGGTGCTCCTTGTAGTTCACCGCGACACCGGTTTGCCGGCATTCGGTCAGTTGGCTGCGCAGCGTTGCCGGGTCGGCGACCGTGTATTTCGTGGGTGCCTCCAGCGGTGCTTCCAGGTATCTGGCCAGTTCGTCCTCCGCGAGCGTGGCGAGGTAGAGCTTGCCGATTGATCCGCAGTGCAATGGGATGTCCATCCCGGCGAGGTCGACAAGGACGGGACTTGCGGCCCGGGCTTCGTCGAGCACGACGAGGCGTCCGCGGCTGGCGACTTCGAGGAAGGCGCTGCCATCGGTTTTGGCCGCCAGCCATTGCAGGGTGGGGCGAGCCCGCCGAACCAGTGCCGAGAAGTTGGTCGCCATCGATAGGCGTACGGCCCCGTAGGACACCGTGTACCGGCCGCTGTGCGGGTCCCGCTCGATGAGGTCGAAGTGCTCGAGGGTGCCCAGCAGGCGCCAGGCGGTGGCCCGGTTGACTCCGGCTCGCTGAGCGATTTCCGGGGCGCTGAGCGGATCCGGGCTTGCTGCGACTTCTTCGAGCATGAGCAAAGCTCGTTCGACAGCTTGGACGCGGTCGGTCACTTCATGCTCCCTTGAGCTTCTTCCATCACTACCGGCACTGGACGCGGGTCTCGGCGCGATCGATATCGTGACGCTTGCCGAAGCGGCGAGAAGCCTCGGCTCTTCGTGGTCGTCCGTGCTGTTGGACGCCAGAGTGCGCGCTCAGCTGCGCGACGAGATCCGCCGGGTGCAGCTTGACGTTGGCACCACGACCCTGTTCGTGACGCATGACCAGGAGGAAGCGCTGGCGATGGCCGATCGGGTCGGGGTCATGTCCGCCGGGCGCCTGCAGCAACTCGCCACGCCGGTCGAGTTGTACAACCGTCCCCGTACCGCGTTCGTTGCCGAGTTCGTCGGACTCACCAACCGGCTGGCCGGCGTGGTCGACAACGCAGAGACCACCGTTCTCGGAACTCGTCTGCCGTTGCTCGAAGGCTCCGCGACATCTGGTGACGCCACCGTGTTCGTGCGGCCCGAGTCGGTTCAGGTGACACCGCGCGACGACGGCAACGGACGAGTGCTCTCGGTCAGCTTCCTCGGATCGCTGTGCCGGATCCACACCCGGCTCGCCGACGGTGCCGAGGTCCTCGCCCAGGTCTCCAACACCGAGGGCGCGAACCTTGCGGCGGGAACTCCGGTGCAGGTGTCGATCCGGCCCACACCCGTCCTCGCGACCAGCGGCCGGAAACCCGACAACATCAACTGACGTAGTCCAGCGGAACGACGGCGTGAGGCGGTCCGGCGGCTCCGGCAACGGAAGGCGATTCATGACGAACGAAGACGAGATTACGAACATCGAGACGTTCTCCACCGAAAATGTTGCCCTGGTGCGCGTCCGCACAGCCGACGGAGCTGAAGGCTGGGGACAGGTCGCGCCGTACAACGCCGACATCACCGTCCACGTACTGCACCGGCAGATTGCACCGCACGCCCTCGGTGCCAATGCCGCCGACCTCGCGACGCTGGAAACGGAGATCCTCGAACGAGAGCACAAGTTCCCAGGCTCCTACGTGTGCCGGGCACTCGGGGGTCTGGACACCGCGCTATGGGACCTTCGCGGCAAACGGGCTGGTGCGGGCGTGTGCGAGCTTCTCGATGGCAGGCCCGGGCGGTTTCCCGTCTACGCCTCCAGCATGCGCCGGGACATCGAGCCGCGCGACGAGGCGGACCGGCTAGCACGGCTTCAGGGTGAGTACGGCTATCGCGCCTTCAAGGTGCGTATCGGGCGCGAGTGCGGTCATGACCAGGACGAGTGGCCTGGGCGGACCGAGGAGCTGCTGCCAGCGGTGCGGAAGGCACTCGGAGACGACGCGATCCTGCTCGTCGATGCGAACAGCAGTTACACGCCCACGCGGGCGATCGAGGTCGGGCGGATGCTCGACGACTACGGTGTTGCTCATTTCGAGGAGCCTTGCCCGTACTGGGAGCTTGAGTGGACCGCGGAGGTCAGCGCTGCCCTCAGCCTCGACGTCGCCGGCGGCGAGCAGGACTGCCTGATGCCGGTGTGGCGCAGGATGGCCGAGATGCGGGCGGTCGATGTCATGCAGCCCGACGTCTGCTACGTCGGGGGCATGTCCCGGGCATTGCGGGTGGCGGAACTGGCGCGCACTGCTGGGCTACCCATCGTCCCGCACTCGGCGAATCTCACGCTCGTGACGGTGTTCGCTCTCCACCTGATGAGCGGGATCGAGAACGCCGGGAACTACGTCGAGTTCTCCATCGAGCCCGACGACTACTACCCCTGGCAGCGCGGCATCTTCGAGCCGGAGCTCGTCCCACGCGACGGAACCGTGGAGATACCGCCTGGCCCGGGGTGGGGCGTCGAAATCCGCCCTGAATGGCTACAGCGAGCGAAACACCGGGTAAGCGCCCTGCGCTGAACAGCTGCTCGGTCCGGTCCGGCCGAAGATCATCCGTTGTAACGACGGCTTGGCGGGCTGTGTGGTGCGCCCAGCCACCGCCGCAATGTCGTCGATGGCGGGAACCTGGCGATTATCAAGAGTTGAGAATCGGGTTGTCGCATGTTGATGCCTGAATGACTCTTTAGGCATGCCTGAACCCAACGATCTCGTCGCTGACCTCGCGGTCGTCGGCCACCTCGTCACCTCGGACGCGCAGTACCCGCGCGGCGAGGTGCGGGTCCGCGACGGTCGCATCATCGCCGTCCTCGACGTCCCGAGCGACGCCCCCGCCGAGCAGCGCGTCGACGTGGGCGAAGCGTACGTGATGCCCGGAGTGATCGACCCGCACGTGCACTGCCTGAGCTACGCCGGTGAGGGCATCGAGGCGGGCACCAGGTCGGCCGCCGCGGGCGGTGTGACCACGATCCTGGAGATGCCGTTCGACCAGGAGGGACCGATCTGGTCGGTGTCGGCGTTCAACGACAAGCTGGCGCGGGTACGCCGCGAAGCGCACGTCGACGTCGCCGTGTACGCCACGGTCGAACCTGGTGGCAACGGGATCTCGCAGATCGCCGGCCTGGCCGAGGCGGGGGCCGCCTGCTTCAAGGTCTCGACGTACCACACCGACCCGAACCGGTTTCCGCGCACTCCGGACGACGAGCTCATCGAGGTGTTCGCCGAGATCGCCAAGACCGGCCGTCGGCTGTGCGTGCACGCCGAGAACGACGAGATCGTGCGGGCCAAGGTCGCCGAGCTGCACGCCTCGGGCGAGCTCGACCCGCGCCTGCACTGCGCCGCGCGGCCGCCGGTCACGGAGACCGCGGCGGTGGCCAATGTGCTGGAGCTCGGCCGCGACACGGGCGTGAAGCTGCACTTCTGCCACATCAGCACGCCTCGTGCGGTCGATCTGGTGCAATGGCACCGATCCGGGGGAGCACCGGCCACTGTGGAGGTTTGCCCGCATTACCTGACACTGACCGCCGAGGACATGGTCCGGCGCGGTGCGTGGCTCAAATGCAATCCGCCGCTGCGCGACGCCGAGCACGTCGACGGCCTGTGGGAGCGCTTCCGCGCCGGTCAGATCGACGCGATCGCCTCGGACCACGCACCATGGCCGAAGCACTACAAGGACAGGAAGAACATCTTCGACAACGCCTCCGGCGGGCCCGGTGTCGAGACGCTGCTGCCGGTGACCGCGAGCGAAGCGTTGCACACGCGCAAGATCGACCCGTGCGAGCTGGTGCGCACCACCGCGACGAAGGTGGCGAAGGCGTTCGGCCTCGCCGGGCGCAAGGGCGACCTGAAGCCGGGGCTGGACGGCGATCTGGTCGTGCTCGACCCGCACCGGGAATGGATCGTCGACGGTGCTGAGCTGCACTCCAACGCGGGTTGGAGCCCGTTCGACGGGATGCGGGTGCGCGGCAAGGTGCTGCTGACCGTTTCCCGCGGCGAGGTGATCTGGGACGGCTCCCACCTGCACTCCGAAGCAGGCCGCGGCGAGTTCCTGGCCGCGGATTGCTGACAGGGGAAAGCGATCATGCCCGACCAATCCGGCTCCCCCTCGTCGTTTGCGCGGGGCTTGGACGTGCTGGCCGCCGTGGTGGATGGCGGGCCGCAGCGCGTCGAGGAGATCTCGCGGCGCACCGGCCTGCCGACGAGTTCGGTGTACCGGTTCCTGCGCACGCTCGTCGCAGCGGGCTTCCTCGAACCCGACGACGGGGTGTACCGGGTCGGCGCGCGGCTGGCCCGCAGCGGCGAAGGCGGCAACGAGCGCCTGCGGGAGCTGGCGCTGCCGCTGCTGCGGCGGCTGGTCGAGCAGACCTCGGAAACCGCGCTGCTGACCGTGCGCGTCGGCCGGTCCGCGCTGGTCGTGGAGAGCGTCGACTCCCCGCACTCGATGCGGGTGTCGTTCACCCGGGGCCACCTGCGCCCGCTGCACGCCGGTGCCTCGGCGAAGGCCCTGTTGGCGTTCGCCCCGGCGGAGGTGGCCGACGAGGTGCTCAAGCACGGCATGGAGCGGTTCACCCCGAACACGCCGACCAAGAGCGCGCTGTGCCGCCAGCTGGAGACGATCCGGCAGCAGCGCTACGTGATCAGCCACGGAGAGGTCGACCAGCACGCGGTGGCGATCGGGGTGCCGGTGATGCGTGGCGGCGAGCTCGTCTGCGCGTTCAGCGTCGCCGGACCGGAGCACCGCCTCGACGGCTCGCGCGCCCGCGCGGAACTGCGGGCGCTCCAGGCCGCCGCCGCGCAACTTGAAGCAGCACTCGACGACCCCGGCAAGCCCAGTGCGCTGCCGGGGGCCTGACCTGCGAAAGGCTCAACCATGAAAACGGAATCGTCCCCGACGGTCCCGGCTTGCTCGGCGGCGCGGATCCGCGCGGATCTCGACGCCCTCGCCGAATTCCGCGCCCCGGACCGGCCGGGCTGGACCCGACCGGCGTTCTCGGAGTGGTACGTCGAATCGCGGGCCTGGATGACCGAGCGGATGGCCGACGCGGGTCTGCAGGTTCGCCGCGATGCCGCGAACAACCTGATCGGCACCCTCGCGGGCACTCGGGGTTCGGGACCGGCCCTGGCGACCGGCTCGCACACCGACACAGTCGAGGGCGGCGGCCGGTTCGACGGGATCATCGGCGTGCTGGCCGCGCTGGAGGTGGTCCGCACCCTGCGCGACCAGGGCATCCGGCTGCGCCACGACCTGCGGGTGGTGGACTTCTTCAACGAGGAGCCCAACCAGTTCGGGCTCAGCTGCGTCGGCAGCCGCGCCATCGCGGGCAGCCTGTTGCCCGCGCACCTGGAGCTGGACGACGGCGCGGGCGACACCCTGGCCGCCGGGCTCACCAGGGTCGGCGGTGATCCGGGCCGGGTTGCGGACGCTGCCTGGGATGCCGCGGAAGTGGCCGCCTTCCTGGAGCTGCACATCGAGCAGGGGCCGGTGCTGGAACGGGAGGGGCTGCCGATCGCGGTGGTCAGCGCCATTGCGGGCATCGACCGGTACCGGCTGGAATTTGCCGGGCAGCCCGACCACGCCGGGGGCACCCCGATGGACTTCCGGCACGACGCCGCCTGCGCTGCGGCCGAGGCGGTCCTGGCGGTCGAACGGCTGGCGTCGGACGGCAATGGCGTCGGCACCACCGGACGGATCGAGATCGAACCCGGGGCCGCCAACGTGGTTCCCGGAACCGCGCGGCTGTGGGTGGAGTTCCGCGGCGGCGAACGCAGCTGGCTGGACGCCTGCGGCCGTGCGCTCGGGCAGGATGCGCGGGCGGCGGCCGAGCGGCGCGGCGTGAAGCTGAGCGTGCAACCGCTCTCGGCGGTCGACCCCGTCCCGGCCGACCCGCGGGTGCGGGAGGTCCTGGCGAACGCCTTGCAGCGGCTGGACCTGCCGCATCGGGCCATGTTCTCCGGAGCCGGGCACGATGCCGCGCACCTGGCGCGGTTGGCGCCGATGGGCATGTTGTTCATCCCGTCGCGTGGCGGGCGGAGCCACTGCCCGGAAGAGTGGACCGATCTCGACCAGGTCGCCACCGGCGCGCGGGCACTGGCCCAGTCGCTCATCGAGCTCGACGGCGCGGAGCTTTCATGAGCGGGCTCTTGGTCCTCAACCCGAACAGCTCGGCGTCGGTCACCGAGGCGGTGGCGGTTGCCGCGCGCAGTCTGGTGCCGCCGGAGATTCCGCTGCGGGTAGACCAGCTCGACGATGCGCCGGAAGCGATCGAGAACGCTGCCCAGCACGCGGCCGTCGCGCCGATGGTCGCGGACCACGTCGCGCGGGCGGTCGGCTTCGACGCGGTTCTGGTTGCCTGCCACGGAGATCCCGGCCTCGATCGAGCTCGTGCCGCGACGGATGCGCCGGTTGTAGGCATGGGCGCGGCGTCGCTGCACGCGGCGGCCGCCATCGCCGGGCGCTTCGGCGTCCTGACTCCGGCCGAAGGACTGGTGGAGCGCAAACACGCGCAGGCCGCGCGACTTGGTCTCGCCGAGCAGTGCGTGGCCGTCGAAGTGGTCGGCGGCGGAGTGCTCGCCGGAGTCGGAGCCGACCCGGACCTGACGCCATTCATCGCGGCGTCGCGGCGCGCGGCCGACGCCGGCGCGGAGGCCGTGGTACTCGGATGCGCGGGCTACGCCGGGCTCGCCGGCGCGTTGCAGGACGCGGTTTCCGTCCGGGTCCTCGAGCCGGTGCGGGCCGCCGTCGGCCTGCTCCTACCGCTTTGCCTCGGCGGTGGCCGGTGACCGGGTTTGCGGTCGATCCGACCGCTATCGCCTCCGACGTCGCGGCACTGGGCCGGATCGGTGCACAACCGGACGGCGGCGTCACCCGCACCACCTACGACCCGGCCTGGGTGCAGGCGCGCGACCTGGTCCGGAAGATGATGGCGGACCGGGGGTTGTCGGTTCGGGTCGATGCGGTCGGCAACGTATACGGGAGGCTCGCCGGCACCGACGGCAGCCGCACGGTGCTCACCGGATCCCACCTTGACACCGTGCCCAACGGCGGGAACTACGACGGTGCACTTGGCATCGTGGCCGGCATCGCGGCGCTGGACGCCCTGAACCGCGATCGAGGCCGCCCGCGCGACAACGTCGAAGTAGTCGCGTTCGTGGAGGAGGAAGGCACCCGCTTCGGGGCGGACTTCCTCGGCAGCCGGGCCCTCGTCGGGGGAGCAGACCCCGCGGAACTGCATGCCACACGAGACGTCGACGGGGTCTCGGTCGCCGAGGCGATGCGGGCGGTCGGGCTGGACCCCGGGCACATCGGTGAGGCGAAGCGTACCGATCTGAAGGCGTTCCTGGAATTGCACATCGAACAGGGACCCGTGCTAGAAGGCACCGGAACGGATCTGGGCGTGGTCGATGCGATCACGAGCCTCGCCGTCGAAGATGCGCGGGTCACCGGCCGTGCCGATCACGCGGGCACGACACCGATCACGCATCGCGCCGACGCCCTGCGCGCGGCGGCGCGCATGATCGTGGCTGCCGACGAGCGCGCCCGTGCCTGCGGTCCGCCCGCCACGGCCACCGTCGGGATGTGCCGGGTCCACCCGGGTGGCGCCAACATCGTCGCGGAGCGGGCCGAATTCAGCCTGGACGCCCGACATCCGGATCCGGCGGTGCTGGGACGCTTGGTCGAGGAGATCCACCAGCAGTGGCAGGCGATTGCCGCCACCGAGGGCGTCGACCTCGCGATCACGCCGCGTCGGGTCACCGACGGCGCGCTCATGGACCCGGGACTCGGGGCCCTCCTGCGCGAGGCCGCCGGGGTATGCGGGGCGAGTGCATGGACGCTCACCAGCGGCGCGGGGCACGACAGTCAGGTCCTCGCCCCGCACGTGCCCACCGGAATGTTGTTCGTGCCCAGCCGCGCAGGCCGATCGCACTGCCCCGAGGAATTCACCGAACCCGAGCACGCCGCGATCGGTGCCCGCGTGCTCGCCACCGCACTGCACCAGCTCGCTTATTGACCCGCCCAGGCGCGGGCCCGCCCCAGGAGGTACGCATGAGTTCCCCGCCGACGACCAACCCGCCGAACGCGGTCCGGCGGGTCGTGGCCGCCAGCCTCATCGGCACGACCATCGAGTGGTACGACTACTTCATCTACGGCACCGCCGCAGCGCTGGTGTTCCCGAAGCTGTTCTTCCCGGGCTTCTCCCCGCTGGCCGGGACGCTGTCGGCGTTCGCCACGTTCTCGGTAGGATTCCTCGCCCGCCCGCTGGGCGGCGCGTTCTTCGGGCACTTCGGCGACCGCATCGGCCGCAAGGCCATGCTGGTCACGACGCTGTTCATCATGGGTGGGGCGACGTTCCTGGTCGGGGTGCTGCCGACATTCGCCGCCATCGGAGTGGCGGCCCCGATCCTGCTCGTGGTGCTGCGGTTCGTGCAGGGCATCGCGGTTGGCGGCGAGTGGGGCGGCGCGGTGCTGATGGCCGTCGAACACTCGCCGCCGGGCCGCCGGGGCTTCAACGGCAGCTGGCCGCAGGTCGGTGTGCCCGCCGGGCTGCTGCTGTCCACCGGAGCGTTCGGGCTGCTAGCAGCGCTTCCCGACGAGGCATTCGAGTCCTGGGGTTGGCGGGTGCCGTTCCTCGCAAGCCTGGTGCTGGTCGTGGTCGGCCTCGCAATCCGGCTGAAGGTGGTGGAATCTCCCGAGTTCGTCCGGATGCAGCAGGACAAGGCCCCGGCGAAGCTGCCGCTGGTGGAACTGCTGCGGAACAACCCGTCGGGCGTGCTGGTGTGCATCGGCATCCGCATCGGGACAGACGTGTCGTTCTACGTGCACTCGGTGTACGCGCTGAGCTACCTGACGACGAATCTCGGCCTGCCACGAAGCATCGGGCTGACCGCGACGCTGATCGCCGCCGGAATCGAGATCGTCACCATCCCGATCGCGGGCCTGCTGTCGGACCGCTACGGCCGTCGGCGGGTGATGATGGCCGGGGCGGCAATGCTGGCGTTGTGGGCGTGGCCGTTCTTCTGGCTGCTCGACTCCCGAACCCCGGTCGGGATCGTCCCGCAGCCAAGTTCGCCCTCCAGCAGCCGGCGCAGTGAGCAAATCCGGGAATTGCAGCTGGTCGCCCTGCTGGGAGTTTTCGTCACGAAGTACCGGAACCCCGTGTTCACCGAGCGGGAAGAGAGGTGGGCCGTGCGTGATTTTCGGTGCTATAGCGCCCGAAACCGCTCACGACAACCAGCGACCGGTGTTCATCCCACCGCCCACAGCGGACCCAAGGAGAACATCGCCGTGAGGCGAACAGCGACCATCACGGGTTTCGTGCCTGGACGGCTGGGACTTCTGCCGAGGTGCTCTCGGATACGGCACGTTCTTGCCGCCTGGTCAGGGTGGCCCCGACGAAGGCGACGAGACTGGCCGGCACCCGAACATGACGGGTTCATTGGCGTACAGGCCTGATAGGGCCATGAAGATGATGCACACCACCGAGCCGGCGACAATGTGTTCGCTCGGGGTCGGTCAGGTACTTCAAGGAATGCCTCCCCGGGCTTCGAGCACGGGGGTGCGGCGGATCTGATGTGTGTTGGATGCGATCGCCGAAGCCTATTTGTGATCTGTGATCACAGATCTGAGCCATGCGATCGCCGCACGGTTGCAGCCGGCATCGATCAATGCCGGTCAAACTCCCTTGCGATCACCAGGAGTGCGCGCACGCTCGCTGAATCCAGGTCGAGCCCGAGCAGTTCGCCCACGCCGTGCACCCGTCGTCGAAGGGTCTGGCGGTGCACGGCGAGCGAGCGGGCGGCGATGTCCACGACGCCGTTCGCGTCGAGGTAGGCCTCGAGGGCTTCCTTCAGGGCTAGGTCGGTCAAACGATCCCATGTCGCGGCGCGGAGGTACCGGACTGTCTCGGGTGGAAGAGCCGCAGGAACAACACTTTCGAGCGGGAGGTCACCGGCGGCGATGACTGTTTGGCGCCCTCGCGCGGCGAGTGTGGCCAAACCGGCTGCCTCGTCGTACAGGACCAGCACCTGAGCTGAACGCTCACTGTGGGATAGGCCGATGCGCACGGCCGCCTTCGAGGATCCGCACGACTGCGCCCAGCCACGGAGCGCAGTCGAGAGCACCCCTGATTCTTCTGGCGTCGGTGAGTCGGCTTCGGGACGTCGTACTACGAGCGCGCCGATCGTGTCATTCGTCGACCAGGCCCTGGCCGACCACCCGACGTCGCGAACACAGCGCTCAAGCGTCTCGACATCAGTCGGGACGGTCGGTGCCCCGACCTTGGCCACAACGACCCGAATGTTGTCTGACTGGCCAATGCCGAGCGCGGCAAGCAGACCCGAGCGCGTCTCAGGAGACGTGTCTGCATCGAGGATCGCCCGCAGCGAGGCAGTACGCAGGCGCCGTTCGGGATCACGGAGGACGTGACTTCTCGACAGCTGCAGGGCCAGCAGCGAGGCAGTGCTTGCCAGGAGAAGCCGTTCCTGGTCATCAAACCGGGTTTCCCGCACGACAAGCAGCGTCGGGGCGTTGGCGCCCGGCCCGCGATTGACAACGACGTCCCGGTCCGACTCGCGGATGGCGCCCGAGGCGGGCTCCGAGCCGGCTTGGAATCGCTTGAAAGTTTCGGCGAACTCGTCGGCAAAATCCTCCGCCCCAGCCCCCGAGGCGGCAAGGGTGGCATGTCTGCGATCGACGACCGCCGCGCGGCAGCGCAGCCGCCGGGCGAGCTCGTGGACGAGTGGTTCGCAAGTGTCCTCGGTGAGGCAGAGGTTAGCGAGTGCCGTCTCGGCGATCATCAGCGAGCGCAGACGCCGCCGCGCAGCGTCGATCCGGGCGCGTGCGACATACTCCGAGATGGCAATGTAGGGCGTTTTCAGAGGCACGACCAGCAGTGGGATACCCCGGGCTTCAGCCAGCTCTGCCCATCGATCGGGGACATCAGGGTGCTGCTCATTGACGCCGCATCCGATACCGGCCACGCCGACCCTGACCAACGCATCGAAGATCCGTTCAGGGTTTGCCTCGGGCCGGCGAACGAACAACGTCGTGAGGAGGAATTCGCCGCCTGACAGCCACGGAGTGGGGTCGGCGACCTCGGAGACGTGGACCCAGCGCACGACGTTCGACAGCCCTGCGGCGCCTGCGATGCAGCGAAGTTTGAGCTCTGCCGCACCGAGCAGATCGCCAACGGTGACGCTCAACCTGACCCTCGTTTTCGATCACTGATCTGTCGATCCGCGAATATCGGTATCGCCAAAATAGTGTATGACACGTCTGCGTGTGCTCCTCAAGATGATGAGCGCCGAACGGAGCGGTTCGGCGTGATTCGAGGAGGAGAGCCGGGCACATGCAAGCGCGAGAACAACGGCGGTACGAGCTCATCGGGATCCCGTTCGATGGTGCGGCAACTCTTGGGTGGCCGGGATCGCGCTACGCGCCTGCGCGGATTCGTGAGCAGCTCGCGTGGATGACGATGCGATCGGAGGACGGCGAGGTCTACTCGCTCGAGACCGGAGAGCTTCACCCGGCACCAAAGATCGATGATGTCGGCGATGTTTCTGTTGTGCCGCATGATGTCTCGGAGACACTCGACCGTTCAGCAGAGCAGATCGCCGGCTCTGTCCGTGCGGGCGCGGTGCCGCTGGTTCTGGGAGGCGACGATAGCGTCCTCTACGCCATCGTCGAGGGAGTGCACAGGGCCACGACGGGACGGCTGGGCATCATCCACTTCGACGCCCATCTCGACATCATGAACCACAACCAGCGGCAGGGTTCGTGGAGCCACTCCAGCGGCATGCGGCGCGGGCTTGAGCTTGAGCGTGTCGATCGCGAGCACGCGATCCAGATCGGACTGCGGCACTTCAACTACCCCAGCTCACGTGCGGCCGTGTGCGAACTCGGTCCGGCACAGATCACCGCCAGTGAATTCCACCGAATCGGCGTCGAATCCGTGGTGGAACGCGTCCTCGATCACGTTCGCGGAGCCGATCACATCGTGCTGAGCTTCGATATCGATGCGATCGATCCGGCGCACGCACCCGGGGCCGGTGCCCATGAGCCTGGCGGTCTAACCTCCAGGCAGGCCATCGACACGGTACGCGCGCTCGCACCCCACATCGATGCTTTCGCCGTGACCGAGGTCAATCCGCTCACCGATCACCGTGATCTCACGTCGAACCTCGCCGCCTACCTGACCTATTACACGGCCGTCTTCGGCTGACATACCCGCGTGAGCGGTCTTCCGGACACAGACAAAGGAGTCGTCATGTCCACTCCCACTGGCTCGTCGGATGCGTCGAGAGCCAGCAGCCCCGGCACACTCGATACCGGCTCGATCCTCGTCATCGACCGGGCACGCCTGCGCCGCGCTGTCCGCGGTACCTTCGTCGGCAACCTCATGGAATGGTACGACGTCGGCGTTTTCGGCTATCTCATCGTCACGATGGGGCCGGTGTTCCTTCCCCAGGCCGGTTCTGCGGCACAGGTCCTGTTCATGCTCGGCACCTTCGCGAGCACCTATCTGTTCAGGCCGCTGGGCGGGATGTTTTGCGGCTGGCTTGGTGATCGCATTGGACGCCAGCGCGTGCTCTTCGCGACCCTTGCGCTCGTCGTCGCCGCAACCTTCCTCATTGGCACGCTGCCGTCCTACGACGCGGTCGGCATCTGGGCAGCGCTCCTGCTCATCACCCTGAAGATCGTGCAGGGCTTCTCCGCAGGCGGCGAGCTGACGGGGGCGATCACTTTCGTGAGCGAGAGCGCACCCGACCGCAAGCGCGGCTTTTACACGGCGTTCCTCGACGCGGGCAGCTACCTCGGCTTCACACTCGGAGCCGTGTTCGTGACCGTCCTACAAGTCACGTTCGGACAGCAGGCAATGGAGGACGGCTTCTGGCGGATCCCGTTCCTGGTCGCCGCACCCCTGGGTGTCATCGCCATCTACTTCCGCCTTCGCGTCGGGGAGACTCCCCACTTCGAGCAGGTCAAGGCACTCAGGGCGTCAGGAACCACGGAACCGCCGCGCGCACTCGGACCGTTCGGTCTCCTCCGGCGGTACTGGCGGCAGATGCTCCAGGTACTGGGCCTCGTCGCCGCCGCGAACACCGTCGGCTACGCCTTCACCTCTTACATGCCCACATACCTGTCCGGTGTCCCGGGCTTCGACGCCGTCTCGAGCAACCTCGTGAGCGTGCCCCTGCTCATCGCCATGGCGTGCTCCATGCCTTTCGTCGGCATGCTCTCGGATCGGATCGGGCGAAAGGCCGTGCTCTGGGCCGCGTCGGGATGGGTCGTCGTGCTGAGCATGCCGGCCTTCCTTCTGCTCAACACGGGCAAGATCGGCCTCGTCGTACTGGGACTTACGATGATCGGCATCCCCGTCGCTCTCTACATGGGAGCGCTCGCCTCGACATTTCCAGCGCTTTTCCCGACCAGCCACCGCTACGGCGGACTCGGTATGTCGTACAACATCAGCGTCGCGCTCTTCGGCGGCACTGCGCCCCTGTTTATCGAGTCGCTTATCCGGTGGAGCGGTGACCACCTTTCTGCGGCCTACTACCTCATGGCAATGTCGGTTGTCGGCATCCTCGTTGTCGCGACGCTGCGGGAGTCCGCGCGACAGGCCCTGCCAGGCTCGCACCCGGCGACCGATTCCATCGAGGAGGCACACGCGATGCACTTGGCCCGCTCGAGCGCTGAGCACGACTGACCGACCAGCCAAGCCGGGCTGAGCTGCAGAGGCCCGCGATGCCCTCTGCATGCGGGTGAAATCGATTTTCCATTGAAATCGTGCGAGTTATCCACACCCTCCGGCGTGTCGTGACCCGACACGCCGGAGAACCGCAATTTCAATGGAAATCGGACCTTCGATTTCCATTGAATTGATCTCAGTAGGGGGTTATGCGAGTCGGCCGTGTTCGAATTGGGTGAGTACGAGTGCGGCTTTGACGATGAGGCCGATTTTGCGGGGGCTGGTGGTGAAGTGTCGTAGGACGCGCCAACGGCCGGTGAGCAGGGCGAATCCACGTTCGCCGAGGGCGCGCAGGCCGCGCAGCAGTTTGTTGTAGGTCTGGTTGTCGACGTCGAGTGGGCGGCCTTTGCTGGTTTTGGGGCGTTTGATCGGGGTGAGGACCCCGGCTCCGGCACCCTGGTAGCCGCCGTCGGCCAGGGTGGGTAGGTTGAGCTGGGAGTAAGCCCAGTACAGGGCGCCGAGGACGTGGTTTTCAGCGGCGGTGATGTCGTGGATGGACCCGGGCTCGACGTCGGAGGCCCACAGCGGGAACCCGTCCGGGTCTGTCAGTGCTTGGATGTTGCCGGCTTGTTCGCGGGTTTTCCCGGAGTACCACAGGTCGATCTCGGCGCCTTTGGCGCTGGTGGTCTTTTCGCCGAGACGGTCGGAGGAGAAGTTTTTGCCGTCCAGGATCAGATAGGCGTCGCCGTTGTCTTTGGCCCGTTGCAGGGCGTCGTGCAGATCCGGGGCCTGCGCGGCCAGTGCCTTGATGCCCTCGTCGACATACCGGTAGCCGGTGGCACGGGCGACACCGTGATCGCGAGCCAGTTTGGTGATGTCGGTATCGTCCCGGAACCACCGCAGGACCAGCACAGCCTGCCAGAACGTGGTCAACGCCCGGCGCCCCTTGCGGGTCCCTTTCCGGCGGCGTTCACCGGCCAACAGCCGGCTGAGGAAGACCACCAGTTCACGGGGAACATCGAGTTTGGCAGAATACGTGACCACGTGGGGCCCTCCCTGGTCGAAGATCCTTTCTTGGTCGAACTTCTTCTACCAGGGACCCCACGTCCCACTCTCCCCGGGCCAGCCCTACCCGATCACACACCCATTCCGGCAGGCCGCCCTCCAGAGACTTCTTACTGAGATCACCTCATTGAAATCGCACACCTCCTGGGGAGGTGGGGACGTTCGTCAGTCTGCTTGGCAGCCGATCTAGCGCCGGCACCACACGCCCTGGGGCCTTCGGCTGCACTGAGAGTGCAGTATGATGCCACCATGGGTGAACCGGACAGACCTGCCGTCGATACGAATGCCGTGGCTGAGGCCATCGGTGGGCGCGTCCGACGCTGGCGCGCCGAACGGAACTGGACACTGGACGCGCTTGCTGAGCGGTCCGGCGTGAGCCGACGGACACTCGTGATCATCGAACAGGGCCAGTCGAATCCCAGCATCGCGGTCCTCCTTCGACTCGCGAGCGCCTTCGGCGTCTCGCTGTCCGATCTTGTCGAAGACGGCGCGGTCAGTCCTATTCGCGTTCACCGGGCTGGGGAATCACACACCCTGTGGCGCGGGCCCAGCGGCGGCCGCGGTGTCCTCGTCGGGGCGACTGAGCCGCCGCAGGTCGTTGAGCTCTGGGACTGGGACATGGCGCCTGGTGAGCGGCTCGACAGCGAGCCCCATTCGCGGGGTACACGGGAAGTGCTGTTCGTGCACGCGGGCAAGCTCGAGGTCTACGTCGGCTCGAATGTGGAACGCATCGCCGAGGGAGATTCGGTTGTCCTCTACGGCGATCAGTTGCACGGGTACGCGTGTACGGGAAGCGACAACGTGCACTTCTCGATGACGGTCTTGCAGCCGGGCGTAGGAGGAAACTGATGGAAGCCGGGCTTATCGATCTGGAGTTACTGACCTCCGCATCCGCCGCCGACGGCGTTTTCCGGCTGTGACCTGACTACAGGGCTTTGCTCGTGCTTGCAGAAGGTCTCGTCCCTGGCTCGAGTGACGCCTTGAGCGACCAACTCTGTAGCAGACCCCGCCGCTGACAGAACGCGGTTCCGGGAACTGTTGCGCACGGCAAATCCCTCACCTGAGCTATCGGCGGGGTGAGGGGTGCACTGCGGTCGTGTGTCCCGCAGAACACCACGAGGTATTGCGGTGCACTCCAAGTGCAGTATGATGCAACTATGCGGGCAACGCGACATTGGGCGCTGAGCTGCAGGTTTCGAAACCTCGGCAGGTGCCCGCGCGGTGGAGCTCGTGAGCTTGCAGTACGGCGCGAGGCTTGCCGTGCACGGGCACTCGGGCGTAGTCGGAGTTGACTGTTGCTGGTGGAGAGCCGAGCGATCTCCACCAAGTTTTAACTCGAAGGCACGATTGCCCCGGCTGATCTTATACCGGCTTGTTGACCTGACGAAAGAGATTGATCTTGATGAGTGAGAACGTTCGCAACGGTTCTCGGCCTGACAAGCATGACCTGGCGAGTCTCGCGTTTGCCACTCAGGCTGTTCATGGTGGGAATACGACGGATTCGGCCGGTGGTGCGATTCGTACTCCGATCGTGATGGCGAACTCGTATCTGCTTCCGGATGACCCGTCCGAGATGGACTGGTCTGACACCGAGACGCTGTCGTACACGCGGAACTCGGGGTTTAATCAGATCTGTCTTCAGACGAAGCTGGCTGCTCTGGAGCGTGGCGAGGATGCGGCCGTGTTCGCAACAGGCGTGGCTGCTTTGCATGCCGTCTTCTTTGCGCTGCTGAAGTCCGGCGATCATGTGGTGGTCGGGGACGTTACCTATGAGGCGGTGTGGCGCCTGATGGCGGAGTTGCTCCCCGAGAAGTACGGGATCGAGACGACGTTCGTCGACATGAGTGATCTTGAAGCGGTTCGGGCGGCGATGCGACCGAATACGCGTCTGGTGCATACGGAAGCGATTGCGAACCCGACCACGAAGGTCGCCGATGTTGCTGCTATCGCTGAGATCGCACACGCGCATGGGGCGCTGGTTTCGATTGATTCCACGTTCACTCCGCCTCCGTTCTTCCGTCCGCTCGAACTGGGCGTCGATCTCGTCATCCACTCGTTGACGAAGTACATCAATGGCCACGGCGACTCGATGGGTGGAGTTGTCATCGGCTCCCGTCGGCTTGTCTCGCGCATCAAGTCGGAGGCCCTGGTCGATGTTGGTGGGTCCATCTCCCCGTTCAACGCCTGGCTCATCATGCGTGGGTCTGTGACGCTGCCCTTGCGGTTGCGTCAGCATTTCAGCTCCGCGGAGAAGGTCGCTGCGTTTTTGCAGACCGATCCTCGAGTCGCGTACGTCTACTATCCGGGGCTTGAGTCGCATCCTCAGCACGAGGTCGCTGCACGTCAGTTCCGCGGTCGTGGCTACGGCGCGATGATGGCCTTCGCTGTCGAGGGAGACCCCGACACTCAGAACCGGTTCGTTTCCAACCTCAAGATCATCACCTCCGCGGTGTCTCTTGGCCATGACGAATCACTCATCGTCCACGTCGCAGGGGAAGCGCGTGGCGGCTCGGAAAATTATCCCGAGCTTTTCCAGAAGTATGGTCACCTGCGTCTCTCGGTTGGCCTGGAAGATCCGGACGACCTCATCGCCGACCTCTCGGCGGCTCTTGACGCCACATTCGGAGGCAACTATTGATTCGTAGGGCAATTGTGTGATGTCAGGCGGGCGTAGCGGACTTCGGGTTTGCCGAGGTAGGAGCGAACTCGGTCAGGTGACTTGTGGAGCCGGTGGAGGAAGGAGCGGACTGCTTGTTTCGGCTCGTCGCGGGTTTTCGGTGCTGTGCCGGTGGTCATGGTCCGCTTGAGGTCGGTACCCCTGGATCTCGTCGGGGTTGAGCTCGGGGCTGTATCCGGGCAGGAAGTGCATCTCGATCGCCGCAGCGTGATCGGTCCAGCCACTTGCGGACGGTCCAGAAACGGCACGAACACGCCGGCGTTGAACGACCCGGTGTAGACGGTGAAGTACAGCTCGCCCCTTGTTACCGATCGCGCACATGGCGTTCACGCTGAACCGTTTCCCCGGTCTTGCCCACCACCGGTGTCCGGGCGGCCGGTGCCCAGGTTCGGCCCACTGCGGCATCCGAGCGGATCCCGGGTCTGGTCCAGCCACAAGATCACCGCGCCCTCGCGGCAGCGCGAGCGACAATGGCCGGATAGTCCTCCTCCCCCCATCGGCGCACGGCCTCGGGGTCCCGCTCGTAGGCCCTGCGGATCGGTCTCTACAGCGACACACCCCAACAGCGCAGAGAGTCGCCGACGGTGCGCAAACTCAACACGACGCCGTGGCGCACCCGGATCAACTCGGCCACCGCCTTGCGGGTTCACACCACCCCAGCCGAACGCGGCGGAGCACGACCGGCCCGAAATGGGACTGCATCCGCGAGGACACCCGCATGCGCTGTCGGCACACCCTCACCACCCGCCTGTGGTCACCCGAGGAGGGCGCAATTTCGCGAGAAATTGACCGTCACCCGGGTGAACGTCAATTTCTCGCGAAATTGGCACCACCCTCGCCCCACCGAAGGAGAACCACCGATGTCCTGAATCCAGCTCAGCACGTTCGTCCTGTTCAGCCTGCTGATCTTCGCCATATTCTCCACCCAGCTACCCGCAAGAGGCCTCGCGTTCTCGATCCGGCCAGCACGCCGGAGGCGGCGGCGAAGCCGCCTACACGGTCTGGCACCTCATAGCCGGCATCGAAGCCGAAACCCGCACCGAAGACACCGGGCGGAACAAGAACACCCCCACAGACCACCGGGATCCCCACAGCCGACCCAGGCGAGCTCGGCGCCCCGGGAGGAGCCCACCGGGCGGCACCACCTGTGTGTCTGAACGCTCGTGAGTGATCCTTCCGGTTCTTACCGGAAGGATCACTCACGAGGCCTGACCTCCCCAAGCCGGGCCGGTGCGGCGCCTCCCCCGGCCTCCGCCGCACCAGCCCTTCCCCGGTGACCGGGCGCGAATGCCCCACGCGCCCGGTCACCGACCGCCCTGCGCTTCAGGAAGAACGACATGACACCTTCAGGCCGCCCGGACGCGAGCGGAATGCCCTGGCTTCGCCTCGTAGAGACAACTCACGCCGCACGAAGCGAGTAGGTCGATCAGGTCGGCTGCCGGGCGAACCGGCACCGCAATGGCGAGCTGGTCGTGCTTGACCCTTCGAACCCTGTTTCCGCCACACCTGCGCCCATCCGGACACCGACTGCGGCGCTACCGCGAACACCAGCGCCGCCTCGACCTGCCTCATCCCACCATGCACCGCCGCGACCACCCTGCGCCGCAGATCCTCCTGCACCTCAGGCGATAACCTCCGCGCATCCCGCACACCAGCGATCCCGCCAGACCAACGAAGATCACACCCTTGAGTTCCCTATCAATAAGTCAAGCCGCCCCCTCGGCGCTGATCTGAAACGTCTCAACGACCTCGCCCACGACCGCGCCGCGCCGATCTCGATGACACCAGCCTTGGCTACCGCGGCTGCGACGCGCTCCACGCTGACGGAAGGCCCTCATGACCCGCCCCGCGAAACTCCCCAGGAACCTCGTGCTGTCACCGACACCGACCGCGGTCGCCCGGTGGCTGGCCGGGCTGGCGATGGTAGCGATTACGGCGGCGCTGGCCATCGTGCTCCCGGGCGCCGCCAGCGTAGTGCCACATCTGCTGCCCGACTACGAAAGCTGGCAGAACGAGGCCTACACCAGCATCCCGCAGTTCCTGCGTTGGTGGGTCAGCGACACCACCGAAGCGCAATTCTTCAAGACCGAACTCGGCGGGCTGGGCATGCTCGTCGGCGGCTGGGTCGCCCATCTGGCCTGGAAACGAGGCCGCCGCTGGGCAGGATTTCCCGTCAGCTACGGCACCGGACTGTGGCCTTGGGTAGTCGGCTCCGCGCTGTTGGGACTGCTGCTGTCGGAGATAGCCTGGGGCTGGGCATGGACTGTCACCAGCACGTCGCAGCCCACCTTCGTGCCATTCGTTTCCGTCCCGCCAGCCATCGTCCTCGTCTACGGCGCAGGGTGGGCGGTGGCGGTCACCGGTGCCGTGCTCGGGGCCGCCCTGACAACCCCGGTTGCTCTGCTGGTGGTTAACTTCGGGTGTGCTCCGCTTGGCCTTCCTGGCGTGATCGGCAGCGTCACTGGCATGTGGATCGGCGCTCTGATCGCTTTTCTGTTCTGCCGACACCTGCCGTGGATGCCGCAACCTGGCGGCGATTCGTCCGCGGACACGCCCGAGGCAGCCGGGCAGGAAGACGTTCCGGCAGGCACACCAGCCGTGCCTTCCCGACAGGGACCAGGATGGGTGATCCGGCGGGTTCTCGCCGATTTCACCGAAGCACCCTTCTACGGCAACGAGATCGCCGCAGTCGGTCTGATCGCCGGAACCATTCTGACCTATGTGCTCAACCCGTTGGCTCCGGTCTACGGCACCGGCCTACTGCCTGCGGTGCTGATGGCCCAGGTACTCACTGCGACGATCGGCGTTCTCGTCTACCACCGCCGCTGGGTCGAAGCCGGCTGGTATCCCACTTTCGTCCCGGTCGTTTCCGTCGCGCCGGCCACCGTGCTGACGTATGGACCGACGGTGCAGGCCATCGTCGTCGGTGCTGCCCTCGGAGCTATCGCGGGACCACCGCTGGCCGCCCAAATCTCGAAACGCCTGCCATCCGATTTTCACCCCTTCATCGGTAACGTCTTGTCGATGACCGTCTGCACCCTCATCACCATTCCACTGCTGAGCGTGCTACCGGGCTTCACCTCCGCCAGCTGAGCCACCACAGTCACTGCTGAGCCGTGGCCGGTCGTCCGGCGGACACGCCAGCAAGCCATAGCCAAAGCCATAGCCCCACAGGGCTGGGAAACAGCAGCTGGTTTGCGTTGGGAGAGCCGACGCTTTGGCGTTGTGGGCGTCGGTGGCGAGAACGCCGATGCCGGCGCACAGGGGCGAATTGTCATCGAGACAGTGCAGACAGGCATGGGCTTCGGCCGTTGCGGCATGGTCGCGGTGCCGCTCCTGGCGGCGAGACTTTGCGTAGTCGCACTGTGAGGGTTGCGGCGCACTGCGAAGGAGACATCAAATGAGGCGATATGACCTTGCGCTCATCGGTTTCGGCGGTGTCAATCGGGCGCTTGCCGCGCTGATCGAGGAGCGTGGCGATGAGCTCGCCCAGGAGCTCGGGTTCGCCCTTCGGGTCGTTGCGATCACCGATCTACGTGCCGGATCACTGGTCGACGTTGATGGCCTCGACCTCGCCCCGCTGCTGTCCACGGCTCCCGGCGAGCTGGCTTTCGCAGACATGAAGGGCGGCAGCCCCGATCCGCGAAACGAGTGGGTGATCCGCGAAGTCCCCGCCGACATCGTCGCGGAGGCCACCTTCACCAATCCCGCCGACGGCGAGCCCGCCGTTTCCCACGTGCGCTGGGCACTGGAAGCGGGCAAGCACGTGTGCACCACGAACAAGGGACCGGTCGCATTGCACGGCCGCAAGCTCCGGAACCTGGCTGCCGAGCACGGTGTCAGCTTCGAGTTCGAGGGCTCAGTTCTCAGCGGTACCCCGGTCCTGCGTACCGCGCAGCGTCTGCTCAGCGGCCTCCGGATCACCGGCGTTGAAGGCATCATGAATGGCACCTCCAACTTCATTCTGGGCCGGCTGGAAGACGGTGCCGACTTCGACGCTGCCGTCAGTGAGGCCCAGGACCTGGGATATGCGGAGGCCGATCCCACGGCCGACGTCGAGGGACACGACGTTGCGCTCAAGGTCATGATCCTTGCCAACGAGGTCCTCGGTGCTGACCTGCGAAGCGGGGACGTCTTCCGTGAAGGGATCTCCGGGATCACCGCGGAGGACATCAAGGATGCCGCCGACAAGGGCTTGCGTTGGAAGCTGGTCGGCTCAGCCACCCGTCGCGCCGACGGCAGTGTGGATGCCCGGGTGGCACCGATCGCCCTGTCCGCCGATCACCCGCTGTCCGGGATCGCTGGGCCGGTCAACGCCGTGGCTTTCCGCACCGATCTGCTCGGCACCGTCACCGTCTCCGGGCCGGGCGCTGGGCGTATCGAGACTGCTTACGCCCTGTTGTCCGACATCATCGCCATCCACCAGCGAAACGCAAACGACGCCGCCGCTTCCTGCGGGCACGCCCTTGAGGAGACCGTTCATGGCTGACATCGCCCTAAAAGCCGAGCGCACTTTCGACGACCAGATTTCGGCCGTCCGCAACCCCTATTCCGGTGCGGTCATCGGCTCGGTGCGCATGGTGGACGCCGCTGCCATCGACAGCATCCTCAAGCGTGCCCGCAACGGCAGCCGTACCGCCCAGGCCATGTCGCGCGCGTCGCGGGCGGCCGTGCTGGAGGGGGCTGCTCGGCTGGTCGAGCAGCGCGCTGAGGTCTTCACTTCGCTGATTGTGAAAGAGTCGGGCAAGACCATCACCCAGGCTCGCAAGGAGACCGCACGTGCGGCGAACACCCTGGCGCTGTCGGCGGCTGAGGCCCGGCGTAACGCTGGTGAGATGGTTCCCTTCGATGCTTTCGAGGGCTCGGAGAACCGCAAGGGATGGTTCACCCGGGAGCCGCTTGGCATCATCGCGGCCATCACGCCGTTCAACGACCCGCTCAACCTGGTCGCGCACAAACTCGGCCCGGCGATTGCGGGCGGCAACGCGGTGATTCTGAAACCTTCCGAGCTCACGCCGCTATCGGCGCTGCGCCTGGTGGGCACGCTCGTCGAGGCGGGCCTGCCGGAAGAAGTCGTGACGGTCGTCAACGGTAATGCCGAGGTGGGGGCTGCGATCGTCACCGCCCGCGAGGTGCGGATGGTGTCGTTCACGGGCGGCTTCGCAACTGGCGAGGCCATCGCGCGGTCGGCAGGACTGAAGAAACTCGCCATGGACCTCGGCGGGAACGCCGCTGTCATCGTCATGGAGGACGCCGACCTGGACCTCGCGGTCGACTCTTGCGTCTCTGGCGCATTCTGGGCAGCAGGCCAGAATTGTGTTGGTACGCAACGAATTCTGATCGCTCGTGAGGCGTATGAGAACTTCCGCAATGCGTTTGTCGCCCGCACGAAGCGCTTGCGCGTCGGCGACCCGGCCGACGAGAGCACCGACGTGGGCCCCATGATCACTGCCGACGCTGCCCGTTCCGCCCGGGCGAAGGTGGACACGGCCATCGCCAGCGGCGCGACACTGCTGTGCGGCAACCAGTTGGACGGCTCCTTCTACACTCCGGCGGTTCTGGAGGACGTCCCGGCGGAGTGCGCGATATGGCAGGAGGAGGCGTTCGCGCCGGTGGTGTGCCTCCAGCCGTTCGACTCCTTCGATGACGCGCTCCAACGAGCCAACGAGGTCGACTTCAGCCTGCACGCCGGGATTTTCACCGCGAACCTCGACCGAGCGCTGTCGGCCGCCCAGTCGTTGGAGGCGAGCGGAGTGATGATCAACGATTCGTCCGACTACCGTTTCGACGCGATGCCCTTCGGTGGTTTCAAATACGGCAGCATGGGCCGCGAGGGTGTGCGCTTCGCCTACGAGGAGATGACCCAGACGAAGGTGGTCTGCATCAACCAGAAGGACGGCGTGCGGTGACCGTGTACCGGACGGAATCCGACACGCTGGGTGCGCTGGCGGTCCCGGCGGAGGCCTATTGGGGTGTGCACACCGCCCGCGCTGTGGAGAACTTCCAAGTCAGCGGAATACCACTTTCCGCACACCCGGTGCTGGTACGGTCACTGACCACCGTCAAGCACGCGGCAGCTCTGGCCAACAACGAGATCGGCGCCATCCAGCCGCACAAAGCGGATGCGATCGTCGCAGCCTGCCGGGACATCGAGGCGGGCCGTCACCACGATGAGTTCCGCGTCGATGTCATTCAGGGCGGTGCCGGCACGAGCACCAACATGAACGCCAACGAGGTCATCGCCAACCTCGCGCTAGAGCACATGGGCTACGGGCGGGGACGTTACGACATGCTGTCTCCGCTCGACGATGTCAATCGTTGCCAGTCAACGAACGACGTTTACCCTACGGCGCTGAGACTCGCGGTGAGCATGGCCTTGAATGGGTTGCTGGCCGAGCTCGGTTCGCTCTCAAAAGCGTTCGACGCCAAAGGTCAGGAATTCGCTGCCATCATCAAGGTCGGTCGCACCCAGCTCCAGGATGCCGTACCCATGACGCTTGGCCAGGAATTCACCGCCATCGGTGTCACGCTGGCTGAAGACCGTGCCCGTATCGGGGAGACCCTGCCGCTGCTGCATGAGATAAACCTCGGTGCAACGGCGATCGGCACCGGTATCACGGCCGAACCCGGATATGCCGCGACGGCAGTGCGCCACCTGCGCGCTCTGACTGGGCTGGACCTGCGACCGGCCACCGATCTGGTCGAGGCCACCGCCGACACCGGCGTGTTCCTGCAGGTCTCGGGCGTGTTGAAACGGACGGCCGTCAAGCTGTCGAAGGTCTGCAACGACCTGCGGCTGCTCGCGAGCGGTCCGCAGAGCGGCTTCGCGGAGATCAACCTGCCTCCCCGCCAGGCGGGTTCATCGATCATGCCGGGCAAGGTCAACCCGGTGATCCCCGAGATGGTCAACCAGATCGCCTACGCGGTGGCGGGGGCCGATGTCTCGATCACGATGGCCGCTGAAAATGGCCAACTCCAGCTCAACGCATTTGAGCCGCTGATCGGACACCTGCTACTGACCATGGTCGAGTGGCTCACCCGTGGCTGTGCTGCGCTGCGCACAATGTGCGTGGAGGGCATCACCGCCAACGAAGAACGGCTCGCCCGCCAGGTGGCCGGCTCGGTCGGCTCGGTGACAGCGCTGACACCGCACATCGGTTATGCGGCCGCCGCCGCGATCGCCAAGCAGGCCCTGGCAACCGGATCCAGCGTGGCCGACCTGGTCGAGCAGGCCGGCCTGCTCAGCCGGGAGCAGGCGACTGGGCTCATGGCTCCGATTCCGCAGAGCGTGCCTTCCGTGCGCGGTTGATCACCCGGGACAGTGCGAATGCGGTCACCGTGTCGCTTACGCCAGGCATCTGGGCAATGTCTTCCCAGATGCCGCGTATGCGTTCCAGGGACCGCGCTTCCAGCCGCACCATGAGATCGAAATCGCCGCTGAGGACCTCACAGATGACGACCTCCGGGATTCGTTTGAGCGCGGCCAGGACCTCCCCACCGCGCATGCGGTCCTGCCGGTAGACGAGCACCAGCGCAGACACGAAATCACCGGTGTCGCGGTCCTCATCGCGCACGATCGTGTAGCCACGAATGTGTCCCTGACGCTCCAGCCGGTCGATCCGCTGGCGCACGGCGTTACGGGACAGCAGGACTCGATGGGCCAACTCGGCATGCGAGATACGCGCGTTGCGAGACAGCTCGGCAATGATCTTCTCGTCGATGGCATCCACAGCAGGTGATCTCCTTTGCGCTGCCCCAGGATGGCCAGGTTCCGGCCCCGGGGGCATGCGTTTAATCTGGCCGACAGCCAGGCAACGTGCCACACGTTGCCTGGACCAGCCTGGGCAGGACCCACGGCCCCGGACGGGCGAGGAGCCCCTGGGCTGCGGAACGGGGGACGCACCCGATGCTAGAGCGGCCAACCCGCAAGATAAACCGCCAATAACAACAGCAATGGTTTAGATTTTCCTAATGGATCTGCATCAGCTTCGGGTGCTGCGTGAGCTCGCCGACCATGGCAGCATCGCGGGCACGGCCCGGGCGCTGTCGGTCACCCCGTCTGCCGTTTCGCAGGTGCTGACCGCCTTGCAGCGCCAGTTCGTTGCGCCGCTTACGCACAAGCGTGGCCGGTCGGTCGAGCTCACTGACGCCGGTCGGGCATTGGCCAATGCTGCGGTGTCAGTGGCCTCGGCAATGGCCCGAGCTCAGGTGGCCGTCGACGAGTACCTGGGGGACTTATCGGCGATCGTCCGGGTTTCTGGATTCCATAGCGCCACAGTCACGTTCTTTCCCGCACTGGCCGCGATGTCCAACGGGGCTGACCATCCTCCTGTGGAATGTGTCGACGAGGACGTCGCCCAGGATGCGTTTCCGGCGCTGACGGCGTCCTACGACATCGTTATCGCGCACCGGATGAGTCACACGTATCCATGGCCGTCCCAACGACTGACCGTGGTGCCCCTCCTGCGGGAGCCAATGGACGTGGCGATGCGTGCAGATCATCCCCTTGCCCAGTACGAGTCTGTTAGCCCAACGGAACTCGTCAACGAGTCATGGGTTTCCACGCATGCCGGGTTCTCGCCTGCCGACATGCTCGAAGTGATCGCAGCGTCAGCAGGCCAACCTATGCGGGTGGTGCACAGGATCAACGATTTCACGACCGCTGCGGCGATGGTCGCTGCTCACGGCGATCTGCTGGCGTTGCTCCCGCGCTACACGGCCCGCCCACCAGCCGGGTCCGCCGTGACGCTGCGGCCGCTCGCAGGGGTACGAGCAGTGCGCAACGTCGACGTCCTCGCTCGTCCTGAACAGACAACCCGGCGAGCGGTGTCGGTTGTGCTGGGTTCTCTCCGGCAGATCGCTAACTCGCTCGTGGAGTCAGCTGAAGCTCGCTCGGCAAATTGATGCCTACAGGTCAACGGCGTGGAGCCAGGTGAGACGGGTCGGATTTCGTGGCCGGGTGCACCGAGGGAACGGGTTCTGGTGGAGCATCAAGGGGCTGCGACATTGAATTCCCTTTCGTGGCACAGGTTATGCAGCACACGGCAGGATTGGCGGATGGCTCCGCACGGTGCGCTTCCGGAGCCATCCAGACCGGGATGGCCGGTGCTGGCGGCCCCCACGGGATGGCCATTCCACCCGGGTCAACCAGCACCTCTCGGCTGCAACGCCTGCTGTGGTCGCCGAGCGGTCCGGCGGTGGCTGGGGCCGTTCGCCGCGCGGTCAATTCCTGGACGGACGGTCAGCTGATGATCGACTGACGTATCCCTGCGAGGCACTGAGCGAACTCGCGGGCCTGGGGGCGGGTCAGTCTCGAGGCGGTGATGCGGATCCCGTGCGGGGTCTTGCTTGTCGGGGTTCGGAACGGGGAACCGTCCCGAACCGACCAGCCGGCCTCCCGCAGCGCTGTGACCATGGCGGCGCAACCAGCGGGCTCGGGTACCCAGACATTGAAGCCGTCGGTGGGGAATGGGGTGTCAATTCCCGCTTCGGTCAGCGCCTCGCGCAGTACGTCCACGCGCTCGGCGTACGCATGACGCGCGTGATCTAGTTGTCGTGCAACGGCATCTGACTCGAGGAGATTCGCCGCGAGCTGCTGGAGCAGATGGCTCACCCAGGTGGCGCCCGGCCGCAAACGGCTCCCGAGCCGATCGGCGGTTCCCTCGTCGGAGGCGACGACCGCGACGCGCAGGTCTGGCCCGAGGAACTTCGCCACCGACCGCACGAGCGCCCAGCGTTGCGTGGTGCTTGGGGTAACCCGGTTGTAGCAGTTGCGCGAGATCGCGGAGAAGTGGTCATCCTCGATCACAAGTACGTGCGGATAGCGCTGCAACACGGACCTGATCTCTTGGGCCCGCTCGGCCGTCACGCTGACGCCCGTCGGATTGTGCGCCCGGGGCGTGACGATGACGGCCCGAGCTCCCGCGGCCAGGGCGATCCGCAAGGCTCTTGGCTCCATCCCCTCGGCATCGACGCTGACGGAGGCCGCGCGGAATCCGTTGAGCCGTACCGTCCCTTCGCTTGCGTAGAAGCACGGGTCTTCCATAGCGACCAAATCGCCACGCGTGAGATGGGCGGTGAGCAGTCGCTCGACCGCATCGACAGCGCCGTGCGTCACCGAGATCTCGAAGGGGCAGTCGAGTTCGGGTGCCAGCGTGTTGCGTGCCCACTGGTGCAACCTGGGATCGATGACGGGGCTTCCGTACATCTGCATCTGGTAGTCGATCTGGGACAGCGCCGATCCGATGTTGGGTAGCAGTGCCGGATCGGGGTTGCCGCTGGACAGGTCGACCAGTTCGGTATTCACGGCCATCTCGCCCTCGAGGTGGGGAAGGGACGTGATGACGGTGCCGCGCCGACCATGGGTTTCGGCCACACCGGCGGCGACCAGCATTCGGTAGGCGGCGGCCACGGTGTTGCGATGCACTCCGAGCTCGAGTGCGAGGTCACGAATCGGCGGGACCGAATCACCAGGCTGCAGTCGACCTGTGCTCACGAGGTTCCGCACGCTATCGGAGATCTCACCTGCTGAGGCGCCGATGATCTTGACCGGCGCACGATCCGCGGCGTCTTTCGTCACCTCGCCAGTGTATGGCACGTGACAGAAGTCGTATCTACCCTGTAGAGTCTTTGTCATGTGACAAACTGGGCTGGTTGGCGGTTGCCCCACCCACAGGCGATCGAGGAGTGGTCATGTACCTGCCGAAGCACTTCGAGGTGTCCGAGGACGACACCGCGGCCCTGCTGCGCAAGGGGGGATTCGGTCACCTGGTCACCCCGGCTCCGGACGGCAGCATGGAGGTGACCGCGATGCCGCTGCTCTACGATGCCGACCGTCACTCTCTGGTCGGGCACATGTCGCGGCCGAACCCCCACTGGCAGTACACCGCCGAGGCGGAATCGGTGGTGATCATCCCCGGCGTTGACGCCTACGTCACGCCGGAGTACTACCCGAGCAAGCAAGACACCCAGAGAGTCGTCCCGACCTGGAACTACCAGATCCTCAACGTCTACGGGCAGTTGCGAGCCCACGACGACCGCGACTGGCTGCTCGATCACGTCACCAAGCTGACCGACCACCACGAGAACGGCCGCCCGACGCGGTGGAAGGTCACTGACGCACCTGAAAAGTTCATTGCGACGCAGCTGAAGGGAATCGTCGGCATCGAGTTGTCGATCACTCGTGTGGTGGCCAAGGCCAAGCTGAACCAGAACCGCACCGCCGAGGACCGCACCGGCGTCATCCGCGGTCTGGAGCAGGGCAACTTCCCCGAGCGGGAGACCGCCGCGCACATGGTCGCCATCGGATTGGACAACGCGTAAGAGGACGACCTCGTGACAGCTGCAACCGAACCGACTCAGGCCACCAGCGCCCGAGGCAGGTGGATTCCGGCATTCGTACGCGGTGATGCCCGTCCTGGCCCAGGAGTACGCGAACTTGTTCTCGAAGCGAAGGCTGGCCACCGCCTTCCCGGGCCTTCCCCGGGAAGCCATGTCAGTGTCCAACACGCTAGTGGCGTGACGCGCGAGTACCGAGGTGGCCCGTGCGCGTTTTTCGGGGCTACAGCGCCCGAAACCGCTCACGACACTCGTGCTGGCGGTGTGCTGGTGCTGGTCGGGTGTCGCCTTCGGCGTGCCCTGATTCTCGTTGCTGCGTAGTGGCTTTCGGCGCTTTCGCTTCCGGCGGCTTGGGCTTTGGGTTTTTGGGTTTCGGGTCGGGTGTTTCACCTGATCAAGCCACCATAAAAGAGTGTTCATCCCACCGGCCACAGTAGATCCCGAACGAACACCACGGCCAGGTGGCAGGGCGCTACCCGCCCAGCACCGCGATTACCTCCGGGACCTTATCCCCGCACCACGGGGCCCGGCGGGCGAACCGTGATGTCCTGGTTCGGTCGTGGAGTGTCAGGCCCTTGTGCGGCCTCCGTCGACGTCGATCACCGTGCCGTTGACCTGGGTCAGCACGTAGCCCCGGGCACTCCTGGCGATGCTGTGGAGCTGATGTGCGTACCTGTCGCACGACTTCCCGCCGTACCAGGGACCCCGCGTCCCACTTCTTCCGGGCAGGTCCGACCCCGGACACATCAAACCCCGAGACCACCACCCAAAAACGATCTTACGGGAATCGCCTCAATTGTTGTCCCCCCGAATGGACTATTAAAACGCGAGCTAGCCGAGGCGGGTTTGTGCGCCGCTGTTGCTCCGGTTGAGTGAAGATGCGTCCACTGCTGGTTCGATCTTGACCAGGTCGGGGGAACCTTCTAGTGTTCGAGGCATGTGTGAACTGGGATGAACAAAGTTACTAAGTGTGCCAATTTTTTCTCGAACGTTTTCCGGGGGAGCGTTTTCGAGGGAATTCTTCACGCTATTCCTATGACTGCATTTGCGCGGGAAGCGAGGGAAATATCGGGCGGCGGGTGCGGCCGGGTTCCCTGTTGTGACGAGGTTTCCCGTGCTCGCTCTGCTGCTCGGTCACATCGGTGACAATTCTTTCGATCGCGCTGAAGCGGCCGGGAGCCGGTCCAGCGCGGATTCTGGGGGAGGTACAGTCAGTGAGTTCGGCACAGGAGGCGGCTCCCTGGTCGTTGCGGAGGCTGCCGGAGGCAAGGGCGCTGGAGCGCTACCGCACCCTGCGGGATGAACCGGACGTCGAACTAGAGCTACCGGAGCGGCGAAATTCGGTGGCGGCCGCGTCCCTGATCGGCGCGGACGCCATCGCCCGCGGGCGCAGCGTGGTTTATGTGACCAGTGACGAGCTGGTGGACCAGACTGTGAAGCAGATCGCGGCGCTGCCGGAGCCGGCGGCGGTGAACCTGCACCGGGGCGTGAATCAGCTGCGAGATCTGGTGGCCCACCACAATGCGCAGGCGCTCGGTGTGCTCGGCTTCTCCACCTACTTCAGCGCGAACCCGCGGATCGACCCGGCCGACGTGGTGCTGCTCGACACCGATCGCATCGGTGACGGGGTGATCGGCAGCCTGTTCATGGTCCGGGTGGACCGGCGGTTGCAGCCCCACGCCTACGAGCAGCTGCGCGAGCTGATCGGAGAATCGGCGACGCCGCGGGTGCTCGAAGCGGACGGCTGGACGCCAGTTGCCGCCCAGGCCGGGGAGCTGCTGACCGGGCTGTTCTGCGGGGAGAGCACGCAGTTCGTCTGGTTGCGCTTACAGCCGTTCCTTGGTGATTGCCAGGTTGTTGTCGGGCCGGACGACATCGAGATCCGGCCGCCCCACGAGCTCCTGCACTCTCTGCCGGGTTACCGGCACGCCGGGCAGCGCGTGCACCTGAGCACCGCGCCCGCCGAGGCGGCCGCCGCAGACGTTGATGCGGCGGAGCTGGACCTGGCCGGGCTCTCGCCCAGCGTCCGGTACGCGATGGACTATCTGCGCACCTGCTTCACCGATCCGGATCTCACCCTGAACCGGGTGGCGAGCGCGGTGTACATGAGCCGTTACCACTTCTCCCGCAGCTTCCGGGAGCAAACCGGGTGGCGGTTCATCGACTTCGTCACCATGTTGCGCATGAACGAGGCGCGATTCCTGCTGCGCGAAACGTCGACCTCGATCACCGATGTCGCGCGTGCCGTCGGATACCGGGAGCTGAGCCACTTCCAGCGAATGTTCAAGAAGCGGTTCGGCATGTCCGCCTCCAGTTACCGGGCCGGTGCCGGATCCGCGCGGGAGCGGGACCTCCAGGTCGGCTGAGTGCGCCTCCGCTGCGGGGCGCACTCAGCCGACCTGCTCAATGGCAGCAGCTCTCCCGCGTCCACTCCGGACGGTGCCAGTAGTGCTCGGCGCGGGCCGTCGCCGAGGGCAGCGGCGGGGCCGTGGCCACCGTCCCCGCTGCGGCGAAAGCCCTGCCTGTGGACCGGAACGGCGCCAGCAGATCCGGCACGGTGTGCCGCACCCCGCCGACGAACACCACTCGCACGGCGGCTGCGGCGCGGATGTCGGTCAGCGGATCGCCCTCGACGGCGACCAGGTCGGCAAACCGGCCCGGCGCCACCGCGCCCAGCGTGTCGCCGTAACCGATTGCCTTCGCCGCGTTACCGGTGGCGGTCAGCAGTGCCTCCTGCGGGGTGAACCCGTACTTGACCAGCGCACGGAGGTTCTGGTGGGCGCTGATGCCGATGTCGTCGAGCGGGGCGTCGGTGCCGGAGACCACCAGTCCGCCCGCGCGGTGCACCCGCAGCAACGCGTCGACCATTCCGGCGGTGATCCGGCGGTACGGCTCGGCGTGCGGGCCGATCGCTGCGTCGGCCTTGGCCTGGAGCCGCTCGTACTCCCAGCCGGGGAACAGGGTCCGGGTTCGTTCGTCGTCCACCAGCGAGCGGTCCTCGGCGAGCAGTTCGCTGGCGAAGATCGTCGTGGAGGAGACCCACATCCCGCTGGCCGCCAGCACGTCGACGGCGTCGGCCGACATCCGGTACAGGTTGTAGCTGAGGGTGCGGGAGTAGCCGAGACGGTGCCCGCCGCCGGGATGCTCCATGCCGTCCAGCCCGCTGTGCGCCGCCGGGTACAGGTAGTGCGAGGTGACCGGAATGCCCTTGGCGTGTGCCCGTTCCACGGCCCGGCGCTCCAGCGGTACGGGCAGGCGCATGTACAGCTTGACGAGGTCGTAGTCCAGCCCGGTGGCCCGGTCCAGTTCCCGTTCCAGCTGCCGGGCCGACATCGTCGTGCGCATGCAGTTGTACGAGGCGCGGGAGCCGTCGAGCGCCTCGCCGGAGCCGAGATATCGAGGGCCGACCCGGGTGCCTGCCTCCAGCGCCTCCCGGTTCTCCACCATCTGGTAGGCCGGATCACCGGGGGAACGGCTGGTCGTGACGCCGTAGGACAGCCATAGCCGCCCCTGCCGGTCGCCCCACTGCCGCCCGCGCATGTGCCAGTGGTTGTGGGTGTCGATCAGGCCGGGGAGCACCGTCAGCCCGGACAGGTCGATCACCTGGGCGCTGCCGGGGCTGTGACCCGCGCTGGGCACGAGCGCCGCCACCCGGTCGTCCTTGAGCACGATGTCGACGTCCCGTTGCAGCTTGTCCGAGGTGCCGTCCCACACCGCCCCGGCCCGCAGCACCACCCGGCCGGTGGCGCGGGCCGGCCGGTACCGGAGGTCGGCGGCCACGGTGCGAGCGGCCCCGCCGTCGGTCAGCCGCAGCGTCCCGTTGCACAGGTAGAGCACCGTGCGGCCGTCGCCGCTCACCGAGAGCGAGTCGGTGACCTCGTTGGTCAGCTGTACGGGCGGGGCGGTGATGGTGCCCGACGCGTCCGCCGGCACGCGCCAGGCGAGGCTCTCGGCGCCGAATACGAAGCCATCTTTCGTCCACAGTGGACCGTCGTCGCCCCTGGTGGAGAGGGAACGCTCCGGGGCCACGGCCTGGTAGCGGAGCTCGCCGCTTTCGAGGTCCACAACGAGAATCTGGTTGTGCCCGGTATCCGTGCGCCGTGAGTAGGGTCGCATGGCGGCCAGCGCCAGCTTGCCGCCGTCGGGTGACCAGCTCGGCCGCCCTGGCTGGTACAGGGTGGGCAGCACCTGCCGGGCGGTCCGGGCGGCAATGTCTAGCACCCAGGTGCCGCCCGACTCGTCCTGGTAGGCGATCTTCGTGCCGTCCGGGGAATACCGGGGCATCAGCTGGGCGTCGGTCGCGTCGGTCAGCCGTTCGGACCGCCCGGTGCCCAGGTCCAGCCGCCACAGGTTCGCCGTTCCGGCGCGGTCGCTGACGTAGACCAGCGAGCGGCCGTCCGGTGCGAAGTCGGGGTCGGAGGAGAAGTAGCCGTCGTCGACGACCTTGCGGGCAGTGCCTCCGATCGGCAGCACCCACAGGGCGTTCAGCGCGCGAAAGGCCACCTGCTCGCCGTCACGAGAGAGCACCGGGCTGGCGATGCCCTTGGCCTGCCGGACGGCGGTGGAGCCCAGGTCCCGTGGCGCGCGGTGGTAGCGGCGGGTGGCCAGCGGCAGGACCGCGGTGAACGGGACGTCGGTGCCCGGGCCGGTCAGTCCACGGCGCCGCACGCGGCCACCTGCGGTGTAGAGGAACTCGCTGGCGGACAGCCACGCCATTGGGAGCGGGGAAAGGTCCTCACCGGTGACCACGGCTTGGTCGCCCACCACCAGATCGGTCTTGGGACCCTCGATGCGCACGTAGGTCAGGTTCCGGCCGTCCGGGGTGAAGCCGGGCGCGGCCAGCCCCGCGTCGCCGGTGACCGGGCGCTCGCGGTTGCCGGAAGCAAGGTCCAGCACCTCGATGACGTTGTCGCCCACCAGGTATGCCAATTTGCTGCCGTCCGGAGACCACGCCGGGCTTATGTGCACCTCGTCGGCGCTGGTGACCGCGGTGAGCGTCCCGGAATCCAGCTCCAGCACCCAAATACGGCTGAGGTGGTCGCGATCGGAAGAGAAGGCGAGCCGCTTGCCGTCGGGGGAGAGACGGGGCTCGGTGTTGTAGCCGGGGCCGGTGGTCAGCCGGGTCGGCGCACTGCCGTCCGGGGCGACGGTCCAGGCGTCGTACACCCCGTCACGGAAGGACTGGTACAGGATCCGCCGCCCATCGGGGGAGAACTGCGGGCGGCAGGCGTCGTGGTCGAGCGGGGTGATCAGCCGCGCCGCGCCGCCGGCGACGGGCAGCACCCAAATGCCGCCCGCGACGTCGATGGCCAGCGTGCGGCCGTCCGGTGACACCGTGACACCCAGGTTCGCGCTTTCCCGGACGGTCACCGAGAGGGCCTCCGGCGTGCCTTCCTGGGCCAGTGCCGGGACCGGCCACGATGCCAGCCACACCGCACCGGTTCCCGCCGCGATGCCACCCAGTCTCAGTGCGCCGCGTCGTGAGATCTCCATCTGCGTCCTAAGGTCCGTTTCGAAAGTTGTTTGCGTAGCGGTGCGGGTAGCGGAACCTCAGAGGCCTTCTCACGCATGTGTTCCCCCGACATCATGAATGCCCAATTCACCGCGTCGGGGACTGGCCTCGCCGAGAGCCCTTCGGCGGGCACAGCCCCTGAGAACCCGCGGCGGTGCAGTTGAGTCGCACACCGCAAGCGGCTCCCGCCGCTGATAAAACACGTCCTAAGAGCCCGCGATGGCGATTTCGCGCGAAATCGCCGCGTGGCAGGCGTGGGGGGTGGCGTTTTCGCGCGAAATCGCCGCGTGGCAGGCGTGGGGGTGGCGTTTTCGCGCGAAATCGCCGCGTGGCAGGCGTGGGGGGTGGCGCGCGAAATCGCCGCGTGGCAGGCGTGGGGGGTGGCGTTTTCGCGCGAAATCGCCGCGATCCTTGTCCGAGGTGAGGCGCCAATCCGCGCACCCTCTAAATCCTTCGTGCCGTGGTGTACCGGGGCAGGTCGTTGTGATCGGTGTGGTCGGCGATGTCCTCGAACGCCTGGAGCTCGCCCAGCAACGACATCACGGCTTCCGCCTGCTCGTCGTCATGTTCGATGGCGACTCCGCCGCCGGGCCGCAGCAGCCGCGCCGCCGCGCCGGTGACCGCGCGGATGACAGCCAGGCCGTCGTGCCCGGAGAACAGCGCCGGGTGCGGCTGGTGCTCCTCCCACTCGGGCGGAAGTACCCGGCCCTCCACCACGAACGGCGGGTTCGCCAGCAGCAGGTCGACACCGCCGCGGAGCCCGGAGAACAGGTCGGGTGCGGTGACGTCGCCCTCGTGCAGCGAGATCGGCGTGTCCCCGGCGGCGGCCCGCGCGGCGACGTTGCGGCGGGCCCAGCTCAGCGCGTCCGGCGCCAGCTCGACGGCGTGCACCGTGGCGTCCGGGCGGGCGTGGGCCACGGCCAGCGCGATCGCCGCGGAACCGGTGCACAGGTCGACCACCACCGGGTTCTCGACGTTTTCGAGCACCTTCAGGCCCCAGGCCAGCAGCGGCTCGGTGTGCTTGCGCGGCACGAAGACCCCGGGCCCTACCTCGATGTCGATGCCACCGAGGCGGGCACGCCCGGTCAGGTACTCCACCGGCACCCGCCGGGCCCGGTCGGCCAGCAGCTCCTGGAGCCGGCCGGTCGCGGCCGCCCCGAGCGGCTCGTCCACCGGGAGCTCCTGGGCCGGTCGGCCAAGCACGTGCGCGGCCAGGGTCTCGGCGTCTTGCCGGGGTGCCCAGGCGCCGGCGACGGCCAGCGTCTTCTCGGCGTCGTCCAGCACCTCGCCCAGCGTTCGGGGAGCGCTCATCCGAATCGGGTTCCTTCCAGGATCTTTGCCGCGGTCTCCAGATCGCCGCGTTCGTGAAGGGACGACAGCGCGAAGCGGACCAGGCCGGTGCCCTTCGCGACGGTGGGGAAGAACGCGGGAAGGACCAGCACCCCGGCGTGTTTCAGCGCGGCCGTGGTCTGGAACGCATCCTCCTCGGCGGCGAAGTGCGCGCCGCGCACCGGGGACCACAGGCCGGAGTTGACCAGTCGCCCGCCGGTCAGATCGTCGAAGTCGGTGACGTTGCGCCACAACTTCTCCTGGAGCGCGGCCACCTCCCCGTTCACGTGCAGCTCGGCGGCGGCCACGTTCGCGGCCAGCAGCGGCAGCATGATCGAGTGCCCGAACACCAGTGGGTTGGCGAACTTCCGCAGCACCCGGACGTCGGCCTCGCCCGGCACCAGCGCGAACCCGCCGGAACCGCCGAACGCCTTGGACAGCGAACCGGCGATCACCACGTTCTCCGGCAACTGGTCGCCGAGGCTCTCGAAGGCGTACCCGGCGCCCATCGCGCCCGCGATGGAGATGCCGTGCGCGTCGTCGATGTAGAGGTGGCCGCCGTAGGGCCGCAACGCCTCCAGGACGCCGGCCACGTCGATCAGCCCGCCCATCGAGCCCACCCCGTCGACCAGCGCGATCGGAGTGCGCCCGGTCTCGCCGATCTCGCGCAGCGCGGTCTCCAGCGAATCGGCGGAGTCCAGGTCGAACCGGTGCGTGGGGCCGATCTGCCCCAGCAGGCCACGCAGGATCTGCATCGACGAATGCGCGGTCTTCTCCACCAGGAAGGCGGTTCCGGCGGGCGCGATCCGGTAGCTGGGCAGCGCGCCGCTACCCAGCAGCGGCAGCAGCCCCAGGTGCACGGTGCCCACCGAGGTGAAGGCAACCGCTCGGTTGCCCCGGTAGACCGTGGCCAGCAGCTCCTCCAGCTCAGGCAGGTAGTGCGGCCGCATCCGGTTGCGGGAGGAGGAGAAGTGCACCCCGAACCGGCGCAGCGCCGTCTCGGCGGCGTCGATTAGCGCCGGATGTTCTTCGAGGCCGAGATACGAGCACGAGACGAACTCCAGCGCCGCACTCCCGTCGGCCAGCCGCACCTTCTTGCCTTCGCGGGCGGTGATGGTGTGTCCGGTCAGCCCTTGCTCGAAGGCACGGTCGAGGGAGTCGGAGGTCCGGCTGATCCGGGACTTGACCCAGTTGACCGGCTGGGTCTCCTGCGGCTGGATCATGCTTCCTCGCTTGGGGTTAGGCCGTCGAACAGCTGGGCGCACACGCTCGCGTGCCGGGGCAGCTCGTCGCCGAAGAACGCCCGCAGCCTGGCCAGTGCTGCTTCGAAACCGGCTTCGTCGCCAGCGTCGACCAGATCGGCGATCTGCCGGATACCGGCTGCCAGGGCGGCGCGGGCGCCGGGTGCGTCCGGATTGGCCGCCTGGACGTCCCAGTAGACCTCCGGCGTTCCCGAGGCGATGCGGGCGAGCAGCGCGAGCAGGGTGCGATGGGGCGGCGGGGCCAGGGGCGCCACCTCGCGGACGCCGTCGGCGAGCGTGGTCAGCGCCAGGCCGAAACCCAGCACGGTGGCGTGGGTGAGCGCCTGGGTGGCGGCGGCGAGGCGATCGTGGTCGCCCGCCTCGCACAGCACCGCGTGGCCGCCCCAGTCCCGCAGCAGCGCCAGCAGTTCCGTCACCTTGGGTCCATTGTGGAGGATAACGGCGGCGACCGGCTTGCCGGCGAAGCCCAGCGAGGGGGCGAACATCGGGTTGAGGCTCACCGCCTCGATCCCGCTCATCTCCCGCAGCACCGTCGCGACGGTGCCCTTCACCGACAGGGTGTCGGCGACCAGCGTGCCCGGACGCAGATGCGTTGCCAGCACTGGGAGTGCGGCGAGTGCGGTGCGCTCGGGCATCGCCAGCAGTACCAGGTCGGCGGCGGCCAGCTCGGCGCGCAGCGCCGCGTCCGGGGCGGTGGCGTCCCCGCTACCGGCCGCTGGGTCGGCGATTACCACCTCGGCGCCGGAATCCCGGAGAGCACGCGCGAACAGTTCACCCACCGCGCCCGCACCGCCGAGCACCAGGCAGCGGCGCAGCGACCGCACGCCGGTCACAGCGCGCCACCCATCGCGGGACGCATCGCAGTCCGCGCGACCGCGGTGAGCACGGCACGGGACTTGACCACGGTCTCCTCGAACTCCTCCACCGGATCCGACAGCGCCACGATCGCGCCGCCGACGCCGAAGCTCAGCCGTTCCCCGTCGGCGACCAGCGTGCGGATCACGATACTCAGGTCCGCCGCGCCGGACAGGGAGAACCAGCCGATGGCCCCCGAGTAGACCCCGCGCGGACCCTCCTCCAAGCGGTCGATGATCTCCATGGTGCGCACCTTCGGCGCGCCGGTCATGGAGCCGCCGGGAAACGCCGCCCGCACACAGCTCACCGCCGACTCCCCGGCGCGCAGCGTGCCGCGGATGGTGGAGACGAGCTGGTGCACCGGCGCGTAGGTCTCGACGTCGAACAGCGTCGGCACGTGCACCGAGCCGATCTCGCACACCCTGTTCAGATCGTTGCGCACCAGGTCGACGATCATCAGGTTCTCCGCGCGGTCCTTCTCCCGGGCGGACAGGTCGAGCTTGAGCCTCTCGTCCTCCTCCGGGGTAGCACCGCGCGGGCGGGTGCCCTTGATCGGTTTGGACTCCACCACGCCGTCCGCGCCGATGGACAGGAATCGCTCCGGGGAGGCGCTGAGCACCGCCAGCCCGTCGAAGTCCAGAAACGCGCCGTAGGGCACCGGGCTGATCCGCCGCAGGGCCTGGTAGGTGTGCAGCGGGTCGATCCGCTCGTCCACGGTGACCGTGTTGGTCAGGCAGATCTCGTAGGACTCGCCATGCTTGATCTCTTCCAGGCAGGTGGCCACCCGGGCGAGATAGGTGGCCCGGTCGTGCCGCGGCCGCGCGGTGTCCAGCCGGTCCAGGTCGGTGGCCGTGCCGGGGTCCAGCACCCGTGCTTGTCCGTCCACATCAGACGATGGCAGGGCGAGTAGCCGCAGCGCGGTCTCGTCCAGCCAGGCGATGGCGGTGGCCTCGGTCTGCTCGGTGCTCAGCGCGAGCAAGTACGAGCGGTGCTGGACGTGATCGATCGCGAGCATCCGATCGACGAAGATCATCGCCGCGTCCGGGGTCTCGGACCGGTGCGCGGCCGAGCCCGAGGTCTCCGCCTTCAGCTCGTAACCGAGGTAGCCGACGTAACCGAGATCGAACTCGAACGGCAAGCCCTGCGGCGTCGGCACGGCGCGTCGCCTGAGCTGCTCGTCGAGATAACCGAAGAAGTCCTGCCGGATCCGCTGCTCGGTGCCGTCGCCGCGGCGGACCCGCACGGTCCGCTCCGCGACCCGGTAGGTGAGGTGCTCGGCCAGCGGGCCCCGATCGTCGCCCAGGAAGGAGAACCGGGACTGGCCCGGCCGGACTTCGCTGGTGTCCAGCCAGAAGCTGTGCGTCGCGCCGGCGAACAGCTCACGGTGCGCGGTGGCGGTGTCCGGTTCGCACTCGATCTCCCGGACGTGCACCCGCAGGGCCTGGACGTCCGATGTGGACGGTCTGGCGGGCGGTGGCGGCGCCACGGCGCCCGCCCCCAGCGCCAGGTCACGGAAGTTCGCCAGCAGCTGCCTGCCGTACTCGCTGCTGATCGACTCGGGGTGGAACTGCACGCCCCAAAGCGGCGCGGTGCGGTGCCGCAGCCCCATCAGCACGCCGTCCTCGGTCCATGCCACGGCCTCCAGCTCCGCCGGCAGCCGGGTGACGGTCAGGGAGTGGTAGCGCACCACCGAGAACGGCGACGGCAGACCGGCGAACACCCCGCTGCCGGTGTGGTAGACGGGCGAGCTGCGGCCGTGCATCGGCTCCGGCGCCAGGTCCACCGTGCCGCCGAGGAGGTGTGCGATGCCCTGGTGCCCCAGGCAGACCCCGAGCACCGGCAGTCCCGAGTCCCGGATGGCCTGCGCGCTGGTGCCGACGTCGCGGCTGCGATCGGGCCGCCCAGGCCCGGGAGAGATCACCACGGCGTCGAACTCGGCGGCCAGTCGGGCCGGCAGCTCTTGGTCGTTGCGCATGACCACCGGGGCCCGCCCCGTCACCTCACCGAGCAGCTGGTGCAGGTTGTAGGTGAACGAGTCGTAGTTGTCGATCAAAAGGGTCCGCATGGGCCCGTCCTCCAGCTGGTCCTTGCCCGTCTGAGAGCCTGTCGGCGAATGCCGTCCGCGCCTTTGGAAGCGGCGTAGCCGCTTGCATTCACCTTGCCAAGACGACCATCGGCGGGTTCTGAGGTTTTCTGGCGAGGACGGCCCCTCCGCCGCGTATTGGACATACATCAGGAAGGGCACCCGCAGTCCAGGGAACCTCTCAGGTTCCGCTAAGCGACCACCCACCCAGACCATTCACCAGCAGGCTCTACGGTGCCGCCGGCGTGCCGATGACCAGGTCCTCGACCCGGCATGTCTCGCCGATGACCAGGTCGTAGAGCGCACGCAGGAATGCCTGGTCGATGCCGTGCTCGGCGCCGTAGTCGGCGGCGCGCTGCTGCACCACGCCGATGCGGTGCGGCTGCATCATCGGCACGCCGTGCTCGCGCTTGTGCTCGGCTATGCGCACGCATAGCTCGATGCGTTCCCGCAGCACGTCGAGCAGGCGCAGGTCGATGCCGTCGAGGTCGGCCCGCAGGGCTTCCAGCTTCGTCTCCTGCGAGGTCATCACTGCTCCTTCGGCGTCATTCGGCTGTCAGGCGCGTAAAGAACGGGGACCTTGCCGCGATCGGTGCGCGCGAACAGCTCGGGCGCGACGCGCTCCACGCTGAAGCCGAGGCACTGCGCGCTGTTCAGCACCGCGCGCAGTTGCTGGGCGCGGCTGAGGCAGTCGACCACCGCCTGGGTGGTGATCCATTCGGGCGTCCGGCTGGACAGCAGCAGCCGCAGCCGGTGGCCGTGCTGCTCGGGCAGCACCTGGAGCTGGCAGTCGGCGGGTTCGGTGACGCCGAGCCGGCCGAGCTGGCCGAGCAGCAGGTCCGAGGACACCACCTCGGTGTCTATGTTGAGCGAGGTCGCGGTGCGACCGTGCAGGGTGAGCAGCCGCGCGGGGCTGCCGCACGGGCAGGGGGCGGTGCCGAAGGAGCCGGCATCGCCGATGCGGTAGCGGAACAGCGCCATCCCGGTGTCGCTCAGCGCGGTGACGATCACCTCACCGGTGTCCCCGTCCGGCACTGGCACCCCGGTCTGCTCGTCGACGATCTCCACCACGACCGCGTCCTCGTGCACGTGGTGGGTGGCACCGGAGAGCTGCTCGCACTGGTAGCCGATCGGCCCGGTCTCCGAGGTCGAGTAGGCCAGCGAGCGCACGGCGACCTGGGGCGCGGCCTCCGCGATCGCCTGAGTGCGGGCCTTGCCAAGCAGTTCGCCGATGTAGAAGAAGTACCGCAGTGCGGCGATCTGCCCCGGCGGGGACCTGGTCAGCAGCTCGACGCCGTAACCGGGGTTGGCCGCCAGCGCGTCCACGCGGTGCTCGGCGATGACCGCCGCGCTCTCGGCCGGGCTCGTCTGGCTGGCCAGCGGGTAGGAGCGGGCGCCGGCGAGCCGGATCACCTCCTGCGTGAACAGGAAAGCGCCGCCGCTGAGCTCCGCCGGGTAAAAGCAGTTGGCCACGCGCCGGGCCGGGGCCGAGCGGGTGGCCGCGAGTAACCCGCGGGCACCCAGCCGCCCGACCTGGAGGTTGAAGTCCCAGGAGTGGTACATCATCTTGGGCTTGCTGGCCGTGCCGCTAGAGCGCAGCACCATTCCGGGGCCGTCGCCGCCGAGCTGGAACTCCGGCGAGTGCGGCGGGCTGCCGTCGGCCAGTTCGCGGCTGCTGAGCAGGGGGAGGCGGGCGAGGTCGGCGGTGGTCATGCCTGGCGCGAGGTCCGGCCAGCGGCGGCGGACCGCGGGGGTGGCCAGCGCGGCGTCGACCATCGCGGCGAAGTTCCGCTCCCGCAGCCGCTCCAGCTCCGCGCGGTCCAGCCGGTCTGGGTCCGCCGCGAGCCGGATCTTCGACGCCACTGGGCGATCAGGGTCGCCGGCCGCGTTCAAGGGCATGCTCCGCTCCAGTGCTCTGATGGCTGGTGATCGGGGGATTTCTCAGATATACCGCGTCGTTGTCGCGCCGGACCCCGGTTCGACGGTTACCGGCAACAAACGCGGTGTGGCGCGGCAAGGAAGGTCCACAACCGCAACAAATCCGTCGCGGCGGCCCGGGGCGGCTGAGCACGATCAGTGCTTGAGTACCCGGACCCGAAAGGCGCGACGATGGCTGCGATGGCTCTGTCTGGCCGAACCTTGCTGTCCCCGGAGGGCCGCGCGAAGCTGGCGGCCGATCCCGGACTGGGCGGCGGGAACGTGCTGCGGTCGGCGCTGACCGTCGCCGCGCATCCCGACCTGCCGTTCATCAGCTCGGGCCGGCCGCTGGCCACCCCCGGTGGCGAGTGGCGCACCGATTTCAGCCTGCTGGAGCTGGACAAGCTGGCGCAGAGCTGGTCGGTGCACTACCTGGGCCTCGGTGTGCGCCCGCGCGACCGGGTGCTGGTCTACCTGGAGGACTCGTTCGCCTATTCGGTGCACTTCCACGCGCTCGCCCAGATCGGTGCCATCGGGGTGCTGGTCAACAGCAAAGCGCCCCGGGCCACCTCGCTGGAGCTCTGCCGCCGCACCGCGCCGGTCGGCATCTGCACCACGCGCTCCCGACTGGCCGCGCTCGGCGCGGAATTGTCCGAAGTCGGCAGCGTCGGCTGGCTGATCATCGCAGAGGAGCTGCCCGCCCCGCCGGCCGCCGAGCTGCCCGAGTCGGCCCGGTTCCGGCACGCGCCGGAGGACCCGGTGTCGATCCTGCATTCCTCGGGCACCACGGGCTTTCCCAAACCGGTGGTGCAGACCCACCATTCGAGCATCGCCGGGCCCCGGTTCCGGCTCACCGACTTCATCGACGGGCCCGACGCGACGATGATGGCCGCGCAGCCGCAGTCCCACCTCGGCTCGGTGATGTACGCCAACTACGCCATCCTGGCCGGCACCCCGCTGGTGCCGCTGTACGACCCCACCGGTGCCGAGCTGGCCGAGGCGATCGCGAAGCACCGGCCCACCACGGTGATGGCCTTCGCGCATGCATACGCCGAGCTGGCCGAGGTGGAGGTCGCCGACGGCGCGCTGGACTCGGTGGACGGCTGGGTGACCATGGGCGACGCGATCCACGAGGCGCACCTGAAATCCATCCTGGCCAAACGGAACCCGGAACTGCCCTCGGCGGTGTTCTACGACCGGTTCGGCGCGACCGAACTGGGATGGGGAATCATGGTGCAGCCCCGGTCCCTGACCTCGCAGCGCAACGATCGCTGCGTCGGCCGCCCCGACGCCGTCGCCGAGGTGGTGGTGCTGCGCGCGGACGGCACCCGCGCCGAACCCGGCGAGATCGGCCTGTTCGCGGCCAAGGGCCCGACCATCACCGCCGGGTACTGGAACGACTCGGACGCCACTTACCGCAGCCGCCTGGCCGGGTTCTGGCTCTCCGGTGACCTCGCCTACCAGGACGCCAACGGCGACTTCTACCAGGTGGACCGGGAAGTGGACGCCATCGAGACGGAGACCGGCACCGGGCACTCGGTGCAGCTGGAGGAGTTTCTGCTCAACGAGCTGCCGGCGATCGCCGACTGCGCGGTGGTCGCCGGCAGCCACCGCGGCCGGACCGTGCCGGTGGCCGTGGTCACCACGGCCGACCAGCGCATGACGCCGGACGTGCTGCTGGCCACGGCGAACCAGGCGCTGCGCTCGGCCGGACTGCTGGAGCTGGCCGTGCTGGAGCTGGCCCGGACCGAGGCCGACTTCCCCCAGGGGACCACCGGCAAGGTGCTCAAACGGCTGCTGCGCGAGAAGTACTCCGCGCTGGAAGACTTCCTGGCTGCCGGCGAGCGTTCGAAGACCGCCACCACCCTTGAGGAGATCTGACCGTGTACTCAGCGGTTCGAGAGGTCGTCACTCCCTCGGCCAAACCGGCCGAGCGGATGGTCAACTGGATCTACAACCCGGACGATTTCAACCCCAGCCATCTCGGCAAGATCATCGCCGATATCACCGACCGGTGGACCGCGCAGGGTGCCCGGCACGGCTTCGGCTTCCAGTTCATCCCGGCCAGCGAGCTCACCCCGACCTGCGTGGACCGGCCGCGGCTGTGGCGTGGCGGGGTGGACCTGCTGGAGACCCGGCAGTGCTACATCGTCGACGACATCGGCAACGACCAGCAGGCCGTGTCCTACCTGCACGGCATCTCCCGGATCATCGACGCCAGCGACTCGCTCGTGCTCAACCACGCGATGGCTGCGCCGGAATGGCTGGAGCGCGACAAGCTGGCGATGATCGGCCGGGCGGCGCAGCTCGGCCTGAAGGTGCCCAAGACGGTCGCGCTACCGTTCCGCCGCCACGCGCGGGAGGGCCTGGAGGTGGTGCGTCGCGAGATCGGCGGCGGCCCTTACATCCTCAAGGCGCGCGAGTCCGGCACGGGGTTCGGCGTGCTCAAAGTGGACACCTTCGAACAGTTGCGTTCCGCGGTGGACATCGCCGCCCAGACCGGCAAGGGCTACCTGGTGCAGGAGTTCCTGCCCAACTCCGGCGACCTCCGGGTCGCGCTGGTGGAGGGCGAAGTGGTCACCAGCATGCTGCGCGAGCAAGTGATCGGCCGCTACCTGTCCAACATCGCCCAGGGCGGGAACGCGAGTCCAAGCGCCGACTTTTCGGCGGTGCTCGACGACTGCCTGCGCGTGGTCCGCACGCTCGGCGCCGACTATCTGTGCGTGGACTTCCTGATCACCGAACGGGGCCCGGTGTTCGGCGAGTGGTGCACGGTGATGGCCAACTTCTCGCAGTTCCCCGAGCCGGCTCGGTCCGAGTTGGCCGACGCGTTTTTCCACTGGGCCGGGCGCCTGCTGGAGCAGCGGGGCCGGGGTTAGCAGCGGCTGAGGAGGTCGTGCCCGTTTCAGCGAAACTGATCGCAGGAACCCCGGCCGTTCACGGCCGGGAGGAATGCGATCCCTAGAGCACGGTCTCCCCCGGCAGCGCGCCGTCCGTCGCCAGGAACCCGCAATGTAGGACGGGGACCAGAAGTGGCTCCCCCACAGGTATTTGCGGATGTGCTCGGGAAACTCCCGACGCAGGCGGCGCGAGGAGACACCTTTAAGACTGTTGACCAGGCGAGACAAGGCGACCTGTGGCGGGTAGTGCACTGGTAGGTGCACGTGGTCGGTTTCGCCGTTGAACTCGCGCAGCTGGGCTGCGAAGTCCGCGCAGACCGCGCGCATGGCGTTCACGCTGAACCGTTTCCCCGGTCTTGCCCACCACCGGTGTCCGGCCGACCGGTGCCCAGGTTCGGCGTACTGCGGCATCGGAGCGGGTCCCGGTCTGGTCCAGCCACAAGATCACCGCGCCCTCGCGGCGGCGATGGCCGGATAGTCCTCCTCCCGCCATCGGCGCACGGCCTCGGGGTCCTGCTCGTAGGCCCTGCGGATCGGTTTCTGCGGAGACAGACCCCCGGGAACGCAGACAGTTACCGACGGTGCGCAAACTCAACACGACGCCGTGCCGCACCCGGATCAACCCGGCCACCGCCTTGTGGGTCCACACCACCCCAGCCGAACGCGGCGGAGCTTGCGCGACCGGCCCGAAGCGGACTGGATCCGCGAGGACACCCGTATGCGCTGCCGGCGCACCCTCACCACCCGTCTGTGGTCACCCGAGGACGGCGCAATTTCGCGAGAAATTGACCGTCACCCGGGTGAACGCCAATTTCTCGCGAAATTGACACCCCTCGCCCAACCGAAGGAGAACCACCGATGTCCCGGATCCAGCACGTTCGTCCTGTTCAACCTGCTGGTCCTGCTGATTCTCGCCATGCTCACCACCCAGCTACCCGCAAGAGTCATCGCGTTGTCAACGGGCCGGCACGCCGGAGGCGGCGGCGGTGCCTACACGGTCTGGCACCTCGGCCGACATCGAAGCCGAAACCCGTAACGAAGAGCACCGGGCGGAACAAGAACACCCCCACAGACCACCGGGATTCCCCGCAGCCGACCCAGACGAGCCCGGCGCCCCAGACGAGCGCACCGGGCGGCACCACCTGTGTGCCTGAATTACGCACGGTGTCGATCTGGACCGTGCACGGGCGGATGCGCGACGTTGCGTTCACCGGCTCGGAAAAGCGGCCTGAAAACCCTGGTGGATCACCGGCAGGGTGAGTCGAGCCTGCTGTTGCGGGACGGCAAGTGGTTCATCATCGCCACCTGCGACGTTGCGGAAGAACCACGGTTTGAGCCGGTGGAGGGGATCGGGGTGGACCGGGGCATTAACAACCTGGCCATCACCAGCGACGCCGCGAACTGTTCCGGTCGTCGCCTGAATCGTTACCGGCGTTGGCAGGCTAAGAAGAAGGCAGAGATCCAGGCCGGAAACACCCGTTCGGCAGCTCGCCTGCTGAAAAAGCGCGCGAAGCGGGAAGCGCGGCACGACGCGCACATGAACCATAAGATCGCGAAGGATGTGGTGGCCGTCGCCCAACGCACCGAACGCGGAATCGCCCTCGAAGAACTCGGTGGTATCCGCGAGCGGGTCACGGTCCGACGCGACCAGCGGGCCACGCAATCCTCCTGGCCGTTCGCCCGGCTCGGGGACTACGTCGCCTACAAAGCCCGGCGTGTAGGGGTTCCCGTGATCGAGGTGGACGCGCACTACACCTCGCAGCACTGTCCGCGCTGTGGTCACACCGAGCGGGCCAACAGGCCCAATCGGGACTTTTTCTCTTGTCGTCGGTGTGGTCTCGCTGGATCCGCTGACGTCGTCGCCGGGGTCAACGTGCGCGACCGCGCACGCTCGGCGTGGGTATTTGTAAACATGCCCGATCGCACCGGGTATAGGTGTGTATGCGACCCGTCTCGTCACAGCCAGCGGTGAGACGGGAGCGCAAGCAAAGCCCCTATGAACCGAGCCGCTTAAAAGCTCGGTCCTTAAGGGCCGAGTTGTTTACCCGCGCGCGGTCCGCTCCCCGGAGCGAGCCGCCCCGGCGCGCTGCTCCCAGTCGGTGGCCAGCATCGCGTAGACGGCGAGATCGGCGCGCTCGCCCTTGAGCATCTCGCCCTGGACGAAGAAGGCTTCGCGTCGCATGCCGAGGCGCTCCATCAGGCGCTGCGAGCTGTGGTTGTTCCCGTTGCACAGGCCGACCACGCGGTGGAACCCGTAGCTCTCGAATGCCATTCGCAGCACCTCGGCTCCGGCCTCGGTGGCATAGCCGTGGCCGGAGTGGTCGGGATTCATCACGAACCCGATCTCGGCGCGGCCAAGCTCGGCGCTGAGCCACTCCAGGTTGAAGTCCGCGATCAGGCGGCCGGTCTCGCGCAGTTCCACGGCGATCGCCAGGTTCTCGCCCTCGGCGGCCAGCTCGGTCTGGGTGATGCGCACCGCCAGCGCCTCCCTGGTTTCCTCCAGGGTGCGGGCGTTCCAGAACAGGTAACGTGCGACGTCGGGGCGGCGCTGGATGTCGTACAGGTCGTCCAGATCGGATTTGGTGAACGAGCGGAGCAGGAGACGTTCGGTGACAACGGGTCGCATGAGTGAGGGCCGCTCCGGATCGGGTTCTCGGATCGATGAATTCCGTCGCGCGGATTTTCCGGTCGGACGGCGCGGCAACAATAGCAGCCCGGAATACGACTGTCCCGCATCTCCGCCGGAATCCACCCCGTTCCGGGTGGTCGGCCGGTGACGCGCACGACGCCATTGGTCGCGCTGGTCGCGGCGGGCGGCATCGCCACGGTGGGATCGACGATGACGCTGATCGCCATTCCGTGGTTCGTGCTGCAGACCACCGGCAGCGGGGTGAGCACCGGGCTGGTGGCCGCCGCCGAGACGCTCGGACTGGTGCTGTCGGTGGTGCTCGCCGGCACGCTGGTCGACCGGTACGGTGCCCGGCGCGCCAGCTTGGTCGCGGACCTGTTCACCTGTGGTGCGGTGGCGCTGATTCCGTTGGCGCACAACACGGTGGGCGTGTCGCTGCCGTTGCTTGTGGTGCTGGCGCTGGGCATCGGCGCCGGCCGGGCCCCGTCCCGCAGCGCCAAGCAGGTGCTGCTGCCCGCGGTGCTGGCTGTCACCGGGACCCGGATTTCCCGTGGCACCAGCGCGGAGGAGGCTTCGCAACGGGCGGGTGACCTGTTCGGGGCCATGCTCGGCGGCCTGCTGATCGCGTTGTTCAGCCCGGCCACCGTGCTGCTGGCCGACGGCGCTGCGCTGCTGCTGGCGGCGGTGCTGGTCGGCATGTTCGTGCGGGTGCGTCCCGTGTCCGGTGGCCCCAGCGCCGCCGGTTACCTGCAGGAGCTGCGGGAGGCACTGGGTTACCTGCGGCGGGATCGGCTGCTGGTGGTGCTGGGCGCGAGCAACGCCAGCAACAACGCGCTGACCACCGGGCTGCTTTCCGTGCTGCTCCCGGCGTTCGGCGTGCTGGTCTGGCACAACAGCACGCTGGTAGGGGTGCTCATCGGGGCTGCCAGCGGCGGCAGCGTACTCGGCACCGCGCTCTACGCGCTCCGTGGCACGGGACGGCACCGCTGGCGCACCTTCGCCGTCTGCGGGCTGCTCTCCGGTCCTCCGGTGTACCTCGTGGTGGCGCTCGGCCCCCCGCCGGTGCTGTTGGTGGGGCTGGTTTCGCTGAGCATGGTGGCCAACGGCGCGCTGAACCCGGTGATCGCCGCGGTCAAGTACGACCGGGTGCCGGAACCGTTGCGCGGCAGGGTGTTCAGTGCCCTGCACGCGGTGGGCAGCGCGGCGATGCCACTCGGCTCGGTTACCGCCGGGGTGCTGCTCGATGGGATCGGTCCGCACGGCGCGGCGTACGCGCTCTGCGGCCTGTGCGTGATCGCCGCCGGGTGCCCGTTCGTCTTCAAGGTGTGGCGGCAGATGGACGCCGCTTCGCGGCAGCTCGGTTCAGCTGCCGCGAGCTGACCGCTTCGCGTGGCATGTCGCGCAACAAATGCCACCTGCCCGCAATAATTGCCGTGTTCGTGAGCAACAAAGCCGGTCTGGTGCGCGCCGCGAGTTGCCTAATGTTGACCGGGAAAGCCAGGAAAGTGCGGGTTTCCTCTGCCATTTCGGTTTCTTCGCCATTTCGAGTTCAGGCCGTGTGGTGGCCCGGGAGTTGCGTGTAGATGATTTCGCCCGATCCGACCGTCGCGCGGGTGGTGAGCACCGGCCCGTCAAGGCGTGCCGCCACGGTGGTCCCGCGCTGGCCGGCGCCGGGCGCGGCCACGCCGGTCGGCTGCCGCTTGGAGATACCGGCGGCGTTGCTGGACCGGCTCCACGCGACCGCGAACGCGCGGCACGGGGCTGTCGATTCTTTCCTGCTCGCGGCGCACCTGGCCGTGCTCTCCGCCGTCACCGGTGAACCCGCGCCGGTTGCCGGGTTGATTACCGAATCGGCTATCCGACCGGTGCGTGCGGAGGTCGGCGGCCGGAGCTGGCGGGAGCTGGCGGCGGGCGTCGTCGAGGTGCGCGCGGACTCAGAAACCGAATCCGTTCTCGATCTTTCTCCTGGCGGTGTTGTGCACGACGGGGTGCTCGGTGTCCGGTTCGCCGACGGCGCGCTGTCGGTGACTTCACGATCCGACTTGCTCGATGCCGAGGCGGTGACCCGCATGGCCGGGTATCACCTGAGCGCGTTGCGCCTGCTTGCCGACGACCTCGACGCGGTGCACCGCGTCGAAGATCTCTTGAGCGAGCAGGAAATTCGTCATCAGCTTCGGGATCTCGCTGGGCCGCGCGAGCCGCTGGGCGAGCGGATGTTCGCCGAGCTATTCACGGAGCAGGCCCGCCGACGTCCCGACGACATCGCGGTTTCACATCGCGACCGCAGCTGGACCTACCGCGAACTGGACGAGCGTTCCACCGAGGTGGCTGCCGCCCTGTTGGACCGCGGTCTCGCCACCGGTCAGATCGTCGCCGTGGTCTCGGCGCGGGATCTCGGTTGGGCCGCGGCGGTGCTCGGTGTGCTGCGGGCCGGTGGCGCCTATCTCCCGGTGGACCCGGGCGCGGCCGCGAGCCGGATCGCCGGGGTGCTGGACCAGGCCGGCTGCTCGATGGTGCTGGCCGGAGCGGGCATCGACGGCGCAACGGTGGGTGCCGGGCGTTGTGTGCTCACCATTGACGAATTGCTCGGCACCGGCGCGTCCGCCACCACGGTCGCCGTGGCGGCGGACGCGCTTGCGTACGTCTACTTCACCTCGGGCTCCACCGGGACGCCGAAGGGCGTGATGTGCGAGCACGCGGGCCTGCTCAATCACTTGCTGGCCAAGGTCGCCGACATGGAGCTGACGCCGGGGGAGGTGGTGGCGCAGACGGCCTCCCAGTGCTTCGACATCTCGCTGTGGCAGCTACTCGCGCCGCTGCTTTGCGGTGGCAGCTCGCGAATCGTGGATTCCGAGGTGTTGCTGGACGTGGACGCTTTCCGCGACGAGCTGGCCGCTTCCGGAATGCGGGTCGCGCAGCTCGTGCCGTCCTACTTCGAGGTGCTGGTCGCCCGGCTGGAGAGCCGGCCGGGCGGGCTGGGGCGGCTGCGGGCGATGTCGGTGACCGGCGAGGTGCTGCGCCCGGATCTGGTGCGCCGGTGGTTCGCCTGCTGTCCGGGCATCACGCTGGTCAACGCCTACGGCGCCACCGAGTTGTCCGACGACACCACGCACGCGGTGCTGCGGCATCCGGACGAGCCGGTGACGCTCGGGCGCGCGGTGCGCAACGTCGACGTCTCGTTGATCGGTGACGACCTCTCGCTGCTGCCGCTCGGCGCGCCGGGGGAGATCGCCTTCTCCGGGGTCTGCGTGGGCCGCGGGTATCTCGGTGACGAGGAGCAGACCGCGCGGGCCTTCCGGCCCGACCCGCACCGGCCGGGACAACGGCTCTACCGCACCGGGGACCTCGGCCGCTGGCTGCCTGGCGGGCGGCTGGAGTTCCTCGGCCGCCGTGACGAGCAGATCCGCATCCGGGGCGCACGGGTGGAGATCGGCGAGGTCGAGCACGGGCTGGCCGATATCGACGGAGTCGACTCGGCGGCGGTCGTGGTGGACAGCGCCGAGGGCCGGGAAGCCATCCTGGTGGCGTTTTTCACCGGCTCCGGGGAGCTCGATGGGGGAGAGGTGCGCGCGCGGCTGGCCGCGCAACTCCCCGGCCAGCTGGTGCCCACCTACGTGCACCGGCTGGACCGCCTGCCGCTCAACGCCAACGGGAAGACCGACAAAGCGGTGCTGGTCGCGCTGGCGGCCACGCTTGGGCACGCCGACGGGCCGTACGCCGCTCCGGCCACGCCCACCGAACGGGCGCTGGCCACCGCCTGGGCCGAAGTGCTGCACGTGCCGTTGGAGCGGATCGGGCACGCGGACGACTTCTTCCGCCTCGGCGGCACTTCCCTGTCGGTGGTGCGGCTGCTGGTCAAACTGGACGGGCTGGTGTCACTGCGGCAGGTGCTGGCGCACCCGGTGCTCTCCGAGCTCGCCGCGGTGATCGACGAACGCCGTCCGCTCCCGCCCCAGCGCCTGCTCCACTCTCTGTCCGAAGTGGACTCCGATTCCGTTGCGACGTTGGTCTGCTTCCCGCACGCGGGCGGGAACTCGGTCAACTTCCAGCGGTTGGCGCGGGAGCTGCGGGCACCGGGCGTCCAGGTGCTCGGCGTCGAGCCGCCGGGTCATGATCTCGGCGCCGAACCGGCCGAACTGGCCACGGTGGACGCGATTGCCGAGGCGGTGCGCACGGAACTGCGCGATCACCGGAGCGCGCCCCTGCTGGTGTGGGGACACAGCACCGGCGCCGCTCCCGCATTGGCACTGGCCCGGCTGCTGGAGGACGAGGGCGCACCGGCGCACCACGTGTTCCTCGGCGCGATCCGGCCCGCCACCGAGGACCAGTTGCGGGCCGAGGACATCCGGGTGACCGTGCTGGGTGATCGCGAACTCGTGACGGCGATGCTGGAGGATAGCGGCTACATCGAGGTCGACGGCCTCAAACCGGAGCGGGCCCGCGTCGTCGGGGCCGCCTACCGCCACGACGTGCGCAGCGCCGGTGAGTTCTTCCGCGGCGCGCTGCGCTCGCCGCTCGCGCACCGGGTCGACACCCCGGTGGAGTTGGTCGTCGCCGCCGACGATCCGCACACCAGTGAGGCCGCGCGTCACCTGCCCGCCTGGGCCGGGCTGACCCGCCGACTGAGCCTGCGCGAGCTCGCCGAGGGCGGCCACTACTTTCCGGGCAGCAGAGCCACCGAAGTCGCCGGCGTGGTGCTCGGCGCCTGCCCACACCTGTTTCGAACGAGGAGCCCGGTTTGAGCATCGACCACACCAACCTGACCGGCCGGATCTCGGCCGGGCCCGACGGCCTGCTGCGCACGGAGATCCTGGAACCGCAGCTCCGGTTCGAGCTGGCCTGTCTGCTGCCGCACTACGTGCGCTTGGAGAAGGTGCTGCTCGCCGAGTACGCCAGGATGGGCCTGCTGACCGGCGAGCAGGTGGGGCTGATCTCCGGGCTGCTCGATCGCGCCACCCCGGACGCGGTGGAGCGGTCCGCGCGCGGGGCGATGAGCGACCTGGTGTTTTCGCTGGAACGCTTCATCAGCCAGCGGTTGCCCGAGGTGCCGCCCGCCTGGCACGTCGACCGCAGCCGCAACGACCTCCAGGCCTCCGCGCAGGTGCTGTACGGCCGGGCCCGACTGCTGGACACTGCCGAGCTGCTGATCGAGTTGGGCCGCGCCGCCGGGCGGCTGGCCGCCCGCACCGGCGGGCTGATGATGCCCGGCTACACGCACATGCAGGCCGCCCAGCTGGTCAGCCCGGCGTTCTACTTCTCCGCGCTGGCCGAGCAACTGCTCCACACGCTCTCGCGGCTGGAGCCGGTCTACCTGACCGCCAGCGCCTGCCCGATGGGCGCGGGCGCGATGGCCGGTCAGGAGCTGGGCTGGGATCGCGAACGCATGGCCCGGCTGCTGGGCTGCGAGAGTGTTCAGCGGCACGCGTTGCGCGCGGTGTCGCAGCGGGACTGGGCGCTGGAGGCCTGCGCCGAGTTCTCCATGCTGGGCGTGGCGCTGAGCCGGTTTGTCACCGACCTGATGATCTGGGGCGGCACCGGCTACGGCTACCTCGACCTGCCCGACGACTGGTCGGGCATCTCGTCGGCGATGCCGCAGAAGAAGAACTTCCCTGTGCTGGAGAGGATTCGCGGCCGCACCGCGCATCTGCACGCGGCCTATCACGGCATCGCGACCGCGCAGCGCGCCACCCCCTACAGCAACTCCGTGGAGGTGTCCAAAGAGGCCAGTGCCCAGGTGCCCGCCGCGTTCGACACGCTCGCCTCGATCTCGCGCCTGCTTACCGGCGTGCTGGACCGCCTGGAGTTCAACGAGGAACGCCTCGCCCGTGCCTGCGAGGCGGAGTATTTCGGCGGATTCACCCTCGCCAACCAGCTGACGCTGCGAGCGGGGGTGCCGTGGCGGACGGCCCAGGTGGTCACCGGCCGATACATCGTCGCCGCGGTGGCGAAGGGGCTGCCTCCCGCCGAGCCCGAGCCGGCCCTGCTGGAAAAAGTGCTGGCGGAGCACGGATATGCGACACCGCTCGCGGAAACCCTGCTGCGCGAAGCCATGGACGTCACGGCCGCACTGCCCGCCAAGCGCACCGCCGGGTCGACCGGGCCCGAGCCGATGCGCGAGCTGCTCGCCACGCAGGAGGCCGAGTTCGACCAGCTGGCTTCGGCCTGGGCCGCGCGGCGCACCCGGCTCGCCGACGCCGATGCCGAGCTGGCCGCCGTGCTGGCCGAGGCCGCGGGAGCGCGGGCGTGAGCGGAGCCACCGGCAGCCTCGCCGGGCCCCGGCCGTTCTATCGCGGGGTGACCGGCGTCGGCACCGCCTTCGGAGTGTTCGGTGAACTGCTGCAAGGGGTGCTGCCGGAGCCGGAGGGCGATTTCCTGGTCACCTTGCCGATCGCGCGCTGGTCCGTGGCGACCTTCCGGGGCAGCGCGGACACCGGCGAGCTGACGGTGTGGCCGCGCCGCAAGACCAAGGCGCTCCGGCTGGCCCGGATGATCCTGGCCGACGCCGGGCGGCCGATCGGCGGGGAGATCACCATCGACAGTGGCCTGCCCGAGGGGAAGGGCATGGCCAGTTCCTCGGCGGACCTGGTGGCTACCGCCCGGGCCGTGGCCAACGCGCTCGGCATCAACCTGCCGCCCCGGCGGATCGAGAACTTCCTGGCCCGCATCGAGCCCACCGACGGCGTGCTCTACCCCGCGGTGGTCGCCTTCTACCACCGCCGGGTCGCGCTGCACTCGGTGCTCGGCTCGCTGCCGCCGATGACCGTGGTCGGCGTGGACGAGGGCGGCGAGATCGACACCGTGGAGTTCAACCGCATCCCCAAGCCGTTCACCGCGGCCAACCGGCGCGAATACGCCGGACTGCTGGCGCGGATGGCGGAAGCGGTGGGGCGGCGGGACCTCGCCGAGGTGGGCCGGGTGGCCACCCGCAGCGCCCTGATGAACCAGGTCCTGCGGCCCAAGGCCACGCTGGAGCGGATGCTCGGTGTCTGCGCGGACGTCGGCGGGCTCGGGGTGGTCGCCGCGCATAGCGGGACCAGCCTCGGTGTGCTGCTGGACCCGGCCGTGCCCGGCTACCCGGACCAGGTCGCCGCGGCGGCCGGCGCATGTTCGTCCATCGCGGGAAACGTCGCGGTGTACCGGTGTTTGAGCTTCGACGGAATGGGAATGGGACGGCGCTGATGCTGAGTCACAGCCTAATCGACGCCATCGGCGGCACTCCGCTGGTGCGGTTGCGGGCCGGAGCGGACCGCGGCGTGGAGATCCATGCCAAGCTGGAGTTGCAGAACCTGTTCGCGATGAAGGACAGGGTGGCCAAGCAGATCATCACGCGCGCCCGCGAGTCCGGCGAACTCGCCGAGGGCGCGCCGATCGTTGAAAGCTCATCGGGCACCATGGCGCTCGGCGTGGCGCTGGTCGGCACCCTGCTGGGGCACTCGGTGCACATCGTCACCGATCCTCGTATCGACCGGATCACCCTGGCCAAGCTCACCGGCCTCGGCTGCCAGGTGCACATCGTGTCCGAAATGGACGAACACGGATGGCAGGGCGCCCGGCTGACCAAGCTGAACGAGCTGATGAACACGCTGCCCGGCGCCTTCTGGCCGCGGCAGTACGCCAACCCGGAGAATCCCGCCGCCTACCGCGCGCTGGCTGATGAGCTGGTCACCGACCTGGGGGGCGTCGACGTGCTGGTCGGCTCGGTGGGCAGCGGCGGGTCGCTGTGCGGCACGTCGCGCGCGCTGCGGGAGCGGCTGCCCGACGTGCGGGTGATCGGGGTGGACTGCGTCGGCAGTGTCCTGTTCGGACAGCCGGACTGGCCGCAGCGGCTGCAGAGCGGGCTGGGCAACAGCCTGCACCCGCCGAACCTCGACCACTCGCTGATCGACGAGGTGCACTGGCTCAACGACCGGGAGGCGTTCGATGCCACCCGGGCGTTGGCTCGCGAGGAGAAGCTGTTCACCGGCAACACCTCGGGGTCGGTGTACCGGGTGCTCACCTGGCTCGCCGCCACCGCCCCGCCGGGCACGCGGATCGTCGGCATCTTCCCCGACCGCGGTGACCGGTACGCCGAGACCGTGCACCACGAGGGGTACTGGGCCGAACGCGGCCTCGCTGAGCTGCCGCTCGCGGAAATTCCACGGCAGGTTCGCGCCGGCACCACGGTGTCCAGCTGGTCCTACCGGGTCGCCGACGGCGACCGCCCACCGCTGTTCGTCTTCGTCGAGTCGAACACCACCGGCACTGGCATGCGGGCGCTCGGCGTGGCCAGGGAGCTCGGTTACCGGGCCGTGCTGATGACCAACTGGCCCGAGCGGTATCTGGGCCTGGCCGATACCGGGGCCACGGTGGTCACCTGCGACACCAACGACTTCGACGCGCTGAACCAGGCGGTCGGCAGGGTGGCCGGTCGAGCCCCGATCGCCGCGGTGACCACGACCAGCGAGTTCTACCTGGCCACGGCCGCCCGCCTGGCCGCCGGGCTGGGCCTGCCCGCGGCCGACGCCGAGGCCGTCGGACGCTGCCGCGACAAGGGCGCGCTCCGGGCCGCGCTGGCCGAGGCCGGTCTGCGGCAGCCGGTGTACACCGTCGTCACCGACGCCGTGTCCGCTTGGGAAGCGGTCGCCGGGGTCGGCCTGCCCTGTGTGGTGAAGCCGGTGGACGACTCGGGCTCGACCAACGTGCTGCTGTGCGCCACCGTCGGGGAGGCGATCGCCCAGGTGAACCGGGTCTTGGCCGTCACCGAGAACGGCCGAGGCCAGGCGACCCGCCGCGCCGCGCTGGTCGAGCAGTTCCTCGACCAGCCCGAGTACAGCGTGGAGATGTTCGGCACTGGCAAGGAGCAACGGCTGGTCGGCATCGTCGAGAAAACCGTGACGCCAGGCCCGAACTTCGTGGAGAGCAGGCACATCGTGCCCGCGGATCTGCCCGCCACGGTCGCCGAGGAGATGGCCGCGGCGGTCCGTGCGGCACTTTCCGCGGTGTCGCTGGAGTTCGGCCCCAGTCACACCGAGGTCAAGCACGGCCCGGACGGCACCGCCGTCGTCGAGATCAACCCGCGCCTGGCCGGGGGCATGATTCCCGAGCTGTTCCGGCTGGGCACCGGGATCGACCTGCTGGAGGCCCAGGTTCGCTTCGCGGCGGGCGCGGAGATCGAGCTGCCGGAGTCGTTCGAGGGCTATGCCGGCATCCAGTTCCTGCTGCCGCCTGAGGAAGGCGTGCTCGAAGAGGTGACCGGCGTGGAGCAGACCAGGGCGCTACCCGGCGTGCGGGCCGTGACGGTCACCGCGAAACCCGGGCAGCGCGTCGCCCCGCCGGTCGACGCGTACGGCCGCGCCGGGTATGTGATCGCCACGGCGGCCAACCGCGGGGAGCTGGTCGAGATCCTGGACCGGGCTCGCGCACTGATCGGCTTTCGGTTGCGGCCGGGGTCTGCCCGCGTGGCGTCGGCGTATCCGCTGGTGAGCAGAGAGGCGCGCGAGAGCCGTTCGGTGGTGGAGGTCGGTGGCGTCGCCATCGGCCCGGACACGTTCACCCTGATCGCCGGACCCTGCGCGGTCGAGACGCCGGAGCAGACTTTTGCCGCTGCCCGGCTCGCCAAGGCCGCGGGGGCTTCACTGTTACGGGCCGGCGCGTTCAAACCGCGCAGCTCGCCGTACGGTTTCCGGGGCCTGCGCGCGGAGGCGTTGCGCATCCTGGCCGAGGTTCGTGCCGAGACAGGGATGCCGGTGGTCACCGAGGTGGTCGATAGCCGAGACGTGGAGTTGGTCGCCGGCTGGGCGGACATGCTCCAGGTCGGCACGCGGAACATGCAGAACTTCGGTCTGCTGGAAGCGGTGGGGGACAGCGGGAAGCCCGTGCTGCTGAAGCGAGGCATGAGCGCGACGGTCGAGGAGTGGCTGCTGGCCGCGGAGTACATCGCGCTGCGTGGCAACACCCGAATCGTGCTGTGCGAGCGCGGCATCCGCACCTTCGAACCCGCCACCCGCAACACGCTGGACCTCTCGGCGGTGCTGGTCGCGCAGGCCCGGTCGCACCTGCCGGTGGTGGTCGATCCGTCCCACGCGGCCGGGCGGCGAGAGCTGGTGCTGCCACTGGCCCGCGCGGCCGTGGCGGCCGGGGCCGACGGGGTGATGATCGACGTCCACCCGGACCCGGCCGCGGCGCTGTGCGACGGCCCGCAGGCGCTCGGCGAGCCGGAGGTGGCCGGCCTGGCCGGGGCGATGCGGGACTGGGCCACGCTGGCCGGACGTCTGCCGCAGGAGTTGCTCGGCTCCGAGTCGGCCGCGCTGCGCTGACCCGGCCGAGCATGGTGGGGGCCGGGCGCGGGGTGTGTCCGCAGTGGAGCGTCGGTGCGTGACGATGTCCACTAAGGACGAACATTCACCGCCGCTGAGTGGCCGGCCATGCCGTCATATCCGCCGACCGATATGCGGGCAGCCCATCCCAGATCAAGGTGACCGGTTGACCGCCCAGATGCTCCCGCAGGTCGGTGAGGAACTCGATCAGCGAGGCGGTGTTGTAGGCACCGTGCCTGTTCTGGAACACGAACGTGGCCGGCTGCGGTCGGGCTGATACGCCGGCACACCGGCCATCGACATCCGCTTCCAGGAACATCGGTGGGTCAACACCGGAGTCTGGCCACGCGGCGCCCAGATAGCCCTCACCACTGGCAGCAGCGAGACCCGCTCCCGTCCTGAAAGCAGGTTACGGCTCTCCCCGGCGCCGGGCGCTCCTTTCTGGCTCTTCCGCTTCTTCCATGGGTGGGTTAGGCACGTCAGGGGATTCACACAGCTACCAAGACATGACACCGGTAAGAACCGGCGACACCGCTCACGACGCCACAGGCACTGGTCGTGAGTGGCTGTTCCGGTAAGAACCGGCATTGCCACTCACGACCCGACGGGCACTGGTCGTGAGTGATTGTTCCGGTAAGAACCGGCATTGCCACTCACGACCCGACGGGTACCGGTCGTGAGTGATTGTTCCGGTAAGAACCGGCATTGCCACTCACGACCCGACGGGTACCCGTCCGGATCAACCGACTGGCCCTGGCCACAGCAGTCGAAGAACAAGGACTCACCGTTGACGCCTCGGCCCTGGACCGGCTCGCACTGGTCACCCAACGGCTGCGCCCGTGGCCGGATGCGGCGGCTGCTCTCCGCGCCCTGTCGGGACGTTCACCCTGGCGGCACTGCCCAACGCGGCCACGGCGATGCTCGCCGATATCGGCCGCCGAGGCGCTCTACCTTGGTACCGCGTGCTTTCCAGCGAACTCGTGCGCGCCTACAAGCCCGACCCCGTGGTGTACGAGATGGCGCTGGATCTCCTCCGCGTCGAACCCGAGCAGAGCATGCTCGTCGCAGCTCGGTACGCAGCGGCGGTCCGGGCTGATCCGGTACGAGCCCGGCGCTTGCCCCAGTCATAGCCGGGGAAGCGCCGGGCTCGTCGGCGTCAGCCGAAGTTGCCGGTGGCGACGGCCTTCCAGTCGTTCGCGCAGCCGGGGCCGCACTTCCACGACAGGCGCGGGTCACCGGTCACGGCGCCCTTGCCGTTCAACGTCCACGTCGCGACCTCACCCGTGGTGGCGTTGTGCCACACCACGTCGTTCTTGAAGTCGTTGTTGAAGTCGTTGACACCGACGATCTTCCACTGGTTCGCGCAGTCGGGCCCGCACTTCCAGGACAGCTTCAGGTCACCGGTCACCGTCTGCTTGCCGTTGGTGAGCCATGCCGACACCTCACCGGTGGTGGCGTTGTGCCACAACAGGTCGTCGAGGTTGTCCTCGTTGAAGTCACCGGCACCGACGGCCTTCCACTGGTTCGCGCAGTCGGGCCCGCACGGCCAGGACAGGTTCGGGTTGCCGGTCACGTGTCCCTTGCCGTCGAGCAGCCACGTGCCCACCTCGCCGGTGGACGCGTTGTGCCACACGATGTCCGACTTGTTGTCGGCGTTGAAGTCGCCGATGGCGACGGCCTTCCACTGGTTCGCGCACTCGGGGCCGCACTTCCAGTCGAGGCTCAACGCCTTCGTGACGGTGCCCTTGCCGTCCAGGATCCACGCGGACAGCTCGCCCGTCGTGGCGTTGTGCCACAGCACGTCGGAGGTGAAGTCGTTGTTGAAGTCACCGCCGCCGACCACGCGCCACTGGTTGGCGCAGTCGGGCCCGCACTTCCAGGACAGCCTGTTGTCCCCGAGCACCGTGCCGTGACCGTCGGTGAGCCAAGCGCCCACGTCGCCGGTCCTCGGGTTGTGCCACAGCAGGTCCGCGTTGCCCGCAGCGGCCTGGGCAGGCGCGGCGGTGAACGCGAGTGCTGCCGCAGTCGCCGCGAGTGCGGCGCCGATTTTCCTGCCTAGCATTGGTTTTGTCAGCTCGGCAGATCGCATGTGTTCTCCCGATCGTATTCATAGCCCTTGATCCCTGACGCGCGAGGTAAGGGTCTGTCGGTCGATTGGGCCGTCAGCCAACTACCAGCGCGCAACTTCGAGGATCGTTCGGCGCGGGAAGTTCGTGAATCCCAAGCTTTGGGGGGTGACAAGAGCACGTGTTGCCTGTAGCGCGGATGTGGCCATGCAGCCGTGTCGGCGGCCAGGCCGCGCAGTACTGTGTGACGTCCGCTGATCACACCGCCGACAAGGAGAAACCAGGGTGCACGCAGCTACCCGCCCCCCAAGGCTGTCACGCGCTACCGTCGCCAGACGGCTCACCGCCCGGTTGCTCGCCGTCTCGATGTGCATGGGACTTCTGATCACCGGCACCCCCTCCGCTTCCGCAACCGCGACGGGAGGAGCAGGCTGCACGCTAGTCCCAACCTCGGGAACCGTCAGCCGTGAGGCCGCGGGCAGGACCTACCACGTGAACGTGCCACCGGGTCTGTCCGGACCTTCGGTGCCGTTGCTGCTCAGCCTCCACGGCGCGCTCCAGCCGTACTTCTTGCACGAGAGGGAGACTCGTTGGTCAACTGCCGCCGCTACCAGGTACTTCATCGTCGCTTACCCGTCGGCAGGGGCAGGACTGGTGTGGGACGCAGCCCAGCGGTCCGGTGACGTCACCTACCTGCGTGAGGTGGTCAAGGACATCTCCAGAACCTGGTGTGTCGATCCGCGCCGGATCCACGTGGAGGGCTTCTCCAGCGGCGCCAACATGTCGGCCAGGCTCGCGTGCGACGCCTCCACGGTGTTCGCCTCGGTTGCCGCCTACGGTGGCGTTTCCCCTTCGTTCACCGGCAGCCCCTGTGTACCGGATCGCCCGATCGCGGTGGGTCTGTTCCACAGCGATGGTGACCTCATCAGCCTTCCCCCGCTCGCCGTCGCGCACCGCGATGAATGGCTACGACGAAACGACTGCCCGGCGACCCCGGTCACGGAACCGGGTGTACCGGTGGAGGCCGCCGTGTACGGCCCGTGCCGTGCGGGCGTTCAGGTGGTGTGGCGCGTCTATCGGGGCACTCACTTCTGGCCCGGGGACGACAACCGTACTGATATCGCCAACCGTATGTGGAACTTCTTCATGCGAAATCGGCTCCCGTGAGGTGCTTGACCAATCGACCTCAACGAGACAGCACAGCCATGATCTCCTCGCGGCTGGTGATGCTGATTTTCCGGTAGATCGACTTGAGGTGATCATTCACGGTGTGCACCGACAAGTCGAGCCGTCGGGCGATCTGCTTGGCGGGTATGCCCTCGCGGAGTTGGTCGATGATGGTGCGTTCTCTGCCAGTGATGTCGTACCAGGCCGACAGAGCGGGCAGCAGTTCCACACCAGCCGCCTGGATGATCACTGCCACGTCGCCCGTGCCATCCGCGTTGAGAGGCTGGCCTTGGATGCTGACCCAACGTCCGGCGTATGCCGAGGGCAAACAGGCCACCGGGCGCGATGTTGTTGGGTCACGTACGAACCTCCGGCTGGCCATCGCCACCTCGCTCGAGAGAGCTGTCGCTGCCCACTCGGGCTTCGCCAGGGACGCTGGCAGGCGTATTTCACGTAGCCACGCGTGCCCCTCAGGAGTGATCCCGCGTACCGCGTGATCGGCGCCCACCATGATGACTCCTGGGGGCAGGTCCTGGTCCGGTGGACGCAGGGGGGTTGCCCTGATGTAGCTCCGCGACGCCGCCACCAGGGGTTTGACAAGCTGCGCGACGCGGTCCACATCGCATTGTTCGAAGGGTCTGCCGCCCTGTTCCCGGAACAGCACGAGTGTTCCCCACGACCCATGGGAGCCCCGCAGGAGCAGACGCAACTCGCTGCCGAACCCGTTGTCCAGCAGGATCTTGTACGCAAGCCGGTCGCGCGCATTCACCACCTGCGCCAGGACGCCTCGGTGTGCGTGCTCGGCAGGATGGGCCGGCTCCTGGCCCGAGTACAAGTTGATCATCTGCATTCGGCCGATCTTCGCGGTAAGCCGATGCCAGAATCCGAATGAGGCCATGTTCGTATCCGGGTTCCGCCAGCACACGTGGAGGGAGTCGTGTGCGACCAGGCCGACGATTGTGCGGGAGATGACCTCACCCATCTCGTCTGAGGTCAGGCCGTCCCCGGCCGCTGAACAGAGGTCACGCCCCAGGCGGTCCATGTCTGGTGTCACGATGTTGAGTTTTCCGGATGTGCCGTTCCCGCCGAAAGCGAATATCCTTAGTCGCCTGGCCTTTTCGGTGCACATGGAGACCGTTCGGATCCGGGGCACCAAGCTACGGTGGTGAGCCCAGTGAGCTACGGTCCCCAGCGCTTGCAGTGCGCACCCGTGGTGACCTGCCGATCAAGGTCATTACCCGATGTCGGCGTTTGCCAGGGGGAGCGGCTCGGGAAGCGCTAGAAACCGCCGTCGTGCGCCACCGTGCCGATCCGGTCCTTCACCGCCTTGAGGGTGTCTCCCGCCTCGGTCATTTCGCGTACCGCCACGAGGAAGAGGCGGCCGTTTTCATGGTCCAGGGCCTGTCCGCAGTCCGCGCTGCTCTCCCTCGCCTGCGCGATGAATTCCTGCCAGCGGGATTGGGCCTGCGGCTCGGGTACCGGGAAGAAGCGATCGGCGTCTCGCGCGATCTGGGCGAGGTCATCGCAGAAGGGGCGAACGCGGGCCGGATCGATGGCGCCTTTCGTGACGGTCGCGGCCTCGCGCAGGACCTCGGACAGGCTGCGGGCGTCGGCGGCAAAGCGGTCCATCAGCGCCCATCCCCCGACTCGGCTCCAGGCGATCACCTGCATCGCACGCGTGTGGGCGGAAACCGCTGTGTTGTCGCCGGGAACGATCCTTCCCACGGCCGGTGCGTGTTCCAGTGGGCGTTTCAAGACCAGCGGTATCTCCTGGGCCAACGTGATCACCACCGCCATTGCGCACAACGCGCCTACGCAAGTCCGGCGGGCGAGCAAACCATCCCGCCCCGCCCGGGGCTCTTGCGTCGCTGGCGGCCACGCTCTGCGGATCGCCGACACGGCGGCGGCCGCAAAGACTGCCACCAGCGCACCAAGCACCAGGATGACTCCCAGGATGTGCTGGAAGCCAAGCCAGATCGAGGCGGGACTCACCACGCAGGACGACTGGAGTGTGTTCAGCGGCTGGACACAGCCGTCCATGTCGGCGAGCACGAAAACCCCGGCGAAACCCGCCAAAGCCGCGGTCTCGGCCGCGATGAGCGCAATGAGAAGCCGGTATCGACTCGCCAGCACGCTCGCGATTACGGCGGCGGTGACCACAGCCGCTACCAGGGCCAAGAACACCCATGCCTGGTAGAGCAAGGTGGTGACGTCTCGTTGCCCGAGCGGCGGCTGCCACGTGTGCATGTACGCCATCACGCACACGACGACTGCCCAGCTCAGCACCCCGCCCAGCAGGCCCGGCAGCAACGCCCGTCGCAGCGGCGGCAACCCCTCCCCGTGCGGTGGCACGCCACCGGACGCCCCCACGGCGTCGCGCACCCAGCGGGGCGAGACCGGGGCCGGAGGAATCACCCAGGCCAGCAGCGGCATGAGCCACAACACCGCAACCGCGGACAGCACAACGGGCAAGTAGGTGATCGTCTGCAGTTGTGGCCACCCAAAGGCAATCGCGGACAACGCCGTGTAGTGCTCCGCGACCTGGTCCGGCGACAGTCCCTGCATCAACAGTTGGCGGACGCCATCCGGGTTGACCTGCCACCCGTGCCCGATGATCGCTCCCACGCCCTGCCACCACGCGAACCACGCTGACAACGCCACGCATCCGGCTGCCAGGCCCGGCAGCATCGCCGTCCAGATCCGACGCCCCGGCCACACTACGCTCCACAGTTGGGCGCATTGTGTTGTCCACCAAGCGAAGACCACTCCTGCGAGCACCACCAGCACCAGGACCGCGGGTTGCGCGGGAAGCCACCCGAAGAGGACAGCGCGGTTGACGAACAGTTCCGCAGCCGCCATCCCGGCTCCCAGCCACAGCCCCGCCCGCACACCGGATGGTGCACGCCGAGCGGTGAGCCTCGCATGGGCCACTGCACGCCACAGGGCGATTCCAGCAACACCCGAAACCAGCGTCGCCGCCGTCAGCGCCGCCGCCTGCTCGGCCCACTTGTTGTTCTGGGCGTACTGCTGCGCCAAGGACCACAAATGTGCGTTGATCAGCGCGGCGGCGGCCCCGGCCAGAAACATCGGCAACGCCGGCACAGCGAACAGTGCCGCCGGATTGGTCAGGGCATCCCGGCGCAGATCCCATCGCGGATGGGTGCGCCACAGTTCGGCAAACGAACCGAACGCCGGCCGCGGTGCGCCTCCGGCTGCGGCGGGTGTCCTGGCGGCCCAGGTTCGGGGGTCCGCGCCCCATCGCACGGCCGCCAGGTCGGCGTACATCTCCCGGCTGCGCAACACATCCGCGCGCGCCAGGTAGACCAGCACGACCAGGAATACCGTGAGCAGGAGGCCACGCGTGGCCACCGGCTCCTCGTTGGGGCCGATCGTCGATCCCAGTTCGTGGGCGAACATCGTGATGTAGCGGACCAGAAAAGGCAGCAGCACCAAACCCAGGAACACCCGCCACAGGCTGACAGTGACGTACGTGATGGTGACATCGCCATTGCGGATGTGGGCCAACTCGTGCAGCAGCACCGCCCGAAAACCGGGGGAGTCGGTGCGCCTGCGGGCGAGCAGACCACCGTCCAGGCAGACGGTCGGCCGGCCATTGCGGCCGAACACCACCGCACCGGTCGAGGGCGCCGCCGGATCGACGACGACACGCGGCACACGGGTCAGGCCCGCCACCGCCGCCAACTCGCCCAGCAGCCGATGCAGCGCGCCATCGCGGTCGATCGCCTCCAGCGGGACGACCCGTCCCCGCCGCGTCCGCCAGGCCGGCAGGCCCCAGAACAGCAGGCCTGCACCGATCAGCAGCAGCGTGGGCCACACGACGAGGGTCAGCCACCACGGCGGCGATGACTGGTAGCTAGCGGTGCATGCCTCGAACGCGGGCGCGTGGACGATGGCGCCGATGTACAGGCTGGAGTTCTGGCTGGGATCTCCTCCGGCCGCCAGCACGCAGCTCATGTCGCCTTCGCCGTAGAACCCGAGCGCGACATCCAGCATCATCCGGCCGCTGCTCACCAACAGCAGCGCCACCAGGAGCACGAAGCGTATGGTCGTGCCCGCCACAATCGCCCGCTCGTCGGTTTGCGGTTGATGAATCGTCTTGGTCATCGGGCGCTAGCCATGGGCCGGGGTGCTGGCGTCCGGATCGGTGGGGCCCTGCGCTGGACCGCGGGGCAGCGCCAGCCGAGCCACCACCGCGTCGGCGATCGTGATCGCGTGTTCTGGCTCCAGGCCGCGTTGCGCGGCCAGCTCCAGTACCCGTTGCCGCACCTCGGCGAGCTGCTCGGGGGCTAGCGGCGGGACGACCGCGGGCGTCTTCTTCCGGCGGAAGACCTTGCCCAGCAAGCCCTTTGCGCCCTTCGCCGCGCCGTCCACGGCGGCGCCGGCGAGCCGCTGCGCCACCTCGTCGACCGCCAGCCACACGACGGGAGTCACCATCGCCGCGATCTCGGCCAAGCCGAAACCCAACGGCTCCCGCCGCTGGCCCCAGCGGCTCAACCGCCTCACGACCGTGGCGTCGTCGGACCGCGCCAGTCCGGCCACCAAAGGTAGTTCGTCCGACGCGACCTCGGCCACCACATCGTGGACCACATCGCGCACCCTGGCCCCGCCCGAAGCATCGGTTTGCCTATCTGGCAAGGCTGATCCAGAGCTCATAGCACTCCCAGCGAGTCGCATCCACCGTGCCCAGCCAGTGTCCAGATTCCCGATCACGGCCGACGGGCCTTGCCGAAAAACCACTCCAATGGCTCAACGCCTGCTGATGTCGTGCTCCGCGGGGCGCGGATCGCCGTGTTCGTGGCAATTCCATGAGCGAAACCCTCAGCTCACGTGGCATCGCAGGGTTGTTAAACCCGCATGCTGCCGGAGCGATAGGTCGTGGGTGAGCCCACGCAGTGGCGACCCTAAGGTCCACTGTGGATTAATGGGACCATAGGTATGGCTGGTCAGGCCCTTGCGGGTAGCGGAACTCCTCGATTTCACGCTGATGGATGTTCTCTCCGCCCCGAACGCCAGTGATGCCGGCGTAGCCCTCGTCCTCCATGGCGGAGCATGATCGGGAGCGGACCCACTCGCCTAGAGTTGCGACACGCCCGGGGCGGTCCGCCTGTTGATGAAGCTCGTTGCGACACGCCCGGGGCGGTCCGCCTGTTGATGAAGCTCATGGTGGTGTAGTGTCTGTTGTGGTCGCAGTAGTTCTGGATCGTGTTTCGTGCACGCTCGCAGGATATCGATGCGGGCGAGCCGCTCTCTTTGGTCAAGCTGGAGTTAGCAGCCGTCTGAAATCCCGCCGGCCCTGGCAGGCACGCAAGGTGTCGCGCCGGTTCTAGCTCTAGGTTCTAAGGAGATCGTCATGGCACAGGGAACCGTGAAGTGGTTCAACGCGGAAAAGGGCTTCGGCTTCATCGCCCCCGACGACGGTGGCCCGGACGTGTTCGTGCACTTCTCGGCCATCGAGGCCTCGGGCTTCCGTGAGTTGTCCGAGGACCAGCACGTGACCTACGAGGTCACCCAGGGCCCTAAGGGCCCGCAGGCCGCCAGCGTGCGCGTCTGACCTGCCTCTCTCCGGTGGCTCCCTGTCCGACCTGGGCTGGGAGCCACCGGTGTCTGTGCTAGGCGTCTTTTGTGGATCGACGACTGGCTGAATCACTCCGCGTTACGGGTCCTCCGGTTCACGCCGGGTGAGCACCAAGGGGGCGTCCTCGGTGATGGCGACCGTGTGCTCGGAGTGGGCCGTGCGTGAGCCGTCGGCCGACCGGATGGTCCAGCCGTCGGCGTCATAGACGATCTGGTCGGTCGTGCGGGCGAACCAGGGTTCGAGCGCGAGGGTCAGGCCCGGCCGGAGCGTGAGGCCGCGCCCTGCCTGGCCCTTGTTCGAAACGTGGGGTCCCTCGTGCATGGTGCGGCCGAGGCCGTGGCCGCCGAACTCGGTGTTGACCGGGTAACCGTAGTCGTGGGCTACCGCCCAGATGGCCGCCGAGACGTCACCCAGGCGGTTACCCGGACGCGCCATCTCGATCGCCGCCTCCAACGCTTCCTCGGTGGCGCGGATGATCCGCAAGTCCTCCTCGGCGGCGGTCCCGACGACGACCGTGCGCGCCGAATCGGCCACCCAGCCGTCGACGCTGACCGCGAGATCCGCGCTGAGTACGTCGCCGTCACGCAGCGTGTAGTCGTGGGGCAGGCCGTGCAGGACGGCGTCGTTGACCGACAGGCAGATGACGTTGCGGAACGGGCCGCGTCCGAAGGAGGGCGCGTAGTCCCAGTAGCACGACTCCGCCCCGCGTCGTTTGATCATGCCGCGCACGTGGTGCTCCAGGTCCAGGAGATTGATGCCCACGTCGGCGAGCTGGCCGACCTCGGAGAGTATTTCGGCGACGAAACGCCCGGCGACCTGCATGCGTTGGATCTCCGCAGGCGTCTTCAGTTCAATCACGAATACCTCGCGTCACAGGGTGTTGGTATTACTATACCGCCACCCTAACACTTGCCGGTATAGTAATACCAGTCATATCCTGGGCGCATGGTCCGCCAACCGCTAACACCTGATCAGATCGAAGCAGGCAGGCGTCTCGGCGCCCTGCTGCGCCACGCGCGAGCGGGACGCGACCTAGCGGAAGTCGCGCACGCGGCTGGCATCTCGCCGGAAACCCTGCGCAAGATCGAGACCGGACGGCTACCTTCTCCCGGATTCGGCACGATCATCTGCCTCGGTGAGGCGCTCAACCTGCCGGTGCAGGAGTTGGCAGCCACCTGGCGCGGCAGCGACCTACTGCTGGAAGCCGTCTTGTAGCCGCTGCTCCACCCGTCCACGGAGCATCACCCGTGAGCGTTTGTGGGTGCCATAGCACCCACAAACACTCACGGGTGTTCTTCGATGGGTTCTAGAACTCATCCGGTGAGGTGTGCTAGAACATAGCAATGAGTTCTAGAACAGTTGGAGAGGCGGGGCACCCGGATGGGGGCGCGCTGGATGCGCGGCCGCCGAGCGGGCTTGGCCGGTTCGGCGAGTACGGAGGTCGGTTCGTGCCGGAGTCGTTGGTGCCGGCCTGCGACGAGGTCGAGCGCGAATTTCGCGCGGCATGGGGGGATCCGTCGTTTCGGAGCCGGCTCGAGCGCGTTTTGTCGGTTTATGCGGGGCGGCCGACCCCGGTGACGCCGGCCTGGCGACTGTCGGCCGAGCTAGGGATCACATTGCTGCTCAAGCGGGAAGATCTCCTGCACACCGGCTCGCACAAGATCAATAACGTGCTTGGTCAGGCGTTGCTCGCACAGCGGATGGGGAAACGTCGGCTGATCGCCGAGACCGGGGCGGGACAGCACGGGGTGGCCACTGCGACCGCAGCCGCGTGGCTGGGCTTTGCGGCCACGGTGTTCATGGGGGAACGGGACATCGAGCGTCAGGAACTCAACGTTTTCCGCATGCGCATGCTCGGCGCCGAAGTGGTGCCGGTTAGCACGGGCAGCCGGACGTTGAAGGACGCGACCAGCGAGGCCCTGCGGCATTGGGTTTCTTCGGTGGATGACAGTCACTACTGCATCGGCTCGGTGATGGGGCCACATCCGTATCCCTGGATGGTTCGGGAGTTCCAGCGGGTGATCGGCGACGAGGCGCGGACGCAGTGCGCGGCTGAGCTGCGTACGGGCACGCCGGACTTCGTCGTCGCATGTATCGGCGGCGGCTCGAACGCGGCCGGCACGTTCGCCGGTTTCCTTGACACCCCCGCCCAGTTGGTCGGGGTCGAGGCGGCAGGTGGTGCCGCGGTCAATGCCGGTACCACCGGGGTGCTGCACGGCTTCAGGACGAAGGTGCTGCAGGATTCGCACGGGCAGATCAGCGAGGCGCATTCGATCGCGGCGGGGCTGGACTATCCGGGCATCGGTCCCGAGCACGCGTACCTCGCCGATCTCGGCCGCGCCCGCTATGTGACGGTGGACGATCACGAGGTCGTCAAGGCTCTGCGCAAGCTCGGGGGATCCGAGGGGATTCTCTGCGCGCTCGAGTCCGCGCACGCCGTCGCCTGGGTGCTCCGCGCGGTCGAGCAAGGTGAGATTCCCCCAGGCGCGACCGTGCTGCTGACCCTGTCGGGCCGCGGTGACAAGGACATGCCAACCCTCATGGAGTCGACCCGATGAAGTCCTTGCGCCACGAGGTCAAGGCTCTCGAAGCCCAGACCCGACAGGTCCGCGACGCCGGGGGCAAGATCCTCGCCCCGTACATCACGGGAGGTATCACCGAAAACTGGACCGACTACCTCCATGCGAGCGAGCAAGCTGGTGCCGATCTCATCGAGATCGGGCTGCCCTTCTCCGATCCGACCCTTGACGGGCCCACCGTGCAACGCGCGTCTGAGAAAGCGCTGCGGCGGGGGGCAACCGTCGAGCGGATCCTCCGCGACGTCGCCGGCCTTGGCCTATCCGTGCCGCTGGTCGTGATGACATACGCGAATCTCGTGTTCCGCAACGGTGCGGAGGAGTTCTGCCGGGCACTGTGCGAGTCCGGGATTGGCGGGCTCATCGTCCCGGACCTGCCGGTCGACGAGGCCGGATCGCTGTCCGAGGTGGCCGGCAGACACGGTATCGACCTGGTCCTGCTGGCCTCGCCGGTCACCCCTCCGCAACGGCAGCAGGTGATCGTCGAGCGCAGCCGGGGGTTTGTCTACGCCGTGAGCCTGATGGGCACCACCGGCGAGCGACTGGAACTGGCGGGTTCCGGACGGGAGCTCGCCATGTCCCTTCGACGCCGCACCGACCTGCCCGTGCTTGCCGGTTTCGGGGTGTCGTCCCCGCACCATGCCGCCAAGGCGGCGCGGTATGCGGACGGCGTCGTCGTGGGCTCGGCGCTGATGCGTAAAGTTCTCGACGGTGCCGGTCCTGAACAGCTCGGCGCCAGTGTTGCGTCGCTGCGGGCGGCGCTGGACACGGCCGACGGGTGAGCTGAGGAGCGGACGGGGTGTTGGGCAGTGATCGCGGGCCACGCACGCCGAAGTACGCGGTGATCGCCGCGGACCTCGAGGCCAAGATCAAGGCAGGGATGTATGAGTCCGGCCAGGCGCTGCCAGCGCAGCGTGAGCTCAGCACCGCATACGGCGTCACTTTGATGACCTTGCGGCAGGCGCTGCAGGTGCTCGCCGAACGCGGGCTGGTGACCCGGGAGGCCGGTCGGGGCACCTTCGTGACGGCGCCGAAAGCCGTCTACAACATCGGATCGCTGCAAAGCTTGTCCGACGAGCTCCGCGCGCAAGGGCACCCGATCGACACCGTCTTGCTGAGCCGGACCAGGCGCAAGCTACCCGGATGGGTGGCGGTCCGGCTTGGCCGGGAAGCCGGTGCACCGGCGGTGCGGGTCGAACGGTTGCGTCGAGTCGGTGGTGTACCCGCGATCCACCAGGTGTCCTGGCTTCCGGAAGCCGTCGCCGGACCGCTGGCGCACGTCGATTTCACCAGCACCTCGCTCTACGGCGCCTTGGCCGAAACCGGCGCCGTGGTGGAACGGGCTACCGAACGCCTCAACCCCGGCGTGCTCTCGGCTCGTCTGGGCAAGATCCTGGAAAAGCCGACCGGCGTTCCGGTGTTCCTCAGCGACCGGGTGACCTATTCCGCAGGCGACGAGCCGGTGCTCTTCGACCGCGCGACGATCCTGGGCGAGTTCATCGAGGTCCGGACCGATCGTGCCGCGTCCGCGGTATCCGTTCTGTGGACCCGTGCCGGCCAGGAAACGTCGGCGTAGGCCCGCGCCTGGCTCCGGCGGCTCGTGACAGCCGCGCGATGGTCACGTGTCCTTCGCGCTGGCGCGTGCAGCTTGGAGCAGATCAGCTCCATGACCGACGCATCCTGCAGCGTCGTGCCGTCGCCAACGCACCGATTTCCATTGAAATTGCGGGAGTTCTCCACAGGCGTCGGTGTGTCGTACCTCGACACGCCGATGGACGCAACTTCCATTGAAATCGAAGGTTCGATTTCAATGGAAGTTGCGGGCTACCGAAATGCGGTGCAGTGCGCCGCCCTTCAGGGCGGTGGTGAAGCACCGCGTCGCGAAGCCCGCCAAGGGCTGAGTGGCCCGTTCTCAACGGGGCGTTGCTGTTGCTCGATGTACTGTTTGAGCGAGCTGATGTCCGGGGCTCCGCGGATCGATCCGGCGAAATATGAGCCGGGTCAGAGGCGTTTTGGCTTGCCAGTAGTGCCACTGCGGTTCGGGGAACTCCCTTGCGCATGAACCGGGACGAGACCTCTGTTTGAGGCTGTTCACCAGCCGCGAGATCGCGATTGTGGGCGGGGGAGTTCACCGGTAGGTGCACGTGGTTGGGTTCGCCGCTTGAATTCCACCGGTCGGTTTCGAAGTCTGCGCACACCTCGCGCATCGCCTCTTCCACGCGGCTGATGTGGCGTTCGCGCAACACTGGGTGCCGGTACTTCGTCACGGAAACCAAGTGCTCGTGGAGCATGCGGAAGCAATGCCAAGCCGGCCAGTACGAAACTCTTTGTGTTCAGCGATGAAACCAACGGTATATGATCACGGTGTGCAGCTTCGGTACGGTTTCCGCTTGTACCCGACGCCGGACCAGCAGGCCACACTGGCTCAGGCGTTCGGGTGTGCTCGCGTCGTGTTCAACGATGCCATCCGGGCACGCCAGGTCGCCTATGCTGAAGGGCTTCCCGCACCGAAATCCGCTGAGCTGTCGAAGACGTTGATCACTGAGGCGAAGAAAACGCCTGACCGATCTTGGCTGGGTACGGTGTCAGCGGTGGTCTTGCAGCAAGCGTTGCGGGATGCCGAGCGGGCGTTCAAGAACTTCTTTGACTCGATCAGCGGGAAACGCAAGGGCCGCAAGATGGGGGCGCCGAGGTTGAAGACCCGCCGTGATCGGCGGCAAACGGCCCGGTTCACTGCCAACGCCCGCTGGTCGATCACGCCGGGCGGAAAGCTGCGGTTGCCGAAGATCGGTGACATCCCGGTGCGTTGGTCACGTGCGCTTCCCTCAATGCCGTCGAGCGTGACCGTGATCAAAGACGCGGCCGGCCGGTACTTCGCCTCGTTCGTCATCGACACCGACCCCGAACCGATCATCGACGACTCCCCGGAGATCGGAGTCGACCTGGGGTTGGGGCACTTCGCGGTGCTCTCCGACGGCGGCGAAAATCACCGCACCGAAGTTCTTGCGCAAAGCGGAGAAGAAACTCAAACGGGCACAGCGAAACCTCTCCCGCACAGAGAAAGGCAGCCGAAATCGGGACAAGGCCAGGATCACGGTGGCTCGCGCTCATGCGCGGGTCGCCGACGCACGCCGCGAGTTCCACCACCAGCTCTCCACGCGTCTGATTCGAGAGAACCAAGCGATCGCGGTGGAAGACCTGGCGGTATCGGGACTGGCACGCACCCGCCTGGCCAAGTCCGTACACGACGCCGGATGGTCGGAGTTCGTGGCGATGCTGGAGTACAAGGCCCAGTTGTACGGGCGCAGGGTGGTCCGGATCGGCAGGTTCGAACCCACCAGTCAGGTGTGCTCGAACTGCGGCGTCAAAGACGGACCCAAACCGCTGCACGTGCGCACCTGGCAATGCCGGGTGTGCTGGGCGCATCTGGACAGGGACATCAACGCGGCGGTCAACGTCGCGAAGGCCGCTGGACTGGCGGTGACAGCCTGCGGAGCGCACGTAAGCCCCGAACCTGTTCGGGCTGAGCGCGGTGAAACAGGAACCCACCGAGGTGACCTGGCGGCGCGAAGCCCGCGCCGCCAGGCGCGGTAGGAATCACCGGCGTTCACGCCGGTGAGGAAGTCAACTCCAAGGAATTCGCGGAACGCACACCCGTGGCGCCGTAGAACGCTTCGCCGAAAACCGTCGGTGTGATTCCTCGTGGCCCTCGTTCGAAGAGCTGGACGCCGAGGATGTCCTCCAGCTCATGCAGGCTGCGAGTGACCACCGGCTGAGTGATGTGCAGCTCGGCTGCGGCGCCGACCACGCTACTCTGCCGGGCCAGTGCGTCGAGCAGCACCAGATGACGGAATTACCGTCCGTCCAAGAGTCGCGGGCTCCTCACCCTCTCACCCTAACCTCTAGTTTACTGTCTCTGTTGCTTCGCCTTCCTGTCCGCTCCAGCAAGGGTGTGTGCGGTGCAGGACCGAGGTCCGTGAGCGTTTTTCGGTGCTATGGCGCCCAAAATCACTCACGGCCGAATCCGTTACGTCATACCGCGGTCAGGGACACCGAGCCGAGAGTGCTGAACTTGGCTCCGATCTGGTCTCCCCGGTGGACGAACACGGCGTCCGTCAGCCCGCCAGTGAGCACGATCTGACCGGGCTCGATGGCCTCACCGCGTTGGGCGAGGAGAGTGAGGTTCCCCCTGAGCGGTGGACAGGGGGTTTATGCCGGCGCGGCATGGTCGGCGGATGTTGCGCCTGCAGGCATTGTCACAACGACGCGTGGAGTGGATGTAATCGGAGCGGGCGCACTGTGGAGCAGGCGCACTGTGGAGCGGGACGCCCGGCGGCGCGCCTGCACCGGCATCTCGCCGTCTCGGATGATGTGGTTGTCGTTGCGGGAAAAATTGCCACTGGACGGTGCGGCGTCAACGGACCCGCTTGGTGCGGTGTTGTACCTGGGCGAACAGTCCGGTCGCGACCAGTGCCATCAGGCCAGGAAGCCAGTACTGCCAAGCCTGGGAGAGACCGGCGAACGAGGCGGTGTTCTGTGTCACCTGAAGCAGCAGGACCCCGAAGAGAACCCCGATGAAGCTTCCGCGGCCGCCGAAAATGGAAGCACCACCAAGGACCACCGCGGTGATGCTGGCGAGAGTGTAGGAGATGCCGGCCGTCGGGTCACCGATGCCGGTCTGTGCCGCCAGCAAGAACGCGCCGGATAGCGTGCACATCGAGCCCGCCACGTAAGCCAGCACGTAGACGCGAGTGACGGGGATGCCCCGCTTGTACGCGGCCTGATCGGCGGAACCAGTGCCACGCAGGCACAAACCGGCCATGGTGCGGCGCGACGCGAGTTCGAGAACGACCAGAATTACTGCCCCGGCGATCACGGGCCACGGGACGGGGCCGATCTTGACCTTGAGCAGCGAGGTTACCGGTTCGGCGATCAAGCCACCGGGGACATCGCGCATGAACAGCGAAAAACCCTGCAGCGCCATATAGGTCACGAGTGTGGCCACCACGGGCGTGACGCGGGCGAACTTCACCAAGGTGCCGTTCACCAAGCCGATTCCACCGGCTACCAACACCATCATCACGAACCCCACGACCCACCAGCCCATGGCGTAGTCGTCACTGACATAGAACGACGCGACGACGACGAGCGCTCCGCTCAGCGGCCCCACCGAGAGATCGATTCCGCCCGTCAGCATCACGATCAGCTGACCGGCGGACAGGAACAGCAGCGGGCCAAGGAGCTCCAGCATGCTGGCGATGTTGAAGCTGGACAGAAACCGGTCGTTCTGGGTGGTCCCGACGATGGTCAGCGCGATGATGGCGGCGATCAGGAACGTGCTCGGTCCTTGCTCGCTGGACAGCAGCTTTCGCCAGCGGCGTCCCGGTGCTTTCTCCCGCGACGCGACCCGCTCCTCTTGCTCGGCGGGCGAACCGGTCAGTGCGGCCTCGGTGATCGCGTTATCGGTGATCGCATCGCCGACCAGTTCGGCGACCACCCGGCCCTTCGAGAAGACCAGGACGCGGTCGCACAGTCCGGCGAGTTCCACGTTGTCGGAGCTGAGCACGACGACGGGCACGCCGCTGTCCGCCGTGTCCCGCAGCCGGTGGTAGATGTCCGAGCGGACGCCGACGTCGATGCCCTGGGTGGGTTCATCGCACAGCAGGACCTTGGGATCGGACAGCAGCGAACGACCCAGCACCACCTTCTGCTGGTTGCCTCCCGAAAGCGTCCCGACGGCGACGTCCGGGGACGCGAGCTTGACGCCGAGGTCGGCTACTTCCCTTGCGACGAGCTGATCTTCGCGTTGGACAGCGATGATTCCGGCGCGCGATGTCCGGTCGGTCGCCGCGACGGCCAGGTTCTCGCGGACGGAGTGAATGGTCGCGACACCTTCGACATGACGTTCCTGGGGCATGAGCACGACACCCGACTCGCGCGCCCGGCGAGGGCTCGACACGTCGACCGGTCGGCCTTCGATCAGCACCCGCCCCCGGCTCGGCGCGGCACCGCCCAATGCCCGGATGAATTCGCGCTGCCCGTTGCCCTCGACGCCGGCGAGACCGAGGATCTCCCGCCGGGCCAGGGCGACGCTCACCCCGCCCAGCCGATCGGATGTCAGGTCCCGCACCTGCAGGACCGGTTCGCCCGGATCGGCGGCGCGATCGGGGAACAGCGAGGTGACCTCCCGCCCGGCGACGCGCGTGATGACCTCCTGTTCGCTCACCTCGGCCCGGTTGAAGGTGCCGCGTATCTGGCCGTCGCGTAGCACCGTGATGCGGTCGGCGAGGGCGAACACGTCGGGCAGCCGATGGCTGATGTACACGACGGCGACACCGCGATCGGCGAGCTCACGAATCCGCTCGAACAGCCGCTCGGTCTCGGCGGACATGAACGGCTCGGTCGGCTCGTCGAAGATGACGACGCTCGGGTCGCACGCGAGTGCGCCGCAGATCTCGACCGCCTGCTTCTCGGCGAGGGTGAGCGCGCGAACCGGGACGGTGGCGTCGATCGGCATGCCCATCGCCCGCAACTTCTCCGTCGCCCACCGCGTCGCCTCGCCGAAGCGCGGACGCTTCGCCGCGGGCACCGACAGCATGAGATTCTCCGTCACCGTGAGGTCCGGGAGCAGTGTCGGGTGCTGAAAGGCGATCGCGAGGCCGTGCTCGCGCGCGGCCACCGGGGAGATCTCGGCCAGTGGTCGGCCCGCGATCGCGATATGCCCACTGTCCGGTTTCACCGCGCCCGAAGCGACTGCCATGAGGGTCGACTTGCCCGCGCCATTGCCGCCGACGAGCGCGTGGATTTCACCCGCCTGGGCCTCGAAGTCGACCCCGTCCAGGGCGAGTACACCGGGAAAACGTTTGGTCACACCGCGCATCACCAGGCGGGCGCTCGATTCGTCCATCGTGTGAGTCCCTTCCGGTGCTGGTCCGCGGCCGCCGACCGCGGACCAGCGCACAGATCGATCAGTTGTAGATGCTCTTGAGCTTCTCGGGCGCGAGTTCGGCCGAGAGGATGGCGCTGGTCGGCAGCGCCGACTCGCATTTCGGCTGCTTGCCGCTGTCGAAACTGTCTTCGTAGACCGGGATGTTGATGATGTCCGGCTCGTCGTTGTTGATGCCCTCCTTCGCGGCGACGGCTTTGCGCAGCGCGAGGCGGACGAGCCAGGTCCGGCTCGAGACGGTCACGAGGTTGAAGCCGGGCTGCTGTGCCCTGGCCTTCTGCCATTCGCACGCCAGGCCGTTGTTGTCGTTCGCCGTCCACAGTGGAAGCTTGCGGCCGGCCGATTCGAAGGCGCGAACGCCACCGACCGAGCCGTCGCCCGAGTCCGAGATAATCGCGTCGATCTTGTTGTACTTGGTCAGCAGGCCCGCGACGACCCGCTGCGTCTGGGCCGGGTTCCAGTTCGTGTCGATCGGTTTGCCCGGTTCGTTCAGCAACTTGGCATTCTTGCAGGCCGGGTTGCTCGTGAACTCATCCTCGATGCCCTTGATCTCCGTGGTGCTCTGGGTGTTGCCCGGCGTGCCGCCCAGGAACAGGACGTTGCCACCGGCATCCCCCAGGTGCTCGCAGGTCCAGCGGGCCCAGGTGTGCCCGTCGTTGACCGTGTTGTGGCCGACGAACGTGGTGTAGTCAGTACCGGCGGTGCCACCCGGGTTGGCGGTCCACGGCACGATCGCTACGCCGTTCTGGAACGCCTCCCGCAGCGTTGGGAGGAGCGCTTGGCCCGCGTCGGGGAACACGACGATGGCGTCGGCGCCCTGCGCGACGAGCGCCTTGATGTCGCTGATCGCCTTTTGCGGATTGTTCTGGGCGTCGGAATACGGCATGACGGTGAGGTTCGGGCACTTGCTCGCCTCATCCTCGAACTCGGCCCGTGCCGTCTTGCGCCAGGCGTTGTCCCCCGTACCGTCGGCCAGCGCGACCTTCAGCGGTTTGGTACCGCAGAACTCATTGATCGATTTGAGTTGGGAGACTTCACCGATCTTGCCTTTGTCGCTGTACACCTCGTTGACGTTCGAGGTGGAACCGCCCTTCGGGCTCGCGCATCCGGTGACGGCGATGAGTGCCGCGACGACGATCGACCCGCCTGCCAGCACAGGGCGTCGCTTGTTGACCATTGTCACTCCATTGTGAGGGTTACTGGATGTGGTGGGGAAATGCCTGCCGACTACCGAGACGTGGCCCGGTTCCCGCTCAACCGACGGGGGATCGCGCTCAGCGGCACGCGGCGCAAGACAACGGCCAGGGCGAGAACGGCCGCTTGCACGAGCAGTTGAATCGAGGTCGCGGCACCGGCGGCGAGCACGACCTGGTTGAGCTGGGTCAGGAACAGTGCCGCCACGCCGGTGGCGACCGCGCTGCTCATGCCGCCGGTCAGCAGGCTTCCCCCGAGGACGACCGCGGCAATGGACGACAGCTGGTAGGTGTTGCCGAGCAGGATGTCGGGCGTACGCAGGTACGCCGCCAGCAGAAGTCCCGCCAACGCATACAAGAGCCCGCCTATGGCATAGGCGGAGACCTGGTACCCCTCGGCTCGGATGCCGAGCAACCGTGCGGCGGCCGGGTTGGCGCCCACGCTCAGGAAGCGTCGCCCGGGCACCGAGCGCCGCCGGAGCCACTGGGTGATGGCGACCAGGATCACCGCGACGATCAGCAGGTTGGGCACCGTCCACACGGAACCGGTCGCGAACGCGCTGACGGCCGGGTTCGCAGACGCCGGAAATCCCTTCGATATCTCTAGCACGACACCGATGAGGATCGTGTTCATGGCCAGGGTCGCCACGAACGCGGCGATCCCGAACCGCACCACCAGCACGCCGATGACCAGTCCGCCGGCCGCCCCGGCGAGCAGTCCGAGTACCGCCGAGACGGCCAGAGGAAGTCCGGTCAGCTCGGGCACCTTGGTGGCGAACAGGGCCGCCAGCGCCATCGCACCCGGCACAGAGAGGTCGATGCCGCGCTGAGTGATCACGAAGGCTTGCCCGAGCGCGGCGAGGACCAGGATCGAGGCGAAGGGAAGCATCGAGCTCAACGCGGCCCCGGAAAGGCTGCCAGGCGCGATCAGTGGGCTGATCGCGAACAGCACCGCGGTCATCGCCCACACCGGCACGAACGGACCGCGGGGCAGCCTCAGTCGTGGCCGCCGGGCCTGCGCGGCCCGTTGCACGGATTCGTGTAGGCCGAGGGACATCGCTAATCCTTTCTGTTGGGCCGGAAGGCGGTCACACAGCGGTGTAGCCGCCGTCGACGGGCACATCGGCGCCGGTGATGCCCGCCGCGTTCCGATCCACCAGCAAGACGGGTTTACCGGTGGAGGCGACGGAGCGCGCCACGGCGGCCCCGATCCGGCTGCCGGCGCCGATCCTGCTGCCGGCGCCGGTGACCACGGCGGCGTTACTCACGAGTATGTCCCTCGATCCCGTCGTTCGGCGAATTCGTCCGGGACGACAGATCCCTGACCTGCGCCAATGACTTCCAGAATGGCGATGAGAGTGACATGCTGCATGCAGCATGTCAAGGAGTTGATATGCAGCATGCGGCATGCCAATATCGGCCCGGAGCGGAGTGAGAAGGGCGGTGTTCTGGACTTGAGCCGGACGGATGAAGCGGTACGGATCGCGGTTGCCCAACTACCTTCGGCGGGACCGAAGCTCGACGTCAACCTCGGTGCCACGATCGACGCGATCGAACTGGCGGGGGCGGCGGGCAACGATCTCGTCGTGTTTCCGGAATGCACGCTCAGCGGTTACATGTTCGCCTCGCGCGCTGAGGCCGAACAGGTGGCCATCGGCCTGGGCGACCAGCGGATCGAGCACCTCGTGCGGGCATGCCGCCGCGCGTCGACCGTCGCGGTGGTCGGGTTTCTCGAAACCGACGGCGACGCGCTCTACAACTGTGCGGTGACGCTTGGACCCGACGGCGTGCTCGGGACCTACCGCAAGCAGCACCTGCCCTACCTCGGCGCCGATCGCTTCGTCGAGCCCGGTCGCGGTGAGGCCCCGCGCGTCGTGACGACCCCGATCGGGCGCATCGGCGTGATGATCTGCTTCGACCTCCGCTTTCCCGAATCGGCGCGGGTGCTCGCCCTGCAGGGAGCGGACGTGATCGCGATGCCGACCGCCTGGCCGCAGGACGCCGTGTTTCTCGCCGACCACGTCACCCGGGTCCGCGCTCTGGAGAATCTCGTCTACCTCGCGGTCGCCGACCGAGCCGGCGACGAGAACGGCACGGCTTTCCTAGGCCAGAGCCAGGTGATTTCGCCCGCCGGAGAGGTGTTGATCAACGCCGGAAATGATCACGGAGTCTTCGGCACCGAGGTGGATTTCGCCCAGGCGCGCCGGAAGAAGCTCGTGGTGATTCCCGGCGAATACGAGCTCGGGATCTTCGCGGAGCGCAAACCCGATCAGTACACGGAGATCACGCGTCCAGTCGAGTCGTCGACCAGCGAGGCACGGTAGGAAAGGAGATTGGTCGTGTGTGGACCTGAGCTGATCAGCGAGGCGACGCGCCGCAAGATCGCGGCGTACGCCGCCGAGTTCCGGAAGGTGACCAAGAGCCCGTTCGGCGCCGATGACGAGATCGGCATGCTCAACCTGCTGTCGCCGGAATCGGCGCGTGAGGTGATCCGGCGGGCGGATGGCGGTGCCGCGATCGACTTGTCCGTCGACATGTTCGTGGGCATGCCGTCGTGGGTCAAGGCCGGCGACCCGGCCTTCCAGCAGTGGATGACCCACACGCCCAAGGGCACGATCCTCGACGACCTGACCGGGGCCGGAGATGCGCAAAACCGGCTGGTGTCCTATTCCGGCGACGCGGTGTCGATGTACACCCATACCGGAACGCATATCGACACGCTCAATCATTTCGGCTACCACGGCGAAATATGGAACGGGTTCTCCGCGGCGCAGCATCTGAGCTCGCGGCATTGGACCAAGTGCGGCGCTGACAAGATCCCGCCCCTTATCGGCCGCGGCGTGCTCTTCGACGTGGCCGGACTGCACGGGGTGGATGTGCTCCCCGCCAATTACGGGATCGGTGCCGACGACCTGCGCGCTGCGCTGAAACGGCAGGGCACCACGTTCCTGCCCGGGGACATCGCACTGGTCAGGACCGGACGGATGACCCAATGGCCGGATCCGGCGCGCTATATCGACAACAGTCCGGGCCTGAACCTGGACGGCGCACGGTTCCTGGCCAGGGCCGGGGCTGCGCTGATCGGCGGCGATAACTCCGCGCTCGAGCAGATGCCGGCCGACGATCCCGAGAACTGGCAAGTGGTCCATACCTACCTTCTCGGGGAGGCCGGGGTGCCGATCATGGAGCTCGTCGACTGTGAACAGCTCGCCGCGGAGTCGCTCCACGAGTTCGCCTTCATCGGCGCCGGACTGAAGATCCGAGGCGCGACAGGCGCGCCGATGCGACCAATCGCGATGCCGCTGACCCGCTGAGGACCGCGACCCGTTATCTACAAGTGAGGCGAGTTCCACCATGTCTGAGAATGATTTCACGTCCGCGGTCGACCACAGCCGGACCTCGTACGGCGACGAGGGGTTCAGCCGGTTCCTGCGCCGCGCGTTTCTCGCCTCCCGCGGATTCGACGACGTCGATCTCGACCGGCCCGTGATCGGGATCGCGGTGACCACGTCCGACTACAACACGTGTCACCGCGATATGCCGGCCCTCCTGCAGGCGGTTCGGCGGGGGGTCCTCGAAGCCGGCGGACTCCCCATGGAGTTTCCCACGATCTCGCTCGGCGAGATCCTCACCTCGCCGACCTCCATGCTGTTCCGGAACCTCATGGCGATGGACACCGAAGAAATGATCCAGGCGCTGCCGATGGACGCGGCCGTGCTGCTCGGCGGATGCGACAAGACCGTGCCGGCGCAGCTGATGGCCGCGGCGTCGTCGGACAAGCCGGTGCTGCTGGAAGTCGTGGGGCCGATGATGACGGGCAGTTGGCGTGGGGAACGGCTGGGCGCCTGCACCGACTGCCGCCGGCTGTGGGCGAGCCACCGCGCCGGCGAGCTGGACACCGCGGAGATCACCGAGGCGCGCAGCGAGCTGGTGACGACCGCAGGCACCTGTGCGGTCATGGGCACCGCATCGACGATGGCCTGCCTGACCGAGACACTCGGCATGATGCTCCCGGGCGGAGCCACCCCTGGCGCGTCGACCGGCGCACGGCTACGGCACGGCGTCGCCACCGGGCGGCGCGCCGTCGAACTGGCCCGCCAGGGCACGCCGAAGCCCCGGGATGTCCTCACCAGAGCCGCGTTCGAGAACGCCATCAAGGTCCTGGCCGCCCTCGGTGGTTCCACCAACGCGCTAGTCCACCTGATCGCCGTGGCTCGGCGAGCGGGTGTCGAGCTGTCGCTCGCCGACTTCGACATTATCGGCGCGAAGGTTCCGCTTCTCGTGGACTGCAAACCGTCCGGCGCCAACTACCTGCCGGACTTCCATCAGTCCGGTGGGGTCCCGGTACTACTCAACGAGCTCGAACCGCACCTGGAAACGTCGACGGTCGGCGTCACCGGACGTTCCCTGGCCGAACTGCTTAGCGACGTCCGGCCCCACGACGACACGCGACACGTCATCCGGCCGCTCGACGATCCGCTCGGTCCGCCTGGTGCGCTCGCGGTGCTGACCGGTTCGCTCTGCCCGGACGGCGCGGTGATCAAGACGTCGGCCGCGAGCCCGGAACTGCTGCAGCACACCGGCCCGGCCTTCGTCCTCGATGCCGGGCAGGACATCGCTGCGGTGCTCGACGATCCCGACCTTGACATCACCCCGGATCACGTACTCGTGCTACGCCTGGCCGGCCCGATCGCCGCCGGCATGCCCGAGGCCGGGGCGCTACCGATTCCGGCGAAACTGGCGCGCCAGGGAGTTCGCGACATGGTCAGGGTTTCCGACGGGAGGATGAGCGGCACCTCCTACGGAACCGTGGTGCTGCACTGCGATCCCGAGGCCGCGGCGGGCGGGCCGCTCGCCGCGGTGCGCAACGGCGACCTCATCCGGCTGGACGTCCCGGCACGGCGGCTCGACCTTCTCGTGGACGAGGACGAGCTGGCACGGCGCCTGCGCGAGTTCACGCCAGCGCCGCTGCCGGCTCGTGGCTGGCGGCGGCTCTACGCCGAGACGGTCCTACCGGCCAGTCAAGGCGCTGACCTGTCGTTCTTGTAGGCTGATCGAAAAGGGGGTACGGGACCGATGGCGCTTTTGACATGCCGGCGAAATGGCGCGGGCGAAGCTGGTTCCTCGCTTGTCAACAGAAAGGGTAAGAACGCGTGAAGCCACTGTCGGGCGACAACGCCTCCTTGACCGAGCGGGTTTTCGAGCAGATCAGAACCGCCATCCTTTCCGGGGAATTGGCGCCCGGCTCGCTGTACTCGGTCGTGGAGATCGCGAGCCAGCTAGGCGTGTCACGCACACCCGTGCGCGAGGCACTCCTGCAGTTCGCGGCCAACGGCATGGTCCGGTTCGAACGCAGCCGTGGCGTGCGCATCCTCGAACTGTCGGTCAAGGACATCGAGGAGATCTATTCGCTGCGGCTGCTACTCGAGGCGCCTTCCGCCTATCGCGCGGCGACGCAAATGAACGATCGCGATCGCGCGGTCTTCAAGAAGGCGTTCGCCGGAATGCGCAAGGCGAGCGATGCCGGCGACGAACGCCTCTTTCAGAAGCACGATATGGTCTTTCACGAGACAATTGTCCGGGCGGCGGGCAACGAGCGCGTCGTCCAAGCGGTGGCCAACACGCGCTCGCAGATGCACGCACTGGGCCTTTCCACGATCAAGACGCGAACGCTCGCCGACATCCTCGCCGCCCACGAAAAGATTTACGACGCCGTTCTCGCCAACGATGCGTCCGGTGCCGGCGAGGCGGTGCAGGACCATCTCATCGGCACGCTTAAGGTGCTGGTGAAACAGTCACTCGACTCAACCGAGGCCGGCGAGGACTATCAGCCCCCGGTCGCGCGGTTGAAATTGCTTCCTCAACCTTGATTCACCGGTGGTTGGCCGCATCAGTCCTCCGGCCCCTCGCCAGCCAAGATCAAAAAACTGCGGCTGGGTGCTAACCGCTCCTTATTTTTTGCCTTGTGCCACCAGCGCGGCGATCTGGCTGCGCGAGGTGAAGCCGAGCTTGGTGAGGATGTGTTCGACGTGGGTTTCGGCGGTGCGCTGCGAGATGACGAGCGTTTCCGCGATCTGCTTGTTGCTCATTCCCTGCGCCACGAGGTTGGCGACTTCCTGTTCGCGTTTCGTCAGTAGGTGTTCAGCCGTTTCCGCTCGGTCGGATTTCGTTCGTGCGGCGGGTTCTCCGAGTAGTTGGGTCGCTACCTGATCGAACGTCAGGTGGGTACCTTTCTTGAAGGCCCGGGCGTATCTCTTCTCGCCGAGAGATTGCCGCGCCTGCGCTTGCGTGCGGTCCTGGTACTCGGTGAGGAAAGGGAATTGTGAAAGTGGGCCGCTGCGGTCCCGGCGGAGGGTGTGGGCGGCCCCGGCCAGCTGGGCGGCTTGCTCACTCCGCTCCGTACTCGCCGCGATCCAGCTCAGCGTCTCAAGGCAGTTGGCCGCGCAGGTCGTGTCGTCGAAGACGCGTTGCGCGTCCATGCACTGGAGCTCAAAAGCTTCTGCCCGGTCCCAATCACCTTCGCGCCATGCTGCGAATCCGAGGCCCCACAGGGCCCAGGTCCGGCGCCAGGTCTCGCCGTGGTGCACGCACAGATCCAGCATCTTGGTCCAGTTGGCCATTGCGCGTTCGCCGTCGCTGAGGACCGAGTGACAGATGCCGAGGTTCAGCAGAGCAGAGGCGAGCCAGTCGAGCTCTTCGGTGTCCTGGTGCCGCGCCACGAATTCCTCAAGCAGCACAATAGCCTTGGAAAAGTCCTTTTCCTGCATGGCCGCGACTGCTTCGCACACCTGGTACAGAGTCGCGGACTGCTCCTGGCCAAAGTCCGCGGCCAGCTTCCGGCTTTCTTCAAGACTGTCCTTCGCCGTGGCCAGGTCGTTTTGCATCAGCGCGAGGTAGCTGGCGCTGGCGAGCGCGCGGATCCTCGGCACGCTGGGTTCGACATCGTTGTCCAGCAGTCGGGCGAACCAGCGTCGCCCCTCACTGGTGAGTCCACCGACCCGCCACAAGTCGCGGTAGGCGTCGGCCAGGCGCAGTCCTTGGTGGGATTCATCGGATACGGTGAGGCAGAAGTCAAGCGCAGCGCGGACGTTGGCGTCATTCAGACGTGCCTGCTGGACCAATTCCAGTTGGGCGGGACCGAACCACTGGCGCCGCGTTTCCTCCGCGTTTTTCACGTACCAATCCCGATGCCGCTTCCGAAGCTCCTGCTCTTGCCCGGTCGTGTGCAGCACCTCGCGGCCATATTGCCGGATCGTTTCCAGCAACCGATAACTAACACCGGTTTCCCGCGCATCGCGGATGACGACGGACTTGTCCACCAACCCGGTCAGTGCTGTCAGTATCTCGCCGTGCGGCAATGCGGCATCCGCGCACACGGCTTCCACCGCAGCCACGTCACAACTCCCCGGAAAGATCGACATCCGAGCCCAGAGAGCTCGTTCGTGCTCGGTGCAAAGACCGAAACTCCAATCGATCGACGCTCGCAGGGTCTGGTGCCGCGGCAGCGCGGCCCGATTGCCCGAGATCAATACACGGAACCGGTCGTCGAGACGCCGCAGGAGCTCGTCAGGCGAGAGCACCCGCAGACTCGCCGCGGCAAGTTCGACGGCCAGCGGGATCCCATCCAGCCGCCGACACAGCCCTGCCACTGCTGGCCCGTTGCGGTCATCAACTTCGAAGTGCGGTACTGCTGCCGCCGCGCGGTCCTCGAAGAGCCGGATGGCCTCGAATCGACGCAGTTCCTGGACGGGAGATCGCATGTCGCCGGGGGGCACATCGAGAGCCTGTACGGGCAGCACGCGCTCTCCCTGGATGCGCAACGGTTCGCGGCTGGTGCCGAGAATCCGCAGTCCAGGGCACCGGGTCAGCAGCGTCGCCACGAGTTCGGCACACGAATCCAACAGGTGTTCGAAATTGTCCAGCACCAACAGCACTCGGCGCTCCCTCAACCGCTCCGCCAGCGTGTCCGCGGTCCATGCCGTGAACGAGTCCCGAATCGCCATCGCCGTAGCGACGGTCTGGGGCAGCAGGCGTCCGTCGTCCAGGCTCGCAAGCTCCGTCCAGTAGACGCCGTCGGGAAACGAACGCCGCATCTCCCATGCGGCGCGCATGGCCAGCCGTGTCTTGCCCACCCCGCCCACACCGGTGAGGGTCAACATCCGGGAAGCCGACAACCCGCGCCTGATCTCGCTCAGCTCCGCGCGTCGCCCGACGAAAGAGGTCACTGCGACTGCTTGCAGGCCCTCTGCTGAGACGAGTGCCATGGATGCCCACCCACGCTGGTTTTGCTTGACGCAACAGTGTCTAAATGGTAACTGCGCCTGGAAGCGGCCCACAGCCGCACGTCGTGGCGACGTTATTACGGCGTACTGCTGTGTCCCTCGTTGTGCTTGCTGCCGACGGCCCAGGCGGCGATCTGCGTGCGTGAGGTGGCGCCCAGCTTGATCAAGATGTGCTCAACGTGGGTTTCCGCGGTGCGCTGCGAGATCACCAGGCGGCTGGCGATGTCCTTGTTCGACAGCCCCTGCGCCACGAGCTCGGCGACCTCCCGCTCCCGCCGCGTCAGCACAGACCCACCCGCCGCGGGGACCTTGCCTGGGGGCGGGAGCGGAGCCTGTTCACGCAGCGCGTAGGCCACGGCCTGGTCAACGTCCAGCTGCTTGCCCTGCTGGTAGGCCGCCTCGTACGCCCGATCACCCAGTGCCTTCCTGGCCCGCCGCTCACAGTCGCTTTGCCATCGCACGAGGAACTCGGCGTTCCCCAAGAGCGGGATGGCGCCCATCAGCTTCCACAGCTGCTCGAGCACACCGAACAGCCGCGCCGACCGCTCTGCGTCGCCGCGATCCATCGCCACCAGGGCCAGCAGCATGAGGCACAGCGTCACGTACAGCACATCGTGGAAGCTGTGCGTCAATCGAAGAGCGGCCCGCGCCTCCTCCTCCGCCGCCGCGACGTCGCCGGCGATGCGGCGGACCGCCGCGAGCACCCAGTGCATCCAGCCCTGCGCCAACTCGTCGCCGGCTCGTTCAGAGATCGACCGGCCCTCCTCGCCGAGCGCCATCGCGCGGTCGAGGTCGCCCAGTTCCAGGTACGCGATGGCTCCGTAGACGAAGGTGCGCAGCGCAGGCTGACGCAGCTCGCCCAGAGCCCGGTGCATGGCCAACGCCTGCTCCTCCAGCTCCGCCGCCCGAGCTATGTCGTCACAGAGCACCGCATGAAACCCGAGGAACTGGGTGGCATGGGCAATGGCCGCCCGGTCGCCCACCCGGTCGGCGACGTCGAGGCACTCCCCCAAAGAGCGCTCGATCCGGGGCAGATCGCCCTGCACGAGGCCGATCCAGCCGTCCACCCACAGTGCCCTGGCCCGTTCCCGGCTTGCCCCGTAGGGCAGTGCCAGCACCCGGTCCAGCCAGTACCGGCCGTCGCGGACGAAACCGCAGGCCACCCAGTAGAACCACAGCACGCTGGCCAGCCGCAGCCCGGCCCGGGCCTCACCCGGCTGCGTGCAGCAGAAGTCGAGTGCCGCCCACAGGTTCGGGCCCTGCCCCTGGAACCGCTGCCACCACTGCCGCTGCCGCACCCCCAGCCACTGCGCGTCGGCCTGTTCGGCCAGCGCCAGGTAATAGTCCCGGTGCCGCCGCCGCAGCATTGTCTCCGCACCCTGAGCGGCAAGCCGCTGCCGCCCGTACTGGCGGATGGTCTCCAGCATCCGGTACCGCGTCGTGGTGTCGTTCTCCGCGCGGCTCAGGATCGACTTGTCCACCAGGCCGAATATCGTGTCCAGGACGTCGCCCTCGGCGACGTCGGACCCGGCGCACACCTGTTCGGCGGCTTCGAGGTCGAACTCACCGGCGAACACCGACAGCCGCGCCCAAAGCGTCTGCTCGGTGGGTGAGCACAGGTCGAAGCTCCATTCTATCGCCGCCTGCAGCGTCTGATGTCGCGGCAGCCCGCCCCGCGGCCCGGCGGTCAGCAGCTGGAACCGGTTCTCCAGACGTTGCAGGATCTGTTCCACGGACAGCCCCCGCAGCCGCCGTGCTGCCAGCTCGATCGCCAGCGGCAGCCCATCCAACCGCTGGCACAGCCGCGCCACCGCCGGCTCGTTCTCGCGGTCCACCCGAAATCCCGGCAACGCGGCCGCACCACGCTCCGCGAACAGTGTCACCGCCTCATACTGACCGACGCCGCCGCCCGACGTATCCAGCTGGGGAACTCCCAGCGGCGGCACGGGAAACACCTGTTCGCCGGGAACGTTCAAGGGCTCCCGGCTGGTAGCCAGCACCCGCACCCCGGGCGCCGCTGGCAACACCGCATTCACCATCTGCGCGGCCGCTGTCACCAGGTGCTCGCAGTTGTCCAGCACGATCAGCAACCGCTCCTCTGCCAGGAACTTCAGCAGCGCCGTCAGGGGATATCGCGCCGACTGATCCGGCAGGTGCAACGTCGTCGCCACCGCGTGCACCAACATCCCCGGGTCCTGCACCTTGGCCAGCTCCACCAGCCACACCCCACCCGGGAAAGCGCGCTGCAGTTCCCGGGCCACATGCACGGCCAGCCGGGTCTTGCCCACCCCACCCGGTCCGGTCAACGTGACCAACCGCGACGCCGGCAGCAGCCGCTTCACCTCAGCCGACGCCTGCCGCCGATCCACGAAAGTCGTCCGCTCGGCAGGAAGATATCCGGCATGAGGCCGGGGAATGGTACGCATCGAAAGCCCTCGTCACCGATACTACGAGTGGTGTCAATGCGCGAGCCTGGCTCGGGCCGCGTCGGGGTCCGTGAGTGTTTTTGGTTGCTATGGCACCCAAAAACACTCACGGGCCCTCGGCCAGGGCGTGTGCAAGGTTGACCTGTCCGGTTCAGGTAATCGGGTAGGGAGGTGGGGGGCAGGTTGGCCAGGTGGTGGACCGTTTCGATACCGGCGGCTTTGCCGTTCGGGCCGCGCCAGCGCCATATCCGGATGCCCTGCCGGGCCCCCCGAGCAGATCGGTTCGCAGGTTTCCGTCCAGAACAAGGACCTTTCAGGCTGCGGGCCCTGGCACGTCCGTACCCGTCCACGATTTCCATTGAAATTGCGGAGGTTGTCCACAGGCATCGGCGTGTCGGGGTGCGACACGCCGACGGTCCGCAAGTTCCATTGAAATCGAAGGTTCGATTTCAATGGAACTTGCGGGTTCTCGCCGCCGAGGCGGACTCGATGAACGTCTTCGCACCGGCGGTCACCGCCAGCACCGCCAGGGCCGGCAGCAACGGCAACCCATACAGGATTCCCCGCCCACCGCCTCCAGAGCCCGCCAGAGTCCATCCACACGACCCCGTGAGGACTCGACTGTGAGGGTGGGCCGGTCAAGCACAACCCGAACCTGGGAAGCCAAGAACACAAGAGCGCGGCTCCTGGATAGACCGTCACGGCTTGGACAACCCGATGATCTCCCACCGGAAACCGCGCCCTCGTCTCGCGTCCCACCTGGACAGAAACCCGCCGCAGCCCTCAGATCAACCTTGCACACGCCCTGGGCCCTCAGCTTCCAAGCAGGGCGTTCCTGAGTTTCCGCATCGTGGGAAAACTTGTCGTATGCGACTTCGTATGCGAAGTTCACGGCACTGAAAACGGGTCCGCAGCCGGATCCGGCCGATTCGCCCGCCCAGGAGATCTCCCATGACCAACTTCTCCCTGACCCGGCGCGGTTTCCTCCGCGCGACGGGTCTCGCCGGCGCGGCGACCGTGCTCGCCGCCTGCGGCACGCCGGGTGGGACGTCCTCGTCCGGGGGCGGCCCGGCGGGCACCGAGATCACGATGTTCCACTGGGCCGGAGCCCAGGGGACGGTGCCCGAGCAGGTCGGGAAGGCTTTCGCCGCATCGAGCGGGGTGACCGTCAAGTACATCGAGGGCACCAACGCCGACACGTTCCCGAAGCTCGTCTCGTCGGTTCAGATCAACGCCTCGAAACCGCTGGTCAACCTCGGTTTCTTCAATGCGCAGAGCTTTTCGCAGGGCAACGGCCAAAATCTGTGGCTGCCGGTGCCGGATTCGGTCACCGCGATCGATCAGGTCCTGCCGGAGTACCGGGTCCCTGACCGCCGAGGCGCCTACCTGGTGATGGACGCGATGGGGCTGGTCTACAGCAAGAAGGCATTCCCGACACCACCGAAATCGTGGATGGACCTGTTCGCCGCCGCCAACCGCGGCAAGGTCACCACGTGGGACGCGCCGTCGTTCGGCGTGAACGCGTTACCGGTGATCGCGAAGCTCAACGGGGGCAGTGAATCGAACCTCCAGCCCGGGCTCGATGTCTTCGAGAACGCGGCGAAGGCAGGCCAGCTCCGCGGTTTCATCGCCTCTCTGGACGCCCTGCGCCAGCAGCTCAACTCCGGTGAGGTGGTGATCGCGCCCGGGTTCCAGGGCGTGGCCGAGCCGTGGATCCAGGCCGGGGACCCGATCGGCTTCGCCGTGCCGACCGAGGGTGTGATGGCGTTCCCAGAGGGTTTCCAGATCGTCAAAGGCTCCAGCGACGCCCAGGTCGACGCTACGGCGAAGCTCATGAACCAGATTTTCTCGCCCGAAAACGTCAGTGCTTACTGCAACGCGACGGGAACACTTCCGCTCGTCCAGGGCGCGAAGCTCGACGCCAAATACGCCGACCGGCCCAGTTTCCAGCTCTCGACCGTGGAAAACGCCATCCGCCTCGACTGGAATGCGCTCGTCGCCGCCATCCCGGCCGCGACCAAGGTGTGGAACGAGCAGGTCAAGGCCCATATCTGATGGCACATCCAGCAACCGGTTTCGCCGCCAGCTCCGTCGAGGCGCGTGGCGTGACCCGCCGCTTCGGCGAGCACACGGTGCTCGACGCGGTCGACCTCACGATCCCGTCCAGTAGCTTCTTCTGCCTGCTCGGGCCGTCGGGCTGCGGGAAGACAACGCTGCTGCGGATCATCGCCGGGCTCGACCTGCCCGACGCGGGAACACTCCACATCGGAGGGACGGACCACACCCGCACGCCGACGCATCGCCGGCCCACCAACCTGGTCTTCCAGAGCGGGGCACTGTTCCCGCACCTGAACGTGGCCGAGAACATCGCCTTCGGCCTTCGCACGCGGAAGACGCCGAAGGCCGAAATACGCCGCCGGGTCGGCGAAATGCTCGAGCTGGTCGCGATGGATGGGTATGAAAACCGTTCCCTGGAAACGCTTTCCGGCGGTCAACGGCAGCGCGTCGCGATCGCCCGCTCGCTGGTCCGCCGCCCGGACGTGCTGCTGCTCGACGAGCCACTGAGCGCACTGGATCTGAGCCTGCAGCTGCGGATGCGCCGCGAGCTGCGGACCTGGCAGCAGGAGACCGGCACGACGTTCGTCTGCGTGACGCACAACCAGGCCGAGGCGATGGAGCTGGGCGACCGGATAGCGGTGCTGAACGCGGGCCGGATCGAGCAGGCCGGCACCGGCCGCGAGCTGTACGAGTCGCCCCGCAGCCGGTTCGTCGCCGGCTTCATCGGCGAGAACAACATCTTCGACGCCGCCGACTCCGTTGACGGCATCGCCTTTCCGGACATCGACAACACCGGTGTGGAAGCTTTCGCCGTGCGCCCCGAAGATGTTCGCCTGGTCGGCACGAAAGAGGGTGGCGCCCGCGGCGAAGCCATCGTGCAGACCGCGAGCTTTACCGGCAAGTCGATACGCGTCGCGGTGACCACGAGCACGGGCCGCGAACTACTCGCGGAACTCGCCCCGTCGCACGGCGAGCTCTTTCCCGGGCAGCAGGTCGGCATTGCGTTCCCGGCCGAAGCGGTGCGGCGGCTGGGCCGGGTTCCCGGCCAGGTGCCCGCATGACGGCCACGCGCCGCAGGCTCGGCCTGCTCCTGCTGGCGCCCGGAACGGCGTATCTCGTCCTCGCCTTCGTATCTCTCGCGCTACTGCTCGTCTCCTACAGCGTCCGCATCGAGCAGAAGTCGACCCTCTTCGCGCCCTTCGATCTCGCCACCTGGCGGGCCGCGCTCGGTGACGGATACCTGTGGTCGACGGTCGGCACAACGCTCCGGTTCGGCCTGCTCGTGACCGTCCTTTGTGTCCTGATCGGCTATCCGCTGGCGTGGTGCGTGCGCGGGATGCGCCGACCGTGGCAGGCCGGGGCGATGCTGTTCTTGATCTTCTCGCCGATCCTGGTCAGCGTCGTCGTCCGCAGCTACGGGTGGGCGATGCTGCTGCGCCCCGGCGGGCCGCTGGGCGGTGTCCTTGGCAGCTGGCTGTACCACGAACCGGGGGTGGTCCTCGCGCTGGTACACGTCGAGCTGCCATTCGCGTTCTTCCCGATCCTGGCCGCCGTGCGCACGCTCCCCGCTGAACTGAGCGAGGCCGCGGCCGACCTGGGCGCGCGGCGCGCCCGGCGGTTCTGGCAGGTGCAGCTGCCGCTCACCACGCCAGGCCTGCTCAGTGGTGCGCAGCTGACGTTCACGCTGACGATCAGCGCCTTCGCCACACCCGCGCTGCTCGGTGGCGGGCGTGTGACCGTGCTAGCGCAGAGCATCTACTCCGACATCCAGCAGCTGCAGTGGCCGCACGCGGCGGTGCAGGCCGTGGTCCTTCTCGTGCTCACCCTGGTCGTCCTCGCGATCTTCGGGCTCGTGGGCCGACTGGCCGGACCGAGGAGGCCGTTGTGAACCGTTTGCTGCGCACAGTTTTCCTGACCCTGGTCGGGCTTTTCATCGTCGCGCCGCTCATCGTCATCCTCGTCGCATCGGTGAGCACGGACGAGGCGCTCAGTGGCCTGCCGTCCGGGTTCACCACCCGCTGGCTGAGCGAAGCCCTTGCCAACGACCAGTTCCAGGTAGGTTTCGCCTATTCGATCCGCGTCGCCGCCATCGCCACCGCCTGGGCCGTCGTGCTGGGCACGAGTGCGGCCTACGCGATCCACCGGTTCGATGTGCCGGGGAAATCCTTGCTGCGTGCGGTTTTCATCGCCCCGCTGAGTCTGCCGCGCGTCGTGGCCGGCTTCTGCTTCTTCGTGCTGTACGCGTCGCTGGTCCCGGCGGCATACGGGACTGTCGGAGGGGTCGCGTTCGCGCATGTCCTGCTCCTGCTCCCGTTCGTGGTGTCGCTGGTCGGCGCGGGCCTGGCCAACCTCGACCCCGAGCTGGAGGAGGCCGCACGCGATCTGGGCGCCACGCCGTGGCAGGCGTTCCTGCGCGTGACCCTGCCACGAATCCGCGTGTCGGTGATCATCGCCGCCGTGTTCGGGTTCCTCACGTCATTCGACGAGGTGGACCTGTCGGTATTCCTGATGCCCGCGGATACCACGACGCTGCCGGTCGCGATCTTCCTCCGCCTGCAGCAGAACCAGGATCCGGTCACGTCGGCCGTGTCGAGCCTGATGATCGTCGGGTCGCTCGCGCTCACCGGGCTCGTCGCCCTCGCCGTGCGCCGCGCCGGGCTGTTCGCGACCCGGAAGGAGCGCATGTGAGTTACCGATTGGGCGTCGATGTGGGCGGCACGTTCACCGATGTCGTGCTCGCCGACGCCGTCACCGGCGAACTGGTCACCGACAAGGTTCCCTCCGATGCCGAGCAGCCCGCCCGTGCGGTCCTGCACGGAGTCCGCCGGGTGCTGGACCGCTCGGGCATCTCGCCGGAGCAGATCGAGTACTTCTCCCACGGCCAGACCTTCGCGCTCAACACCGTTTTGCAGCGGTCGGGGGCTCGGGTCGGTCTGCTCGTGACTCGCGGGTTCCCGGATCTACTCAGCATCGGCCGCCTTCGCCTGGATGATCCGATCGACCTGTTCACCGCCGAGCGCACCCCGCTCGTCGCCGAGGCCGATGTCCGTGAGATCAGTGAACGGGTGACGGTCGGTGGCGTGGTGGTGCGGGCGCTGGACCCGGACGAGGTGCGTCGTGCGGTGCGGGAACTGGTCGCGAGCGGGGTCGAGGCCGTGGCGGTCGCGTTCTTGCATGCCCACCTGCATCCCGAACACGAGCGCGCGGCCGCATCGGCGATCGCCGAGGAGTTCCCGGAGCTGCCGGTCGCGTGCTCGGCCCAGTTGTGGCCCGAAGAAAAGGAGTACGAACGCGCCACGGTCGCGGTGCTCGCCGCGCATGTCGGCGGCGCGCTGGGTGCTTACCTCGCCCAGCTGGCCGGAGCGCTCCGCGAACTGGGCCTGTCGTGCCCGTTGCACATCACCAAGTCGAACGGCGGGGTGGCCGCGGTCGACGAGCGCCCAGGCGAAAACCTGCTCGCCGCAGTGGAAACGCTGTTGTCCGGCCCCGCATCCGGTGTCGCGGGTGCGATCCGGCTGGCCGCGGCCGCCGGGGTACACCGGATGATCACGATGGACATGGGCGGGACCAGCGTGGACTGCGCGGTGGTCGACGGCGCGATCCCGTACTCGACGCAGAGCCGGATCGGCGAGTTCCCGTTGATTCTCCCGTCGGTCGAGGTGAGCTCGATCGGTGCAGGTGGCAGCTCGGTCATCCGGGTCGATCCGGCCGGGGTGCTCAAGGTCGGCCCGCGCAGTGCGGGCGCGTGGCCCGGTCCCGCGTGCTATGGCCGCGGTGGTACCGAACCCACGCTGACCGACGCGTACGTCGTGTGCGGCTATCTCGATCCGGAGGACTTCGCGGCCGGCACCGTGCCGATCGACGTGGCGGCGGCGCGCGCCGCGCTGGAACCCGTCGCGAACCGGCTCGGACTGGGCCTGGAGGAGGCCGCCGAGTCGGCGGTATCCGTTGCCACGGCGATGATGCACGCCCAACTCGTCCCGCTGTGCGCCCAGCGCGGTATCGACACCGCGGACCTGGTCCTGGTCGCCTACGGCGGGGCGGGGCCGGTCCAGGCCGCGCTCCTCGCACGGGCGCTACACACAGCCGAGGTGCTCATCCCCGCCTCGCCCGGCACGCTGTGCGCGCTGGGAGCCCTCTCCACCGAACTGCGCGCCGATCTGGTCGCACCGATCGGCTGGCGCGTCGCCGACGAAGTGCTCGCCAGGACCTGGGAAGAGCTGACCGCCAAGGCGCGCGCCTGGTACCTCGCACAGGAGCACACGCTACATCCCGACGTCCAGCTCACCCGCTGGGCCGACGTCCAGCTCGACGGCCAGTCCTTCACCCTGCCGGTCGCGCTCGCCGACGGCGTGCCCGCGACCGTCGCCGCGCTGCGCGAAGCCTTCGCCGCGGATTACCGGCGGGCCTACGCCGTGGATCCGGGCGACGCCGGAATCGACGTGCGGACCCTGCGGATCACCCTGGCCGCCGCGGGGAACCTGCCCCTGGCGCGGCGGCAGACGGCGGAGCCGGCGCAGGTGCGACCGCATCTCGTCGTCGAGAACGGACGTGTCGTGAAAGGGGAGGTACACCGGCGGCCCGGCATAGCCGCCGGCACGGAAATCCAGGGCCCCGCGGTCATTTCCGCACCCGACACCACGGTGTTCGTCCCGTCCGGGTTCCGGGCGACGGTGGACGGGTTGGGCAATCTGCGGCTGCGAGGAGAGGCCAATGCGTAGTTCCCCGGTCTGGCTCGAAATCCTGGCGCACCGGTTCTCCGCGGTGGTGGAGGAGATGGCGGAGACGATCCGCCGCACGAGCTTCAGCACGTTCGTCAAGCAGACCGCCGATTTCGGCACCTGCCTGGTGACTCCCGAAGGCGAGCTTTTCGCGGCGCCCCGGCGGATTTCGGGAAACACCATGATCGGCGTGCCCGCGGGTGCCGCGATCCGTTCGCTCGGCGAATACCGGCCCGGCGATGTCGGGATCAGCAACGATCCGGACTCGACCGGTGGACTGGTCACGCATCTGCCCGACCTGTGGACCTGGTGCCCGCTCTACGCCGGCGACGAGCTCATCGCGTTCGCGCTGAGTTTCGTGCATTCATCGGACATCGGCGGCAGCGTGCCGAGCTCGATCGACTGGGGCCTGACCGACCAGCACCAGGAGGGTCTGCTCATCCCGCCGGTGCGGCTGATCGACGACGGCCGCCGCAACGACGCGCTGTTCGCCCTGATCGCCCGCAATTCCCGGGTTCCGCGGGAGAACATCGGCGATATCGAGGCCCAGATCGCCGCGTTGCGCACGGCCCAGCGGCGAATCGGGGAGATCCACGAAACCTTTGGTGCGCAGGCGATGAAAGACGCCGTCGCCGACCTGCTGGACACCGCCGAAAGCCGAGCGGGGGACATGCTCGGCGAACTCGCCGACGGGACCTACGAGTTCGTCGACTATCTCGAAGGCGCGGCAAGTGTGCCGCCGACCCGGCTGCGGCTGGCGCTCACGATTTCCGGCCGCACCGCGCATCTGTCGTTCGAAGGGACGTCGCCGCAGGTCGTCGAAGCGATCAACCTGCACACCGGCGGCGAGCCGGGACACTACATGCTGGCCTTCGCGCTGGTGAACTGGTTCTACTCCCAGGACAAGTCGGTGCCGTACAACTCCGGCCTGGTCCGTCCGCTGACCGCGACGCTGCCGCCGGGTTCGGTGGTCAACCCGCATGCCGGGGCGACCTGCGGGGTCCGCGCGGCGGTGTTCTTCCGGATCATGGACTGCGTCCTCGGATGTCTCGCCCAGGCCGCGCCGGACGCGGCGATGGCCGCCGGTGCCGGAGCCGTCGCCATCGCGGCGATCTCGCATCGCGACCCGGTCACCGGGCGTCGGCACGTGTCGGTCGGGCAGCCGCTGACCGGCGGTTCGGGCGGGCGCCCGGGGCTGCCAGGGCTGCGCGGTACCAGCTACATGGGCGGCTGGCTGCGCAACGTGCCCAACGAGGTGCTCGAAGCCGAGGTGCCCGTGCTCGTCGAGCAGTACCGCTACCGCCGGGATTCCGGCGGCTCGGGTGCGTTTCCGGGCGGGGACGGGCTGATCGTGGAGCTGCGCAGCCTGGACGACAACGTGACCTTCGCGGTGCGGGGGCTGGAAAGGCTGGTCTACCAGCCCTGGGGCGTACGCGGCGGGGGGCCGGGGCAGCGGGGCCGCGCGACCCTGAACCCTGGCACGCCGGACGAACGCGACCTGGGCCGGGTTCGCACGATCACCCTGAACCGGGGAGACGTGCTGCGGGTGGAGACTCCGGGCGGAGGAGGGCTCGGCGAACGGCCGCCCGGCGAAGGCCTGTTCACGCTCGGCGAAGCCAGGGAAACCCACGACCGCCGCTGGCCAGGCGCCAGCCAGCGTGCGCTGATCGACGCCGTACTCGGCCGTGTTCCGCCGGCACGCCAGGCCACTACATACCGGACGCTGTACCTGGAGGCGGAGCGGCGCGCCGCGGACGGTGTGGTGACCGAAGAGATCGTGCACGCGGTACTGGAGGGGGCGTTGTGACCGCCTTGCGTTTCGGCTTGATGACCCACGAATCGGCACCGTGGCCCGAACTCGCCGAGCGCTGGCGAGGCTTCGAGGCCGCGGGGTGGGACGCGTTGTGGGCAGGCGATCACCTGTGGAGCGGCGGCGATACGGCGAAACCCCGGTTCGAGGCATGGCTGCTGGCCGCCGGGATCGCGAACGCGACCTCGACCGCGGCCGTCGGCACGCTGGTGAGCGCCATCGGCCTGCGGAACCCGTCCGTGCTGGCGAAACAGGCCGTGACGCTGGACCATATGTCCGGCGGGCGTGCGATAGCCGGGATCGGCCTGGGCGGCAACCCGAAGGACCTCGCTGCCGCCGGGCTCGACCCGTGGCCGGCGGCCGAACGAGGGCCACGCCTGGCCGAGTACTGCGCGGTCGTGCGCGCGATGCTCGACGGCGGTGCGGTCGAGGTCGGCGGGACCTATTACCGGGCCCGGGGTTTCTCCGCGCCCGGGCCGGTCGCGGACCGGATCCCGCTGCTGATCGCCGCGCACCTGCCCGCGTCGATCAAGGTGGCAGCGCGCTACGCGGATGTCTGGAGCACCTACGGAACCCTGTTCAGCCAACTAGCCCGAGGCATCTCGCTGACGCCGGACGAGAGCCTTGCCGCGACCGCGCGGCGTTCGCGGTTGCTCGACGCCGAATGCGAGCTCCTCGGCCGCGATCCGGCTTCGGTGCGCCGGTCGTTCATGCTCGCGTTCACCCAGGACACGCCCTGGCTGTCGGTGCAGCACTTCCGCGACACGATCGGCCGCTACGCGGAGCTCGGGATCACCGAGTTCATGTTCCCGTTTCCCTTACAGGGCAAGCATGATCTGGAGGTCTTTGCCGAGGTCGTGGAGTCCGTACTGCCTCGGCTGCGGAAGGGGGAGCGGCCGTGAACGACGACCTGATCGCGCTGCGACGGAGCCTGCACGCCGCTCCCGAGGTCGGGTTGCACCTGCCCCGGACCCAGCAGAAAGTGCTGGACGCGCTCGACGGCCTTCCGCTGAAGATCACCACGGGGATCCGGTGCACGTCGATGACCGCGGTCCTGGAAGGCGCCCGGCCGGGGCCGGCAGTGCTGCTGCGGGGTGACATGGACGCCCTGCCAGTTCGCGAGGACACCGGGCTCGACTTCGCCGCCACGGGCGCCGCCATGCACGCGTGCGGGCACGATCTGCACACCGCGGCTCTCGTCGGCGCCGCCCGGTTGCTGTCCGCGGAGCGCGAAGTGTTGGCGGGCAAGGTCGTGTTCATGTTCCAGCCCGGCGAGGAAGGCCACGGCGGCGCCCAGCTGATGCTCGACGAAGGCCTGCTCGACGTGGCCGGCGCCAGGCCCGACTTCGCCTACGCGCTGCACGTCCTCGCCGACCGGCCGCGTGGACTGGTGCTGTGCCGTCCCGGGCCGGTCATGGCCGCCTACTCGGTACTGGAGGTGACCGTCGAGGGCCGCGGCGGGCACGGCGGTCGCCCGCACGAGGCCCATGACCCGGTCCCAGCGCTGGCCGAGATCGTGACCGCGCTGTACACGTATGTCGCCCGCCGGTTCGATTCCTTCGACCCCGTGGTGCTCACCGTCGGCGAGATGCATGCCGGATCGGCGCCGAATGTGATACCCGACAACGGTTTCCTGAAAGCCGGGGTGCGCACGTTCTCCGAAACGGCGACCACCCGGATCGCGGCCGAGCTGCCCGCGGTGGCGGGCTCGGTGGCCGCCGCGCACGGGCTCACCGCCCGCACCAGCGTCCGTCCGGTAATGGCGCCGACCGTGAACGACCCCGTCGCGGCGGCCGTGTTCGCCGACACCGCGATCCGGCTGTTCGGTCCCGGCCGGTACCGCGACCTCGAGCATCCGCGCGCCGGCTCGGAGGATTTCTCCCTGGTACTGCGGGAAATCCCCGGTGCATACGGATACCTGGGCGCGGCGGAGCCCGGTGCGACCGAGGGCAACCACTCGCCCCGCGCCCGGTTCGACGACAGCGTCCTGCCCGATGCCGCGGCGCTGCTGGCCGGTCTGGCCCGTCATCACCTGAACCCCGCGAGGAAGGCCAAGTCATGACCGAACGATGTACCCGCGGCGCCGACGTGATCGTCGACGCGCTGATCCGCAGTGGTGTGACCACAGTGTTCGGCGTGCCGGGTGATACCGGGGTTGTGCTCTACGACGCGTTCTACCACCGGTCGGGCGAGATCGAGCACGTCCTGGCCCGCGACGAGCGGCACGCCGCGTACATGGCCGACGCGTATGCCCGTGTCACCAACCGGGTCGGCGTCGTCGAGGTGTCCAGCGGCGGGGGCGCGACCTACGCGGTCGGCGGGCTGGGAGACGCGTTCGCCTCGGGCGTGCCGGTGCTCGTGATCAGCTCGGACATCCACGCCGCGAGCCGTGGCAGCGGGGCGCTCACCGAAATCGACCAGCGCGGGCTCTTTTCGGCCGTCACCAAGGCACAGCTCGTTGTCGAACGAGCCGACGAGCTGCCCGCGGCGATCGAGGAGGCATTGACGACCGCGATCACTGGCCGTCCGGCGCCGGTCGTGCTGATCGTGCCCGAGAATGTGCTGGACGAGCACACGTCCGCGACCGCACGAACCAGTGTGATCGCCGCCCCGGCCCGGCGGGAGCACGCCGACGAAGCCGCCGTCGAGATCGCCGCGCGGGCGCTGGCGGGAGCACGGCACCCGGTGCTCGTCGCGGGCGGCGGCGTGCACATTTCGGGCGCCTACCAGGAATTGCGCGAGCTGGCCGAGGCGCTCGGCGCGGGTATCGCGACCACGATCCACGGCGTCGGCGCCGTAGGCACCGGCGATCCGTGGCGGCTCGGGATCGTGGGCAACAACTCGGGCCAGCCTGGCACCAACGCCCACATCGCCGCTGCCGACGTCGTGCTGCTCGTGGGTACCCGGGCCAACGCGACGGACACCAACAGCTGGACGGCCCCGGCACGATACGGTCAGACGGTGATCCAGATCGACATCGACAAGGCCAGGGCGGGCCGTAACTTCCCCGGCTCGCTCCCGCTCGTCGGAGACTGCCGCACGGTTCTGGCTCAGCTACGCCGAGCCGTGACACCGCTGGAGCCCGGACAGCGGGCGCGGCGGCTGGAGGCGGTGGCGTCGGCGCGCGCGAACGCCACCCCGTCGACTGCCTCCGCCGAGTACGCGCCCGGGTTGCTCTATCCACGCGCCGTGGTGGAAACGGTACGAGGCCTGCTGGGCGAAGGCACGACGGTCGTCGCCGACCCGGGCACGCCGACCCCGAACGTCGCCGCCTTCTGGACTCAGCCGCGACCTGGCCGCGGGGTCGTGATTCCACGCGGGCACGGGCCGATGGGTTACGCGATCCCGGCGGCGATCGGCATCGCGAAGGCCCGGCCGGGGCGCCCGGTCGTCGCCGTGACCGCAGACGGAAGCTTCGCGATGGCCTGCGGTGAGCTGGAGACCGCGGCCAGGTTCGCGCTGCCGATCCTGTTCGTGCAGCTGACCAACCACAGCATGGGCTGGATCAAGATGCTGCAGCACCTCTACACGGGCGGCCGGTACTTCGGCGTGGACCCCGGCCCGACCGACGCGGTGATGGTGGCCGCCGCCAACGGGATCGACGGCGCCGCCGTGACTTCGATCGAGGAGCTCGAAAAGCTCGCCGGAGAGTTCGCCGCGAACCCGCGGCCCTGCTATGCCGACGTCGTGGTGCCGCACCTCATCGAGTACACCCCGCCGGTTCCGGCGTGGGACGCGGGCCTGGCCGGTCACGGCGAACGGCCGGTGTACTGATCTCATGCCGACCAGCGCTCCTGTCCCCGGAGGCCGCGCCCGGCTTTCCGAAGAGGTTTACCGCAGGCTTCGGGCCGACATCATCGACGGCGTGATCCTGGCCGGCTCCCCGCTCGTGGAGGACGAGATCGCCGAGCGGCTTGGCGTGTCCCGGACCCCCGTGCGGGAGAGCATCCAGCGGCTCGCGGCCGACGGCCTCGCCGAATCGCGGCGCCGCCGGTGGGTCGTGCGCGCCTACTCCGCCGAGGAGGTCGTGGAGATCTACGGCGTACGGGCGGCGCTCGAGTCGCACGCCGCCCGGCTTGCCGCGCTGAACGCGAGCGATGCGCAGCGCGCGGAGATCGAGGCACAGCGGGAGCTGATGACCACCGAGGACGCCTCCGTGCTCGCGGAACGGGCCAAGACGAACGACATCTTTCATGATCTGATCACCGCCGCGTCCGGCAACAGCCGGCTGCTGGAGGACCTTCGCGAACAGCGGCTGTTCCACTTCAACGCGCGCGTCGCCTCCGTCTACACCGCGGAGGATCTGCACCGCTCTTCGCGCCAGCACGGCGCGCTCATCGATGCCGTGGTCGGTGCCAGGCCGGCCGAGGCGGCTGAAGTCGCGCTGGAGCACGTCGAGTTCTCAATGCAGCTCGTGCTGCGCAAGCTGTACTGAGCGCCGGGCCCGCTTGCCGGCTCTTGTGGACAGTGGATCGCGGTCGCCGGGTGTTCTCGGTGACGGAGTTGGAGGATGTCCGCCGCAGGCGTGGATCGGTACCGCCTGTTGAGGGCGTGGTGTTGTATGCGCGGGTGTCCTCGCAGCGCCAGTGCCGCGAGGGTGCTCTTGTCCGGCAGCGCGTGAGAGGTGAGGTGAGGGGTGAGGCGGTGGCACGAGGAAAGCTTCGGCTGATCGCTGTGCCGGTCACCGCGGCCTCGCCATCCAGGGGCGCGTGTCCGCGATCGTCTCCGGGTGTCGGCTGTCGATGAGCAGGTGCTGACTCGGGTGGGACAGCACCTTGGTTCTCTCGCCCCAGTCTCACCAGGGCAATCCGCGCTATCGTGAGCGCTATTGGGTGCTATGGCACCCAAAAACACTCACGGGTTTGCGAAGGTGGCCATCGGCACCCAGGAACATCAGCACCAAAAATTTGCCCGGTCTTCTTTTGATGTCCGCCCGCAGATCCTTTTTGGAGACCTTGCCGACGTTCGTCAGCGGCAAGGTCTCGACGACCTCGACTCGCTCGGGCATGGCGACGATCGCGGCGTTGCGCACGTCGGGGTGACGTACGAGCAATTCCTCGACCTCATCGGAATGGATCTTCTCGGCACCGCGGTTGATGGCGTCTTTGATCCGGCCGTCGATCCCGTAGTACGCGCGCCCATCCAGCACGTGCAAGGTGACCAGGTCGCCAGTGCGGTAGAACCGTCCGAGGTGAATGTCGACGCGTTGTGTTCGGGCGCCCGGTAGTAGCCGGTGATGGTGTACGGGCCACGGCACGCGAGCTCGCCCGGTGTGGGCTTTCTCCGGTCGGGTCCAGACCCGCGGCGTGGTGGTCGCCCGTGCCGACGTCCAGGTCGAGGAACACGCCATGTGTGCTGGTCATACACCAGGTACTTCGCGTTGTGCGAGAGCTGGTCACCGGTCGGGCGTCGGAGGCTGTCACGGAGAGGAATCTCTCGTTTACGCCACCAGGGAGACAGTAGTCCGGGCGGGCAGGTGGTGCCTGACGTTCGGGTAAGGGGTTTGGGGACTGGGTGTGGTGGGGCTCATACTGCGCTGGAAATGGTTTGGCGAGTGAGGGGGCGCAGCGGCATGAACGAGCTCGCGGAGCGGGCACGCTCCTGGTTGCACGACACCTATGGGCAGCGTGTGGCGCTGAGGGATGAGGAGGCGATCCTCTCGACGGAGCGGGTGGCGTTCTTCGGTTGCCGCTATGTGGAGTCTGATGAGCCGATGTTGGCGGCGACGATCTGCGTGCCGCGGGACGGGGCGGATCCGTTTCCCGCGTCTAATGCCGGTCCGCTGGATGAGGCTCTCAATGTGTCACGGTCCGAGCCGAGGGCGTGGCGCTGGCGGGTCAACGCACGGAACTGTGTGATCGCGACCGATGCCGCGGTGAATTGCTGGCCTGCCTCGGCGCTGCCGTGGGATCCGGCCGGCGAGACGCCGGGCTGGTGGGATCGGATGCTGGCGACGTATTTCCCCGATGCCGAGGTGTTGACCTGCTCGACGTGGGCGGATGCGAGCAGGGCCATTGTGGACGGGGGCGTGGGGACTCGGGCCGTGGTGTGGTTGCGTCGTCAGCTCGGTGGGCGTGAACTGGCCGGTCACCTGCTGTATGCGGACTACGCGGATGACGCTGTGGTCTTTCTCGACGGTCTACGTGGGACTGTCGCCGAGCAGAATGACGCCGAAGTGGCTGAGCTCGTGGTGGCGCGTTTCCGCCGTCGGCAAGATGAGTCGGTCGGCGGGCTGCTGCCGTCGGAGGCCGCGGCGGACGAATTCGCCGGGGCTGTCGAGAAGGCGCAGGCGTGGCTGGCGTACCGCTATGACGGCGAGGTGGAGCTAGTCGGTCCTGATCCGGCCGATGAGACCGAGCGTGGCTGGTTGTTCGCCTGTACCACCCGGAGTTTCCAGCGTAGTGGCGACTGGCGTGACCAGATGCTGGATGCGGCTGTGGTGGTCCCAAAAGCGGCCGGTGAACAGCCGTTCGGTTTGCCCAACCGTGATCCGTGGACGTGGCTGGATGACTGGAACGCCGGGAAGCCGGGGTTGATGCCGCCGCCTGAGCCCGCGCAGGCTGCGTGGTTCGGTCCTATGGTGGCCGAGCTCGGACCCGTGGCCGGTAGCAGCGTTCACGAGCATTGGTTCGGGGTTCTGGAGGAGATCGCTTCTTTTCCCGCGCGAACCCAGGCACTGGTGTGGCTGCGCAGGAGGGATACCCGGGGCCGGGAGAGCGTCGGGCACCTGTTGGTGGCCGTGAACGAGACCGAGGGTGTTCAGCTGTTTGACCCGATGGACGGGCGTGCTCAGCCGCTCATCGAAACCGCACCGTTCGAGTTCCGTGTCATGCGCTTTGACTCGTGAGTACGGATACGTGTTGCAGGTCCCCCTTTTTCGCTCGCAAGCGTATCCGTTGAGAGTGACATCTTCATGAATACGAGTGGCGGGGTGAACCTTGCTGCTTGAAGGAGCCGTGTGTTCGTTGTGAGAGACGTGTTGTGGTTCGGGTGCCGGGCGGCTGAGGCCGCCCGGCTACCGGGCTTTGATGCGTCACCGCGCCGGCAGGTCACGGGGCTGGTTCCCAGCGGGGCCGAAGGGCTGGTTCCCGCATACATCGTTGCTGCCTTGGGTTGGGGCGGCGTTGGGGTGGGGTGGGTGTGATGTTTTCGTCGATCATGGTGCCGGAGGGGGTGAGGCGGCTTTTTCAGGTGTTGACCGGTGAGGATATGACGGATGCGGATGAGGGTGCGTTGTTCGCGGTGGCGGACGTGTTGGAGTCGGGTGCGGCGGGGCTGGGCGAGGTGCGGGCGTTGGTGGCGGAGTTGGTGGGAAAGGTGCGGACGGAGTTTTCGGGGAAAGCGGCGGACCGGTTCGCGGACGGGTTGGGGATTTTTGATGGATTGTTGTCCTCGGGCCAGGCGGGGTTACTGGATTTAGCGGCGTTCGTGCGGAAGACGTCGCAGCAGGTGCGGTATCTGAAGTTGGTGACGATTTATGGTTTGCAATTGCTGGCGGTAGAGATGGCGTGGGCGATGTATTTTGCGGGGGCGACCGCTGGCGCGACGCTGGCGTGGCTCGCGGCGCGGATGGCGGTGATGCGGTTTTTGTTGACGAGCTGGTGGAGGCAGTTGTTCATGCGGTTGGCGATGATGGCGGCTGGTGGTGTGGTCTTCAACGTGCTGCCGGACGTGGCGGCCCAGCTGCAGATGCTGGGTGAGGAATCGGCTGAGAAGTGGGATAGGACGCTGACCGAGCAGGCGGCGGGGATGGGGGCGTTCTCGGCGTTGGTGGCGCTGCCGTTGTCGGCGGTGGGCGGTCTGATCAGCAACGCGTTGACGAAGGTGCTGGTGAAGGGCCTGGGCGATGACGTGGACGCGGCGATCCTGGAGGCGGCGGTGAAGAAAGCGGTGGCCGAGCACGCGGAGTTGTATCCGGTATCGGCGATGGCGAAGTTCGCGGATGTCGTGGCGGAGCATCTGGATAATTATGCGGGGATGTCGTTGAAGGCGATGTGGTTGGCGCGGTTCGGCAGCGGGCTCGGGGAGGCGTTGGCGGGCTCGTTGTCGGAGTTGTTCGGGGAGGCGGGATATTTGGCGGCCACGGGCCAGGAGGTGACCTGGAACCCGTTTAGTTTGACGGCGGGTTTCTTCGAGACGGTGTTCAGCGGTGTGGGCAATCTGGCGGGTTTGGCGTTGCGGGGCAAGCTGCACCCGGAAGGCCCTAGCCCGTACCTCGAGGGCACCGTCGGGGGCGGGGACGGCAGCGACGATGGTGGCGGGTCCGGCGGGGAGAAGACCCCCCTGCCGGGGGCAGGGTCCGGGTCGCAGCCAGGGAACATCCCTGGCTCCCCAGACAAAGACAGCGTGTTCATCCCATCCGATGCCTCCGATTCCTCGGATGGCTCGCGATCGGATGCCTCGCGATCGGATCGCTGGGCCGGCTCGGATTCCGGGGCCGGCTCGGATTCCTCGAGTGTGTCTGATGTGGACTCTGTGTTCTCGGATACCGGGTCGGTGGATTCGGCTGCGGTGTCGGTGCCTTCTGATGATGGCCTGGTGGTGCCCGCTTCCGCTGTGGTGTCTGCCGTTGTTGTGGGCGGCACAGACGGTAAGGACGGTAAGGACGGCACGGACGGCACGGACGGCACGGACGGCACGGACGGTAAGCGGGGTGTCGATGGCGGTGTGCCAGGCGGGACCCCGGCTCGTGATGTCCCGGTGGTGCCCGGTGCCGGGCAGCACCGGCCGGGCACACCACCACCCGCATATTCCGGTGGGGTACCGGGTGTTGGTCCGGACCGGCCGGGCACACCGCCACCGCCGTACAGTCCGGTTGCCGGTGGCGATCAGGCCGTGCCTGGGAGGCGGCCGCTGGAGGTGTCTGCCTCGAAGACACCGGACCCCCCGACAGTGACCCCACATGCTTCCGATGTGCCTGCGGATGCCGCGCGCCCGGAGACTGGCAGGCGTGGGTCTGTCGTGGAGTCCGGCGGTCGTGTGCCTGCGGATGCCGCGCGCCCGGAGACTGTCGGGTCTGGGTCTGTCGTGGGCCGCGACGGTCGTGTGCCTGCGGGGCATCCGGTGTCGGAGACTGTCGGGTCCGGGTCTGTCGTGGGCTCCGGCAGTGGTGTGGCCGGGGGGCATCCGGGGTCGTCGGGTGGGGTGACCGGCCGCGATGGGGACCCCGGTGCGGACTCGGTTGCGGGGCGTGGAGATGCGCATCGCCAGGATGAGACGGTGGTGTCGCCGGACTCGGCGACGCTGCCGGGGGAGGGATCGCTGGCGGCGCCGTCTCTGCATCGGGATCCGGCGGTGCTGCTGGCGGGCTTGCCGGCGGACACGGTGCGGGTGCCGGTGTCCGCGGAGGTGGTTGCTGGTGCCAGGTTGGCGGATTTCATGCCGGACGGTGTCGCGGATTCCCCGGGCGGGCCTGTGCTGCTGGTGTCCGACAGCGATCGGAACGCGGGTGTGGTGGTGACGCGGGACCAGGGGTTGGCACTGGCGAAGGAGACGGGCCGCAACGTTGTCGCGATGATGCCGGGACAGGCCGGGCGCGAGCCGCAGTTCATGGTGTTCCCCGCGGATCGTTCTCGTCCCAAGCCGCTGGCCGGGCCTGGTGCTGCGGTGCTGACCGGCGGGCGGAGTGGGGGCGTGGCCGGTCTGGCGGACGCCTCGGTAACGGTCCCGGCCTCCGGTGACAAGACGGTGGCCCGGGGTAAGGCACCGGCTACCGGGACGGGGTCTGCCCAGGCGAGGTCGGTGGCTGGGGAGGGACAGCCCGCCGCGACCACACCCGATGCCGGGACGGGCACGGTACGGGATACCAGTCGGATACCGGTGGGGCAGTGGACTCAGGAGGATCTGGTCCGCGCGATCGCCGAGGCGAAGGAGCTGGGCCTGTCTAGCAAGGAAAAGGAGACGGCGGGGCAGATTGTGTGGCTCGCGCATGACGTCGCGGGGCTGGCTCGCGGGGATGCTCTCGCGCCGCTGGAGGATGTGGTGGCGCTGGTCGCGGCCAAGCGCCGCGAGCTCGCCAAGGACCACCAGGATCACCAGGATCACCAGGATCACCAGGTGCTGGAGTTTTCCCGGGCGCTGGCGGACTGGCTGCGTACGCGGCGCAGCGAACCGGTCGTCCACGCCGGAGCCGGTCCGGAGGGTCACACAGCGGACGGCGGTGCGCCGGGCTCTTCGTTGGCTGCTGTACCGCCCAATGTGGAGGGACACCCCCTGGCCCAGGTGACCAAGCAGGCGGACGAGCGGATCGAAGCGGCGCGGGATAGGAAGAGAATGCGGAATTTACGTTCCAACCAGCGTCGGGCCGACAGGACGGCGGCGCAGCGTGCGAAGATTGCGGAGTTGGAGGAGTCGCTGGAGGCGCTTAAGGCTGAACAGGCTTCGTTGGAGGAGTCGCTGGAGCTGCTTAAGGCTGAACAGGCTTCGTTGGAGGAGCCGCCGGGGTGGGCGGATGCGGCGGATGCGGATTTGCGGACGCAGCGGGAGAAGCGGCTGGAGGAGCTGCAGCAGAGTATCGCGTCAAAGCAGTGGCTGAAGGAGCTGCTGCAGCAGCGTATCGCGCCGATGCAGAAGGAGTACAACGATCTTAAGGAGAAGGATAAGCGATCGCGTGCCTTGGTCGCGAAAGCCGGTCGTAAGTGGAGGGAGAAGCATGGTAAGTCGCGGGCTGCGCGGTCGGGCCCGGGGCGGTCCGGGGAGTCTTCTGCGGCGGCCGAGCTGAGTAAGTTGATCGCTGAAGCGAACGCTGGGCTGGACAGCATGCGCCAGCAGGGGCTACCAGTAGACCAACTGATCGATGAAGTGAAGCCGCAAACGGAAGCTTTTGAGGGCCATAACGGTCTCCGGGATGTGATGGCGTATCACATCCTGAAAAAACCGGAGAATGAAGTGGACACCCTGGAGTTCGAGTGGAAACTACATAAGTTGACGACGGTGCGGAACTGGGATGAGTGGTACGAGCGGGACGCGACGCGGTTGGATAAGTGGGCCGGGATCGTGGGTCGTGATGCTGTGGACAGGTTGTTGGCTGATGCGGACATGGTCTTGGGGCCGCTAAGTGTGTCGTTGCGGTTCCGGACTGTGCTGGCGCAGTGGTTGGGTGAGCATCCGGGTGACCGTCGTGGTGCTCAGGCGGTGCGGGGGATAATGGCCGATTACCTGGACGGCGACCCTGACCTTGGCGTGGCGGTCAGTGGTTTGACTCTCGACGCGTTCGAGACGGCGAAAGCGGAAGAGGCGCGTTGGCAGGCAGATCGTGCTGCGAACCCGGCGGAGGCTGATGCCCCGATGGTGCGCGGGGTCGCTGATGATCCAGCGCTGGACGTTATTTTCCGGATTAGCTCGATACAGCATAAATTCGAGGATGTCGGTCAGGAGTTGCGGCAGTGGACCCGCGACGCCGAAGATCAAGATGCTGTGGACCTTTTGTATGATCAGGCGGACCAGGTCTTGGGGCCTCTTAAGGAGTCGGAGGCCTTCCGGTATGTGATGGCACACGAGTTGCTGATGAGGCGGAATAACCTGCGGGATGATCAGCAGCTGCAGCAGTTGATGACGAGCCCGCAGGATGATCCGCAGTTGCGGCAGTTGCGGTGGGAACTGGCCCGTTACCTGGCTGGTGACTTGACCGGCGGTGCGGACCCGGATACGGCCGACAACTTGCTTTCCGCCGGGATGGGGCCGTTGCCTGAAGAAAAACGATCTAAAGCAAACCGGATGCATTTGCGGCGCCTGACGATTGGCAAGGCGCTGAGCGGGTTGCAAGAGGATAAGGCTGTCAACCGAGTGTTGCGAGATGCGGCACTTGTGGACCTGCGTCGCGGGGAATACTCCTTCGCCACTTTAGCGAAGCGATTCTACAGAGTTAAGGCCTGGGGCGACAGCGTTTTTGCGATCCGCGATTTGCAAGATGCGGTGGGGTCTCTGCGGCAGGTTTTGGCGGAGGCGGAGACAAACACTGACCTGCGGGACGAATATGAACCCAAGATCGCGGAGTGGTTGACTACAAGTGGGTTGGATTTCGCCGCGATCCGCAGCCGGGCAACAGAAGTTGCCGATGCTGTTCGGTTGCTGCGCCGAGAGAACGCGAACCGGGAATTGCAGAAGGTTTTCAAGGAAGCAGGCGACACGTTAATGCAGCTGCTCGTTCTGCCCGATCAAAATCATGATGTGGTCGGTGAGGTCTACCAGCACTTCCTGGAAAAAATACCGGTTGATGATCACGATTTGTGGGATGCGATCGCGCATCGGCTGCTGACGAATGCAGGTCAGGAGGATCGGATAGGGGATGCGCAGCAGTTCCTGGAGCGGCTGCAGCATCTGAGGCTCGAGGCATCGGCCGTTGATGTGCCTGCGGATCCCGCGCGCCCGGAGACTGACACGTCCAGGTCCGTCGCGGACGCCGGCGGTGGTGCGGCTGGGCGCGAGCCGCAGTTAACGGTGTTCCCCGCGGATGGGGCGGGCGCGGTACGGGATATCAGTCGGATACCGGTGGGGCAGTGGACGCAGGAGGAACTGGTCCACGCGATCGCCGAGGCGAAGAAGCTGGTCCTGTCCAGCGACGAAAAGGCGACGGCGGGGCAGATTGTGTGGCTCGCGCATGACGTCGCGGGGCTGGCTCGCGGGGATGCTCTCGCGCCGCTGGAGGATGTGGTGGCGCTGGTCGCGGCCAAGCGCCGCGACCTCGGCGATGACCACCAGGATCACCAGGTGGTGGAGTTTTCCCAGGCGCTGGCGGACTGGCTGCGTACGCGGCGCAGCGAACCGGTCATCCACGCCGGAGCCGGTCCGGAGGGTCACACAGCGGACGGCAGTGCGCCGGGATCTTCGTCGGCTGCTGTACCGCCCAATGTGGAGGGACACCCCCCGGCCCAGGTGACCAAGCAGGCGGACAAGCGGATCGAAGCGGCGCAGGAAAGGAAGAGAATGCGGAACCAGCGTCGGGCCGACAGGACGGCGGCGCAGCGTGCGAAGATTGCGGAGTTGGAGGAGTCGCTGGAGGCGCTTAAGGCTGAACAGGCTTCGTTGGAGGAGTCGCTGGAGCTGCTTAAGGCTGAACAGGCTTCGTTGGAGGAGCCGCCGGGGTGGGCGGATGCGGCGGATGCGGATTTGCGGACGCAGCGGGAGAAGCGGCTGGAGGAGCTGCAGCAGAGTATCGCGTCAAAGCAGTGGCTGAAGGAGCTGCTGCAGCAGCGTATCGCGCCGATGCAGAAGGAGTACAACGAGCATACGGAGGAGAATAAGCGAGTGCGTGCCTTGGTCGCGAAACGCAGTCGTAAGTGGAGGGAGAAGAAGCATGGTAAGTCGCAGGCTGCGCGGTCGGGCCCGGGGCGGTCCGGGGAGTCTTCTGCGGCGGCCAAGCTGAGTAAGTTGATCGCTGAAGCGAACGCTGGGCTGGACAGCATGCGCCAGCAGGGGCTACCAGTAGACCAACTGATCGATGAAGTGAAGCCGCAAACGGAAGCTTTTGAGGGCCATAACGGTCTCCGGGATGTGATGGCGTATCACATCCTGAAAAAACCGGAGAATGAAGTGGACACCCTGGAGTTCGAGTGGAAACTACATAAGTTGACGACGGTGCGGAACTGGGATGAGTGGTACGAGCGGGACGCGACGCGGTTGGATAAGTGGGCCGGGATCGTGGGTCGTGATGCTGTGGACAGGTTGTTGGCTAATGCGGACGGGGTCTTGGGGCCGCTAAGGGGGTCGGAGCGGTTCCGGACTGTGCTGGCGCAGTGGTTGGGTGCGCATCCGGGTGACCGTCGTGGTGCTCAGGCGGTGCGGGGGATAATGGCCGATTACCTGGACGGCGACCCTGACCTTGGCGTGGCGGTCAGTGGTTTGACTCTCGACGCGTTCGAGACGGCGAAAGCGGAAGAGGCGCGTTGGCAGGCAGATCGTGCTGCGAACCCGGCGGAGGCTGATGCCCCGATGGTGCGCGGGGTCGCTGATGATCCAGCGCTGGACGGTATTTCCCGGATTAGCTCGATACAGCATAAATTCGAGAAGGCCGGTCAGGAGTTGCGGCAGTGGGCCGACGCCGAAGATCAAGATGCTGTGGACCTTTTGTATGATCAGGCGGACCAGGTCTTGGGGCCTCTTAAGGAGTCGGAGGCCTTCCGGTATGTGATGGCACACGAGTTGCTGATGAGGCGGAATAACCTGCGGGATGATCAGCAGCTGCAGCAGTTGATGACGAGCCCGCAGGATGATCCGCAGTTGCGGCAGTTGCGGTGGGAACTGGCCCGTTACCTGGCTGGTGACTTGACCGGCGGTGCGGACCCGGATACGGCCGACAACTTGCTTTCCGCCTGGATGGGTCCGTTGGCTAGAACCGTACAATCTAAAAAAAATCAGATTCGTCACCGGCGCGCGACGATTGGCAAGGCGCTGAGTGGGTTGGACGATGAGGCTGTCAACCGGGTGCTGAAAGATGCGGCGCTTGAGGACCTGCGTCGCGAGAACTACACCCCCGACACTTTGGGGGCGCGGTTCTACAGATCTCGGCAATGGGGCAACGGCGTTTTTGGGATCCGCGATTTGCAAGATGCGGTGGGGTCTCTGCGGAAGGTTTTGGCGGAGGCGGAGACAAGCACTGACCGGCGGGACGAATATGAACCCAAGATCGCGGAGTGGTTGGCTATAAGGGGGTTCGATGACGTCGCGTTCCGCAGCCGGGCAAGGGAAGTTGCCGATGCTGTTCGGTTGCTGCGCCGAGAGAACGCGAACCGGGAATTGCAGAAGGTTTTCAAGGAAGCAGGCGGCACGTTAGCGCAGCTGCGCGGGCTGCCCGGTCAAAATCGTAATGTTGTGGTCGATGAGGTCGACCGGCACTTCGGGGGAATACCGGTTGATGATCAGGAATTGCGGGATGCGGTCGCGCATCGGCTGCTGACGAATGCAGGTCAGGAGGGTCGGATAGCGGATGCGCAGCAGTTCCTGGAGCGACTGCGGCGTCTGAGGGGCGAGGCATCGGGCGTGATTGAGGGCGCGGGGCCGGAGCAGGGGCCGGTTAGGGACATGCAGCCGGAGTCCACCGAGGATGTGTCGGGAAATGCGGCGACCGATGACGCCGGGAGCGTCTTCGGCGAGAGAGCACAGCTCGAGAGGGACCAGCTGCTGGCGCGGCTTCATGGCTTGAGGGGAGACGAGGATCCGTGGGAGCCGCAAGTGGAGGATCCGCCGGAGACGCAAGTGGTGGATCAGACGGACGGCTCAGGGGAGCCTTTTGCGGCGGTCAGGCTGAGCGAGTTGATCGCTGACGCGGAGGCTGGGTTGCAGAGGATGCGCGATGAGGGGCGAGAAGTTCCCGTAGACGGTCTGATCGATGCGGTGAAGCCGAGCATGGGAGCTCTTGGGGTCCATGCAGGACTGCGGCATGTGATGGCGCACTACATGCTGAGTCCTCCGGAGAATGGCAAGAGCATCGTGGAGTTGCATGAAGAACTACGTGAGCGGGTGGTGAAGGACCCGCAGTTGCATCAAGAACTACGTGAGTTGGCGGTGCGGGACTGGGACGAGCGATACAAGCGGGCCGAGGAGCAGTTGGATAAGTGGGCCGGGATCGTGGGTCGTGATGCTGTGGTCCGGTTGTTGGCTGATGCGAACGGGATTTTGGGGCCGTTGAGGGTATCGGCGCGGTTCCGGGTTGTGCTGGCGCACTGGTTGGGTGAGCATCCGGGCGACGCGCGCGGTGCTGAGGCGGTGCGGTGGGAAATGGCCGATTACCTGGCCGATGACCTCGCTGACCTCGGTGACCTTGGTGACCTTGGCGTGGTGGTGAGTGGTGTGCCTCACGACGCGATCGAGGGGGTGAGAGCGGGAGAGGCGCGTTGGCAGGCAGATCGTGCTGCGAACCCGGCGGAGGCTGCTGCCCCGATGGTGCGCGGGGTCGATGATGATCCAGCGCTGCGCATTATTTCTCAGATTAGCTCGATACAGCAGACATTCGAGGAGGCCGGTCAGGCGTTGCGGCAGTTGGCCGACGAACAGGGTCAAAATGCCGTGGACCGGTTGTATGCTCCGGCGGAGAAGGTCTTGGGGTCTCTCAAGAAGTCGCCGTCCTTCCGGGATGCGATGGCACACGAGTTGCTGAAGAAACTGAAGAACCTGCGGGATGAGCAGCAGTTGCAGCAGTTGATGACGAACCCGCAGGGCGATCCGCAGTTGCAGCAGTTGCGGTGGAAACTGGTCCGTTACCTGGCTGGTGACACAACCGGCGGCGCGGACCCGAGTGCTGCCCACGCCCTGCTTTCCGCCACGGTGGCCCCAGCCCCTGGACGGGACGAGAATGGGTCTACAGAGCAACAGATGTATTACCGGCGCGTGGCGGTGGGCAAGGCGCTGAGTGGTTTGCCGGACAATGCCGCTGTCGAACGGGCGCGGGTGTTGGCCGAGATTTCGGCTGCCGAGGGGCGCGTTGCGGGATCGTCTGGTGGGGAAGGCTCGTCTGCTGGTGCGCCGGCTTCCGTTGCCGCGATTGTTGACCCTCGCGCTGTGACGTTGAAGGAACTGGGGGAATTGAGCGGTGCGGCCGCAGCGCGGTTGAAGAAGCTGGGTGATGAAGCCGAGCTCCGTTTCTTGGAGGACGCGTCTAGGAAGTTGGGGTGGCCCCTGAATTCCGATCTGAAATTCGTGAACGTGATGGCCGATTACTTGAGCACGGTGTCTCATGATTTGCCATCAGGTAAAGTCGAGGAGCCGGTCGACGCGTTTCGGGGAAAGCTGGCCGAAATTTCGGCAGCGATAACGGCTGGTGACACGTCCAGGTCCGTCGCGGACGCCGGCCGTGGTGCGGCTGGGCGCGAGCCGCAGTTAACGGTGTTCCCCGCGGATGGGGCGGGCGCGGTACGGGATATCAGTCGGATACCGGTGGGGCAGTGGACGCAGGAGGAACTGGTCCACGCGATCGTCGAGGCGAAGAAGCTGGTCCTGTCCAGCGACGAAAAGGAGACGGCGGGGCAGATTGTGTGGCTCGCGCATGACGTCGCGGGGTTGGCTCGTGGGGATGCTGTCGTGCCGCTGGAGGATGTGGTGGCGCTGGTCGCCGCCAAGCGCCGCGAGCTCGCCAAGGACCACCAGGATCACCAGGTGCTGGAGTTTTCCCAGGCACTGGCGGACTGGCTGCGTACGCGGCGCAGCGAACCGGTCGTCCACGCCGGAGCCGGTCCGGAGGGTCACACCGCGGACGGCGGTGCGCCGGGATCTTCGTCGGCTGCAGTACCGCCCAATGTGGAGGGACACCCGGCCCGGGTGACCAAGCGGCCGGACGAGCGGATCGAGACGGCGCAGGAAAGGAAGAGAATGCGGAATTTACGTTCCAACCAGCGTCGGGCCGACAGGACGGCGGCGCAGCGTGCGAAGATTGCGGAGTTGGAGGAGTCGCTGGAGCTGCTTAAGGCTGAACAGGCTTCGTTGGAGGAGTCGCTGGAGCTGCTTAAGGCTGAACAGGCTTCGTTGGAGGAGCCGCCGGGGTGGGCGGATGCGGCGGATGCGGATTTGCGGACGCAGCGGGAGAAGCGGCTGGAGGAGCTGCAGCAGAGTATCGCGTCAATGCAGCAGCTGAAGGAGCTGCAGCAGCAGCGTATCGCGCCGATGCAGAAGGAGTACAACGATCTTAAGGAGAAGGATAAGCGATCGCGTGCCTTGGTCGCGAAACGCGGTCGTAAGCGGAGGGAGAAGCATGGTAAGTCGCAGGCTGCGCGGTCGGGCCCGGGGCGGTCCGGGGAGTCTTCTGCGGCGGCCGAGCTGAGTAAGTTGATCGCTGAAGCGAACGCTGGGCTGGACAGCATGCGCCAGCAGGGGCTACCAGTAGACCAACTGATCGATGAAGTGAAGCCGCAAACGGAAGCTTTTGAGGGCCATAACGGTCTCCGGGATGTGATGGCGTATCACATCCTGAAAAAACCGGAGAATGAAGTGGACACCCTGGAGTTCGAGTGGAAACTACATAAGTTGACGACGGTGCGGAACTGGGATGAGTGGTACGAGCGGGACGCGACGCGGTTGGATAAGTGGGCCGGGATCGTGGGTCGTGATGCTGTGGACAGGTTGTTGGCTGATGCGGACATGGTCTTGGGGCCGCTAAGTGTGTCGTTGCGGTTCCGGACTGTGCTGGCGCAGTGGTTGGGTGAGCATCCGGGTGACCGTCGTGGTGCTCAGGCGGTGCGGGGGATAATGGCCGATTACCTGGACGGCGACCCTGACCTTGGCATGGCGGTCAGTGGTTTGACTAGCGACGCGTTCAAGAACGCGAAAGCGGAAGAGGCGCGTTGGCAGGAAGATCGTGCTGCGAATCCGGCGGAGGCTGCTGCCCCGATGGTGCGCGGGGTCGATGATCCAGCGCTGGACGTTATTTCCCGGATTAGCTCGATACAGCATAAATTCGAGGATGTTGGTCAGGAGTTGCGGCAGTTGACCCGCGCCGAACCTCAAGATGCTGTGGACCTTTTGTATGATCAGGCGGACCAGGTCTTGGGGCCTCTTAAGGAGTCGGAGCCCTTCCGGGATGTGATGGCACACGAGTTGCTGATGAGGCGGAATAACCTGCGGGATGATCAGCAGGTGCAGCAGTTGATGACGAGCCCGCAGGATGATCCGCAGTTGCGGCAGTTGCGGTGGGAACTGGCCCGTTACCTGGCTGGTGACTTGACCGGCGGTGCGGACCCGGATACGGCCGACAACTTGCTTTCCGCCGGGATGGGGCCGTTGCCTGAAGACATAAGATCTAGAGGCAAGCTGATGTATAACCGCCGCCTGACGATTGGCAAGGCGCTGAGTGGGTTGCAAGACGATGCTGTCAACGAGGTGCTGCGAAATGCGGCACTTGAGGACCTGCGTCGCGAGAACTACACCCACGACAGTTTGGGGAAGCGATTCTACAGAGCTAAGACCTGGGGCCGCACCGTTTTTCGGATCCGCGATTTGCAAGATGCGGTGGGGTCTCTGCGGCAGGTTTTGGAGGAGGCGGAGACAAGCACTGACCGGCGGGACGAATATGAACCCAAGATCGCGGAGTGGTTGGCTACAAGGGGGTTCGATGACGTCGCGATCCGCAGCCGGGCAACGGAAGTTGCCGATGCTGTTCGGTTGCTGCGCCGAGAGAACGCGAACCGGGAATTGCAGAAGGTTTTCAAGGAAGCAGGCGACACGTTAATGCAGCTGCTCGTTCTGCCCGATCAAAATCATGATGTGGTCGGTGAGGTCTACCAGCACTTCGTGGAAAAAATACCGGTTGATGATCACGATTTGTGGGATGCGATCGCGCATCGGCTGCTGACGAATGCAGGTCAGGAGGATCGGATAGGGGATGCGCAGCAGTTCCTGGAGCGGCTGCAGCATCTGAGGAGCGAGGCATCGGCCGTTGATGTGCCTGCGGATCCCGCGCGCCCGGAGACTGACACGTCCAGGTCCGTCGCGGACGCCGGCGGTGGTGCGGCTGGGCGCGAGCCGCAGTTAACGGTGTTCCCCGCGGATGGGGCGGGCGCGGTACGGGATATCAGTCGGATACCGGTGGGGCAGTGGACGCAGGAGGAACTGGTCCACGCGATCGTCGAGGCGAAGAAGCTGGTCCTGTCCAGCGACGAAAAGGAGACGGCGGGGCAGATTGTGTGGCTCGCGCATGACGTCGCGGGGTTGGCTCGTGGGGATGCTGTCGTGCCGCTGGAGGATGTGGTGGCGCTGGTCGCCGCCAAGCGCCGCGAGCTCGCCAAGGACCACCAGGATCACCAGGTGCTGGAGTTTTCCCAGGCACTGGCGGACTGGCTGGGTACGCGGCGCAGCGAACCGGTCATCCACGCCGGAGCCGGTCCGGAGGGTCACACCGCGGACGGCGGTGCGCCGGGATCTTCCTCGGATGCGCGCAATGTGGAGGGACACCCGGCCCAGGTGACCAAGCGGCCGGGCAAGCGAGGACCGAGCGGGATCGAGACGATTCAGGATAAGAAGAAAAGGAAGGTTAAACGAATGATCGAAGCTAGGGAGAAGCGGCGTGCGAGGATTGCGGAGTTGGATGGGAAGGCGTCGCTGTCTGAGGTTGAACAGAGGACGCTCGTTGTGCTTAAGGCGGATGATAAGCGACAGCGTGTCGTGAACGTGGAAGCCAATCGTAGGTGGAGGCAGAACCAGCGTAAGTTGCGGGCTGCGGAGTTGGGCGCGGAAGGGCCTTTGTCTGCTGGTGGGTCCGCTCAGGTAGCGGGACGGTCCGGGGAGTCTTCTGCGGCGGCCGAGCTGAGTGCGTTGATCACTAACGCGGACGCTGGGCTGAAGAGGATGCGCGGTGGGCGGGGGGGAGACGTAGGCGGGGTGGATGTAGGCGTAGACGGTCTGATCGATGCAGAGAAAGTGAAGCAGCAGCAGTCGGGCATGGGAGCTCTTGGGGTCCGTGACGGTCTCCCGGATGTGATGGCGTATCACAAGCTGAGTCAGCCGAGGGATGCCGAGGACGTCAAGGAGTTTGATCGAAAACTACAGAAGTTGGACTGGGAAGCACGATACGAGTGGGCCGCGACGCAGTTGGAGAGTTGGGCCGGGATCGTGGGTGGTGATGCTGTGGACCGGTTGTTGGCTAATGCGGGCGTGGTCTTGGGGCCGTTAAGTGTGTCGGAGCGGTTCCGGACTGTGCTGGCGCAGTGGTTGGGTGAGCATCCGGGTGACCGTCGTGGTGCTCAGGCGGTGCGGGGGATAATGGCCGGTTACCTTGGTGGCGACCCTGACCTTGGCGTGGCGGTCAGTGGTTTGACTCACGACGAGTTCGAGAACGCGAAAGCGGAAGAGGAAGAGGCGCGTTGGCAGGCAGATCGTGCTGCGAACCCGGCGGAGGCTGCTGCCCCGACGGTGCGCGGGGTCGATGATGATCCAGCGCTGCGCGTTACTTCTAAGGTTAGTTTGATACATCGCGAATTCGAGGATGCCGCTCAGGAGTTGCGGCAGTTGACCCGCGCCGAACCTCAAGATGCCGTGGACCTTTTGTATGATCAGGCGGACCAGGTCTTGGGGCCTCTTAAGGAGGTGAAGCCCTTCCGGGATGTGATGGCACGCGAGTTGCTGAAGAAGCCGCGGGGTGATCAGCAGTTGCAGGAGTTGCGGTGGAAACTGGTCCGTTACCTGGCTGGTGACCTGAGCGGCGGTGCGAAACCGGATACGGATACGGCCGACGACTTGCTTTCCGTCGGGAAGGGGCCATTGCTTAGCGGCGATCGACCTAAAGCAGCAAGGTGGGTGTATAACCGGCGCGTGATGATTGGCAAGGCGCTGAGTGGGTTGAGGGACTATGGGGATCTCAACGGGGTGCTGAGAAATGTGGCACTTGAGGACCTGCGTCGCGAGGACTACTCCTTCGACGGTTTGGGGGTACGGTTCTGCAGAGGTCGGAGCTGGGGCGCCACCGTTTTTGCGATCCGCGATTTGCAAGATGCGGTGGGGTCTCTGCGGAAGGTTTTGGCGGAGGCGGAGACAAGCACTGACCGGCGGGACGAATATGAACCCAAGATCGCGGAGTGGTTGGCTATAAGGGGGTTCAATGACGCCGAGATCCGCAGCCGGGCAACGGAGGCTGCCGATGCTGTTCGGTTGCTGCGCCGAGAGAACGCGAACCGGGAATTGCAGAATGTTTTCAAGGAAGCAGGCGGCACGTTAGCGAAGCTGCGCGGGCTGCCCGGTCAAAATCGTAATGTTGTGGTCGATGAGGTCAACCGGCACTTCAGGGAAATACCGGTTGATGATCATGAATTGCGGGATGCGATCGCGCATCGGCTGCTGACGAATGCAGGTCAGGAGGATCGGATAGCGGATGCGCAGCAGTTCCTGGAGCGACTGCGGCGTCTGAGGGGCGAGGCATCGGGCGTGATTGAGGGCGCGGGGCCGGAGCAGGGGCCGGTTAGGGACATGCAGCCGGAGTCCACCAAGGATGTGTCGGGAAATGCGGCGACCGATGACGCCGGGAGCGTCTTCGGCGAGAGAGCACAGCTCGAGAGGGACCAGCTGCTGGCGCGGCTTCATGGCTTGAGGGGAGACGAGGATCCGTGGGAGCCGCAAGTGGAGGATCCGCCGGAGACGCAAGTGGTGGATCAGACGGACGGCTCAGGGGAGCCTTTTGCGGCGGTCAGGCTGAGCGAGTTGATCGCTGACGCGGAGGCTGGGTTGCAGAGGATGCGCGATGAGGGGCGAGAAGTTCCCGTAGACGGTCTGATCGATGCGGTGAAGCCGAGCATGGGAGCTCTTGGGGTCCATGCAGGACTCCGGCATGTGATGGCGCACTACATGCTGAGTCCTCCGGAGAATGGCAAGAGCATCGTGGAGTTGCATGAAGAACTACGTGAGCGGGTGGTGAAGGACCCGCAGTTGCATCAAGAACTACGTGAGTTGGCGGTGCGGGACTGGGACGAGCGATACAAGCGGGCCGAGGAGCAGTTGCGTGAGTGGGCCGGGATCGTGGGTCGTGATGCTGTGGTCCGGTTGTTGGCTGATGCGAACGGGATTTTGGGGCCGTTGAGGGTATCGGCGCGGTTCCGGGTTGTGCTGGCGCACTGGTTGGGTGAGCATCCGGGCGACGCGCGCGGTGCTGAGGCGGTGCGGTGGGAAATGGCCGATTACCTGGCCGATGACCTCGCTGACCTCGGTGACCTTGGTGACCTTGGCGTGGTGGTGAGTGGTGTGCCTCACGACGCGATCGAGAAGGTGAGAGCGGGAGAGGCGCGTTGGCAGGCAGATCGTGCTGCGAACCCGGCGGAGGCTGCTGCCCCGATGGTGCGCGGGGTCGATGATGATCCAGCGCTGCGCATTATTTCTCAGGTTAGCTCGATACGGCAGGCATTCGAGGAGGCCGGTCAGGCGTTGCGGCAGTTGGCCGACGAACAAGGTCAAGAGGCCGTGGACCGGTTGTATGCTCCGGCGGAGACGGTCTTGGGGTCTCTCAAGAAGTCGCCGTCCTTCCGGGATGCGATGGCACACGAGTTGCTGAAGAAACTGAAGAACCTGCGGGATGAGCAGCAGTCGCAGCAGTTGATGACGAACCCGCAGGGCGATCAGCAGTTGCAGCAGTTGCGGTGGAAACTGGTCCGTTACCTGGCTGGTGACACAAGCGGCGGCGCGGACCCGAGTGCTGCCCACGCCCTGCTTTCCGCCACGGTGGCCCCGGCCCCTGGACCGGACGAGGCTCGGTCTAATGAGCAACAGATGTATTACCGGCGCGTGGCGGTGGGCAAGGCGCTGAGTGGTTTGCCGGACAATGCCGCTGTCGAACGGGCGCGGGTGTTGGCCGAGATTCCGGCTGCCGAGGGGCGCGTTGCGGGATCGTCTGGTGGGGAAGGCTCGTCTGCTGGTGGGCGGGCTGTTGCCGCGACTGTTGACCCTCGCCCGACGCCGTCCGCTGACGATGCGCGGGCGGAGACCGATGAGGACATGCAGTCGGAGTTCGCTGCGGATAACAACGATCGCGACTTCGATGAGCAACGGCCAGAGGCGCCGGAGCGGGTTCCTTCGTCTGTGTCTGGGCAGGTGTTGGGTTCGGGTATTGCGGAGATTCCGGCGGGGATTATGGTGTCGCCGTCGGATTTGGGGGAGGATCTCGTTGCTGTAGCGCGTGATTTGCCGGTTGAGGATGGCGTGTTGGCGGTGGTGGCGAAAGGTGATGGGCACGGTGGAGTGCTTCTCGGCGGTGAGAGTCTGACTGCCTCGCAGTTGGCTATTTTGATTCGCAGGTGGCGGTGGGGGAAGAGCAAGATCCGGTTGTATGCCTGTGAGGTCTTGGAGGGGTTCGCGACGACGCTGGATGGGGCGTCGGGTGTTGAGGTGATCTGGACGCGGGGCCTTGTGTGCTTCGGTCCGGATACCAATGGGCTTTCCTCCATGGTGGTTGGTTACTATTTGGATGAGTATTTGCGTCTGAACGTTAGGGAGGACGCCAGCACTTGGGTTACGACCCGGCCGGAGGCTTGGCTACCGGGGCAGTCCCCGTCTGATGTTTCCTTGCCGCCGGACCGGCGCGGGTTGAGTTCTCGCTGGGTGCATTTGCGTGCGGAGACGGCGCGGTTCCGGACGGGGCCGCAGCCGGATCTGGCGTGGCTGCGGGAATCCGGTCAGACCGCGAAGGTGGCTCAGGCTGGTGGCGGGTCCGGTAGGGAGAAGACCCCGCTGCCGGGGGCAGGGTCCGGGTCGCAGACAGGGGACATCCCTGGCTCCCCAGACAAGGACGACAGCACGTTCATCCCATCCGATGCCTCGCAATCGGATTCCTCGGATGGCTCGCGATCGGATCGATGGGCCGGCTCGGATTCCGGGGCCCCGGACTCGGTTGCGGGGCGTGGGGATGCGCATCGCCAAGACGGGGCGGTGGTGTCGCCGGACTCGGCGACACTGCCGGGGGAGGGGTCGCCGGCGGCGCCGTCTCTGCATCGGGATCCGGCGGCGGTGCTGCCGGCGGGCTTGCCGGCGGACACGGTGCGGGTGCCGGTGCCCGCGAATGTGGTCGCTGGTGGCAGGTTGGCGGATTTCATGCCGGACGGTGTCGCGGATTCCACGGGCGGGCCTGTGCTGCTGGTGTCCGACAGCGATCGGAACGCGGGTGTGGTGGTGACGCGGGACCAGGGGTTGGCACTGGCGAAGGAGACGGGCCGCAACGTTGTCGCGATGATGCCGGGACAGGCCGGGCGCGAGCCGCGGTGGACGGTGTTCGCTGCGGATGGTTCTCGTCCCAAGCTGCTGGCCGGGCCTGGTGCTGCGGTGCTGGCCGGCGGGCGCGGGGGCGTGGCCGGTCTGGCGGACGCCTCGGCAACGATCCCGGCCTCCGGTGACAAGACGGTGGCCCGGGGTAAGGCACCGGCTACCGGGACGGGGTCTGCCCAGGCGAGGTCGGTGGCTGGGGAGGGACAGCCCGCGGCGACCACACCCGATGCCGGGGCGGGCACGGTACGGGATACCAGTCGGATACCGGTGGGGCAGTGGACGCAGGAGGAACTGGAACGCGCGATCGCCCGGGCGAACGAGCTGGGCCTGTCCAGCGACGAAAAGGAGACGGCGGGGCAGATTGTGCGGCGCGCGCATGACGTCGCGGGGTTGGCTCGTGGGGATGCTGTCGTGCCGCTGAGGGATGTGGTGGCGCTGGTCGCCGCCAAGTACCGCGATCTCGGCGATGATCACCAGGATCACCAGGTGGTGAAGTTTTCCCGTGAGCTGGCGGACTGGCTGGGTACGCGGCGCAGCGAACCGGTCGTCCACGCCGGAGCCGGTCCGGCGGAACACACCGCGGGCGGCGGTCCGTCGGGATCTTCGTCGGATGCCGTACCGCCCAATGCGGAGGGACACCCCCCGGCCCAGGTGACCAAGCAGACGCGCAAGCGAGGCCGGATCGAGACGGATAAGGAAAGGACGGAAAGGAAGAAACAGAAGATTGCACGTGACAAACAGCTAAGGATCGAAGCTAAGGAGAATCGGCGTGCGAGGATTGCGCAGTTGGAGGGGAAGGCGTCGCTGTCTGAGGTTGAACAGAAGGAGTTCGACGCGTTTAAGGCGGAGGATAAGCGACAGCGTGCCGTGAACGTGGACCGCAATCGTAGGTGGAGGAAGAAACAGGTAGCGGGACGGTCCGGGGAGTCTTCTGCGGCGGCCGAGCTGAGTGCGTTGATCACTAACGCGGACGCTGGGCTGAAGAGGATGCGCGGTGAGTCGCGGCAAGTTTACGTAGACGGGGTGTATGTAGGTGTAGACGGTCTGATCGATGCAGAGAAAGTGAAGCAGCAGCAGTCGGGCATCGGAGCTCTTGGGGTCCGTGACGGTCTCCCGGATGTGATGGCGTATCACAAGCTGAGTAAGCCGACGGAGGACGTCAGGAAGTTTGATCGAAAACTACAGAAGTTGGACTGGGGTGAACGATACGAGTGGGCCGCGACGCAGTTGGATAAGTGGTCCAGGATCGTGGGTCGTGATGCTGTAAACCGGTTGTTGGATAATGCGGACGGGATTTTGGGGCCGCTGAGGACGTCGGATCGGTTCCGGACTGTGCTGGCGCAGTGGTTGGGTGAGCATCCGGGTGACCGGCACGGTGCTCAGAACCTCCGAGTGGAAATGGCCGCTTACCTGGCCAGGAATCCTGACCTTGGCATGGCGGTGAGTGGTTTAACTCGCGTCGCGTTCAAGAACGCGAAAGCGGAAGAGGCGCGTTGGCAGGAAGATCGTGCTGCGAATCCGGCGGAGGCTGCTGCCCCGACGGTGCGCGGGGTCGATGATGATCCAGCGCTGCGCGTTATTTCTAAGGTTAGTTCGATACAGCGCGAATTCGAGGATGCCGCTCAGGCGTTGCGGCAGTTGGCCCGCGCCGAAGGTCAAGATGCCGTGAACCGTTTGTATGCTCCGGCGGAGAAGGTCTTGGGGCCTCTTAAGGAGTCGAAGTCCTTCCGGGATGTGATGGCACACGAGTTGCTGAAGAAACGGCGGGATGATCAGCAGTTGCAGCGGTTGATGACGGACCCGCAGAGTGATCAGCAGTTGCAGGAGTTGCGGTTTAAACTGGTCCGTTACCTGGCTGGTGACCTGAGCGGCGGAGCGGAACCGGATACGGATACGGATGCGGCCGACAACTTGCTTTCCGTCGGGATGGGGCCGTTGTCTGAACGATCTAAACGCGTTCAGATTATTAACCGCCGCCTGACGATTGGCGGGGCGCTGAGTGGGTTGCAGGACGATGGGGCTCTCAGCGGGGTGCTGCGAGATGCGGCACTTGAGGACCTGCGTCGCGGGAAATACACCCGCGACACTTTGGGGGCGCGGTTCTACAGATCTCGGCAATGGGGCGGCGCCGTTTTTGCGATCCGCGATTTGCAAGATGCGGTGGGGTCTCTGCGGAAGGTTTTGGCGGAGGCGGAGGCAAACACTGACCTGCGGAACGAATATGAACGCAAGATCGAGGAGTGGTTGGATATAGGGGCATTCGATGACACCGCGATCCGCAGCCGGACAAGGGAAGCTGCCCATGCTGTTCGGTTGCTGCGCCGAGAGAACGCGAACCGGGAATTGCAGAAGGTTTTCGAGGAAGCAGGCGGCACGTTAGCGAAGCTGCGCGGGCTGCCCGGTCAAAATCGTAATGTTGTGGTCGATGAGGTCGACCGGCACTTCAGGGAAATACCGGTTGATGATCATGAATTGCGGGATGCGGTCGCGCATCGGCTGCTGACGAATGCAGGTCAGGAGGATCGGATAGCGGATGCGCAGCAGTTCCTGGAGCGACTGCGGCGTCTGAGGGGCGAGGCATCGGGCGTGATTGAGGGCGCGGGGCCGGAGCAGGGGCCGGTTAGGGACATGCAGCCGGAGTCCACCAAGGATGTGTCGGGAAATGCGGCGACCGATGACGCCGGGAGCGTCTTCGGCGAGAGAGCACAGCTCGAGAGGGACCAGCTGCTGGCGCGGCTTCATGGCTTGAGGGGAGAGGAGGATCCGTCAGAGCCGCAAGGCTCCGGTGGATTGCCGGAGGATCAGGCGGACGGCTCAGGGGAGTCTTCTGCGGCGGTCAGGCTGAGCGGGTTGATCGCTGACGCGGAGGCTGGGTTGCAGAGGATGCGCGATGAGGGGCGAGAAGTTCCCGTAGGCGGGGTGGACGTAGGCGTAGACGGTCTGATCGATGCGGTGAAGCCGAGCATGGGAGCTCTTGGGGTCCATGCAGGACTGCGGCATGTGATGGCGCACTACATGCTGAGTCCTCCGGAGAATGGCAAGAGCATCGTGGAGTTGCATGAAGAACTACGTGAGCGGGTGGTGAAGGACCCGCAGTTGCATCAAGAACTACGTGAGTTGGCGGTGCGTGACTGGGACGAGCGATACGAGCGGGCCGAGGAGCAGTTGGATAAGTGGGCCGGGATCGTGGGTCGTGATGCTGTGGTCCGGTTGTTGGCTGATGCGAACGGGATTTTGGGGCCGTTGAGGGTATCGGCGCGGTTCCGGGTTGTGCTGGCGCACTGGTTGGGTGAGCATCCGGGCGATGCGCGCGGTGCTGAGGTGGTGCGGTGGGAAATGGCCGATTACCTGGCCGATGACCTCGCTGACCTCGGTGACCTTGGTGACCTTGGCGTGGTGGTGAGTGGTGTGCCTCACGACGCGATCGAGGGGGTGAGAGCGGGAGAGGCGCGTTGGCAGGCAGATCGTGCTGCGAACCCGGCGGAGGCTGCTGCCCCGATGGTGCGCGGGGTCGATGATGATCCAGCGCTGCGCATTATTTCTCAGATTAGCTCGATACAGCAGTCGGAGTTCGCTGCGGATAACAACGATCGCGACTTCGATGAGCAACGGCCAGAGGCGCCGGAGCGGGTTCCTTCGTCTGTGTCTGGGCAGGTGTTGGGTTCGGGTGTTGCGGAGATTCCGGCGGGGATTATGGTGTCGCCGTCGGATTTGGGGGAGGATCTCGTTGCTGTAGTGCGTGATTTGCCGGTTGAGGATGGCGTGTTGGCGGTGGTGGCGAAAGGTGATGGGCACGGTGGAGTGCTTCTCGGCGGTGAGAGTGTGGATGCTCAGCGGTTGGCTAGTTTGATTCAAGGGAGCGTGTCCGGGAAGAGCAAGATCCGGTTGTATGCCTGTGAGGTCTCGGGGGAGTTCGCGACGGCGCTGGATGGGGCGTCGGGTGTTGAGGTGATCTGGACGGGGGACCTTGTGGTGTTCGGTCCGGATACCAAAGGGCTTTCCTCCATGGTGGTTGGTTCCTATGTGGATGAGTATTTGCGTCTGAACGTTAGGGAGGGCGCCTGGGTTACGACCCGGCCGGAGGCTTGGCCACCGGGGCAGTCCCCGTCTGATGTTTCCTTGCCGTCGGGTCGGCGCGGGTTGAGTCCTCGCTGGGTGCATTTGCGTGCGGAGACGGCGCGGTTCCGGACGGGGCCGCAGCCGGATCTGGCGTGGCTGCGGGAGTCCGGTCAGACCGCGAAGGTGGTTCAGGCTCGCAGTGCGATCACGGCGGCTGATGACCGGCTCACCCAGGTTTACAGCATGGTGGATGCGCCGGTGCCGGAGGAGCCGGCCACGACTGTCACGGCGGCCGGTTCCGCCGAGACCGACGTGTTGGTCAAGGCGGCGACGGATGTCACTACCTCGGCCGCGGCGAGTGTCGAGCGTGCTGCGCGGCAAGCCGGGAAGTGGACGGCCGCGCAGCAAGAGTTGACGGCGGCCACGCAGCGGCAGGGCGAAGTGCGTGCCGAACTCAAGGCGGCACGGCAGGATCTTGATGCGCCATGGAAGGACCTGGTTCAGACATGGGCGGAGGAGAGGGTGGCCCGGGAGCGGGTGGAGTTGCTGGGAAACGAGGACGAGGACCAGGGGGTTGAGCGGGAGAAGTTGCGTGCCCAGCACGCTGCCGCGGCAGCGCGGGTGAAGACCGCTGAAGCGGCGCTGACCGCTGTGCAGGAGCGGGTTGATCGACTGGCCAGGGCGGATCGGGAAGCGGGTGAGCATATCGCTGTGGCGGTTGCCCGGGTGGAATCCGAGCGTGGTTTCACTGTGGACGCGGCCAGGACGGCCACCAAGGCGGTGGCTCAGGCCCGTATCGCGGCGGATCGCGCGGATGTGACGGTCCGGCAGGTCGATCTGCCGTCGTATACGGGCGATGGTGCGATGGGCAGCGGGAAGATCTGGAGGCCCGGCGAGATCGATCCGGAGCAGGTTCTTGCGGCGTTGCCGGTCGGTGTGCGCGAGGGCGCCCGGGCGGTGGTCGAGGAGTTGTTCTCCGAGGCCAAGATCGGGGACACGCTGCGGCGTCTTGCCGATGAAGGTATCCGGGTCGAGGTCGATTCCCGTGAGCTGCATGTGAAGTTCGAACGGACCGCGGCGACGCCGGTGCAGGTGCCCAAGGGTGAGGGTTTCACGGAGTGGGGTATTCGCTCGGCCGATGCGAGCCGGACTATCACGCGGGAAGGGGGCCCGCAGTACAGTCTGCCCGCTGGTATCCCGAACATGCTGGGTGCGGCGACCGAAGGGGTGGCTCGTAGCTGGCTGTTGCATCCGTCGGTGCGGCCGTCGTGGGGGACCAACGAGCAACGCAACCTGGTGTCGACGACCGAGTTTTCCCGCGGGATCAACAGCCGGCCCGCGGAGCGGCATAGTATCCAGGTTCCGGAGCGGCATTTCGTTGTCGATGGTCGTTTCGTGATCGATGTGCGGGTGGGGGATGCCCCGCCGCGGACGTACCGCAGCGACGTGATCCGTGATGTGGCATTGGTGCGTTTTTACGGGGAGGATGTGCCACCGGCGACCATCAACCCGGGCCCGGGTGGGCCGGTGCTGCCTGTGCCCGCTTCCGCCTTGCATGAGGTGTTCGTGGTGCCGCAAGCCGCGGCGGTGCGGCGGATCCGTCAGCGGGTTCTGGCCGGGTTGCCATTGCCGAAGGTGGGTGTGGAAGTCCGTGATGCGGTGTCGCGTGAGTTGGCGGAAGACGCCGCGATCGTGAAGTTCGGGGAGATCACCGGTGGTGGTTACCGGTCGAGCCCGTTGCGGTTGCCGGGTGCGACGCTGAACACGTTGTCGTTGGAGGTGTCCGCGGCACTGCGGTCGGTGCGGCGGGTCGATGACCGTGTTGTGCCGGATGTGAACCTGCGGCAGATCGCCGGCGGTGACACGAAGTTTGACACGAGCGTGGCACAGTCGGCGAGTATCGAAGGTTCGGCGAGTGTGGGGCCTGCACTGGTCACCGAACTGAAGGAGCAACGACGCGGTCTCGGCGCGTATACGGTGATCACACCGTTCACGGTGTCCGGTGCGGCGGAATCAGGTGAGACGCTGACGCAGGTGGTGGGCACGAGTTCCGGGAAGAAGACCGTCGCGAGCATCGAGGGCGATTCCGTTCTGGTGGAGGCGACGCTGGACATGCGGGTGCAGCGGTATTCCACGGATCCGGCGCTGGAAGGCTCGGATACCGTGGCGGAGAAGGTGTTTTTGTGGATGCCGGTGGAGGAATTCGCGCGGCTGGAGGAGATTTCCGCGGCACACTCCGCTCTGCGGGTCGCCGAGGAGCACGACGGGCCGCACGAACCCCCCGCGGTTCCGGAGGGGCTGCGGCAGAGCCAGAACTTCCGTGACCTGGTGGATCGTGTGCGTCCCGAGGGCACCCGCACGCCGGCCGAAACCGAAACCGTAACCGAAGCCGAAGCCGTAGCCGTAGCCGAAGCCGTAACCGAAGCTGAAGCCGGGGGAGGGGATGCCCGGCTGGGAAACGACAGGGCCGAGCAGCTCGCCTTGTCGGTCTTGGCTGATTACGGTAAGCGTCCGGAGATCACGATTCCGGTGGGTGGGCGCCGGCAGCCCGACATGCTGGCGGCGGGTAAGAGCACCGGTGGTGGTGTGGTGGATCGGGCGCCGGGGATCGAGCGGGTGCTTCCGGAAGTGCGGCGGTTGCTGCGTGAGTCGGTGGGTGAGGAGCTGGCGTCGCTGGACCATGACCTGCGGTCGGTCGTGGAGAGCTTGTTGTCCTCGGCTTTCGGTGCGCCGGGGTTGTTCCGGGAGTTCAGTGGCGAGTTGCGTGGGGCGACCGAGACGATCCGGGTCGGTGACCGGTTGGTGACGATCGAGGTCAGGCCGCGACTGGGTGCGCTGGTCGGGACCGGTCGGGTGGAGAAGGCCAATGTGGATGTCACCGCGAGGAACGCGATCCGTGGCGAGGGCAAGGCGAAAGCGGGCACGAAGCAGCGGATCGGTGTCGAGTCGGGTGCCACGGTCGGCACCAAACGCAAGGATTTCTGGCGCACCCTGGGTTTCCTCGCCACCGGGTCGGTCCAGTTCTCGCACAGCTATATCGGCACTGTCGGGCAGAGTCACAAGGTCCACCGGCGCGCGAGGTTCGTGGGGCCCGCGGTCACCTTCGACCGGCGGGTGACCTGGTCGATTTCCGTGTCGACGAAGACCATCCCTGCCGAGACCGGGCAGCCGGAGCCGTCGCAGGCCGGGCAGCCGGAGCCGTCGCAGGCCGGGCAGCAGGGGTCGCAGGCCGGGCAGTCGGGGTCGTGGTACCGGGGACTGGGGCTGTTGGGGGGGTGGGGGAGGCGGTCTGATGAGGCTGATAGCGGTGGTATCGAGCTTGACACGTTGTCCGGGGATACCGTGACGGCGGGCAGTGACTCGGACAGTGTGGGGAGTTTTGGGGGTGCTTCGGCGTCCAGTAGTGCCACGACGGTCAGTGGTTCCACGGTCGATGGCTGGACGCGGGTGCTGGTTCCGGAGCCGTTGGCACCCATCACCGAGCAGGGTGATCTGAGGAATCTGGGTACGGTCATCAGGGACTTCGACTACGACGACCAGGACGGTAACCCGTTCCAGGTGCAGGTGGAGTTCGTGATGCCGCAGGGTGTGGCGACGCCGTCCACGGTGTTGGGTGAGCCTGTCGAAGCGATCCTGGAGGACCGTGCGGGTGGGCAGCGGCAGGACTTGACCACGGCTGGTGAGAACTCGCCGGATTCGCTGGAAGCGCAATTCGACCAGTTGGTGTCGCCGGGTGGGGTGGTGATCGCGGGGAGCCGGGTGCGGTTGCGGCTGTTCGATGTTCATCCGGTGGGGACGGCCGCGAAAAAGCTGAATCTGGAGGTGGGTACCGAGGGCGGGCTGAAGCTGGACGGTCAGGAGATGAGGGGGAGAGGTTTCGAGGGGCGTTTGCGTGGTTCGGCGTGGATGTTGTTCGGGGGTAAATCGAGCCGGGCCTATGTGGCTCCGTCGTTGACCGGGCGGGGCAGGTTCGGTGAGGAGGAAGGAGCCACGTTCGGTCGTGGCACCCAACGCCGGCGGGTCGGCCGGACGACCGGGGCCACGCATCTGTACCGGGCGCATGGGGTGTTCGAGATCACCAGCTACGGGGAGTCGGGGTCCGGGGCTGCCGGGAGTACCGAGACGGTCGTGGTCGGTGGTGGTGTGGAGTTCCTGCTGTCCGACATCGTCGCGCAGCGGCTGCGCACCCACCCGGTCCGGGAACCGGCAGCGCAGGGACGGCCCCCGCGGACCCGGCACCTTGAGTTGCCCGCGGGGGTGGAGCCGAAACCGGCACCGGTGACCGAGGTGCGGTATCCGCCGGAGTTCGTGTTCTCCGGTGCCGCGCTGGGCCCGACCCTCGTTACCGAGATCTCCAACGCACACGAGGTCGCTCCGCTGATCAAGAGCATGATCTCCGAGCATGCTCCCGGTTTCCGGTCGGGTCGCTGGCTGGAGGTACCGACCGGGATCGCGGGGTCGGTGGACACACTGGCGTCGGTGAACGCCTTGGCTGCCCGGTTCGGGCAGGAAGCGACGTCCGGGGTGCCGTTGCTGGCGGCCCGGCCGTATCGGGGCGGCACCGAGACGATCGAGTTCGTCATCCGCGCGCGGTACGCGCCGGACGCTGTGGCCACCCCGGATAAGGACACCAAGTCCGACACGTCGTTTTTGCATTCCGAGAAACGGGTGCGCACCGTGGCCCGGTCGCGGGCCGTCGGCGGCGGCGCGAGTGTGCTCGTGGCCGGTAAGGGCCGCGGGAACCTGCGCCGGGGGGGCGCGCACCCCCAGGTGGGCTACGACAACGAATCGTCACGGATCCAACGCGACTCCGAAAGCGATACGTTCAAGTCGCGGGTGCTGGGGACCGAGGCGATCTCTTACTCCTACACCTGGCCGACGTGGTTCCAGGTGGAGATGTACCGGACGTGGACCCCGGACGCGATGCTGAACACCCTGCTGCTGAACAAGCCGAGGCAGGGTATCGAGATGTGGGCGGCGATGCGGGAGGACACCCGGACCCCGCTCCAGCGGGGGTTCACCAGCGAGGGCACGGCCCGGTACATCATCCCGGGGGGCCTGACCACGACCACGCCGCCGCTGCCCCGCCCGGTGCGTATCGGCGGCCGGCTGGTGCCGGCCGGAGGTGCGCAGCGGCTGGGGCCGCTGCCGCAGGATCTGCGGGGGGTGGACGTGATCCCGCTGGCACTGCCCGGAAGCGAGCGGTTGTTCCCGTGGCTGGCCGCGGTGCTGGCGCATCCCGCACCCGAACCGGCCGATGACGCCGACCCGCAGACCTCGGAGGGGTCGATGCGGGCGCCCGCCGGCAACGGCTGGGTCCGCCCGGCCACCCTGCCGGCGCAGATGCTGTGGCAACTCGGCGGGGAAGAAGGCTTGACCGCGATGATGCCGGACCTGCTGGCCGACCCGGTGGTCTTCCCCGCCATGGTCGAGACCGGGATGGTCTGGGACGACGAGCACGGTCTCGCGGTGCGCCTGCGGTTCACCGGGATCGAGTACGTCGACTCTTTCACCGCGACCGGCGAGCTGACCCAGGAACAGAAAACCGAGCAGGAGCTCGTCCAGTCCGAAGGCGGCAAGACCAGCGCGGCTGTGATCGGGCAGGCCACGGTCGATAGCGGCGGACCCGGGGCCAGTGGTGAACACGGCAAGCTCACCGGGGACATGCTCTTACCCGGCGAGACCAGCACGCTTGATCCCTCGGTCGGGCTATCGGCCACCTGGTCGGACCCGCGCGTCCAGAAATTCACCGGCGGCACTACCCGGGAGGCCACCACCGAGAAGAAAGGCACCTACCACGTCTACCGGGCTGCCGAGGCGGTCTACACGATCACCGACCTGACCAAGCGTCGCGTCTTTTCTGCTGCCCTGCCGGGAAAAACGGCCGAGGTCGAGGTGACCATCACCAACGGCGGGTACTTCGCGGTGGAATCCACACAGGCCGCGGCGAAGAACCTGCCCGGACCCCCACCCAAGCCGACCACACCGGCTACCACACCCGCTACCGCACCGGCCCCGACCGCGGCCCTGGGCCCGGCCGCGTTGCCCGCGGTCTGGACACCCCACACCGGCGATGAGCACGCAGCCGGGCTGCTGCCCAAGATCCGTGGCCACCTGGTGGTCGGGCTGACCGCCTCCGGCGGCACCCTCACCGTGCCCGAGCTGGCCGCGCGGATCGAGCGGCTCCCGGGCTGGGCCAGACGGCCGATCGTGCTGGTGGGCACTGAGGGAACGCTGGAGCTCTCCGATGCGGCCGGGCTGCGTGACACCCTTGGTGTCGACGTGATCGCGGCCGATCACGAGGTCTGGCATGCCGCCGACGGCCGAGTGGTCACCGGCAGCTTGTCTTTCGTTCGCGGCGGGGCGCCGACCTGGAGCGAACGGGCCGAAGCGGTACTCGGCGGTGAGGTCCGCTCCGCCACCGCCGGGCACTGGCACCTGCTGTCGGCCGCGGGCGGCACCCGCCGGCTTCCCGGCGCGGATCTCGTCGCAGCACTGGCCAGTACCGGCACCCCGGCACAAGCGGGAACCGCGCCACGATCCGACTTCCGCTGGGGCGCACGCAGCGCGCCGGTAGCTCTGGCCATCCACGGGGCCACCGACACCGCCGACTACACCACCTGGACCCGCTCGCCGTATCACGCCGCCGCCCGCCCGGAGGGCAGCAAACCACTGCTGGTCCTCGGGCACGACGACACCATCATCCCCAACACCGAGGTCACCAATCTGCGCGACCATACCGGCGCGGACGTGCTGGCACGGGTCAACCGGGGCCGGGGCCCGAAATGGATGCTGCACCGCGCCGACGGCAGCCGACCACGACCGGTCGACCCCCCCACCGAGGTGACCCCCACACCACGACCGCAACCCCTGCTGTTCGCCGGCCCCGAGGATTCCCCCGCGACGATCGCACAGGCCGCGCGGTCGGCACCCGACCTGCCGGGCACCCAGCCCGTCGGCGTGCACGTGACACCCGACGGACTGGCGGTGCTGCCCGATGGCCGGAAGGTGACACCCGAAGCCTTCGCCGACGAGGTACGACAACACCCGCGTTTCGTCCCGGGACTGACCATCGCGCTGCTGGGATGCGCCGCCAACCGAGAACCAGAGCCGGGCCAACCCACGTTCGCGCAGCGGTTCGCCCGAGCACTACGCACACGGGTGTGGACAACAACCGACGATGTGGTTCAAACCACGGACAAGCGTGTGCACGCCACCCAGGTCACGGTCACCGGGGACGGCACGTTGCTGCCGCAGTTCAAAGACGGGCAGGGCACCGGACACTGGGACCTGCTAGACCCCGAAGGCCAACCACTGCGGACGGCCGGACCGGACCTGGCTGCCGCGGTCACACCGGACGGCACCGCCCCGCCGCCCTACACCGACGGAACCCATCCGACCCCGGTGATCAGATGGACGGGTCGCAAGCGAAAGGCCGCCGCCGGCCCGGTTGGTGCGGGGGCCTCTGGGCCCTCTGGGCAGCAGGATGCTGAGGCAGGGAAGGCGAAGCGGGTCCGGCGGCCCGGGATCCCTCCGGAGGAGTTGGGTGAGTGGGTGGTGCGGGCTCAAAACGAGGGAGGGGCCAAGACGGCTGAGGAAGGACTGGAATGGGTGCATAGCAAGGAATTCGGGGTTAAGAAAGAAGCTTGGCTGGATGCGTGGCGTGCTGACGGCGGGAAGCAGAAGCGGGTTCCGCGGACCGGGATCCCTCCGGAGGAGGTGGGTAAGTGGGACGAGGAACGCAAACAGAGACGGAAGGAAGTGAACAAACGTTACTGGGCGGAGCTCCCCCCGGACAAGAAAGAGGAAATGCTACAAGAAAGAAGGGAATACAAGAGACTTCGCAGGGCGGAGCTCCCCCCGGACAAGAAAGAGGAAATGCTACAAGAAAGAAGGGGATACGAGAGACTTCGCAGGGCGGAGCTCCCCCCGGACAAGAAAGAGGAAATGCTACAAGAAAGAAGGGAATACGAGAGACTTCGCATGGCGGAGTTCACCGAGGAGCAGAAAGCGGAGAAACGGCGGCAAGAGGAGCTGTTGAAGGAGTGGGTTAGGAAAGCTCAAGCGGTGGCCAAGACGGCTCAGGCTGGGCTGACGTGGGCGAATGGGCAGGGGTTCTGGGTTGGGAAGAACGTTTGGGGGGATATGTGGCGTGAGGAGGCTGGGAAGGAGAAGCGGGGTCAGGGCTCTGTGCGCGATGAGAAGCTGGTGGAGGAGTGGGTTGTGCTGGCTCACGTGGTGGGAGAGGCCAAGACGGCTAAGGCAGGTCTGGAATGGGTGAATAAGCTGGGGGTCAGGGTTAACAAAAATCTTTGGGGGAAGGTGTGGCGTGAGGTGCTTGGGAAGGAGGAGCGGTTTCAGCGGCGTAGGGTAGATAAGATTTCTGAGTTGGTTGTGCTGGCTGAAAAGGTGGGAGGGGCCAGGACGGTTGAGCAAGGGCTGGAATGGGTGAATGGGCTGGGGGTCGGGGTTGACAAAAATCTTTGGGGGGAGATGTGGCGTGGTCGTGCGTTTTTGGATAACTGGTCTACTGCTTTTGAGGATGAGGATCCACTCGGGTGGACGGGGTTTGACGGTATTGGTGAGAGGGATGTTGCAGGCGATCTGAGTTTGGTGCCGATAGATTGGGCGGGGTTTGCCGAGTCGGAGGGTTGGCCGGAGGTCGAGAGGTTGCAGTTGGCTGCTACGGAGCTGGTGAGTCCGTACTTGTTCGCTCCGCAGTTTGTGGGTGTGAGGCCGCCGGAGAAGGTGGCGTTTGATTTGGTGGTGGATCAGGTTGCATTCAGGCTGCATCAAGCCTCGCTGGTTGGTCTGTCCGAGTCACAGGCCGTTGCGGCCGCGCGGACGCGTGCTGAAGAGTTGGCGGATAGGGTGCGCGAGGCGGGTTTGGGGGGCGTGCCGGATTTGGGGCGTACTGCTCCTCCGCCGGTGCGTGGTGTTGAGGGTGTGCCGTCGGTTGTTGGGGGTGTTGGGCAGCGCGAACCAGTAGGGGGTGAGGACTTGGAGCGGGGGTCGGGGGAGGGGTATCCGGGTGAGTCGCAGGCTGGGCCGTCGACGGTCCAGGCCGCCGCCCACCAGGGGTCGGCTGCGGGTGGTGTGGCGGCCTCTGGGCAGCCGCATGCTGATGCGAAAAAGGCGAAGCGGGTTCAGCAGCCTGGGAGAGATAAGGAGCTGTTGAAGAAGTTGGTTCTGCAGGCTAAAAACGAGGGAGCCGCCGATACGGCTAAGCAAGGACTGCAGTGGGCGAACGAACAGGGGTTCCGGATTGGGAAAAACATTTGGGGGGCAATGTGGAATGAGGTGTTTGGGAAGTCGAAGCGGGGGCAGGGGTCTGCGAGAGATAAGAAGCTGTTGAAGGAGTGGGTTACGAAGGCTCAAGCGGTGGCCAAGACGGCTCAGGCTGGGCTGACGTGGGCGAATGGGCAGGGGTTCTGGGTTGGGAAGAATGTTTGGGGGGATATGTGGCGTGAGGAGGCTGGGAAGGAGAAGCGGGGTCAGGGCTCTGTGAGTGATGAGAAGCTGGTGAAGGAATGGGTTGTGCTGGCTCACGTGGTGAAAGAAGCCAAGACGGCTAAGGCAGGTCTGGAATGGGTGAATGAGCTGGGGGTCAGGGTTAACAAAAATCTTTGGGGGGAGGTGTGGCGTGAGGTGCTTGGGAAGGAGAAGCGGTTTCAGCGGCCTGGGGTGGATAAGAATCGGTTGCATGAGTTGGTTGTGCTGGCTGAAAAGGTGGGAGGGGCCAGGACGGTTGAGCAAGGGCTGGAATGGGTGAATGGTCTGGGGGTCGGGGTTGACAAAAATCTTTGGGGGGAGATGTGGCGTGGTCGTGCGTTTTTGGATAACTGGTCTACTGATCTTGAGGATGAGGATCCACTCGGGTGGACGGGGTTTGACGGTATTGGTGAGAGGGATGTTGCAGGCGATCTGAGTTTGTTGCCGATAGATTGGGCTGGGTTTGCCGAGTCGGAGGGTTGGCCGGAGGTCGAGAGGTTGCAGTTGGCTGCTACGGAGCTGGTGAGTCCGTACTTGTTCGCTCCGCAGTTTGTGGGTGTGAGGCCGCCGGAGAAGGTGGTGTTTGATTTGGTGGTGGATCAGGTTGCATTCACGCTGCATCAAGCCTCGCTGGTTGGTCTGTCCAAGTCACAGGCCGTTGCGGCCGCGCGGACGCGTGCTGAAGAGCTGGCGGATAGGGTGCGCGAGGCGGGTTTGGGGGGCGTGCCGGATTTGGGGCGTACTGCTCCTCCGCCGGTGCGTGGTGTTGAGGGTGTGCCGTCGGTTGTTGAGGGTGTGGGGGAGCGCGGGCCGTTTTGGGGTGGGTCCTCGGAGTGGGGGTCGTGGCAGGTGTATCCGGGGCGAGCTATAGATGAGGGAGGGGCCAGGACAGCTGCTCAGGACGGAAGCTGGCCGTGGCCGGTCGATCCGCTGGCCGAAGCGACCCACACGCCACGACCGCAACCGCTGCTGTTCGCCGGGCCCAAGGATTCCCCCGCGACGATCGCACAGGCCGAGCGGTCGGCACCCGACCTGCCGGGCACCCAGCCCGTCGGCGTGCACGTGACACCCGACGGACTGGCGGTGTTGCCCGATGGCCGGGAGGTGACACCCGAAGCTTTCGCCGACGAGGTGCGACTACACCCGCGTTTCGTCCCGGGACTGACAGTCGCGCTGCTGGGATGCGCCGCCAACCGACCACCAGAGCCGGGCCAACCCACGTTCGCGCAGCGGCTCGCCCGAGCACTGCGCACATGGGTGTGGACAACAACCGACGATGTGGTTCAAACCACGGACAAGCGTGTGCACGCCACCCAGGTCACGGTCACCGGGGACGGCACGTTGCTGCCGCAGTTCAAAGACGGGCAGGGCACCGGACACTGGGACCTGCTAGACCCCGAAGGCCAACCACTACGGACGGCCGGACCCGACCTGGCTGCCGCGGTCGCACCGGACGGCACTGCACCGCCGCGCGACCCCGACGGAACACACCCAACCCCGGTGATCAGGTGGATGGGTCGCAAGCGAAAGGCCGCCGCCGGCCCGGATGGTGCGGGGCCCTCTGGGCAGCAGGACGCTGAGGCGGGGAAGGTGAAGCGGGTCCGGCGGCCCGGGATTCCTCCGGAGAAGTTGGGTGAGTGGGTTGTGCGGGCTAAAAAGGAGGGGAAGGCCGAGACGGCTGACGAAGGAATGGAATGGGTGCGTACACAGGAGGTCGGGGTTGACTCAAACGCTTGGCTGGATGCGTGGCGTGCTGACGGCGGGAAGGAGAAGCGGGTTCAGCGGCCCGGGATTCCTCCGGAGAAGTTGGGTGAGTGGGTTGTGCGGGCTAAAAAGGAAGGAAAGGCCGAGACGGCTGAGAAAGGACTGGAATGGGTGCGTACACAGGAGGTCGGGGTTAAAGCAGAAGTTTGGCTGGATGCGTGGCGTGCTGACGGCGGGAAGGAGAAGCGAGTTCGGCGGCCCAGGATAGATGAAAAGCTGTTGAATGAGTGGGTTGTGCGGGCTAAAAAGGAGGGAAAGGCCGAGACGGCTGTGGCAGGACTGAGATGGGTGAATGAACAGGGGCTCGAGGTTAACAAAAACGCTTGGGGGAAGGCGTGGCGTGTTGAGGGCGGGAAGGAGAAGCAGGTTGGGAAAGATAAGAAGCTGTTGAATGAGTGGGTTGTGCGGGCTCACGAGGAGGGAGGGGCCAGGACGGCTGCGGCAGGACTGGAATGGGTGCGTGGACAGGGGGTCGAGGTTGGGAAAAACGCTTGGGGAAGGCGTGGCGTGGTCGTGGGGTTTTAGATTACTGGTCTGCTGATTTTGAGGATGCGGATCCACTCCCGTGGGAGGGGTTCGACGGTATAGATGAGAGGGATGTTGCTGGCGATCTGCATTTGTTGCCGGTGGAATGGGCGGGGCTTGCCGAGGGCGAAGTGGCGAGGTTGCGGTTAAAAGCTGCGGAGCTGGTGAGTCCGTTTTTGTTCGCTCCGCAGTCTGTGGGTGTGGAGGGTGTGGAGTCTCCGGAACGGGTGGCGTTTGATTTGGTGGTGGATCAGGTTGCATTCACGCTGCAGCAAGCCCCGCTGGTTGGACTGTCCGAGTCACAGGCCGTTGCGGCCGCGCGGACACGTGCTGAAGAGCTGGCGGATAGGGTGCGCGAGGCGGGTTTGGGGGGCGTGCCGGATTTGGGGCCTACTTCCCGGCCGCCGGAGCGTGGTGTTGACGGTGTGCCGTCGGTTGTTGGGGGTGTTGGGCAGCGCGAACCGGTAGGGGGTGAGGACTCGGAGCGGGGGTCGGTGGAGGGGTATCCGGGTGAGTCGCAGGCTGGGCCGTCGACGGTCCAGGCCGCCGCCCACCAGGGGCCGACTGTGGGTGGTGCGGTGGCCTCTGGGCAGCAGGATGCTGAGGCGGGAGGGGCCAGGACCGTTCAGGACGGACGCAAACAGAGAAGGACGAAAGCGGCCAGCCGTTACTGGGCGGAGCTCTCCCCGGACGCTCGGGTGTCTGCCTCGCTCATGAGCGAGCGGGACAAGCTGATTGAGGAGGCGAATGCGTTGCCGGAGCTCGATCCGGCTCGAGAGGCGGAGCTTGGTCGTATTGAAGATCTGCAGGGGGGGATAGACGACCTGCAGGAGGAGGCGAGTTCGCGAATACTCCTAGACGAAGAAGCGGCTCCGGCGATCGAGGCGGACTCGGAATCGTTGGGTGCCGCGGTAGCGCCGGACCGCACGGCCCCGCCGCGCTACACCGACGGAGCACACCTGACCCCGGTGATCAGGCGGAGGGGTAGTGAGAAACGGACCAAAGAGGAGCGCCTAGAGAGAAGGCGGGAAACTAGCAGACTTTCCATGAGACGTCACCGGGCGGGGCTCACCGAGGCGCAGAAAGAGGATAAACGGCGGAAAGATCGGGACGCAAAGAGGCGCAAGAAGGAGGAGCGGGACGAGCTGGTGTTGGCGGAGTGGGCTGCGCAGGTGCGGGCATCGCTGGAGGGGATTAAGTCTCGGCAGGATTGGTTTGAGTGGCAGGATCGGGATTCTGCTCTGCAGTTGGGGCAGGAGTTGCCGACGTTGGATGAGGCTATGCGGGACGAGCGGGAGGAGTTGCAACGGCAGTTAGTCAAGATTACGGCGGAGGTGGTTGTTGAGTTGAAGAGGTTGGTCGGGCTTTTGGACGGGCATTTGGCGGCGTTGCCCGCGGATTCCCTTCCGAAGGTGCGCGAACAGTTCGCTCTTGCGAAGGCGGCAGCGGAGCAGGGAAGTTGGCCCCTGGATCAGGTGTACAAGATCGCGTCGAAGCTGGGGGGGATGCTGAAAATGGAGCAGTTTTTGCGGAATTACCGGCTGGGCTTGGCGCGGGACGGCGACTCGAGGCGAGCTCCGGATGACGAGTGAAGCACGGCGGCAGTGCGGCCCCAGCGCCAGCCGGATGACACGGCCCGGACGCGATGGATCGAAACCCCCGAACTCGATTCCGAGGCGTATCGCTGCTGCGTGGTTATGGCTCGTCGGTACCTGTCGGTGTCTACCCGGAGTCCCCGCGATCATTTCCGTCGTTGCCATCATCGGTGCCAGGAGACGAAGGTATTGCTTGGGAAACAAGATCAGATGCCGTTGAACCCTGGAGTGTCACAGCCGTTGCCGATAGGCCTGCAGTGCTTGAGCGAAGCGCTCTGAAGATCGCGTTTTGCTTTGCGGCCCGGAAGTACTCCCGCTTCGAACAGCCTCTTGCGGCTGTGTGCTTGCCGGGAATGTAATCCCTCGACGTCAGGCTGCGTGTCGAGGTATCGCAGGAGCTGCCCGGCATGCGGGGCGCCGCGTTGTCCGGTGTGGTGCTGGAGATGGGTTGTCAGGGTGGGGGGAGACGGGCTGCCAGCGGACGGTTTCGCCTTTTCCGCGGGCGCAGCCGGTACGCCTGCACGGTTCCACGGTCCGCGATGATGTGCGCCTTCGCACGTCGGTGCGCGGCCTCGGACAGGTGCGGTTGGACGAGCCTGACATGGGTGCGTGTGTCGTGCGGGTGCCGATCGAGCGCGTCCAGGAAACCCGCCGCCGTCGCTCGCGCACCGTCGCGCCACGTCGCCGACCAGGGTCTGCTCCGGTCGCCCAGCCGCTCCCAGCGGCTCACGCTCCATCAGTCCCTTGTTCTTCGTCGCCTGGCTGACCGGCTGCTCGAACGGGACCAGCGAGATCTGACGACCCGTACTCGTGGAACCCGACGCCTTCACGTGGATCGCGGTGAGCTGCCCGCCGCCGGTCAGGTGCAGGAAGTCGGCGACCTCGCCGTTGCCGTCATCGCACAGCAGCCAACCGGATCGGCACTGGTCGACGACCCAGGCGAACAACGAGGTGTCACCGTGATCCACGATGTTCCGGTGGATCCGCTGATCGTCCGTCCCGGCGGGTTTCTCCTCGTCGATCGCCTACCCGCTAAAGTCGCCGAACTCGATGTTCGCGAACGGCGTAGTGCCGATGTTGCGGCGGAACAACGTCCGCCCGTCGCAGGCGTGCCCCGATCCGTACAGCACGCGCAACAGGCTTCCGCTGCACAGGTGCTCTTCCACCTCGCGCAGCTCGGGGCGCGGCGTTCCGCCCACGTGACACCTCGTGGACCGCGCACCTTGTGGTGGCCTGGCATGCTCCGGAGATTCGGCCAGCGCCCGTAGGAGGTTTTGAACGTCCTCGCTGTCGGCGTCGACATTGCGGATCGGGTAAGTGTCGGTGGAGTACTGGAGCAGGATCCGGGGCAGACCCGCCTTGGTCCCGTCCGGCAGCACGACGGGCAACGTACGTGTGAGCCGTGCCCGGAAGTTCCCGGCGAGGCCGTCTCGCAGCACCCGTCCTTCGTTCCTTGATCCCGTGAGTACTTTTGGGCGCTATGGCACCCAAAAACGCTCACGGGTCCTATACGGGACGGCATCCAAGAGTTGTACTGACACCTGTCTCATCAGCCCGGGTACATCGTCCAGAACTGGGCAAATCCATGATTCTTCCCCCGAACTCCGGCCCCGGCTCCCCGGGCTGAGAGTCCAGGCGGCGTGCCTAGCCGACGTGCTTCGGTGGCGTCCCCCGCCACCGAATCCCATAGGCGAACCCCGGTTCGAGCCTGCGGAAGTTTGCCCGCACCTCGCCGGCCCCGTCCGGGTCCAGCGGCTCGCCGGTCACCGCTTCGTCCTGCACCTCAAAACACCCCCGTCACATCACATACCAGGTGTCATGTCTGCGGCCGGGACTCTTGTGGACAGGCCGGGGATCAGACCGGGGTGGAACAGCGTGAGGATTGCCAGCACGACGAAAACGGCCGAGGCTGCCCAGGCAAGAGCGTTTCCATGTCGCCACACCTTTTCCAGAAAGATCAGCGCGGTGAGCGCGACCATGGCCACCAGGTTCATCACGCCGACGCCGACCAGGATGAGCATCAGCGCCCAGCAGCAGCCCACGCAGTACCCGCCGTGGAGCAGGCCCACCCGAAAGTCGATTCCTGGTCCCCGTAGCGACCCGAAGCGCAGGAACTGTCCTAGCGGAGACCGGCAATGCCGCAGACACACCCGCTTCAGCGGCGTCAGCTGGTACAGCCCCGCAGCAAGGTAGGCCCCCGCACCAATCCACCGCGCGGCGCCGGGCGACTGACCTACCAGCCGCTCCGCCCCCAGCAGCAGGCCGAAGGCCACCAGCCCGTACACGGTCCACACCACGATGTAGCCGACGACGAACGAGCCTTGCCGCACGACTCGGCGCGTACCCGTCTCCACTCGGTTGATCGACCTGCCCCAGAGGATGACGACGGGCGCCAGGGCGGGAAACATCATCGCCGCCATCATCGGGACCCACATGACGAGGAACACCGGCAGCGCCAGGCCCATGGTCCCCAGCCCGACTCCCATCCGCCAGGACTGACCGACCGTCAGCCCCCATGCAAGCGTGGCCGCGACAAGCAATGCTGCCCAGGTCCAGCCCAGCACCCGAGTCTGGCCGCCGGAAGACTGCGGCCGAAACGGTCCCGTTCCGGGTACGGCCCCCATCGCCTAGCCCGAGTAGGCGAATTCGGTGAAGAAGGCGTTTCGCTCCTGGGTGGAGAAACTCCAGGCGCCGTCGTATCGGACCTCGGTGGACCGTCCCTGCCGCACGGGTTGCGCCACGGCTCCGAATGGCGGATTGGTGATCACCGACGGCTTCTCGCCGTCCATGCCAACGCTCTGCTCCGCCCGCACCGTGAGCACACTGCCGACCCGGACCGATCCCTTCCCGTTCGACGACTCGAACTCGATGGGAACGGCCTCCACGCCGGCTACTTCGGCGATCAGGGGTACCAGATTCGCTAGATGACCACCAGCCTGCCCGGAGAAGATCGCTCCGAGCGCCTCCCGCTGCTCCGAGGATGCGCGGTCATCGAGGTAAAGCGCCACCCGCCAATTCCCGTCGGTCATCTGCTTCGGCGTGTGCACCGCGAGCGCCGCGTTCAACCCCGCCAGATCGACGCCGTCTTTCTCGCCGCGCTCGACCCGCCAGGCGCAGAAAAGATCACAAGCATCCTCCGTCGCCGGTCCGAGGAAGACACAGGGACAGCTGACCGCACAGCTGCAAGCCTCGAAGTAATCGCCCTCGACGGTGAATCCCATATCGCACTCCTCCCGGACGCAGCACCCAATCGCCCGCCGCGGGCAGCAACACCCACTCATGAACGAGGACGACGTCACAATGCGCCACCGCGGCGACACCTCAATTAAAAATCCCACGACCAGGGGCAGCCAGAGGCCTTCTGCCCACCACTCTCCACGATCGTGTTGTACTCGATCCGGAGAATCTCGAAGCCGCGATCTTGCTTCCTGGGTGGTGCGCCCATCACCCCCTGGGGCCTCAACACCCGCTTGTTCGAACACCGAGCACCGGCATCGCCCCTATCCAGCGCGTTCTGGGCACGTATGCGACGGACTCGGTACGGCCGGGCGCAGGACAAGCACTGAGGCGGCGAACCTGCGCGGCGGCGGACACAATCGCCGACATCGCAATGAGCTTGGTACGAGGAGGAAGCCCATGCCTGCGTTTCCGTCGATCGCCCACGTGGCGATTACTGTGACCGATCTCGACCGCAGCACGCGCTGGTACATCACCCTGTTCGGTGCGCAACCCGTGCTCGACGAGGACGAGACGACCGGCGGTTTCCACCACACGGTCTTCGAACTTGACGGTGGGCAAATGTTCGGTCTGCACGCCCACCCGGGCGGCGCCACAGGTGGGCCGTTCGACGAGCACCGGAGCGGCCTGGACCACGTCGCGTTCGCGTGCACGGACCGGTCGGAGCTTGAATCGTGGCGTACGCGGCTTGACGAGCTCGGCATCCAGCACGGCGGGATCGTCGACGCGCACTACGGTTCCGGTCTGTCGTTTCGCGACCCTGACAACATCGCGCTCGAGTTCTTCGCCCCGCCCGCCGACTGAACTCCGGCGCCAGGCGTGGCCGAGACCGTTGTTGTGCCCGCTCGGCGAGACACGGAGTCGGTTGGGGAAGCCCGTCAACGGGATGCTTCGTTGTTCTCGCAGTCGGCCGTCCAGGACGACAAGCTTCGTGCCAATGAAGGCATCTGCTGGTGGCAGACAGGCGACGGTGGTCGCGGCTGCGTAGGCAGAACGGCCCGTGCGTGGTTTTCGGTGCTATAGCACACGAAATCGCTCACGATGCCCTTGCTGCTCGTGAGCCCTCGTCCAGCCGGTCCAGCAGGAGGGCGATCCCGACCACCGCGGAGAACGCCAGGCATCCTCCTGCCACGACATCGGTGGTGTAGTGCAGGTGCATCCGGATCATCACCACGACCATGACGGTGACCACGAAACCGATCCCGGCGAACGCAAGTCCACTGAGAACCGAGATGTAAATATTGGTGCGATATAGAAGGAACACGCCTACCACGGCCAGGAGCGCGACCAGTCCGGTCGTGTGTCCGCTGGGCAGTGCCCAGTAGTCGTTGATCGTGCGGCCGATCAGCGGCTTCAGCAGTTGGCTGAGCACAATGGCCGTCGCGGGCGCGAGCGCCGCGAGCAGCACGTGCGTCCAGCGTCCGCTGAGATATCCGATGCCGGCGACGAGGGCGGTCGCGGCCATCGTGGGCCTGCGATCGCCGAGCTCGGCGATCTCGTGCAGGACTCGGAGCTGCTGGTCGGCGATGTGGCTGCGCAGCCAGTACTCGACCGCGAGATCGAGGCCACCCGGCCCGGCCTGCCCACCGTGGCGGGCACCAAGCATCAGGACGACTAGGGCGCACGCGATCGCAGCAAGTCCCGCCGGGCGCCGGACCCGTCGTGTGATCAACGGTGCTCGTGGTCCTCCCGAGGTGACGGTGTCCACTCGCCGTTCTGCGGAAGAACCGGTTGCAAACGTGCTTTCCTGCCACCGGGCGGACCGTCTGCTCGGATCCCTCACAGCTTTTCCACTCCCGCGGCGTGCACCCGGTTCCGCGTGTCGAGCACCCGATCGGCGTGACGTTCCAACAACTCCCAGTCGAAGGCGTCGTGGTCGGTCAGCACGATCACAAGGTCGGCGCGCGCTATCTGTTCCGGGGCGCACGGCACCATCTGCACGTCCACCGGCACCTGCGCCGGGTCGATCAGTGGATCCACGGCACACAGTTCGGCGCCGAGCGCGTTGAGCCGCTTGGCCACGCTCATCGCCGGGGAGTGCCGGGCGTCGCCGGAGTTCAGCTTGTACGCCAGTCCCGCCAACAGGATCCTGCTGCCGTTGACCGCTTTGTGTCGCCGGTTGAGGTGCTCGACGGCCCGGACGACGACGTAGTCGGGCATGTGCTCGTTGACGTCGTTGGCGAGGTCGACGAACCGGAACGCCTGCCCCAGTGCGCGTCGGGACTGCCAGGCCAGGTACGTCGGATCGATCGGCAGGCAGTGGCCGCCCACGCCCGGACCGGGCGTGAACCGCATGAACCCGAAGGGTTTGCTGGCCGCCGCGTCGATCACCGACCACACGTCCACGCCGAGCCCGTGGCAGTGCATCGCCAGCTCGTTGACCAACGCGATGTTGACGTGCCGGAAAGTGTTCTCCAGCAGCTTGGTCAGCTCGGCCTCGCGGGTGCCGGGAACCGGCACAGTGCACTCCACCAGCGAGTCGTAGAACTCCCGGACCACTGCGGTGGACTTGGCGTCCACACCGGAAACGATCTTGGGCGTGTTGTGGAAGCGCCAGGTCGGGTTGCTCGGGTCGATGCGCTCCGGACTGTAGCCGACCGAGAATTCCACGCCCGCGCGCAGACCCGATCCGGCTTCCAGGATCGGAACGAAGATCTCCTCGGTGGTGCCCGGATACGTGGTGGACTCCAGGATCACGCAGCAGCCCGGCATGAGATGCCCGGCCAGTATCCGCGCCGCCTCCTCGATGTAGTCCAGGTCCGGGGCGCCGTCGCGCAGGGGTGTGGGCACGCAGACCACAGCGGTCTCGAACCCGGCCAGCGCGCTGCGGTCGCTGGTGGGCCGGTACCTGCCCGAGGCCAGGGCCGTGGTGAGCTCGGCGTCGTCGACGTCGTCGATGAACGTGCTCGCTCGCTTGAGCAGGTCGATGCGGTCCTTGTCGGTGTCGAAGCCGACCACGTCGTAGCCGACCTCGACGGCGCGCATCGCGAGCGGCAGGCCCACATAGCCCTGCCCGATGACGACCACGCGACCACCTGCACTGGAGATCATGCCGCCCCCTTACCGCGCCGGCCCCTCGCCCGGCGCGTTCTGAAACGACATGTTTCGAACGCCTGTTCCCGCATCCGATCACTGCCAATCGTGGAAATTTTCCAACGTCGGGCGCGTCCGGTACATCGGCTGATTTCCACCGCACTGTTACGGACGGCGTTGCCTGGTAGCGCTTCGTGCTTGCCCCCGTTGCCGGCAGGCGTGTGGCCAGCTTTCCTCGAATACCCACTTCGGTCCGAAGATCACCACGGGAGACGACCCGGCTCCCGGATAAGGGGCGAAAAGTACTGTAGCAGAAGGGCTTTCTGCCATCAGCCAGTGCTCGACCAGAGTTGTCGGCGAATCGTGCCGTTGGAGTATGCCTGTCCGCCGGCAGCCGCCCCGGCCGGGTGCGTGGCCTGCCCGTCCCGGGCCGGCGAGTTGCCGGCGGATCGTGCGATTGGAGTACTCCTTCTGCCGGGCCCCGCCGCGTGCTGATGGCGCACGTGATCGTGGCGTCCGCGCTGACCGTCCACTCCGGACCCTCCGGTGCATCGCAGCCGGTGCGTGCGACCAAGATTTATCAGTCACGTCGTATCCCCCACACCACTGACGACCGCCGCCATCCCTTGACAAGCGTCGGTGGACGTTGTGAGGCTTTGACATCGAGGTTAGTTATTAACCATCTGGATTTGCCGGTCGCCGCCAGAACTGGGGGCACGTTGCTGGGTGACCGGCAGTCACCGTTCGTCATGGGGGAGGCGACGATGATGCTCGCGCATGTTCAGGACCGCGCGGTTTGCCCGGTGCCGTCGTGACCGCGCAAATCGTTCAATCCGTCCTGCCACGCCTGGCGATCGACGGCGGTACTCCGGTGCGGACGACGCCGCTTCCGGCCTGGCCGCAGTTCGATGATGCCGACGCTCGGGCCGCCGCCGACGTATTGCGGTCCGGAAACGTCAACTACTGGACCGGCAACCACGGGCGGGCATTCGAATCTGAGTTCGCCCGGTGGGCCGGCGTTCCGTGTGCCGTGGCGGTGGCCAATGGCACCGTTGCGCTTGAGCTGGCACTCCGTGCCCTGGGGATCGGACCCGGGCATGAGGTGATCGTGCCGGCGGTGACCTTCATCGGCACGGCGAGTGCCGTCGCTGCCTGCGGAGCACGTCCGGTCGTCGTCGACGTCGACCCGGATTCGCAGGCGATGACCGTCGAAACCGTCACTCGCGCGATCACCAACCGGACGGCCGCGTTGATCGTCGTCCACGTCGGCGGGTATCCGGCGGATGCGGGGGAGCTGGCCGAATTCGCGGTCGCCAAGGGCCTCCCGCTCGTCGAGGACTGCGCCCAAGCGCACGGGGCGTGTCGCGACCTCCGGCCGGTGGGGCGATTCGGTTGTATCGCCGCCTGGTCGTTCTGTCAGGACAAGATCATGACGACGGCCGGTGAGGGCGGCGCGATCACGACGGGCGACACCGACCTGTACCGACGCTGCTGGGAGCTCAAGGATCACGGCAAGAGCTGGGTGGGAGTCCACGAGACCCAACACCCGCCCGGTTTCCGTTGGCTCCACGACACGTTCGGCACGAACGCTCGGATGACCGAGATCCAGGCGGCCGTCGGACGGCGGCAGCTGGCCAAACTCGACGGCTGGGTTGCGCAGCGGCGCGCGCGGGCCGATGTCCTCCGCCGCGCACTCGGGGAGGTTGCGGCGCTGCGACTACCCGCGCTCGCCCCCGGCGTCGAGCACTCTTACTACCGCTTCTACGTGCACCTGCGGGAGGACCGGATGAAGCCGGGCTGGACTCGCGACCGGGTGGTCGTGGCCATCAACGCGGAAGGCGTGTCAGCGGCGTTCGGCGGATGCACGGAGATCTACCGGGAGAAAGCGTTCGACGCGGTCGGACGTCCAGCGAGTCCGCTGCCCGTCGCGCACTGGCTCGGACGTCATTCGATGGTGCTTCCGGTCCATCCGGCATTGTCGGCAATGGACGTGCAGGACGTGGCCGAGGCTGCACGGAAGGTACTCGAGGAGGCCTCGGCATGAGACGCACGGTTGACATCCTCGTCGCGGTCGTCGCTGGGCTCGCGCTTCTTCCGCTGTTCTTCGTACTCGCCTTGACAATCCTGATCGTCATGGGGAACCCGGTGCTGTTCCGGCAGGCCAGGCCGGGGCTGCACAACGTTCCGTTCGTCATCCTCAAGTTCTCCACCATGCGGGCACCTCGGTACGTCGGTGAACCCGATCACGAGCGCACGACTCGACTCGGCGCCGTCCTGCGCGCCACCAGTCTGGACGAGCTCCCTCAGCTGTGGAACATCCTGCGGGGCCACATGAGCCTCATCGGCCCACGGCCCCTGCCCATCCGGCCCAAGGAGTCGTACACATCCGCCGAGCGGGCGCGCCTCGTAATCCGTCCAGGCTTGACCGGGTGGGCCCAGGTCAACGGGCGCAATGCGCTCCTGCCGCAGGAACGCACCGAGCTGGATATCTGGTACATCTGCAACCGCTCGCTGTCCCTGGACCTCAAGATCCTCTTCCTGACAGTCGTGAGGGGGCTGAGCGCGCAGGGAGTCCGCGGGCCACTGGAGCCGCACAAGACCGGGACCGCGTCTCACGTGCCTGGCGACACCGCGATTGCCGGAGTCGCTGAACGCAGCGACGGGGCAGCCGGTTCAAGGAGGCTGGAACGTGGCCAGGCCTGAGAGCCTGTCGGCGAATGCCGTCCGCGCCTTGGAAGCGGCGGAGCCGCTTGCATTCACCTTGCCAAGACGACCATCGGCGGGTTCTGAGAGGTTTTCTGGCGAGGACGGCCCCTCCGCCGCTTATTGGACATACATCAGGAGGGGCACCCGCAGTCCAGGGAAGCTCTCAGGTTCCGCTAAGCGACCACCCACCCAGACCATTCACCAACAGGCTCTGAGCAAGTCGCGAGTCCCACGACGACTGTCGAGCCCGGTCTCCCGTGGTCGCGGTCCTCGCCCGGGAAATCTCGGGCTCGTCACCGCGCCGACGCTCGCGGACTAGTCGAGATCGTTTCACGCTGCCGGCTCTGAGCCGTTCAGGGGCGGGCCATTCAGAATTTGGGGGGAATATGAAGGCATTGGTCACCGGCGCTGCCGGGTTCATCGGAAGTCATCTTGTCGAGCGGCTGATCGGCGAAGGTGCGGACGTGATTGTGCTGGACAACATGTCCACGGGCGTGGGCTATGACCTAGACCGCCTCGCGGCGCTGGGCAAGCTCGACTTCGTCCGCGGCTCGGTGCTCGATGAACCCCTGATGGGCTCCCTTGTCGCGACGGCGGACGTCGTCTTCCACATGGCGGCCACGGTCGGCGTGAAGGCCATTGTGGACGATCCGATCGGCGCGCTGCGAACCAACCTCCGCGGCAGCGAGGTGGTGCTGGAGGCCGCGCGCCTCAGTGGCACGAAGGTGCTTGTCATGTCGAGCAGTGAAGTCTACGGCCACAACACCGCGGACTTGCTGCACGAGGATTCGCCGCGCATCCTCGGTTCTCCGCTCGCCGCCCGATCGTCATATGCGGAGGCGAAGGCGGTCGTCGAGACCCTCGCCCATTCGTACTGGAAGCTCCACGGCGTGCCGACCGTGATCGTCCGGCCATTCAGCGTCGTGGGCCCGCGGCAGACGGGGCGATTCGGGATGGTCATACCCCGCTTCGTCGACGCGGCGCTCGCGGGCGAGCCGATCACGGTTTTCGGCGACGGGAACCAGACCCGCTGCTTCTGCCATGTCGATGACGCGGTGACCGCCATCATGGGCCTGAGTCGTCACCCGGGCGCCGTCGGAGAGGTGTTCAACGTCGGCCGACCGGTGGAGGTGTCGATCAAAACGCTCGCGCAGCGCTGCATCGAGCTGACGAACTCGTCGAGTGTGATCCGGCACAAACCCTACGTGGAGGCCTACCAGGACGGTTCCGTCGACATGGAGCGGCGCGTCCCGGACATCTCCCGGGTGCGGGACCTCATCGGATTCGAGCCCCGGCTGGGACTCGACGACATCCTGCGCAGCGTCATCGCCTCCCGGGGCGGCGATTCGGGCGGGCGGTCACCCGCCCGCAGCGCGCCCGTCGCTCTGTCGGCCGCCGGGACGGGACGGGACGCCTCTCGATGAAGATCGGCATCGTCAGCCAGCTGTTTCCTCCCGAGGAAGCAGCAGTTCCGAGCACGCTCGCCGATGGCCTCGCCGAGCGGGGGCACGACGTCAAGGTGCTGACCGGGTTTCCCAATCACCCGTACGGCAAGGTGTACGACGGATACCAGCAGCGCTGGGCCCATGTCGAGAACCGCGGGCCGGTCCGGGTCCGACGGGTGCCGCTGTATCCCAGCCACGACGTCAACCCCCTGCGCCGCGCCGCCACCTTCCTCAGTTTTGCGATGACATCTGCGGCGGCATCCCGCTTCCTGGCCGACCGCGATGCCATTTACGTGTACTCGACCCCGATGACCGCCGCAGCGGCCGCCGAGGCCGTGCGGCTCACCCGTGGCCGGCCGTACGTGCTGCACATCCAGGATCTTTGGCCGGAGTCGGTGTTCGACTCGGGAATGGCCGACGGACCGGCTCGACATGTGGTGGGCCCGCTGATCGGTCTCGGGCTCCGCTACCTGTATCGGAACGCCGCACACCTGTTGACGATCTCACCGACGATGCGCGAGCTGCTGCTCGACCGAGGCGTGCCGGCGAACAAGGTCTCCGTCGCGTACAACTGGTCCGCCGAGGAGAACGGCACCCGGGTTCGGCCGGACTCGGCCATGCGCCACCGCCTGGGTCGGCCGGATCGAACAATCGCCGTGTTCGCCGGCAACGTTGGTCAGCTCAACGATGTCGACACCATCGTCGACGCGGCCGCCCTGTGCCGTGCCGACACCCCGATCGACGTTGCCGTCATCGGAACGGGAACCGCGGCCGCCTCGGCCATGCGCCGCGCAGGGGACCTCGGAGCCGACAACGTTCGGTTCCTCGGTCGGCTGCCCGCCGCGGAGATGCCCTCGCTGTTCGGGACGGCGGACTACCAGCTCGTCACGCTGAAGGACACTCCACTGTCCCGGGCGACGATCCCGTCCAAGCTCGGTACGGCGCTTGCTCACGCCTGCCCGGTCATCACAACCGTCCCCGGTGATGTGGCCGCGCTGTGCGCCGAGGGCGGCTTCGGCCTCGCTTGCCCTCCGCAGGATCCGCAGGCGCTCGCCGAGACGTTTCGCCGAGCTTGCAGCCAGGACGAATCCGACCGCCGGCAGATGGGCCGGGCCGCGCTCGACTTCTATCACCGGACCATGTCCCAAGCACACTCGATCGCCAAGATCGAATCGGTGCTCTCGCGCGTGGCCGCGCGAACGTAGGCGTACGGATGGTAAGCCATGTTTGACGCCGAGTCGGCACCCGCGGTCGCCCGACGAGCGACCAGGCTCCGGGCACGCTGGTCGATCGCCGACCAGGGGTTGTCGAGCCTCGGCAACTTCCTGCTCGTCATCATCGTCGTCACGACGTCGTCGATCGAGGATGTTGGTCGGTTCGGCCTGATCTACGCGACGTATTTCCTGCTGCTGTTCGTTGTCCGGGGGTTGGCGACGGATCCGCTGGTGATCCGTTACGCGGGCGTTGCTCCGGACCGCTGGCGACACGTGGCGGCCCCGGCAGTCGGGGCCAGCGGAGTTCTCGCGGTCGGCATGGCGTCGGTCCTCTGCGCCGCGGTCGTGTTCCTCGACTGGTCGCTGGGCGAGGGCTTCCTGATGCTGGCAGTGCTGCTCCCGGGACTGCTCACCCAGGACGCCTGGCGCATGGCGTTCTACTGCCTCGGGCGTCCGCTGCAGGCGTTCTGGAACGATCTCGTCTTCCTCGGGCTCCAGGTGATCGGCTTCCTCTGCCTCGCCATCGGCACGGAGGTGGACGTGCTCCATCTCGTCGCGGTGTGGGGCGTCACCGCGTACCTGTGCGCCGGACTTGCCAGCTTGCAGGCACGACTGCTGCCGAGTTGGCGATCGGCTTGGACATGGCTGTCCGACAACCGCGGCTGCGGGCCCGCATACGCCGGTGACTACGTCGCGAACCGCGGAGCGGAGCACGTCGCACTCGCCATCGTCAGTGCACTGGGCGGTCTCGGTGCTGCGGGAGCAGTCACTTCCTGCCGTAGCCTGTTCTCCCCGATCGCGGCCATGCAGACGGGGGTGACCGCCTTTGCTCTCCCCGAAGCGGCCCGCCTGCGGATCGAGGGGTCGATGCACCGACTCCGCGTACTTGTGTGGCTGACCGCCGGCGCCATCACGATGCTGGTCCTGCTCGCGGGTGTCGCGCTGTATGGCGTCCCGGACGGAATCGGGAAAGCGGTCTTCGGCGAGAGCTGGCGCCCCGCTCACGAACTGATCATTCCGATGACCGCCTTCAGCATCGCGAACGCATTGAGCTTCGGGGTGTGGATCGGGCTGCGCGGGTTGCAGCTGGCGAGAGAGACCTTCGTCGCGCGGATCCTGTCGAGCGTTCTGCTGCTCGGCGCGACCTCGGTGGGAGTGTTCATGTGGGGCTCAGCCGGAGCGGTCTGGGGGATGACGGCTGGCATGGTCGTGCAAGCGGTGTGGTTCGTGTTCATCTTCGAGAGGCAGTATCGACCGGCCCGAAAACGCCGCCACAAGAATCGGCTCCGAAGGGGCGAGCTTCGATCGGCGTATTGGGCCACGGCCGTCGCAGCGGTGACGGCCGTCCTCGCCGTCCTGCTGATCTGGCAGCCGCTGTTCGTCGGGCTCGGCCTCGTCGGCGTGTTCGGATTGGTCTATTTCGCAACGGACTTGACGCGTGCCCTGGCGGTCACACTTGCCGTGGCCGCACTGCCGATCTTCGTGGATCCGGAAAAGCGGAGTTTCACGCTGCTCAACATCTTCCGTCCGGGTGCCCAGGATGCGGCGGATCCGGACACCCAGGTACATGTCGCCTTCGTGCTGGTGGCGATGGCCGCGGCCCTGATCGTGCTGCGAGGACGACCGTGGCGGGTTCGCATCCCGCTTCCCGGGCAACGAATCGTCGTCATCCTGTTCGCACTGTTCACCGTATCGATCATCGTCGGCATCCAGGCGGGCGCGGGCGCGGTCGGTCTTGTCTTCTACGCACAGACCGTCGTTCCCCTGACAGCCTGGTTCGCGGCCGCGCACAGCGGTTTGTCGTACCGGACCACCGCGCGGATAGTCATGGCGGCCGTCGTCGCCACCCTGCTGTTGGTCTTCTGCTACATCTTCACCCACGGGGGGATCGAGCGGGCCTACGAGCTGTCCGCCACTGTGGACTCCGCGATTCCGCAATACCGCGGGTTCTTCCCGGGACTCATGGCTTGCGCACTCGCCTTCGCGGTCGCGCGGTGGTCGATCGACCCCCGGCTGAGCGCGGCCGTGGTGGTCGCGTGTGCGATCTCGGTCCCGTTCACCTGGTCCCGGGGTGGCATTGCGATGATGATCATTGCAGCGGCGGTGGCCTTCATCGCCCGACCGGGCAGGATGTCCTCGACGTCTCGGCTGCTCGCTCTGGGCGTTGGCGTAATAGCCGGTCTGGTCGCATTGCCGGAGGCCCTCGATCGTGGTGTGATCGGGAAACGGGAATTGACGACGGACCTGACGGAATCAGACGACACCCGGCTGTCGCTCGCCGTGGAGGCCGCCAAGAGGATCCTGGACCGCCCGCTCTTGGGCGACAGGTTCCTGCCTCATGACTCCGTCCTCATCGGTGGCGTCCAAGCGAAGTTCGAGCGTCTCTTCCCGGCGCACAATCAATATCTCGACTACGGACTGCGGGGCGGCGTGCTGGCCGTGATCCTGCTCATCGCGCTGTTGGTGTTGTTCGGGATGCGCGCGTGGAGGTTGGCACGGACTGCGACGGACCCCGACGAAGCTGGTTACCATGCCGCGCTTCTCGCCGTCATCGTCGCCGTGGGCTTCGGTAACTTCTTCTGGTTGTACGTCATCCAGACGTGGACCGGCTGTGTGTTCATGATTCTTCTCGGGGTCTCGGCGGGGTTCCGGGCGCATCGGCCGCGCTCGCCCGCAGCGCTCGAGCCGGGCGGCCCAGGACACCGACCGACATCAATTCGAAGGGAGGTGGGTGCGTCATGAACGTGCTCGTCTCGTCGGCCGGCCGGCGTGGTGCGCTGGTGCAGATCTTCCGGGAGGTGCTGCACTCGCTGTTCGGTGCGGGAACCGTAGTGGCGGTGGACCGATCACCGCTTTCCGCAGCAGGGATGCTCGCCGACCACTTCGAAGTCGTACCGCCATGTGACAGCGATGCGTTCGTCCCGCACATGCTCGACCTGTGCCGCAGGTACGACATCCGCCTGCTCGTACCCACGATCGACCCGGAACTGGCTGTGTACTCGGCGCACCGACACCGCTTCGCCGCGATCGGAACTACCGTGATGGTTTCCGCACCGCAGGCCATTGAGATCGCCGCCGACAAGCTCCGGACATTCCGGTGGTTCACCGAGAACGCGGTGCCGACCGTCCGCACCGCCTCGCTGGACGAGGTTCTCGGATCACCTCAGCACTGGCGACCACCGTGGATCGTTAAGCCCGTGGCGGGATCGGCCTCCAGCCGGGTGCGCCGGATCGACTCGTGGAGCGAGCTCGAGACGCTCCACCACGAGCCGGACCTCATCGTCCAGGAGGTGGCGCAGGGCCACGAACACACCGTCGACGCCTGGGTGGACCGCAGCGGTCGTTGTCGGTGCGTGTTGGCGCGCCGCCGGCTCGAAGTCCGCGGCGGGGAGGTGCAGAAGGCCGTCACGGTCGAGAACCCGGAGCTCCAGGACCTGGTACGCCGGGTGGTCGAGCAGCTTCCTGGCGCATCTGGTGCGTTGAACGTGCAGGTGGCCGTCGACGGCCCCACCATGTCCGCGATCGAAATCAATCCGCGCTTCGGCGGTGGGTATCCGCTTAGCTGGCAGGCGGGTGCGGACTTTCCGAAGTGGACCGTGGAGGAGGTCGCGGGACTGCCACCGACCTGGGCCGAAGCCCGGCCGAGCGCCGGGCTGGCCATGTTCCGGTACGACGAAGCGGTTTTCGTCAAGGCATCGGAGGTCGGGCTGTGACCGATCACCGCGATATGTGCGTCGTATTCGACATCGACGACACGCTCTATCTCGAACGGGACTACGTGAGAAGTGGTTTCGCCGCGATCGGACGGCTGCCCGGTCTGGGTGGATTCGCGGAGGCTGCGTGGCAGCTGTTCCTCGACGGAGTGCGGGGCGACACGATCGATCGTGCCCTGCGCGTTATCGGCCTGGACCGGGATCCCGCGCTGGTCCTGCAACTGGTCCGCACCTATCGGGAACACCGACCCGACATCCGATTGCTCCCAGATGCCCTGGGTTGGCTGGAACACCACCATGCCGGTACCCGCCTAGCCTGTGTGACCGACGGACCGCTCAGCAGCCAGCGCGCCAAAGCCGGCGCACTCGGCCTCGCCAACTGGTGCCCGACGATCGTCATGACCGCAGCGCTGGGTGCCGAGTACGGCAAGCCGCACGTCCGGGCGTTCCAGGAGGTCGCTCGCGTGACAAGCCTTCCACCGGAGCGATACGTCTACGTCGCGGACAATCCGCGGAAGGACTTCGACGGCCCTCACCACCTCGGGTGGGCAACCATTCGGATCCGCAGGCAGGGTGGACTCCACGCGGAATCGGCGACGCCTGCCTTCGTGGACCACGAGGTCACGGATCTGCACGACCTCGACTCATTCCTCGGCCAGAAACGGTGAGGCGCACGATGGCCGCCTCCGTTGATGACCCGACCAGGACGACAGGGATACCGGGATGAACTTTCGCCAATACTTTCGGGTGCTGCGGGAGGGGTGGGCTCTCGTGGTGACCGCACTCCTCGTCGGACTCAGCGCAGCTGCGGGGATAACCCTCCTCAGCGACAAGCAGTACGCGGCGGACGTGACGTTGTTCGTTTCGGCGCAGAGCACAGGCTCGGGCCTGGACGACGCATACCACGGGATTCTGCTGTCGCAGCAGAAGGTCCAGTCCTACGTCGAGCTGATGAACAGCGAGCGCGTCCGCCAGGACGCCGTCAGAGCGTCCGGACTCAACCTGACGCCGGACTACCTCGAGGGCAAGATCACCACCGAGGCGAAGACGGACACCGTTGTGCTCACGGTGAAGGTGCGGGACGAGTCTCCCGAACGGGCCCGGATTCTTACCGACGCCGTGGTGTATTCGTTCATCCGGCTGGTTGGTGACCTGGAGCGCACTGAGGTCTCCCCGACCAACCCGGGGGGAACACCGAGTGTCCTCGCCCGCGTCGTTGCCCCGGCCGAACGCCCGATCGATCCGGTCTCACCCCGGCCGCTGCTCAACCTCATCCTCGGAGCGAGTCTGGGTCTCGTCGCCGGATACGGCGCTGCCCTACTGCGACACATCCTCGACACGACGATCAAGTCCGGCGAGTCCCTGCAGGAGGTGACCGGCACCCCGGTCCTCGGCAGCGTCGCCTTCGACGAGGGTTTCCCCAGCCGACCGCTGATCCTGCACGAGGATCCGAAGTCTCCCGGTTCGGAGGCCTTCCGCCGGCTCCGGACGAACCTTCAGTTCGCGGATCTCGACCAGCCGTGCAAGACCGTTCTGCTGACCAGCGCGGTACCGGGTGAGGGGAAGAGCACCACCCTGTGCAACCTCGCGATCACGTTGGCGCAGAGCGGAAAGCGGGTTGCCGTGGTCGACGCGGACCTGCGCCAGCCACGGATAGACGACTATTTCGGGATCGAGGGCGGCATCGGACTCACGAACGTGCTGCTGGGTGAGCTGGAGCTGGACACGGTGCTGCAGCCCTGGGGTGGTCACCTGTTCGACGTGATAGGCAGCGGGCCGCTCCCGCCCAACCCCAGCGAGCTGCTCGGGGGTCAACACATGGCGGCGGTGCTGGCGGAGCTCGCGCGCCGCTACGACATCGTGTTGATCGATTCTCCGCCGCTGCTGCCCGTCGCCGACGCGGCCGCTCTCGCATCGCAGACCGACGGTGTTCTCCTGGTCGTCAGATACGGCAAGACGAGCCGCCGACAGGTCACCGATGCCATGGCCGCCCTGACAGCGGTGCCCGCCCGCGTCCTGGGAACAGTGCTCACGATGGTTCCCGAGGTCGGAAAACGTTCGGATTACTACCCCTACTACGAGGACTCACCTCGCTTGGAAGACGTCGTGCGCAACATCCCGCCGGCCGACGTGAAGCAGGTGGCTCCGGTTCCTTCCAGGCCTGCGGACCAGGCGGACGGGGGGCCGGATCGATGACCCCGGCATCGGCCACCGACGGACGGTTTCGGATCCACTTCGTGTGCACCGGCAACCTCTGCCGTTCGCCGACCGCAGAGATCGCCTTCCGCAAGTTGCTGCCGGTAGCGCTTGGTGCGGCCGCCTCCAGGTTCGACGTGTCGAGTGCTGGGACCCACGCCCGGCTCGGGGAGATGATGGATCCCGAGAGCCTGCGGGCGCTGAGCGATCACGGCCTGATCGACGGCGATGTACACGATTTCCACTCTCGTCCGATCACTGCGGAAACGATCCGCCGCGCTGACCTGGTTCTCACCGCGACCCGGAGCCATCGCAGAGCCGTCGTCCAGGCCCGACCCGAGGCGCTTGCCAGGACGTTCACCGTGCTCGAGTTCGCCCGGCTGGTGGGCTCGCTGGATCGCACCTCATTGCCGATCGATCCGCTCGACCGGTTCCGTGCTGGTGTCGTGGCCGCTCGAGATCGTCGGGGCACGATCCCCGCGGTTCCCAAGGCGGCCGACGACATTCACGATCGCCGCGGCCGGACGCCCGCCGCACACGATGAAGCGCTCGTGACGATCCACAATGCACTCCTTCAGATCCTCGGAGTCCTGGCACTGTGGGAACAGCCCGGGGTGCCGCCCCTCGTAGCCGCGGCCGGTGGTGGCGGGAACGGCTCTCGGCCGCAACCAGTCGCCGGCCCCGGTACCCACAGGTTGCATCGATGGGTTCTCCGGCGATCTGCTCAGCCGTCCCTAATCCGTTCGCAAAAGGGGGTTTAGTTCATGTCTGGCGGTAAAATGGACGCCGATGTCTCGGTGATCGGACTTGGGCGGGTGGGCCTGCCCCTCGCATTGGCATTCGCGGGGCACGGGCTCCGGGTGATCGGCATCGAGCGCGACCCGGCGCGGCTGGACGCTCTGCGCGCCGGCACCATGCCCTTCGACGAACCCGGGGCACAGGAGGCTCTGGACGCCGCGCTGGGAGCAGGGCTGTTGGAGTTCTCCTGCGCCGTGCCGGACGCCGCGCGTGCGGCGAGTGTGGTCATCACCATCGGCACGCCCTCCTTCACCCACCTCGAGATCGACATTCGCGACATCCGTGCGGTGATCGACGAACTGCTGCCGGTCATCAGTGGGCGCAGCCTGATTCTCCGCTCCACCGTCGCTCCGGGTACCACCGAGTTCGTGGCCGGTTACCTGCAGCAGAAGCGGGGGCTCGTACCGGGTCGCGATGTCTTTGTCGCACACGTTCCGGAGCGGATTGCGACCGGCAGATTCTTCGAGGAGATCGAGACGCTCCCGATCATCGTAGGTGGCCTGGAATCCGCATCGACTCAGCGCGCTGTCGACCTGTTCAGCTGCTTCGGCGGCCGCATTGTTCCGACTAGCCCGGTACAGGCGGAGCTGGCCAAGATCTGGGCGAACATAGTCCGCTATGCAGACTTCGCGCTGCCGAACCTGCTGATGATGGACTGCGAGCGCTACGACGCGAATGTGTTCGACGTCATCGAGCTGATCAACCGGGACTACCCGCGCGGCGGGATCGCACGCCCAGGTTTCACCGCGGGCACCTGCCTGCGCAAGGACTTCGCGTTCTCCGAGGAGCGCTCCAATGCCCCCGGGATGCTGCTGGCAGTATCCCGGGTCAACGAATCCGTCCCGCACTTCCTCGTGGAGGGACTGAAGCGGCGGATCGGTCCCCTCACCGGACACAAGATCGGGGTGCTCGGACTCGCATTCAAGCGCGACACCGACGACGAACGCGATTCTCTAGCGCACAAGCTGATCAGGTTGCTGGAGCGCGAGCTCGCCGACGTGGCCGTTCACGACCCATTCGTCGCCACACCCACCCTGGGCTTCGAGGAGGCCGTCCGAGACGCCGACGCGGTTGTGGTGGCCGCGAACCATTCGGCGTTCGACGGCCTGGAGCCACTCAAGGTGATCTTCAAACTGGCCAAGCAGGACTGTGTGGTCGTCGACCCGTGGAATACCTTCGGAATCGCCCAGGTATTCGCCGGCCCGGACCAGGCCGCCTCGAGAAAGGAGATGCTGTGACCCGGATCCTGGTGACCGGCGGTGCGGGCACGATCGGCACCGCGGTGGTGCGACGGCTGCTGCGGGATGGAGACCACACGGTCAGGGTGAGTGACCAGCGGCCGGCCCCACGATGGATGCATGACACCTGCGAGGTCCACACCGGCGATCTGCGCGACCTCGCGGAAGCCCACTCCGCGCTGGCCTCCTGTTCGTCGGTGATCCACCTCGCAGCGATCGTGGGTGGCATCGCCAACTTCCACAAGCTTCCGCACACCCTGACCGAGGTGAACAACGGGCTCTACAACAGCATCATGCGGGCGGCTCTGGACGTCTCGGTGGACCGGTTCGTCTACGTGTCCTCTTCCATGGTCTTCGAACGGGCCAAGGTGTTTCCCACTCCCGAGGACTACCTGCCGGACTGCCCCGTCCCGCGGTCGGCCTACGGCTACTCAAAGCTGACCGGCGAGGTCTACTGCCGGGCCGCGCACGCCGAGCACGGTCTGCCCTACACGATCTGCCGCCCGTTCAACGCCTACGGCCCAGGCGAGATGCCGGAGAACGAACCGGGCATCGCGCACGCGGTCCCGGATCTGCTGCGCAAGGCGATGTCGGGCGACGCACCGATGGAGATCTTCGGGTCCGGTCGGCAGACTCGTACCCTGACGCACGTGGACGACATCGCCGACGGGATCGTGACGGCGCTCGAATCGCCGGCCGGACTCAACGAGGACTTCAACATCTCCGCCTCGGAAGAACTGACCGTATCTGAGATCGCCCGCATCTGCTGGATTGCGGCGGGCAATGATCCGGAGCGCTTCGCCCTCGAGCCTGTGCCGTCGTTCGAGGTGGACGTCCAGCGGCGCTGGCCCTCGGTCGAGAAGGCGCGCCGGCTCCTCGGTTGGGAAGCGCAGATCAGCGTGCACGACGGAGTGGCGCAGACTGCGGCGTGGCTCCGCTCGCGGAGACCGGAGGAAAAAGGAGTCGCCGCTGCACCGACCGTTCGGGCTGTGCCGGACAGCCGGTCTTCCGTTGCAGAATCCGGGTTCAGGACATCGTGAACAACTGATTTTTCAGGACATCGTGAACACTGACCGGCCGGACACCCTGCCGGGGCGGCAGGGTGTCCGGGACTCGGAGCGTCGGTGGATTCGATTGCCCGCTCACCGTGATGCTGTTCGGCATTGGGATCTGATCCGGCTTAGCCCTGACTTTTCATGTGGGTCGGTTGTGTTGCGGCGTGCCTGAACACAGAAAGTGCTCCTGACCTGGGAGGATACGGGTGTCTGACGTCCGTATCGCAACCAAGGTGAGGAGCACTTTCGAGGTGCAGGCTACTGGGTGGTCGCGGGGTTTGGAAGTCACCGCTGATGGTGAGGGGATCGTGTCGCACGCCGGGCTTGCGCTGCTGCGCGGGTTGACCGATAAGACGGGTTTGACCGCAGGCTTGTCGAAGGCGCTGGCCGGCACCCGGTTGCTGGTGCATAACCGGGGCCGGGTGGTAGCGGATGTGGCGTGCGCGATCGCCGACGGGGCGCGGGCGATCAGCGATTTCCGGGTGATGGGTGACCAGCGGGAGCTGTTCGGGCCGGTGGCGTCGGTGCCCACCGCGTGGCGGACGTTGGAAGAGATCGCCGACGGCGGAACCCGCACGGCGAAGAAGATCACCGCCGCAGTGAACACTGCCCGCCGGTATGCGTGGGACCAGATCGTGACACGCCACGGCACGCTTCCCGGGGTGCGCATCGCGGACAAGACCCTGGAGGGGGTGACCTGCGTCCGCATCGACGCGACGGTCACTGACGCGCATTCGGACAAGGAGTGGGCGGAGGCGAACTTCAAGGGGTTCGGCCATCACCCGCTGCAGGCCTACTGCGACAACACCGGGGGTGAGCCGCTGGCGTGGATGCTGCGCCGCGGTTCGGCCGGCAGCAACACAGCCGAGGACCACATCGCCATCACCGATAGTGCGATTGCCGCGCTGCCACAACAGTTTCGGAGGCGGTTGATGGTCACTGTGGACGGTGCCGGCGCCAGTCACGAGCTCATCGCACATCTGGACAAGCTCGCGTCCCGGCGCGGATACCAGCTCATCTACTCGGTGGGGTGGGCGCTGACCGAGCGGGAGAAGACCGCGATCCGGCTGGTGCCCGAGCGGGCGTGGGTGCAGGCGATCGGGCCGCGCGGGCAGCTGCGTGAGCGACGCGCCGAGGAAGCCTGCGACAACCCCCGGTGCACACACGCCCGCTGCTGGGTCGAGCAGGCCCACGTGGCCGAGCTGACCGGGCTGCTGCGGCAGGGACCAGGCGGCGACCAACTCTCCGCCTGGCCGGAGAAGATGCGGGTGTTCGTGCGTCGCGAACGTCCCCATCCTGGGGCGCAGCTGACCCTGTTCGAAACCCAAGACGGGTGGCGCTACACACTGTGGGTCACCAACCGTCCCGAGACCACGAAGGGGTGGCTGGGGCAGTCGCAGTACATCGACGCCGCGCACCGGGTGCACGCCCGGGTGGAGGACTGCATCCGCACCGGCAAGGACACCGGCCTGGGCCGATTCCCCTCCCGCGACTTCGCGATCAACACCGCCTGGCTGACCACATCCATGACCGCCGCCATCCTGCTCTCCTGGCTCAAACTCCTCGCCCTCGACGGCGCTCTGGCCAAAGCCGAGCCGAAAACGTTGCGCTACCGCATCCTGCACACCGCGGCCCGCCTCGTCCGCGGCGGCCGCCGACGACGACTCAAAATTCCCCGCACCTGGCCCTGGGCCACCCAGATCGAGAGCGCCTGGCAGCGCATCACCGCCCTGCCACAAGCACCCTAACCAGCGCCAACCCGCCCCTACGACCCAAGAAAGACCCCGGGGCCCGTGGAACCCCCGGCCACCCGGCCCGACAGCCGGGCAACCATCACGCCCAGGCCGCGAAAACCAGCCCCACCACAGCAAAACCCAACCCCCTCACCCGCTCACCGACCGCCATGAAAAGTCAGGGTTAGCTCAGGGAGTAAGCGATTCCGTGCAGGATGTCGTGGTCGCTGATGATCATCTCCTTGGCCCGAGAACATTGCATCACCGTACGCACGCCGAGCGCGCTGACGGGTAGTACGTCGGCCATACCGGTGTGGATTCCGGGTAGCGCTTGTCGCTGGGCGAAGGACATTCCCAGCACCCGCTCTGTCACGTAATCGACCTGGTCGTAGGTCATTCGTGCGTGATGGAGCCTTCGTCCAGGAAGCGCGAGGGCGGCAACTGTGCCGACCGCTTCGGAAACGCCGAGAAGCCGAGTGCCCGACAAATCGGGAAGTTCGGCCAGTGCCTGATCGGCCAGTGCCGTGATCTCTTCCTGTACCGCCGCGAGTTCGCCCGAGGCTGGCGGATCCGACCGCAGGTGGCGTTCGGTCAGCCGTACGCAGCCCAGTCCGACGGAGACGGATCTGTCCACGACACCCGCTGTTCCCAGCGCGAGCTGTGTGGACCCGCCACCGATGTCGGCGACCAGGTAGCTCGCCTGCGGAAGACCGCTGGTAGCCCCGGCGAAAGCGAGCCGTGCTTCCTCGTCGCTGGTGATGCCTTCCGGGGCGCAGCCGAGTGTCTCTTGGACCAGTGTGCGGAATTCGTCGTTGTTGGACGCTCGTCGGGAGATCCATGTGGTGCACATGCGCACGCGCTCCGCACTGGCCGTGGTGATGATTCCTGCGTATTCGGCCAGCACGGCGCGCGCTCGTTCGAAGGATTCGCGGGAGATCGAGCCGTGTTCGTCGACTCTCTGACCCAAACGGACGATGTCGAACCGTTTCGCGACTTCCGTCAAATGCCCGTCGGCACCGAGGTCGGCAACCAGCATCCGGATCGAGTTCGTCCCGCAGTCGATCGCCGCTACTCTGCGGCGCCCCACTTCCTTGCCGGTGGGCCGACGGCCGTGCTGAGTCACGGCAGGCTCTCATTTCTGCTCGACAGCCAACGACACCGGGTCCACGTGAGTGACGTCGAGCTTGGTCATCCAGTCCTGCTCGGCCAGCGTTCCGATGACGTAGACCGGTTTGCCGATCCCGATGGCGTATCCGAGTTCCCAGGAGCAGTCGTTGCCTATCGGAGGCTGGCAGATCACACATTCCGCTTTCTCGATCGCCGTCTGGCACTGCTGCGCGCCGCGGGGAAAGTCGAACGTCACCTCATCCTTCGGCAGCCACAACTCCAAGCCGATCGACGCCGCGAACTTCAGCGCATCCGCAGGATCAGTTTGTTCGTTCTTGCACTTCGCACAGTAGTAAGCGTGCATTGCCCGCCTTTCGATCTACATGCCCGGACAGCGGCTCAGCCGCACGGCCTGAGAATAGAGAAACGGTCTCGAGGCGGTCAGGTCAAGAAGTGTGATCCGCTGTCGGCATCGCGCATCCTCGATGCCTGCAAATTTCACTTGTGGTAACAGGAAACCGCCATCTAAGTGAACGATCCGTGCCGACCAGGCGAAAGCCCGTCCGTTGACAACACGAGAGGAGTAGGCGTCGAATGGCCGCCCGGGCCTGCGGGCACCAGGTGACGTGCTGCGCCTGGAAACTCCGGCGGAGTATGCGGGCTGGCAGGGGCGAATGCTGACCTGCCCGGTGAGTGAGCTACTAGCAGCGTCTCCCGTTCTCTGCTGGGGTTCCGCCGGGGATGCGGTCGGCATCGTTGCGCTGGGCAACTAAGGTGCGCTCGGCCACACATCCTCTAATTGAGTGGTGCGGCAGGGCCGTTCGGATGCATGCTTGTAGTCAGCAACTTGTTGTAGACGGCAAGCAAACCGCTACAAAAGCGACATACGGACCGAAAGACCGACCAATGGATCATCACACCAACGCCGAGCTCGACACCGCAGAGGAGCTTGGTGCCCAGCTCACCCGCCTGGTCCGGCTGGTCCACCGCGCCAAATCCCAATTCACGAAGAAGGGACCGGACGGGATCGAGCAGTCCGCGTACGCGATCCTGTTCCGCCTCATCCAGGACGGGCCGCAGCGCACCGGCCGGCTCGCCGAAGCGCTGCACTCCGAGATCTCCACGATCAGCCGGCAGAGCAACGCGCTCGTCCAGCACGGCCTGGTGGAGCGCCAGGCCGACCCCGATGACGGCCGCGCCAGCCTGCTGGCGCCGACAGCCGAGGGGCAACGGATCTTCCGGGAAGCGCACGACCAGCGCGCCAGGTGGTTGGCAGAGGTGCTGGCCGACTGGTCGCAGGCCGACCGCCAGGCGCTGACCAGCCTTTTCGCTCGACTCAACACCGATATCGAAGCACGCACTCCGAGCCTCGCCGAGCCGACGTGTGCGCCACAGGCCAAGGGGGGCCACGAATGACAACGGCAACAAAGAGTCCAGGGGGATTAGAAACGGCCGAAGACGGGCCGAACCTGACCCACCGCCAGATCGTCACCATCCTGATCGGCTTGATGTCGGGGATGTTCCTGGCGGCGCTGGACCAGACCATCGTCGGCACTTCGATCGTCCGCATCGCCAACGACCTCAACGGTTTCGACCTGCAGGCGTGGATCACCACCGCCTACCTGATCACCTCCACGATCGCGACGCCGATCTACGGCAAGCTTTCCGACATCTACGGCAGGAAGCCGCTCTACCTGATCGCGATCTCGGTGTTCGTGATCGGATCCGCGGCGTCGACGATCGCTGCGTCGATGTACGAACTCGCCGCGTTCCGCGCCGTTCAGGGGCTCGGTGCCGGCGGCTTGATGTCGTTGGCGATGACCATCCTCGGCGACATCGTGCCGCCGCGTCAGCGCGCGAAGTACCAGGGCTTCTTTCTGGCCGTGTTCGGCGTTTCGACGGTGCTCGGCCCGGTGCTGGGCGGGCTGTTCGCTGGAATCGACGAGCTGGCCGGCCTCGACGGCTGGCGGTGGGTGTTCCTGGTGAACGTGCCGATCGGCGTCATCGCGCTGTTGGTCGTCGCCAAGGTCCTCAACGTGCCGCACCAGCGCCACAACCACCGCATCGACTGGTGGGGCGGTCTGGCCCTGGCGGCCACCGTGGTGCCGCTGCTGCTGATCGCCGAGCAGGGCAACAAGTGGGGATGGGGCTCGACCGACGCCATCATCTGCTATGCGATCGCCTCGGTCGGCTTGGTGCTGTTCCTTTTCATCGAGTACGTGATGAAGGATGCGGCGCTGATCCCGCTGCGCCTGTTCAAGAACTCCACGTTCACCGTGGCGATCCTCGGAGGGGTCATCGTCGGCGTCGCGATGTTCGGTGCGATCACGATGATTCCGCAGTACCTGCAGGTCGTGCAGGGCTACACGCCCACCGAGTCGGGGCTGCTGACGCTTCCGCTGATGGCCGGCATCATGTCCGCGTCGGTCATTTCGGGGCAGGTCACCTCGCGCACCGGCCGGTACAAGTTCTTGCCGGTGATCGGCACGTTCCTGGTCGCGGTCGGCGCAGTGGTGTTCGCCCAGGTCGAGTACGACAGCCCGCTGTGGTTGCCGTTGGTGGCCGCGGGAATCATCGGGTTCGGCCTCGGAAACTGCATGCAGACGCTGATCATCGCGGTGCAGAACGCGGGGCCGCGCAGGGACATGGGTGTTTCCACCGCGGCGGCGACGTTCTTCCGGCAGATGGGCGGGACGATCGGTGTCGCGGTGTTCCTGACCGTCTTGTTCAACGTGCTCCCGGGAAACATCGAGAAAGCCTTCGGCGGTAACCTGCCGGCCGCCGCGAGCGGACAACTGGGCGCCCTGCAGTCCAACACGGGTGTGATCGCACAACTGCCCGACCAGCTGCGGATTCCGGTGCTGATCGGCTTCACCGAGTCGATCACCACGGTGTTCTACGTCGCGGCCGGGGTCGCGCTGTTGGCTTGCCTCGTCCTGTTGTTCATGAAGGAGATCCCGCTCGCCGGTGGCCCGGCGCCTGCTGCCTCGGCGGTGGAGGGCGGCGAAGCGCTGCTCGACGAGGAGCCGACCAAGCCGGTTTGGACCGAGCCGGAGTCCACATCGGACAACGAATTGGTGGACGCGGGCAAGCACGCCCTGTCGAACGGGCACGGCGAGTACCGACCCCGGTTCGCTGCCGCGATGTCGGGCGACCTGGAGGCGACTCGGTCGATCAGCGGGCATGTGCGTCGCCAGGACGGGACCTCCGTTGAAGGCGCGGTTCTGACCCTGATCGACCAGGACGGGAGGCAGGTGGCCAGGGCTGTCGGCTCCGCCGACGGCAGCTACACGGTCGCCGTCCCCGATGCGGGGAGCCACGTGCTGATCGTTTCCGCGACCGGTTGCCAGCCCCAGGCGTCCAGCGTGGTTGTCACGGAGGCTTCGACGACGTTGGACATCACGCTGACCGGCTCCGGCGAACTGGCCGGCGTCGTCCGGTCGTCCGGTCGTGGCACTCCGCTGGAAGGCATCACCGCGACGCTGACCGATGAGCGCGGCGAAGTGAACGGCGCATTCGTCACCAAGGAAGACGGCGCGTATTCGTTCCGCGGCGTGGGAGCGGGCAACTACACGCTGGTGGCCAGCGGGGATCGCTACCGCCCGATCGCGGTGACCCTGACCGTGCCAGATAGCGGACTGCTGCACCGCGACATCGAACTGGTCGGTGCGGTGCCGCTCAGCGGCACGGCGCGCAACGACGGCCGTATCGTGCCGGACGCGCTGATCACCGTGATCGACGCCGATGGCAAAACAGCGGCGGTGGCCAGAACCGACATCGAGGGCCGCTACCTGATCAGCGACCTTCCGGTGGGTGACTACACGGTGGTGGCGAGCGGGTATCCGCCGGTGTCGAGCCGGGTCAACCTGCTCGGCGAGGCCGCAACGCACGACGTGCACCTCAGCTACGACCCTGCCGAGGAGCCGGCGGAACAGCCCTGAGTTCGCACACTGAACGCCAAGGGGCAGCGGGCCCCGCTTCCCACCGCCCTTGGCGGTCTTGATCACGAGATCAGGTGGCGCGGGGAAGGGCACCGCCACTTCCGTGCCACTACGGGATGTCGGCGCCGGAGCAGGCGGCCAGCGGCTCGTTGATTTGCGACCGGTAGCGGCGGCGGAGATATCCGGCGGCCAGGCCCTTCAGGCCCTGCGCCAGCAGGTCGTCGAAGCCTTCCACCAGCATGTCGACGTGCTGCGGGCGGATGGTCAGCGGCGGTTCCAGCCGCACGACGTTGCGGTTGTAATCGGTGAAGGCCACGAGAATGCCGAACTCTGAGAGCAGTTGACTGCCGGCGAGCATGGCTACGCTGCCCCGCAGCGGCCGGTCGAGCACCCCCGCCACGCGTCCGGTCAGGCCCGGCAGGCAGCCGCTGAGGTCGGCGAACTCGACGGCGGCCATCAGCCCGCTGCCCCGGACGTCGCGGATCAGCTTCGGGTGGCGGCGGTGCAGCCAGCGCAACCCGCTGAGTAGGTGCTTGCCCTGCTCAGCGGCGTTGGTCAGCAGGTTCTCGTCGTGCAGGACGTGCAGCGTTTCGATCGCTGTGCAGCAGGCTTCGCCCATGCCGCTGAAGGTCGCCGGCCCGTGCACGAGCGCGTTGCGAGCACCGCCGTATGCGCGGTCGTGGATCTCGTGGCCTGCGAGCACGGCCGAGATCGCTGTCTTGCCGCCCCCGAGGGCCTTGGCCAGCGTGACGATGTCGGGAGTGACCCCGGCGTGCCCGAAGGCGAAGAACCGGCCTGTCCTGCCGACGCCGCACTGCACTTCGTCGGCGATCCACAGCACCCCGTAGCGATCGCACAACCGTCGTACCTGCTCCAGATAGCCCGGTGGCGGCAGCACGACTCCGGCGCCGCCCTGCACGGTTTCCAGGATCAGCACGCCGATGCCGCGGTCGCGACGCAGCAGTTCCTCCAGCGCCGCGGCGTCGCCGAAGGGAACGGCCTGGCGGTGCGGCAGGACTTCGAAACCTCCCCGGTAGAACTCCGAGTCGGTGACCGACAACGCGCCGATCGTTTTGCCATGGAAGGAGTTGCGTGCGTATGCCACCTTGGCGCGGCGTGGGCCCTGTGCCCGCTCGGCGAGCTTGAGCGCGGCCTCCACCGCCTCCGAGCCGGTGCAGTGGAGAATCACGCGATCCAGGCCCTCCGGCGCCAGTGTGGCCAGGTTCCGCGACAGGGCGGCGACGTACTGCGACGGCAGGGTCAGCCCGAGCTCATGGCGCTGCTGTTCCTGGAAGCGCCTGCGGACCTCTAGCACACGCGGATGGTTGTGCCCGAGTGCCATCGCGCCGAACCCGCCGAAGAAGTCGAGAATCCGGCGGCCGGAACGGTCGACGTAGTGCACGTTCTCGGCGTGGTCGATGGCGATCCGGTCGAATCCCAGCAGCCCGAACGCCGTCCACTGGCCTGGGCTGATGTACTGCCGGTAGATCTCGGCGACCGTGTCCTGATCGAGCCGCGTCGCCTCGTCGACGCTGAGCAGCTCCGGGTGTGCGGGAATCAGCTGTTCTGTGATCAACACGAAACCTCCGAGGTAAGCGCGCCGTCGTTTGGTACACGCGCCTCGGTCCCGCTGGCGTTGTCCCCCCACACGACTCGCGGGCGTGTCGTCTCCCGCCGCCCGGTTACCCATCCTGGCGGGCGAGTTAACGTCCGTTTAAGAGACTGTTGGGTAACTGAGTGGTTACGCAGCGATGTTGGTTTCGGCGGTGAGTCGGCGGGCGGCTTCGCGTTCGGTGGCGTTGGACCACCGGATGCTCTGGCCGGCGAGCCGGGTGGCCATGAGGCGGATCATCGCGAGTTTGATCATGTTTTCGGAGTTCGCGGTCAGGCGTTCGTAGTCGCGGGCGAGGCGACGGTTGCGGATCAGCCACCCAAAAGTTCGTTCGACCACCCACCTACGTGGTAGCACCTGGAACCCCTTGACATCGTCGCTGCGTTTGACGATTTCCAGTACCAGTCCGAGTTTTTCCTTCGCCCAGGCCAGCAGGCCGTTGACGACGGAGTTGGCGTATCCGCCATCGGCCCACACCAGTGCGATCGAGGGGAACCGGGCGGCCAGGCGCCGCAGGATCTCGCGCCCGCCGCGCTCCGCGCGGTCCTGCACCGATGCGGAGGTGACCATGATGACCAGCAGCAGGCCGAGGGTGTCCACGACCAGGTGCCGTTTGCGGCCTGTCGTTTTCTTGCCCATATCGAACCCGCGTTCCTGCCCTCCCTCGCTGCTTTTGATGGACTGGGCGTCGAGCACGGCCGCCGACGGGTCCGCCGTGCGTCCGGCCTGGCGCCGAACCTGATCGCGCAGCGCGTCGTGGACACGGTCGATCGTGCCGTCGGCACTCCAGTCCCGAAACCAGCGATAGGCCGCGTCCCAGGGCAGCAGATCGCGGGGAATCATCCGCCACTGACAACCCGAACGCAGCACGTAGAAGATCCCGTCCAGTACCAGACGATCGTCGTATTTCCTTGCCATACCGCCCTTTCGGCGGTCTCGTACCGGCATCAACGGTTCCAGGACGGCCCACACCTCATCGGTCAGACTGGACGGATAACATGGGCGGCGATCATCCTCGCCGGTATCGCAGTTGCACACACAACAAGATCACGGCGGGGATGATCTCTTTGTCATCTCGACACACCGGCCGTGATCAACATCACGCCACGCTCAGTGTCGCCCCAGTTACCCAACAGTCCCTAAGACGATCGTCGACGACGCCACCGCGCAAGACCTCCCTCTGCTGCCCGCGCTGGTTCGTTCCAGTATCGCCTTCCAGGGCGAATACCAGCCCCTGCTGATGATTCCGGGCCGCAGCACTGACGGTGAAGGCGAATTCGACTACCGTTCGTCGACAACGACCAGCAGGGCAGAGGACTGGGCGGCCTGCTCATCGTCGACCTGTGCGAACGCGCGGCCGAACGGGGACTGCTGGTGTGGAGGTCCGTGGCCGCCGCCAGTGCTCGTTCGACGGGTGTGATCTGAGCACCGTGCACGGCAGCGCCGACTCCGGTGGTCACGCAGCAACCGAGGAGGCAGAACGGCCGTGAGTGTTTGTGGGTGCTATAGCACCCAATAGCGCTCACGGCGGCGAGTGCGCAGCGCTCGATCGCCTGCTGGACCGGGCCCCGGCCGGTCATCCATGAAGGGGCGGGGCCCGTCAAGGTTCCTCGCTGGGAGCCCGGGGGTGGATTGCCGCCAGGGATCTGAAGACATCGTGAAGAAGACATGAACCCGGGTTGGGCATGCTTCGTTACGAAGGTATGGGAAGCCGATGCTTGGGAGTGCGGACATGATGGCAAACGATCACGGCACGGTGCTCGCCACCATGGTCTTCAACCTGGTAGCCCCGGCGGGTGTGATCGCGCCGGTTGGCGTGGAACTGGGGTACGACAGCCGCAACCCGTACGAGATCTGCATGAAGCTCAACGTGGGCAAGGCCGGTCAGGTGGATTGGGTGATCGCCCGCGACCTGTTGGCCGACGGGCTGGTCGCCGAGGCAGGCGAAGGCGACGTGCGAATCCGCCCTCGACTGGACGATCCGGGGTTGGTCGTGATCGAGTTGAGCTCGCCGTCAGGGCAGGCCGCCTTCGAAGTGAATGCCGATCAGCTTGCGGAGTTCTTGAACGACACCTACGACGCGGTCGCACCCGGTGACGAACACCGGTGGATGAACGTCGACGAGGCGCTGAGCCGGCTGCTCTCGCACAACCTGTAGTGGCCCGGTTCTCCCGAAGCGCCGCACGCCAGCCGGCCCAGCCGCGGGACCTGGTGTGGCCCTGAACACTCCCCTTCTCAGCTCACGGGAACTTCGTTGACGTTCGTCGCATTGATCGGATTTCGTCGCGACACCCAAAAGGCGCCCGCCGCCAGCGCGAGGGGGGACGCCAGCGCAGGCACCACCACTTTCTCGACGACCGTGACGAGGTGCACCGCGCTGGAACCGGCCGCCACCCACGTAGCACCCATCATCCGCTTTGGAAGTCAAAGCCCCGGTGCGCGCAGCGTGGCGAGCAGCTGCCCCGCGCCCGGTCTGGCCTCCCGTGCCAGTCGAACAGGCCAAGAGCGGGGTTGTTCACGGTGTCAACTCCCGGGTGGCCAGCAGTTCGTCGGCTGTCCCGAGGTTGGTGCCTTCGGGTTCGAAGACCTGCACGTCCCGCGGGTGGGCACGCACGGCGACTCGCTGTCCGGAGTGGACCGCGAGCTCGTTGGGGCAGCGCGCGGTTACTCGGCTCGAGTCCAGGTCGAGGTGCACCAGCCGTGACGGCCCGGTCGATTCGACCAGGGCGACCGTCGCTTCTGCTTGCCAGGCAGATGTCGTTGCCGTATCGGTCAGGCGCAGCGACTCCGGCCGGATGCCGATCGTGAGGTGTTCGTGTCCGGTGGGCGCGAACAGCCGAACGGGGTTCGGTAGCCGTCCGGGCCGCGGGTGGTACGGAGCAGGTTCATCGGAGGGGAGCCGATGAATCCGGCGACGAACTCGGTGGCGGGCTGGTGGTAGAGCCGATGAACGACTCGTTGAGGAAGTCGGTGTTCAGTGCGAGTTCGCCGCGGGCGTGCAGTTGTGCCATGCGAGCACTGGTCCCGGTACCGCAGGGGGAGCGGTCGAACATGCCGGGGTGGATCACCATGGCATGCCGGGAGTGCGCACTGGTGGCTCCCGGCGCCTGCAGGTAGACGTGGTGGCAGCCGGTGATCTCCGGATTCCCCGGGTGAACAGGGCGGTCCTGGTCGTTGACGGCGGCCATGATCGCCAGGCCGACATCCATGATCTGGCCCTGTTCGCCCGGGTGAATTCGATCCCGAGCCTGTCGAGTTCGACGATCGCGTAGAAGTTGCCTCCGAAGGCGATGTCGTCCCCGACCGGCCCCCAGCCCGGGACCTCCACGGTTTTGTCCAGTCCCAGCGCAAAAGAAGGCACGTTGGTCAAGGTGACGTCCCGGGCCACGCCGTCGATGACCGACACATTGGCCACGACCAACCCAGCCGGGGTGTCCAACCGGATGGTCGTGACGGGCTCGGTGACCTCGACCATGCCGGTCTCCATCAGGACGGTGGCCACTCCCATCGTCCCGTTCCCGCACATCGGGAGACAGCCCGACACCTCGATGTAGAGCACGCCGTAGTCGGCGTCCGGCCGGGTCGGCGGCTGCAGGATGGCGCCGCTCATGGCCGAGTGACCACGTGGCTCGTTCATCAGGAGACGGCGGATTTGGTCGAGGTGGTCGACGAAGTACCGCCGGCGGTCGAACATGGTGGCGCCCGGGATCGTGCCGACGCCACCGGTCACCACTCGCGTGGGCATGCCCTCGGTGTGGGAGTCGACCGCGTGGAAGATCCGCTTGCTGCGCTTGCTCAGGCCAGACCTTCGGCGACGACCCGCTCGGTGTCCTTGCGCACCTGTGCGGCCTGCTCGTCGGTCAGCGGCAGCCGCGGCGGACGGCTCGGCCCGCCGTACCGGCCCACGATTTCCATGCTGAGCTTGATCGCCTGGACGAACTCGGTTCGGGAGTCCCAAGGCCGCATCCAAGGGTGACCTGGAGACCGCGCTCCCGCTGTACCGCTCCTTGCACCCGCTGCTGCCGCTGACGCCTGCGGAAGCGCGTTGGGGTAACCGGAAATCCAGCCGGGCGAGCCCGCGATGGCCAACTCCAGGGCGACGTCGTCGGTGCCGCACAGCACGTCGAGCTCGGGTGCGAGCTCGGTGATCTGGTAGTAGCGCCGTACGTCTCCGGAGAATTCCTTCACGCTGACGATGAGGCCTTCGCCGTGCCGTTCGGCCAGCAGGTCCGGGGTGAGGTCGATCTTGGTGTCGTGTTGTTGTAGGCCACGATCGGCAGGCCGGCCTTCGAGACGATCCGGTAGTGCTCCACGATCGCGTGGCGGTCGGCGCGGTAGGCATTCGGCGGCAGCAGCATGACCGCGGGCGTGCCGGCCTCGGCGGCCTGCTCGGTCCAGCGGCGGGCGCCGCGTGCGCCTACTACTGCTCGGCTGTGGGTCCGTGTTTCGTTGCCTGGATGTCCGGTTGGCCGTCCAGGCAGCGAAGCAGGTTAGAACCTGTTGATGCGGATGGTGCCGGCCTTGATCACGGCGGCGATCTCGCTTTCCGGATGGGCGAGAACGTTGAGGTCCTGGAGCGGGTTCCCGCCAACGAGCAGGATGTCTGCCAGTCTCCTGCGCATCGCGAGGGCATCAGAGCCGGAATTCACCCAGTCTCAACCCGGCCCCGGCGGGCCGCAATCGGCATCCCCCGTCACCCGGAGAGGGCGCAATTTCGTGAGAAATTGGCACGGCCTCGGGTGACGCCAGATGTCACGCTCCGTCCTGGTTCGCAGTGCGTTCCCCCAGGTGGCGGTCAATTTCTCGCGAAATTGGCACGGCGCCTGGTGATGCGGGCGTCAGCTCGGCGCGCTTTCGATGGCGCCGTGCGCCATCGAGCGCAGCAGGCGGGACATCGCTTCGGCGTCCACCTGTGCCCCCGTGCGGACGACGCCGAGTTCAGCTTCGCTCCGGAGCAGTTCTTTCGGTGACGGTGGTGGCCGAGCGCCGGATCGTCTTGGCGGACTGCACCCGTGCCCGCAAAGCGAACTCCTAGGATTGTCGCCGGTGCATGGCCCCAGGAGGTCCGTGCCGAGGGCGATGTTGACACCAGCGCGGCCAGCTGCGCACGGGACGCCCCCGGCTTTGTGTGTCCTATATCGCTTCCAGCCATGCCAAGAACAGTGCAATGGCACACGTGACACACGTACAGATGTTAATGCAATGTAATATTGCACTGCGTGAAGGGGTTCGAGATACTTCAACGGTGGAGGGCAGATGAGCGCGCAGGTCAAGCCTTGGCACGGTGTCTTGGTGGCGACCGCGTTGCCGCTGCGCGAGGGTCCGTGCGGCAAGCTCGAGGTGAATTACGAGAGCTTTGCTGAGCACATTGCATGGCTGGCGAGCAGCGGGTGCCACGGTGCGACCCCGAACGGATCGTTGGGGGAGTACCAGATGCTCACGCCGCAGGAGCGCGCCCGAGTAGTCACCACCGCCATTCAAGCGGCTCCGGAAGGCTTCACCGTGATGCCGGGGGTGGCCGCGTACGGATCTTATGATGCGCAGCGCTGGACCGAGGCGGCCGCGGAGGCTGGAGCTCCTGCGGTGATGTTGCTGCCGCCCAAGGCCTACCGGGCCGATCGCGTGTCGGTCGTTGCGCACTACCGTGCGGTGGCGGAGGTCGGACTCCCGATCGTGGCCTACAACAACCCCCACGACACCAAGGTGGACCTGACCCCAGAGCTGTTGGCCGAGGTGTGGAGCGAGGGTTTAATCGTCAGCGTCAAGGAATTCTCCGGCGACGTGCGCCGGCCTCTACCAGATCGCCGAACTCGCCCCGGAGCTGGACGTACTCTGTGGAACCGACAACCTCGTGCTGGAACTGGCCATTGCTGGCGCGCCGGGCTGGGTTTCGGGCGATCCCAACGCTTTCCCGCGCGCCTCAGTCCAGCTGTGGGAGGCAGCCCGCACCGGTGATCTGGAAAATGCCCTGTCGCTCTACCGCACGCTGCACCCGCTGCTGCGGTGGGACTCCAAGACCGAGTTCGTCCAGGCGATCAAGCTCAGCATGGACATCGTGGGCCGCTACGGCGGACCGTGTCGGCCCCCGCGCGTTCCGCTCACCGGCACACAGGAAAGCGCAGTGCGCCATGCCACGGAGAAGGCTCTTGCGGAAGGACTGAGCTGACCATGCGCAGCAGCCGGGTCGACAACCTCGACCACATCCGCCGACTGCCCGAGTCACCACAGCAAGGCGCAGCGGATCGCGCTTGTTTCCCACGTGCTGCTCTGGAACGTCAGCGCGAACCGTTGCTTATGCTGGTAAACGTCGGATAGAAAAGATCACCAATGGAGAAAACGATGACCGCAGATGATGGCGCAGCCCTCGCGCTGCCTTCCTTCGAGGGCCGCCGGAGCATGCGCCAAGAAATCATCGAGACCCTGCGTGGAGCGGTCATCTCGGGCGAACTACGTCCGGGTGTCGTCTACTCGGCACCTAGCCTGGCCGAGCAGTTCGGCGTGTCGGCTACGCCCGTCCGCGAGGCCATGCTCGACCTGGCCAAGGAAGGCCTCATCGAAACCGTCCGCAACAAGGGCTTCCGCATCACCGAGCCGACCGAGCGCGAACTAGATGACCTCACCGAACTCCGCTTGCTCATCGAGGTCCCGACGGCGCGCCGGATTGCCGAAGCAGGGGTAGCACCTTCGGACATCGAGCGTCTGCGCCCCCTCGCAGCAGGGATCGAGGACGCCGCCACCCGCCATGACTTCATCGCCCACGTCACGATCGACATGGATTTCCACCTCACCCTGCTCGGGTTCGCTGGCAACGCACACCTCGTTGAGACAGTTCGGTCGCTGCGCGCACGGTCCCGCATCTACGGCCTCAAGACCCTCGCTGAACGCAACGAGCTGATCCCGTCGTCGCACGAACACGCCGAGCTGCTCGACCTCATCGAAGCCCGCGACGCCGAAGGTGCGGAAGAACTCATGCGGCGTCACATCGGCCACGTCCGCGGCATCTGGGCCAGCGAGAAACGCGCCGAGGAAGCCGCGGACGAGGCACCTGGTGATGATTCGAAGCGCTGACCCGCGCCGTTCCATCGCCATTCCGGCTTTGCCTAGGGCGATCGCGCCACGCAGACGGCTGACGCTCGAGACGGACGGGCGGTGGTGAAACCGTCGCGGGCGAGTTTGCGGTGGACGTCCGATGGAACAGCTCCCGTGGGGTGGTCCTGTTCTTTCAGGACCACCCCGCAACGTGGCGGATTCTGTGCCTTCAACGTCGAACCATCGGCTCAGGCGGTCGTCGGCGTCACCTGGCCGTGCTGGCTACCCGGCCTTCAGCTCCCGCTACCGCTGTGCCCGACCGGGTTCACCGGCCAGCCCTGGGCGGTCAGTACGGTTTCGATGGCTCCGCCGCGGCGGATGGTGTTGTAGATGGGGCACGTCGTGGTGAAGCGGTGCAGGATCTCCCGCGCCACCACCTCCGGGACGTGCGGGAGCGAGAGGGTCAGCACCACCGACCGGTATCGGGTGGGGTCATCGGGATCGCGTTCGGACTGAGCACTGACCGACGCACTGGTGAGGTCGGCGCCGAGGTCGCGGCCGTGCAGGTTGACGTTGGCAAGCGCGCACGAGACCGCGGCGGCAATGAACAGCTCGCCCGCCGTCACCGCCTCGCCCGGCCCGACCCGCGCGTCGGAGACGAAATGGTTCGTTCCGGCGCTGAGCAGGAAACGTCCCTCCGTCGGGGTCAGCGTTCCGGTGACGGTGGCGACACCGTTGTGTGCCGTGGTCATCAGTCCTCCTCACGCGCCGCGCGCTGGTGCCAGTCCCCGCTCGCGGGCCGGTCCAAGCCGAGATTCTCGCGCAGCGTCGAACCGGTGTACTCCGTGCGGAACAGACCGCGCTTCTGCAGGTGCGGCACGACCTCGTCACCGAACTCATCGAACGCGCCGGGTTGATAGATACCGCTGACGGTGAACCCGTCGCAGGCGTCCTCGGTGAACCACTGTTCGAGCGCGTCGGCCACCTCGGAGCCGGTGCCGATGAAGTCGCCCTCGTGGGTGCCGCCGTACTGCTTGCCGAGTTCCCGCAGTGTCATTCCGTGCTTCTCGGTCAGCTCGCGCACCTCTTGGTAATGCCCCTGGACGCCCGGCACCTGCATCTCGGGCAACACCTCGTCGTGCGGGAACGGTGCGAGGTCGATGTCCAGATGATAGGACAATGTGGACAGACCAGCCTCCGGCACGACGAGGTCCGAAAGCTGCTGCGATTTCTCCCTCGCGGCTTCGGCGGTCTCGGCGACGACGGGGGTGATCGCTGGCAGGATCTTGATCTGTCTCGGGTCGCGACCGTGCGCGGCAGCGCGGCCCTTGATGTCGGCGTAGAAGTCCTTGGCCGCGTCGATGGAGGCGTGGCTGCAGAAGATCACGTCGGCCCAGCGCGCGGCGAAATTCCGCCCCGACGGCGAGGCGCCGGCCTGGATCAGCACCGGGTATCCCTGTGGCGGTCGCGCCACGTTGAGCGGGCCCTGCACGTTGAACCATTCGCCGTGGTGGTCCACGCGATGCACGCGTTCGGGGTCGGCGAACATAGGTGCCGCCGGGTCGAGCACCAGCGCGTCGTCGTCCCAGCTGTCCCACAGTTTCGCGGTGACCTGGAGGAACTCCTCGGCGCGCTGGTAGCGTCGCGTGCGGTCGAGGTGGGTGTCCTTGCCGAAGTTGCGGGCCTCGGCGTCCTGGAACGAGGTCACGATGTTCCACGCCGCCCGCCCGCTGGACAGGTGGTCGAGCGTGGCGAACGAGCGAGCCACCGTGAAGGGTTCGACGTAGGTGGTGGACACGGTCGCGGCGAGCCCGAGGTGCTCGGTGGCGCCCGCGAGCGCGCCGAGCACCGGCGTCGGGTCCAGGCGCATCGACCCGAGCGCGCCGTAGCGCAACTGCGGGTCGAGCGAGTCGCCGTAGCGGTAGGGCACGGAGAGGATGTCGGCGAAGAAGATCAGGTCGAACTTAGCCCGCTCCAGGGTGCGGCCGATCCGCTGGTAGTACTTCGCCGAACGCCAGTCGGAGACCGAGTTCGGGTGCCGCCAGCCGCCGGGCCGTCCCGGGCCGGCGGTGACGAACGCGGCGAGGTGCATCTGCTGCTCAGGCGAGGACATCGGAAACCGCTTTCTTGACGTGGTCGAACCGGCCGTCCGCAAGCCAGTCGCGGACGGCGATCTGCTGCGGGTAGACGCCGAGGGAGTGGAAGTTGTCCGCCAGTTCCTGGGTGTTCGCGGCCGCCGCGTCGCCGATGGGGCCGAGCTGGGGGCCGGCGAGGGACTCGGAGAGCCGCCGCGCGACGATCAGGTCGCGGTAGACCTCCTGCGTGAGCTGGTCGTTGCCGAAGCCACCTGCGGCCGCGAACGCCTGTACGGCCGCATCCGGGTTGGCGTTGATCCAGTTCTGCGCGTCGCGGACCACCCGCACCGCTTTGACCGCGGTGTCCAAATGCGACTCCGCGAAGTCCTCACTGGTGATGAAGTAGGCGTAGTCGTAGGTGCGTACCCCGGGGAGCGCGACGGCGTCGTGACGGCGTTTGGCTAGCTCGATCTGCGGTTGCCAGCTGATCCAGGCGTCGACGGACCCATTCGCGAACGCCGCTTCGGCGTCGGCGGCGGCGAGGTTCTGGTACTGCACGTCCTGCAGGGTCAGCCCGGCGGTCTGCAGGTACTTGATGAGGCTGTAGGTGCCGGTGGTGCCCTGCTGGTCAGCGATCCGCTTGCCACGCAGGTCGGCAGCGCCGGTGATGGGGGAGCCCTTGGGTACCAGGATGTCCACCTCGTCGCCGGGCAGGGGGAAGGCGGCGAGCGGGACGAGCGGAACCTTGCCGCCGACACCGTAGATCACGGCGGTCGCAGTGGCGAACGTGAAGTCGATCTCCCCGGCCTTTAGCGCCTCCATCACCGGAAGCGAGGCGGTGAATCCGGGCTGCCAGGTGACTTTCACGCCACCGAGCGCGGCTTCGAGGTCGAGACCGCCGAGCTTGGCGCGCAACGCGGCCGGGATGCCGAGGCGGCCGTCGCCGATCACTGCGTACCGCAGCTGGGACGGCGCGGACTGGGCTCCGGCGCCGACCGGGCCGACGGATGCGGAACCGCAAGCGGCGAGGGCGAGCGTGGCGGCGCTGGCGCCGCTCAGGCCGAGGAACCTGCGGCGCGAAATCGCGGGCATGGCAAGAACTCCGTTCGTGGGGAAGGGAAAAGTCAGGCGGTGGTGACGGTTTCCTGCGCGAGTAGCTCGTCGAGCAGTTCGGCGCGCCACCGCGCGAGGCGTTCGTCGTCGCGCCGCCGTGGGCGCGGCAGGTCGACGGCCAGGTCGCGGACGATTCGGCCGCCAGCGAGTACGAGGACGCGGTCGGACAATGCGAGCGCCTCGTCCACGTCGTGTGTCACCAGCAGGACGGTGCTGCCGCGTTCCTGCCACAGTCCTTCGAGCAGGAGCTGCATGCGGACACGGGTGAGCGCGTCGAGCGCACCGAAGGGCTCGTCGAGCAGCAGCAGATCCGGCCGGTGGGCCAGCGCGCGGGCGAGCGCGACGCGCTGCCGCTGACCACCCGAAAGGTCCGAGGGCCAGGCGCGCTCCCGCCCGGCGAGCCCGACCGCGTTCAGCAGTTCACTCACGTCGGCTGCGCGCGGGAGACCTAGCCGTACGTTGGCCTCGACCCGCTGCCACGGCAGCAACCGGTCCTCCTGGAACATCGTTCGCACTCGCGGCTCGCCGCCCTCGGGCCGGCTGAGACCGATCTCGCCGTCGTCGGTCCGTTCCAGCCCGGCGACCAGGCGGAGCAAAGTGGACTTTCCAGTTCCGCTCGCCCCGATCAGCGACACGAATGAGCCCGCCGCGACGTCGAGGTCGAGACTGGCAAGCACGGGATGGTCGTAGGTCTTTGTCAGGCCACGTAGGCACACCGTCGTCGTCATGCGGAAGCTCCTCGCCGGAAATGGGGATGCCAGCGCAACGTGACCCGTTCGACGCTGCGGATCAGCGCGTCGGCAAGGAAGCCGGCGATCGCGTACAGCAGCACCGCCAATACGATCTGGTCAGTACGCAGCAGTTCGCGTGCGTTCTGCGCGAGGAAGCCGATCCCATCCCGCGAGGCGATCGTCTCCCCCACCACGAGCGTCAGCCACGCCACGCCGAGTGCGTAGCGGATTCCGGTCAGGATGGACGGCAGCGCGCCGGGCACTACCACCTGGCGGATCACGCCGAGCGGGCCGAGGCCGTAGGAGCGGCCGAGTTCGACGAGTTTCGGCTCTACACCACGGATCCCGTTGACCGTGTTCAGGTAGACCGGGAACAGGGTGCCGAGCGCGACCAGCAAGACTTTGGGCAGCTCGCCGATGCCGAACCAGGCGATCATCAGCGGCACCAGCGCCAGGTGCGGGATCGTGCGCACCATCTGCAACGAGCGGTCGAACAACCCCTCGGCGAGCCGCGACATGCCGACTGCGAACCCCAGCAGCAGCCCGGTCGCCGCGCCGATGCCGAAGCCGATCGAGATGCGCCGCAAGGAAGTCAGGATGTGCCGCTGCAGTTCGCCGGTGCCTTCCAGGTAGCGGCCGGTGTCGAGCACCTCGCTGATCGGCGGGAGTACCTCCTCGGGAATCAGCCCCGTGGACGAGCCCGTCTGCCACACGACGAGTAGGACGACAGGCACCACCCACGGCAGCCCGGCGCGCCAGACGCGACCGGGCCGCGCGCGGCGCGCGGGGGCTGAGGGAGTGGAAACAGAATCGACCGTGAGCACGGGTTCGGACATCGCGCAGCCTTCGGTGAGGGTGAACCGAAAAGGAGACCGGAAAGCGGCGAATGCGCACGCGGGCGCGACCGCGGTTCAGCGACAGAACGCGCCAGCGGTACGCACCAGGTCGATGTGCCGGCGGCTGGTCAGCTGCAGTCCGGCGATGGGGTTCATGGCGCATACCCTCGCCGATCTGTGAACGACGTGTCAATGCGATCGGTGACACATGAATACACCTGACGACAGTCGTCAACACTTCGGACAGAATGAGCACATGGCGAATTCCGTGACCGTGCCGGCCGGTGACACGACGGCTTATCTGCAGATCCGTGGCCGGATCCTGGACGGCGAGCTCATCGCGGGCAGCACTGTCACGGCCAGCGGGCTTGCGTGCGAGCTGCAGGTGTCGCGGTCACCGGTGCGGGAGGCACTGAGCCGCCTCGAACTCGAAGGACTCGTCGAGCGCACCGCGACGGGCTACCGCGTCCCGCTGCGGTCGGCCGAGGAGATCCTGGAGATCTGCGATGCCCGCATCGCCCTTGACGCCGCGTCCGCGCAGGCGGCGGCGCAGCACGTCTCGGAACTGGACCTCGCGCGGCTGGAGCATCTCCTCGAACAGGCGGCGGGCGCGGAGGACATCCCCTCCCGGCTGCGCCTTGATCACGAGTTCCACCTCGCGCTTCGGGCGGCCGGCCGCAACAAGACGATCAGCCGCCTGCTCGACGGTCTGGAGACCCGGCTCGCCGCCCACGACTCTCGGTCCACGTCCGCGCCGGACAACCTGGAGCGGATCCTCGACGAGCACCGCGAGATCTTCGACGCGGTCCGCGACCGGGACGCAGAGAAGGCACGCGCGGCTATGACAGCGCATCAGAGGAGGGCGCGCGACCTGCGCATCGCGACCCTCGTCCGCCACGGCAGCTGAGCCGCGGCCAGCTGCGCGCAACGGTAGGCATCACTGTTGTTGGGTGGCGTCGCGATCCGCTTTCCGCGCAGGTCGGCGACCGCCCGGTATGGACTGTTTTCCCGTACCAGTCTCGGGTTTCGGTGGGCCCAAACTGTTCGGAGCTACGGACATCGTCCCGGAGCGCGGCGCCGAGGCAGGGGACCGAGTTCGGGGCCTGACCGGTGGGCGACGAGCGCTCTGCGTCGTGGAATGCGTCGGTACCCGATCCTCCCTCGACACCGCACTGGCCGTGGTTCGCGACGGCGGATCGATCGCGATGGTCGGCGGTCCCCACGGCCCGGTCGACGACATTTCCCCCATCTTCCGCCACAATCTCACCCTGACCGGCGGGCTGACGCCGGTCCGGGACGTGACACCGACGCTCGTCGATGATGTGCTGTCCGGCGAGCTCGACCCGTCCCCGGTGTTCGGCATGACCGTCGATCTCGACGGCATCCCCGCCGCATACCTGGCCATGTCCAACGCGCCGCGATCAAGGCACCGGTCCGTATCTGACCGCGGCGATTTCGCGCGAAATTGACAGACCCCACGCAGGAGAAGCGGCGATTTCGCGCGAAATCGCCCGGAAGCGAGGATTGCAGATCGTCGATGAGAAGGTCGGCGGGTGGGAGCGTGAGGGTTGCGTGCTGGAGTGCCTTGGCTCGGTTGTGGAATCCGTTGTGGGTCAGCACCTGGCTGGGTGCGTCGGCGACGGTGTCGAGCGACGCGGGACCTTACCGATCGCGACGACTCCGGTCACGGGAAGGTACCGAGCGTCTCAATGAGAACGTCCAGAATGGAGGGTCTGGACCCCAGTGCTTTGGGCAGATTGGAACCCATGCTCGCCAGGGCCCGCTACGCCGACCGCGCCTACGACTCCGAAAAACACCGGAACGAGTTGCGCGACAAGGGAATCGACCCGCAGATCGCCGAACGCGGAACCGGGCACGGCTCCGGACTCGGCACGATCAGGTGGGTCATCGAACGAACAATAGCGTGGTACCACGGCATGCGACGCCTGCGCATCCGCTGGGAACGCCGCGACGACATCCACGAAGCCTTCCTGGGACTGGCCGTACACCCACTGGAATCGTGGTCAGCACCTGAGGCGCAGCCACGGTATGGCCATCAGCCAGCGAGCTCCAACGTCCTGCCTTCGCTGGGGGCGGTCACATCGGCCTCAACAACCCGCGCATCGGCTGCCCGCCAGCCGAAGGTCACCTCGTCGCCACTGCGGCGAGCTGGGGCGTCGCCGTACTCGAGAACCCGGACGGGGCCGATGTCCGACTCAACCACCACCTGTCGGCAGGTGCCGAGGAAATCCGAAGACATGACCCGTCCGGCGCCAATCGCCTGGACATCGGCAGGCGGTGACGACTCCCGCGCCCACACCGACACACGCTCCGGTCGTACCGCGACCACGGCTGGCCCCTTCGGCTGCTCGCTGTTGGCAATACTGGCCTCGAAGATGGCGCTGCTATCCGTATGGACCTTCACTCGGCCCGACGAGATCTCCTGCAGCGTCACTGGAACGAGGTTCACTTCGCCAACAAAGCCGGCTACGAAGGCATCGAGCTGGACCGGCGTCGGCCGGTCATGGTCTCGGTGATGATCTGGTGGTTGTCGGCGAGTTGCTGGCGGGCTACCGCCTCGGCGGCGTCGTCGCTGCCCTCGATCAGGAGCTCGACGAGATCCTCGTGGGTGTGTGCGACGTTGGTGACGATTTCGATGGCCTTGCCGGATGCATAGATCTGACGTTCGAGTCGCTCGAAGAGGATCCGCACGAACCGGGTCATGAGGGCGTTGCCGGTTGCGTGGGCGATGGCGGCGTGGAAGTTGGTGTTGGCGTGCAGGAACCGGGTGGCGTCGTCGAGGGTGCGTACGGTCTTGGCGTCGCGGCAGCGAGCATCGAGATCGAGCAGTTGCTTGGCGTCGACCCGCCCGGCTGCGAGTCGTGCGGCGGTGGGTTCGAGGACCAGCTGCAGCTGGTAGAGATCACGAGTTCCGAGCTCGTCGTCGCCGGCGACGACGTAGCCGTAGCGGGGCAGGACGTCGACGAGCGCCTCTTGGTAGAGGCGGTTGAGCGCGACGCGGATCGAGGCCCGCCCGAGCGTGTAGCGGTCGGCGAGTTCGGCTTCGGTGAGGCGGGCGCGCGGTGGGATCACGCACTGCACGATGTCGGTTTTGATCGCGTCGTAGGCCGCGTCGGACTGTGAGGTCGCTGGGACGCCGACGATGCTGAGCCGGCCGCGATAGTTGCGGCCGCTGACACCAAGAGCGTCGAGGTCGTCGGTCATGCCTGGTCCAGCGCGGCGAGTGCGGTGCGCAGCTGTTCTTCGACCTCGGGGCCCACGGGCTGCAGGGGCGGGCGCGGCGCACCGGCCGGGCGGCCGATGAGCCGCAGACCGCACTTCACCGCGGCGCTGAGGTTGTTGTTGACCAGCAAGTTGGCCAGTGGCGCGAGTGCACGGTCGAGCTGCTGTGCCCGGTCGAGGTCGCGGTCCTGCACCGCGGCTTGTTGCAGCTGCACGCACAGCCGGGGGACTAGGTTGGCCATCCCGGTGGTCCATCCCCGGGCGCCGGCGACGAACGCGGGCAGCGCGTAGGGGTCGAAGCCACCTCCGAGAACCTCCAACCGGTCGCCCACGGTCTGCTGAATCAGCGGGATTCGGTTGACGTCCATCGTCGCTTCCTTGACCGCGACCAGCGTCGGATTTTCCACCAGCTTCTCCAGCAGGTCGGTGGTGAGGTCGACCTGGGAGGTGAAGGGGTTGTTGTAGAGGATCAGGGGAAGCTCGGTGCTCGAAGCCACGGCCTGGACGTGGGCCAGCACCTGCTCGGCACCGAGGGCGTAGTAGGTCGGGATGCTCAGCAGGACCCCGTCGGCGCCGATGTCTTGTGCATGGCGGGCGTTGGCGACGGCGTCACGGGTCGTGACAGCGGAGACCCCGATGATGGCTGGGACCTGGCCGCTGAGCGTCTTCACCGTCGCCTCGGCGATCGAGCGTCGCTCGTCCGGGTCGAGGTAGGCAAACTCGCCGTGCTGCCCAGCGGGATGATGCCGTGCACCCCACCCTCGCCGATCCAGCCCAGCAGGCTCTCATAGGCGTTCAGGTCGAGGCGATCGCCGGCGTTGTCCATCGGCGTGGCCGGGAACGCGAGCACGCCGTCCAGGGTCAGGTTCACAGGTTCTCCTCGGGAAGAAGATCGATTGCGCCGACCAACGCTGGTCTTGAAATCTCTCTGACATGTCAGTGTGCACTGAAGCTACGTCGTGTCCTGTACGTCGTCAACAGGTCCGCCGTGGGGAGTATTTCGGGATCGAGGAAGACGAAGTACGCAGGTAGCGGAACCAGAAGGATCTTCGCGGTCGGCGTGCCGGGTTCGGTCGCAGCGTCTCATCTCGTGGGCAGGACCCGGCTCGGGTTTGTCCTGATCTTGAAGTGCTTCGAGATAAAAGGCCGGTTCCCGACTTATCTTGAGGAGATTCCGCCGGCCGCGGTGGAGTTCCTGGCCGAGCAGCTCCAGGTCGCCCCAGAGGCGCTCCGGGTCCCGGTCTCGACGGGTCCTCTTCGGCTGGTGGCGCGGTATCTGGCCTGGCGTCGGCCCAGTACCTTCCGCCGGAACTCCCGGCGGAAGGTACGTCGCCGTTCAGGAAACGTGTCAAAACGTTCCTTGAGCCATCGCCTTACGGCGTGGCCGTGACCCATCCCTTGTGAGGATGGCCTTCTCATGGCAATACCCGCCGCCAGCAAAGCTGGTCTTACGTGGGTTTCCAGCGAGCTCGTTTAACGTCACCCCGCAACACTGGGAAGACGCCTGCCGAAGCAGGAAATCAGGTTTCCGACAGCCCAACTTGGTTTTCGTTGGCAAGACCGGATTCCTTCGCGACGAAGCGTCGCATGCATCACATTGGCACGTTTTGACCCTCGATTCGACAGTTCACAGCCCCATGCCACCTTCTCAGGATCGAGTGGCACAAGAATCCAAGAATCTACCTCCGGAGAACCCGGGGCACACAGCCGGTGTGTTACTCCTTGCGGCCCCATGCGGTGAAAACGGCCAGTGAGAGGTCCCGGAAGGTTGGGTCGCTCATTTCGGCGTACGCGCGCTCGAACAGGGAGTCCGGCGCCAGCCCCGCGGAGACGATGCCGGGGCGTGACTGTTCGAGACTAAGGCGCCACCACTGGGACTCGGCGTCGTCTCCGCGGATCTGTTGGAAGCGCGCCCGCATGTCGATGCCGGTGAGCCCTTTTCCGAATAGGGGCGTAGGCAGGCTTCTGGCCCACTCGGTTCGGGTGCCGACCGTGTCCTCTAAATAGTCGCGCAGCGCGCACTGCACCGTCCGGTAGGCATGGTGCGGTGCGTTCAGGATGGGAAAGAACGCCGGTTCTTCCACTAGCAGTATGCCGCCGGGGGCGAGCCAGCCGGCCAGCCGGGAGATCGCCTCATCCTGGTCAGGAAGGTGGGTCAGGACGTATCGGGTGTGGATGAGGTCGAACGATTCGGATGGGAAATCGTCGGTGCACAGGTCGTGCTGCCGCACCGTGATCGACGGCTCATCGAGGCGGTCCAGGTACGTGGTATCCAGGTCGGTGGCGGTCACGGAGGCGCCTTGTCGGGCCATCCATACGGCGATAGAGCCTGCGCCGGCGCCGACCTCCAGGCATCGCCACCGGTGACCGACTCCCAGTTGGCTCAGCATGTCCTCGGTATGGGGATCGAGGACGGACTCGAGCAGCCTCAGCCGTTCGTGTTCGGTCGCCAGCGCGTGACTGAAGACGCCGTCGCGGTAGCGGGTGGGCAGCCACTCGGAGTGCGCTGACGCCGAAGCCGCACCGCGGTGTGCTCGTGTGTCAGTCACGCCAGGTCTCCCGACTGCTGTGTGGGCACCCGGCTGTGGCTGGCGCGCGCGAGGTCGAGCAGGCGAAGGCCGATGTCGCGCCCACACGCGCCGAGTTGGCTGTAACGCCGCATGGCATTGAGGTCGCGTTGGTGGCTGAAACTTGTGTGGTAGTCACGCCGATGCGCGGCGGCCGCCAATGCGGCGAGGTGGGTGCGTTGACGGATCAGGGCGATGATCTCCATGTCCCCGTTCGTAACCTGCCTTTGCAGGGAGTCGGCGCGGGCGTCCAGGGTGCCGAGGCATCCGCGATCATCGTTCCGGGCGGATGGCAGGTCGTGATGTGTGGGCGTTATCAGCACGATGTCCTCACATTGGGCGAATTCCGGGGGTCGTTGCAACACAATTGGTCAACTGGCTTCGGCCAGGAGCATAGCGAAGTGCTCGGCTGGGGTGTCCCAGCCGAGCGTTTTGCGTGGGCGGCCGTTGAGTTCGGCGGCGACGGCGTCCAGGTGCCCCGGGGCGTGGACGGACGAGTCGGTGCCTTTTGGGAAGTACTGGCGCAGGAGGCCGTTCGTGTTCTCGTTGGAGCCGCGCTGCCAAAGGCTGGCCGGGTTGCAGAAGTAGACCGGAACCCCGGTGGCGACGGATCTCGATCGGTTCATGGCCGCGGCCGCCGAGCTTGGGTTCACCGAACGGGTCCGGTTCACAGGCACTATCTGGCGGCAGCCAGCAATGCCCAACGGGTGTTGTTGTTTCACCTGGGAATCGTCGATGAGCCGCCTCGCTCAAGCGGGCCGGTCCCGTTCGCCGACTGGCTCGCCGACCTCCAGCCGCCGATCCGCGAGACAGTGATCGCCTATCTGGAACGCAAACGGGCAACCTGTCAACCCAAAACGGTGTCGGCGATCGCGACCCGCCTCAAACACGGTCAACACCGTCTTCGACCGGGAGCCGGTTATCTGAAGGTCGGTTCTGGCCTCAGCCACATCAACGATCTTGTTGTCCCGGTCGGGTGACTTGTGAGTATCCGGGAGTTCCCGGCGTTGATCATCCGGTAGATCTTCGTCGTGATCTTTCGCGTGGAGCGAGCGGTGGCTGTCGACGACTTAGTTCGTTCGCGTGGTGTAGATCTGATTTCCGGTCCGAATCGGCAAATCCAGGTCTCCGGCCGTCACCTTCGATAGGAGAACGATGGACATTTCGGAAGAAATTCCGTACGAGATCGTGATGCGCCAGCTGCTCCTCGGCCGTCTCGTGTCGTCCGCGCTGCACGCGGCGGTCGTCCTGCGGATTCCCGACGTCGTGCACGAAGACCCCTGTACCGCGGAGGAGTTGGCCGTCCACCTCGACGTGAATGAACCGGCCCTGCGGCGGCTGGTCCGAGTGCTGATGAACCTCGAGGTGATCAGCGAGGATCCGGCAAACGGCGTGCTGACGCTGACTCCGTTGGGCAACACGCTCCGCGAGAACGTTCCGGGAACGGCCCGCCACTCCGCGCTTCTCGTGGGAGGTCCCATTGGCCGGTGCTGGGACCAGTTGCTGGCGGCCGTACGCACCGGTGAACCGGCGTTCGACGCAACGTTCGGCGTCGACGTGTTCAGCTACCTGGACGGCGAGGCGGACCTGCAGGGTGTGTTCTACGGCTCCCAGGCGGCTGATCTGGAGATCACACTGACGGAGCTGGTCGTGGTCGGTTGGGAGTCCTACCGCACCGTAGTGGATGTGGGCGGGGGGGACGGTGCCTTGCTCGAACACGTGCTGACCGCCTGTCCCGAATCCCGCGGCGTAGTGCTGGAAACGGCTTCAGTGGCGCAGCTGGCTCGAAGTCGCATGGCCGCCGCCGGACTCGCGCAGCGCTGCGAGGTGGTCATCGGGGATTTCTTCGAATCCGTCCCCTCCGGGGGCGACCTGTACGTTCTTCGGGACGTCGTCCATGACTGGCCGGACGAGAGGTGCGCTGCGCTGCTGCGGGTTTGCCGACGAGACATGCCTGCGTCGGCCGCGCTGCTGGTCATCGAACGCACCATGGCCTCCAACGAGGATCATCTGCTCAACCACTTGATGGACCTCTACATGTTGGCTGTTGTCGGGGGCCGGGAACGCACTGCGGGGGAGATGGAACAGCTGCTCTCGGACGCGGGTTTCATCGTCCGGAAGCGGCACCGGCTCAACGGCGGTGTGGTCGCGGTCGAGGCGACCCAGGTTTCTTGAGGGCAGCGGGCCGGCCATATGAATCCGATCGTCGCCAGCACGCAGAACAGCTCCGAGTACAGACTTCCCTCCGGGGCGAAGTCACCGCTGGTAATCAGCGCCGGGCCAGATATCGAGGCGCCGGGCTACAGGCTCGATGTCACCAAGACCTGCGACGAGCTCGCTGCTACGGCTTCCCGTAGTCTGTCGGGCGGCCGCCGCTTATGCACCTGCTGTACGCCCAGCGTGACCCGGACGCCCCGGTGAACACCGGTGTCATCGTGACCGTCCGCGAGCAGGAAGGAACCGTTGTGTCCGTGGACGAGGTCGAGGCCCGGTGACGGTCAGTGACACGGCTGCGCGGCTTGCTCTCGATCAAGCGTATCAACGTGGGCTCCAAAAGTGAGAAGGACGCCCTCATCCTGCACTCCGGCGGGCAGGACTACGTGGTACGCCGGCCCGGCGAGCATTCGTTTCAGGCAACGAGCCTGGACCACTTGTCCGGCCACCTCGTGGAAGTACAGGGCGAAATCGACCAGCAGTACTTCTACGTCACCGACTGGACCGTGTTGGACAACGAATGACACCGCGTCGACGCACGATCTGCTCGGCACAGTCGAGCAGATCGTGCGTCGCAACTTGAACGCTGATCTCCGCCCGTGCCCCGCGCGGCCAGTCCGGTCGCGGCGTTGTGGATGGCCATCGCGGCGACCCGAAGGTGTTTGCGCACAGTGTTGAGCGAGCTGGACGAATGCGTCGGCTCCGCGTGGTGATCTCAGATCGAACGAGGTGTAGCCGAACGCGGCGAGCACCTGCGGGTATTAGGACTCTGAAAGAGCACTGAGGTCGACCGGTTACGCACCGCCTTGGCCCGGCTGCCATTACCGCGTGCCGCCTACGGGCGGGATCGTTCTGGCCGTGGACGTCTCGCCCTGGCTGCGCCCGGACGCCGCGTGCAGCCCCGAGCGGCTGTTCTGCCATGTCTATGGCCGCTCCCGTAGTGCCTCGCAGCTCATCCCGGGCTGGTCCTACTCCTTTGTCGCCGCGCTGGAGACCGGGCGTACCTCGTGGACGGCGATCCTGGACGCGGTGCGGCTGGGGCCCGCCGACGATTCGGTGAACGGGGTGATCTTGGCGTTGGCCCGGTCCACGTGCTCGTCGCCGAGCACCTCGCGGCGCACGCCCATGCCCTGCGCGTAGCGGGTTTCGTCGTCGAGCCGGTCGGGCATCATGCGCTCCTCGTGAAGTGGTCCAGCAGCAGCCGGTTGACGTCCTCGGGTCGTTCGGCGTTGGCCAAGTGCGCGGCGGGCGAGAGCACCTGCACGCGAGCGCCCGGGACGGCGGCGCCGATCCGCTCGGCGTGCGCCGGGGGAGTGGCCGGGTCCTCGGCACCGGCGATGACCAGGGTCGGTGCGGTGATCTCGCCGAGCTTGGGCAGCAGGTCCATGTCGGCGATCGCCTCGCAGCAGCCCGCGTAGCCCTCGTCGTCGGCGGCGACGAGCATGCCGCCGAACTTCTCGACGATGTCGGCTCGCCCGGCCAGTTCCGGCGTGAACCACTTCGGCAGGGACGGCTCGACCATCGCCTGCGTGCCCTTCTCCCGTACCACCGCGGCGCGGTCCCGCCACATCGTCGCCGGGCCCAGCTCGGCCGAGGTGCAGATCAGCGTGAGCCGGTCGATGCGTTCCGGCGCGTTCTCGGCGAGCCACATGCCGGTCATGCCGCCCAGCGACACCCCGGCGAAGTGCGCCCGGCGGATGCCGAGTGTGTCCAGCAGCGCCAGCACGTCGCCGCCCAGCTGCTTGAGCGTGTACGGGCCAGGCTTGCTGGGAGTGGCGCCGTGGCCGCGCTGGTCGTAGCGCAGCACCTGGAACTCCTGCGCCAGGGCGGGAACCTGTTCGTCCCACGACGTCAGGTCGGTGCCAAGCGAGTTGGACAGCACGACGACCGGAGCACCGTCCGGTCCGGTCAGTTCGTAGTTAACGTTCACCGGTTCTCCAATTCGGCGTGTGCGGCCAGGGCTCGGTCGACGAAAGCTGGTGCGGCGCCGAGGTAGTCGGCGGATTCGGTGGCCGCGACGACCTCCGCCTCCGAGAGCACCGCCCGCACCTGCGGGTCGGCCAGCAGCTCGGAGCGCAGGGTCGTGCCCTCCTGCACCGCGCGGCGGCACAGTCGGGAGACGAGGTCCTGCGCCTCGGTGCGACCGAGGGCGCCCAGCAGCGGGCCGACCGCGCTCTCGGCCATCACCAGCCCTCGGGTGAGGTCGAGGTTGGCGGTCATCTTCTCGGGATGCACGCGCAGCCCGGCCAGCAACTGCCGGGTCCGCGCGGCCGCCGCGGCGACCAGCCGCAGCAGCTCGGTCAGCGGTTCCCACTCGGATTGCCAGGCCCCGGCGGCACGCTCGTACTCCTGCGGCATCGCCGACAGCAGCGTGGCCACCAGGCCCGGATCCTCGGCCAGCCGGGCGCATTCGTCCGCCGCAGCGCGCAGATCCGCGATGACCGGCCCGAGGACGTCGCGTGCCACCAGCATCGCGGCGGTGTCGATCACGTCCTGGCTGGTCGCACCGCAGTGCACGTGCAGCCTCGCGTCCGTGTCCAGCAGGGCGGACAGATCGCGCACCAGCGCGATCACCGGGGTCGCCGCCGAGGTCGCGCGGTCGGCGATCGAGGCGACGTCGAACAGCTCGACTCGGCAGTGCCGGGCGATCTCTTCGGCGGCAGCGGCCGGTACGAGGCCGGCTTTGGCCTCGGCCGCGGCCAGCGCCGCCTCGAAGTCCAGCATCGCCTGCAACCACGCCGAACCGCTGGTTCGCTCGGTCGCCGCAGGCGTGCTGAACATCGGCACGAACAGGCTGTCGGTGCCCACAGCCAAGCCTCTCTATGAGTTTGAGCGCAATGGGCGCTCGGAATTCATTTTGGCGGCAGCCAAGCGGCGAAGCCGCTTTCTCCCACCTACGCCCGACGAGAGTCGTCGGGGAAGGCTGAGAGCGTGTCGGCGAATGCCGTCCGTGCCTTGGCAAGCGGCGTAGCCGCTTGCGTCCACCTTGCCAAGATGACCATCGGCGACAACTCAGCCATGTCGCCCTCAAAGAGCGAAGAAGACGGTTTCGTCATCGCCCTGCAATCGGATGTCGAAGCGGTAGCCGCGGTCGTCGGTCGCCGCGACCAGCGTGGCGCGCCGCGCCGGATCTACCGCGGACAGCACCGGATCGGCAGCGTTGGCCTGCTCCTCGTCCGGGAAGTAGACGCGGGTGACGACCCGGTTCAGCATGCCGCGGGTCAGCACGGTCACGTCAATGTGCGGCGCCTCGGTCGCCCCGTCCGGGGTGGGCAACGGGCCAGGCTTGACGGTGCGGAACCAGAACCCGCCGTCGGCGTCGGTCGGGCATCGGCCGAAGCCCTGCCACCCGGAGGACTCCGGCCGCGGGTCGTCGGGATGGTCGAACCGACCCTGCTCGTCGGCCTGCCAGATCTCGACGGTCGTGCACCGACCGGTGCCGGAGAAGTTCGGGTCCAGCGGTGCCGGGTGCCGGTCGCCCTGGTGCAGGTAGCGACCTGACGAGTTGGCCTGCCAGATCTCGACCAGGGTGTTCGGCACCGGCTTGCCGCCGGAGTCCAGCACCCGGCCGCTGACGATGATCCGCTCGCCAAGCGGCTCGCCGTTGTGCTGCACGGTCAGGTCGTGGTCGTGTTCGCCGCAGCGTTCTTGGCCCAGCAGCGGCCCGGTGACCTCGGTGAGGTACTGCGGCAGGTACTGCAGCGGTTGCTTCGGGTAGCGCAGCGCCGACGAGCGGTACTCGGGCGTGTTCAGCTCGGGATGGGAATCGGCATCGCGACCGTAGGTCGGCAGGATCAGCCCGGCGGGCGACCGGGTCTCGTGTGTGGTCATCACAGCTCCTTCGCTACGAAGCTGTCAGGCATGCAGGACGACTGCCAGTCCCTGGCCGACGCCGATGCAGATGGCGGCCAGGCCCCAGCCGCCACCCGCGCGGCGGAGCTGGTGGGCGAGGCTGCCGAGGATGCGAGCGCCGGAGGCGCCCAGCGGGTGGCCGATCGCGATCGCACCACCTTGCACGTTGACGATTTCCGGATCCAGCTCGGGCCATTCGGCCAGGCAGGCCAGTGACTGCGCGGCGAAGGCCTCGTTGAGCTCGACGGCCCGCAGGTCGCCCCAGCCGATGCCCGCCCGGCGCAGCGCGGTTTTGGCCGCCTCCACCGGTCCGATGCCGAAGACGTCGGGGTCGACCCCGGCCGCGCCGCGGCTGACGATCCGCGCCAGCGGCTCTGCCCCGATGCGCTGCGCGGCCCGCTCGTTGCCGACCAGCAGCGCGGCGGCGCCGTCGTTGAGCGGCGAGGAGTTGCCCGCTGTCACCGTGCCGTCGGCGCGGAACACCGGCTTGAGGTTGCCCAGCGACTCCAGCGAGCTGTTGGCCCGCACGCCCTCGTCCCTGGCGACCTCGGTACCTGGCACCGGGACCACTTCGGCGTCGAAGAGCCCGGCCTTCCACGCGGCGGCCGCCTGCTGGTGACTGCGCAGCGCGAAGGCGTCCTGCTCGTCCCGGCTGATCTTGTAGCGGTCGGCCAGGATTTCGGCGCTCTCACCGAGCGCGATCGTCCATTTTTCCGGCATGTTCGGGTTGACCATCCGCCAACCGAGCGTGGTGGAGTGCAGGGTCTCGTGGCCACGCGGGTAGCCGCTCTCGGGCTTGGGCAGCACCCACGGCGCGCGGCTCATCGACTCCACGCCACCGGCCAGCACGAGGTCCGCGTCGCCGACCTGCACGGTCCGGCTGGCGTTGATCACGGCTTCCAGCCCGGAGCCGCAGAGCCGGTTGACTGTCGCGCCCGGCACGCTCGTGGGCAGCCCCGCCAGCAGTGCCGCCATCCGCGCCACGTTGCGGTTGTCCTCGCCGGCGCCGTTGGCGTCGCCGAACTGGATGTCGCCGATGGTGGCCGGGTCCAGGCCGGAGTGCCGTCCGACCAGCGAGCCCACCACGTGCGCGGCCAGGTCGTCGGGGCGCATCCCGGCGAGGCCCTTGCCGTAGCGGCCGATGGGGGTGCGGACGGCGTCCAGCACGAAGACGTCGGTCATTTCGCGCCTCCCTCGATGGTCGCCTTGAGCTCCCGCAGCACCGTCAGTTCGGTCTCGGTCGGGGTCTGCTGCACGGTCGGTTCGTCGACGGCCTTCAGTGGCCAGCCCACCGCCTCCCGGGCCTGCTCGGCCGTGGCGCCGGGGCTGAGCTGAGTGAGGGTCAGCTCGCAGGCATCCGGGTCCGGTTCCAGCACGCCCAAGTCGGTGATCACCTTGACCGGGCCGCGGCCGCGCAGGCCGAGCGCCTCCCGATCGCCCTGGCCGGTGCCGTAGCCGACCGAGGTGATGAAGTCGAGCTTCTCCACGAAGCTGCGCGGGTTCATCCGCATCACGATGAGGACTTCGCGGCAGGACGCGGCGATCTCCGGGGCGCCACCGGCGCCGGGCAGCCTGACCTTCGGGTTCGCGTAGTCGCCGCCGATCACGGTGGTGTTGATGTTGCCGAAGCGGTCGACCTGCGCGCCGCCGAGGAATCCGGTGTCGATGCGGCCGGGCTGCAGCCAGTAGTTGAAGATCTCGGGCACGCTGATCACCGAGTCGGCGGTGTCGGCCAGCACGCCGTCGCCGATGGACAGCGGTAGCCGGCCGGGCTTGGCGCCGAGCGTGCCCGACTCGTAGATCAGCACCAGGTTCGGGGCGTGCGTGCGGCGAGCCAGGTTCGCCGCGGTGCTGGGCAGGCCGATGCCGACGAAGCACGCCGTGCCGTCGCGCAGCGACCGGGCGGCACCGACGGTCATCATCTCGTCGGCGGTGAATTCGGGGGAGCTCATCGGGCACTCCTTTCGGCACCGACGACCTCGGTCTCCAGCCAGTTCTCGAACTGCTCGCGGTCCCGGCCGATCGGGTCCCACTGCTGGTAGTAGGCGTTGTCGCGCTCGTAGTAGCCCTGCGCGTAGGACGGGGCGGCGCCACCGGGGACCGCCGCGATGGCGGTGACCACCCACTGGGGCAGCACGACCGCGCCGGGGCGCGGGGTGAGCTCGTCGACGATCTCCTCGACGGTGACCAGCGAACGGGCCGAGGCCAGCACGGTCTCTTTCTGCACGCCGGTGATGCCCCACATCTGTACGTTGCCCGCCCGGTCGGCCTGCTGGGCGTGGATGATGCCGACGTCCGGGTTGACCGCTGGTACGGCGGCCAGCCGCTCGCCGGTGAAGGGGCATTCGATCGTCTTGATCGTGTCGGTCTGCTCGGGCAGGTCGGTGCCCGCGTAGCCGCGCAGCACGGCGAAGGGCAGCCCGCTGGCGCCGGCGGCGTAGCGGTTGGCCATGCCTGCGTGGCTGTGCTCCTCGATCTCCAGCGGTACCGGCCAGGAGTTCTGGATGGCGTCGCGGAAGCGGTGCAGCGAGCCGACGCCGGGATTGCCGCCCCAGGAGAAGATCAGCTTCCGCGCGCAGCCCGCCCCGATCAGCTGGTCGTAGACGATGTCGGGCGTCATCCGGACCAGGGTCAGGTCCTTGCGGCGCTGGCGGATGATCTCGTGCCCGGCCGCGACCGGGATCAGGTGGGTGAAGCCCTCCAGGGCCACCGTGTCGCCGTCATGGACCAGCTCCGCGATGGCCTCGTCGAGCTGCAGGATGCGTGCCACCCCGACCACTCCTCGCTGTTCGCATAGTGAACGTCTGTGCTTTCTGCGAACGATACGTCAGTTCGACGGCACCGGTCAAGGAAAGGGCGGCGGATTTGCCAGGTCGAGGCCTGCTCGGGTGCTTCGCCGACCGCGGCGTTTCGCGAGGATGCTGTCGACACCGGAGTTTGGCAGCTACCTCGAGTGGGCGGCAGACGAGCTGCCTCGCATCGGTGTCGAGGTCCGCACCGGTGTGACCGTCGACGCCGCGATCATCGCCCAGACCGAGTCAGATGCAGTCGTAGTGGCCACCGGTGGCCGGGTTCCTCCCAGTCGAAGGACCTCAGCGGCGACCTCGAGGCCTGGACATCAGGAGCACCACGCCGTCCGCCTGCACGATCGTCGGCGGTGATGTCGCTGCGATGACGCTTGCGGACACCTTGTCGGCCGCCGGGACCCGCGTCGAGATCCTCGCCCGAGGTCGGGAACTGGCACCTGAGGTCGGGCGGCACGCGAAGATCCTCGTGATGCCCCGGCTGCAGCGATCGGAAAGCGTCACGATCCGGCTGGAGACGCGGGTCCTGGACGAAGCCCACGGCAGCCTCGAGATCGAAGATCGGACAGGGCGACGGTGGATAGACGTCGCCGAGCCGCTCGTGCATTCCCACGGCACCGAGCCCGACCCAGATGCGTCGGCGCTGATACCTGTCGGCGTCCGGTGGGTCGCTGTCGGTGGCGCGGTCGGACAGGGGGCGACGATCGGAGATGCGGTGCGTCACGCTTCCGATGCCGCGAGGGCTCTCGCCTCCGAGCTTGCTGTGTGGCTGCCGACAGCGTGACGGGTCGCTTCTACTGCTGGGCCAGGTCACACAGCCGACGCAGCCCCGAAGCGTCCTGGGCCTTGGATGCGAGGACCTGCAGCCCCGGACGCCGCCGATGATCGTCGGCTTCCCGCACCCGCGGAATCCAGCGGAGCAGTCCTCGCGCCTGAGCTGGCGAACTGGAACGGACTCGATCGACAGCCGCCCGGCACACCGTCGGGAACCGGCTCGGCCTGCCGGCCCGACCACAGCGGGTGGCACGCCGGCTGACCACAAACCCGTTGATCGAGTACTTCGGCATCGGCGGGCTGCGTTACCTGATGGCCGCAGGCATTCCGGTCCGCTCTACGCGACCGGCGGTACATGCCCGCTCCTTCGTGCAGAGACGCCTGGGAGAGAGGGCGCGCCATCCAGGTGGCGCCTTGGGCGCCGGCGAGATTTACTGCTATCTGGCCCTTTGGGGACGACGGGAGCACGTATTGACACAGGCTCCGGTGCGGGAGGCTGGCGGTCTGCCGCACGAACTGACCAGCTTCGTGGGGCGTCGCGAGGCGACGGCCGGGGTGAAGCATGCGCTGGCTGACGCGCGGCTGGTGACTTTGATTGGCTTCGGAGGGGTCGGTAAGAGTCGCCTGGCGGTGCATGTCGCCTCGGAGCTGCGGCGGGCCTTCCCTGACGGCGTGCACCAGGTGGAGTTGGCGAAGGTGCAAGATGTCGCGCTGGTGCCGCAGGCCGTTGCGGCCGCACTGGGCCTCCACGATCAGACGGTCCGCGACGCCACGACGGTCGTCGTCGAGTATCTGGCCGACAGGAAGCTGTTGTTGGTGCTGGACAACTGCGAGCACCTGGTCCACGCCTGCGCCGCGCTGGCCTCCACGCTGCTGGCCAGCGCTCCGGAGCTGCGGGTGCTGGCCACCAGCCGGGAACCGTTGGGCATCCTCGGGGAGCAGGTCTGGCCGGTGCCGCCGCTGTCTGTACCTGCGGCGGACGAACCGCTGGACTCGCCCAAGCGGTGCGAGGCGTTGACGTTGTTCGAGCAGCGCGCCGCGGCGGTGTCGCCTGGGTTCACCCTGGGCGACGGCAACAGGGCAGCGGCGGCCCGGTTGTGTCAACGGTTGGACGGAATCCCGCTGGCTATCGAGCTGGCAGCGGTGCGAGTGCGCGCGCTGTCAGTGGAGGAGATCCTCAACCGGTTGGAAAACCGGTTCCAGCTACTGACCGCCGACCAGCGGACGACGCTGCCCCGGCACCAGACGCTGCGCGCGACCGTGGACTGGAGTTACGAGCTGTGCACCGAAGCGCAACGGCTGCTGTGGGCGCGTTGTTCGGTCTTCGCCGGTGAGTTCAGCCTCAACGCCGTCGAGGCGGTCTGCGCCGGAGAAGGCCTCACCAGCGCAGACGTGCTCCAGGGCGTGACCGGGTTGATCGACAAGTCGGTGCTGAACCGGGTGGGGGACGCTGACGCGCCGCTTGCCCGGTACTGGATGCTGGACACCATCCGGCACTACGGTCGGCAACGCCTCGCCGCGGCGGGGGAGGATGCCACGCTGCGTCGGCAGCACCGCGACTACTACCTCGGGTTGGCCGAGCAGTCCGATGCCGAATCCGCCGGTCCGCGCCAGGGCGAGTGGATCGCGCGGCTGCGTGCGGAACGTCCGAACCTCTGGGCCGCGCTGGACTACTGCCTGGCCATACCGGCCGAGATCCGCACGGGTCTCCGTCTGAGCACGGCGCTGTGGTTCTACTGGATCGCCGGCGGCTCCGTCCGCGAGGGCCGCCACTGGCTGGACCGGGCACTCGCGTTGGACACCGAGCCCAGCCCCGAACGCGCCCGTGCGCTATGGCTCACCGGATGGATCGCCATCTGCCAGGGGGACGTCACAGGGGCCCTGAGTCTGCTCGAGCAGAGCCGTCGTCTTGCCGCACAGCTCGGGGACACGATGACGCTCACCGATGCCCTGCAGGCAATCGGGTGTGCCCTGGAGTGGAACGACAAGCCCACCCAGGCCACGGCGCTGCTGGACGAGGCGTTGGCACGCCACCGCGCGTCGGGGCGATGGACCGCTCCCGGCTTGCTGAACTTCGCGGAGCGGGCGCAGGCCGCGGCCCTGCTCGGCGACACCGAGACGGCCACGGCACTGCTGCGCGAGGCACGGACGCTGTGCATGCGGCGCGGCGAACGCTGGGCGCTGTCGTGGACGGAGTGGGGCGTCGGCCTGGGCTGGTGGCGGGTGGGCAAGCCCAGCCAGGCAGCCCTTCACCTTTCTCCTGCTCTGCGGAAGAAGCAGGATGTCGACGATCGACTTGGCATCGTGTGCTGCGTCGAACTGCTGTCCTGGGTCGCCGTGGCCGCCGGTAATCCCGACCGAGCGGACGTACTGCTAGGTGCCACGGAGTGGATGTGGGAACGCATCGGCAGACCACTATTCGACACGCCTACCCTGCTCGCCTGGCGCGACCAGGCGCGTGTGTGTGCCCGGGAAGCGCTCGGAGAGGATGAGTTCGAGAGCTGCCGCCGGCAGGGCAGCCAGATGAACCAGCACGACGTGATCGCCCTCGCATTGGGCGAGCGCGCCGCACCGGCTGCCTGCGCACCAGCACAGTCACCGGTCACCTCGCCGCTGACCAAACGGGAACGCGAGGTCGCCGCGCTGGTCACCGCAGGCAAGTCCAACAGCCAGATCGCGGCCAGCCTGGTGATCTCCCAGCGGACCGCCGAAGCCCACGTCGAACACATCCTCACCAAACTCGGGTTCACCTCCCGATGCCAGATCGCCGCGGCGTGGGCTGCAAAGGACCAGCAACGCTGAGGACCTCGACACCCCACGATCACTCCATCACGTAACACAAGCCGACGATGAAAGGCGCTGTTCCCACGCCTTAGCGCCGACCGCGGTGCGCGGATGTGCACGGCCTCTACCGCTACGTCAACCGGGCATTCTGTGGTCTCTACGGCCACAATGCCGCACACCCGCGGCAGCCAAGCCCGCACGACACAGCCCCGTCCAGACAGCACCGTCGGACACCACGCCGTCGTCGGGGACACCCTCGCCCGTGGACACGTCGTGGCGGAAAAGCGGTACCGCAGGTCCGACGGCCAGATCGGCTGGATGCGGTGTCAACGGACGTTTGGTAGTCCGGATGGGTGGACAGTTGGCCTCCGGGGTGGTGGACATGGGTGTTCCGAGTTGATGGACAGCAGCGAGCTGGCCATATCCACACCGTGGTCGTGATCGATCGGTCCTCGCCGCACGTAGGTCTCGGGCAGGTCCAGGCCGCGTGCCGCGAGCCCATCCCGTACGCCGTCCTCACGGTCGCGGCCCTTGCTCACGTTGCGTCGGACGGTGACTAACGGCGATCCTGCGGTGCCCCAGCTCGGCCAGGTGATTCGCGACCAGCTCGCCGCCCGCGTGGTCCTCGCTCACGATGGCGTCCACCGCTAGACCGCTTACGTCACGGCTCAGCAGCACCACCGGCATTTGAGCGGCAATTCTGGCGGCCGTCTCCGAACCCTCCGTCGCCGACATGAAGATCACTCCGTCGACGATCGCTTCGCTCAGGACTTCGGTGGCGTCGGTGTCGAGAGCGTCCTCGGGGTCGCGGATGAGCGCCATGCGGTACCCGCGTGCCGCCGACCGTTCCTGGATCGCGGCGATCGTCGGCGCATACAGGGGGCTGGTCAGGTCGGCCACGACGACGCCGATTGCCTTCGCCCGGCGAGTGACCAGCATCCGCGCCGCTGGATCGGGGCGATATCCCAAGGCCTGCGCCGCCTCGACAACCCGCTTGCGGGTCTTCTCGGTGACCGTGGGATGTCCGATGTCCGCGCAGCGCCCGCGACACCGTGGCTTGTGACAGCCCCAGATGCCGAGCCAGATCGACAAATGAGGTTACGCGAACGGTCCTGGCGTCCCGCGAGGAACCCGGCCGCAGGATCTCCCCGAGCCGCGCCCCCTTCTGGCCTGACGGGGCAGGCTAAGGCAAGATCGCGCGGAGTGATCAACTCGGCTCGTAGGGTAGCCGGCCGGGTTGGCGTGCCGGGCCGGGAGATGGAGGATGGCCTCCTTCTGGGATCATGGAAATTGCGAAAAACCAAACTCCAGAAGAAGGCCATCCGTTGTCATCTTCTCATGGCTCGTCATGGGCGTCGTTTCCGGGTAGCGCCGGCGGTGACGATGCGATCTGGCGGAACTGATGAAGTTGCTCGGCAAGGTGCCGGATCGCCATAAGCGGAAGGGCCGTGTGTACAGTTTGGCGTTCCTTCTCGCGGCGTCGTTGATCGCAGTGCTGGCGGGCGCGTCGAATTTCCGGCAGATCGCCGACCAGGTCGCCGATCTGCCGGCGTCGCTACGACCGTTTGACCCCGCCGAGAATAATTCTGATAATCCGTGTCGCTGCTTGTAGGCGTCTTTGTCGAATGCGGCGCGGTTGTCGCGGGACCCGTGGGCCAGGGCGTGTGCAAGGTTGATCTGAGGGTTGCCGCGGGTTTCTGTCCAGGTGGGACGCGAGACGAGGGCGCGGTTTCCGGTGGGAGATCATCGGGTTGTCCAAGCCGTGACGGTCTATCCAGGAGCCGCGCTCTTGTGTTCTTGGCTTCCCAGGTTCGGGTTGTGCTTGACCGGCCCACCGTCACAGTCGAGTCCTTGCGGGGTCGTGTGGACGGTCTCTGGCGGGCTCTGGAGGCGGTGGGCGGGGAATCCTGTATGGGTTGCCGTTGCTGCCGGCCCTGGCGGTGCTGGCGGTGACCGCCGGTGCGAAGACGTTCATCGAGTCCGCCTCGGCGGAGAGAACCCGCAAGTTCCATTGAAATCGAACCTTCGATTTCAATGGAACTTGCGGACCGTCGGCGTGTCGCACCCCGACACGCCGATGCCTGTGGACAACCTCCGCAATTTCAATGGAAATCGTGGGCGGGCACGGACGTGCCAGGGCCCGCAGCCTGAAAGGTCCTTGTTCTGGACGGAAACCTGCGAACCGATCTGCACGGGGCCCGGCTCGGGGCCCGGCAGGGCATCCGGATATGGCGCTGGCGCGGCCCGAACGGCAAAGCCGCCGGTATCGAAACGGTCCACCACCTGGCCAACCTGCCACCCACCTCCCTATCTGAAACTACCTAAACCGGACAGGTCAACCTTGCACACGCCCTGACCCGTGGGCCTTGTCGTCGAGCGCCCGGTTCGGCCGGCGGCGGGGTCGGCCGCGACCAGGCCGGGGCACCCAGATACGGTCGAGTACCACGATGAACGTCTTCGCCCCGGCGGTCACCGCCAGCACCGCCTGGGCCAGCAGCAACGGCAACCGATACAGGATTGCCCGCCGATCGCGGGGATCGCTCACCGCTTCCAGAGCCTGCCAGAGACCGTCCACACGACCCCGCAAGGACTCGACTGTGACGGTGGGCCGGTCAAACACAACCGGAATCGGGGAAGATAAGGACACGAGGGCGCGGCTCCTGGGTAGACCGTCACAATCGAAGGGCCTTTTTCCCGTACCGGCGTGCCCCCTTCAAGCGCGTGACTGTTGAGGAAGCGCGCCCATGGCGCCTGGCCCGCTGCAAGATCTGCCCTCCCGAACTTTCCGCAGCTTGGCGTTGACGGCACCTCCGATGTGGCGTCAACTTACTGACATCACACTGATCTGTCGCGGTTCGCGTCAGCTGCGAAGCGGTGCCTTCTGCGGCGCAATAGCCAGCGTCGCAGTTCGTCGGTGCCCCAGACGATGATGGGATAGGGCAAGACGAAGGCGAGCATGTCCGGCGGCAATGCCGCTGTGCCGAGCAGTTCTTGCAGGGGCGGGAGGTAGATGATAGCGAGGGTGGGGACTAGCTAAATAGGTCGGCACCTGCCGTCTTCCAACGACTGGCCCCTATTCTCCCGCTGGTGCGTCCCATCGAGCGAGAGCGAAGTTGACGAGGCATCATCGAGGGTTCAATCTCTTCACCCGTCCGGCCTTCCCCTTACCTGTAACCCCTGGATGGAACAAGGATCCTTGGGCGTTTCCCCAGGTTTCGCACCCCGCGATTACTCACGACGCACGCTGAGGCGGGGACGGGCCTTGTGCACTGGCCCAGGTCTTTCACCTTCGACAGATGTCAAACCTCCTTGGCGATTTCCACTCAATACAAGCGACTTCGTGTCGCAACAGCGCGTACTTCCAGTCCATGCCGAACCGGACCCGGTGTGCCGCACCTCCGGTCGGTCAGGTTCTCAGCCATCTGTAACACCGTGACCAGCGCCAACCGTCCTGGTGACCACCCCGGCCTGCCCCGCGCCCCGAACGCCTCGGTGAACTCCGCATCGCTGAACAGCTCACCCAACTCCTCATGGACCCTCATCGCCAACGGGTACTCGCCCGTGCCCGCCGCCGCCCGCGCGGCCCGCACGGTCGCCTCCGGAATCCGCGGCCACGGCCGGGACTGCGTAGACACCACACACTCCATCCTGCGGCCAGGAAGCGGGTAAGTCGACCGCAGAAAGATGGAACGCTGGACCACTCTGATGCTCCTGGCTCACCTCTTCCTCGCCATCACCACCATCGCCGCACGCGCGCCAAACTCACACCCGCCGGGCTAATTCCCTTATTCCTCAACGAAAACTGGCACCTATCCACGGCGCGCTGACCGATTGCCCGGTGGCGGTCGAGCGGTTGTTCTGTGGTTACGGGTGTGCCGGTTCTTCTGCGATGGCCAGGACTGTCCAGTTGGTACATTCGCTGAGCAGGTCGATGGCCTGACCGTCAAGCACGCGCGTCGGACCTCGTTGTGCCGCAGGGTGTTGGAGCAGGTCGGGGTTACCTTGGGCGGACGGGCCGGGGCGCGCGCGAGCATTCAGGTGTCCAGGTCGTGTGCCGCGACGGCTCGGCCGCCTACGCTGACGCCATCCGACAAGGGGCTCCGACGGCGGTCCAGGCCAGCCACCGGTGGCATTTGTGGCACGGCCTGGCTGCGGCGGCAGAGAAGTGCTTTGTCGCCCACGCGGCCTGCTGGAACACCACGCCCCGCCCCGCGCGCTCGGCGCTGGCCGCACGCACCAGCGAGCGGCACGCCGCCGTCCACAGCCTACTCGCTCAGGGCGTGGAGTTATTGGAGTGCTCTCGATGCCTGGGCTGCTCATTGAACACGGTCAAGCGCGGCGGGCGTGAGCCCCTCTTTGCCAGAGCTGCCCATTCAGGCACGGATTCCCGTACGTACAAGCAATGGCCTTCTGCTGGAGCACCGGGGCCGTCACGCTGAAAGCCAAGTCAGCGGCGCGCGATGCCAGGAAGCCCGCAGCGTGGGCGCGTATCTGACCACCGAACCTTAGCCACGCCCAGCGGCTCGAATACGTTGCGCCCGTCAGTGCGTCCTCCCATTTGGGCGACCTTGGTCTGAAGGAGTACCGGATGACTCTGAGCCTTGATCTTGTTGCCGCCGTTGTCCTCGGTGGTCTGAGCGGCGGTGCTGCCGCTGAGGCAGGTGCGCAGCAACTGCTCGGGCCGAAAGGATTCCCAATGACGTAGTCAAGCAGTGAGAATGGCGGCCCGCTGCGAGTTCGTCAGGCCGCTACCGTGCCGTGGTCGGGCGCGCCTACCTGGAAAGCGCGGTTGTCGCGGATGAGTGTCCACAGCACACTCCAGCGACGACGGGGCAATGCCAGCCGGCCTGCTTGTATGCCTTGCCTTCGCGCCGCTTCCTGTCGTAGCGGGCTCGCGACGTTGGGCAGCAACGGATGGCTACCTGCGCGGACAGGTAGAGCATGCGCAACAGTCGCCGGTTGTAGCGGCGTAGTCGACGCAGATTGCCTCTGTTGCCGCCGGTCAATCCGATGAACTCGGCGTCTGGGCGCTCTTGATCTTACGACTGAACAGAACAAACCCAACTCGGATGATAAGGACACCGAATGTACTCGCACGCGCATACGGTCGGCTCCACGCTACGTCACCAGGAGCCGCCCGCGGCATACCAGCAGCCGACCGAGGGCACCATCAGCTACGCCCGCGCCGACACTTTCGCCCCCGACACCTCGCAGTACACGGATGTCGAGGCAGCACGAGCGCTCGCTCACCGTGTCCGTCTGGGCGGAGTCGTGAACCGATGGCCTGCGACTTCCCCGGACCCGGCACCCAGCAGAGCACTCAGTGACCTGTTCACATCCTGTCGTCGCCAGCAACGCGCGGCGCTCATTGGGTATCTTCCGGCGGGCTATCCCACCATGGCCCGCTGTCGCGCGGCACTGCACGCGATGGTCAGCAGCGGAGTCGATCTGGTCGAGATCGGATTGCCATACCCCACACGGTTGGACGGTCCCACTGTGCGGGCGGCCACCCAGGCGGCCAGCGCGGGCGGCGCCACCGTGCAGCAGGTGTGGGAGCTGGTTGAGTCGGTCAGCGCCGCTGGTGGCAAGGCAATGGTGATGGGCTGCTGGGGCCCGATCCAGCAATACGGCCCGGCGGAGTTCGCCCGCGACCTCGCCAGCGCGGGCGGGCTGGGCGCAATCACCCCGGATCTGCTGCCCGGCACCCACCCCGAGCAAATCTGGCGGCAACACACCGACGACTACGGGCTGGAACGCACCTATCTGGCCTGGCCTGGCGACAGCGATGCCGCCGTAGTCGCTGCGGCAGATGCCTCCACCAGCTGGGTCTACGCCGCCACCGGACACCGCACCGGCGGCGCCGCTCCTGGCGCGCAGCATGCCCACGCCCTCGTGAAACAACTCCGCGCCTTTACCGAGTTGCCCATCGGACTCGGATTCGGGATACGTACCGGCGTCCACGCTGCGGCTATGGCCCGCCACGCCGAGGCCGTGATCGTCGGCAGCGCCCTCGTGGAAGCCGCCTCGCACGGGCCGTCCGAAGTGGCCGGCTTGACCACCGCGCTTGTCCACGGCCTGCGACGCCGCGAGCTTGCCACCGCCGGATCCTCGCAGGAACACGAGACCCACGCCGACTCGTTACCGCAGCAGCGTTCGCGAACTGCACCGGCATAGCCCCAGTCCAAGTCGCAAGAGGTCAGCGTCTCGGTCTCACCGATCACCGCAGCTCAGCGCGATCAGGTGTGTTTGTCCTATCGTTGTGGTGGGGAGAGCTTTCGAGTTCAAAGGCGGGTGTAGGACTCGATGTCCTGCTGGAACTCCGAGATCGCACCGGGCGTCAGGGTCGGCCTGGTGTCCGAGATTGCCTGGAGGTAGTCCTCGGTGGTCGCGGTTTCCCCGTCCGAGTCGAGAACGTCCCGCTCGAAGGCGAACTGGGCGCCCTTGCGGGCGGCGAACTCGATGTCGGCGGGCGTGAACAGTTCGCTGCGCTGGACCAGGAGGTCGAGGTCGACCGAGTCGCGTGCGGGACCGAGGTAGCGGGACCAGATGGCGCGGCGGGCCGGTGGGTCCGGTGGGCCGACCGGGATGAGGTAGTCGAAGCGCCCGGGACGCAGGAACGCCGGATCGAGGGAGCGGACCGAGTTCGTGGCGCAGACCAGCAGTCGGTGGTCGTGCTCGCGGAAACTGGGGATCAGCTTGAGCAACTCGTTGGTTACGCCGTGGGCTGGGCCCGCCGCGGGTGTGGAGCGCGTGCCCGCGATCTCCTCGACCTCGTCGATGAACAGTACAAGGTCGTCGAGTTCCTCCAACTCGGCGAAGGTCCCGCGCAGGGATACGGCGAGGCCGCCGGGGGACGACGCCGCCAGCCGGGACGGGAACAGTTCCACGAACGGCCATGTGAGCCGGGATGCGATGGCCTTGGCGAAGCTGGTCTTGCCGGTGCCCGGCGGACCAAACAGCACCACCGCCTTGGGCGGGAGCACGCCGTGTCGCTCGGCGCGCTCAGGGTGCGAGAGCGGCAGGACGATGCGGCGTTCGATGATGTCTTTCTCGCGTTCCATGCCCGCCAGCGCCTCCCACAGTCCGGCGGGCAGCAGTCGGCCACCGAGATCATCGAGCACGCTGAACTCGGCCGGGGCGAGGTGCTGTACCTTCTCGAAGTACGTCAGACCGGTTCGCGGTCGGTAGCCGGAATTCTGCATCGACTTGAACCCGGCGTCACCTTCGGGGACGAGGCTGCAGATGCGATGCACTCCCGTCGAACGCAGCTTCTTCTCAAGCTCGGCGAGCAGAGCGCTCCCGATGCCGCGGTTGCGCCACCGCGAGTCCAGGGCGAACAGCGCCAGCCACGCGCGTTCGCCCTGCACGTGGGCCACGGCCATGCCGACGACGTTGCGGTCGACCGCGGCGACCAGCGCCGGGTGGCCGGCTCTGGCCATCGCGACCACCTCGGCTGCCGAGAAGACCGGCTCCACTCCTTCGCGGCTCTGGTCCCAGATGTGGATGGCCTGGTCCAGGTCGTCGTCGTGGAAGTCGCGAACTCGCCACGCTGGCAACGAAATCCTCCCGAGTCCAGTGGCCGGTAAGTCCAGCCGCGGCGACGATGTTAGGGCGCCGGCGTTGCAGTCGCGTTGCAGGTGTGCGATCAGGATCGTCCACTGTGCCCAGTGTGCCGACTGTGGCCTGTTGTGCCCACAGCACTGATCGCTCGCTCGCCGACTTCCGCGACGGGCCCGCTCGCGTCGATTTGCACCAGCAGACCTCGTTCTCGGAAAAAGCCGAGGAGCGGGCGTGTTTGCTGCGCGTAGAGGTCCAAGCGGCGGCGGATCGCCTCCTCGCGGTCGTCGTCGCGCTGGGCTAACGCGCTGCCGCACGCATCGCACGAGCCTTCCACGCGGGGCGGATCGAACTCGACGTGCCAACTGCGACCGCATTCCCGGCACGTTCGCCGACCCGCGAGGCGACGCACGATTTCGTCCTCGCCGACGTGCATTTCCAGGACCCCGTCGATGTCGGTTCCCGATCGCCGGAGGAGCTGTTGCAGGAAGACGGCCTGCTCGACGGTGCGGGGGAATCCGTCGAGTAGGAAGCCACCGGCGGCGTCGTCTTCCGCGAGACGGTCGCGCACCATCTCCAGGGTGATCTCGTCGGGAACCAGCTCGCCCCGGACCATGAAGGTTTGAGCCCGCTCGCCGAGAACGGTTCGGCTACCGACGTGGCGGCGGAAGAGGTCTCCGGTGGAGATGTGGGCAACGCCGAGGTGGGTTGCCAGGGTGTGTGCTTGGGTTCCCTTGCCCGCCCCGGGAGGTCCGACGAGGATCACGCGTCGGGGTATGTCGTGCTTCGCCTCCGCGGTCGTGCGGCTGGTTTCGGTCCACGTCATCTTCGTCTCGCCCTCCACAACGCCCGGCAACAGTGGCCGCATTTTGGTGCTGTTGCCGTTGCAGTCGCGTTGCCGCAGGAGGCCGGGTATCAAAACTCTTCGGCTAGGACGCGTTGCATTCGCGCGGTCACCACGTGTCGGCGTGGGTCGTGGCGCGGGAGCCGGTGCGCCAGTTGACCCAGCACTTCGAGGTCATCCGCGGGCTGATGGCAGAACAGCCCCCACAGCGCTTCGACGTCACCGCGGTCGAGGACCGCGCCGCGGAGGGAGGCGAACAGTTCGTCCCGTTCGTCGCGAATCGCCGGTGCCTCGCTGGCTTCCAGAAGAGGCCCGCGATAGGACTCCGCGGCCGCCTTGATGTCTCCGGCACGCAGCGCTCGGCGAACCGACAGGAAGTCGGCGTCGATCTCAGCGTTGAGGCGGTAGGGCTTGGTGCTGATCACGTGCTCTCCGAGGTGCGCGCGGAGCCGATGGATCTCCGCGCGAGCTGTCACCGGGTTGCCGCGGTCTCCGTAGAGCTCGCAGGAAAGCCGGTCTGCCGTGAGCCCGCTGGGGTGCATCGCGAGGAGGGCGAGGATCTCGGCGTGCCGCAGGGTGAGCGGTAGGTCCCGACCGTTGAGCACGGCGCCGGGGCCGGAAGTGTCTAAAAAGGACAGCGACAGCACTGCTCGCGGCTGCGCCCGCGAGCCAGCTGTGCCGGGTAGTCGCAGCAGGAAGCCCTCGGCGAGGCGTTCCAGGACGGCTTCCCGCCCGTCGTCGAGCAGGACGCGGCCATGGCCGTCGCTGACGTCGATCCGCTCAGGCAGGCACAGACCCTGCCCCGGCTCGAGCGCCAGCACTCGTCCGGTCGGCGTGAGCAACGCGCCGCATTCGCCGCGCAAACCCCGCAGGTGCGGCATGTTCTTGGCCCGCAGGCGTTCGTCACGGGCGGCCATCTGCGCGCGAAGGTGGCTTTCGGCCAGTTGGGCGGCGGCAGTGACCAGGGCGACCATCGCCGGGTGAACGGTGCGGAGCGGTCCGCTGATGTCCACCGAGCCGAGGATCTCGCCGGTATCTGGGTCGCGGATGGGACTGGCCGCGCACGTCCAGTTGTGATATGTGCGAACCAGGTGCTCGGCGGAGTAGATCTGCACCGGTTTGCCGACGGCGAGCGTGGTGCCCATCGCGTTGGTGCCGATGGCGTCCTCCGACCACCGGGTTCCTTCCGCCAGCCGCACCCGGTCGGCGTGCCGCGCGACGCCGGCGTTGCCCTCGCGCCACAGGATCAAGCCATCCCGGTCGGTCACGATCATGACGTGCATCGCCTCGTCGGCGACGCGGAGCACGGTTTCCCGAAGCACCGGGATCGCGGCGGCCAGTGGGTGGACCGAGCGGATGTCGCGCACCTCGTCGCGTTCCCAGACCACGGGTGCTTCGCGCGCATCGGGGTCGACGTCGGCGGCGAGCGAGCGCTGCCAGGAGTCCGAGACCAGCGGTCGGGGAGACCTCGGCGAGCGATCTCCGCGCAGCATGGCGTCCCACACCCGCTCCAGCAGCGATGCGTACTCGATCGGATCCGCTAGCAATTCCGCGGTCACGTACTCGTCATTGAGGGTCACCCTGCCTCCTGGCCACGACGCGATCCGTCCCACATCCGGCGACACGGGTGATGGCCATGATGACTACTAACGACCGGAGCCGACAAGGCCACGGTGCGTCCAGCCGTCGAATACTGACCGTTGGGACAGGTCTGAACCGGAGTTAACGACGTTGCAACGTCGTTGCAACGTGTGATCCAGCACGCTTCTGCGCCATCTTCCCCGTTTCTGTGCAGGAGGCAGCACATGACGAAGTACGCAGCGCCGGGAACACCTGGCAGCGTCGTCGCGTACGAGGCGCGCTACGACCACTTCATCGGCGGTGAGTACGTGCCGCCGGCCAAGGGCGGCTACTTCGCGAATCAGACACCGGTGACCGGCGAGACCTTCACCGAGATCGCCCGCGGCACCGCCGAGGACGTGGAACGGGCGCTGGACGCCGCGCACGGAGCCGCGGCGGGCTGGGCCAAGACCTCGGTCGCCGAACGCGCGAGCCTGCTGAACCGGATCGCCGACCGGATGGAGGCGAATCTCGAGCAGCTGGCGGTGGCCGAGACGTGGGAGAATGGCAAGCCGGTCCGGGAGTCGCTGGCCGCCGACATCCCGCTCGCGATCGACCATTTCCGCTACTTCGCGGGGGCGATCCGGGCGCAGGAGGGCGGCATCGGCGAGATCGACGGCGACAACATCGCGTACCACTTCCACGAACCACTGGGAGTGGTCGGGCAGATCATCCCGTGGAACTTCCCCCTGCTGATGGCCACCTGGAAGCTGGCCCCGGCACTGGCCGCCGGCAACGCGGTGGTGCTCAAGCCGGCCGAGCAGACGCCGGCATCCATCCACGTGCTGCTCGGTCTGATCGCCGACCTCCTGCCGCCCGGTGTGGTCAACGTGGTCAACGGTTTCGGCGTCGAGGCGGGCAAGCCGCTGGCGTCCAGCAATCGGATCGCCAAGATCGCCTTTACCGGGGAGACCACGACCGGCCGGCTGATCATGCAGTACGCCAGCGAGAACATCATCCCGGTCACGCTGGAACTGGGCGGCAAGAGCCCGAACATCTTCTTCGGCGACGTCGCCGATACCCGCGATGCCTTCTACGACAAGGCGCTGGAGGGATTCGCGATGTTCGCGCTCAACCAGGGCGAGGTGTGCACCTGCCCATCCCGTGCGTTGATCCAGAGCAGCATCTACGAGGGTTTCCTGGGTGACGCAGTGGAGCGCACCAAGGCGATCAAGCAGGGGCATCCGCTGGACATCGAGACGATGATCGGTGCGCAGGCGAGCAACGACCAGTTCGAGAAGATCCTTTCCTACATCGACATCGGCAAGGCGGAGGGCGCGAAGGTCCTCACCGGCGGGGAGAAGGCCGACCTCGGCGGGGAGCTCTCCGGCGGCTACTACGTCCAGCCGACGGTCTTCGAGGGCGACAACAAGATGCGCATCTTCCAAGAGGAGATCTTCGGGCCGGTGGTGTCGGTGGCTCGGTTCGACGACTACGACGACGCGCTGAAGATCGCCAACGACACGCTCTACGGGCTGGGCGCCGGGGTGTGGTCGCGCGACGGCAACACCGCCTACCGCGCCGGACGTGACATCCAGGCCGGTCGGGTGTGGGTGAACAACTACCACGCCTATCCCGCACACGCGGCGTTCGGTGGGTACAAGCAGTCCGGCATCGGGCGGGAGAACCACAAGATGATGCTCGACCACTACCAGCAGACGAAGAACCTGCTGGTCAGCTACTCGCCGAACAAGCTCGGGTTCTTCTGAGACGACGGCCATGAGCTACTCCCGCGTGGCGCTCACCTCGGGGGCGGCGGAACTGCTCCGCCGCCTCCGGGACGAGCACGGACCGCTGATGTTCCACCAGTCCGGTGGCTGCTGCGACGGCAGCGCGCCGATGTGCTATCCGGCGGGCGAATTCCGCACCGGGAACTCCGATGTCCACCTCGGCGACCTCGACGTGGACGGGGTCGCCGAGGCGATCCCGGTCTGGATGTCCGCAGCGCAGTTCGAGTACTGGAAGCACACTCACCTGACCATCGACGTGGTGCCGGGACGCGGCAGCGGATTCTCCTTGGAAGCCCCGGAAGGAGTGCGCTTCCTGATCCGCTCTCGACTGTTGACCAACGAAGAACTAACCGCTTTCGGCCTCGTCTGAACGAACTGTCCTCGGTGGTCGGGGTAGCCCGCCACCGAGGACGCGCGTACCCCGCGAATCTCGAAGGAGCACGATGACCACCGATCGGACCGAGCGGGTGGAGGACCTGCTGGCCGTCCCGTCGTTCGACCCGCCCGCGGAGTTCCGCGAGCAAGCGCTCGTCGCCGACGACTCGCTGTACCGGTGGGCGGCCGTTGACCGGCTCGGTTTCTGGGCGGAGCAGGCGCGCACCCTGCACTGGGACCAGCCCTTCACCGCGGTGCTCGACGACTCGGATCCGCCCTTCTACCGCTGGTTCGACGACGGGCGACTCAACGCCTCGTACAACTGCCTGGACCGGCATGTGGAAGCCGGACTCGGCAGCCGGGTCGCCTTCTTCTGGCACGGCGAGGAAGGCGACGAGCGTGCCCTGACCTACGCCCAGCTCCTGCGTGACGTGCAGCGTTTCGCCAACGCGCTCAAGGACCTCGGCGTGCGCAAGGGCGATGTCGTGGGCATCTACCTCCCGATGGTTCCGGAGGTCGTCGTCGCGATGCTCGCCTGTGCCCGCATCGGCGCGGTGCACAACGTCGTGTTCGGCGGGTACGCGCCGGAGGCAGTGCGGGACCGGATGCAGGTCTCCGGGGCCAAGGTGCTGGTCACCTCCGACGGGGCGCGCCGAAAGGGACGGGTCAATGCGGTCAAGGACAACCTTGACGGTGTGCTCGACGAGATCCAGTCGTTGGAGAAGGTCGTCGTGGTTCGCGCGACGCGCTCGGCTGCGACGATGCGTCCGGGCCGCGACGTCTGGTTCCACGAGGTATGCGCCGCCGCGGATCCGGTGTGTCCCGCCGAACCCGTGGAGGCCGAACACCCGCTGTTCATCCTCTACTCCTCCGGCTCGACGGGGAAACCGAAGGGGATCCTGCACACCACGGGCGGCTACCTCACCGGCGTTTCCTACACGCACCGCCTGGTGTTCGACCTGCGTCCCGACACCGACGTGTACTGGTGCACCGCCGACGTCGGGTGGATCACCGGCCACAGCTACGTGATCTACGGACCCCTCGCCAACGGGGTCACGAGCGTGCTGTTCGAGGGCGCGCCCGACTACCCGCACAAGGGCATCTGGTGGGAGGTCGTCGAGCGGTACCGGGTGACCACCTTCTACACCGCTCCCACCGCAATCCGCGCGTGCATGCGGTGGGGCGCCGACCATCCGGCCCGCCACGACCTGAGCTCGCTGCGGCTGCTGGGCAGCGTGGGCGAGCCGATCAACCCGAAGGCCTGGATCTGGTACCACGTGGTGATTGGGAGCGAGCGCTGCCCGATCGTGGACACCTGGTGGCAGACCGAGACCGGCTCGATCATGATCGCGCCGCTGCCGGGCACCACCAGCGCCAAGCCGGGGTCGGCGACCAGGCCGCTACCCGGCGTGTGCGCCGACCTCTTGCCCGGCTACGCGGCCGGGGACGAGGGGAGCGGCCTGCTGGTCCTGACCGAGCCGTGGCCGAGCATGCTGCGTACGCTGTACGGCGACGACGAGCGGTACGTCAAGACGTACTTCCCAAGCGGTCCGCGCACCTACCTCGCCGGCGACGCAGCACGCCGGGACGAGGACGGCTACTACTGGGTGCTGGGCCGGGTGGACGACGTCATAAACGTCTCCGGGCACCGGCTGTCCACCGCTGAGGTCGAATCGGCTCTCGTCGCCCACGACGACGTCGCCGAGGCGGCTGTGGTGGCCCGGCCGGACGAGCTGACCGGGCAGGCGATCGTCGCTTTCGTGACGTTGCGCAGCGGTGTCGAGCCGAGCGACGAGATCGAAGCCGACCTCCGCGAACACGTGGCGGCTCGGATCGGCAAGCTCGCCCGCCCGGCGAAGATCGTCTGGGCCGACGACCTGCCCAAGACGCGCAGCGGCAAGATCATGCGGCGGCTGTTGCGTGACGTGACTGAGGGGCGCGAGTTGGGGGATGTCACCACGCTCGGAGATCCAGGGGTGCTGGATGGACTGCGTTCCCAGCTCGTCGACCCGAGCGAGGACGAGTGAGCTCGCCCGCCCGCCATGGGCGGAACTGACCGATCGGACAGGTTCCGCCCGCCCGGTCGGACGGTAGCGCTGGGCGACCGGCACCCTAGCCTGACTGTGTGGTAAGCGTCACTCATGGGACTACGATGGTGCTGAGATCGGAGCGCAGCCGTCGGTGGGGAACCGGAGATTATCGAGGTCCGCGTGCAGCCGAGCATTGCGGAACAGCCCTGCCATGGTGCTTGGAGGATGCCCCCATGACCGTGCGAAGCCGCATGCCCCGGCTTGAGCACAGAGAAGCAGGCGAAGCGCCCGGGGCCGAGTTGCTCCAGGGCCCGCAAGCCGCGGGCGAGCGAGTGCGAGCGGACACCACGAACCGGTTGGCCAAGTTCCACGTCCCGGAGATCGTGTTCGGGCCCGGCGCCCTGGCCGAACTCGGGCACTGCGCCCGGAGGCTGGGCGCTCGGCGACCCTTTCTCGTGACCGACCCAGGGCTCACCGAGGTCTGCTGGGCGGCCGAGGCGGTCGGTCACCTCAGACGGGTGGGGCTGTCCGCGGTCGTGTGGGACGCCGTGACACCGAACCCGAAGGACCACGAGGTCGAGGCCGCGTACGAGCGCTACGTCGAGAGCGGCAGCGACGTGATCATCGGGGTCGGCGGGGGCTCGGTGATCGACGCGGCCAAGGGAGTCGCGATCCTGTCCGGCAACGGCGGCCGCATCCTCGACTACGCGGGCGTGGACAAGGTCGTGCATCCGATCCCGCCGCTGGTGATGGCCCCGTCCACCTCCGGTACCGGTGCGGACGTCTCGCAGTTCGCCATCATCACCGACACCGCCGCGGCCACGAAGATCACCATCCTCAGCCGGACGCTGGTGCCGGACATCTCCCTGGTGGACCCCCGACTGCTGATCACGATGCCGGACTGGCTGAACGCGGCGACCGGGCTGGACGCCCTCACGCACGCGATCGAGTCGTTCGTCTCGCTGGCGCACAACACGCTCACCGATCAGCATTCCCTGCACGCGGCGCACCTGATCGTCGAGAACCTCGCGCGCACGATGTTCCGGCCGACCGAAGCTGCGCCGCGGGTGGCGATGGCGCAGGGAGCGCTGGAGGCCGGAATGGCCTTCACCAACGCCATCCTCGGCGCCACCCACGCGATGAGCCACCAGGTGGGCGGTCTGCTGGACGCGCCGCACGGCGTGATCAACGGGGTGCTGCTGCCTCACGTGATCCGGTTCAATGCGGAGACCGACGCCGAGCGCTACGTTCCGCTGGCGGCGGCGGTCGGCATCGAGACCGCGGGCGTTCCGGCCCGCGAAGTGGCGTGCGAACTCGCCGACCGGGTCCGCGAACTGGCCGACATAGTCGGTGTTCCCCGGGGCCTGAGTTCGCTCGGCGTGACCGGTGCGGACGTTCCGCTGCTCGCCCGCAACACACTGAAGGACGCCTGCCTGACGACCAATCCGCGAGATGCCCGCGAAGTCGACATCGACCGGCTGTTCCGGGCAGCATTGTGAGTCCTGGCCAGCACAGCGAGGTAACGGTGGCAGCGCGCAAGGAATCCGGGAACGGCACCAATAGTCACACCGACCTCGGTGCGCTCACCGGGCTGCGCTCGGGCAAGCGGTCGTTCTACCCGGAGTACGTCCGCTCGGCCGAACGGCTGGAGTACGCGGTGCAGGCGCTCGACCGGATCTCCCGCGCACTGGTGCGGACCGTCGAGGGCCCGCGCAGCCTCGTCGAGGCGGTGGTCCGGGCGGCCGCGGAGCACCTGCAGGCGGACTGGCTGCTCCTCGCGATCGCCGACGGCGCGCTGCGCGCTGCGCGGCCGAGGTTCCTGTTGCTGTGCAACGGAGATCTGATCGACGACGAGGCCGGATTGCCGCCCGAGGTCGGCGAGCACCTCGACGCGGTGCGGTCGCGTCCGTGGGAGGTGGAGTGGGAGCCCAGCGGACCCGGATGGGTCCGGGCTCCGATGACCCTGGACGGTGAGCCGGTCGGCGGGATTGTGGGCTGGCCGGGCAGCGAGGTGTCCGTCGCCGACACCGACCTGGCCATCCTGCGGGTCCTGGCCAACCAGGCCGCGGTCGCGTTGCACAACTCGTTCCTCTTCCACGCCGCCGTACAGCTGCGCGGTCGCACCGAGCAGCTTTCCGAGGCCGCCGCGAAGCAAGCACGCGACCTGGCCGCCCGCAACGCCGAACTCCAGGAAACCCAGCGACGCCTAGTCGAGGCGATGCAGCGCCAGGCGCTCGACGACGAGCGGCACCGCATCGCGCGGGAACTGCACGACACGGTCACCCAGTACGTGCTCAGCGCCGGTATGACGATTGAGGTGTGCCGGTCCGAGCTGGAGGCCATGGGGCCGGAAGCGGCCCGCGTCGCGGAACGGTTGGCGCCGGCCAGGGGAGCCACTCAGCAGGCCGTCGAGCGGCTCCGCGCGGCGATCTATGCCCTCCACCACAGCGCTGAGGAACCGCCGGGCTCGTTGCCCGTCCTGCTGCAACAACTGTCCACAGTGCACCTGCCCAGCGACCTGAAGGTGGAAGTGCGCGTGGAGGGCACCCCAGCGCCGCTGCCGCCCGAGGCGGAGAACTCGATTCTCCGGCTGACCGGCGAAGCGTTGTTCAACACGGTCGCGCACGCGCACGCGTCCCGATCTCTGGTGCACTTGGTCTACAAGGCCGATCACCTGCGGCTCACCGTGTCCGACGACGGGACCGGCGATCCCGCGCAGTTGCGGCGGTCGCTGCACCTGTCCTCAGCAGCGGACCTCGCCGGGCGCCATCGAGGACTGGTCAACATGGCTGCCCGGGCACGGGAACTCGGCGGGACCCTGTCGATCCGGCGGTCCCGGATGGGCGGGATCTCGTTGCAATTGCGTGTTCCGCTGCCGTCGCCGACGTCTTCGGAGGTGACGATGTGACCAGGACCTGGAAGGAAGTCCCGATGCAGCCCGACAAATCGACTGGTGCGTCGGAGCACGTTCGGATCGTGCTGGTCGACGACCACGCGATCGTCCGGCACGGCCTGCGGTCGGTCCTGGAACGCGAGAACGACCTGCAGGTCGTGGGGGAGGCGGCCACGGCGAGGGAGGCGCTTGCGGTCGTCGAGCGGACGCGGCCGAACATCGTGTTGCTGGACCTCAAGTTGTCTACTGGGGACAACATGGAGGGCCTGGCCCTGTGCGGGGAGCTCACCCGGCAGCACCCGGATCTCGGGGTACTGATCCTCACGACGTTCCTGGACGGCGGCCTGGTGGTCGACGCGATCCACCGCGGCGCCCGCGGTTACGTCGTCAAGGACGTGGACACCACGGAGCTGGTCCGTTCGATCCGAGCGGTGGCGCGTCGGGAGAGCTCGTTCGACTCGCGATCCGCTGCGGCCATGGTGCAGTCGATGAACGCACCGACGAGCGAGCCCCCGCTCACCGATCGGGAACTCAACGTGCTCCGAGAACTGGCGCGCGGCCTGAGCAACCGCGACATCGGGAGCAAGCTGTTCATATCGGAAACCACGGTCAAGTTCCACGTGCGCAACATCATGCGCAAGCTCGGAGCCGCCACCCGCGCCGAGGCCGTCTACGAAGCCAGCAAGAGGAAACTGATCTGACTGTCCACGGGCGGCCGAGAGTCTGTTCGACGACCGCACGACAAATCTAGGATTCGCCGGTGTAGAGCTAGAATCCGGCGACGTTGCCAGCTTCCAGGATTCCGCTTTCGGTCGTGGCTCGAAGAACTGTGTCCGGTGGTTTCGGACGAAAGTGCCCTTCCCTTCAAAACGCGCCGTCGTACGCTGCACAAACGCTTCTTGTGCTGGTCACAGGGGATCTGTAGACCCTGCTTGGTCTAGCACTCGGCCGGTAGTTGATCGGTATCTATTTGTGCTGGTAAGGGCTTTGCCCCGGCGTTTCTGCTACACGGCTGCTACACACGAGATCACAAACATGGACGCCCCGATCAGCGAGAACCCCCGGCGCAGAGGCGCGCCGGGGGTTCTGCTGCGGAGGGTATCGACGCGGACGCGGACACTGCTCGATCAGCGGCAGTCAGTACCGGGTGTCACCGTGAGCGCGGCCAGTATCTCGTCGCGCTTGTTGATGTAGTCGTAGCCCTCGACAGGGACTGGGTACATGGCAAGTAGGTCGGCCAAGGCGTCCCGCTCATCCTGCGTAACAGGGACGTTCCGTTTGACCAGCACGGCGCACATGATGTCGACCATTTCGTTCCACTCGCAGCCCTTGCCGGATTCCCGGCACATCCTCAGCTGATCGGGCGGGAATCGGTCCGCCAGTCGTTTGAACAGCGCCTGTGAGTCTCGGCTCAGCTTGACCAAGTCCATTGTTCGTTATCACCTTCTTGGCTCAGTTGGGCATGGGATTGCCGTGCACGTCGTTCTGGATGACTCCCTCGCCCCCAACACGATGACCTGGCCGGTTTAGCGCGGCTGCCAGGTCGGCCACCCAAGCTCAGCCACTCCGAGTTGAGGAATCTCACCGTCCGGTGTTCGTCACGGTGGGCTGCTGCGATCACCGCGGGAAGCGGCGGGGGCGTGTTCGCGGTTATGGGGATCGCGACGAGCGTTTCGGTAAGCAGGACGCCGTGAGTGTTTTTGGGTGTTATGGCACCCAAAAACGCTCACGGCTGTTCTCTGCAGGCGAGCCGATGCTCAAGAAAGTCCGCCAACTCATCGAGTCGGTCAACGACACCCTGAAGGGACAGCTGGACCTGGAACAACACGGCGCCCACACGGCCGAGGGTGTCGGCGTGCGCGTCGCCAAGCGTGTGCTGGCCCTGGCCGCCGCGATCTGGCACAACTTCCGCCACCGGCCAGCCAGTCACTCGCTCGCTCACCGCCTACGATCACTGGTCGTATTCAGACTTACTCGACTAGTCCGCGTGGGACGGCCGCGTCGAGCACGGCATGTTGGTCTCGTGGGGCAATGCGTGGGGCACGTCCCACGCATCACCCATATCCTTGCAGGTCACGACCGGTCCCAGCGCGGCCCCGCCAAAGGTGCCCTTCACCAGGCCCGCCCCCACACTCCGCTCGTCCAGAAAGTGCCGTGAGTCGCTCTGGTCGTTGGAACGACCAAAAGGGCTCGCGGCTCTTCATCGGCCGACGTGGACGACGAGCCAGCCACCGTGGTGTTCGTCGACCTCGAAGCGGTGTCCCGCTGCGTGGCCGAGCTCGACCAGGTCCTGGCGGGTGAAGGTGCGGACGTGGCCGTAGGCGGCGGTGGGCTCGTCCTCGAAGGGGACGGCGATCACGACCCGGTCGCGGGCCAACCGAAGCGCCTCGACCAGCACCACCTCGCCCTGCATCGCGTCCAAGTGTTCCAACAGGTGCACCGCGGTGACCACGTCCACCGACCGGTCCGGCAGCGGCACCCGGGCTGCGTCGCACACCAGGGTGTGCAGTCGGGTACCGCGCGCCTCGGCGACGGCGCTGAGGAGCTGCATGCTTCCTGGCACGAGGTCCGAGGCGATGACCGTGTTCTGGCCGCGCTGGGCCAGCAGGAGGGGCAGGAAACCGAAGCAGGAGCCCATGTCCAGCACCCTGCCCGGCGGGACCAGCTGCATGGCCCGGCGGTAGACCGGGGCGAAGCTGGCTATCGACGATGGGGCGGGCTCGTCGACGGGGCGGGACCAGCACTCCTCTATGCGGGCAAGGGTGTTGTCGTAGAAGGTCATCCAGGCGCGGAGCGGATCGTCGATGACGGAGCGGACCACCCCGGTGAAGACCCGCTCGAAGATCTCCGCACCGCTGAGCCATCCCGGGGCGAAGAGCTCCTCTGCGAGGATCCCGGCGAGGTTGTTGTCCAGCTGATCGGGCTGGATCCAGTGGGTGATCTCGATGCGCTGCTCCCGCCGGTGCAGCCTGAAGTGCCGGGTGCGGGTCACCTGCGCGTAGTGGTCGCGGGGTGGTCCGCTGTCCCGGACCACCGTTACCAGCCGGTCAGCGGGCCGCTTGGCAGACCCGAGGGGATCGATGCGGTGCAACTGCAACGCCGCCTGCGCCGGATCGGGTGCGCTCACCGGCCGGTCACCTCCACGGCCATCGTCTCCGCCGCACGCTCTAGGCCCGACAGGTCGCGCACGACTCGCACCTGGCTGCAGTGCTCGGCGTACAGCGGCAGATCGCACTTCCCGAGCGACCAGGAGTAGCGGGGTTCGGGCGTGAGCCAGAGGGTTTCTCGGGCCCGCCTGGCGATCTCGGCGAAAGCTTCGACGCCAGGGGCGTTTCCGTTGCCCCGCCCGTCGCCGAGGATCAGCACGGTGGTGCGGCGGTTGAGCGCGGCGCCGTGCTCTTCCAGGAAAGCAACGAAAGTGCTGCCGTAGTCGGAATTGCCGTCGACGTCGAGCACACCTCCCTGCGGCAGGCCGTCGAAGACGAGTCCGAGAGCGCGTTCCAGCGGGTGGTCGGCGAACAGTTCGGTGATCTCGACCGGTTCGTCGACGAACGCGAACGTGCGGACCTGGCCGAACATCGACTGGAGTCCGTGCACCAGGTGCAGCGTGAAGCGGGCCGTCGACCGCACCGACAGCGACACGTCGGCCAGCACGACGAGGCGCGGTTTGTCCTCGGCGCGGGTGATCGTCACCGGCCGGAAGGGAACGCCGTCGTAGCGCATGTTCCGCCGCATCGTGCGAGCGGGGTGCACCCGCCCCCGCGGCGTGTTGCGGCGTCGACTGGTCAGGGCCCCGCGGAGGCTGTGGGCGATCCGGCGCAGCGATTCCTCCAGCTGCTGCCGTTCCTGCTCGTCGACTCGGTCGAGCCGGCCGCTGGTGATCTCGCGGGACTCCAGCGCCGTGGACTCCAGCTCGGCGAGCCTGGCGAGGTGTCGCTTGAGCAGTTCGGGGAGGTTCTCCAGGACACCGGCGAGCTGACGTCGTGGAGAGGCAAGCGGGTCGTCGGGTTCTTCCTCGCAGGCCAGCCAGTCGAGCAGGGTCTGCTCCTCGGCGACAGATAGTTGGGTGTCGACCCGGTGGCCCGTGTGGTTCGCGAGCTGGCCGGGAACTCCGGCGTTGTGCAATCGCTCGGTCTCCAACTGGACGTTTGGCACCGAACCGGTTCCCGCGCCGGTGTCGCTGTTGGAGAAGACGACCTCGTCGGTCATAGCCGCGAGGTCGATCTTGTTGCTCTCTTGGTGCAGGTTGAACTGCTGCGCCAGGTCTTCCGGGGCGAAGTAGTCGCGGATGTCCGCAGGTTTGCCGTGGGTGTGCCCCTGCTGGGGGGCGTCGGACGGTTCCTCGGAGAGCGTGAAGGACTGCAGATCGCCGGTGTCGGCGAGGTCGTCGTGTTCGTGCGAGTGCCCGTGACCGTTCTCGTCCCCGACGACCGGCTGGAGTGAGAAGAACGCGCCGAACACCTCGTCGAAGATCTCCTCATCGCGCCGGTCCTTGACGAGGGCGACCTTGAGCGCGTCGCGCAACGTGTCTCTGGTGTGGAGCATGCCCGGCTGTGAGGCGCAGCGCATCGCGTCAGTGGCTTCGGACACCGACACGCGCAGGCCGAACAGCCGGAGTAGGCGGACGAACCGGTGCAGAGCGGATTCCATGATGGCCTTCCTTGTCAGCGGCCGCGCGTGTGCCCGCGAAGTCGGGATCCGGAGGCTAGGGACGACGCCGCGTGGCGGCGCCGAACGCTCGGTGGCCCTGACCGCCGACCCGTTGCTGCGAAAGGGTTTTGGTGCGTGATCCGGGTGCTCCATAGTAGTTCTCGTCGAAACGTCCGGGCAGGTCCTTGGCGGCTCGAACCTCGCGGCCGTCGACCTCGTCGTCCTGGTCGTGGTCGTGGTCGTGGTCGTGGTCGTGGTCGTGGTCGTGTCCATGCCCATGCCCATGCCCGTGCCCATGCCCATGCCCATGCCCATGCCCATGCCCATGCCCATGCCCGTGCCCGTGCCCGTGGCCGTGCAGGTCCTCGGGGACCTGCCGATTCGGGTCCACTAGGCGCGGGATGGCGCTGAGGGCCTGCTGGAGGTCGCGCTCGTACTTCACCACCACGTTCACGGTTTCCGAGAGCAGCTCGGCATCGAGTTCCTCCGCACCGAGGACGGCCAGGGTGCGCGACCAGTCGATGGTCTCCGAGATGCTCGGTGCCTTGCGCAACTTGAGGTTGCGCAGTTCGCGCACCACGGTCACCAGCTGGCGAGCCAGGTTCTCCGGCAGACCGGTGCGCTTGGACCTGACGATCTCCAGCTCGCGTTCGTGATCGGGGTAGTCCAGGAACAGGTGCAGGCAACGGCGTTTGAGCGCAGCAGACAGGTCCCGGGTGTTGTTGGACGTCAGCACGACGTAGGGCGGTGTCGTAGCCGAGTAGGTACCGATTTCGGGGACGGAGACCTGGAACTCGGCCAGGCACTCCAGCAGCACCGCCTCCAGCGCTTCGTCGGCCCGGTCGACCTCGTCGACGAGCAGCACCGCCGGTTGTCCGCCGCGGATCGCATCCAACAGGGGCCGGGCGGCGAGGAAACGGTCGGAGAAGAACACGCTGTCCTGCGCACCGATGCGTTCCACCGCAGTGGCGAGGTCCGGCGCATCGGCGATGACCTCGCCGATCTTGTCACGCAGCATCTGCGTGTAGAGCATCTGCTTGCCGTAATCCCACTCGTAGAGGGCCTTGCTTTCGTCCTGCCCTTCGTAGCACTGCAGGCGCAGCAGGCGTCGGCCGGTGACCTCGGCGAGCTTCTTCGCCAGTTCCGTCTTGCCGACGCCGGCCGGTCCTTCCAGCAGCAATGGCTTGTCCAACCTGGACTGCAGGAAGACGGTGGTGGCCAGTCGGCGGTCCGCGATGTAGCCGCACTCGGCGAACTTCGCGATCACCTCCTCGACCGAATCGAACTGCTCGTGGCCGGTGTGGGGCGGGGCCGAGATGGTGTCGGGCACGGGAACCTCCAGTTGTGAGCGGGGAAGCCGTGGTGCCGCCGGGTCAGCGCGGCACCACGGCCGGTCGCGCGGGTCAGCTGAGCAGGTCGTCCAACTCGCCCGTCATGCAGTGCTCGACCACCGGACGCACCGTGTCGAACGTGCATTCCTTGGCGTTGCCCGGGGTGCAGGCATCACCGAGCACGTGGTTGGTGATGCGGTCGACGTCCTCGGCATCGCCCTTGATCTCCTTGGCTCGCTCGTAGAATTTCGTCGGCCCCTGCCCCAACCGGTTCTTCGAGTAGGTGTCGGCATGCACGTCGGCGAACCGCTCCGGGATGCCGACGTCGCGCAGCAACCGGATGGCCGCGTCCAGCGCCGCGTCGGCCGCCTGCACGGTGGTCTTGCCGTGCGTGTCCACGCCCATCGCCTCGGCGATGTCGGCGAACCGCTGGTAGGCAACCGGCATGTTGAACGCCCACACCCGGGGCAACGCGATGGCGTTGTTCAACCCGTGGTGGGTGTCGTAGAAGGCGCTGACCGCGTGCGAGATCGAGTGGATGATGCCCAGGCCTCCGGAGTTGAACGCCTGAGCGGCGATGTACTGGGCGTACATCATGCCTTCCCGACCGGGGAGGTCTTGGCCGTTCCACACCGCGTGCCGCAGGTTCCGCGCTGTCAGCCTGATCGCGTGCAGCGCGTTGCCCAGCGACGGCTCGAAGTTCAACCGAGACACGTATGGCTCGGAGGCGTGGGCCAGCACGTCGAAACCGCACTGCGCGGTGTAGTCGATCGGGCAGTCGTAGTACAGCACCGGGTCGTCGATCGCCAGGCTGGCCACCGAGGCGTCGTCGAAGGCGACGTACTTGTGCGGATTGTCCGGGTCGGTGGTGGTGTCGGTGATGACGTAGGCCCAGGACGTCTCCGAGCCGGTGCCCGCCGTCGTGGACACCGCGATGTGCGGCGGGTTCTTCGGGTTCTCCGATTTGTTGAAACCTTCGAACTCGTTGACGTTGCGCCCGTCGTGCGCCACCGAGATCCGCGCTCCCTTGCAGGCGTCGTGGGAGGAGCCGCCGCCGATGGAGACGAACGAGTCGCAGGCGTTCTCCTGATACAGCGCGACGGCGTCCATGACGTTGTAGTCCTTGGGGTTGGACTCGACCTGGTCGTACACCACGACCTCCAGGCCGTGGTACTTCATGGACTCGGCGATCTTGTGCACGATGTCCGTGCCGCGAAGTCCCGACGTCATCACCAGGGTCCGCTTGAAGCCCAGTTTCAGAGCCTCCGGACCGATGAGTTCGTGCGCGCCCGGGCCCATCAAGGCGCGTGGGAACGGGTGGAACTCCTTGATGGGAAAAGGTTTGAGCAGCTCATCGACCTGCATTTCGCAGTCCTTTCCACGCGCGGCGTTGCACGTTGACCACTGGCTACGGCTGGTCCGGGCGGTGTCGGGATCGGGCCCGGCTGAGTGGCGAAGGTAGTGCGGTGCGTCACGCCCGAGAACCCTTCTGGAACCAAGACCCGTCCTCCGGAAGCGCGGTCCGAACGATCGGTGGGGACCGCCCCCGTCCGTTTGGACAGGTGCCCCAGCCCCACGGCTCAGCCGCCGGTGGTGGCCGGGGTTCGACCTGTTCGAACGGACGGGGGCGGAAGGTCCAGTCGCATGGCGAGCCGTGTGCCGCCGCGTTCGTAGCGTGTTCTTGCCGCAAGCGTTGGCGGCGCACTTTCCCACAAGATCCCGCAGCAGAGGTGAGAAGCAATGGAGCAGCAGAGCCTCGGAACCGAGTACGAGCACACCACCGGAATCTCCGAGTACGACGAATCTCGCGACGTGGTCGAGGAGATGCTGGTCGAAGAGGTCTCCATCGACGGCATGTGCGGCGTCTACTGAGGACGGTGGTTTTGCGATGGGTAGCCCGGCCTTCCAGCCCGACCTCCCGTACCGCCAGAACCCGCAGGTGGCCCTGCGGCCGGAACCCTTCGGCGCGCTCGCCTACCACTTCGGGACGCGGCGGCTGTCGTTCCTGAAGAGTCGACGGCTGGTCGAGGTCGTCGAGCAGCTTGCCGACCACGGCTCGGTCGACGAGGCGCTCGGCGCCTGCCAGGTCGCCGACCGGCAACGGCCGAGCTACCTGCGAGCCCTGGCCTCCCTTGCGCAGGCCGAGATGATCGTTCGCCGACAACCACTTTCGGAGAGGGACGAGGAATCGCCATGAGGATCGCCGAGCAGCGCCGGGAGATGACCGAACAGGTGCCGTCCCTGGTCGAGCAGTTCAAGCACGGTCTCGACGCACCGATCTGCCTGACCTGGGAGTGGACCTATGCCTGCAACCTCGCCTGCGAGCACTGCCTGTCCTCGTCAGGCAGGCGCGACCCGGACGAGCTGACCACCGCCGAGATCAAGTCCGTCGTCGACGAGCTGGCGCGGATGCAGGTCTTCTACGTCAACGTGGGTGGCGGAGAACCCACGGTCCGCCCGGACTTCTGGGAACTGCTCGACTACGCGGTGTCCCGTTATGTGGGTGTCAAGTTCTCCACCAACGGTGTCCGGCTCACCCCGCAACGGGCGCGCCAGCTCGCGGCCACCGACTACGTCGACGTACAGATTTCGCTGGACGGCGCCACCCGTGAGATCAACGACGCGGTGCGCGGTCCCGGCTCCTACGACATGGCGCGCCGGGCCATGGACAACCTGGCGGAGGCCGGGATGCGCGGGTTCAAGATCTCGGTGGTCATGACCCGGCAGAACGTCGACCAACTCGACGAGCTCAAAGTGATTGCGGACTCCTACGACGCCCAGCTGCGAATCACCAGGCTCCGTCCCTCCGGGCGCGGGGCGGACGTCTGGGACGAACTGCACCCGACGGCCGAGCAGCAGATGCAGATCTACCACTGGCTGCTGGACCACGGCGAAGAGGTGCTGACCGGGGACTCGTTCTTCCACCTCAACGCGTTGGGCAGCAGCCCCCTGCCCGGGTTGAACCTGTGCGGCGCCGGCCGCGTGGTGTGCCTGATCGACCCGGTGGGCGACGTCTACGCCTGCCCGTTCGCGATCCACGACGTGTTCAAGGCCGGCAACGTCCGTGCCGCCGGGTTCGGCGAGGTCTGGCGGAACTCGTCCCTCTTCACCGAGCTGCGCACGGCGCAGACCGGCGGCACGTGCGCATCCTGCCCGGCGTTCGACGCTTGCCAGGGCGGATGCATGGCAGCGAAGTTCTTCACCGGGCTGCCGTTGGACGGTCCCGACCCGGAGTGCGTCAAGGGACACGGAGCCCAACTCCTGACCACTGTGGACAACTCTGGGGTGCCGCGTGCGACGCAGGACCACTCGCGACGGGGAGAGCGGGGGAAGGTCCTCCTCGGTCTGCCTGCCGTGCGGGCTTCGCAGCGGCCGTGCGACGAAAGCCCGCTCGCCGGAATGGCGTGAACATCGCTTGGCGGGACGGAACAGCCACAACTGGGGACACGAAGAGGTGAGTCATGACCGCACGCCTTGCCGAGCGGACGTGGACCGAGTTGGAACCGCGCAGACCGGTAGTGCTGTTGCCGCTGGGGTCCTGCGAGCAGCACGGGCCGCACCTGCCGCTGGACACGGATGCGGCCGTCGCGACCGCCGTGGCGGAAAGAGCGCTCGCCCTGCTGCGCGGCGAGGTCGACGCGGTGCTCGCGCCCACGCAGAACTACGGCGCCAGCGGGGAGCACGAGGGCTTTCCCGGGACGGTTTCCATCGGCCACACCGCGCTGCACCTGCTGGTCGTCGAACTCGGCCGTTCGGTGCTGCGGTGGGCGGAAAGGTTGGTCGTGGTCAACGGCCACGGGGGCAACCTGAGGAGCCTGGTCGGTGCGGTGCGTCGACTGCGCTACGAGGGGCGCGACGTCGCGTGGTGGGCCTGTTCAGGTGGCGAGTCTCACGGGCACGCCGGACGCGCCGAGACGTCGTTGATGCACGCGCTGCGGCCCGATTCGGTCCGCAGCGCACGGATGGAGTCCGGGCCGCTCGGGTCCGATGACCGGGTGCTCGAACGCCTCATGTCGGTTGGCGTGCGGGCGGTGAGTCCGAACGGCGTCATCGGCTCGCCGGACGGCGCGAACGCCGCCGAGGGGGGCGAACTGCTCGCGGAGATGTCCGCGGGGCTCGCCGAGGCCGTGCGAGCCTGGCACGTGGACGGCACCGGGCGGCTGGCGAACGCCTCGCGGGTGGGTGTGCCATGAGCGAGCGTCGCGTGGCGGTAGTGACCGGTGCGGCACGCGGTATCGGCGCGGCGGTGGTGCGCCGCCTCAGCAGGGCCGGTTGGTCGGTCGTGGCGGTCGACCGCTGCACCGACATGCTTTGCGCCACGGCGAAGCTGTACGGGCTCGCCGACCCGGAGGAGCTCGCCCAACACCAGCTCGTGCGCCGGTTGCTCGCCCCCGAAGAGGTAGCCGAGGCCGTGGCCTGGGTGTGTTCCCCGGAGTCGGCGGCAGTGACGGGTTCGGTCGTGCACGCGGACGGAGGATTCGCCGGATGAACGCGGCACGCCCGGAAGCACCAACCGACGTGATGCGGGCACCGGAAGAGACCCGACTGCCGGACGGATTCGCGGTCCGGCTCGCCTCGGACGTGCACCGCTCCCGCAACGGTGGCCTGCTGTTGGGAGGTTCGCCGATGCGACTGGTTCGGTTGAACGGACGAGCGGCGAAGCTGCTCGCATCCGGCGGATTCACGGTGTCCGGACCGACGAGCGCAGCGGTTGCCCGAAGGCTCCTCGACGCCGGGATCGTCGATCCGCGCCCGCCCGAGGTGCAGGTGGCTGAGACGACAGTGGTGATCCCGGTCCGGGATCGCACCGACATGGTCGAACGGCTCCTGACCATCTTGAGGTGCGATGCGCAGACCGCAGATCTGCCGATCGTGGTGGTCGACGATGGCTCGCGCGACCCGGAGCGGCTCGCCGCTACCGCTTGCCAGTGGGGTGCGTGGGTGTTCCGGCATGAGCGCAGCCTCGGGCCTGCGGCGGCGCGGAACACGGGATTGCGACGTTGCGGCACCCGGTTCGTGGCGTTCATCGACTCCGACGTCGTGCCTTGGCCGGGGTGGCTTCCGACGCTGCTGGCGCAGTTCCTCGACCCCGCCGTCGGTTTGGCAGCGCCGCGCGTCGTATCCCTCGACCAGGGCGGGCGGAACTGGCTGGAGACCTTCGAACGAACCTGTTCCCCGTTGGACATGGGGACGCGGGAGGGCCCCGTCGCACCGCTGACGCGGTTGGCGTACGTGCCCGCGACGACCGTCGTTGTACGCCGCGACGCCGTCCTCGGGTTCGCCGCGGACATGCGGGTAGGTGAGGACGTAGACCTCTGCATGCGCCTGCACGAGGCCGGCTGGAGGGTTCGCTACGTGCCCGCTGCCCGCGTCGCGCACGAACACCGGACGGACCTTCGGAGGTGGATGGCGCAGCGCGCGTTCTACGGAACGGGAGCGGCGCCGCTCGCGCTGCGGCACCCCGGCCAGGTCCCGCCCCTGCACGCCGCAGTGTGGTCGCTGGCGGCCGCAGTGCTGCTGACGAATCGCCGACTGGCTCCGCTGGCGGGGGTGCTGGTCGCGGTGGCCGCCGCGCGACTGGCCCGCCGCATGCCAGACGCCGATGCACCGGTCCGTGCGGCGACGCTCCTGGCACTTGGCGGCTTGTACGGCACCGCCCGGCAACTCGTGCGCGCCGCCACACGCCACTACTGGCCGATCAGCGCCGCAGCAGCGCTGACGAGCCGGCGGGCGCGCAAAATCCTCGTCGCCGCAGCGGTCGTGGACGGCCTGCTCGACCACCGCAACAGCAGGAGCTCGCTGCACCCCGTGCCGCACGTGCTCGTACGTCGCTTGGACGACCTGTGCTACGGCGCCGGCCTGTGGTGGGGCGCGGTTCGCAACCGCACGATCGCGCCATTGCTGCCCCGCCTCGCGCGGAGCTCGCGCTCACGAGATCAATGACGATCAGAAATGGGAGGACCAGGAATGTCGGAGTGGTTCGAAACGGTCGCCGAGGCGCACCGACGCGCCGAGAAGCGCCTGCCGAGGCCCGTCTACAAGGCACTCGTCGCGGGTAGCGAACGAGGCTTGACCCTCAACGACAACATCAGCGCGTTCGGCGAGCTAGGCTTCGCGCCGCACGTCGCGGATCTGCCCGCCAAGCGCGATCTTTCGACCACGGTGCTCGGGCAGGAGATCTCACTTCCAGTGATCATCTCGCCGACGGGCGTGCAGGCCGTGCACCCCGAAGGCGAGGTAGCGGTCGCGAGGGCGGCGGCAGCCGCCGGGACCGCGATGGGGCTCAGCTCGTTCGCCAGCAGGTCGATCGAGGACGTCGTGGAGGCCAACTCGAAGACCTTCTTCCAGATCTACTGGGCTGGAGATCGCGACCGGATCCTCGCGCGCATGCAGCGCGCCAGGGACGCCGGTGCAACGGGCTTGATCGTCACCCTGGACTGGTCCTTCGCCACCGCCAGGGACTGGGGCAGCCCACCGATCCCGGAGAAGATGGACTTGCGGACCAAACTGCGCTTCGCGCCGCAGGGGATGTTCCGTCCTCGCTGGCTGTGGGACTTCCTCCGCCACGGCTTGCCTGACTTGACGACGCCCAATGTAGTCCTCCCCGGGGAGACGGCGCCGACGTTCTTCGGTGCGTACGGCGAATGGATGCAGACGCCGCTTCCGACGTGGGAGGACGTGGCGTGGCTGCGCGAGCAGTGGGGCGGCCCCTTCGCCATCAAGGGGATCACCCGGCCCGACGACGCCCGTCGCGCGGTCGACGTCGGAGCCACCGCCATCTCGGTGTCGAACCACGGGGGCAACAACCTCGACTCCACGCCGGCGGCGATCCGACTGCTGCCCGCGGTCGCTGACGCCGTCGGTGACCAGCTCGAGATCCTCTTCGACGGCGGAATCAGACGCGGCAGCGACGTTGTCAAAGCACTGGCGCTGGGCGCCAACGCCGTCATGATCGGACGTGCCTACCTGTGGGGGCTGGCGGCCAACGGGCAGGCCGGGGTCCAGAACGTCCTCGACATCCTGCGCAGCGGCATCGACTCGGCCCTGCTGGGCCTGGGCAAGCCCTCGATCCACGAACTCGCCCCCGACGACCTCATCATCCCTGACGGATTCCGCCGCGAGGTCAACACCTGAACGAGCGAGCCGCGATGACCCTGCCCACCCCGCGGTGCCGGGCATCGCGGCCCTCCGTGGAGCCGAGGACGACCTGAAATGCATGGAACCACGTTCACCGAAGCCCGATATGCGGCGCTGGCCGCTGTGTACGCGGGCAAGATCTGCTACCAGAATGGACTTGCCCGACCCGGCCTCGGCTACGAGTGGGGGACGGGTGTTCCGGGCCCGATGACCGACGAGTTCCGCCACACCCTCCGCGAACTGTGGGCTGCCGACCTCATCGACATCGACGTGCACCGGCTGTTCGCACCGCGCGGCCATCGAGTCGCGATCACGGCCAAGGGATACCGCGCGCTGCGCGAGTGGTCCGGGCTCGCTGATCCCTGCCGCCCGGCGAACTCGCCGCCGTCGCCGCAACCGGGGGTCGCTGGCGGGTGCTGGTCGGGCGGGGCGAACGCCCCAACTTTCCGGTGAGCAGCTCGCGGAGATCAAAGCGAGTTGCGCCACGTGACGAAGTTCACCGAACGTCTTTTGTCCAGCGGTTTCTCTATTGTCCAGCGGTTTCTCTATGCGACACGGCTTGGCTCCACTAGTGGTGGCAACGGTTCACCGGGTGTTCCTCGGAGGTGCATACGGTCTGTCGAGCACAGAGCTGTTCGACAGCGGCCCCGGGGGGCAATGTGGAATTCAGGCACCTTGAATCCTTCCTAGCGATCGCCGAAGAGCTGCACTTCAGAAGGGCCGCCGCCAAGTTGCACCTGGCGCAGCCGTCGCTGAGTCAGCACCTGCAACGACTGGAACGCAGTGTGGGCACCGAACTGGTCGCCCGCACCTCGCACGAAGTCCGGCTCACGCCCGCTGGCGAAGCCTTCCGCGACCAGGCCCGTGCGATCGTGGCGCAGGTGTACAAGGCCGGGCAAACGGCTCGCGAGGCCGCCGCAGGCCGGTCGGGAACCGTCGATGTCGGGTACAACTTCGCGGCCGGGCACCAGGTCCTGCCCGCGGTGCTCACCAAGATGCACACGGACCACCCCAACGTCGGCGTCATGCTGCACGAGATGCGCACCGGTCCGCAGCTGCAGGCGCTGCGGGCCGGCGACGTGGACGTGGCCATGGTCTACGGGCGGCCGGTCGGTGCCGAGTTCGAGTCCCGCCCGCTGGCGAAGTTCTCGCTCGTCGCGGTGGTCGGGCCGAGACACAAGTGGGCCGGACGGCCCGGCGCATCCTTCAGCGAGCTCGCGCACGAGCCGTGCATCCTGTTCGGGCGCGAGCAGTGCCCCGCGATGTACGACTCGATCTTCGGCGCGGCGTCGAGCAGCGGCATCACGCTCAACGTCGAGTACGAAATCGACGACCCAGGTGCCGTGGCGATCATGGCGTCGGTGAAACCCCTCGTCGGTTTCGCGTCGACGCTGCGGGGCAGGCACATCAGCGGCAACGTGTGCACGGTGCCGGTACGGCTGTACGACCCGGTGCCCACCGTCGAGCTTTACGTCGCATGGCTGAGCGGGAAGACCTCTCCGGCCGCCGATCTGTTCCTCGAATGCGTCGAATCGCAGGCGACGGTGCCCGGTGCGGAACCGCTGCAGGTCTGAGAGCCTGTCGGCGAATGCCGTCCGCGCCTTTGGAAGCGGCGTAGCCGCTTGCATTCACCTTGCCAAGACGACCATCGGCGGGTTCTGAGGGGTTTTCTGGCGAGGACGGCCCCTCCGCCGCGTATTGGACATACATCAGGAGGGGCACCCGCAGTCCAGGGAACCTCTCAGGTTCCGCTAAGCGACCACCCACCCAGACCATTCACCAACAGGCTCTGAGACGGCGAACAACGGCTGAACTTCGCGTGTGATCCCTCGGTGCGGCCGATCGGATCCGGCAATCGCGCGATGGCCGTCCGCGGACCGCATTGACGGTTTCCGGTGCGCCGCAGAAGTATTCGCCCTTGACGAGGTTCGGATCTTCACCGCGCACCCGGAGGACGACACATCGTGGCGCAGCAGCTGAATCGGGACGTGTTCGAGGGGTTCGCACCGTACGCGGGCTCCTCGGACGGCACGGCACCCGACTACGAGAAGATGTGCGAGCACGCCAACACGATGGTGCCGTTCAGCAACCACGTCGGTACCCGCATGATCGAGATCAGCCCTGAGCGGGGAGTCGTGGAGGTGCCAGCCGGCGAGCAGATGCACAACCACATGGGCGGCGTCCACGCAGGCGCCCAGTTCCTCGCCGCCGAGCTCGCCGGGGCGATGGCCTTCGGCGGAGCGTTCGCGCCGGTGATCACCCAGGTGAAGCTGTTCATCCTGCGCAGCTGCACGGTGTCGTTCCTCAAGCCCGGACTCGGCCGCATCCGCGCGGTTGCCACGCTGGATCCGCGCACCGTCGCCGACGTGCTCAGCGGAGAGGTCACCGGGCGGTTCGAACTCGACGGCAAGGCCTGGCTCTACGACGAGGGCGACACGGCCGTGGGCAAGGTCTACCTCGACTACGTCGTCGACGTGCTGCCCCGATGAAGCCGCGAGCACCGAAACGCTTTCCCAGCAACGAAACACGACGCACGCGTAGGGATGGTCGAGATGTCACAGCAAGCACCGAGCCTGTTCGAACCCCTGGCGGAGTACGGCGCAGGAACCGCGGACTACGAGAAGCTGCGCGAGATCACCAACTCGATGGTGCCCTTCAGCGTCCACGTCGGCGTCCAGATCACCGAGATCGGACCGGAGCGCGCCGTCGCCGAGATCCCCGCGGAAGACACCATGAACAACCACATGGGCAGCGTGCACGCGGGCGCGTTGTTCCTGGCGGCTGACATCGCCAACGGCTCGGCGTTCGTGGGCGCGATGGCTGCGCGGCTGGCCTCGGTCACCCGGTTCGTGGTCCGCGAATCCCGGTGCACGTTCCTCAAGCCGGCCTTCGGCCGGATCCGCGCCATCGCCACGGTCGACGAGCGCATCGTCTCCGACGTGCTTTCCCGCAACAGCACCGAGAAGTTCGACATCGACACCAAGGCCTTGTGCTACAACGACAACGACGTTCTTGTCGCCAAGTTCTCCTTCGACTGCGTCTGCAACATCGCCGCGGACTGACGCGAACCTTTCCGGCACCGCACCAAGGAGCCCCCATGCCCGAAGACAAGCCGGCGCCGACCGGATTCCAGGCGCTGGAAGCCGTCGAGGTGACCACCCCCGACAACGTCCGGTTCGTCGTGCGCGTCAAGCCGCAGGACGACCCCACCGCCCCGGTGGTCCTCGTTCTGCCCGCGATGGCGATGAAGGCGAAGTTCTACTACCCGCTGGTCAAGGCGCTGCACAACGAGGGACTGTCGGTGGCCACAGCCGACCTCCGAGCGCAGGGGGAGAGCACGCCGTCGCTGGAGGACAGCGGGAACTTCGGTTACCGCGAGATGGTGGAGACCGACCTGCCCGCGATCATCGAAGCCGTGGCGAAGCGTTTCCCCGGGGCCGCGCTGCACGTGTTCGGGCACAGCCTCGGCGGCCAGACCGCGCTGCTGCACGCCGCCGCCGATCCGGGCCGGATTGCCGGACTGTGCCTGTTCGCCACCGGAAGCGTGTTCTGGCGCGCGTTCCCGCCCGAGCGCCGGCTGAGCGTGCTGGCCGGTGGTCGCTACATCGGGTCGGTGTCGAAGCTGCGCGGGCGCTGGCCGGGCGGGCTCTTCGTGCCCGCACCCGTCGCGGGCCGGGTGATGACCGACTGGTGCTACCAGAACCTGACCGGCCGCTACCGGCTCGGCGGTTCCAAGCGGAACTACGCGCCGCTGCTGCGCGAGCTGACCATGCCGGTGATGGCGATCTCCCTGGACAACGATGAGCTGGGGCCGAAGTCCAACGTCGACTACCTGTGCACCCGCATTCCCCGGGCCAAGCTGACCCGCCGGCACTGGGACGCCGAGTCCGGCGTCGTGGAGAACTTGGACCACTTCGGGTGGATCAAGGACAGCCCGGCAGTGGCGGGCAAGGTCGCCGAGTGGATCACTCACGCGGCCTGACCACACCGAGGCCCAGGGGCGCACCGCAAGTCAATCGCGTTGCGCTCCTGTGGTTTTGCGGCGATAGGACATCGCAACCGCGCGTTAGCCAGAGCCGCATTGCCCTGCCACCGCGGGCGAACCAAGATTGAACGCAGGTCGGCACGACGGCGTGTCCCTCGCAGGGAAGACCGCCGCGTGACACGAGCACCAACCGGTGTCCGCGTGCACGACCGGATGCCTTCCTTGCGCTCCACGCCGAGTCCGAGCGAACCACCCCGGCAGCCGCTGGACGCGAATGACCTTGTTTCCCACCGCGTTCCCGGCACGGGTGCTGTGTCCGAAATCGACGGTAAAGGTGATCAGTGGTGCGGGAAAGCAGCGGTGGCGAGGGCCTGAGACTACCCGACGATCAAGGCCTCGCCCATGTCGTGGACGAAGGAGCCCGGCTCACTCCGGACCGGCCCCTGTTCAGCAGGCAGGTGGAGGGCGGGTGGCAGGACATCACCTGCCGCGAGGTCGCCGAGGACGTGCGACGCGTGGGCCGGAGCCTCATCGAGGCCGGAGTGCGCCGCGGCGACCGCGTCGCAGTGCTGGGAAACACCTGCTACGAGTGGGTGCTGGCCGATTTCGCCGTGCTGAGCATCGGCGCGATCACCGTTCCCATCTACCCGACCGCCTCGGAGGAGCAGGTCCGGCACATCATCACCGACTCCGGCGCCACCTGGTGCTTCGCCGAGACCACAGACCAGCGGCAGGACCTCGTGCGCATCGGCGGCGACGCCTGGCGCGTGTGGGAGTTCGCGGACCTGGCCGACTGGCGCACGCACGAGGCGTCCGACGGGGTCCTCGACGAGCGGCGCGCGCAGGTGCGGGCCGAGAACTTGGCGACGATCGTCTACACCAGCGGCACCACCGGCATGCCCAAGGGATGCATGCTGACCCACCGCAACATGTTCGCCGCCTCCGCGGCCAGCGTCGAGCACCTCGGCGAGGCGTGGCGTAGCAATGGGGGAGAGCAGGCCTCGACGCTGCTGGTGCTGCCCCTGTCGCACATCTTCGGTCGCACCATCCTCGGAGCCTGCCTTTACGCCGGAACGCGTACAGGACTTCTGCCGGGTTTCCCCGCGTTGCTCGGCGCGTTCGGCTCGTTCCGCCCCAGCTTGATGGGGCTGGTTCCCTACGCGCTGGAGAAGATCCGCAAGGCCGCCCGGCAGATGGGGGTCGATCCCGCCGCCGAGCGCGTCGCGATCGAGGCCGGCCGGGCGCGTTTCGACGGCGTGCCGATCCCCGCCGAACTCCGCGAGGAGTTCGACAGGTTCGACTCGACGGTGTTCGCGACGCTGCGCGAGGGCCTCGGCGGACGGTGGACGCACGTGATCTCCGGTGGTGCCTCGCTGGACGAGACAACGGCACTGTTCTTCCGGGGGATCGGCGTCAACGTCCTGGGTGCCTACGGGCTGACCGAGGCCGCGACCGCGGTCACGATCAACCCGTTGGAGGACAACCGGATCAACAGCTCGGGCCGCCCCGTTCCCGGTGTCACCGTCAGGCTGTCCGAAGAGGACGAAGTCCTCGTTCGCGGGCTGAACGTGACGCCCGGCTACTGGCCCGGTGCCGCCGAGGGCGACCCGCTGGCGGTCCACGACCCGGCTTCGGACTGGTTCCCCACCGGTGACCTCGGTCGTCTCGACGAGGACGGCTACCTTTACATCACCGGGCGCCGCAAGGAAATCCTGGTGACCAGCAGCGGCAAGAACATCTCGCCGACCCCGTTGGAGGACCGCGTCCGGCTGCACCCGCTGGTGAGCAACTGCATAGTGGTCGGCGACGATCGGCCCTTCGCCAGCGCGCTGATCACGGTGGACCCGGTGGCGGTCGGAAAGTGGGCCGCCGACAACGGAGTCGACCTGCAGACCCCCGGCTGGGCCGGTGATCCGGGCCTGGTGGCGGAGCTGCGGTCCGCTGTGGACGAGGCGAACGCACTGGTCTCACGGGCGGAGTCGATTCGAGAGTTCCGCGTGTTGGAGACCGACTTCACACTCGACGCCGGTCACCTGACCCCGTCGATGAAGCTGCGCCGCAAAGTCATCGAGCGGGATCACGTCGAGGTGATCGAGTCGATGTACAGCAAGTAGCGGCCGGGCACTCCACTGTTCATTTCTAGTTCCTTAATTCCAGGTTTCCGGAAACGGCGCGTTCGGCCAGGTGAACGAGAAATCAATTCTTCCTGAAGTCGTCCGCCGACCATCGGCGCATGTCGACATCGCTGATTGCATCGGCCTATCGCTCGATGCGCCGAGGCGTTAGATGTTGACCCAATTCGAGTCCAGGCAAGAGTATTCGTGTGAAGTCGCAAATGGGCCAGCGGATTTTCTCGCCCGGTGATGACGGGAGTTTTTTCCACATGTACGACGTGATCGTTGTCGGCGCGCGCTGCGCCGGATCTCCACTGGCGATGCTGCTGGCCAGGCAGGGGCATCGAGTGCTGGTCGTGGACAGGGCGACCTTTCCCAGTGACACGATTTCGACGCACTTCATCCAACAGGCCGGGCTGTCCCGCCTGAAGTCTTGGGGCCTGCTCGACCGGCTGGTCGCCACCGGCGTACCGCCGATCCGCCGGATGAACTTCGCCTACACCGGCATCGAACTCAGCGGTTTCGCCGAACCCATCGACGGGCTCACCGAGGTCTACGCCCCGCGCCGCACGGTGCTGGACGCTATCCTCGTCGACGCCGCCCGTGAGTCCGGCGCCGAGGTGATCGAGGGATTCGCGGTCGAAGAACTCGTCTACGACAACAACGACCGGGTCGCCGGAGTGCGCGGCAAGGTCGTCGGCGAAGAAGAGCAGAAGGAATTCCGGAGCCAGTTCGTCGTCGGTGCCGACGGTCGTAACTCCACCGTCGCCGAACTCGTGAAAGCCGAATTCTACGACGTCGTGCCTGCCGCCTGCTTCGTGTACTACAGCTACTTCAGCGGCATCGAGTGGGAATTCCACCACCAGACCGATTACAACCACCAGCAGATCGGCACTTGGCCCACCCACGACGGCCAGATGCTGTGCGCGGTCATGCGCCGCAAGGGCCGGTTCCACGAGTTCCGCGCCAACGCCGAGGAGAACTTCCACTCGATCTACGACGAGATCGTTCCCGAACTCGGCCAGGATCTCCGGGACAACGGCAAGCGCGAAGAGCAGCTGCGCCCGATGGTGTATCCCGACAACTACCGCCGCCGGTCCAACGGGCCCGGCTGGGCGCTGGTCGGTGACGCCGGCTACCACAAGGACCCCTTCACCGGCCTGGGCATCACCGACGCGCTGAAGTACACCGAGGTGCTGGCCGACAAGCTGCACCAGGGCCTCGCCGGGGACCAGCCGATCGACGAGGCGGTCGCCGAGTACGTAGCGCACCGCGACGAGGACAGCCGCGGCTCCTACGCGCTGACCACCAGCATCTCCGAGCTGGAGCTCACCCCGTTCTTCGACTCGGTATTCCGCGCGACCAGCCGCAGCGAGCACTTCAAGAGCCGGTTCTTCACGATGCTCGGCGGCGGTATCCACGGAGACGAGTTCTTCGCCCCCGACCAGTTGGAGAAGCTCTACGACGAGGTGGACTTCCCGGCCGACAAGCGACTGCTCTCGCCCAGCTGACATCCCCTTTCGAGGCGCCGTTTTTGCGGCCGCGAGAACGAAGGAACTTCACATGCCGGTGATCCGATTCGCAGCGCTGGGCGACAGCTTCGTGGAAGGCCGCGGTGACCCCGGACTCGACGGCCCGTTCCACGGCTGGGTTCCCCGGCTCGCCGAGCGGCTGGCAATCCCGCGCCAGGGCGTGCTCAACCTCGGGACCTACCAGGCGACGACCCAGCACGTCGTCGACCATCAGCTCTCGGTCGTGCTGGCGAACAAACCCCCGGTGATCGGTGTGATCGTCGGGGTCAACGACCTCGTCAGCGACTACGACCCGGAGCGGTTCCGCCGCAACCTGACCACGATCTATTCGAGCCTTCGCGGCGTGGACACCACGGTGTTCACCGCCGCCTACCCGGACATCCCGAAGAACCTGGCGGTCCCGGAGTCGTTCCGGGACCTGCTGCGGCGGCGGTTCGGCGAGGCGAACTCGGTGCTTCGCGAGGTCACCGCGGCGACCGGCGCGCTGTGCCTGGACGTGACCGCGATCGATGAGTGGTCGCAGCCGCGCATGTGGGCCGAGGACGGACTGCACCCCAGCGTCCTCGGCCACCGGCTCTTCGCCGACCAGCTGACCGATTTCGTCACCGGTGCGACGGGTCTGGTGCCGTCGGCACCGCTCGTCGCCGGGTGACGCCCGCCCAGCCACGCCGACGAGCCGACGCAGTCCCGGCGGCGATGACCACTTCACCTACGGCGGTACGTGCCTTCGTGCCGTCCGTGCGTACGAGAAGGACCTTGAGAGGAAGACGTGAGCGAGGGTACAGATCCGATGGACCGGGACCTGACACACCGGCGACTGGCGAACAACCCCATCGCGATTGTGGGCATGGCGGGCTTGTTCCCGATGGCGCGCAACTACCGCGAGTTCTGGCAGAACATCGTCGACGGCACGGACTGCACCGAGGAGGTGCCGGAATCCCGCTGGCGTCTCGAGGACTACTACGACCCCGACCCGTCGGTACCGGACAAGACCTACTCGCACCGCGGTGGATTCGTCCCCCACGTGGACTTCAGCCCGCTGGAATGGGGCCTGCCGCCCAACCAGCTCGATCTCACCAGCACGATGCAGCTGCTGAGCCTCGGCGTCGCCCGAGACGTGCTCCGCGACGCCTCGGCCGTGTGCTCGGACTGGTACGACGCGTCCACCACCGGGTGCGTGCTGGGCACCACCGGGCCGGTGCCGCTGACCCACCCGCTGGCTGCCCGCCTGTCCACCCCGGTGCTCAAGGAGGTCGTGCGCAGCTGCGGGCTGACCACCGAGGACGCCGAGAAGATCGCCGAGAAGTACACCCAGGCCTTCACCCCGTGGGAAGAGAGCACCTTCCCCGGGCTGCTCGCCAACGTCGTCGCGGGCCGGGTGGCCAACCGGCTGGGACTGGGCGGCATGAACTCCACCGTGGACGCCGCCTGCGCCGCGTCGCTGTCCGCGGTCCGGGTGGCCATCGCCGAGCTGGTGGACGGCCGCGCCGACATGATGATCACCGGCGGGGTCGACACCGAGAACTCCATCTTCGGGTTCATGTGCTTCAGCAAGACCCAGGCGCTCTCGCGCAGCAGCAAGATCAGTCCCTTCTCCGACGCTGCCGACGGCACGCTGCTCGGTGAGGGAGTGGGCATGCTCGCGTTGCGCCGCCTCTCCGACGCACAGCGGGACGGCAACCGGATCTACGCGGTCATCCGCGGTCTCGGTTCCTCCAGCGACGGCCGGTCCAACAGCATCTATGCCCCGCTCGCGAAGGGACAGCGGGTTGCGCTGGACCGCGCCTACGCCGACGCCGACTGCCCGCCTGACTCCGTCGAGCTGTTCGAGGCGCACGCCACTGGCACGCCGGTCGGCGACCGCACCGAGCTGTCCGCGCTGGGCGGCCTGCTGCGCGAGTCGTCGGCGGAGCAGCACTTCGCCGCGCTGGGAAGCGTCAAATCCCAGATCGGCCACACCAAGGGCGCGGCGGGTACCGCGAGCCTGATGAAGCTCGCGCTGAGCCTCTACAACAAGACGCTGCCGCCCACCATCAACGTCGAGCGCACCAACCCATCGGTCGACTTCTCCGACGCCCCGTTCTACGTCAACGTCAAGACCCGCCCGTGGATCCGCGACCCGCACCGCCCGGTGCGTCGCGCCGCCGCCTCGGCGATGGGCTTCGGCGGCACCAACTTCCACTTCGTGCTGGAAGAACACACGCAGGACCGCTCGGAAATCGAGACGCTCCACCGCGCCGCACGCGGCCACCTCTGGCACGCCGAGACCCCGCAGCAGCTGCTGGAGCTGCTCCGGTCGGGCGCCGCGCCGACGGAGGACGGGCAGATCCCGGACGCGCACGCCCGGATCGGCTTCGCAGCAGACGACCAAACCGCCCAGGAACTGCGGGAACTGGCCGCCGAGCAGCTCGCGGGAGCACTCGACGCTGAGGAGTGGACGCACCCTCGGGGCGTCTTCTACCGCGCCCAGGCGCGCCCGAACCTCAAGGTCGGTGCGCTCTTCGCCGGTCAGGGCAGCCAGTACCTCGAGATGGGGCTGGAGGCGGCGCTGAACAACCCGGTGGTGGGTGCGGCCTTCGACGCCGCGAACGCCGCGTTCGACGGGGCTGAGACCCGCCTCGCGCAGGTGGTCTACCCGCCGACGCTGCTGGACGCCGAGCTCCGCCAGGACCAGGAGGCCACGCTGCGCAAGACCCGCTACGCTCAGCCGGCGATCGGCGCGCTGTCGGCCGGCCAGTTCCGGTACCTGTCCTCGCTGGGACTGGAGTGCGCCGGGTTCCTCGGGCACAGCTTCGGTGAGCTGACCGCGCTGTGGGCCTCCGGTGCGATCACCGACCTGGACTTCTTCCGGCTGGCGCGGGCGCGCGGCGAGGCGATGGCCCCGCCCGCAGACCGGCAGGACGACGACCACGGGACGATGGCGGCCGTTCAGGCCGGCCGGGACCAGGTCACCGAGCTGCTGGCGGACTTCCCGGACGTCGTGGTGTGCAACAACAACGCGCCGGACCAGGTGGTCGTCGGCGGCCCCACGGCCGACGTGGAGGCATTCGTCGGGGTGGCATCCAAGCAGGACATGCCCGCCCGATTGCTGTCGGTGTCCGCGGCCTTCCACACCTCGCACGTCACACACGCCGTGGAGCGGTTCCGGCCCGCGGTGGCATCAGTCGACATCGGAGACCGCAGCAGCGCCGTCTACGCCAACAGCCCGGGCGCGAAGTACGGAGCCGACCCGGCGGCCAACGCCGAGACCTTGGTGGGGCAGCTGCTCGAACCGGTCGAGTTCGCCGACGCCGTGCGGGCCATGCACGACGACGGCTGCACGGTGTTCGTCGAGTTCGGCCCGAAGCAGGTCCTGACCCGGCTGGTGCAGCGCATCCTCGCCGACGAACCCGTCGTCGCCATCCCGACCGACGCGGGACCGCTGGGCGACAGCGACGTCGCGCTGAAGCAGGCCGCGGTCCGCCTGGCCGTGTTGGGTGTGTCGATGACCGGGATCAACGCCCACATCGCCGCCGACTTCGAAGAGATCACGCCGACCGGGATGACCGTGCCGATCTCCGCGGCCGAACACGTGCCGAGCGCGCGCCGCGAGGCCTACGTGGCGGGCCTCGTCGACGGCTTCGAGGTCTCCGCGCCCGCCCAGACCGCAACGCATTCCGCAGACCACGTCCGGCCAGTGTCCACCGTGGACGAGCCGGTGCACGAGAGGGAGCAGATGAACGACTCGCACGCCGCCTCCCAGCCCGCCTACCAGGTGCCCGCCCAGCCCCGGTCGCCGGAAGCCGACGACGCCGTGCAGCAGCACGTCGCGCTGCACACCCAGTACCTGGACGGCCAGCTTCAGGTGGCCGAGGCGCTGACCGGGCTGATGCGCGAGCACGGGCAGTGGGACCGCCCGGACTCGCGGCTGCCGGAGGTCGTGGAGAGTGTGAAGAACCAGAGCATCGCGATCTCGCAGGCGCACACCCGCGCCAACGAGGTGCTCGCCGAACTCACCGCCCTCGAACTGAGCGGGCAGCGTTCCTCGCAGCCTAGGGAGACGGTGTTCGCCGAGGCCACCGCGGTGCGACCGGCCGCGCCGCAGCAGGCGCTGCCCACCCGGCCCGAGCCCGAGAGCCTGCCTGCCGCGCCGCCTGTCGTGCCGGAACCTGCTGCGGTGAAGCCGGAACCGGCCCCTGAACCGGCTGCTCCGGTTTCGGCTGGTGTGGATGGGGTTTCGGTGCGTGCGGCGCTGCTGGAGGTGGTGTCGGACAAGACGGGGTATCCGGTGGAGATGGTCGATCCGGGGATGGATCTGGAGTCGGATCTGGGTGTGGACTCGATCAAGCGGGTCCAGATTCTGGGTGTCCTGCAGGAGCGGTTCCCGGGTCTGCCCTCGGTGGGTCCGGAGCAGCTGGGTGAGTTGCGCACGCTCGACCAGATCACCGAATTCCTGGTGCCGGCCGCGGGTGATGCGGACCCAAAAGCCCAGACCCGCTGAGCGACGGGGCCGCGCCTGCCGGGCATGGCCCCACCCCTCGGCACAAGGTCGAACTGGTCGCACTGCCCTGTCGTGACCTGCTTGGTGACGCCTACACCGCAGAGCCGGTGGCAGTGGTCGCCGATCGCGGTGGTGACGACGCCGAGGCGATCATCGGCGGACTGCGGGCACGCGGCTGGACCGTGCGCCGAATGGAGCTCAGCGGTTCCCCGGACGTCTTCGACGGCGCCACCGATGAACTGGAAACTGCTCTGGCGCAACACCTCCAGGGGCGCGTGGATCTGTGCGTGAACCTGCTGGACGGGCAGACTTGGGACACGAGCGTGCGGCAGGTCGCCGAGACGATCCTGGTCGCCAAGCACGCCGTCGCCTCGCTCACCAAGACCGCTGCGGCGGGTTCGCGGGCCGGTTTCGTCACGGTGACCCGGCTCGACGGCGGCCTGGGACTGCGCGGTGGGCGCCCCGCCGAGGAGGCCCTGGCTGGTGGCGTGGGCGGGATGGTGAAGACGCTCGCCTGCGAGTCACCCGATGTCTTCTGCCGGGCGCTCGACGTTGACCTGGGCGTGGACCGCGACGAGTTCGTCGCGGCGCTGCTCGGCGAGATCGCCGACGCGGCCACCGACACCACCGAAGTCGGAATCGACATCGACGGTGTCCGCTGGACCGTCGTGCCCGGATCCTACCGGCACGCCACCGCGCACCGCGACGAGATCGGCTCCGGTGTCCCGGACATCGGCCTCGGTGCGGACGACGTGCTGGTGGTCACCGGCGGCGCCAGGGGAGTCACCGCCCTGTGCGTCCGCGCGCTGGCGCAGCACACGCAGGCCGAGTTCGTCCTGCTGGGCCGCACCGAACTCGCCGACGAGCCGTCCTGGGTCCAGGGCGTCGCCGACGACGGGCTCAAGGCCGCGGCGATCGAGGAGATCAAGGCCCGCGGTGAACGCCCGACGCCCCGCGAGGTCGAGCGGCGTTCGCGCGACCAGATCGCACAACGGGAGATCCGCGCGACCGTCGACGCGGTGCGGCAGGCCGGTGCACAGGCCCGCTACATCGCGGTCGACGTCACCGACGACGACGCCGTCGCCTCCGCGCTCGCGCCGCTGCGCGACCGCATCACCGGTGTCGTCCACGGTGCCGGAGTGCTGGCCGACGCGCACCTGACCGACAAGACCGGTGACGAGATCGATCGCGTGTTCCGGACCAAGCTCACCGGACTGCGCACGATCCTCGAGGTCACCGACGCCGACGCGCTGCGGCACCTCGTGCTGTTCACCTCTGTGGCAGGGTTGCTCGGCAACGCTGGCCAGGCCGACTACGCGGCGGCAAACGAGGCGCTGTGCCGGCTCGCGGCGAGCTGGAAGCGGCGACACCCCGAGTGCCACGTCACGGCGATCGACTGGGGCGCGTGGGACGGCGGCATGGTCACCCCGCAACTGCGCGAGGTCTTCCACGCGCGCGGCGTGCGGCTGCTGGAACCCGAGGTCGGCGCGCAGGCGTTCGTCGAGCAGTTCGGCAGCGACCGCGCCGACGACGTGTGCGTGCTGGTCGGCGAGGACAAGTCCCTCACCGCTGGTGACGAGGCCCTGGCGGCCTCGTTCACCGCGCACCGCGACATCGCGCCACTGGCCGGTGACCCGGTGCTCGGTGCTCACGTCGTGGGTGAGCACGCGGTGCTGCCGGCGACCTTCGGGATCGGCTGGATGATCCACGTCGTCGAGCGCGCCAATCCGGGCCGTCGGGTCGTCGAGGCGCGTGATTTCCAGGTGTACAAGGGAATCCTGTTCGACGGGTCGCTGGGCGGCGGGCAGCACGTCGCCGTGGAGCCCGCCGGGGACGCGACCGTGAAGGTGTCGGTGCGCACCGACACCGGCGGGGCGCTGCCCGTGCTGCACTACGCGGCGACGCTCGTGCTCTCGGCGTCCTCTGTGGACGCTCCGGTGTTCACCCGCTCCTACCCGCTGGGCGAAGGCCCCGAGAACGGGCTGGACATCTACCGCAACGCCGTGCTGTTCCACGGCCCGCTGCTGCAGGGACTGCGGCGAGTGCTGCACCACTCCGACGACCGGCTGGTGCTCGAATGCCGGCTCACCGACACCCCGGTCGGCTCCGGCGCCTACCGGGGCGAGCTGCACAGCCCGGTGCTGGCCGACCTGCTGCTGCAAGGGCCGTCGGTGCACGGCAACCGGCTGCTCGGGCAGGCCAGCCTGCCGCTGGGCTTCGGACGTGCGGAGTACTTCGCGGCACTGCCCGGCGACGAGCCGTTCGTGCTGATCGTCGACGACGTGCGGCAGGCCCCGGCCGCGATCACCGTCACCGCCACGGCCTGCGACCGGCGCGGAACCGTGCTCCAGCGGTGGCACGACATCGAGATGGTGGCGACACCGGAGATGTCGGAGAAGTTCCACGAGGGCACCCGGCGGTGGTCGGGCGAATGAGCACTCCCACCACGCCGAAGCGAACTGGGACATCCGGAGGAGACGCAGTGACCAACGACCTGGAGGGGCTGGGCTTCGACGGCGAGCCCTTCGACCCCTTCGCCGTCCCACCCGCCGGGGCACAGCCTGCTCCGGCGGCACGACCGGCTCCGCAGACGCCGTTGGCCGGGCACGACGGCGTCACCGGGAACCTCGGTGCCGTCGCACGGGAGTTGCGGCGCGCGATCGCCGACGCGCACCGCAACGCGCTGCACGCACAGGTGCTGATGCAGGAACGGACCCTCAGCCGGTGGGGCGTCGGCATCGCGGAGTCCGCCGTCCCCGCAGTTGTTTCCCGCTACTTCGAGATCGTCGACGGCCGCATCAGCCTTACCACGGCCCCGCCATCAGCGCAGACACCGCCGCCGGTGACCACCGAAGCCCGATTCAAGCCGCTGGCGCGCAGCGCCCGGACCAGGCTCGACCGCGACGACCTCGCCCGACTGGCCGACGGGGACATCTCCGGGGTCTTCGGCCCCGGCTACCTCCAGCCCGGGTGCAACCCGTCGGTGAAGCTCGCCGCCGGTACGACCCTGTTGCTCGACGAGGTCGGCCGGATCGAGCTGCGTGGCGGCAGCAGCGGACGCGGCGCTCTCGTCGCTTCCGCCGCACCGCTGGACGGCACACCGGGACAGCTGCTCGCAGCGGGCGAGCAGGCGGCCGAGGTCTTCGCGCTTTACCTGGGCCTGCACCTGTGCCTCGCCGACGCGGTCTTCGCGCCCGGCGATGGCAGCGGTGAGCCAGCGCGCAGCGAAGCCGAGATCGTCGGACCGCTGTACGCCACGCGAATCCGGCTCGACGTCACCTGTGTCGACCTGGTGCCCCGGCCGCACGTCCGTGCCAACGTCGAATTCTGTTCCGGAGACGCGGTCGCGGCACGGATCACCGGGCTGTGCCTGGCGCTGGTGGAAAAGCCCGGTGTGCCGATCGGGCCGGCCCGCGGCGGCACCGTCCCGGCGTTCCTCGGGCGGTACTCCGCGGCCGGTGAGCAGACGTTGATCAGTGAGTTCCACATCGCCCACTTCGCCAGGGGCAGCCACGGGATCGCTTTCGGCCCGGAGTTCGAGCACTACTCCGACCGCAGGGCCACCCGGGTTCCCGACGGCGGGCTGACCCTGGTGGACCGCCTGGTGTCGATGGACGGCCGCCGGGGCGAACTCGACGGCGCGAGCTATGAGACCGAGTACGACGCGCCCGCCGACTCTTGGTACTACGCCGACACCGCCAACGCCTCCATGCCGAACATGATCTACATGGAGACCTCGCTCCAGTCGGCGCTGTCCATCGGGTACTTCCTCGGACCGACCCTGTCCGACCCGCAGGCACCGGTGAGCCTGCGCAACCTCGGCGGCACCGCGACCGTGCTGCGCGAGGTCGACCTGCGGGACAAGACCATCCGGCAGCGATCGAAACTGCTGTCGACCACGCTGAACAACGGTGCGTCGCTGCAGAGCTTCTCATACACGATGCTGGCCGACGGCGAACCGTTCTACGAAGGCGAAACCCTCTTCGGCTACTTCAGCGAGAAGGCGATGGCCAACCAGACCGGTCTCGACGCGGGCCGGGCCGCGCCCACCTGGCTGGACGAGCAGCAGCCTCGGCCCGCCGTCCGCACCATCGACGTCGCCGCCCGGCGCGCCAAACCCGCCGCCGCGCTGTGCGCCCGCGACCACTTCGCGCTGCTCGACGACCTGCACGTCGTCGACGGCGGCGGGCGGTACGGCAACGGCTACCTGCACGCGGTCCGCCGGATCGACCCGGATGACTGGTTCTTCGCCCGGCACTTCCCGCACGACCCGGTGATCCCCGGCTCGCTCGGCGTCGAGACGGTCATCCACGCGATGCAGGAGTGGCTGCTGGACGCGGGCCTGGGGGAGGGCATGGCGGATCCGGGTTTCATCCTGCCGGTCGGTGCGCCCTTCACCTGGAAGTACCGCGGCCAGTTTCTGCCCACTGATGGGGAAGCGACCCTCGAAGTGCACATCAAGGACGTCCGTCGAGGTCTCGGCCGTGTTCGCGTCACCGGCGACGCCAGCGTGTGGAAGCCGGGCCTGCGGATCTACGAACTCACCGACATCGCGGTGGAACTGCGTGAAGAAGGAGCACGGCCATGGTGACCACCACCCCGATATCCGGGCTCGCGCGTGACGCTGGCGCGGTCCACAACCGGCTGCTGCAACTCGACCGGCCGTTCTACCTGGTCAGAGATGCCCAGGGCGTCGCAGCCTGCGACAGCGCCGTGCCGGGTGTGCAGGTGCTCGCCGCGGTGCCGCCGCTGCCCGCGCCGGCGCTGGGGGACAAGGAATTTCTCACCGACCACGGCGTCGGGCACGCCTACATGGCGGGCTCGATGGCCAACCGCATCGCCTCGGCGGACATGGTGATCGCCCTGGCCGAGCAGGGGTTCCTCGCCTCCTACGGCGCGGCCGGTGTCGTCGCGCACCGGGTGGACGCAGACCTCGCCCGCATCCGCGCGGTGCTGCGCGGACGTTCGTTCGCGTGCAACCTCATCCACAGTCCGAACGAGCCCGCGATGGAGCGCTCGACGATCGACCTGTGCCTCATGCACGAGGTCCGCACCATCGAGGCATCGGCGTTCCTGGACCTGACGCCGCAGATCGTGCGGTACCGGATCGCGGGCCTGACCCGCGGAGTCGACGGAACCGTCGTCGCCGGCAACAAGGTCATCGCCAAGGTGTCCCGCACCGAGGTCGCCGAGAAGTTCCTGCGCCCCGCCCCGGAGGCGATGGTGCGTGAGCTGCTCGCCTCGGGCGCGATCAGCGCCGAGCAGGCCGAGTGGTCGCGGCAGATCCCGGTGGCCGACGACATCACCGCCGAAGCCGACTCCGGCGGGCACACCGACCGCCGTCCGCTGATGGTGCTGCTGCCGGAGATCATCTCGGTGCGCGGTCGCGTGCAGCGAGAACTCGGGTACCCGCAGCGGATCCGGATCGGCGCGGCCGGCGGCATCGGCACCCCGGCCGCGGCGGCCGCTGCCTTCGCCCTCGGCTCCGCCTACGTGGTGACCGGCTCCATCAACCAGGCCACCGTCGAGGCCGGGCAGTCGTGGCAGACCAAGCGGCTGCTGGCCGGTGCGGGCGTCAACGACTGCGACATGGCGCCCTCGGCCGACATGTTCGAGATGGGCGTCGAGGTGCAGGTCCTCAAGCGCGGCACCATGTTCGCCACCAAGGCCAAGCGGCTCTACGACGTCTACCGCGCCCACGACGGGATCGAGCAGATCCCCGCAGCGGAACGAAACAGCCTGGAGGAGCGGATCTTCCAGCGTCCGCTCGACGACGTGTGGCAGGAGTGCATCACGTTCTTCCAGGAGCGCGACCCGGGCCAGATCAGCCGGGCGCAGGACAACCCGAAACGCCGGATGGCACTGATCTTCCGCTGGTACCTGGGACTGTCCTCCGGCTGGAGCATCTCCGGCAACGAGGGCCGGGTCTCCGACTACCAGGTCTGGTGCGGTCCCGCGATGGGCGCGTTCAACAACTGGGCCGGCGGCACCTACCTGGCCGCCGTGGAGAACCGGCGCGCCGCGGAGCTGGCCACCCACGTCATGCGCGGTGCGGCGTTCACCAGCCGCGTCACGCAGCTGCGATTGGCGGGCGCCAGGCTGCCCGCGAGCGCGTGTTCCTACGTCCCCGAACCACTGGAGCTCGGCACCGGGAGGAATCGATGACCAAGTCCCTGGCCGCCCCGACACCGGATGCGGGCACCTCGTGGCTGGTGTGCCCGGGTTGCTCGGAGATGGTGTACCGCAAGCGGTTCACGCGGGCCCATCAGGTGTGCCCGGAGTGCGGGCTGCACTCACCGCTGACCGCCCCGCAGCGGATCGACCTGCTGCTGGACGCCGATTCCGTTGAAGTACTGGACTTCTCGCTGCCGGACAGCGATCCGCTCGGCTTCACCGACACCAAGCCCTACACCGACCGGCTGCGGGAGGCCCGCGCGCGCACCGGTCTCGACGAGGCGATCGTGTGCGCCCGAGGCCGCATCGAGGGCAACCCGGTGATCGTGGCGGCCATGGACTTCCGCTTCATGGGCGGCAGTCTCGGCTCCGCGGTGGGGGAGGCGGTGACCCGAGCCAGCGAGACCGCCCTCTACGAGCGGACTCCACTGCTGCTGGTGACCGCCTCCGGCGGTGCCCGCATGCAGGAGGGGGTGATCTCCCTGATGCAGATGGCCAAGACAAGCGCGGCCCTGGGACAGCTCGACGAGGCGGGCATCCTGACGGTCTCACTGATCACCGACCCCACCTTCGGCGGAGTAGCGGCCTCGTTCGCGACGCTGCCCGACGTCATCATCGCCGAACCCGGTTCCCGGCTCGGCTTCGCCGGCCGGCGCGTGATCGAGCAGACCATCCGCCAGCAGCTGCCCGAGAGCTTCCAGACCGCGGAGTTCCTGCAGCGCCACGGCGTGATCGACATGATCCGCCCCCGCGACGAACTCCGGCCGGCGCTGGCCAGGCTGCTGTCGGTGGCCAGCCGGCGCCCCGACGACGCGGCGCCGTCCCGGCACGCTCCGGCGACCGCGCTGGTCCGCGACCCAGGCCGGTTGCCCGAAGCCGACGCGTGGGAGAGCGTGCGGGCGGCCCGCAGGCTCGGCCGCCCGACCACCGCGGACTACATCGTCGCACTGCTGAAGGACTTCTCCGAGCTCCGCGGCGACCGCATGTCCGCCGACTGCCCCGCGCTGCTGGCCGGAATCGGGCGTCTCGAAGGAACCCCGGTCGCAGTCATCGGCACGCAGAAGGGGCACACCGCAGAGGAACTCGCCGCGAGCAACTACGGCATGCCCAACCCCGCCGGATACCGCAAGGCGGCACGCGTGATGCGGCTAGCGGGCAAGCTCGGCCTGCCGGTGATCAGCCTGGTGGACACCGCAGGCGCCTACCCGGGCATCGAGGCCGAGGAGAACGCGCAGGCCTCCGCCATCGCCGAGAATCTGCGCCTGATGGCGAGCCTGCCGGTGCCGGTGATCAGCGTGATCACCGGAGAAGGCGGCAGCGGCGGGGCACTGGCGCTCGCCGTCGCCGACCGGGTGCTGATGTCCGCCAACGCCGTCTACTCGGTCATCAGCGCCGAGGGCTGCGCGTCGATCCTGTGGAAGGACCCCGCCGCCGCACCCGAGGCCGCCAACGCCCTGCGCGTCAACGCGCGGGAACTGCTGCGGCTCGGCGTCGTCGACGGCGTCGTCACCGAACCCGACGGCGGAGCCGACACCGACCACGTGCGGGCCGCCGACGCCCTGCGCGATGCCTTGGTCGGCTGCCTCGCCGAACTGGCGCCGCTGGATCAGATGAACCTCGTGACCCGCCGCCACGCCAGGTTCCGCCAGTTCGGGGCCCTCGAACAGATCCCCGTGCCCGGCGAAGCCGCCCGTACCGACCCCGACGACGAGAAGGAGAACGTCTGATGAGCCCGACATCCGTCAACGGCACCCAGCTCCCGCTCCACGGCACCGACGATCTAGACCAGATCGTCACCGTCCTCCGGGAGCACGTGCACGCCCTGTCCGAGCGCTCTTCACGGGCCCCCAGTGCGGTCCGCCTGTCCGCCCGCGGCGTCGAACTGGAGATGACCTGGCCCGACGCACCCCTGCCGCACGCCTACGAACACCCCCGCACATCCGCGCCTGAGCCCGCCCCGGCCGCCGCGCCGGCCGAGACCGCGGAGGCCGACACGTTCGTGCTGTGCGCGGAGACCGTCGGCGTGTTCTACCGCGCGCCGGAACCAGGAGCGAAGCCGTTCGTCAACGAGGGCGACACGGTCCAGCCGGGTACGCAGATCGCGATCGTCGAAGCGATGAAGCTGATGATCCCGGTCGAAGCCGATCGGGCGGGCACCGTGATGGAGGTGCTGGTCGCCGACGGCGAGTCGGTCGAGCACGGGCAGCCGTTGATGAAGCTGGCCCCGGCCGAGCCCGGAGGCACCACGCGATGATCAGCAAGGTGCTCATCGCCAACCGCGGTGAGATCGCGCTCCGGATCGCCCGCACCTGCCGGGAGCTCGGCATCGCAACGGTCGCTGCGCACTCCTCGGAGGACCGCGACTCGGCCGTCGTGAGCTTCGCCGACGAGAGCGTACAGATCGGACCGGGCCCGGCGAAGTCGAGCTATCTCAGCATCCCGGCGCTCATCGAGGCGGCACGCGCCCGCGGGGCCGACGCGATCCACCCCGGTTACGGGTTCCTATCCGAGAACGCCGATTTCGCCGAGGTTTGCGAGCTGGAGGGCATCACCTTCATCGGCCCGACGGCCGAGGCGATGGGACGGCTGGGCGACAAGTCCAGCGCGCGGGCGATCATGCTCGACGCCGAGCTGCCGCTGCTGCCGGGCAGCCGCGACGGGCTTACCGGCGCGCAGGAGGCGAAGCAGCTCGCCGACGACATCGGCTACCCGGTCATCATCAAGGCCGTGGCCGGTGGCGGCGGGCGCGGCATGGCCGTCGTCCGGGACCCGGACGACTTCGAGCGTGCGTTCACCCAGACCCGGGCCAACGCCCAGGCCGTGTTCCGCGACGGGCGGCTCTACGTCGAACGCTACCTCGACAGCGCCCGCCACGTGGAGATCCAGGTGCTCGGCGACGGTCACGGCCACGTCGTGCACCTGGGCGCGCGGGACTGCTCCCTTCAGCGGCGGCACCAGAAGCTCGTCGAGGAGTCTCCCGCGCCGCGCCTCGATCCGCGGATCGTCGCGGAGATGGGCGAGGCGGCGGTGCGCGGTGCCCGCGCGGCGGACTACACGGGTGCGGGCACCTTCGAGTTCCTCGTCGACGGGGACGGCCGGTACTACTTCATGGAGGTCAACTGCCGGTTGCAGGTCGAACACCCGGTGACCGAGATGGTGACCGGCATCGACCTCGTCCGCGAACAGCTGCGGGTCGCCGCCGGTGAGCCGCTGGGATTCACCCAGGGCGACGTGCAGCACCGGGGTGTGGCGATCGAGTGCCGGCTTAATGCCGAGGACCCCGCTCGCGATTTCGCCCCCACCCCCGGCACGCTCACCCGCTGCGTGCTCCCGGGTGGCCCGTTCGTGCGCGTGGACACCCACATCGAGCACGGCTACCGCATCCCGGCGCTCTACGACTCGCTGCTGGCCAAGCTCATCGTGTGGGCCCCGGACCGGGATGCCGCGTTGGCCAAGATGCGGCGCGCACTGGCCGAGACGCGTATCGAAGGAGCGGGTGTGAGCACCACGGCCGGCTTCCTCGGCGAGCTGCTGGACCACCCGCGGGTCCGCGCGGCCGAGCACGACACGGCACTGATCGGCAGCCTCACGCCCGTCGCTTGACACGAACCGCCCGGCGGCCCCCGACGGCCGGGCGGTTCGCTTCGGCAGGACCAGACTTGGAGGACACACCGTGCCCGACGACCAGCCGACCCCTTCACATCAGACCCTGCGGCTGCGCGTGGCCGCCACCGAGATCGAGGCCGACGAGACCAGGTCGTTCGTGCTCGTCCCGGAATCCGGCGCGGACCTGCCGGAATGGGCCCCGGGCGCGCACGTCGACCTGCACCTGCCCGGTTGCATGATCCGGCAGTACTCGTTGTGCGGTGACCCGGCCGACCGCGGGCGGTGGCGGATCGGCGTCCTGCGCGAGCCCGCCGGCCGCGGCGGTTCGGCGCACCTGCACGACCAGGTCCGCGCCGGAACCATGCTCGAAGTCTCCGCGCCGCGCAACAACTTCCCATTGCGGGATGCCGCGCGCTATGTCTTCGTTGCGGGCGGGATCGGCATCACCCCGCTGCTGCCGATGATCGGCTACGCCGAGGCCACCGGGGCCGACTGGGCCTTGCACTACGGCGGCCGGAACCTCGCCAGGATGGCCTTCCGCGGCGAGCTGGCGACCTACGGCGACAAGGTCACCCTGTACCCCGAGGACGAGTCGGGCCTGTTGCCGCTCGACGACATCATGCGCTCGGCCGGTGAGGACGGGCTGGTCTACTGCTGCGGGCCCGAGCCGCTGCTGGCGGCGGCCGAGAACGCCTGGCGGGACAGGTCTTCCGAGCGACTGCGCATCGAGCGCTTCCACCCCCGCGAGGTGGTCGCCGACCCCGCCGCGGACGGGGCGTTCGACGTGCGGATTCACAGCACCGGCCGCAGCGTCCGGGTCGGCGACGGGCAGTCCATTCTGGACGTGCTCGCCAAGGTGGGCCTCGACGTGCCGTCCTCCTGCCGCGAAGGCACGTGCGCCACGTGTGAGACGGGCGTGATCGAGGGCTCGGTCGACCACCGCGACTCCATCCTGTCCGAGGAGGAGAAGGAGGCGGGCAAGACCATGATGATCTGTGTGTCCCGCTCCCGGTCCGCGGAACTGACGCTGGACCTGTGACCGCAGAGCGAGAAGCCCGGTCCGCGCCGCGCGCGGACCGGGCTTCTCGCGTTCTCAGGCGAGCACCGTGCTGGGCTGCCAGGATTCGAAACCCGATTCCAGGTAGCGCTTCTTCGCGGCGCGGCGCATGATCTTGCCGCTGGTGGTCTTGCTCAGCTGGCCGGGAGCGGCCAGCACCACGTCGCCGGGCGAGAGCTCGTGCTCCCGCACGATCGCTTGCCTGATTGAGGCGAGGACTTCGGCCGCGTCGACCTCGGTGCGGTCGCGCTTGACCTCCTGTACGACCACTAGCTTCTCGCCCTCTGGGCCGTCGATCGCGAAGGCTGCGCAGGCCGTGGGCTGCAACGCCGGGTGTGCCGACTGCGCCGTGTGCTCGATGTCGTGGGGGTAGTAGTTCCGGCCCCTGATGATGATCACGTCCTTCAGCCGGCCCACCACGTACAGCTCGTCGTCGATGAGCACGCCGAGATCACCGGTGCGCAGGTACACGCGCTCATCCACGCCTTCGCAGCGGGCTCGCAGCGTTTGCTCGGTGAGCTCGGGGCGTTGCCAGTAACCGGTGGCGACGTGATCGCCGGAGATCCAGATCTCGCCGATCTCGTCCGCAGCGCACGGACGGCGGGTCTCGGGATCGACGATCCTGACGTCCCCGGTCGGCGGCAGCAGACCCGACCCGACCAGCGTCCGGCCCGGTCCCGGAGCCGCCGCGACGAGCCGCCTCCGGCCCAGTGCGTCGATGTCGGCTTCGACTGTGCGCGGACCCCGGCCCTTCCGGCTGCCGGTGGACAGCAGCGTCGCCTCCGCCGACCCGTAACACGGGTACAGCGCCGACGGGCTGAAACCGAACGGCGCGAAAGTCTCGGCGAACCGGCGCAGCGTGTCGTACCGGAGCGGCTCGGCACCGTTGAAGGCGACCTTCCAGCTGCTCAGATCGAGGTCAGTGACGCCGGTCCTCTCAGCGTGCGCGATGCAGGCGTCGAAGGCGAAATTCGGGCCGCCGCTGGTGTGCGCGCGGTACCGGGAAATGGCCGACAGCCAGTTGAGCGGTCGGCGGATGAACGCCCCGGGCGCCATCAGCACACTCGTCACACCGAGATAGAGCGGCTGGAGCACGTTGCCGATCAGGCCCTGGTCGTGGTGCAGCGGAGTCCAGCCGACGAACGTCGAGTGCTCGTCGTGGCCGAAGGCGTGCTGGATCATCTCCTGGTTGGCCACGAGGTTGCGGTGCGAGACCATGACGCCCTTCGGCGCGGCGGTCGAGCCCGAGGTGTACTGCAGAAACGCCGTCGAGTCCAGCGACGCGGGCTCGGGAACGAACCGCGGGTCCGCGTCGAGCTCGTCGACCGGAACCCACTGCGCAGCACCGGAGACGGGTTCGAGCAGCGGTCTCGCCGTGGCCATCATGGTGGCGGTCGTGAGCACGGCGGCCGGTCGGCAGTCGGTGATGATGCCGTGCGTGGCTTCCTGCACCCGGGTCGGGCGCGGCGCGCTCACCGGTACCGCGATCACTTGGGCGTACAGGCAGCCGAAGTAGGCGACGATGAACTCCAGTCCGGGCGGGAACAGCAGCACGGCCCGGTCACCGGGCCGGCAGGACCGGTGCAGCCGGCCGGCGACGGCGCGCGCTCGCGCGTGCAGCTCGCCGTAGGTCAGCACCGACTGCTCCTGCCCGTGCTCGTCGAGGAACACGTACGCCCTGCGGCCGGGCTCGGCCACGGAACGACGTTGCAGGATCTCGGGAAGCGTCTGCGGCATTGTGGTCTCTCCTCAACCCACCGTGACTGGAAGTCGTTTGAGCCCGCGCACGATGAAGCTCTGGTCCTGCCACTCCAACTGATCGGAGCCGAGTCGCAGCGACTCTGGGCGGCGGTACAGGCACTCGAACGCCACCTCGGTCTGCAACTCGGCCAGCAGCCCGCCCAGGCAGCCGTGCATGCCGTGGCCGAAGGCCAGGTGAGACCGGACGCCGCGGGTGATGTCGAACTCGTCCGGCCGGTCGAACATCGCGGGATCCCGGTTGGCGGCACCCAGGCACAGCAGGACCTGATCGCCCTGCTCGATCAGCTCACCGCCGACCTCGACGGCGCGCGTGGCCACGCGCTTGGTCTGTTGCAGCGGGCTGTCGTAGCGCAGCGCCTCGGCGACCGCACCCGGAATGTGGCCGGGGTCGTCGCGCAGCAGGGCGTCCTGTTCCGGGTGCCGGAGCAGGGCGAGAAGTCCGTTGCCGATGAGGGATTTCGTGGTCTCGTTGCCCGCGACGAAGCACATCATGCAGACGAACACGATTTCGGCGTCGCTGAGCCGGTCGCCGCCGCCGGTTTCCGCCGCCAGCAACTGGCTGACCAGGTCATCGCCCGGCCTGGACCGGCGTTCGGTCACCAGCGCGCCGAGCCGGTCGGCGAACTCCTGGACGACGTCGCAGACGTGGGCGAAGTCCGCGTTGTTCATCAGTCCCGGTTCGAGCAGGAACCGGATGTCGTGGGTCCACTGGGTGACGTGCTCGCGGAGATCGTCGGGCAGGTTCATCCAGCGGGACATCACGGTGCTGGGCAGTGGCGCGGCGAGATCGGCGATGGCGTCCATGCCACTGTCGGCCCACGCCCGCTGCACCAGCTCCTCCGCGGTCTCGGCGACCAGCGGGCGCAGCCCCGCCGCCGCGCGGGCGGTGAACACGCGGTTCACCAGCCCGCGCAGCCGCGCGTGGTCCGGATTGTCTGTGAACACCAGCGATTTCCGGGCGAGCTGCTGGATGGTTGCGATGTTGTGCTGCGTGAGACGGCCTGCCTGGCGGTCGATCAGCTCCGGGATCAGCCCGGCGCCGAAGGTGCGGTCGAGCAACACCTGCCGCACCTCGGCGTGTCGGGTCAGCACCCACATGCCCATCGTCCGGTGTACCGGACGGGTCTCGCGGAGCCGCCGGTAGACGGGGTAGGGATCGTGCCGGAAATCCGCGTTGAAGGGGTTGAACCGCACCGGTGCGGGTTTCTGCGAAGTCATTGCGCTCCGGCTGCGAACAGGCTCGCGGGGTAGGGGCGGAGCACGAGCCGCAGCAGGCAGATCTTGCCCATCCGGAACCCCATCGCGGATTGCTTGAGGTACCGCTCGTAGCGGGCGGTGACCTCCAGCCCGACGAGGCGCACCGCCTCGTCCCGGCGCTGCCGGAGCCGGTGCGCCCACTGCTCGCAGGTCCAGGCGTAGTCGAGCCGGCCGTTGACGACCGACTGCACCTCGAAGATGCCCTCGGCGGCCGCGGTGATCTCGGCCAGCGTCGGCAGGTCGGCGTCCGGGAAGATCGATTCCTGGATGAACGTGCTGGCCTGCTCGCGGGACATGTTGGCGTACGCGATGGTCTGCAATGACAGCGTTCCGCCGTCATCGAGCCAGTCCCGGCAACGGGTGAAGAACTCCCGGTACTGCGCGATCTTCTCGGCCGATGATTCGTCGGGCCTGGCGAAGTGCTCGAACGCGCCGATGGAGATGATCCCGTCGAACCGGGAGTCCGGCTCGTAGCGGGACCAGTTCTCGGTGCGCACGTCCACACCGGCCAGTTCCAGGCCCTGTATGTGGGCGGCCTGCTCCTCACTGAGCGTGAGGCCGACGGATTCGCCGACGCCGTGCGTGGTGGCCAGCAGGCGCAGGGTGGAGCCCCAGCCGCAGCCGATGTCCAGGACCCGATCGGCGTCGTCGGCGCCGATCGCGTCCAGGTGGTATCGCAGCTTGTGCTGCTGGGCGGCCTCGAGGGTGTCCTCCGGCGTCCGCCGCAGGGCGCACGAGTAGGTCAGCGACTCGTCCAGCCACAGGCCGTAGAAGTCGTTGCCCACGTCGTAGTGGTGGCGGATGGCGGCGGATGCCTCGGTGTCGCGGATGCTTCCGGTCGAGGTCATGCTCACGCCACAGGGTTCTGCGCGTGCGCCCGCACGTAGGCGGCGACCGCGTTGATGGTGGGGTTGTCGAACAGCTCCTCGGGCGGCAGGTCCACGCCGTAGTTCTGCTCGATCTCGATCAGCAGGGACACGGCTAGCGCGGAATCGAGCCCGAGGCGGTCGAAGTCGGCGTCGGGCTCGATCTCCGGGACGGGCACATCGAGCAGCTGCGCGAGGTATTGCTGGCACCACTCGACGATGGAATCCTGGTCAAGCATGGGGTTTCTCGCTTCCTTAAGCCGCGGCGTCGGCGGTGCGGTCAATTTTGTTGTAGATCCGCTTGGCTTCCCGGCGCTCGCTGGTGGGGACCTTCAGATCCCAGGCGAGACCGGTGATCTCGAGCAGTTTGACCAGCCAGTAGCCGGGATCGAGCCGGTACCAGTCGAGTCCGAAGGAGGGCGACTCCGGGAACGCGTGGTGGTTGTTGTGCCAAGCCTCGCCGAAGGTGATCAGGGCGAAGATGGCGCCGTTGCCGCTCTCCTCGCGGGACCGGTACGGGCGGGTGCCGAACATGTGCAGGAAGGAGTTAATGGCCCACACGATGTGTTCCAGCACGAAGATCCGCACGAGCCCACCCCACAGCAGGCAGCTCACGGCACCGGTCCAGCTCTGGTAAACGATGCCGCCGACGACCGCCGGGATCACCAGCCCCAGCACGATCCAGTAGTAGTAGAAACGCGCGACCCGGACCAGAGAACGGTTCTTGAGCAGGTCCGGCGCGTAGTGCACGACGTTCGGGTACTCGTGGCGGCGCATCCACAGGAAGTGGGAGTGCATCAGTCCGCGCAAACGCCCTTTCAGGCCTCGGCCGGCGAGGTTGGGCGAGTGCGGATCGCCTTCGCGGTCGCTGCACTCGTGGTGGCGCCGGTGCAGCGCGACCCAGGACACCATGCCGCCCTGACCCGCCATCGACCCGGTCACGGCGAGAAGGTTCGCGATCCACGGCTTGGCCTTGAAGGAGCGGTGGGTGAACAGCCGGTGGTAACCCACGCTGATGCCGAGGCCGGTGACGACCCACATGGCCAGCAGCAGCACGAGTTCCGGTGTCCCGAACGGATGGACGGCGAGGAAGGCGAACGCGGCGACGGTGCCGAAGATGGGGAGGACGTCGAACAGGAGGAAGTGGCGGCGCTGTAGCCGGTGCACGTAGGCGTTGCTGATCGTTTTCCTGCGTGGTTCCTGGCGGGAGATACCGGTGTCGTCTTCAGTGGACTCAACGTCGTTATCGGCCATCTCAACCTCGAAGGTAGCGGCGAGCACGTTTTCGCTCAAAAGCTAGGAGACCGCAGCTGGTTTGTCCCAAGCCGGTAGGCAATTTCAATCGCGCGATAGCGCAACCGGCTGGTGCGTCAGGATTTCGCTGGCTTGGTGACGGGAATGATGGTGGCCAGAACGGTGGCGACGTGCTTCTCCTTCTCGCCGGTGACGGCGAACACGTCACCGGCGGCGATCACCAGACGCGAGGAGGCCTTGACGACTCGCCCGCGCCCGATCAGTTTGTCACCAACGGCCGGTGCGAGCAGATGGAGCTTGTACTCCGCAGTGACGACGTCGCCGACGATCGACGCTGCCGCCCACGTGCACGCGTTGTCGGCGACGCACCCGACGATCGCCCCGTGCGCGAACCCGTGGTGCTGGGTCAGGTCCTTGCGGATCGGCACCTCCAGCTCAGCGACCCCGTCGGAGCACACGGTGATCTCCGTGCCGAGAAGAGCGGTGAACGGAGAATTCGGGATGATCTGATCCCGCATCATCTCTAGAGTAGCGACCTGCCGGTCATCCATCGGCTTCACGGAATTCTCCTTCACTGAGCAGCAGCGCCGAGGCAGATTAGCACTGCAAGCCGCGCAACGGAGGCCGGAAAATCCCGATGAACTCGCGATTGGAAATCCCGATCGCACGAACATCCGCTCCTATCGCGGAAATGCGAATGGTGACCGTCACGCTGTTCGCTTCGGCACTGCGACAATGAGGTTCCGACCCGCTCATCCAACGTGTCCATCAGCTCCGGGTGTATGTAGGAGAGCCGCTGCTGGCCTTCGTAGTACTCTAGGAGGCGACGCAGTTCGGGCAGCTCTTGGTTGTGCTCGTGAACCAGTTGCGTGATCCACTGCCGCTCGACCTGCGTGGGAGCTCGCCGATCGCCATCAGCTCACCCCCTGCCGTGGTGGCCTGAACTGGTAGCGCTACGGGTGCGACCTGCGCGAATCGCGCTATGTGGGGAACGTGCTGGCACTACCCGTCCACCGAGCCAGCCACTTGCGTTCACGGGCCCGTAAGCGAGCCCGAACATAAGCCCGAAGGCGAGCGATTCCAGAAGTCCTCGACCACATACTGATCCTGGGCAAAGCTCATGCGTGTCAGGTCCTGGCCGAATACCAGAGGCATTACAACGCGCACCGCCCCCCACCGGTTCACGAACAACCACCTCCAGTCGGTGTAACGGCCAGCCGGAGACTCCTGCGCTCCCGCGTCCTTGGCGGGCTGATCAATGAGTACCGATACGCCGCGTGACCAGCAGCGAGGAATATTCGAGCCCCACAGCCTCGTATCTCGCGGCGCGTTGGTGCATCCGTGCAAGATGGTTCATTTGGACGTGGCCTGGGGTCTACCGGGGTGAGTTAGACAGTCCCGGTGATCAGAGCCAACTCGAACGCCGTCGATCGGCGTCGCTTTATTACTGCCGTCTCCGTCGTGGCGAGCGCTGCCGCGGTTGCCCAGTTGCCCGTCGGCCGTGCGGCCGCTACGACCCGGCCGAGCGGGGGTAATTATCCGTTCCTCCTGGGCGTCGCGAGCGGCGATCCCACCTCATCCGGTGTCGTGCTGTGGACACGGCTGGTGCCGGACCCGTTCGTGCCGGGCGGTGGGATGGAGCCGAAACGGGTACCGGTCAGGTGGGAGATCGCTCGCGACGAGCAGTTCCGCAAGATCGAGGCCAGCGGCGATGCGTGGGCCCTTCCCGAACTTGCGCACTCGGTGCATGTCGAGGTCGATGGACTCGCACCTGACCGTGAGTGGTTCTACCGCTTCCACTACCGCAGCGACGTCTCCCCGGTCGGCCGCACCCGCACAGCGCCCCCGCCGCACAGGCCCACCGGCTCGCTGGCGTTCGCTTTCGCGTCCTGTCAGAACTGGGCCAGCGGCTACTACCCGTCGTACCGCCATATGGCGCAGGAGGACCTGGATCTGGTGCTGCACCTGGGCGACTACGTCTACGAGGGCGGCATCCCTGCTGGCGGCGGCTACCGGCGGACAACGACTCCGGACACCCTTCGGCCGGCGCCGCAGGACCTCGAACGCTGGCGCATGCAGTACGCGCTCTACAAGAGCGATCCGGATTTGCAGGCCGCGCACGCCCGTTTCCCGTGGTTGGTCACGTGGGACGACCACGAGGTGAAAAACGATTACGCCAACACACAGCAGGGGCAGGCAGGCGACATCAGCGCGCTGCGCGCGGCGGCCTACCAAGCCTGGTACGAGCACCAGCCGGTCCGTGCGCCCGCGCGTCCGGACCGGCACGGCGGTCCGCGCATCTACCGTCGGCTGGAGTGGGGAAACCTCGCGCAGCTTGACGTCGTCGACGGCCGCCAATACCGCAGCGTGCCGCCCTGCGGCTGGGGAGAGGCCGATGCATGCGCTGCCGCGTACGGGCCCGACATCACGATGCTTGGTTTCGAGCAGGAGCGCTGGCTGTACTCGGGCTTCCAGGCCTCCAAAGCGACCTGGAACATTCTGGGCAGCAACGTGATGCTCGCCCGCCTCGACCACGACGGTCCCGAGGGAGACCGGCTGTGGCACGACGCCTGGGACGGCTTCCCCGCGGCGCGCAACCGGCTCACCGAGGCGTGGGTGCGTCACGACGTCAGCAATCCGGTTGTGGTGACGGGCGACTGGCATTCGACCTTTGTCAATGACATCCACCAGGACTTCGACCGGCCCTCGTCGCCCGTGGTGGCGACCGAGTTCGTGGGCACGTCGATCTCGTCCAACGGCGATGGCGCGGTCTATGGCCCGTACTACGGCCCGATGATCCAGTACAACCCGCACATCAAGTTCTTCGACGGTGACCGCCGCGGCTACGTGCGCTGCCACGTCGACCGCGACCAGTTCACCGCAGACCTGCGGATGGTCAGCACGGTCAGCACCCCCGAGGCGCCCGAGTCCACGTTCGCCTCGTTCGCGGTCGAGAACGGCAAGCCCGGAGCCCAACGCGACTGATCGCGACAAACCTCAAGCACGACGAAGCCTTTCGGGACGAACGGCGTCCCGAAAGGCCGGCGATCCTCGTGCGGGCACCGGAGTTCCGGACGGTCGCGCTGAGCCGACCGGTTGGAGTGGACGACCGGGGAAGTCGGGATCTTGATGGTCTTCCCGTACCTTGTCGGGGAATGGCCTCGTGGTTCCTGGTCACGGCGGCAGGCGATGAGCTCGTCGGAGGTGCCGGCCGCCGTGTAGCCCGTCTCGTTTTCAAGGCGGTCCTGCCCGCGAAACCGGAACAGCGCAGCCACCCCGGCCACGGACTCGGCGGGTGGGTTGCGAGTCGGTCGGGGGAATGCTCCTGCGAGAGAACAGGGGCCTCCTCCAAGATCCAATGGCGATTTCGTGGCGACGGGAACGCGCGGCAACGCGTCAGAAGCCGTCGGAATGAGGAGGAAGGATGGCCGCTGACCTGCGGTGGAGCGCGAAGGTGCTGGTCGTGAACCAGTCGCCACTACCTTGACACCGTAGCGCTTTGACACCGTAGCGCTTGGTATTGGTGTTTCTGCTGTTCGGCTCGGTCTGATGTCCATGCTGTGGCACCAGCTTGGATAGGCATATGGGTCGATACGCCCCACCGACCCGTTCTCCTACGGGCGTGGTCAGCTGGTCGGGCGCTCATAGTCCGTGGAGGAGGGCTACGAGGAAGCTTGAGTCGTCGGTGAACGGACGCAGGTCCCAAGTGGACAGCAGCACGTCGGGCTCGAGTGCTGCTGCCGTCGCGTCCTCGAAGAAGTCGGTGAACTCGTAGCCGCGGCCGGCGCCGAAGCCGATCGCGATCCGGCCGCCCGGCGCGAGGTGGGCACGGAGCCGTTTCAGCACAGCACCGCGCGTGGTTGGTGCGAGGAAGGTCATCACGTTCCCGGCGCAGACGATCGCGTCGAAGGGTGCGGTGATGCCCTGGGCGGGAAGGTCGAGTTCAGCTAGGTCGCCAACCATCCAGAGTGGCCCCGGGTGGTCTTGCTCGGCGGCCCGGATCAGGACCGGGTCGACGTCGACGCCGACGACGTCGTGGCCGGCTTCGGCAAGCAGGCCGCCGACTCGGCCGGGGCCGCAGCCGGCGTCGAGGATGCGGGCGTGGCGCGGCACCATGGCGTCCACGAGGCGGGCTTCCCCGGCGAGGTCGTCGCCGGCGCGAGCCATGGAACGGAAGCGTTCGATGTACCAGGTGGAGTGCCCGGGGTCGGCGGTGACCTTCTGCATCCAGATGCTTTGCTCAACCATGCCCGCATTCTCCCGGAGCCCAGTGGGTGCCCAGCGATCGCCGACCGGATGACCGACTTCCCGCTCGACGCGCACCAGCGGCCGGCCATGACGTCCGTGTGGCAGCAGCGAAGCTGCGGGGTGCTCGTCTGCTCACCCATACGACCCCGACCGGCACGCTGCGCCCCGAACCGCTCAACCGCCCGGGGACCTGGCCGTGCCCGGACATCTCGGACCGCACGGCAAAACTCTGTTGGCTGGACATCGCCAAGGGTGAGGTCGTCGTGGTTATCGGTCCTTCCGGTTCCGGTAAGTCGACGTTGTGCCGCACCATCAACCGGCTGGAGACGATCAGCGGCGGATCTCCGCACTGGCGAGGTTGTGGGCACGTTGCGGCACCACAACCTGCGCGTGATGGACCGAGAACGCTTCCACGGGAGACTTCGCCGACTCTGAGCGGGGCAGCAACCCGATAACCGTTGTTGCTGTTCGCGGGTGACCTGGGGCGAGCTGCGGCCGAGCGCCGAGGGTGTTGCGGAGCACGGCGAGGAGTTCTGGCAGCGATACGTCAGCTGCCCACACGCGCTTCTGCTCGACTGCCGCAAGTCGCCATGACCGAGGTGCCAACCCAGTGCGGCGTGCCGTGGCACTGCTCACCGGTTCGCGCTTCTGGTAGGGGGACCACCGGAGTACGTCAGAAAAGCGCAATGACCCCGAATAGGTGCCGGTAGAACGGTTAGTTACTGCGGCTCGCCCGTAGTATGCGGCTCGCGCGCAGTGCCTGGGGCGGTTCGCCCAATGAGTTCTGCGGCGGAGTGATCTTCGACGTCGGTGAAGCCGAGCGAGCGCAACTGTGCAGCGATGCCGTCGGGTGTGAAGTAGCTGAACCAGTGTTCGCCGGCAGCCGCCAATAGATTCGCGCGCTCTCGCAGCTGCGCACGATCCTTGTCGGTGCCGGCCGGTTGCAGGTAATCGAAAATTACCTCGACCGGTTGGTCCTGACCAGCGATGTATTCGAGGGTGGCGTTCCTGTTGCCAGCGCATAGGCTTCGAAGTCGACAGGCACGAAAGTCAACATCTCGGGGCGGTCGATACCGGCCGCGGCAAGACGTTGGTGTTGCCACGCTTGGGTAGCCGGATGGTCAACCTCGAACACGCGCAGGCCCGGGTGCGGATTGCGGTAGGCGAAGGTGTCCAGGCAGGGCGTGTGCAAGGTTGACCTGTCCGGTTTAGATAGTTTCGGATAGGGAGGTGGGTGGCAGATTGGCCAGGTGGGTGGCAGGTTGGCCAGGTGGGTGGCAGGTTGGCCAGGTGGGTGGCAGGTTGGCCAGGTGGGTGGCAGGTTGGCCAGGTGGGTGGCAGGTTGGCCAGGTGGTGGACCGTTTCGATACCGGCGGCTTTGCCGTTCGGGCGGCGCCAGCGCCCTATCCGGATGCCCTGCCGGGCCCCGAGCAGATCGGTTCGCAGGTTTCCGTCCAGAACAAGGACCTTTCAGGCTGCGGGCCCTGGCACGTCCGTGCCCGCCCACGATTTCCATTGAAATTGCGGAGGTTGTCCACAGGCATCGGCGTGTCGGGGTGCGACACGCCGACGGTCCGCAAGTTCCATTGAAATCGAAGGTTCGATTTCAATGGAACTTGCGGGTTCTCTCCGCCGAGTGCTTTCTGCGGCGCAATAGCCAGCGTCGCAGTTCGTCGGCGCCCCAGACGATGATGGGATAGGGCAAAACGAAGGCGAGCATGTCCGGCGTCAACGCCGCTGTGCCGAGCAGTTCTTGCAGGGGCGGGAGGTAGATGATCGCGAGGGTGAGGACTAGTTCGAACGCGATTCCCCACAGCAGCAGCGGGTTGGACAGCGCGCCGATGGATCGCAGCGACGCGTGTTCGGTGCGTGCGGCGAAGGCGGTGCCGATCTGGCCGGCGACCAGACCGAGGAAGGTCATCGTCGTGGCTTGGAGGTAGGAGTGGTGCAATGGCGTGCCGGGGACAATGGGGGCGCCGGGATACCACCCCGCGGTGAGCAGGACGTAGCAGAATCCGGCCATTGCCAGGGCCGCGGCGATCACGCCGAGGAACAGCCAGGCCCGCAGCAGCATCGGGGCCGTGACGACCGGTTCGCTGCGTTTGCGGGGCGGCCGCCGCATCAGGCCGGGTTCGGCAGGTTCGCGGCCGAGTGCAAGCGCAGGGAGGGTTTCGGTGCCGACGTCGAACGCCAGCAGCTGCAGGACGGACAGCGGTAACGGGATGGCGCCCCCGGAGAGCGCGAACACCAGGAAGGGCGTCACTTCCGGGGTGGCGTGGGCGAAGATGTAGACGATGAACTTACGAATGTTGTCGTAGACCTGCCGCCCGGCCTGGATCGCTTCGGTGATGGTGGCGAAGTTGTCGTCGGTGAGCACCATTGTGGACGCTTCCCTGGCGACGTCCGTGCCCGAGCGGCCCATGGCCACCCCGATGTCGGCGCGCCGTAAGGCGGGGGCGTCGTTCGCGCCGTCGCCGGTCATCGCGACTACGTGCCCGGTGACGCGCAGCGCGTCGGCGATGCGCAGCTTCGCTTCCGGTGACGACCGGGCGAAGATCAGCTCGGTCGTTTCCCGGAGCAACTCGTCGAGGTCGTTCTCGTTCATCCGGTCGAGTTGGTCGTCGGTGACCACCACGGGCTCGCCGCGGATGATCCCGACCTGGGCGGCGATGGCGGCTGCGGTCAGGCCGTGGTCGCCGGTGATGACGATGATGCGAATGCCGGCTTCGTGGCAGCTGGCGACCGCGTCGGGCACCTCGGCCCGGGGCGGGTCGATCATGGCGGCGGTACCGAGCAGGACCAGGTCCCGCTCGGCCTGCTCGCGGTCTTCTGGAGTGTTCTCGTCCGCTGCCAGGCATCTTTCGGCCACTGCGAGTACTCGCAGTCCGTTCCGCGCTTGGGCATCGATGAGTTCGTCGAGCGCGGTGCGTCGCTGCGGTGTGAGCGGCTGCGGGTGGCCGCTGGCGTCGAGTTCATGGGTGCATCGAGGTAGGACGGTTTCGGGGGCTCCCTTGACGTGGACCCGGATCTGGCCGTCGCTGGCCTCGTCGATGGTGGACATGCGCTTGCGAGCGGGGTCGAAGTGGAACTGGCGGCGTCGCCTGCGTTGTCGGTCGTCGGGATCGACCTGCACGCCCAGCGCGGCGCTGGCGTTGAGCAGCGCGATCTCGGTGGGATCGCCGACCGCGCCGCCCGGATCGTCGATGCGGGCGTTGTTGCATGCCGCCATCGCGATCGCCAAGTGGGCGAGCGGCACGTCACCAGGTGCTGCTCGGTCGGGTTCCGCGTTCCCGGTCGTGGTGCTGATGGTCGTGACGCGCATTCGGTTCTCGGTGAGGGTTCCGGTCTTGTCGGTGCAGATCACGTCCGTTGAACCGAGCGTCTCGACCGCGCTGAGCCGTTTGACGACCGCGCCGCGGCGGGCGAGTCCGCGCACTCCGATCGCCAGTGCCAGGGTGATCACCGGGAGCAGGCCTTCGGGGACGTTGCCGACGAGCAGACCGACCGCGAAGATCACGGCGTTGAGGAACGACAGCCCGGCACCCAGGGTGGCTACTGGGATGAATGCCGCTCCCAGCAGCACCGAGATCAGCGCGATCAGCCAGGCGACCCGCCGCACCTGTGTTTCCAGCGGGCTTTCGTCCTTCTTCACTCGCTCGGACAACGCGGCGATCCTGCCGAGCTCGGTGTGCATGCCGGTGGCGAACACCACCGCGCGCGCTTCGCCCTCGGTGCATGTGGTGCCGCTGAACACGAGGTCACGTGCGTGCAGCAGGGGAACGCGGCTGTCGACCAGGTCGGCCGAGCGGAAGGCGGGCATCGATTCACCGGTCAGCGCGGACAGGTCGACCTCGATGCCGCCGTCGAGCAGCCGGGCGTCCGCCGAGACCCGATCGCCTTCCTCGATGATGAGCACGTCCCCGGGCACCAACTCGATGGCCTCCACCTCGGTCGCCCGCCCGTCACGGAGGACCTTCGCACGCATCGGCAGGTAGGCAGCGAGCGCCTCCACCGCCTTCTCCGCGTGTTGTTCCTGGACGAACGCGAACGCGGCGTTGATCGCGATCACCACGACGATGGCGATGGCAACCGGTTCGATGCCCACTGCCCACGCCAGGCCGGCCGCCGCCCACAGCAGCAGCGCTAGCGGGTGCGTGAACTGCCGTGCCAGCTCGCCCGGCCACCTCCGGCCACCTCGTCGCCGCAGTTCGTTCGGCCCGGCGTGGACCAGCCGCCGCTGCGCTTCGCGGGTGGTGAGCCCGGACCGGGAGCTGCGCAGGTCGCGCAGCAGGAGGTCGACCCGCTCGGTCGGGTCGAGGCGAACTCCGGGCCCCAGATCAACGGCCTCGGCCATCGGGCACCCCCATCGACTTCGGTTCCGCCACCGTCCAGGGCTACCCACCGCAGCGGTCGGCCTCGCCGGAAACACGGGGCGCCCAAGGCTGCGTGCGCGGGTGGTCTGCGCGACCATCGGTGGGTCGGGGCCGCGTGCGGGGAGGAAACGCGGATGCGAGGAATACGGGGTTTCTTCGAGCGCTTTCGCTCGGCGGGAACGCCAGGAGCGGCGGTACGCCCCGGTGTGCCGGTCGACCGCGTGGCGGAGGCGTCCGCTGAGCTGGCACCTGTGTTCGCGCTGCTTGAGGACGCCGAGGCCGAGGCGGAGCGGATCTGCGCGAGGGGCCGTGAGGAGGCCGCTCAGATTCGGCAGCAGGCCCAAGCACAGGCCGAGGCAATCATTGCCGATGCCAACCTTCGTGCCGAGGCTGTGCGTGCGGACGTCGTGGCTGAGGCTCGGCGTGTGGTCGAGCGAGAATCGGAGAGCGCCGCCACGTTGGCCAACGAAACTGCGGCGCGACTGCGGGACCGCGCGCGTGGGCGCATGCCCGTGTTGGTCGACCGAGCCGTGTCCGCGGCGCTGGTCACTCTCGGTGAACCCTCGGAACGCGCGCCATGAGTCCTGGATGGAGCGCCGGATGCGTGCGGGCGAGGTCGCTGCTCAGCCGACGCCTTGGGGCTGGCGGCGCACGAGAATTGGCCGCGTGCTCCTCATTGGCGGAGGCGCTGCACGTGCTTGCCGACGGCCCGTACCACCAGGAGGTCCGACCCGGGCAGTCGCTTGAGGACGCAGAGCGAGCCGTGGCCGCGACGGCGTTGTGGCATCTGCGGGTGCTGGCCGGGTGGCAGCCGCGTGAGGGGGCGGAGCTGGTCCGGACCCTGGCCGGTTGGTTCGAGGTGTCCAACGTCGTGGAGCGGACCCGGGCGAGGGGGAGAGGGAGGGGTGCGCTTCCCCGTCCGTATCACCTTGGTGCGCTGGCGGTTTCCTGGCCGCGACTGGCTACGGTGGAAACGCAGGACGAATTGCGGCGCGCGCTGGCAGCATCCCCGTGGGGCGACCCTGGCGGAAGGACTGCTCTGGCGGTCGCTGTTGGGATGCAACTCGCGTGGGCGGTACGAGTCGCTGTGCGAGTGCCGCAGGCACAGACGTGGGCCGCTGGAGGTGCGGCTTTGCTGGTCGCGCGTGAGCAGTTCCTCGGAGGCCGTCCGCTGGCGGAACCGGCTGCACGCCGAGCTGCAGCGCTGCTGGGGGCCGATGCGCTGGAAGCCACTTTTTTGAGCGATTTCAAGGACAAGCTGCCCGGCGAGGCTCGGTGGGCCTTGTTAGGCGTTGAGGAACCGGGCGAATTGTGGCGGACGGAGACCGCCTGGTGGGCCCGTGTGGACAGTGACGCGCGCAGGTTTTTGCGGTCTTGGGAATTCGGGCCGGACGCGGTCCTCGGGTGCGTCGCGTTGCTGGGGGTCGATGCCCGGCGGGTGCGGACTGCGCTGGAGCTCTCAGCACGTGGTGGCAGGCCGCTGGAGGCGTTCGATGTTCTGGCGTGAGGCTGCGCGACCGGTGCGAATGCAGCGTGTGGCCGTGCTCGCCCCGACCGATCTCTTCCGTGAGGTGCTGGTGCGCGTGGCCGAAGTGGGAGTGGTCCAGTTCGAGTCGGGCGGGGAGGGTGACGGCGAGGCATTTCGGAGGCTGCAACGGGTGCGCTCAGGCGACGTCGCCCCGAAGCTGGCTGCGCACCGTCCCGATCTGGATGCCCTGGTGGACACGGGGCGCTCCGACCTGTTGGCGGGGGAAGCGGAGCTCGAAGGCCACCTGAGTACAGCGGTACGGCATGGCGCGGTTGCCGGGTTGGTCGGCTGGTGTCCGAGCGCGGAGCTGCCGGCATTGACGGCGAATCTGACTGCGGTCGGTGGCGCCGTGGTACCGCTTCCCGCGCCGGTCGGCGTCGATCCGCCGACGTTGCTGCGCTCGGGAGGTCCGGTGCGCCGGTCGTTCGCCGGGTTGGTGCGGACCTACGGCACGGTCGCCTACCCCGATGTGGATCCGACCTTGCCAGCGGGCATCGCCTACGTGTTGATGTTCGGGATGATGTTCGGCGACGCTGGGCACGGCTTGCTGCTCATGGCGGCCGGTGTCGTTCTGGCGACCGGGCGGCCGAGTCGGCTGGCGCGATGGTGGTCGGCGTGGCCGTTCGTGGCCGGTGCTGGGTTCGCCGGGATCCTGTTCGGCCTGCTCTACGGGGAGTTCTTCGGGCCGACCGGGGTGTTGCCGGTGCTGTGGCTGGCTCCGCTGGCCGAGCCGGTCCGGCTGCTTACCGCAGCGGTCGGAGCAGGTGCGGCACTCCTCTCGGTCGCGTATGCGGTCGCGATCATCAACCGATGGCGCGAGGGCGGCCCTCGGCTCGCGGTCTACGCGTCCTCGGGGATCGCCGGAGCGGCGCTCTTCCTCGGCATCGGCTCCGCCGCCGGGGGCCTGTACCTGTCCAACGACGTCCTCGCCGTGGTCGGCGCAGGAGTGGCGGTGGTGGGGCTCGTGCTGGCCGCTATCGGGTTCTTCGCTGTCGCTGGCGGCGGAGCAGCGGGGGCGCTACAGGCAGGTGTCCAGGTGTTCGACGCGGTCATCCGGGTCGGCTCGAACCTGCTTTCCTTCTCGCGGCTGGCCGCCTTCGGTCTCACCCATGCCGCTCTGGGCTGGCTCGTGTGGCGCGGCACTGCGGCGTTGTTCGGTATGGGCCTTCTTGGTGCATTCGCCGCCGTCGGGCTGTTCGTGGTGGGCAACGCACTGACGTTCGCGTTGGAGGCGTTGGTGGCCGGGATTCAGGCATTGCGGTTGGAGTTCTACGAACTGTTCTCGCGCGTGTTCGCGGTCGAAGGCCGACCGTTCCAGCCCTGGCACGTGCCCACCGAACACACCGCTTCGTCCGGGGAGGCGCCATGATCGCCTGGTTGTTGGGTTTGCCCGCGTTGCTGGCGGTGGTGTTCGCAGTGGTCTTCGTCCCGCGGCGCAGCGGACGTGCGGCATTGAAGGTGTTCCTCGCGTTGGATGCGGTGCTGCTGGTCGCCGCGCTTGTGGTGCTGGTGGTGGCGATGACCGGCGGCTCCGCCGAGGCGATGCCACCGGAGGCTTCGCCCGAGACCGCGCCCGGCAACTGGGCAGCGCTGCTCGGCGCGGCGATCTCGGTCGCCGGTTCGTCGATCGGCGCGGCGATCGCCGTCGCCTACACCGGTGCCGCGGCACTGGCCGCGCTCAGCGAGCGGCCCGAGCTGTTCGGTCGAGCGATGGTGATCGTCGGGCTGGCCGAAGGCATCGCCATCTACGGGTTGATCGTCGCGATCGTTCTCATTGGGAGGGCTTGACGGAGATGGGCACCGTGGTGGCGATCGGCGAGTGGGCGCGGGTGCAGGGTTGGGGCCTCGCCGGTGTCGAGGTCCTCGGGGGAGAAGACCGCGCGGCAGTGCAGCACTCGTGGGACTCCTTGGGTTATGACGTATCGGTGGTGATCCTGACTCCTGCCGCAGCAGAGGCCCTCGCCGACCGGCTCGACGGCAGTGCATTGCCGCTCGTGGCGGTGATGCCGCCATGAGCGCCTCGGTACGAACGGCGCTGGCCCCACTGTGCGAGACGTTGGTGGCGCGGGCCGGGCACGAGGCGGAGCGAGACCTCCACGAGGCTCGGCAGGACGCTGGGATGATGGTCGCCAACGCCCGGAAGACTGCTCAGGCCATCATCGACGATGCCGCGGAACAAGCACGGGCCGGTGCCAACGCCATGCTTGCTACCGAAGAGGCCCGCAGCAGGCAGGCCGCACGAGCGGTCGAACTGGTGGCTCAACGAGAGGTCTTCGAGGAGCTGACGACCGAGGTCACCACCTCCTTGGCTCGACGCGGCGATCCAGTGCTCCGAGATCGGTTGGCAACCCGGGTGCGCACGGTCCTCGGCGGCGGGGCGCAAGTGCGCGATGCGCCCGGCGGCGGGGTGATCGGAGAGGCATCGGGGCGGCTGCTGGATCTCAGCTTCCACACGGCGGCGGCGCGGGGGGTCGAAGAACTGGGCGCCGATGTGGAGCGGCTGTGGGCTCCATGAGTACCGGACGGATCCGGCGGATCGCCGGGCCCCTCGTGGAGGCCGAGGAGCTGGGGCCCGTGGCGATGTCGGACGTCGTCTCGCTCGGGGCAGCCGGGTTGCCCGGCGAGGTCGTGGCCATCCGCGACGAAGTCGTCACCGTGCAGGCCTACGAGTACACCGGCGGACTCGCCCCCGGAGATTCGGTGCTGCCGCGGGGAAAACCGCTGGAGGCACACCTCGGCCCGGGACTGCTCGGGAACGTCTTCGACGGCCTGCTGCGGCCGTTGTCGACGGCACCGCCTTTCCTGACTCCAGGCACCGTCGAAGCCGACGCGGCACGCACGTGGCGGTTCGAGCCACGGGTGGCAGTGGGGGACCGCGTGTCGGAGGGAGAAGTCATCGGAGTGGTGCGCGGGGTCGGACCGCCGGAGTACCGGGTGCTGGTGCCGCCAGGCTTGGCAGGTGCGGTGGACGATCTGGCAGCAGGCGAGCAACCGCAGAACGCCGTGGTCGCGAGCGTCGACGGAACACCTGTGGGCTTGTGGAGCGACTGGCCGGTGCGTCGGCCGCATCTCTACCGCGCCCGACAGGCGGAAGTCGGGCCCCTGCACACAGGGCAGCGAGTGCTGGACATGCTGTTCCCCGTCGCACAGGGCAGCACGGCCGCGGTGCCGGGAGGTTTCGGCACGGGTAAGACCGTGCTGCTGCAGCAGGTGGCCAAGTGGTGCGACGCCGATGTGATCGTCTACGTCGGCTGCGGTGAACGCGGCAACGAGATGGCCGAGGTCGTCGCCGAGCTGTTCGCGCTCGCCGATCCACGAACCGGTGGTCGGCTCGCCGACCGGACGGTTGTCATCGCCAACACCTCCAACATGCCGATGATGGCCCGGGAGGCCAGCATCTACACGGGCGTCACGGTTGCCGAGCACTTCCGCGACATGGGCCACAACGCGGTCGTCATCGCGGATTCCACCTCCCGCTGGGCCGAGGCGTTGCGGGAGTTCGCCTCCCGCACCGGGATCCTGCCCGCCGAAGAGGGCTACCCCGCTAACCTGGCATCGGCTTTGGCTGCGTTCTACGAACGGGCCGGAGCTGTCGAGACGCTCGGCGGGGCGACTGGCTCGGTGACCATCGTCGGCGCCGTGTCCCCACCGGGCGGAGACATGACCGAACCGGTCACGGCTCACACCGAACGGTTCGTGCGATGCCGGTGGGCACTGGACCGGGACCTCGCCTACGCCCGGCACTACCCGGCGGTGTCGTGGTCGGACTCGTTCTCCCGCGACGCCGACCTGCTGGCGCGACACCAAGTCCGTGCGGGCGACCCGCAGTGGTCTCAGCGGCGGGCGCGAGTGCTTGGCCTGCTCGCCGAGTCGGACAGGCTGTCGGAGTTCGCCGAGCTGGTCGGTGCCGGTGCGCTTCCGGAGCGAGAACGAGTCGTGCTGCTGGGTGGCCGTTTGATCCGGGAAGCGGTCCTGCAGCAGAACGCATTGTCCACTATGGATTCCTTCTGCGGGGAGGAGAAATCGGTCGCCTTGGTCGAGGCGGTACTCGCAATCACAACCGAATGCCAGGGGTTGGTCGGCGCAGGCGTATCCGTCGAGGTGATCGAGGAATTCGATTTCACACCCCTGGTGCGCGTTCGGGAGGAGACCGCACCGCACGATGCCGACGGCGTCCGCCGGGTCTGCGGGGCTGTGCTCTCCGCGCTCCGGGAGTTGCAGCCGTGATCGCCCGTCAGCGCATCGAGTACACCGGGGTTCGCGAGCTTCGCGGCCCGCTGGCGTTTGTCGCCGGTGTTCGGGGTGTCGGTTGGGACGAGTTCGTGTGGATCCGGTTGTCCACCCGCGAGCTGCGACACGGCCTGGTGCTGGAGGTCGACCGGGACCTCGCCGTCGTGGAGGTGCTGGAGGGCACGGTCGGCATGGACACCGCGGGAACCCGGCTGGAGTTCAGCGGAGAACCGCTGCGCGTCCCGGTCGGACCAGGCTGGCTGGGTCGGGTTTGCAATGGCCGAGGTGATCCCGCCGACGGCGGCCCCCCGGTGTTCGGGGCGCGGCACGCCACGGTGGCCGGTGCCCCGATCAACCCCGTGCGCCGCGAACCCCCGGCCGAGCCGGTGCTCACCGGGCTGTCCGCGGTCGACGCGCTGACCACCCTGGTGCGCGGGCAGAAACTGCCGGTGTTCTCCCTCCCGGGACTGCCGCACCTGGAGTTGGCCACCCAGATCGCGGCGCAGGCCAACGTCGGGGGCGAGCCCTTCTCAGTGGTGTTCGCAGGCATGGGCCTGACGCACACCGATGCCGCGTTCGTCCAGGACGCTCTGGCCCAACGCTCGGCCGCTGGAGAGCTCGTGTTGTTGCTGAACACCGCCGATGACCCGGTGATCGAGCGAATCCTCACGCCGCGGCTGGCGCTGACCATCGCAGAGGCGCTGGCCTTCGACGGCGGGCGGCACGTGCTCGTGGTGTTGACCGACATGACCAGCTACGCCGAGGCCCTGCGCGAGGTCTCCGCCGCCCGCGGCGAGATCCCGGGACGCCGCGCCTATCCCGGGTACCTCTACAGCGACCTGGCAGCGGTGTATGAGCGGTGCGGCCGGATCCGCGGTCTGCCTGGTTCGGTGACGGTGCTGCCCGTGCTCACCATGCCGGGCGGCGACATCACCCACCCCGTGCCCGACCTCACCGGCTACATCACCGAGGGGCAGATCGTGTTCTCCCGCGAGGTGAACGCACAAGGCATCTACCCGCCGATCGATCCCCTGTCCTCGCTGTCCCGCCTCATGCGAGTCGGAGCCGGCCCGAACCGCACGAGGGCGGACCACCTGCCCGTCGCCGCGCAACTGGTGGCCGCGCTCGCCAGGGCCCGGCAGCTGCGGGAGCTGTCCGAACTGATCGGAGCATCGGCGCTGAGCCGAACCGATCGGGCATATCTTGATTTTGAGGAGGCGTTCCGGCACGACCTGGTCGCCCAACGCCCTGACGAGTCCCGAACCCTGGACGACACCCTCGAACGCGCCTGGCAGGTGCTCCTGCGCCTCCCGGTCCGCGAACTGACCATGTTGCCGAGCGACCTCGTCGACCGGCGACGCAGCGATTCGGCGGAACAGCAGGAAGCGGGGTGACCGAGGTGGCCGAGATCCGGGTCCCACCGGGACGAGCCGGACGGCTGCGGCTGCGCCGTCGGCTGGAGGTCGCCGAGCGAGGTGCCGCGCTGCTAGAGCAGAAACTGCGTGCTTTGCAACAAGAAGAGCACCGACTGGCGCAACGGGCCCGCACCAGCGAACAAGAATGGACCAACACGGCAAAGGAAGCCGAAACCTGGCTGATGCGCGCAGCCCTGCTCACCGGGCAACGCGGGCTCCGAGTCGCACATCCCGATCAAGCCGCCGAAGTCCGCATCCACTGGACCACCGCGATGGGGGTGCGGTATCCGGACGACGTCACCTGCACCCTGCCGCGGCGCGGCCATGACTCGCCGGCAATACTCTGCAGCGCTGCCGTGATCAAAGCAGAAGCAGCACACAAAGCAGCACTCGGGACGGCCGTGCGTCACGCCGTCGACCTCGCGGCGTTGCGGTTGATCAGTGCGGAAGTAGCCACGACCCGGCAGCGCGTGCGCATGCTGCGGCATTACTGGGCACCTCGGCTGCGGAACGCACTGATCGCCACGGACCTCGCGCTGGAGGAACAAGAGCGAGCCGAAGCAGTGCTGCGCCGCTGGGCAAAGCACAGCTAACCCCTGGTCCCATGCCGCATCAGCATCGGCGCCGGCTTGGCAACTCGCCAGCATGCACGTGAGACGCATCCAACGACAGGTGTTTTGTGAGCTCCTGCGACATGGCCTGGGTCCGGATAGCGTGGACATATCGCACGTAGATCGGTTGTCCTGCGATATCAACAAAATTGGGGGTAATGCCATGCTGTGGTACTGCCGTTTCCGATGGCACCAGAACACTCGTGCGGACGACGTTCGGCGCCGGGTGCTTGAACAGCACGATGCAGGAACCAACAAGCCGGACAAGATTCGCGGCTGGTACAACCTGGCCGGCGGTGGCTCTGGTTTCCTGCTCGTCGATACCGATGACCCGCACGAGCTCACCGATCTGCTCCAGCCGTACATGGACCTGGTGAGTTGGGACGTGCATGCCGTCTACGAAGTGACCTACCAGGAGATGGTTGACCAAATCCGCCAGAAGTTTCAGACGACCACGTGATAGACGGCCCATCGCTACCGCACAGGCGAACTGCCACCCGGCGAGGCGGCGAAGCTCCTAGCGGTCCAACCCCTGCATTGCCACTGTTGGGCGCCCATTCACCCGAGCGGCAGATCGTTCGAAGACGCTTCCGTGGAAGCAGATGGGCGGCGCGAGCGCCGTGTGCGGCTGCGGGCGCGCCGGATCCTGCTCATCGCCGCCGGCTTGTGCGGCGATGAGAAAGCAAGCCGAGCAACGTCAACCCAGCGAGGCCAACAGCAATGATCAATAGGCGGCGCATAGCAGCAACTTCCTCCGTGTAGCAGTCAGGATCGAGAGATTGACGAAGGACCCGCCCAGTACATCAGCGATGTCCTCGGCAGGCGCGCTCAGTAACCGCAGCGAGTGACCCCGGCCAGGCGGTGGCGCCTGGCCGCCGCCTTTGCACGCCTGCCCCGCGGGTTCGCCCGCTTCCGAGGGCGCGTCCAGCAGACCATCGGCGAACTGGTCGGTGATGCCCCGATGCAGATCATCGTGCGGATGTCGGGTTCCTTGGATGCCCTGCCCGCGACGTTGGCGGAGCACACCGAAGCGGTCGTTCGCGAAGCGGTGAGCAACAGCGACCGCCACGCCCGGGCGTCCGAGCTATCTGTAGCGGTCTCACTGGACGGCGGGTCAGGGCGCAGGGGCAGAGTCGCCGACCAGAGATCGCCAGGGCGGTCATCATCCCAGCGAGCCATGCTCTGGGTGGACACACTGGGAAGAATCCGACGACCTAATGCGACGTTCGTGCTTGATAGTGAGGTGTCGCGTCATGACGGCGAACAGCAGCATGCCGGTGCTGGTGGGAGTTGACGGCTCTGAGCCGTCGTCGGTGGCCGCGTTGTGGGCAGCGAAGGAGGCGGATCTCCACAACGCCCCACTGCGCTTGATGATCGTCGGCGAGAATCCGAGCCGGGATGACGAGGCGTGGGAAACGCTCTCCAACGCCGCGGAGCTGTGCCGCAACGACCGCCCTCTGGTGGAGGTTTTCGAGGAGATCAGGCACGGGCGTCCCATCGAAGAACTGCTCTGGGCCTCAGCGGAGGCACGGCTCGTGGCGGTCGGATCGCGCGGGCTCGGCCGCGTTGCCGAATCGGTGCTGGGCTCGGTGAGCACGGCTGTGGCCATGCACGCTCGTTGCCCCGTCGCAGTCATCCGGGACCGACGCACCAGCTTCACCGCCGGTCCCGTCGTGGTCGGCGTGGATGAGTCCGCACCAAGCCAGGCGGCACTGTGGTTCGCCTTCGACGCGGCGGCTGCGCGGCGGACAGACCTGGTGGCGATGCACGTGTGGCGTCCGATCACGGCCGAGTACTCGTGGATCGAGGCACCCTCGGGCGCAACCTGGTTCAGCCTGGACGATGCGCAGCAGGCGCTGTCTGGGCAGCTGGGGCAGTGGCGCGAGAGCTACCCAGATGTCACGGTCCGCGAGGAGGTGCGTTTCGGACACCCTGTCGAAGAACTGACGAAGGCGGCCTCAGGCGCTCAACTGCTCGTCGTGGGACACCGCGGGCGGGGTGGATTCGAGCGACTGCTGGGGTCGGTAGCTCACGGCGTGCTGCACCACGCCGAGTGCCCAATCGTCGTCGTCCGCGCCAGCCACACGCTGTGATGCAGCCGAGCCCGCCGGACCCGATGACCGAAACCGAGCAGAAACAAAGGAATATCGATCTTCTCGAAGAAGGTTTGTCGAGGGGAGTTGCGAAGCGCGTTTGGTGTGGCGGGTGGGTATCGGTCGATTGGCTTGAATGCCGGAAACCGGGTTCTTTGCGGCCAACGGTGCGCCGTAGCGTTTGTGTATGGCTACCGTTGTGAAGATCGTGCCCCGCACGTCGCGTACCCAGAACCTCTTCGAGGAGCAGGTGGGCAACGAGTTGGCCGTGGCGCAGCAGTACCTTGCGATCGCGGTGTGGTTCGACCAGCGGGATCTGCCCCGGCTGGCTTCGTACTTCTACCGGCACTCGGTGAAGAAGCGCAACGATGCGATGCGGATCGTCCAATACATGTTGGACAACAACATCGAGGTCGAGATTCCCGGAGTTCCGGCCGCCCGCAACACCTTCGAGGATCCCCGTGAGCTCATCGCCCTCGCCTTGGAGAAGGAGCGTGCCGTGACCGACGAAGTCACGACGTTGTCGCAGACGCTCCGGGAGGATGAGGACTACCTCGGCGAGCAGTTCATGCGTTGGTTCCTGACCGAACAGGTCGAACAGGTCGCGGAAATGACCACGATGCTCGATGTCATGGACCGCTCGCAGGGCAACATGTTCGACATGGAGGACTACCTCAAACGAGACCCCATCGGCGACGACAGGAACGAGTCGGCAGCCCCGCGCACGGCGGGCGGGACACTATAAGCGAGACTGGCACCACTTCGGTGCTTGATGTCCAGTTGAATTTAATGTTCGGTCCTCTGTTGCGTGGGAGCTGGGGCGCACGAATTTCGGATCGCTTCGATGACCTGCAAGTCGTCTCACCTGCATCTCGAGTACCGCGCTGCCCAGGTAGCACCACCCTGCCGGGCGCAGAGCGGTGCGGAATCCGCTTGATGAGCCACGCCGGTCGTGGTCTCACAGCCAGGTTTCGATGGCCAGCAGGTCACGCATGGAGATCACGCCGACGACCATTCGGCCCTGCTTGACCGGTAGGTGACGGATCCCGGCGTCGAGCATCCGCCGTGCGACATCTCGGGTGTCTTCCCCGAAGACTGCGGTTTCCAGTTGGTGCGATGCGAACAGGGTGGCTGTTGCCGTTCGCGGATCGGCCTTCTCCGCGACGGCCCGGACGATGTCCCGTTCTGAGATGATGCCGGTGATCCTGTCGTTGTCGAGCATGGCGAGAGCGCCGACGTGGTCCGCGTTCATCTTCCTGGCGACCTCTTCGAGCGGATCGGACGCGTCACACGTCAGCGTCCCTGGGTGGAAAACTTCTTCGACTTGCATGGCTTCCTCCGTACGCTACGCGTGCAGTCGATTCGGCTCGGCTTCGACCACGGTCACCTGCCGCGTACCCGGGGTTGCCAGCGCCAACGCGCGGGCGATGTCGTGGCTGGCCGGGTCGCCGACCGGGTCGGTGATCTCGACCGCGCCGTCGTGCACGGACACCGGCCACTGGTCGAGCCCGCTGCAGCGGTCGAGGTTGCGGCGAACGTCGTTGCGGATCACGACGTCGTCGTGGGCGATTCCGCGCATGAGGTCGCGTCGGGTGACGATGCCGACGACGACGCGATTCTGCACGACGGGGACGGCGCGCAGGTTGTGCTTCAGCATCGTCTCTGCGATGTCGGCGCAATCGGTGGCCGGTGCCGCGGCGCGCACCTTCTTCGTCATGATCTGGTTCACTGCGGTCGGCGGTGCGCTTTGCCACACGTCGCGAACACCGCTGCGGGGATCGTGGGGAATTGCGTCTCGGATCAGGTCGGCCTCGGTGATGATGCCGATGAGGACGCCGTCGTCGTCGACGACCGGTGCGGCGGTGAAACCGTGTTCGGCCAGCACTCCGGCTGCGGTCTTGATCGTGTCGAAATCGCGGACGGTGACGACCGGCCGTGACATGATGTCTCCGGCTTGCATCGCTCCTCCCCGAATCCCCCGGCTTGCCGCTGCGAATCGCATTGGATGGTGTCGTCCCGTTTTATCCTGCGAGGCCACGGTGGCGAGAACTGCGGCTGCGCGGGAGGGCCGATCGACCTCGAATCAGGACGGTCGTTGAGAAGGCGCGGCCGGCTGGTGATTCTCCAACGGTTCGGTCCGTGAGCCGGTTATCTGGCAAACCCGGTTCGTGCTCACCGTGTCGGCGTGATGCGTACTGCGGTGACCTTGTACTCGGGGCAGCCGGTGGTGTTGTCGGTGTGGGGCGAGGTGAGGTCGTTGATGGCCGCGTTCGGGAAGTGGAAGGAGGCGAAGGCCTGGCCTGGCGCGATGTCGTGGCTGGGGTGGGCGGTCAGGGTGGCTCGGCCCCAGCGGCTGGTCACGGTCACCTTGGTGCCTGCTAGCACGCGGAGGTGGGCGGCGTCGGTGGGGTGGAGTTCGAGGGTTTCGGTGGGGCGGAGTTCGGTGTTGGGGGTGCGGCGGGTCATGGATCCGGTGTTGTAGTGCACGAGCCGTCGGCCGGTGATCAGCAGGTAGGGGAACTCGGCGTCGGGTTGTTCGCCAGGTGGGAGGTAGGGGAGTGCGGCCAGTGCTGCTCGGCCGTCAGGAGTGGAGAACCGCTCGCGGTAGAGCACGGCCTCTCCGGGTTGGTCGGGTGCTTGGCAGGGCCAGTGCAGCGGGCCTTCGGTGTCGAGCCGGTGGTGGGAGATTCCGGCGAAGACCGGTGTCAGGGCAGCGCATTCGGTGAGTGCTTCGGCGGGTGTGTGGCACCCGAGGTCGGCGTCCAGGGCGCGGGCGAGGCGGTGCAGGATGCCGAAGTCGGTGTCCGCCTGGCCCGGTGGGGTGAGTGCGGGGCGTACGCGTTGGAAGCGGCGGTCGAAGTTGACGAAGGTCCCGTCCTTCTCCAGGAACGAGGCGGCGGGCAGGACGACGTCGGCGTGCTCGGCGGTCCGGGACAGGAAGAGGTCGTGGCAGACCACGAGGTCGCATGCGCGCAGGGCGGCGCGAACGTGGCCGGTGTTCGGGTCGCTTTGGGCGATGTCCTCGCCTATGACGTACAGCGCCCGTACGTTTCCATTGATGGCTGCGTCGAACATCTGCGGGATGCGCAGGCCGGGGCGTTCGGGCACCGGGTGACCCCAGGCGGCTGCGAAGCGGTCGCGGACGGCCGCGTCCGTGACGGGTTGGTAGCCGGGCAGCGTGTCCGGCAGTGCACCCATGTCGGATGCGCCTTGGACGTTGTTCTGTCCGCGCAGTGGGAGGATCCCGCAGCAGCCCGGGGTGCCGACCGCGCCGCGCAGGATGGCGAGGTTGGCGAGGGTGCGCACGCCGTCGGTGCCGTGGGCGTGCTCGGTGATCCCGAGCCCGTAGACGATGACAGGATGCTCTGCCCGTCCGAAAATCCTTGCGGCTGCCACAAGGGCCGCGGGTGGCACGTTGGCGATGCCGGCGACGGTGTCCGGCCGGTAGTCCTGGAGGAGCGCGGCGGCCTCGTCGAACCCGGTGGTGCGCTGGTCGAGGAAGTCGTGAGCGATGTGGTCGTCGTCGATCAGCTGGTGTGCGAGCGCGTTGAAGACGGCGACGTTGGAGCCCGGCCGGTTTTGCAGGTGGACGTCGGCGAGCGCGGCGAGTTCGATGCGTCGGGGATCAACAACGACGAGCCGGGCTCCGGCCAGCACGCGTTGCTTGATGCGGGCCCCGACGACGGGGTGGGCCTCGGTGGGGTTGGCGCCGGCGAGCAGGATGCAGTCGGCGTGGTCGAGGTCGTCGAGCGGATTGGTGCCGCCGGCTAGACCGAAGGTAGCGGTGAGCCCGGCGGCCGAGGGTGCGTGGCACAGGCGGGAGCAGTTGTCGATGTTGTTGGTGCCGATGGCGGTGCGGATGAACTTCTGGGCCAGGTAGTTCTCCTCGTTGGTGGCGCGGGCGGAGGAGATCATGGCGATGGCGTCCGGGCCGTGCCGGTCTCGGATGTCCGTCAGTCGCTGGGCGATCGTGGTGAGGGCTTCGTGCCAGGTCGTTTCGACCAGTTGCCCGTCGCGTCGCAGCAGGGGTGTGGTCAGGCGGTCTTCGGCGCGGGTGAAGGCGTGGGCGAATCGGCCCTTGATGCAGGCGTGACCGCGGTTGACCGGAGCGCCGTGCGTCGGGGTGATGGCGGCGATGGTGCTGTCGCGGACGTGGACGTCGAGGGTGCAGCCGACGCCGCAGTAGCCGCAGGTGGTCGTGGTCGTCGTGGTGATGGGGCGGAGGTCGAGCAGGCCGGGTTCGGACAGTGCGCCGGTGGGGCAGCTGTCGACGCAGCCGCCGCAGCCGACGCAGGGGGAGGAGACCCATGGCCCGCCGTCGCCTGGCGTGACGACGGTGTTGAAGCCGCGGCCGGTGAGTTCGAGTGCGAAGGTGCCTTGGACTTCGGCGCACATGGCTACGCATCGCCCGCAGGCGATGCACAGGTCGCGGTCGAGCTTGACGTAGGGGTGTGAGTGGTCGACGCCTCGGTCGTGCGTGGCGCCGGTGAAGCTGCTGGCGGTGATGCCGAAGTGGGCGCAGGCCCGGACGAGTTCGCTGCGTTCGGCCGGGATTTCCAATGCTCTTGCAGGGAGTTCGGAGATGATCAGTTCGACCGCTTCCTTGGCCGCTCGTCGGGCCGTGGGGTCGTCGAGGTCGACGTGCATGTCTTCGCTGGTGGGCGTGGTGCACGCGGCGACGATTCGGCCTCCCGCGCGGACCAGGCAGGTGCGGCAGGACCCGCGTGGGGATAGCCGGTCGTCGTGGCAGAGGGTCGGCAGGTCGGTGCCGCTGGCGCGCACGGCGTCGAGGACCGTGGCGTCGTCCGCGACGTCCACAGTGGTGTTCTCGATGGTGACGCGCATCAGCGTTCTCCTGCGAGGAGTTCGTCCCGGTAGACGCGCAGCAGGCTTCGTACCGAGCCCGGTACGCCCCGGCCGAAGGCGCACAGGCTGCCGGTGCTCATCACGTCGAGCAGTTTTTCCTGCTGTGACAGTACTTTCTCCGAACTGGTCGGGAAGCATGCAGCCAACTCCCGGCCGCGCCGGGTGCCGACGCGGCAAGGGGTGCAGGCGCCGCAGCTTTCGGCTGCGGCGAAGCTCCACACGTGCCGGAGCAACTCCCGCGCGGTGATCCCGTCGTCGATGGCGACGAGACTGCCGTGCCCGAGCGCCACCCCGGCTTCGGCGAGCGCCTCGGCCAGCAGCGGGACGTCCAGGTCGTCGGGGGAGAGGAACCCGCCGAGCGGCCCGCCGACCTGCAAGGCCCGAAGCCGGTAGCCGGGTTTGAGGCCACCGCCGAGAGTTTCGACGAGGTAGCGCAGCGGGACCCCGAACTCGACCTCGTAGACGCCGGGATTTCGGAAGCGCTGGCTCAGGCACACCAGTTTGGTGCCGGTTTCGACCGGGGTGCCGAGTCGTGCGTATGCGGTGCCGCCGTGTCGCAGCACCCACGGCACCGCCGCGAGCGTTTCGACGTTGTTCACCACGGTGGGCTGCCCGGCCAGGCCGTACTCGGTCGGGTACGGCGGCCGGGGCCGGACGCTGCCGCGAAACCCCTGCAAGGCGTGTAGCAGCGCGGTTTCCTCCCCGGCGACGTAGGATCCTGCGCCTTCCACGATCTCGACGTCGAAGTCGAACGACGAGCCGTGCACACCGGCCCCGAAGTGCCCCGCAGCGCGCGCTGCTTCCACCGCAGCCTGCATCCTCCCCACCGCAACGGGGTATTCCGACCGCACGAACACCACGCCCCGGTTCGCGCCGACCGCAAAACCGGCGAGGGCCAGTCCTTCCAGCACGCGGTGCGGGTCGCTTTCCAACAGCAGTCGGTCGCAGAACGAACCAGGATCGCCCTCGTCGCCGTTGGCCACCACGAACCTCGGCGCCGGGCCGCGCACCGCCTCCCACTTCTGCACCACCGGGAATTCGGCACCGCCTCGGCCGCGCAGGCCGGCGATCGCGACCTCGGCGCGGACCGCGTCCGGGGATCCGTTGGTGACGAGATGCGGCCACACCTGCCAGGCGTCCTCCGCACCGGTCAGCCCCGCGAGCGTCACGGCCCGGCGGCCGGCGACGCGGTAGGGGATCGCGGGCGCCGGGGCGACCGGGTGGTCGGCGGAGAGCAACCGGTCACCGAGCGCAGGACCGGTGATCGGCGTGTGCCCGTCGAGGGCGGTCGGCGAGGCGTAGCAATAGCCCAGGCAGTAGACCCCGGCCAACGACGTCGAACCATCGGCGCTGGCGTGGCCCGGTTCGACACCGAGAGCCGCTTCGGCCAGCGGCATGGTGTGGCCTCCTGCCGAGACGAAGCACGAGGTTCCGGCGCAGATCCGGACGTGACGAGTGCCGCGCGGACCGGCGAAATCGGCGTAGAATCCCGCCGCACCGGTGACCGCGGCCACCGGCCGCCGGACCTCCTCGGCGATGACGTGCAGGTCGCTCGCGCTGATGCGCTCCCGTCGCGCAGCAGCGGCATGCAACCGCCCGAGCACTCCGGTCTCGCCGTGCCCGAACCGCTGTTCCCATTCCACGAACGCATCTCGCCCCACGGACTCCCCCTCCGGGAAGAGGCCTTCAGCCCGGGACCACCGCGACCGGACACGGCGGGTGGTGCAACACGCCTCTGGCCACCGAACCCACCAGCAGACCGGGAAATCCCCCGAGCCCACGATGGCCCACCACCAGCAGCTGCGCATGCTGTGCGGCCTCGCGCAGTACTTGCGCCGGCGGGATGTTCGACACGATCTGGCGCACGACCACTTCCGGGTAGGACTCAGTCCAGGCGGACACCTGTTCGGCGAGGCGCTTCTTGGCGTTTGCCACGAGTTCGTCGCGGTCCGGGTGGTCGTAGGGGCCGGGGATGAAGTAGGCGTTCGGCAGCGCCTGCACTGCGACGAGTTCACTGCGGCGTCGGTCAGCGGCGTCGAAGGCGTAGCGCAATGCCTTCCGGCTCCCGGTCGAGTCATCGACCCCGACGACTACGGGTCCGGACGTAGCGGCGCCGGGGGCGGGGACGACGACTACCGGGGACGAGGCGTGCGTGGCGACCGCTGCGCTGGTTGAACCGAGCAGCGTCTCCCGGAACGCGCCTTGTCCGCGGGAGCCCACCACGATCAGCCGCGCGGAGGCCGATCGGTGCACCAACTCCTCGGCGGGATGTCCGTTGGTGACTTCTTCGCTGACTTCCAGGTCGCTCACGGCCCGGCGGCAGGTGTTGCCGATGTCGCGCACCACTTCCTTGGCGAACGGATCGCGGGTGGGATCGTTGTTGACCAGGACCACGCGCAGCGGAAGCAATAGGCGTTCGGCTTCGGCCGCTGCCCACAACGCCGCTTCCAACGATGACTCAGAGCCGTCCACGCCGACGACGACGGACTGCTTCGTACGTGCCATGCCTCGCGCTCCCCACGATGCCAGGTCCGCAACTCTGACCACGCTGCCAACCACGACCGTCGTGCTGATAGGGCCGATGGGCCCTATCGTCGCCGTTGAGGTGGGGTGGTCTTCTCACGAGTGCGGGGAATCGCGTGAGGGGAGCCGAGCCGGTGCCAGCAGTAGACAGCACGGAGGCCGTGCGGGCGGTGCTCACGGATGGCAGCGTTGTCACCGTCCGCCCGCTGGAGCCTGGCGATCTCGCCGAGCTGGAACGCTTGCACGGCACGCTCTCGACTGAGGACCGCTACTTCAGGTTCTTCGGCGCACCGTCGGAATCGGCCGTCAAGCGATTTGCGCAGAAACTGGTGGAAACCGGTGATGCGCATGTGGTCGCGCTCGGGGTGTTCACCGGTCAGCTTCTAATCGGCGTTGGCCATTTCGAGGTGGTGATCCCGGAAGTGGCCGAAGTGGCGTTTCTGGTCGAACACGCTCGGCACGCGCGTGGGGTGGCGACCTTGCTCCTGGAGTACCTGGTCGCGGCAGCACGGCGACGCGGTGTGCGGGCGTTCCTCGCGGAGGTGTTGGCGGCGAACTCGGCGATGCTGCGGGTGCTCCGCGACAGCGGCCTGCAGTACGACGCCCGTCTGGACGGTTCGTCGTACCAGGTGAGAATCGCGCTGGATTCCGGGGAGCCGTATTACGCCAGGGTCAGCGACCGCGAGCGGGTCGCGGACGTCGCCAGCCTCCGCCGCGTGCTCTGCCCGGCGTCGGTGGCGGTCGTCGGTGCGAGCCACCGGGCATCGGCGGTGGGCAACGCCTTGCTGTGCAACATCATCCAGGGCGGATATACCGGAACGATCTACGCGGTCAACCGCCGCGGCGGCGACGTCCACGGCCTGACCGCTTTCCGATCCGTGGCCGATCTTCCGGAACCGCCGGAAATGGCGGTGTTGTGCGTGCCTGCCGACAGCGTCCCGGATGTGGCGGAGGAATGCGGACGGCGCGGGGTGCGTGCACTGGCCGTGGTGGCAGCGGGAATCACCGGTAAGCCAATCGTTGTGGACGGCTTGCTCACGGCCGTTCGTCGGTGGGGGATGCGGCTGGTGGGACCGAATTGCCTCGGCGTGGTCAACTCCGACCCGGCCGTGCGGCTGGATGCGACCTTCAGCGCTGCGGGGATCCCGGAGGGCGAGGTGGGCATCGCCACGCAGTCCGGCGGCGTGGGCATCGCCTTGCTGGAGAAACTCGACGACGTCGGGCTGGGCGTGTCCACCCTGGTGTCCACAGGGGACAAGTACGATGTGAGCGGCAACGACATGCTGCTGTGGTGGGAGCGCGATGCACGCACCCGAATCGGCGTGCTGTATCTGGAATCCTTCGGCAACCCCCGCAAGTTCGCGTGGCTGGCACGGCGGATCGGCCGGACTAAGCCCCTGATCGTGCTGCGCAGCGGTGCCAGCCCGATCGCCCAGCAAGCCGCTCTCTCGCACACGGCAGCGACCGCGACCCCGCGCAGCAGCCGGGACGCCTTGCTGCGGCAGACCGGCGCGATCGGGGTCGACGATCTGGAAGAACTCGCCGCCGTGCTCTGCGTGCTCAGCTGGCAGCCCTTGCCAACCGGACCGCGCGTGGCTGTGATCAGCAATGCAGGTGGCCTCGGCGTGCTCGCCGCCGACGCCTGCGCGCAAGCCGGACTCGAGTTCGCGGTGCTGCAACAGGCAGAACGTGAACTCGCGGAGCTGCTGCCGAAAGAGGCCAGCGTGCGCAACCCGGTCGACACGACCGCCACGATCGACGAGGCCGCCTTCGGCCGGAGCGTGGAGCTCGTGTTGCGGGACCCCGCAGTCGAGGCCGTGGTCGTTCCGGTCCTACAGACCGCAGTCAGCAACCCGGCTGCGATCCTCGCCGACACCGTGGCCCGCGCCCGCGCCGACGGATGCGACAAACCGGTGCTCGCCGTGCACGCAGGACAGCGGGAATCGTTGATCTCGCTTGCTGCCGGTGAGATCCGGGTGCCAATGTTCGCCGACACCACGCTCGCCGCCCGTGCGTTGGCTGACGTCACCGGGTATGCCCGCTGGCTGGCCAGACCGCAGGGCGCCGTGCCAGACCTCCCGCACATCGACGTGGCTGCCGCGCGCCGTCTCGTGGCCGAGGCGCTGGCCCGAACGCCCGAAGGCGGTTGGCTTGAACCCGATGCGGTGCAGGAACTCCTCGCGGCCTTCGGACTCCCGACCGTGCCCTCGACGGTATGCAACACCGAAGCCGCAGCCCGTGCCGCGTTCAACGAGCTGGGCGGCAGCGTCGTACTCAAAGCCCAAGCGGAGGGACTCGTGCACAAAGGCCGAGCCGGCGGCGTGGTGCTCGCCGTGTCCACGGTCGCCGAACTGCGCGCTGGATGGGCGCGGCTGCGGAACCGCTTCGGCACCGGGTTCCACGGTGTCGTGGTGCAACCCATGGTCGAGCCGGGGCGTGAGTTCCTAGTCGGTGTGCTCAGCGAACCCTCCTTCGGCCCGATCGTCGTCTTCGGCATGGGAGGCACCGACACCGACCTGATCGCCGACCGCAGCCGACGCCTCGTACCGCTCACGACCCGCGATGCCCAGGACATGCTCCACGAACTGCGGGCCGCGCCCCAGTTGTTCGGCCCGCGACCGGACCGGCCGCTGGATGTGGACACCGTGATCGATGTGCTCCTGCGCACGGCACGGATGGCCGAACTGCTCCCCGAGGTCGCCGAGGCCGACCTCAACCCCGTGATCGTCACCGAGCAGGGCGTTCGCATCCCCGACGCGCGCATCCGCTTGGAGCCACACGAACCCGAAGATCCCTTCATCCGCAAGCTCCGCGTCTGACGGCGGCGAGTGACCATCTCCCCTAGCTGGGACGCTGCGGGCGCGCGACGGTCGGGACCGGGTACGGCCCTTCGAGGTGGAACATGACCGACCAGGAAACCGCGCTCGACCTCGCCAGCACCCCCGTGGTCGCGGTCCGACCCGAGCTGGCCGCGATGGATGCGTTGTACGAGATGTACCGCCGCGACGTGCACCACCTCGCCGTGGTCGCCGACGAGGACACCGTGGGGCTGGTGAACGCGGCAGACCTGCTGCAGGGCATCGCGGCCCAGTACCCGAAGACGACCACTTCGGTCGGCTCGCTGTGCCCGGCGCAGGGACCCCGGGTGGACGCGGCCGACGACATCGGTGTCGCAGCGCAACGCATGATCGACGCCCACACCGATGCCGTCTTGGTCATGCGGCACGGGCGGGTGTGCGGCGTGCTCACCGCGGTCGATCTCGTCCGCAGCATCGCCCAGGACTCCGTCGCACACCAGGAGAAAGAGGGGTCGCGATGAGTGTCGGCAGCGCCGAGATGGACGGGAGCCACGGGCCGGACGCGTGGTCCGCCGCGGAATCGGCCATGCTCGGTGAAGCGGTCGACTGTGCACCGTCCGTGCACAACACCCGCCCGTGGGCGCTGACGATCCACGGCCGGACCGCCCAGCTCCGGGAGCGACCGAAACTGCTGGCGCAGCACGACCCCCATGGGCGGGACCGGCGCATCTCCTTCGGCGCGGCCCTGGCGAACCTGGTACTGGCGATCCGTGGACTGGGCTGATGGGTTCGGTCGCGGTCGCCCTGTGCGCACGCGGGCACTGCTCGGTCGCAGTGGTGCGACGGCCCTCGACGGAAGCCTCCGACGCCGCCGTCGTAGTTGGCGTGGACGACTCGCCTGGCGTGGAAACGGTGCTGAACACGGCATTCGAGGAGGCCGCCATGCGCGGTGCACCCCTCGAAGCCGTCCACGCCTGGCACACGGTCGGCACCGAGCAGGCTTGGTACAGCTTCCACGTCGAGGGCCGCGCAGCGGCGATCCAAGACGAAGAGGAGCGCGTCCTCGCCGACACCCTCGCGAGCTGGAGCGAGAAGTACCCCCATTCGACGAAGAGGAATACCGGCGCCGGATGACGGCATTGGCCGACCACAGACGCCGGAGGTGACAGCTGGGTTGGGCGTTCGGCACCGGTGGTACCCGAGAACGAGTTGGGTAAGACCCGGTCCATCCGATCTCGACGTGGGGGAAAGCGGATGCGGTGCGTGCTGGCGGGCGTTGATGGCTCCGCTGAGTCGGCGACCGCAGCCCTGTGGGCGGCTGACGAGGCCGCCCTGCGTGGTGTGCCGTTGCGGCTGGTGACGGTCGTCGCGAGCGGCGACAGCTCGCAGGCTTGGAGCGTCGTGCGCAGCACCGGCGCGTTGTGCCGTCGTCAGCGTCGCAAGATCGAGGTTTCCGAAAACGTGGTGCACGGTTTCCCGCCGAATGCACTGGTCTGGGAGTCCGGCGACGCCCAGCTGCTCGTCGTCGGTTCGCGCGGCCGGGGTGCCGTTGCCGAGACGCTGCTGGGATCGGTGAGCAGAGCGGTCGCGGAACGAGCGAGCTGTCCAGTCGTGATCGTTCCGCAGCGTCGGACCAGTTTCGCCCTGGGGCTGGTGGTGCTCGGTGTAGCAGAGCCGCTATTCGGTTCGGCGGCGGTCTCGTTCGCCTTCGCAGAAGCTGCCCTGCGCGACGCCCTGCTGGTGGCGGTGCACGTGTGGCGGCCGGTCACCGGCCGGCAATTCCGGATCGGGCCCGCATCGATGGCGATGTGGTCGACACTGGACGAAGCCCGAAGCGATCTGGCAGTGAACCTGACCGATTGGACGGCGAAATACCCCGGCGTCCAGTTCGGCATGGACGTGCGCTACGGCAATCCCGCCGAGGAGTTGAGCCCTCGCCGCTTCCTCGGCCCAGCTGCTGGTCGTCGGCCACCGCAGCACGGTAATCGGTTTCGGTTCGGTCGCCCGCGGTGTCCTGCACCATTCGGACTGCCCGGTCGTCATCGTCGGCGAAACCCAACACGATGAAGGGAGAAGGGCTGATGAATGACGAGACCGACAAGACGCGGACCCAGCCCCCTGACGTCGCCTCGGCGGCGTGGGAGGTCACCGAGCGTTCGGTGAGCGTCGACGACTTCGCGGCGCGCTACGACGTCGGCGCGGTCGAACACCTGGTCGTCGACGCGCCGCCGGAGACGATGTACCAGGCGCTGCGACATCTCGACCTGCTCACCATCAGGTCGCGAACCGCGGACCTGGCCATGTGGGCGCGGGGACTGCCGGAACGGCTCAAACGCCGCGTTCCGCCTCGGGTTCCGACCCGCTTGACCTACGACGACCTGTGCATCAGCGGAGACTGGGTGCTGCTCGGCGAACAGCCAGGCCGGGAAGTGGTTTTCGGTGCGGTGGGCAGGTTCTGGACGCCGATCGTGCGCATGGAGGAGATCACGGCCGAGGAGTTCGCAGAGTACGGCAAGCCCGGCAGGGGAAAGATCGTCACCTCGCTCTCGGTGCGCCCCTACGGCCGTCGCGGCAGCCTGGCCACCTACGACATCCGCACCACGCTCGACGATCCGATCACGCGCCGGATCTTCACGCTCTACTGGCGGACGGTGTCGCCGTTCGTCAAGGCCATCATGCGCGCCACCCTGCGCGCTGCGGCAAAGCAGGCGCGCTCGTGAGTGATTCTTCCGGTAGGAAAGGGGACTCTCCCGCCGGGAGCCGGTGCGCGGTTCGCAAGCCACGGATGGGCCCTGCTCAAGGCGGTGTCGCGCGGACTGCCGAACCGCGCGACACCTCAGGTTTCGAATGCTTCGGCGACACCGTTCACAAGCATGTCACCGACGTCGCGGCGGGGTGAGGCGACCGACGGTGCGCCGTGGCCGATCCGCAGCAGTGCTCGTGGGATGACGTTCCCGCCGAGCAGCCGTTGGAGCTCCTCACGCGTGTCCGGCACCTCGACGACCTCGGAGATCATCGATGCGACCAGGCCTTGTGCGGTTGCGGTCAGCCAAGTGCCGTGCTCGCCTGGCTGTACCACGTGCGGCCAGGCTTGCTCTTCGTGGGCAGCGCGCATCAGCAAGTGCCGGTCTTCTGTGGACACCGGTATGTTGCGGAACGGCTGTCGATGGCTGTGCCGCTCGGTTGATCACCTCGTAACACCGGAGGTCGTCCGGGCGCTGATGCGCTTGGCCGCCGCTGCGCACCTCGGCGAGCGTGGTGGCGGCCGCCAGGTGCGGGAACAAGGTCACCACCGGTCGGATCCCTGCTTGTTCCAGAGCGAGTCGCAGGTTGAACAGCGCCGTCCCGCACGCCAACCGCAATTCCCTGTCCTCGGGGTCGGCGACCGGCAGTTGCCGCTTCGGATCGGTGTGCAGTTCGATCAGGTGAGGCAGGATCCGGAAGCGCCACGGCTGGCTGTTGTGCAGCGACGGAGCCATCGCGGCCAGCCGGATGATCTGCTCAGTCTGGCCGGATGTCAGCCCGAAGGCCGCTGGGAACGCTCGCATGCACGACTCCTCATCCGCACGTTCGATGCCGTCACTGTGATCGTTCAGCGTTCGCTCGGCGAGGGTCCTGGGGCCCCTGACCTGAACCTGAGGCGCGAGTGACAAAGTGCCCTAATTCCGGTCGAACGCATGGCGCAGCCTTGACATCGATACCGATCCGCTCGGGGAGCCAGCGATGAACGGTTCGCCGAGAGACAACCTGCGATGGCTGGTCCAGGCGTTGCGACGCTGGGTCGATCGCGTCGTTGCGACGATCATCGCCGTCTTGTTGGGCGTTGCGCTGCTCGGGATCGCGATGCAGATCATGCTTGGTGCCATCACGGCCGCTGCGTTCGTCCGGATCGCGTGGCAGGTGCTGTGCCTAGCACTGATCGTCGGTACTCGGGTTGTTCCCGATTCGCTCGCGGAGCAAGCGTGGCACCGGGAGTGGGACGTCGTCGAACCGAAGTGGATTCGCTTGCGCCGAGGCAGGAGTGCGAGGTGGGAGCAGTGACCGGCTATGAGGTTCTCGTGGTGGGAGTGGACGGATCGGACGCGAGCGCGCGAGCGCTGCGCTGGGCCCTTGCTGAAGGACGGCAGCGGTGCGTCCCGGTGCGCGCGGTCATGGCTTGGACGTCGCACGCTGTTCTCGCCGGGCCGGGCCCGATGTTGATGCGTCCTGGCCTGGCGCCGCACCACGTGCGGGAACAGCTTTGGGAGGACCTGAAGAATGTGGTGCGCGGCTGCATGGGCGGAACCACGACGCCGGAGGTCCACATCGAACTCGTCGAGGGTGATGCTGCCGAGGTGTTGGCCGAGCGGTCGGCGCACGCCGCGATGCTGGTGCTGGGTGATCGTGGTCGAGGGCGGGTCGCTGACGCGATTTTGGGCAGCACGGCGCTGCGGTGCATCCACAAGGCACGATGCCCGGTGCTAGTCGTCCCCGAGGGAATGCCGGAGCGGACCGAGCAACAACTGCAGGCCGGTGGGGCCTCGCTTGATCCCGCGCTCGATTAGAGCGAGTCAGCAGTGAGGGGGAGATCGGGATGAATGAGACCAGCCGCAAGGCGGTGGTGGTGGGGTTCGATCTGACGGAGTCTTCTCGACGGGCTGTGTGGTGGGCAGCGCGCGAGGCATCCAGTCGGCGTCGGCCCCTGCTGCTGGTGCACGTGCTTGCGTGGCCGTTCGAAGAGCACACCCCGATCAAGGTGCCGGGCGAAGGTGATGTCCTGGAGCCGCTGCAAAAGATCCTGCGGCAGGAGCTCGCGGAACTTGTCGCCGGCTGCCAGGAAATCGACGCGGCGCTGGAAGTGCACAGCAGCATGCCGTTCGGGGATCCGGCGGAGGTGTTGGAGGACCTGGCGGGCGAGGCCGAGGTGCTGGTGCTCGGTGGGCCGCGCATCGAGGTGGAGCTCGGAGTGCTGGGCTCCACGTCGGCGGAACTGCTGACGCGGCGTACCGGGGCACCCGTCGTTGTGGTCCGCGGTGAGCGCGAGCAGCCTGGTTCGGCGCCGGTCGTCGTCGGCGCCGACGGATCACCGGCCAGCCGACTCGCCATTGGCTTCGCCTACGACTTCGCCTCTCGTCACGGCAGTGAACTGGTCGCGGTGCACGCTTGGAGCGACCTGCCGCTGGACCCCTTCGCCCGGGTACAGCAGTGGGAGCTGCCTTGGGGCGAAGTGCGCGAAGAAGCCGAGGAAGTGCTCGCCTCCTCCCTGTCGGGCTGGGGCGAGAGGTATCCCGATGTCAGCGTTCGGCGGGTGGTGACGCCGGAAAAGCCCGCCGAGGCGCTGTTCAGAGAAGCCGAGGGCGCGAGCCTGCTGGTGGTGGGCAGCCATGGGCGAGGACGCATCCGTCGCAGCCTGCTCGGCTCGGTGAGCCACGCGGTCGTCAACCGCGCCTCTTGCCCGGTCGCGGTCCTGCGCGCCGGGTGACGTGCCGGCCCTACTGCGCTCCCCGTCCTGTTTCAGAGCAGGAAGTTGCCGCTCACGACGTTCCTCCTGCGGCACGGACGACAGCCACAGGGCACTGGGCATGGTGCAAGACGCCTGCGGCTACCGAGCCCAGGAAAAGCCCGTCGAACCCGCCGCCGCCCCGGTGCCCGACGACGAGCAGACACGCGTCGCGGGCCGCGTCGGTCAAGGCTGCTACGGGGTGTCCCCGCTGGGCCACCTCGCGCACCGTGACCTTTGGGTGTTCCTCGCGCAGGGCAGCGGTTTGCTTGCCCAGCGACTGTTTGATCCCCCGCTCCACCTGTTCGCGGTCGGCGGGCGTCAAGGGCACGGCGAGCAGGCCTTCTTCGTGCCACACCTCCATCGCGACCAGGTCGGTGCCCAGCCGCTCTGCGGCGGCGAACGCGAACCGCAGCGCTTCCTGGCTGCACGGTGAATCATCCACACCGGCGACCACTGGGCCCACGGTGGTGGGGATGCCCTTGCGCACGATGACGACCGGGCAGGCCGCGTGGGTGGCCACGCCGACACTCACCCCGCCCAGCAGGGCGTCGGTGAAACCGCCATGCCCACGCGCACCGAGAACCACCAACTGTGCTTTCGCGCTCTGACGCAACAGCACCTCGACGGGATGACCGGTCGCGACTTCGGCGGTCACCGCAAGATTCGGCCGGTTGGCACTGCACTCCGCCGCGGCCTTCTGGACCGCCTTCTCGGCGTAATCGGCGCGGGCCGGATCGTCGTTGGTGATCACGACGTGAAGCGGCGCGTGGCGGCGATCCGCTTCCGCGGCGGCCCAGGCGGCAGCCGCGATCGAGCTGTCTGATCCGTCAATGCCCACCACGACGGGCTGGTCCGGTGTTGACATGGCACTCCCTCAACCTTCCGCGTCACGGACGACAGCGACCGGGCACTGGGCGTGGTGCAGCACGCCGGCGGCCACCGACCCCAGCAGCAGTCCGGTGAACCCGCCGCGTCCGCGGTGCCCGACAACCAGCAGCCGTGCATCTTCGGCTGCGGCGGCGAGCTCGGCCACCGGGTGTCCCCGCTGGGCGAGCTTGCGGACAGGCACGTTCGGGTAGGGCTCGGCCCAGCCGGCGAGCTGCTCTGCCACCCCGCGCAGCGCTTCGTCGCGCAGATCGGCCAGCTCGTATTCCAGGTGGGGCACGACCGCGTAGTCGATGTCTTGCCACACCTGCACGGCCACGAGCTCGCACTCGTACCGGTCTGCAGCATCGAACGCGTAGTGCAGGGCGGCACCGCTGAGCGGGGAGTTGTCCAGCCCGACTACGACCGGGCCGCTGTCGCGGTGGTCTCGGACCACGACGACCGGGCACCGCGCGTGGGTAGCCACCTTGGCGCTGACCGAGCCCAGCAAGGTCGCGGCCAGTGCGCTTCGTCCGCGTGAACCGACCACGACCAGCTCGGCGCCGTCGGAGAGCTGCAGCAGGACGTCTGCCGGGTCGCCGGGCACGACGTCGGAGGAGATTTCCAGTCTCGGGTGGTGGCTTGCGATCCGGTCCGCCGTAGGCCCGACGATGTCCCATGCGTCGTCGTCCCACATTGGGTCACCGGAGACCATCACGACGTGTACTTGCTTGGTGTGCCGGAGGTCGGCTTCTTTCGCAGCCCACCCCGCCGCCGTCAGTGACGATTCGGAGCCGTCCACTCCGACGACCACGCGCCCACTCGACTCCATGCCAAACCTCCTGCTGCCCGTCTCATGAGTACCCGGATCTGCTCCGGGAAATAAGGCCAGTTGGCCCTATCGAGGCCGCGCGGCGGAGTGGCGTCGTAGTCATCCCCTTGGGGCGGGCAGCGAACTGGATGACCGGCCTCCAGCCTCGACGTCTGGTCTGGCCGTGCCGGGTTCAGCCGGCGACAGGGGTGCGATCCGGTGGCGGCGCAGGCGGTTGGCGTTGCCCACGACCGACAGCGAGGACAGGGCCATTGCGGCGGCGGCGATCATCGGAGAGAGCCGAATGCTCAGCATTGGGTAGAGCACGCCCGCGGCGACGGGCACGCCGATCGCGTTGTAGATCAAGGCGAAGAACAGGTTCTGCCGGATGTTGCGCATGGTGGCTCGGGAGAGCCGGATCGCGGTGACCACACCGGCCAGCGAGCCGGAGGTCAGGGTGATGTCGGCGGATTCGATGGCCACGTCGGTACCGGTGCCGACGGCTAGGCCGACATCGGCCTGGGCCAGCGCGGGGGCGTCGTTGATGCCGTCTCCGACCATGCCGACCCGGCGCCCCGCGGTTTGCAGGCGGCGGATCTCGTCGGCCTTGTGCTCGGGCAGCACCTCGGCGAGCACCCGACGCACCCCTACCTGCCGGGCGATGGCGGCGGCGGTGCGGGCGTTGTCGCCGGTGATCATCACGACCTCGATGCCCAGCCGCCGCAGGTCGGCGATCGCTGCGGCGGAGTCGGCCTTGACGGTGTCGGCGACTGCCAGCACCCCGGCGGGTTCGCCGTCGACGGCGGCCAGGATCGGGGTCTTGCCCTCGGCGGACAGCCGTTCGCTGATCGGGTCGAGCGAGTCGGCACCGACCCCGGTGTCGGCAAGCAGGGCAGAGGTCCCGACCACCACCGCATGACCGTCCACAGTAGCCTGGACGCCTTTCCCGGTGACGGAGTCGAAACCGCTTGCCGGAGGTGGGGCCAGGCCGCGATCGTGAGCCCCGGCGACGACAGCCATGGCCAAGGGGTGCTCGCTGTCGGCTTCGGCAGCGGCGACCCACGCGAGTAGCTCGGCGTCGTACATCGCCCCGGTCGTCACGACGTCGGTGAGCACAGGCTTGCCCACCGTGATGGTGCCGGTCTTGTCCAGCACGATGGTGTCGAGCTTGTGCGCGGTCTCCAACGCTTCCGCGGAACGGATGAGGATGCCCGCTCTGGCTCCCTTGCCGGTGCCGACCATGATGGACAGTGGCGTGGCGAGGCCGAGTGCGCAAGGGCAGGCGATGATCAGCACCGCGACCGCGGAGGTCAGCGCGAGGGTCAGCGTGGGCGGCGGGCCGAGGACGAACCAGACCGCGAACGTGGTGATGGCGACGGCGATCACGGTCGGTACGAAGTAGGCGGCGGTGGCGTCGGCAAGGCGTTGGATCGGGGCCTTGGAGGCTTGCGCCTCCCGAACCATGCGGATGATCTGGGCGAGCATCGTGTCGGTACCGACTTTCGCCGCGCGGACCCGCAGCGAGCCGGTGCCGTTGATCGTCCCGCCGATCACGGTGTCACCGGCGTGTTTGGTTACCGGCATCGGCTCGCCGGTGACCATCGACTCGTCCACCGCCGAGGACCCGGCCAGCACGGTCGCATCGACGGGAATCTTCTCCCCAGGGCGGATCACCACCTCGTCGTCGACCACGACGTCCTCGACGGGCACTTCCACCTCGACGCCGCCGCGAACGACGCGCGCGGTACGAGCCTGCAGACCGAGCAGCGCGCGGATCGCCTCACCCGTACCGGCTTTCGCGCGGGCTTCGAAGAGTCGGCCGAGCAGGATCAGGGTGAGGATCACGCCTACGGCCTCGAAGTAGACCGCGCGCACGTCTTCCGGGAACGCGCCCGGGAACAGGGTGACCAGCAGGCTGTAGCCGTAGGCTGCGGCCGTGCCCAGGGTGATGAGGCTGTTCATCTCCGCACTGCGGTGGGCCAGCGCCAACCAGCCGGTGCGGTGGATCGGCCACCCCGTGTAGAACATCACGGGCGTGATCAGCGCGAGCTGCACCCAGTGGTCGAGCAGCGCCGCGGGCATCCAGGGCACTTCGAAGAACGACTGGGCCATCACCGCGAACACCACCGGCGCGGTGAGCACCGCGCCCACCAACACCCGGCGGGTCAGATCGGTGATCTCGGTGCGCCGCTCCGCTGCTTCGACATCGCCGCTTTCGAGGGCAGGCGACTCGGCTTGGCGGCTCGCCGCCGCGGTCTGCGCGGTTTCGTCATCGGTTGCGGAGGTGTCCGATGGTTCGACCAGCAGGGTGCCGTGGACCATGTTCATCCCGCAGGCGAACCCGAACGAGCCGGGCTCGTCGGGCATGAGCCGGATCGTGGTCCTCTCGTGCGCGGGCAGCGCCGCGCTGACCCTCAGCTCGGGGAAGACGACCCGGGCGGTGCAATCCCCGGATTCCCGGCGGTCGAACACCACCTCCACCGGCACGCCCTGGCGCACCCGGATGATGTCTGGCCGGTACCCGCCGCGTACGGTCACCTGCGCCCGCTGCACCCCGTTCGCGAGACGCGCGGTGCTGGCTCGGCGCGGCCCGAAGAAGAACCAGCCCAGCACGGCGATGGCTGTCACGGCGAGGACCACGACGACGATGTCAACCACCGACATGGCGCGCCTCAGGAAGCAGGTCCCCGTGCCGACGCGGGGCATCGTCGACGACGGGTTGCAGGAACATGGCTATCCACCTCGATCGCTCGGTTTCCCGCGATGCCGCTACCAGAATTCCCACTCAATACCTGGAGGGGGTAGGGGATTTGGGTAGTCGTTCGCGGCTTGCCGCGAACAGCGTGTGGCGATCTGGCGGACACCGGCGTGGGTGGGGTCGTTGGACCCTGATGTGGAGTCCGCTCTGCCCTGCATGGTGAGGAGTTGACCTGAGCAGCGGGGAAGGCAACCATGGCCGGTTGTACTCCCGCCGCACCACCGGAGCACAGGGGAGCGAGGATGCGACAGCGGGTCCGCACGATCGCCCAGTGGGCAGTGGTGTTGGGTGGACTGGGGGTCCTGGGGTGGCAGCTGCCCGTACTGGTGAGCGAGGCGGGGCGTCTTGGTGCGGAACTCGCGCATCTCCGGTGGGGGTGGGTCGGTGCGGCGGTCCTGCTGGGTGTCGGGTCCTTGGCTGCCTACGGGGAGCTGCACCGGTGGCTGTTGATCGCGGGTGGCGTGCGTTTGCCGGTGCGGACCGTCCAGGCGATCAATTTCGCGGAGAACGCGCTGTCGACCACCCTGCCGGCGGTGGGCAACGCCGCCGGGTTCGTCTATGCGGCCTACCAGCTACGCAAGCGCAACGTCGATGTCGCTTTGGCGGCGTGGTCGGTGGTGTTGTCCGGGGCCGTTGCCACGGTCGTGTTGATGCTGCTCGGTATCGCGGGGACGGGTGGAGTCGGGCAAATCCAGCCGCTCGTCGCTGGTGCGCTCGCGGGTGGCGTCGTCCTCACCGCATGGGCGTGCTGGGCGGTGGTGAACCGCCCCTCGGCGCTGCGCCGATGCCTGCTGGCCGTGACCTGGCTGGGACGGCGGCTGCCGGGCCGCTGCCGAACGTGCCGGCGCGCCTGGATGACCGATCCCGACGCGACCGTGCGACGCCTGTCGGACCGGATCGGACTGCTCCGCCCCAGCGGGCCCCAGTGGGTGGCCGTTGCCGCACTCGCGGCGCTGAGCTGGATCCTGGACTACCTCAGCTTGTGCTTGAGCGTCGTGTCACTCGGGCATCCGGTGCCGTGGTCGACGCTCGTGCTGGGATTTCTGGCGGTGCAGGGCGCCATCGCGTTGCAGATCTTCCCCGGCGGAGCGGGCCTGGCCGAGGGAGGCTTGCTGGGCGTGCTGATCACGTCGGGGCTCCCGGCTGCCCCGGCCATGGCGACCGTGCTCGTTTACCGGGCCATCAACTGGCTCGGCCTGGCCGCTCTGGGCTGGGTCGTTTACGCCGTCCAGATCCACCTCGCCCCTCGGCACAAACACATGCACGCACCGGAAGCACCCACCGTCCCTGCGTCACCGAGGCGCACAGCACGGTCCCGGTCGAACGGCCCGGCGAACTACCGCATTACGAACTGAGGGGGTGTGCGTGCGGCCTGCCCGTCGCCGTGAGCGGCGCTCGACAGGGTTCCACCGCCGAAATCAGCTTCGATGACGAAATGCCCTGATCGCGCCTGGGCGCGTCGTCCAGCCTGGAGGGGACTGCTCTCCCCAGGAACATGTGATGAACCACGGTTCTGTGTCGCTTGGTGCCAGCTGGCTCAGCCACGCGTTGAGCCCGAGGCCGAATCCGTTGCGGCGTCGTCTGGATCGAGTCCAAGCGCTCTTGGTGCTCGGTCTGCTCATCGCCGCATTGACCGTCGTTCCGATGGTGGCGATCACCTGGGGAAGAGCAACATACGAGGCGAACCAGCATGCGGCCGCGGTCGCCGCTGCTACCAGGCACGAAGTGGATGCGGTCGTGATCGGTGAGCCCACCGAGCAAGTGCTGGCGGCCAATCCCGACTTCCAGGTCACCAGCCACCGGGCCGAGGTGCGGTGGGCGGGTGCCGACGGGGCACCCCGGGCGGAGACGGTTGAGGTTCCGCCGGGCAGCAAGGTGGGGAGCAAGATCCCGTTGTGGTTGGACGCCGCTGAGCGCGTCACGACAGCTCCGCCCAGCGCAAGCCAAGTGCGTGCGTCCGCTGTCGGGTTCGCCTTCGGGATCATCTTCGTAGGTGAGGCGCTGTGCTTCGTGCTGATCGTCTGCGTTCGAGCGATGGCCGACGTGCGTGCAGAACGCGCGTGGCACCGGGAGTGGGAGATCGTCGGGCCGAAGTGGACTCGACAGGAACACTGAGCTTCTGCCCAGGCCTCAACTGCTCTAGCAGCGGAGGACGGCCACCGGGCACGACGCGTGCTGGATCACCCCAGCGGCCACCGACCCCAGCAACCCGTTGAACTCCTCGGCCGCGGTGTCCGACGACCAACAAGCGTGCCGTGTCGGCGGCGGCGAGCTCGGCCACCGGATGTCCGCCTTGCACGACCTCGTGAACCGGCACGCCGGGGTACTGCTGCGGCCACCCGGCTAGTTGCTCCGCGAGGACTCGTTGAGCTTGTTCCCGCAGATCAGCCGTCTCGAAACTGAGCGTGGGCACGCTCGGGGCGTATCCGACATCTCGCCACACCCGCATTGCGACGAGCTCGGTCTCGTAGCGAGCTGCGGCGTCGAACGCGAAACGCAAGGCCGCGCGGCTGTAAGGAGAGCTGTCCAGCCCCACCACGACCGGGCCGGTGTCGCGGTGGTCCCGCACCCACGACGACCGGGCAGCGCGCGTGCATGGCGACCTTGGCGCTGACCGATCCGATCAGTATCGCGCTCAACGAACTCTGGCCCCGTGAGCCGACCACGACCAGCTGAGCCGCATCCGACTGGCGGACCAGCACATCTGCCGGGTGTCCGGGCACGACCTCGGTCGAGATCTCCAGCCGCGGGTGTTCAGCGGTCACCCGGTCAGCCACGGCGGACGTAGCTTCCCGAGCGTCGTCGTCGGCCAGTGGATCGCGGGTGACCACCACGAGGTGCAGCTGAGGTGAATGCCGGAGATCGGCCTCGTCGGCGGCCCACGTCGCCGCGGAGATGGAGTGCGAAGAGCCGTCCACGCCCACGACTACGGCCCGGTCTGCCGTCATGACCAGCTCTCAAACCCGGGTGCACCGCTGGTGCCAGGTGCCGACTCTTGGGTACCCGGGCGAGAGCCGCGATATAAGGCCGGTCGGCCCTAGCGGCCGTCCGTCGGCGCGGCGGACGCTCTACGAGATGCTGATGTTCATCGGTGCACCGGCCCGGTACGTGATTCACTCGGTGGAATCCAAGACCTTGCACGAGCAGGCGGTCGCGACTTCCACGCAGCGGCTGTCGCTGATCGCGGGCAAGTACGTCGGCAAGGACGACCCGGTGATGATCGTGCGTTGCCAGTCCGGGCTGCCCGCCCTCGGCGAGGTGCTGGAACCGTTCGCCTTCGCCTACACCGCGGGCGGGTGCATGCGCGGGTCGCACCACGCGCCGATGATGCCGGTCAGCGTCGACGACGCGCATCCCGCTCGGTTTGACGGTCCGCCGCGGGTGGTGGCCCTGGGCTTCCAGGTCCACGAGGGCAAGCTGATCGGACCGCGGGACCTGTTCGACGACCCGTCGTTCGACCGGGCCCGGGCGCAGACCAACGAGGTGATGGACTACCTGCGCCGCCACGGACCGTTCGAGCCGCACCGGCTCCCGCTGGAGGACCTGGAGTACACCACCATGGCACAGCTGGAGAAGCAGCTGGCCGACCGGTGGCAAACCATGCCGACGGCAGCGGTGCCCGCACCACGCTGACCAGCTCGCTGCGAACGACTCCGCCGGTCGGTCCCGGACATTGTCCGGCGACAGACCACGCACCTGGCCGGAACCCGGGAAAGCGACTCGCGGCACTGTGGATTCGACAAGGGAAACCGAGATGCTTGAGAAGCTGACGCACGCACCGGACGGGATCGACGCTGTCAAAGCCATTGGCACGGTGTCGAAAGAGGACTACGAAGAGGTCTTCGAGCCGCTCGTGGAGTCGGCGCGGAGGGAGAACCGGCGCATTCGACTCCTCTACCAGTTCGGGGCGGAATTCCGGGGTTTCACGCCGGGGGCGGCTTGGGAGGACACCAAGCTCGGGTTCGGGGCGATTCAGCTGTTCGACGGCTGTGCGGTCGTCAGCGACACGTGGTGGATCCGGGAGTCGAGCCGGCTCGCGGGCTTCCTGCTGCCCTGCCCGGTGCGGGTCTTCGGCAATGACGAACGGGATGCGGCGATCGACTGGCTGAGCTCATTGCCCGAAGGTCCCGGCGTGTCGCACCGGCTCGTTCCTGAATCCGGAGTCCTCGTGGTCGAGGTCGAAGAACCCCTGCGGGTGCAGGACTTCGACGCCCTGGCGCAGACGGCGGATACGTGGCTGAACGAGCACGGTGATCTGCGTGGCCTGGTCATCCACGCCCGCGAGTTTCCCGGCTGGGAGAACGTCTCGAGCATGCTCCGGCACGTGCGATTCGTGCGCGACCACCACCGCAAGGTCAAGCGCGTGGCGCTATCGGCGGACAGCAAACTGGCGAGTCTGGTACCGCATCTCGCCAAGCACTTCGTGCAGGCCGAGGTGAACAGTTTCAGGTACGACGAGATCGACGATGCGATCACGTGGGCGGCGGGCACTACCGGACGAGGCACCTGAGACGTCGTGGGGCGGGGGCCGATGGGCTCTAGTTGTCCCCTCCTCGGCCCGCGATCATCTTCCTCGTAGGTTCGGTTCGCTCGGTGCATCTCGGGAGGTTCCGATGCTAAGACGCTACGAACGGCGCCTTCTCGAAGAGATCGAGCGGCAGCTGTGTTCCGAAGACCCGGAGTTCGCGCACAGGATGACCCATGTGCGCCCGTTCATGAAGGCCTTGGGATGGCTCACGGTTCGCAGGGCTCTCGGGGTTGTGGCGGCGTTCCTCGCCCTGCTGTGCGTGGTGTTCAACGAAGGTACCGAATTCTTCGTTGCCGGCCTCTCGCCGCAGCACTGTTCCTGTCCGAGAGCTGGCAGATCCAGACCGAATGACGAGGAGTTTCGCGATGCCCACGACAGAGCACTGGTCGGTCGACATCTACCTCACCGAGGAAGAAGACCGCACTCACGCCCAAGCGCAGTTGCACACTCGGGACGCGACCGATCTGCGGGGCACCGGGTTGGCCAAGCGGAGCCCCGAGGACGTCAACGTTCCGGAGGTCGGTGCCGAACTCGCTGCGGCCCGGGCGTTGTTCGAACTCGCCCATCACCTGCTCCGCGCGGCGACTGTCGACGTCGAACAGCTGACCGGCAAGCCTGCGCGCCTGCACAGCTAGTGCTGTAGCTGCTTGGACGCAAGAGGTTCTTGCTGCAGTTGATGAGACCGGCCGCGATTGCGGCAGCACCCTGATGAAGGGGGGACTGCCGCTAAAACGTCAACCTCGAGTGCCAAGCCCTGGGGATCACGGTGGGCTGTGAAGAAGACATTGTGGACTGCCTGACGTAACAACCCGCCTGATGCTCGTAGCTATAGCCCAGCGGTACGTGATCAGTGAACGACGGCGACGGGACATGGGGCGTAGTGCAGTACTGCGTGGCTGACCGAGCCGAACAGCGCCGTCCGGACGACGCTGCGTCCGTGCGTTCCGACGACGAGCAGGTCGGCGTCGGCGGCGGCAGCGAGCAACGCCTCTGCGGGGTGTTCGACCGCCGTGACTTCGTGGTGCACGACGAGATCCGGGTAGTGTTCGCTCCAACCTGCGAGGGATTCGGACAGCTCCCGGCGGCAGGCCTCGATCGTGTCGAAGTCGAACTGCCATCCCCGGTTCGGCGGCAACGTGTCCGGCAGCTGCTCGGTGTAGGCGAGGATCGCCGTCAGCTCGGCGTTGTGCCGGGTGGCGAAGTCGTATGCGAACCCGATCGCACGCACACTGCACTCGGAGCCGTCCACACCCACGACGACTTGGTCGAACTCCGGTGTCAGCGACTGCGGACGCTTCCGCTCGCCGCGTATCACGATGACCGGGACGTGCGCGGTGCGCACGACTTCGGCGGCAGTGGAGCCCAGCAGCACTCGTCGGGTGCGGCTGAGCGTTGGCGGGCCGACCACGAGCGCACTCGCGCGGGCGGCGGCGTCGGTCAGAACAGTGGCGGGATGGCCTAGGCGCACCTCGGTCCATACGTCCAGTCCGGGCAGCTTCTGGCGGCACTCTGCGGCCATGTCCTCCACCGTCCGCTCCGCGGCACCACGCATCGGTTCGAGCGTGACTGCCTCACTGGGCAGGTGGATCCGGGTCAGTTCCTCCAGTGGAACGGCGAATGCGTGCACCAGGAGCAAGGACTGGCTGCGTGTCGTGGCCTCAAGAGCGGCCCACCACACCGCCCGCTGCGATTCGGCGGACCCGTCGAATCCCGCGACCACCGCTTCCGCCTGCAACGTACGCATGCCCGCCACCTCCGCCTTGTCGCCAGGATGCGCGCGCGGCGCCGGGGATGCAGTCCGCTCAGGTCGCTGGACGTGACCAGAGCAGGGCTGCCGTCCACCACCGGGCGGGTCAGAAGTCGTGGTCGGTGTCGGCGAGTGCGAAGTAGTTCTCCTCTTCCTGGGTGAAGTGCAGGCGGAGCACGGCGTGCAGGCCGTACAGGGTGGCGAGGAGGTCCTCGATCTGGTCGTCTCCGATGCGGCCTTGAGACTCGGCCAATGCCAGGTGAGTCCCGATCCGCCTGCTGAGCCTGTCGATCTCGGCGTGCATGCGGCTCATCGTGGCGGTGGCTTCGGAACTGCCCAGGGGAGCGGCGAGGGCCGGGTAGAGCTGGGTCTCCTCGGCCTGTTCGTGCGGGATCAAGCGCTGGTCGAGGAAATCCCGAGTCCGGCGCAGCGCGGCGAGCGCCTTCGTGGAGCCGGGGGCTTCGGAGAGGAGGTCTGCGGTGTCGCGGATCAAGGGCAGGGTTTCGCGGAGTTTTTCCTGTTCAGTGTCGAATTGGTGCAGCAGGTCCTCCGTGGAGTGCGGCACGGTGAGCTCACCTCGGTGACTGCCGCCCAGAGCACGTAGCGCGTTGGCGATAACCGCGAGGTCGATGCCTTCCTGAAGCAGCGCGCCTGCCGCCGGTGGTAGCCAGCCGACGGCGGCGACGCCCATGGCGATGATGGACAGACCCATGCCGACGGCGGCGCTTTGCACCGCGATGCCGCGCGCTCGGCGGGCGATGCTCACGGCGTCGGCGAGGCGATCGAGTCGGTCGGTGGTGAGCACGATGTCGGCGGCCTCCGACGAGGCGGTCGAACCCCGGGCGCCCATGGCGATTCCCACCGTTGAGGCCGCCAGGGCGGGGGCGTCGTTGACCCCGTCGCCGACCATGACGGTGGTTGCCGTTTCGCTTTCGGCGCGGACGCGGGCCACCTTCTCCGCGGGGGTTTGCTCCGCGTGCACCCAGTCCAGCCCCAGCACGCTGGCGACGTCTCGGGCGGGTTCGCAGCGGTCGCCGGTGAGCATGACCAGGCGCTGCAATCCCGCGTTCCGCAGCCGTCTGAGGGTTCTGGGGGCGTCCCTGCGAAGGGGATCGCGAAGCAGTAAGGCGCCGTGCAGTTCGCTTTCGCAGCTGACCCAGGCGATGGCGGTGGCGTCGAGCATGGCTCGGTTGAGCACGGCGTCGGCCCAACGGGGTCTGTTCTCCGGTAGTGCGAGTCTGCCGACTTCGACGCGCTTGCCGTCGACGATGCCGCTCATTCCTCGCCCGGGTTGTTCCGTCGCGTCGCGCGGTGGGAGCAGAGCGAGGTGCTGCTTTCGGGCGTGCGCGACGATGGCGTCGGCGAGTACGTGCGGGGATGCCTGGTCGAGTGAGGCGGCCATTCGGAGCACTTCCGACGCGTCGACGGTCGGTGCTGCGATGACGTCGACGACGGTCGGGCGTCCTGCGGTCAGGGTGCCGGTTTTGTCCACGATCACGGTGGTGGCGTGGCCGAGGTTCTCCAGAGCTGCGCCGTCGCGGATGATCACGCCGATCCGGGAGGCTCGGGACATGCCCGACACGATGGCCACTGGGACTGCCAGCAGCAGCGGGCACGGAGTGGCGACCACCAGCACGGCAACAGCGCCAACAGGGGAGCCGGTGATCAGCCAAGCGCCACCGGCCAGGAGCAGGGCCAGGGGTAGGAACCACGTCGCATACCGGTCGGCGAGGCGGACAACGGGTGCCCGCTCGGCACCGGCGTCCTGCGCCAACCGCACGATTCCGGTGTAAGTGCTTTCCTCGGCGGTCGCGCTGGCCCGCAGGTCGAAGGCGGAGCCGGCGTTGACGACCCCGCTGCGAACGGGCTCTCCGGCAGTGCGTTCGACGTGGGCGGGCTCGCCGGTCAGCACCGATTCGTCGAGGACTGCGGCAGTGCTTCCGACCTGGCCGTCCACCGGCACGACCTCGCCGGGGTTCACCAGCAGCAGGTCGCCGACGCTCACTTGGTCCACGACGACGGTTTCGAGCGCGCCATCCGCGTATCGATGGGCGAACCGCGGCGCGTGTTCCAGCAAGGCTCGCAGGTCGTGGGAGGCGCGGCGCTGCGCTGCGGCGTCCAGGGCCTGCCCGGACGCCAGCATGACCGCGATCAGCGATCCGGCGAGGTACTCGTGCACCACGAGGGTGCCACCGAGCGAGAGCACGGCGATGAGATCTACCCCGGTACGTCCGCGCCACAGCGCGTGCGCCATCCACGTCAGCGCGGGCACGATGGCTACCGCGGTTCCGGCCACCCATGCCGCGTCGGCCGTGCTGGTGGCGCCGACCGCCCAGGCGATGACGCCGAGCAGCAACGCGCCCGCCGTGACAGCGAGAAGGGTTGGCTCGAACCACAGCCGAACGCGGCGTGCAGCGTTCGGCCACCTGGGTACTGAGCGTGGTTCGGACATCAGCGGCACATCCCCAATAGTCGGAGCTGGCTCCGGCGTCATGACCAAGCGGTGAGGAAGTCGACTGCCGAGTCCATTGTGGTGAGTCTGTCGTAGTCGTCTTCGTCGATGCGGATTCCGCTGGCATTGCCGAGGGTTTCGACGAAGGCGAGGAAGTCCAGGGAGTCCAGTTCGAGCGCCTCGCGGAAGTCTTCGTGGTCGTCCAGCTCGTCGAGGTCTGCTCCGGGCATGGCCTTCAGCAGCGCATCACGCACGAGGCAGCGGGCGTGCTGTGGTGTGGTCGGCTGGGTCATCACAGTTCCTCCGGATGCTGCAGGAACGTATCGATGGTGGTGAGGAAACGGCCGCCGGTGGCGCCGTCGGTTGCGCGGTGGTCGCCGGACAGCGTTGCGGTGACGATCGGGCGGATCCCGATCAGGTCGCCGACGGCCCATGGTCGGTGGACGACTGAGCCGAATCCGATGAGTGCCACCTGGGGCGGGTAGATCACGCCTTGTACGGATTCGACGCCGAGATCGCCGAGGTTGGTTACCGTGATGGTGGCCGGTGTGGTGTCCGAGGAGCGTAGGCGGGCGGTGCGGGCGCGGGAGACCAGCTCGCGCAGGCGGTGCATGATTTCGATGAGGGGAAGCTGTTCGGCGTTGACGATGCTGGGGGTGAGCAGGCCGCCGCCGTGCAGCGTCACTGCGACGCCCAGGTGCACTGCGTCCGCGGGTTCGAAGTGGTCGTTGATCCAGTGGCCGTTGAGATCGGGGACGTCGCGTGCGGCGAGGGCGGTGGCCTTGAGCAGCGTCGCGGCGGGCACGATCCGGTCCGCTACCAGGGCGCGGCGGTTGCGCTCGCGCAGCCACTCCAGCGCGGTGCTGAGTTCGATGGTGCTGGTGAGGTAGTAGTGCGGGATCTCGCGCTTCGACTTCGTCATTAGGGCCGCGATCGCTTGCCGCATGGCTGCGGGTCCTCGGCTCACGCCTGGTGCTGGCGAAGGGAGGGTCGGCTTTTGCGCGGCGGCGCGGACATCGCGTGCTCGAACGGCACCGTCTGCGCCGGTTCCGGTCAACCGGCTCGCGTCGGTGCCGAGTTCGGCGGCCAGCCGTCGGGCGTACGGCGAGATCCGCTGTCGTGCCGCAGGCGGTGCCTTGACGCGCGGTTCCGCGAGTTGCTGGATGACCCCTTCCACATCGGCGTGCGTGATGGCACCGCCGTGGCCGGTACCGTGGACCGTCGCAAGGTCGATGCCGTGCTGAGCGGCGAGCTTGCGCACCGGGGGCGTGGCGACAGCGGGCTTGTGCTTGGGCGGAGGCGGGGACTTCTCCGCCGCGGGCTCGGCTGGTGCGGGACCGGACGGAGCTCCCTGGGCTCCGGCGGAAATCACCGCGAGCGGGGTTCCGACGGGCACCGTCTGGCCGGGCTCGACCAGCAGGCGGTCGATGATGCCGGTGTCGAAGCATTCCACTTCGATGGTGGCTTTCTCGGTGTCGACGGCCGCGACGAGATCTCCTTTGTGGACGGTGTCGCCTGGCTGGACAAGCCATTCGACCAGGGTGCCCCGCTCCATGTCCGCACCCAGGGACGGCATCCGGAACTCGGCCATCTCAACCCACCGCCCGCCGCGCCGCGGCCACCACGTCATCGGCTTGCGGTAGCGCGGCGTCTTCGAGGTGCTTGGCATAGGGCATGGGGACCTCGGCGGTGCACACCCGCTCCACCGGGGCGTCGAGGTCGTAGAAAGCGTGCTCGGTGATGCGGGCGGTGACTTCGGCGGAAAGACTGCCGCTGCGCCATCCTTCGTCGACCACGACGGCGTGGTGGGTGCGGCGGACCGAGTCGAGGATGGTTGGCTCGTCCAGAGGGCGCAGCGTGCGCAGGTCGATGACGTCGGCCTGGATGCTGTCGGCGGCGAGTCGTTCGACGGCGGTCAGCGTGGTGGGCAGTGTGCCGCCGTAGGTGATCAGTGAAACGTCCCCGCCGCTGCGGCGGATGGCCGCGGTGTCGATGTCCACCGGCTCGGCCGGTTCGGCGAGGTCGCCTGCGGCGTTGTACAGCGAGCCGTGCTCGAACATCAGCACCGGGTCCGGGCACTCCAGCGCGGGGCGCAGCATGCCGCGGGCGTCCGGCAGGGTGGCCGGGGCGATGATGCGCAGCCCGGGGATGTGGGCATACCAGCCCTCCAGGCTGTGGGAGTGCTGCGCGGCGAGCTGGCGGCCGGCGCCGGTGGTCATGCGGATGACCAGGGGAACGCCCAGCTGTCCCCCGGACATGTGCAGCAAGGTGGCGGCGTTGTTGAGGATCTGGTCCAGCGCCAGCAGGCTGAAGTTGACGGTCATGATCTCCACGATCGGACGCATCCCGGCCAGTGCCGCGCCGATGCCAGCGCCGACGAAGGCCGATTCCGACAGCGGGGTGTCCCGGATGCGTTCCGGGCCGAACTCCTCCAGCAGACCGAGGCTGACGGCGAAGCACCCGCCGTAGCGACCGACGTCCTCGCCCATCAGGAACACCCGCTCGTCGTCGCGGAGCGCTTCGCGCAGCGCCTCACGGATGGCGTCGCGGTAAGTGGTGTGCGTGGTGGTCATGGCTGCTCGGTGTAGACGAATCGGGTCAGGTCCTCGACCGGCTCCAACGGGCCGGCCTGGGCCTCGGCCACCGCCTGGTCGAGCTCCCCGTCCACTTCGGACTCAAGATCCTTCAGGGCATCGTCGGTGATTTCGCCGTTGTCGCGCATGCGGGCGGTGAGCTTGTCGATCGGGTCGAATTGCCTCCAGTGCTCCACCTCGGCTTTGTCCCGGTAGCGTTCGGCGTCGTACATCGAATGCGCCCGGAACCGGTAGGTCCGCAGTTCCAGGAAGCACGGGCCCGGACTGGCGCGCATGGTCTCCACCGCGCGATTGCCCGCCGCCGAAACGGCCTCCACATCCATGCCATCGACCGCCCACGACGGCATCCCGTAGGAGCTCGCCCGCAGAGCCAGGTCCGTTTCGGCCTGCGCCCTGGCCAGCGCGGTCCCCATGGCGTAGAGGTTGTTCTCGCAGCAGAACAGCACCGGCAGGTGCCACAGCGCGGCCAGGTTCAGGCATTCGTGGAACTCGCCTTCGGCGACGGCGCCGTCGCCGAACAGGCACGCGGTCACCTGCGGACGGCCCGACATCGCGTCGGCCAGCGCCAGTCCCACTGCGATCGGCAGACCGCCGCCTACGATCGCGTTTCCGCCGTAGAACCGGCGAGTGACGTCGAAGAGGTGCATCGATCCGCCGCGTCCCCGGCTGCATCCGGTGGCTCGGCCGAACATCTCCGCCATCACCGAGACCATCGGCACCCCGCGGGCCAGGGCGTGACCGTGTTCGCGGTAGGTGGACACCACGGCGTCGTCGCGGCTCAGCGCCTGCAACAACCCGGCCGCGACGGCTTCCTCGCCGATGTAGAGGTGCATGAACCCGCGGATCTGTGCAGCGCTGTAGAGCTCGACGCAGCGCTCCTCGAAACGCCGGATCCGCACCATCTGCAGCAACAGCTCAGCGCGTTGCTTGGCTCGCGGGCTGGTCGCTGGTGATCCTCGTCGACTCATCGCACCCCCTCCAGGGAGGACAGATCACCTTCCGGAAGCCCGAGCTCCCGGGCCTTGAGCAAGCGACGCATGACCTTCCCGCTGCGGGTGTGCGGGAGCTCGGCGTCGAAGTCGAGTTCCTTCGGCGCGACCGCACCGAGCCGACGCCGGCCGAAGGCCAGCAGCTCGGTCCGCAGCTCGTCGCTCGGGGAGTGCCCGGGGCGCAGCGACACGAACGCCTTCACCAGCTCGCCGGCCACCGGGTCCGGCTTGCCGATCACTCCAGCCTCGGCTACGGCCGGATGCTCCATCAGAGCGCTCTCCACCTCGAATGGCCCGACGAGGTGTCCAGCGGACTTGATCACGTCGTCGGCCCGGCTGACGAACCAGTAGTAGCCGTCGGCGTCCCGCGCGGCGATGTCCCCGGTCAGGTACCAGCCGTCGGCGAAACTCGCCGCATACCTGGCCTCGTCGTGCAGGTAACCGCGGAACATCGAGGGCCACCCTGGCCGCAACGCGAGTTCGCCCTCGACGTCGGCACCGGTCAGTTCGTGCACCTTCCCGTGCGCGACGCGGGCCCGGCCGTCCTCGCCGCGCTCCAGCAAACCGACCTCGACGCCGGGCACGGGTCGCCCCATCGAACCAGGCCGGATCTCGTCGACGCGATAGTTGCTGATCATGATCGCGCCGGTCTCCGTTTGCCACCAGTTGTCGTGGATCGGCAGCCCCAGCACCTCCTGCCCCCACACCACGACCTCGGGATTGAGCGGCTCCCCGACACTGGCCACGTAGCGCAAGGCGGACAGGTCGTATCGCGAGGCCAACTCCGGTCCGTGCCGCATCAACATGCGCAAAGCGGTCGGCGCGGTGTACCAGACGGTCACCCGCTGCTCGGCGAGCACGCGGTACCAGCGCCGTGCGTCGAACTCACCTTCGTCGCTGACCACGGTGGCGCCGTGCGTCAGGGGAGCGATGACCCCGTAGGAGGTCCCGGTGACCCAACCCGGATCGGCCGTGCACCAGAACACGTCATCCGGACGCAGGTCCAGCGCATACGCCGCGGTGGCGTGATGTGCGACGACCGCGTCGTGCACATGCACAGCTCCCTTGGGCCGGCCTGTGGTGCCGCTGGTGAAATGCAGCAACGCCCAGTCCTCCGGAGATGTCGGCGGGATCTCGAACTCGGTACCGGCCTGGGCGAGCGCGTTCGCGAAGTCGGTGGTCCCGGGTTCGGCTGCGCCATCGCCCACCAGCAGCACGTGCCGCAGCTGTGGAAGCGCCGCGCGCAGCTGCCGGATCTTGCTTCGGTAAAGCCGAGGCGTCGTCAGCAGCACAGCCCCTTCACCGATCTGTAGCCGGTCGAAAACGGGTTGCGGACCGAACGCGGAGAAAAGCGGTGCAAGCACGCAGCCCGCCTTCAAGGTCCCGAGGGCTGCCACGTACAGCTCGGGAACTCGCCCGAGCAAGGTGTACACCCGCTCGCCCTTGCCCACCCCGAGACCGCGCAGGACATTCGCGAAACGGTTGGTCCGGTCCCGCAACTCCGCGTAGCTGATTTCCGTCACGCGGTCCTGCTTGTCCACGCAACTCAATGCCGCGACATGCGCCCGATCGCCGACGGCGTGCCGGTCCACCGCCTCGTAAGCAATGTTCAAACCCCGGCCGCCGGGCAAGCCGGACAGCTGCGAGCGCGCCGCAGCCCAGTCGAACGCACGTCGAACCTGCACGTAGTCACGCATGTTCGACACGGCACGCAGCTCGGCCGGCTTGCTGATCGGCTCCCACCGCATCAGATCCCTCCCGGTCTCACCTGACCAGGCAAGCCCGGCGGACATCACAGCCGCTAGAGGCCAACGGCTCTCACGGGCAGCGGTCGTTCCGAAGGCGAACTGAAGTGCGAACAGGCTGCTTGAGGGCATGCTTTCGCTGACTGGGACCAACGACCGCATCGCAGGCCGGTTCGGCAAACGCACCGTGCGACCAGTGGTGTGCCGCCCTTTCCGCGTTCGACAACGGCTTCGAAGCACGTGCGTGGCCCGTGCGGAAGTCGCACGCGTCGTTCGGAGGGAGGTCGCCGGAAAAGGGTCCGCATCAGACGGCGGACATGGTGTGTCTCGACATCGGTGTGCGTCTCGCCCATCAGCGTTGCCTCCATCGGCGCCCGTCCCCAGAGGACTTCGTCAGCAGAGGCTCGGCTGCGCCGATGTGCGATCTCGCGTAGGGGCGAGTACACCCGGCGTCATCGACCTCCAGGTGCTGACCTGTGGTCAGGAAACGGGGGAGCTATGACCGAGGACAAGCCGCGGATCGTGGTGGGTGTGGACGGTTCGCCCGGCTCCCAAGCTGCACTGCGCTGGGCGCTGCGCTACGCCGAGCAGAGCAACGGACGTGTTTCGCGTTGACTGCGTGTGGGTGTCCGGCCCTCATCGACATGGTGTTGCCGATGCCAGAGGACGGCGTAGCCGCCGAGGCCAGGCGCGAGCTGCGGAAAGCGGTCGAGGAAACCGCCGCCTCACTGGGAGCGAGGGTTCCCGTGGAGCAGACGGTGGTGCGAGATCACGCGGCGCAGGCCCTGCTGGACGAGGCACAGGAGGCGGACTTGCTCGTGGTGGGCAGCCACGGGCACGGTGGATTCGCCGGTGCCCTCCTCGGATCCGTCGGCCAACACTGCGTGCTCCACGCGCAGTGCCCGGTAGTCGTCGTCCGCCCGCCCCGCCGCTGAATGACCACGCTCTGGATGATTTGTTCCGTCGTAGTTCAGTCACTGCCGACGTGCGATCTCATGTCGTTGCGAGTACATCGGCTTCGATTGTCGAGTTGGGACGGTGGGGAATCATGAACGAGAACGCGCCGCGGATTGTTGTCGGCGTGGACGGCTCACCTGGATCGAGAGCTGCGCTGCGGTGGGCGCTGCGCTACGCCGAGCAGTGCGGCGGCGCGGTCACGGCGGTGATCGCATGGGCGTCGTCGACCTTCACCGAGATCACGCCAATGCCCCCGGCGCTCTCGGACGAGGATTCGGTTGCTCGTGCGGAGTGGGAGTTGCGGAAGGCGGTCGACGAAACCTCGGCCTTGCTGGCGACGTCGGTGCCCGTTCATCGAGAGGTGGTTAGCGGGCATGCCGCGCGAGCGTTGCTGGACGAAGCTCAGGGCGCGGATCTGCTGGTGGTGGGAAACCGTGGACACGGCGGATTCGTCGGTGCGCTGCTCGGATCGGTGAGTCAGCATTGCGTGAGCCACGCGCACTGCCCAGTGGTTGTTGTCCGTCCTACCGCGAGATGACGTGGCGTGCATGGGAAGGGGAAAGCGCGGCCGATGTCCGCCACGCCTTCCAGTTGTTCACTTGCCCTTGCGCATCACCGGGATTTCCTTGCGGGTCTCGGCTTCTCGGCGTGGCATGTGGATGGTGAGGATGCCCGCTTCGTATTCGGCGTTGATGTCGTCGGTGTTGCAGCTGGTCGGCAGCAGCAAGGTGCGGCTGAACGAACCGTAGAAGAACTCGCTGTGCCGGTCAGTGCGTTCTTCGTGCTTACGTTCGGCATTGATCTTGAGCTGGTTGCCCTCGACGTTGATGTGGATGTCCTTGTCGGGGTCCACGCCGGGCAGTTCGCAGCGGACCACGAACCCGTCCTTCTCGGTGTAGGTCTCCACACGCATCGCATGCCGTTCACCGAAGGGCCACTCGGTTTCGAACATCCGGAAGATGTCAGGCAGGCCCAGGCTCGGCCGAGGCAGCAAGCTGGTCATGGTGTCCTCCGTTAGCGAAAGATGAACGATGTCCACGGTCCGTCGTGCGATCGGCGTGGAATAGGGCCGACCGGCCCCGTTCGGGCTGGACACGTCGTGGGTACCCGGGCGGAGTTGAGCGTGAAACCCGTGGTGCGGGGGGAGTGTCGTGATGGCAAGCAGAACGGTCCCGTCGCAGGAGACGATGCGGTCGGCGCTGGGCCTGGCGTGCCGGGCGCCGTCGGTGCACAACAGCCAGCCGTGGCGGTGGAAGCTGGCCGTGCATTCGGTACACCTCTACCTCGACCGTTCCCGGCTGCTGGAGATCATCGACCCGACCGGGAGGGAGATGGTGATCAGCTGCGGGGCGGTCCTCAACCACGCCCGCATCGCGTTCGCAGCTGAAGGGTGGCGAGCCCGGGTGCACCGCCTGCCCAACCCGGCACAACCGGACCATCTGGCGTCGATCGAGTTCACGGAGTTGACCGAGGTCGACCCGCACGTCGAGACGTTGGCGGCAGCGGCGGCGAACCGGCGCACCGACCGGCGGCCCTTCCTGGCAGACCCGGTGGCGCAGGAGGTCCTCGCGCCTTTGCGCGAGTTCGCGCGGCTGGAGGACTGCACGCTCAGCTTCGCCTTGGAGGACCGGGAGCGCCGCGAAGTGGAGCTGGCGATCCAGCATGCCGGCGCGGAGCAGCGGGACCGACCCGAGTACCGGCAGGAGCTCGCCGCTTGGGCGGGGCGGCATGCGTCCGCTGAGGGAGTGCCGGCCCGCAGCCTTCCGGCGGAACACCTGCGCGGCATGCCCGAGCGCGACTTCGCGCTGGTCGCCGAGGGGGAGCTGCCGGTGCCGATCCTGGATGACGGCGCGGTACTGGCGGTGCTGGCCACCCGCGGCGACAGCTATGAGAGTTGGCTGGCCGCGGGGGAGGCGCTGAGCGCGGTGCTGCTCAGCGCGACGAAGCAACGCCTGGCGACGTGCCCGTTGAGCCAGGTCGGCGAGGTCGGCACAGCCCGCAACCAGGTCCGGGACCAGGTCCTGGGTGGAAGTGGCTTTCCGCAGATGGTGATCCGGTTGGGGTGGCCGGTCACGAGTGAGTTCCCCGGACCGCTCACGCCGCGCCGCCCGCTGTCGGAGGTCGTCGAGCCGTTGTTCCCCCGGGAGTGAACGCTTAGACCTGAGATCTGGCCGCTTCCAGGAGGATCTTGCGTTCGGCAGCGTCCACGACCTGCCGCACCGCGGTCACCGCGTCAGGGTTGACCGAGATCGACGTGATGCCGAGCCGCACCAGGTGCTCGGCGAACTCCGGGTCGTTGGACGGGGCCTGGCCGCACAGCGACGAAGTGATTCCATTCCGGCGGGCGGCGCCGATGATGCGCCCGATCGCGTCCAGCACCGCAGGATCGGACTCGTCGAACAGCGGCGCGCACACCTCGGAGTCGCGGTCGACGCCGAGGACAAGCTGGGTGAGGTCGTTGCTGCCGATGGACACGCCGTCTATGCCCAGCCGGATGTAAGCGGACAACCAGTACTGCACTGATGGGACTTCGGCCATGACCCACCGGTGCAGACCGGGCGAGTTGCCGAGCGGGCTGCGGTCGACCTCGGCCAGGCATTGCTGGAGTTCCCATCGGGTGCGCACGAACGGGATCATCAGGTGCAGGTTGGGGGTCTGCTCCCGCACTCGGGTGAGGGCTTCGAGTTCCATGCGGAACAGCGACGGGTCGCGGACGTACCGGTAGCAGCCGCGGTAGCCGATCATCGGGTTGTCCTCGACCGGTTCGAAATCCTCCCCGCCGGCTAGGTTGCGGAATTCGTTGCTGCGGAAGTCAGCGGCCCGGTAGATGACCGGCCGTGGGGCGAAGGCGCGGGTGATGGTGGAGAGCGCTGCCACCATCGCGCCGATCGCCGCTTCCTGACCACCGCGGGCCAGGATGTGCCCGGGGTGTTCGCCGCCGAGCGCATCGGTGAGTAGGAACTCCGCGCGTAGCAGGCCCACACCATCGACCGGCAGCGCAGCAGCGTGCTCGGCCTGGTCGGGCATGGCGAGGTTGACGTAGATCCGGGTCGCCAGGGGCTGCACCGGGGCTGCGGGAGGTTCGGTCACCCGAGCTGGATGCCGGACCGCGCTGACAGCCCCTTCGAGCACGGTGCCGTTCTCCCCGTCGACGGTGACCTGCAAGCCGTCATGCAGAGTCGTGGTAGCGGTGCGAGTGCCCACCACGCACGGCAGTCCGAGCTCGCGGGCGACGATCGCGGCGTGACAGGTCATGCCGCCGCTGTCGGTGACCAGCGCGGCAGCCTTGCGGATCGCCGGCAGCCAGTCCGGTGCCGTCATGGGGGCGACCAGCACCTCGCCAGCCTGCAAAGCTCCGCCCTCGGCGGGAGACTGAATGACCCGGACCGAGCCCGAGGCGGTACCGAAGGAGGCACCGAGTCCGGAGACGAGGATCGCACCCGGCTTGGCGCGCCGCTGGAGGGTCGTGACCGGACGGGATTGCACCAGCCACCAGGTGTTGTCGGCGATCGCCCATTCCACGTCCTGCGGACTGCCGTAGTGATGTTCCACCCGAACCAACAGGTGTGCCAGGTCGGCTATCTCGATGTCGCTGAGCACCCGTTGATCGGCTTCGTCCGGCCCCACTTCCACGCGGGCCTGCCGGCCGTCGGCGTCGCGCACGATCTTTTGGGTCTTGCGGCCGATGTCGACGTGCTTGAGCCTGGCGTCGGCTTTCCGGATCGTGTACGTGTCGGGCTCCACTGCTCCGCTGACGACGGATTCACCGAGACCGAAATTGGCCTCCATCAGCATTTCGTCGCGTGCGCCGGTGGCGGGGTTGGCGGTGAACGCCACGCCGGAGCGGTCCGCGTCCACCATCCGCTGCACGATCACGGCCATGGCCGGTGCCTCGCGCACGCCCTGTGCCGTCCGGTAGACGATCGCCCGCGGGCTGAACAGCGACGCCCAGCAGTCCACCACCCGCGCGGTCAGGTCGTCGGCGCCGGAGACATTGGTGAAGCTCTCGTTCACCCCGGCGAACGAGATGTCCGGTGCGTCCTCGGCGGTGGCCGACGAGCGCACCGCGACCAGGCAGCCGCCGTCGAGTTCGTCGTGGGCCTTGAGCAGCTCCGCACGTGCGGCGGGCGACAATCCAGCCTGATGCACCAGCCTCTGGAGCCGAGCGCAGGTCTCGGCGAGTAGGGCCTGCTCGTCTGCGACCCGGACGGCTTCATCGAACAGGCGGTCGAGTTCCGACCGGACGCCTGCCTCCGACATGCAGGCCCGGTAGGCCTCGGCGTCCAGCACGAATCCAGGTGGAACCGGAAGACCAGCCTGGGCGAGCTCACCGAGGTTGGCCCCCTTCCCACCCACCACGGGCACGTCGGCGAGACCGAGCTCGGAGAACCAGCGAATCCAGGTCATAGCCACCTCGCAAATTCACCGACAGCCGTTCGACGCAGCAGCAATTCCGTGGTCGGGGTGTGACGAGGGCGCAACGTTGGCGCGCGGCTTCAGGTGCTGCGGGAGGTTGCGCTCCAGGTGCGCGTCCGGTCCGGGGAAGAACAACGTCACGCGCCCATCGTCGAGCCAATGCACCAGGTAGGGCGGTTCACCGTCGGGGCCGTGCACCTCGACGATCTGGCCCTTGCGCCGATGACCGTCGAGGTGGACCGCTTCGGCGACCAGCCATTCGCCCACTTCCGCGCGCATGATCGTGCTCCCGTTTCCGACGGCGCTGCGAGTCCGAGCTTCGCGTCAAGCGCGGCGGTTGCGGCAGAGCCGAAGGACTCCAATGCGCCACCCGGATCACCCGACTTGTGCGGTTCTGGCGCGGTCTTACGGTCGAGGCGAGGGAAGGAGACAGTCATGCGCAAGGCCAACATCCTGGACGTCGACGGGTCCCGCGTCAGCGAGGCCGCCGCCGAGCGCCTGGCCGGGTGGCGGGAGGAATACCCGGATGTCGAGGTGCGGCGCGTGGTGGAACGGGACAGGCCTGCCCGCTACCTCGTCGGCCACGGCAGGCAGGCGCAACTGATCGTTGTGAGCAGTCGAAGGAGAGGCGGCATGAGCAGGATGCTGCTGGATTCGACCAGCCGGGCCCTGCTGCGTATGGCCCCGTGCCCGGCCCTGATCGCCCGCTCAGAGATGTGACCTCTGTGGAAGATCGAAACCGTGGGATCCAGGCGACACCGACGCGCTTTCTCGCGCCGGACGGCGTCGGGATCGCCCAAAGCCACTGCGCGGTGGTCGTGTTCATCGGTGACCGTGCGTACAAGCTCAAGAAGCCTGTCGACCTAGGCTTCCTCGACTTCCGCACCGTGGCGGCCAGAGAAGCGGCGTGCCGACGAGAGCTGGTCCTCAACCGCCGGCTCGCCCCCGATGTCTACCTGGACCTCGCCCAGGTCCAGGACGGACGCGGCCGGACCTGCGATTGGCTCGTGGTCATGCGCCGCATGCCCGCTGCGCGACGGTTGTCGACGCTCGTCGAGCGAGGCGCTGAGGTGCGGGCTGATCTGGAGCAATTGGCCCGCATGCTCGCGTCGTTCCACAGCACGGCGCGGCGCGGGCCGGAGATCGACCGGATCGGTGGCCCGACCGCGCTGCACAAGCGGTGGACCGACAACTTCGCCGGGATGGAGCCGTTCGTCGGTGAGGTGATCGGGCGCGACCGATTCGACGAGATCGTCGAGCTGGCGCTGCGCTACCTCGACGGCTGCGCCAGCCTTCTGGAGGATCGGATCAGCCGCCGGTGCATTGTGGACGGTCATGGTGATCTCCTGGCCGAGGACATCTTCTGCCTCGCCGACGGGCCGAGGGTGCTCGACTGCTTGGAGTTCGACAATGCACTGCGCTGCGTTGATGGTCTCGACGATGCGGCCTTCCTGGCGATGGATCTCGAACGCCTCGGCAGAGCCGATCTGGCGCAGCAGTTCTTGGCCTGGTACCAGGAGTTCTCCGGGACCCCGGCACCGTCCTCCCTGACGCACCACTACGTGGCCTACCGAGCGTTCGTCCGCGCCAAAGTCGCGTGCCTCCGCCACGCCCAGGGAGTCGGGGGCGCGGCGCGCACGGCTAGGCACCTGACCGGGATCGCACTGCGGCACCTGCGCGCCGGCCAGATACGGCTGGTGCTCGTCGGCGGCCTGCCGGGTACCGGCAAGTCGACCCTCGCCGGAGCGCTGGCCGACCGCATGGGGGCGGTTCTGCTGCGCACAGACCAGATCAGGCGGGAACTCCCAGGCGCGGCGGGTTTGGCGATCCACGCGGGCTACGGTCGCGGCCTATACGAGGCTGCACATGTGCACGACACCTACCAGGAGATGCTGACCCGCTCCCGGATCCTCCTCGAACACGGCGAAAGCGTAGTCCTGGACGCCAGTTGGAGCAGCGCGGACGAACGCGAGTCCGCCCGGGCAGTCGCGCACGGGACAGCCGCACTCGCGACAGAACTGCGGTGCGTCGCCCCGCTGGACATCACCGAGGCCCGCATCGCAGACAGGACGGGCGATGTCTCGGATGCGACGGCGGACATCGCGGCGCAGATGGCGCGCCACTTCGACCAATGGCCGGAAGCCGCTCGCATCGACACCTCGGGTCGAGCTGGGACAGCGCTCGACGAGGCCTGGGAAGCTCTCCGATTCGAGTGAATGGAATGGTCGGCGTCGAGAACGGGGAACCGAACCGACGGAACCAGGACGGGGACGCGGCGGAGTTAGTCGCCGACGGTGAACGAGCGATGATCTTCGGCTGTCGCCGCTGGGCGGTCCGCCGAGTAGGGATCGAACAGACTCATCTCCGCTCCGGACATCACCTGGTGCAGCCCGGACAGCACTGCGTCCAGCAGCGCGTCCTGGTGGAAGAGGTCATCGATGCTGTAGGAGGACAGACCGAGCTCGGGGAACAAGGTCAGCACAGCGTGGTCCGATGCCGCACGGCGAGCCAGGTCGAGGATGCGGTCGGCGTTGAGCTCGGGATCGACCCCGGCGACCGCGGGCATGCCCACCGCCACCCGTGCGAAAGCGTGCCCGTACAGCGATCCGAAGTCGGCCATCGCCGACCATCATCGAACATACCCCGAATCGGCGCAGCAGGACGCCAACCTCGACGCCCCGCGATGCAAGCCCGCGATTCACCGCATCCACTGAGGACAGGAAGGCGTATCCAACAGCGTTCGAGTCCGCGTGCGTTCTTGGATGGCCACGAGTCGATAACGGGGTTGTGTGAGTTCCTGAGCCAGGTTTCGCTCGACCACTCCTCCGCACAGTTGCTAAGCCCCAATCCACCGATGATCTTGGGTAACGGTTCGGTGGCGAGAGGACGAGATGCCCTTCTGACCTGGGATGATTGATCTTGTCAAGGGATCGATCAACTCGAGGCGAAAGGGCATCTCGCAGGTGCGATCTTCTCATAGTGCCGCGCGGGTGAGCGCGGTGTTCGATGATCCGAATCTGGTGGCCTCGGCGGGCCTGGTTCCGGTGATGCGGTTGGCCGAACGCGTGGGGTTGCACGAGGTGGTCTCCGAGCGTGTCCGTGTACCAGGATCGGTGGGCGCGAACGCCGATGTGAAGGTCGCCTCGATCGTGGCCGGGATGCTCACCGGCGCCGACAGTATTGATGATCTCGGAGTGATCCGGCATGGGGCGATGCCGAAGTTGTTCGGCGGGATCCGGGCACCGTCCACTGTGGGCACGTTTCTGCGTGCGTTCACCTGGGGGGATGCACGGCAAGTGGAGTCGGCCGCGCGGGAGGCGTTGGTGGGCCTGGTTCGGCAGACTCCGGTGCTCGCCGGTGCCGACGAGAGGGTGTTCATCGACGCGGATTCCACCCTGGCCCGGGTGTTCGGGCACGCGAAACAGGGTGCAGCGTTCGGGCACACCAAGATCGGCGGCCACAATGTGCGGCTGCGGGGCTATCATCCGCTGCTGACCACGCTGTCCACACGCCAGTCGGCGCCGGTGGTCGCCGGCACCCGGATGCGTGGCGGCAACGCGGGCTCGGCGCGCGGCGCGGCGTCGCTGGTCACCGAGACGATCAACCTCGCCCGGCGGTGCGGCGCCCGGCCCGACCGGATGCTGTTTCGCGGTGATTCCGCCTTCTATGCCGGGGAAATCGTTTCCGCCTGCCGGAGGCAAGGGGTGGAGGTGTCGGTCACGGTGGCCCAGTATCCGAACGTGCAACGCGCCATCGCCGCCATCGACGACGACGCGTGGACGGTGATCCGCTATCCCCAGGCTGTCTGGGACGAGGCCGGCCAGTCCTGGGTCAGCGACGCCGAGATCGCCGAAACCCCTTTCACCGCCTTCGCCGACGACAAGAACCACCGAGTGGCCGGCCGGTTGATCGTGCGCCGGGTCAAGGACAAAAACCATCCCGACGCCCTGTTTCCCGTATGGCGCTACCACGCCTGCTTCACCACCAGCACCCTGCCGCTGGTCGAAGCGGAGAAAACCCACCGGCAGCACGCGATCATCGAGCACGTCAACGACGACCTCGAACACGGGCCACTGGCCCACATCCCCTCCGGGGTCTTCGCCGCCAACGCCGTATGGCTGACCCTGGCCGCCCTGGCCCACAACCTGCTGCGCGCCGCCGGCAGCCTGACCAGCGCCTTTCACGCCAAGGCCCGCGCCGCGACCCTGCGCCGCACTCTGATCAACATCCCGGCGCGGGTGGCCCGGCGAGCCCGCTCGATCACACTGCACCTGCCCACCCACTGGCCCGGGGAACACGACTGGCACCACCTGTTTCACGCCACCCACGCCCCACCAGCAACAAGCTGAACACCCCCTCCCGACCCGCCCGCACAGGGCCCGACCCCAGGACACCACGGAAAAGCTGGGCAGACCAGCGAATCCCGCGCGCCCACCCACAACCATCAAGATCAACACGACCTACCCACAACCCAAAGATCAACATTAAACCCCACCGGTGGATTGGGGCTAAGTGGCCGGATTCGGCGCGGCGCGGTTCGACCTGATCAACGTCACGAGCGGAGGATCGTCGACTCAGACCCGCCCGCCCGGCTGCGCGCGGTACACGCCGACCGGCAGCATCGACCCAGTCTCGGACAGCAGCCGCACACAGGAGTAGACCGCGCCGATCTGCAGCGCTTCCTCCCGGGTGACCGACACGACCGCGCTGCTGCAGGAACGGCATCCGCGTCTCACCCCACCGGACCTTGCCGACGACGAGCAGCACCAGGCCGAAGACCACAAGCCCGGCGATTACCGAGGCGAGGAACCCGGCGACCGCCAACGCGGCCAGCCCGGCGACCTCCGCGCCGATCTGCACGGCCTCGACCAACGCCACCCGCGAGGCGAGTGCCAGTCTCTGCCGCCGGACGGGCAGCAGGGACGCAACTCACGCGGCGAACATGCCCACAGCCGGGCAAATGCGGCCCGCTTGTGATGCGGCTGTGGTCATCGTGTGCCCCTCCCTGCTCGATTGGATGACTTGATCGCATGGGCAAACCTGTCGACGGCTCATGTTGCACGACATGATCCTGCGGATTCTTCAACGCGGCGTCTGGTCATCAAACCCACCCACCTCATCGGCGGCTACGGCCAGCTCAGCTTCGCGTTCAACTACCACGGTCCCACCGGCAGCCAGCGAGACGAGATCACCACCATCCGGCGTCGCGGACAGGAGGTGCGGTTCTGATGCGCGTGATGGCCCAGATCGCGATGGTGATGAACCTCGACAAGTGCATCGGGTGCCACACCTGCACGGTGACCTGCAAGCAGACCTGGACCAACCGACCCGGCGCCGAATACATCTACTTCAACAACGTCGAGACCAAACCCGGAGGGCGGGCGACGTTACTCCCCATTCGTGGTCAATGTCGAACGGCGCAAGCCCTGGCACACGTTGAGCGGGCGCATGCACTTCTTCCTCGACCACGAATGGATCCACGAGTACGGCGAGGCGCTGCCGACGTACCGACCACCGCTGAACTACCGTCGGCATTTCGGTGACCAGGGGCTGGGAGAGGACGGCCGCCCCGAGATCACGGTGCGCTACCTGACCCCGCATTCCAAGTGGTCGATCCACTCCGAATACCAGGACAACCTGCACATGCTGCGGTTGTTCCGCGGCGGCCCCGTGGTCTGGCTACCCGAGACGTTACGAAGACCAGGAGCAGTGGAAGGGCGGCTGGGAACTCGACCGCAAGGGCCGCCTCAAGCTCAAAGCGGGCGGTCGACTGCGCAAACTGCTGACCCTGTTCTACAACCCCGACCTGCCCAGCATCGACGACTACGGAACTCCTTGGACATACGACTACCAGACCCTGACCAACGCCCCCTGGGCACACCCAACCCGAGCGCGCACTCGATCTCCACGCTGACCGGGAGGGACATGAAAGTGACCTGGGGCAGCAACTGGGACGACGACCTCGCTGGCGCCCCGGAAACCGCGCCCGACGACCCCGACCTGGCCGGTCTGGAAGAGCGCATCAGGATGCAGTTCGAACAGGTATTCATGTTCTACCTGCCGCGCATCTGCGAGCATTGCCTCAACCCCTCATGCGTTGCCTCCTGCCCGTCGGGGGCCCTCTACAAACGTTCCGAGGACGGGATCGTCCTCGTCGATCAGGATTGCTGCCGCGGCTGGCGATTCTGCGTCTCCGGCTGCCCGTACAAGAAGGTGTACTTCAACCACCGCACCGGTAAAGCCGAGAAATGCACGCTGTGCTTCCCCCGCCTGGAAATGGGCGAACCTACCATCTGCTCGGAGACCTGCGTGGGTCGACTGCGTTACCTCGGCCTCGTCCTCTACGACGCGGACGCGGTCCTGCACGCGGCCACCCCCCCCAATCCACAGGACCTCTACGAGGCGCAGCTGTCGGTGTTCCTCGACCCCGACGACCCACGGGTGCAACAAGCCGCACGCCGCGACGGCATTCCAGAGGACTGGCTTGACTCCGCGCAGCGGTCACCGGTGTATTCGCTGGCTGTGCGACATCGGGTCGCCGCTTCCCCTGCACCCGGAATACCGCACCCTGCCGATGGTCTGGTACATCCCACCACTGTCGCCGGTCGCCGACATCGTCGACCCCGCCGGTTGCGGCCCTGATCAGGTCTTCGCCACCGTCGACGCCCTGCGCATCCCCATCGACTACCTCGCCAACCTGTTCACCGCGGGCGACGGCGACACTATCCGGCACGTGCTGCGCAAACTCGCCGCGATCCGCACCTACATGCGCGCCCACCAGCTCGGCTCGGAGCCACCCAAGAACCTGCTGGCCTCGGTCGGTGCCAGCCCGGTCGAACTCCACGATCTGTACCGGCTGCTGGCCATCGCGAAGTACGACGAGCGTTACGTCATTCCCAAGGCACATGCCGAGGATGCCGGCCGGCTCATGGCCCAGCACGAGCAACTGTTCTGCAGCCTCGACACCGAAGGGGGCCCCGGCATGGGCGGTCACGGCCCACCGGACGTGGAGACGTTTCATTCCAAAGGCGGGCCGAAGGGCGGTCAGACCTTCCGTGATGGTAATGGGCGGAGACACTTCAACCTGCTCGGCTGGAACGGTCACGGCAGCGCGCCTTACCTGTTCGGGGAAGGTGACCTGTCATGACTCCCGCCAACACTTCTCCCATCAGCCCTTACAAGCTGGCTTCGGTACTGCTGCAATACCCGACGATCGCGCTGTTCGACGGACTCGACCACCTCGAACGCACGGTCCGCTTCGCCCGCACCGGCCACAGCCGGGAGTCATTCGACCGATTTCTCGGATGGCTGCGATCGACGTCGCCCACCGAGGTGGCCCAGCACTACGTCGCGACCTTCGACCTGCAGCGCCGCTGCGCGCTGTACCTGACCTACTACCGGCAAGGAGATACCCGCAAGCGCGGTATGGCCCTGTTGGAGTTCAAAGCCGCCTACCGGGTGGCGGGATTCACGCCCTCCGACACCGAGCTTCCCGATTACCTGCCGCTGGTGCTCGAATTCGCGGCACTGTGCCAACGAGGGCGGGAGCTGCTCCGTCGCCACCGCGCTGATCTGGAACTGCTCCGCCGCGCGTTGACAGAGGCCGCAACCCCGTACGCCGACGTCATCGAGGCGATCTGCGCACAACTGCCCAAACCTCGCCGCAGGGACTGGATTCTCGTGAGGCGGGCGTGGGAAAAGGGCCCTCCGGCAGAAGAAGTCGGCCTGGAACCCTTCGCCCCACCGGAATACCTGGCCGGGAACAAGGAGTTTTCGTGAACCACGTCAGCCCCGCAGAGCTGTTCTGGTGGGTCGGGCTGCCCTACCTCGCCCTGGGGATCTTCGTCGTCGGGCACGTCTGGCGGTGGCGCTACGACCAGTTCGGCTGGACCAGCCGATCCACCCAGCTGCAGGAACATCGGCTGCTCAAGTGGGGATCGCCGCTGTTCCACTACAGCGCGTTCGCCGCCATCATCGGTCACATTATCGGCATCCTCATCCCCGAATCCCTGACCCGCGCACTGGGCATCCCCGAACACGTCTACCGCTGGTTCTCGGCCGTCACCGGTGCCATCACGGCGGTGCTCGTCATCGGCGGCGTCATCGTGCTCGCCGGTCGACGGCTCCTGATCCCAAGGGTGCGCGCCACCAGCGACCCAGTCGACTACGTGGCCCTGGTCCTGTTGTTGATCGTCATCCTCACCGGAATCGCCCCGACTCTCGCGGTGAACCTGTTCGGATCCGGATACGACTACCGGATGACCGTCGCGCCCTGGTTCCGCGGGTTGTTCATCGGCCAACCCGACATCGAGGCGATCTCCGCCGCCCCGTTGATCTACCAAGTGCATGCCACCGCCGCGTGGGCGATCTTCGCCGTGTGGCCGTTCAGCAGACTCGTACACGCGTGGAGCTACCCGCTGTGGTTCCTGTGGCGCCCCTACATCGTCTACCGCAGCCGAATCCCCGCCCCGCCTACCGAACCCGGCACCACCGGCCGCAGATGGCGCAAGATCGGAGGGCCCTCCTGAGCTCGTACCGTCTTGCCGGAGCCCGCCCGCGCGACAGCGGGTCCTACGCAGACCTCTGCGGCGTCAGCCCATTCGAATCCTCCTCCGGTAACACCGATTCCTCGACGAGAACCGCAGCCAGCTTGCCATGACGAAGGCCCTTACCTCCCGGGCTACCTGTGTGTCGAGCGCACGACCTTGTCGTGACTCCACCGGTCCCGGTAGAACGCGTCACCCTCACGCCCTCCGCGATGCGTGATCGTGCGCAGGTCATCGGAGACCTTGCCGGGCTGCAGAAGTTTCCTGGTGCTGAGAAGAAATTCCGACAGCGACCAGCCCGCAGCGCGCTCTTCACCCGTCTCGACCGCCCTCCCTCCGTCGAGCTCGTGCACGGTCGCAGGTCGACTCGCTGTCCACGGGCTCGTGGACCACAATGCGCGCTTGGCCCGATTTGCGCAGCGCATGAGCTTGCGGGCTGACTGGGCTCAGTCGGAGGGGCACGTGAACGAGGACAGCGACGACCAAGACTCGGCAGATTCGGCTTCCGGTGTCAGGGGAGAGGCCGGAAGTGCGCAGGTCTCCGACACGGCCCGGACCGTGTTGGTCGTGGCCACCCTCGCCTTCCTGGTCAACTTCTGGGCGTGGGCACTGCTCGCCCCACTGGCACCGTTCCTGGGGCAGAGCATGCGGCTTACTCCATTCACCCAAGCACTGCTGGTCGCACTGCCGGTGATGATTGGATCACTCGGACGAGTCCCGGTCGGCTCGCTCACCGACCGCTACGGCGCGCGCCCGATGTTCACCCTGTTGAGCCTGCTGACGATCATCCCGGTGCTGACCATCGGCTACTTCGGCAGCTCGATGCCGGTGCTCATGATCGCTGCGATCTTGCTCGGACTGGGTGGCACGACTTTCGCCATCGGCGTCCCGGCGGTCAACGCGTGGTTCCCCCGCCGGCGGCGCGGCGCGGCGCTGGGGCTGTTCGGCCTCGGCACTGGCGGTACCGCCATCGCCTCGTTCACGACCATCCCTTTGATCAAGGCATTCGGCCCAACCGCGCCGTTCAACACCGTCGCCCTCGCCCTGGCTGTGATGGCCGTGCTGTGCTGGACGCTGTTGCGCGACCCCGCCGACCGCTCGGTCCCGCCCGAATCCATGGTCCGGCGTACGACCGACACCCTGCGGATGCCGGTGACCTGGCAACTGGCCATCCTCTACGCACTGACCTTCGGGGGGTTCGTGGCCTTCAGCGTCTACCTGCCCTCCTACCTCAAGAACGCCTTCGCCCTCGACCCGGCGGACGCGGCCTTCCGCACCGCAGGGTTCGTCGTGATCGCCGTCGTCGCCCGGCCCATCGGAGGCTGGCTGTCCGATCACCTCTCCGGCATCCAGGTGCTCGGTGGCTGCTGCGTGCTGGCCGGGCTCCTCGCGAGCATCGTCTCTTTCGAGCTTCCGTTGATCCCCATCGGCACGATCACGTTCCTCTGCCTGGCCGCAGTCCTGGGTGCCGGCGCCGGAGCTGTATTCGCCCTCGTCGGCACACTCGCGCCAGCAGGCAAGGTGGGAGCGGTCACCGGTGTCGTGGGGGCAGCCGGAGGACTGGGCGGGTTCTTCCCGCCCTTGGTCATGGGCTCGATCTACGGAGCCGTCGGTGATTACACGTTCGGCCTAGTGCTACTGGCGGCCACCGCGTTGCTCTGCGCCTTACTGACCTATACCGCGCTGCGGCACCGAGCCACGACCGATTAGCCCGATGCGGAAGAGCCCGGCGGAATGCGGAGTCGTCAACAACCCGGTGAATCCAGTTCGGCTCAGCGGACGATGGCCACCGGGCAGGCCGCGTAGTGAGCAACGGCATGGCTGACCGAACCGAGCAAGGTCGAACGGACGATGCCGCGTCCGCGGGTGCCGACCACCAGGAGATCGGCGTCGACCGCAGCGGTGAGCAGGGCTTCGGTCGGGCCTTCAGTGCTGATCACGTTCTGGTGCACGACGACATCCGGGTAGTGGTCGCGGTATCCGGCCACGGATTCGGCCAGCACCCGGCGGCAGGCGTCGATGGCGTCGGAGTCGAACGTCCATCCGCGGTTCGGCGGCAGCGCGTCCGGTGGCTGCTGGGCGAACGCCAGCAGCGCGGTCAGTTCGGCGCGGTGGCGGGAAGCGAAGTCGTAGGCGAAGCCGACCGCCCGCACGCTGCACGCGGAGCCATCGACCCCAACGACGACCCGGTCGAATGCAACCGGAGGCCGGGTCGCGGCGAGCTCCCGGTCACCGCGTACGACGACGACCGGGACGTGCGCGGTGCGCACCAGTTCGCTGGCGGTTGAGCCGAGCAGGACCCGTCGAGTCCGGCTCAGCCTGGGCGGGCCCCTCAGGTCATCGACATGGCAACCAGGGCAAATCGTGAGTAAGGTCAGGCTTGCCTATGTTCTGGATCGCTCGCCTGCCGCCAGCAGAGGAAGATGCGAATGCTATTCAGTAATGCGTTGATCGGACTGCGCGAAGGCCTGGAGGCCGTTCTCGTGGTGAGCATTCTGGTCGCATTCCTAGTCCGAACCGAACGCCGCCGCGCGCTGCCGTTGGTCTGGGCCGGGGTCGGCGTGGCAGTGGCGCTGTCGGTGGCCGTGGGCGCGGTGCTCACCTACACCGCGGCGACGTTGAGCTTCGAGGCCCAGGAGGCCTTCGGCGGGATCGCCTCGATCATCGCGGTCGCCTTCGTCACCGGCATGATCTTCTGGATGCGCCGCGCCGGCCGCACCCTGGCGGCCCAACTGCGCGGACAGCTCGACGAGGCACTGCAGCTGGGCCCGGTCGCCGTGGCCACCGTGGCGTTCCTGGCGGTCGCGCGGGAAGGGCTGGAGACCGCGGTGTTCTTCTTTTCCAGCGTGCAGTCCGCCGGTGGCGGCACCGTTTTGCCACTGGTCGGGTTCCTGATCGGCATCACGATCTCGATCCTGCTCGGCGGCCTGCTCTACGCCGGGGCGATCCGGATCAACCTGTCGAAGTTCTTCACCGTCACCGGGGTGCTGTTGATCTTCGTCGCCGCCGGGGTCTTCGCCTACGGCGTGCACGACCTGCAGGAGGCCTCGCTGCTGCCCGGCCTGCAGACCCTCGCCTTCGACGTCAGCTCCTACGTGCCGCCGACGTCTTGGTACGGCGCGCTGCTGAAGGGGATCTTCAACTTCTCCCCGCAGACCACCGTCCTGGAGGCCGTCGTCTGGACCGGCTACGCCGCGGTCGTGCTGCCGCTGTTCCTTCGTCCGCACCGCGGCGCCACCGTGCCCGCCAGAACCCGCACCGAAGAGGCCAAGTGACCGTCAATGCCCGCACCCTGGTTCCCGTGTGATCACCGTGCAGGCCGGGGACAACAGCTGCACGTTGTCGGCGACCCCGCGCCGCCCGCACGATCCGCTTCGACATCACCAACACCGGCGGCCAGGTCACCGAGTTCTACCTCTACGGAGAGTGGGACAGGGTGCTTAGAGAGGTCGAGAACATCGGTCCCGGCCTGAACCGCCAGCCCGTCGCCGAGGTGCCGCAGGGCGGCAAGTACACGACCGCGTGCAAGCCCGGCATGCGGGGCGCGGGCATCCGCGGCGAGTTCACAGTCACCGGGCCGGGGCCACCCTGATTCGTAGGGTCGTGAGTGCGAAAGCGGGCGTCACGCGCTTAGCGCTGATCGTTTACGGGTCGATGTTCGGCAATACCAAGGCAGTAGCGGAGGAGGTGGTGACGGGGGTGCCGGAGGTGCTGCCTGCCGACGTCGTGGAGGTGTCGACTGCTCCGGGCGCCCTTGCAGACGATGTGCGGCTGTTGATCGTCGGCGGGCCGACGACATGTGTTTGGCATGACCCGCGCCATCCGGCGGCCAGCTTCTTCGTCGAAGGTGTGAGCGGCCCGTTCGCGCCGCTGGAACGAGATCGTGCGTATCACTGGGCCAGCTCGTCGCGGCGAAGGCCACCGGGAAATGATTCTGAGTCGTGGTGACGTAGAACACCTTGGCTGAGTGGCGAAGGGCCTGGTCAGAAAGGTGTTCGTGGCCTACATGCTTGTGGTGGTTGCGGGGCCGCGGAGCGGGTGTTGGCTCGGTTCCCTGCTTGATCGTTTGCGGTCTTGGTCCACACGAAGGGTTTCGGGTCCAGGCCGAGCGAGATGCGTTGCAGGGATGGGCGCGGCGTCTTCGAGGGCTTTGACGCTGCGGTGGGACGAGCGGCGGAGGGTCCGAATTGAAGGGCACCGTGGCTGTGCGGGGAGCCATCCACCCCGACGACAATCGGCCCGCCGGGGTGGGGTTCTCGCACCAACGCGGTGAGACCACCACGGTCCGTCGCAAGGGTTGAGCGACCGGGTATGCGTGTTCCGTGCCGGCGCGATAGCAAAGGAGATCCCCGGCTCGCCGCGGTCACCTCGAGGACCGTGAACTCTAGCAACAGGCGGCTATCTGCGTAGGGTCGGGCGACGCCGGTACGCCGAGGGCTTCCAACGTGCTATGAGGCACGCCGACCTGACCGCTTTCCGCGCCCGGCAGAAGCAGCACCGAAGCGAGGGACGATTCACCGGAATCGGGTCGGCAACCTATGTCGAGGGTACCGGCGTCGGCCCGTACGAAGGCTGCACCGCCGCGCTCAACCCGAACGGCCGGATCGTCGTCGACGTGTCCGTACCCTCCCAGGGACAGGGACACGCGACCACGTTCGCCCAGTTGGCCTCGGACGTCCTCAGCTGCGATCCCGCCAGCGTTGTCGTTCGGGCAACATCAGGCGGCGCCGGCGCAGTGGGCCACGGAACTTTCGGCAGTCGCGCCGCCGTGATGGCCGGCAACGCCGTGGCCGCGGCGGCCACGAACCTGCGCCGGCAGATCCTCGCAACGGCAGCAGAGTTCTTTGAGTGCTCCGCCGAAGACCTGTCCATCGACGACGGATTCGTCCAGGTCACAGGGACCGGCGCGCGCCTCTCTCTGGCAGACCTCGCCACCGGAGTCAACCCGATCCGGTACCCGGCCGTACCTGCGACATCAACGCCGTGGACCGGTGGCAGCGCGCCGCCGATCGCCCTGGCAGCTACCGAATACTTCTGCAACCGACAGTGGGTGTTCGGCTTCGGCGCCCACGTCGCCGAGGTGGAAGTCGACATCGCCACTGGCAAGACGACCCTGCACCGGCCAGCAACCAGCTGGTCGGCCAGGCAGCCCGGAAAATCGTCGATGGACGCGATGTGTCGCCCAAAGGCGACCCGGACGGCTATTGGGTCGGCCCCACGCTGTTCGACCACGTCACCCCGGAGATGACGATCTACCAGGACGAGATCTTCGCGCCGGTGCTGGCGGTCGTGCGAGTGAGCACCTACGAGCAGGGCGTGTGCAAGGTTGATCTGAGGGCTGCGGCGAATTTCTGAGCAGGCTGGACACGCGGCACGAGGGCGCGGCCTTGATGGGAGATCATCGTGGTGTCTAGTCCGTGATGTTCTACCCGAAAGCCGCGCCCTCGTGTCCTCATCCTCCCCGATCCTGACTGTGCTTGAACCAGCCCCCCTCACCGTGGAGTCCCTGCAGAGCCGTATCGACGGCCTGTGGCAGGCCCTGGAAGCGGTGACTGATCCCCGCAACGCCCGCGGCCTGCGGTATCGGCTGCCGTTGCTGCTGTCCCTGGCGGTGCTGGCCGTGGCCGCCGGAGCGAAGACCTTCCTCGAGATCGCCGAGATTTCCGCGGATCTGCCAACCCGGTTGCCGGCCGAACTCGGCGTGTGTTCGTGGTCGGGCACGCCGTCGAACTGGACCTTCTCCCGGGTCCTGGCCAAAGTCGATCACGACGAGCTTGACCTGGCCTTATCCGGCTGGAGATGCAGGAGGACAAGCCCGCTGAGGCGGTCGCTGTCGACGGCAAGACGATGCGGGCCGCGACCACCGGGCAGACCGACATGCCCCAAACCCAGGTCGTGGCCGCGATGAACTCCCGCGGTGAAGTTGTTGGCCAGAGCGCGGTCCAGGTCGGTGATGAGAATGCCGCCGCCCGCGACCTTCTGGCCCGGCTAGGACGAAAAACCCTGTCCGGCACGGTGATCACCGCTGATGCCAAACACACCAGCGCCGATTTCGCCGCCGAGGCCGACAAAGTCGGGGCGTTCTGGCTCCTGCCGGTGAAGGGCAACCGCCCCCGCCTGCACCGGAGGCTGACAAGCCTGCCCTGGAACAACGCCCGACTTGACACCCACGATCGCAGTCGCGGGCACGGGCGGGCCGAGACCCGCAGCCTGAAAGTCCTGATCCTGGACGACGATCTGCGATCAGAGTCGCTGAACGCCAGGCAGGCGGTTCAATGAGGGCTCCCTGGCCACCGGCCCCGACACCGATCCGGTGCGTCACGACCTGACCGCCGAGGCGATCCATGGGGCAGCGCTTCACACCCTTCGGAACCATGACCATCTGCCCTGCCAACTGAATCGTCAGCTCGCCCACGACACCGACGAGGAACAGCTCGTCAGTGTCGTGGTGAGTGTCGACTACCGCTTGTTTTACAGTCCCTCCTCTGAGCGTTATTCAGGCAGCGGGTGATCACCCGGCGAAATAGAGCAACGACCCCAACCAGGTAAGATCGTTTTCTCCCAAAGAAGACGACTTAAAGGTAGGGCCGTTGCGTTATCAGTCTACTACAGGGCTTGCTGCTGACCAGATCGAGGAGCTTGTCGTGCGTATCTGGCAGATCGTCCAGTGTCGCGGCAAGCAACCGTGGCCTCTGACGGTGGGACTGTATCGGGCTGTCGTGATCACTTTGGTGTATGTCCGACAGAATTTAAACCAGGCAGCTGTCGGCGATTTATTCGGTCTGAGCCAGCCGACTGTATCGCGGATCTATCGAGGGATTCTTCCCTTGATCGGGGAGGCATTATGTCTGCACATTCCAGATCTCAAGGATGCCATCCGTGGCCGACTCGTCCTGGTCGACGGAACCGATGTCCCGACCGGCAACCGCGCTGGTCACGAGGTCAACTACTCCGGCAAGCGCCGCCGCGCAGGCCTCAACATCCAGATCGCAGCAGATACCGATGGTGACCTGTTGGGAATATCCGCGCCGAATGCGCGGCTCGATGCATGACCGCAAAGCATTCGACGAGTGCGGTTGGGAAGATCGCCTCTCGGAGACCCCTACTATCGCCGACCCCGCATACCAAGGGACTCACGCGATCACTCCACGCAAGAAACCCAAGGGCGGTGAACTCTCCACAAACGACAAGGCGAACAACAAGACCATCTCCTCAATACGGTCTGCCGTCGAGCGATGCATCGCCCACGTAAAGAACTGGAAAATACTCGCCACCGGCTATCGGGGACGCCTCGCCGAACTGCCTACCATCATCCGCATTATCGCAGCGCTCGAATTCTACCGCCTTGGGTGGTAACGCTCGTGAATAACGCTCTCTGTAGGTCTATTCGCCGCGGTAGACGCAGTACAGTTGGTTGTTGAATACCGCGAGCGCCGGCCCGGCGGCCGATTTGTTGTAGTTGGTGACGGGTTTGTCGACGCTCCATTGGGTGCCGTCGAAGGACGAATACGCATGTGTGTCGTCGTTTCCTCCGCGGTGGACACAGTACAGCGAGTTGTTGAACACCGCCAGGGCCGGTCGTGCGACGGTTTGGTGATTGGAAAACTCTTTTTCGCTACTCCAGGACTTGCCGTCGAATACGATGTATCTGAGGTTAATGTCGGCGTTGTCGCCGCGGTAGACGCAGTACAGTTGGTTGTTGAATACCGCGAGCGCCGGTCCGGCGGCCGATTTGTTGTAGTTGGTGACGGGTTTGTCGACGCTCCATTGGGTGCCGTCGAAGGACGAGTACCAGAGAGTTGTGTCGTTGCCGCCCCGGTGGACGCAGTATAACAAGCCGTTGAACACGGCAAGGGCTGACCCGGTCGTGGACTGGTGGTTGGGAAACTTCGTTTCGCTGCTCCAGGACTTGCCGTCGAATACGATGTATCTGAGGTTGATGTCGGCGTTGTCGCCGCGGTAGACGCAGTACAGTTGGTTGTTGAATACCGCGAGCGCCGGTCCGGCGGCCGAGTGGTAGTTGGCGATGGTGGTGTCAGTGCTCCACTGGGTGCCGTCGAAGCCGGTGTACCAGACGGCGGTGTCGTTGCCGCCGCGGTGGACGCAATATAGGGTGTTGTTGAATACGGCGAGAGCCGGCTCGCTGGCGGTTTGGTGATTGGGAAACTTGGTTTCCGCGCTCCATTCGTTGCCGTCAAAGCTGATCCATCGAACGGCATAGTCCGACATGACTGTTCACCTTTCTTTGAATGGTACCGTGCGGCAATGTATCTGATCATGCTCGCGGAGCGAGTCTAAACCCGCGCCAGGTGGGACAGGAAGCGTCCAATCAGGTTCCGCTACGGCCGATGTAACTGGTCATTCGGCGGAGGGCAGCCAAGGACGTCCCGCCACCAACTCCGCCAGCACATGCAGACACCCGAGCCCATGTTTTGTCGGCTGCCAGGACCCTGCTGGTTAATTCCTGATCATGCTGCGAGGGCGTGTTCGAGGCGGGTGAGATGGCTGGTGCGGGTTCGGTCGAGGGGGTGGCCGTTCCACCAGGCATCGAGGCGGATCAGGTTGAGTGCGACCGCGGAGAACACGTGTTGCAGGTGGGTTTTGGCCAGTCCGCGGTAACGGGCGTGGCGCAGGTCGGTGACCGCGATGCCCTGGCGGATGGTGCCCTCGACCCCGGCCCGCAGCGCGTATTTGGCTTGCCAGTCCTTGGTTTCCTGGTCGGCGCGGGCAGCGCGTTGAGCCTCGTGGACGGCCCGCGGGTGCACGGTGATTTGCCGGCGCCGGGTCCGGGAGGTGGTGCACTGCTCGCGGACCGGACAGGGCCCGCAGGTGGCGGTCGCGAAGGTGATCACGATCGTGTCGGTGCCGCGCTGGGTGGCCGGGTTCCAGGTGGAGCTGGTCTGGCCTTGCGGGCAGGTGGCCTGCTCGCGGTCGAAATCGATGGTGAAGCGGGTGCGGTCGAACCCGGCGCCGGCCCTGGCCTGCGGTGAGTGGTCGGCCGGCACGGGAGTGATCAACGTGACACCGAAAAGCCCCGGTTCGCGAGGTCGCGGATGTGGCGGTGCGCCCGCCGGAATCGCCGCTGCAGGCCGCCCTGAGACGAATCCGCGGGACGGTCCACAACCCAACCTATGGAGTGCTGGCTGATGACGACGGGCAGACCCGGATCGCGGCCCGGGTCGTGGTGGTCACGGCCCGGGAGGCGGCTCAAGACGTCCCGGGAGTGCGGGTCGCCTTGAGCCGCCTACACCGGCCCGGTGGCGGCTCGGTAGGCCAGGAGAACGCGGTGCGAGTCGGCATGGCTGGCCAGAGCACGGCGATCGTGCTCACTGTGGCCGCAACTTACGGCAGGGATCTGTACGAACTTGCGGAGCGCATCCGTATTGCGGTCGATGAACAGGTGCGCGCGGTGACGGGGCTGGAACCCGTGGCCATCACTATCGACATCGACGACGTGTTCGCAGCGCACAGCGACATCGCCCTCTCCGACTAATTAGGCGACCGGTGATGCTCCCTACGGCCGGGTGTGCGAGGGCCCCGGCTGTTCGCGGTATCGCTTCACCGCACGTCCCCCATTCGGGGGGCATTGGGTTTGGGGTCGTGAGGAATCGGCGCGGGCACGTGTCCTACGAGAGCAAGTGCCGTTAGCGCCGCGACACGCGGTGAACTCGGCCTTGTCCGATCGTGAGGGAGAACCGGGCCATGACTACACCGACTGGTCAGCAACAGAGTCAAGGCTCGCAGGCCGTGAGTTCTGCCCCGGCGACGCCGTCGCCGCGCAGCCCGGCCGTGGGCGAGTCGCAGCTGGAGAGCAGCCAGGGCAAGACCACCGTCGCCGATGTGGTCGTGTCGAAAATCGCCGGGATGGCGGCCCGCGACGTTTCCGGGGTGCACGGTTTCGGGAGTGGGACTACCCGGGCTATCGGAGCGTTGCGTGAACGCATCCCCGGGGCGCGCGCCTCGTCCACGCAGGGCGTGACGGTCGAGGTCGGAGAAAAGCAGGCCGCGATCGATCTCGTCCTCGTCGTCGAGTACGGCGTGGCGATCGCTGAGCTGGCCCGGGGAGTACGCCGCAACGTCATCGGCGGCATCGAACAGATGACTGGCCTGGAGGTCGTGGAGGTCAACATTCACGTCACCGACCTGCACCTTCCCGGTGACGACACCGGCGAGCAGTCATCGACGACCGGGCGCGTGGAATGAGCACCCCAGCTCTGATGGGTGAGGTGGCCCGCAGAGCCGATGCCGTTGCCACGGCTGTGGCCGGGTGTCCGCTCGTGGCCGGGTTGCACGGCGGCCGGTACGGCCACATCGCCACCTACCTGCCCGGGCGCCGCGTTGCCGGCATCCGCTTGACCGAGACCGGGCTGGACGTCCACGTCGTGGCCCGCTTCCCCGCTTCGGTGGCCGAGGTCGCCGACCAGGTCCGCGCGGCCGTCACCCCCTACGCGGGTGGCCTGCCAGTCACGGTCGTCATCGAAGATCTCGAACTTCCCGGACAGCACCAGCTCCGGGACAACCAGACCCAGGAGTGCTGATCATGAACGCCACCCTCATCTGCCTGGCCGTGGGCCTCGTGCTGGGCCTGGCCGGCGCGTTCGGCGGGTTCTCCGCCTTTGCCATCGTGGCCATCCTCGGCGCCCTGGGATTCGGGGTCGGACGTTACCTTGACGGTCACCTCGATCTGGCTGACCTCTTCAGCACCGAACGCGAGCGAGCCCACCGATGAACCCGTCGACCGTCGCGGGGCCGGGCGCGACAGCCCCCCACCCCAGAACCGCACCCGCAGAGGAGACGGTGTTCCACCCGGGTGCCCGCCACGCGGGCACCCGGGGCGGGCAGGTCCCACCGGAGGAGAGGGGCTCGACCACCCTCTCCGACCGGGTGATCGAGGCCATGGCTGCCCACATCATCGCCGAGGTCGACCAGGTCGGCGGGGCCGCCCGCCGGGTGTTCGGCGTGACCGCAGGCAGCGAGCACGCCGAACAGCAACCCCGGGTCACCGCTGAGGTGCACGGCAGTGTCTGCGCGTTGCGTGCACGCCTGTCGGTGTGCTATCCGGCCCCGGTCGCCCAGGTCACCGAAGAGGTACGCCAGCACCTCATCGACCGGATCGCAGTGTTGGCCGATGTGCGGGTGCGCACCGTGGACATCACCGTCACCGCGTTATACCGGCCGGCCGTTCGTCGGGAGGTCCGATGATTCGCCGACCCCGCCGCAGCGTGCCCGCCACCGTGGTTGCCGTGGTGCTGCTGGCTCTGGTGGTGCTCGCCGCCACCGCCGCCATCCAGCACCTGCTCGGATACGACCCGATCGTGTCGCCGCAGGCCCTGGCCGCCCCCGTGGTGGGCCGCGCGTGGAACGACCCCGTCATCATCACCGCCGGCGTTATCGCCACCCTGTTCGGACTGATCCTGCTCGCCACCGCGCTTCGGCCTGGAACGCCCACCGTCCTGCCTCTGGCCGACGACCCAGGCACCGGGCGTGAACACACCGACACCGGGGTCTCCCGCCGAAGCCTGCGCAGGGACCTCACCTCCATCGCCGCTGCGGCCGACGGAGTCAGCGCGGCCCGGCTCAAGGTCGGCCGACGCCGCATCACCGTCACCGTGCGCACCCCCGTCGCCGACACAGGCGGCATCCCCGAGCAGGTCCGCGGCCTGCTGGCCGACCGGCTCGACGACATCAATCCGGCGCGCCGGCCCGCGCTGCGCATCAAGACCTCCACGGAGGGACTGTAATTTTAACGGTGTAACTCCTGAGATGTAGGAGGCACCAGTGACTGAGGTGAAGACCGAGCAGGCCAGCGAGGCCGCCGCGGCAGACCTGGCGGTGATGGATGAGCAGATCCAGCAGCTGGCCGATCGGGCCCGTGCCGAAGGGCTGCGGCTGACTGGTGAGGGTGGGCTGCTGGGCCGGCTGACCAAGCTGGTCACCGAGGCCGCGCTAGCCGGCGAGATGGATGATCATCTCGGCTACGGCAAGCACGACCCGGTCGGCCGCGACGGCGGCAACTCGCGTAACGGCACACGGGCCAAGACGGTGCTGACCGAGGCCGGTCCGGTGGGAATCAGCGTGCCGCGGGATCGCGACGGGAGTTTCGAGCCGGCGATCGTGAAGAAGCGGCAGCGCCGCCTGTCCGGGGTGGACGATTTGGTGATCTCGTTGTCCGCCAAGGGGTTGACACACGGCGAGATCTCGGCTCACCTGGCCGAGATCTACGGGGCCGAGGTGTCCAAGCAGACGATCTCCACGATCACCGACCGGGTGATGGACGGGATGGCCGAGTGGCAGAACCGGCCGTTGGACCCGGTCTATCCGGTGATCTTCATCGACTGCATTCACGTCAAGATCCGCGAGGGTAACGTGGCCAACCGGCCGATCTACGTCGCGCTCGCGGTGACCGTGGACGGCACCCGCGACGTCCTTGGGCTGTGGGCCGGCGAGCACGGCGACGGGGAGGGCGCCAAGTACTGGCTGCGGGTGTTATCCGAGATCAAGAACAGGGGTACCGCCGACTGCTGCATCGTGGTCTGCGACGGGCTGAAGGGCCTGCCTGAGGCCATCGCGCAGGTGTGGCCGCAGACGATCGTGCAGACGTGCATCGTTCACTTGCTGCGCAACAGTTTCCGTTATGCCTCCCGTAAGGACTGGAGCGCGATCGCCAAGGACCTCAAGCCGGTCTACACCGCACCCAGCGAGCAGGCGGCGCTGGACCGGTTCGCCGAGTTCAGCGAGAAGTGGGAGTCCCGGTACCCGGCGATCGTGCGGCTGTGGACCAACGCGTGGGCGGAGTTCGTGCCGTTTTTGCAGTTCGACACCGAGATCCGCACGATCATCTGCACGACCAACGCCATCGAGAGCATCAACGCGCGCATCCGCCGCGCGGTGAACGCTCGCGGCCACTTCCCCAGCGAGCAGGCTGCCTTGAAGTGCGTCTATCTCGCAATCATGAGTCTTGATCCCACCGGGACGGGCCGCAAGCGCTGGTCCAACCGCTGGAAGAAGGCCCTCAACGCCTTCGAGATCACCTTCGACGGACGCCTGTCCGCCGGACGCCGATAAAACCGAAAACAACAGTTACACCGAAAACTTGACAGCCCCTCCACGGAAAGGGGCAGCTGATGGCCAGCCCCAACCGGCCCGCTCGTCTCAACCGCATCCTGCTGGTGCTTGTTGGTGTTGTGCTGCTGGCCGGCGGCGTGTGCATCCTGGCCAGCGCATTGGGTGCGATGCCACTGCTGGCTCCCGAGGCTCCGGTTGTTTCCACCGTGCCACCGCTGGCGGGGTGGGTGCCGTGGGTGGTCGCCGTCGTGGCGGTGATCGTGGGGCTGTTGTGTCTGCGCTGGCTGCTGGCCCAGACTCTGCGCCGCGCGAAAACCGGCACCTGGCAGCTGAGCCAGAACCCCCGCAAAGGTCAGACCCGCCTCGACACCGATACCGCTGCCGCACCGCTGGTCGAGGAGATCGAGACCTACCCCGGGATACACCGGGCCCGGGCCCGCCTGGCCGGCACCCGCGCTCACCCGGTGCTGCACCTGGCAGTGGTCACCGAGGACCGCGCCGACATTCGCCAGGTGCGCCACCGCATCGACGCCGAAGCCATCCCGCGGATGCGTCAAGCCCTCGAACTCGAGCACCTCGCCTCCGACCTGCTGCTGCGCCTGGGCGCCGCCCACAGCGCCCGCACCCACTGAAACGGACGACCGGACCGGACCCGGCCCGTTGACCAAAGCACTGCGCGCTTCCCAGTGATCGTGGGCCCAACCAAGAAGTGTTGCGCCGCAGCTTGGGGATCACGCAATGGATGTCATCCGCAGCGGGCCTCGGGGAGAGCTCATCGTCGGGATGGCGGGTGCCTATTAGGCGACAGGTAGAGCCGAGAGAATCGGGGTGTAATCGCGACGAGGGCGAGGCGTGTCGCAGGGGAATGGTGGTGAGAGGGGTAGCGATGAGGATGTGGCGGTTGCGGGAGTTTCATGATGAGGACCTGGACCAGGCGATCCGGGTGTGGGATCAGAGCCGGAAGTCCGACGAGCCGTCTCCGGTGTTTTCGGTTTCGGAGGTGATGGCGGCGGCCCGAGCCGGCCAGCCCGTAGTAGTGGCGGTAGTTGGCGACGAACTGGTCGGCATGGCCGTGGCGCAGGCTCAGGGCGAACGGGCGTGGGTGCTGCTAGTGGCACTGGCTGCCCGCTGGCGCAATCGGGGCATTGGGAGTGCGCTGCTCACCGAGCTGGAGCGGCGGCTACGGGGGCTAGGGGTGCGACGCGTCGGCGCGCTGTTGCCCGCCGACGCCACCGGGACGAAGGCGCTGGTCAACTCGGGATACCAGCCTCGCGCTGGTTTTACCTACTACGAGAAGGTCGAGCCCCATGGCGCTGCCGATGCCGTCCTGCTGACCGAGCTCGGTGGCCAGGTTTTACCGGCTGACATGTGGGACGCGGTGGCCGGGATGGTGCGGGAGAAACAGATCATCGAGAGGCGGATCGTGCTGCCGCTGGCGCAACCGGCAATGGCCGAGCGGTACGGTGTGCTCCCGCCCAAGGCGGCGATCCTGTTCGGGCCGCCGGGCACCGGCAAGACCAGCTTCGCTAAGGCGGTGGCCTCCCGGTTGGGCTGGCCGTTCGTCGAGCTGTTCCCGTCCCGGCTGGCCACCGATGCCCCTGGTGGCCTTGCGGCATCGTTGCGCGAGGAGTTTGCCGAGCTGGCCGAACTGGAGGCGGTGCTGCTGTTCATCGATGAGGTCGAGGAGATCGCCGGCACTCGTTCCGGGATGGCTGTCGATCCCGGGCACGGGGTGACCAACGAACTGCTCAAGCTGATCCCGAGCTTCCGCGAGCATGACGACCGGCTGCTGATCTGCTCCACCAACTCGGTGCGTTCCCTGGACACGGCGTTTTTGCGCCCCGGCCGGTTCGATTACGTCCTCCCGATCGGCCCACCGGATCCGGACGCGCGCTCCGCGATCTGGTCCCGTTACCTCGGCACTGCAGCCGAGGCCATCGACGTATCCCGTTTGGTGGAGGCAAGCGAGATGTTCACCCCCGCGGATATCGAGCTGGCCGCTCGCAAGGGTGGTCAGGCAGCGTTCGAACGCGAAATGCAGTACCGCCAAGGCGAGCCTGCTACCACCGATGACTACCTCAGCGCCATCGCCGACACCCGCCCCACTCTCACCCGGCAGGCCCTTTCCGACTTCGAAGAAGACATCGAGCACTACGCCCGGCTGTGAGGGGCGGCCCGCTATCCATCGCGTACAGGTTGGGATTCATGATCGGGCGTCCAACTTGTACGGACGGCTCAAGGCAAAGGCAAGATCACTGTGTGTTGCGCCCCGCAACTTGGAGTGACACGACGGGGAGTGTTCGTGTGCGGTCCCTGCTGATCCATTCGGTTGTCCGGCGGATGTCGTTGTGTCCAGTTATGCGAAGCATCGATATTGCGGTATTCCGTAATGTTGCCAGGCGGGGTCAAACGGTCGTAGCGACGCTGGATAAAATCTTGGTAGCGTCGATTGATGGGAATGGTGGATGAGCCGGCACGGCCCTACCTTTAAGTCGTCTTCTCTGGGACGAAAACGATCTTACCCGGTTGGGGTCGTTGGTCTATTTTGAGGTGATCACCCGCTGCCTGAATAACGCTCCGAGCCGTCAAACTCGCTGCCCGCAACGCCTACGGCTTCCGCAACCCGAGAACCAACGCCTACGCACACGCAGCGTCACCAGCAAAGTGACCGTGCCCGGGCCGTGCCCGGCTAAATTCGAAGCCCCAGAAAATTTGTGGTCGATCTTGTCGAACGCGGATTTCAGGTCTGCATCCAGCGCCCATTCACGTTGCGTGTTCTTGACTGCGATAACGCGGTGGATCATCTCGATCGCGTCATGACATCCGCGCGGATCGGGACTGAACCCGTATTGTTCTGGGTCCAGACGTGCTTCCCACTCGGGTTTCAGCGCGTTTACGCACCCGTGGTTGCTGGGCACGATCGGCGATGACCATGCCAGGCCTTAACCGAGATAACTATTGACACATGTCCTACAAGTGAGGATGCTGTCGGCCAGGGCAGACGGTGCCGTCTGGCTAGCTATGCAGAACAGTTCAGTGCAGGTCGGACGGGCATCACTCCGGCCGAGGACCGCCCGAGGATGGATATGACCTACCAGACTTCACCTACAACAGTGCCCGACGCCGGCACCGACCCCCGCCTGACCAACCCGGACCTCCTCCAGACTGCGGTCAGCGAGCGACGGTGGGGGGCGTGGAACTTCGCCTCCCTCTGGATGGGCATGGTGCACAGCGCCTTCGGCTTCGCCGTCATCGGCGGCATGATCGCTACCGGGATGTCCGCGTGGCAGGCACTGGCCGTCGTGTTCGTCGCGAACTTGCTGCAAATGGTGTTGATGGCGCTCACGGGAAGGGTCGGTTCTAGGTATGGCATCCCCTTCGCAGTGTGGGCGCGCTCTGCTTTCGGCGTCTTCGGCGCCAATATCCCAGCGCTGCTGCGTGGGGTCGTGGCCGTCGGGTGGTTCGGCGTCCAGTCCTACCTGGGCGCAACCGCGATCAACGTGCTGGTGGGAGCCACGTTCCCTGGCTGGCGGGACTGGGACACCGTGTTCGCGGGTGTGGCAGCGAATCTCTGGGTCTCGATGATCGCCTACTGGGCCATCAACCTGCTGCTGATCCGGCACGGTATGGAGACGATCAGGCGGTTCGAGGGCTGGGCGGGCCCGCTCGTCTTCATCGTGATGGTTCCCCTGGTGATCTGGGCGCTGGCCAACATGGACGGCCTTGGTCCGGTCTTCGAGAACTCCAGCCGCTTCGAGTCTACGGGTCAGTTCCTGTGGCAAGGCTTCCTTCCGGGGGTCGCGCTGTTCATCTCCGCCAGCTGGGCGACCATGGTGCTGAATCTGCCCGACCTGACCCGGTTCGCACGCTCTAACCGCGCGCAGGTAACTGGGCTCTTCTACGGGCTGCCGGTCGCGACTCTGGTCTTCTACGGCATGGCGTCGATCATCGTTTCGGGGACACAAGCCGTCACCGGAAAGGTGCTGTGGAATCCCGCGGACGTGCTGGTGGCGATCGGCAACCCGGTAATCACCATCGTCGGCGCAATTTGCATCGCGATCGCCACGATGTCGGTGAATCTCGCAGCGAATCTCGTGTCACCGGCCTACGACTTCACGAACCTGCTGCCCAAGGTTTTCACCTTCAAACGGGCGGCCTTGGTGAGCATCGTGCTCGCGTTCGTGTACATGCCGTGGAAGTTGATGGAGAACCCCAACACGCTGTTCTCGGTGCTGAACAACGTGGGCGCGGTGATCGGCCCTGCGACTGGGATCCTGATCGCCGACTACTACATCGTGCGGCGGGGACGCCTCGATGTGTCCGCCCTGTACCGCTCGCACTCAGTGTACTGGGGGTACGGCGGCTACAACGTGTGGTCGCTCGCCGCTCTGGTCGTCGGTACCGGTTTCTGCCTGCTGGGGCAGTGGGTAGACGCGATCCACTGGGCCTACGAATACGCTTCCGTGCTCGGCATCGCCCTTGGCTTCGTCCTGTACCTGGCGCTAATGCCGTTGGCCAGGCGTAGTTCGATCGGCGCGTCCTTCGCGCCCATCGGCGAGCTTGGCGAGGAGAACAACGAGGTGCTGAAGGCTACGCCGTCGGCGGACCGGGTCTAGCCCGAGTTTCCGGCTTTCGAAACTGATTGTCTCGTTTCCGTTGCGGCGCTTAGGTTTTGGGCCGGTCGACCGTATTACCCAATACGACAGCGAGTAGGATCCTGGACGGCTTTGAGCGGTGTCCGGCTTCCTCGGCCTCACGCCGTTGACCTGCGGGTGCGCCGTCGCGCCTGTCGGGCGAGTTGGGAAATACACCGGGGATCATGAAACATGCCTGCTGACCAGCGGAGACGGCGAGGTTGATCAAGAAAAGCCGGAAGCTCCGGCTAGAGGTGGCTGGTGTCGAACGGCCTCATTAATTCATCGCAAGACCGATCCGGACAAATCACGCAGGGCTGAGATCGCCATAGGCGGCCGGAAAGACAGTCGCCGACCGAATCAGCCCTGAGCCTCGAAGTCCGAGGCGCTTGCTTGACACTTCCCGAAAAACACCAGCCCCCTAAGCCCGTGTCCGATGCCGATCATGGGTTGTGAGGAAGGAGAACTATGCGCACCCTGCTTCGCGGCGGCACCGTCGTAACGGCGACCGACCAGCTCCGCGCGGACGTCCTTGTCGAGGACCGTCGGATCCTGGCGCTCCAGCAGGACCTCGAGGCGACGGCAGACCAGGAGTTCGACGTGTCCGGCACTCTGGTGCTGCCAGGTCTCGTCGACAGCCACACCCATCTCGCCATGCCGACCATGGGAACGGTGACCGCCGACGACTTCGCCTCCGGCACCGAGGCGGCGGCCGCCGGGGGGACGACGACGATCATTGACTTCGCCCTGCAGACCGACGGCTCACTGCGTCGCGGGCTCGCCGCCTGGGAGGAGCGCGCCGACGGAATGGCGCACATCGACTACGGGTTCCACCTGGCGATCACCGAGGCCACCCCGGACGCCATCGCGGAAATGGCCGACGTGGTGGCCGACGGAGTGACGTCCTTCAAGATCTTCATGGCCTTCAAGGGCTCATTCATGGCCGACGACGAGCAGCTGCTCCGGGTGCTCCGGCGCACAAGGGAGACCGGTGGCCTAGTCCAGGTCCATGCCGAGAACGGCGACGCCATCGAGGTCAATATCACCGAGGCGCTCGCCCGCGGGGAGACCTCGCCGTTCGCGCACGCGACTACCCGGCCGACCAGCACCGAACAGGAGGCGACTGCGCGGGCGGTGCACTTGGCGCGGTGGGCCAAGCGCCCGATCTTCGTCGTCCATGTCTCGAGCGCCGACGCGGCCCGCGAGATCCAGGCAGCACGGGACGAGGGCGTACCGGTCTATGGGGAGACGTGCACCCATTACCTGACCTTGACCGAGGACGAGCTCGCCCGCCCGGGGTTCGAGGGGGCCAAGTATGTCTGCTCGCCGCCGCTGCGCTCCCACGCCGACCATGAGGTGCTGTGGTCGGCGCTGCGACAGCGCGCGCTGCAGATCTGCACCACAGACCACTGCCCCTTCACCTTCTGCGGGCAGAAGCAACTCGGCGAAGACGACTTCTCGAAGATCCCGAACGGCCTGCCGACGATCGAGCACCGGCTGCCGTTACTGTTCCAGCACGGGGTCCGCGCCGGTCGGCTGTCGGTGTCGGACCTCGTCGCGGTGGCGTCCACCAACCCGGCTCGGATGTTCGGACTGGAGCGCAAGGGCGCGATCGCTCCGGGCTTCGACGCCGACATCGTCGTCCTCGATCCCGAGAAGTCGCTGACGATCAATGCGCAGGCCCAGCACATGGCGGTCGACTACACGCCCTTCGAGGGATGGGAGTGCCGCGGGGCCGCGGCGCTGGTGTTCAGTCGGGGCGAGCTGATCTTCGACGGGACCGAGGTACTGAGCCAGCCCGGCCGCGGGGAGTACGTGCCGCGGTCGTTCGGCGACTTCGGCCCCGGCGAGATCACCAGGCTCTAGTCGTGAAGATCCTGTGCATCAATCCGAACTCCAGCGCGTCGATGACCGGCATGGTCGCCGAGCTCGCCCGTCGCGCGGCGGGCCCCTGCACCGAGTTAACGGCCGTGAACCCGGCAGCCGGGCCACCCGCGATTCAGACCATCGAGGACGAGCGCGATGCCACCCGTCAAGTTCTCGCCCACCTGAAGGGGTGGCGGATCGACGACTTCGACGCGGCGATCCTCGCGTGCTTCGGAGATCCCGGTCTGGACGAATTGCGGGCGGCCACCACAACGCCCGTGGTGGGCATCGCCGAGGCAGCGATGATGGTCGCCTCGACGCGAGGACGCACCTTCTCGATTGTCGCCGCCCTGGAGTCCGCGGTCCCGATCATGACGTCACTCGCCGGCAAATACGGCGTAGGCCCGCGGCTGGCAAGCGTGAGAGCTGTCGGCATCAGCGTCCTCGATCTCGCCCGCGGGACCGACGAGGCCACCGCGGTTATCTCAGAAGTTGCAAGGGCCGCCGTCACCGAGGACGGGGCGGAGGCGGTCTGCCTCGGCTGCGCGTCGTTGGGCCCCCGCGCGAACGCAGTTGCCGCGGCCACAGGCGTGCCCGCGCTTGACGGGGTGACCTGCGCAGTCAAGGTCATCGAGGCTAGCGGACCCCTGCGGTGACGGCCTCCCAGCACGCGTTCGACAACACAGGAGGAGTGCCGTGCAAGCGTCGTTGTTGATTACCGCCGCAGGCGTGATCAGGCCCACGGACCGTCGATGTGGCGGTGGGCGACGGTGTCATCGCCCTGGTGGAGGCGGCAGGTGAGCGGGTTAATGGCACCGGCAAGGTGCTGCTGCCCGGCTTCATCGACTTGCACGCGTACTCCGCACCGCGCTCGTTCGACGACGCATTCTGAGCGGCAAGGTCGGCCAAGGCTCCACCACCGATCCGGGCTTCGGTCCCGAGTGCGCCCACACGGTCGATGAGTGCATCGCGGTCAGTGAGGTAGCGGCGGGTGTCCGGGGGTACCAGGCGCCCCTGCACGCCCTCCTCGTCGGCGCCTGACACGAACGGGGTCCCCAACAGGCTCGCCGATCACGGCTCGCGTCGGCGTCGCAACTGCAACGTGAAGGACGCGGGCGCCAGCCACGTCTCGCTGCGGTTGACCAGTTTCCCCAGTGTGTCGCGGGTGAGCTCGCTCAGCTGTAGCAGTGGAGCGCCGTCGGGCACATTGAGCTGCTGGCACAGCGCGGCGTCGGCGGCCACGGCAGTCACCGTGCAGTCGGAGTATTCCGCGAGGCCGTGGAGGAGGAGCAGGTCGAGAACCGAACCGTCGAAGCCAGCACGGATCGCCTCCAGCGGGAGGACCGCCTCCGGGACGTAGTCCACGATCAGGGCGACCCGGGCGTCGCCGATCCGCTTGGTACGGCTGATCTTGGTGACCAGAGCGGCGCCGAACATCTCAGCGAGCGGCTCCTTGGCCGGCGAGGCGATGCGGGTGATCTCTAGGTCGTCAGTGTGGATCTTCTGGCCCGCCAGGGTCGCATAGGTGTCGAACGAGGAGAGCCGGTCGATCCCGGATTTGATCGTCTCGGGGCGGGGCAGGACCGTCGAACCGGAGCCGCGCACGATCCGGATGTAGCCCTGGTCCTTCAGGCTCTGCAATGCCGTCCGGATAGTGACCCGAGAGGCGCCGAACATCTTGGTCAGCTCCGCCTCGGACGGCAGCCGGTCCCCGGGCTCGAACCGGTTGGACAGTATGAACTCGTGGAGCATGGCGTCGCGGATCTCATCCTGGAGCGGCCGCCGAGCGCGTATGCGAGCGATGTCGTCGCCCTGCCGCACCTCACCGCTCCCGGCCATCGAGCCTCTTGTCGTCGGCATCCCATCTCCTCCACATCGATCAGTAATTACCGTACCCAAGAATCGAGCTGTAGTCATTTGGCAGTTGTCCTACTAAACTCCTGTTATGATCCGTGGAGGAGTCTCGATGTCGTCACGCGGCTGGTCCCAAACTTCGGGTCGACAAGCGTGTGGTGGGAGCCCTCGACGGCAGCTGCCAGCAACACAGGGGCGGTCTCCCACCCGGCAGACGGCGCTTGACCTCGCCGTATGACACCGACGCCCGCTGGGGAGTCAAACGGGACACCTTCTGGACAAGGTGCACATCAGTGAGACCTGCCAGGCTCCTGAGTCCGCGGGCGCCCCCGGCCACCGCGCCCGGTCACCGCCCGGGTGCGGCACCGAGGCCGAATCTGATCACGAACGTCGCCACGACCGACGCCACCGTCCCCGACAGCGCGATGCTCCCACCGATCCACCAAGCCCTGAGGAAACGGGGCCTGCTCCCCGACGAGCACTACCTCGATTCCGGCTACCCCTCCGCTGAACTGATCGTGGGATCCCTGGATGCCTTCGGCATCGCCCTGATCACCCCCGTGCTGCTTGATCACTCCCGTCAGGCCAGAGCTGAACAGGGTTTCGCCGCACCGGACTTCACCATCGACTGGCAAGCCCGGCAGGTGACCTGCCCAGCTGGGCAGACCAGCTCGTCGTGGACCCCTTGTGTCCAATACGGGTCTGCACGGACGGTGGTCACGTTCTCCAAGGCCGTTTGCGGTCCCTGCCCGGTCCGGACACGGTGCACCACCGCGAAAAGCGGCCGTCGCCAGATCTCCTTACATCCCAGGGAGATGACCGAGGCCCTGCGTAGCGCCCGCGCCGAGCAGCAGACCAAGGACTGGCGCAGGGACTACGCGCTACGCGCGGGCGTCGAAGGCACGTGTTCGCTAGGCAACGGCCGTCACCGGACTCCGCCGCACCCGCTACCGGGGCCTGGCCAAGACCCATCTCGAACACGTCTACTCCGCCGCCGCACTCAACCTGATCCGCCTTGATGCTTGGTGGAACGGCCACCCACTCGACCGAACCCGCACCAGCCACCTCGCCCGCCTCGAACTCGCCCTCGCAGCATGATCAGGAATTAACCACCAGGGTCGCCGTGCAGGATGCCGACGAGTCGGTTGGACAGCTGGCGTAAGGCGGCGTGATGGTTCATGCCGCAGTCGCGGAGTTCGTCGCAGTAGGCGCGGGCGCCGGGCGAGGTGCGGAGGGCACAGAAGGCCTGTTGGTGCAGCGCGTCGACGAGCCGGTCCTTGTGCTGGCAGCGTCGGATCGATGCCGGTGACCACGCCTGTGATGATCGACTGCGGATCCCTGTTGTCCTGGTCGGCACTTGCTGCATCGTGGTCGCCCCTGCCGATCGCGGCTGGCGATGATCCGTTCCTGGCCGCAGGAAGTGCATCGCTTTGGTTGCGGACCGCAAGCCGAGCAGTACCAGTCCTGGCCACGACGCTGCAGAGTGTGCAGGTGTATGCCGCACTGGGCGCAGACTGGCGGCGAGATGCTCACCGCGCCAGCCTTGCGCAGCGCGATCAGCAAGTCTGCGACAACCCGTGGGCCTGGGGCACGGCCATCGGTCAGCACGATCGGTTGGAGTGACAACTATTGACAGATGTCATACAGGTATTGCAGGCTGCAGAGCACCCGGCGCCGGGCTCATCCAGGCGAACCGAGGAGGATTCGCCATGACGCACCGTGGACAGATATGGAGTCCACGGGGAGCGAGCGTTCAGGCCGACGGCATCAGTGTGCTGGAGCTCGCCACCGATCAGGACGGAAGCGCGGATGTGATCGCGGACGTGGCCACAGGCGCAGCAGATCAAGATACTTCGAAGGTGTGAGGAATTCCCATGCAAGCTGCACTGCTCATCACGCAGGCCGAAGTGGCCGACGAGACCGGCGTCCGGACCGCAGACGTCGCTGTTGAGAACGGCGTCATCACCGCCGTCGCGCCCTGCTTACCTGTCGAGTCCGCACGGGAACGGGTGGCGGGAACCGGCCTGCTGCTGATGCCGGGCTTCATCGACCTGCACGCACACTCCGCCCTACGACCGTTCGACGACCCGTTGCTGGCCGCCAAGGTCGGTCAGGGGTTCACGACCGAGTTGATCTGCCCGGACGGGCTGGGGCCCGCTCCGCTGACCGACGCCACGCGGGCAGGGCGCGAACAGTACCTACAAGGTCTCGAGCCGAGCGTCGCCGCGCACTGGGACTGGCAGGGTATGGACCAATTTCTCGCTGCGGTTGGCGCGGCGCGCCCATCGGCGAGCATCGTCTCCTGCGTCCCGCACAGCGCGGTCCGCGAATGCGTTATGGGTGCGGCCAATCGCAAGCCGGACGCCAGGGAGATGACGGCCATGCGAGACCTGGTGGAGAGTTCCCTGGCCGCGGGATGTCGTGCCGTCTCGTTCGGGATGATCTACGCTCCCGGCCTCTACGCTGACACAGAAGAGCTGATCGGGATAGCGGAGGCGGCGGCGAAGTTCGACGTACCGCTGGTGCCGCACGTGCGCAACGAAGCGGCCGGAATTATCGACTCGATCGCCGAGTTTGTACGCGTCGCCGAGCTCACCGGCGCCGCGCTGCATGTGTCGCACGTGAAGCTCGTCGGTGTCCCGCACCTGCTCGCGCAGCTGATCGATTTGCTCAGCTCCGCGCAGAAACGCATCCGGCTCACCTTCGATCAGTACCCCTACGGCGCGGGCAGCACGATTCTTTCGGTGTTGCTGCCGCCGTACGCGTTCGACGGCGGGCCGGCCGCGGTGCTGGAGCGGGTTCGCGATAAGGGCGAACGTGACCGAATGGCGCGGGACATGCACGCCGGACTCCCCAATTGGGAAAACCTTTTCGCCGCCTGCGGTCCGGAGAACATCATTGTCACCCAGGCCGCGGCGCCGCGCGACGGCGATGTTGGCAAGACCGTGGCACAGATCGCCGAAGAGACGGATGCCGATCCCGCTTTCGTGGTGATGGATCTGCTCTCCGACACCGGGCTCGACGTGGCAATGATCGACCACTACTCGGAGGAGGAGGTAGTCAAGGAGATCTTCGTGCGGTCCGGCGCACTGGTCGGCTCGGACGGGGTCTTCAACCCGCACCCGCATCCCCGGCTGTACGGCACGGCGCCGAAGGTGCTCGGGAGGTTTGCCTTGCGGGACAAGATGATCACGGTTCCGGAGGCGGTCACCCGGCTGTCCGCGGGTCCGGCGAGACTCCTCGGCTTGGACGATCGCGGCGTCATCGCCGAGGGCCGGCGGGCGGATCTGGTGCTGCTCGATCCCGCGCGCTACGTCGACAACGCCACGTACGAACAGCCGCACCAGACCCCAGAGGGCGTCGAGTTGGTCACCATCGGCGGCACCCCGGTCTGGCGTCACGGCCGCCACACGGGTGCGCGCCCAGGCGTGGTCCACGGGGCGGTGAGTTGACATGGATACCGCACGAATGCGGGAGTTCCTACTGCGGCTGCTGGCGGCGCGCAGCTACGCCACCCAGGAGGCGGCCGCAGCGCGGGTGCTCAGCGACGAGCTCGCTGCGGTTGGTTTCGTCGTCGACACCGATGACTGGGGAAACGTCATCGGTACGCTCCGGCTCGGCGACGGCCCCACCGTGCTGCTCGACGCCCATCTGGACACCGTCGAGGTCACTGATCCTGAGCAGTGGCAACACAATCCGTGGGGAGAGGTGGTCGACGGCATCGTCTACGGTCGCGGCACGATCGATATGAAAGGTGCGCTCGCCGCCGCCGTGCATGGGGCGGCCTCGCTGCACGCCGAGCGGCGCGGCACGATCGTGATCGCCGGGTCGGTATGCGAGGAACTGGTTGAGGGTCCTGCGCTGAGCCGGGTGATCGAGCAGGTGCACCCGGACGCCGTGATCATCTGCGAGCCGTCGGCGAATCGGCTCATGCTGGGGCAGCGCGGACGTGCCGAGATCGAGGTCGAGGTTCACGGCAGGATCGGTCACTCGGCCTACCCTGAGTCCGGGGTCAACGCTGCCGAGGTGATGGCCGACGTCATGACCGCAGTTCGGCAATTGCGGTTCGGCGAGCACCCCGACCTCGGTCCCGGCATGATCGCGCTCACCAATCTCAAGTCGTTTCCCTACCCGAATGTGTCGATGGTGCCAGACCGGTGCACCGCCACCTACGACCGCCGCACGATCCTCGGCGAGTGCGACGCCGACGTGTTGAAACCGATCCGTGAGCTGGCGGAGCCGATCGCGGCCGCCGCTGGTGCACAGGTCGACGTCCGCATTGCCATGGCGGAATTCACGACGTACCAAGGGATTCTGGTTCGGACCGCCTCATTCGCCCCTGCGTGGCGGGCGGATGCGGCGTCGTGGCCCGCGCGGGACGCACTCGCGAGGTTGGCGAAGGCCGGATTGGACCCGACCCCTGGATACTACAAGTTCTGCACCAACGGATCCGCGAGTGCAGGCAGATGGGAAATTCCCACGCTCGGGTTCGGTCCCGGCGATCCCGACCGCGCGCACACGGTCGACGAATCCATCACTATCGACGACCTGAACCGCGCCGCACGCGGTTATTCCGTTCTACTCGAAGCAATTCTCACAGCCTGATCGGCGTTAATCAAAAAGGGATATGGCATGAACCTGATCGCGATTATAGTGGCGGTCTATCTGGCCGTTATGATCGGCATCGGCCTCTATGCGAAAACCCGGGTCAAGAGCAGTGCCGATTATCACCTCGCCGGGCGTAGACTCGGCGTGATGATGATGGCCGGAACCTTGGCCGCTACCGAGATCGGCGGAGGTAGCACCGTCGGTGTCGCTAGCAAGGCGTACGGCGACTGGGGCCTGTCCGCCGGGTGGTACGTCGTCGCCGCGGGCATCGGAATCTTGCTGGTTTCCTTCGTGGCACCGGCGATGCGGCGCAGCATGGCGGTCACCGTACCGGAGGTGATCGGCCGACGTTACGGCGCAGCCAGCCAGTCGATCACCGCCGTCCTCGGCAGTGTCGCGCTGGTCGCCCTCGCCGCAGTCCAGATCACGGCAACAGCCACCATCGTGTCGACCCTCGGCGGTGTGAATCTGGAGTGGGCTATCCTCGCGACCGGCGTTGCGGTGGTCATCTACACCTGGATAGGTGGAATGTGGAGCGTCACGCTCACCGATTTCGTCCAGTTCTTCCTCATCGTCGGTGGTTTCGCCATCTCCGTACCGATTGCCATGCATAACGCCGGCGGTTGGGAATCCATCGTGTCGCGGCTGCCCGAAGACCAGCTCGGATTTACCAAGATCGGGATCCCAACAATTATCGGTCTTGTCATTCTGTACTTCATGACGTTTTCCACCGGGCAGGAAGCGGTACAACGCTACTACTCGGCGCGGACACCACGCGTCGCCGTGCTTGGCTCCTTGCTGTGTGGGGGCCTGATGACGCTCTACGCCTTCATCCCGGCTGTGCTCGGGCTGATCGCGCTGGCGGTGTATCCAAATATCGACGAGAACAACGCGCTGTCGACGGTCGCCATCGGCCTGCTGCCGCCGGTCGTCGCCGGATTGCTGCTCAGCGCGGTGATCTCCGCGACGCTGTCCAGCGCGAGCGGCAACATGCTCGGGTCGTCGACCATCTTCATCAAGGACCTGCTGCCGAAGCTCGGCGGGAGGGTGACTGAGGAGAACGAGCTCAAGTTCAGCCGCATCGGGGTGCTAGCGGTCGGTGTTCTGGCGACAGTGATCTCGCTGTGGAGCCAGGCGATCATTCCGCTGCTGATCTTCGCTTTCACGATGCGTTCGACGGGGCCCTTCTGCGCTTTCATCGCGGGCCTGATTATGCGGAAGACCAGCCGGCTCGCCGGCCTCGTGTCCATCATCATCGGTACGGTTGCTGGATTCGTGTGGCAGATCGCGGGAGAGCCCCTCGGCATCGCGTCGATCATTTTCGGCAGCGTTTGCGGTGTGGTGTCGTTCTGGGTGATCCACGTGATCGATGCGCGGCGCGGCCGACTGGTGGGTGACGCCGACGGTTCCGCTGCGTCAGCAGCAGCGCAGCGGGACGAGCAGACAAGCGAGGCGTTGCAGTAACCTGCTCAACTCTCGCGGCGGCGACGCAGCTGGAAGGTGAACGAATCGGGCAGCAGCCACGCTTCACTGCGGTTGATGATCTTGCCCACGGTGTCCCGAGTCAGCTCGCTGAGCTGGAGCAGTGGCGTGCCTGCCGGGCAGCGGAGTCGCTTGAGCACGTCGCCGACGGCCGACACCGAAGTCAGCGTGCAGTCGGAGTACTCGGCGAGATCCGGAACCATCGACCGCCTTCCGTGGTGACAGGGTTTTTCAGCTGGTCTGTAACGCAGAGTAACAGGCAAACGTCGTATCAAGTAACTTGACGGTTGTCCTACAAATCTTTAAGTTGCCTTGCAGGGCAACCGCGCAATGGAGGAGCACATGCCGCAACCCCGCGTCATCCAGAACCCACTCGTAGACAGGAGGGCTGTCAAGTCCCTTGTCGACGAAAGCCAGGCGTTCCACCGGTCAATGCCGGGTTATCAACCCACGCGGATCACCACGGCCCCGGGCATCGCGGCAAAGCTCGGTGTGCGGTCCGTCCACGTCAAGGACGAGTCCGGCCGGATGAACATGCCCTCGTTCAAGGTCCTTGGCGCGTCGTGGGCCACATACCGGACCATCCTGCGGGCCTTGGGACTCCCCGTCGATGCGGGGATCGGCCTGCCCGAACTCAAGCGACGGTTGGCCACCCGCCCCGGACTGCGGCTGATCGCCGCCACCGACGGAAACCACGGTCGGGCCGTGGCCAGGATGGCCGCGCTGCTCGGCATCGGCGCGCACATTCTGGTGCCCGACGACATGGTCCAGCCGCGCATCGACGCCATCGTCTCGGAGGGTGCGGAGATCGAAATCGTGGACGGCGGGTACGACGACGCAATTCAGCGCAGCGCCGACCTCGCGGACGAGAACAACTTTGTAGTGTCGGACACCTCATGGGGCGGATACGTCGATCCGCCAGGCTGGGTCATCGACGGCTACTCCACGATGATCAACGAGATCCTGCAGGAGATCGAGTCGAGCACCGTACCGCGCCCCACCGTGGTGCCCGCCCAGATCGGCGTCGGCGCGTTCGCAGCTGCGGTGGTCAGAGGATTCGCCGGTAGCGAGCACACCCGCCTGATCGGGGTCGAGCCGACCGACGCCGACTGCATGGCGGCCAGCATCGAGGCAGGCGAGGTCGTCACCATCCCCGGGCCACAGCGGTCCATCATGGCTGGCCTCAACTGCGGCACCCCTTCTATGATCGCTTGGCCGGACGTGTCGCGCGGCTTCGACGCGTTCGTCACGGTGACCGACAGCGCCGCCGAAGAGGCGGTGCGGCTGCTGTATGCCGACGGCGTCTTCTCCGGCGAGAGCGGTGCGGCCGGACTCGCCGGGCTGCTCGAACACGCCGCCGCGCTCGGACTCGGCACCGAGGACGACATCCTGCTGATCTCCACCGAGGGCCCGACGAACGTGCCCGCTTTCAACCGCATCACCGGTGCGCAACTCACCGAACAGGGGCAGAAATGACCAACGACACCGCGTGCGTGCGCATCGACAAGGGCCGCCTGTGGGACTCGCTCATCGCGCTCGGCGAGGTCGGTGCCTATCACGATCAGGACACCGATCTGCAAGGCGTGTGCCGACTCGCGCTCACCGACGAGGACGTTGCCGGACGCGAGCTGGTCATGGGCTGGATGCGGAATGCGGGCCTGACGCTGCGTCGCGATCAGATCGGCAACGTCTACGCCCGCAGGGAGGGCGAGGACAACTCGTTGGCCCCTGTGCTCGTTGGCTCCCACATCGATAGCGTGGCGACGGCCGGGCGTTTCGACGGTTGCCTCGGTGTCCTCGGCGGGCTGGAGGTGGTGCGGACGCTAAACGACAACAACATTTTCACCAAGCGTTCCGTCGAGGTGGCCATCTTCACCGAAGAAGAGGGGGTTCGCTTCGGCACCGACATGCTCGGCAGTGCCGTTGCGGCGGGCCGGATCCAGCTCGCCGATGCCCGTGCGCAGGTTGACAGGAACGGCATCAGCGTCGGCGCCGAGTTGGACCGGCACGCACTGGTCGGCGATGTGAAGGTGCCGATTCACCCGCCGTACGCCTATCTAGAGTGCCACATCGAGCAAGGGCCGATCCTTGCCGAGGGCCGCATGCAGGTCGGCGTGGTGCGCGGTGTGCAGGCGATTACCTGGCTTGAGTTGACGATCACTGGGCGGGCGGCGCACGCGGGTGCGACGCCGCAACGCCTGCGCAAGAACGCCGGCCTAGCCGCAGCTATGATCAACGTGCACCTCAACGACATGGTGGAGTCGGGCGACTATGGGCAGATGCTCGCCACTGTCGGGCGGCAGGACAACTACCCGAACCTGATCAACATCGTCCCCGCGAACGTGTTGATCACCGTCGATCTGCGTAACCACGACGGCGAAGCGATGCAGCGCTCGATCGACGACCTGCATGCCTACCTTGCGGAGGTCGAGAAGGTCACCGGTGTCAAGATCACCTCGCGCACCACAGCCCAGACACCCCCGGTGGACTTCCCCGAGCAGATGCGGGATCTAGTCGAGAAGCAGGCGACCCACCTTGGGCTGACCTGTGATCACATCACGTCGGGCGCTGGTCACGACGCCGGCGAGATCGCCGCGCTCAGCCCAGCCGGAATGATCTTCGTACCTGGGCTCTACGACGGGATCAGCCACAACCCACGTGAGTACTCCACCCCGGAAGCGTGCGCGGACGGCATCAACGTGCTGCTCCAGGCCGTGATCGAGCTGGCGAATACCACCGACTGAGGAGGACATGGGGCTCAATGTTATTGATTCGTAGGGAAAATGTGTTGTGCGCGAAGAAGAGCACCTGCCGCCACAACAACCGGAGCACGTGGATCGAGACCGGGCCGGGAGCTGCTTGATCAGGCCCTCGTTCGAGATGAAGACCTCGGCGCCCTCGTTGATGCAGTTGCCGATGAAGCCCCAGATGATGAAGCCCACCGCCAGGTACGGCAGGTGCACCTCGAGAGGGTTGCCGAACAGTTGCGAGTACAGCAAACCGAGTGCGGTGCCGGTGCCTTTGCCGAGAACCTCATCCGTGCACGTCATGCGGCATGCTCGCGTGGAGGATGCCGCGGAGGCGATCGCGTCGGCGTATGTTCAGGCGAGCGATCTTGTCGGGATCTGCGGTAGGCGTGGGTAAGGGAGTAAGGGGTTCAGCGGGCGGTTGTTGGGACGTGGAGCAGGTGACGCTGGTTCCAGATCAAGGCGCGATCCAGAAGCTCCCGTCGGCGGGTCTGCACCCATCTCTCCATGATTGAGTTCATCCTCGGCATCTGGACGCCGCTGAGCACGATCTCGATCCAGGTATCCGACAGACCGTATCGAACAGGGCAGGGAATTTGCCGTCGCGGTTCCGGATGAGGAACCGTGCTCGGCAGCCTGCGTCTTCGAGGTCCATGACGAGATTCCTGGTAGCTTGTGTCACCAGGAGGCTGTGGAGTGTGCGGTGGCGCCCAGTGTCCGGATCCGCCGGGTGGCGTGCTCGCATGGCCCAGGTGAAGAAGTTCTTGGCACTATTGCGTTGGTGGCCAAGGTGAGTGGCGTGCCAGCGGTCAAGCGCGGCCTGGGTGCAGTTCGGCAGTGCCTGGTTGTGCTCGGCCAGCCAGGTAGGTAGCGCGCATGATCTGGGCGCCGGCGTTGCGCCGGGTGCTCGGTGACAGGGGGCCACGCTCGGCGCGGGTCCGCAACCAGGGGAGGACCTTCCAGGTCGCGAATTGCTGGACGACGGGTCGGTGTGCTTGGTCGTCGATCGCGCTGAGGTGTTCGGCCAGCCAGCGATCGAACAGCAACAGCTGCTTGTCAACTGCGGGCAGCAGGCCGCAGCCCATGAGGATCTCGCGCAGATACGCGGCAGCCCGCCACGGTTGTAGCGTGTCGAATGCCTTGTGTGACAACGGAATCTCTCCTGTGACCAGTCCACGCAGGAACCGGGGTACGTGCGGCCGGTAGAGCCATGTCAGCCCGGTGAGCGGGTTGTCCATCCCCACCAGCACCTCGAACAACGGGGCCAGCTCGGGAAGGATTTGGCCGGTGTCATCGCCGAGCAGTTCGGTCAGCTGATCGGCGAAGGTGCAGCGGGTGCAGAGCTTGCGAGCGTGCAGCTTGCCCTCGTGGCCGCAGCGCCGGCAGCGGTAGGACGTGCGGAATCCAGCGCAATCGGTGCAGATCGGCTGTCCGTCGGGCGCGACGCCGGCAAGGACTCGGTGATGTCCGCAGCGTGGGCAGGTTCCGCGGACCAGCAGCGCTCGATCGTGGCAGGTGCGGCAGACCGGCCCGTCTGGCCACCAACCGCTGGCGAAGTGCCGGTTTCCGCAGCGTGCGCACGTCTTCTTGAACCACCGTTCGTACTGTTCGTCGGTGGCATAGGTGCGGCTCATTCGTTCGGGAGGATTCGGGCTGCTCGGGGCCGTAGCTTGGCGACGGCCGCAGGCGGCGCCGGGCGGTCGTCGGTGGCGGTCTTGCGGACGCCGGCGGTTCTCGGCAGTGGTGGTGATCAGGTCGGCCGGGGTGCAGCCGAGGATGTCGCAGAACGCGGACAGCACCTGCAACGACAGGCGTTCCGGGGTGCCGGAGACTAGGCGGTGGACCTGGGAGGCGGACAGGTCGATGCCGCGTTCTTTCAGCAGGGGAACGAGTTCGGTGGCGGTGAAGATCTTGCGGGTGGCCATCACTTCCCGCAGCCGCCAGGAATAGCCGATCTTCCATTTCATGCCTGGTTCTCCTGTCCGGCAGCGCCTCGGCGATCGTGGCGTCGAGGTGGCGGCGCAGGGTGCGTCGGCGGAAGTCCGAGGAAACGCAGGTATATATGAAAGTGTGCTTGCGTGCTCGTGGCCAACCTGCTCCTGCATTATCTTGAGCCGTCTGCTCCCTCGGAGCCGTGACCTGCGGTGTTCCTTTGTGGACGTTGTTCTTGACGTATCGGGTGCATGCATGTTCGTGGCCTTTCAGCATGAGCTGATCGTTACCGGACCGGGATCGCGGTGGTCGGCTCGCGCCGACGCCGTTTCGTTGTGTGGCGGTTTCCAGCCTCCGCAACAACGAGGCGTCCGACGATCGCTGCCGGGCGGGCACCTGCGTTGCAGGAGCTCGGCGGTGTGCGGCGCGGAGGCGCTCGATCTCGGCGCGGACATCAGGTTCGGCGTAAAGCCAGGATCGGGAGACCGCCGCCGCTTGAGCGACCGCTTCGAAGGTGACGGGTCTGCCCTCGGCGTCGAGTTTGCGAAGGGCTTGGATCGCTTTGGCTCGGGTCAGCTCGTGGCGTTGCTGGGCGGCGGCGATGATGTGGCGGGAGTTGTCAGCACGCATCGGCGGCCTCGGTTCCGTCGGTGTCGGCTTCCAGCGCGGTGATGATGTTGTCGAGGTTGCCCAGGACCTGATGGTTCATCTCGGCCAGCCGCTGTTGGCCGCGGGCCTCGGCGGCGGTGATGATCTGCAGCACTTGTTGGCGGTGTTCGCGGTGCTGTGGCAGGAATTCCGGGGTCGTGATGAACATCGGGCATGTCAAACAAGCATTCGCGTGTGGGCAGGTTTTCACCGCGGGAAGGCCGCAGAAGCCGTTGGGCAGGGCTTGGGTGGCGCGGCCGAGTCGTTGCTTGGCCCAGTTCGCCTCGGCCAGTGGCCCGTCGGGGTCGATGGTGATGGTCTCGCCCTTGGTATTGACCTTGCGGGCGTTCTCCCAGTGCCGCCGGACGGTGGTGTCGTGCAGCCGGGCATAGTGCGCCGTCATCTCGCCGCTGACGTGGTCAAGCAGGACTCGGACGACTTCTTGGGGGACGTCGCGGTTGATCAGACGGGTGCCGAAGGTGTGCCGCCATTGGTGCGGAGTGAGGTGCACGGGTCGGCCGTACTCGTCTCGGACATCGCAGCGACTCAGCCAGTCGTTGAGTTGGCCGCGGTAGGAGTGCGTGGTCAGGGGCTTGCGGCCGTCGGGGTTCATTCGAGGAGCCGGGAACAGCCAGGGACTGCCGTCAGGCCAGCGTTCCAGGATCCGCCGTTGTTGCTCGGTGATGGCTTGTTCGACTTCCTCGTCGATCGGGACGAGGGCTTCCCGTTTCATCTTGCGGTTGGCATAGCGCAGGTAGGGCGCGTCGTCGCCGTCGCGGACCAGGCAGTCGAATGCGATCTGGCTCGCGTCACCGACGCGCAGGCCGCAGCGCATCAGGATGATGGTGAGCAGGCGCCCCTCGGGGTTGTGCCATCGGTCGAGGTTGTCCGACTGCTCGACCTGGGACATGACGTGCTCGGCCAGGCCCCGAGGGAGGCGTTTCTCTGGCTTGGGGAAGTCGTCGGGATAGAACGCCGCGTTGGCGGGCAGGTCGTGGTTCCACTCGTGCCGACGGATCGCCTCCAGAAACGCACCCAGCGAGCTGATGTCCCGGCTGCGCGAGTGCAGCGCTCGCGGGTCAGTAGCCAGGTCAGCGAGGTAGCGTTCCAGCATCGCGCGGTCCAGGCCGGCCAGGCTCGTGGCGTCGACCGAGGGCGAGGCCAGGAACCGGGCAAGTCGTGTGATCGCTTGGACGTCGATGAACGCCTGGTTGGGGCTGCGTCCGATGCTCAACCGCCATCGCGTGAACCGCTTGGCCAGCTCCCGTAGCCAAAGTTGCGGGATACTGTCGAATCTCAGTCGCTTGCGGCCCTCGATGCCCAATCGGCGCAGTTCCCAGACATCCCGGGGGAATTCGGCTTCCCATCCGGTCCCGCAAACGAGATCCTCGATATGTTCGTGGGCGTAGCGGAGGAAGGCGCGTTGGCCGTTCCGGTCGTGGCTGGGCCCTCGGTGGTCGGCGAAGTATTCGGCCCAGCGTGGCATCGGCCAATCCAGCAGCGAGGTCACCCCGCTGGCGGCGACGACGTGCACGACGACGTTGACCGTCCAGCTTCCGGTGTTGATCTGGCGCTCGTCGTGACGGCACTGTAGCGCGTACTGCAGCTCCAGCTTGAGTTGTCGTGCGTCGTCCAACGGTCGGAAGTCGAACCTGTCGTCTCCCCGCGATTCGCAGGCGGCCACGAACTCGTCGATGTCGGGTTGGCCCACCGCATACCAGCGCGACTTGTGATTGAGGCAGAACGGCGAAGTGCCTTGGGTCCACAGCGTGCAGAACGACAGCCGGCAGACGTCCTGGCCGTCGTGCTCGACGACTGCCAGACTGGCCACCCATCCCGCACGGTCCGGCTTACCCGCTCGCTCCCAGAACCCGTGGTGGCGCACGCACAAGCCCTGTCGCGCAGTGCCGTAACAGCAGCCCGGGACTTCGCACGCGGTCAAGTTTTTGCGTCCCGCCAACTCCGGCAGTGCGGTGGACGCGAACACAGCGATGTCGGGTTTATCCTGCTGGATCCACTGCCGATAGTGGGCCCGGCAAAGGCCACGGGTGCGTGGTTGGCCGATGCAGCTGGTAACCCGGCAGGCGTCGTTGTTGAAGATCAGAGCGCCGCGTTCGGGAACGAACATGTCCACTCGGAATTCGGGACGCACCTCCGCCATGAGCTTCGCCAGCAGACCGTTCCGGGCAGGCACGGCGGCCGTATAGTTCTGGTCACTCACCAGCGCACCTCGTTTCCGGTCAGGAAGCCGGCGGCCTCAAGCGCCCGGCGGGCGTCCTCAACGGTGAGATGCCCGTAAATGTCCAATGTGGTCGCAATCGAGGAATGCCCGAGCAACGTGCTGACCACTTCAATCGGGGTGCCCTTGCGGAGCAGGCGAGTGGCGTAGGTGTGCCGGTACCAGTGCGGATCGAAGTCGACGCCGGTGACACGGCGCAGGCGTTGCACCAGGTCGTAAACCGCCGGGTAGGCCCACGGGCGCCCGAGTGGTTGGCCCCAGAGGTTGACGAACACGTAGTCGGAGTCGAGGTCGCCGTACTCCTCATGCAGGTAGTCGGCATAGAGCCGGATGACTTCCGGACTGACCGGGATGGTGCGCGGTGTCGCCGACTTGGCCCGTGCTCGGTTGTCGTTGTCCCGAGGCATGACCGTCAGCTCGCCCTCGGCGGCGGCCAGGTCCTCGTGCCGTAGGCCCAATGCCTCACCGATCCGGATCCCTTCTCCAGGGGTTCCCAACCCGTTGCATGACGTCGCCCGAACCGGGTGATCTTGTCGGTGGTGCGGTGGTTCTCCGGGGGTGTGGTGCTCGTGGCTGGTAGTCGTTCACGTAACTGTCCACTTGAGAGTGAGAAACGCATGCGGGCATTCCCGGTGAGATTGCCGTCCGGCCAGCGGTATTGGACGGTGCTGGATGAGGATCTGCAGGTGGTGGCCGTCGCCGATGACTTTCTGCGGCAGCAGCGGTTCGGTCGCGACGGGGCGGAGTCCACGACGAAGGCGTATGCGCATGCGATCGCGTTGTTCCTGCGGTGGTGTGCCCGCACTGGGCGGTCCTGGCAGGCCGGTATCGAACACATGGCGTTGTTCATGACCTGGCTGGCTCATGCCGGGCCGGACACCTCGAGCGCCGAGGCGTCCGGTAGCGGTGGGGTGGTGTTCGCGGGTCCTGGCGCCGCGCCGGCGCGGTCCCCGTCACGGATCAACGCGATCCTGACCGCGGTGCGGGGCTTGGTGGTGCACGCGGTCGCCGCCGGGCAGGCCTCGGCTGGTTTGGTGTCGCTGCTCTATGAGGTGGCCGACGACCGTGATCTGCCGGAGGCCGCTCGGGATGCCGAAGGGCGGATGGCGTGGCGGCTGCGAGCGCGGCATCGGCTGCGGGAGCCGGAAACCACAGTCGATCGGGCCAGTGACGCCGAGATTGTCGCGCTGTTGCGGGCGTGCCGCTCGGCGCGGGACCGGCTGATCGTGTTGTTGATGGCTCGGGCAGGGCTGCGCCGTGGGGAGGTGTGCGGGCTGCGCCGCAGCGATGTCCACTTGCTGATGGACTCGCGTGCACTGGGGTGCGAGGTGACCCGGTCGCATCTGCACGTGGTGCGCCGGGAGGACAATCCGAACGGGGCATGGGCGAAGTCCCGCCGACAACGGACGGTGCCGCTGGATTTCCTTGTGGTGCAAGCCTTTGACACCTACGAGTTCGAACGCATGAAGGTGCCGGCAGCCCGGGGCAGCGACTTCGTGCTGGTCAACATCTTCCGTGGCCAGATCGGCGTGCCGATGCGTCCTGACGCGGTCGGGGAGCTGATGGCGGCGGCCTCCCGCCGGGCGGGGCTCGACGGGCCGGTCCGCGCGCACCAGCTGCGGCATGCCGCCGGCAGCAATATCGCGGATGCCGGCGCCGGGATCGACGTGGTCGCCGAGGTGTTGGGGCACGCTGCGGTCTCCTCGTCGAGTGTGTACGTGCATCCTGACCCCTCCCGGCTGCGGGCTGCGGTGGACGCAGTGCCCAGCCCACGCGAGCAGACGGGGGTGGGCCAGTGAGCACCGCCGTGGCGCGCGCCGTCGCGGTCGCCGGGGATGCGTGCGAGTTCCCGCACGTGCTGGGTGGGGTCGGGCTGGACGGCCCGGCGGCGCGCCTGGCCTCGATGGTGGAGCGCGACTTCCTGGATGAGGCGGGGTGGGATCCGGCAATGCAGGTGTTGTCTCCACCCGCGGAGCATCGGCTGCTGGGTCGGCGGGTCTGCCGGGCGCAGGGGTGTGAGGGCACCGCCCACAGCAGGTTCCGCGTGGTGTGTCACCGCTGTTCCACTCGGTTGACCGGGCTGGGGATGAGCGCCGAGGAGATCGCTGCTGCTGCGCAGCTGCCGGGAGAGCCTGCGCGGGCGGAGCGTTGCGCGGTGCCGGGATGCCAGTGCGTGCCGACGATGCGGCATGCGGTGTTGTGCGAACCGCATGCCAAGAAGTTCCGTGTCCGGCGGCCGCGGAGGTCGCTGGAGGAGTTCCTGGCCGATCCGCGGGTGCGACCTTTCCCGCCGATGCGGCCGTGCCAGGTGGCGGCGTGCACCCGGGCGGCGGACGGTGCGTGCGGCTACTGCAATACCCACTATCAGCGCTGGCGCGCGGCCCAGGGAAGCGACCCCGAGCTGGATCAGCGGGTGTGGCAGGCCATCGAATCGGGTGTGGCCGAGCCTGGGCAAGTGAACCTGCGAGCGCTGCCGGTGCGGGTGGTCGTGGAGGTGCTGTTCGGCATCCAGCAGCGTGTCCGTGGCGGGGCGCAGATCCCGCAGGGGAGTTTGCGGGTGCTCTGCGACACGCTGCGCCGTCAACAGGTCGGCTCGATCGAGAACGGTGAGGTTGTCCGCGATAAGCCGGTTCGGGTGTTGCTCACCGCGCTGACCCAGCATGTTCGTCGCGCGCTGGCCGACCCCGGTGTCGAACAGGGCAAGGATGTCTGGGATTTGGCGATCTTCGGTCACCGCGGAACCCTGTCGTTCCTCGGGATCGGGCAGCCGTGGCTGCGCCGGGCCGTCAAGCGGTGGGCGGCCGAGCAACTGCCCCGTCACCGTGGCCGCGGCGCCGCCCGGGTCCGCAGCAAGGTCAACGCGCTGAGGCTGCTGTCGGAGTATCTCGGCTGCCGATCGGACCGTGGGGGCGATCCTGCCGCGCTGGGCCGCCGGGACGTCGAGGGGTTCCTCAATCGGCTGGCCTACCTGAATCCAGCGATCAGATCAGCCGCTACCGCCGGAACTGCCTCTGCCGCGACGTGCGGGCGGTCCTGGCCGGGATTCGCGCCCTGGGCCTGACTCGGCCCGGTCAGCCCGCGGCGGGGCTGCCCGGCGATTTCGCCCTCGGGCGTAGTGACATCCCGGCCGAACCCGAGCGGGGTGAGCCCGGCCGGGACCTGCCGCCGGAGATCATGGCCACGTTGTGCGCCAACCTCGCCAACCTCGAGCCCGTCGATGCCAGGGTTGCCGCCCAGCTCGGTATCGACACCGGACGCAGGCCCGAAGACATCCTCGGCCTGCCGCTGGACTGCCTGGACCGCGATAAGGACGGTGGCCCCGTATTGGTCTATGACAACCATAAGGCCGACCGGCTGGGCCGGCGTCTGCCGATCAGCCAGGCCACCGCCGCGGTGATCACCGAGCAGCAAGACCGGGTTCGGGCCCGCTTCCCCTCTATCCCACCGGCCCGGCTGGTGCTGTTGCCCTCACCACGCCGTAATCCCGACGGGCGCACGGCGATCAGCATCGACATGCTGGACAACCGCCACCGCGAGTGGGTTGATGCGCTGCCGATGCTGCGCACCCGCGAGGGCGCCGAGTTCGACAAGACCAAGATCACCCCATATGCCTGGCGGCATTCCTATGCCCAGCGCCATGCCGATGCAGGGGTGCCGATCGACGTGCTGGCGGAGCTACTTGATCATCGGGACTGGGGCGCGACTCGGCGTTACTACCGCATCGGGGAAGATCGGCGCCGCGCCGCCGTTGACGCGGTCACCGCGCTCAGCTTCGACCGGCACGGCAACCGGATCTGGCGTGACGCGCGGTCCTTTTTGGACTCTGAACATGCTCGCTACGCGATCGGGGAAGTTGCCGTGCCCTACGGGGCCTGCAGCGAACCATCCAACGTGCAGGCCGGGGGCGGAGCCTGCCCGGTGCGCTTTCGATGTGTTGGCTGTTCCCACTTCCGGACAACGGTTGCGCACCTGCCCGACCTACAGGCCTACCTCGACGATCTGTTGCACACCCGTGAGCGGTTGCCCGCCACCGTCGACGGGGTCGACGAGTGGGCCCGCCTCGACGCCACCCCCACGCAAGAGGAAATCACCCGGGTCCGGCAGCTGATCAACCGCATCAAGAGTGACCTCGCCGACCTGGACCAGACCGAGCAAGCCCGCATCGACGACGCGGTCGCGGTGGTGCGCCGTCACCGCGCCGCGCACGCCGTTCCCCTCGGCATGCCCACCGTCCGGACCGCCGCAGTCCCGGCGCCGACTACCACCGCGGAGGCCACCGCATGACCGCCACGACGAGCCAGCCAGTCAACACCATGCCGGCAAACAGGAGGACCCAAGCGATGCGCGATGGTCGTCACGCCGACACCGCACGTTGTCGACAACGCGTCCTGGCCGCCCTCGACCGCGCCGTCGCCGAGGGCTCCGAGCTCGGCGCATCCGCCATCGCCCGCGCCGCGGGCGTCGATCGCAGTTTTCTCTACCGACACCGTGACCTGCTGGAGAAGATCCACGCCGCCGACGCCGAGCCACCTGCCGCCGACAAGGGCACCGGGCCAGCGGTCACCCGGGCCTCGCTGCAGACCGATCTGCTCGCCGCGCACGAACGCGCCGCCCGCCTCTACACACGAATTCAACACTTCGAGAAGCGGCTCTCCGAGGCCCTCGGGCAGCAGGCCTGGCGCGAATCCGGACTCGGCACCCCAACCGACATCGACGCCCTCCACCAGCAGATCACCCACCTCGAACAACAGGTCGTCGACCTACGCCTGCAACTCGCCGAACGCGACGAGGACCTCGAAGCCGCCCGCACCGCCAACCGCGAACTCATGACCCGCCTCAACGCCCCCAACACCAACAGGTGAACAACCCCCAGCAGCCACTTGCACCACACCTGTCTCACCAATAACATCATCACCATCGGCCTCTGAGCTGCGCAAACGCGAGGAAACGACCTCCACCACAGGGCGGACCCGCGGAGAAAAGCCCGGTGTCCCACAACAGAGCCCACAGCAGTCGGTCCCGCAAGCGGGTACAGGCGTCAAGGATCGCCTGGACTTGTTTGGCGGTCAGGATAGTCGGATGCTTGCGCGGGCTCTTGAGCTTGATGGTGCGGCGCCGTTCCGGCCCACCGTCGCTGAGGTGATGCAGGAACGGCTTCCACCCCGAGCGCCGTCGACGCGCCGGTTGCAGTTCGGTGACCAGGTCGCCAAGGTCGACCCCATGTCGAGCATGGAACGTGTAGAGCCCACCGATGGCAGAGAGCTTCCTGTTGACGGTGCCGGTCGAGCAGTGGTGCTCGGCTGAGGGCAGCATCGCCACCCCGCCGCCCCGGCCAACTGGCGGCAGCCGCAGCCAGGCGACGAACTCGCCGAGATCTTCCAGACGGACCTCGCGCCAGTCCAACCCTCGCGTGTCGACGAACTCGAACCAGTCCTTCAAGTCATGGGCGTACGCCTTGACCGTGTTCGGGGACCGCTCAATATCGGTGAGGTAGGCCAGGTAGCGCTCGATCGGCTCCACCGGCCTCCCGCTATCGCCGAGGACCGTCCAGGACTCAAACGATGAAACGGGCATCAGCACCCGCTGCACAAGCATCGAACCTCCGGGGTATCTGCGTGATGGACGGCCGCAGATAACCACCTCCACCACGCAGATTCCCACCGGTCCCGGCCGCGTGGTGCACGTCGCGGACACCCTCTATCGGACTCAAGAGAACCTGCACGAACCGTGGATCCCAGCCCGCCTCGATCAGATGCGTGACATACGACCTTCGCAGCGAATGGAAATCGACCGCATCATCGAGCCCAAGTTCCTTGCGGTAGACGATGAACCGGGAGTTGAGCCGCTGACATCCCACGCGCAGCCCGCGCTCCGACGGCCAGGCCGCCGGGTTGTCATCTGCACCGAACAACGGCCGGATCTCGGTGAACCACTCCTCCAGGATGTCGCGGGTCCAGTCCCAGACGGTCATCACACTGCGCTGCTTGGGCGGTGAGCCCTTCTTCGCTTTGCCGAACCGGACCCGGCACAACCCGTACTCACCGAACTCGGACCCGGCGACGTTGCGGCCGAAGTCAGCAGCATCAAGCATCCGGGTTTCGTTGCGCCGCAGGCCGAAAGCGTAGGCGGTCTTGAACAGCGTCGCGTCACGGAACGCCGGCAACCAGCCCTTCCGCCCGAACGCCCGGATCCGGGCGACCTGGTCATCGCAGTGCGCGAAGAAGTCGTGCAGCTCCTTCTTGGTGAACGCCCGCTTCTTCGGATCGGCCTCACCGGCCTGGACGTGTGCCGCGGTGTTCCACTCGTGCACGACCTGGATCGGGTGCGTGCCGAACCGTTGCTCGCACGTCGTCGACCACTCGTAAGCCGGGTCGGTGATGAAGTGGCAGAACGCCCGCACCGCCTCGGAATACGACCGGATCGTCGAGTGCTTCAGATCCCGCAGCGACCGCAGATCACCAAGCCACTCGTCGACCATCGCCGCCGACCACTGCCACGGGAATGCGTTCACGTAGTCGGCGAACGCCTTCACCGTGTTCTCCCGCCCCTCGACAGTCGACCGGGCCAGGTTCCTCGCGAGCTGTTGGTTGGCGAACCCGGCGAGCATTTCCCTATTAGATGTGCGTGTTGATGCACGTCGAGAGGGAACCGAAGCATGGCGAGTTGGCGGGTGTTCTGGGTGCCGCAGGACGAGGTCCGGAGCGGGGTACGGCGCAGGGTGTTGGCCGGGTGGGAGGATCTCCCGGCTCGTGAGAATGAGGTAGGGATCCGGGCAGGAGATCCGATCTTTTTGGCTCCGGACTACACGGTGGACCCGGTGCTGGGTCTGTACGGGCAGTCGACGACGTTCCGCCGGTACACCGCGGAGACGCGGCGGAACTACGCAACCGACATCGCGCTGCTGCTGACCTTCCTGTCGCAGCGTGGCCGGGGGTGGTCCGACGCGGTAGCTCGGGATCTGGAGGACTTCGAGCACTGGCGGCGGTTCGCTGAGGCCAATCCTGGGCGGATCGGCGGTACCAAGTGGGATCGGGAGTTGGCCGCGTTCGCCAGTCTGTATCGGTGGGCTGTTGAGAAGGGCCATGTGCGGCGGAATCCGGTGGCGATGAAGCAGGTCGTCGGCCGCGAGGGCGACGTACTCACGGTGCCGGCGGCGCGGGCCAAGGACTCCAAGTCCAGCAACGTGCACTGGCTGACACCCCGGACGTGGCGGCGGTGGATCGACATCGGCCTGCGCGGTCACACCCGTGACGGCGTTCCCGAGCCTGGATGGGTAGGGCGCGTGGAGGACCGCAACGTGGCCTTCGTGCGGTTGCTGACCAGCTCCGGACTACGCCGGGCGGAGGGCGGATCGCTGCTGACATTCGAGGTACCGACGTCGCGACTGGATGGCGGCCGCTACTACCGGGGAATCGTGGCAGCCGAGGTCACGCGCTCGAAGAAACGCCGCACCTTCTACATGTCCGCTGACGCGGTCGGCGAGATCGAGTCCTACGTGGACTCCACGAGGGTCTTGGCCATCCGTCAGGCCCAACGCAAGGGCCGCTACGACCAGATCCCCGGTCTGCGGGTGGTCACCGCGGTCACCAGGGGGCGCACCCCGACGGTCCGCTGGCGCGACCAGGATGGTGTGGTCGGCGAGCGGGTCTTGGACGAGCTGACGGTGCGGGAGCGGATGAAGCTGTTCACCGAAGGCCCGCGCGGACTCGAACCACTCTGGCTCTGGCTGAACGAGCAGGGGATGCCGTTCCAAGTGTCGCGCTCATGCCGACGTACCCACGTACGCAGCGTCTCGGGATGCATGCCGAGCGACCGCGCGACATCGGCTACGGATTTGCTGGATTCCAGGGCCAGCTGGACCGCTTCTTCGCGGAACTCTGGCGAGTACTTGCTCGGTGGTGCCACTAGATCTTCCCTCGATTCCCTTGCAGGGTAACCCTATTGGGTCCCTGTCCGGGATCTTCGAGGCCCCTCACCGAGGCCATCGCACCCGATCCGAACGGCGCGATCGGGACCGCCCGGTTCCGGCGCAGTCTCGCGTGGCACGTCGCTCGTCGGCCGAACGGCCTTGTCGCGCTGGCCATTCAGTATGGACATCTTCGAACGGCCGTGGCTGGTAGTTACGCGGCTCGCAGTCGGGGCGGGATCCAGGACCTGATCGACATCGAGACCGCTCGCGCGGTCGCTGACACCGTCGCCGATCTCCACGACGACCTGGAAGCCGGTGGAGGCATGTCTGGTCCGGCCGCCCACCGGGCGATCAAGGCCGCCGCGACCGCACCCCGCTTCGCCGGCACGGTCATCACCGCCACCACTGCACGGCGGCTGATTGCGAACGAAGACGCCATGATCTACGACAACCCGCACGCGCTACTTCTCTGCCACTACAAGCGTTCCACCGCACTCTGCCACCGCGACGGGGTCAAGGACACGCCCAGTCTGGATCACTGCGTCCCGGGCTGCGGCAATATCGTGCGCACCGACCAGCACGCCATTCAGCTCCGCGAGCGCGCTACTGCCATGGACACCCGGGCCGCCCGGGTTCCCGGTCCGCTGGGCGAGCGGCTGCGCGGCAACGCCGACAAGCTTCGGGGCTACGCCGACGCCCACGACCGCACCCGCATCACCCTGACCGAGGACGCCGGATGAACCCCACGCCCGACGAGCGAGTCCGGATCCGCGCCGCGATGGACCGCATCCTGTCCGGGACCGCTGAACACTCCAACGGCGCGCTCACGATCGTCGCCCTGGCCCAGGAAGCCGAGGTCCCCCGAAACGCACTCACGCAACGCCACACCGACCTGAAAGCCGAGTTCTACACGCGGGTAGCCGAGCGCGGGGCGCCCTCGGAGGTCGAGAGCCGACTGCGGGCCACCATCACCGCACTGAAGAAGACGATCGCGAACAAGAACGCCGAACTCGCCCAGCTTCGGGCCGACGTCCCCGCCCTTGTCCGGGCGGTGAATCAACTCACCCTGGAGAACCAGGAGCTGCGCGAAGCCCTGGCGAACCCCAGCGCCGAGGTCATCCCGATTCGGGGACGGCGGTCGCGCCACGTCGAGGATTGATCGCGCTTGCAGCCTGCTGCGGGCACACCTCCGACGACTCGGACTTGTGCCTCCATTTCAGTCTCGGCCATGCGCCGAGGGCCGACCATGGCGGCTGCCGCAGGTTGGGCGGGGAGCATGGCTTCAAGATCTCAACACGCTGACTTGACAGGGAACAGCATCGCCGAGAAAACCTGCTCCTCCGGCCGCAGCAGCGACACCCCGTCCACCAGATGCAGACTCGCCGCACCCGGCACCACACCGATCGGCCTCACCGGCCACCACCCTCCGTCACTCGCATAGGACGCGATAAAACCGCATCTGATGCGAGCCCCCTGGTAGACGCGCGGGATAGTCATCCAGACGAGTGATCGTGACCGACGCGATCACCTACCGAGCAGGACGGTAGAGTCGCCTTTCCCAGCGCTCCAGCTGCTGGTCACGCGACGACATCAGCTTTCACAGCGGCCGCCGTTCGCAAAGTGTCGCGAATTCGCATCGTGCCCGCTGGCCCGTCCTGCCTGAGTTCTGATGTCGTCGATCGACTGGCCGCATCGCAGCCCTGCACAACAAGGGACTGCGCGTGGTTACGTGGGTAACCGTGCCGGGGCCAAAAAATCAACCGGCTGCACCGCTCGTTCCCTGACCGGGTACCCGGCGGCGCACCACGGGATCTGCAGGCCGTACACGCACGTCGGTTGTTGCGGCAGGCGCGAGCTCAGTCGTGGCGTGGTCGGAAGAGATGGAGCTTCGCGTAGAGCCAGCCGTCGGCTTCCAGTCCGCTCGGATCCACTCTGGCGGCGGACAACGTCTCCAGCACTCGCGATTGTTCCTGCGCGGAGGCGAACCGGCGCTGTTTGAATACACCGGGTACGGGAACGATGTCGTAGCCTAACGCCGCTAGGCCTTCTGCAATCGGTTCTATCGGAAACATCCGCAGCACGAAGTGCGCCATCCAGGGCCGGTGCTGCTGGGCGATCCTGGCCAGCGTCCGTTCGCCGACGTAGCCGATGCAGCCGGTCGAAATCACCAGATCCGTTCCGGTGAGCCGCGCGCGTTGCTGTTCGGTGGGGTCGTGCGCTTCCAGATCCGCGTGCACCGCATCGTCGAGGAACCCCGCCGCAAGCGCATATGAGAGGGCCGGTTCGGAGTTGTCGAGTCCGACGAATCGGATGTCCTTGAGCTGACTGCGCGAACGAACCAGATTCCGGTCGCGGGCCAGCAACCAGTCGCGATCGGCAGTACGGGCATCAGGACGGCAGTAATGCTCATTGAGCTCGTCGATCGTGGCGTCACATTTCAACAAAGCCGCGTTGATGCCGTAGGAACAGCCGAGGTCGAGGATGGTCGGCACGCGAACCTCCTGGGATTCCCGGTATTCCTGGATGACCTTCTGGAAGTACGGCTTGGCAAGCTGCGGAATGCAGTAGTCGAGCTCACGCAGCGTGTTGAAGTAGGCACGTGGATCGGGCTGGGTGTAGATCTCGTCGAGCGAGATCTTTCCAGTGGCATCGAACCGCACGGACCGTTCTCCTCGCTTCATGACAAGTGGCCATCTGGCCTGGCGTTCAATCCAGCAGCTGGCCGCTCCGCACCGTGCGTCCCCCAGCGGCCAGGTGGCAGGCGGCACCCGGCCGATGATCTGCCGCGTTCGCGCCATGCTGCCGATGGCACCAGGATGCTCGCTGAAGGCAAAGATCGCCGTGTGACCAGTTTTTTCGCCTTGCAATGGTTACCAGATGTAGCGAGTGACGGCCCTTGATCAGCTGCAGGTCACTGGGTACGCAGGTAGCATGGCTACCCAGTTCAGCAACCACGCTGTTGTCTGCAGCTCACGCAGCCACACCGTCAGCCGACTCCCGGACCCGGTGTCGTACCCTGCCCCGCACCAACGGAATCCTGCACCGATGCCGCAGTCACGATCATCACCAGCAGCAGCCCCAACACATCGGGTACGCAACAGTCGACGAGTTCCTGAGTTGATCAGCCCGTCACCGACCCGTCCGTTGTCCCTGGACCAGCAGCTTTGACCCGGCAACCTCGGTTATACCCCCCTTTGAACTGGACTCAGTATCCATGACGTGATCACCACTAACGCGATGATTCTTCATTCTGGGTGAAGTCGAGGAGGTGTGGGTTGGGGCTGGCCGTCGTGAGCGACCTGCGTGACATTGGGCGCCCGCAACCGAGGAGGAGCTCGCCGACCTTGAGACCGACGTGCTCGCAGGGTTCGTGCTCGCTCGCGCGGCGGCGGGGCTGGTCGACAGCACGATCCGCAACGACACCAACCACCTCGAGCTGATCCGGGACTGGTTCGGCCTGCCGTTGTGGGAGATGCAGCCCAGTGACGCGGACAGCTACTTCGGCAAGGTCCTGCGGGACGCGAAGCCCTCGACGCGCACCGGTCGCGCGGCCGCTCTCACGGTGTACTTTTAGTTCCTGGAGCTGCGGCACAAGGTTGAGCTGCACAACCTGACCGGCCGGGTGGTCGAGTGCGCGCTGGATGAGATGAACCGGCCGCGGGCCTCGGTAGAACCGCAGCTGCGGATCCCGCCGAGCGAGGCCGAGATCGAGCAGCTGTTCGCCGGGTGGCGCGAGGAGTTGGCCACCTGCCGCAAGTTCGCGCCGGCCGCTCGCAACTACGCGGTCGCCCGCTTGGCCAGCGATGTCGGGTTACGGATCAACGAGGCTCGGATGCTGGACCTGGACGACGTTCGGTGGGAGCTGGGCCGGTTCGGCAAGCTCAACGTCCGCCACGGCAAGGGCTCGCGCCGGCGAGGGCCGAAGCCGCGGCTGGTGCCGCTGATCAACGGCGCCGACCGGAACCTGCAGTGGTTCATCGAGGATGTCGGGGGCGAATTCGACAGCGATCCCACTCGGCACGGTGCGCGGCTGTTTCTATCCGAGCGCAAGAACGCAGATGGATCCTGCATGCGAGCGACGGCCGACGTGTTCCGCCGGTCGTTGGCCGAGGCCGCCGCTCGGCACATCCCGGCCTGGACCGGCAAGCTCACCCCGCACGTCTTGCGGCATTTCTGCGCTTCCCAGCTCTATCTCGGCGGCATGAGCTTGTTTGCGATCCAGGAACTACTCGGTCACGCGTGGATCGGAACGACGGCCCGGTACATCCACGTTCACGCCACCCATGTCGAGGACGCCTGGGTCACCGGGCAGCAACGCGCGACCGACCGATGGAAGGGACTGGCCTGATGAAGTGGAACCTGCGCCTGGCCGCGGCCAACCGCGGCATCTGGAAGGCCAGCGAGTTCCAGCGGAAACTCGCCGAGCGCGGCCTGGTGATCAGCGCCGGGAAGATGTCCGGCCTGTGGTCGGGCACCCCGAACACCATCAAGCTCGACGAATTGGACGTCATCTGCGCGGTGCTCGGCTGCGGTGTCGAGGAACTGCTGCTGCCCGAGCCGGATACCGTGCCTGAGCCCAAACCCGCGATCGATGAAAAGTCCGCCGCCGTTGGCGAGGCTCGCGCTGTCACGCCCCGACCGCGCACCGGCAGGTCCTTGCCACCACGGTGAAGTGCGTCCACTGTGGAGCACCCATCCCGGCGGGAAGTCGCCGGGACCGGTTGTACTGCAACAACAAGTGCCGCGCCTATGCGTCGATCGAGCGACGCAAGACAGGAACCCCACCGCCCGCTGGCTGGCAATACCCTGCCCTGCAGTCCAGCGATCCCGTGCTGCACGCCGCCGCACTGCGCGGCCGGCAACTCGGTGAGGCCAACGGCTGGAGTCCGTCAACGATCCGGTGCACGATGGACGGCCTCTCCGCGCTCCTGAACGACCGAATAGCCGGGCACCGCGTCGCCCTCAGCGAGATTCGTGCGCGGACATCCCGGCACACCTCCACTCCGCGGGTCGCCGAAGTGCTCGCCGACCTCGGCCTGCTGGACGAGAACACCACACCCGCGATCCGGTCTTGGATCGACCACCGCACCGGCGAGCTCCCGGTCGGCTTCGCCAGCCCGATCCGGGACTGGCTCCTCGTGCTGCTCGACGGCGACACTCGTGCCCGGCCCCGCTCGCACTCCACCATCTACGTCTACTTCGGACCCATCAGGCCGATTGTCGAGCGCTGGGCGGCCGAGCGGGGACACCTCCGCGAGATCACCCGCACCGACATCACCACCGCGCTCGACCAGCTGCGCGGATGGCAGCGTCGCAACGCCATCACCGCCCTGCGCTCGTTGTTCCGCTTCGCCAAGCGGCACGGCATCGTCTTCGCCAACCCCACCACACGCCTCAAGACCGAAGACATCGACCACAGCCTGCTTCCGATGACCGACACCGAGATCCGCGCGGTCGAACAGGTCGCCATCAGCCCGGCCCAGCGCGTGATCGTCGCCCTCATCGCCGTCCACGCCGCCCGCCCCAAGTCGATCCGCAACCTCCTGCTGGATCCAGAAGATGGTCATCGGCGTATCTGGTGTATTTGAGCCGACGGTATCCGGGGTCCTGAGGGTCACACGAGGGGAGTTGGCGAAGCTCACGGCGAAGCGCACGAACCGCATCACGGTCCCCACGCTCACGTGCTCGCCATATCCTCGAATGTATCCTCCAATACTCGGTGTTGGGCTTTCTTCGTTCCCCTCGGGTGTATTGCGGGATCAGAACCGTCTCGACAAAGACGTCCAGCTTGTCCAAATAGATGTTGGACAAGATCGGCGAGACCACACCGCCTTGCGGCGAGCCACTCAACGATTGATGGTATCGCCAGTCTTCCAGATACCCGGCTGTGAGCATGTTGCGGATCATTCGCAAGAATCGGTTGTCACGGATGTTCTCTCCCAGGATCTTGATCATGATATCGTGATCAAGGCTGCCGAAACAGTCGGAGATGTCTCCTTCAACAAACCACACCGTCCCGGTCCAGGTGCGTTCCACCTCGCGTAGCGCGGTGTGGCAGCCCCGGCCGGGCCGGAATCCATGCGAGTAGCCGGAAAACGTCGGTTCGTAGTATGCCTCCAGCAGGAGGAGGCCTATTGATTCGGCGAAGGCGTACTCCGGATCCTGCGGCGCAAAGGCCTCTGGAAACTCCCTGATGACAGCAACACCAGCGAGGACACCGCCACCATCCCCTTCGCGGGCGCGACACCAGTGCGGTCAGACCGCCGTACGGGTGGCGAGTCGAGCTAGTTCCTGCCCGGGTCGGCCGCCGAAGGCGATCTCGGAGATGTGACACCAAGCGCTTCGTGAGGGGTGGTTCCAGCCGCCGCCATGAAGCGCTGTGGGGCCTCGCTCAGCGTGTGGTCACGACTTGCTGATCGTTGCGTAGTCGACGAACACGCTGGGGGTCTCGTGGATTCCTGTGACATTCGACCGGAAGATCCGTGACAGGCGGTCCTGGTAGAGGAAGACCCAGGGGGCGTCGTCGGCGATGACGTTGCCGGCTTCGCGGTAGAGACCGCGGCGCTTCTCCGGTTCGATGCTGTTGCGTGCTTCGTCGAAGACCGGCGCCAGCTCGGTGTTGACGTACCAGCCGCGGTTCACGCCGGCCCTGGGTATCTGGTCCGGGCCGAACATCCGCTCCAGCCAGTACCCGCTGTCCGCGCCGGTTGTCCAGCCGTTGAAGGAGCCGTTGACGTCGGCGTTGTATCCGGGGCTCTCGAGCTGGACCAGCGAAGTGAACTCGACGTACTCGACATCGAGCTGGACACCGACGTCCTTTAGATTTTGCTGGATGAGCGACATGATCTGGTTCGCCTGGGCGAAGCCCGGACCGCCACTCGGCGCATAGACCTTGACGGTCGCCGGCAGCTGGACACCTGAGGCCTGGATGAGTCGGCGAGCTTCGTCCTGGTTGAACTCGTATCGTGGCTGAGCGCCCTCTTCGAAGGCGTCGTTGCCCGTCGGGATCGGCCCGCCCAGCGCCTGCCCCATGCCGTCCAGCGCGGCGATGATCCCGTTGCGGTTGATCGCGTAGTTCAAGGCTTGGCGGAACTGCTGATTGTCGGTCGGCGTCGCCTTGGTGTTGAGCCGGATGAAGTACTGGTTGGCGGGGTCCGGGTACTGCACCACCGCGTCTCGGCCTTGCAGCTGCCTGACCTGCTCCGCGCTCGCGCTGAGGATCGCATCGATCTCGCCGGTCTGCAGTGCGGCCGCCATCGTCGTGGGGTCCTGCATGTTCACGAACACGAGGCCATCGAGCTTCGGGATGCCCCGCCAGTAGGCCTTGTTGGCGTAGAGGTGCAGATCCGTGCCCTGCTCCACACTGTCGATCCGGAAGGGACCGGTACCGTCCGGATGCTGCCCGACCTCGTCACCGGGGTACTTCGCCAGAGCCACCGGGCTGATGATCGCCATCCGGCGGTCCGTGAGCAGACGCGGAAGCTCCGCGAACGGCTGCTTCAGGGTGAGGGTGAAGGTGGACGGTCCGGTTGCCCTGGCGCTCGCGATCCAGCGGGTCAGGAACTTCATGTTGGCGCTCGCGACCTGGTTGTACAGCGCCGAGCGGTCGTCCATCAGGCGTTCGAAGTTCGTGGCGACGGCCGCGGCGTCGAGTGGCGTGCCGTCGTGGAACTTCACGCCGCCGCGGATCTCGAAGGTGTAGACCAGACCGTTCGCCGAGACGTTCCAGGATTCGGCCAGGCCTGGCATGATTTCGGGGGCCTTCTTGGTCACTGTCTCAAGATCCTCGCGAACGAGCGTCTCGTAGATGGCATCGGTGACGCGAAGGCCGATGGTGCCGCTGATGCTCTGCGGGTCGAGTGCTGGGAGCTCGCTTCCCGAGGCGATGACAAGGACCCGTTGGTCGCCGTCCCCCTGTGTCACACCGGAGCAGGCGGCGACGCCGAGAAGGGAGGTGGCGGCAAGAACGGCGGACACGATACGCCTCGCGCGCATTCTCATGGGAACTCCGTGATCGTTGCAAACGATTGCGATATGAGCAGAGAACGTAAGGTGGCCGACCCGGCTTGTCAACAGGCGCGGTTGGGTCCGGCGACAGCGGTCCGCGAAGCGCGAACGCGTTCACCCGCCGCCCGGTTTCAGCGCAGCCAATGCCCTAATTCCCTATTATGAAAGGGATTTCGTAAGAAGGCGCGCCATCTGAGGGGTGCTCAGCGAGGGCGGTATGGGAGCAGCTTCCTGGCGTGCTCGGCACTGGCGCGACGGTGCTCGTCGCGATGCAACCCTGGGCCAGGGCGGGCATGTCGCAGCTTCACTGCAATCGTTGACACCGATGTTGCGCTGTGTCTATCGTCCTGGTCGACGCACTCCCCGACAACCTCCGCAATGAGGCTCCGCACCTTGCGATCAGGTTCCTCCGGCGTTTCGTAACGGCATAGGGGAGGCGATCGGGCAGGCCGCAGGCTCTGCCAACGAACGACAGAGGAGTTGAACTCAGAATGCTTCTAGGTTGGCGTGCCAAGATCGGCCAGATCCGCCCTGCGACCGCCATCGAGGGTGCCGAGGAGTGGCGTAGCGTGGCTCCCACCGGCGTCGCCTTCGCGGATGCGCGCACCATCGTCCCCAAGGTGGACCAGGGGGGCCTGAAGGTGATGATGTCGCAGGTGCTGGAGGCATCGCGCCAGCTCGCGACCGCCAAGGTCGATCTCATCGTGCAATGCGGCGCGCCGGGGACCTTCCTCGAGGGACCCGCGGCCGACGAGCGCATCACGAGCGAGATCACGGCGCACACCGGGATTCCGGCCATCACGATGCAGCAGTCGGCGGTCAAGGCACTTCAAGCTCTCGGAGCGAGCACCGTCGCAGTCGCAACCATCTACACCGACGAAGTGAACGACGCGCTGGCGGCCTCGCTCGAGAGCCACGGCATCAAGGTGAGCGCGATCGAGGGCCTCCAGATGACCGACCCGTACGACGCCAGCACCCACGACGCCGACAGTGCTTACCGGCTCGGCAAGTCGGTGTACAAGAAGGCGGGCGGCGCGGACGCCATCCTCATCTCATGTGGCACCTACCGGACCTTCGAGACGTTGCCTTACCTCGAGATGGACACCGGTGCCGCAGTGGTCAGCAGTAACCAGTCGACGCTCTGGAATGCTTTGCGCACGCTTGGCCTGCCGGACGTCATCCCCGACCTCGGTCGCCTGTGGACTGTGGCCTGAGCCGGCCGGTCCGAGACCGAGAGGATGATCGAGATGGCGGCTGGTGTCGTCGAGCAATCCGTACCTCCCCAACGTCGCGTGCTCAGCGACTTGCTTTCGACCTTCATGAAACCCGCCCACGTCATGGGCGTAGTCATCATCGGTGCGGTCGTGTTCTGCGCGATCTTCGCCGATCTCATCTCGCCACACGACCCGATCCTTGCCGACCCGTATCAGCGGTATCTGTCGCCGTTCTCCCAGGGACACCTCCTCGGGACGGACGAGCTCGGACGGGACGTTCTGAGCCGGTTGATCCACGGCGCCAGGTTCGCCCTCTTCGTCGCGGTCGTGCCGACACTGATCGCACTGGTCATCGGCGGGCTGATCGGACTGCTGTCGGGGTACGTCGGCGGCAAGATCGACGCGGTGGTCATGCGCGTGTTCGACGTCGTTTTCGCCTTCCCGGGCGTCCTGCTCGCGCTGGGCATCGGCGCCGCGCTGGGGGCGGGCACCGGATCGATGATCATCGCGATGGTCGTGGTCACCATTCCCGAGGTTGGCCGACTCGTGCGCGGAAGTGTCCTGGGCGAGAAGGAACAGCCCTACGTCGAGTCGGCGCTCACGCTGGGCCTGGGACATTTCCGGACCGCCACCAGGCACATCGCCCCGAACGTCGTGAGCCCGCTGGTGGTCATCGGCGCGCTCCAGACGGGCAAGAACGTGATCCTGGCGGCGAGCCTCAGTTTCCTCGGGCTCGGCGTGCAGCCCCCGGCACCGGACTGGGGAGCGATGCTCAACGGGGGCCGGGCCGCCATGTTGAGCGCGCCGCACGTGGCGACCCTCGCCGGGCTGGCGATCGTCATTCTCACCGTCGGATTCAACCTGGTCGGCGACGCCGTCCGTGACCACCTGGATCCGCGAACGCGGAACAAGGCCTGAGGAGGCACACGTGCTCAGGTACACGGGCAAACGGGCGCTCCAGCTGCTCCCGGTCATCTTCGGCGTGACGTTCGCGGTCTTCCTGCTCAGCCAGATCATTCCGGGGGATATCGCCGACGTGCGGCTCGGCGGCAACGCGAGCGAGGCGGAAAAGCAGGCGCTACGGGACGAGCTCGGCCTTGACCGCAACATCTTCCTCCAGTACCTGATCTACCTGGGAAATCTTCTGCGAGGAGATCTCGGGGTCTCGACGTCCTTTCATCAGCCGGCGCTCGACGTGCTCTTGTCACGGCTGGTGAACACCGCCGTCATCGCGGTTCCCGCCGTCGTCGTGGCGGCGGTTCTCGGAATCGCGCTCGGCAGCTGGGCGGCGTTGAAGGCGAACTCGTTGCGTGACCGCGGCTTGACGGTGTTCGTGCTCGTTCTCACCAGCATGCCGTCGTTCTGGCTGGGGCTGATCCTCATCATGCTCTTCGGTCTGACCCTCGGCTGGCTACCGGTGAGCGGCATGCGAAGCGTCCTTGGCGGAGGAGGACTGGGTGACGTCGCCGCCCACGCGATCCTTCCGGTACTCACACTCGCGGCGTGGTCGGTCGCGGTCATCGCGAGAATGACGCGAGCGTCGATGCTCGATGTCATGAGCAGCGACTTCGTGCGCAGCGCCCGATCCCGCGGCACGCCGGAGCACAAGGTCGTGTACCGGCACGCATTGCCCAACGCGATGCCCCCGGTGATCACCGTCGTGGGCCTCCAGGCCGGCTTCCTGCTCAGCGGAGCCGTGCTCACCGAGACGGTGTTCGCGTGGCCCGGCATAGGTCTGGCCCTGTCCCAGGCGATCAGTCAGCGGGACACCGTGCTGTTGCAAGGGGGCATCCTGGTGATAGCCGTTATCTTCGTGCTGATCAACTTCGTTGTGGACATCCTGTATGCCTATTTCAATCCGAAGATCAAGCTCAGCTGAGGGGAGACCAGATGTTCGCGGCCGTGACGTTTCTCGGGGGATACGCATGACTAGCGGCCCGAGCCGGGAGATAGGGCAAGGCATGACGAAACCGGACACCGGCACCATGGCCAAGATCGCCGAGGCCACCGGCTTTTCCATCTCGACCGTGTCCCGGGCGCTCAACCGTCCGGAGCTGGTGGCGGAGAAGACACGCAAACAGGTGCTGAAGGTCGCCGATGACTTGTCGTTCCACCCCAACCGGGCGGCCTCCGGCCTGCGATCAGGCTCCCACCGGTGTCTGGCCCTCCTGGTCGGCGACATCTCGCAGCCGTGGTACTCAATGATCACGAAGTCGGTCGACACGGTGTGCGCGGAGCACAGCTTCGCGCTCCAGCTGAAGAGCTTCGGCCACGACCGGGCCAAGGCGCTGAGCTATCTTGCCCGCATCCCGTACGAGGGCGTCGACGGGATCATCATCAACACAGGTGACGACCTCGGCATTCCGGAGATCCGCGCACAGTTGGCGAGGATCGTCGAGCGGGGGATTCATGTCGTGACGATCGGGCAGACCATTCCGGACCTGGACGTTCCGACGATTCTCTACGACGACTACTCCGGTGCCGAGCAGGCCACCACCCACCTCGCCGAGGCCTGGGGCATGCCGCTCGCTTTCCTCGGTGCGATCCGGGGCTCGATCCCGGCCGAGGATCGTTGGCAGGGTTTCCGCAGTGTGGTCCGCAGTCACGGGCAGACCGACGGGATCCGGATCGTCACCGACGGCTACGACTACAAGGCGGGGTACTCCGCCATGGCGGCGCACCTGCGCGTCGGGCCCTGGCCCAGGGGTGTGCTCGCCTCGAACGACCAACTGGCCGTGGGCGCAGTGCGTGCCATCAAGGACCTCGGCGGCACCGTCGGCACCGACATCGCCGTTGTCGGCTTCGGTGACCTCGACTTCGCGCCGTACCTCGTACCGTCGCTGTCCTCGGTCAGCGGCTCTGTCCAGGAGATCGCCGGAGCCGCGACCAACAGGCTCATCAGCATGGTCAAGGGCGAGGCACAAGGCACTGCGATCCCCCCGATCACGGCACCCCGGAAGCTCGTCATCCGGGAGTCGTCACAGCCGCCGGCCAGCGCCTCTGGTGAGCGTCACCCCCAAGGAGAAGGTGCATACCCATGAGTGAGTCCCCCGACCCCGACGGGCGGCCGCTGCTCACCGTCGACGACCTCGTCGTCGGTTTCACCGGCCCGAACGGATCCTCGGACGCCGTCAAGGGCGTGTCGTTCCGCGTCGGACGCGGCGAGACGGTCGCGGTCGTCGGCGAATCGGGTTCCGGCAAGTCCACCATGGCGATGTCCGTCATCCGACTGCTCGCCGCCAACGGCAGGATCCGGGCCGGGAGCATCCGCTTCGAAGACACCGACCTCACCACGAAGTCGGAAGCCGAGCTGCGGAGCGTCCGTGGCCGCCTCATCGGCCTGGTGCCGCAGGACCCGATGTCGAACCTGAACCCGAGCATGAAAGTCGGTGCCCAGGTCGCGGAGACCCTGCTGACACATGGGGCCGCGACCAAGCGTGACGTCCGGCGGAAAACCCACGACGCGCTCGCGGCCGCGGGAATCCCGGAGCCCGAACACCGCGCCGCGCAGTATCCGCACGAGCTGTCCGGCGGGCTGCGGCAGCGCGTGCTGGTCGCGATCGGGCTCGCCTGCCGGCCGAAGCTCCTCATCGCGGACGAACCGACCAGCGCACTCGACGTCACCGTCCAGCGGATGATTCTCGACCAGATCGACAGGATGACCGCCGAGATCGGCACTTCGGTCCTACTCATCACCCATGACCTGGCCCTCGCCGCCGAACGTGCCGAGCGGATCATCGTGATGAACAAGGGAGAGATCGTCGAGCAGGGGCCCACCGGCCAGGTGCTGGCAGATCCGCGCCATCAGTACACGAAGGCCCTTATCGAGGCCGCTCCGACCATCGCGGCGGCGCGCGCTGACTCCGGTCATGCCGCACACGGTGAGCACAACGACGGCGAGCCGAACCTCGTGGAGGTCAGGGAAGCGACCAAGATCTACCGCCCCCGAGGCAGGCGCAAGGAGATCCGGGCCGCGGTCGGCGTCTCCTTCGAGATCCCGCGCGGCAAGACGGTGGCCGTCGTGGGCGAGTCGGGTTCGGGGAAAACGACCACATCCCGGATGCTGCTCCGGCTCATCGAACCGTCCTCGGGCTCGATCTCCTTCGAGGGGCAGGACATCGCGGCGATGGGCAAGGCACAGCTCGCCCGGTTCCGGCAGCGTGTGCAGCCGGTCTTCCAGGATCCGTACTCCTCACTGAACCCGATGTATACGATCGGCAGGATCATCGAGGAGCCGTTGGCCTTCTACAAGCGCGGCGACAAGAATGAACGACGGGCACGGGTGCTTGAGCTTCTTGAGCAAGTCGCCCTCCCCTCGGACGTGGTCGATCGCAGCCCTGCCGAGCTGTCCGGCGGACAGCGGCAACGCGTCGCGATCGCCAGGGCAATCGCCCTCAACCCCGATCTCATCGTGTGCGACGAACCGGTTTCCGCGCTCGACGTCATGGTGCAGGCGCAGATCCTCCGGCTTCTGGACCGGTTGCAGGCCGAGCTCGGCCTCAGCTTCCTGTTCATCTCCCACGACCTCGCGGTGGTAAGGCTGATCGCGGACTACGTCTGCGTGATGAAGGACGGCGAGATCGTCGAAGCCGATACCAACGACGAGATCTTCGGGAACCCGCGGCATCCCTACACGAGAAAGCTGCTCGGCTCCATTCCCGGCCACGAGCTTTTCCAGCCAGCATCCGACAACTAACCCGCAGAAACGATTTCAGCGCACGCCCGAACGGGGCGCTCTTCAGCGCGCCCGAAGAACTGTCAAGAACCGCACAGGAGTCCGCGTGACCGTGTCCATACCCCCACCGCTCGTCACTCAACTTTCCACAACGGAATTCCACTCGGACATCAACGGCCGCACGCGTCGGGGCACCCGGACCGAGACGCTCTTCGACCCGGCCACCGGACGGCCCTGGGGTTCGGTGAGCCACGATGCCGACTTGGTCGGCGAGGCCGTCGCCGGTGCCAGGGCGAGCCACACCGGCGGTGAATGGCGCTCCCTCACCCACCTACAGCGCGCCGACGTGCTCGACGCGATCGGCCGCGGTATCGACGCGCGCGTCGAGGAGATCGCCGCGCTTGAGTCCCTCGCCAATGGCAAGCCGTTGGCCGCCACCAAGGCCGAGGTCGCCGTCAGCGCTCGCTGGTGGCAGTACTACGCCGCGTTGCTGCGCACCACGCGTGAGGACCGCATCGCGATCTCGGCGACGAAGGAGGCGACCCTGCGGCGTGAGCCGGTGGGAATCGTGGCCCTCATTACTCCGTTCAACGGTGCGTTTTCCCTTGGCACCTGGAAACTCGCCCCGGCGCTGGCCGCGGGTAATACGGTCATCATCAAGCCGCCGCTCAACTCGCCCGGTTCGACCATCATGCTCAAGAGGATCGTGACCGAAGCCGGTGTACCCGACGGTGCTCTGACCATCGTTCAAGGCGGCGTCGATGTCGGGCAGCGGCTCGTTGAGCACGCGTCGGTGGACATGGTCTCGTTCACGGGGAGCACCGGCGCGGCCATGCAGGTCGGAATGTCCGTCACCGGGCACCTCGGCCGCTTCGTCGCCGAGGCCGGTGGCAAGTCGGCCCACATCATCTTCGACGACGCCCGCCTCGACGACGCCGTGACCGCGGTGGTGCAGGGTGGTTTCTCCGCGACCGGACAGACCTGTGTGGCCGGTTCCCGGGTGCTCGTGCAACGAGGTGCGGCCGAGGAATTCACCGCCGCGCTGCTGCGGCGCGTGTCCCGGCTGCGCGTCGGTGCGCCCACCGAAGACGGGACCCATCTCGGGCCGGTCGCCTCGGCCCAGCAGCTCCAGCGCATCCAGTCGTTGATCTCCCAGGCGATCGCCGACGGTGCGACCGTACTCGCCGGCGGCGCCGAGCCCCCGCGGATGGCTGCCGGCCTCGAGGGTGGTTACTGGGTGGCGCCGACCGTCCTCCGCGTAGCCGATAACAGCGCCGACATATGCCAGACCGAGGTCTTCGGCCCGGTACTGACGCTCACGGAGTTCACGACCGAAGAAGAAGCAGTCGCGATGGCCAACGATTCGGCCTTCGGGCTCGCCGCCGGCTGCTGGACCTCCGATATGGCACGAGCCCGCCGGATGTCGCAGAGCCTCGACGCCGGAACGGTGTGGATCAACACCTACCGGGGCATGGATTGGCAGACACCGTTCGGTGGCGTGAAGCAGTCCGGGATCGGTCGGGAGAACGGCATCGAAGGCTTGCGCGAGTTCCAGGAGGTCAAGGCCGTTGTACAGGACTTCGCCGCGGCAGCCGACCCATTCGGGCTCGCATGACCCGAACCACTGAACCACGAATCCGAAACGGCACGAAAGTAGAGGACATGACTGCAGGAGTGGAGACCGCGGCGATCGTCGTGGACTGTCTCGAGTACAGCAAACCTTCGCGCAAGCGGTTTCTGGAGTGGCGCGACGGCCACGTCGGCTGCGTCCACGTGACGGTCGCGGTGTGGGAAACGGCCCGTGAGACGCTGTCCGTGCTGGGCCAGTGGAACGACCTTTTCGCCGAGAACGCCGACCTGATCGCACCGGCTCGCACCGCGGCCGAGATCCGTGAGGTGGTCGCGTCCGGGCGGACCGCGGTCGTTTTCGGGTTCCAGAACACCGCGCCCTTCGAAGACGACATCCGGCTGGTCCAGGTCTTCCACGACCTGGGCGTGCGGATCGTACAGCTCACCTACAACACTCAGAACAGCATCGCCGCCGGGTGCTGGGAGAACGACGACGCGGGCCTGTCCACTCACGTGGGACGGCAGTTCGTGAAGGAGCTGAACGAGGCCGGAATGCTCATCGACCTGTCGCACTGCTCGGAGCGGACGTGCCTGGACACCATCGAGTTCAGCCAGGGTCCGGTTGCGATCACGCATGCCAACCCGCTGGAGTTCGTCGGCACCAATGTCGAGCTCAGTCGCCGCCCGAAGTCCTCCACCGTGCTGCGCGAGCTCACGAGCGCCGGTGGCGTCGTGGGCCTGAGCCCGTACGTACGGATGCTCAAGAACGGCGTCAAGACAACCGAGCAGGAATTCGTGGACATGATCTCGTGGACCGTCGAGCGGTTCGGTGTGGAACATGTCGCCCTCGGCACCGACTTCTACACCGGATACGACATCGAGGCCGTGAAATGGTGGCGCATGGGACGCTGGGGGCGCGAAAGCCCGGTCCCGATCGACGAGAGTACCCCGGTGGTCGAGTGGCCGACGTGGTTCCAGTCGCCTGCCGCTTTCCCGACGCTGGTCGAAACCATGATGCAGAGCGGGTTCACCTCCGCCGATCTGGATCTGGTTCTCGGCGGCAACTGGCTGCACCTATTCGAGCAGGTCTTCGACCACCGGTCCGCATGAGTCCCCATGTGGTCATCGTCGGCGGAGGACACAACGGCTTGGTCGCGGCCAACTACCTGGCGCGCTTCGGGATGCGGGTAACCCTCCTGGAGGCACGCCCCACGCTCGGCGGGATGGTCGGTCGGGTGGAGTACCTGCCCGGCTACTTCGGGGCGATCACCAACTCGCCAGGCTCGCTGGAGGGGCGCGTCATCCAGGAGTTGGAGCTGGAGCGGCACGGGCTGCGGTTCGTCAGCCCGAACGTGACGCTGCTACAGCGGATGAGCGAGGGGCTGTTCGTCGGCTGGCGCGACCGTGACCGGGTGGCCGCACAGCTGGACGCGTTCGCCGCCGGTGAGGCCAAGCGCCATCGTGTGCTCGTAGAGCGACTCGATGCCCTCGGGGCCGCGAGTGGGCTCTCGATGTGGGAACCACCGCCCTCGCTGAACGAGGCGCTGGACCGGATGCCGGCAGCGGTGCGGGAAGAGTTTCGCCGTGTCGTACTCGAGGGCAGCCTGAACGATCTGCTCACCGAGTCGCTGCGGACCGGCGCCGCCCGGAGCCTGATGATGATGCTCGCCCTCAACGGTCAGCTCGTCTCGCCGGACGCGCCGGGGTCGGCGATGGGACTGCTCATACGGCCCATCTCCCGCGCCTCGTCGACCGACGATGCGCTCGGTATCGGCGACGCGCCCCTGCGTGGTTCAGTCGGGCTACCGGTCGGCTCGATGAGCGCGATCATCGACGCGCTTGAGAGTGCGGCGGTCGAGCACCACGTCCGGATCCGGACGAACGCTCCGGTCACCGGCCTCGAACTCGACGGCAAAGGACGCGTCGAAGCCGTCGTGCTCGGGTCGGGCGAGAAGATCACCAAGGTGGACGCCGTGGTTTCGGCGGTCGAACCGTCCCGGCTGGCAGCGATGCTTCCCCAAGGAGCGATCGCACGCTCCGCGGCGCCCGAACCCCCGGAGGGATCGGCTTTCAAGATCGCCCTGGCGCTGGGGGCTCTCCCGGACGTCGCCGACGCTCCCGGCGACGTGCCGGTGGAGACCCTGCTCTCGGCGCAGTTCCGGATCGCGCCGGACCCGGCGTACATCACCGCGGCGGTCGCGGACGGCCTGGCCGGGCGCCCGTCGGCGAAGCCGATCATGTGGGGACTGGTTCCGAGCCTGACGTCGGACGGCCTTGCGCCTGACGGCAAGCACCTCATGAGTGTCAACGTGTGGCACGCACCTTACCGGCTCGGCCGGGAGTACTGGCGCACGCACGGTCAGGGATTCGTTGACGCTTGCCTGGCACAGCTCGAAGAGTCTTTTCCGCGTCTCCAGGAACGAATCGAGGACATGCGGTGGTTCTCGCCGCACGACCTCGAGGACGAGTTCGGTCTGACCGGGAGCAACATCACTCACGGCGACATGCTGCCGCCACAGCTGCTGGATGGTCGGCCGGGACCGGATTTCACGCAAGCTGTGCGGTCGATGGGAATCGTCGTGGGCGGTGCTGGCGGGTGGCCCGGTGGTTATGTCACAGGAGCACCTGGGCGGAATGCCGCGACAACGGTACACACGATAATGAGGAGTACGAGCCGTCGATGAAGGAATTTCTGGTCAATATCAAGATCGAGTGGCCGCGCGATCTTTCGGAGGAGACCATCCGGGAACTGTCGGTCGACGAGCGGACGATGGCTGCGGAGCGAGCGGCTGAAGGACACCTCGTCCGGATGTGGCGAGTGCCCGGACGCCGGGAGAACTGGGGACTCTGGCGCGCTGAGGACGCGACTGCGCTGCACGAGATCATCAGCGCCCTACCGGTGTGGCCGTACATGGACGTCACAGTGCATCCGTTGGCCACGCATCCCGTCGATCCGGGCACCTCGACCGCCTGAACCAGGCGATCGAGGCAGGTGCGAGCCTAACGACTCCCGCCGGTTGGGCGATCGCCCGGGACTGCTTGAGGTGTTGGGGGGCAGCGAAGCGTGCGGTCCGGCACCCGGTCCGGTCCTGCCCAGGACCGGACCGGGCTGAGCGAACGTCGCCGCTACCGCCCCGAGAGCGGCGACCGCTGCCAGGCCGACCGCGACCCGCCACGACAGCGTCGTCGCGCCGCTAGCCTCGTGTTTCGCACATGAGGATGGTTGGGGTCGGCCAGGTTTAGCGTCTTGATCATCTTATCGTGGTCGGATGCGTGAACGACCACGTCTACAACCGATCGCCTATGGCGGGCCGAGTATGGAGAAGATGCTGGGTGCGCTGCCGGTGGTGGCCGGCTATTGCCGCAGGTTGGACCTGGCTGGGGTCATCGATCGTGCCTGTCCGGTACGGGATGTGGCGATCCTGACCCATGGGCAGGTGATCGAGGCGCTGGTCGCCAACCGGTTGACCTCGCAGGCGCCGCTGCTGCGGGTCACGGACTGGGCGCGGGCGTGGGCGGGCGAGGAGACGCTGGGCATCGATCCGGCCGCGCTCAATGACGACCGGATCGCCCGCGCGTTGGACGCGATCGCCCGGAGCTGGATCGGATCGTTGGATCGGTTGGTGCACAGGCGATCGCGGCGTTCGGGCTGGAGGTGTCCCTGCTGCTTTGGGACATGACATCGATCTCGCTGTACGGGGCCTACGAGCAGATCGATGACGCCTTCGCCGCCCCGCGCTTTGGGCACCCGAAGGACCGCCGCCCGGACTTGAAGCAGGTCCAGGCCGGGCTGGCCGTCACCGGCGACGGTGGGATTCCGGTGTTGCACCGCGCCTATGACGGTGGCGGCGGGGAGGTCAACCAGGTTGTGCCCGCGATGACCGCTTTGCAGAAGATCGCTGGGCCACGACAGTTTCTGCTTACAGCAACATCCGAAACATGATCGCCGCGCACGTGGAGTTCATCGCACCCGCGTCGAAGACCTACGTACCCGCCCGTGTACTTGCCGCCCTCGACCCGCAGGACGCGACCGAGGTGGACTATGTCGCCGAGCGCGATGCCGGTATCCCCGCCGAGCAGCGAGGACGATGGCGGGTCACCGAAGACACCATGACCATCTCCGGGCCACGCAAGAAAGATCCGGTGCTGGGTCTGCGGCGGGTATTCGTGCATTTCCACCGCCTGGGCACACGCCGCCAAGGCCGCACGGGCGAAGAAACTCGACCGAGCCCGCGACGACCTGGACCGACTGACCCGGGGGCTGGGCAGCCGCCACTATCCGACACAGAAGGACCGAACGGGTCACCGCGATCGGCCGCGCCCGCCGGGTCACCGCCTACCTACGCACCGAGACCGGTACGGATCCGGCCACCGGCAAACCCACCCTGGCCTGGTCCTTCGACCAGGCCGCGATCGACGCCGAGGCCGCCACCGACGGGTGGTACGCGCTGCTGACCAACCCTGCCCGCCACCGTCGACGCAGCCGAGGTCCTGATCCGCTACAAGGGCCAGGAGGTCGTAGAGCGCCGCTACTCGGCGTTCAAAGGCCCACTCGAGGTGGCGCCGATGTTTCTCAAGACCAACCGGCGCATCGAAGCCCTGATCACTGTGATCTGCCTGGCCCTGCTGATCTTCTGCCTCATCGAACGAGCCGTCCGTCACGCACTCGCGCGCGAGGTGAAGATGACCGGCCTGGTTCCTGGACAGAAGGCCAAACCTACCGGTCGCCTGGTCTTTCAGGCCCTGGCTGGGTTACGGCTGATCCCCGCGACAGCCAGCCAACCGGCGCTCATCCCGCAACCCACACCGGTCCAAGCCCGATTACTCGATCTGCTTGCGGTCGACCCCACCCAACCGCCATGATCAACCAGCCGGGCATTCCCGGGTCCATCCCACCCTCACCCATGTGCGAAACACGGGGCTAGCCAACGGCCGCGGTCGCCGCGGTGGGCGGTGCCTGGGTATGCCAGCTGGTGCGCTGCTGGTAGGCGTGGGCGACGGTCAGGACGGTGGTGTCGTCGCCGGGACGCCCGACGATCTGGAGCCCGATAGGCAAACCGGAGCCGGTGAAACCACAGGGGACCGAAACCGCTGGCGCACCGAGAAGATTCGCCATTCGGGTGAGCCGATTACCAGCCCTGGCCATATGCCGGGCACCGAACTGATGCGCGGGCTGCTCACCGAATCGCTGTGGCGGTTCGGGGGAGGTGAGGGTGAGAAGGACGTCCCTGCCGTCGATAGCTTTGCGGAACTCGTCCTGGAACACCTTGCGAACCCGCGAAGCCCTCAGGTAAGCCGACGCAGGCACGGTACTGGCCAGGGCGACCCGACGCCGCGCCCCCGGACCGAACTGCGCGCTCCGAGCACGGAACAGCTCTTCGTGCACGGAATAGGACTCTGCCAGCACCAGCACCGAATGCGCTGTCTGGGCTTGTTCGATCATCGGCAGGGTGACTGATCCTCGGACCATTCCCGCCTCTTCAAACACCCGCACCGCGTCTTCGAACGCCGTCACGAACTCCGGATCCACATCATCGAGAAAAAACCCACTCGGAATCCCGAACCGCAGCCCACGCACCCGGCCACCAACAACCGCGTCCGTATCCACCGGCGGCATCTCCACCGATCCCGAATCACGCGTATCGAACCCCTCCACCGCCCGGGTCGTCAACGCCGCATCCGCCACATCACGAGTCAGCGGACCCACATGATCCAAGGTCCAGCTCAACGGCAAAACCCCAAATCTACTGACTCGGCCGGCGCTCGGTTTAAAACCGACAACACCGCACCCCGAAGCCGGCCCGCGAATAGAACCACCCGTGTCCGTCCCCAACGACGCAAACACCATACGAGCAGAAACCCCGGCCGCACTCCCACTGCTCGATCCCACCGTGACCCGCTCAAGATCCCACGGATTACGAGTACGCCCAAACGGATAAGCAGTGCCGGGGCCCATTGCAAACTCATAAGTCTGCGCTTTGCCCACAATAATCGCACCCGCAGCACGCAGCCGCTCCACCACAGCCGCATCAAACTCAGGCACAAAGTCCGCCATCGCCTGCGACCCTGCGGTATTACGCACACCACGAACAAAAATCAGGTCCTTCAGCGACACCGGCACCCCATGCAGCGGACCGCGATACTCCCCGCGGGAGAACTCGCTCTCCGCAACACGCGCAGCAGCCAACGCCTGCTCGCCCATCACCGTCACAAACGCACCCACCACCGGCTCCAACCCGGTAATCCGCTCAAGCGCGTCCTCCACCACAGCGACCGGAGACACCTCACCCCGCCGCAACAACCCCGACACGGCCGCCAGCGACAACTCACCCAGCGACATCAGCCACGCCCCTGGCCGACAACGAGGGTGCCTGGGTGTGCCAGCTGGTGCGCTGCTGGTAGGCGTGGGCGACGGTCAGGACGGTGGTGTCGTCGCCGGGACGCCCGACGATCTGGAGCCCGATAGGCAAACCGGAGCTGGTGAAACCACAGGGAATCGAAACCGCTGGCGCGCCCACGACACTGAACGGGCGACGGAACCGATTCTGCGCCGCCCGAGCCGCACCCCGGCCGTTATCCCTCGGCAACTGTTCATCGAACCGCGCCGGTGGGCGCGGGGAGGTGAGGGTGATGATGATGTCGGTGTCCTCGGTGGCTTTGCGGAACTCGTCCTGGAACACCTTGCGAACCCGCGAAGCCCTCAGGTAAGCCGACGCAGGCATCGTGCTGGCCAGCGCCATCCGACTGCGCGCGCTCGCCCCGAATTGAGCACCGCGCGCCCGGAACAATTTCTCATGGACCGAATACGATTCGCCGAGCAAAATCGTCGAATGCGCTGTCTGGGCTTGTTCGATCATCGGCAGGGTGACCGATCCTCGGACCATTCCCGCCTCTTCAAACACCCGCACCGCGTCTTCGAACGCCGTCACGAACTCCGGATCCACATCATCGAGAAAAAACCCACTCGGAATCCCGAACCGCAGCCCACGCACCCGGCCACCAACAACCGCGTCCGTATCCACCGGCGGCATCTCCACCGATCCCGAATCACGCGTATCGAACCCCTCCACCGCCCGGGTCGTCAACGCCGCATCCGCCACATCACGAGTCAGCGGACCCACATGATCCAAGGTCCAGCTCAACGGCAAAACCCCAAATCTACTGACTCGGCCGGCGCTCGGTTTAAAACCGACAACACCGCACCCCGAAGCCGGCCCGCGAATAGAACCACCCGTGTCCGTCCCCAACGACGCAAACACCATACGAGCAGAAACCCCGGCCGCACTCCCACTGCTCGATCCCACCGTGACCCGCTCAAGATCCCACGGATTACGAGTACGCCCAAACGGATAAGCAGTGCCGGGGCCCATTGCAAACTCATAAGTCTGCGCTTTGCCCACAATAATCGCACCCGCAGCACGCAGCCGCTCCACCACAGCCGCATCAAACTCAGGCACAAAGTCCGCCATCGCCTGCGACCCTGCGGTATTACGCACACCACGAACAAAAATCAGGTCCTTCAGCGACACCGGCACCCCATGCAGCGGACCGCGATACTCCCCGCGGGAGAACTCGCTCTCCGCAACACGCGCAGCAGCCAACGCCTGCTCGCCCATCACCGTCACAAACGCACCCACCACCGGCTCCAACCCGGTAATCCGCTCAAGCGCGTCCTCCACCACAGCGACCGGAGACACCTCACCCCGCCGCAACAACCCCGACACGGCCGCCAGCGACAACTCACCCAGTGACATCAGACCATCCCCTCACCAGCGGCAGCTCGGCATTCGGGTCAATCCCGGTGATATCCACCTCGGCCATCCCCCTGATCGCCTCGATGAGCGACGCGATCAGCGGGACCAGGGCCGGGTCGGCCGTCTCCTCGGGCAAGCAGAAGAGTTCTCGCACCTCTGCGGGCAGACCGTCGTTCACTCTCCGCTCCCCTTGAGGATCTGGGCGACCTGCTCGTCGCTCTTGGTCCAAGCGGCGTCAACCTCTTGAGGCGTCATGTAGTTCAGCAGGAAGCCGAGCTCCGCCGCCTTGGCGATCACCGCCTGATCCTGCATCGCTACCTTGGTCGCCTCGCTAAGCCGGGTAACGATCGCGTCTGGCGTCCCCGCCGGAACCGACAGGATGCCGACCGAAGCCATTTCCAGGTCGAAACCCTGCTCAGCGAAGGTCTTCACGTCCGGCAGCAGCGACACCGGCTCCTTGGCCATCACTCCAAGCGCGCGCATCTGACCGCTCTTGACGTACTGCTGGATCTCCGGCACGGACGAGAACGCGACCTCGATATGCCCGCCGAGCAACGCCACCGCCGTCGGGCCACCGCCGTCAAACTGCACGTTCGCGAAGCTGATCCCAGCGCTGTTTTCCAGGAGCACGCGGGCCATATCCGCCGGTCCACCCAGCGCGCCGGTGCCGACGGCGAGCTTTGCGGAGTTCGCCTTCGCCTTCGTGACGAGATCGTTTACCGACTTGAGGTCACTGTTGGCGTTGACCACCGCGACGATCGGGGTCGAGAAGTAGTTCGCGAAGCCCTTGAAGTTCTCGCGTTTGAACGCTGCCTTCCGCTGCGGGTCAAGGTAGGCGTTGGGGGTAGTCGGCAGCAGGGTGTAGCCGAAGGTGTAGCCGTCGGGCTTGGCCTGACTCAATGCGGTCATCCCGACCTGACTGCTCGCCCCGGGCTGGTTGATGACCTCGATGGAAGTGCCAAGTTCCTTGCCCAGGGCTGGCGTCAGGACGCGTGCGGAGACGTCAGTGAGGCCGCCGGGCGCGAAGGGGATGATCATGGTGATCGGCTTCCCCTGCTTGGGAAAGACGTCATTTCCCCCACCGGAGTTGGCCGTCGTGCAGGCGGCGAGCCCGATGGCGGCGGCGAACATCACCGCCATCATCCGCAGTGTCTTTCTGGCGTTGCGCACTGTTTTCCCTTTCGTTCGGAGGTGGTCCGGTATGCCTGCCGCAGACGTCATTCGTCGACGGTGACGCGGTGCTCAGCGCGCACCGCACGCGTCGCGAAGGCGGCGACCGCCACGACGCTCAAGCACAGCAGGACGATCGAGATAGGACTGGATACGAGGATCGAAGGATCACCCTGCGACACCGACAACGATTGACGCAGCGCCTTCTCGACCATCGGAGCGAGGATCAAGGTTAAGCAGAGAGGGGCGAGCGGTACATCGAGACGTTTGAACGCATACCCGATGAAGCCGAAGGCGATCATGACTACGACGTCGAACACGTTGGCGCGCAAGGCATAGGCACCCACGACGGCGAATACGATGATCAGCCCGTACAGCAGGGAATAAGGAATCTTGAGAATCGCCGCCCATGCCGGGATCAGCGGCAGATTCAGCACCAGCAGGATTACGTTGCCGACGAAGAAGCTCGCGATGATCGCCCATGCCAGCTCGCCATGTTCGGCAAAGAGCAACGGTCCCGGGGTAAGCCCGTTTTGCAGGAACGCGCCGGTGAGCACGGCCAGTGTCGCGGAAGCCGGGATGCCCAGGGTGAACAGCGGGATCAGCGATGAGTTCGCGTACGCGTTGTTAGCCGTCTCCGGGCCTGCCACCCCTTCAATCGCTCCCTTGCCGAAGTCACCCGGCTTCTTCGACATGCGCCGTTCCAGGCCATACGACATGAAGGTGGGAACCGCGGCGCCCACCCCAGGAACCAGGCCCAGCAGGAAACCGATACCGGTACCACGAGCCACAGCCGGACCGGTTTTCGCGATCGCCCGCCATTCCGGCCGCCCAGTCTTCTGGATGGCCACATCGGTGTTGTCACGCCCAGTGAGGTTCAGCAGGATTTCACTGAGGCCGAAGAGGCCCATGAGTACCGGAACGAACTCGATACCATTGAGCAACTCGGTGCTGCCGAAGGTGAATCGTGGTTCCCCGACGACCGGGTCGATGCCGATGGCGGCGATCAGCGCGCCGACGATCGCACTGATGAAGGCGAGCTTGAGGGACCGGCCAGCCAGGCCAACTACCAGAGTGAGGCCGAAGAGAACTAGCGCGAAGAACTCTGCGGGACCGAACTTCAGGGCGATGCTGCTCAACGGGATGGCCAGGAACACCAACCCCAGTGACGCTATGGTGCCCCCGATGAACGAACCGATGGCGGCGGAGGCAAGCGCGGTGGCGGCCCGCCCTCGTTTGGCCATCTGGTGACCGTCAAGGCAGGTTACCGCCGACGACACCTCGCCAGGAGTGTTCAGCAGCACCGAGGTGATCGTGCCGCCGTACTGCGCGCCGTAGTAGATCGCACACAGCATGATGATCGCGGCGACCGGGTTGAACCCGGCAGCGATGGGAATGAGCATCGCCGTCGTCGCCGTCGGCCCGATGCCGGGCAGCACGCCAACCAGTGTGCCGAGCAGGCAGCCGATCAGCGCGAAGAGCAAGTTCTCCGGCTGCAGGGCCATAGAAAGGCCCTGACCGAGCAGGCTCAGCGAGTCGAACATATGGATCAGACCCCCAACAGACCGACCGGCAGCGGCACGGCCAGCAGGTCAGCGAACACGTAGAAGGAGAGCGCGCTCGCTCCCGCCGCGATTAGCACACTGCTGACCACACGCCGCCGTTCGACGAACAGCAGAACGTAGAGAACCAATGCGAGGATCGTCAGACGGAACCCCAAGGGTTCGAGTACGAAGGGGATGACGACGAGCGCCCCGACCACCAGCCATACCCGCGCTGGCCGACGGAAACGGCGTCGGGGTGCGGGATCTGCCTCGCTGGCCTCCTCCGACTGACGTGGCTGCGCACCGTCGGTTTCCCCTTGGCGGCGCTGGTCCCACATCACGGCGAGGGCCAGCAGGCCGAGCACTGCGCCCAGGATAACCGTGAAGAAGCCAGGGCCAGGTCCGATCGGCGTCCAGATCACCAGCGATATGGACTCCACGCAGACGACGATGGCGACCGCGAAAATGGCTAATCCGAAGGCCAGGTATTGCCGTCTCATGATGCTCCTCTCCGGCCGTTGGCTGCGGTCGGTCCGCCGGCCACAACGCCGGCCCGGATAACCTGTGCCACAGCACTCAACGCACTCGTGTCCACTTCGGGATCACCGTGGACCAGCCGAAGATCGGCGGCCTTGCCCGGCTGGATCGCGCCCAGTCGGTCACCCTGCCGAACGGCCGCGGCGGCCCGGCCCGTAACCGAGTGGATGACCTCCGGGATGCCCATACCGATCGAGTCGACCAGGAAGCGCATCAGGTTGGGCAGGTCGTTGAACGGGGTGCTCGTCATCCCGGCGTCGGTGCTGGCGATCAGCTGCACACCCATGGTCCGGAACCTGCGCAGGACGTCCATCCGCTCGTCGCGAATGGCCCGCTGCTTCAGCTGGCGAGGGGTGAGGTGCTCTTCGATCGAGGAATCCGTGCGCCACCGCCGCGCCATACCAAGGCTCACGGGGATCCTTTTATCGACGATCTGCCGGACGATGTCTTCGTCGAAGCTGATTCCGCCGTCCTCGTTGAAGAACTGGCAGTGCTCCAGCCGGTGGATACCGGCGGCGATGGCGTTGCGGATCCCTGGAGTGCCATGCACATGGGTGGTGACCGTGATGCCGCCACGCTCCGCCTCGTCGATGACGATCTGGAATTCCTCCACCGAGTACTGGGCCCGCGCCGGATTGGAGGTCATCGTCAGTCCGCCGCCAGTGCCGAACAGCTTGATGTGATCCGCTCGCTGCTTCACCAGCGTCCGGGCGGCCTTGCGCAGTTCGGTATCGGAGTCGGCCTCAATGGCGAACCAGTTGAAGTGACCACCGGTGATGGTGATGCCGGGTCCGGTGGTCAGTACTCGCGCTCCCTGCACGATTCCGGCGTTAATCGCGTCCCGCACGGTCATTGTGACGTACTCCCGGCCGCCACAGTCGATGACGGTCGTCACGCCTGCCTCAAGCGCCTGCTGGGTATTGCCCAGGACGCGAAGCGCCAGTTCGCTGTGGTCGATGAACATCGGATCGAACCGGGCAGGTCGCTGATGTTCGGCGCAGAGATGCACGTGGCTGTCGATAAAGCCCGGCATAATCGACATCCCGGCTGCGTCCAGCACCAAATCATCCGGGCCTGCCAGTGGAGCATCGTCGGCGGGACCAGCCCACTCGATGAGCTCTCCTTGCACGATCACGATCGAATCGGCGACCGCTGGCGCACCGGTTCCATCGTAGAGCCGAGCTCCCTCGATACGGAGGGATTCCACACGCTCCGACAACTGAAACTCCTTGTCCTCGACGTACTGGAAATCAGGCACTCATCCTCAGTCATCGGAATAGCCAGGTCCATGGGGCGGGGTCGCATCTTGGGTATGAGATCCGGTCCTATGCCGCCGGCCCGGCTCGCATGAGCGCAGGTCAGCGGCGGTGCTACAGTCCCGGACCGATGGACGCCGAGACACGAGTTGACCGGCTCCGGGTCCTGCGGGCGATGCTGCCCCAGCCAGGTATCCGGCTCACCGTCGTGCGAACTCCCGCCGGCTACGGCAAGTCGGTGCTGCTCGAACAGCTCCGTGAGGCGTTGTCCCCCGGCGCGACATTGCTGAAATTGACGGCCGATCATGCGGATGCCGACACGCTTCGGCGTCAGCTCCAAGCGGCGTTATTGCTCGCCGACCGGGACGGCCGCTGCGGTGACGATCCGGCGGAGAGCCACTGCATCCTGCTCGACGACTACGACGCCATCGCCGTCTTCCCGCAAGCCAACGAAGTCCTGGAGAGCTTTCTGTTCAGCCTTCCCGACGGCGTGCACGTCGTGCTGGCCGCCCGCGCCCGGCCACGGCTTCCCCTGGGACGGCTCCGGGGTATGCGCGCCCTGCGGGAGCTGGGCGCGGATGATCTCGCGTTCACTGCCGCCGAATTAGCCGAGGTGCTGGCCGATTCCTGGGGTTCGCCGCTGGATGCGGCGGCCACGGCCTCGATCACCCGGCTCACCGAGGGCTGGATCACCGGAGCGGCGCTGTTGGTCGGCCCGGTCGGCAACGACCTCGACCCACCTCCGTTCGAACCTGCGGTCTGGGCCTCGTTCGACTACTTCGCCGAACTCGCCGAACGATTCCTACCGCCCGCGTTGCTGGAGTTCGCCACGACCTGCTCGGTGTTGCAGGAACTCCGACCCGAGGTGTGCCACCAGCTGACCGATGATCCGGCGGCGTTGGCGAGCCTGCGACTACTCGCCGATGGTTCCCTGTTTACCGCTGCTATCGCGCACGGTGCCAGCCGCTTCCGCTTCCATTCGATGTTCCGGGCTTTCCTCCAGCACCGGCTCACCCAGACCCGTTCCAGTTCCGAGGTGAACAGGCTGCACGCGATCGCCGCCGACGCGCTGGTGGCCGGTGGTGAGCCGACCAGTGCGTTGATCCACCTCCTGCGGGCGGGGCGGCCGGACCGGGCTGCGGCGCTGATCGAGGCAATCGGTATCGGCCAGCTGGAAGCGGGCTCGCTGGGCGCCATCGAAGATCTGCTCGATGGACAGTCCGGTGACGTGATGCGCCGACACCCCTGGCTGCTGGTCCTGCTCGGCAGGCTCAAGCGGCTGCGCAATGACTTTGACGGCGCGCTGGCCACCTTGCACGTCGCCGATCAGCAGTTCCAGGCCCAAGCACATGAGGAGGGGCACGCCTGGGTGTCGAGCGAACTCAACCAGGTGCGCTACCGCGATGAGGTCTACGCGGGTTCGGCGTCGAAGGTGCGGCAGGACTTGGCACGGGAGTCGCTGTCTTCGATTACCCGAGCGAATCTGTCCGCGCATCTGTGTTGGTTGCTCTGTGAAACCGGCCCCGTTCCGGAGGCGATCGCCGCCGGTGAGTCGGCGCTGTCTGGCGCGATCCTGGTGGACGACGCGCTGTTGCGACGGCGTGTGCTCGGCCGCGCGCACCGGAATCTCGCGCTCGCCTCGGTCTATTCCGGTGATGTCGATCGTGCGATCGCCCTCGTCGACCAGGCCAGGATCACCAGTAGCGACGATGTCTTCGAACTCGCGTGGAGCGATGTCATCGCCGCGGTCTCGCTGATCACCCGCGGAGAGCTCGCGGAGGCTGAGGCAGTGCTGACTGCGAGCCTGAGGCGCCGAACGCCATACACAAGTACGCAGCTTCGCTGGGCGCAGTGGTGGCTGGGCAATCTCCGACGAGCACAGGGCCGCCATGAGGAAGCCCGCGACGCCTATCACGCGGCGGGTCCGATGGCCCTGATCGACGACGCGGTGACACCGCCCCAGGGGCATGGGGTGGAACGGTTCGCCACGGTGGCCGATCGAATCGGGCAGCACGACCATACCGCACAGTCGACCCTCCGCCGCGCCGGTGCCAAGCTGGTCCGGGCACTGGCCCGCACCGAAGACGATCCACCGACGGCCATGGGGATGCTTGCGGCAGTCGCCCAGTATCTTGAGTCCAGTGGGCACCGGCTGCACGCGATGAGTGTCGCGTCGTATCGGGCGCGGCTGCTCACCGCGACCGGCCGTACACAGGAAAGCGCCGAACTTCGTGCCACCGTCGTCGGCTTCATGATGCACCGCAGAATCAGCATCCTGCCGTGGGGTGTGGCCCGTGCTCCTGAGGGCGAGCTCACCTTCGCCGACCGGGCCGGACTGAACGACGACGGCTTCGCCTTGATCATCGAGGACTGTCCTGACCCGGCGATCCGGAAGCGGCTGGCCACTGCCCATCGCGCGGCGGAAGTCCCGGCGGCGATCATTGAGCAGCTGCGTGCACGCTCGCTCACCTGGCGGGAGATCGACGTATTCATCGTCTACTACCTACGGGCGGGCGGACATCTGGGCACTGGTTCCTCGCTTCGCGACCGGACAGCGAGGACGCTGGGTATTTCCGAACACACACTGAAGAGCCACATCACCCATATCCGCGCCAAAATCGGTCACCCGCTCGAATCGCGCGAGGACGCGGTCCGCTGGGCGCAGGGGCTCGGCTCCTAACGGCGCGACGATCGCGTGGAGACGTGTCGACGCCCAGCCTCCCCAGACCAGGCGTCACCGGCCCGGATCGTCACTGGACTGGCTCGCTCACCGCGCCCGAATGAGGATGGTGCGTCTTAGCGGAGCGCTCGGCAAGCGATCTGAAGCGCCAGCCTGATTTCGGGGTCGTCGAGTCTCAGATTCATCAGTTGTTGGATCCGGTCGAGTCGCTTGACCACGGTGTTGCGATGAACGTTAAGCCGGTTGGCTGTGTGGGCAATCGAAGATTCCAGGCCGAGATAGGTCTCCAAAGTGGTCAGCAACACCGGCGATGTCTTGCCCAGTAAGGGTTTGAGTAATCGGCGGCTTCGGCGAGCGGTCTCCTCGTCGGCGACGGCACCCATCACCAGCCGTCGGGTCGGCGAAGCCCGTGCGTCCTCGACCACCTTGCGACCCGGTGCGTGTCCAGCGGTCACCGCTAGTTCCTGCGCCTCCAAAATCACTTCCGCCAGACCCGCACCGCCGCGCCGGGGCCTGCCGACCCCGGCCACCAACCTCGCGTCGACCTCCGCCACCACCAGCCGGGTGGCATTGACGAGCGCGTCGAACCGTTCGGCCGATGGTTCCCCAGGGAAGGTCGACCAGCTGACCCAGCCGTCGCCGAGCCGCACGAACTCACTGCCCGGCAACCGTTCCCGCAACACCCGTTCCACGGTGAGGGTCAACGGGTCCATCCGGGCCGCATCCGGAAGTGGGTCGGAACGCAGGCATACCGCGACATGCCAGCCATCCAGCCGCCAACCCGCGGCGACGCTCTGCTCCACCAGATGCGCCGAAACCCCCGATGTCGAGGTGAGCAGCTGCGCCAGTACGGACGTCTTGAACGCCGCGTCGCGTTGGGCATCGAACCGCTGTGCCACCGCCCAACCCGCCAGCGCCACCGCGGCGATGCCCAGTACGTCCTCGACCAGATTGCCAAAGCTTTCGGTGACTTCAGGCAGGTCGGCGATCAACCAGAGCGCGGATCCCTGCGTCGCACCCGCAGCCTGGGGCAGGGCCGGCAGCACCACCCGCAGTCTCTCCGCCGACGCGCTGCGCGTCGGCCCGGTCGTGACCAGGTCTTCGTGGGTAGGCGGGACGGCTACCGCGCCGGCCAGCACCACCGCGTCCGCGCCCACCACCGCACACTCGATGCCCACCTGCTCCCGCAGCAGGCTGACCACCACCTCCGGGGTGGCCATCCTGCCGCGCAACTTACCGGCCAGCCTGGCGCAGGCTTGTCCACGCGCAATCACGTCACCGTGCACCAGGTGATCGAGGCGGACGGCCAACTCCACCGGATCGCTTTCTGGGCTCGCCAACAGCGGCAGAGCGAGCCGATCGGCAAGCCATCGAGTCGACGTCAGCACTGTCTCGGCGGGTACCCTCGCCACGATCGCCGCCGTCCCGGCCGCGTGCAGCCGGGGCAACAACATCTCCAGCAGATGCCCGCGCAGCTCTCCCAGCACCACGATGGCCCCGGAGAATTCCACCTCGGGCAGCGCGGCAACCTGGTTCGGCGCGAGACCGCGCACCGAGCTGACCCCGCCGTCGAGCCCTGCTGCCCCGGCGACTAGGTGTGCGGTACTGAGCGCGGGCGCGGTGAGTAGCTGCCGGACCCGCGGCAGCCGATTCCGCGGCGTCACGCGTTGTCCTTAGCCAGCAGGTAACCGAACGAGGCCGGGGCGACCCGCCGCCACAGCCGCTGGTCCAGCCACCGCTGCGGGGCTCGCAGCACCACTACGTCGACCTCGTAACCGGGCACCACCTGCTCGGCCAGCAGCGGGGTGGCCGTCCGGGTGTCGATCAGACAGATCAGATCCGGCACGCTGGCCACCAACTTCCCCTGGTCAAAGGCCAGCAAAAATTCGTTCTGACTTTCCACGCGCAGCGGACGCGGCTCATCACCGCGCAGCCACACCACGACACTGCCCTCCGCATACGTTTCGCCCTCAACCCAGTGAACTTCGACCACGCGGCCGGTCCCGAGATGCCGGGCGTCGTCACAAAGCTCGCTCCAGCGAGCCCCCGCGGTGCCCTCGGCCCCGGTGCGCATGCTCGCCGCCGCGCGCAGTTTCGCCCCCAGCTCACGTGCCCGCGCCAGCGACCGGCGCACCCCGTACTGGGCCGCCTCCGCTGCGCTCATCGGGTAGCCGGCGAAAGCGGACCACCCGCCCATCAACACGGTCAGCGTCCGCAGGTAGCGCTCCGCATCGGCACCATCGATCCGTTCCAGGATGACCGTGCGGTTACCGGGCTCGGTCAGCACGAACGGGCATATCGGCAGGCCGGCGACGTCATAGCTGGTCTGGTCGAGCCAGGACAGGCCCCGCCCCATTCCGTCCACATCCACCAGGGGCAGCCCGGTGTGCGCGGCGACGGTGAGCGGGGTGAACACATTCGCACCGGCGGATTCATAGCCCGCGATCGCCATCGGGTGCGGACTTCCCAGATGCGTACGCAGTCGCTGGACCGCCTCGGTGAATTCCTCGCCGGTCGCGGCTTTCTCGGCGAAGGCGGTCACCGCGCCGACCAAACCGACACTGACCACGGTGGTTTCGGGATCCAGTTCCTCCGGTTCGAACACCGGAACCGGTCCGTGCTCAGCCAGCGCGCTAGCGGCCAGCAGGTGGGCTAGGTAGGGGTCGCCCGCACCACCGGAGCCCAATACGCGGGCACCGACCACAAGATCGGCCAGCGAGGACTCATCGATCTGCCACATGGGTTCCTCAGGTGTGTAGAAACGCCACTGATACGTCCAAACTAGGTCATCGTGACCACTGTGGGCCAGTCACATTCTTCCTAGAGTTCGACACACCAGATCGCACGGACCAGGAAGGACGGGCTCCAATGACGCAAATCCCGTCGACTTCGCACGGCTCACCCGACCATGACCCACCCGCGCCTTCCCACGCCGACGTCGGGCATGACGACTACGCACTGACCCGCGTGCCCGAGGCAGCTCGATACAGCTGGTGGTCCGTTGCCGTGCAGCGGTTCGGCCAGATGTCCGCGCTATCGCAGTTCTTGCTCGGCGCGGCGCTGGGCTTCGGCATGGACTTCTGGAATGCCATCCTCGCCATCACGCTGGGCTCGGTCATCCTTGAAGTGGTCGCGATCGCCACCGGACTCATTGGTCAACGGGAGGGCCTGTCGACCTCGATGCTGACCCGCTGGACCGGCTTTGGCCGCCACGGCTCCAGCCTGATCGCCTTGGTCATCGCCCTGAGCCTCACCGGCTGGTTCGGTGTGCAGAGCGCGGTGGCGGCGACCGCGCTCACCAAATTCGTGCCGAGTGTCCCTGTCTGGGCCTGGTCCCTAATCGTCGGCGCGGGAGTCACCGCGATCGTGGTCTACGGCTTCAAGAGCATGGCCTGGACCGCCTACCTGACCGTGCCGGCTTTCCTGTTGCTGGCCGGCTGGTCGATCGTCAGCGAGCTGAGCAAGCATCCGCTTGGGGCATTGACGACTTCCGAACCTGCCGGGCCCGTGCTGTCCCTGGCCACCGGCACCACCTTGGTCGCCGGCGGATTCATCGTCGGCATGGTGATCACACCGGATATGACCAGGTTCAACCGCCGACCGTCCGATGTGGTCAAACAGACGGTGATCGGTGTGACCATCGGCGAGTATCTGGTCGCCGTGACCGGGGTCCTGCTCGCCCACGCGCTGCGCACCAGCGACATCATCGAGATCGTTACCTCGACCAGCGGCTTCATCGGGGCGATCATCGTGGTCGCCGGCACTATCAAGATGAACGACTGGAACCTCTACTCAGCCTCGCTCGGCGTGGTGAACTTCATCGAAACGGTCTTCAATCGCTCCACCAACCGAGCCACGGTCAGCATCGCCGTCGGCGCACTGGGCAGTCTGCTTGCCGCGGCGGGCATCCTCGACCACTTCGCCGATTTCCTTGTCCTGCTCGGAGTCGCCATCCCACCGGTGGCCGGAATCATGGTCGCCGAGTACTACGTGGTGCGCCGGTGGCGAGCCGAGTTAAGCGCGTCGAGCCCAGGCTTGCCGAGCAGTGAACCGACCTGGGTTCCGGCCACCCTGGTGGTCTGGCTGCTAGCCAGCCTCGGCGGCAAATTCCTGCCGTGGGGCATCGGGTCGCTCAACGCCCTCGTGCTGTCCGTACTGCTCTACGTGCTCGCGGGCAAGCTCGGCTTGGTACGCGGCACCGGGGTGCACCACCGTTCTAGTTGATCAACCGGGCGAACTGACCATCCCCTGCCCTTAGGAAGGATCCAGCACCGATGCGCATTGGAATCGACGTCGGCGGCACCAACACCGACGCAGTACTCATCGATGGCAAGCGGGTACTCGCCGAGATCAAGACCGCCACCGCCGCCGATGTCACCAGCGGCATCTCCAGCGCCCTGCGTCAGCTGCACGCGGCCGCACAGTTCGACCCCGCCGCGATCGATGCCGTCATGATCGGCACGACCCACTTCGTCAACGCACTGGTGGAGGCCCGAAGGCTCGCCCCGACCGCCGCGATCCGGCTCGGACTGCCGGCCACGCGCGGGCTACCGCCGTTCGTCGGTTGGCCGAAACGGCTCCGTGAAGCTGTCAACGCGCTGCCCTACCTCTGCTCTGGCGGACATGAGTTCGACGGTCGGGCGATCTCGCCGCTCAACGACGACGAGGTCCTGCGAGCTCTGGACGACGCGGTCAGCCGGGGTGCTCGCAGTGTCGCTATCTCCTCGGTGTTCTCCCCGGTCAACGAGGAATTCGAGCGGCGCGCCGCCGAACTCGCGGCCAAGCAGTTCCCCGAACTTGCGATCAGTCTCTCACATGAGGTAGGCCGGGTCGGGCTTCTCGAACGAGAGAACGCGACCATCATCAACGCCTCGTTGCGGGAATTGGCGCAGGACATCTGTCGCTCGCTCGATCTGGCGCTGGAATCGGTCGGGATCACTGCGCCGCTGTTCTTAAGCCAGAACGACGGCACGCTGATGGATGTCGAGTACGCCCGCCGCTATCCGGTCGCCACCTTCGCTTCCGGTCCGACGAACTCCATGCGTGGAGCTGCCTTCCTGTCCGGTCTGACCGACTGCGTGGTGGTCGACATCGGGGGCACCACCTCTGATGTCGGTGTCCTCCAGTCCGGGTTCCCCCGAGAGGCCGCGACCGAGGTCGAGGTCGCGGGTATCCGGACGAACTTCCGGATGCCGGATGTGCTGTCGGTCGGCCTCGGCGGAGGCAGCCGTGTACGGACCGACTCTGGGACCCAGGTGGGTCCGGACAGCGTGGGCTATCGGGTCATCGAGCAAGCCCTGGTGTTCGGTGGCGACGTCCTCACCGCGACCGACATCGTGGTCGCCGCCGGACGCGCGGAGATCGGCGACCCGAGCCTGGTACGGCATCTCGACCCGGCCCTGGTCCGCGCCGCGCTCACCGAGATGGAGAACGCCATCGAACGCACTGTGGACCGAATGCGGACAAGTGCGGAGAAAGTCCCGGTAGTCGCGGTGGGCGGGGGCAGTGTGCTGCTCCCCGAGCAGCTGGCCTGCGCCAGCTCGGTGATTCGGCCCGAGCACGCTGGCGTGGCTAACGCGATCGGTGCGGCGATCGCCCAAGTGGGCGGTGAAGTAGATCGGATCTTCGCGGTCGCGCCGGGCCAGCGCTCGGCCGTCCTCGACCAGGCCCGTCATGAAGCGATCGACAAGGCTGTGGCCGCCGGCGCCGCTCCCTCGACGGTGTCGGTGGTTGAGATCGACGAACTACCACTGGCCTATCTGCCGGGCAACGCGTCCCGGATCCGAGTCAAGGCGGTCGGCGACCTGCCGCTGTCCACCGGCACAGAAGGAGCATGAAGGTGAGCTTCCTGCTGACCAATGACGATCTACCCGACCTCGCCCGGGGCGCCGCAGTGCTGGGCACCGGCGGCGGCGGTGACCCGCTCGTCGGGCGGTTGCTCGTCGAACAAGCGCTCGACGAAGGACATCGGGTCGAAGTGGTGGAAGCCGACGAGCTCGCCGACAGCGACCTCGTCATCTCCACCGCGATGATGGGCGCCCCGACCGTGGTGATCGAGAAACTGCCCGCGGGCGACGAAGCGGTGCACTCCCTGCGGCGGCTCGAAGCCCACCTGGGCCGGACCGCCATCGCCACCATCCCGATGGAATGCGGCGGGCTGAACTCGATGATCCCGCTCGTCGTGGCCGCCCGCGCGAACATCCCGGTGGTCGATGGTGACGGCATGGGCCGAGCCTTCCCCGAACTTCAGATGGAGACTTTCGGGGTCTATGGGGTGCCCGGGTCACCGTTGGCGGTATCCAATGAGCACGGTTACAGCGCGGTGATCGACACCGGCGAAGACAACCATCAGATGGAGTCCTTCGCGCGGGCGGTGACCATTCGGATGGGTGGCGCTGCCTATATCGCCGAGTACTCGATGTCCGGTGCCGACGTCAAACGCACCGCGATTCCCGGCACGCTCACACTGGCCTGCGACCTTGGCCGGACCATCCGGCTGGCTCGTGAGGCCCATCGCGACCCATTCGACGCCCTCCGCGGACACCTCGCCGAAACCATCTACCGATTCGGCACCGTGCTGATGCGCGGCAAGATCGTTGACGTCGAACGGTCAGTGGCGGATGGATTCACCGCCGGGGTGGCCAAGATCGACGCCTTCGATAGCGACGACACCATGAGTATCCATTTCCGCAACGAAAATCTCGTGGCATACCGCAATGATGAAGTGGTAGCGATCGTTCCCGACCTGATTACCGTGCTGGACGCGGAGACGGCACAGCCGATCACCACCGACGGGATGCGGTACGGCCAGCGGGTCGCGGTGTACGGCATCTCGACGCCGGAGATCATGCGCACCCCTGAGGCACTCGCGGTATTCGGTCCGCAGGCATTCGGATTGGCCCACCCGTGGGCCCCGTTGGAAGAGTTGTCCGCATGACGTCGCTGCTCGATCGCCTGTGGGCCCAGGCCGACGGGGCTGACCGAGTACTGCTGGCCGATCCCGTGGTCCGCGCGGTCCCTGTGCAGGAATGCGGCGAGGAACTCATCGACATCGCCGAGGTCGACCAGTTGCGCGTGGACACTCGGCTGGCCGATCCAGCCGGGCACCACCGGCTGTTGCGCGTCGGCGTGGTCGAGCGACTGGTCGATGCGGCCAAGGGACTGGGCGACGTGCGCATCGCGGTGGTCGAGGGCTTCCGCCCGACGGTACTCCAGCAACGCTATTTCGACGACCATGTGGCGAGCCTGACCGCACGCCATCCGGAATGGCCGCCGGATCGCGTGCATCGGGAGGCCACCGCCTATGTCGCCGAGCCGACCGAATTTGCTCCCCACGTGTCGGGAGGAGCGGTGGACCTGACCCTGGTCGGCCCGGATGATGAAGAACTCGACATGGGCTGCGCGGTGAACGCCACTCCGGCACAGTCCGCCGGCGGCTGCGCTACCGGATTCCCGGAGCTGCCCGCTCCCGCACGGGCCGCCCGAGCGCGGCTAGCCGACGCGCTTCACGCGGTCGGGCTAGTGAACTACCCGACGGAGTGGTGGCACTGGTCCTACGGTGATCAGCACTGGGCGCTGCGCACCGGCGCCGCACACGCGAAATACGCGGCCATCCCTCCGGTCAGGCCAGAAGCTCCCATCCGCCCAACACTGCCCGACGACGGCACTGGTGCGCTCATTCGACGTCAACGCGGTTCAACGGCAGTTGATCTTCCACACGGATGACGGGGACAACGACCCGCACGGACTGGTCTACGTGCGGCCCGAGGACGAAGCGGCGGTGCGCACCGGGTTCAAGCAGCCGTCGCCGCTGGCCCTGCATGCGAGTGCGGGGGAGTGAATCAGGATCACGTTGACCAACAAGCTGCCCCCGGAGGGCCAGCCTCCGCACGCCGGTGACGTGCCGCTGCCTGCGGAGTCGCCTTTCCCGCGCGGCAAGCGGGGTGTCGCCGCACGGCGGGGATGACCGACTACGATGTGCGGACCTCCGATGGATCCGCAGTGGGTTTCAACTCGAACCAGACCGTCGGGCCCGGCGAATCGATCACCACGTACTGGTTTGCTCCGCCGTAGATCGCCAGCTCCACGATCACGCTGTCCGACTTCGACGACCACAGCGGCAACGCGCATCACGGCGTGTTCCGAACACTGGTCATCGAGCCCCGGGTGCGACGTGGACAGACCCCGTGACGGGCGCCCCCGCCACCGGAACGCCGCTGACGTCCACTGGACCGAGGACGGTGTGGCGTGGTCTACGCGAGTTCGTGACGATCTGGCAGGACGGCGTGCAGCTGCGCGCCTGCGGTGGAAACCCGATTCCGCCGGCGCCCGGACGGCGGCCCCGAGTTAGATCAATACGAGGAGGGCAACCGTGGGATCAACTACCGCAACGAGCGGTTCGCCCCGTGGTTGGCGGTCAACCCTGAACAGGCCCGCGCACGCGGGGATGGTTTGCTACACCAGCCGGTGCAAGCCAGCCGAGCAGCGTCGACCCTGCGTACGCGGGGATGGTTCGTCGGCGTGGATGGCGAACCAGGTCCTGGACCAGTCGGCCCCGCACATGGTGTCGATGTCCGTTTCGATATCGATCTTCTTGTCGACGACCGCCACGGGCAGGTATTCGGCGACGGCTTGGGTCTGGCGTGGGTTCGAGCGGTGCATGCCGACGCAGATCAGGCCGTCGATTGCCACGGCGCCTGCGACGAGGTCGCTGAGGCTGGAGTCCCGCTCGGCGCGCCTGCCGGTCACGCACATCATGATCGAGGTCCCGGCCGCGGCTGCGAGGTTGGCGGTCTTGTCGGCGAGCCCGGCGAAGAACGGGTCGATGAAGTCGAGCACGACCAGGGCCACGACGCGCTCGCGCTCCGGCTTGGCCAGCTCAGGGTGAGGCGCCTGTTAGCCGAGTTCTCGCACGGCCTGCGCGATCCGGTAGCTGTCTCGTCCTGGACCTTGAGCTGGCCGCGGAGGTACCGAGACGCCGTGGAGGTGGACACACCGACGAGTTGCGCAACACGTGTCAACGTGAACTGCACCACGGCTTCACTGGTGGCGGTATGCGGTGGTGATTCCGGTGGTGGCGCTCCATTCGATGTAGCCGCCTTGGAAGTCGCTTCGTCGTCCGGTGGGCACCGGGTATTCGTCGCTGGTGGGGTAGCCGAGCCAGGATGTTTCCCAGCCGAGGGCGCTCCAGTGCTCCCGGATGGCTCCGTGGACGAGGTGGGCGTCGGTGGTGGGTGTCCAGTAGATCGAGGCGTGCTTGGTGAAGTGGTTGAAGCGGCCGATCGTGTCGGGCGTGGCCAGTTCGCCGGTGGTGGGGTAGCCGGCGGGTCCGGTTTCCCATCCGTTGGCGGCCCAGGCGTTGCGGATGGCTCCGTGCACAGCGTGGGCGCCGGTGTCGGGTGTCCAGTAGATCGAGGCGTCGTGGGTGAAGTGGTTGAAGCGGCCGATCGTGTCGGGCGTGGCCAGTTCGCCGGTGGTGGGGTAGACGCCCGCGATTGGTCCGCCGAGCTGGTTGTAGGTGGTGTGGATGTCGCCCTTGACCTGGTGTGCGCCGAGATCGCTGCGCCAGGCGATTGTGGAGGATCCGCTGCCGAACACGGTGGCTCGGCCCTCTTCGGGCCAATTGGTCTCGACCGCGTAGGCCGGGCCTGCCGCGTTCTCGCCGCCGAGTGCCTGCCATTTCTGGTGGATCGGCCCGCTGCGCCAGTCGCCGGCCAGTTGCACGGTGCGGTCACGGAGTGATCCGAGGGCGTCGTAGCCGAAGTTGCCCGGGCAGGTGGTTCGTCCCACGTCGCGGTGGGCAAAGAGGGTGGGTAGCGTGGCCGGTGTTCCTGCGGCGTATTTCGAGGTGCCGCCTCCGGCGCTGACGAGTGTGACGCTGCCGATCGGATCGACGTAGCTGTTGGCGAGCTTCCACGCGATCATCTGCGAGGCGGATTCCAGCATGGCCGCGCTCGGTGGGATTGCGTCGTAGTCGCCGATCATCGAGACGCCGAAGACGTGCCGGTTGAATCCGCCGGTGTGGGCGCCGATGGTCGGCAGGTGCAGGCCGCCGGTGCGGCCTTCGAAGATGGTGCCGCACTTGTCGACTAGCGCGTTGTAGCCGATGTCGCCCCATCCGTTGGTCACCGAGTGGTAGTAGTAGATGCCGCGCACCAGTGCTGCGGATTGGTCGCAGGTGTAGTCATTGCTGTCGGCGGTGTGGTGCAGCGCGGCGGCCTTGACCGTGGTTGCGTATTCCGGGGCCCAGGTCATCAGTGATTCATCGGCACCCCACTGCGCGCGCGTGACGACCGTCGGCATGGTGGACACGCTGCTGCCCGCGGCGGAGAGCTGGCTGATCTGGGCGTCGTTGGTCGAGGTCCCCGGATCGATGGCGACCAAGGTCAGCTCGTCGGTAGCCGGTCTGCCCGCCCGCACGCGGACCTGAACGCGGGTGGCGGGCCCGGTCCACAGCGGTTCAGTCGTCTTCGGCGACTGCGGCGGTCCGGACCACCGTCCTGCTGGTCCAGGGTCTGCCAAGAGCTCCACGAACCCCGCACCGACCGGGTGCGGAGCTCGATCGAGTCGGGCTCTGCGCCCTGCCAGGTCAGGCCGATGAGCGAGAACTGCCGCCGTGGCGCGGCTTCCCGCATGTCAGCCGGAGCTTCCAATGGCTGTTCCGCATCGGCCAGCGGGACCTTCTCCGCTCGCGGTGTGACAGGGTTGGCGGTGGGCAACGCCGCCGGATGAACGGTTTTCTCCGCGAGTACGGCTGGATTCGCCTGGACTTGGGGCAGGCCACTGACGGACAGCGCCAAGACGATGGCGATGAGGGCGATTCTCGGTGACGATGCGTCGTCATTGCTACCTCGGCAGGTCAGAACCACAAGAACAGCGGGAGTTTCGGGACGCGACCGGGACGCGACTAACCTAGAACCGCTGTGGCTCAGTCGGTTCGCGTGGCAGTAAGGGCGAGTGCCGGGCCGTGGGGGTGATCGGGCGTGTCGAAGCCGATGTTGGTGACCGTCCAGCCGAAGTGTTCGAGGGCGGCGAGCAGGTCAGCACGGGTAAGCCAGTTGCTGAAGGGCGCGCTGCCGCCGCAGAACCCGTTGCGGTGCAGGGCTTCTGCGTATTCGAAGCGATACAGGGTGTGCGCGAATCCCTGGTGGGTGGCCGGTTCATGGCTGGGGAAGCGTGGTGCGAGCAGCTCGCTGCTGGTGATGACGTCCTCGTCGTAGACGTGGGTCCACAGGAAGAGCTTCGTGGCGACTTTCGCGGTGAGCGCAATGGTTTCGACGGGGTTGCGCATGTGGTAGAGCACGCCGCTGGCGAAGCACATGTCGAAGCGCTCTTCCGTGGAGCGCAGGTAGGGCGTGAAGTCACCCAGCAGGAACCGGGCCCGGGGTATGCCGAGCAGTTCCTTGGCGATGAGGCATTTCAGGTAGGCGCGACCCTGCGCTTCGACAGCGACGATGTCGGCACCGGCGGCGTGGAGCTGGTAGGTGTGCCCACCTTCGAGCGGTCCGAGTTCGAGCACGCGGCTACCTGCCACACCACCGAAGCACTCGATCGCCCACGTGACGCGGGCATCGTCGAACAGCGGAAGGGGACCCGCCTGGACGTGCTGCAGCGGCGCGGGGAGCTGGGAGGACCATTCGCCGGCGAAGAGGTCGACGGCGTTCTGTGGTGAGGGCGTGCTGGTTACGTACTCGTCCAGGATCGATGGCGCGGCCATCGCCGGTGGCTCCGGTGACGGTGGCGTGGATGTGCGGGACCTGCGAAGGAGCGAACGCACGGACTGGCCCTTTCTGCTCCTGGTCAGCGGCGGCCAGGTGTGTGGTTGTCGCTCGGCGCTGCCATTGCGCCGAAAGCTGAGGTGTCGCGGCCTCTATCGGCGCGACCACATCGGGCGTTACTCGAAAAACTTTCTCCCACAGGAATTTTCGTTCACGTCACATGCGTGGCCGTCCACGATGGCCGTTACGTACCGCCTCGGCGACGTCACTGTCGGCTATCACCCGTTTGTCGTATTGGTGTTCCGATGGTCATCTGGTGAAGATTTGAGCGCTTTCTTGGCGCGAGTTGTGGGGCCTGCACCGATTCTTCGAGGAGTTTCGGAATGGTCCCAGCTCGTCCTGGTGCTGACGCGCGCTCTCGTGCGCCGGTACTTTTCCCGTTGGCTTTCCGTTCTTCTGGTGTTCGCGGTCGGTGTCTCGATCGTCGAGGTCGTAGTGCCGCCTGCGGTAGCGTCGGCCGCGCCGGATCCTGCACGCGATCCGCGAGAGAATCCGATGCTGCCCGGCCATTCTGCGGTTAACGAGGTTTCTCCTGGCGGGACCGATGCCGACTTCGAACCGTTGACCGGGCGCGACGGATACGCGGGGTCCCGGTTCGATCCGGCGCGATCGAAACCGGTGTCGCGGTCGATGTTTCTCGAGGAGTGGGCGAACCCGGACGGGACCCGGACGGTGCGGCAGTCGACAGTACCGCTGAACGTCCAGGACGCGGCGGGGCAGTGGCAGCCGGTGAACACCACCCTGCAGCGCGACCAACGATCGACACGCGCACACGCGCAGCGGCATGTCCTGCATCCCTCGGTGGCAGCCAAGGCCAACGACCCGGCAGTGGTCGCCGTAGAGATCGAGGGCAAGAAGGCGATGTTATCGCTGGAACAGGCCGCAGACCGACCGGCGCGACTCGACCGGGACACCGCGACGTTCTCCGATGTCCAGCCGGACACGGACCTGACCTACGAGATCACGCCAGGCGCTGTGAAAGAGACGATCGTCCTCAAGCGCCAGGGCCGGTCGTCGTGGCGTTTCCGCCTGAACACCGAGGGCCTCGCGCCTGAACTGGACGCCACCGGTGGTGTGGTGTTCAAGGAGGCAGCCGGCGTGGTGAAGGTGGTTCTGCCGCCGATCGAGGTGTGGGATTCCTCCGGCAGCGGCGACAAGGCGCCCGCGATGACCGGCGGTCGCTACGAGCTGAGCCCGGACGGGCCGCAGTGGTTCCTCACCGTCTCCGTGGATGAGCAGTGGTTGCGGGCGCCGCAGCGGCAGTACCCGGTGTTCGTGGACCCGACGATGTCGTTCGGCGTGATCGACTCACGCGTCCCCAATCCACCGATGATCTTGGGTAACGGTTCGGTGGCGAGAGACGAGATGCCCTTCTGACCTGGGATGATTGATCTTGTCAAGGGATCGATCAACTCGAGGCGAAAGGGCATCTCGCAGGTGCGATCTTCTCATAGTGCCGCGCGGGTGAGCGCGGTGTTCGATGATCCGAATCTGGTGGCCTCGGCGGGCCTGGTTCCGGTGATGCGGTTGGCCGAACGCGTGGGGTTGCACGAGGTGGTCTCCGAGCGTGTCCGTGTACCAGGATCGGTGGGCGCGAACGCCGATGTGAAGGTCGCCTCGATCGTGGCCGGGATGCTCACCGGCGCCGACAGTATTGATGATCTCGGAGTGATCCGGCATGGGGCGATGCCGAAGTTGTTCGGCGGGATCCGGGCACCGTCCACTGTGGGCACGTTTCTGCGTGCGTTCACCTGGGGGGATGCACGGCAAGTGGAGTCGGCCGCGCGGGAGGCGTTGGTGGGCCTGGTTCGGCAGACTCCGGTGCTCGCCGGTGCCGACGAGAGGGTGTTCATCGACGCGGATTCCACCCTGGGCCGGGTGTTCGGGCACGCGAAACAGGGTGCAGCGTTCGGGCACACCAAGATCGGCGGCCACAATGTGCGGCTGCGGGGCTATCATCAAGGCCGTGAAGTTTGGCTGTTGTAGTGATCGTCAAGGGTCTGCGGGTGTGAGGATGTCGACGCCGACAGTGGCTTTGTAGCTGGTTCGGTCGATGTTCGGGCCTCGGGCCTGGTATTTGGAGATGGCGCGTTTGACGATGCGGGGACATACCCGTAGTCGTCGGGCGGGCAGCAGGTTGGCCAGGATGTGGCGGCCGATGGTGCCGACCAGATCGATGACCGTGTCGGCGATGACGTTGGCGGCCTGGATGAGTTGGTCGCGGGCGGCCTGGTAGGCGATGGTGAAGCTGGCTCGGTCGGGATCAATGTCGGGTTGGGTGTTGGTGGCGTCGGCCATCGCGGTGCGCAGCAGGTGGTAGGTGACCAGCAGGGCGTAGATCTCCTGTTCGGCACCGGCCGGGGTGCGGGCGCGTAACACCCGGCCGCCGAGGATGGACGATTTCAGTTCCAGGTAGGCGGTTTCGATCTCCCACCGGTGGTGGTACAAGGTGATCAACTCGGCGGCCGGGTAGTGCTGGTGATCGGTCAGTGTGGTGGCCAGTCGGTAGACACCGGTGTGCCGGCCGGCGGTGGTGGAGATGGTGATCTCGCACTCGACGACCCGTACCAGCAGCCGGCCCAGCATCGACAGGTAGGACCCGTCGGGGTATCGGGCCAGGACTGGCATCTTGCGGCCGTTTTTCAGCCGGACGAGGACGTCGGCGCCGGTGTCTGCGATCTCAGTGATGAGGTCTTTGGCGCCAAAGTTGCGGTCGGCCAGCAGGATCATCCCTGGTCGCAGACTGCGCAGCAGGTGTGGTGTGTAGGTGGTCTCGCCGGTGGTGGTGGGGCCGAACACCGCGTCGATCAGGGTGCGTGTGCCGCAGGCGAGCAGGGCCACCAGCCGGATCTGGGGGTAGCCGGTGCCACCGTGGTTGCCGCGGTGTTTGGTGAAGCGGGCCAGCATTCTGGGGTTGTCGGGCACGGTCAGGGTGGTGCCGTCGATCGCACAGACCAGCAGGCCACGCCACCAGGTTCCGCGCTGCCCCACCGTGGCTGCCGGTCCGCGGAGCAGGTCGAACAACCATCGCAAGGGCGCGACGCCGATCCTGCGGCGGGCTTGCGCGAGTCCGCTGGTGGTGGGGATGACCAGGGGCAGGCCAGTGAGCGAGGCGGTGAGTTTGCGCCATACGCCGGGATAGCCGATCTCGGGGAACAGACACGCGGCCAGCAGCAGGTAGACCACCACCCGTGAGGGCAGATCCCGCAGCCGGGACTGCGTGGTGCGGGTGGCGGTCAGGGCCTCATCGACCATCTCGAAGGGCAGGTGCTGGGTGAGTTCACCGAGGTGGCCGGGTGCGAACCGGCCCCCGGACACGGTGATCGTGCGGGTGATGACAGACTGGGTATCCAACGGAGTTCCTGTTATTTGGTGATCTTGGTCGACACCGTTCTAGCAGGGACTCCGTTGCCCGTTCCCGGGGGGGTTGACAAACCGGCTCACGCCTTAACTACACGGCCTTGGGGCTATCATCCGCTGCTGACCACGCTGCCCACACGCCAGTCGGCGCCGGTGGTCGCCGGCACCCGGATGCGTGGCGGCAACGCGGGCTCGGCGCGCGGCGCGGCGTCGCTGGTCACCGAGACGATCAACCTCGCCCGGCGGTGCGGCGCCCGGCCCGACCGGATGCTGTTTCGCGGTGATTCCGCCTTCTATGCCGGGGAAATCGTTTCCGCCTGCCGGAGGCAAGGGATGGAGGTGTCGGTCACGGTGGCCCAGTATCCGAACGTGCAACGCGCCATCGCCGCCATCGACGACGACGCGTGGACGGCGATCCGCTATCCCCAGGCTGTCTGGGACGAGGCCGGCCAGTCCTGGGTCAGCGACGCCGAGATCGCCGAAACCCCTTTCACCGCCTTCGCCGACGACAAGAACCACCGAGTGGCCGGCCGGTTGATCGTGCGCCGGGTCAAGGACAAAAACCATCCCGACGCCCTGTTTCCCGTATGGCGCTACCACGCCTGCTTCACCACCAGCACCCTGCCGCTGGTCGAAGCGGAGAAAACCCACCGGCAGCACGCGATCATCGAGCACGTCAACGACGACCTCGAACACGGGCCACTGGCCCACATCCCCTCCGGGGTCTTCGCCGCCAACGCCGTATGGCTGACCCTGGCCGCCCTGGCCCACAACCTGCTGCGCGCCGCCGGCAGCCTGACCAGCGCCTTTCACGCCAAGGCCCGCGCCGCGACCCTGCGCCGCACTCTGATCAACATCCCGGCGCGGGTGGCCCGGCGAGCCCGCTCGATCACACTGCACCTGCCCACCCACTGGCCCGGGGAACACGACTGGCACCACCTGTTTCACGCCACCCACGCCCCACCAGCAACAAGCTGAACACCCTCTCCCGACCCGCCCGCACAGGGCCCGACCCCAGGACACCACGGAAAAGCTGGGCAGACCAGCGAATCCCGCGCGCCCACCCACAACCATCAAGATCAACACGACCTACCCACAACCCAAAGATCAACACCAAACCCCACCGGTGGATTGGGGCTTAGCTGAGAAACTGGAGATTATTAACACGCAATCTTCAGCCTCGTGTTTCGCAGCTACGCTGCGGCTGCGGCGCAGGCCAAGGCGTAGTCTCGCAATATCTCGGGGTCGGTCTGGTCTGGGCTAACGGCTGAAAACCGGGCCGCGATAAGGGTTTTGCGGAGCTTGGTGAGCATGTCTTCGAAGGATGGTTCGGTCTTGGCGTCGTACCATGGCTGGGCTTGACGGCGACGGACGACATCGTCGGGGTGGTAGCCGGACACCGTGTACCAGACGATGGCCAGCGTCTGGGTGAGCATGCCGAACGGCACGGTCCGTTCGACGGCCTTCGGGAGCCGGTTGCGGGCCTGTCCGACTCCCATGTGCTGTTTGCCCGTAGCGTTCGCCGCTTCGATCGACCATCGCGTTGCGTATCGTTCGACGATCCCAGTCGTGCAGGAGGCGGTGTCAACGGGGAACAGCGCCAACTCGTAGGGCTTGGCCGAGTTGGTGTCGCGGACCAGCACGCACCGGCCGGGAGTGTTGCCGAAACTGCCGTACCAGATACACCCCACCTCGGCCACCTCGACGGTCTCGGTCCTGCCGTACCGGCCGACCGTGGCCTGCCGCCAGGTCACGCCTGCGGCCAGATCGGCGGGCTTGCCGAGCTTGGCGCCCTTGAGACGGGGCCGGCCCCGTTTACCTGTGCGCGGCGGTGCCAGGGCGAACAGAGCCGCGTTGACCGGCAGCCGGGTGGTCCAGGTCGCGCCCGCCACCAGCAGCGCCGGGCCGTGGTAGGCCGCGTCCCCGACCCCGTGTACCTGACGATCGCCGAACTCCGCGACCAGCAGCGTGAGTAACTCGCCGGCCAACTCGACCGGGCTGGCGGTGCCCTTGCCCGCCCACAGCCGAAACAGCACCGGCAGGCACACCGGCGAGGAACACAACGGCAGCCGCACCGTGATCCCGGCGATCACCCACCGGTTGCCCCGGCCGATCTTCTGCTTGCCTTGGGCGGCCCCGTCATGGGTCCAGAACGCGTGGTGGACCTTGCGGCCCCAGCGTTTGAACAGCGTGTCATCGACCACCACCACGACCGGTGCGTCCGGATCCAGCAGCCGTGCGACGACCAGCCTCGCCACCAGCAGTCCCAGACGATCGACATCCCACACCGCTTGGGAGAAGAACCGGCACGCCGCGTGAAACGACACCACCCCGGCCATCCGCGCTCCGGCGAGCATCCCCACCACACTGCGCCGCCCGCTCTGCGCCACCATCCCGGTAGCCAGCATCGTAAACAGGGCGAACGTTGCCCGGCGGCGAAACGCGCCACGCAGCGGCTCCAGCACGGCAGCCCACGACACGGGCAAGATCATGACTCCGACGGTACTGAACCGGTTGATCACGCCGGAGGAGAATCAATCACCTGGCGATCCGGTGTTCCCCCCGCGAACCGACCAGACCATCATGGACGCCATGCCAGCCGTCATCGACCAAGCCACCCGCACCGCCGTGACCCGACGGATCGTCGCCCATGTCAAGCGCGGCTGGCCGCGCCTGAACGCCCCCACGGTGCGCTTCCGCGGCCATTTCTGCTACGTCGATGCTGTCCTACCCGGCCAACGTCGGCCCGCACCGATTCTCCGACTGCGCTATCAAGGATCGATCGAACAGTGGGACATCGGGATCTACCTCGCAAGTGACGAGCGCTATACGGAGTCCGAACTCCCAACATCCTTCGGACCCCGCACCGGCACACCCGAAGAAGGCATCGACCACACCTTCATCCTCTACGCCGGACCCAGCGCTCAACACTGATAACACTCACCGCCACCCGCGGGCCTCACCGACCTCGCGAACCGGCTCCGGCTGACCGAACCGCTCGACTACCCGGTGCTGCTCACCTTCACCCTCGTCCGCAACGCGGCGGGCCTGGTCACCGACTCGGGTGGCATCCAGGAAGAAGCCACAATCCTCAAGCGACCGATCCTCATCGTCCGACGCAGCAACGAACGCCCCGAAGTCGAAAAAGTCTTCGGTAGCAGGACACTCCCCACCGACGAGGGAATCACCCGAACCCTCGCAACCTGGCTGCGCGACGCCCCGGCGATCAACGCCCGCTTGGCCGACCTCCCCACCCCCCTTCGGAGACGGCACCGCCTCCAGCCGCGTCGTGCAGGCCCTACGCTCCCGGTTCAGCAGCAGCCGCCAACAGCACTCCACCGAGGCCCGAGGCGTACGCACCCAACGACTGCCGACGCGCTGAGTTCTTTGTATGCCAACGGTTTCGGCCACGGTCTGCTCATTGCCAGACGACGGTGATGGGATTGTGAGGCCGGTCGAGGAAGAACCGGCCATCGGCTGGATCGGGGGATGCGGTGCCAGCGGCGGGGATCTCGAACTGGACGGTGCGATTTCGGTATTGCTCGCTCCAGGCGCGGACTTCCTCGGCAAGGCGGGTGGAGAGGTCAGCTCCCACATCGCTGTGGCCGATGACCCGACCTCCATGATCTTGCCGCCGCCTTTGGTGTGTCCGGCAAGGCTCCACGTCAAGTAGGCGACCTCGCGCTCGCCGGGCACGGCCATCATCCCCCGCGGAACATCGGCTCGACCAGACCAGCATCGATCGCGGCTTGGCTCGACCGACCTTGAGCACACGCTGGTGTCCAAGACACACGCGAGCCACAGGTAGAGCCATTCCAGCGACTGCATGCGCCCGAACGTGACGCCGGTCCACGCCTCGAATCGAGGACGGTCAAGCAACCCCAACCAAGCCCGCCGAGTCGATCATGTGTTCCTGGTTGAGCTGGAGCTCCACTGCCATGTCAGCGATCAGCGGAATCTTCCGCCGTGGGGTCGTCGGCGATCCCCGCCCGCAGAGGCACAAAGCCGCATGGTGGTCCACGCTGCGCCAGACACCATTGTTATCGCGCTCGAACGCGGTCGAGCGCGAGACGCTTCCGCGGATGCGTCCAGGCACTACCAGCCTTCCCACTGGTGCGAGCTGTGCGAACCAGGCGTCCGGGATGCCATAAGCACCAACTTCTCCGGCCCCTGATGATCTTGGAACGGTGACGATCACGTGGGTCGTAGGGAGCGTGATCGGGACCGCCGTGCTCGGCGTCGGCGAGCACCACCGCCGCTTGGGGCTTACCAGCGGTGGAGAGGAACCGGGTGGCGCGGTCGACGATGTCCGGGTCGACGTCGACGGTGGCGTTTCTCCGGTCGGGCCGACCAGCTCCGCGAGTAGCGCCGCGTTGTAGCCGCCGGATCCGATTTCCAACACACGCATGCCACGGGTGATTTGGGCGTGCTCGAGCATCATCGCTTGCGTCCCGCGTCTGGGTCGGGAGGTCGGCACGTCGTGACCGATTCCGGTCAGCGAGACCGACCCGGTCAACGCAGCGCCTCGACCAACTGGCCCAGCTAGCCAAGCAGCGGGCTGCTGCCGGCACTCGTCCCCATCGGCATCGAGTAAAAGCTCGACGAATACCTCCGCAGCCAGGAGATTCGGCGGTGATCAGCACACCACATTCGCCATTGAACGATTGTGGCGCCCGGCGTGGATGTTCGATCAGAGATGGAACCAGGAGCCCGACAAGAGGGCCGAACTGACCTGCGATAACCAGTCCAAGACCTCCGCATTAGCCTGTCCCAAGGTCGAGTAGTACCGCACGCCGCGCAGGCCGAGCATCGTCCCGCCCCGCCCAACCGCGTAGACCGCGACAGTCGCCAGCATCAACGCCGCGATCCCCGTAGCCACGCTGGTTAGCGCAACCTCCGACAATGGCCCGAGCACACGCATTTTCTGTTCTCTCTCAATAGGTTTCAGCGATATCCACGTCGCTCGAGTGGTAGGTGCGCCGCCCGGTTGACCGCTGCTTTCGCGCCGTTAACCGGGCGCCACCAAGTAACAGGGCAACGGTCAGAACAGCGATCCCCACGATCGCGTGGCCTGCTCCCCGGTGGTCAGGTTCGCAAGCGGGGCGACCGGGACAATCTCCTCCGCGCTCCCACTCCTCGTACCCTTCGTCGTCTGCTGCCATGCCCTTTCGCCTTCGTTGATCATGTCGCCAATGCAGGCCGCGTTGAGCCACCACCGACGCATCAGCTCGATGTGCTTGGTGCTGGTGAAGACGTGGACGAGGCGTTCGACGCCGTGGCCGATCCAGAGCGGACGTGCCCACGGCTTCGGCTTCCCGACCGACCGCACCGCGCGCTCCTCGTGCGGATCAGCGACCGGGACCACCACCTCCGGACGCCTCTGCAGCGCCGGCTGTATCCGGATCACCGCGAGTGCCCGGCGCTCGTGTGTTGCCCGGCATTCAAAATGAACATGGCGGCGGCGCTGTAGATGATCACGAACAGGGCACCGTTCGTGCTCACGGTGACGCCGTCATGCTCATCCTGTCGGACCTCGCCCTCCGTGCCGGTGACCAACTGCGGACACACTGATGCCACGACATGTCCGTGTTGATCATGGTGGAGAAAGCAGGCGGCCAGCGGTGAAAACCCCGATCAGCGTCCACGCCTGGACAGGTCGGGCGAAACGGCGCCGCCAGGCCAGCACGGCCGCAGCCAACGCGCACAGCGCGTCGCCCAACGCCGTGGCCTGCACCGTGAGGTCCACCAGCAGGTCCTGGTCCAGCTCGAACGTCCGCTGCACACCTTGACGCCGCAGCCACTCCACCTGATCGCCCCGGACGCCGCGCAGCCAGTGCCGCACGGTGGAGACCGGGCGGCCCAGCTCACGCGCGATCGAGCGGTAACCCTGCCCACGCGCCTTCGCGACCAGCGCCGCGCCGATGACCTCGGCCGCGTCCGCCCGCCGGGGCAGGCACCAGGCCGGCATGAGCACCTGGGTGGCCCGGCAACCCGAACAGCGTGCCCGGCGCGGTCGCACCAGGCGGTGCGAACCGTCGAGCTGCCGGATCTGTCGGGCCGACGCGGAGGACCACGGTCGTAGCACCGCCGAGCAGTGTGGACAGCGCAGCGCACCGGCGTGCAGGTCGACCTCGGCCTGCTCGACGTCCAGCACGATGATCACGGCGGCGGGCTCCTCGCACAGTGGTCCAGCATGCCTATCACGCTTGTGGCGGTCCAGGGGCCAGTTCGCGTTGCTGATCGTGGTCCTGGATCGTCCACAGTCGACGGACGGCCGGGCGATGTGCTGCCGTCACGATGAACATGAGGGATCAGGAGCGGTCAGCCCTGTGCTGGGCGGGCGCGCGTGGTGTTCATTCTGCCGCCGGGGACGAAGCTCTTGGGCGTGCTCACCGTCAATGCCGCCGACAGGGCTCCACGTCGTTATCCAGAACGCCTGACAACAGACGGGTGAATAGCGTGAACCCTCGTTGACGCCTCGTCATGGGCACTCCCGCCGATGGGATGTTTCAGTGGGAGATAGGGACCGGTCGCTGAGAGCGCGACAGGTGCCGCCCGGACGAATTTGGCCGGGCGGGAGCGCACCACCGTCCCCGGGGTACAGAGGGCACCCAACCCGGTCATATCTGTCTCATGTGGAACGTGACAACCCCGATGAGGTCCAAGCGGGATGCCGTTTGGTAGGCCGACCGTAAGGAAGGCGGAATTCCGCAGCGGGCGCAGGACGGCTCGAGAAGCGAATGCCGGTAGCCGAAAGGCACCAGGAAACCGGGCACCACAATGCTGGCTCCTCCGCTGGCGGTGTTCGTATAACTGGCCGGATAGGGGCGAATGCCCTGGCCTGAAAGGGTGCTGACGCGAGCCGGGTGAGCCTGCGAAGACTCAGATGATCGATAGCGCTGGAACCGAAGGACAAGTTGGACGCCATGACCATGCTGGAGACGACCGCGGTCGCTGACGGCGGCGACATGGTGAACGGACCCGAGGACCGAAGTCTCGACTGGGATGCTGTGAAATGGCGGCTGGTCGAGGATGAGGTACGGCGGCTGCGTCAGCGGATCTTCGCGGCGTCACAGGCAGGGGACCACAAGAAGGTCCGCAATTTGCAGAAGTTGATGGTGCGTTCCCGCAGCAACGCACTGCTTTCGGTGCGGCGGGTGACGGAAATCAACGCTGGCCGCAAGACAGCCGGGATCGACGGCAAGGTCGTGGTGACACCGGAACAGAAGGCCGATCTGGTCGATTGGCTGGTGCACCAGGCCGAACCGTGGTCCCCTCGGCCGGTCAAGCGGGTGTATGTGCCCAAAAGCAACGGGCGCCGCCGCCCGCTCGGAATTCCCGTGATCGCCGACAGATGCCTTCAAGCTCTGGCGGTCAATGCTCTGGAACCCGAGTGGTTGTGAGCACGAACGTGGGAGGCAGACCGAGAGGTTGATGGCAGGTCTGCTGGCCTGCGGTGCTGAACGATCCGAGATCATGTCAACGAGAATGTCTTGCGCCAGTTGCGGTTTCGTTCGAAACTCGGTCTTGTCGGGAACACCGAGCGCGACACGACGATCAGGATCGTCGAGCTGTTCGGCCGGCACATAGATGCGGGCACCGACCAGTGCGTGCCCGCCGGGGGTGGCGTACGAGCAATAGACTGTGTTCACCCCATTCGCGACCCGGCCCGCGCAGCCCATGTACTGCCGTTTGGCGCCCGCAGTGCATTCCCCCTGTTTCTCCTGACCGGACTCGTCCAGCGCCACCACCCGCAACGGCTGGTCTCCTAACTGGTCGACCACGAACCGTCGCACCACCCCCTGAACCTGATCGTGGTCCCACACCGCGTGATTGAGCAGCCGCTGCATCGTAAACATTCAGCGGGTTCGTGAGGGTTGAGCGGCCGGTCTCCGTGCTGAAGGTGATCTTGGGTGGCTACGGTTGAAGGTATGGCTATCGAAGATGCTTGGGCTGTGGTCGACGCGCTCGCTGATCCGGAGACGCTGTATGTGTTCGGGGTGATCGCGGTGGGCGCGACACATGTGGGGATGAAGACTGAGCCGGGGACGCGGTCTATGCGGTATGTGACGACGTTCGGTGTGCAGCGCCAGACTTCGCTGTCGCGGGAGGTGGTGGAGTCGGCGGCCGCGCGGTTGAAGGCCGTGGGGTTGCTGGACGTCGTCGTCGATGAGGAACGTGGCTATGAAAGCTGGCGGGTGAGCGAGGCGGCGTTGGCGGCTGCGGCGGGCGAGGCGGTTCGGCCGGGTCGAGGCTGACCGGGTAGTCGAACCGGAGGGGGCCCTGCTGGTGTGTTGATCAGCGGTGGCGGCTGTAGTTTGATCTGGATGTGCCCGTTCCGGAGGAGATGTCGCGTGAGGAGTTGATCGCGCTTGTTGCCCACCGGGACTGTCAGCTCGCGGCGCGGGATGTGCGGATCGCTGCTCGGGATGAGCGGATCGCTGCGTTGTCGACACAGGTGGCGGGCCTGTTGGAGGCCAACGAGGAGTTGGCGGCGAAGCCGGCCCGGCTGGAGCACCTGCTGACCCGTAACTCGAGCAATTCCTCGATACCGCCGTCGAAGGATGACGACCCTGGCCGGATGCCGCCGGCGGTGAAGCCGGCACGGCGGGTTGGCGGGCCGAAGCGTGCGCGGGGTAAGCAGCCGGGGGCGCCGGGGGCGAACCTGGCCTGGGCCGACAACCCGGCCAAGCAGGTAGACCGGTTCCCGACCGGGCGTTGCGAGTGCGGCCATGACCTGGCCGGGGCCACCGATCTGGGGATCGTGGATCGCTATCAGCAGCACGAGATCCCGCTGATCAGCGTCACGGTGACGCAGTACGACCAGCATCAGGTGCGCTGCGGCTGCGGCCGGCTGCACACCGCCACCCGCCCCGAGGGCGCCCGCACCGGGTTGGTCGGGTACGGGCCGAATCTGCAAAGTTTCGCTGTCTATCTGATGGTGGTGCACTTCATCCCCGCCACGCGAGTGGTCGAGGTGCTCCAGTCGCTGACCGGCGCCACCCCCAGCGTCGGGTTCGTGCACGGCATGCTCGACCGCGCCGCAACACTGCTGGTTGAGGCGGACAAACGCATCCGCGCCCTGATCACCCTGGCCTACGCGGTCTCCGCCGATGAGACCCCGCTACGCGTCGGTGGCAAGACCCCGAAACCCGGGCGGAAGAAGGCCGACAAGTACCTGCTGGTGGCCTGCACCGAGCTCTACACCCACTACCTGCTCGGCAACCATGACCTGGACACCTTCAAGGCGTTCGTGTTCAAGGACCTGATCGACTCGGTGGTGGTGCACGACCGCTACCACCTCTACGACTCCGCCGAGATCGGCGAGCTGACCCACCAACTGTGCGGCCAGCATCTCCTGCGTGATCTTGCTGATGCCGCCGAAACCTACTCCGACGCGCACTGGCCCACCCAGATCGCCGACGCGCTGCGCGGCCTGATCCACCACGCCAACCTCGCCCGCGACGCCGGCCGCCGCGCCCTCAACGACGCCGTCCGCGACAAGCTGATCAACAATTTCCGGGACGGGGTGAAGGTCGGGCTGTCCGACACCACCAGCCACGGCACCAAGCCCGGTGAGCGCAAGGCCAGGCTGCTACTGGAGGTCCTGCGCGACCGCGAGGACGACGTGCTGCGATTCGCCCACGACCTGCGCGTACCACCCACCTCCAACCAGGCCGAACGCGACCTGAGACCGGCCAAGATCCAGCAGAAGATCTCCGGGCGGCTCACCAGCGAAGCCCGCACCAAGGACCGCTACCTGATCCGCGGCTACCTCTCCACCGCTGCCAAGCACGGCCGCAACATGATAGACGCCCTGCGCGAAGCGATCCTCGGTCACCCGTGGATGCCGCCAGACCCCGCCCCAGCCTGACCCCGCACCCCCTCCGGCAACCCCGCGGCACCGCGGGCAATTCGGCATGCCCTCACGACCAGAAACCGCACCTCAAACCCGCCCCTGAATGTTTACGCTCAGTCGACGTGTGAAGGCGCCTGGCATGATTCCAAAACGCGAGACCTACCCAGCGCGCGCGGACGGCGATGCATCGATTTTCAACAACACGGCCACCAAGATCGACCGGTCAACATCACGAAAGATCGAGGCCGGGAGACGAGAGGAGGCGAGGAGGCGAGAGACTAGAATTTTTGCCTCACCCAGGCGGCGATTTGGGTGCGAGTGTTGAAACCGAGTTTGACCAGAATATGCTCGACATGGCACTCGACAGTGCGCGGTGAAATGACGAGTTGTTCTGCAATACCTTTGTTGGACATGCCTTTGGCAACGAGCATGGCAGTTTCGCGTTCACGGCGAGTGAGCGATGGCTCCGCGGACGCGGCAGGGGCAGAAACCGTTGTGGACGGCTTCGTTTTCTCACCGAGGGCCTCACCGACGGCACGACGAATAGTCAACTGCGCGCCCTGTTCATAAGCAGCATCAAACGCACTGTCCCCGAGTGATCTCCGAGCCCGCGTTTCACATTCCGCGTATAGCTCATTAAAGGCGTAGAAGCCGAACCGAGGGTTACCGATCGGCCGCCACATCGCGTCGCTTGCTCCAAGCAGCCGCGCAAATTGTGTGACGTCGCCTTCAGCAGCGCTGATCACGGCCGCCACGTCGAGACAAGCCGGCTGGCCCAGCAGATCATCGAGATTCTGCATGATCCCAAGCGCCTCCCGTATGCGTGCGCGTGCTTCGCTGAGGTCGCCGTCGATCAACCGAGCAAAGGAAATCGCCCACAGAGCCCAGGACATTACCCATTGCTCGCCATGCGCTGCGCAGAATTTCTGACACTCGCGGAAGATATCGGTAGCACTGTCGAGATCCCCTAGGCAGGCGGCGGCCAACGATCGGTGAATGTATGCAATACCGGTAAGGCAGTTCAGTTCGTCCAACGCCCGATGCTCGGCGAGTGACCGGTCCCACATCGTCGTCGCGGTCGCGAGATCACCTTTCAACAGGAAGGACATGCCCAAGAACTGCGTCGCATGCGCCAGCACCCGTTCGTCGCCGCTCTGGCGCGCTAGTGCACAACTCTCGTCGAGAAGCACGATGCTCTGCGCGATGTCCCCTTGCAGGCCGGCAATATAGCCATTAATACAGAGCGCCCAGGCTCGGTCCCGGTCGGGCTGCGTATGTTTCGCGAGTGCTCGTCCCAGCCAGTAACGTCCGTCACGCAGGCAACCGCACGCGATCCAGTAATACCATAGTGCCGCTGCCATGCGTATCGCGGCGCGGGATTCGCCCGGTTCAGTCAGGCAAAAGTCGAGTGCCCTCCAAAGGTTAGCTCTATCGAGTCTGAGACGTTGGCTCCACTGCTTCTGATCGGGGCCGAAGCAACCGGCGTAAAGCTGCTCCGCGAAACGAAAATAATGATCCCGGTGTTGGCGGCGCACTATCAATTCCTTGCCGTCGTCGACAAGCCGCTCGTGTCCAAACTGTCGAATCGTCTCCAACATCCGATACCGCGCCGGAGAGCCTATTCCCTTCTCGCGAGTAAGAACCGACTTTTGCACCAGCCCCGCCACTCCGGTGAACACGTCCTGCGCGTTCATCCCCTCATCCGCGCAGACGCTTTCCGCGGCCTGCAGATCGAATCCCCCGGCGAACACCGACAACCGAGCCCACAAGACCCGCTCCTGCTCCGAGCATAGATCGAAACTCCACTCCACTGCTGCCCGCAACGTCTGGTGGCGAGGCAAAGCGCCTCGATTGCCGCTCGTCAGTAGTCGGTACCGGTCCTCCAACCGGGCCACAATTTCCTCTACCGACAACACTCGCATCTGCACGGCGGCCAACTCGATAGCTAATGGCAAACCATCCAACCGCTGACACAGCCGCGTCACGGCAATCTCGTTATCCCCACTCAGCTCGAAACCGGGCAGCACCGCGGTAGCACGTTCCTCAAACAATGCCAGCGACTCGTACTGTGAGCCCTGCCGTGGGTCGTTGACCGTCAGTTCGCCATTGTTGTTCGTGCTGGTCACATCGGGCAACGACAAGGACGGCACCGGCCACACGTGCTCGCCCGCCACACCCAGTGATTGCCGGCTGGTGACCAAAAATCGCACGCCGGGGGCAGCGGGCAGCAGCCTGCTGACGAGCTCGCTGCAGGCATCGAGCAGATGCTCGCAGTTATCCAAAACGAGAAGCAGACGCTTATCCACCAAGTACTCGATCAACACCGCGTCCAACGCGCGCGTCGAACGGTTACGCAACTCCAACGCCTCAAATAGGGCGTGATACAGCAACGATGGGTCCTGCAGCTTCGCTAACTCGATCAACCACGCCCCTTGCGGGAAAGCCCGCCGAACATCCCGAGCTACCCGCAACGCGAGCCGCGACTTACCCACGCCGCCAGCACCAGTCAACGTCACCAACCGCGACGCCGACATCAATCGCTTAACTTCCGCCACAGCCTGCCGTCGGCCCACAAAGCTCGTCGGTTCCCCCGGCAGACCGCCCGACACACTGACCATCAGAACCACCAGAGAATCTAAAGTTCAACGTTACATAATACCGGAGGACCTGGTCGAGTCAATGAGCCGCGTTGACTCATCCAAAATGCCCGCGTAGATGAGTCGTTGCCTCACGTAAGAATGCCCGCGTACGGCGTGTCGTGCGTCACCTGTGGGGGCTGGTGTGCTCATCGTGACCGATGGGACTAACGATGAGCCAGCGCAAGGCCGTGACGAAGGCAACCGCGATCCGGTATCGTTCGGCGTCCAAAAAGGACAAGACCGTGATCTTGGCGGAGTTGTGCGAGCTGACGGGCTGGCACCGCGACCACGCGCGGAAGGCGCTGCGGCTGGCACTGGGACCGAAACCCGTTGCCAGGAAACGGAAACAGCGGCCACCGGTGTATGGCGAGGACGTGCTGGTGCCGTTGCGGAAGATCTGGGCGGTGCTGGACGCGCCGACCGGTAAGCGGCTGGCCCCGTTCCTGCCCGAGATCGTGGCGGTGCTGGAGCGGGCCGGTGAGCTCGACCTGGAGCCTGGGGTGCGGGCGAAGCTGGTGTCGATGTCGGCGGCCACCATCGACCGCCGCCTGGCCCCGGACCGGAAGAAGGTGCAGCTCAAGGGCCGCTCGGGCACCAAGCCGGGGTCACTTTTGAAGTCGCAGATCCCGATCCGCACCTGGGCGGACTGGAACGAGAACACCCCCGGGTTCGTCGAGATCGATCTCGTCGGGCACGAGGGCGGCAACCCCAGCGGCGACTTCTGCCACACCCTGACGGTGACCGACATCGCCACCAACTGGACCGAAACCGCCGCGGTGCGCAACAAGGCCCAGAAGTGGGTTTTCCCGGCCCTGCAAGGCATTCTGGACGCATTCCCGTTCCCCGTGCTGGGTATCGACTCCGACAACGGGTCGGAGTTCATCAACGATCACCTGCGGCGCTTCTGCGAGAAAAACAAGATCACCTTCACCCGGTCACGGCCGGGCAACAAGAACGACGGCTGCCACGTCGAGCAGAAGAACTGGTCGTGGTGCGCCAGGCGGTCGGGTAGCACCGCTACGACACCCCGGCCGAACTCGAGCTGCTCAACGAGCTCTACGCACTGCTTCGCCTGCAGCTCAATTTCTTTTCCCCACAACAAAAAACTGCTCTCCAAACACCGCGAAGGCGCCAAAGTGATCAAAAAAATACGACACCGCCCGCACCCCGTATCAACGGGTCCTGGCCGACAAGAACATCCCGAAGCAGATCAAGACAGCGCTCACCCGCCGGTACCGCACGCTCAACCCCGCCCAGATCCGCCGCGACATCCACGCCATCAACGACCGGCTTCTCGTGCTCGTCACCGCCAAGCAACCAGCACGCCTGCCCACCACCCCACCCCAACCATCCCGGGCAAAATCATCTGAGTCAACGAAACCCCGTTCGCGGGCATCTTGACATGAGTCATCGGGTGAGCCTTTCCGCGTAACCTCCCGTGGCGTTGTGTGATCAATTTGGTTGATCATGTGGTGCGGCCGTGTTCGTGGTGGAGCAGGACCAGGGCGGCGGCGACGATGTCGCCGAGGCGCCAGGGGCAGCCGCGGTAGCGACGTAGAGCCTTATAGGTGGTCTTGAGTAGCGAGTTGGCGCGCTCGCCGAGGCAGCGCAGGGCGCCGTGGATGGCGTTGTAGGACTGTTGGTCGATGGTGAGTTGCTCGTCTTTGGGCTTCTTACACGGGATCGTGAAGGTCTCGGGCTCGCCTTCATAGCCGAGGTCGGCAAGGGCGAGGGCGCCGTCGGTGATCCAGTCGGTGATCCGCGTGAGCAGTTCGGGGTCGGCGCGGGCGGCACTCATGTCGTGCTCCCGGCCGGGTCGCACGTCGGAGGTCCACAGCGGCCATCCGTCCGGGGCGGAGACAACCTGAATGTTCCCGCCGTGAAGGCGGTGCTTGCCGCTCCACCCCAAATCCACCCCGCGGGTGGGGCCTGGGGTGGAGATCCGGTCGGTGTGGATCAGCGTGCCGTCCACGATCACATGCGAGTGACCAGCCGCCTTGGCCGCCAGCAGCGCCCCGTGCAGCGACGGCCGGCGCGCGGCGAGCACCGCAATGCCCTCGTCCCGGTACTCATACGCCGTCGACAAGGCGACGGCGTTGTCCCTGGCCAGCGCCACCATCCGGGTGTCTTCCAGGAACCAGCGCAGCACCAAAACGGCCTGCTTGTAGGTCCCCATCGCACGCCGTCCCTTGCGGGTACCCCGCCGGAGACGCTCGGCGTGCAGCAGTCCGGACAGGAACAAGACGCTGTCCTCGGATACCTCCAGAACAGCGGTATATGTGACACTCGTAGACACGCGGGGTCCCTGTGAAGTTGATCTGGGAGAAGACCACTTCGTAGCAGGGATCCCGCGTCTTCACGCGCATCCCCGCTCGGCGCGCCCCAAGATCACACAGCGTCGCGAACCGTTACTCGGAACGGCTCAATGCCGATTGCTTGGGCGAATTCTCTTGACATGAGGAACCGAATGCGCTCGTAACAGGTATAGCTGGGCTATTTGACCACGGGAACAGCACTGTGCCTGGCCGGGTGCAGCCGCATTTGCACACGGCCGATGGGCATTTGTTTGGCAGTCTTTCAAGACACCGACTTCTGGGGAGAGTCAATGTCTTTGCAAACAGGTTTCCGTTATCCAATCTCGCATTCTCAGGCGTTTCCCATGGGGATACGCGCTCTGCCATCACGCGTGGAACCCGCACTTGTTGATGGCGACGGCGGCGATGGCCTCCGGCAGCGAGTCGACGCCGACACCGGGCTGCCCGTGTGGCTGCTGGAGATCTCGGACAGGGCGTTGGTGATGCAGCCCAGCCACTTGTTCACCGTCGAGTTGCTGGCCAAGGATAAGCCTTACGTTCCTGCCGAGGCGATCGAGCTCGTCGGCCTGACCGTCGAGCCCATCGTGGGGGGCACCGACGAGGCGCGGTGGACCGACTTCCAGCATCGGGCGCTGGGGGTAACCGCCGCTCCGCGAAACCACGAGGACACCAGGCTGCCGCCGATGGCGCTGCTGCTGGGGGGCCGAGGAGGTTCGTGGCGATTCGACGACGACACGCCCCGGCGAAAAGGCATCGTGATGTGCGACGACGCGTTGCGCAAGGAGATCATCGCGGCCAGACCGCCGGGTGAATCGATCCTCGACTTCCTGCCTAGTAGAGGGGCTTCTCGACCGGAAGCCCGCCGAGCTCTCCGGCGGCCAACGCCAGCGGGTCGGCATCGGTCGCGCCCTGGTTCGCGGGCCCAGCGTGCTGCTGATGGACGAACCACTGAGCAACCTCGACGCCCAACTCCGCGTGGAAATGCGCGCAGAACTGCTCGCACTGCAACGCGACCTGGGAACCACCATGGTCTATGTCACCCACGACCAAGTGGAGGCGTTGACCCTCGGCAGCACGGTCGTCGTCATGAACGGCGGGAAAATCTCCCAGGCAGGCATCCCCGAACAGGTGTACACCCGCCCCGAGAACGCCTTCGTCGCCGGATTTCTCGGCGGGATGAACCTCATCGACGGCCACGTCGACACCCGCCACCTCATTTCCGGCGAGGCCAGGATCTCGTTGCCCAGACACCTGCACAGCTTCCACGGGCGACGAATCACCCTCGGGATCCGCCCGGAGTCGCTCTCCCGCGGTCGCGCAAGCGACGACGAACTCGGCGCAACTGGCCCGGTGGTGCTCACCGAGCTACTCGGCAGCGACCGCATGATCCACATCGGCGGATATTCCACCGCCCTGCGAATGCGCGAAGAACACCACACGCCTGTCGGCGACTCCGTCGCCGTTCGCGCCGATGCCGCAGACATCCACGTCTTCCTTCCCGATCGCGACGGGGAAAGAGCAGAACTCCCATGACCATCACAAGCGTCCCCGAGCACATCACGGTCCTCGGTGCCGGAATCCTCGGCGCCGCTGCGGCCCACCACCTCTCCCGACGCGGAGCACGAGTCACCGTCGTCGACGCCCAGGCCCCAGGCTATCGATCGACGACGGCTTCCTTCGCCTGCGTGAACGGCAGCGCAAAGATTGAACCAGCCCTCGCCGCTCTCAACGATCGCGGCGTCGCCGAGTACCACGACATCTCCGCCGCACTCGGAGACGCGGCCGTTCGATTCACCGGCCAGCACTTCGTGGCCACGGACCCGGATTCGCTGCGCGTGGCCGAACAACGCGTGAACGCCGCACGCGCCCGCGGCTACGGTGGCGAGCTCGTCTCCGGCGCCGCCTTCCGCGAACGCGAGCCGCGACTGCGCCTCGACACCGCCGCTTTCGCGGTGGCGTGGTTCCACGCCGACGGATGGGCGGACCCGGACGCGATCCGGAGGCACTTTCTCACCGGCTTGCAGGTACAGCGCCGCCGAGCCACCTCCATCACACCCACCACATCAGGGCGCGTCCGCATCGACTTCGACGACGGAGACTCGGTCGACACAGATCGCGTCGTCAACGCGACCGGCGCCGGCGTGGCCGACATCCGTATCCCGGCAGCCCGTGCCGCGCGAGGTACCGCCTCGTCAGGTTTCGTCGTATCGGTGGACACCCCGGTCGACCTCGTCTCTACTGTGATCCGGACCCCACGCCTCGGCATCCGCCCCGACGGCCCCAACCGGGCCCTTCTGCACAGCCACGACGTGGACGGCATGATCACCAGAGGCGAAGCCACCACGCACACGGCCGCTGACGTCCTCGTCGACCGGGCACGGCGCATGTTCCCGGACACTGGAGACATCGAGATACGACGCATTGCTGTCGGCCCCAGACCGACTCCGCCCGACGGAGCCCCCTCCGTCGGCGCCCGGGCCGACGTGGCCAGATATTACGAGCTATCCGCTCACAGTGGAGTCACCCTCGCGCCGCTGCTCGGACGCCTCCTCGCCGAAGAGATCGTCACTGGTACAACCGACCCGCTGCTCGCCCCCTTCCGACCCGATCGCTTTCGGGAAGCCCTCTGATGATTTCAGCGGACACGGCGTCGGCTGACGGAACCTACTGCGAGGGATGCGGGGTATCACTGACCGCTCGAATCAAGATCACACCGGGCAGTGTTCGCATGTGAATCAGAGCCCGCCCGGTATGTCCGGGCGGGCGCTGATTCGGCTTCGTCGAGCCGCACACGGTCACGTCCTTCACCTTGCGCACCAGCTCTCGCGCCTCATCCCGCACTGTCGGCCGATCCGTTCGTGCCGCCGCTTCACCGTGGCGGCCGCACCCGCGTCCGACGGTAGGCACCGAACCGCGCGGTGTCACACCCCCGGCGCAACCCCCTCCAGCCGCGAACTACGCGTGGTGTGCGACCGGTAACGGTCAGCCAGGTCCAGCATTCTGCCTCCCCGTCGTTACCTGACGGCTGGTGAGCCGCTGCCTGGTTGGCGCGAGTTCGACGACAGCACGGAGTTTGCGACATGGAGGCTACTCCGCGGGTTCACTGCCGCTTCAGCTGTTGGCCAGCAAGACGATCAAGGCTGTCCTGGTCGGATCATGGCTCGAAGCGCGCGGAGTGAAACGTGGTTCCTTTCTCCATCAACAGAAGGCGTTTCATGGCGTTGGCGGGAGGAACGCTCGGTGCGGTGACCGCAGGCCAACTCGTCGACGGCGCACCGTCAGCGCAGGCAGCCGATCTGGACCCCGCTCCGTTCACGCTCGGCGTGGCCTCGGGCGAGCCGAATCACGACAGCGTCGTGCTCTGGACGAGGTTGGCGCCTGATCCGTTGAACGCCGAAACCGGTGGTATGCCAGCGGAACAGGTACCGGTTCGTTGGGAAATCGCGGCCGACGAAAACTTCCGCCAAGTCCTGCAATCCGGCACGGCGACCGCTAGCCCGCAGTCGGCTCACACGGTGCACGTCCTGGTGCGCGATCTCGCTCCGGGCCGCTGGTACTGGTACCGCTTCCAGGCCGACGGGACCTACAGCCGGATCGGCCGCACGCGCACCATGCCGCCGCTCGGCGCCCCGGTCGACCGGATGCGGTTCGCGTTCGTCTCCTGCCAGTCGTGGGTGGGCGGGCCCTACCCCGCCTACCGCGATCTCGCCGACCAGGACGTCGACTTCGTGATCCACCTCGGCGACTACATCTACGAGACCGCGAACGGCAGCCTGACCGAGTTCCGCGGGCTGCACGCGCGGTACAAGACCTCGCCGGACCTGCGTGCCGCGCACGCGCGTTTCCCGTTCATCCTCACCTGGGATGACCACGAAGTGCAGAACAACTACGCCGGTGCGGTCGCCGGAGGGACCGGCGACGGACGGCCGTTCCTCGAACGGCGCGCCAACGGCTACCAGGCGTACTACGAGCACCTGCCGATGCGGCCGGAACAACAGCCCCATGGGCCGGAGGCATTGATGTACCGGCGAATCCGCTTCGGGCGCCTCGCCGAGTTCAGCGTCCTGGACACCCGCCAGTACCGATCGGACCAGGCACTCGGCGACGGACGCAAGGCGCCGGCCGGCGAGGTGTACGATCCCGCCCGCACGATGACCGGGCCCGCGCAGGAACAGTGGCTGCTGCAGGGACTGAGCGAGTCCGCAGCCAAGTGGAACGTGATCGCGCAGCAGACGATCATGGCCGCCTTCGACTACGACCTCGGTCCGGGACAGATCGTCAACCTCGACCAGTGGGACGGTTACCCGGCGGCCCGCTCCCGCATCCTCGACTTCATCGACCAACACCGGCCGTCCAACCCGGTCGTGCTCAGCGGCGACTGGCACACGCACTGGGTCAACGACCTCAAGACCGACTTCACCGACCCGGCTTCGGAGACCATCGCCACCGAGTTCGTCGGCACCTCGATCTCCTCCGGAGCGGGCTGGGACGCCGACGTCAGGCAGGGTCTGGCGGCCAATCCGCACGTCAAGTTCTACAACGGCAGCTATCGGGGCTACGTGCTGTGCGACGTCACTGCGCAGCGCTGGCGCAGCGACCTGCGGATCGTGCTCAACGCGAGGGATGCGGTCTCTCCTGCGTACACGATCGCCGCATTCGAAGTGCGCGACGGCATCCCGGGCGCCCAACGGATCGACGCGGGTGACGGTCTCGTCGGCAAGGTCACCGACGATTCCACCGGCGCCGCGCTGCCGAACGTCGAAGTGGCGATCATCGGCGCCGACGGTAACCGGGTGACGGCGAGCACCACCGATCCTTCCGGCGAATACACCGTTTTCGTCCCGCCCGGCACATACACCGTCGCAGCCAACGGTGTGGGCTACAACCGCGCCAGCAGCGTGACGACGGTCGAATCGGGGAAACCGACTCGGGTTGACCTCCGCTTGTCGCGAGCGGTCGCGCACGCCAGCACTGGTCGCACCGTGCCCGGACCGCAATCGCAGGCCACGACGTCTGACATCGTCATCGGCAACGACCTGATGGCGCTGGCGGTGTCGGCGGGGAGCAATGACGGCCAGTTGCCCGGTGCCACCGTCGGCAAACCGCTCGACCTGGCCGCGGTGGGGCACCTCGACCAGCTCGACTGGCTCAACCTCTCGTACGCCTCGACCGCGCAGCCCCGCGGCGCCAACGCGTGGCAGCAGCTCACGGTCAAGTACACCTCGGTCGAGGTCGTGGCGACCACCGACTCGTCGGCCGTCGTCCGCGCCGCCGGAACCAGCACCGACTTCCCCGACGTGGAAGCGGTCACCACCTACCGCATCGACAACGGCCAGCCGTGGGTCACCGCGGAGACCACGTTCACCAACCGGGGCGCGCAGGCCTGCACCTTCTGGACTGGCGACGTGATCGACCACGACGGCGCCGGGCAGCGCAGCGGGATCGCCGGACATGGAACCATCACCACCGGCTACGGAAGCCCTGGCGACTACGTTCCGAGCGGGACGTGGATCGGGATGACCGGTTCCGACCGCCAGACCTACGGGCTGCTCTACGAGAACTCGTCATTCGGCGCCTACGGCAATGGGAACTGGATCATGAGCCAGCTGCAGGTGGCCCTCGAACCAGGAGCGACGTTCACCCTCCGACGACGAGTAGCCGCCGTCGACAGTGGAGCAGACTCCGACCCGTTCACAGCGCTCGCCCGGCTGTGAGCAAGCGGGACGTGGCGTCCATTGGGGACACTGCCGGGAAGTTCCCGCCACGTCCCGCAACCGGGCCTGTGGGGCTCGATTATTCGTCGTTGCTGTTCAAGCGGTGTATCGGTACTCGTTGGTGACGCCCCGGACGTGGGTGCGTAGGACGTGGCAGGCGGGCGAATCCTGAACTGGGGGTGGGTTGTTCCTGGGCTTCGGGTGGTATCTGGTTGCGGGCCCGGTGGGGCGGTGTTTGTTGTAGTGCTCTTGGTACTCGGTGAGAACGCGGCGTGCATGGGTCTTACCGATGATGAGGGAGTGGTCGGGGACTTCTCGATGGAGGCTGCAGATCGCTCTCTCGCAGTGCGCATTCGCTCGTGGCGCCCGCGCCGGTGTCTTGATGATCTCGATATCGTCCGTGTACTTGCTGTTTGCGGTCTCCGGTGAGGAAACGCAGCGAGTCCATACGCGTGCCGAGGCCGGTGGCGACGTTGCACGCTTGCTGAGTAGCCCAGGCGGCCGTCGGGTGTGCGGTGACGCCGGGGATCTGCAGGCGCCGCGCGCGGTGTTCTAGGAAGACCAGGGCGTATGGGCGTTGTAGACCGGTGGTGTCGATGCTCAGGAAGTCGCAGGCGATCAGACGGCTGGCTTGTGCGGACAGGAACTCGCGTCAGGCGGGCCGCTGTGGCGCGGGCCGGATCGATGCCGGCTGTGTGCAGGATTTCCCAGACGATGGAGGCGGCGATCGGGTGTCCGAGCCGGGCCAGTTCGCCCTGGATCCGGCGGTGTCCCCACTGACTGTTTTCGCGGGCGAGGCATAGCACGAGCTTCTTGATGGCCGGCCTTGTGGGCGGTCGTCCAGGTCGGCGCCGATCGGAGTAGTCCCACCGTCGGGCCACAAGCTTGCGGTTCCAGGCCATCAGTCGGCGTGTCTGGGAAGACCCGCACCCAGCGGCGGCGGGGATCAGCGAGGACAGGACGGAGAGCCGCAGCGGTCCGCGGGCTCGAACCGCACGGGTGCTTGGAGTTCGCGTCAGAGCACCGGATTCTCGTCCTTAGGGACTGGAGATTATTAACACGCAATCTTCAGCGTTCGCGGGTGAATCCGGTTGCACCGGAGATGAATTCGTGTATGTCTGCGGCGGTGGTGAGGGTGGTTGCTGTCGGTTCGGGCAGGCAGGTGGTCGGTGTCGTCGAGGAGCGCGTGGGTGCGTTTGATGGCTTTGGCTTTGGCTATGGCGGCTGGGCTGATTCCGATGAGTTCCGCGAGGATGGTCAGGGGTGTGGAAAAGCGTTGTTTCTGCAGGGTGATGGCGATCCGGTCGGCGAGGGAGGTGGCGGGGTGGCGGCCGTTTGCCCGGGCACGGCGGCCGGCTTGGTCTTTGGGGGTGAGCGCGGTGACGAGCTGGTCGAGTCGGCCGGGTGGGAGGCCGGTCAGTTCGGGGGCGCGGAGCCAGAGAAGGTCGTCGCGTTGCCGCCCGGTCGAGGTGGTGGTGGTGTCGCTGGTGCCCGATTCTGGCGTCGAGGTGAGGGGTTCGGGGCTGATGGTGTAGTTCCATTCGCCGTGCCAGTCATGACGGGTGATCGGCACGGCGGCGAGTTGTTCGTCGCTGACGGTGACGCCGGTCGGGTAAGTGCCGGTATCGAGGTGCGCTGCCACGCTCAGCCCGGTGCGGGTGGTGGTCGCGGCGATCGTGTTGATGATGACGTCGTGGCTGATCAAGGGACGTCCGCGACAGTTGGTGGAGATATGGGAGAACAAGCGGTGCTCGATGGCGTTCCATTTGCTGGTGCCTGGCGGGAAATGACAGACGGTGATCTGCAGGCCGATCTCGGCGGCGAGCGCGGCGAGCTCGGTTTTCCAGGCGCGGGTGCGGTAGCTGTTGGATCCACCTGCATCGGCGGTGATCAGCAGGTGCGTCGCCTCGGGGTAGGCGGTTACGCCGCTGCTGACCCACCAGCGGCGCAGCGATGCCACGGCGAACGTGGCGGTGTCGTGGTCGGTGCCGACGTTGACCCACCCGGCGTTGCTGGTGGGGTCATAGATCCCGTACGGAATCGCCTTGCCCACCGCCGAACTGGGGAATGTGCGAGAGCAGCCGGCTCAGCGCCTCGTCGACGTTCATCCACCGGTGTTCGTCACCGGGTGCGACCGCGTCGTAGGTGTCGTTCAAGAATTCCACAAGCTGATCGGCATTCACTTCGAAGGCGGCCTGCCCTGACGGCGAGCTCAACTCGATCACGACCAACCCCGGATCGTCCAGTCGAGGGCGGATTCGCACGTCGCCTTCGCCTGCCTCGGCGACCAGCCCGTCGGCCAGCAGGTCGCGGGCGATCACCCAATCCACCTGACCGGCCTTGCCCACGTTGAGCTTCATGCAGATCTCGTACGGGTTGCGGCTGTCGTACCCCAGTTCCACGCCAACCGGCGCGATCACACCCGCCGGGGCTACCAGGTTGAAGACCATGGTGGCGAGCACCGTGCCGTGATCGTTTGCCATCATGTCCGCACTCCCAAGCATCGGCTTCCCATACCTTCGTAACGAAGCATGCCCAACCCGGGTTCATGTCTTCTTCACGATGTCTTCAGGCCCTGATCGCGCCAGCGAGAACATCGCACAGGAAGAGGTACGTCGCAGCGCAGCGCGATCACGTCACCCTGACACCGTGGCGAGCGGTGCCCTTGCGTGGGCCCCGAAGCGGCCACGCCCTGCGGGGCCCGGTCGTCGAGCCGGGCCCCGCAGGTGCGCCGAAGCCACCTCGCCACACTGGCCGGATCACCCCTGACTTCATCGGAACCGGGCGTGTCTCGGCCGGGCCGCCGCGGCGGTTGCTTATCGTGGTCCGCCATGTCGCCCTCATCGCACCACGGAATCGTTGGCCAGGTTCAGGCAGCGGTCGACACGGCCCTGGTGAAGGTGCTCACCGTCGACGCAGCAGCCATGCCGCGGGTGCGGTCCCAAGTGCAGCACGCCTTGGGGCTGCTGGTCCAGATCGACGGCGATCAGGCGATCATCGTGCATGACGCGGCGGACGTCATCCGCGCCGCGGATGAGCACCTGAACGCGGGCCGTTGGCAGGAGGCCCGTTGCGCACTGGTCACCGCACGCGGACGACTGGCACGGCCCGGCGCCCGCTATACCGGCACCACCTCGCCAACGGACAACCCCACACCCGAATAGGCCGTTGAGCCGACGAGCAGTATCCGTCGCCCATGCACGTCGCCGAGGGTTGGCTCCTACGTTTCGAGTTCGGCAAGTAGGTGCCGAAGTGGCTCGGCGATTTCGGGGTGATCGCCCATGCCGACTTTGTGCAGTAGCCGAGCGGCGACGTGGAACAGTGCGGTGGTTGCCCACTGGGGTTTCGAGCACGTCGGCGAAGGTGTCCCACACGGTCGCGGCGGTACCGGGTGCGAGCAGGCTGCAGCAGAACAGCGATGCCGCGTCGGTCCCTGCGGGCCGCGTCCCAGAGTTTCCAGTCGAGGCGGCCGAAGTCGGGTTGCAGCAGGTTCGCCCAGTGCAGATCACCGTGCACGGTTTCCCACGCCTGCACCTCGATGGCCAGGCCGAGGCGTCGTGGACCGCCTTGCGGATAGCTTATTCGTCCTTGCGTATCCGCGCTGTCGGGGTCGCCATCGGGCATGCGCGGCTTGCGTATGCCGGTGATGGCGTTCGCGTCCCTGTTGCCGGTCCGCCAATCGCCCTCGGCCCACTAGATTTGCTCGGAGACGACTTGTAGCCACCGTTCGGCCCGCACCCGCCCGGCGGCGTCGGCTAGCACGACGGGTTGCAGGCCAGCGAGCTCGCGTAGCTCGGCCACGGCCTGGTCGTTGCGCTGCCCTTCCCACAGGTTCACCATCCCAACCCGCAGCGGGATCGACCTCGCGGATGTTGGCGTTGGTGCGCTCGTACGTTGGCCGCCGCGTGATCGCGGCGTGCTCGTCCAGGATTGGTGGAGTAGTACGACGTCGCCAATCGCACACCGGGTTGCTCGAATACCTCCCGGAGCTCCGGCCGGATCTGCACCAGGTTCAAGACAACCTCGACCTCGACACCGCGCCGCCGATCAGCTCGGGTAACGCCGGGTGCAGGGCGGGTTCGCCACCGATGAACTGCACCATCCCTGCGCCGAGCTCGGCGCCTGGTCGACGACGCGCCGCCAGTCCTGCACCCGCATCCGTCCATCCATGATCACCAGCGGAGCCGGGGTCGGCGTAGGAGTGCACACTCCAATTAGCACTAACACCGACCGGTGATCTTCAACCAAACTGAATGGTATTCCCGTGTCCACAGTGAACCTCCGAACTCGCGGCTTGCACTCTCGTTCGTTCCCACGCAGCACCGTGTCGGGGCGCCGTTGCTGGGGTGCCCCTCGCGCGGAGAGCCGGTTGCGGGTATTCCCAACCGCGAAAACGCGAGTTCGGGTGTGGCTGTCGCGCGCCGGGGCTTGGACCGGGCGGCGGGCGCTTGGGTCTGTTTCGAAAGTCATGGGAGCCACTCGTTGATCCCTGCGATGGTGACGGTGGCTCGTAGCGGACGGCAAGCTTGTCGTATCTGGTGGCCACGGATCGGTTCCGTTTGACGCGGTTGATCCCGCACTCGACAGCGTGTCGCTGCTTGTGACGGCGTCCTGGGACATGACGTCGCTGCGTCGCGCAGCGTTGCCATCTATTTAGTTTGCCTCCGCCGCCTGAGCAGTGGCCTGTTCATGTGCGGCGATGGCCTGCTGTGTTTCCGCTGTCGGCGACGAGATCACGCAACCCCAAGTCGCTGGCCAGCCAGCGCAGTGGGGCGCGGGGACTCTCCCTGCTGTGGTGTCTTTCGGCGCGAGAGTGCTCAGATCGCGCTCGATACGCTATCGGCAGGTCTGTTTGGGCAAGGGTGGTGTGGTGGTGGTTTCCGACGGAGCTGAATCAGCGGCCGAAAAATCGTGTGTGCCCGAGGTGGCGGCCGAGAACGTCGCCTGGCGTCCGCGCTGGTGGTTCGGGGTCTTCGCTGTACTCGCCGCGATCCACCTCGCTGGTGGCTGGACGTCGACCACCGCGATCGGTTTGCCTCTGGGCTTCGCCTGCACGCTGGTCCTGGTGTTCGTCCGGCGGCTGCCGCCCTGGCTGACCGGTGGGTGGTCACCGCGACCGTGGTTGTCGCGCTCCGGGATGCGGGTCCGCCGCAACAGGCTGACATGTGTGCTGCTGCTCGTCTGGTTGCCGGCGGCGGCGATCGTGGCCGGCATAGCCGAACATCCCCCGCACGGTGTCGACGTCCTCTATGCCGTGTTCGTGCTGGGCTGTGGTCTGAGCCTGCTGGTGTTCGTGCTGGTTCGATGGGCGCGCACCCTCCGCGCTCTCCGCCTCCTCGCCGGTCCGCGGACACCATTGCCAGCCCGCATCGACCCACAAGAGCTCGTTGACGGCGACCCTCTCGCCCCGTACGTCACGGGGACCGTGATCTTCCCGGACGGCTCGCCGGGGTATTTCACGCTGCGCGACTGCCCCATTCCCCTGGTCGAGGCGATCGAGCACACCGGGCGGCTCTGGGTTACCTCTGCCCTCCCGGGCACGGTGCTCGCCGGGTTGCCCGACGGTGATGACTTCGCACACGCCGCGCTCGCTACCGCTCAGTCCGGCTTGTACGGCCGGGCGCCGATCTCGCGGGCGGCCTTGGGACGGCACCTTCGCCTTCGCACGTTCGCCCTCTCGACCGTCATGGTTCTAGGCGTTGCGCTGGAGATCACGGTGTTCGTCACCTTGGGTGGCGCGCTGCCATGGGTGCTGCTGGTGCCGCTACTGCTCGCCGTGGTGGCCGCCGTGAACTGGCGGTCGCGCGTCGCGTCCCCGGTGCGGCTGCTCGCGGCCGGCCCGTGGACAGAAATCGCCGCCGCCGTCGTGGCACAGGACATCCGGCCCGGACGGCCGATGTTGGGCTGGGCCCGGTTCCCCGATGGAATCCGTGCCCGTTTCCGCGTCGCGAGCTGTCCACCCGACATCGCCACCGAACTTGTCAACCGACGCCATCTTTGGATCGTGGGCGAACCGCGCGAGGGCGATGTCGCCATCGGAATTCCCGACAGCGACACCTTCGCCATCGCCGCTTTCACCGTTAAGAAGCGAGAATACCGGCGCACCCGGGCAACGCCGATCCCCATCTCTGGAGGCGAATAGCTAGAAATCGGACCGGCGGGATTGCCGCCCATGTAAAGTACTGCTACCGAAGCACTTCGCCATCACCCCTGGAGTCAATGGCTCGGTGCAGTGCGTGGCCACGATGTCCTCTGATTACGCCCGACAGGTTGTCGCACCTGTCGGGCCGTCGGCTACGTGTCTGACAGCTCGCGCGGCCTTCGTCACCGGATTCCGAGATCAACACCTTCGCCGGCCTGATCGCTGGTGAACTCGCCAGCGATCCGGGCTATCAAGCGATCCAGCAGATCCCGGGTGTCGGTCCGGTGCTGGCGGCCATCTTTGTGGCAGAGATCGGCGACGTTCACCGCTTCGCCTCACCGCACCATTTGTGCTCGTGGGCCGGACTGACCCCGCGGCACCGGGAATCCGACACCACCGTGCACCGGGGCCGGATCACCAAACAGGGCTCCGGCCTGGTGCGATGGGCTGCGGTAGGAGGCAGCCCAGAAAACCCCGTCCTCGGCGGCCTGGCTGACCCGTTCCCGGGCCGGGATAGCCCAACGCCGGGGCCGCAACGTCGCCACCGTCGCGGTGGCCCGCAAACTGCTCACCCTCGTCTACTACGGGCTGCGCGACGGGCACATCCGTGCCCTGGCCGGCCCGGCAGCCGAGGTGGCGTGAGCAGGTCGGACGTGATCGGGTGCGTGGTCGCCGCTGGTCTGGCCCCCACCCCGCGGGATGGCGTGGCCGCCCTCTCTGATTGACCCCACTCGATCACGGTCGTAGAACACCATGCCCCCTCTACAGCGAATGGATGCCCGGCAGCCGACCCCTCTCGGGGTCCGGCCGCCCTTCCAGCACCGGTTCCGGAACCTGGTGAACACGACCCCACACGAACAAAGACAACCACCGACAACCACCGCCGGGCCTCGGGTTCCCGGCGTAAACAACGATCGCGCGCGCGGTGTCGGCGTCAAGGCCAAGCCCCTGACAGGGTGGCCTCAGGGCCAGCCCTGACGCCGGCACCAGGATCTCCGATTCCGCCCTCCGTCAGGAACCCCGCACTCACACGTGGTGTCTCACATCAGTCTGGCAAATAGGGAACCGTGCAGGGCTTGGCCTTCTGGTTGGGACCGTGCCCGTTTCCAGTCACGCCCGGATCTGGGCCGTGAGTTGGGCGTCGGGGAGCGGGTGCTGTGCGTGGGCGGGTCCGTGGCGCCACTCGTCGAGCAGCACCATGCGCGGCAGGGCTCGGAGGAGACGCCGAGCACGTAGACCGTGCGGTGAGGATCGACCCGGTCGGCTCGCCCGAGGTGTGGTGCACCTGTTCGGCGAGCGCGGTCGAACAGAGTGGGGGCTTGCACGGCGCGAACACGTTGCGTGCGGCCGAGTCTCGGGTGGGGTCAACGACGGCCAGCTGTCCACCACGGGGAGCTTGAGAGACGTAGATCAGCCACCGCAGCAGGCTCGCGATCGTCTTGCCGGAGCGCGCCGCGCCCGGCCAGAGGTTCGCCTACTTGCGACGATCAGCTGGCCGCGGGCGGGACCTCTGCGTGGTGGCCGGCCGCGGCCAGGCCCGACGCGGCGGCCGCGGCCAAGGCGTCGATGGCGGCGTGCCTTCGCCGCGATACCCACACCACCGAAGTTCGCCAGGACAGCGGGGAATCCTCCAGCGGGCACCAGGTCAACCCCGCCCGAGGCTCGCCAGGGGGCGGTTCGTTGAAGTGCACTCCGCGGCTGGACAGCACGAGGCCGTGCACGAAGTGCGGGTTGCGCGCGTGCCGGATCGCGCCGGGGCGGAATCCTTCGGCGCGGCAGATCGACAGGAGGTGGTCGTAGAGCATCGGCGCCATCGCGCGCGGAAAGATCACCAGCGGTTGACCATTGAGGTCCCGCAACCGTACCGGTTCCGGGCCGGCGAACGGATGCTCGGTGGGGAGCAGCACGCCGAGCGGGCGGCGGGCGATCGGGCTGGAGTCCAGGCCCGAGACGTCGCAGGGGTGGCGCACCATCGCGGCGTCCAAGGTGCCCTCCCGCAACGCCGCCAGCTGTTCGTCGGTGGTGAGCTCGTGCAGGTCGACCAGGACGTCCGGCGCGCGTTCGGCGAACTCGTGCAGCATCGTGCGCAGCGTGACGGGCATGGTGTCCGGCGGGATCCCGACGCGCACGACGCCGTTTTTCCCGGGAAGTAACCGGCGCATCGCCTCCTGCGCTGACTCGGCGCTCTCCAGCACCCGGCGCGAATGCTCCAGCAGCAGCGCACCAGCCTCGGTGAGCTGCACTTGGCGGGGGCCGCGGTCGAACAGCTGCACCCCGAGCTCCCGCTCTAGGTCGCGGATGCGCTGAGACAGCGGTGGCTGCGCCATGTGCAGCCGGGCCGCCGCACGGCCGAAGTGCAGCTCCTCGGCCAGCACTGTGAAGTAGCGCAGGTGGCGGAGTTCCATATCGCTTTGATATCACGGCCGGAGCGGAATGGTGTTGGACGCGGTGCTGCTCCGCTTGCTTGCATTCCATGCACCCGGTTCTGGAAGTCCCAGCTCCCGGCCCTGCTCCACGGACTCGTCACGCGCCTTTTTCGCATCCGGATCGCTTTTCGCGATCTCCTGGAGGTATTCCCATGAACGTTCCAGCAGCCACCGCTTCGAGCACGGAGACCGTCCTGCTGCGGCGCGAAGTGGTGCCCGGCGGCACCGTCGGCGTGGTCACGCTCAACCGGCCGGCCAAGCTGAACGCCTGGACTCACGATATGCGCACCCGGCTGGTGGAGATCTTCGCCGAGCTCGGCGCGGACGAGGACTGCCGCGCGGTGGTGATCACCGGTGCTGGGCGGGCCTTCTGCGCTGGTCAGGACCTCGCTGAGACGGCTGCGATCGATCAGTCGGACCACGCCGCGGCGGAGGCTTGGATCGACAGCTTCGACACGTTGTACCGGGCGGTGCGCGACATCGACAAGCCCACCGTCGCAGCGATCAACGGGGTCACGGCCGGTTCTGGGTTCCAGTTCGCACTACTGGCCGACCTCCGGGTCGGGCATGCCGGAGTGCGCATGGGGCAGCCCGAGGCGCGGTCCGGAATTCCGAGCATCACCGGGATCTGGGCGATGTGGGACATCCTCGGCAAGGCCAAAACGATCGAGTTCACGCTCACCGCGGAGCTGGTCGACGGGGTGGAGGCCCAGCGGCTCGGCTTGCTGACTGAGCTGGTCGACGAGGACGCCGTGCTCGACAAGGCGATCGCGCTCGCTACGAAGCTCACCGAACTCCCGTCGGGCGCCGTGGGACTGACCAAGGCGCGGCTGCGCGAGATCGACGATGCTGCGCTCACTGATGCCATCGAAGCGGCGAAGAGGGTACACGCCGCCGCCTACGCCACCGGCGAACCGCAGCGCGAGATGGACCGGTTCCTGAGCAAGCGCCGCTGACCCCCACCGCATGAACAGGAGTGCACCAGCCCGCATGAGCACCATCGAATCCGAACACCCAGGCGTGCCATCCGCGGAACTCGCCGCAGGCGAGCGCGCCTACCGCGAGCTGATCGCCGGTCAGCGCTGGCACGTGCCCGAGCGCTACAACATGGCCGCCGACGTCGCCGACCACCACCCGGCCGACCGGACCGCGCTGATCTTCGAGGACCACACCGGCCGACACCAGGAGGTGAGCTGGGCGGAAGTCCGCGAGCGGTCCCTGCGGGTGGCCGCGCACCTGCACGAGCTCGGAGTCCGCAAGGGCGACCGGGTGGCGGTGCTGCTGCCGCAGCGGCCGGACACCCCGGCGACCTACCTCGGGGTGCTGCGGACTGGGGCCGTGCTGGTGACCATGTCGCTGCTGTGGGCGGACGAGCCGATCGCCTACCGGCTCGCCGACTCCGGCAGCACCGTCCTGCTCACCGAGCAGGCAGAGCTGGAGCGCGTCCGGCCGCTCGCCCGCGAGGCCGGGGCATGCCTGGTGAGCGTGGACGACCCGGCGATCGGGCGGCGTCCGGCGGAGTTCGCCACGGTGGACACCGCGGCCGACGATCCGGCGCTGATCTTCTACACCTCCGGCACCACGGGCGAGGCGAAGGGGATCGTGCATGCGCACCGAACCCTGCTGGGACACAACGAGTTCCAGTACTGCCACGATCTCCGCCCCGGGGACGTCTTCTACGGCGCGGGCGACTGGGCGTGGTCGATGGCCAAGCTCATGGGACCGCTGTGGGTGGGCGCCGCGCACCTGGTCTACCGACCTGCGGCCGGGTTCGACCCGGACGGGCTGCTGGCCGCCATGGCTCGCAACCGGGTCACCACAGCGCTGGTGAACCCGACCCTCGTGCGCAAGATGCGCGCGGAGGTCCCCGATGCGGGGATCCGCCACCCGCAGTCGCTGCGGGTGGTGTGCTGCGCCAACGAGCCCCTCTCGGCCGACCTCATCGACTGGTTCCGCGAGCAGTTCGGCGTGACCCTGCTGGACTACTACGGCTCCACCGAGTCCTACCCGCTGGTGGGCAACTTCCCGGGCGTTCCGGTCAAACCGGGTTCCATGGGTCGCCCGCTGCCCGGCTGGGACGTAGCGCTGCTGGACGAGCAGGAGAGGCCGGTCGAACCGGGGCAGCCCGGCGAGATCTGCCTGCGCGCGGGCAGCAACCCGCAGTTCCCACTGGGTTACTGGCAGCGACCGGAGGCGTCGGAGAAGGACTTCAGCGGCGACTGGTACCACACCAAGGACCAGGCGGTGATGGACTCCGACGGCTACTACTGGTTCCTCGGGCGCACCGATGACGTCATCAAGACCTCCGGATACCGGGTCGGGCCGTACGAGGTCGAGGCGGCGCTGCGCGAACACCCGGCGGTCGCCGACGCCGGGGTGGTGGGTCTGCCGGACCCGGTCCGCGGCCAGGTGGTCAAGGCCTGGATCGAGCTCGCCGATGGGTTCGCACCGAGTCCGGAGCTGGGCGAGCAGATCATGTCGTTCGCCAAGGAGAACTACTCCCGGTTCGCCTGCCCGCGGCTGGTCGAGTTCGACCCGCGACTTCCGCGGTCGGCGACCGGGAAGATCCAGCGCGCCGAGCTGCGGCGGCGGGATCTCGCCTGAGTTGCGGTGGTGGGGCACCGGTCCACCCGATGCCCTACCACGTCTTTTGCCAGACCCCACAGGTTTCCCTGCTACGACAGATGCCGGGCGAAGCACCGGACGCAATGGACAGGAGTTCGGAAATGCCACCGGACCAGCAAACAACCGCGCAACCACCGACGGCCGAGATGGCCAGGACGCGGCGCCGGGTCACCCTCGCCACCGCCATCGGCAACTTCGTCGAGTGGTTCGACTCCGGTGCCTACGCCGTCATGTCGGCCACCATCGCGATGTTGTTCTTCCCCCGCTTCGACCCGGCCGCAGCGCTGCTCGCGACCTGGGCGATCTTCGGCGCGGGCTTCGTCGCCCGCCCGATCGGGGCGCTTTTCTTCGGGCGCTTCGGCGACCGGGTCGGACGCAACCGCGCGCTGGCGTTGAGCGTGCTGTGCATGAGCGCCTCGACGTTGGTCATCGGGCTGCTGCCCACGTACACGACCATCGGCCTGGCCGCGCCGCTGCTCCTGCTGGTGATGCGCATGGTGCAGGGCTTCTCCACCGGTGGTGAGTACACCGGCGCCTCCTCGTTCATCATGGAGTACGCCCCGGACGGTCGACGGGCTCGCTACGCCAGCGTCGTGCCGATGACCGTCGGCGTGGCGGCAGTGGTCGGGTCCGGGGTGGGTGTACTGCTCACCAGCGTGTTGTCCGAGGACGCGCTGCAGTCCTGGGGATGGCGGATCCCGTTCCTGATCGCCGGTCCGCTCGGCGCGATCGGGCTTTACCTGCGTTCCCGGATAGCGGACACGCCGGTGTTCCGCACGCTCGAGAACGCGGAATGCACGACGCGGACGCCGCTGCGGGACGCGTTCAAGGTGGCGCGCAAGCAGATCTTCGCGCTGTTCGCCTACAGCATCACTAACGCGGTGGGCTACTACTTTATGAGCAGCTACATGATCTCCTACATGTCGACGTCCTTGGGTTACACCAAGACCGAGGCGCTGCTGACGAACGTGCTCTCGATGCTGGCCTACACGGTGGCGTGCCCGCTGATGGCGATGGCCAGCGACCGTTTCGGCCGACGCCCGATGCTGCTGGCCGCCTGCGCCGGTTTCGTCGTGCTGACCATGCCCGCGTTCCTGCTCATGGAGACCAGCCTGCTGGGCGCCGTGATGGGCAGCTCGGTGCTGGCGGTGCTGGTGGCGACGATCGGCACCAGCAACGTCCCGGCGATGGTCGAGCTGTTTCCGGCGCACTTGCGGGCCAGCGGTTCGGCCATGGGCTACACCGCCGCCTACGTCCTGTTCGGCGGTACCGCGCCGTTCGTGGCGACCTGGCTGGTGGGCACCTCCGGCAACCCGAGCGCCCCGGCGTTCTACCTGATGGGCGGCGCAGTGCTCAGCCTCCTGGCGGTGGTCTTCCTGGTCGCCGAGACGAAGACGCTGTCCCTGTCCCGCACCACCATCCGCTGACGACTGCCAGTCCCCTCCGGTCCGCCGGGCGGGGGACTGGCGCCTTCTGCGGACAGGCCCGAGAAGCAGCAGCGAAAGTGGTTGTAGCAGGGGAGTTTTGCTGTTCAGCTGGTGTCTCGCCGGATGCCTTTGCGGGACAGGCGATGTTACTTCGTGCGCTGCGGAAACGTTGGTTGTTCGAAGGACGGGACACATGCTGTCGTATCGACGAACGCGCTCCCACGTCAGCCCTTTGGAACGGGGCGCTGTTGGTTCAGTCGGCGCCGTGCCGCTCGGCGGATGATGACCCGTCGAACGTGAGAATCAGTCGTACGCAACTCGGTGTGGCTAGCTCCGGCTCCCATCTCGCCTTGCCTGGCGCGATCACGTGGGATGCGCGGCCGCTGTCGGTGGCCGCGGGAAACTGCCCAGGTACGGCCAGTTGGGTGCCCGGTGGCGGTGATGAGTTTTACCCGCTGACGGTCACGAGATCTGCCCGACATGACTTGTTGTTCGACCTGTGCCTACGGGGTATGGGGCTTGTCCTCGGCTGAGCTTTGCGGTGACCAAACCGTTGCTCGGTTCCCGAGGAGGGACGAGTGAAGTCTGCCGAGGAGATCATGCAGATTCTAGAAGCGTTCGATTTGACCGGTTCGTATCGTGATGCGGCGGAGCTGGCCGGGTGCTCGCATCACACTCGCGCACTATGTGCAGGCCCATGAAGCGGGCCGGCTGACACCGGGGTGTGCCGAGCGGCGGCCGATGCTGGTGGGATGAGTTCTTGCGGAAGCTGGAGGAGTGCGTAGACCGCTCGAAGGGCAAGATCCGCGCGGATGTGGCGCACGACAAGCTCGTCGGGCTGGGGTACGCGGGCTCGAAGCGCACCACGCCCCGGGCGGTGGCCGAGCCACCCGCAGCGGCCGGCCGTTATCGATGAGACGGGCCACCACCAGCCGGGCCAGCGTCAGCCGGGCCAGCGCCAGGGCGTCCGGACTCCAGCGGGCATCGGAGAAAACCGGTTTCCCCGTGCGTGATGCGACACCCTCGCCAGCCCGGCCGCGCCCCACATCCCGGTCACCGTCCGCGGGCCCGTGGCCGCCAAAAGCCCGGTCACTGGCGAGAAACGTTATGGCGGCAGGGCATATCCCGCTCTTTCGCACTGCCCCCTGAGTGACCCACGATCAGTGTCGGTGCGGCCGTGTCTACCTGGCTTCACCGGAAGCGTTTTGGACGACCGGTCAGACGATCGGCCTCAACGGCGGCAGCCGAACCCGCTGAACCCTGGGCGAGCGAGCATGGCGACTTAGGAAGAAGTCTTCGGCGGTGGCCTGGCCGTCGTCACCGGCGCGGCCGCCGGGATTGGCGAAGGTTTGCCCCGCCACCTCGTAAGGCGGCTCAGCCATGACGGGTGGGGTCGCCGACGTCGACGAGGCGGCGGCCCGCCAGGTGGCCGCCGAGCTCCCAGCCCCCAGGCCGCAGCGTGCCCTGCACTGTCGACATCCGCAACGCCGACGCGGTGGCTGCGCTGGCTCAGTGGTGCGTGCGGGTATCGGGCGAGTGCAACGACGCGTGCGAGGTTTGCGCCGTGGCGCCGAGGTGCCAGAGCGCGGCGTTGTGGGCGGACGATCGATTTGTGTCTGATTGTGTCGTTAGGTGCGACACACGATGGATCACTGTGGACACACGGAACCCCTTTCGTCACGGGCCGTCGTCGACTAGTTGTGGATACATGGCAGTACTTACCGTGATGTAGGTCGACTTGGTTTGGAGATGAATCATGGCTCGGGTCATTCAGAATCCGGGTGAAGTGGATCGCGCTGCTGTGACGGTGCGGGTCGCTGCGACGATGCTGTCGCTCTCGCCGTGGCAGGTGAGGAAGTTGATCGCTGACGGGAGGCTGCGTGCGCGGAATACCGGTAAGGCGTACATCATCTCGGTCCACGCGATCGATGAATTCCTTGCCGGCTCGGATGCTCCGATGCGACACCCCGACTCGACGTGATCGGCTGGGAGCTTGGCTTGGGCGCGCACTGGGCGACTGTGAATCGCTATGGGCGGGCAAATTCGGGTTGAGGCGTCCCCATCAGTGAAGTTTCTGGACTTTCCGGGGAGGAGCGCATGATGTCGAAGATCGACGAGCGGGTTGCCGTTCCACGGTGGTTGTATGACCGGCTTTTGATGGATGCTGCGGCGTGGCGAGAGTTCGGCCAGGAGTTGTACTGCGAGGTGCCTGTGTTGGCGTTGCTCGCTGAGTCGCCGTATGTGCGCGACCTGATCCTGGGCTGGGTCGAATGGAACCGGCGGCGCCAGGCGGCCGACGCTTCTCATGCGATCAGCGGCGCCGTGAAGTGGACGGTTGCTGGTGCTCTGACGTACGCCGAGCTGCGGCGTCGACGGGCTCGGCTCGGTGCGATCGCCGAGGATGCCCGTCGGCGTCGTGGTGAGTACTTCGGTGGTCCGGTGGACTGGCATACAGGGATGCCGATCGCCCCAGGCTGCGGTTCATGAGCATTCGTTACGGGGAGGGGAATCCGGATGCTGACGCCTGGTACGACCCGGCCGACGGCGCGGTGTACGCCGGCGGCGAGACCGTGGACGAGGCACTGGCGCAGCGACAGCGACGGGAACAGCAGGACCGCGAGGTGGCAGACATTGTCCGCATCGACAGCAAACGTCCCGCTGAACCGTCGCGTCGCGTGGCCTGGAGAAAGGCCAGTGGGATCGCGGTCAAACGGCGGACGTGGTTGTGGGCGGACCGGGTGCCGCTGGGGGAGACCACCCTGTTCGTCGGTCACGCCGGCGTGGGCAAACGATGAACTCGTATACTTACTTGCTACCGGGGTTCCTTCGCGAAGTATGCTGCGGCCTTTTTCAAGAAGGAGACTTCCATCTCCAGTTCGCGATTACGGCATTCGAGTTCTTTGAGCCGGGCTCGCTCCTCCACCGACAACGGCTCGTCCTGATTTCCATGCTCGCGCTCATGCCGACGTACCCACGTACGCAGCGTCTCGGGATGCATGCCGAGTTCCCGCGCGACATCGGCTACGGATTTGCTGGATTCCAGGGCCAGTTGGACCGCTTCTTCGCGGAACTCTGGCGAGTACTTGCTCGGTGGTGCCACTAGATCTTCCCTCGATTCCCTTACGGGGTAACCCTATTGGGTCCCTGTCCGGGATCTTCGAGGCCCTTCAGAATACACTCCAAATCAACGGGCTGCGGCCTTGGTAGGCGCAGCTGGGTTCGAACCAGCGACCCCTTGCTTGCAAGTTGTGTCCACAGGAGACAGTGAGCTGCAAAAATAGAGAAAACGCAGGTCAAGGCCGTGCAGCTCGGTGCCGTTGAGCGCAGTACAACACTGTTCAAGGCCACACGATTCTCCCATTTTCCTCCCGCCCAAGGGCAACGTCTGCCGGGTTTGAACCGCCAATGGCGACCACGAGGCAGCCGGTTGGGTGTACGCGTGCCTGGGCGTATGACGGCAGCCAGCTGGTCGTGTCACGCTGCTGCAACACGGCAGGTCCGGCGATGGTGTGCGCAGCAGGCAGGGTGTCTCGCTGGAGCACGGCGGCGTTGACCCAGCCGACGCCGAGTTCGTAGACACGCGAACTGACACCGTCGCGCCCTTCATCAGGTAGCTGCGGTCGTGGCTCCGGCACGCCGACAGCGCGTTGTGCGGTGACCCGGAGGGTCACGAACTCACACTCCTCGTCGAAGTCGGCGAATGCGTAGGCCTGCTCGTGCCGTCGATGGAATTCGGCGACCGTCTGCTCGACTACGGCGGCGTCCACGACGCCGCTCGCGCACGGTACGAGCACTTCGTATGCCTGCCCGCGGTATCGCACGTCGCACCATCGCTCGATCTCGACGTCACCGGCGAGGTTCGCCTCAAGAAGCCTCGCGCTGGCTTCGGTCTCGAGCTCCTTGTACAGCTTGCTGAGCACGGCGGGCAGTTCCGGTTCCGTGCTCGTGTGTACTTCGCTCCTCGACACGTCGATCCTGGCGTCCGCCGACAGCAGGCCGAGCGCGCAGACGGTGCCTGGGTGCGGCGGGATGACCACCGTGCGGATCCCGAGGCTGCGCGCGAGTTCGCACGCGTGCAGCGCGCCGGCGCCACCGAAGGCAACCAGCGCGAAATCGCGTGGATCGTCGCCGCGCTGTCGGAGAGCTATCCGGATGGCACCCTCCATCGATGCGTTGACGACGCTCAGGACGCCGGCCGCGGCGTCGTCGGTGGACAGTCCAAGAGGCTTGGCCAGACTGTTGTCGAGGGCGGCCTCAGCGAGATCCGCACGCAGGTCGAGCCGGCCCGCCAGGCGGTGCGCCGGTGCCAGCCTGCCCAGTACGACATGGGCGTCGGTGACGGCGGGTTCCGTCCCGCCCCGCCCGTAGGCCGCTGGCCCGGGATCTGACCCGACGCTGCGTGGCCCAACGCGCAGGGCACCACCTTCGACGTACGCCACGGAGCCGCCGCCCGCGCCGATCGCGTCGACCCGGATGCTGGGCAGGCGGACGGGAAGTTCGCCGATCGACAATTCCGTGGTGACCCGTGGCGTGAAGTCGGTGACCAACGATACGTCAGCGCTGGTACCGCCCATGTCGAGGCCGATGAGGTTCGGCAGATCGAGCGCCCGCCCGAGGCGTTCCAGCGCGACGACGTCGGCCACGGGCCCGGACAGTGCCAGTGTCACCGGTCGTTCCCTGGCGAGCTCGGGTGTTTGCATGCCTCCGTTGGACTGGCTGATCAGCACGGCGGAGTCGACACCGGCTTCGGTGAGCCCCTTCTCGAGCCGCTGAAGGTACTGATCGATCAGCGGCATCAGGGCCGCGTTCAGTGTCGTCGTCGCCGTGCGCTCATACTCCCTGACCTCGCGCATGAACGACGCGGACGCGCACACGTGCCAGTCGCCGACATCGCGGAGACGCCGCGCGAGCCGCTCCTCATGCTCGGGGTTGGTGTAGGAGTGCAAAAGCGTCACGGCGACGGCGGCAACGTCCGCGGCACGCAGTCGCGAGAGCAGCCGGTCGATGTCCGCGTCGTGCAGCGGCTCGATCACGTGGCCGGCCGCTTCGAGTCTTTCCGGCACCTCGAATCGCTTGTCGCGCGGCACCAGTGCCGACTGCGGCGAGTAGAACGGATCGTAGAGCTCGCTGCGCCAGGTTCGGCCGATCTCGAGGACGTCGCCGAACCCCGCCGTCGTGACAACGGCTGTGGGGGCGAGTTCGCGCTCAATGATCGCGTTGGTCGCGAGCGTCGTTCCATGAAGTACCAACCGGATGTCCGACGAGGCGATGCCCTCCTCATCACGCAGCGCGTCGACGCCGCGCAATACGGCCGCCGCAGGATCGGTGCGCGAGGACGGCACCTTCAGGTAACGGGTGTCCGCCGTGTCGAAGTCGACAGCGACGATGTCGTTGAAGGTTCCGCCGATGTCCACACCCACGCACCACGCGCTCATTCGATCTCCTCCAGGTTCATTCCGTAGTCGTTGGTCAAGGAGTGTCGGCTCACCTTGCCGAGCCGCACGTCGGTGGCGGCAGCAGCCACATCCCGCTCGCGGGGGTCGCCGAGTCCGCCACCACCCTGGGTACGGACCGTCAGCACGTCACCGGGGTGGAGCCGCAGTCCGACGACTTTCCCGGGGATGCGGGTGACGTCGTCACCGCTGCGTTCGAGCTCCAGCTCGCCTGGCGCACCTTCCCCGCCTCCCAGCAGGCCAGGTACGCCGAACTTCATCCGGTCGAACTGTGCAGAGAACTCGCATTCGGCGAGCACGAGAACGCGCCGCTCCAGCCCGAGCCCGCCGCGCCAGCGACCCGCCCCGCCTGAGTCGGTCCGGTAGGCATAGCGCAGGATGCGGCAGGGAAACTCCTGCTCAACCAGCTCCACCGGGTTGTTGCGCGAGTTGTGCACACCTTGGGACAGCCCGTCTGGACCGTCCTGCCCCGGCCTGCCGCCCCATCCGCCGACGCCAATCTCGAACAGGACGCGGGCTGCGCCGGAGTCCGTCCGGTGGCTGAGGATGGAGACGTTGGAGTTGCCGTAGTGGTGTGCGCAGGCCCGGTCCGGCAGGGCCTGACCGAGTGCGGCCATCACCACGTTCGCGATGCGGTGTGTGAATACCGAGCGTCCGACGACCGGCGCGGGATGGCGGGGGTTGAGCACGAATCCCTCGAGTGCGATTACGTCGATGGGTTCGTAGCTGCCGCAGTTCGGTGTCGCGCCGGGCTGCAACACGGCGGACGTCCCGTAGTACACGGCGCTCTCGGTCGCGCCGATCGGGCTGTTGATGGGCCCGCGAACCTGGGCGTCGGTCCCGGTGAAGTCGACGGTGAGCCGGTTGTCGGCGGATCTGCGTATCTCGACCACGATGCGCACCGGTTCGTCGTCGATGCCGTCACCGTCGATGACGTCCTCGGCTCGGAATGCCCCTCCGGGCAGCATGCCGATGGCCTCGGTCATCACCCGCCTGGCGGCGGCGACCAACTCGACGGCTGCTGCGAGGAAGTCGGCGGTTCCGTACCTCCGCACGATCCGGGCCACCTCACCGGCACCGATGCCCAATGCGGCGATCTGCGCCTTGAGGTCACCGACTGTCGTGTCGGGCAGTCGGATGTTCTTGGCAAACAGCGGAAGGAACAGTTCGTTCCAGTGGCCCTCGCGGACGATGCGCAGGGGTGGGATCTGGAAGCCTTCCTGGTACACCTCGGTGGCGTCCGCGCCGTAGCTGGCCGGTGCCCTGCCACCGACATCGGCGTGATGCCCGATGGTGCCGACGATCGCCACGCACTCGCCGTCGACGACCACGGGGGCGAACGTCATGATGTCCGGCAGATGCTGGCCACCGGAGTACGGGTCGTTCGTGATGTACACGTCGCCGGTGCGCCAGTCCGCCAACGGATACAGCTCGAGCAGGCGGCGCAACGGTCTGGTCATGGAGTTCAGGTGGATCGGGATGCGAGTCGACTGAGCGATGATGCCGCCGGAAGCGTCGAAGACGCCGGTCGAGTAGTCGAGCATCTCCCGCACCACCTGTGACCGTGCTGACCTCTCCACCGCGGCGGCCATCTGCTCGGCCGCAGCCGTCAGCCCGTGCCTGACCACTTCGCATGTCACGGGATCGGGGGCTCTGTTGCTCATCGGTGTCTCGTCCTTTCGAATCTGTCTACGGCGCAAGCGGTGAACGCGTCCGGCAGGCGATCAAAAATCACCATGTCTCTCACCGCGCAGGCGGTGACTGGCGCCAGCGTGATCCCGAGCGTCCCGTGCCCGGTGGCGACGAACAGGCCACCGTGCCCCGGCACAGGCCCGACGAACGGGAGGCCGTCGGGCGTCGCCGGACGCAGCCCCGACCACGCGATGCCACGAGTCAGGTCGGGCTGCCACTCGCGGAAATACGGCTGCGCTGCGCGCAGCACCGCGGGCAACCGGCGCGGAGACAAGCGCGCGTCCGCTCGGGTCAAGTCGAAGGTGCCGGACAGTCGGACCGCGCCATCAACGGGCGAGCACGCGACCTGGGCCTCGAGGAGCTTGACCGCCCGGCGCGGTGGCGTGCCGCTGCCCGCGGAGGTCAGGCTGCATCCCCTCGCGGACTGGACAGGCAACCGAACCCCCAGCCCCGCGACGACCGAGGGACTCCACGCACCCGCGGCGACGACTACCCGATCGGCGGTGATGGTCGCGTCCCGCGTTTCCAGCCGCCACGTACCCCCTGCCCGGGCCAGCCGATATACCGCACCGTGGTGCGCAGCAGACCGGGGCCGCCGAGAGGCGTCGACAGCGAGGGGACGACCCATCCCGCGTTCCCCCACGAAGCCCCGGTACCGCACGTCGAACGTTCGAGCAACACCACGTCCGCGCCCGCCCGTTGCAGCTCGCCCGCGCACAGAACTCCGACGGCGCCACCACCGATGACCGCGACCCGGTTCGACGATGCGGTCATCGCTGCGCCCGCAGTGTCTCGGGCAGCAAGAAGACAAACACGGTCGACACCGCGGCAATCACCATCACGTAGTAGGCCGGGACGAGGGTGCTACCCGTTGCTGACACCAGCCACGTGGCGACCAGCGGCGCCGTCCCGCCGAACAACATGTAGGCGACGTTGTAGCTGATGGACGCCGAGCTATACCTGCCCCTGGTCGGGAACATCTCGCTGATCACCACGGCCGCGATCGCGGTACTCGCGGCCTGGGCGAGGACGATCAGAGCCATACCACCGAACGCCGCCGCCACACTCGGCTCGCGGAACAGCAGGAACGCCGGCAGCGGTGTGGCCACGTAGAGGATCGTGGACGCCAGCATGAGCGGCTTGCGGCCGACCTTGTCCGAGAGGCCACCGCACACCGGTAGCAGCAGACAGATGAGCACGAGCGAAGCGGTCTGCGCGATCAAGGACTGCCGGTCGGTCAGTCCAACGGACGTCTTCAAGTACGTCGGAATGTAGGTGATCAGCAGGTACGGCCATGAAGTCGCGAAAGCTGGGCGGCTGGACTGGCACCTCCAGACGCACGTGATCGGCTGGGAATCGCTATCCTTTCGCGAGGACTTCGCGTCCGATCTCGACGGCCAGCGGGAGTCCGAGTGCGGTGAGCTCGGTCATGGTCCGTGGCCCGGTGATGGGGTAGATCCATCTGCCGTCCAGGACTCCGATGTGGACGTTCCGCTCGGTGCGGCGGTAGGTGACGAATCGCATGGCGTGTCCTAGGCGTGGGTGGGCAGCGTGCCGCCGTGAAAGGCGAGCATGTCGGCGAATGCCTGTGCTTCGTCCACTGTGAACCGGCTTCCCGGGACTTCCGTGTAGGCACGGTGGAGGTTGGTTACGATCCGTTCGGCGTCCAGCCAGTCGGCGAACTCCCCGAGCCGAAGCCGTCCCGCCAGCTCCAGCGGGCTCTCGCCGCGAGCGTATCCGTCGGCTGCGGCTTTGCTGACGAGCTCCAGATATGCCTGTGTCTGTTCGACGACCTCGAGGCCGCAGACTGGCCCGTGCCCGGGGACGATCGTCCGGGGTGCCATTCGTCGGACGGTGTCCTCCAGCGCCGACCGCAGTCCGGCGATCGAACCGGAGAGGACGAACGGTGTCCCGCCGTTGAACAGCAAGTCGCCCGCGAATAGTACGTCCGCGTCGGGGATCCACACGATCACGTCGCCGCGGGTATGCGCCGTCCTGCCGACGTGGCGGATCTCGCAGGTCAGGTCGGCATGCCACAGTGTCACGCCTGACTCGAAGGTCAGTTCCGGAGGGCGGCAGCGGACCTCGCCCCAGTCGATCCTGGTCCAGCTGGTCAGTTCCGGCGGGTCACCGAAGGACACCATGTCATGACGAGCATTGTGGTGACCGAGTACCACCGCCTCCGGCACCAGGCTGTTGCCGAACGAGTGGTCGCCGTGGTGATGGGTATTCACGATAGTGCGGATCGGCACCGGCCCGGCCACTCGGGCCACGGTGTCGAGGAGCGGACGAGTGCGTCGTTCCGTGGCCGCGGTGTCGATCAGGGTGACGGCGTCAGGGCCGACGACGAAGCCCGCGTTGTTGATCCACCACGAGCCGTCCGGCTGGGTGTAGGCGTGGACACCGTGGCCGAGCGCGAGGTGCTCGCCCAGGGCGCCGTTCTTGACGGACATGCTGCTCCTTGTCAGACGAGTTCGAAGTAGCGGGACATCTCCCACTCCGACACGACCGGTGACCCTCCCGCGCCCGCCGCGTGGAAGGCGCGCCATTCCCAGCGGCGCGTCCCGACCCAGTAGTCGATGAACTCGCGGCCGAGGGCGGTGGCGAGCAGGGGGTCGTTCGTCAGCGCGTTCGCGGAGCGATTGATCGAAGAGGGGATCATGGGCAGCGCCCCGTCCGGGCGCATCCACGCCAGCCCCTCGATCGGCTGCTGGGGTTCGAGCCGGTTCTCGATGCCCGCCTCGATTCCCGCGAGAATCCCGGCCATGACCAGGTGTGGATGGGCATCGGCCCCCGGCAGCCGGTGCTCGAGCCTGGCGGCGGGGCCGAGCGACGGCACGGCCCGCACTGCGCACGACTTGTTGTTCAAGCCCCAGGTGACCGTGGTGGGCGGCCCCTCCAGTTCCGCGAGCCTGCGGTAGGAACTGGGGAACGGCATGGCCAAGGACGCGAAACCTGGCAGCGTGGCGAGCAATCCGCCCGCGGCGTGCCGCATCAGGTCGGGTACCGGCTCGTCGCCGGTACCGGTCAGCAGGTTCACGCCGTGCGGGTCGCGCAGCGAGACATTGACGTGCGCCCCCTGCCCGTACTCCTGGTCGTGCCACTTCGCCATGAAGGTGACCGAATGCCCGAGGTCGTGCGCCACCTCGCGCAGGCATTGCTTGACCCGCGCCGCCTGGTCGGCCGCCTCGGGGGCGGGTGCCGGCGGGAGGTTGATCTCGACCTGACCGATCGCTGCTTCGTCGCTCCAGGCCTCCCAGCCGATCCCCTGCTGGTCGAACCGGTCCAGCAGCTCGGACATGAACCGCTGGTACGCCGGGGATTTGGTCATCACCAGCATCGCGCCGCTACGCCCGCCGAGGGGTGTCAGGTCGCGGTAGTGCTGCGCCGCCGCCTCGGCGTAGGACTCCTCGAAGACGGTCGCTTCGATCTCAACGGCCGCGAACGCGTGCAGGCCTCGCTCGCGGAGCCGCCCGTCCACGCTTCTCAGCAGCGTGCGGGGGCAGACCGCCAGCGGTCGCCCCGAGTTCTCGCGGAAGGAGGCCAGCACCCGGGCGACACTGGAGCCGACGGGAGGCCAGACCATCGTGTCCAGGTCCGCGACGAGGACCACATCGGGGAGCTCGCCGCGCCAGGCGCCCCAGTCGAAGCCGAATTGCACCGTGTTGCCCAGGCACAGCCCGAATGCGAGATCCGGCCAGGCCCACCCCCGCTCGATCCCGGCGAGAAACTTGGCGCGGGAGACCACCTTCCCGCAGTGCGTCCCGTCCAGGTTGAGGTACTCCAACCGGACGGCCGCGACGCCGTGGTCGGCCAGCAACGCCTCGTCAATCGAGAAAGCCATCGAACGCCTCCCTCATCGATGCCCCGATTAGGACGGAGACCTGCCCCAGCCCGCCGACAATGCGGATCAGGTTCGCGAACAGGACCTCGTCGAACAGCACGTCGCCACTGAACAGCCGGCTGAGCACCCGGTCGGGGCCGAAGATCGTGAACAAGCAACCGGGTTCACCGAGCAGAATCTCGTTCTCGCCGTCGATGCTCACCACCCGCAGCCCGCTGGGCATACCGCTGAGCGGCTGCCACTTCGGCCATACGCGATGCGCGGCCTCCTGCCAGTCATCGACCGTAATCGGCGCCAGGACTGCGGATATGGAGCCTGCGGTTGCCGAGCTGGTGTCGTCGACCCAGTCGATGTCCACCGAGCCGACGGTATCGGGGACGGCGGGGAAGGGTGGCTGACCGGTGACGTGGTAGCCGTCGGCGTTCCGCTCGACCCAGCAATGCTGAGCCGAACGGGCGTCGCGTACCCGGATCGTGCCCAGGTCCAATAGCATCATGAGCTTTAATAGTCGCGTTCCGAAAATAGCAAATTCTGATGGTGGCTCCTATGCCGGTCGCGGATGGTGGGGAGGATGCGGTGGACATCAAGCAGCTCAAGGCGCTCGTGACAGTCGCCGAGGCGGGCAGCGTCACCCGGGCAGCTGAACTGCTGCACCTGGTCCAGCCTGCGGTCACCCGGCAGATCCGCACGCTGGAGCAGGAGTTGGGCGTCGTCCTGTTCGAGCGGACCCGTCAGGGCATGCGGCCCACTGAGGCCGGGGCGGTGATGGTCGACCGTGCACGGCGGGCTCTGAACGAACTCGAACGGGCTCGGGCCGAGGTGCAGCCGACACCGGGTGTGGTGACGGGGGTGGTAACCGTCGGTCTGCTCGAAAGCGCGACCGACCTGCTCGCCGAACCGCTGGTGTCCGCCATAGCGCGGGAGCAACCCGGAATCGAGTTGCGGTTGATGACCGCGTACTCGGGATATCTGCAGCAGTGGCTCGACGACGGTGATCTGGACGTGACCCTGCTGTACAACCTGGCCAGCACCCCGTCGCTGAACGCGCACCGGTTGGTGGGGGAGCGCCTGTGGGCGGTCGCGCAGGCGGCCGACGGGCTGCGGCCCGAGCAGCCCATTTCGTTCTCCGAGGCCGCCGGGCATCCACTTGTCATGCCGGCGGCCGGCCACGCCCTGCGGTCGCTGATCGACTCGGCCGCCGCGCGAGCCGGTGTCGACATGGACGTGGTCGTGCAGACGAACTCCATGCGGGTGCAGAAGCAACTCGTCCTGGCCGGCTATGGCTGGACCATCCTGCCTGGGGTGGGCATCGCCGAGGACGTCGCCCGCGGTTCGCTCAGCGCCGCGCCGCTGTGCGAGCCCGACGTGCGGCGCTCGATCGTCCTCGGAACGCAGCGAAGTGGGCGCACACCACCTGCCGTGGAGGTGGTGGCCCGCGAGATCACCCGGCAGGTCCGCCTGGCCGTGCGGGACGGTCGTTGGCCTTCAGCCGAGTGGCAGGCCAACAGTGGCGCTGCGGGGGACGAATGATCCGGTGTGCTGAATCCAGCTCCCCGCCAGGAAACACGCGCTGACTGTTCCGGTTTTCGGCACCGATGCCGCCAATGCATGATGCCATCAGGACTTTCTATTGTTCTGCGGACCTCATCAGTGCACATGATGTGTGCCACGAACCGAGGCGAAGACGACCGACAAGTAACGCATCCCGGACGGAAAGCGCATGCACGACACCGCGGACACGCTCGACAAGTATGTGGAAGGGTGGACTCCGGCTCCGGTCACCGATGAGGACCCGATGCCGGCCGGTCCCGCCACGGCGATGTCGGCGTTGCTGGACCAACCCGACCTCGTCGCGGAGTTCGGTGACCCGCTGCCGCCGCTGTGGCACTGGTTCTACTTCCTGCACTGGCCGAGGCAGCACGAGCTTGGCGCCGACGGCCACCCGAGCGGCGGACACTTCCTGCCACCCATCCCGGACCGGCAGCGGATGTTCGCCGGTGGCCGCTGCGAGATTCTCGACCCGCTGCGGCTCGGCACGCCGGCCGAGCGCATCGCCAGCCTGAAGAACGTGGCCGTCAAGCGCGGCAGGACCGGTGAGATGGTGTTCGTCACCCAACACAACGAATTCCGCCAGCAGGGCCGCACGTGTCTGATCGAGGAACTGGACATCGTCTACCGGTCGGGTCGCAGCGCGGCGGAGCACCCCGCATCGCTGGACACCACCGTCGCACCGCAGCCCGACGGGGCGTGGCATCTCGGCGCTCAGCCCGATTCGACGCTGCTGTTCCGCTTCAGCGCCCTCACCGCGAACGCACACCGCATCCACTACGACACCCCATACGTGCGGGGAGAGGAAGGCTATCCAGGCCTGGTCGTGCACGGCCCGCTGCTGGCAGTGCTGATGATGGAACTCGTGCGCCGCAACGCATCCCAGCAGGTGCGTTCCCTGTCGTTCAGGCTACGCAGCCCCGTGTTCGCGGGCGAGCAACTGGCGGCGTGCGGAACACCGGTGGAAGAAGGTGTGGACCTGCATGTCGCGACCCACCGCGAGGCACGGCACGCCACCGCGGAGGTGATGTTCGCGTGCCCCTGACTCGAGAGCGGATCGCTTCAGCCCGCAGCTTCCTGTTCGTACCTGGCCACCGGCCTGACCGGTTCGCCAAGGCCCTCCACTACGGTGCCGACGTGGTCATCATCGACCTCGAAGACGCCGTCGCCGGCGAGGACAAAGACCGCGCCGAGGCCACGTCGGCGAGTGGCTCGAGCACGGGAACAAGGCCGCCGTCCGGATCAACCCGCCCGGGGACTCCCTGGTTCGAGGACGATCTCGCGACCGCGGTCCGCCATGGGTGTCCGATCATGGCGCCCAAGGCAGACGTCATTGGGCGTAGTGCTTCAAGAAGGGTTCGCTGGCTGTGATCTGGGATTTCGTCGGGCAGTCAGGCTGCTTGGCGGTACTCGTTGATGAGTCCTGCCACGGTTTGTAGGCGTTCGATCCGAGCCGTCGGCGGCGGTATGACGTTCGGGTTGTCGAGGGGTGCCCGTTGGTCGCTGGCACTTGGTGGGCCTATGGGTGTTGATGCTGACAAGAGGTCTACCAGCAAAAACAAGGGAGGTGGTGGGCTGCTGCCGATCCCTTCTCCCCACGGACCGCGGAGAGTTCCGGCCAAGGCTCCGCACCCCGCAGCCGACTGCGTGTGCATTGCGCGAGCGTGTGTAATGACGTGATAGGCGATGACGTGGACCACATCAGCGACTACTCCGACGGGGCGCATACCGATCTCATGAGGTGGATATGATCGACCGTTCCCCGGCCCACCGTGCGGCCAGCGCCTTTGACGACGCCGACTATCCCGCCTACACCATGGCCCGCGCCGCCGCGATCCTCGGTGTCACCCCCGAGTACCTCCGCAGCCTCGATGCCACCGGCCTGCTCACCCCCGACCGCTCCGCCGGCGGACACCGCCGCTACAGCCGCACCGAACTAACCCTCGCCGCCCGCGTCCGCGGACTCCTCGACTCCGGCCTCACCGTCCTGTCCGCCGCTTGCCGCATCGCCGAGCTCGAACGCGACCTGGCTATCACCCGCAGGCGCCTCACCGAACCCGACCTCACACCCCACACCGACGGACCGCACAGCCGCCCCGCTGGGTCAGCTGGAACAACCTGATCACGCCGTGCCGACGTCCCCCCGGCGCGTGAACAACGTGCCGACCGTGAGCGCTTTTGGGCGCCACAGCATCCGAAACCACTCACGTACCTGAACCGGCCGCCTGGTGCTGCCAGGTTGTGCCAGCCATTCACCGTAGGCATACCGCGGGGAAGAGCTCATGTTGGAGCGCACGGAGAAACCCCGATGATTCATGTCAAGATGCCCGCGAACGGGGTTTCGTTGACTCAGATGATTTTGCCCGGGATGGTTGGGGTGGGGTCGTGGTGGGCAGGCGTGCTGGTTGCTTGGCGGTGACGAGCACGAGGAGCCGGTCGTTGAGGGCGTGGAGGTCGCGGCGGATCTGGGCGGGGTTGAGCGTGCGGTACCGGCGGGTGAGCGCTGTCTTGATCTTCTTCGGGATGTTCGTGTCGGCCAGGACCCGTTGGTACGGGGTGCGGGCGGTGTCCTATTTTTTTGATCACTTTGGCGCCTTCGCGGCGTTTGGAGAGCAGTTTTTGTTGTGGGGAAAAGAAATTGATCTGCAGGCGAAGCAGTGCGTAGATCTCGTTGAGCAGCTCGAGTTCGGCCGGGGTGTCGTAGCGGTGATACCCGACTGCCTGGCGCACCACCGACCAGTTCTTCTGCTCGACGTGGCAGCCATCGTTCTTGTTGCCCGGCCGTGACCGGGTGAAGGTGATCTTGTTTTTCTCGCAGAAGCGCCGCAGGTGATCGTTGATGAACTCCGACCCGTTGTCGGAGTCGATACCCAGCACGGGGAACGGGAACGCGTCCAGAATGCCTTGCAGGGCCGGGAAAACCCACTTCTGGGCCTTGTTGCGCACCGCGGCGGTTTCGGTCCAGTTGGTGGCGATGTCGGTCACCGTCAGGGTGTGGCAGAAGTCGCCGCTGGGGTTGCCGCCCTCGTGCCCGACGAGATCGATCTCGACGAACCCGGGGGTGTTCTCGTTCCAGTCCGCCCAGGTGCGGATCGGGATCTGCGACTTCAAAAGTGACCCCGGCTTGGTGCCCGAGCGGCCCTTGAGCTGCACCTTCTTCCGGTCCGACGCCAGGCGGCGGTCGATGGTGGCCGCCGACATCGACACCAGCTTCGCCCGCACCCCAGGCTCCAGGTCGAGCTCACCGGCCCGCTCCAGCACCGCAACGATCTCGGGCAGGAACGGGGCCAGCCGCTTACCGGTCGGCGCGTCCAGCACCGCCCAGATCTTCCGCAACGGCACCAGCACGTCCTCGCCATACACCGGTGGCCGCGGTTTCCGTTTTCTGGCAACGGGTTTCGGTCCCAGTGCCAGCCGCAGCGCCTTCCGCGCGTGGTCGCGGTGCCAGCCCGTCAGCTCGCACAACTCCGCCAAGATCACGGTCTTGTCCTTTTTGGACGCCGAACGATACCGGATCGCGGTTGCCTTCGTCACGGCCTTGCGCTGGCTCATCGTTAGTCCCATCGGTCACGATGAGCACACCAGCCCCCACAGGTGACGCACGACACGCCGTACGCGGGAATTCTTACGTGAGGCAACGACTCATCTACGCGGGCATTTTGGATGAGTCAACGCGGAAACTTTCCGTATGCAGGGTTAGGTGCATACTGATGGGCGAGCACGGTGTCCGTCATGCCAGACACCGCGAGGCGCTAATGATCGAGGTTGTCAATGGCCCGAAGCGGCATCGACATCCTTGGAGAAGGGGTGCAGCGCCATGACGTGGTTTCCTCGCCTGCTTGGCATCGGAACTGCCGCGGTCGGCGCAGTCGTCGTATTGCGTCCAGAGACCCTCGCGAGTGCCTGTGGGCTGTGTGATTCGGATGGGAACGTCGAACCGAGTACAGCTGTCCTCTGCCGTGGCATCGGTGTACGAGACGTCCTTTCCGGGCTGGCAATGATCTTTGTGCCGAGCCAGGACACGCTGCGACTGGCCGTCGTGGCCCGTGCCACGGCCGACTTCGGTGACGCAGCCGTCCTTGATCTTCTGCCCGGCGCTTCGCAGACACGGAACATCGTGGCGACGTTGGTAGCCGGCCGAGGCGTGCTGTGCGCGTTGAGTGGCCTGACCATAGGTTCGGACGCAGCAGACGAAGAAGCTGCAGAGCTGGCAGACGACCAGCAAACCTGCGTTTGGGGAAGAGAATCCCGAGAGGGGCGCGTGACCGGCTGGACGTCGCCCGTGCGGCGCTGGGTAAGGGAGATTGTCGAAGAGGAGCTTCGAGATGCGGGCGTGGGCTGACTTCGACCGGCGTTCGTGAGGACGAGGAGTACCGCGAAAGGTGCCAAGGGTTACGTCGAAGACGAGGAGGATGAGAAAGAGCACGGACGGCGTCGCCGTGAACCTGTGACACCCAGCCGGAGAAGGTGATCGCATGACCGTCGCAAGCATGCAAGGCGGCGGTGGGTCCCCGGTACAGCGGGGAACTGGAGGCACTCTTGCAGATGTAGTCGAGCTAATTCTCGACAAGGGCCTGGTCATTGACGTATTCGCGCGTGTCTCGCTGGTGGGGATCGAGATCCTCACGGTCGATGCGCGCGTCGTCGTGGCCAGTGTGGACACCTACCTGCGGTTCGCCGAGGCGACCAACAGGCTGGACCTGGATCAGACGGGCGGCAAGGACCTTCCAGAGCTGATGCAGGGCATGGCTGAGGGCGGGGCCAAGGGTAAGACCAAGGGGGTGATCGACGCCGCCAAGGAAAAGTTCGACGAGTTCCGCGGTGCCAACCAGGATGCTAAGCGGGAGAAGCAGCCCTTACGGCGCCGGGAATGACGTTTTCGGGAGCGTGAACGATGGTCCCACGCGCAGAACGAGGCGAACAGGTCCAATCAGGACAGCAGGGCAGCATCGATCGCGGCGTGTATGTGTATGGGATCGTCTACCACCGGGAGAAGCTCCCGGAAGAGCTACCCTCGTTTCGGAGACGGCGCGGAAGAAGTAGGTGTCGCCTCGTACGGCAAGACGGCAAGCTCTCCGCATTGGTCAGCGAGGTGCAACTCTCTCGCCCGCTCGGGACACGCAAGGATTTGCTCGCGCATGAACGTGTACTTGACACTTTGGCGGCGGAAGCCACCGTGATACCAATGCGTTTCGGATCCGTCGTAAGTACCAAGGAAGCTGTCATCGACGAGCTCCTGGCGCCCCATGAAGGCCACTTCAATGCGATGCTCTCCGAGCTCGCCGGGCTGGTGCAGTTCACCGTTCGTGGCAGGTATGCGAACACGACGCACCTTCGTGAAATCGTGTCTGAGGAGCCCGGAGATCCAGGAACTGCGCGCAGTCGTTCAAGATAGTCCCGAGGATGCCGGCTACGCCGAGTGACGGCCGCCGCGTGTTAGCTGCGGAAATGGGGCCGATCGGCGTGCGGTTTCGCGCGGGACCGGTGCGGGTAGTGCGAGGGAAGTCCAGCACCGCATTCGAAAGGAGCAGCCATGACCACGGCGCGCGACATCATGCATGCAGGGGCGAAGTGCATCGATGAGGACGACAGCCTGTACACGGCCGCGCAGATGATGCGCGACCTCAAGGTCGGGTCGTTGCCGATCTGCGGTCGGGACAACCGGCTGCACGGCATCATCACGGACCGCGACATCGTCCTGCGCTGCTGCGCGGAAGGCCGCAACCCAGCCGAAATGAGGGCCGGGGAACTGGCCCAGGGTAAGCCACACTGGGTCGACGCCGGCTCCGATGTGGATCAGGTGCTGTCGATGATGGAGCAGCACCAGATCCGGCGGGTGCCGGTCATTGCCGACCACAAGCTGGTCGGCATGATCAGCGAGGCCGACCTGGCCCGGCACCTCAGCGAGGAGCAGCTGGCGCATTTCGTGGAGAGCATCTACGCGGCGAGGTGATGCCCGAGACCGGTGCCCGGTTGCCGCCGGGTGCCGGTTGGTCGCCGCCTTCGGCGGGTTATGGCCAGCGCCCAGTAGAAGCGCTATTTATCCTGGTCAGTGCCCTCCCTAGGAATCCGGGGCGAAGGGGGCGGGAAAATCAGATGACCACACGCGTCTTCGTGGTCGACGACCACGATGTGATTCGGCGGGGTATAGCGGCCCTAGTTGGGGCCGTGGACGACCTCGAACTGGTCGGCGAGGCCGCCACGGTCGCCGAAGCGCTGGCCTGGGTGCCGAAGGCCAACCCTGATGTTGCGGTCCTGGACGTGCGGCTGCCGGACGGCAACGGCGTCGAGCTTTGCCGCGACCTCCAGTCTCAGCTGCCTGAGCTGCGCTGCCTGATGCTGACCTCCTTCGACGACCACGACGCCCTGATGGACGCGATCATGGCCGGCGCCGCCGGATTCGTGCTCAAGGGCGTGGTCAGCGAGGAACTGGTCACCGCGATCCGCACCGCCGGGGCCGGGCAGTCGCTGCTCAGCCCCAAGAAGACCGAGGCGATGCTGTCCTGGCTGCGCCGGGAGCAGCAGCAGACCGACCCGCTGCGCGAGCTGACCGCGCGCGAGCGGCAGGTGCTGGAACTCATCGGTGAGGGACTCACCAACCGGGAGATCGCTAAGCGCATGTTCCTAGCCGAGAAGACCATCAAGAACTACGTGTCGCAGATGCTGGCCAAGCTGGCCATGCGGCACCGCAGCGAAGCGGCCGTGCTGGCCACCGAGCTGCGGCTGGACCGCGATTCGCGCGGCAAGCGCTGACGCGGGGCGGAGGTCGTCATGTCGTCACAGCCGCCGGACGTGCCGTCCGCGGAGCCGGATCTCGCCCAACCGGTGAGAGAGGATACGTTGTTGCGCCTGGTGATCGGGTTGCGCGAGCTGCGGGACGGCAACTTCCGCCGCCGCCTGGTGTTCTCCGGTGGCGGGTTGGCGACCGAGGTCGCCACGGTGTTCAACGAGCTCGCCGAGCGAAACCAGTTCCTGGTCGGAGAGCTGGAGCGCGTCAGCGCCGCCGCGGAGCGGGGCGAATGGCCGATCCCGCAGATCGACTTCGACGGCTCCGCGCACGGCGGTTGGACGGTCGCCGCGAACTCGGTGAACACGATGACCAGCACCTTGCTGGCACCGATGGCGGAGCTCAACCGGGTGCTGGGGGCGTTCACCCGCGGCGACCTGACGCAGCGGATGCCGCGCCGCGCGGCCGACGCGGCGCTGCCCGGGGAGCTGGCTGGACTGAGCACGGCGGTCAACGAGATGCTGGACCAGCTGTCGCTGTTCGCCCAGGAAATCACCAGGGTGGCGCGGGAGATCGGCACCGAGGGCAAGCTCGGTGGTCAGGCGCAGGTACCCGGCCTGGTCGGCACCTGGAGGGACCTGGCCGATTCGGTCAACGGGATGGCCGCCGACCTCGCCGGCCAGCTGCGCGACATCTCGCACGTTGCCAAGGCGGTCGCGGCCGGCGACCTGACCCGCAAGATCACCGTCGAGGTCTCCGGCGAGACGCGTGAGCTCAAGGAGACCATCAACACGATGGTCGACCAGCTGTCGGGGTTCGCCGAGGAGGTCACCCGGGTGGCCCGCGAGGTGGCCAGCGAGGGCCGGCTGGGCGGTCAGGCCGAGGTGCCCGGCGCGGCCGGCACCTGGCGCGGGCTGGTCGACTCGGTGAACTTCATGGCCAACAACCTCACCGTGCAGGTCCGCAACATCGCGCAGGTCGCCACCGCGGTCGCCCGCGGCGACCTGACGCAGAAGATCGACGTGGACGCCCGCGGCGAGATCCTGCAGCTGAAGAACACCATCAACACGATGGTCGACCAGCTGTCGGCGTTCGCCGACGAGGTCACCCGGGTGGCCCGCGAGGTCGGCACCGACGGCAAGCTCGGCGGCCAGGCGCGGGTGCACGGCGTGGCGGGCACCTGGAAGGACCTGACCGACAACGTCAACATCATGGCCGACAACCTGACCAACCAGGTGCGCAACATCGCCCAGGTCACCACCGCGGTGGCACGCGGTGACCTGTCGAAGAAGATCATGGTGGAGGCCAAGGGAGAGGTCGCTGCGCTGGCCGAGACGATCAACGGGATGGTCGAGACGCTGCGCGCATTCGCCGAGCAGGTCACGCTGGTCGCGCGCGAGGTCGGCACCGAGGGCAGCCTCGGCGGCCAGGCGCGGGTGCCCAACGTGGCGGGCACCTGGAAGGACCTGACCGACAACGTCAACATCATGGCCCGCAACCTGACCAACCAGGTGCGCAACATCGCCCAGGTCACCACCGCGGTGGCACGCGGCGACCTGTCCAAGAAGATCGACGTGGACGCGCGCGGCGAGATCCTGGAGCTCAAGACCACCATCAACACGATGGTCGACCAGCTGTCGGCGTTCGCCGCCGAGGTCACCCGGGTGGCCCGCGAGGTCGGCACCGAGGGCAAGCTCGGCGGCCAGGCCGAGGTCGCCGACGTCTCCGGTACCTGGCGGCGGCTGACGGAGAGCGTCAACCGGCTGGCTGGCAACCTCACCACCCAGGTGCGCGCCATCGCCCTGGTGGCCACCGCGGTCACCGAGGGCGACCTGACCCGCCAGATCACCGTGGACGCCTCCGGCGAGGTCGCCGAGCTCAAGGACAACATCAACGCGATGATCAGCAACCTCAAGGAGACCACCAGGGCCAACCAGGAGCAGGACTGGCTGAAGACCAACCTCGCGCGGATCTCGGCGCTGATGCAGGGCCAGCACGACCTGGACGAACTCGCCCAGCTGATCATGACCGAACTGGCGCCGCTGGTGTCGGCTCAGTACGGCGCGTTCTTCCTGAGCCGGCCGGGGGAGGACGACCGCACGATCCTGGAGCGCACCGCAGGCTACGGCCGCCCCGGCTCCCGCGACGGGGGTCCGCCGCTGCGCTTCGAGGTTGGGGAGTCGCTGGTCGGGCAGGTCGCGGCGGACCGCAAGTCGATCCTGGTGACCGACGTGCCGCCGGAATACGTCCGGATCAGTTCCGGGCTCGGCGCAACCGCACCCGCGGACGTGGCGATCGTGCCGGTGCTGTTCGAGGGCGAGGTGCTGGCGGTCATCGAGCTGGCGTCCGTCAACAAGTTCACCTCGGTGCACCTGGACCTTCTGGAACGGCTGAAGGAGACCATCGGCGTCGACGTCAACACGATCGTGGTGAACTCGCGCACCGAGGCGCTTCTGGCCGAGTCCCAGCACCTGGCCAAGGAGCTGCAGGCGCGCTCCGAGCAGCTACAGCAGCAGCAGACCGAGCTGCAGCGCTCCAACACCGAACTGGAGGAGAAGGCGGCGCTGCTGGCCAGCCGCAACCGGGACATCGAGCTGAAGAACATCGAGATCGAGCAGGCCCGCCAGGAGCTGGAGGAACGGGCCCGGCAGCTGTCCCAGGCCTCCGCCTACAAGTCGGAGTTCCTGGCCAACATGTCGCACGAGCTGCGCACCCCGCTGAACAGCGTGCTGATCCTGGCGAAGCTGCTGGCCGACAACATGGAGGGCAACCTCACCTTGCAGCAGGTGGATCTGGCGAAGACCGTGCACCAGGCGGGGACCGACCTGCTGCAGCTGATCAACGACGTCCTGGACCTGTCCAAAGTGGAGGCGGGGCAGATGCACCTGCTGCCCGAGGACGTCGAGCTGGTCGACCTCGCCGCGCACATGGAGTCGCTGTACCAGCCGCTGGCGGCGGACAAGGGGCTGGCCTTCGAGGTGTCCGTGGCGCCGTCGGTGCCGCCGACGGTGCGCACCGACCGGAACCGGCTGGAGCAGATCGTGCGGAACCTGCTGTCCAACGCGGTGAAGTTCACCGACAAGGGCGCCGTCGAGCTGCGGGTCCGCCCGGCCCAGCCCAGCGAGGTGCACGACCAGGGCCTGCGCCACGCCCGGCGGCGGGTGGCGTTCTCGGTGCGCGACACCGGAATCGGCATCCCCGCCGACAAGCTGAGCCTGATCTTCGAGGCGTTCCAGCAGGTGGACGGCACCACGGTGCGTAAGTACGGCGGGACCGGTCTGGGGCTGTCCATCAGCCGCGAGCTGACCGCCCTGCTCGGCGGCGAGCTCCAGGTGGACAGCGAGCCCGGACGGGGCAGCACCTTCACGCTGTACCTGCCGATGGAGCCCTCGATGACCAAGCCGGTCGAGCCGGTCGCCGAGCCCGAGCCCGTGCCCTGGCCGGTGGCCGTGCCGGAACGCCCGCCGCGTGGATACGTGCCGAGCACGGCGGAGTCCAGCCTGGACGTGTCAGCCGAGGGCATCGACCCGCCGATGCGGTCCACCGAACTGATCCAGCAGGAGGGCCACCAGCACATGCTGCACGTCGAGGAGCCGGCGGAGCGCGCGTCGTTGCAGTTCAACGGGGAGAAGGTGCTCGTCGTCGACGACGACTACCGGAGCGTGCAGGCGATGCGCCTGCTACTGGAGCAGCACGGCCTGCAGGTGGTGCACGCGGACAACGCGCTGGCCGGGCTCAACGCGCTGCAGCACCAGGGCGACATCATGATCGTGCTGATGGACGTGATGATGCCGGAAATGGACGGCAACGCCACGATCCGCATCATCCGGGAGATGCCGCGCTACCGGGACCTGACGATCATCGCGATCACGGCGAAGGCGATGAAGGGCGACCGGGAAGCGAGCATCGCAGCCGGGGCCACCGAGTGCATGAGCAAACCGGTCGACGTCAACAAGCTGCTGGAGCTGCTCGCCGAGCACCTGCCGGCGGGACGCGCCCCCGAAACAGAGGGATGAGGCTCAGTCGACCTGCTCTGGCTCTTCGATCGTCGGCATCTCGGCGAGCTGCTCGCGCAGCTTCTGGGCCCACGCGAGGTCGCGCGCGAAGGTCGCGTCGAAGCGGTCGATGCCGTGTGGATCAGCCATGGCGGTTCCCAACTGTGCTAGCTCGCAGGCTGTTGCCGACCACAATAACCGCAGGTGGAAGACCCATCGGCGGGTCAGTCCTGCCGATTCCGCGACGGCCGGGGCGGCCGGGGCCGGTGTGCCGCCAGTGGCGGTTCCGCAGCGCCGACCGCCCCGAACCGAAGACGGAAGTCACGTTTCAGGGTCTTTCGGCACTGTTGCGACCGCCACGGGCTGCTCCACCGGCACCGGCGCGACCAGCGGATCCTGGCGCAGCTCGCGCCACAAGGAGAACGCCAGCCCGAGCATTACCAGCACGAACGGGGCGGCCGTGACGATGACCGTCTTCTGCAGGGCGTCCAGACCACCGGCGACCAGCAGGACGATCGCGGTCACACCGGTCAGCACGCCCCACAGCGCCAGCACCGACGTCCTCGGCCTGGCGTGGCCGTCCGCGCGCCTGCGGAGCAGATATTCCTTGCGGTCCAACGGGTTGTGGCCCGTGCGAGGCCGGGTTGGGAGGATTTGGCTTCCTACGGGGAGTTTCGGCAGCGCCCTGGAACGATTGGCCCGCGGTCGGCGCGGCAAGCCGCCGGGGTGACGAGAAGCACGCGATCGGATGTGCGGTCGGGACTACCGGTCGCGGGGTTTCGCGCGGGTGTGCATGCGCTCGCCCTGCGGGCCGAACAGGCTGAGAAGCTCCACCGGCGCTTCCCCGGTGCTGCCGAACCAGTGCGGCAGGCGCGTGTCGAACTCGGCGGCCTCGCCGACCTTGAGCACGATGTCGTGTTCGGCGAGCACCAGCCGCAGCTTGCCGCCGAGCACGTACACCCACTCGTAGCCCTCATGCGTTCGCGGCTCGGGTTCGCTGCGGTCGGCGCCGAGGATCATCTTGAACGCCTGCAGGCCGCCGGGCTGCTGGGTCAGCGGCACCACCGTCATGTCCCCGTGCTTCACCGGCTTCAGCCGCACCCGGGGATCGCCGACCGGCGGTGCGCCGACGAGTTCGTCCAGCGGCACCTGGTGGGCGTGCGCGATCGGCAGCAGCAGCTCCAGGCTGGGCTTGCGCTGCCCGGACTCCAGCCGCGACAGCACGCTGACGGAGATCCCGGTCTTTTCCGACAGCGCCGCGAGCGTGCAGTTGCGCTGCTGGCGGATGGTCCTGAGTCGCGGCCCGACGGCGGCGAGTACGTCCTGCATCCTTTTATTGCAGAAACAGCAACAAGGTTTGTCAAGTCGTCGCCACGGCGTGCATGGTCGGTGTCATGAGTTCGAACGTGGAAGACGTACTGGTCATCGGCGGTGGGGCCGCCGGGTTGAACGTCGCGCTCGTGTTGTCGCGGGCCCGCCGCCAGGGGTTGGTGGTCGACTCCGGCGGGCTGCGGAACGCGCCCGCGCACCCGTTGCACGGGTTCGTCTCGGCGGCGGCTGGCGCCAAGGCCGCGGTCGCGGTGAACGGGGACCTGATCGAAGCGGACATGCCGGAGGTGGCGCGGTGAACGACATCGATTGGGCCGCGATGGCCGACCTGTTGGAGCTCGAAGGCGAGACGCACAGCCCGTGCGTGCAGGGAGCTCTCGGCGAGCTGGCACACCTGGCACCGCAGCGGATTCTGGACATCGGCAGCGGGCCGGGCGTCGCGGCCTGCGAGTTGGCGGCGGTGTTCCCGCAAGCCGAGATCACGGCCGTGGACGGGACGCCGCAACTGCTGGCGCGCGCCGGAGAACGGGCCGAGCGGCTCGGCGTGCGGCTGCGGACCCAGGTGGCCGAGTTCCCGGCCGGGCTCGCCGACCTGGTCCCGGCCGACCTGGTGTGGTCGGGGCAGGTCGTGCACCACGTCGGCGATCAGCAGGACGTGCTGAACCGGCTGGCCGGGCTGCTCGAACCCGGCGGCGTGCTGGCCATCGTCGAGGGCGGCCTGCCGGCCCGCTGGCTCCCGCGCGACCTGGGCTTCGGGCGTCCCGGCCTGCAGTTCCGGCTCGACGCGGCTATGGCGGACCGGTTCGACCAGATGCGGGCCGACCTGCCCGGATCCATCACGGTGGCCGAGGACTGGCCGGGCATGCTGCGCGCCGCGGGGCTCACCGAGGCACGCGCCAAGACCTTCCTCGTGGACCACCCCGCGCCGCTGGCCGATGGGCCGAGGCGGTTCGCGCGGAGGGTGCTGGAACGGCAGCGCGGAGGTCTAGCGGACTCCCTTGATGCGGAGGACCTGGCGACGTTGGACAGGCTGCTGGACCCGGCCGACCCGGCGGGTATCGACCGGCGGCCGGACCTGTTCCTGCTGACCGCGAAGACCGTGCACTTCGGCCGCAAGCCCCGATCCTGATGCACCCGTGCGCGCTCCGGGCTGCTACCCGGAGCGCGCACGGTTGCCATCGTCGAGCGGCGTGGGTTGCCAGGCACGGGCGAGTTGGTTGCGCAGCAACGGTTCCGGACTGTCGTCGTCGCAGTTGAGGCGATCGTCGAGCCGGATGAGCGTGTCGGCAACGGGCGAGCGCGAGGCCTCGGGCGCGAGCGGCCGCGTCGTGACCGGCCTGCTCGTCGATCGGCCGCACCGCGAGCGGGCCGGGCAGCGCCAACGCTTCCGCGACCAGCGAAGCCGCGCGCCGGGCGGTCAAGTTCGTCACGCCGGCGATTGCCCGCGCTCAGCCCTCGGCGTTCTGCCGCAGGTAGGTCTCCCGGGTGTGCTCGGTGTGCTCCCGCATCAGCTGGGCCGCCCGGTCGGCTTCGCTCTTGCTGATCGCGTCGATCAGGGCCGAGTGCTCGTCCCAGGACTTCTTGCCCCGGGACTTGGCCACCGGGGTGTGGTACCAGCGGACCCGGCGGTCCACCTGGGCCGCGATCTCGACCAGGATCTTGTTGCCGGACATCTCGGTGATCCGGGCGTGCAGTTCGGCGTTGGCCGCGAACACTTCCTCGGTGTCGTCGGCCTTGAGGGCCTGGATGCCGCGCTTGTAGATCTGCTTGAGCTCGGCCACGCCCTCCTTGGTCGAGTTCAGCGCCGCGAGCCGGGCCGACTCGCCCTCCAGCAGGGTGCGGACGCTCAGCAGTTGGTCGGCCTCTTCCGGGGTGGGGCTGTGCACGAACGCGCCGTAGCCCGGCCGCAGGTCGACCCACTCGTCCTTCTTTAGCCACTGCAGCGCCTCGCGCACCGGCTGCCGGGAGACGCCGAGCAGTTCGGCGAGTTCCTTCTCCACCAGGTGCTGACCGGGCTTGAGCTCGCCGGTGATGATCAGCTCCAGGATGGCTTGGTAGACGGTCTCCCGGAGCGGGACCGGGCGCGCGACCTGGCGCGCGCCCTGCGGCAGTTTCGAGGTCAGCGACATGCGGTTACCTTCGGGGCTGGGCCAGGTCCGCCCGGCGGGCCCGCCGGTTCGTGCGCTTGCGGCCGGCATTCTTCGGCGGGCGTTTTGCCCGATGGCTTTAGTATGCAGTATGCGACCGTCCCGAGCTTGCAAAAGCGCCGCGCGTCGTCGTCGCGCAGGTGATCGCCCGTGAGGTCGGGTCTCTGGAGGCGTGGAATTAGCGCGGCACGCCCGGCGTTGCGCAATAACCACGATTTTCCGGTTGGAGGCCGAGTTGGCTTCGGGAGAGCGGTTCGAGGGGCTGGACGCCTACTCGCGGACGGTTGCCGCCGTGGCCTCGGCGATCACGCCGAGCGTGGCGAGCCTGCACTCGTCCGGTGAATGGGGCGACGCGGCCGGGTCGGCGGTGGTGTTCACCGCGGACGGCTTCATGCTGACCAATGCGCACGTCATCGGCCGCGCCACCGGCGGCACCGCGCGCTTCGCCGACGGCACCAGCGCCCCGTTCGCCGTCGTCGGCACAGATCCGCTCTCCGACCTGGCCGTGGTCCGCGCGGCCGGCGAGACCCCGCAACCGGTGCAGCTCGGCGACAGCGACCAACTGGTGGTCGGGCAGCTCGTCGTCGCAGTCGGCAATCCGCTCGGGCTGGCCGGTTCGGTCACCGCGGGCGTGGTCAGCGGGCTCGGGCGGTCGCTGCCCGCACGAAGCGGCAACGCCGCCAGGATCATCGAGGACGTGATCCAGACCGACGCCGCGCTCAACCCGGGCAACTCGGGTGGCGCGCTGTCGGACTCGCGGGGCGTGGTCGTGGGCGTGAACACCGCGGTCGCCGGGGTCGGCCTGGGCTTGGCGATCCCGATCAACGCCACCACCCGCCGCATCATCGACTCGCTGGTCCGGAACGGCCGGGTCCGCCGCGCCTTCCTGGGCCTGGTGACGATCCCGGCGCCGCTGCCCGACGAGCTGGCCGAACGCACCGGGCAGGACACCGGCCTGCGGGTCGTGGACGTGGTCCGGCAGAGCCCGGCGGCCCGAGCCGGGCTCCACCGCGGCGACCTGGTGCTGACCGCGGGCGGCAGCCCGGTGCGCGATGCGCAGGGCCTGCAACGGCTGATGTTCGCCGAAGCCATCGGGCGACCGCTGCAGATCACCGTCACCCGCAACGGCGCGCTGGTCGACGTGATAGCGGAGCCCGTGGAACTGCTCGACAGCCCGCGCTGACCGGCCCGGGCGGAGCCCGCCCGGCGGCTAGAGTCGGACGGTGCCCTCCGCATCCATCCCGGTCACCCCGGCGCTCGGCGTGGCCATCGCGTTGCTGCTGGTCGCCGCCGCCGCGGTGGCCGGCCTCGGCGGGCTGGCCCGGTACCGCAACGTGCTTTTCGCCGGTCTGCGCGGCGTGGTGCAGCTGCTCGTTGTTTCGCTCCTGATCGCCTACATCGTCCGGTGGACCGCCCTGGCCGCCGCGTTCATCGTGCTGATGTTCGCGATCGCCGCCCATACCGCCGGGCGGCGCATCACCAGCGACCGCACTTGGCTGTGGGCCGGACTCCCGATCGCCGCCGGAGTCGCGCCGGCGGTGCTGGTGCTGGTCGTCACCGGTGCCGTCCCGCTGACCGGACTGGTGCTGATTCCACTGGTGGGGCAGCTGATCGGCGGAGCCCTGGTGGCGACCGCGCTGGCCGGGCGGCGGCTGCTCGACGAGCTGCAGCAGCGGCGCGGCGAAGTGGAGGCGGCGCTGGCGCTGGGCATGGTGGACCGCGCGGCGCGGCTGGAGATCGCCCGGCCCGTGGCCGGAAGCGCCCTGGTGCCCGCGCTGGACCAGACCCGCATCGTGGGCACAGTGACGCTGCCGGGGGCCAGTTAAGTTAGTAGATGGGTCGCTCGTCGTGAAAATAGAGAGATGGGTGTCCGTCGTAAAAACTGGGGGCCACGTCGGCGATGTCGGGGGCCGTGGCCCCGACTCCAGGTGCTTGACCTGCAGGTTTCGTGATGATGTCCTAAGTTGTGCAAGCTGCACAGCCCAGGGACGGGCGGCGTGGCCTGCTGGTCTGTGCGATCGACGGCACCACCCTGACCGTGCCCGACAACCCCAGAATGCTGGCCCGCTTCACCAAACACCGCGGCAACCACGGTGGCACCGGCTACCCCCAGATCCGGCTGGTGGCCCTGCTCGCCTGCGGCACACGCACCCTGATCGACGCGGTGTTCGGCCCCACCACCACCGGCGAGACCACCTACACACCACACCTGCTGCGCAGTCTGCGACCAGGGATGATCCTGCTGGCCGACCGCAACTTCGGCGCCAAAGACCTCATCACTGAGATCGCAGACACCGGCGCCGACGTCCTCGTCCGGCTGAAAAACGGCCGCAAGATGCCAGTCCTGGCCCGATACCCCGACGGGTCCTACCTGTCGATGCTGGGCCGGCTGCTGGTACGGGTCGTCGAGTGCGAGATCACCATCTCCACCACCGCCGGCCGGCACACCGCTGTCTATCGACTGGCCACCACACTGACCGATCACCATCACTACCTGTTGTCAGGCGTTCTGGATAACGACGTGGAGCCCTGTCGGCGGCATTGACGGTGAGCACGCCCAAGAGCTTCGTCCCCGGCGGCAGAATGAACACCACGCGCGCCCGCCCAGCACAGGGCTGACCGCTCCTGATCCCTCATGTTCATCGTGACGGCAGCACATCGCCCGGCCGTCCGTCTACTGTGGACGATCCAGGACCACGATCAGCAACGCGAACTGGCCCCTGGACCGCCACAAGCGTGATAGGCATGCTGGACCACTGTGCGAGGAGCCCGCCGCCGTGATCATCGTGCTGGACGTCGAGCAGGCCGAGGTCGACCTGCACGCCGGTGCGCTGCGCTGTCCACACTGCTCGGCGGTGCTACGACCGTGGTCCTCCGCGTCGGCCCGACAGATCCGGCAGCTCGACGGTTCGCACCGCCTGGTGCGACCGCGCCGGGCACGCTGTTCGGGTTGCCGGGCCACCCAGGTGCTCATGCCGGCCTGGTGCCTGCCCCGGCGGGCGGACGCGGCCGAGGTCATCGGCGCGGCGCTGGTCGCGAAGGCGCGTGGGCAGGGTTACCGCTCGATCGCGCGTGAGCTGGGCCGCCCGGTCTCCACCGTGCGGCACTGGCTGCGCGGCGTCCGGGGCGATCAGGTGGAGTGGCTGCGGCGTCAAGGTGTGCAGCGGACGTTCGAGCTGGACCAGGACCTGCTGGTGGACCTCACGGTGCAGGCCACGGCGTTGGGCGACGCGCTGTGCGCGTTGGCTGCGGCCGTGCTGGCCTGGCGGCGCCGTTTCGCCCGACCTGTCCAGGCGTGGACGCTGATCGGGGTTTTCACCGCTGGCCGCCTGCTTTCTCCACCATGATCAACACGGACATGTCGTGGCATCAGTGTGTCCGCAGTTGGTCACCGGCACGGAGGGCGAGGGCCGACAGGATGAGCATGACGGCGTCACCGTGAGCACGAACGGTGCCCTGTTCGTGATCATCTACAGCGCCGCCGCCATGTTCATTTTGAATGCCGGGCAACAACTACCCGGCCGCCGAGTTGATCACCTTGTACCACCACCGATGGGGTGCGACGTGAAGTCGCACGATGTGAGTGGTCACGTTGTTTGGAGGTTCCCATAGTGAAGACGTGATCCGATCCAGTGTCCGCGGGATCGTCTCCGCCCTGGCATGCGTCGAGCCTGGCCGCCGTTATGACTTGATCATCGTGACGGTCGGCGCGTGGGACGTGCCTCCGGCTTGGGTAAGCCAGCTGACCGATGATGGAACGCTCGTGGTTCCCCTGCGCATCTTGGGGTTGACCCGGTCCTGGGCGCTGAAGCGATCCGGGGACCGGCTGATCAGCTGTTCCAACCTTGTGGCCGGGTTCGTGCCGATGCAGGGGGCCGGCGCCCACAAGGGTCGCTCGGTTGTTCTAGTAGCCTAGGGTGAGCTGGCGGAAGAACACCCGTGAGCGTTTTTGGGTGCCATAGCACCCAAAAACACTCACGGGTGTTCTCTGCTTACCGAAACGCTCGTCGCGAACCGCATAGCCGCGAACACGCCCCCGCTGCTTCCCGCCATGGCGCGGCCAGGCGTTGTTTATAGCGCGGATTGCCCTGGTGAGACTGGTTTTCTGGAGCACCCAGGCACCGCAGGGACAATCGGTAACGGATCATGGACGCCGTCGCCTCATGCCCGCAGGAATTTGGACTTACTCGTCTAGGCGACGGCGTCAATCTGTGGCTCACCGAGCCCGACCAGCATGTCGATGATGCTGGCATCGAGGGCGTGTTCTCTCAGGAACGGCACGAGGCCTCGTCAGGTGTGATCGTCTCCTCGGGGCGGCAATCGCCCGATCTTGACCTGTGGCTGGCCTCCCACCTGCCCGGGTTCGCTGCGCTGATCGCGCAGCAGAGCGCTCTTCGCTGGGCCGTCGCAGCAGTCCGGTAGGAGCTGAGCGCAATCGGATACACACCAGGGCCCGTCCCTGGGCTGTGCAGCTTGCACAACTTAGGACATCATCACGAAACCTGCAGGTCAAGCACCTGGAGTCGGGGCCACGGCCCCCGACATCGCCGACGTGGCCCCCAGTTTTTACGACGGACACCCATCTCTCTATTTTCACGACGACACAGCGCCCTCGGTGTCCTCCCCGACGGGGCAGTTCAGGAGGCGCACCAGCGGCTGGCCGACGATCTTCTTCCGCGACTGGCGGCCTTGGCCGCCGGCACCCATCAAGCCAGCCGCCTTGCCGCAGCACACGTCCGGCTGGCCGCGCTGCCCGTCGAGCTGGACCAGGTTCGGGACCTCCTGCAGACCGTGCGGAGCCACACCGAGGAATGGATCAACCAGCACGGCGGCACCGCAGCGGTCTCCGCGGCACCGTCCCGGCCTGCGGCGGCCACCGGTACCTCGGAGCGAACGACCGCGGGGCGGGTCGCTGCCTATCGCGCCCGGCTGGAGCATCCCTGGCCGTATGGCAAGCCTCTCCAGGGGTGGCGGCTGGCGGTTGGCGACGGTTCGAGCGATCGGGAGCTGGCCAGTGGGACCAAACTGGCCTCCGGCCAGACCGACCCGTCGTACACCGCCGCGGTCCAGCGCGCCCGTGAACTCGGGTTGGCTCGCGGCGGCTTCGTGCCTGACATCGCCCGGCACATCGAGATCAAAGAAGCCTCCACGATGACCGCGGGCGAGACCCGGACCATCGTGATCGGGAAGGACCCGTGCGGTATCGACCCGGTGACCAATGTCAGTTGCCACCCGTTCCTGCGCTACTTCCTCCCGCCCGGTGCGACACTCATCGTCTACGGTCCCCGCGGGGAGCCGTACCGGTATGAAGGGAAGCGCACGTCGTGACGATCCAAGCCCAGTACTGGGCCTACGAACCCGACCAGCCGCCCGCCGAGCACGTCGCCGAGCTGGCCACACCCGAGCAGGTGCGCGAGTTCGTGACGCTGCTATCCAGCGACCAGGTCAGCGACGCCCTGCTCACCCATACTCAGCGCCCCCGGATGGAGACGCTGATCCCGGACGAGGACGACCCCGATGCGTTCCTGACCGTGCCGGACCACTCCGTGATCGCCGGCGTCCACGGTGACCGCGGCGCGCTGTCCTACCAGGGCAACGACGGCCACGGCACTGAGCCGGTACACCTCTACAGCCACGGAGACGGTCCCGAGCGGCCCGTGTTGTACGAAACCGACGAATTCCCCCCGCACTGCGAAGTCACCATCGACGCGATCGCGGAGGCGTTGATCGCGTTCCTGCGGACCGCCAAGCGTCCGGCCACGCTGACCTGGCAACCCGCACACGACTGCGCCCGCCAGTGATCCCGTCGGCGGCATGCCGCCGAGCTTCGATCAAACGGATGTGCGAGCGTCTGGGTGCGGGTGAACTTCGAGTCGGACGGGGAGGTCGTGGTGGCAGTCAAGATCGTCCACACGACGCGGTCACAAGAGGTGCGGTTCAGTGATCGGGCAACGGCCCAGCACTACGCCGCCCAGTAAGGCGGACTTGACGCATGGCGGGTCCTGCCGGTCCTGGGGGCACCTCCCCGGCGGGAGCCGAACGGGCAGCCGTGACGCCTACCGCCGCTGACCGCAAGCGAGTAAGCCGTTGGCCAGCGCTCACTCGCCTCGGCCCGCTGGGGCAGAGTGCGCGACCCGGCCTGACGAGCAAGGCCGCGAAGATCGAGCGCGGCCAGGGTGGCCAGTAGCGTTCGGCGACGTAGTGGGCGTCGCGGGTGACGCCGCGGATGTCGGCAGGGGTAGGTCTCGGAGCGGCATCTGTCGGTGACTTCGCCGCACGGCTTGAGGATGGAATTTGCGGCAGAGCACGGGTTTCCACTGGCTACTTGGTGAGGTGGGTGGAGTCGTTGTGGGTGAGTAGAGTCCAGCGCCATCCGGTTCCGGGGCGGGTCCAGGAGAGTGGCTGTTTGCTCCCATCGCGTGATGCTGGCGTAGTTCGCGGCGAACGCTGCGGTGGCGCGGAGGCTGGCGGCGAGGTCGAGGAAGTGGTGTGCAACGGCGGTGATGGTTTCACCGTGTCCGACGATCAGCACTGTGCCGCCGGCGTGGCAGGCGAGGATGTTCTGCAGGCCCGTGATGGCGCGCTGGAGGTAGGAAGTCCAGGTTTCGGCGCCAGGTGCGAGTGGGTGATCGGGGTGTTGGGAGTTGGTGACCTCGCGATTCAACTGTCGCGTGTTCGTCGTGCTGTGTCACCGGGAGTGGTCATCGGGGCGTAGCGGGCCCAGGCTCTCCAGCCTCGGTGGCGAGTCGGGCGGCGTGGTCGAGGGTGTAGCCGAGCATCCTGGCGACCACCGACGCGGGTGCTTGGAGGATGAGCTGCCGGAGCGCCGTCGTGCGGCCGGTGAGCGTGCGGATGCCGTATCGGCGGAGGCGGAGTTCGACCGTGTCGGTGGTCATGGGTTGGCCGCCACGCCGGCCAGGGAACAACCAGCGTGCCTCGGGGTTGGTAGCGGTGGTGAGGTTGAGCCGCTGCTGGATGTGCTGTTGCAGCAGTCCAGCGAAGGGATCTGGGACCGGTGTGGGTGGTTCGCCGAGCCGGATGCTGACCTCACCGTTTCGTCGACGGTCAAGCGCAGGATGCGGGTCAGCGGTTGCGCGTAGAGCAGCATCAGGATGGCGGCGACGCGGGTGAGCAGAGGGATGTCCTCGTCGGTGACCAATCGCCGGATCAGGGCGAGGCGGTGGTGTTGGCTGAGTGGGGCCGGGTTGCGGGTGTCCTGGTGCGGGAGCGTCACGCGGGCCAGCAGCTTGTTGCGCATCGCCCAGCGCAAGAAGGCGTGGGGCCGAGCACCATCACGACCCCCTTCCTGGAGTATTCGGTTCCCACCACACCCCAAGTAACGTGGGTGGGCGTACCTTCCCGAGGATGATCTGAGAAGGCAGGAGAAGAAATATGCGTACGGCCTGGATCGCCCGCCTCATCGTCGCTGGCACCTCGGCGCTGGCCCTGGTGGGCCTGACGGCGGTCCCCGCCGCCGCAGTCGAGAACAAGACCCTCGTCGACTCCCACGGGCAGTTCACGTTCATCGATGACGGTGATGTCTTCAAGATCTGCGACACCAAGGCCGACGGCCACGGCGTCACCGGGCAGCTCCAGCTCCGCTCCGGGGTCGACGGCAACATCTCGACGGTCATGACCATCAACGACGGTGGCGACGAAAACTGCGACAAGCAGGGCTTCAACATCGGCAACTGGCACACCTACCGGATGGTCTACTGGTGGAACGGCAACAAGGCCGACACCGTCCAGGTCACCCCCTGGTTTAACGAGTAGTCCCGGCCTGGCCGCTAGTTCGGCAACCGCGGTACCGCTGCTACTCAACCCCGGTCCTCACACTGGCAGCCGCCGCCTCGACCCGCGACGCAGGTCTGGTCGGGTTGGTGGTGCTGGTGGTGCTGGTGCTGACCGGCCGCAAGCAGTGCTGGCCGAGCACACCCAGCGCCACACCGAGGCCGATGCCGCCGGGCAGCGCGTCACCGAGCTCTACACCGCCGCCGCCGATCAGTTGGGCTTGGACAAACGAGCGGTGCACTGGCCGGGGTCTACGCCCTGGAACGGCTGGCCCAGAACAACCCGGCCCACCGCCAGACCATCGTTGAGGGGCGCCTGCCCGGCGCCTACTCCTCGGGATCGTGATCACGGACTGGGGGTTTCTCCACGACTTCTTCCAGCCAGCATTCTTCGATTGCGGTGCGGTTGTCGTTGAGGGTGAGACGGAATTTCAGAGTTGCTTCGTGGTACTCGTGGACGTGCATGTAGTGGTCGTTCCAGTCGGAGTCCTGCACGTCAAAGCTGATGTGGTCCTCGATGTAGACGTCGCCTTTGAACACGAATCCGTCCATGGTGACGTTGGCGTCCACCGTCGCCGTTCGGCGATCTCGGCCACGGTGGCCTTCGCGGTCCGGCTCGCCCGGACCAGCGTGGCCGAGGCCCAGCCGGTCCAGTTCCCGCAGCCGAGCAGGTGCAGTCGCGGCTCCTGCAGGCAACGGGTCCCCTCGGTCGGCACCGCCCCATTGCCCACCTCCAGGCCCAGCTGCGCGAGGTGGTCGAGGTTCGGGTGGCTACGCCCGCGAGCGGCTGACCGACATCGCCAAGAATCACGGAGTCACCGTGTCCTCCACCCCTGAGGTCCTGTTCGTCTGCGTGCACAACGCCGGTCGCTCTCAGATGGCCGCCGCTCTGCTGCACCACCATGCCCAGAGCCGAGTGACCGTCCGCTCCGCCGGATCCGCCCCCGCCGACACCGTCAACCCGCTGTGGTCGAGGTGATGAACGAACTCTGCCTGGACCTCTCCCAGGAGTTCCCGAAAAAGCTCACCACCGACGCCGTCGAGGCCGCCGACGGCGTCATCACCATGGGCTGTTGTTTCTGCCTGGTGGCAGTCGGTAAATCCGCAGGTCAAAGGTAGGCAGGTTGACCCATCTGTGTGGGCAATGTTCGTGCTCTTTTTGACCCATCTCCGGGTTGAACTTTGGTGCTCCGCGCCGGGGTGATGGCTATCCCAGCCACCCCAGTCTGGACGCTGACTCAGACGTGAGGCTCGACCCGAGCGTGAACCTGTTCTTTCTCGGATGGCACCCATCCCCGCTGATCCGACCAAGCGTCTGACCGTGGGACGTTTCCGCACATTGGCGCATTTCATCGTGCGCCGCGACGCGGTGCTCGCTCCGCTGCTGTCGCTGCGGGGTTGGAGAGCCGGCGGAGCCACGGCCAGCTCGCTGAGCAAACGTCACGCACTGCCGCGCATCCAGCAATGATCACCTTCCGGTGGCGCCGCTTCGCCTGGCGAATGCGGCCCACCGGGGTACGGCACTGCTGTTTTTTGCCTCATGAACGCCGCTGGCGCCGCACCATTCGTACGGCACTCCACGCCCGCGAAAGCAGTGCACCAGTCGCGGGCCGGGGCGTTGCCGGTTCAAGTCCGGGTCAGCCGGCCCAACGCCACCATGTACAGCGTGACGACGATCGCGACGGCCTCCACCGCCAGCAATGAGATGAGGACGAACAGCTGTACCACCCCCGCCTCGACCGGGCTTGCGCCCCCGAGCAACATGCCCACGAAAGCGCCCGGCAGGGTCACGGTGCCCACCGTCCGCGTCTGATCGAGCGCGGGAACCAGGGCACCCCCGGCGACCGGCTGCGCGATCTCCAGCCTCGACTGGCTGTCCGTCAAGCCCAGCGACAGCGCGGCCTCCACCTCACCCCGACGCTGTGACAACTCCTCCAGTAACCTGCGGCCGGCAAGCGTGGTCGCCGTCAGCGCACCACCGATGAGCTGACCCACCAGCGGAATCAGGACCAGCCCTGTCGCCGGAACCACACCCGTGACGAGCAGAACAGCCACGACCGGCACAACCCCCACAGCGATGGGCAAACCCGCCCACCACCAGGTGCGGTCGAGCGTGATCCGCCGCCCGGCAGTGCGTGTCGCGATACCGAACATCATGATCAGGAACGCCATGACGAGCACGACCGAGTTCACAATGTGAGCGATCACCAGGGACACGATCACCAGCTGCAGCGCTCCGCGCGAACCTGCCCCGAGCACCGCCTGCCACCGGCCCAGAGCACCCAGCGCAACGACACCGGCCGCCGCGACGAGCAGCACGATAATGACGCCAGCCAGCACCGGTGTGACCGGAATTGCGCCCGAACCAGCGGTTATCGGCATACACCGACCTTACTGAACCCATGCTGCCGAACATGCCTCGTGAAGACAGCGGCGCTCCACCTTGCCGAATCCACGGGCACGTTGCGGTCGCGCAGTGGAACATGCTGTGGGAGGCGGCTCAGTTCCGACGTCGGTTTTTCGACTCGGACGACCTGTCGGAGTCGATGGCGAAGATCGCCGACCTCGGCGACGTCAACGTGGTGTTCGTGCCAAGAACACGGACAAGATACTTCGAATACTCTCCGCTGTTTCACCTCCTGCCCAGGCGTGTCTTGCACATGTTCGGACCCCCGGTGCTACGTGGTGGCCAATGGCCGTTTCTGGCTGACTGGGCTGGCATCGATGACTTTCTGCCGCCGGACTTCGATACCCGGCTTGCCCGCGCTTGGGCATGGACCGTGTGGCCCCGCCTCGTGTCGGGTTCGAAGATGAAGGCGTTCATCGGCCGATGACCCGATTCGGCTACTGTCCCATAACCTGGACTTCTGGGTGCCTGCCGTCACTGACACCATCCAAGATCGGGTGCAGGACTTTTCCGAAGTCGACAAGGGCAGGACTCCCAGGCCAGTCACTCTGGAGGACGGCGGAATGCTCGCTGGGGCCATGGCTGGTAACCCACGGGATGGCGGGCCCGTGTGGTTCGGCGAGGACGAAGCCCACGATGCTCTTGTCGAGACCGTTGAAGCCGCAGACAGGACTGGTCGCCTTCGCGGCATTCTGGATGCGGTCCGGTCCCATCGGATCGAAGACGACTTCTCCAGCCACTGGTCGTACTCGCGGGAAGACTTCGAACGCAAACTGCACGGAAAACGACGCAAGGTCAAGGTGACGTTCGTCGAGCTGACCGACACCACACCAGTCCAAGGACCAGAGAGCGAAGTACTGGGCAACCTCGTCGCCAACGACTTCCTTGCGCTGTTGGACGCCCGGAACCGGCAGATCGTCGTGCTGCTCAACAGCGGCGTCACAAAGAAGACCGAGATCGCCGACATACTCGGGTACGCCAACCACAGTGCAGTTTCAAAACGATTGGCACAGATCCGTTGGGCCGCAGAAGCGTACTTCGACGAAAACTGAGGGCGGGCAGTGCGACACTGCGGCGACCATGAAGGCGGTCGACCATATGGTCCGGTGTGGTGTGTTGATCCGCCGTACCTCCGATGCCGCGTTGCTGCGCCGTGGGAGGACGACGGGAAAGGGATCGGCGGCGGTTTCGACATCAATCCCGATGCGTTGCTGCAGTTCATCGATCCGCACACCGTGCATCATGTGTTCATCGCCGACAGTGGAGACGTTGAGGAGGTTCGGATAGCGACGCGCCGGCAACGCATGCTGCGTCGCCTATTGGAAGACACCGTGTTGCTGTACGGCGACCTGCATCCCGAGGATGCCGACTACGCTCGCGCGCAACGCTCTTCGCTGGTTACCGCTGTGACGGAGATGACCGGTGGCACAGTGGAGATCAGGGCTGAGGGCATGCTGCTACGGCTGCCGGAGGACAGTCCGGCGGGACTTGTTGTGGCCTTTCCTGGAAGCAGGCGCTCGTCATGGTTCGCGCTGAACATCCTGGACGCCGTGATTGCTGCCGGCCCACCGCCTGATGCCGTAGGTCGGGTCGCGGTGGCATCGGCCGTTGTTGACGAACGCATCGCGGACGTCGCCGCCCGGTACGCCGAGGCGCTGACCGACGAGCTGCGTGGTGGAGTGAGCCGGTTGCGAGCCGCAGTTGAGCCGATCCTGCAAAGCGTCGGCCTCGTGCGCATCAACCCTAGTCGTGAGTGGATCGTCCAACCCATTGCTGCGCGATACCGCAATCCGCGGGTCAGCTTCCAGCCCGTCCTCGCTGCCGACCTTGGCGAGTCGGCCCCTGAACCGATGATCACATTTGAGATGGACGATAACCGATGACCCAGACAGATGACGCTGCAACAGAAGAGCATGCCGATGCTGCGCTGCGTTGGCGTGAGCAAGCCGAGCACGGTGGATTGCCAATGCCAGGACGGCGGCGTTGGCAGCCTCTGCGAGTCGGCGTGGTCAACCTATGGGAGTTCGACCGCGCCGAGGCGTGGTTCGCCGACGGGAGGCTGCAGCTGGCAGGCGCCAACGAGTCCGGCAAGTCCACCTTGATGACCTTGACCACCCAAACGCCGGCGAGTTCCGGCCGCCGCCGGAGGTCGACCTCGCCGGGTACCCGCGGCGGACCGGAACCCCAGCCGGGGAGGCGGAGGCGGTCTTCCTCAGCCCTGCACTGCGGTGGCGATGGCCTTGCCGAGGTCCTCGGTGGTCGCCTTGCCGCCGAGGTCCGGGGTGCGCGGCGCCGAGGCATCGGTCAGGACCTGCTCGATGGCTCGGACCACGTCCGCCCCCGCCGCTGGCAAGCCGAGGTGGTCCAGCATCATCGCCGCCGACCAGATCTGGCCGATCGGGTTGGCGATGCCCCGGCCCGCGATGTCCGGCGCCGAGCCGTGCACCGGCTCGAACGTCGATGGATAGGTGCGCTCAGGGTTTATGTTGCCCGACGGCGCCACCCCGATCGTGCCGGTCACGCCGGGCCCCAGGTCGGACAGGATGTCGCCGAACAGGTTGCTGGCGACCACCACGTCGAAGCGTTCCGGCGACATCACGAACCGGGCGCACAGGATGTCGATGTGGTCCTGGTCGACGGTGATCTCCGGGTATTCGGCGGAAATGGCCGCGAACCGCTCGTCCCAGTACGGCATCGAGTAGTAGATGCCGTTGGACTTGGTCGCCGAGGTGACGTGCGGCTTGCCGAGCTTGCGGGCCAGCTCGAAGGCGTAGCGCATGATGCGGTCGGTGCCGCGCCGGGTGAACGCGGCGGTCTGCAGCACCATCTCGTTCGGCGTGCCCTCGCCCTGCCGGCCGCCGAGCTGCGAGTATTCGCCCTCGGTGTTCTCCCGGACCACCCAGAAGTCGATGTCACCGGGCTGCTTGTCGCGGACCGGCGGGGTCACGCCTGGCAGCAGCCGCACCGGCCGCAGGTTGACGTACTGGTCGAACTCGCGCCGGATCGGAAGCAGCAGCCCCCACAGCGAGATGTGGTCGGGCACGCCGGGCCAGCCGACCGCGCCGAGCAGGATCGAGTCGTGGTCGCGCAGCCGGTCCAGCCCGTCGGCGGGCATCATCCGCCCGGTGCTTTGGTAGGTCTCGCAACTCCAGTCGAAATGCCGGTAGTCGAACCGCACGCCGTACTTCGCGCCGATCACGTCGAGCACCCGCAACGCTTCCGGCATGACCTCGTTGCCGATCCCGTCGCCGGGCAGCACCGCCAGTTCGTACTGCTGCACTCTGCACCTCGCGCCTCGTCGAGAAAAACGGTTTTCTAGCCGCCATCTAACGCCGCGCACCCGGCCGCGGCCAAGCCCCCGGGGAGAATCGCCGGTGGCGCGACGACCGGGCAGCGGCTACCAAGGACGGCGTGGATGCGACACGGGCACTGCGCGAAATCGCGTTCTGGCTGGAGCGCGAGGGTGCGCCGACCTACCGGGTGCGGGCGTTCCGCCGCGCCGCCGCGATCGTCGACGACCTCCCGGACCTGGACGAACGGGTGGCGTCCGGCCGCCTGACCGCGCTGGAGGGCATCGGCCGGACCACCGCCGCCGTGATCGAGGCCGCGCACCGCGGCGAGACACCGGAGTACCTGGCGCGCCTGCGGTCCGAAGTGGACGTTCCGGAGCAAGGGCGGCGGCTGCGCGAGGCGCTGCGCGGCGACTGCCACACGCATTCCGACTGGTCCGACGGCGGCAGCCCGATAGCCGAGATGGCCACCACCGCCCGGGCCCTCGGGCACGAGTGGATGGTGCTCACCGACCACTCGCCCCGGCTGACCGTGGCCCGCGGCCTGTCCGCCGGGCGGCTGCGCCAGCAGTTGGCCGTGGTCGCCGAGCTGAACGAGCGCCTAGCGCCGTTGCGCATCCTCACCGGCATCGAGGTCGACATCCTCTCCGACGGCACGCTGGACCAGGACGAGGATCTGCTCGCGGAGCTGGATCTCGTGGTGGCCAGTGTCCACTCCGAACTGCGGATGGCGGCGCAGGCGATGACGCGGCGGATGTGCGCGGCGGTGGCCAACGCGCATGTCGACGTGCTGGGGCACTGCACCGGGCGCCTGATCGGCGACAAGAAGCGGCCCCAGTCCACGTTCGACGCCGTGGAGGTGTTCGAGGCCTGCCGGGACAGCGGCGTCGCGGTCGAGATCAACTCGCGCCCGGACCGGCTCGACCCGCCGCGGGAGCTGATCCGGCTGGCCCGCGACACCGGCTGCCTGTTCAGCATCGATTCCGACGCGCACGCACCCGGCCAGCTGGACTGGCTGTCCTACGGGTGCGCGCGGGCCGAGGAGTGTGGGATCCCCGCCGATCGAGTGATCAACACCCGGACCGCGGAAGAGCTGCTGGACCGGCGGTGAGGGTGCGGGCCGCGGCGGCTAACATCCTCCCGGCAGGCGGTGCTGGTCAAGCATGGTATTTGAATGCTCAAATACTCTCGGCGTATGCTGTTCGGGTGACCGAACCGCGATGGCTGACCGACACCCAGCAGTGCGCCTGGCGGAAGTTCGCCGCCCTGATGACCGTCGTTCCGGCCGCGCTGGACGCCCAGCTGCAGCGGGACGCCGGGTTGACCCACTTCGGCTACTGGGTGCTGGCGATGCTCAGCGAGGACCCCGAACGCGCGCTGCGGATGAGCGATCTCGCGGCCCGGTCCAACGCCTCGCCGTCCCGGGTGTCGCACGTGGTCGCCCGGCTGGAGCAGCAGGGGTGGGTGCGCCGCCACCGCGCGTGCGGCGACGGCCGCGGCAACGTCGCGGAGCTCACCGAAGCCGGCTACGAGAAGCTCGTCGCCTCGGCCCCCGGTCACGTGGACAAGGTGCGCGACCTGATCTTCGACGGCCTCTCGGAGGCCCAGGTGCGCCAGCTCGACGAGCTCTGCGCCGCCGTGCTCGCCCACCTGGACCCCGAAGGCGGCCTGACTACCGCCCCGCCGCAGAAGGGCTGACTCAAGCGGCTTCGTCGGCGTCGTCCTGCTGCGCGAACTGGGTGCGGTAGAGCTCGGTGTAGAGGCCGCCGCGAGCCAGCAGTTCGGTGTGCGTGCCCTCCTCGGCGATGCGTCCCTCGGAGACCACCAGGATCCGGTCCGCCTCGCGGATCGTGGCCAGCCGGTGCGCGATGACCAGCGCCGTCCGCCCGGAGAGCGCCGTCTTCAGCGCCTTCTGCACGGCCGCTTCGGATTCCGAGTCCAGGTGCGCGGTCGCCTCGTCGAGCACGACGATCGGCGGCGCCTTCAGCAGCAACCGGGCGATCGCCAGCCGCTGCTTCTCCCCACCGGAGAGCCGGTAGCCGCGGTCGCCGACGACGGTGTCCAGCCCGCCCGGCAGCGACGAGATGAGGTGCCCCAGCTGCGCCGTCCGCAGCGCCTCGACCAGCTCCTCGTCGGTGGCGTCGGGCCGGGCGAAGGCGAGGTTGGCGCGGATCGAGTCGTGGAACAGGTGCGCGTCCTGGGTGACCACGCCGACCGTCGCGTACAGCGAGGCCAGCGACGTGTCGCGGACGTCCACGCCGCCGATGCGCACCGCGCCGGAATCGACGTCGTAGAGCCGCCCGGCCAGGTTGGTGATGGTCGTCTTACCGGCGCCGGAGTGGCCGACCAGCGCGATCGTCTGGCCCGGCGCGGCGTGGAACGAGATGTCGTGCAGCACGTCGTGCGCGGGCGCGTTGTCCGGCCGCGCCACCGATTCCAGCGACGCCAGCGAAACCTCGCTGGCGGCCGGGTAGCGGAACGAGACCGCGTCGAACTCGACATCGGACGCCCCGGCCGGCAGCGGCTTCGTGTCCGGCTTCTCCTGGATCATCGGACGCAGGTCCAGCACCTCGAAGACCCGGTCGAAGCTGACCAGCGCCGTCATGATGTCGACGTGCACGTTGGACAGCGCGGTCAGCGGCCCGTACAGGCGGCTGAGCAGGGTCGCCAACGCCACCAGGGTCCCGAGCTGGAACGCCCCAGCCAGCACCAGCCCACCGCCGAGCCCGTAGACCACCGCCGTGGCCAGCGCCGCCAGCAGCGTCAGCGCGACGAAGAACACCCGGCTGTACATCGCCGACACCACACCCATGTCGCGCACCCGCGCCGCCCGCCGGGAGAACCGCTCGGACTCCTCGTCGGCGCGGCCGTAGAGCTTGGCCAGCATCGCCCCGGCGACGCCGAAGCGTTCGGTCATCAGCGAGCTCATCTCGGCGTCCACCTTCATCTGCTCCCGGGTGACCCGTTGCAGCCGCCGCCCGATCCACCGCACCGGCAGCAGGAACAGCGGCAGCAGCGCAAGCGCGATCAGGGTGATCTGCCAGGACAGGGTGAACATGGTGGCCAGCACCAGCACCAGGCTCAGCACGTTGGACACCACCGACGACAGGGTGCTGGTCAGCGCACGCTGCGCGCCGATGACGTCGTTGTTGAGCCTGCTGACCAGCGCGCCGGTCTGCGCCCGCACGAAGAACGCCACCGGCATCCGCTGCACGTGGTCGAACACCTCCGAGCGCAGGTCGTAGATCAGCCCCTCGCCGAGCCGCGCGGAGTACCAGCGCTGCAGCAGCGACGCCGCGGCTTCGAGGAGCGCGACGCCCGCCACCGCCACCGCCAGCCAGACGACCAAAGACATGTTCTGCGGCACGATCCCGTCGTCGATGATCGCCTTGAACAGCAGCGGGTTGACGATGCCGAGTACCGCCGCGAACGCCACCAGCGCCAGGAAGGGGACGATGTCGCGGGTGTAGGGCTTGGCGTAGCGCAGGATGCGCCGGGCCAGGCCGGGGGAGAGGCGTTTCCTGGTCACGGAACCGTCGCTGGCGAAGGAGCGCATCGTCTCCCAGCTCATCGTCATGGTCACAGTCTCCTTCAACCGGGTTCGGGGTCGGGCACCATCCTCAAACTTCAAGCTAAGTCGAAGTCAACGCTGCGGGACGAGCTTCGATTCCCGCCCGGACGTTCTGTTGCCGCAAGTATTCGGCCACGGGCCGACTCGGACCGGTGCCGCTCCGGACGGTGGTCTTGAACAACGTTTCATGTACGTTACTCTGTGCGCTGATTCGGACACGGTCCGAACTCGGGGGCTGACTGGCAGGGCATGGCGCAGCGTCGGACGGGAGCGACCGCGTGTTGATCGGCACTTCGGCCGGGGGTGGCCGTTGACGGTTTCCGGGCAGGAGCCCGCACGCATCCCGCTGCGCGTGGCAGACCGGTTCTTCCTCGCCGCGCACACCGGTGAGCAGCGCCTCTCCGCCAGGGTCGACGGCGCGCTGGTGGCGCTGGGCTGCGCCGGCGCGCTGCTGGCGGAGCTGATCCTGGAAGAGGAGATCGCGGTGACCCCCAGCGTCCGGCCCAGCGGCAAGGGACGCTGCCCGGATTTCCTGTCCTGGACGATTCTGCGGGAGGTCCGCCAGGAGTCGGGCCACGACATGCGGACCTGGCTGGAGTACCTGGGCCAGACCGCCACGGAGAAGGTGCGCGCCCGGCTGACCATCATCGACGTGCTGCGGGAGGTGCCGGTGTCGGGCGGCTGGCGCGGCGGCACTGCCGCGGCGTGGCAGTTCGCCGAGGACGGCGCCAGCAAGCCGGAAGCGGACCTGGAGGCGCTGTTCACCAGCGTCGAAACCGCCGGCGGCAGCGGCATGATCACCGTCCCTTCCCGGATCGCCGAGATCTCCCTGGCGCTGCTGCTGCGGGAAACCGGGGTGCTGCGCCAGATCCGGCTCCCCAAGCACATCGCGCGGCAGGGCGAGTACCGGATGGAGTCCTGGGAGCCGCGCATCCCGGGAGCGCTGCGCAGCCTGATCAACGAGGTCGGTGCCGCCCGCGGGCAGGCCGCGATCACCCCGAGGCACTGAGCGACGTGGCCGAACCGGGAGGTCGCGCCCGTTCCACGGCACCGTGACGCCGGGAGGCGCCAAGCGCGGAATTCGCACCGCCACGCAAAGAGAACCGATTATCCCGTTAGGAGCGAGCTGTTGCCCCCGTCCAAAGTGTCCGCCGCCCTGGCTCGCGCCCGCTTGGGCGTGACGTCGATCGTGTTCTTCACCGTCGCAGCCGCGGCGCCGGAAACGGTGGTCGGCGGCGGCGCGGTCAGCGGGTTCGCGGTCTCCGGGGTGACCGGGATTCCGCTGGGCTACCTGGCGATCGCGCTGGTCCTCGGGCTGTTCGCGATCGGCTACGTAACGATGTCCCAGCACGTGGCGAACGCGGGCGCGTTCTACGCCTACGTCGCCAAGGGGCTGGGCAGGGTGACCGGGACCGCGGCCGGTGGGGTCGCGCTGGTCTCCTACCTGATGATCCTGACCAGCCTGGCCGGAGGTTTCGGGGTCGGTGCGTCCGGCTTCGTGCGGCAGGTCAGCGGCGTCTCGGTGTCGTGGTGGCTGCTCGCCGCCATCGGCCTGGCGGTGATCGCGCTGCTCGGCGTGCTGCGCATCGACGTCAACGGGCGCGTGCTGGGCGTGCTGCTGCTCGCCGAGGTAGCGATCATCCTGATCTTCGACGCGGCGTTCGTGTCAGCGCCGTCGGAAAGCGGAGTCGTGCTGGACACGCTCAACCCCGACCAGCTGATCACCAGCGCGGCCGGGGTAATCCTGGTGATCGCCTTCACCGGGTTCATCGGGTTCGAGAACTCCACGGTACTGGCCGAGGAGGCGAAGAGCCCGCGCACGGTGATCTACGCGACCTACATCTCGCTGGTGATCATCGGCGGCTTGTACTCGCTGTCGACCTGGGCGATGACGGTGGCCACCGGCCCGGGCAACATCGTTTCGCAGGCCGGAACCCACTCCACGGAACTGCTTTTCGTGCTCGCCGGGGAGCGGCTGCCGGATGCGGTGGTGACCATCGGCTCGGCGCTGTACGTGACGAGCCTGTTCGCCGGGACGCTGTCGTTCCACCACGTCTGCGCCCGGTACTTCTTCGCGCTGGGCAGGGAAGGCGTCGGCCTGCACTGGTGGGGGACGACCAGCTCGCGCACCTCGGCCCCGGCGGCGGGCTCGGTGACCACCACCACGATCGCGATGGTCGTGGTGGCGCTGGTGGCGATCACCGGCTTGGACCCGATCACCTACCTGTTCTTCTGGGGAGCGTCGCTCGGCGCGCTCGGCGTGCTGACGCTGGTCCTGCTCACCTCGGTTGCGGTGGTCGGCTACTTCATCCGCGAGCGCGACCACGGGCACGGCAGGTGGCGGACCACCGTCGCACCGGCACTCGCCGCACTGGTACTCGCGGTGGTGCTGTTCCTGACGGTGGCGTCGTTCGGCACTGTGCTCGGCGTGGACGACGGCGACCCGGCGGCCTGGATTCTGCCGCTGGGCTTCCTGGTCGTGCTCGTGCTCGGCGCGATCTGGGGCGCGGTGCTGAAGCGGGCCCGACCGCGGGCGTACGCGCGGATCGGGATGGGCGCCCGCGCCACCATGGTCCAGATCGACGAGGAGCCGGCCGATGTCCACTGAGGACGCGCGGGTGCGCACGCTGCTGCGGGCCTTCGGCGACGACGCCTTCGCCCAGTGGCTGGTACCCGACCAGGAGCACCGGCACCACGTGTACCGCGAGTGGTTCGCGATGGTGTTAGCGCACACCGAAACGGCCGGTCGAGTGATCACCGGCGAGGACGATCTCGCGGTCCAGGTCTGGCTTTCGGCGCGCACTGGACCGCCGGACATGCTCGACGAAGCAGGCGTCCAACGCCTGTTGGAGCTGGCGGGACGCCGCGCGCACCGGTTCCGGGAGTTCGGTGCGCTGAGTGCGGAACGCCACCCGCGCGAACCCCACGAGTACCTGGCCCTGATCGGTGTCGATCCCGCGGTGCAGGGCACCGGCGTCGGCTCCCGAGAACTCGGCGAAACCCTCCGGCGATTGGACGCAGACGGCGTGCCATCCTACCTGGAGGCCAGCAGCCCCCGAAGCCGAAACCTCTACCTCCGCCTGGGCTTCGAACCCCTCGGCGCCCCGATAACCCTCCCCGACGAAGGCCCCCACCTCTACCCGATGTGGCGCCCCGCCCAGTGATCAATATCGCGCCGTTGTCGACGGGCAGTCGAACCCCCTCGTCGCGGCCGCGACGGTCAGGTCTCCGCGCCGACGTAGTCGAATTCCCAGGTCCCGTCCGGTCGCTTCCGGCCGCGCTCGTAGATCAGCAGCGGCGGTACGGCCTGGGCGTTGCGAGCCCGCGCGGGCAACGTGATGCGCGGGACCGGTTTCCCTGCCTCGTCCGCGGAAACGGCGACCTCGTGACCGTCCTCCGGCCCACCGCGCAGCCGGACCCGGATCTCTGCCACGCGAATCTCCTTCGCTCGACCAAGTACTGCCTCGACCAACACTGCCGTGATCGGCGCCTCGATCGGCGACGACACTCCTTCGACAGCGGCGCGCGGAACTCGGTTCCGGCTGTCACTGAATCGTGTGGTCTGGCGGGGAGTCGATTGTCAGATCATCTCGGTGATGTTGGGTTCGACGCCAAGCAGCGCGCGGCCGAAAAGCTCGGCGCTGCTGGCCGGGTGCGCGAGCGCGTGCCGGCTGGCGGTCTGGATGTCGCGCAGGATGGCGTGCAGCGGGTCCGATTCGGACAGCGCCGCCGCGCCGTAGGCGGAGACGAGGTCGTCGACGGCCTCGCGGCACTGCCGCACCGCGTGGCTGGAGTGCTGCCGCAGCCGGGCGCGCTCCAGGTAGTCCGGATGGGTTCCGGACAGCGCGTGGCCGTCCACCACGGCCGCCGACCGGTGCGCGATCAGCCGCGCGACATCGATCTTTGTCGACGCCTCCGCCACGGCCAGCTGGAACGCGGTCGAATCGCGCTGGCGTTTGTAGCTGGTGAACGCGATGCCCTTGTGGTCGGCCTGGGAAAGCACGTGCGCGAGCGCTTCCTCGGCCATGCCGAGCAGCGGGGCGATCAGGAAGGTGGCCAGCGTTGGGACCAGGGCGGTGCGGTAGCGTGGGGAATCGTTGAGCTCGCGCGGGAACACGCCTCGCGTCGCCGGTTCCCGGCGCAGCACGCGGTGGTCGGGGACGAACAAGTTCTCGCCGATCAGCAGGTTGCTGCCGGTCCCGCGCATGCCGAGGGTGAACCAGGTGTCTTTGACACGCAGCTCGTTCATCGGGATCAGGCCGAACGCGGCACCCGCCGGCTCATCGTGCTCCGGTAACGTCATGCCAAGCATGGCCCAGCCGGAGTGCAGGCAGCCGGACGCCGGCGCCCAGTTGCCGCTGACCTCCCAGCCGCCGTCGACGCGCCGGGCTGCGGCCTTCGGCGCGAGCACCTGGCACACCTTGGTGTCCGGGTCGGTGCCGAATACCTCTTCTTGGGCCTGGTCGGGGAACAGGCCGGTGAGCCAGTCGCCGCAGCCGAGGATCAGCACCAGCCAGCCCGCCGCGGCGTCGCCCCGGGTTACCTCGGCGGTGGCGTCCATGACGGTGCGCAGGCCGGTTTCCAGGCCGCCGAACCGGCGCGGCACCCACGCGCGGAACAGGCCGGCCTCGTCGAGCGCGGCGATCGACTGGTCGGCGAGCCTGCGTTCCTGCTCGCCCTCGGCGCGGTGTTGTTCCAGTAGCGGCCGCAGTGCCGCCGCCCGCTCGAGGAGATTCACCCGCTCGTCGGTCCCCATGCTCGGCTCCTCAAAAATCACTGATCTCGATGATCAGTGTGCACGGAGCGCGACCTGCAAGGGAGGCCCGGTCCGCAACTGCCTCAGCCTGGACTCGGGGTGTGGACCGTTTGGTGGAATGTGTTCAGGGTATTGGGGAATGTGATGGTCGCGATCAGCCTCGCCCGACCGCGCGGGAGGTCGGTGCGACGGCGAGGTCGGCGCCGATCCGGGCCGCGGTCGTCAGTAGCGGCGGCAGGAGGTTCTGGCGCGCGTCCTCGGGGCTGCTGCGGGAGGCGTGCGAGGAGATGTTCACGGCCGCGACCACCCGGTTCGAGCGGTCCCGGATCGGCGCCGCGATCGAGCGCAGGTCCGCCTCCAGCTCCTGGTCCACCAGCGCCCAGCCCTGCTCGCGGATGCGCGCCAGCTCGGCCTTCAACTCCGCCGGAGTCGTTATGGTGTGCGGGCCCAGCGGCTCCAAGTCCACTTCGGACAGGTAGTCGTCCAGCTCGGCGGGGCCGAGGTCGGAGAGGATCACCCGGCCCATCGAAGTGGCGTAGGCGGGGAAGCGGGTGCCGATGTTGATCGACACCGTCATGATCCGTGAGGTGGGCACGCGGGCGACGTAGACGATGTCCGGGCCGTCCAGCACCGACACCGACGCCGACTCGTGCACCTCCGCCACCAGCCGCTCCAGGTAGGGCTGGGCGATCTCCGGCAGCGACACGCTGGACAGGTAGGCGAAGCCCAGCTCCAGCACGCGCGGAGTCAGCGCGAAGATCCGCCCGTCGGTCCACACGTAGCCGAGGTGCACCAGGGTGTGCAGGAACCGGCGGGCCGCCGCGCGCGACATGTCGGTCGCGCGGGCGACCTCGGACAGCGTCATCTCCGGGTGTGACTCGTTGAACGCGCGGATCACCAGGAGCCCACGCGCCAGCGACTGGACGTAACCACCGCTCGTGTCGGACACGGGCTCCATGGTGATCTCCTGTGGTCTCGGGGTCAGCCCGGCTGTTCTTCGCCGAGAATCGTATTGGCGATCGCGAAGGCGCTGTTGGCTCGGGGCGCCCGGCGTAGATCGCGACGTGCATCAGCATCTCGCGGCTGTGCTCCGGCGGCACGCCGTTGCGGCGGGCGGCCTTCACGTGCATCGCGAACTTCGTCCTCGCAGCCCACCGCCGCCAGGATCGCTGAGGCGCGATGGCCAAGGCTGCCAGCCGGATCTACCGGCGGAAGTGCGAGCGTGCGCTCCGGTCGGTCAGAGGTAGCCAGTCTCGGGCAGGCCGGAGCAGGGCAGCTCGAAGACGTTGACCGCCGCGTCGGCGGCGGCGGTCGCCTGCTGGTAACCGGTCTCGCCCCAGGCGAGCAGGTCGCCGGCCTTGCCCGGGTGGACCAGCAGCCGCCGGTAGATTCGTCCGCTGTCCGGGTCGGGCTCCGACGGGTGCACGGTGGTGATCAGCGCGGCCATCCGGACCTGGGCGTACGGCGAGATGCCGTCGTCCACGCACTGGTATCCCAGGTAGTGCGGTTCGCCGATATCGACGGTGACCTCTTCCATGGTCTCCCGGCGCAGGATGTCGACATACTCGGCCTCGCCGGGCTCCGGTCGACCGCCCGGCAGCGAGTGCTTGTTGCCGTCGAGGCGGATCAGCAGCCGCCCGTCCGGGACGAACAGGAACCCGTACACCTGCCGCACCGGCAGGCCCTCGGGCACAGCGTTGGTGTGCCAGGTGAACTTGGGCATCGCTGCGGATCCCTTCCACGGTGCTGGAAAAGATCACCTTAACCGAGGAACCAGCGGAATCCCCCGAACGCCGCGCGGCGGCTCAACCGAAATTCCGCACGACCTTGCCCGAATCCCGCACGACCTTGCCCGCCGGACCGGAGCACAGGCCACGGGCCGCGTCCCGATCGGCAGCACCTCGTGCACGTGCGGCACTCAACGGCATTCGCTGCGGATGCCGAGTTCTGCGCAGGTCGAGGCGTCGAGGTAGTCGAGGGCGAGGCGGCGGAAGACGTAGTCGGGGAGGGAGTGGGCGTACTCGATGTCCGGGTCGGTCACCGGGCCGCGCGGTTCGAACTGCATGCCCGCGTACCTCGCCACGTACTTCTCCAGTGGCACCCCGTGCTGCAGGCCCAGCGACACGGCGGCCGACAAGCTGTCCAGGAAGCCGCTGAGCGGGCTGCCCTGCCGGTCGACGCTCACCCAGACCTCGCCGAGCTTGCCGTCCGGATAGGCGTTGGTGGTCAGATGGCCCGTGACGCCGCCGATGTCGAAGCGGACCGTGTAGCCGCGGCGGCGGCGCGGCGGGTGCTGCCGCGCCACGCTCTGGTCCATCCGGATGATCCGGCGCGAGCGCGCCGGGGCGACGTCGGTGCGGGCCATGCCGGGAGGCGCTCCTTCGGATCGGTCGTCCTTTATGGACAATGCGGGACCGTACCTCAGTGCTGCGCCGGTGATGCGCTCGGGCGGCGGCTCGCGTGCAGCGTTCTGTTCGACAGCTCGACGGAGGTGCCGAAACCGGCGCTGATCCGGGCCAACGTGGCGCACAGCCATTCGGCGTCGGCGGCCGAGGCCGGGTGCAGGCGCATCCGCCTGGCCTGCATCGGCAGCATGCGCAGGTCGACGAGGTCACCGGAGGGCGCCAGCGACGCGAAGAACAGCAGGCGCAGGTCGTCCCGGTACTGCTCGTAGCCCGGGATGCCCTCGTAGTCGTCGATGAAATCGCCGCAGCCGTAGAGCACGAGCCGGTTGCGGTAGATCTCGATCGGCCGCGGGTGGTGCGAGGAATGCCCGTGTACCACGTGCACCCCGCCGTCGATCAGCCGGTGTGCGAAGCGGACCTGGTCGGCGCCGACGTGGTACTGCCAGTTCGTGCCCCAGTGCAGCGAGACGACCACGATGTCGCCGGGTCGGGTCCGCTCCCGGATCTCGCCGGTGATCCCGGCGGCCCAGCGATCGGAGAGGTCGGGCAAGAAGTTCACGCCCGACCGGTTCGCGGTCGCCGCCCAGCTCGCCGGGATGCCGCTGGACTCGGCACCGTAACCGAAGACCACGACCCGACCGTTCGGAGTGCCGATCACCGCCGGCCGGTGCGCTTCGTCGGCGTCGTGCCCGGCGCCGACCCAGCGCAGGCCCGCCCCCGACAGCGCGTCGAGCGTGTCGGCCAGTCCTTGGCGGCCGAAGTCCAGGATGTGGTTGTTGGCCAGGCTGCACACGTCCGGCCGAGCGGCGCGCAGGCAATTTACGTTCGCCGGGTTCATCCGGTAGTGCACGCCCTTGTCCGGGGCGAACTCGCCCCCGCCGGTGATGCTGGATTCGAGGTTGATCACCCGCACGTCCGGCGCGGTCGAGTCGAGGGCGCGCAGCGCACCGCCCCAGGGCCAGCCGAAGCCGACCGGGCTGCTGATCGGACCGTTGCGCGCTTCGGCCGCCGCGACGTAACTGCGCGCGTCCCGCAGGTATTGCTCGTGCAGGACGGGGTTGCCGGGGTGCGGCAGGATCTGGTCGACGCCACGGCCGGGCATCACGTCGCCGCAGAGGAAAAGCCGGATCAAATCCATCCCGCGCCCCCTCACGGCGTCAGCACGATCCACACCTGACCGGCCGCGGGCAGCAGCGCCTCGCCCGAAGGCCCGGCGTAGGTGGCGGCCGCGTCCGGGGCGGGCCGGGACCAGGTGCCGTTGAACGCCCGCCCGTCGCGGAGCACGGTGACCGGGCCGCTGCCGACCGTCTCGGCGATCGGCGAGGGGTTTCCCGCGACGTCGTGGATCGCGGACTCACGGACCTTGACCCGCTCGATCACCACGGTCGGCGGGCCGAGCCGGCCGCTGTCGACAGCCGCGTACGGGGCCCCGTCCATCGACACCAGCCACCGCTGCTCCCCAGCGGACCAGTCGAAGCCGACGGTGGCGGACGGGAAGGTGACCTCGTAGTGGCCCGTCGGGGTCCCGCCGCCAGGGGCGGGGCCGGGGGTGAGCCGGTTCTGGCCGGGCCACGGCGCGCCGGGCGGCAACTTCGAAGGGTCGACGAACAGGTTGTGCGGGACGGGCCGCGACTCGTCGCGGGCGAAGGCCGCAGGCTGGTGCGCGTCGGAGGCGTCGGTCACCGGTGCCGCCGCGATGAGCGGCAGCAGCTCGGGCGCCGCGCCGGAATACGCGAGCGTCGGGTGCCCGAACTGGGGGAGCAGTTCCGCATCGGTCTCCCGGGCGCTGCGCACCGGCCCGATCTCCGGCGGCTGGTGCGACGCGAAGATCCCCAGCAGGCGGCTGTAGCCGCCCTCTACCGGTTCGACGTAGACCACGTCAGCGGCGCCGATGCCGACCGGCGGCCGGGCTTCGGACACGTTGTCGACCTTCACCGCGAGCACCGCCGGGCCCGGAGGCGGAGCGGGGGCGGGGGTGGTGCTGGCGGGAGGCGGTGATTCCGGCCGCGAGGGGTACCCGGCGCGCGGCGTCGAAAACAGGCCACAAGCGGCCATGCCGAACACCGCGAGCAGAATCAGCGCCGCTGCGAACAGCACGCGCATGTGCTCGCGCCGCATGATTTCTCCCGGAATCCCTCCGGGTTCCAGGCTACGCCCGCGACGGGTTCATTTCTGCGGCTGCGCTCCGTGCGTGTTTTTCGGTGCTATAGCGCCTGAAACCGCTCACGGAACTCATCACTGTTGCGGGGTCAGGCGGGCGATGTGCTCGTCGATCAGTACGTCCAGCTCCGCCAGGCGGGCACGCAGCGCCTCGGCGCGGCGGCGGGAGGCGCTCGGCAACTGCGCCGCCAGGTGCCCGTACTCGGCGAGCACCGTGGGCAGATCGTTGCCGTCCTGCTGCCTGGGGATGTGGTCCATGGCTTGATGGTGCGGCCCGGGACGGGATTCGTCGATTCGATCAGTGGCGGCGCCGATGCGCGTGGCGGCCGGGGCCGTTCGACGCCGGATATGCTCGCCGCATCGGGTTCACCCGATGGAATGATCTCGGGAGATTGGGGTGTGGAGATGACCGACAAAGCCGCGCTGGTGCGGGCACGGACGCTGCTCGCCGAGCACCCGGTGATCGATGGGCACAACGACCTGCCTTGGGCGCTGCGCGAGCAGGTCGGCTACGACCTGGACCGCCGCGACATCGCCCAGGACCAGTCGGCGCGGCTGCACACCGACCTGGCCCGGCTGCGCGCCGGCGGCGTCGGCGGCCAGTTCTGGTCGGTCTACGTCAAGGCCGAGTACCAGGGCGACAAGGCGGTCAGCGCCACGATCGAGCAGATCGACTGCGTGCGCGCCCTCGTCGCGCGCTACCCCGAACACCTGCAGCTCGCGCGCACCGCCGACGAGTTAGAGGCCGCCCGCGCCAACGGCCGCATCGCCTCGCTGATGGGCGCCGAGGGCGGCCACTCCATCGCGTGTTCGCTAGCCACCTTGCGCGCCCTGCACGAACTGGGCGTCCGCTACCTCACGCTGACCCACAACGACAACGTGCCGTGGGCGGACTCGGCCACCGACGAACCGGCCGCGAAGGGCCTGACCCGCTTCGGCGTCGAGGTGGTGCGCGAGATGAACCGGCTGGGCATGCTGGTGGACCTCTCGCACGTCGCCCCCGACACCATGCGGGACGCGCTGGGTGCCACCCGGGCCCCGGTGATCTTCTCGCACTCCTCGGCACGGGCCGTCTGCAACCATCCGCGCAACATCCCTGACGACGTGCTGGCCGCGCTGCCCGCCAACGGTGGCGTTGCGATGGCGACCTTCGTGCCGAAGTTCGTGCTTCCTGAGGCGATCGAATGGAGCAAGCGGGCCCAGGACGTGCTGAGGGAGCAGGGCTTCGATCCGCTGGACACGACGCCCGAGGTACTGGAGGCGCTGCGGGCGTACGAGGCCGCAAACCCGCGGCCGGTGGCCACCGCCGGAACCGTGGCCGACCACCTCGACCACATGCGCGATGTCGCGGGCATCGACCACATCGGCATCGGCGGCGACTACGACGGCACCGCCTTCACCCCGCAGGGCCTGGACGACGTCGCCGGGTACCCGAACCTGGTCGCGGAGCTGATCACCCGGGGCTGGTCCGAGGCCGACCTCGCCAAGCTCACCTGGCACAACGCCGTGCGCGTGCTCCGCGACGCGGAGCACGTGGCCCGCGACCTCCAGCGCACCGAACGCCCCTCGATCGCGACCATCGATCAGCTGGACGGCTGATGCGGAGCTGATCCGCTAGCCGGTCGGGCGAGAGGGTGAGACGGTTGTTGACCAGCTGTCTCACCGCTGGCTACGGTCGCGGCAATCGAACACCGCCCGGGACGAGGTGCTGCGCAATGAGGCGTTTCGACCGGCTGGAGCGGATCCTCGCGCTCGATCCCGATCGCGACTGCGAGAAGATCTACCGGCTGCTCGCCGAGTACGAATTCCCTTGGGACATCACCAAGGCCCTGGAGTTCGCGCTGTTCCGAACCTACGCGGTGCCCCGCATCGGCCGGCTGCTGGACCACACCGGCGAATTCACCCGCTCCGCGCAGAAGCGCTACGACGACACCGTGCTCGTCCTCTACGAGATCTTCCACTGGGGCACCACCAGCGACCGCGGGCGGCAGGCGCTGGAACAGCTCAACGCCATCCACGGCCGGCACAGGATCAGCAACGACGACTACGCCTACACGCTGTCGACGTTCGTGGTGACGCCGGTGCGCTGGATCGAGCAGTTCGGCTGGCGGAAGCTGCACCCGCGCGAGGTGCGGGCGCTGACCAACACCATGCGGCGGCTCGGCGAGGGCATGAAGCTTTCCGGAATCCCGGAGACTTACGCGGAGTTCGAACGGCTCTTCGACGACTACGAGCGCGAGCACTTCGCGTTCGACGCGGGCGGCCGCCGGGTCGCCGACGCAACGCTGGACCTGTTCGGCTCCTGGTATCCGCGGTTGCTATCCCCGGCCGTGGCGCGGGCGGCGCGGTTCCTGATGGAGCCGCACCTGCTGACCGCCTTCGGCTTCCCGCAGGTCGGGAACGCCGGCCGCAAGGCCGCCGAGGCGGCGCTGAAGGTGCGCGCCGAGCTCGTCCGTGTGGGACCGGTCCGGCCGGATTCCCGCCCGGTCGGGCCCGATCCGATGTCCTATCCGGACGGTTACGAGATCGCCGACCTCGGGCCGGACTCGTTCCACCGCTACCAGGCCAAGAGCCGGGCGAAGCAGACCTGCCCGGTGGCCACGTGACATGCTGCTCACTCCGCATGGCTGCATCCCGGCGGAGGACGACGCGCGGTCCCGAGCCTTCGCTCGCGCCCACCTGGTCCCCGTGATCGCCGGTTAGAGCTGGTCAGCGGCCGGGCCACCCCACGGTCCTGGCGATGTCCGATGTGGACAGCCGCGAGTTGCGGCCCTGGCCGGACGGCCGCCGGGCGACCGCCGGGGGGACCTGGGAGAGTGCGGACAACGGTCTTGGGTTGTTGCCCGGATGTCAATGTACGCCACCCGATTGTCGGCGCAGGGGAATCGGTGCCGCAGCGGCTGTGACCGGCGGATTGTTGACGTTGTGTCGGTTCGGTCGGTGCGGGCTCGGCGGCCCGTCCGGTCCACCGTGGTGATCGTCCCCGCGTCCTATGTAGACCACGATGGTCTTCTGGTCGAACAACGTTACGAATCATGGGAAAACTCGGTGCATCGTGGCTCGCCCTGCGGAGCCGCATAGGTGCTCATACGATGCCGAATGCGCCTCCTGGTCGGCGGGGATAGGAGGAGGGGTCGATGGTCTTGTCGCTGCCTCATAGCGCGATGTCCGGCGGGAATTCCGAAAACTCGGACGGGTTGCCACGTTCGGGTGATTTTCCGCGGAGTGCCGCGGTGCTCGCCCGGATGCGGTCGGAGAACTTCCCGGTCGCCGCCCGGATCCTGCCGCGCGGGCTGCGGCGGCACCTGCACGCCCTGTACGGCTTCTTCCGGCTGGTCGATTACGCCGGGGACGAGGCTCCCGGCAACCGCGGGGCGCTGCTCGACTTCCTCGAAATCGATCTCAAGCGCGCCTACCAGGGAACGGCTCGGATTCCGATGCTGCGTGCGCTGACACCGACGGTCGCCGAGTGTGCCATTCCGCACGAGGTGCTGGTCAAGTTGATCGACGCCAACCGGCAGGACCAGCAGGTCCGGCGCTACGGCAGCTTCCCGGACCTGCTCGACTACTGCGCCCTGTCCGCGAACCCGGTCGGGGAAGCGGTGCTGCACGTCTTCGGGCGGGCCGAACCCGCGCTGATCACGCTGTCTGACCGGATCTGCAGCGCGCTGCAGATCCTGGAGCACTGCCAGGACATCGCCGAGGACTACCGCCAGGACCGGGTGTACCTGCCGACCGACGACATGCAGCGCTTCGGCTGCGAGGAACCGGAACTGGTCGCCGACCGCGCCTCGACGATGCTATGCGGGCTCGTGAAGTACGAAGTGGACCGCGCGCGCCGGATGCTCGACGCCGGCGCGCCGCTGGTCGGGGAGCTGTCCGGGATGGCCCGGATAGCGGTGGCCGGTTATGTCGCGGGCGGACGTGCCACGGCGGCCGCGTTCGCTGCGGCAAAGCACGATCCGCTCGGCTTCGACGTGCGGCCGGGGCGGGGGCGGACCTTCGCCGAATGGGGGCGGTTGTACGTGTTGGGAGGCATTTGGTGACCGATTGGGCCTGGATCCGGGACGCCTACCTGGAGTGCGAGCACATCACCCGGGAACAGGCGCGAAACTTCTCCTACGGGATCCGGCTGCTGCCCGGCCCGAAGCGGCGGGCGCTGTCGGCGGTCTACGCCTTCGCCCGCCGCGTGGACGACATCGGCGACGGCGACCTGCCGCGCGAGAAGAAGCTGCGGAGCCTGAAGCAGGCCCGCGAGGCGATCCACGCGGCGAGCATCGGCGCCGCCGACCCGGTGCTGGTGGCGCTGGCGGACTCGGCGGCGCGCCTGCCGGTGCCACTGGCCGCCTTCGACGAGCTCATCGACGGCTGCGAGGCCGATGTCCGCGGCGTGCGCTACGGCACCTTCGAGGAGCTGCTGCACTACTGCCGCTGCGTGGCCGGATCGATCGGACGGCTGTCACTGGGCGTGTTCGGCACCATCGACCCGCCCACGGCCGAGCGACGCGCGGACGCGCTCGGTGTCGCGCTGCAGCTGACCAACATCCTGCGCGACATCCAGGAGGACCAGCTGGCCGGGCGGGTCTACCTGCCTGCCGAGGACCTCGAGAGGTTCGGCGTTCGGCTGGAGCCGGGCAACGGGCGGGTCGAGGACCCGGAGAGGTGGGACCGGCTGATCCGCTTCCAGGCCGCCCGCGCCGAGCAATGGTACGCCGAAGGGCTTCGGCTGCTGCCGATGCTCGACCGGCGCAGCCGGGCGTGCTGCGCGTCGATGGCGGGCATCTACCACGAACTGCTGGCCCGCATCGCCGCCGACCCGCGTGCCGCGCTGCACCAGCGGACCTCGCTGTCCGGCTGGCGGAAGGCGGGCGTCGCGGCGCGGTCGCTGGCCGGGATGGCACCGTGAGCCGGGGGCGCGTGGTGGTGGTCGGCGGCGGGCTGGCCGGGGTGACGGCGGCGCTGCGCTGCGCCGAACTGGGATTCAAGGTCGAGCTGCTGGAGACGCGCCCCAGGCTGGGCGGCGCGACTTACTCGTTCGTACGCGGCGACCTCGTGGTGGACACCGGGCAGCACGTCTTCCTGCGCTGCTACACCGCCTACACCGGCCTGCTGCGGCGGCTCGGCGTCGCCGACTCGATCAGCGTGCAACCCCGGTTCCACGTCCCGGTGCTCAGCCCCGGCGGCCAGGCTTCGGTGCTGCGCCGCTGGGACCTCCCGGCACCGGCACACCTGACCCCGACGCTGCTGGGATACCGGATGCTGACCGCGGCGGAACGGATGCGGGTGGCGCGCACCGCGCTGGCGCTTCGGCGGCTCGATCCGGCCGACCCCGCGCTGGACGACATCAGCCTCGGGCAGTGGCTGAGGCAGCGCGGCGAGTCGCCGCGCGCCGTCGATGCGCTGTGGGGGTTGTTGGCGTTGGCGGCGCTCAACGCCGAGCCCGCGGACGCGTCGATGGCGTTGGCGGCCAAGGTGTTCCGGACGGGCGTGCTGGACACATCCGACAGCGCCGACATCGGGATTCCCCAGGTGCCGCTGGGACAATTGCATGGCGAAGCCGCCCACCGGGCGTTGCTGGAAGCGGGTGTCGGCATCCGGCTCCGCTGCAAGGCCCGGGCGATCCGCCGCTCCGGCGCGGGTTTTCAGGTCCCGGTGCGCGAGAACACCGGGGAATCGGCGCGTACTGCGGACTCGGTCATCGTCGCGGTCCCGCACCGCGCGGCGGCGACGCTTGTGGCGGACCTCCCCATACCGGGCGTGGCGACGTGGGCGAAGCTGTCCGCGGCACCGATCGTCAACGTTCACGTGCTCTACGACCGGCCGGTCACCAGCCTTGCGATGGCCGCCGTGCTGGACTCCCCGGTGCAATGGGTCTTCGACCGGACAGCCACCTCCGGCGCACCCCGCGGGCAGTACCTGGCGGTCTCGCTTTCCGCCGCGCAAGAGCACGTCCAGGCGCGCACTGATTACCTGCATGACCTGTTCATCCCCGCACTGCGGCAGGTCTTCCCGCACGCCCGCAGCGCGCGGGTCCTCGACTTCTTCGTCACCCGCGAGCCCAGCGCGACCTTCCGGCAGGCGCCCGGCACCGCCGCGCTCCGGCCGCAGGCCCGCACCGCGGTGCCCGGCCTGGTGCTCGCCGGGGCGTGGACCGCCACCGGATGGCCCGACACGACGGAGGGAGCGGTGCTCAGCGGTACCCGCGCCGCCGAGGTAGTGGATCTGGACCAGCGCTCGCAACATGGCGTGGAGGTGACCGCATGACGACCGTTCTGCCACCAGCCCTGCAAACCGCCAGGGAGGCGGTGGATCCAGTGCTGCGCAACGCAGTGGACCGCCTCGACCCGGACACCCGCCGGGTGTGCGAGTACCACTTCGGCTGGAGCGACGCCGACGGCTCCCCGGGAGGTGGTGGCGGGAAGGCCCTGCGGCCGGCGATGGTGCTGCTGTCCGCGCGCAGCGTTGCCACCGCGGGGGATCCGATCGTCGCGGCGGCCGCGGTAGAACTCGTGCACAACTTCTCCCTGCTGCACGACGACGTGATGGACGGCGATACCTCCCGCCGCCACCGGGCGACCGCGTGGACCGTCTTCGGAAAACCGGCAGCGCTGCTGGCCGGGGACGCGTTGCTGGCGCTGTCCAACGAGATACTGCTGGAATCGCCGTCGCGCCATGCGGCGGCAGCGGCCCGGTCGCTGTCCATCGCGACCCGCGTCCTGATCGCCGGGCAGGCCGCCGACCTGGGCTTCGAGTGCCGCGCCGAGGTCGGGCTCGACGAATGCCTGCAGATGGCGCACGACAAGACCGCCGCGCTGCTCGCCTGCGCCTCATCCATCGGCGCGCTCCACGTCGGCGCGCCGCGGGAAACCGTGGCCCGGCTGCACGCCTACGGCACCGAACTGGGGATGGCCTTCCAGCTCGTCGACGACCTGCTCGGCCTGTGGGGCGACCCTGACGTCACCGGCAAGCCCGTGCTGTCCGACCTGCGGGCCCGCAAGAAGTCGGTGCCGGTCGTGCACGCGCTGAGCTCCGGGACCGCCGCCGGCGATCGGCTGCACCGGCTGTACGCGCAGGCCGAACCGCTCATCGAGGACCAGCTGCAGGAGGCTGCCGAAATGGTGCAGCGGGCCGGCTCGGCGGACTGGACCCGCCAGGAGTGCGAGCGGCGGCTGGCCGCCGCCGACGAGTACTTGCCCGATGGCGACGTGACCGAGTCGTTGACCGAGCTGGCCGAGTTCATCGTACGGAGGAAGCTTTGACCGATCAGTTGCAGCAGCCCATCCGCACCGGCGTGGTTTCGGCTTCCGCCGCGCGAGCCGATGCCCGGATCGCGCTGGCCGCCGGCCGCGACTACCTGCTCTCCCTGCAGCACCCCGACGGCTGGTGGAAGGGCGAGCTGGAGACCAACGTGACGATGGACGTCGAGGACCTGCTGCTGCGGCAGTTCCTGGGCATCCGCACCGCCGCCGAGACCGAGCAGGCCGCCCGCTGGATCCGCGCACAGCAGCGCCCCGATGGCACCTGGGCGAACTTCTACGGCGGACCCGGCGACCTGTCCACCACGGTGGAGGCCTACACGGCGCTCAAGCTCGCCGGTGACGACGTCGACGCCGAGCACATGGCGGTGGCGCGCGACTGGATCCTGGCGCGTGGCGGGCTGGAGGCCACCCGGGTGTTCACCCGGATCTGGTTGGCGCTGTTCGGCGAATGGTCCTGGGACGAACTGCCCGCGATGCCGCCGGAACTCGTGTTGCTGCCGAAGTGGTTCCCGCTGAACGTCGCGGACTGGGGGTGCTGGGCGCGGCAGACCGTCGTCCCGCTGACCGTGGTGTGCACGCTGCGGCCATGCCGGAACCTCGGCATCGACGTGCGCGAACTGCGCACCGGACGCGCGGCGGAAGGGGTCCGTCCACAGTGGTCGTGGAAGTACGGTTTCCACGCCCTGGGCCAGGTTCTGCACCGCTACCACCGACGCCCGCTCAAGGCGCTGCGCAAGCACGCGATGCTGCGCGCGGCGGAGTGGATCGTGGCGCGGCAGGAAGCCGACGGCTCCTGGGGCGGGATCCAGCCGCCGTGGGTGTACTCGCTGCTGGCGCTGCACCTGCTCGGCTACCCGCTGGACCACCCGGTACTGCGGCACGGGCTCGCCGGGCTGGAGGGTTTCCTGATCCGCGAGCAGACCCCGGCCGGCCCGGTGCGGCGGCTGGAGGCCTGCCAGTCCCCGGTGTGGGACACCGTGCTCGGCATGCAGGCGCTGCGCGATGCGGGGGTGCCCGCCGACCACCCATCGCTGCGCCGGGCGACCGATTTCCTGCTGACCGAGGAGATCCGGGTCAAGGGCGACTGGTCGGTGCGCCGCCCGGACCTGCCGCCCGGAGGAGGCTGGGCGTTCGAGTTCGACAACGACGGCTACCCGGACATCGACGACACCGCCGAAGCGCTGCTCGCGCTGAACCGGATCGAGCACCCGGACCGGGAGGCGGTGCGCGGCGCCATCGAGCGCGGTGTCCGCTGGTTGCGCGGCATGCAGTCCCGCGACGGCGGCTGGGGCGCCTTCGACGCCGACAACACCCGGACGCTGGTGCGCAAGCTGCCGTTCTGCGATTTCGGCGAGGTGATCGACCCGCCGTCGGCCGACGTGACGGCGCACGTGGTGGAGGCGCTGGCCGCGCTGGGGCACGACGACCGGGTGCTGCGACGGGGCGTGAAGTGGCTGCTGGACAACCAGGAGAAGGACGGGTCCTGGTTCGGCCGTTGGGGCGCGAACCACGTCTACGGCACCGGAGCCGTGGTCCCGGCGCTGGTCCGGGCGGGCCTCGAACCCGATCACCGGGCGCTGCGGCGGGCGGTGCGGTGGCTGGAACGCCACCAGAACGCCGACGGTGGCTGGGGCGAGGACCTGCGTTCCTACCGCGACCCGGAGTGGATCGGCCGGGGCGATTCCACGGCGTCGCAAACCGGCTGGGCGTTGCTGGCGCTGCTGGCGGTAGGCCGGCACGGCACCGACGCGGTGCACCGCGGCGTGCAGTACCTGGCCCGCACCCAGCGGGTGGACGGCGGTTGGGACGAACCGCAGTTCACCGGCACCGGGTTCCCCGGCGACTTCTACATCAACTACCACTTGTACCGGGTGATCTTCCCGCTCACGGCGCTCGGGCGGTACCAACGTGCTGGGGACTGAGGTGACTGCGATGCGGCTGCTGGTCTGCGCCCCGCTGGGCATCGAAGCCCGAGCCCTGCGGGCGGCACTGGGCCCCGGAATCGTGCACCGCACGGGCTACGGGCCGCGCCGCAGCGCCCGCAGCGCGGCCTCGCTCGCCAGGGCGGACTTCGACGTATTGGTCGTCGCTGGGCTCGCCGGCGGGGTCGGCGCCGAGGTCTGCACCGGCGATGTGATCGTGGCCGATGAGCTCCGCGGTCAGCGCGGCACCGTGCGCTGTCCAGCGGCACCGGCGTTGGCAGCGGAGTTGCGCCGCGCCGGGTTCCCGGTGCGTTGCGGGCCGATCGCCACTGCCGGTCGCGTGGTGCACGGCACCCAGCGCGCCGAGCTGGCCCGTGCCGGGGTGCTCGCCGTCGACATGGAGTCGGCAGCGCTGGCCGAGGCAGCAGGGGGACGTCCGCTCGGCGTCGTGCGGGTCGTGGTGGACACCGCACGGCAACCGCTGCTCCGGCCGGGCACGCCGGGCCGCGCGCTGACCGCGCTCGCCCGGCTGCACGCCATCGGCTCGTGCCTGCCGCGGTGGGGCCGCGCCGTCCTGCGGGAGCGCGCCGTCCTGCGGGAGCGCGCCGTCCCGCCGGAGATCCGATCCGCCGCACCCGAGGAGGTGTCCTGATGGGCATTCCGATGCGCCAGGCGATCCGCGTCGGCGCTTACCTGGTGAAGCAGAAGCTCGCGCGCCGCGAGAAGTTCGCCCTGACCTTGGAGCTGGAGCCGCTGTTCGCGTGCAACCTGGCCTGCGCGGGCTGCGGCAAGATCCAGCACCCGGCGAGCGTGCTCAAGCAGCGGATGCCGGTCGAGCAGGCCGTCGCGGCGGTGGAGGAGTGCGGCGCGCCGGTGGTGTCCATCGCCGGCGGCGAGCCGCTGATGCACCCCGAGATCGAGCTCATCGTCGAAGAGCTGGTCAGGCGCAAGAAGTTCGTCTACCTGTGCACCAACGCGCTGCTGCTGCCCCGCAAGATCGACAAGTTCCGGCCGTCGCCGTACTTCGCGTGGGCCGTGCACATCGACGGGCTGGCGGAGCGGCACGACGAGTCGGTGTGCAAGCAGGGCGTGTTCGCGCAGGCGGTGGACAACATCAAGGAGGTCCAGCGGCGCGGGTTCCGGGTGACCACCAACTCGACGTTCTTCACCTCCGACACCCCGCAGTCGGTCATCGAGGTGCTGGAGTACCTCAACAACGACCTCCGGGTCGACCAGATGATGCTCTCGCCGGCCTACGCCTACGACAAGGCACCCGACCAGGAGCACTTCATGGGCGTGACGGAGACCCGCGAGCTGTTCCGGAAGGTCTTCGCCGACGGGCGACGCAAGAAGTGGCGCTTCAACCACTCGCCGCTGTTCCTGGACTTCCTGGAGGGCAAGGTCGACTTCAAGTGCACGGCCTGGGCCATCCCGTCGTACTCGCTGTACGGCTGGCAGCGCCCGTGCTACCTGATGAACGACGGCTACGCGGGGAGCTACCAGGAGCTGCTGGCCGACACCGACTGGTCCGCCTACGGGCGCGGCCGTGATCCGCGCTGCGCCAACTGCATGGCGCACTGCGGCTACGAACCGACCGCCGTGCTGGCGACCATGGGCTCGCTACGCGAGTCGATCCGCGCGTTGCGGGGGTGACTGATAAAAAGCGGCTCTTCTGCTTCTTTCGTGGGCCAGGCGTGGTCTAGGCGTGTCCAGGGATTGACACGTCTACCGAGACATGACACCGGTAAGAACCGGCATCACCACTCACGACCGGACGGGCACCCCTCGTGAGTGATGGTTCCGGTAAGAACCGGCGTTGCCACTCACGACCCCACCGACACCCATCGTTAGTGGCAATGCTCCGTTGCAAAGACACCTGGGTGGTTGCGAGATACAGCGCCCGCCACCGACGACGCTCACCACGGCACGCCATGAACTGCCCTTCGGCACGCCGTTCTCCGCTCCTCGGTTCCTGACTCTGGACAAGCCAGAAACCTAGACGAAGCAACGGTGTGCCCTCGTCTCCGGACCCAAGAACCCAGCTCAAACCACCCACAGAAACGTCACAAGAGCCGAAAAAGTGCGCGGTTTTGCGTGGCGGTGCGGGCGGCGGAACTCAGCCGAAGCGGCGGGCGAGGCGGTGGAACGTGCCGGGCAGCAAGCCCTGCAGCCGAGCGGGCGCGGTGAGCCACTTCGGGACGAACACCTCTGCCGCGTCCCGCTCCACGCCGCGCACCAGCGCCTGGGCCACTTCCTGCGGGCCGACGATCCGCGGGAAGCGGCGGTCGTAGCGGCGCCCGGCGAAGAAGGGCGTGTGGACCGCGCCGGGGAACACCGTGGTCACGCCGATCCCGTCGCAGTAGCGGAGGCTCGCGCCGAAGGCACGCAAGCCCGCTTTGGTCGCCGAGTAGACCGCCTCGCCGGGCACGCCCACCATGGCGATCGAGGCGACGAACACGACGTGCCCGCACCGCTGCCGCAGGTCGGGGAGCGCCGCGCGGGTCAGCAGCATCGGCGCGGTCAGGTTCACCGCCGTCAGCGCCTCGATCCGCTCCGGTGGCATCGCGCTCAGGTCTCCGGCCCAGCCGACGCCCGCGCTGTGCACCAACAGATCGACTTGGCGGGCGGCCGCGGCGGCCCGGTCGAGCCCGGCCGGATCGGTCAGGTCGGCGGGCACCGGTTCGCCACCGGTGCGCTCGGCGACCTCGGCAAGCCGGTGCTCGTCGCGGCCGACCAGCAGGACCCGGCACCCGCGGGAGCTCAGCTCGGCGGCGGTCGCCGCGCCGATGCCCGAGGACGCGCCCGTCACCAGCGCGGTGCGCCCGCGCACCGTCAGCCCCACGACGAATCCGTCGTGCCGTCGTTGCGCTCGCGTTCCTCCATCGCGCGGCGCAGCTGCTCGCCCCGGCGGGTAAGTACCACGATCCCGCCAATGATCACCACGACGGAGATCACCTCGCCGACCAGGATCGCGGGGGAGGACTCGATGCGTTCGCCCAGCCAGTTCACCCCGATCGCGGCCGCCACCAGCGGATCCACCGTGGTGATCACGGCCAGTGCGGGCGACATCAACCGGCCCCGCTGGAAGGTCTGCTGGCTCAGCAGGAACCCCATCGGCCCGATCACGCACACCGCGTACAGCGACCAGTGGTGGAACGGCTCGGCGAGCCCGCCGCTGCGGAAGTGCCCGGCCACGACCTTGATCAAACCGGCGGTCACGCCGTAGAACACGCCGGTGGCCACTGCCATGCCGATCACCCCGACCTCGCCGGGCAGCCACCGCGCGGCCAGCAGCGAGACCACTACGAGCAGCCCGAGCGCCAGCGCCAACGGCAGGATCGACGCCCCGGTGAACTCGTTGCCCTGCCCGGACGGCCGCCCCAGCACCAGGAACGCGGACAGCCCGCCGACGCAGGCCAGCCCTCCCAGCGCCAGCACCAGGTCCATCTTGCGGTGCGCCAGCCATGCCGCGAACGCCGCGCCGAAGAGCACCGAGGTCACCAGCAACGGCTGCACCAGCACCAGCGGGCCGAAGGCCAGCGCCACCACCTGCAGCGACAGCCCGATGATCACGGTGCCGATGCTGAGCACCCAGATCGGCTTGCGGACGAGGTCGAACAGCAAGCGGGGGCTCAGCGTGCGCACCTTCGGCACCTGCTTGGTGACGCGGTGCTGGATCGCGCTGGCCAGCCCGAAACTGGCCGCACCTAGGACGGCCGCCGGAACGGCCACGACGAGCACGGTGCCCTGCGCGCTCACCGCCGGTCTCCTCGCAGCTCGGCGAAGGCGTCGCGGAGGTGACCGGCGAGCTCGGTGGCCTCCGGCGCCAGCCCAGTGTCGGTGGTGATCCCGAACCCGATCCGCTCGCCCCAGCTGACAGCGCCGATCGCCACGCCCACGCCGTCTGCCAGCGACAGCACCGGCACGACGCCCGCGATCAGCGTCTGGCCGAGGTGGGTCGGACGACGCCGTCCCGGCATCACGGACACCACGGCGTTGAAGAAGCGACGCTGGTAGATCTGCCGCACGACCCAAGCGTGCAGCGGCGCGGGCAGCACGCCAAGTGCCGCGAGCACGGCGCTGGCCGCGGCGGGCTGGCCGGTGCGGTCCGGCTCGGCAAGTCCGGCGGTGACCTCGGCGAGGCGGCGAGCCGGCGGCATCGGCCCGACCGGTAGGTCGAGCGACAGCGAAACGGTGTGGTTGCCGGGCGCGCCGGTGCCCGCGCCGCCCCGCCCGGTGCGTGCGGTACGCGGCACCATGACCCGGAACCGTTGGCCCGGTGTGGTGTCGCCGAGTGTCCGGTGCAGCGCCTCGGCCACCATGCCGAGCAGGAACGCCGTGCTGCTCACCCCGTGCGCGCGTGCGCAGGCGCGTGCCTCGGCGGCCGGGAGCTCGACGCCCGCGTACGACCTGTTCGGCGTGCTGCGCCCTGCCAGATGGCTGGTCGGCGCGGTTCCGGCCCCGGCTAGGCTCACCAATCCGCGCGCGACCTTCCCGGCCCGGCGGTACCACGGCTGGTCGGCGCGACTCGGCGATGTCGCCGCGTGCGGGCCGTCGCTGAGCAACCGCAGCAGCGTGCTGGTCACCGCGACACCGTCGCCCAGCGCGTGGTGCATCTTCGCCAGCAACGAGGCGTGGCCGGTGCCGACGTCGCTGAGCAGCAGCAGTTCCCAGGGGGGCTGGTCGGTGCGCACCGGGGTGCCGAAGAACTCCTCGAGGATCGGACCCGCGCTCTGCCCGCTGTTCAGCTCGCGGCACCGCAGGTGATCAACGACGTCGACCGCGTCGCTGTGAATCCACTGTGGCCGACGACCGCGCCGAACGATCAGCCGTCGGGTCAGCATCGGCAATCCCGCCGCACGCTGGGAGATTCGCCGACCGACTTCTTCGCAGAGGTCCGATGTGGACGGCTTCGGTCCTTCCATGCGCAGGATCGCGCCGGTGTGCTGGGAGACGACCGGGGTAGTGGCGTACACGAAGAACGCGTCCTGCGGGCGCAGCGGGCGGCGGCCGTGGTGGCGGGGCAGGTGCGCCAGCGCGGCCACCTGGTCGGCGAAGTCGGCGGCCTGGCTGTGCTTGAGCGCCCGGTGTTCCCGCTGCGCGAGCTCGTCCGGCTCGGCCGCCCAGCGGCGCAATGTCCCGGTCAGATCGCTCTCCCGCGGGCACAGCTCGGCCAGCTCGGCGTCGGCCATCAGCTCGGCGTTCGCGCGCCCGTGCCCGGCGATCGGTTCGAACATCACCACGGCGCGCCCGCAGGCCAGCGCCTCCAGCGCCGTGGCCCCGCCCGCGTTGGTCACCACCACGTCCGCGGTGGCCGTCAGACCGGGCATGTCATCGACCCAGCCCAGCGCGACGATCCGATCGTCCGCGCGGTCGGCGAAGCGCCGTCGCAGCGCGGCGTTGCGACCGCAAACCACGACGACCCGCTCGACCCCCTCGGCCAGCAGCGCCGCATCCACTGCGCGCTCGACGGAACCGAACCCGAGCGAGCCGCACGAGATCAGTACCGTGAAACCGGATTCCGGGAGCCCGAACGACCGCCGCGCCGCGGCCCGGTCGGCGGGCCGGAACGACGACACGACCGGCGGCACGCAGACCGCGCCGACGGCGTCCGGTTCCGCCCGCCGCATCGCCCGCAGGCTCGCCTCGCTCATCACGTAGTGCAGGTCGACCTCGGGGTAGACCCAGAACGGGTGCGGCGAGAAGTCCGACACGACCGCCGCCACCGGCACGTCCAGGCCGCCCCGGCGGCGCAGCCAGTCGAGCCCGGCGGTGCCCAGCGGATAGGTCGAGACGATCAGTTCCGGGGCGTGCTCGGCGATGGCCCGGCGCAGCAGCCGCCCGCTCCACGCGCCGACGAACCGGCGGGAGGCGTTGGCGAACCAGCGGTAGCGCCACAGCGACTCGTAGAAGAAGTCGTAGAGCCACGGCGTTGATTCGACGTTGGTGACGTAGATCCAGTTGAACGTCACGGGCACCCACCGGCCCATCGCGCGCAGGGCGTCCAACCAGGCGATCTCGCACCCCGGCCACACCTGCCTGGCCGCCTCCTCGACGGCGCGGGCGGTCGCGTTGTGGCCCTCGCCGATGGTGGCGCTGATCAGTAGCACTCGACGCGGCTGGACGGTCACCAGGCTGGATCCTTTCGCCCGATCCGTGCCTTCGCAGGCTAACGTGATCGACCAGGATCGGCTGGCCGAGCGGCCAGGCCCAGCGATGTCCGAAGTGGACGCCAGCAGGCAGCCACAGTGGATCCCGGGGGTCAGTCCGCGGGCAGCAGCGGGCCGTGGCTGCCGACGAGCCGGACGGTGCCGTCGGTGAGGCGGTAGGAGAGCCCGGCGAGCGCGCAACGACCCTCGGCCACCGCGTTGGCCAGCAGCGCGGAGCGCTCCAGCATCAGGTCACCGGTGCGCTGGATGTGCACGTCCACGATGTCGTCGACCTCGGTGGCGCCGCTGGCGCGGGCGGCCAGCACGCTCGGCGTCACCCGCTCCACGACGTCGCGGATGTAGCCGTGCGGCGCGGTGCCTTCGATGCACGCTTCTCGCGCGGCCGTGACCGCGCCGCAAGAGTCGTGTCCGAGCACCACGACCAGGGGCGCGCCAAGCACGCCGACGCCGTATTCGATGCTGCCGAGCACCTCGGAGCCGATGACGTGCCCCGCCGTGCGGACCACGAACAGGTCGCCGAGCCCCTGGTCGAAGATGATCTCGGCGGCCAGCCGGGAGTCGGAGCAGCCGAAGAGGACCGCGAAAGGCCGCTGCGCCGGAGCCAGGGCGGCGCGGTGGTCGGCGTCCTGGTTCGGGTGCAGGCGCGCGTTGTCGACGAACCGGCGGTTGCCCTCCAGCAGTACTTCGTAGGCTTCGGTGGGCGAGGACGGCGGATTCGTCATGTCGGAAAACTACCGCACGCAGGTTCGAAGCGATGCTGCTCAAGCCCCCATATGGGCGACGTCACTCCGGCCGCGCGGTGTAGCAGGAGGTGCGATGTAACGCGTGATACTTTCATCCTCGTGACGGACGTGCAGGTGATGAGGTGGCTGGTTCTCGTCGTGCGGCTGCCCGCGCAGCCGTCGCGGCACCGCGTGGCGGTGTGGCGGGAGTTGCGCCGGGTCGGGGCGCTTTCGCTGGGCCAGGGCACCTGGACGCTGCCGGACGTGCCTGGCGTCGCCGCCGGTGTGGCGCGTGCCATCGAGCTCGCCGAGCGGGGCTCCGGTGAGGTCGTGGTTCTGGCCGCCACGGGGCGCGACGAACCCGATTCGGCGCGGCTGACGGAGATGTTCACGGCCGAGCGGCAGGAGGAGTGGGCGGAGTTCCTGGCCGACTGCGGCAAGTTCGACGCCGAGATCGACAAGGAACTGCGCAACGGCAAGCTGACCATGGCCGAGCTGGAAGAGGAGGAGCAGAGCCTGGATCGGCTGCGCCGTTGGTACCGCGAGCTAAAGGCGCGCGACGTGTTCGGCGCCCCGGCGGCCGCCGAGGCCCAGCAGCAGCTGCGGCACTGCGCCGACCGGTTGGCCGACTACACCGAGCAGGTCTTCCGAGCACTGCACCAGATGTGACCAAACGCGCCGAAATGGACGACAAGGAGGTGGCCGGATGTCCGGCACCGAGCCGGTGACCGGTCAACGCGCCGGGCAGGTTCTCCCGCTGTACGCGGCCGGATTCGTGACCGCCTTCGGCGCGCACAGCATCGCCGCCGGGCTCGGCGCCTACACCGGTTTCGCGTCCCTGCTGGCGCTGGGCCTGCTGCTGGCCGTCTACGACGGCGCCGAGGTAGTCCTCAAGCCGGTCTTCGGCGCGGTCACCGACCGGATCGGCCCGCGGCCGGTGCTGTTCGGCGGGCTGCTCGCGTTCGCGGCGGCCTCGGCGGCGTTCGTCCTCGCCGGTGACCCGGCTGCGGTCGGCCTCGCGCGCTTCGGCCAGGGCGCGGCGGCCGCCGCGTTCTCCCCGGCAGCGGGGACGCTGGTCGCCCGGCTGGCGCCGGACTCCCAGCACGGGCGCGCGTTCGGCAGCTACGGCGCCTGGAAGGCCCTCGGGTACGCCCTCGGCCCGGTCCTCGGCGGCGTCCTGATCACCTTCGGCGGGTTCGACCTGCTCTTCGGCACGCTCGCCGGGCTCGCGCTCGCGGTGCTTGCGTGGGCGGTGCTGGCCGTGCCGGCGGTGCCGCCACTGCCGCGGACCCGCCAAACCCTGTTCGACCTGGCCCGCCGGTTGGCCGCTCCCGGGTTCCTGCGGCCGACCGCGGCGCTGGCGGGCGCGACGGCGGCGCTGGCGGTGGGCGTCGGGTTCCTGCCGGTGGTGGGCGCGGCCGGTGGGCTGGGTCCGTTGGCAACCGGCGCGGCGGTGTCGGTGCTCGCGGCGACCGCGGCGTTGGTGCAGCCGTGGGCCGGCCGAGCGCGCGACGCGGGGCGGCTGCCCGATGTGCCCGGCATGGCCGGCGGCCTCGCGGTCGCGGTGGTCGGGTTGCTCGTGGCCGCGGTCGTTCCCGGCCTGCTCGGGGTCCTCGTGGCCGCCGTTGCGATCGGTTTGGGCACCGGGGTCGTGACACCGTTGGGTTTCGCGCACCTGGCCGCCTCGACGCCGCGGGAGCGGCTTGGCCAGACGATGGGTTCGGCGGAGGTCGGGCGCGAACTGGGCGACGCGGGCGGCCCGCTACTGGTCGGCGTGCTCGCCGCAGCTGCCTCCCTGGGGTGGGGCCTGACCGGTCTGGCGGTCGTCCTGTCGATCCTGGTCGTGGCGCTGTGGGTGGGCACCGCGACCCGCCGGTGAGCGGTTTTTGATCTCGCAACTACCACCGCTGCGGCGTATCGTTGGCCAGCGGTGATTTGGTCGGTGGTGAGACGGGCGAGGGGGCCGCCTCACCACCGGCGCTGCCCGGTCAGTTGACGCACGGGACGCCGTTGGCGATGATCGAGTCCGGGCTGGAACCTGTGTTCTGTTGCCGGTGCGGTCCGTCGAGCTGCACGGCGCGCGGTGGCGCGAAGCCCGGCGCGGCGGGCCCGTGGTAGTCGCCGCCGATGACCACCTGGACCCGGCCGCGGGGCATGGACTCGTCGGCCTCGATCGGCAGGCCTCCCAGCAGCGTCGCGATCCGGTTGGCGTCAGCATCGTCCTCCGGGCCGTGGCGCACCACGGACTTGGCCCGCGCGGGAGCGTTGCCGGCCTGACCCACCTGTTCGCCCCGATTGGCGAGCTCGGTCCGCACGCGCTGGGCCAGCCCCGGTGTCTTAGTCGCGTTCAGCACGTCCACCCTCGCGGCCGCGGACTGGGACTTCGTCTCGCCAGGCTGCCCGGCTTCGGCCGTCGACGGGTCGATCGTGCTGCTGATCGCGGCCTTCACCTTGCGGGGATCGACCAGGATGGCGTCGCCGTCCTCCGGGGTCTGGTAGTCGGCGTTCTCGATGGGGATGGTGGTGAACCGGACCGCGCCGCCGGCCAGCCCGCGCAGCCGGTCGGCGAACGCCAGCACGTCCCAATCCCGGTCCAGCACCACGGATTCCTGCAGCGACCCGATCAGTTCGCGCAGCCGGGACGGGTTGGCCAGCACACCACCGGAGAGCACCGATTGCGTGAGCCCGGCCAGGAAGGCCTGCTGGCGCACGACGCGGTCCAGGTCGCCGCGCGGCAGCCCGTGTCGCTGACGCACGAATGCGAGCGCGTCCGGGCCGGAGATCGTCTGCGGCCCGGCTGAAAAGTTCGCGCCCGAGTAGGAGTCCCGGGCGGGCGCCAGCAAGCACACCGGGACGCCGCCGACGGCCTCCGTGATCCGCGCGAAGCCGAGCAGGTTGACCTCGGCGTAGTGGTCGACCGACACGCCGGTCAGCTGCTCGACGGTGCGCACCAGCAGCTTCCGCCCGGCGTCGCCGCCGAGCCGCGCCAGCTCCGCGGGGTCGGCGGTGCCGCGCTTGGTCTGCACCGCGATGGCGTCTTCCTTGCCCCTGCCGTAGGCGGAATTGATCTTGTGGCGGCCGAAGCCCGGGATCTGCACGTAGGCGTCGCGGGGGAAGGAGAACCCGACGGCGCTGGATCCGTCGTTGGGGATGTGCAGCAGGATGATCGTGTCGGTCAGCGCCGCGTCGTTGGCCCCGGCGTGCAACTCCCGGAGCACGTTCTCGGGCAGCGGTTTGCCGTGCGCGTCGGTTCGGCTGTCCATGCCGACCAGCAGGATGTCGGTCGCCCCGTCGGCCCCGGCCCCGTCGGTGACGTCGCTGGTCGCGAGGCCGTCGAGCAGGTGCCGGTAGTTGGACCACGCGTATCCCGTCACCGCCAGGACCAGCACGGAAAGCACGGTCACCGCGGCGCGAGCGCTGGCGCGGGCGCGGTCCGCCGACCGGCCGCGGGCCGGCGAGCGGCGCGGTGCGGCGGGCCGGCGGCTTGCTGGCCTGCGGGCGGCCGCTCGGGCGTTGCGGTGCGGTGGCACTGGTACCTCCGGCGGGTGCGCCCCAGGCGCTACTCGGACCTCGGTGACCCCTTCAGCATCCCACTCACCAGGGCATTCAGCAGATCATCCGATAGCGGATGATCTGACGACGCACGGTAACGGATGTGTTCGTCCACTGCGGACGGTGCGAAAGGCCACAGTGGATTTTCGGTCAGTCCTGGGGTGGGCCGGGAGTCGGTCCGCTGGGCAGGTCCCCCTGCCGGATGCGGTAGACCTGCAGCGAGGTGTCGTAGTACTTGGTGGTTTCGCCGACCCACTCCATGCCGATGCGTTCGGCGGTGGCGATGGCGCGGGTGTTGTCCGGCAGCGCCAGGCCGAAGACCGCGTCGATGTCGAAGGTGAACGCCCAGCGCAGCAGCGCGGTGGCGGCCTCGGCGGCGTAGCCGTGGCCCCAGACCTCCGGGTGCAGCTGCCAGATCAGCTCCAGGTCGTGGTCGTACGGTGGGAGCATCCGCAGCACCAGCCCGCCGACCACCACGTCGTCGGACCGGCGCTGCATCGCCCACCGCCCGGTGGGCGGCACCAGGTTCGGCTGCGACTCGATCCAGGCGTGCACGACGGCGCGCATCGTGGCGAGATCGGCGACGTTGGCGACGACCGGTGTGAGCCACTCGGTCACCTCCGGGCGGCCGTAGAGCGCGAGCGCCGCCTGCACGTCGCTATCGCTGGTAGTCCAGTCGCGCACGATCAGGCGGTCGGTTGTCAGGAGAGGCATGGCGGCCACCGCCTTCGGCGACGCTGGGGGGAGGCACTCCTGATTCTAGTTCGCGCACGTCGTCGGATATTTTGCTGATTACACCTATCGCTTCAGTGTTGATTGAAATTAATGGTAGTAGACGCGGCTGGCGACCGGGTTCGCGCGGTCGTGCTCGGCAACCTGCTCGCGGATCGCGCCTTCGAGGTCCTCGACCGCGCCGGCGGCGAACCGCTGTTCGATCGGGATCATCCTGGGGAGTGCGGAAGGGGCCGGTCGTAGGCTGGGCGAATGCCAGTGAAGCGCCCGAATCCCGCCCGGTGGTTGCACTACCAGTACGGCGGCAAGCTCCCCGAGCTCTACCGGGAGTGGGTGCTGCGCGATGCCACTTGCAAGACGTGGGTGCTGCGGGTGCTGGTCCGCGGCCTGATCCAGATCGCGCCGCTGGGACTCGCGTTGTTCCTCGGGCTCGGCCTGCTGGGCGGGTCGTGGCCGATCGCCGCGGGCGCGCTGCTGCTGGGCATCCTCGTGGTGGGTCGAATCGTGGTGACCAGCGCGGTGGACAGCGTCGACGCGCGGCTCGTCCGCTACGGCTATCCACCCGGCCACGGCTCGGCGGTTCGGGGGCAGCGCGATGCCGACGCCGCCGAGCGCTACCGCGCCATCTGGCGCCAGCCGCCGCAGGCGTAGCGCGAACTACCCGCCGAGGGTGCGGATCACCGCCACCGGGCACGGTGCGTGGTGCAGGACGCCGTTGGCGACCGAGCCGAGAAGCAGTCCCGCGAAGCCGCCACGGCCGCGGTGACCGACGACGAGCAGCTGAGCCTGCCGGGCGGCCTCGCACAGCGTCGCGACGGGGTGCTGGTTGGCCACCTCGCGCCGCACTGTGACGTCGGGGTAATCAGCGCACCAGCCGGAGAGCTGTTCGGCGAGGTGCAGGTCGGCCCGGTTCTGGATCTCCTGCCGGTCGGGCAGGGGATAGGTGCCAACGGTGAAGAAAGCATCGGGCAGCGCCTGGACCGCGATCAGGCCGGTGTGCCGCCGGTTCGCGGCGTCGAAGGCGTAGTGCACCGCGACGTGGCTCCCCGGCGAGTTGTCGACACCGACGACGACCGGGCCTGACGCCGCTGCGGCACCGCGCACCACGACGACCGGACAGCGGGCGTGCGCGGCCACCGAAGTGCTGATCGCGCCGAGCAGCACGTCCCGGAACACGCCGTGCCCGCGAGATCCGACGACGACCAGCTGGGCGCTTTCGGAGCGGTGGACCAGTTCTTCGGCCGGGTGTCCGACGGCGACCTCATCGGTGATCGTCAGCTCGGGCCGCGCGCGGTGGCAGCGCTCGGCGATGTCGCGGACCGCCTGCTTGGCGAACCCTTCCCGCGCGGGATCGTCGTTGACCACGACCAGGTGCACCGGAACGGCCAACCGCGTCGCCTCGGCGGTGGCCCACAGCGCCGCCTGCGCGGACGATTCCGAACCGTCGACTCCCACCACGACCGACTGCTTCGTCCTGGCCATCTCCAACCGCCTCCTCAGCACCACAATGCGCATCCGCCAGCGCGCGGTAGTAGGGCCGATGGGCCCCGCGCCGACGCACCCGAACGGAGGCTTGCCGACCAGCGCATTTAGTATCGGTCGGTGTCCGATGAGCTGACTCCCGCAGCGATCTTCCGCGCCGGTACCCGCCTGCGGCAGGTGGTCCGACGAACTCCGTTAGAAACGAGCAGCCGCCTGACCGGCGAACTTGGCGTCCCGGTTCGGTTCAAGCGGGAGGATCTGCAGGTCTGCCGCTCCTACAAGGTGCGCGGCGCGTACAACCTGATCTCCTCGCTCGACGCGGACGAGCGCAAGCGCGGGGTGGTGTGCGCGAGCGCCGGCAACCACGCGCAAGGCGTGGCGTTCGCCTGCCGCGAGCTGAAGATCAAGGGCCGGGTGCACCTGCCGGCGAACACGCCTCGGCAGAAGCGCCGGCGGATCGCCGAGATCGGTGGCGAATGGGTCGAGCCGGTGATCACGGGCAGCTCCTTCGACGAGGCCAGCGCGGCGTCCAAAGAGGACAGCGAGCGCACCGGTGCGGTCTACGTGCACCCCTTCGACGACCCGCGGACCATCGCCGGGCAGGGCACGGTCGGACTGGAGATCGCGGAGCAGCACGACGGCCCGATCGACACCGTGATCGTCCCGGTCGGCGGCGGCGGGCTGCTGGCCGGCGTGGTGCTGTGGCTCAAGGAGCATTTCCCCGAGGCGCGGGTGATCGGGGCCGAGCCGGCCGGGGCGGCCAGCATGCGCGCCGCTCTGGACCATGGCAGGCCGATCGCCCTGCCGTCGGTGGACACCTTCGTCGACGGCGCTGCGGTCGGGCGCGTCGGCGAAGCCGGCTTCCGCGTGGTGCGCGAACTGGTCGACGAACTGGTGGCGGTGCCCGAAGGCGCGGTGTGCACCGAGATGATCGAGCTGTACCAGACCGAGGGGATCATCGCCGAGCCCGCCGGGGCGCTGGCCAGCGCGGCGGCCCGGCTGCCGCTGGTGCGCCCGCCCCGGGGGCCGGTGGTGTGCGTGGTTTCCGGCGGCAACAACGACCTCAGCCGCTACGGCGAGGTCGTCGAACGCTCGTTGGTGCACGAAGGGCTCCGGCACTACTTCCTGGTCACGTTCCCGCAGGAACCGGGAGCGCTGCGGCACTTCCTGGACAATGTGCTCGACGACGGCCAGGACATCGTCGCGTTCGAGTACGTGAAGAAGAACAACAGGGAGACCGGCCCGGCGCTGGTCGGCATCGAGCTCGACCGCGCCGACGAGCTGGACGGTCTGCTGACGCGGATGAAGGGCTCCCCGCTGCAGATCGAGCAGGTCTCCCCGGGCTCCCCGCTGTTCTCGTTCCTGGTCTGACCTGACTGTTCCAGGCTCGTTTGCGGTGCGGGTCAGGGCCGTCCTGGGCGGCCGCCAGCCAGCCGCGGACGTTCACCAGCGGGTCGCGCAGTTCGTGCGCGATGTCGCTGCGACCACGCCGAGCGCAGCTACTGCGACAACATCATCACGTTCGCCGTCCTCGCCGTATTTGTCCACAAGGGATAGTCCACTGTGCTTGATCAGGTGGATTGGGCTCCGGCGCTCAGGAGCACCGCGACGTCGAGCAGGGCGACGAGGACGACCGCGTGGAACGCGGTGCGGGAACCCGGGCGGCGGCCAAGCGCGAGACCAGCGCCGAGCACGGCCGCCGCCAGCGGCAGGATCACCCATGAAACGTCCACCAACGTCGCCGACGCGGCCAGGACCAGGCATGCGGCCACCGCGGTGCTCCGCGCCGCGCCCAGCCGGTGTGGCAGGCCGTGGACGCCGGTGGCCGCATCATCACCGAGGTCCGGCAGCACGTTCACGAAATGAGCGGCCGAACCCAGCAACGCCGCCGCGAGCACGAGCCAGACCGGCGGCGGCCCGCCGCCGCCGAACATCACGAACGCGGGCAGCAGCCCGAACGACAGCGCGTACGGGAACACCGAAAAGGGACCGGACTTCAAACCAAGGTCGTAGGCCCACGCGGACACCAGCGCGATGAGGTGCGCGATCGTCGCGACGGCGCCGAACGGCAGCGACAGCACCACGGCCGCCGGAGCCGACACCAGCACGGCGACCAGCGCCGTCCGCCGGGAGATCGCGCCCGCCGCCACCGGCTTACCCCGCCGCCCGACCCGGGCGTCCCGGTCGGCGTCCACCAGATCGTTGAGCCACCCGACGGACAACTGCCCGGCCAACACCGCCGCCGCCGTCAGGGCCAAGCCGCCCGCATCGCGCCCGACGGTCATCGCGAGCCCGGTGGTGATCGCCGTGACGGCCAGCGCCGGGACCGGGTGCGAGGCCCGGATCAGCGAGGCCGCAGTTGCGAAATGCCGCACCCGGCCGAGTGTGCCAGCCTGGAGCGCATGGCACGTTCCGGCCGGACCGTGCGGCGCAACGATCCTCTGCTGTACGAGGTCTTCGCCGACCAGTGGTGGCAGCCGCGTGGCGTCTTCGCGATGTTGCACTGGCTCGCCGCCGCGCGCGGCGCGCTCGTCCCCACCGCGGCGCGAACCGGAGCGGTGCTGGTGGACCTCGGCTGCGGCGCGGGACTGCTGGCCCCGCACGTGGCGGGAAAGGGGTACTGGCATGTCGGTGTGGATCGGTCGCGGACCGCGTTGCGGCAGGCCGCCGAGCACGGGGTGCAGCCGGTCGCCGGGGATGTCCTCGCGGTCCCGCTGCCGGACGGGTGCGCGGATTGCGTGGTGGCAGGGGAGGTTCTGGAACACGTGGTTGATTTGCCCGCCGCGGTAAGGGAAGCCTGCCGGTTGCTGCGGCCCGGGGGCCTGCTGGTGCTCGACACGCTGGCGGCGACGGCCTTGTGCCGGTTGGTGGCGATCGGGATCGCCGAACGCGTTCCGCACGTGGCAGTGCGCGGAGTGCACGATCCGGCGCTGCTGGTCGACCGCGGCGAGCTGATCACCGAAGCGGCCCGGCACGGCGTCGCGCTGACCCTGCGCGGGGTGCGCCCGTCGCTGGTGGACCTGCTGACCTGGGCCGCAGGCCGAGGGGGAGGCGTTCGGCTGGTCCCGTTCTCGTCGACAGCGGTGCTGTTCCAGGGCATCGGCCGGAAGAAGGGGTGAGGGCTGTTGTCGCTGTTCTCGGTCGTAGAACCGTTTTCACCGGCCGCCGCGCAGGAAGCGGCGCGCGACCTGGTTCCGCGGATCGCCGCGCGCGCAGAGCACTACGACGCCTCCGGCGCTTTTCCCAGCGAGGACTTCGTCGACCTGCGTGCTCGCAGCCTGCTGGGGCTCATGGTTCCCGCGGAACTGGGCGGGTTTGGCGCATCGTTCGCCGATTACGCCGCGTTCGCGGCCGAACTGGCCGGTGGGGCCGGTTCGACGGCGCTGATCTTCAACATGCACGCCTCGGTCACCGGCGCGCTGGCGCACACGCCCGAAGAACTGCTTCGGGAACTCGGCGCGCCGGAAAGCTGCTTCGCCGCGCGGGATCGGCTGCTCGCCGCGGCGGCCGACGGCGCGCTCTACGCGGTGGCTATGAGCGAACGGGGCACGGGTTCGAGGTTGTCGCGCACCGCCACCACCTTCCGCCGCTGCGACGGTGGATATCGGATCAACGGCAGCAAGGCCTTCGTCTCTGGTGCCGGGCATGCCGACGCCTACCTGGTCACCGCCAGGGACGTCGACGCCGCCGAGCCGAAGGTGTCCTACTTCGTGGTCCCGACCGGCGACGGCATCCGGGTGGAACCGACCTGGGATTCGATGGGCATGCGCGCCACGGGAAGCCACGACGTGCACTTCGAGGTGTCGGTCGGCGCGGATGCGCTGCTGGGTGGAATCGAGGGCATCACGCTGCTGACGGCGCAGGCGATGCCGCAGTGGCTTGTCGCGTCGTATGCCGCCGTGTACGTAGGCGTGGCGCGGTCGGCGCTGCGCGTGGGTGGCATGCACCTGCACGAGCGCAGACTGCACACCTTGCCGACCGTGCGTTCCCGGATGGGGCGGGCGGACGCGGCGGTCGCCGCGGCCGACGCCGTGGTGCGGGAGGCGGCCCGGCGGGTGTCGGAGCGGCCGGGGGAGCCGGAGACGAACCGCTGGGTGTGGCGGGCGAAGCTGGTCGCCGGTGACACCGCGGCATCGGTGGCTTCGTCGGTGCTGGAGGCCGCCGGGGCGTCGGCGACGCGGCGCGGGCACCCGCTGGAGCGGATCTACCGCGACGCGCGGTGCGGTGCGTTGCAACCGGCGACCTCCGACGTCTGCGCCGACTGGCTCGGGGTGGCCGCGCTCGGCGGCGACCCCGACGACGAGACCGAGTCGCCGCGTTGGTGACGCCGTTGATCGCCGGCTTCGGCTCGGCGCTGCCGGACACCACCGAGCAGCAGGTGCTGTGGGACGACTTCTTCCAGGAGCATTTCCGCGCCAGCCGCCTCGCCCGGCGGGTGTTCGCGGGCGCCGGGGTGCGTCGCCGCCACACGGTCGCCAACCCGATCAAGGAGGACCTGTCCGGCTGGTCCACGGCGGCCCGGATGCGCCGCTTCAGCGAGGAAGCCCCGCGTCTGGGACACCAGGCGGTCGCCGCCGCGTTGGACGACGCCGGCATCGACGGCGACGATGTCGGCCTGCTCACCGTCGTCTCCTGCACCGGGTACGGCACGCCAGGGCTGGACATCAAGCTCGCCGCCTCGCTCGGGCTGCGCCCGGACCTGCGGCGGCTGTTCGTCGGCCACATGGGTTGCTACGCGGCCCTTCCGGCCCTCGGCGGCGTCGCGGACTTCGTCGCGGCGCACGGGCGAGCCGCGGTGCTGCTGTCCGTCGAGTTGACCTCCCTGCACATCCAGCCGCCGACCGATGACCCGCAGCAGGTCGTCTCCCATGCGCTCTTCGGTGATGCGGCCGCGGCCGCGGTCCTGCAGCCGCACTCGGCGGGGCTGGCTGTCGTCGACATCGCCGCCTTCACCGACGCCAGCGCCAGCACCCACATGACCTGGGACATCACCGATCTCGGCTTCCGGATGGGGCTTTCGCCGCAGGTGCCGGACGTGCTGGCCCGGCACCTCGGCGCGGTGCTCGACGACCTGCTGGGCCGGAACGGCCTGCGGCGCAGCGACATCCGCGGCTGGGCGGTGCACCCGGGTGGCCCGCGCATCCTCGACACCGTCGAAGACACCCTCGGCCTGCCTCCCTCGGCCCTGCAGCCGTCGCGGGATGTTCTCGCGGAGCGCGGCAACTGCTCCTCCGCGACGCTGCTGATGGTCCTCGAAGAGCTCCGGGCCGGCGGCGAACTCCGGCCCGGGAGCCACATCGCGGCCCTTGCATTCGGTCCCGGACTGACGCTCTACGCCGCGCTGCTGGAAGTCATCATGTGAGCCATGGGACTCGAACCGATCACACTGGCCGCGCCCCACCAGTTGCGCTGGTCGTTCACCTGTCAGGTCTGGCGCGACGTCGTGTTCGTGCATTGGCCTTGCGCGGCACGGCAAATCGAGGCGGTGCTGCCGTCGCGCACCCGGCCGGATGTGTTCGACGGCACGGCGTGGGTCGGCGTGGTCGGTCTGGGGATGGTGGTCACCAGTCCGCTGAGGATGCGGTTCACCGAGGTCAACGTGCGGACCTTCGCCGTCGACGAGCACGGCCGCCGCGGATTGGTGTTCCTGTCCTTGGCCGCCTCGCATCCGGCGTTCGTGCGCCTCGCCAGGGCGGTCGGTCATCTTCCGTACCGGTCGGCGGCGGTCGAATGCTCGACGACCGCAACCGAAACCGCCTACCGTGTCGAGCGATCCGGCATCGGCCTGAGCATGCGCATCCGGCGCCGCGAGCGCGTCGCGCCGACCAGCGCGGACCGGTTCCTCACCGCGCGCTGGCGGATGTTCTCGACGTGGCACCGCTGGCCCGTCGCGGTCCCGGTGGTGCACGAGCCCTGGGCGCTGGATTCCGCCGAACTGCTCGAGTTCACCGATGCCGGCCTGCTGGGCGAGTTCGGCCTGGCTCCGCCGGCCCGGCCCGTCGTCCGGTTCGCGTCCAGAGTGGACGCCCGGTTCGGCCGGCCCGCCCCGGTGTGACGACGCGGCGGGCCCGGCTCCGTGTGGAGCGCGGGCCCGCCGGTTTCGGGGAAACGCCGGTCGGACGGTCATTTGCCGCCGACGTCGAGGTCGACGCAGGCGTAGAAGGCGTTCGCGGTGTCGGCGACGTTCCAGACCGCCAGCACCTTCTGCTTGCCGCTGACGCCGCCGAGGTCGACGGTGTGCGACAGCTGCGATGGCGGCTGCTGGCCGCCCTGGTCGAACACGGCGACCCGGTTGCCGCCGATGAAGTACTCCCAGGTCGTCGTGCGGTGCGCGGTGGTCAGCGTCCAGTTGAACGTCACCGAGTTGCCGACCGGCGTCGCGGTCCAGCCCTTGCTGTCGTCGTCAAGCTCCGCGAATCCCTCGTTGCCGCCGCTGCAGCTGGTCAGGCCCCTCGGGCCCTCGACGCTCTGCGGCTCGTACTTGATCGCGCCGCACGGAACGGTTCCGGCGGCGCACTGGGCCTGCCGGCTCGCCGGCGAGTCGACGTAGCCGTGCGCGCTGGCGCTGCCCGCCGGGATCGTGATCAGGAAGGGGGCGAGCGCCGCACCGACCACGGCAGCGGCGAGCTTCGGGTTCTTGTTCATCTCAGCTCCTTTGGTGAGACCGCCTCGTCAGGTGGGTGGTGCCTGACTGGCGGTTGCTGGGGTGGAACTTGGCGGAGGAAGGGGAGAGAGAACATTCCGGCGACCACCGGTCAGCCGGGCGGACCCCACGCTCAGCCGTGGTCTGGACCATAGGTTTCGGTTGTTGCGGCGGTCAAGATTCGTCCGGTTCGGCGCCCCGTTCACGCCGCCCGGATCGACGGCTGGTCTGCGACGATGTGCCAGATGTCCGTTTCGAGCGTATTTTTCCCAAGCCGTTTGCCGTTTTTCACCCGCCGTTCATGAATCCTTCATGCTTCCGGCCGTATTTCGGTGCGCGAGTCCGCGTGGTGGGACGGCCGGTGCGGCCGTTGACACCGGGTGGCGGCCCGCTCGACGATCGCCTGGTGATGATCGCGTTCACCCGGCGTCGGCACGTCGATCTGCGCCGCGTGGCCAGCCAGCCCTGTCGCCGGTGACTGGCGCGCGAACCAGCGCGTCGAACTTTCAAGTCCTAAAAGGACGTCCCAGTTCCCGCTTTCTCGGGTCGCCGTCGGGAGTGACCCGCGTCGAGGCGCGGTAACCACAACCCACACCCCAGCCCAACCCCGGGTCGCTTATTGATTCGTAGGGCAATTGTGTGATGTCAGGCGGCGTAGCGGACTTCGGGTTTGCCGAGGTAGGAGCGAACTCGGTCAGGCGGCTTGTGGAGCCGGTGGAGGAAGGAGCGGACCGCTTGTTTCAACTCGTCGCGGGTTTCGGTGCTGTGCCGGTGGTCATGGTCCTTTTGAGGTCGGCACCCCTGGATCTCGTCGGGGTTGAGCTCGGGGCTGTATCCGGGCAGGAAGTGCATCTCGATCGCCGCAGCGTGATCGGTCCAGCCACTTGCGGACGGTGTTGCGGCGGTGGACAGGATGACCGTCGGCGATCACCTGGACCGTACGGTCCAGGTGACGGGTCAGAAGGTCCAGAAACGGCACGAACACGCCGGCGTTGAACGACCCGGTGTAGACGGTGAAGTACAGCTCGCCCCTTGTTACCGATCGCGCGCATGGCGTTCACGCTGAGCCGTTTCCCCGGTCTTGCCCACCACCGGTGTCCGGGCGGCCGGTGCCCAGGTTCGGCCCACTGCGGCATCCGAGCGGATCCCGGGTCTGGTCCAGCCACACGATCACCGCGCCCTCGCGGCGGGCGCGAGCGGCGATGGCCGGATAGTCCTCCTCCCCCCATCGGCGCACGGCCTCGGGGTCCCGCTCGTAGGCCCTGCGGATCGGTCTCTACAGCGACACACCCCAACAGCGCAGAGAGTCGCCGACGGTGCGCAAACTCAACACGACGCCGTGGCGCACCCGGATCAACTCGGCCACCGCCTTGCGGGTCCACACCACCCCAGCCGAACGCGGCGGAGCACGACCGGCCCGAAAGGGGACTGGATCCGCACCTGCATGCGCTGTCGGCACACCCTCACCACCCGCCTGTGGTCACCCGAGGAGGGCGCAATTTCGCGAGAAATTGACCGTCACCCGGGTGAACGTCAATTTCTCGCGAAATTGGCACCACCCTCGCCCCACCGAAGGAGAACCACCGATGTCCTGAATCCAGCTCAGCACGTTCGTCCTGTTCAGCCTGCTGATCTTCGCCATATTCTCCACCCAGCTACCCGCAAGAGGCCTCGCGTTCTCGATCCGGCCAGCACGCCGGAGGCGGCGAAGCCGCCACGGTCTGGCACCTCATAGCCGGCATCGAAGCCGAAACCCGCACCGAAGACACCGGGCGGAACAAGAACACCCCCACAGACCACCGGGATCTCCCCAGCCGACCGAGGCGAGCTCGGCGCCCCGGGAGGAGCCCACCGGGTGGCACCACCTGTGTGTCTGAACGCTCGTGAGTGATCCTTCCGGTTCTTACCGGAAGGATCACTCACGAGGCCTGACCTTCCCAAGCCGGGCCGGTGCGGCGCCTCCCCCGGCCTCCGCCGCACCAGACCTTCCCCGGTGACCGGGCGCGAATGCCCCGCGCGCCCGGTCACCGACCGCCCTGCGCTTCAGGAAGAACGACATGACACCTTCAGGCCGCCCGGACGCGAGCGGAATGCCCTGGCTTCGCCTCGTAGAGACAACTCACGCCGCACGAAGCGAGTAGGTCGATCAGGTCGGCTGCCGGGCGAACCGGCACCGCAATGGCGAGCTGGTCGTGCTTGACCCTTCGAACCCTGTTTCCGCCACACCTGCGCCCATCCGGACACCGACTGCGGCGCTACCGCGAACACCAGCGCCGCCTCGACCTGCCTCATCCCACCATGCACCGCCGCGACCACCCTGCGCCGCAGATCCTCCTGCACCTCAGGCGATAACCTCCGCGCATCCCGCACACCAGCGATCCCGCCAGACCAACGAAGATCACACCCTTGAGTTCCCTATCAATAAGTCCCAGGCATTGCAAGTAAGTTGGGAGCAGGTGCCCTTCATTCGGAGGTTGGTGGACGATGGGTGAGCGCTCGTTCGAGCTGAGGAAAGTTGCGCTCGCGGCGTTCGGGCCGACCCTGCTGTTCGCCACCGGCGAGGGCGCCATCATCCCGATGATCCCGCTCATCGCCGCCGATCAGGGTGCCGGCCTGGGGGTAATGGGCTTGATCGGCGCCATGATCATGGTGGGGGAGCTCATCGGCGACGTGCCCAGCGGTGCGTTCGTGCACCCGCCTCGGCGAGCGGGCTGCGATGATCGGCGCCTCGGTCGTGTCGGTTCTCGGCCTGCTCGGCTGCTACTTATTGATCTGGGTGGCAAATGTGTGATGTCAGGCGGCGTAGCGGACTTCGGGTTTGCCGAAGTAGGAGCGAACCCGGTCGGGCAGCTTCTGGAGCCGGTGGAGGAAGGAGCGTACCGCTTGTTTCAACTCGTCGCGGGTTTTCGGGGCTGTGCTGGTGGACATGGTGCGTTTGAGGTCGGCATTGAGTATCTCGTCGGGGTTGAGTTCGGGGCTGTATCCGGGCAGGAAGTGCATCTCGATCGCCTCAGCGTGCTTGGTGATCCATTGCTGGATGGTCTTGCGGCGGTGGACGGGGTGTCCGTCGACGATCAGGTGGACCTTGCGGTCCAGATGGCGGGTCAGCCGGTCCAGGAACGGCAGGAACACCTTGCCGTTGAACGAGCCGGTGTAGACGGTGAAGTACAGCTCGCCTTTGTTCCCGATCGCGCACATGGCGTTCACGCTGAACCGTTTCCCCGTTTTGCCCACCACCGGTGTCTGGCCCGCCGGTGCCCAGGTGCGGGCCACGGTGGCGTCGGAGCGGATCCCGGTCTGGTCCAGCCACAGGATCAGTGCGCCCTCGCGGCGGGCGCGGGCGGCGATGGCCGGGTAGTCCTCCTCCAGCCATCGGCGTACGGACTCGGGGTCCTGTTCGTAGGCCTTGCGGATCGGTTTCTGCGGCGACAATCCCCAGGAACGCAGGTAGTTGCCGACGGTGCGCAGGTTCAACACGATGCCGTGGCGCACCCGGATCAGCTCGGCCACTGTCTTGCGGGTCCACACCAGGCCGGTCAGCCCGAACGTGGCCGGGGTGTGCTCGGCCACCGCATACCGCAGCTTGCGCTGCTGGCGGGCACTCAACGCTTTCTGCTCGCCGGGTTTGCGACCCCGGCGACGCCCGGTGAGACCCTTCGAGCCGCGTTTCCGCCACGCCTGCACCCATCTGGACACCGACTGCGGGGCCACCGCGAACACCCGGGCCGCCTCGACCTGCGTCATCCCACCATGAACAGCAGCGACCACCCTGCGCCGCAAATCCTCCTGCGCCTCAGGCGATAACCTCCGCGTGTCCCGCACACCAGCGATCATGCCAGAACAACGAAGATCACACCTATAAGTTCCCGATCAATACTTCTCGACGAGCCCGTGGATGTTGGGCGCGAGCGTGTTCCTCGTCGGCCTTTCGACGGCGGTTTTCGCGCTCGCCAGGCACGCGTTCATCACCACGACGGTGCCGCTGCGCTTCCGGGCCAGGGCGTTCAGCGTGCTCGGCGGGCTGTTCCGCGCGGGCTACTTCATCGGCCCGTCCCTGGCGGTGCTGGTGCTGATGGTGACACCCGACAAGCGGGCGGTCTTCCTGCTGCACGTCGCGTTCGCCCTGGCTGCGGTGGTCCTGCTGCTGTGCACCAAAGACCTCGGCACCGCCGAGGATCCGGCGGCCTCGCCCGAGCACCGAGGACTGGTGGGAACGTTGGTGCGCCACCGCGGCGTGCTGGTGCGGATGGGCACCTGCGCCGCGCTGATCGGCGGCCTGCGGGCGTCCCGGATGGTGGTGCTGCCGATGGTCGCGGTCGCCACCGGGCTGCCACCCTCGACGACCGCGATCGTCATCGGCATCGCCGGCGGAATCGACTTCGCGCTGTCCCGTGTCCGGGCTGACTGAGCTGCTCGGGGTCGGGTTCGCCGGGGCGGGCATGGGCGTGCTCGGCCGGCTGGGGGCGGGCCTGCTGCTGCGCTACCGGAATGCGGGCCAGTGCTCTGCCCTTTAGGGCGGGGGTGAAGGCTCGCGCTGGGAGGGCCGTCATGGCCCGAGCAGTGCTTTAAGCCGGACGGTTCTGCTGCTCGATGTACTGCTTCACGACGCTCAGCGGTGCCCCGCCGACGGAGCCTGCGAAGTACGAGCCTGACCAGAGTTTGTTGGCTCGGTAGTAGTGGGGTACGAGGTCGGGAAACTCCTGGCGCAGGCGCCGGGAGGACACGCCCTTGAGGGAGTTGACCAGGCGGGCCACGGCGACCTTGGGCGGGTAGTTGACGAGCAGGTGGACGTGGTTGTTCTCGCCGTTGAACTCGACCAGCTCAGCCTCGAAGTCCCGACACACGTCCCGCATGATCTGCTCCATCCTCGACAGGTGCCGGTCGCCGAACACCTTGTGCCGGAACTTCGTCACGAACACCAAGTGAACGTGCATCGCGAAAACACAGTTTCTGCCAGTTCGAATGCCTTCTATTTCACCCATAAACCAATGGTATAGTGCGCTCGTGCAGCTCCGTTTCAATTACCGCGTGTATCCGACGCCGGGCCAGCAGATCGAGTTGGCCCGGGCGTTCGGGTGCGCGCGGGTGGTGTTCAACGACGGGCTGCGCCTGCGCCGGCAAGCGAGGGACGCACACGAGAAGTACATCTCGGACAGCGAGTTGTCCCGGCGGTTGATCACCGAGGCCAAGCTGACGCCGGAACGGGCGTGGCTGGCGAGGTGTCCGCCGTGGTGTTACAGCAGGCCCTGGCGGACCTGAAAACCGCGTACCGCAACTTCTTCAACTCGATCACGGGCAAGCGCAAGGGCCGCAAGGTGGCCCCGCCGCGGTTGCGGTCCCGCAAGGACAACCGGCAGGCCATCCGGTTCACCAAAAACTCCCGGTTCAAGGTGCTGGACAACGGGCAGCTCAGATTGCCGAAGGTCGGTGACCTGGAGGTGCGCTGGTCACGGCAACTACCCTCGGACCCGTCTTCCGTAACGATCATCAAGGACGCGGCGGGCCGGTACTTCGCATCGTTTGTCGTACAGACAGGTGAGGACGAAACGTTGCCGCCGGTCGACTCCGAGGTGGGCATCGACCTGGGCCTGACTCACTTCGCGGTGCTGTCGGACGGCACGAAGGTCGCCGCCCCGAAGTTCCTGCGCCGCGCGGCCCGCAAGCTCAAGCGGTTGCAGCAGGACCTCTCGCGCAAGCAGAAGGGCTCGGCCAACCGCAAGAAGGCCGTGACCAAGGTGGCTCGCGCTCAAGCACGGGTGGCCGACACCCGGCGGGACTGGCAGCACAAACTGTCCACGACCATCGTCCGGGAGAACCAAGCGGTGTACGTCGAGGACCTGTGCGTTGTCGGTCTCGGCCGGACGAGACTGGCGAAGTCGGTGCACGACGCCGGGTGGGCCGGCTTCACCAGCATGGTGGAGTACAAGGCCGCCCGGTACGGGCGGACGTTCGGCCGGGTGGACCGGTACTTCCCGTCCACCCGGATGTGTTCGGCCTGCGGGCGCATCAACGACAAGATGGCCCTCACCGTCCGATCGTGGGACTGCCCGTGCGGCAGTCACCACGACCGGAACGTGAACGCGGCGAAGAACGTGTTGGCCGCCGGGCAGGCGGACGACGGAAACGACCGTGGAGCGCACGTAAGACCGGGACTCGTCCCGGCGGCGCGCAGGGAAGCGGTAACCCACCCGGACGCCGCGCGGTCCACGCGCAGCGTGGAGGGAATCTCCGTCCTTTAAAGGACGAAGAGGATGTCAAATCCCCCGGTACATCCCGCGGGCCGAGGTGAGCGGCTGAACGTCGGTGTGCCGGGTCACATTACCCACCCGGCGGCGTGAGCCGCGAGCGGGCGGGTGATCGAATGGCGGCGACACCGCCGCCGGAGCAGGGGAGACGCATGGCTGCCAAGAAGTCCGTCTGGGCGTCGGTCGTGGCGGCCGCGCTGCTGGGCCTGATGTGGGTGGTTTTCGAGTCCGGCTTCTTCGACCCGCAGGGCGGTGCCGCCGGGTCCGCCACCGGCCCCGCCGCCGAGCAGCTCGCCGAACTCCGCGTCGCCCAGTCGGTTTCGATGGATGGCTACTCGCGGGAGCGGTTCAAGCACTGGATCACGAAGCCGGAAGCCGGGAAGAACTGCAACACCCGCGAGGCGGTGCTGGCGCGGGACGGTCAGAACGTCCGCTCCAACAACGCCTGCGAACCTACTTCCGGGACGTGGACCAGCGTCTACAGCGGCCAGCAGCTGACCGACCCGTCGGCGATCGACATCGACCACATGGTGCCGCTGGCCAACGCTTGGCGCAGCGGCGCGAACAAGTGGGACGACCAGCGCCGCGAGCAGTTCGCCAACGACATGGAGCTGCCGCAGCTGGTGGCCGTCGACGCGAGCTCCAACCGCAGCAAGGGCGACCAGGACCCGTCCCAGTGGAAGCCCGAGCGCGCCAACTGGTGTAGCTACGCGACGAGCTGGATCACGGTCAAGCGCTCCTACGACCTGACCGTCACCGAGCCGGAGAAGAAGGCGCTGCAGGAAATGCTCGCGACCTGCGGCTGATCCCACGCCGTGAGCCGTCCGCCTGTACCTGGTTTGGGTACAGGCGGAACCGCGCCGGCGTGCAGGCCGCCAAACGCGGCCTGCTGTAACGGGAATCAGCCGCCGAGGGCTTGCTTGGCGCCCTGGTGCAGCGGGATCGGGTCGGTCTTGGTGGCGTTGTCCTTCGTGATCTCCTTGGCCGAGGGGTGGACTTACGGTGCGGTTCCCGGACATTCGTCCACAGTGGATTGTCATGTGCGCGGCACGGTCCGGCGGACGTTATCGTGCTGTGACGGTCCCGGTGTTGATTCCGCGATCCACGGTCCGTCCGAAGAGGCGTCCAGGATGCCCTCCTCCAGCCAGGAATAGCGGCCGTCCAGCACCTTTTGCGCAAGGCCCCGGTCGGCGGCGTCGGTGTTGTGCCAGAGCTGCCGGAACAGCGTCTCGACGCGGCGGCGCGCCTGGCGGCAGAACGCGTCGGCCAGCTCCACCGCGGACGGGTCCTGGCCTGCCGAGCGGGCGTGCACGCAGCTGGCGCTCATCGCGTAGAGCTCCGCGCCGATGTCGACGATGCGGCCCAGGAACAGTTGCCGGTGCTCCAGCTTGCCCTGCCAGCGCGACATCCCGTAGAAGGTCTGGCGCGCGATCCGCCGGCTGGCCCGCTCCACGAACCGCAGGTGCTCGGCCAGCGGCCCGTATTCGCCGAAGCCGCCCGGCAGCTGCCCCTTGCCGGCCACCAGCGTCGGCAGCCAACGCGCGTAGAAGTTACCGGCGCGGGCGGCCGCGCGCGCCTTGCGGGAGAGGTCCGCCTTCGGGTCGATGATGTCGCCCGCCACCGACAGGTGTGCGTCGACCGCTTCGCGGGCGATCAGCAGCTTCATGATCTCGCTGGAGCCCTCGAAGATCCGGTTGATCCGCAGGTCGCGCAGGAGCTGCTCGGCGGGCACCCCGCGCTCGCCCCGCGCGGCCAGCGAGTCGGCCGTCTCGTAGCCGCGCCCGCCGCGGATCTGCACCAGTTCGTCGGCGACCAGCCAGGACATTTCCGAGGCGTAGAGCTTGGCCAGGGCCGCTTCGATGCGGATGTCGTGCCGGTCGGCGTCGGCCAGCCGGCCGGAGAGTTCGAGCACGGCCTCCAGGGCGAAAGCCGTGGCTGCGATGAAGGAGACCTTGTCGGAGATCGCTTCGTGCTCGCCGATCGGCCGACCCCACTGGACCCGCTGCGCCGACCACTCGCGGGCGATCAGCAGGCACCACTTCGCGGCGGCGGCGCACATCGCGGGCAGCGACAGGCGCCCGGTGTTCAGCGTGGTCAGCGCGATCTTCAGGCCTTCGCCCTCGCGGCCGATCCGGTTCTCCGCGGGTACCACGACGTCGTGCAAGCGGGTCACGCCGTTCTCGATGCCGCGCAGCCCGAGGAACGAATTGCGGTTCTCCACGGTGATGCCGTCGGCGTCGCCTTCGACGACGAATGCCGTGACGCCGCCGCGATGCCCCTCAGAGCGCGGCACCCGCGCCATCACCACCAGCAGGTCGGCGAGCACGCCGTTGGTCGTCCAGAGCTTGACCCCGTTGAGCGTGTAGCTCCGGCCGTCCGCGCTCGGCACCGCGCTGGTGGCCAGCCGCGCCGGATCGCTGCCCACGTCGGGCTCGGTGAGCAGGAACGCGGTGATCTCGCGGACGCAGCGCGGCAGGAACTGCCGCTTCTGCTCGGCGGTGCCGAACATCTTCACCGGCTGGGGCACGCCGATGGACTGGTGCGCGGACAACAGCGCGCCGATCGACGGGTTGGCCGTGGCGACGAGCATCAGCGCCCGGTGGTAGTAGACTGCCGGCAGCCCCAGGCCCCCGTACTCCGCGGGAATCTTGATGCCGAAGGCGCCGATGTCCTTCAGGCCGTTGATGACCGCGTCCGGGATCCGGGCGTCCCGTTCGATCTGGCGTCCGTCGACCTCCGTCTCGCAGAACTCGCGCAACCGCTCGAGGAACGTCTCCCCCTGGGGTGAGCTCTGGCCGTCGGGCATCGGGTCGATCAGGTCGAGCCGCAGCCTGCCGAGGAACAGCTCCTTGCCGAAGCTCGGCCGGTCCCAGCGGGATTCGCGGGCCTCCTCGGCCACCTGCCGGGCCTGCGCGGCGTCAACCCGAACCTCGCGATTTCTGTCCACTGTGGTCATCAATGCCCCCAACGGTTCGAACGTTGGTGATGTCGGTCACGCAACGATACTACTGATCGGTAACCGGCAAAACCCGACGGCCGGGTGGTTGCTCCGCACGTCAGCCGATCGGGCGGCGCGCAGCACCGCCCCGGCGACGCCCTGTTCGACGGGATGCCGCACCGGTGGACGACGCCCGGATCTTCCTGACCTCCGGCGGCGGCCGGTTTGTAAGCTCGGCGGGCGCAACACCGTCGATGTGGCACCTGGGAGAGGAAGCACCATGACCACCGAGCTGAGCGCCGACGCCCTGACCGGGCTCCTTGAGCGGGCTCGCCAGGACTACCAGGACCTCGCGGAACGCCTGCTCTCGCTCGACCTCACCCGGGGCAAGCCCTCGCCGGAGCAGCTCGACCTCTCCGATGACCTGCTGAGCCTGCCCGGCGGGCGGCACACCGCCGCCGACGGCACGGACGTTCGCAACTACGGCGGGCTGCAGGGGCTGCCCGAGCTCCGGGAGATCTTCGCCGGGGTGCTGCAGGTGCCGGTCGCGCAGCTGCTCGCGGCCGCGAACTCCAGCCTTGAACTCATGCACGACTGCCTGGCGCACGCCCTGCTGAGCGTCCTGCCGGGCGCCGAATCGCGCTGGGTGGACCAGCAGCGGATTGCGTTCCTGTGCCCGGTGCCCGGTTACGACCGGCACTTCGCGCTCTGCGAGCGGTTCGGGATCGACATGATCCAGGTGCCGATGACCGCTGACGGCCCGGACATGGACGTCGTGGAGCGGCTCGTCGCCGAGGACCCGGCGATCAAGGGCATCTGGTGCGTTCCGAAGTACAGCAATCCGGACGGCGTCAGCTACGGTGACGAGACCGTGGCGCGGCTGGCGTCGATGAGCACCGCCGCGCCCGACTTCCGGATCTTCTGGGACAACGCCTACGCGGCCCACCACCTCACTGACGAGCCCGTCGAGATCGCCGACCTCCTAGCCGCCTGCGACGAGGCCGGGAACGCCGACCGGGTCTTCGTGTTCGGTTCCACTTCGAAGATCACCGCGGCGGGCGCGGGCGTCGCCTTCTTCGGCTCGTCGCCCGCGAACGTGCAGTGGCTGCTCGGCAACAACTCCAAGCGGTCGATCGGCCCCGACAAGATCAACCAGCTGCGGCACGCCATCTTCCTGCGCGACGCGGACGGGGTGCGGGCCCACATGGAGCGCCAGCGCGCCCTGCTGCAGCCCAAGTTCGAGGCGGTGGCGCGGATCCTGGAGGCGGAACTCGGCGGGACCGGGCTCGCCACCTGGGCCTCGCCCAAGGGCGGGTACTTCGTGTCCCTGGAGGTGCAGGACGGGTGCGCCAAGGAAGTCGTGCGCCGTGCCAAGGAGGCCGGCATCGCGCTGACCCCGGCCGGCGCGACGCACCCGTACGGCAACGACCCGCGCGACGCCTTCATCCGCATCGCGCCGAGCTACCCGGGGCTGGAAGAGCTGGAGCGGGCGATCGAGGGGCTCACCGTCTGCGTCCGTCTCGTCGGCTACGAGAAGCAGGCCAGCTAGGAGGCTGTTTTTTCGCGGTGGTGCGGTTGAGCGGCGCTTGGCCGTACCGCAGTCGGTTCGTTGCTCGCGTAACGCAATCGGGCTGCGGATCTTGTGGTTCGGTCGTCCGGCGGGGCAGACTCCTGCGTCATGGCGAAGTCGACGCGCATAGCGCTGCTTTCCGTTGTCGTAGCAGTCCTTTCCGTGCTGGGCTTCGTCGCGCCGTCCCAGGCGGCGCCGCCCGGCCGGATCGATCCCCGGCCCAGCACCGCCGAGTTGGCCCGGAAGTTGGACGAACTCCAGGGGCGGAGCCACGGCGCGATCGAGGTCGCCGCGATCGGCAAGTCCAACCAGGGCCGGCCGGTGTGGAGCGCGAGGGTTGGCGACGGGCCGCTGCGCGTCCTCTACGTCACCCAGCAGCATGGCGACGAGCCGCTCGGCACCCCGGCCGCGCTGGAGTTCCTGCGCGAGGTCGGGGTCGGCCAGAGCCGCTACCAGCGCTGGCTGCGGTCGCAGGTGACCGTTGACATTGTGGTGCGGGCCAACCCGGACGGCCACGAGCTGAACTGGCGGTACAACTACGCCCCCGACGCGGCTCCGGATTACGGCGCGGCGGGCAAGGGTTACGACATCAACCGCTACCACGACCCGGCGGTCGCGCCCGAGAACAATCCCGCTACCGAGGCGGGCCTGATCCAGCGCCACTACACGGAGTTCCAGCCGCAGATCGTGGTCGACTACCACATGCAGGGTCGCTACGCCGGCGGTGGCGGACGCGAGATCACCGCATCGCTGATGTGGCCGACGAACCCGGGCGTTACGCCGAGCAACCTCGAGTTGGCCAAGCAGATCTCGGTGGTGGCGCAGCGGTCGATGACCGATGGCGGGGCGAACGTTTCGCAGTACCCAGGCGGCGACTACCGGGGCATCGCCCGCAACGCCTACGGCCTGCGCGGCAGCGGCAGCGTGCTCATCGAACTCAGCGACATGGGCCCGCAGCACGAGCAGGCGCAGATCGATTCGGCTCTGCGGTCCATGTTGGCCATCGTGCGGAGTGCGGCCGATGGTTCGCTTGGGACGATCGACCCGGCCGATGCGGACGCGATCCCGCCGCGCGGCGAGCCGATCCCGCAGGCCGCTGCGGCCGGCACGCATGCCGACTGACGCGAGCGGGAAACGGCCTCAGGATGTCGGCGGCCGCGAGGTCGAGGCTCGGGTGCTCGGCCGTGCGGCGGTTCTGCCCAGGCTCCTCCATACTCGCGCCGGCGAACCGTCCAGCGCGCTCTCGCCGAGCCCCCGCTGGTCCACAGGCCGGGCGCCGTCGCGGACGCTCGCGGCCGGACTTTCCGCTACCGACCCCGCGCGCCGCCGCGGCGAAGGTCGCCACCTGGCCGTGAGTGATTTTGGGTGCCATAGCACCGAAAAACGCTCACGGTCCTCGGTCCTGCACCGCGCACACCAACCGTCCGATGTGGACATCGCTCGACTCTGGAGGCGCCCACCCAACCGCAGGCAGACCCCGTGTTCGGCGTGCACAGCAATGGGACGGCACGGCCGGCGCTCATGAGCTCTCGCCGAGCTCGATCGCGGCGGCGGGGCACATGCTGGCGGCTTCGCGGACGGAGGTGTGCAGCGACTCGACCGGCTCGGCGTCAAGCAGGATCACGATGCCGTCCTCCTCCCGCTGGTCGAACACCTCGGGGGCGAGCAGTGCGCATTGCCCCGCCCCGCAGCACTTCTCCTCGTCAACGGTCACCGAAGAAACGTAGTGCGGAGGCCCCCGGATTTATCCGTGGGGAGGAAGCACAAAGCACGTCAAGCCGTGATTAACGCGTCCAGCGGTAGCCATCCCACCAGATGACTACTGGTGTCGGCCCGCTGTGTAAAATGATCAGTGTGAGGACTGCGTACAAGGTTCGGGCCTATCCCGGCCCCGAGCAAGCGGCCCAGCTGGGCCGCACGTTCGGGTGCGTACGCCTCGTGTGGAACAAGACCCTCGCCGAACGCCACCGCTGCTACCACGCAACCGGCAAAAAGACCTCCTACAAGGAGACCGACGCCGCGCTGACCGCGTGGAAGAAGACCGAAGAACTGGCGTTTCTGTCCGAGGTGTCGTCGGTGCCGTTGCAGCAGACGTTGCGGCACCAGCACACCGCCTACGCGAACTTCTTCGCTGGACGTGCTCGCTACCCGCGCTTGAAGTCGCGTAACGGACGTCAGTCGGCGCACTACACGCGCAGCGCGTTTAGCCTGCGCGATGGAAAGCTGAAGCTGGCCAAGCACAACGCGCCGCTTGAGTATGTGTGGTCCTGGGGTGCAGAGGTTCTTCAGTTTCTGAATCCGACGATGGTGATCGTTTCCCGCGAGTCTGACGGCCGCTGGTACGTGACCTTCGCCGTGGACACCGACGAGCCCGAACACGCCCCGGCCACCGGCCGCGCGGTCGGCGTTGACCTGGGTGTGAAGGACTTCGCTGTCCTGTCCACCGGGGAGAAGATCCCCAACGCTGGGCACGTGGACCGTAGGGCCCGCAACCTTGCCCGTTATCAACGTCAGATGGCCCGCAAGCAGCGCGGTTCAGCGAACTGCCGCAAGGCTAAGGCCAAGGTTGCTCGGGCGCACCGCAAGGTGCGGCACGCGCGGCAGGACTTCCTGCACCGCACGTCAACGGACCTGGTTCGTAACAATGACCTGGTCGCGGTCGAAGACCTCGCGGTGAGAAACATGGTCCGCAACCGGAAACTGGCCAAGGCGATCTCCGATTGCGGGTGGAGCGAGTTCCGGCGCCAGCTTGAATACAAAGCCGAGCGGGCGGGAAAGGTCGTCGTTGTCGTTGACCGCTGGTACCCGAGTTCGAAGACCTGCTCGGACTGCGGGCACCTGCTGAAGAACCTGAAACTGTCGGTGCGGCACTGGAGGTGCCCCGACTGCGGCACTCGGCACGACCGGGACCACAACGCCGCGAAGAACATCCTTGCCGCTGGTCGAGCGGTAGCCGGGTGGAAATCCGGCGATGCCTGTGGAGCTGGTGTAAGCCGGGGCGAGCTTGCTCGCGCGCAGTCGGCTATGAAGCAGGAAACCCAACCTGTGAAGGTTGGATTCCTCCGCCTTTAGGCGTGGGGAGGAAGTCAACTTCAAGAGCAGTTCTCCTCTGCTTGGGGTCCGGATCAGGGGCGTGATGTGACCGGTGCCAGCCACATCCCGACGATCGCGTCGATCAGCCCGGCCGCGGCGTCGTGCCAGCTCAGCCGTGGCGTGGCAGTGCCATCGGCGAGGGCGCGTTCGCGTTCGGCGCACATGTGGACCATCAGCTGGCGGGCCATGTCGCCGCGTTCCAGGTGCACATCGATCGGCAGGTCGGGCAGGCAGCGGTTGAGCCCGTCGAGGACCCGCAGCAGCGACGGCGAGGTGAGCGCCTCGTCGATCATGATCTCGCGCAGCGCCGGGTCGGTCATCACCTGGGCGCCGAACCGGGCGAACCAGGTGGGGCTGCCGAGAGCGGCCAGGTGCTCGGTGGTGGGGCACACCAGGCAGGCGACCCAGTCCCGCGCCTCGGTGGAGCCCTCGACCTCGGCGACCATCTCCAGCCGCAGCCGTTCGATCTGCTCGGCGTGCTTCCGCGCGATCGCCCGCACCAGGTCGGTCTTGGTGCCGAAGTGGTAGCCGACAGCGGCGTTGTTGCCCTGCCCCGCGGCCTCGCTGACCTGGCGGTTGGACACCGCGAGCACCCCGTGCTCGGCGAACAGCCGTTCCGCCGCCGTCAGGATCTGCTCCCGCGTCGCGTTCACCCGGTCCGCCCGAACGGTCCTCCCGGCCATCGTCACCACCGCACCGGGAGTTCGCGCAGACCGCCGACGGCCAGTCCCTCGACCCGGTTCAGGTCCTCCACCGCGACGGCCAGTTCCAGCGTGGGAAGCCTCCGGAGCAGCACGTCGAGCACGGCTTGCAGTTCGGTGCGGGCCAGCGCCTGCCCCAGGCAGGAGTGCGCCCCGGCGCCGAAAGCCAGGTGGGGGTTCGGGCTGCGCCCGAGGTCCATCTCATCGGCGCCGTCGAAGGCCGTGGCGTCGCGGTTGGCCGCGGCCATGCTGCACACCACGGTCGTGCCGGCGGGCAGCTTGGTGCCGGAAACCTCGGCCTCCTCGCTGATGTACCTCGGCATGCCGAACCCGGGGTTGGCGTCGAACCGCAGCGCTTCCTCCACCGCCGTGCGCACCAGCGCCCGTTCGGCGAGCAGCTGCTCCCACCGCCGCCGGTCGGAGAGCAGCATCGCCACCATCTTGCTGATCATGTTCGCGGTGGTCTCGTGCCCGGCGACCAGCAGGCCCTGGCCGGTGGCCACGAGCTGCCCGTCGGTCAGCCCACGCCCTTCGGCGTCCGTGGCCGTGATGAGCTCGCTGAGCAGGTCCACACCGGGTTCTGCCCGCTTGGCGGCGACGTGGGCGGCCATGTAAGCGACGAACTCGGCCTGCGCCGCGTCGATCTCCTCCTGCCGGTACCGGGTCAGGTTGAGCAACGTGTCGGACCAGTACGCGAACTTGTCCCGGTCGCTGTCCGCGACGCCGAGCATGTTGCAGATGACCCACACCGGCAGCGGGAAACCCAGGCCCGCCTTGAGATCGGCCGGGGCACCGCGCGCCACCATGTCGTCGATGAGGCGATCGGCCATCGCCTCGATCTCGGGCCGCAGCGCGGTCATCCGCCGCGCGGTGAACCATTTGGCGACCATGCGTCGCCACCGCTGGTGCCCCTCGCCGGTCTGGGGCAGCGAGTCGGCCATCGAGCTGTTGAACACCCCGCCCGATTCGTTGGCCGAGATCCGGGCCGCGCCGTCGGCGTTGAGCTGGCGGGTGAACCGCGGGTCGGACAGCACCTGCTTGACGTCCGCGTAGCGGGTGAGCAGCGCTGCCCCGTCCCCGCTGGGCAGCGTCACCCGCGCGACTGGGCATTCCTGCCGCAGTTGCGTCCACTCGGCCGGCGGCTCCAGCGCCGCCGTGCCGGGGATCGGGTAGCTCAGCGCTCGTTCGCTATCGACGTTGCCCGCCATGCATGCTCCTCCGGGTCGGTCGCCTGTCGGCGACCAGTTAACCGATTCCGCTGGTTTAAGTCAATCAATTGATTTAATGTCTGGTCTCGCAGAGTGACCACCCACGCATGCCCGACAGAGGCCCCCGACATGCCCAACGCCCCAGTCCAGCCCGTCGGCACCGCGGTATCGAGCCCGCCGCGGTCCAACACCGTCGTGGTGGTACTGGCCTTCAGCGGGATCGTGGTCTCGTTGATGCAGACCCTGGTGATCCCGCTGGTCCCCGTGCTGCCCGCGCTGCTGGGGGCGTCGGCGGCCGACTCCGCGTGGGCCATCACCACGACGCTGCTCGCCGGGGCCGTTGCGACCCCGGTGGTGGGGCGGCTGGGAGACATGTACGGCAAACGGCGCATGCTGCAGGTGATCATGGCGATGGGCGCGGCAGCGGCCGTCATCGCCTTCGCGATCGCGGCCTTCCTGCCCCGAAAGCCGGCGATCAGCTGACCGCAGCGGTGGTCACGGGGCCGTGAGTTTTGGGCAGCTATGGCAGCCCGACAGACGCACGGCCCCGGACCTGCGGAAACGGGAAGCCTGGCGCTGCGGTCAGCGGGGTTGGTAGAGGGCGCTGCCCTTGACGTAATCGTTCCAGGGGATCGTCCAGTCCGGGATGTCCCCGTCGGCCGTGGTCAGCGGGCGGTCGGAACCGACGATCTCCACCGGGTCGCCGATCTGCACGAAGTCGAAGTACCACTTTCCGTTGGCCGGCGACAGGTTCACGCATCCGTGCGAGACGTTGGCGACGCCCTGTTGCCCGACGGTGGCGGCGTTGACGTGCACGAATTCGCCGTTGTTCGAGATTCGCACCGCGTTGGGCAGGACCTCGTCGTAGTAGCCGGCTTGGCCCTTCTGCGGGCCTCCCCAGGTGTCCGAGCGCATCCGCGTCGAGGTGTGCTTCTCGAAGGCGACGTGGATGCCCGACTGGGTCGGGTAGACGCTCCTGCCGTAGGAGGCCGGGAACTGGCGGATCTGCTGGCCGTCCTGGAAGACGGTGAAGGTGTGGTCCTCGACGTTGCCGACCGCGCGCTGGTCCCGTCCGACGAGGAAGCTGCTCTCGTGGTCGGCGGTTCCCATGACGCCGCCGCCGGTGTCCACGCCGTACAGCCGCGCGCGAACCCGGACGCTGGTTCCGGGTTGCCAGAAGTCCTTGGGGCGCCAGTTGATCTGTTCGTCGCTCATCCAGTGGAACGAGCCTTCGGTCGGCACCGACGGCTCGACCGACAGGCGGCGTTCGACGGCGGCCCGGTCGGTCACCGGCTTGCTGAAGTAGATCGACACCGGCATCGCGATGCCGACCGTGTCGCCGTCGGTGGGCCGGGTCCTTTCCACGGTGACGGTGTCCACGGGCGTGACGGTGCGGAACGTCGAGTTCAGCGGGACTGAGGGCTTGCGGTCCACGTCCTCGGCCTGGGCCCGCACGTGATAGGTCTTGCCGAACTCCAGCGGCACCGTCGTGCGCCACCTGCGGCCGCCGTCGCTCAGCGAACCGGGCACCGCAGTTCCCCCGTCTGTGGTAATCGCGACCGAGGTGAGCGTGCCCTCGTGCGCGGAGACGACCAGAGGCTCGCTGGGGGCGATCTGGCTGGCCCGATCCGGTACCGAGGCCGTCACGCTCGCCACGGACGGCTTGGGTTCCGAGCACGAGGTCAGCGCGCAGGCGAGCACGCTTCCGACGACCAGCCCCGCTGTTGTGACCCGCATTCCGGCCCCCACCCCCGCAGCCATCCGACTCGACATCGGACACCACTGTCCGGGGCCGATGCGAATGTCTCAACACGATCATGCGGTCGTGAACGGCTAGGAAGTCCCTCACTTGCCGGGGAGGTGCTGGGGTTCCCACTGCCGAGCCTTGGTGCCGTTGCACTCCCAAAGTCGCGCCGCCGCGCCGCCGCTCCCGACGCCCATGCACTTCCCGAGCGCGCGGAGGGTGCCGTCACCGTGGTCGGTCCACCGCTGGGCTCCGGTCGGGTTGCAGGTCCACTGCCGGATCGGGGTGCCGTCCTTGGTGTCCGAGTCGGCGACGTCCACGCACTTGCCGGACAAGCCGACGATCGCACCCGTCGGCCCCGCCGGGGGCGGCGCGTCATAGGACGGCGGCGCGTCCGCCGGGGAGCTTCCCCAGGTGATGTCGGGCTCGTCGCCCAAGGCGAAGTCCAGCGTCCCGCCCGCCGCGACGAAATCCTCGCCGAGCCACGGTTTCCTGCTTTCGGTTCCGTTCGCTTTCAGGCCGTGCACGTACTTGGCGTTCTCGGCGGCACCTGGCGCGTTGATCGTGATCTTGGTGCCGTTGCCCCGGTCGATGACCACCGAGGAGAACAGCGGGCTGGCGAGCACCAACTCGGCCCGCCCCGGCGCCTGCGGGTACATGCCGATCGAGGCCCAGACCGCCCAGGACGACATCTGGCCGAGGTCGTCGTTGCCGACCTCGCCGTCCGGCGTCGACTTGAACAACTCCACGAGCGCGCGGCGGACGATGTCCTGCGTCTTGTGCGGCTGCCCGGCATATGCGTACGCCCACGGGGTGTTCAGCGTGGGCTCGTTGCCGAGGTAGGCGGTGGGCTCGTCGGGACCTCCGTTGAGCTCGGTGAAGAAGGCGTCCAGCCGCGAGGTGACCCGCTCGTCGCCGCCCATCAGGTCGAACAGCGCCCGGTGGTTGTAGGGGACCATCCAGGTGTACTGCGCGCCGTTGCCTTCGACGTACTCGTCGTGCTGCACGGGGTCGAACGATGGCCAGGAGCCGTCGGCGTTGCGCGGCTGGAGGTACTCGTTGCCTGGGTTGAAGAGGTTTTTCCAGTTCTGCGCGCGAGTCATGAACGCGTCGTGCACGTCCGCGGCTCCGATGCGGCCGGCCAGCTGCGCCACGGCGAAGTCCGCGCTGGTGTACTCGAGAGTGGTGGACGCCGATCCCCACACGCCGTTCACGCCCGGAGGCACGTAGCCGAGCGAATTGTACTGGTTGTAGCCCGCGCGTTCGCTGGGGTTCGCGGCGCCGTCGACCATCCTCTTGAGCGCCCCGGCTGCGTCGAAGTCGGTGGCGCCGAAGGCGTAGGAGCTGGCGATGATGATCGGCAGCGGGTCTCCGACCATGACACCGGTGCCGCCGTTGGCCACCGTCCAGCGGTCGAAGTACCCGCCCTGAACGGACTGGTTGAGCGCGGACTGCGCGATGTCGGAGGCGATGCCGGGTGCGATCAGCGCGACGAGCGGGATCTGCGAGCGGTAGACGTCCCAGCCGGAGAAGTTGGCGTACTGGGCATGTCCTTCGGTAGCCGCGTGCACCTGACCGTCGAACCCGGTGTACTGGCCGTTGGTGTCGCTGAAGACGTTCGGGTGCAGCAGCGAGTGGTAGAGGCCGGTGTAGAGGCGTCGGCGGTCCTCATCGGTGCCACCGCCGACGTCGATACGGCCGAGCATCCAGTTCCACGCGGCGCGGGTGCCGTCGCGGATCTCGTCGAAGCTCTTCGTGCCCTGCTCGGCTTCCGCGTTGGCCTTGGCGTTCTCCGCGCTGACGAAGGAGATTCCGACCCGGGCGACGACCGGGGAATCGGTGCTGGTGTCGAACTTCACGAACGCCTGCGCCCCGTCGCCGGCCCCGGAATGGGCGGACGACGGGCTGGCGTGCTTGGTCGGCTGCGCGGCGATTCCTGCTGATGCGCCGGAGATCTGGGTGCGGTTGTGGTCGACCTCGCCAGACGCGACGACTCCGGTGCTCGAGAAATCGCGGTCGAAGCTGGCGTGGAAGTAGACCTTGTACCGGTTGTCCGCCCCGCAGAACCCGCCGCTCTCGCTGTACCCGCTGATGGTGTTGGTGCCGATGGTCAGCGAACCGGTCGCGTTGTTGAACGCCTTGGCCGCGTCGATGGACAGCGCGGCTTGCTGCCCCTGCGGATAGGTGAAGCGGGCGATTCCGGAGCGTTGGGTGGCGGCCAGCTCCGCCTTCAGACCGTTGTCGAAGGTGACCCCGTAGGTGCCGGGTGCGGCGGATTCGTTGCTGTGGGAGAAGGTGTAGTTGTCCACCGGGCGATCGCCGAGGACGGGCATGAACGGGATGTTGCCGAAGTCCCCGCAGCCCGCGCCGGAAATGTGGGTGAGGCTGAAGCCGCGGATCCGGTTGTCGTCGCGGAAATATCCGCCGTGCTGGTAGGTTTCCGTGTCCGGGCTCCACTGCATCATGCCGAACGGGGCCACCGCGCCGGGAAAAGTGTTGCCCGCGCCGCCGCCGTGGCCGAAGTCCGGCCCGCCGGGCTTGGTGCCGACGAACGGGTTGACGTACTGCGCCGGATCGCCGGCCATCGCCGCGGTTCCGGCCGGCGCGGCTGCGGCAGCCGACGGCAGGGCAGCCGACGGTAGGGCGGCCGCCACAACCGATATTGCGAGCAGCGCGGTGAACCGGGATTTTCTGTTCGGCCTCAGATGAATTCGCCTTCTCGATTCGTTCATCATGCTCCTCTTCGGGAGGGGTCGGGGTATCAGGCCGGGGCCGTGGCCACGCCGAGCACCGAGTCGGCCATGCCGTAGTACAGGAACCAGCGGTCCCGGAACCGGACCAGGCCCTCGCTGAACACGACGTGGTTGACCTGGCCGTTCTGCTCGTCGTCGGCGGTGGGGAAGATGAAGGGGCGTTCGAGGCGGGCGAGGGCCTTGGTCGGGTTCTGCGGGTCGATGAGCAGCTGCCCGCCGGAGTACTGCCCTTTCTGGTAGCCGCCGCTGCCGTCGGCCCGGCCGTTGTAGATCAGCAGCAGGCGGCCGTCGTCGGTCAGCACCGGTGGCGGGCCGGGCTCGATGAGCGATTTCTCCCACGGGAACACCGGTGTCGCAACGGGATCGTCGTTGCCAGGCGTCTCCCAGTCGAGCAGATTCCTCGACCGCGCCCAGAAGATGTTCGACTCGCCGAAGTACATCCAGTACCAGCCCTGGATCGGCACCGGTGCGATCGCACCGGACTTGTTCCAGGGTTCCGGCCCGTGGCCGGGATCGGGCAGGTTCGGGAACAGCGGGGGATGTTTCGCCCAGCGCACCAGGTCGGTCGAGGTGGCCATGCAGAGCAGCGCCCGTCGGCCGTCGTAGGCGGTGTAGGTCAGGTAGTACGTGCCGTTGATCCGCACGACTCGCGGATCCTCGCAGCCGCCCGGGATCTCCCAGGGCTCGGTGGGTGTGAGCACCGGTTCGGGATGGCGGCGAAAGGTCACGCCGTCGTCGCTGAACGCCAGACCTATGCAAGAGGTCTTCGCCGCGTTCTGCGCCCGGTAGAGCAGCGCGACCTGGTCCTCGACGAGGATCGCGCACGGATTGTAGAGGTAGGCGGATTCCCATTCGTGGGCGGGATCCGGCCGCAGGATCGGGTTGTGCGGGCTCTTCTCGAACGGCCCCAGCGGAAATGCCGCGGCGTTTTCCCGAGAGGCGGTGGCTTCACCGGAAAGCGCCGGAATCGCGGCTGCTCCGATCGCAGCACCTGCACCTGCCAGGAGCGCGCGCCGACGATTGATCGGGACGTCGTTTGGGCGTGGCAAGAGACCTCCCATTGACAACGTTGTCTGCTCGCAGATCGTTCCAACGTATCGAGCCACCCGGTCCCCGGCAATATCCGATCGGGTATGACAACGAGACAAGAATTGGGTATTGTCAGCCAGGACATGCACTTTCATCCTGCGTGATTCCAGTTAGGACGAATTCGTGCTTCTGCTCTTCGCGGAGATTCCCTTTGCAAAGGCCGTCGGCCACGACGAGATCGCGTGCACGCACTGGGCGAGACCGGACTGGAACGCCGGGACGAAGAGCACGGCCGCCGCAACGGCCTTGATCGGGGAAACGTAGTGCGCAGACCCCTTGCTTTAGATGGGGTTATCGGGTGGGTTCGGTTTCGCTGACGGTCGTGGTGGATCACGACACCAGGCGGGTGGTGTGGGCCGCGCCGGGGCACGATTCCGCCACCGGTCGATTTCGCGCGAAATCGACGCCTTCCCCCCAGGGCCCTCGCCGATTTCGCGCGAAATCGACGCCTCCCCATCGGGAGTGGCCCGGCTCTGCCTCGCCAGCCGCTGTGAAGCGAACGGCCTCTTTTCATTGGCGACGCCGCCAGCCGCCAGCATGAGTTCCGTGAGCGGTTTCAGGCGCTATAGCACCGAAAAACACGCACGGCTAGCGCTGGTTGGAATCTCCCAGCTTTAGCTTTGGACCATCCCGGTCGGGGAGCCGCGGTGTCCACAGAAAAGCGGTAGCTCCCGCCCGTGAAGACGAGAGCTACCGCGAACAGCAGGACTGCGTTGGGTTGGATGTGGTTTCCGGAAAGAATAGGGCCTCCCGGGACGTCAGGGCCTGATCACCAGCGACGGCCCCAGCGGCCCCAGCCGCCCCAGCCCCAGCCGTGACCCCAGCCCCAGCCCCAGCCCCAGCCCCAGCCGTGGCCCCAGCCCCAGCCGTGACGGTTGCTGAAGATTTCGCTGATCTTCATCGTGGTCCCCCGTTGATCGATGGCGAAGCCCTGGACGGCCGGGCACTTCTGGAATGCCGAGGTGGCACGCTCGGGCGGAGATCCCGATCGGTTCCGCCCTTATCCAGGCGTCGGCGTGTCGTCGGGTTCGCCGTGTTGTTTGGAACATCGTCCACGGTAGGGCTCGACGACAGCGCGTAAAACGGGTCTTTCGCCCCGAGTGCGTTTTGTAGTTACCGGTCACGTTGTGCAGTCGGTCGAATATCCACTGCGGGTAAACCGATTTCGCGCAGTGTTCCGGTCAACGAACGTCCGGGTGCCGCAGCGCGCGGGGGATGGATGCCGTGCCCCGCCGCGGAAAGCGGTCGGGAGTGCGGCTCACGCGCTGGCCGGCGAACTGGTGGCGGAACCGCGGCCGGCTGCGGGCACCGCGGGCCGGGCGGTGACCACGACCGGGCCGCCGCAATTCCAGCATTCCGGTTCATTGTCGGGCGAGGTTCGCCCCGCGACGTCGCAGCCGGGGCACATCCAGGCGGTCAGGATTATGTGACCGAGAGGGGCATGCTGGGGACGCATCGGCAGCCACCCATTTCTGATCGTGTCGGGTGCCGCCTGCACGTTGTGACTGCTCCGACGGGGTGCTCACACTTATGGGTGGAAATTATCGGCAAGGTTCGTACTCAGAGTCAATGGTGCCCCGTGTCACGCGGAAGCCGATCACCCGGCGAGGGGAGCTGCTTGTTCGGTGCGCCGTTCCCGCGCTTGACAGCGGACGGCACCCGGCGTCTCCTCGGTTCTGGGGCGCCGAGTCGAGTCGGTGCCATCGCCGCCGTAGGCGGCCGAAGGGCGAGAACGAGTTGGTCCACGGGGAAGGACCGGCCCAATCATGGCGACTTACGAGTACGATTGCCCTCGGTGCGGTCGCTTCGAGACGCATCAGCCGATCGGAACCGCATCGGATTCGCACGACTGTCCCGGATGCAGTCGACCCGCCCGCAGGGTCTTCTCCGCGCCGCATCTCACCACCGTGCCCAGGCAGTTCGCTGCCGCGCTCGAGCGCGAGGAACGAAGCGGCGCGGAACCGGAGGTGGTCACCGAGGTGCCGCCGGGGCGTCCGCGGCCTGCGCCGCACCCGGTGCTGTCCCGGCTTCCACGTCCCTGACTGATCCCGGGCACCAGTGGAGGTGTCACCGGTGGCATATGTGGGATTGCTCTACGTCGGCGCCGTGCTGTTCCTCAACGGCGTCATGCTGTTGGGCAAGGCGGATCCGAAGGCGATCGCCGTGTTCAACCTCTTCGTCGGCGGGCTCCAGGTGATCACGCCGACGATTTTGATCGGCACGCACCTCGCGGACCCTGTCACCATCCTCAGCGCATCGGGCATCTACCTGTTCGGCTTCACCTACCTCTACGTCGGAATCGGGCTGCTCGGCGACTTGGACAGCAGCGGCGTCGGCTGGTTCTCGCTGTTCGTCGCGATCATGGCGCTCGGCTACTCGTACGCGAATTTCCGCTTGCTCGGGGACAGCCCGTTCGGCGTGATCTGGTTGTACTGGTCATTTCTGTGGCTGCTGTTCTTCCTGTTGCTGGGCCTCAAGTTCGAACGGCTCACCCGCTTTACCGGCTGGGTCGCGGCGATCGAAGGCTGGGTCACCGGCGCGATCCCGTCGTTCCTGATCCTTACCGGCCACTGGCAGAACCCGAACGCCATCGCGCTGGCGCTGCTGGTCTTCGGCGTCGTCGTATTCGTCGCGCTGTGGTTGTTCACCACCGGCGTGTGGTCGGTCCGGGGCCTGCGGTCGGGCACCCGGGCGATGTCCGCAGCGCGCCGGACGGCACATCAGTGAGGAGGATTCCCATGCCAGAAGTGGTTTTCAGCGTCGACCAGTCGAAGTCGATGCGGGAGCAGGCCGTGCCCGGGCACAACCGGTGGCACCCGGACGTCCCGGTGGCCGCGATGGTCCGTCCCGGCCAGGAGTTCCGCGTCGAATGCCGGGAGTGGACCGACGCGCAACTCGGCAACAACGACTCCGCCAACGACGTCCGGGACGTCAACCTGGACCTCACGCACATGCTCAGCGGCCCCTTCGGTGTCGAAGGCGCCGAACCCGGTGACCTCCTGGTCGTCGACGTCCTGGAGTTGGGTCCGGTGCCGCAGGAGGTCGGCGAGGCCCCGGGGCAGGGCTGGGGTTACACCGGCGTGTTCGCGAAGGCCAACGGCGGCGGATTCCTGACCGACTACTTCCCGGACGCCTACAAGGCGATCTGGGACTTCCACGGGCAGCAGTGCACCTCCCGGCACTTGCCGGGGATCCGCTACACCGGCATCACTCACCCCGGCCTGATCGGTACGGCTCCGTCGGCCGATCTGCTGGCCAAGTGGAACCGGCGGGAGCAGGCGCTCATCGACACCGACCCGAACCGGGTGCCCCCGCTCGCGCTGCCGCCGACCGAGCCCGGCGCGCTGGCCGGCCAGGCCGACGGCAGCGAGGCGCAGCGGATCGCCCGCGAAGGAGCCCGGACGGTTCCCGCCCGGGAGAACGGAGGCAACCAGGACATCAAGAACCTCACCCGCGGGTCGCGGATCTTCTTCCCGGTCTTCGTCGAGGGTGCGAAGCTGTCCATGGGCGACCTGCACTTCAGCCAGGGCGATGGCGAGATCACCTTCTGCGGTGCGATCGAGATGGGCGGCTTCATCGACCTGCACGTGGATCTGATCAAGGACGGCATGAACAAGTTCGGCATCAGCACCAACCCGTTGTTCATGCCGGGCAACGTCGAGCCGCGGTACTCGGAGTTCCTGTCGTTCTCCGGGATTTCGGTGGACCACGACACGGACACGAACCTCTACATGGACGCGACCGTGGCCTACCGCCGCGCCTGCCTCAACGGCATCGAATACCTCAAGAAGTGGGGCTACACCGGCGAGCAGGCGTACCTGCTGCTCGGATCGGCGCCCATCGAGGGGCGGATCAGCGGCATCGTCGACATCCCCAATGCCTGCTGCACCCTCTACGTCCCGGCGGCGATCTTCGACTTCGACGTCCGGCCGAACGCGACTGGACCCGTGCGCGAAGATCGCGGTCAGTGCGCCGTCACGTCCTGACCACCGGCAGCGGCCCCGCGGGGCCGCTGCCCCTTGCCATGCTGCGGACGTTCGAGGAATTCGCGCAGTTCCATCGGCCCGATCAGGTGTGGAGGTGGGCGGGCTGGCCCGTCATCTGCTCGACGTCGTGCTCGGCGGTCTTGAGCAGCCGGCGGGCCAGGTCGAACAGGGCTCGGGCGGCGGCCAGCTCGTCGCCGATCTCCGGGACGCTCCGGTCCTCGGGGTTGCGCCGCGCCGATCCCTTGCCGTGGAGGTCCCCGGCGGCCGGCGCCTGCAGCCGCGCCTCGGCGTGCGTGTGGTCGACGTCCTCGTCGAAGTAGACGTCGACGGTCCAGTGCTTCGTCGCAACCATCGCCGGTTCTCCACGTTCGTCCGGGAGCCGTCGGGCTCCGTTGAAAACCAGCATCGCGGACTCGCGCCGCCGGGCGGCAGAGCCCATTGGCACCGCTGAGGTGATTCCTCGCTATCGCAGCGAACTGCCTCGCCGGTTCTTCCCGGACGGCGAGCACGTGCGTTCGGTGGTGGTTTCACCTCGGCATGCGGGTAACCCGGTGGCTTGCGGTATCCGACCAGAGGAGGCTGCGATGAACGAACGTGCATGGGAGCGCGTAGGAGCGACGAGCGGTTTGGCGGCGGCAGTGTTGCTGCTGGCCAGCTTGTTCCTCAACCCGTCGGCACCGACCGGTGAAGAACCGGTCCTGACCTTTTTCTACGTGGCCGCGAACCGGGTGACCGTGTTGCTGGCAGCTCTGTTCGGGACGCTCGCGGCGGTGGTGTTCCTGTGGTTCGTCGGGCACCTGCGCCACCTGTTGCAGCGCGCCGAGGGCGGCGCTGAGGCGTTCTCGCCGGTGGTGTTCGCCGCGGGTGTCGTGCTGTCGACGACGACCTTGCTGAGCATGCTCCCGGTGATCGCGCTGGCCTCGATGAGCCGGGACGTGACTACCGCGAGCCAGTCGTCGGTGTTCGTGCTCTCCGAGTTGCACCGCCTGTCGCTCGGTCCTATCGGCCTGCTGGTGGCGTTGTTCGCCTCGACGACCGGGGCCGCGATGGTGCGCCGCGAGCTGCTCGCTCCGTGGGTCGGGTGGTTCGGCTTCGTGGTGGCGCTGATCGGGTTGATCGCTGGTGTCACGGCCTTCTTCCTGACCGGTCCGTTCGTCGTGGTCGCAGCCATGGTCACCGGCGTGGTGTTCGCGGTGTGGATCGGCGATGCCGCGGTGCTGATGCTGTACCGGCCGGAGGTCGACCGTGTCCGAACCCCGGGAACGGCGTTCGCGCACTGATCACCGAAGCCGCGGAGCGGCTTGCGGTACGTCATCGGGCGGTTCCGTGCACCTCCTCGCGGCATTGGCAGCTCGGGCAACTGGGGGCTTCCCCCGCGTTGCCGCGCATCCCCTGCTTGCGCCGGTACATGTCCTGGTCCGCATCGTGCAGGAGCGCCGCCGGCTGGGTGGCCGGATCGGCGGTCGTGGCCAGCCCGACGCTGGCCCGGATCCGCAGGCGGTAGTCGGGCGTTTCGCGTTCGGTCCGCAGGCGCTGGGCGACGTGGTCCCGAAACTCCTCGGCTGCCTGGACGTCCGGATGCGTGCTGACGACGGCGAATTCGTCGCCGCCGATCCGGGCCACGGTGTCCCCTGGGCGAGCCGCGTTCAGCAGCTCGTCGGCGGTAGTGGTGAGGAGCAGATCGCCTGCGGCGTGCCCGTAGGTGTCGTTGACCGGCTTCAGCTCGTCGAGGTCCGCGACGAGCACGGCGACCACGCCGCCGGCCCGTTCGAGTTCTGCGAGGACGTGCGCCAGGCGGTCGGCGAGCAGGGCCCGGTTGGCCAGCCCGGTCAGCGGGTCGTGCAGCGCGAGGTGGGCGAGGTGGGCGTCGGTGACGCAGCGTTCGCTGAGCTCCTCGCACTGGCTGACCAGGTACGCCGGGCGGTCATCGGCGCCGGTGACCACGCTGGTCCGGACTAGCACCCAGATCGGGTGACCATCCTTGTGCCGGTAGCGTTTCTTCAGGCTGACGGTGGGCAGCTTGCCTTCGACCAGGTCGGCCAGCGCCGCGGAACCGTGTTCCTGGTCCTGGGCGTAGGTGACGTCGGAGTAGCGCATCCCCAGCATCTCGTGCCTGCTGTACCCGAGCAGGTCGCACCATGCGTCGTTGACATCGGTCCAGCGGCCGTCGAGGTCCAGCAGCGCCATGCCGATGGGGGCGTTGGCGAACACCCGGCACCAGAGGACGTTGGTCTCCGGATGGTCTGCGATCTCGTGGAACTGCGAGAGCAGCAAACCCGGTTCGCCGTCCGGATCGAGGATCGGTGAGGTGCTTTGGCGCATCCACAAGGTGCTCGCATCGGACCGTCTGAAGCGCCGATCGACCACCGCTCCGTCACCTCGAACCTCTCCGGCGGTGAAGTCGTCGAGCGGGCGGTCGAGCAGGCTGTCCCGCCCGTACCCGAGCACCGCGCAGAGCGCCTCGTTGGCGTGCACGAAGTGACCGCACGGGTCCAGCAAGGCCATCGGGGACGCGGCACGATCCAGCAGCAGCTGCCACTGTGAGGACGAATTGGTCAACTCGCATTCGGAAGTTCGCATCATGCTCCCGTGGAAAGGTTCTGCCGACGTCCGGCCCTGGCACGGGAATTGCCAACCGGTGCTCGCCGCGTGGTGGTGCCCGCGAAGTCGGTGGCATACGCTGCCGGAAATGCATGCACAACCCCGTGGGGGCTTGCTGCTCGGCTCGAGGTGATCTTCGCCGATCGGGGGCGAACGTGTCGCGACCTGCGGTGGGAAACATTCCCGTCGACACGACCAGCTTCGTCGGCCGGAGTCGTGAACTGTCCGAAGCGAGCCGGCAGCGGCTGAACATCGCGGCGGAGGCGCTCATGGACGTCCCCCCGTTGTCCGAAGGCGTCGCGCTGTTCGTCGAGCGGGCCAAGGCGGTCCGGGCCGATTTCCGACAGGGCAACGCGGAGCGGGCTGCGGAGCTGGAAGGGGAGAGCCTCCGCCTCAACCGGGGCCTGGACGATCGCATGGGCATCGTGCTGAACCTCGACGAAGTCGTCGCCCTCGCCGTCGCGGGGGAGCCCCGGTCCACCACGCGATCGGCGTCCGGTGGGCCCGCCCTGCTCACCCGCCGGGAATCGCAGGTCGCCGAACTCATCGCGCGGGGCATGACCAACAAGGAGATCGCGGCCGAGCTGGCGAACGCAGTGCGCACGGCGGAAAGTCATGTCGAACACATATTCGCCAAACTCGGCGTCACCTCCCGCGCCCAGGTCACGACATGGGTCATCGAGCACGCGAGGGTCTCCGAGGACTGACCTCGTTCTCGCGCCAGATGCCGGGCGTCGCGGGCGGGCAGCGTTGTCGGGTTGTCGGTGGTCGTTGAACAGGGACATGTCGACCTCGAGCATCGGGGAATCGGGGACGATCGATCCACCATGCGCGAAGTCGCGGCGAAAAACGGCGTAAGAACTACCGACTTCCATACCTAGATTTGCCGTGCGATCGTCGCCGGGACGTTCGGCCGGCTCCACATTCGGCCGCAAGAGCCGCAACTGCGGCTCCTCCAGGAACACCTGGAACATGCGGCACCAAACGGACGAACCGTGGATATACCCTAGATGCGCTTGCAGCGTCAGAACACCCGGGCTGGTAATGGTTTTCTCGATGCTATCGCTTTTTCCAGCCCGGTGCCGAATTTCTCGTGGGGGTCGGCAATGCTGATCAAGGTGAACGAGAACAGGTCTCTCGGCAGGAAATCCAGCGGAACGAGGCGAGCATTGCTGGGCGTGCTGCTCGGCGTGGTCGTGTTGGTCGCGGCCGTCTGCACCGGGGCTTCGGCTGCGGCATCCCCGGCGCCGACGGCGCACGCGGGCGGCGGCGGGCCGCACCTCGTGGTCGTCAAGATGGTCGATTTCCGGCTCTTGCAGCCGGCTTTCCTGCCGCCGGGGCAATACACGTTCCGGGCCGTCAACGACGGGCGAGCCCCGCACGCCCTGCAGATCAGCGGGCCAGGGGTCACGAACGCGCGCACTCCCGTCGTCCAGGCGGGCCACGCGGCAGATCTAAACGTGACATTGCGTCGAGGTGTATACGATTTCTGGTGCCCGGTCGGTGACCACCGGCAGATGGGGATGCAGCTCGACGTCTACGTCGGCTGATCCGATTTCGTCCTAATTGGACGCGCTCGGGCTCGTCCGGCGACGCCGGGCGGGCCCGGACCGGATTTGCTAGCCAGGTGAGTTGACCAGTGCCGCATTGGGCAGAGCTCGGCGGAGTTCCCGGCGCGAACCGATGGCGAGCTTGGTGAACACCTTGCGCAGGTGCCATTCAACAGTGCGGGGGCTGAGGAACAACTGGGCGCCGATCTCCGGGTTCGTGTGGCCGTCGCGGGCCAACCTGGCGATCTGCGCCTCCTGCGCGGTCAGCACCACCAACGTCTGCGGCGTGGCTCGATGCACGGTTTCGCCGGTGACCACGAGTTCCCGGCGAGCGCGCTCGGCGAACGCCTCGGCACCGATGCGGCTGAACATGTCGTGGGCGCAACGGAGTTGTTCGCGTGCTTCCAGCCGCCGGTTCTCCCGACGCAGCCATTCGCCGTGCAGGAGATGGGCGCGGGCACGCTGCACGGCGGCATGGCTGTGTGCGAGCCGTTCCGTGGCCTCCCGGTACAGCGCCTCGGCTTGCTCACCCGTGCTCAGCAACGCCCGTGAACGCGCCTCGATCCCTAAAGCCCAATCCGTGCCGCACGCGCCAGTTCGCTCTTGAAGCCGCCGGAGCGCGTCGGCGGCGACGTCGCGGTGCCCGCTCCGGACGCCCGCTTCGACCAGCTCACCCAGGGCCCACCAGTAGACGCTCAGCTGGTCGCGCTGGCACGCTCGGTCGGCGGCGCCGAACGCCCTCTGGTAGTCGCCGAGGCCGTTGTAGAGCAGCGCGGTCGCGTAGTCGGCCATGGTGATCGCCCGGCCTTCGCCCCTGGCGTCCGCATCCCGCGCGCTGGTCTTGATCAGCTCCAATGCCGGGCCTTCGCGGCCGCGGGTCGCAGTGAGCGTCATCGCTGCGTAGCGGTGGGGCGCATTGCCGGCTGCCTGGGCGATCGCGTCAGCCTCGTCGAGCATCTCCGACGCCACGTCGAGCTCGCCGGCATGCACGTGCGCGCCCGCGCAGTAGCTGAGCGCGGTAGCGAGCGCGGTGAGCGCGCCGGTGTCGCGAGCGCGGCTGAGTCCGCGCGTGGCGAGCTCGTGCCACGCCTCGTCGTCGCACAGATCCGTGGCGACGCGGCACACCAGCCCGCCCCAGCGCAGGTCTTCCGCGCTGGGCGTATCGCTCAGGCGGAACGCCTGCACCGCGCGCTGCAACTGCGGCGCTCCGGCGGCGAAACCTTCGGTGAACCGCACGGCCAGGCCGTCCAGCATGAGGTCTATCGGTCGCGGCGGCTGCGGGGCGGGTGGCGCGGGCCTAGCGGCCTCGGCAGCTCTCAGTGCATCGTCGCCGTCACCGATGCGGCCCGTGAAGATCGCCGCCTCGAGTGCTTCGAGGTAGGTTTCGCGCGCCAGCGCGACGTCGAGCGGTTCAAGGCGCTCGGCAGCCCTCAGCAGCAGCGGCGGAGCGTTGCGGCCCCGGTTGACCGCGAGCGCGATTTCGGCGCGCAGCAAGTCGGCGCGCGCGTACTGGAGCTCATCGAGCGGTGCCGCCTCCGCGATTGCCAGCAGCCCGAGCGAGGCGTCGGGAGCACCGGCGTCCAGCTTCGTCTGCGCGGCGGCCAACGCACGCGTGCCTCTGCGAGCCGGCTGCGGCGTCAGCTCGGTCGCCTTCGCCAAGAACGCGGCTGCCGCCGCGATGCCGCCGCGACTCTGCGCCCGGTCGGCCGAGCGTTCCAGCTCTCCGGCCACCATCTCGTCGGGCCCTTGGGCCGCGCGGGCGCGGTGCCACGCTCGCCGGTCGGGCTCCACCTCCGGATCGGTCACCTCCGAAAGAGCGCGGTGCACCTGCTGGCGCTCCTGCGGTGGTGCCGACCGGTAGGCGGCCGAACGCACCAGCGGATGCCGGAACCGCACCTGGGCACCGATTTCGATCAGCCCGGCGGCCTCGGCGGGAGCCGCAGCATCGGCCGCGATCCCGAGCCGCGCGACCGCCCGCCACAGCAGGCCGGCGTCGCCGGAGGGGTCCGCGGCAGCGGTCAGCAGCAGCCGCCGGGTGTCGGCCGGAACGGACTGGAGCCGGCGGGTGAAGCACCGCTCGACGCAACCGGCCACGGGCCCGGGGCTGGGGAGTCCGAACCCGCCGGCCAGCTCGGCCGGGGTGAACGCCCGAGGCAACTCCAGCAGGGCCAGCGGATTGCCCCGGGTCTCGGCGATGATCCGGTCCCGCACCTGCTCGTCCAGCCGCCCGTGGATCACCGAAGCCAGCAGCTGGGCCGCGTCGGCATCGGCGAGCCCCGTGATGGCGAGTCCCGCCAGGTCGCGCAGCTCGTGGTCGTCGGTGGGCTCGCGCACCGCGAAAACGACTGCGACGGGTTCGGCCAGCAAGCGGCGCGCCGCGAACGCCATGGCCTGGACCGAGGCCCGGTCCAGCCACTGCGCATCGTCGACGAGGCAGACGAGTGGCCGCTCGGCGGCAGTCTCCGAGAGCAACGTCAAGACCGCCAAACCCACCAGGAACCGATCGGGAGCGCCGCCTTCATGCAGGCCGAAGGCGACGCGCAGCGCGTCCCGCTGCGGTTCGGGCAGCCGATCCAGTCGGTCGAGCATCGGCGCGCACAGCTGGTGCAGACCGGCGAACGCGAGCTCCATCTCCGACTCCACACCCACGACTTGGGCGAGGTGGCAGCCCGATGCACGCTCGCGCACGTAGTCCAGCAACGCCGTCTTGCCAGTGCCGGGCTCGCCGCGAAGCACCAACGCGGAACTCTGCCCAGTCCGGACTCGCGCCAACAGGCGATCCAACACGTCGCACTCGCGGTCCCGACCGCGCAGCCCGGCCCCGGCACGGCTGCCGGAAATAGCCATGCCCGATGGTAGAGGCGTCGCCCCCTCGATTCGCAACTCCTCTGGTACGCCTACGCCTCCCGAGCGCTTCCGGGCCCCCGGGCTGAATCGCGAACCTCGTTGGCGCGCCCGGGAATCGCCAGGGAGGGGGCCCGGGTCTTTCCCTGGCGCAATGTGGGTGCGACCGGAGAAAACTCGGTGGTAGTGGGAAGCCGGTGGCTGTCCACGATCCGCGGAAATGGACAAGGGACTTAGGTAACGAACATGCACGTTCGGCATCGAACCCTCGGCTAGAGCGCCGCATTTCCCGGTTCTGAAGGGAATCCCGGAAAGGGAGCACATCTCCGCGCACGAAGCCAGGAGGAATCTAAATGCGGACAGCGGTACGAGCACTGGCCGGTCTCGCGTTGGCACTGCCCCTCGCACTCGGAGTTGTCGACGCCGGATCCGCCGCCGCAAGCGGCACGGCGAGTCTGGTGGCGGTGCGCCACTCGGGCGACACCGGAAACCACACCTCCAACAGCGACGGGAAAGCCAGCCAGAGCAGCACCAGTAGCAGTAGCAACCGGAACAAGAACAGCAACAATTCCACCGACCAGTCCGTCGGAGGGAACGAAGTGACGGTGACGCCGGGGTGGCCGCTCGCCGCGTACGGATGGTAGTGACGCTCCAGCTCGATCCAAGCGGTGATCCAGGCCGCCCAACCGGACTGATCTGCCATGCCGAACCCGCGCAGGCCCGGGCCTAATCCCTGCGTCCCGTTGCGGCGACCGTGACGCCGAGCCGATCATCGCCAGCCCGCCGGCCCCGCCGACGAGGGCCAGTTGCTGCGGTGAGCGGGCGAACCAGTTCCGCGCGGTGGCCGCGGCGAGCCCCCAGATGCTGTCGGAAGCCACCGCGATGACGTTGAACACCAGGCCGAGCAGCAGCATCTGGATCGCGACGTGCCCCTGATCGCGGTCGACGAACTCCGGTACGGCGGCGAGCAGCCCGTAACCGGCGAGGACGCGGCTCAGGCAGAAGAGCGCGAAGTTGAGCTCGAACCCTTCCGGCGTCACCCGCCGGTGCGCCTGGAAGAAGCTGGCGCACAGGACGAGCCCGTCGATGTTCGGGTGCGACTCGGTCAACTCGTGGACGATCCGCCGGTTCTCGGACACCAGGCTTGGGTCCGCGTGCACGAAGGAGGCCGGAGCGGGCCGTTCGGGCAGGGTCCTGACGTTGATGATCGCCGAAGGGCAGTCGGGAGCCGCAGCGGTCGGGTTGATTTTCGCTGGAAACCGGTGGATGCCCGGAGGACGGGGCGTTGCTGTTGACATTGCCCGTCCGCGGACGAGACTGGAGGCGTGGTCAAGACGCTGCACCCGCAGAACTACAACGACGTTTACTACGTCGGTGATTACTTCCGCCAAGGCGTGCCTGTGGTGATGGATCTGACGAGCTTGTCGAAGGCGGAGGCGGTGCGGCTCATCGACTTCGCATCGGGCATGGTCATCGGGCGGGGCGGTACCATCGACCGGGTGGCACCCAAGGTCTTCCTGCTGACACCGCCGGGGGTCGAGGCCGGAGAGGTTCGGCCGGATCCGGCGGGCGTTCCCACCTGACGGGCACGAGAAGCGCCGGGCCCCCCGGGGTTCCCGGGGACCCCGCGAGGTTCGTCGGTCCCGACCGGAACCGAGGTGCTCAGCCGCAGATCGCCGACGGAACATCCGGTCTCGGCGGTGTAGGAGCCGGGGGACCAGTTGCTGGCCGTCGGCCTGCTCGAACCGGTCGGCAGACGACGCGCCGAAACCGAGTTCGATCTGGCCATGCTCGTGATCTTCGGCGGTCGCGAACGCCGGGTCGACGAGTTTCGCACGCTCGCCTCGGCCCACGGACTGGTCCTCGACACCGTGACCGACCTGACTGACCAGCGCTGCCTTCTGGAGTTTCGTCTTGCCGCCCCCAGCTGACCCTTGACCCCAGCCGACGGTGCCTAACCGTTCCTGGAGCTTGCGCGGGAGTGAGTCCTCGACCAGTGTGTTAATGGTTTTTCCATCTTCACGTTCGATCATCCTCGGCACCGGGATCATCGCCATCGCACTGCCGGTCCCGGCAAGGTAGTCCGGCGGGCGGTGCTGGCCTGCGAGGTCAACGCTTTTCGTTAAAGCTCCCCGCCTCGAACTCACGCTGCTCGCGAGCGCCCGGTCGGTCGGAACTGTCCTTTTCCTGGGACTGTGCCGTGCGGGGCGGCAGGAACGGGGCCGCACCGAAGGGCATTTGGGACTCGGACTCGTAGGATGCCTGGGCCGACGCCGAGCCGGGTACCGCCGATCCCGTCTGGGGCACCTGCGACGGTGCATGGGCCTGCGACGACGGCAGGTGCGGCAACGGGGACGCACCCCCCGCGTACGACGCTTGGGCGGCTGCGCTAAAGGACGCCTGGGGCGTTCCCGAGTCGGGCAGTGCCTGAGTTTGCGCCACGCCGGACACGCTCGACGGCTGGCCCGGGATCCCGACCGATCCCGCCACGGACGTCGGCTTCCCGGACGTTTCGGTGCTCGCCTGGCAGCGCTCGCTGATCTGCGCGATTTTGTCGGTCACCTTAGCCACGGCCTGCGCCGTCGAGTTGACGTGCGTCATCAGGTTCTGGCTGCTGGACAACAGGTTCTGCATGTGCCCGAGGATCCGCCCGCCGTATTCGACGGCGACCTGCACGGCTTGCGGGATCGCGGCCGCGATGCTCGCGCCGAAGGTCGCCGGGGCCGCGGCGAGGGCCTGGTTGATGATCATGATGATCTTCGCGGTCGCCTCGTTGACCAGGGTCGTGACCTCTTGGAGCGTCTTCGCGACCGCCTCGCCCGCGCCGGCTGCCGCTTCGGCCAACGCGACGCTCGCCTGGCCGAGCCCGTTGATCCCGTCCACCAGCTCCGCGCCGGTCTTCAGGTACTCCGAAGCCGCAGCACCCGACCACCCGCTGGTCTGCGAGCCGGCCGATTCCCGATACGAGTCGGAGATCGAGGAAACGACCTGTCCGGCGGCCTGGAAGCCCTGGGAGCCCGACGAGATCGAACTCGGGTCACCGGCAAGCTGCTGCAGCGGTTCCGCCAGGAACGACACCGCTTCCGTGATGAAGCCGAAACCGGCCCCGGACAGCGCCGACAGCGGGTCGGGCACCGAGGCGATGATCCGCAGCCCCGGGCTCGCACCGCCGAAGTCACCGGACAGCCAGGCCTTGCCCTGCACCGCCCGCGTGGTCGACTTCAGGTCGTCGACGACCTGGGACATGCTCGACTGCCCCAGATCCGGCTGGTTCGTCGCAACTGTGGTCACCGCGAGTCCTTCCCGAGCAGCAGAGCGGCGTTGTGCTCATCAGAGCGCTGGTAGTCCTCGGCGGTCCGCACGAGCGCCGCGCTCACATCGTCCACAGCCGACGCTGCCAGCGCGATGGCGTCCGTGACCTGGGTCATGGCGGTGCCCAACCCGGCCGTGAGGAACTGGACGAACGTGCCGAGCGCGTTCTCGGCCGGATCGCCCGGCAGGCCTCCGCCGGCGGAGGACAGCCCGCTGGCGATGCCGGAGACCGTGTTGGCGTGCTCCCGGATCTGGGCAGGATCGACCTGGAAGTTGTTGGGTGCGCTCATCAGACGATCACCTGCGGGTTCGCGAAGTAGTCCTCGTCGTTGTCGATCGCGCGCGCACCCGACGTTGCGTCGACCCCGGTGGCGGGCGGCATGTTCTGCTTGACGAAATCAAGCGCGGGGCCGTCGCCGACGTAATCGGTCATGATCTCGACGACCTGGGAGCCGACCGAGCGCTGCGCTTCCTGCGCGGTGGCCAGGATGAGCTTCGCGAGCTGCTCGACCTCCATCGCGCGGGCCGTCGGCGTCAGCCGGATGTCCTCCAGCGCTCCGCTGGGGCCGACCTGGACTGCAACTTCGCCGCGCGGGGAAGTAGCGGTGCCGCTCATCCGGCTCAGGGTTTCGCTCGCGGCCTTGGCGTTGGCCGCCGCCCGCGCGAGCTTCTGGTCGTAGCTCGCCAGCCACTGTGCTGCTGAATCCACGGTGTTTCCTCCGACTCGTCCTGAACAGTTCGCGCTACCGCGGCCTGCGTGCGATTCCGGCCAGCTCGTCCAGCGCGAACCGGAGGTCGTCCCCTCGCAACGGGTTGATGCTCATCCAGCCGTTGCGGGCGGGGTTGACCCGAACCCGCCCGCGCGGACCGTCCAGCCAGGACAGTTCGGTGCCGGCCCGAACGCTGCCGTCGCCGCCGCGGCGCGTCGCGCCGAGCTGGCCTCGACCGGTCAGCGACGGGAGCAGGCCGGCGAGGTGGTCGAGCACGTCCGGATCACCGCCGCAGTCGCGAACGAGCTCGCGCAGCAGCCTTTCCTTCGCCGCGTCGTCCGCTGCGGCGCTGATCAGGTCCGCCGCGGTGCTGATCGCGCGTTCGGGCAGCGAGATCGGCATCGACCTGGCCCCCGCCACGTCGGGCACCATCGCGAGCAGCGAGTCGGTCAGCGCGTTCGCGACCACCCGGCGGATCCGAACCGGGCTGGCCGGGTCGTTGTCCAGCGGTTGCTCGCAGATCAGCGCCCAGGAGCGGTAGACCATCGCCACGATTGCGGTCGCCCCGTCGCCGTCCACCAGCACGAGGTCGACGGTGCCTCGGTGCTCGCGCAATGCCGTGGCCAACTCGGCCGCGGCGCCAGCCGGTCCGTCCTCGTCGGCGAGACCGCGGGCCTGGAGGGTCTGCCCAGCCGCAGCGAGCAGGACCTCGCGCTCACCGGCGATCCGCCCGAACGACGGCACGCGGAGCGGGAACGGGAAGGGCACGCCGACGTGGGTGGCGATCAGGTCGAGCTCGATCTGTCCGAAGTGGATTCCTTCGGGGGCTCCGCGCCGTGGGGTGTGCGTGGTCGCGGCCGTCATCGCGCGGCACCGCCCGTGTTCCGCAGCGCCCGCGCGCTGTCGTCGTCGGTTTGGAGGTATCCGGTGACGGTCGCCTGCAGCGCGGTGCGGAAGCTGTGCAGCTCGGTGTCGGCGGCGCTGATCTCACCGGTGAGCCCGTAGTCGCCGGCTGCCTCGCGCAGCCGCTTCGCCAGGTGCAGCGCGGGCGGTGCGGTGCCGAGCATCGGCATCCGCCCGGCCAGCTCGCCGGCAGACGTCACTAGGCCGTTGGTCCGCTCGCCGATCCCGGACAGCGCCGTGACCTGCGACGCGAGGTCTTGCGGCGCGACCTGGTAGCCGCGCCCGGGGTTTCCTTCGGAGGTCAAGGTTCTCGCTCCTGTCCTGCTCAGATTCCGATGACCGGTGCGCTGGCCGGCCTGTCGTCGGCGAACAACTTCTGGTCGACGGTGGGCATGCGGTTCTGGTGCACCTGCTCTTCTTCTTCCTCCGCGCTGCGCCGCGCGCCGTGCGGCATCATGCTTCCGCTGCCCGCGCCGCGTCCGGCGAGACCCGACGTCGCGGCCGCCGGCGCCATCAGCGCACCCCCGAGCGCCCCGCCGAGTGCCCCGCCGCGCAGTCCCGCACCCAACGGATCGGCGCCGCCGACCAGCTTCCCCCAGGGCACGCCGCCCGCCGAACCTCCGCCACTGAATCCGGCCGCGGAGGTTTGCGCCGGTGCGGTGTCGAAGGCCTCGGCCGCGGTCGACCCGGCCGGCGCGATCGCTCGGCTGCTGTTGTGGAGGCTCGCCTCGTAGCGCTGCATCACGTGCACCGCCTCAGCTTTCTTCTGGGCGGCATCGACGCTGGCGAGGAACAGGCTGCCGCCGCCGGCGGCCACGGCGCCGATGGCGGCACCCATCACGGCGCCCGGGCCGGCGCCGATCCCGCCCGCAGCCGCACCGACCATGCCCCCGATGACCGCACCCGCACCGGCTCCGGCTACGGCGCTGGACAGGGCCGTCCCGGTCGGGTCGCCGGGCGGCGGCGGCATCGTGTTGCGTGCGACGGAGAGCGCGTCGCCGGCGTCCTGGGTGGCCTGCTGGACGGTGCTCGCGCGGGTGCCGATGTCGGAGGTCCGGTCCCCGAGCTCGCCGAGCCGGTTCGTCGCCAGGTCCGCCGCCGTGCTGCTCCAGTGCGACTGCATGACGCCCCGCTGCTGGCGCATCGAGTCCGCTTGGTGGGTCAGCTCGGTGCTGTGCCGCCCCCATTCGGCGGCGACCGTGCTGACGTCACCGACGTCGGCGTTGTCCCACAGCATCTGGTGGAGTTGTTCGTGGGTGTAGGCGTTCCAGTTCGTGCCGTCGGACGGGATCGGCGAACCGAAGTACCCCTCCCACACGTTGCGTAGCGCGTTCACGACGGGCTGCGCCAGCGCGCCGGCCGGCCCGGCCTGGTCCAGCACGGAGGTGGCGGCGCTCGCCAGTTCCTGCACACCGGCGGACGCCGTGTCAACGAGATTCGCTGTTCCGGAGTCGTCGATCATTCCCGGTCTTCTGCCTTCCAATCGGTGCCCCGGCTCGCCGGCGCGCCACCATCACGAACATTTTCTGTGGTCAAGGGTGTTTCAGCCGTGCCATGACCAAAGGCACGAAGTGGTTCATGCCGGCCTGCAGGCATGCGTCCTGGTTGTGCTTGCCGGTACAGCCCGGCGCCCAGTTGCTGCCATCGCGGTAGTCGGAGATTCGTAGGGGATGCCTGCCTCGGTCAAGTTGGCTGCCGTGACCAAGGCCGTCTGCCTGGGGTTCTCCACTGCGGCCTGGACGGGGTCAACCGCCAGGTCGCCGCCGTCGCCGGTGTACCTCGCCACGCCCATGCGGCGCAGCGATTCGACGTGCTGGGCGGGGCTCTGCTCGTTCCAGACGCCGTCGAGCGGCCACACCGGCGGGCTGAAGACCGATTCGACTGGGACGGTCGGCGTGCCGTGCGAAGGCATCTGCGCGGTGCCGATGACAGCGGCGCGCATTTCCTGGCTCAACAGGTCGAGACCGCCGGAGAAGCTGCCCACGTAGCTGAAAGGCTCCGGCCGGTGCTCGGCGTAGTGGAACGCGGGGAAGCCGCCCATCGAGTGGCCGGAGATCGCCCTGCCCTCCCGGGTGGGGGATCGGTCCTTGAAACGCGGGGGCGCGTTCGCCGCGGGCGCCCCGGACGCGGCCGTTCCCGACGCAGCGACGACGCCGACCAGCGCGGCGACCCAGCCGCGCAGCACGGACCTGCGCAGGAGGTTCATGCGGTGTTCCACCTTTGATGTCGGGCCTGCTTCCCCTCGGCAGACACCGAATAAAGATCATCAGAACCGGCCCGCAGAATCATCAGCAACATTGCTGATGTTGTCGGTATCCCGTAGGTATGCCGCGTTGACGTCGCGCGATTCGCGTACGTCGTGGCCGGTTGCGCGAAATGGCCGCCCAGGAGGGGCGAGCTGCTGCGACGACCGCGGCTCGACGTCGGGGCGAGGACTTTCGGTGCCACCGGCATCGGTGGCGGGCATTCGGGGCTGGTGGTGGGCTCAGCCACGATGCTCGAATCCGAGCACGATCTCGACGCGCGACGAGTAGCCGAGCTTGGCGAGGATCCGCGACATGTGCGAATCGACCGTTCGGACCGAAACGACCAGTCGTTCGGCGGCCTCCCGGTTGGTGAGGCCCTGCGCGACGAGCTCCGCCACGCGCAGCTCCGCGGCGGTCAGGCTGTCCCAGCCGTGCTTCGGGCGGCGGCGGGGCCCCGTCGCGCCGCGCCGGACGCCGTACGCGCGCAGCGCCGCGTCGGCTCGCTGGATGGCGCCGGTGGCCGTCAGCGCGGCGTACCGGTCGATCGCGGTCTGGTAGGCCGCCCGGGCATCGGTGGGTCTCCCGGACGCGGCCAGGATCCGCGCCGCGTCCTCCGCCGCGCTCGCGGCGGAGATCGGCGATCCGTTCTGGGCGAATCCTTCGGCGGCGGTCAGCAGCAGGTCGACGTCGCTGTCGACCAAGCCCTGGCAGTACATCAGCGCATTGCGCTCGCCGGCTGATTCGCCGGTGCTCAACTCCCGGATCTGCGCGAGCAGCCGGGCAGCCAGGTCGTGGTCGCCGCCCGCGATCGCGATGCGCACGATCCGGGCGCCGACGGTCGAGACCGCGTGGCCGTGGTGGACCCCGACGGCGCCGTCGGCGAGGCTGCGCACGAGCTCCAGCGCCCGCTGCGCGTCGCCTTCCGCGTCGGCGACGACAGCGCGCGACAGCACGGTGATCTGCTCGTAGAACACGGCGACCCCGCGGCTGACGGACTGCTCGGCGAGCTCGACGTGGAGGCGAGCACCGGGCAGGTCACCGCGGTTCAGCAGGATCGACGAGGCCACCCCGTGCAGCGGCCCGCCCATGCCGTACAGGTCGGGTAGGGCCATGGCCGCGTCGATCTCGTCGAGGGCTTGATCCCACAGCCCGTTGTTGAACGAGGCCAGCGCCGCGATGGTGTGTAGCCAGGCCAGCAGGCCCGCGCCGAACACCCGCGCGAGCGGACGCGCTTCCTCGACCGTCTGCAGCGCCGTCCGGTCCTGGCGCAGGTCTTGGACGACCGCGCGCAGCAGGCGCGACATCAGCCATTGGCCGCGGTCGGAGACCGCGATGTCGAGCAGTGCGTCCGCCTGGTCAAGCACCTCCAGCGCCCCGGCGAGGTTGCGGAACACGAAAAGACCCGTCGCGCGGACGTTCAGCAGGTACACCTCGATGAGCGGGTCGTGCGTGGCTTCGGGCGCCGCGACCTCGACGGCGCGCTCCGTGCCCTCCAGATCGCCGGCCAGCAGGCAAGCCGTGGCGTCTATCGCGGCGAGCCGTCCGGGGAGTTCCCCGTGCACCCGTTCAGGATCGAGGGCCGTGGCGGCGCCTTCGGGATCCATCTCCCGGATGCAGCTCAGGGCGAGCACCGCGCGCAGCCGGTGCCTGATCGGCGGGTCCGGATGCGCGGCCAGACTGGTGTTGGCGGCGCGCAGCGCCTCATCAACCCGGCCCGACCACATCAGCGCCTCGGCCAGCGCGGCCCGCAATGGGTGCAGGCGCGAATTTCCGGGCGGGAGCCAGGAAACGGCGCGGTCGAGCAGCTCCACGATCGCCGGTGTCGGCTGGGTGGCGAGGCGGTCGGCGTGGTCGTCGAGCCAAGCCAGGGTCCAGGCGTCCATCGGCGTGTGCGCGAGCTGTTCGGCGACCGCGGCGGCCGCGGCGCCGCAGCCCGCGAGCGCCCGCGCCGCGGAACCGCGCAAACCCACCGAAGTCGCCGCCACGTCGCGGCGCACCACCGGATGCCGGAACCGCACCAGCCCGGCCTGCTCTTCGACCAGCCCTTGCGCGGCCAGCCGCGCGACCCCGGCCAGCACGTCCACCGGTGCCTTTTCGACGACGGCGGCCAATTCGTCGACCGAAGCGGGTTCGTTCAGGATCGCGGCGAAACGCAGCAGGGCGGCGTCGCCGCCCGCCAGGTCGGTCGCCCGGGCGGTCACCGCCGAAGTGCGGTCGTCATCGGCGAGGCGGGTCAACAGCCACGGGTTGCCGCGGGCCTCGTCCGCAAGCCGCAGCAGCGATTCCGGCGGCTCCCCACCGGATACTTCGGCGAGGACAGCGCTGACAGCGTCGTCCTCCAGCGGGAGCAGGTCATGTACGACTGCCATCCGATCGAGCCGCTCGAACCGGGCGGGAGTAGTACCGCGATGCCGCCCGGTGACGACCAGTAGCGAGCGGTCGCGGAGTCCTTCGGCGAGCGCATGCAGCGCCAGCAGCGTCGCGTCGTCCGCGCGGTGCAGATCGTCGATCACGACCACGGCGGGCTCGGTCCACTCCGGCACACCGGTCGACAACTCCGTGCATCCGCTCGGCGGTAGCACGACAATCCGGTGCGTCCGCATGCCAATGCCGCGCGCCGCGGCCGAGTGGGCGTCCAGCAGGGCGGTCATGCCGAGACCCGGATTTGCGCGCAGCATGATGAGCCCGCCGCGTCCGGCCCGCGCTTGCGCCGCGGCGTTGGCGAGCAGGCACAACGACTCGTCTCGTCCGAATAGGTCCACCATCGTTCCCGGCGGGAGCTTACAATCGGTGGATCTTGCGCCGGGTCGAATTGCGGAAGTTGGGCTGGCCGCAGCCACGGGAGGTTGCTCGGTCCGGAACGTCGGCGGTGTGCGCCAGAATGCTGGGCATGGGTGTGCCGAGCGGTAAGTTCATGCGGATGGTGGACCGCCTCGCCGAGGTCGAGCGCGCGGAGGCGAGGGACTACACGTCGTTCAGCGTGCGTGGCAAGCGGTTCGGTTACTACTGGCCGCGAACGGAGACGGTCGGCCTGAAGCAGACGCTGTCCGAGCAGATCGCACTGGTCACCGAGCGCCCGGACGTGTTCGAGGTGCAGTTCACGGCAGGCGGATTCGGCTGGGTGGTCGTGCATCTGCGGGGGATCGACGCCGATGAGCTCAAGGAGCTCGTGTACGAGGCATGGCGGCTGTCGGCCCCTGAGCCCCTCGTCGAGGAGCACCCGACTCCGTAGCCCGAGGGCCGGTCACCGGCGTGGTCTGCCCACCGAGTCGCGGTGCTTCGGCTCCGGTGCGATCAGCTTGCGCCGGCTGCGCCGGTTCTTGTCGACCGCTTTGAGCACGCGCTCGACGACCGCGTCGACGACGGTCTGCACGTCCCAGCGGTAGGTGGACAGCGCGGGTGTCAGCAGTCGGGACACCGGATGGTCGTCGTAGCCGAGGACGGACAGGTCCGCGGGGATGGCCAGGCCGAGATCGCGAGCTGCCTCGTAGACGCCGTAGGCCATCGAGTCGGTGAGGCAGAACGCCGCGGTGGGCCGGGGTTCCTCGGCGAGCGCGGTCCGCGCCACCTCGGCCGCGCCGGTCAAGTCGTTGGGGCAGGCCAGGACACGCAAGCTCATCCGCAGTTCGCGCGCGACCTCGTGGACGACTTTCTCGGCCGGGCGTTGGCGCATCAGGCGCGGTCCCGGAGTCAGCACCAGGACCTCGTCGTGCCCGGCGGCGCTGAGGGTCTTCAGCGCGTCGGTGACGCCCAGGCTGTTGTCGAAGACCACCTCGGCGGCGGTGGACGCCCCGGGCAGCGGGTCGCCGATCGCGACGAGCATGGTCCGCTCGGCGGCTTCCGGCCAGTGCTGGGACGTCGGGTCGACCGGGATCGTGACGAGCGCGTCGACCCGCTGGTCGAGGAGGTTCTTGGCGAGCAGCGCCTCGCGCGCGGGATCGGCGGCGGAGTCCATGAACAGGGTGTTGCGGTCCGCGGCGAGGAAGCGCCTGCCGAGCGTGGTGGCGAAGTTCTGCTGCCACAGATCTTCGAGCGAACTGCACAGCACGCCGACCATCCCGGTGCGCCCGCTGGCCAGCGCGCGGGCGACCGGATCGGCCTCGTAACCGAGGCGGGCGGCGACTTCCCGCACGCGCTGCTGGGTTTCCGGGGGGACCTGCAAGCCGCGGAGCGCGTAGGACACCGCGGCAGGGGAGAGCCCCGTCTCCGCCGCGATGTCCTTGATCGTGGGGCGCTTGCGGCGTTGCACCTGGAAAGCCTAGCGCGCGGCGGATGGGCGCGTTCGCCCCTTGACCGCACGCCCGCTGAGGCGGTTCACTGAAGCCGTTCACTGAAACGCTTCACAAGGCTTTGCCGTGCCCGGATTGATGATCGACGTCCACCAGCACCTGTGGCCTGCGGAATTCATCGACGCGTTGCGCGCACGGGCGAACCCGCCGCTGCTGCGCGGCTGGACCCTGCACGTGGCGGGCGAGCCGCCATTCGAGGTGGACCCGGCCGACCACGAACCGGCGAAGCGCGCGGCCCAGGAAGACGGGATTGCGGTCATTTCACTGTCCAGCCCGCTGGCCATCGAATGGCTGCCGCCGGAGGGCGCGGAACCGCTGCTGGACGCATGGCATCGTGGCGCGTTGGAGCTGCCCGATCCGTTCCGGGTCTGGGCCGCGGCCAACGTGCTGGTACCCGACGCCGAGCTGGTGCGGGACGCGCTCGGCAGCGGATGCGTCGGCCTGCAGATCCCGGCCGACGCCATGCGGAAACCCGCTGACGTGGAACGCATCGCCCCGCTGCTCGCGGTGTGCGAGCAGCACGACCGACCGGTCATGGTGCACCCTGGCGCAGCGACTTGCCCGCCTGGCGTGCCCGGGTGGTGGCCGCCGGTCGTCGACTACGTGGCGCAGATGCAGGCGGCGTGGTGGTCCTGGCACGTCGCGGGCCGCACGCTGCTGCCGGAGTTGCGGATCTGCTTCGCCGCCGGAGCGGGGCTGGCACCCGTGCACCACGAGCGCCTGGTGGCCAGGGGCGGGGCGTTCGACCGCATCGACCCGGATGTCTTCGTCGACACGTCGTCGTACGGGCCGCGCGGGGTGGACGCGCTGGTCCGGGTGCTCGGGATCGACCCGGTCGTCCTCGGCACCGACCGCCCCTACGCCGAGCCGACCGATCCCGGCCTTGGGGAAGCCGCCTCCCGGGCCATCCGCTGTTCGAACCCGCGTCGCCTGCTCGAAGGAGGACTACCGTGATCGGCGAATCTCACGCGACTGTCGAGGTGCCTGCCCGGCGAGCGCTCCCGATCGGCGAGGTGCCAACCGGTTTCACTCTCGAAACCCTGCCCGGCCGCTGCCTGGACCCGCGCGAGCTGCTCGGCCTGGTCGCGGACCTGGCGCGCCGACCGGAGCTGTGGCGGCACCACGTCGCTTTCAGTGACTACCAGCGGCATTACGCATCGCTGCACCGGGACGCGCACGTCGACGTGTGGGTGCTGTGCTGGACGCCGGAGAACGACACGGGCTGGCACGACCACGACATCTCCTCGTTCGCGGTCGCGGTGGCCGGGGGTGCGCTCGTCGAGCACAACCTGGCGGTGGCCGGGCCGAGCTTGGCGACCGAGGTCGGCGCCGGCTTCGTGTTCGGCTGCGGCCCCGAGCACATCCACCGGCTCACGGGCAAAGAGCGCAGGAGCGTCTCGATCCACGCGTACTCCCCACCGCTGTGGCGGATGGGGCAGTACGCCGTGTCCGGCGGCGTGATCCGGCGAGTTTCCGTGTCGTACGCCGAGGAGCTGCGTCCCATCGACGACACAGCCCTCATCTGACCCTGTGCGTGGAGGGAGGAGTCGTGACTGCCGTTCGGGGTGCGTTGCGCGCCGGAAATCCCGTGCTCCTCGGCGGTCCAGAACTGGCCGCTGAGGACGTGGTTCGGATCGCGGACGGCCTTGGGGTCGGCGCGTCACCGGCCGCGTTGGACCGTCTCCGAAAGCGTTGGCTGAACGCGCGGAAGCCCGTGCCGCGGCCGGTGTACGGGCGCACCACCGGCGTCGGTGCCAACCGTGCCGAAGTGGTGCCCGGAAGCGCGGCGCACGGGATGCGGCTGCTTCGCAGCCATGCCAGCGGAATCGGGAACCTGCTGCCCGAACGAGACGTCCGGGCGATGCTGGCGGTCCGGGTGAACCAGGTTCTGCGCGGTGCCGCGCTGCAACCCGCTATCGCCGAAGCAATGGTCACCGCGCTCAACGCCGGTACCTGTCCGGAGGTGCACGAGCACGGCGCCGTCGGAACCGGCGATCTCGGCCCGTTGGCCGAACTCGGGCTCGCTCTCGCGGGAGAGGCGAGCTGGGCCGGTGGGGGACGGCCGCCGGATCCGGTCATCATGACCGACGGCGACGCCCTGGCATTGATCAGCAGCAACGCCCTGACCATCGCCCAGGCGGCGCTGGCGGCGGAGGAGGTGCACGGGCTTCTTGATGCGACCGCTCCGATCGCCGCGCTGACCTTGCTCGCCGTCGATGGGTCGACCGAGCCGTTCGCGCCTGAGGTGCACGCCGGGCGGCCGAACGCCGGAGCGGCCCGGGTCGCCGCCGACATGCTGGCATTGCTCGGCGGGGCGGTGACTGCTGGACGCAGGGTCCAGGACCCGTTCGGTCTGCGGTGCTTCCCCCAGGTCCACGGCCCCGCGTTGGAGGCCTTGGCCGACATCGACTCGGTCTTGGCCGTGGAACTCAACGCCGCAGGCGAGAATCCGCTGATCACCGACCATCAGGTCCGCCACCACGGCGGGTTCCACGCCGCCCAGCTCGCCCTCGCGCTGGACCGGCTGCGGCTGGCGATGCTCTCGACCGCGCAACTGTCGGCAGGGAGGCTGTCGCTGCTCACCGACCCCGAGATGACCTGCCTGCGCCCGTTCCTTGCCACCGGCCCGCCGGGCAGCTCGGGAATCATGGTGCTCGAGTACGGCGTCGGTTCCGCCTTGGCCGAGCTGCGCAACGCCGCTTATCCCGCGACGCTGGGCCACGTGGTGCTTTCCAGGGGCACCGAAGAACACGCGAGTTTCGCTTCGCAGGCGGCCAGGCAGTCCCGCCGCGCGGCGGAGGCGTACCGGCTCGTCCTGGCTTGCGAACTGGTGGCCGCGGTCCGCGCGCTCCGGTTGCGCGGGGCTGGCCCTGTCCAACCGGTCCAGGCGGTTTACCGACGGGCTTGCGGCGCGCTCGATCCGGATGCCCGGGATCGCCCGTTGTCCGCCGATGTCTCGGCCGCTGCCGCGATCATCGACGAGATCGCCCGGATCGGCCGGCGGCTCGTTCGGGCAGGAGCAGGTGCGGATTGACCCCAGACGCGAAAAGCTTCAGTCCTGGCAACGGGTTTCAGTCGGTCGGTCTTGGCGAGCAGGGCGGCGATGCCGAGCAGGAGCCAAGCGAGGTGGTGCAGGCCGTCAGTGGTGGCGCCGTGCTGGTAGCGGGCGGCCTTGCCTGCCTCGTCAAGACTGGGCCACGTCGTCCAACAGCGCCATCGCGTCGATGATCACCAGCCGCTGCTCCTCGGTGCAGCGCTCTTGCAACGTCCGCGCCAGCCATGCCTGACGAGCCTGCCGAGAGCCGGCTCGCCTCTCTCGCCACACTTCGGTGAGGGGCCCCACTTCGGTGAGGGTGACCAGCTGCCGCCGTCCGTCATCGAGGTCGGGGTGCCGGTCCACCAGCTCGGCTCGTTCGAGCGCCGCGACGATCGTCGCCATGGACTGGGGGCGCACGCGCTCCCCGGCGGCCAGCTCGCTGGCCGGGGCCGCTCCGTCCTTGTCCAGCCGGGCCGGCACCGAGGCCTGCGCCGGGGTGAGGTCTCCCTCGCCGGTCAGCTCCTTCAGCCTGCGGCGCAGGCGGCTGACCGCCACCCCATGCGTCGCTGGCGGCGCGGACCGCCGACTCGGAAACGCCTTACTGCTGCGTTTCGGGCGTAAGTCCTGTCCAGATTCAGCTGGGCAGCTCAGACTGTCTTACTGCCGCGTTTCGGGTGCCTCCTCGGTCGCCCGCCCCGGTTCCGGCGGCGCGGCGCGGGCGGCCAAAACCTGGCCGATGAACAGGTCGTAGACGACGGCTCCGATGACGCCCCCGACGAGCGGCCCGACGATCGGGATCCAGAAGTAGTTGCTGAACCACTGGTAGCTCCCGGGTAGCGCGATATCGCCCCAGCCTGTTACGAACGTCCACAGCCGAGGCCCGAAGTCGCGCGCCGGGTTGATCGCGTAACCGGCGTTCGGGCCGAAGGTCAGGCCGATCGTGGTGACGACCATGCCGATCATGAACGGCCCGAGGTTGGCGGACGGAGCGACGTTGCGAGTGTCGATGAGCGCGAAGATGAGCAGCACCAGGATCGCGGTGCCGACGATCTGGTCCAGGAACGGTCCCCACCACGATCCGTCGAAGTACTTGGCGGGGAATGTCGCGAAGATCGCGAACGTGTCCAAGGACTGGTTGCGGGCGAGGCCGGCCTTGGCGTTGAACGCGTCGATCGCCCAGCTGTAGACGGAGTACACCACCGCTGCGGCCAGGAACGCGCCCACGAACTGAGCCGCCACGTACGGAACGACCTTCCGCCACGGGAAGGCCCGCCGCACCGCGAAGGCGAGTGTGACCGCGGGGTTGATGTGCGCACCGCTGACGCCGCCGGCGACGTAGACGCCGAACACCACGGCGAATCCCCAACCGAACGCAACGATGAGCCAGTTCCCTGGCCCGAAGGCGTCGGACTGGCGTCCCGAACCGGGCAGGCCCGCGACCGCGACGGCGACCGATGCGCACCCGAACAGGATCAGGACGAAGGTTCCCAGGAGCTCGGCCAGCAACTCGCCGCCGAGTCCTTCCCGGTAGCCGTGACGGCGTTGGTTTTCCTCGGACATCGGAGACCCCAAACCCGAGTAGATTTCCCCCATCGCATAGGGCTATCTAGCCGAAGCGCCGCGGCGGAATCGGTACTTCGAGTGTAGGACCCGGGACCTGAACGTGCCGCACGCGAATGCGCTGTGCGCAACGGGGCGCACTCGAACACCCTGGCGTGGGCAGGGCCGCACCTGATGGGCCCGCGCGTCCACTTGGGGGTTTTCGAAGACGAATTTTCGGCATACCGTAATCTCTTGGTCGCCGGGCCGAACTACGGCTCGCGCGGGTGTGCGGGACAACGGGAGGCAGTCATCAACGGTCAGGAAGCCAGGGCGGCAGCACGGGTGGATCAATGGGCATGACCAGGATCGATGCGCAACAGGGCCCGCGACCGGCCGTCGGGCAGGTGCTCGGACGAGGCCGGATGCGCGGCGCGCTCGCGATGCTGGGGCCGGCATTCATCGCGGCGATCGCGTACGTCGACCCCGGCAACTTCTCGACGAACATCGGCGCCGGCGCGGAATTCGGTTACGCGCTGGTGTGGGTCGTGGTGCTGGCGAACCTGATGGCGATGCCGGTGCAGTTCCTGTCCGCCAAGATCGGCGTAGTCACCGGCAAGACCCTTCCCGAGGTATGCCGGGAGCGGTATTCCCGGCCGATGCGGTGGGGGCTCTGGTTGCAGGCGGAGATCGTCGCCATGTCCACCGACCTGGCTGAGTTCGTCGGCGCGGCTCTGGGCCTGTACCTGCTCTTCGGCATCCCGATGATGCCGGCGGCGCTGATCACCGCGGTGGTCGCGTTCGTGCTGCTGGGCCTGCAGGCGCTGGGCTACCGGCCCTTCGAGCGGGCGATCGCCGGGTTGCTGCTGCTGATCATCGCCGGTTTCGCCTACGAACTGCTGCAGATCGGCGTGGAGCCGGCTCAGGCCATCTCCGGGCTGGTGCCGACGCTGCCCAGCGGCAGCGCCTACCTCGCGGTGGGGATCGTCGGCGCCACCGTGATGCCGCACGTCGTCTACCTGCACTCGGCGCTGACGAGCCGCCGGGTGGCGTGCTCGAACGACGACGACCGCCGCCGGGTGCTGCGCTTCGAGCGCTGGGACGTAGTCGTCGCGCTCGGACTCGCCGGAATGATCAACCTGTCGATGCTGCTGGTCGCGGCGAAGCTCTTCCACGCCACCGGGAACACGGGCATCAGCACCATCGAGGACGCGCACGCGGGCCTCGCCACGCTCGCCGGTGGTGCCGCGGCCCTGGTGTTCGCGGTCGCTCTGCTCGCGTCCGGGATCTCCTCGTCCGGCGTCGGCACCTTCGCCGGGCAGGTCGTCATGGCGGGGTTCATCAACTTCCGGATCCCGTTGCTCCTCCGCCGGTTGATCACGATGGTGCCCGCGCTCGTGGTCATCGCGCTCGGCATGAACACCACCGACGTCCTCAACTTCAGCCAGGTCGTGCTGAGCTTCGGCATCCCCTTCGCGCTGATCCCGCTGCTGCTGGTGACCCGGGACCGCGCGGTGATGGGGGAGTTCGCCAACCCGCGCTGGCTGACGACGGTGATGACCCTGATCACCACCCTGATCGTCGGCCTGAACTGCTACCTCCTCTACGACCAGTTCATCGGCTGACGCGGCGGTCGACCGGTTTCCCTCGGCGAGATCCAGGACCGGTGGATCCACAATTCCGAGCGCCCGCGCCGCAGCTGCGACGCGCAAGAGCCGTTGTTGGAACCAGCGTGGGAGGCGAGGGACACCCTTGAGTAGCTGTTGAGAAGTAGCTGTCGAGCCCAAGGGTGCGCTTTTCTACGCAGCTTGGCGTTGACCCGGGAAAACGCTGGTTACGGGTGGTGCGACCGGCGGTTTGGTCATGCATAGTCTATACGCTGCTGATCTGCTGTTAGTACGTCATGTGATGGTTTCGAGCCCACGTTTGCCCCACGCGGTTTGATCATGGTTTGCCCCACATGGGCGGCGGGTCGACGCTGCTTCTCAACGGGTGCCAGGAGTTCGCATCGGCCGTCGGTGTCTCGTCACCTGATCAGGATCTGGCTACCCTGGGTTACCTCTTCGCGGAGGTACGCCTCCGGTCGACGGGCCGGGGGTAAGCGAAGGGGCCGACTCCGCGAAGGGTGGTGCCCTGGCATGGCTGACGAACTGGCAGGCAAGGCGATCGGTGAACGCATCCGGGAACTGCGAGGCAGGCTCTACACCCAACGCCAGCTAGCCGAGCGGGCTGGGGTGTCCGTCGACCTGGTTCGAAAGCTCGAACAGGGCACCCGGAACACAGCCAGTGTCGCGAGTCTGCACCGGCTCGCCCGCGCACTGGACGTGACCCTCGCCGATCTCATGGGACGGGGGTCTCTGCCGGAGCACGACCAATCGGAGGGTGTGACCGCGCTTCGCTTCGCCGTGAGCGGTGTCGACGACCTGATCGGCGGGTTAAGCGTCGCGGTCGAGCCGATGCCGCACCGGGAGGCGGGGCGGACACTTACGTACCTGTGGGGTACGTACTGGGCAGGCAAGTACGACCAGCTCACCGCGTTGTTGCCGCCCGCGCTGCACTCCCTACGAGCCACGTTCGAAGCCAGCGACGGCAACCAACGAGCGCAGGCGGCGGAACTATTGGCGCGGGGCTACTGGGTTGCCGGTTGCGCGCTCGTGCACCTGCGTCAGTCCGACGCCGCGTTCCTGGCAGTCCGTCAAGCGGTCGCCGCTGCCGACCAGAGCAACGATCCGCTTCTCGCCGCGACTCTGCGCGGGTCGGTGTCCTGGCAGTTGCTCGTCTCCGGCCGCTACGCCGAGTCCGAAGCGCTGGCGGTGAGGACTGCCGAGACGATCACGCCACGCGGAGACGTGAGCTTTCCTGATCTGTCCGCGTCGCTCGTGCTCACGGCCGCGACCGCTGCGGCCCGTGCTAAGAACGGCAGCCGTGCCCGCGATCTGGTCTCCGAGAGCGCGGAGGTCGCCGACCGGATGGGATGCGACCGCGACGACTATCAAACAGCGTTCGGACCGTCGCAGGTCGCGATGCAGACCGTCGACGTGGGGGTGCAGACCGGGGAGTTTGGCCAGGCGCTGACCGCCGCCCGGACGATGCCCAACGATGGGGCGGCGTTGCCTCTGGCGTCCCGTGCCCGTCACCTCACGGATCGGGCGCTCGCGCATACCAAGCTTGGACAGCACGAACAGGCCGCGAACCTTGTCGTGGCCGCCGAACAGATCGCTCCGGACTGGGCCAAGCACCAGAACCTAATCAAGTCCGTGACTCGCGATCTGCTGCACACTCCGGTGTCCCGTGTGCCTCGTCTGCGCGGTCTCGCCGGGCGTCTCGGCGTTCGCTAGTCCGATCGTGCAGTAGGACACTGCGTCCTACCTAGTTCAAGATCACCCGCCATACGTTCCAGGTATGGCGGGTGATCTTCTTTCTGATTTCGGTTCCAGGCAAGCCGCAGCGGTGTGCGACATCTGGACCGACCATGAGGGGACAGTGCACGAACGGCGGCCTGGATCGCGCAATAACACGCGGTGCGGGCCGACGATCGGTCCGCCGAATCAGACTATTTGTGTTCGTGCGTGCCGCTCGTGCGTCGAGGAAAATCGACGCGAGTACGCCCTTTCGTACGATTGCAAGGCAGGCGGGTGTAACGCGTCAAACGCCGGTCAGGTGGGCGGCGGCATTCCCCGAACCCTGTCCGCCTGACCGGTTTCCATCCCAGCGGGACGGCAAACCCCCAAGCCGTCGCGCTTCATGCCGGTCAGGGAGTGCTGAATCCGCCCGCCGTACTCCCTGACCGGTTCCCCAACCAATTCGACGAAGGGAGCTCCGATGTCCATTGCCGAGCAGGCAATGCAGTTGCAGGCATTGTCCGAACAGGTTCAGGTGAATGGCGCCCAGGAATTACAGGGACAGCTCGAAGGAATTCAGCAGCAGGTGGCGGGAATTCAGCAGCAGGTGGCGGGAATTCTCGGCGACACCGCGACGGCGCAAGAGCTGCACGGACAGATCGGGGCGGTGTCCAACGAGATCAGCCAGCTAATGGCGGGTCTTGAACAGCTCCGCCTGATGATCGTTGAGAAGGCGACCTACCACGCGCAAGGATGACCGGCGAGGCGATCGGCGACCGTGCCCAGCAGTTGAGGACGGTCGCCGATGCCGTGCCGGTGCAAACGGCAGGTAACCTGTGCGATCAGGTCGAAGCGGTACGAGACCAGCTCGCGGAGATCACCGGGCCGGAGTCCGACATCATCGGCCAGACGCAACAGGTCGTCAGCGCGACCACCGATGTGATCCGCGCTCTCGTCGCACTCCGCACGAAGATCGCGGAGGTCGCCGAGCATCATCAGGGAGGCGGCGCGGGTCCGCCGAGCAGCGGTGGCAACCCGACACCAGCGGCACCGGCACAACCGGAACAGCAGGCGCCGGAGACCGTCGCAGACGAGGAGGGCGGAGTCCGCAGCTTCCCGTCGTTCACCGCCGCGAAGCGGACACTCGGGAAGCGACCAGGGCACGAGCTACACCACATCGTCGAGCAATCGCAGACCAAGGATCACCGCAGTGGATTCTCCACCGAAAGGATCAACACCACCAATAACTTGATCTTTCTGCCCGTTGAGGTGCATCGCAGGATCACCAGGTTCTACGCGAGCAAGCCTCTCGGTGGGGACAGCACAAGACGCGATAGCCTGAACGGCACGTCATGGGACCACCAATACCGGCGTGGTATGCGAGCCGTCAGACGGGCGCTACGAGGCGAGGATCAAGATGACCGAACAAAGCCCGATCAGTGAAGCTCAAGAACGGTTCCGACAAGCGGTGTCCGCGCACTGGTCCGCCATCCGCAGCGGCACGACACGGGACGCGGACAAGCACTCGGAGACGGCGAGCCAACTCGTTGCGGACGCCGCCAACGCGTCCGAGTTGCTTACGCCGCTGCTGGATGACGCCGAGTCGCCGCAAGTGCGGTGCGCAGCGGCAACGTTTCTCCTGAACCGTGGTCACGCGGATGAAGCGGTTCCGGTGCTCGAAGCGCTGGCGGACGATGATGACATCGGGCTCGTGGCCGAGGATGCAGACATGGCGCTTGAATCCTGGCGGAGCAAGAACGCCGAATAGCTACGGCCACTCCTTACCGAGCAGGTTAGACTCCCGGTAGGACCGTGCCCGAACAAGATGTTGATCAATCTAGCGGGTGATCTCGGCGGCCGATGACGGGACCATCGCGTGGCGGGTGCCGGAAACGGATTCCCGGCACCCGCCTGCCTCGGGTGATCAGAATTCTTCTTCGTCGCCCTCGAAAACCCCTTCCATGATCTCGCCCGCGACCATTCCGCCGAGGAATCCGGCGCCGGCGCCGAGCGCGGCGCCGGCGACCATGCCACCCATCCCGGAACCGCGCCGATGGTGCTCTTCGTGGTAGCCGTGCGGTTGGTGGCCGTAGCCCTGGCGCTGGTCGTAGCCGCCCATGTGGTGGCCCATGCCGCCGCGTCGTTCGGCGGCCTGCTCGAGCCAGCCGTGGATCTGCCCCGCCCAGTCGGTGGTGAGCGCTTCCTCGTGGGTAACGTGGAAGCGGCCGAAGGCGTCCTGGCTCGGGGCGAAGAACCCGCCGCGCTTGTCGGCCTCCAGCACCACGTCCAGCCCGTGCGGGCCGGCGACGAAGGTCAGCTCGACCTCATTGATGCGCCCAGAGAACTGCGGCGGCGGGAAGAACTCGATCTCCTGGAAGAATGGCAGTTCCTGGCGGACGCCGTGCAGGTGGCCTTGCTCCAGGTCGGCGCTCTTGAAGTGGAAACCGAGCTGGGAGAACGCTTCGAGCACCTTCTCCTGCGCGGGCAAGGGTTCCACGATGACCGGGTCGAGGTCGCCCTTGTTCGCGACCTTGGCGATGGCCAGTTCGGTGCGCACGCCGAGCGTCATGCCGTGCAGGTGCTGGCCGTAGACGCTGGTGATCGGCGTTTCCCACGGCACGGGCAGCTCGAACGGGATGGTCTTGTTCTCGCCCTCGCGCAGCGCGAAGTTCCCGGCCACCACGGCACGGTGGAACTCCACCCCGGCGTGTCCGTCGCGGCCGCCGTGCTCGGTCTCGGTGCGGGTGACGAAGCCGAGCGCGACGTGCTCGACGTTGACGTCCTGCTTGCCGCCGGTGATGCGGACCTCGCCGACGAGGTTCTCGCCCGGGCGCACGTGCGGGTGGTGCAGCACGGTGTCCACCGACGGGCCGCCGACACCGAGCGCGCCCAGGAGCTTCTTGAAGACCATTCTGCTGGACCTTCCTTCTCTCTTCGCTGTCAGTTGATGCGGTGCGTGTTCTCGAATGGGTAGCGGGTGGTGCGGCTTCCCGGTCGATCGGAGATTCGGCGCGGCCCGGTCAGCGTTGTTCTGCGGGGCCGTGAGCCTGCGCGATGCACTTCGGCGTTTCCGCGTTCGACGTCCCGGAAGGCCGAGGGGGCACAGGAAGGGGGAGTTGGTCGTCCGGTGGAGGAGCGCTCGCCGGTTCTCCGCCGCGCGGCGCGGAAGCGCGCAGAACTCCCCAGTGGTCCGAAGTGGACGATGTCTAGGTCCGCGGGTGGCGTCGACTCGCGGACGTGTGGCGACGCGGCTCCGCGCGGCCTGCCGGCTTTCGGTGGCGTCAGCGTCCTTGTGGGGTCCGCGCTCCTCGAACTGCCAGGAGCGCGGCTGGGACTGCCAGGATCATCGTCCATGTCCATTGGAACGGAACAGTAGAGCAGCGAGTTCCGGACAAACACCCCAAAGATCGTGATCAACACAACATCGCCCGTTTGGTCGAGTCGGCGCGAGTTCGTGTATCTGTCCGGACTTGACCGGCTGGGCGCGACGGCCTGCGGTCGCCCAAGAGTGTGATCTCGATCTAGTTTGCTCGCTCGGGTGCCAGCCCATTCGGGATATACTGCGTGTCCCTTTCCTCCCCTTTGTTTGTCTAGGAGTGACGTCTTCAGTGCGCGAAGCGCAATCCCCAGAGGGCAGTACCGGGCCGGGACATAGTCCCGGCTTTCCGCGACTGGTGGCCGATGCCCCGTTCTGGGGTGGTCGGTGATGGACATCCTGTTGGCCGTTCTCGGCCTTGTTTTCGTTGGCGTGTTGACGTTGGGCACCGGGTTGGCGGTTGCCGCGGAGTTCTCGCTGACGTCCCTGGAACGCAGCACGGTGGACGCGCATGTCCGTCAGGTCGGTGACCGGCGTGCGAGGGCGGTGCAGAAGGCGCACCGGACGTTGTCGTTCCAGCTCTCCGGCGCCCAGGTCGCGATCACGTTGACCACGCTGGTCACCGGGTACGTGGCGGAGCCGTTGATCGGTGACCTGATCCGCCCGGGGCTGACCGCGCTCGGGCTGCCCGGTGAGGCGGCCGGGGCGGTGTCGCTGACGCTGGCGATCCTGCTGGCCACGACCCTGTCGATGGTCTTCGGGGAGATGGTGCCCAAGAACCTCGCCATCGCCCGCCCACTGCCCACCGCCCGTGCCGTGTCGGGCTACCACGCTCGGTTCTCGCAGGTCTTCCGGTGGCTGATCGATGCGATGAACAACAGCGCCAACTGGGTCGTGCGCCGTTTCGGCATCGAACCCCAAGAAGAACTCCGGTCCGCCCGTTCCCCCGAAGAACTCGGCTCGATCGTGCGCTCGAGCGCCGAACACGGAACGCTGGACTCCTCGACCGCGCAACTGATGGACCGGTCGCTGCGCTTCGGCGACCGCACCGCCGAGGAATTGATGACCCCCCGCGTCCGCGTGGAATCCCTGACCGCCGGCGACAGCGTGATGGATCTGCTCGACACCGCCCGCCGCACCGGGTTCTCCCGCTTCCCCGTGCACGGCGGTGATTTGGACGAGATCCACGGCGTCGTCCACGTCAAGCAAGCGTTCGGGCTGCCAGCCGGGGAACGCGAACGGACCACCGTCGGATCACTCGTGCAACCTGTTTCGACGGTGCCGGAGACGTTGGCCGGTGACGCGCTGCTGGAGACGCTGCGCGGATCGGGGTTGCAACTGGCGGTCGTGGTCGACGAGTACGGCGGTAGCGCGGGCATCGTGACCCTGGAGGACGTCGTCGAGGAGATCATCGGCGACGTCCGCGACGAACACGACCGCCGCGAAATCCCGGCCGTTCGGCAGGTTGACGACAACACGTGGATCATCTCAGGCCTGCTGCGCCCGGACGAACTCGTGGACGCCGTCGGGGCTCCGTTGCCGGACGGGGATTACGAGACTGTCGCCGGTTACGTGCTGGGTGAACTCGGCCGCATACCCGAGGTCGGCGACAAGCTGCCCCTGGATGGTTGGGTGCTGACGGTGACGCGGATGGATCGCAACCGCATCGCAGATCTCCGTCTCACCCGCGAACCCGGCAACACCGGGAGCGCCGAGGCCGTGGAGGAGGTTCGATGAGCGACGGTTTCGCGATCGTGCTGGGTGTTGTCCTGTTGCTGCTCAACGCGTTCTTCGTGGGCGCGGAGTTCTCCCTGCTGTCCTCCCGCCGGGACCGGCTGCAAGCGCTGCTGGCCCAAGGCAAAACCCGCGCCCGAGTGGTGATCAAAGCCAGCCAGGAAGGCTCGCTGATGCTCACCAGCGCCCAACTCGGCATCACCCTCTGCTCCCTGGGCCTGGGCCGCCTCGGCGAACCCGCCGTCGCCCACCAACTCCAAACACCCTTCACCGCCCTCGGCATCCCCGACACCATCACCCACGCCGTGGCGTTCACCATCGCACTAGCGATCGTGGTCATACTCCACGTCCTCGTCGGCGAAATGGTCCCCAAAAACCTCGCCATCGCCGAACCCGAACGACTCGCCCTCTGGCTGGTCCCACCCCTGGTCGGCTTCGTCAAACTCGCCCGGCCACTCATCGCCCTGTTCAACATGATGGCCAACACCGTGCTCCGCCTGCTACGCGTAGAACCCAAAGACGAACTCGACACCGCCTACACCTCCGCCGAACTCGCCGAACTCCTCGTCGAATCCCGCCGCGAAGGCCTCCTCGACCAATCCGAACACCGCCGACTCGCCCAAACACTGTCCTCAGTGGAACACACCGTCGCAGACGTCCTCGTCCCCCTGCCCGACCTCACCACACTCCCGCAACACCCCACCCTCGGCGACGTCGAACAAGCCGTCGCCCACACCGGATTCTCCCGATTCCCCCTCCGCCGCGACGACGGAACACTCACCGGCTACCTCCACATCAAAGACGTCCTCGACCAAGCCGGACACGACCCCACAACCCCCATCGCCCCCGCCCGCATCCGACGACTACCCACCGTCCCAGCCCACGCCCGCCTCGACCACGCCATGACCTCCCTACGCCGCACAGGCAGCCACCTCGCCACCGCAACCGACACCACCGGCCAACCCATCGGCATCGTCGCCCTCGAAGACCTCGTCGAGGAATACGTCGGCACCGTCCGCGACGCCACCCACGTCGAGTGATCCGGACAACCCGGCGATAGGTGGTGCGGCCATGCACGTCGACAGACGTGCCCCGGCCGCACCACCGGCGGCCTCGAGACCGCCGGGGACGTTCCCGCCAGGGCCCTGACCCTGCCGGGTTCTCGAGGGGCCGGATCGGTGCGGCCGGGCCTACGCTGAGCCCGTGCGGCTGTCTGAAGTGCTGAAACGGTTGCTCGTCGGCCGGCCGGTGCGCAGTGACCGGCTGGGGGAGACGCTGTTGCCGAAGCGGCTGGCGCTGCCGATCTTCGCCAGCGACCCGCTGTCCTCGGTCACCTACGCCACCCAGGAAATCCTGCTGGTGCTGTCGCTGGGCGGGCTAATGTTCCTGCACCTGACGCCCTGGGTCGGGCTCGCGGTGGTGGTGCTGCTGGCCATCGTGGTGGCGTCCTACCGGCAGGTGGTGCACGCCTATCCCAGCGGCGGCGGATCGTACGAAGTCGTCTCGGAGAACCTGGGTTCGTCGGCGAGCCTGGTGGTGGCCAGTGCCCTGCTGGTGGACTACGTGATGACAGTAGCGGTGTCGGTCGCGGCCGGGGTTGACAACATCATCTCCGCGGTGCCGGAGCTGAACCCCCACCGGGTGGGGATAAACCTGCTGTTCATCGTCGTGCTGATGGCGATCAATCTCCGCGGCGTGCGGGAGTCTGGCCGGGCCTTCGCGGTGCCGACGTACCTGTTCGTCGCCGGGGTCATGCTGATGATCGTCGTCGGGCTGGTGCGGACCGCGGTGGGCGCGCCCCCGGTGGCCGAGAGCGCCGGGTACGGCATCCAGCCCGAGCAGGCCGGGCTGACCGGGCTCGCGCTGGCGCTACTGGTGCTGCGCGCGTTCTCGTCGGGTTGCACCGCATTGACAGGGGTCGAGGCGATCTCTAATGGCGTGCCAGCCTTCCGCCGCCCGAAGGCCGTCAACGCCGGCCGGACGATGCTGGCGATGGGCACCATCGCGATCGTCATGTTCAGCGGCGTGACGGTGCTGGCGATGATCTCCCAGGTCCACGTCGCGGAGAGCACCTGCGACCTGGTCGGCTTCGCAGGCAACTGCGAGACCGATCCGCAGCGGACCGTGATCGCCCAGATCGCCGCCGCGGTCTTCGGCGGCGACAACACCTTCCTGTTCTACTACCTGCAGGCAAGTGCGGCGCTCATCCTGATCCTGGCCGCCAACACGGCGTACAATGGGTTTCCGCTGCTGGCGTCGATCCTGGCCCAGGACCGCTACCTGCCGCGGCAGCTGCACACCCGGGGCGACCGGCTGGCGTTCTCCAACGGCATCGTGCTGCTCTCGGTCATCGCCGGTGCGCTGATCTACCTCTACGAGGGATCGGTGACCGGGCTGATCCAGCTCTACATCCTTGGTGTGTTCACCTCGTTCACCCTCAGCCAGATCGGCATGGTGCGGCACTGGAACCACGAGCTGACCACCACGTCCGATCCCGCGCAGCGGCGGAAGATCCACCGATCCCGGCTGATAAATGGGTTCGGCGCGGGCATGACGGCGGTGGTGCTGGCGGTGGTGCTGGTCACGAAGTTCACCCACGGCGCCTACCTGGTGGTGATCGCGGTCCCGGTGCTCTACGTGCTGATGCGGTCGATCTCCCGGCACTACCGCCAGGTCCGCGAGGAACTGCGGCTGGACGACGAACCCGCCACGCTGCCCAGCCGGGTGCACGCGATCGTGCTGGTGTCGACGCTGCACAAGCCGACGGTGCGGGCGCTGAACTTCGCGCGCGCCGCCCGGCCGGACACGCTGACGGCGATCACGATCAACGTCGACGACGAGGACACCCGCGCACTGCAGCAGCAGTGGGAGGAGCGGGACATCGGTGTGCCGCTGAAGGTGGTCGAGTCGCCGTACCGGGAGATCACCAAGCCGATCGTCGACTACGTCAAGCACATCCGGCGCACCAGCCCGCGTGATGTCGTCTGCGTCTACATCCCGGAGTACGTGGTCGGGCGCTGGTGGGAGAACCTGCTGCACAACCAGAGCGCACTGCGCCTCAAGGGCCGGTTGCTGTTCGTGCCGGGTGTGATGGTCACCAGCGTCCCCTGGCAGCTGCACTCCAGCAACGTCCGCCACCCGGACCGGGAGGCGCACAGCCCCGGTGAGGTCCGGCGCGGCATCAGCCGTACCTTCCGCTCCGGCCCCGAGCACCGGTGACGGTGCCTGGCCGCGCCATGGCGGGAAGCGGCGGGGGCGTGTTCGCGGCTATGTGGATCGCGACGAGCGTTTCGGTCACCCGTGAGTGTTTTTGGGTGCTATGGCACCCAAAAACGCTCACGGGTGCCCAGATCTCCACGTCCGTTCGGGAGATCACCGGATCAGTCCGGCTTCGGATGACGTGACCAAGCGCGGCTGCCAGGTCGGCCACCCAAGCTCAGTCACTCGAGTTACTGTGTCTGGCCGTCATGCTACGCAAACCACTTTCGGAACGGGCCTTAGCGCCGCCGCGACTCGCCGCGCCTGCGCGCCTGAGCCCAGCGCAAGGCGTTGTTGACCAGGCGTAAGGCCTTGCGCGCAGCCGGGTGCTGCGTGAGAACGTGCTGCTGGTAGCGCCAGGGCGGCTGCAAGCTGTTCCGGGTGGACATCGCGTAGCAGAAGTCCACGGCATTGCGATGCGTGTAGCGGTCGGCGTTCTCGAACCACGCCATGCTGGTGCGCGCCGAGGACTGCGCCATGCGCAGCGCGGCGTGGCCTTCCAGGTCGAATTCCTTGAGCGCCATGGCCATTTGCTCGCGCTCCAGCAGTTTCTGCGCGAGCATGACCGCATCGACGATGGCCAGCCTGGTGCCCGAGCCGAGCGTGAAGTGCGTGGTGTGCGCGGCGTCGCCGATCAGGATCATGTTGTCGTGCCGCCAGGTTTCGTTGTAGACCTGCGTGAACCGCTGCCACGACGCGGGTTTGCCCCGAGAGGAACTGATCAGCGAATGCCCGGCAAGCGGCTTGTCGAAGATGTCCTCCAGCAGCCGCATGCTCTCGTCGGCGCCGAGCTGGTCCAGGCCGAGCCCGTGCCAGGTCTCCTCCTGGCATTCGACGATGAAGGTGCTTACCCCGGCGCTGGACGGGTAGGCGTGGAACCAGATCCAGCCCTGCGGGGTCTCCTCGAAGTCGAAGGTGAACTTGTCGAAGACCCGGTCCGTGCCCAGCCAGATGTAGCGGTTGCGCCCCTGGGACACCTCGGTGCCGAACTCGTCGGCGTACTGCTGCCGGGTCCGGCTGTTCGCGCCGTCGGCGACCACGATCAGATCCGCATCGGAGAATTCCGACAGGTCCTCCACCGCCCGCTCGTACTGGATGTCCACCCCGAGCATCGCGGCCCGATCGGCGAGTATCTCCAGCAGCGGCGCGCGGTTCACGCTGTAGCCGTACCCGCTGAGGTAGGCGTGTTCGGTGCCGTGCAGCGAGACGATCTGTTCCTGCCAGAGCGTCGATGCGGCGCGGATCCGCTGCGCGCTCTCCCGGTCGTTGCGGTACAGCGTGTCCAGCAGGTCGTCCCAGTACACGACGCCCCAGCCGTAGGTGGCGCCCGGTGGATCGCGTTCGATCACCGTGATGTCGTTGCCGGCGTCGCGCAGCTTCGCCGAGATGGCCAGGTAGAGGCCGGCTGGTCCGGCCCCGATGCACACGATCTTCATGAGCGTCTCCCCACGAGCGGCGGACGAGTGGTCGGGCCCGGTGGCCCCGTGCCGAATGCTCGGGAGAAGGCACGAGCGGACCAGCATCAGCGTGGGTCGGGTACGCCCCCGTTGTACCCCGGCCGGAAGTTGGCCGCACCTGGCACCGCGCTAGCCCCGACGCTTTCACGTCATGGACGTGGCAGGGCTAGGGGCTTTGGACCCGAATCGCCGCGGCCGTGGGCCTTTCGGGCGGAGGAGCCTGTTCCAGGCTCGTCCTGCGTGGCGGTGCGGGGAGCGGAACCTCAGCCACCGCCCGGACTCCGGGAGCCCCGAATTCGGCCCGGGACTCACTCCGCGCGCAGCTCGACGACCCGCACGCCATAGGCGGGCAGCGGGATCTTGGAAAGTTCTTCACCGGTTTCGAGGTCGTGCAGTGAATATCCGCTCGCGAGCGGAGTTACCGCGGCTTCCTGGTCGTGCTGGCCGACGAGCCAGACGAACCGCCGCCCGTCCTCCTGGCAGCACCTCGCGGCCACGTATGCCTGCTGCAGCGAGCTGAAGATGAGCGGTAGGTCGTCGTCGGGCTGAACGGGTACCCGCGCTCCAGGAACTCGGTCACCACCAGGGCCGCCTGCGCGTCGGTGCGCTCGCAGCGGTCGAAGTCTGCAGTGGACAGGATATCGGCGAACGCCGCCAGTTCGTGCAGCGGCGGTTTCGGCTTCCCGGTGTTGTCGGTGATCCCGAAGTGCCGGATATGTGCCCCACGATGATGGGTCGGGAGCGACGGCATGCCGATCTCCTTGCACGTCCAGGAAGTCGGCGAAGTGCTCGACCTTGGCCTCGACGCTGTCCGGCGTGGGGCATGAAGTCGGGCCAGTAGGAGAAGGAACGGTCTGCCGCAGGCCGTGCTCGAAGCGCACCCGCAGTCCCTCGCGCACGACCTGGGGTGAGCAGTTCCGCCACATCAGCGGGCCGCCGGTCCGCGACCAGAAGTTCGCGCCGAGCGGCACTGCCGGTTCCCCGGCAACCGAGATCTTGGCGGAGTTGCGTCGCATCAGATGCCCTTTTGTCATTGATCCACTGTGGATCGCTGATCGACGCGCGGAGCGGCGGCGGGGATCGTAGGCTTTTCTGGTGGCGAATCACGGCGGTGACTTGGCCACACCCGATGGTGAATGGGCCGGTCGACTACCGCGGGGCTTGGTCGTGCTCCTGGGGATGGCCTCGGCTGTCGTGGTCGTCGCCGGGGTTCGGGCCGCCGCTTGGCTGATCGCGCCGACGTTCCTCGCGCTGGTCATCGTGATCGTGACGAACCCGGTTCCGGCGTGGCTGATCCGGAAGGGCTGTCCGCGCTGGCTGGCAACCACGGTGCTGGTCGTGCTGGTGTACGCGGTGCTCATCACGTTTGCCCTGGTCGTGTTCGTCTCGGTGGCCCGCTTGGCGGAGGTCCTCCCGCACTACGCGCAACGCGCTGACGCGCTCGGCGCCGAAATCGTCCAGGGGTTCGCGAAATTCGGCATCGGGCCGGAGCAGATCAAGACCGCCGCGAGCAAGGTGAACTACACCGAGCTGGCCGGGTTCGTCGGCGACTTGCTGTCCGGGGTGGCGAGCGTGAGCTCCAACCTGGTGTTCCTCCTGGCGTTGCTGTTGTTCCTGGGCATCGAGACCAGCGGGGCCGGTCGCAGGCTCGGAATCGTGTCCGACCGGCATCCGCGGATGGCCGAGGCGCTGGTCGGTTTCACCCGTGGCACCCGCAGCTACCTGGTGGTCTCCACGGTGTTCGGACTGATTGTCGCGGTCCTGGACACTATCGCCCTGGCGCTGCTCGGGGTGCCGCTGCCGGTGCTGTGGGGGCTCCTGGCGTTCGTCACCAACTACATCCCGAACGTCGGTTTCGTCATCGGCCTGGTGCCGCCGGTCCTCCTCGCCATGCTCCAAGGAGGTTGGCAGCTGGGCGTCGTCGTGGGCGTCGTTTACACGGTGCTCAACTTCGTCGTGCAGAGCCTGGTGCAGCCGCGCTTCGTCGGCGACGCCGTCGGACTTTCCGTCACCGTGACCTTGTTGTCGCTGGTGTTCTGGACGTGGGTGGTCGGGCCGCTCGGGGCGGTGCTTGCCATCCCGTTGACGTTGCTGGTCAAGGCGTTGCTGGTGGACAGCGACCCGCGTGCGGCGTGGGCCGACGCGTTCCTCGTCTCGGACCGGGTCAGCACCGAGGAGATCAACCGCCGGTGGCGACGAGGAGGATGAAGATCAGGCAGACGATAATGTTGACCAGCCAGCTGTGGACGTTCATCCAGTCCCTGACCCGCGGCATGGCGATGATCGCCCGCTTGTGGAAGATCAGGTAGAGCAGCAGCGGCAGGGCGACGAGCAACGTCGTGGCCGCGATGAAGAGTACAGCGTCGCCGTACCCCGCGCGGTGGTGCTGCAGGTTCATCCCGACGGTGAGCATGACCACGATGTCCGACGGCATTGCCAGGATGACCAGCAGGCCCGTCTTGAACGCGGTGGTCGGGGTCGCCGACAGCAGGGTGCCGAGCCATTTCGGCGGTTCCGTCGTCTTGCGCCGCAGGTAGTTCCGCACCGCGACCAGCACCAGCAGGGCGATGAGCACGATCTGAATGGCCTTGCCCAGCGTGCTCGCCTCCGGCGACTCTCCATCGACGGGCAGGGCGCTGCCGAGCAGTGCAGCCAGTAAGCGAGCGATCAGCACGCCGACGGCCGTCGCCAGGACCACGCCCATGAGGAACGCGATGGAGACCCGCACCGCGCGCGACGTGGTCACGAACACGATCGCCGACATGATCTGCGGTCCGGCCACCATGGTGATGGCCAGGGGCAGGACTTGCAGGTGCACGGTTCGCCTCCGCGCTGCCGGATCCGCGGACTACCTGTTGCTGACCTCTCGGCCGTGGGCGGCCAACGCGTAGATCACGATCACGTCGAGCACGATCACGACCGCCGACCACAGCGGATACGCCGTGAAAAAGGCGAGGTTGGCCAGCACGCTGATCGCCGCCATGACGATGGCCACGGCACGTGCCCAGGTGCGACCGCCGAACAGCCCGATTCCGGTGAGGACGAGCACGGCACCCGTGATCAGGAAGCTCCAGCCGACCCCGGCGTAGCTGATCTGGACCGCCCCGGCCGGCATCACGTACGTCGTGCCGGAGCGGGCGAACGCGATCACCCCGTTGATCACCTGGACGATGCCGGCCAGCAGCAGGACGACGGCCGCGAAGTACACCCATCCCACCCATCCGGTGTGCGTGCGTCGTGCTCTGTGCGTTGTCATGTCGCCGCCCCTTCCGCTTGCCCGGACCGTTCGATCGGCAGGCCGATCAGGCACGCGCTCTGCCAGGATTCACCGTGCGGGAGCTGGAACGGCCGGTTCCAGGGGCCAAAGGCCCCGGCTTTCAGATCGGGGGCGGCGCAGAATCGTCGTACTGGAAGGTGGTCCGATGCATCGGGGATGCCGAGGTGCCGATGATGCCAGCAGCTCTCTTCGAGATGCCCGAGCCCAGCTCGCCGGCCGGCGGGCAGTACGGCATCTGGGCCTACCTCGCCGTATTCGTGCTCGTGCTGCTCTCATCCGCCGGGGTACCGGTCATCGGGACCCTGGCGGTCGGCGGCAGCGCGGTGCTGGCCAGCCAGGACCACGTCGCCCTCGCCGGCGTCCTCATCGCCGCGGTGCTCGGCGGTGAGGCCGGTGGGATCGTCGGCTACCAGATCGGCCTGCGGTGGGGCCGCCGTCTCATGGAGCACCCCGGGTGGCGCGAGGAACAACGGCGGAAACTCCTCTCTCGCGGGGAACAGCTCTACGCCACCTGGGGACGCCTCGCCGTCTTCGTCACCACCGCGATGATCTCCGGCACGGCGAAGATGCAGTTCTCCCAGTTCGTCGTGTGGAACCTGGTCACCACGACCGCTTTCGTCCTCGCCGTGGGTCCCGCCTCCTACGGCGCGGGCAAGATCGTCCGCGGCCACCACGATCCGGTCAGCGTCGCGATGCTGGTCTTCGGTCTGGTCGTCGCCGCGGTCCTCGCCTGGATTGCGGTGCGCCACCGGCGGCGGAGCAAGCCGATTCCGGCGCCAACCCGGTCTTGACGAGGCTCGGGCTCAAGCCGCCGTGTGCGTCGGCCAGGCCCGGCGTGGGTGAAGCGGCGCAGCGGAGTGGGGTGCTCGGTGGCCCGCTCGGCTTCCAGGACCCGGGTCGCGCGGCGTGCCCATCCGGTCGGAGCGGTGTCTGCCATGGTGCGGTGTCTGCCATGGTGCGTCGTCTGCCATGGTGCGTCGCCTCGCGGATCAGATTGGGGCGGGCGAGCATAGCGACTGCTCTATTGAGTGCGGATCCGGCGTCGACGACTACGCATCGTGGTTCGACTCACGCCACGTCCAGCACTACGCGGATGCCAAGGCGGTTTGTTCCATGATCAGCGCTGACGACCGGTGGGCCGACCGGTATGTACCGGTCGGCCCACCGTCGGGTGGCGCGGGTCAGTCCCAGTAGGCTGCGGCCCGCTTGTGGAGCAGTTCTCGGTACTGGCGCGTGGTGTTCTCGTGCAGCTCGCCGGTTCCCCAATCGACGATCACGCCGTACCGCCTGATCGAATCGAGCATGTCCAGTTCGCCCGCGCGATACCGGTGGGCCACCACGTGCGGGTCCTCCACCAACCAGCCCCGCCGCTCGGCGGCGATGGACCTCCGGAGCTCCTCGGTGGCGGCGATGTCTACTTCGTACCGGTCCAGCTCGGGGTCGACCGGTTCGACGACGACGCCGTAATCCTTGGCCGCACGCTCGATCGAGACGTACCCGTCGATCACGTCTTCGACCACGAGAGCGGGATCCCGGGTGAGCGGGTCCCCGTGACCGCCGCCACCGGCCGACGGCCGGGTAAACGTATCGCCGGGCTCGATCGCGACGTTCGAGAACGTCGCGCCGAGGAACCGCTCGTCTTCGGTGCCCTTGTTCAGCCAGACGCCGTGCGGCAGCGAGGGCAGGCCACCGGCGATGCCCCAGGTGATCGACCGTGCGCGGTCACAGCAGTACGACATCACGGTGCTCTCGCAGTCGGTGAGCACACCGCCCTTCTCCAACCCACAGCCGCCGCGATGGCGTCCCGGTCCACCGGAGTCCGTCACGATGGTGTGCTCGGTGGTCAGCACGGGGGAGAGCCGTTCCTGGCCTTCGACCGGCTGCACTGCGAGGCCCGGCCCGAAGACGGGCGCCGTCGCTCCCGATCCGTCCTTGGTCGCTCGGCCGCCCCAGCCGCCGGCCATCCAGTCGTACCACATGAAGTAGGGGCGGTCCTCCGTGCGGCCGTCCTTGCCGCCGACCAGCAGGTACTCGAGGTTGAACGCGCAAGCCATGGCCCGCTCGGGCATGACCTGCGACCAGATCTCGAAAAGCGCGTTCATCAGTTTCTCGTAGGGGCCGGAGCAGAATCCGGTGACCGCGGTCGGCCAGCTGGCGTTGACGACCGTGCCCTCGGGGCCGAGTTCGGCGTGCACCACCCGGTACAGCCCAGAGTTGAGCGGCACGTCGGGGAAGAACGTCTTGGTTCCGGCGTACAGCGCCGAATGGGTTGTGCCGTAACCGGAATTGAGGAACGTGGACACCGCCGGGGCGCTGCCGGACAGGTCGTAGTGGATGCCGTCGTCGTCGATGCGCATCTTTACCGAGATCGGCACCAACCCTTCCGGCTTGCTGGGGTCGGCGTCGAGGTAGTCGACCGTTTCCCATTCGCCTTTGGGGAGTTCGGCCAGCTTGTGGCGGACGATGCGTTCGACGTAGTCCTGGGCGCCGCCCATCGCTGCCACGACGGTGTCCCTGCCGTAGTGGTCGACCAGGCGGAGGATTTCGCGCTCGCACACCGCCGTGGCTTCGGCCTGCGCGTTCAGATCGCCCATGCAGCTGTACGGCGATCTCGTGTTGGACACCAGCAGCTGCGCCACGTCGCGGAGCTGGCGTCCCCGGTGCCACACCCGGACCGGGGTGATGCGAAGGCCTTCGCTGAAGTGCTCCTTCGCGTTGACGTCGAAGGAACCGGGGACGTTGCCGCCGATGTCGGCCCAGTGGCCCTTGTTCTGGGCGAACCCGATGATCTCCGCTTCCACGAAGATCGGCCGGATGAAGCTCACGTCGTTGAAATGCGTACCGCCTCGGTAGGGGTCGTTCACCGCGAATACGTCGCCGGGGTTGATGTCGTCGCCGAACTCCTCCAGGACCGCCTTGCACTGGAAGTGCAGCGTGCCCACGTGCACGGCGATGTCGGCGCTGCCTTGCATCACGGTGTTGCCGTCGGCGTCGCACAGCGCGGAGGAGAAGTCGCGCGCGTAGATCACGAAGGAGTAGCAGGTGCGCATGATCTGCTCGCTCATCAGGTCGACTGCGGTGACGAAGGCGTTCTTCAGCACCTCGAAGGTCACCGGGTCGAGGCCTGCGGGGGTCACCGCGCCGGATGGCGCCGGCCGCTGGTCGGACGTCATGGTTCAGGCCTCCGTCAGGTGGATGCGGATGTTCAGCCACTCGTCGATCTCCACCCGGGCATCCGGCGGTACGACGGTGGTGGAGTCCAACTGCTCGATGACCGCGGGCCCGGTGAGCCGGCACCCGGCGGGCAGCGCGGCTCGGTCGTGGACGGGCGTGTCGACCCATCCCGGGCCTTCGAAGTACACCTTGCGGTTCTGCTGCGCCGTCGGCGCTGCACCGGTCGTGACCTCGTGCGGAGCGACCACCGGTTTGGGCGTGACGCCGATCGCGGTCAGCCCGAGCTGGTAGATCTGCACGGGCGTCTCGTCCCTGCGGAACGAGTACTCCCGTTCGTGCTGCTCGTGGAACAACTCGATCGCCTCGCGGAGGGCATCGGGCCCGCTACCGCACTTCACGGTCAGGGACCGCCATTGGCCCAGGTAGCGCATCGAGACGGTGCGCTGCAGAACGCCGTCCTCGGCGCTGACGCCCTCGTGCCGCAGCCGGGCCGATGCCTCGGCCTCCAAACCGGCGAACGCGTTCTCGAACTCCTCGACGTCGGCCTCGTCGCCAACGGCGTCGAACATCGCCGACAGGTCGTGGCGGATGTCGACCAGCAGGCACCCGAGCGCCGACGTCACACCCGGGTTCGGCGGGACGACGACGGTCGGGATGTTGAGCTCGCGCGCCACCTCGGCACCGTGCAACCCGCCCGCACCGCCGAAGGCGATCAGGGCGAAATCGCGGGGGTCGTAGCCGCGGCGGATCGAGATCAGGCGGACCGCGTCGGCCATGTTGGCGTTGGCGACCCGGAGGACGGCGCTCGCTGCCTCCTCGATGCTGAGCCCGAGCGGCCGGGCCACCTGGTCACGGAGGGCGTTCTCGGCCAGTTCCGGGTACAGCACCTTCGCCCCGCCCGCCAGGGCGGTGCCGAGGCGGTTGAGCACCAGGTTCGCGTCCGAGTTGGTGGGTTCGGCGCCGCCCGTGCCGTAACACGCCGGGCCGGGCGAGGCGCCCGCCGACTGGGGGCCGTTGCGCAGGGAGCCGGCCTCGTCGATGTGGGCGATGGAGCCGCCGCCGGCGCCGATGGTCAGCACTTCGATCGACGGGAAGATGATCGGGTACCCGTACTCGACCGACCACTCCTTGGTCACCCGGAGCTCGCCGCCGTGGACCATGGCGATGTCGGTGCTGGTGCCGCCCATGTCCAAGCCGATGGCGTTGGCGTAACCGCACTGGGCGGCGACGTGCCGGGCGGCGATGGCGCCCGCGGCGATGCCGGATGCAGCCAGGCGGACGGGATACCGCTCCACCATGCGCGGCGTCATCGACCCGCCGCCGGAATGCAGCAGCAACAGGTCTCCGCGATAGCCACCCGCGCTCAGCTCTTCGGCGAGCCGGTTGACGTAGCCGCTGACGAGCGGCGCGAGGACGGCGTTGGCGACGGTGGTGTTGAACCGGTCGTGCTCGAAAATCTCCGGGAGAATCTCCGCGCTGGTGGAGATCGCGACCCCCGGCAGTTCCTCCTCGAGGATCTCCCGCATCCGGATCTCGTGGGCGGGATTGGCGTAGGAGTTGACGAAGCAGACGGCCACGGTCCGCGCCCCGCGCTTGCGGAGCAACGCCGCCACGTTCCGTGCCTCGGTTTCGTCGAGCGGTTTCACGACGTGGCCCGCGTAGTCGATGCGTTCGGTGACCTCGAAGCGATCCCGGCGGCGGATGTACGGCGGGGACACGTCGTGGTACGCGTCCCACAGGTTGTCCTTGGTCCCGTCGCGGATTTCGATCACGTCCCGGAAACCGGTCGTCGTGACCATCGCGGCGGGCTGGAAGTTCCTGGTGATCAGCGCATTGGTGGCGACCGTCGTTCCGTGCGAGAACAGCGACACCTCGGAGAGGTCGATGTCGCCGCGTTCGACGCCGCTCAGCACGGCGCGCATCGGGTCGTCCGGGGTGGATGGAACCTTGGTGACTCGGATGCTCCGGTCGTCCTCGTCGAACACGCACACGTCGGTGAACGTGCCGCCGACGTCGACGGCCACACGCTGTTTTGCCATGTGGAGGCCTCCTCGAAAGTCGTGCGGGTCGGGCTGGTATCCGCCGCCGGCTGCGGTTGGAAGAGAAGGTTGCCCCACGCTGTAGGCGCTGTCACTATGAGAATTACAAATGCGGCGGAGTTGATCTGTCCTGTCCCACAGTTCCAGCGCCGGGGCGCGGAGAGGACGTCGATGAGCACCGATAGCCGCGGCGGCTGGCCGCAGCTGGCCTTACGCAACCTCGTCGACGAGCCGAGCCTGCAGCTGACCGTGGAGGAACCCGGCGACCTCTCGGCGGTGGTCGGCTCCGCGCACTCGATCGAGATCGCCGACGCCGCGAGCTGGCTGCGCCCGCGCTCGATCGTGCTCACCACCGGCCTGCAGTTCACGGCCGCCCCGGAGGATCCCGCGCCACAGAGGCAGCTGATCGCCGACCTCGTCTCGGCCGATGCGGCCGCCCTGCTGTTCGGCACGGGCGTCCACTTCGATCGGGTTCCGCGAGCACTCCGCGCCGCCGCGCGGGAGCGGAACTTCCCACTGCTGAGTGTGAGAGGCGGGAGCCGGTTCGCCGCCATCGAGGACTTCATCAACCGCGGCGCGCTGTCCGCGGAGACCTACCTGCTGAAGCGGGCGGTCTGGCTGCAGAACGACCTGCTGCACGCGTTGTCGGCGGCAGACCCGGTGAGCGCCCTCGTGGTCCGGCTCGGCACGCTGTGCAAGGGGGCAGCGGTCCTCTACGAGGGCGCGGGGCGGATCGTCGCCTCGACTGGCCACGGGCCCCTGCGGTTGGTTTGGGAGGAGATCAGCGCGCGCGAGCCGGGACCGCAGCGCTTCGTGGTCGGGCAGTGGATGGTCGCAACCCGGCCGTTCCGCCTCCGGGGATCCGGCTTCCAGTTGGCGGTGGCGTCGCGGAACAGGTCGCTGCTCGACGACATCAGCCCAGAACTGCTGGAAACGGCGGAACGGGTACTCGCGGCGGCCAATGCCTCGCGGTCACTGGTGATCAGCCAAGAACGAGCGGAGGCCGCCCGAATCGTGTCGGCACTGCGCGGTGGCGTGACCACCTCGCAGGTGCGCCAGACCTGGGACCGGTTGCGGGCGTTCGGTTTTCGGGTCGGCGACGACCTCCGCGTCGTGGCCGCGAGCGCGATCGGCGACCGCGCCGCACGCGGGTCGACGACCACCGCCGAAGCCCTCCTGGAAGCTGCGGAGGCCGAGGGCGTGCCGCTGGTTTTGTCCGACGACCGCGACGCCGAAGATCCGGCGACCGGGCTGACGGCCGTCATCGCGGAGCGAGACGCCGCGGCTGCCTGGCTCGGGGTGCTCGCGCGCACCCACCTGGTCGGGGTGAGCGGTGCCTTCAGCGACATCACGGTGGCGAGCCGGTACGCCCACGAGGCCGAGACCGCCCGGCACCTGGCCGGCCGCCGCCATGATCGGGGCAGCAACCAGACGATCGTTCGACTGGACGAGGTCGATTTCGCCGCATGGCTGCTCACGCGCCGCGACGACGCCCAGGTGGCCGACCGGTTGGAAAGGCACTTCGGCGACTTGATCAAGGCGCCGGATCTGGTCGAAACGGTGGTGCTCTACCTCGCTTGCGAGCAGGACGTGAAGCGAACCGCCGAGTTGCTGTTCATCCACCCGAACACGGTGCGCTACCGCCTCCGCAACGTCGAGAAGCTCGTCGGAGGCCGGATCACGTCGGCGCAGGTCGTCGCGAACCTCTACCTCGCGTTCCAGGACGACATCCTCGCCCACACCAAGCGGGACCTCGGCCGACAACACCTATGAACGCCGCGGAGTCACGGTCCGCGCCGGCCACGGATTCCGAAGTGGACGGTCTGTGCCGCGACGGCTACGGAGCTGACACCGGGAGGTGGAAGGGCCACCGGCCGATGAGCATCCGCATCGGGTGAGCCGAAGCGACCGTCGCTCACGACGGGAGCGGGTGGCCGTTCACGAGGAGGGTGGTGAGTTCGGCTTCGGGGACCGGGCGGGCGAACAGGAAACCCTGGTAGACGTCGATCCCGACGTCGCGGAGCAGGTCGAACTGCTCCGCGGTTTCGATGCCCTCGGCGACGCTCTGGCAGCCCAGCGCGCGGGCGAGGTCCGCCACCGCCTGGGCCACCGCCAGATCCCGGGAGCCGACACCGAGATCGGCGACGAAGCTGCGGTCGGCCTTGATGATCTGCGCTGGCAGGTCCTTGATCCGGGCCAGCGACGAGTAACCGGTGCCGAAGTCGTCGACGGCGAACCGGACGCCGCGCTCGACGAGGTCGAGCATGGCGCGGCGGGGTTGGGGCGGCAGGTCGACCAGCACCGTCTCGACCAGTTCGAGCACGACCCGGTTCGGATCGATGCCGGACTCGGCGATGGCGTCGGTCACCTCGGCGGTGAAGCCGTGGTCATCCGGCAGCAGCCCGGCGAGGTTGACGGCGATGCCCACCGGGCGCCCGCCGACATCGGGCCAGGCGGCGGCGTGACGCAGCGCCGTGCGCAGCACCCACCGGTCCAGGTCGCGCATCAGCCCTCCCTGCTCGGCAACGGGCAGGAAGACGTCCGGGGGGAGCAGACCGTGTTCGGGATGCATCCAGCGGACCAGCGCCTCGGCGGACACCACGGCGCCCGCGGCGTCCACGACGGGCTGGTAGTGCAGCACGAGACCGTCGTTGTCGATGGTGTCGCGCAGCTCCCCCTCGAGCCGCAGCTGCCGGTTGATGGACTCGGCCAGGCCTGGATCGGCCAGCGCCACGCGCCCCGGTCCGCGCCGCTTCGCCCGGTACATGGCGGCATCCGCGAAGCGGAGCAGGTCCTCGCCGTACGCCCCGGCGCCGTCGAGCACCGCGCCGCCGACCGCTGCGGACACCTGGACCTGCTGGCTTTGGAGCCGCACCACGGTGCGCAGCAGGCCGGATACGGTCTCGGCCAGCGTTTCGAGCCCGCCCACCGCCTCGACGTCTGGGCAGACCACCACGAACTCGTCGCCGGAGAGCCGGGCCGGGGTGCACCCTGCGGGTACGCCGCCCTGCAGCCGTCGGGCCAGGGTCGCGACCAACTCGTCGCCGGCGTCGTGCCCCAGGGAGTCGTTGATCCGCTTGAAGTTGTCGATGTCGCAGAACAGCACGCCGACCCGGTCGGCGCGGGGGCCGCGCACCAGATCGTTCAGGAGCTCCTTGACCGCGCGGCGGTTGAACAGGCCGGTCAGCGAGTCGTGGGTGGCCTGGTAGTGGAGTTCTTCGGCTCGCTGGTGCCGTTCGGTGATGTCCTGGAACGCCACCAGCCAGAACAACCGGCCATCATCCTGCACCGCCGCAGTGCAGCGGAGGTCGCAGTGCACCGGCCGGCTGTCGGTCCGCTTCAGCACGCGATGGGTGGGGGCATCAAGGATCGGCGCCCGCGGGATCATCGGCTCCAACCCGTCCTGTGGGTGCAGCAGGTCGTCGGCCCGCGTGTCGTGCAGTTCGGAGATCCCGGCGCCGAGCAGGTCGCACAGCGCGTCGTTGGCCCGGGCCAGGCGGTGCGATTCGTCGAACAGCGCGATGCCGACCGGCGTCAGACCCATCAGGTTGGTGAATCGCTCACTGGAGCGCTCCAACCGGGCGCGGGGTTCGGTGTCGTCCCTTACGACCTTCGCGTAGCCGCGCAGGCTTCCGTCGGAGGACCGCAACGCGGCGGTGACCACGTGGGCCCAGAACCGGCTGCCGTCCTTCCGGACGCGCCACCCCTCGCCCTGGTGGTAGCCGGTGCGCGCGGCGTGCTCCAGCTCCCACTCCGGGGGGGTTTCGGCGAGCAGTTCGGGAGGGTAGAACAGCGAGATGTGCTGCCCGACGATCTCGTCGCTGCGGTAGCCCTTCAAGCGCTCGGCGCCGGGGTTCCAGCTGGCCACGCGCCCGTCCAGGTCGAGCATGAAGATCGCGTACTCGTTGATGGCGGTCGCCAGCAGGTCAAGCCCGACCTCTTGCGTCCGCAGGTGAGGAGGAGCGGCATGCCCCGAACGGGTTAGCCCATCGCTCGTCCGCAGGTTGATCACCTCCTGAATGCGCCCGGCGTCATGAGGTTGCCCCCCGCCGAGGGTAGCCATGGCCCGGACCGGGTGACAGCCTTCGGGCGGCGTGACTCCCAGTAAACGTGTGCAACGACACTGCGCCAGGTCGGCTCCGCGTCTCGTGGATGGTCCGACGCCCGCCACGCGCTTGATCTACTGTGGAGCTTCGGTGGCGAATTGACCGCCATCGCTCGTCGTAGGTGAATTCCCAGTGCCTTCTCAGCGTTTTCCAGCGGGAGGGCGCGGTGTCGCCGGTAGCGTAGAAGGCGCAAGCCCGGTGGGTGACGAGTGGTCGGCTGGGCCCGCGGCGCCGGAGTGAGCCGGGCTTGGCGGGTTCCCGGACGACCCGGAATCGGCAGCCATCGCGTGCACGCGGCGGCGACCCGGATCCGTCAGGAGGACGTCATGAACCAGAGTAGATTCGGCACGGCGGCGTCGCCCACGGAAGCTTTCGGCGAAGTACCGCCCGCTGCGATCCCCGCACAGGCAGGCGTCGACACACCAGCACCACGTGCCGCAGCGGCCCCGGCTGTTAGCAGCGCGGAGCTCGTGATCGCCCGCGGTCCGCAGGCGGGCACGGCCATCCCGGTCACGGGAACGCCGCTGACGGTTGGTCGCAGCCGGGATTGCGACATCACGCTCGACGCGCCGACCGTCTCCCACTTCCACGCCCAGATCCACCACGACGGCGAGCAGTACACGATCACGGACTCCGGCTCGCTGAACGGCACCTATGTCAACCACACCCCGGTAGACCGAGCCGGGCTGGCGGACGGGGACGAGGTCTGGATCGGAACCTTCCGATTCACCTTCCGCACGAAGTAGGCGATGGCGATCTTGGGGTCTGCGCGTTCAGTGGGCGCCGCTGGTCGCGACGTCGTCGGTGTTGCCGGAGTGGTCGGGTGCCGCCACCGGGATCATCGCGAGCAGCCCGATCAGCAGGATGAGGACGATCCCGCCCATGCCTGCGCGTTGGGTGCCGAACAGGGCGATGAAGCCGCTGAAGGCCAGTGGTCCGAGAAAGCTCACTGCCCGTCCGGTGGTGGCATACAGGCCGAACACCTCGCCTTCCCGGCCGGGCGTGGCGATGCGGGCGAGGAAGGTCCGGCTGGCCGATTGCGTCGGCCCGAGGAAGATCGCCAGCAGCAGCCCGCACACCCAGAACGCCGGTTTGCCGGGCAGCACCACCAGTGAGCTGCCGACCACGACCAGCCCGATCAGCGCGGCGAGGATGACGGTTTTCGGGCCGAACCGGTCGTCTGCGCGCCCGCCCAGGAACGCGCCTAGGCCGGCCACGAGGTTCGCGGTGATCGCGAAGACCACCACTTCGCTTGCGGTGAAGCCGAAGGTGCCCGCCGCGATCACGCCACCGAAGGTGAAGATCGCGGCCAGGCCGTCCCGGTAGAGCGCACTAGCGACCAGGAACCCCAGGGTGCGCCGCTCGGTGCGCCACATCCGCGCCAGCCTTTTGCCGAGCACGAGGTAACTGCCGAGGATGGCGTGACGCAGCGGCTCGCCGGACGACTCCGCCTCGGGGACGAAGAAGAACAGCGGCAGCGCGAACACCGCGAACCACGCGGCCGCGAACACCGCTACGACGCGGATGTTCAGGCCGTCCTGGGAGGTCACGCCGAACAACCCGACTTCGGGTTGCACGAAGCCGATGAGCACGATCACCAGCGCGATGAGGCCCCCGAAGTAGCCCATGCCCCAGCCGAAGCCCGAAATGCGGCCGATCGTCGCCGGCGTCGAGACCTGGAGCAGCATCGCGTTGTAGTTCACCGTCGCGAACTCGGAGAACACGCTGCCCACCGAGATCAGCACCAGCCCCAACAGCAGGTACCGCGGGGCGTCCTGGACGAAGAACAGTCCGGCCGTGCTGGCCACGACCAGCGCGGTGTGCACCGCCAGCCACCTCTTGCGCCGTCCGCCGGCGTCGCTGCGCTGACCGGTCACCGGCGCCACCAGCGCGATGCACACGCCCGAGATCGTGAGCGCGAGGCCCAGGGCCTCCGACCCGCGCTTCGGATCGGCGGCCACGCCCTCGGTCAGGTACACCGTGAACACGAAGGTCAAGATCACGGTGTTGAACGCCGCGGAACCCCAGTCCCACAGCGCCCAACTGATCACCCCGCGCACGTCCCGCTGAGCTGCGGGCGAAGGATTCGCAGACATGGCCACGTCACGATCAGACCAGCAGACACCGGGCGCAGCCAGTCGAAACCCCACCGGAACCCGGACCGCGCGACAGCCGACACGCCGATAACGGTCGAAAAACATCCGGATGGTTGACCGGTACGTGGCCCGGACCACGCAGGAGTTCGACGACGCCGGCCGGCTTCGCAGTCCAGTGTGGATGGTGCGGTATCACCGCCGGTCGGCGGGCGCTGGGAACAGCTCGCCGATCGGATATGGCTTGCCCAGGTGGTAGCCCTGCCCCTGGTCGCAGCCGAGATCGCGGAGGATGGCGAGCTGGGTGGCAGTCTCGATGCCCTCAGCCACGACGTCGAGACCGACCGCGTGGGACATGGCGACGATGCCGGCGACGATGACCTCGACCTCGTCGCAGGTGCCGAGGTCGGTGACGAACGTCTGGTCGATCTTGAGGATGTCCACGGGCAGCCGCCGGAGCTGCGCCAGCGAGGAGTACCCGGTTCCGAAATCGTCGATCGCCAGGACGATGCCCAGCTCACGCAGGGCGGTCAGGATGCGGGTCGCGGCGGTGGGGTCCTGCATGATCGCGTTCTCGGTGATCTCCAGGCACAGCGCGTGGGCCGGCAGCCCCGAATCCGCGAGCGCGTGCTGCACGTGGTCCAGCAGATCGGGATCTTCGAGCTGGCGCGGTGAGAGGTTCGCGTTGAGGTGCAGGTCGAGGTCGTGGCGTTCGCGTTCGGCGGCGATCTGGCGCGTCGCAAGGCGCAGCATGTGCGCGCCTATCGGGATGATCAGGTCGCTCTCCTCTGCCAGTGGGATGAATTCCCCCGGCGAGACCGTTCCGTGCAGCGGGTGCGACCACCGGAGCAAGCCCTCCACGGCGACCATGCGGTCGCCGCGCAGATCGACGACGGGTTGGTAGGCCACCCAGAGCTCGTCATTCGGCACGGCGTGGCGCAGGTCCTGCTCCAGCACCATGTGCCGCTGCACGCGTTCGCGCAGGTCGACGTCGAAGAACGCGCAGCGGCCGCCGCCCTGCGCCTTGGCCTGGTACATGGCGACGTCGGCGTCGCGCAGTAGGTCCATCCCGGACCGGGTGTCGCCAGTGCCGACCATGACCACCCCGATGCTGCCGTTGACGTGCAGTTGCCTGCACTGCACCCGAACCGGTTCGGTGAGCGCGGCGAGCAGCCGTTGGACGAGCCTGCGGAGCATGGCGTGGTCGCTCTCGCCGTCGACCAGGACCACGAACTCGTCCCCGCCGAGGCGACCGACCAGCGCTCCGCAGGGCGTCGCGCGCACCAGGCGCTCCCCGGTTATCCGCAGCACTTCGTCGCCGGTGCCGTGGCCCAGGGAATCGTTGATGCGCTTGAAGTTGTCCAGGTCTATGAACAGCACTGCCGTCGGGAGCGCTCGTCGCCGCGAGCCTTCGAGGTGCCGCAGGACCAGCGTGCGGTTGGCAAGCCCGGTCAGCGGGTCGTGGGTGGCCTCGTGCTCCAGGCGTTCCCGGGCGGCCCGGCTCTCGGTAATGTCGGTGAACGAGGCGACGACCTTGTGCGGCGGGCGGTCCTGGGGGTTCAGCGGGCTGCACGTGACCCGCAGCCACGTCTTGCGGCCGTCCGGCCGGTCCACGCGAACCACTCGCGAGTTCTCCGGTTTCCCGGTCTGCCGGGGCATCACCGACGGGTGTTCCTCCGGTCGCAGCGTCACCCCGGATTCGTCGGCCAACGGCCAGGACGTCGGTGAGGTGCCGACGATCTCCGCTGCGGGCACGCCGGTGATGCGCTCGGCAGCGGGGTTGGCGGACTCGACGACCCCCGTCCGCCCCATCACGACGACGCCTTCGTCCAAGGCGGCGACGACGGTCGCGAAGTCCTGCTCGGCCTGCCGCCGCGCAGTCTCGTCGGCGCACACCAGCACGTACCCGGAGTCCATCTCCGCCGCCGAAATCCGGATGATCAGGGCGGATCCGTCCTGGTGCCGGTGCACGGCCTCGGTGACCCCGCCGCCGGCGATCAGTGCTCCGGGCCGCAGCGGGGCGCCGACGAGCGTCGCGACGTGCCGCCCCAGCGCCTGGTCGGCGGGCATCCCGTAGACGGTTTCGGCGGCCGGGTTCCAGCTGGTGACCACCCCGTCGCGGCTCGTCGCGATGATCGCGTTGTTGACGTGCTGCACTAGCGCCGCTTGGTAGCGCAACGCGGCTTCAGCCGCTTTTTGCGCGGTGACGTCCCGCCCGATGACCTGCACGGCCGGGTGTCCCTCCCAGGTGGTGTGCACCGCGACCAGCTCCACTGGGACCGGGGCGCCGTCCACTCGCCGCAGATCGGCCTGCGCTCGCGGCGTCGCGGTGCCGGCGGTCGTCAGCGACCGGATCCGCTCGTGCATCTCGGCGATCGAGTGCGGGGCGACGAAATCGGCGACCGGCCGCCCCAGCAGCTCTTCGCTGGACTCGGCGCCGACGATCGTGCTCATCGCCGCGTTGGCGTACTTGATGATCCCCTTCTGATGGACGCAGATCGCCTCCGGGCTGAGCTCGACGAGCAGCCGGTACCGGCTGGCGAGGTCCGCCAGGGCCTGCCTGTCCCGGTGCTGATCGGTCACCTCCCGGACCAGCCCGATGAGGCCGGAAGCTCGCCAGTCGCCGAACGGGCGGGCGTGGAAGTGCAGCAACCGCGTTCCGCCGTCGGCGGTGGTGATTGGTTGCTCCAGGTCGAGGTCCTGCCACTGTGTGGTGGTCTCCGCCGCCACCGTCCACGGCTCGATCAGCTCGGCCAGACGGGCCTGCAGGGCTTCGTTTGCCGCACCGGACATGCCCAGAAGCGCGTCCAAGCCGGGCGTCCAGGTGATCCGGTGATCGGCGAAGCCGAACGTCCACCCGATCGCGCCCTGTGCGGACAGCGCGAGCTCCAGGAACTCGTCGTTGAGGCCCGAACCGCTCGAAATCCCGCCCCCAGGATCGATCTCCATGATCCGTCCAATTAGAGACCTCGCCCAGCCGCTCACAGCGTGAGCCGCGTCCGTTGTGGCCACAGCGCCATGTCTTCCATTCGACTTAGCAGTTCCCATAACTGCTGGCCACCAACCGCTTACCAACCGCTGGTGCCGAGCAGCACGCGCCGTGGCCGATCACGAGCGATCCTCCACCTCAAATGCCAACACGAATTTAGGCCAAAAGTGCAGCCACTTTCGATCTCGATCTTCATTCATCCGTGTGGAAAACCGGAGAGTCGAAACACATATCGTGGCGATCAATTGTATCGATCTTAACTCTTGTGGGTGCCGTTCGGGATCAATTTTCTCATGCGGTGACTACGAAAAATCGATCTGGACGCCCCGCGGTCCCGGGCGATCCACCACGACGGTCAATGGTGGCCGGTTCGGAGGAAGACGAGCAAATGGGCGCGCAGCACTGCGGAATCAACGGCATCGGCGCGGTGACCGGCTACGGCTGGGGCCGCGAGGCCTTATGGGACGGACTGGTCGGCGGCGAGGTGGCCGCGCGACCGATCGGCGGGCACGGCCCCGACCGGGACCAGACGGCGTGGGTCGCGAACGTGCCGGACGGCGGCGACGAGCTGGACGGTCCGAGCCGCTTCGCCAGGGCCATGCGAGCCGCCGCGCGCGAGGCGATCATCGACGCCGAGGGCCGGGGCTGGCGGCCCGGGCGGCGGGTGGGGCTGCTGCACGCGGCCGTGCTCGGGGACCTGGAACTGTGGCGGAACTTCTACGCCACCCGGGGCGCGGACGTGTCGGTGCGCGACTACCTGTCGCTGATGCCGTCGACCCCGGTGTCGACGTTCATGCAGGAGTTCTGCTTCCACGGCCCGGCGATGAACGTTTCGGCGACCTGCGCCTCCGGCAACGCGGGCCTGCTCTCCGCGAAGGCCTGGCTGAATGCCGATATCGTCGACGACGTGGTCTTCGTGGCCACCGACCTGTCGTCCACGCCCGAGACCGTGCTGCACTTCAGCCGGCTCGGGGTCGCGATCACCGATGCCGAACCGCTGCAGGCCTGCCGACCGTTCCAGGAGGGCAGCCGCGGCTTCATCATGGGCGAAGGCTCGGTCGGGATGGTGCTGTCGAAGCGGTCGCCGAACCCGTACGCCCACGTTCTCGGCGGCGCGATGTCGCACGATGCCCACCACGTGACCTCGGTCGACCCGAACCTGACCGAGCTGGTCCGCTGCTTCACCGAGGCACTGGCCAACGCCGGTGCGGATCCGTCGCAGGTGCGCTACCTCAACGCCCACGGGCCCGGCACCCAGCAGTGCGACCGGGCCGAGGCGGCCGTGTTCGAAAAACTGCTCCCGACCGACGCCGAGCTCTACTCGGTCAAACCGCTGGTGGGCCACTGCATGGGCGCGGCCTCGGCGGTGGAGATCTCCGCGACCGCACTCGGGTACGACCGCGGCCTGATCCCCGCGCCGCCCAAGGTCGCCCCGGGCCACCCGAGGCTGCTGGACGGCCCGACTGCACCGGCCGACGGGCTCACGCTGAAGTCCTCGCTCGGGCTGGGCGGCCACAACTCAGTGGTGGTGCTCGGCCCCCCGGCGTGACCGCCCCGGACCCCGGCGCCGCCTACTAGGACGAGTAAGTCCAAATTCCTGCGGGCATGAGGCGACGGCGTCCATGATCCGTTACCGATTGTCCCTGCGGTGCGTGGGTGCTCCAGAAAACCAGTCTCACCAGGGCAATCCGCGCTATCGAACAACGCCTGGCCGCGCCATGGCGGGAAGCAGCGGGGGCGTGTTCGCGGCTATGCGGTTCGCGACGAGCGTTTCGGTAAGCAGAGAACACCCGTGAGTGTTTTTGGGTGCTATGGCACCCAAAAACACTCACGGGTGTTCTTCCGCCACGCGCTTCGGATGATGGCTGCTCACCCTAGGCTAGGGCTGGCCAGCGCCGTGGCGCCCGTAGGGCACGGCGCGCACCAAGGTCACCCGCACGGTGCCGCCGTTGGGGACGCAGTAGCTCCGCTGCTCGCCCTGCTTGGCTCCGGACAGCGCGGCGCCCAGCGGTGAATCGGGCGAGTAGACGGTGAGCCCGTCGAGGTCGGAGCCATCGCGCGCGCCGAGCAGGAACGTCTCCGTCTCGTCGTCGTCGAAGCGGACGGTGAGGACCATGCCAGGTTCGGCGATTCCGTCGTCCGGTGGTGCCTCGCCGACCACCGCGTTCCGGAGCAGTTCCTGGATCTCCCTGATGCGTCCGCGGCGACGACCCGCGTCCGTGGCGAAGTCCTGGTCGTCGGCTGTGCCCTCGGCGGAGCCGCCCTGGCGGTGGTCGAGCAGCTCGGCCAGCTCTTCCCGGAGCCGGTCGTGGGCGTGCTGGGTCAACCAGAGGCGTTGCGTCGTGGCCATGGCGTGTCCTCGTGTCTGTTCATCGGTGGCGTCCCGGATCGGCGGATGCCGGGACCGTTCGGCATGTGGCGGCAGGGCGGCGGGCGCGATTGCTGCGAGCGGGAGAACGCGGTCCGGGCTCCGGTACGGCGACGATCGACTGCCCGAGACCCGAATGCGGTGCGGCACCACGGCTAAACGGCGGATGCGTGGCTCGCTCAGTGGGGTCGCTGGCGGCTACCGGCCTGCGTGGTCCCACGAGCTCCGGGCCACCGCGTCGACCCGGACGACGGTGATTACGTCCAGAGCCACCGCGCTGCAGTGCGAGCGCAACCGGGCGTATCCGTCCGGACCGCGGTCACGGCCTGCGGATCACGGCTGTGACCGGTGCTCTCGCCGTCCATGACCAACCTCCGTGATTGGAACTGCCGAACCGTTCCAGACCGAGAATGGCCGACGGTCCGTCGGTACCGGTTGTCCGAACCGAACAAATCCGCTCCCGATCTTGTCCGGTTACGCCAGTTCCACTCGCCGGAAGAGATGATCTCCTGGCTGATCGGCTTCACGGAGTCGTGCCCCGCATGGGCACAGCGGAGCGCGGGTGTGGAGTTTGCTGGAACCCGCATTCCGAGTTCCGGAAGGTGGGGGCGGGGATGGAGGTGTCGAGTGAGAACACTCGGTGCGAGGGTTCGAAGCGCTCGGCGGCTCGGTGGCGTCCGTCAACCCCGGTCGGCTTGCCGCGCCACGTTTTCTAGCCGGTCCAGGTAGGCCTGCCACCACGCTCGGTCGCCCGGTGGCATGTTGTCGTTCTCCCGGCGCAGGCCGGTGGCGCCGTCGATGAGCTCCCGGATGATGTCGGCATGGCCGGCGTGCCGGTGGGTCTCGGCGATCATGTGCACCAGGACCCGGTGCAGCGTGATCCGCTTCCGGTCGTCCGGCCAGTGCGGCACCGTGCCGGCGTCATCCAGCGCCAGCTCGTCGATCGTGGCGTCCGAGTGCGCGCACACCCGGTGGTATAGCCCGACGATCTCCTCGCGCGATTCGTCCGCGGTCGCCCACATGTCCACGTTGGGTTCGGCGTCGTCGGTCAGCCAGGGCAGCGGCTCGTCGAACGGACGCCCGAAGGTGATGCCGAAGTACCCCAGCTCGCAGCCGGTCAGGTGCTTGATCAGTCCCAGCAGGTTGGTGCCGGTCGGTGTCAGCGGTCGGCGGCTGTCGTACTCGGACAGCCCGTCCAGCTTCCACAGCAGGGCCTCGCGCGCTGTCCGCAGGTAGAGGTGCAGGTCGGACTTCGGTCCCGGCTCGGCCATGCCGGCGAGAGTACCGCGAGGTAACCGGCGAACGGCCCGGAAACGGGAAGATCACCGCCGGCGGAATTCATGCCATCGGGCGGACTGCGGGACCGGTGGCTCGGTTACCCCCAGGAGAACAGCGGGAGGCGCTGTTCTGGTTCGGGGGGAAACCAATGGACATGACGAGTCCGGCAGCAGGTGGTTTGATCAACTACGTGCGCACGGTGGCGGGCGACTTGGGCGACGACGTGTACGAGGTGGACGTCGACCTGGAAAGCGGGTTGGCCACGGCGATCATCCTCGTGCACTCCAAGGTGCCCACCCTCGTGGACTTCCCGCTCCTGCTCACCTGGGATGAGGTCAGCGGCTGGGCGCTGCGGGTCGAGACCGACGGCCGGGGGGACACCACGGCCATCGAGTTCATGGGCGAGGACATCCTTCCCGACCCCGGCTTGGTGCGGCATTTCCTGCGGGAGGCGATCAGCGGCCGCAACCCGGGCATGCTCCAGCCGCCGTCGTTCCGCATGCCGAACGCGGGCGACGACCTGGAGGACCGGCTTGCGCGCTTCGCAGCCTGACCAGGCGCGCGGGAGGCAGTGGGGAACTCCCGGCGTCGTCGGGTCCGCGGTGACGCGACCGCGTCAAGCGTGCGTGCGGTGGAAGATCAGGCGGTAGAGCAGCAGGAGGACCAGTGAGCCTATGACCGCCCACACGAAGCTCATGGCGTTGAAGCCGGTAACTCCTGCACCACCGGCAAGGCGGGTTGAAATCCATCCCCCGAGCAGTCCACAGACGATCCCGATCACGATGGTCACGATGATTCCGCCGGGGTCTCGGCCCGGCAGGATGAACTTGGCAATCGCCCCGGCGATCAGGCCGAACAAGATCCAGCTAAGAATTCCCATGACGAAGTCACTCCCAAGCACGAGTTCAACATCCGACCCAGGTATTCCCCGCGCGCCCGGCTCAAAGGTGTGCTCGGGAAGGCAGGTCCGAACGCGTTTCTGGTTTCTGGCCGCGCCTGCGCGGGTAGGGCGGAAGCGCACCACTGCGACGAGGAGCTTCCTGTCGGGCGTCGGGGAATCGGATGCCGACCGGCGCGGATTGGAACGGTACAACGCAATTGGGATGATCCAGATGATCCAGGAGGAGAGCGCGGTGCGGACCGACGTCGAGAAAACCGGGGATGTACCGCCGACGGCCAGCAGCTCGGCTCCGGAACCGACCGAGGGCAACGACGATGACGACATGATCACCCTCGGTTACGACTGAAAGACAGTTGCACTGTCCTAAGAGGATGTTCGGGCTCGATTCCCGGAAGTCGGCCGGGCTGTAGCTACGTACCAGACAATCGGCGCCGCGAGGAGTGCCCTGGCTGAGGTACTTTCGCCACAGGCACCCGCGTCGCCATCGCGATCGCCGGGGTGCTCATCCTGGGCACGCCGGTCCTGCTGCCCCGCCGGGAACACGCCGAACCACGCCCCGAGCTCGCCGGGGACCGCGCATGACCGGTCGGAACTCGTGGAAGTCCAGTGTTGCCAACGAATTCTGACCTCGTCTCAGTCGCGAGCGAACCTGCGCGCCGAGGTGCTCGCGCGGACTGGCAGCTGCAGGCGCTCGCCAACATCATGCATGCCTTCATGGCGCCGCAGGCGAACAGCCGGGAGCCTGCGGATCCAGTACGACGAACGCTCCCCGAACGCTCCTGGTCGGGGCTGGAACGATTCCTGGCTGAGTGCCTTGCAGCCCCGTCGAAGTCGTGAGCGACCCGCGCCGTAAGGAAGTCCACATAGGACAAGGGTGGCCAGCCCGGGTAGCCGGAGGGCAGGGGAGTGGACCGCAGCGCGTGGTCCACGCCGATGGCGATGAATTCGCGTCGCGGACGAAGTCGGGGTCGGCCGCCGGATCCGGGGTCAACATCCACGGCGGCACACCCGTCGGGGCTTGCTTTCAAGGGACGGCCTGTTTCGAGCACGCGGCCAGCGGCACCGCGACGGCGGCGTCGGCGAGGAACTGCCGTTGCGAGCATCCGCGGTGCTCATCGGTCATCTGCGGTCCTCGTCGCGCGGGCTTGGCCGGCGTGGTGGAGCAACTCGACGACTTCGGCATCGGGAGTCTGGGTGAAGTCCCGGTACCACTGGCCGATCGCCATGAACCAGCCCGGAGTCTCCAGGCAGACCTGCTCGTCGGTCACTTCCTCAAGTCGTTCCAGCGCGTGCGGCGGCGCCACGGGCACGGCCAGGACCACGCGGGCGGCGCCCTGCTCGCGGGCCACTCGGCAGGCCACGTGCGCGGTGGAGCCGGTGGCGATCCCGTCGTCGACGACGATCGCAGTTCTGCCGGTCACGTCCACGCGTCGGCGATCGACGCGGAACAGCCGCGCGCGCCGGTCGAGTTCGACCCGTTCGCGCCGCTCCACCTCGTCCAGTTCCCTCGCGCTGACCCCGGTCTTCCACAGCACCTCGTTGTTGATGATGCGAACGTCGCCTTCCCCGATGGCGCCCATGCCGAGCTCGGGATGGGTGGGCACGCCGAGCTTGCGAACCACGATCACGTCCAGCGGCGCGCGCAGCGCCTGCGCGACTTCGAACGCCACCGGCACCCCACCGCGCGGCAATCCGAGGACCACGGCGTCCGCGCTGCGGAAGTGCAACAACTGTTGCGCCAGCCGACGACCAGCGTCCCTCCGGTTCTCGAACGGCACCCCCGAGCACCCCCTCACCAGCCCGCGCACCAAGCGTGGCTCAGATGTGAGGTTGCGGAACAGAGGCGATCGGCACTCGGTGCCGGTTCAGCCGCGAGTCGCGTCCGCTCGGGAACCCGTACGCCGACCGTGGTCGAGCACCCGCGAGGTCCCCCACGGAGACATCGCCGAACAGGTCCGCAGGCTGATCAGCCTGGGCGTACATCGTCATGACCGCGGTGACGTAGGGGCTGTCCTCGCGCAGGGCGGTCGGGCCGCGCGTCACCCCGAGCGCGGGGATTACGTCCCGCTCGGGCGGCGATCCGCGCTGGTAGAGCTGCCGGCGCAGGTTCCCGCGAGCCCGGCTGAGGTCGCGCTCGCCCCCGTGACCTGATGAGCTCGAGCGCGCTGATCTCAGGCGAGGTGGCCGAACACGATCAGGTTGTCCTCGTAGCTGCGGCGCGACTTGTCGAAATCCCCGCCGCACGTGATCAGCCGGATCTCCGGACGGGGCACGTCGCCGTACACGGCGTCGGTGGGGAACTTGTCTTTCGGGAACCGCTCGATGCGGTCGACCAGGTAGGTGACCTGCGAACCGTCCCGGCGGTCGACCCGGATCCGGTCACCGGCGCGGAGATCGCGCAACCGGTAGAACACCCCGGCCTCGGTGTAGGAGTCGACGTGGCCCAGTACGACGAACGGGCCGACCTCGCCCGCTCCCGCCCCGCCGTCGTACCAACCGGCCTGCCTGGGCGTCTCGATCGGGGGAACTTGGACGGAACCGTCCGCGTTCAACCCCAGCGGCACGAGGCTCGACGCCACCCGGATGGACGGCATGGCGATCCCGATGGGATGGGGATCGCCCGGCACCGACGTCGCCGGTACCACCGGTGCGGGGGCTGCGGCCGGCGGCGGTGCGGAATCCGCGCCCGCCGGGCCGAAGACGGCCGCGCCCGCCGCGGACAGCAGCAAGGTGATCCACAAGGCTAGAACTCCAGCTCTCACGTTCCACCTCCGTGCTTCCGCGACGGCGAGTTCCGCCTGTGTGCGGGCATTCGTGCGGGATGGTGGTGTGCGCTTCCGGAGCGCACACCACCATCCCGGCTGGATCAGCGCTGCGACTCGGCACGCCGACGTCGGTGCGCGTAAGCGCCACCAGCCGCCAGGACGACGACCGCCGCGCCGCCTGCTGCCAGCAGCGGGCCGGAGACGCCGGAGTCGTCCTGTGCCGTGGCCCCGCCACCCGCCGGAACGGCGCCGACCGGCTTCTGCACGACCTGCGGCGTCGGCGGGACGGTGGGCTTGGCCGTCGGGACGACCTGCGGCCTGGCCGATGTCGGCCTAGCCGACGGCCGCTGTGCTGGCGACTGCGCAGGTGGCACCGCTGCCGGAGGCTGGGCCGGAGGCACAGCTGCCGGTGGCACCGCCGGAGGCACCGCTGCCGGTGGTGCAGGCGGCGGCGCGACCTCCTCCGGCGGGCAGTTCTCCACGCACGGAGGCGGGCACTCTTCGAAGTTGCACGGCAGCAGCGGTGGCGCTGGGCACTCCCCAGGTTTATCGCACTTGTCGTCGGCCGTGCGGACCAGCGGTGGTGTCGCCGAATTCACTTCAGCGCTCCCCAGTGGAGCAAGACCGATCGAAGTACCCAACACGAAGGCGGCAATCCCGCCAAGGCGAACAAGCGTTGAGGACACTCGAGCCTCCTTTTGATCAATGCGCGAGAATCCCGCATTCGAGATCATTTTCCCCAAATCGCCTCGCGAGATCCGGAAGGCGACTATTCGTAACGGTAAACACGGTCTTTCCGGTCGGCAGCGGCAGAAATGCATGATCCTACGATCGTGGTGCTGTTGATATGTCCAATTGGGAACACTCCTCACTCAAGGTGAGATCGACACGTTCTCGGCGCCTAAGATGTCCCCTGTACGTTGATCGAGCCTGCGAGATCAGGGGGTGCAGTCACAGATCGTCACCATCGTGATGTGTCCAGGCGTGGCGATCGTCCAAATAGCTAGATCGATCGCATTTGTGATCTGCCGTCGTCGGAGATCAATAGTTCAGGGTCGCCGGTAAATGACTTTGAAAAAATGATCGACGCCGTGATCGAATTGTTCAAAGAAATTCTCGATCAATTCGTCGGGGGCGTCCTCGGGAGTGGCGGGCGAAAGTCGGAAAGGTGCCTGCAATCGGCTCGCTAGGACAGCCGCGCCGCCAGTTTTCGGCGGTGATCAGGTATCTGCGGTGCGGCCTGCCGTATTCGAAACATTCGCCGTGTGGCCGGAATCCGAGCTTGTCGAGCACGCGCGCCGAGGCGGGGTTCCGGGGATCGACGACCGCCGTCAACTCCGGCAGGTGGAGTTGGTCGAATGCCGCGGCGAGGCAGAGCTGCCCGACCTCGGTGGCGAGGCCTTGACCCCACGACTGGCGTGCCAGCGTATAGCCGAACTCGGCGCCGACGTCGCGCGCCTCGAACCCGGCGTCGCCGATGAAACGGCCCGTCGAGCGCTCGATCACTGCCCAGAACGAGTAGCCGTGCATGCGTTGGTGCTGGATGTAGTCATCGACCATCGCCGCGCTCTCCGTGGCAGGGACCGCGTTCCCGTACGCGACGTAGCGCATCACCTCGGGGTCGCCGTAGACCGCGTGGATCGCGGTGCGGTCCTCGGTCCGGAACGGGCGAACCTGCAGGCGAGCACTCGTCAGCGGGAACTGGATGGCCACGAGGCCAACTCTTTCCCGTCCAAGTCCCGCTGGGCAAGCCGATTACCCCGCTATAGTGACCAAAGTCGAAGTTCTGGTCACTACGAGCAGGTGAGATCAGGTGCCGCGGCCGCAGATCCCCAACCGGGTGGTCGCGATCTTCGATGCCGCCGAAGGTTTGGTGCTGCGCGATGGTTTCGACGGAGTCACCGGTCGAGCGGATCGCTCGCCGTGCGGGGATCGGCAAGGGAGCGATCTACCGCGAGTTCGGGAGCAAGCACGAGCTGATGGACGCGCTGCTCGCCCGGTGCACGCGGCGTCTGGTCGACCAGGTCCGCCAAGGCGTCCTCGCGGCGTCGACGCCGGTCGGGTTGAGCGCCGTCTACCGGTTCGGGATCGAGGCGTTGCTCGACGATTCGCTGCTGACCGCGGCATTCCTGGACGTGCCGGTGGTCGCCGCGCCGGTGCGTTGGGGGGCTCGGACGGGAATCATCGCGAGCAGGCCGATCAGCAGGATGAGGACGATCCCGGCCATGCCTGCGCGTTGGGTGCCGAACAGGGCGATGAAGCCGCTGAAGGCCAGTGGTCCGAGGAAGCTCACGGCCCGTCCGGTGGTGGCGTAGAGGCCGAACGTTTCGCCTTCCCTCCCCGGCGGCGCGATGCGGGCGAGGAAGGTCCGGCTGGCCGATTCCGTCGGTCCCAGGAAACCTGCCAGAAGCAGCCCGCACACCCAGAAAGCGGCCTTGCCGGGTAGCACCACCATCGAACTGCCCACCACGACCAGGCCGAACAGCGACGTGACGATGATGGGCTTCGGGCCGAACCGGTCGTCCGCTCGACCGCCCAGGAAAGCGCTGGCACCGGCGATCAGGTTCGCCGCGATCGCGAAGACCACCACCTCGCCGGGGCTGAAACCGAAGGTGCCCGCCGCGATCACACCGCCGAAGGTGAAGATCGCGGCCAGCCCATCCCGGTAGATCGCGCTGGCCGCCAGGTATCCCAACGTGCTCCGGTCGGTGCGCCACATCCGCGCCAGCCGTTTGCCCAGCACGAGGTACCCGGTCAGGAAGGACCGCTGGACTTGATCCGCAGGCGATGGGGCCTCGGGAACGAAGATGAGCAGTGGCAACGCGAAGAGCGCGAACCACGTGGCCGCGAACAGCGCGACGACGCGGATGTTGAGTCCGTCCTCGGAGGTCACGCCGAACAGGCCGATTTCGGGTTGCACGAACCCGAACAGGACGATCGCCAGCGCGACGAGCCCCCCGAAGTAGCCCATCGCCCAGCCGAATCCCGAGATTCGGCCGATCGACGCCGGCGTCGAGACCTGGAGCAGCATCGCGTTGTAGTTCACGCCCGCGAACTCCACGAACACGCTGCCGACGGCGACCAGCACCAGGCCCAGCAGCAGGAAGGACGGAACGTCCTGGACGAAGTACAGCCCGGCCGTGCTGACCACTACGAGGGCGGTGTGCAGCGCCAGCCACCGCTTGCGCCGTCCGCCGGCATCGCTGCGCTGCCCGGTCACCGGCGCGATCAGCGCGATGCACGCTCCGGCGATGGTGAGCGTGACACCGAGCGCTTTGGACCCGGTCTGCGGGTCGCTCGCCACCGAGCCCGTCAGGTACACGGTGAACACGAAGGTGAGGATCACGGTGTTAAACGCCGATGATCCCCAGCCCCAAAGCGCCCAGCAGATCACCGAACGCCAGTCCCACCGAGCCGCAGCGACCGGATTCGCAGCCACATCCATCCTGCGATCAGACCAGCCCGCCGCCACCCGAGCCACTCGAAAGCGCCGCGTTGCGGCCGAACTTCGCGGTGGTCTTCGGGTGGTCGAACGGCCGTCAAATCGGGTAGATCGGGCGGCGATCCGGGTTTCAAGGAGCTGCCTTCGCCGTGGGCACGACCGGGGAAGACCCGTGCTTCGTTTTGCCGGTTGGCCCGGGTGCCTCGGCGGTCGGGCCACCGAGAAACCCGGCGTTCACCCCTTGACGCAGACGACCTGCTTCAGGTGCGTCACCACCTCGACCAGGTCGGTTTGCGCGGCGATCACCGAATCGATGTCCTTGTAAGCGGCCGGGATCTCGTCGACCACGCCGGCATCCTTGCGGCACTCCACGCCGGCCGTCTGCGCTTCCAGGTCAGCGGCCGTGAAGGTCTTGCGGGCCTTGTTCCGTGACATTCGCCGACCGGCGCCGTGCGAGGCGGACTGGAACGACCGCTCGTTGCCGAGGCCGCGCACGATGTACGACCCGGTGCCCATGCTGCCCGGGATGATGCCGAGATCACCCCCGCCCGCCCGGATCGCGCCCTTGCGGGTGACGAGCACCTCGACGCCGTCGTAGCTCTCCTCGGCCACGTAGTTGTGGTGGCACGAGATCGGCGTGTCGAACCTGGTCCCCGGCACCGTTTCGGCTAGCGCCCGCTGCACCAGGGCCAGCATCGTGGCGCGGTTGCGCGCCGCGTAGTCCTGCGCCCAGAACAGGTCCCGGCGGTAGGCCTGCATCTCCGACGTACCCGCGACGAACACCGCGAGGTCCGGGTCCGGCAGGTCCGCGTTGTGCGGGAGGCGCCGCGCGATGTCGATGTGCCGCTTCGCCAGCTCGTTGCCGATCCCGCGCGAACCTGAGTGCAGCATCAGCCACACGCGGCCGGCGTCCGGGCCGCCCTGCTCCAGGCAGACCTCGATGAAGTGGTTGCCGCCGCCGAGGCTGCCGATCTGTGCCCGCGCCCGGTCCTGGAGGTTCTGCACGCCCGGGTGCAGTTCCCCGAAGACGGACCAGAACTCCTGCCAGCCGCTCAGCCCGGGTACGCGCGACGGGTTCACCGGGGTGCGGTGCATGGCGAAGCCGACCGGCACGGCCGATTCGATCCGGCCGCGCAGCACACGCAGGTCGTCCGGCAGATCGGCAGCGGTCAGGGACGTTCGCACGGCGCTCATCCCGCACCCGATGTCGACGCCGACCGCCGCCGGGGACACGGCGTTGCGCATGGCGATCACGCTGCCGACGGTGGCGCCCTTGCCGTAGTGCACGTCCGGCATCACGGCGAGTCCGTGCACCCATGGCAGGTTGGCGACGTTGTGCAATTGGCGCATGGCGGCGTCTTCGACCGACTGCGGGTCAGCCCACATCCGGATCGGCACCCTTGCACCTTCAACTGCCGCGTACATCGTTCTTCCTGCCTCTCGGTGACTTTGATGCAGCAATGATCTACGGTTTTCCCGCGCCACGCCACCGAATTAATTCAACTCGACGCACTCGGCCGCGCAGGCCCACGTTGGACGGTTGCGAACCGCTGCGCGTCACCACAGCGCGCGAAATCGTCCAATAAGGATAATTGTGCGCTGGATCCGCCGTAGCTCGGGCAACGCGGGGCCGCCCCCGGAGGTGATCCACCGGTGGGCAGCTCGAGCGAGTCGGCGGCGGTGGGGGCGCGAGGTCGCGGAGGTGACGCGAACCGGTCGCCCCCGCGACACCGGTTCATAACCGCAGCGTCGTGAAATCGGCAGTAACCTTCTCTGCATGACGCGCAGGATCGAGTACCGGAGCACCTACGAGTGGCCCGCTGCTCGGGTGTTCGCAGCGCTGACGGACTCCGACTGCCTCCGCGAGCGGCTGCGAGTGCTCGGCGGTGACAACGAGTTGGTCGAGCACGAGGCGACCGCTACCGGCGCGCGGTTCCGGATCCGCCAGGGCGTGCGCGCCGGGGCGATCCCCTCGGTGGCGCGCGCAGTCGTCGGCGGGGACCTCTCGATCGACCGCAGCGAGGTCTGGCGTCGTGAGGCCGCCGGTGGTTACGCGGCCGAAGTGACGGCGGGTGCGTTGGCCGTGCCGCAGGCGATCACGGCTTCGCAGCGGCTGCGGGACCTGCCGGCGGCGGGGTGCGAGTTCGTCGTAGAGGGCGATGTGAAGGTGGGCATCCCGTTGCTCGGCGGCAAACTGGAAGACCTCTTCGCGAGTGAGGTGCACAGCCTCCTGGCGGCCGAGCACGAATTCACGGTCGACTGGTTGTCCCGGCACGGCTGACAACCTGGCTCTGCTTCCAAGTGCCGATGTCCGCGATGACGCGCTGTCCGATGAGGAGTGCTCTCGTGGTCGGCACCCAGCGGGTGACTTCCGCGCCCGCCTTCCGGGCGGATCCTGTCATCCGTCCACAGTGTCCGGAGCGCGCGTCGCACCGTGCCCAGACGGGTCAGGTGTCCGGCCGGTGGTGATCTGCCCAGCGTCCGGGACCGGTGCGCGGGAAGCCGCGCTGGTCAACACGGTGCGCCCCGACTATCGCCTGCCGGCTCCGAATCGGCACTCCGCTTGGGGCATGCGACTGCGGCGGTCCTGTTTGGACGAGTGCCGACCGGCATGAACTGGTGGGCTTCTACGGGCACCGCTCGAACCCGACGGAGTCGCGAAGATGCGTGCCGTGGCCGAGGAGAACCCGGATCTCGTCACCGAGCACGGCGGCGTCAACCCCAGCGAGCACGGCACGGCCTGGACCGCAGCGAGTTCAACCGGCAGATCTTCGAGGATGAAACTCCACGAGGCGATGCGATAGGAACGTCCCAGCCGGCCGCTGCCGGGCGAGGCATCGTCCAGCAGCGGCATCCCGCCGGGTCAGCGTCCCGAATCCGCCGGCCGGTCGGCGAAGATCCCTTCGAGCATCCCGGTGGCCTGGCCGACTTCGATCAGGTAACCGTCGGGATCGCGCATGTAGCAGCGGATCTCGGCCTTGCGGTCGATGGGTTCGGTGAGGAACTCGGCGCCCTTCCGGCGCGCCGCGGAGTGGAAGGCGGCGATGTCGGCCACGCGCACGTTCATGAAGGCCGACACCGTGGTGGGCCGATCCGGGGGCTCCAGGACGACGTCGGGCTTGTCGGGAGTGGGACCGCCACCCGGGTTCATGATGATCCACGAATTGGCGACCTTGACGATCGCCGGGTTCTCCTCCAGCACGACCCGTCCGCCGAAGATGTCGGCGTAGAACTCCCGTGAGCGGGCGACGTCGCGCACGGTGAGGAAATGCGTGATGACGAGGCCTTCCTCGGGTGTCGGCCAGTCCTCTCGAAGCATGAGCCTCCTTTCGCGGTACCGACCGGTACCTGAATCGGCGTTCGGCTCCGCGAGCGGTGGGTGGACCCCGACCAACAATGGAACACCCGGTTGGCGGCGGACGCAGCGCGACCGCCACCGATGCCTTCCCGCCTCGGGGATTCACGCACTCCCAGGTCCAGGCGCCGTCTTCGCCTCGTGGTGCGGCCGGGCCCACTCGCGGAGGGTCGCGGCGCGGATCTTCGAACCCGTTCGTACCAGATGCGGTGGGCATCCGGTCGATGACGTGGTTCGCCGGGGGCACCTCGAACCGGGCGAGGGTCTTCGCGCACCAGGCGCCCGGTTCTTCCGGTTCCGCGGGCCTGTCGAGCACGACGAAACCCACCGCTTCCGTCGCACGGCTGCTGAAAGTCGGCTCGCCGTCCACTTCGGCACCGGCCCGGGCGTCCTCGGCCGGGCAGCGATCTGCAAAACCCGGTGGCACCGCCCGGAGCCCTGTTGCTACGGTGGAGTGGATTGCGAGTGAGGGAGACCAGACGTGATTGGTGACGACGACATCTCCGGGTGATACCCGGACGTGATCTGCCACCTGCAGGCGCTCGTGTGCGCCGCCGTCGTGGCCATGTCGTCGTTCCATCGTTCTTCTCCGGGCCGCCTTGGTGCGCCCGCATCACCCACGAGGGCTCTCACACATGTCCGATGCGTTCATCACCTGCTCCAACCTGTCCTTTTCCTGGCCGGACGACACGCCGGTCTTCCAGGACCTCTCCTTCACCATCGGCGGCGGCCGCACCGGTCTCGTGGCCCCGAACGGCGCGGGCAAGAGCACGCTGCTGAAGCTGATCGCCGGCGAGTACCGGCCGACCGGAGGTTCCGCGTCCGTCGAAGGGGTGCTCGGCTACCTCCCGCAGAGCTTGCCTCTGGATGGCGATCCGGCCGTGGCCGAGGTCCTGGGCATCGCGCCGGTGCTCCGGGCCCTTGCTGCCATCGAGTCCGGGGATGCGAGCGAGGAGAACTTCGCCGCGGTCGGCAATGACTGGGACATCGAGGAACGCACCCGCGCACAGCTGGAAAGGCTGGGCCTCGGGGACGTCTCCTTGACCCGGCGCCTGCACACCCTCAGCGGCGGCCAGGTCGTCTCGCTCGGCCTGGCGGCACAGCTGCTGAAGCGGCCCGACGTGTTGCTACTCGACGAACCGACCAACAACCTCGACGTCGACACGCGCCGCAAGCTCTACGGCGTGCTCGAAGACTGGCAGGGCTGCCTGCTGCTGGTCAGCCACGACCGGACGCTGCTCGACCGCATGGACCGCATCGCCGAACTGGACCAGGGCGAGATCCGATACTACGGCGGGAACTTCACGGTGTACGAGGAGACCGTGCACGCCGAGCGCGAGGTCGCGGAGAAGAACATCCGCAGCGCAGAGCAAGAGGTCAAGCGCGAGAAGCGGGAGATGCAGCAGGCCCGCGAGCGGGCGCAGCGCCGGGCCAGCAACGCCGCCCGCAACATCGAGAGCGCTGGGCTGCCGAAGATTCTCGCCGGGGCGCGGAAGCGACGCGCCCAGGAGTCGGCGGGGAAGGCCGACGAGACGCACGCCGCGCGGCTCAACCAGGCCAAGGCGCGGCTCGACGAGGCCGAACGTGCGTTGCGCGATGAGCAGCGGATCGCGCTGCAGCTGCCCGGGACCAACGTTCCGGCCGGGCGCACGGTCTTCCTCGGCGAAGGGATGCGGGTTCGCCGCGGGGAGCGAGACTTCTTCGCGGGCGAAGGCGTCTCCCTGTCGATCCGGGGGCCCGAGCGGATCGCGCTGACCGGGCCCAACGGCGCCGGGAAGTCCACGCTGCTGCGCGTGATCAACGGCGATCTGGAGGGCGGCAGCACGAAACACGCCGTTGGCCGTATCGCCTACCTCTCGCAACGGCTGGACCTGCTGGACCTCGACCGCACGGTGCTGGAGAACTTGGTTGCCTTCGCGCCGGAAATGCCGGAGTCGCAGCGGATGCACTTGCTCGCCCGATTCCTGTTCCGCGGCACCCGCGTGCACCTTCCGGTCGGGGTGCTCTCCGGCGGCGAGCGGCTGCGCGCGACCCTGGCCTGCGTCCTGTTCGCCGAACCGGCCCCCCAACTCCTGCTGCTCGACGAACCGACCAACAACCTCGACCTGGTGAGCGTCGGGCAGCTCGAAAGTGCGCTCAACGCCTACGAAGGCGCGTTCGTGGTGGTGAGTCACGACGAGCGGTTCCTCGCGAACATCGGCGTGAACCGCTGGCTTCGCCTCGCCGACGGCAGCCTGGTGGAAACTGGCGCACCAGCCTGAAACGGGCGCTGGCAACGCCGACCGTGAGTCTTCTGGGTTGCTGTAGCAGCCAGAAGACTCACGGCACTACCAGCCGGCCGCGGCGCGGACCTCGGCGGCGAGGCTCGTCGGCGGCTCGTGGGAGGAGTCCAGCACGAGGTCGTCGAGTCCGGCCGCGTCGGATCTCGGCGAGTTCGTTCGTGCGGTCCAGGCGCCAGCGCAGGCTGGGTTCGTCGTCAGCGTGCCGGTCCCGGAGGCGGTCTCGGGCCACGGAGGGGTCGACGACGAGCCGGACCAGCAGGATGCCGGTCGAGTCTGACGCGCCCGGTCGCGGGCCCCAGCAGCCCCAGTTGTCACTTCCGAAGCACACGTCGCCGCCTGTCGTCCAATCCGGTAGCGGTATCGGCCCGGGTGCCCCCAGCCCTGGGCGGCTTCGCTTTTCCGGCGTTATGGTGCCCAAGTCCGCGGTGCTTCGCACCGCGTGCTTGGGGGAATCAAATGCTGGTTCGTTGTGCGCCGCCAGGTCGTCGAGACACCCGCGAACGCGCCGTCCGCGCGTTCGCGGCCCGCCCGAACGCGCATTCGAGTTGGCGTTTCACTGGAAAGGAATGGATCGTCGTGACCGACGTCGCAGAGTTCGCGCTGTCCAGCCTCGCAACGGTGGTCCGGATCGAAAAGCCCTGGGGCTACGAAGAGATCTTCGCCGTTGTGCAAGGCCGATACGTCGGCAAGGTGCTGCACATCCGCGCGGGTGAGGCGCTTTCGCTGCAGTACCACGAGAAGAAGGAGGAAACGGTCGCTGTCCAGTCCGGCTTCGCGCTGCTCGACATCGGGCCCAGCCGGACGTCGCTGTTCCGAATGGAGCTCAGCCCCGGCCAGACGGCGAGCATCCCGTCCGGGGTTCTGCACCGGATCATCGCGGTGTCCGACGTGGTCCTGCTGGAAGCCTCCACGGCGGATCCGGGGTGGCAGGCGGACGTCGTCCGCCTGGAAGACCGCTACGGCCGCGCCGTAACCGCGTAGCCGGGGCGGAAGCGAGTCAGGCCGGCACTTCGGAGTGGTCTGCCGCCCAGAGGGTGTGGAACGAGCCTTCGCGGTCGGTCCGGCGGTAGGTGTGGGCACCGAAGTAGTCGCGTTGGCCTTGGGTGAGCGCGGCCGGGAGCCGGTCCGCGCGCAGCGCGTCGTAGTAGGCGAGTGCCGCCGCGAATCCCGGTGTCGGCACGCCCTGGGTGGTGGCGGCGACCAGTACCGCCCGCCAGTCGTCCTGGGCGGCGGTAATCTCCTGCGCGAACGTCCGGTCGGAGAGCAGGCTCGGCAGGTCGGGGCGCGAATCGTAGGCGGCGCGGATGCGGTCTAGGAACGCGGCGCGGATTATGCAGCCGCCACGCCAGATCGAGGCGATCGCACCCAGGTCGATGTTCCAGTCGTATTCCGCGCTGCCTGCGGCGATCTCGTGGAAGCCCTGCGTGTAGGACACGATCTTGGACGCGTACAACGCCTGCTCGACCTGGTCGGCGAACGCGGCCGCCTCGGAGCTGCCCAGCGGTCTCGCCGCGGGGCCCGCGAGCCCGTGGGAGGCTTCGCGCAGCGCGGTGTGGCCGGACAGCGAGCGGGCGAAGACCGCTTCAGCGATGCCCGGCACCGGTACGCCCAGTTCGAGCGCGAGCTGCACGGTCCAGCGTCCGGTGCCCTTCTGCTCCGCCTGGTCGGCGACCACGTCCACGAACGGCTTGCCAGTCGCGGCGTCCACATGGGACAGGACCTCGGCGGTGATCTCGATCAGGTAGGAGTCGAGGCGGCCGGTGTTCCAGGTGCGGAAGATGTCGGCGATCTGGGCGGGGGAGAAGCCCGCGACGTCGCGCAGCAGCTGGTAGGCCTCGCCGATCAGCTGCATGTCCGCGTATTCGATGCCGTTGTGCACCATCTTCACGAAATGGCCGGCGCCGTCGGGGCCGATGTGCGTCACGCAGGGTGCGCCGTCGGCGGCCTTCGCGGCGATCTTCTCCAGCATGGGTCCGAGGGAGTCGTAGGACTGCGTGGATCCGCCGGGCATGATGCTGGGTCCGTGCAGCGCGCCTTCTTCGCCGCCGGAGATGCCGGTGCCGACGAAGTGGATGTCGTGCTCGCGCAGTTCGCGCTCCCGGCGTCGCGTGTCGGCGAAGTGCGCGTTGCCACCGTCGATGATCATGTCGCCCGGTTCCAGCAGGGGCGCGAACTCCTGGATGACGGCGTCGGTGGGATCACCGGCCTTGACCATGATCACGAGGCGGCGGGGGCGTTCCAGCGCGGCGACGAAATCGGCCGGGGTTTCGGTCGCGACGAAGTCGCCTTCGTGGCCGAATTCGTCCATGAGCGCCCGGGTCTTCGACGCGGTGCGGTTGTGCACGGCGACCGCGTAGCCGTTGCGCGCGAAGTTGCGGGCGAGGTTGCGCCCCATGACGGCGAGCCCGGTGACGCCGATCTGCGCTGAAGTGCTCATGCGGATAGCTCCTGTGGGTTGCGTCGTCGACGCGGCGCGGGTGTGTTGACCCGACAATTCTCGAACAGCAGCCGACCCGGCGCAGGGTTCCCGACCGCGCTCATTGCCGGGAGCGTCAGCTGCCGGAAAAGGGTTTCCGGATCTTGCGGGTCATGGGCGGAGTTCTCCGACGATCTCCAGGCGGCGTTCGTGGTAGGCGACGTCTTCCGAGTCGTGGACTGTTCCCCGTTCCTCCGCCTGATGGAAGAATGCGGCATCGCGGCGCAACCGGTGGCGGATCATCAGGTGGGGAAGCGCCGGCCCTACCGGTCACACGCGGTCGGCCGGCTCACCCGGGAATCAAGTTCGGCTGCCGTAGCTCAGAGGCGTTGTTGCGCCAAGAGCGCAGAAAGGAGTCGTATGTAGGTATCGACTCACTAGATGTGTTGCTGTGTGAGAGATGAAGGAGTTCGGGGCCCTTCGGCATCGTTCTGCGGGGAATGGTGTCAAACCACCTCATGGTGCCTTAGCTGAAGACTGTGGTGCTGAGCGATGAGGAAAAGGCATCCGTTTGAGGTGTCAGGTAGGGAACAGGAAGGCGAACGTGAGTGAACCGCTGATGAAGTGTCGTTACTTAGAAATCGGCATCAGAACCGGGGTGACCAATGCGATCCCGGGATGAGTCTGGCGGGAGTCCCGTTTATTGGCCAGGCGGTGCCCGGCACAGAGGCGGCGTGAGCCTGTTCTGCGGCTCTTGCACGGAACTTGGGAAGGCGGGTTCGGGTTCCGATATGTCCGCCCGGCTTTGTCGGGTGGTGAGAGGGAGAGCATTGAGCGACAGAAATCGTGAGGTGTTGAGTACCGTTGCGGAATCCGCTGGCGGACCGGCTCGTAGTAGTGATGAAACTCCTGTAATGGGGGTGGAGCGAAGGCGCCGGCTCATCGAGGTTTGTTCGCGCGAGCAACCAGAGCGTTCGTTCTGGGAGGACGAAGAGTGAGCAAGTCAGGTCAGAAGAGCAGGTCGTTTCAGATACCGAAGCAGCTTGTGTGGGAGGCGTATAAACGGGTTGCGGCGAACAAGGGTGCCGCTGGGGTGGACAAGATGTCCGTAGACGAGTTCGAGGCCGATCTTCAGGGAAACCTGTACAAGATTTGGGTTCGGATGTCGTCCGGGACGTATTTCCCGCCTCCGGTGCGTGCGGTGGAGATACCGAAACCGCATGGTGGAACGAGGATTCTTGGGGTGCCGACGGTGGCGGACCGTGTCGCGCAGACAGTGGTGGCGTTGCGGCTGGAACCACGGACGGAGTCGATCTTTCATCGCGACTCGTACGGGTACCGGCCGGGACGTTCGGCGCATGACGCGCTGCGGAAATGTCGTCAGCGGTGCTGGGAGAGCAACTGGGTGGTCGATCTGGACATCCAGAAGTTCTTCGACACCTTGGATCATGAACTCGTCCTTAAAGCGGTGGAGGCCAACACCACCGACCGATGGGTGTTGTTGTATGTGAAACGGTGGCTGACAGCGCCGTTGCAACTACCCGATGGTGCCGTGACGGAACGAGTCCGCGGAACGCCTCAAGGGTCGGCGGTTTCACCCGTGCTGGCGAACCTGGTTCTGCATTATGCGATGGACCTGTGGCTGGAACGGGAGTTCCCGACCGTGGGTTTTGAGCGTTACGCAGACGATGCCGTGCTGCACTGCACGACCGAGTATCAAGCACAAAGAGTGCGCGATGCTCTCGCGGAGAGATTGGAAAACTTGGGACTTCAGTTACATCCCGAGAAAACCAAGATCGTGCTCTGCAAGGACGATAACCGGCGAGGCTCGCATGAGTACACGTCGTTTACGTTCTTGGGGTATGAGTTCCGGGCACGTAGCGCGCAGAATAGGAACGGGCAACTGTTCACCACATTCTCGCCTGCGGTCAGTCCTGACGCGCTCAAAGCGATGAGTCGTAAAGTGCGGGGCTGGCGCATCCATAAGCGCAGCAATACCGACCTCGCGGACCTAGCCGAATGGATCAACCCGATCGTGCGTGGTTGGATGAACTACTACGGCAGGTTCAACAAATCGAGGTTACAGCGTCTCCTGCAACGCATCAACACCTACCTGGTGCGATGGGCACGCAACAAGTATCGACGACTGGGAACCTTCAAGAAAGCCAAACGGTGGTGGCGCGGACTCATCAATCGAGAGCCCGCACTATTCGTCCACTGGAAATGGGTAACCACGTTCTAACGATTGATGAGAAGAGCCGTGTAACGGGAGACTGTTAAGCACGGTTCTGTGAGGGCCGGGGGGTGAGATTCCCCCCGGCTACTCGGCACCCAAGATCACCTTCAGCACGGAGACCGGCCGCTCAACCCTCACGAACCCGCTGAATGTTTACGCCTCGCCGAACTGCCTACCATCATCCGCATTATCGCAGCGCTCGAATTCTACCGCCTTGGGTGGTAACGCTCGTGAATAACGCTCTGAATTGATCGACCCGCCCACAAGCTCTCCTTCTATAATCCGGGATGGATGGTTCATGCCCGAAACCCGCAGGTATTCCAAAATCAGATTCCCGAGTCTGCCGCAGCCGAAATCGGTGCGCGCGAAAACCGTGGCGCTGCTCGCCGTTCCGGTGGTCTCGCTCATGGCGCTGTGGTCGCTGGCCACGGTCTCGGCGGTGCAGAACGCCTGGACGCTGCACCAGGTCGAGGAGCTCAACGAGAAGCTGGCTGGTCCAGTGCGGAACCTGTTCGACAGCCTGCAGGGCGAGCGCGCCGCGGCCGTGCAGTACCTGGCCGCTCCGCGGGCCGCGGGGGAGCAGGCGCTCTCCGCGCAGCGTGCGCGCACGGCCGAGGCCGCGACAGCGCTGCTCGACGGCGTGACCGTGGCCAAGGCCGACATAGCGAGCCTCGCCCCCGAGGTGAACCAGCGCATCAACGTTCTCGTGCAGGGCCTCGACCAGGTTCGGGATGAGCACCCGCGCCTGGTAGCGAAGCAAACGGACTGGTACAGCGCCTACAACGCGTATACCGCCGCGATCGACGATGCCTTCGCGGTGGGCGAGGTGTTGACGGGGGTGCAGGACGGGCAGGCCGCGGCCACCGCCCGGGTCGTCCTGCAGCACAGTCGCGTGGCCGAGATGATCGCGCGCCAGGACGCGGTGGCGACCTCGGCGCTCGTTTCCGGGCGGATGACACCGGAGCAGCACCGGGCGTTCGCCGGCGCCCTCGGCGGCCAGCAGGTGCTTACCGCCAGCTTGCTGCCCGACCTCCCGGATGCGAACCGGGCCGCATACCAGCAACTCGTCGACGGCGACGCCTACCGGTCACTCAGCGCGATGCAGAGCGAAATGCTCGACACGGCCACCAGCACGTTCTCCCTCGACCAATGGCGCGGCGCGGTGCGAGTCCTGGAGCAGGCGGTGGACGCCAGCCAGGCCAATGCGCGTGCCGTGGGCGCTGCGCAGGCGGAATCGGCTGGCCAGTCGGTGACGACCCAGGCGGCGCTGACGGTGATCCTCGGTCTGCTCGCCGTGCTGCTCGCGTTGGTGGTCTCCGTCCGGATCGGTCGGGGCATGGTGATCGAGCTGGTCGGCCTGCGCGACTCGGCGTTGGAGCTGGCGAATCGGCGGCTCCCGCAGGCGATGCGGCGGATCCGGACCGGGGAGAAGATCGACATCGAGGCCGACGTCCCGGTGGTCGCGCCCGGCGAGGGCGAGATCGGCCAGGTCGGCGATGCGCTCAACGCGGTGCAACGCGCGGCGCTGCAGGCCGCGGCCGAGCGCGCCGAACTGCTCACGGGCGTCTCCGGCGTGTTCGTCAACCTGGCCCGGCGCAGCCAATCCCTGGTGCACCGGCAGCTCGGCATCTTGGACGCGATGGAGCGCCGAACGGAGGATCCGGCGGCGCTCGAAGACCTGTTCCGGGTCGACCACCTGGCGACGCGGATGCGCCGCCACGCCGAGGGGCTGATCATCATGTCCGGTGCCACTCCCGGCCGGGCCTGGCGCCAGCCGGTGCCGTTGATGAACCTGGTCCGCTCGGCCGTCTCCGAGGTCGAGGCCTACGCGCGCGTCGAAATCCGCCGGATGCCCCAGCTGTCCGTGCTCGGCTCGTCGGTTTCCGACATCACGCACCTGTTCGCCGAACTGGTGGAGAACGCCACCACTTTCTCGCCGCCCGACAGCACCGTGCTGGTGCACGGCGAGCCGGTCGGCACCGGGTTCGTCGTGGAGATCGAGGACCGCGGCCTGGGCATGAGCCCGGAGCGGCTGGACGAGGCCAACCGCTTGATCGCCGAAGCGCACCAGCTGGAGCTGTTCGAGGGCGACCGGCTGGGCCTGTTCCTGGTGAGCCGCCTGGCAAACCGGCAGGGCTGCACCGTGTCGCTGCGTCGCTCTCCCTACGGTGGTACCACGGCGGTGGTGCTGCTTCCGATGTCGATCCTCGCTTCGGAACCGGCCTCGGAGCCGCCTGAATGGCCGTCCGAGTCGTTCGCGGCGCCCGACGATCAACCCGCTGCGCTGCCGAAGAAGGCGGTCGCGACGCGGCTTCCGGTCCGGGTACCGGCGAAGGTCGAGCCCCCGGCGCCGACGCGGCAGCCGGTCTGGCGGGAGCCGGCGGCGATCGGCGCGGCCTCGGCCGAGGAAGCCCCGGCCGAGGAAGCCGCTGTCGAAGTCGAGCAGGACACCGAAGTCCTGCCCCGCCGGACCCGGCAGGCGAGCCTCGCCCCTGGGCTGCAAGCAACCGATTTCCGGGACAGTAAGACCGAGTCGGCCCCGACGGCCTCGCTGTCGCCGGAGCAGGCGCGAAGCATGATGTCCGCGCTGCAGCAGGGGTTCGCCCGCGGGCGCGGCGCACCGACCGACGACGCCTGAACCCCTTCCACCGCAAATCGAGGAGCAAACCGATGTTTGGGACGGCCGAACATTCCGGGGAGTTGAGCTGGCTCTTGGACGAGCTGGTCCACAACGTGCCGCGAGTCACGCTCGCGCTGCTGCTGTCCAACGACGGGCTGGCCATGGCGGTTTCCTCGGGGGTCAGCAACGAGGACGGCGAACACCTCGCCGTTGTCGCGTCGGCGCTGCATAGCCTCGCCAAGGGCACCGGACGGCACTTCGACGCCGGTTCCGTCCGCCAGGCCATGATCGAACTGGATGGCGGTTACCTGTTCGTCGTGGCCGCCGGCGGCGGCACGTGCCTCACGGTCTTCGCCGAGGCGGGTGCAGACATCGGCCTCGTCGCCTACGAGATGGCGCGCCTGTTGACGTCCTTCCCACGGCTAAAGCCGGGGGATTCCAACCAGCGCTAACGCCGGTTGCGGTTCCTGCTTCACGGACCGCCTAACGGCGAGGTCTCCACAGGCTGTCACCGCCCGTCCGGCGGCGAGAATGTTCTTCGCCGCGTTCACGTCAGCGTGCGCCGTGTGGCCGCACTGGGTACACCGGAAAACCGCTTGGCTCTCACGGCTTTCCGGGTCCACAGCACGGCACACCGCGCACGTCTGCGACGTGTACGCAGCAGGCACCTTCACGATCTCGCTGCCGGTATAGCGGGCAGCGTTACGCAGGGCCAGTTCAAGCTTGTGCCAGCCTTTGTCGAGGATGGCGCGGTTCAGGCCGGACTTTTGGGCGACGTTCCGGCCGGGTTCTCCGGCGGTTCCGCTCGCCGACCGGGTCATGTTCCGGGTACGGAGGTCTTCCAGCACGACCAGCGCGTTGCGGTCGGTGAGCTCGGCCGCGACCTGCGAGCAGAAGTCCGCTCGCCGGTCGCGTTCGCGCCGCTTCAACCGGCGCATCTTGCCGAGCGTCTTCTTACGGTTTGCGCTGCCCCGCTTCTGCCGGGAAAGCTTCTGCTGCAACCCGCGGTAACGCTCATCCTCGCCAGGCGAGACGAAATCGCGGTCAATGAGCTTGCCGTCACTGGTAGCTACCGCTGCCGCGACTCCACGATCGACACCGACGCCGCTGTGGGGTGCGGCGTGCCGTTCTGGGGTGATGGCGCCGTCGTCGACGAGGAACGACACGAACCAGTCCCGGCCGTCGCGGGACACTGTCGCGGACCGCACGGCACCGCCGAGCTGGCGGGTCATGCGGAACTGCACCCACCCCAGCTTCGGGAGCTTCGCCCGTCCCCACCGCTTGTTCAGCCGCTCGACCTCGATGAGCTTGCCCATCGGGAACCGCAACGACGGGTTCCAACGCTGCTTGCCGCGCCACTTAACCCGGAACGTGCCGTGGTCGCGGCACGCCCGGTCCAGGTCCTTCAACGCCTGCTGGAGGATGTGCGACGGCACGGTCTGCAACCAGTCGTGCTCGGTTTTCGCGTCGGCGAGCTGTCCGGCTTGCTCGTTGTAGTTCATCCACGCCCCCCGCCGCCGGTACTCGCGGCGTTGTTCCAGGGCGGTGTTCCACACTGCCCGGCAGATATTGCCGAACTCCTCGCACTGGGCGGCCTGCGCGGTGGTGAGCTTCAAGCGGTAGCGACGTCCCGTCAGCATCGGCTCACCGGGCCTTCTGCTGTTCGACGTAGCGCTTGATGACCGACAGCGGTGCGCCGCCGACCGTCGCGACGAAGTAGCTGTTGGTTCACAGCGTCGGAAGCTTCGACCGCAACCACGGGAACTCTTCCCGCAACACCCGCGACGAACGTCCCTTAATCGCTTTGACCAGCTTGTGCACCCCGTACTGCGGGTCGACTTCGACGAGAACGTGAACGTGGTCCGGCATCGTTTCCAGCTCCACCAGCCACGCCCCCTTCTCCTCGACGACTTCCCGGATGAGCTGCTTCAAGCGTTCCTCCATCCGGCCACCGATGACCCGGCGCCGGTATTTCGGGCACCACACGACGCGGAACGCGCACTGAAAGGTGATGTTCGCGTTCGATCGCAGCGTGACGGCCATACCCAGAACTATACAGCACCGAACTATCTAACGTTGGCAGGGTTACCGCTGGGCACGTCAGGATCGGACTCGACGTGCTAACCCCACAGATAAATCCGGGGGTCTGCGCACTACGTCTACCTGATCAACCAGGTCGGCGACCACATGCACGCCGCCGAACGCTCACGCGGCGAATCCGGAGGCGCACTATGACGCACCCGGCGCGGCGCGGGGGAGGCCGCAAGCCGTCCGCAGCCGGAGAAGGCGGCCGGCCGTGAGCGGGGCCGGTCAGAACTGGTACGACGACGATGCGGGCCCCCTGGTGCGGCTGTACGCGATGACCGGGGGACGTGCCCAGCCGCGCCGCGGCGTCCTGGACATCATCACGCTCGTCGTGGCCACCACGGCCCCCGAACACGACCTGACGCTCACCCCCGAACAAGCCGGAATTCTCAACCTCTGCCGGGGCCGACAGCTGTCGGTCGCGGAGATCGCCGCCCGCGCGGACCTGCCGTTGAGCGTCGTCCGGGTGCTGCTCGCCGATCTCCTCGACGCCGGACACGTCCACGTAGAACGCCCCACACCACCGCGCGAACTGCCCGGTGAAGACCTCCTGCAGGAAGTGATCAATGGCCTTCGCGCGCTCTGAAGAACGGACCGGCTCACCCCGCACCGCGCTGAAGATCCTGATCGCCGGCGGGTTCGGCGTCGGCAAGACGACGATGGTCGGCGCGGTCAGCGAAATCCGGCCGCTGCACACCGAGGAGCAGCTCACCGAGGCCGGGCGCGGCGTGGACTCCACCAGCGGTGTGGAGCAGAAGACCACCACAACTGTGGCGATGGACTTCGGCCGCATCACGCTGCAGGACAAGTTCGCGCTGTACCTGTTCGGCACGCCCGGGCAGGACCGCTTCTGGTTCTTCTGGGACGACATCGCGCAGGGCGCGCTCGGCGCGGTCGTGCTTGCGGACACCCGCCGCCTGCGGGACTGCTTCGCGGCGGTGGACTACTTCGAGAGCCGCGAGATCCCGTTCATCGTGGCGGTCAACCACTTCGCGGGCTCGCGGCGCTTCGGCGCGGAGGAGGTAGCCACGGCGCTCGACCTCGACCCAGGCATCCCGGTCGTCCCGTGCGACGCCCGCGACCGCGACTCGGCCAAGGAAGTCCTGATCGCCCTGGTGGAACACGCCAGCCACATATACGCCAAACGCCGATGACCGGGGATCCGCTGTGGACGGACCAAGGGGTGTGAGCGCCGAAGCTTTCGGCACTCGCACCCCTTGCTCGTTCGTCAGCTCTTCAGGACGTCGGCGACGTTCAGGTCGTCGCGGGTGAACCGGGCGAGCAGCGTCGCGTCGACGCCCGCCAGCTCCAGGGCCAGACGCTCTCTACGAGGCCGTCCCGCAGCACGTGCACGAGCGGCACGTGCGCGGGAACGCCGACCGGGGGCGTCCGGGTCATGCGCCGGCCTTTTCGAGCACCGAGGTGTCGATCTGCTTGCGGACCCGGAACCAGCCGATGACCAGCGCGATGATGATCAGCGGCAGGGCCATCAGGGTGAGCCGGCCGATTTCGTCGAAGGTGGGAGAGCACGGTGACGAACGGGCTCTCGCCCTTGCTGTAGCCGTCCCACGGCATGAGCATCGCCAGCAGCACGACGCGAACGACCCGCACACCGCGTAGGCGATCGCCAGCGACGGGCCGGCCTGCGCGAGCCGGCCACCGGCTCCGAGGAACAGCCCGGTGCCGATCGCCCCGCCGATGGCGATCATGTTGATGTGCCGCGCTTTCAGCAACTTGCTGTAACCGGCGTCACCGGCGTCGGCGGGCCCGTCGCCACGTTGCGACGGCCGCAGGGTCTGGTCGGTCATTGGATTCAGACTTCCCGTTCTCATCCACTGCGGGAGCCGCGGTCGCGGTCTTGGGCCCGACGATGTTGCTGAGCGTGCTTTCGACACGCGTCAGGTGCTGGGTCATCGCCTCGGTCGCGGCGAGTTCGTCGCCGCGACCGATCGCTTCGAGGAGTATCCGGTGCTCGACGTTGGACGCCGTGCGCCGGTCGGTGAGCTGGTTGAGCAGGGTCGACTGCCTGGCCAGCGCGTCCCGGATCTCCTCGATCACCTTCCCGAAGACCGGGTTGCCCGATGCCTGGGCGATGGTGATGTGGAACAGCGAGTCCAACGCCACCCAAGCGGTGTTGTCGGTCTCCTGCTCCATCCGCTCCACCAGTTCGGTGAGTGCATCCAGGTGGTCCGAGGTGTGCCGCTGGGCGGCGTAGGCCGCGGCCGGGACCTCCACGTGCCGTCGGACTTCGAGGATGTCCCGCGCCGAGTAGGGACCGAACACCGGGTTGTCGACTGGCCGGTTGGAGACCACGAACGTGCCCTTGCCGGTCTTCGACGCCGTCAGGCCGAGGGCCTGGAGGCCCCGCAGCGCCTCCCGGACGACCGACCGGCTGACTTCGAACTCCTTGCCGAGGCTGGCCTCGGCAGGCAGCTTGTCGCCGACCGCGTACTCGCCCCGCTCGATCGCGTCGCGCAGGTGGGCGAGGACTGCTTCCATCGCGCCGATGCGCCGGACGCCATGCCTGGCTGTCCGGCTGTCGGACAGGTTAATGGCACGAAAGAGTGAATGCGAAGCGCGCTGCTGTCAAGGTGGGTCGAGTCATACGTTGGATTAAGGTGAAATTTACCGGTTTGATGCCTGTGTGACCGCTGTCGGACGACTGTGCCCGGTGCTTCGATCGAGCCCTCGAGCGGCTGGTGTGCCCGCGTCTCGCGACTCGAGGGCGCGTCGATCGGCGCTCCCTCAACCGCGCCGAGGAAGTTGCAGTCTCGATACCTGCCCGGGGCCGTGAAAACGGTGGTGCGCGCCCTAATATGCACCGGTGCAGATGTACTTCGAGGTCCCCTACGACGCGCAGCAGCTGCGGCGCACCATCCGGTTCCTGGTTCGCAACCAGCTGATGCTCATCCGCATCCTTGGCGGGGTGCTCGCGCTGCTGGGGCTCCTCCTGGTCGTGCTGGACCCATCGGACCCGTTCGGGTACACGGCGGTGGTCGGCGGACTGGTGCTGGTGTTCGCGATCGGGCCGATCCTGGTGGCGGTGGTGATGCGGATGCAGGCCGCGGCCATCAAGCAGGGATTCCGCCTGGTGCTCAACGACGAGTGGATGCAGATCTCCTACCCGTTGTGCGAGTCGCGGCTCTGGTGGGCCGGTCTCGGGCGCGCGGTGGAAACTCCCGAGGTCTGGTACGTGATGTTCGGCAAGGCGCAGGCCGTGGTGGTCCCGAAGGGCGTGATGACCCCGCAGCAGCAGGCCGAGTTCGCGGACTTCGTCGCGCGGCTGCGGCCCGCCCCGGCCTGACGAGGCGGACCCGCACATGTCCTTTCCCCGCACGGGTTTTCACCGCTGGCGCTAAGATCGTCCGGTAACGTCGCATTGGGCCAGATGGCATGGGGGTGGGTGGCTCGTGGGCGATGAGGGCGAGACGAACAACGAGCAGAGCGGCACGGTCAACGGGCCGGTTGCGCAGGTGGGTGCCGTCTACGGCGGTGTTCACTTCGGCGGACAGCACCAGGCGCCGGTGGTGCCGCGGCAGCTGCCGCAGGCCGTTGCCCCGTTCGCCGGGCAGGCGGATGAACTGGCCGCGTTGCACGCCGTGCTGGCGGATTCCGCCCGGGCGGTGGTGATCGCGGCGGTCGAGGGCACCACGGGCATCGGCAAGACGGCCCTGGCGGTGCACTGGGCGAATCAGGTGGCGGACCGGTTCCCCGGCGGGCAGTTGTACGCGGACCTGCGGGGTTCTGACCCTTCCGGCTGGCCGGCGCGACCCGGCGATGTGCTCCGGAGTTTCCTGGAAGCCTTGGGAGAAGACAGGATTCCGTCGGACGTTGCTGCTCAGGCGGCCCGGTACCGCACGTTGCTGGCCGACAAGCGGGTTCTGGTGGTGCTGGACGACGTCCGCGACGCCGAGCAGGTGCGCCCGTTGCTGCCCGGTGGTTCCAACTCCTTCATCGTGCTGACCAGCCGAAACCCGCTGACCGGCCTGATCGCCGAGGGCGCCCGCTCGGTGATGCTGGACGTGCTCAGCGCGGGCGAGGCGCGCGAGCTCCTGGTCCGCCGGTTGGGGGAGGACCGGCTGGCGGCCGAGCCGCAGGCCGCCGACGAGCTGATCGAACTTTGCGGGCGGCTGCCACAAGCGCTGAGCGTCGTGGCGGCAAGCGCGGCGAGCGTGCCGTTTTCCGCGTTGGCAGCGGAGTTGCGCAACGCGGTCAGCCCGCCGGGCGTCGGCAACCTGTCGGCGAGGATGGCGGCGGTGCTCGACTGGGCCCGCGCGCGAACGGCGCCACCGCCGGTCGATGGGGACTGGCGCAGCCGCGTGCGGACCCCGGTGTGGCTCCGCAGCCCGAAGGTGCTTTTCGCGGCAGCCGCGGCGGTCGCGGCGACCACGTTGTTCGTCTCCACCCCGATGATCGCCGCTTCGAGCTTCCTGGGGCTCGGCTACCTCTTGATCCGGTTCGCCCTGCTGTTCGCCGGGTTGGTGCTGATGGAGCGCCCCGGCGGACGGGGCGCGGTCGGTAGCGGACTGGTCGTCGCGAACGCGGTCTACTGCCTCGTGGACGCGCTCGCCTCGATCCACGCCGAGGCCGATGTGTGGGTCTGGCTGGAGTTCTTCGCTGTGATCGCCCTCACCGTCATGCTGGCCATGCGGCTGGCGCCGTTCGACGTGCTGCCCCGGCGCGCCCGCATCGTGCCGCCGACCCGGCGCCCGCTCGCTTACGTCGTGGTGGGCGCAGCCGCCGCGCAGTTCATCCTGCTGTTCGCCGGGATCCCGCACGAATACGGCAGCGTGACCGTGCTGGCCGGGGTGGGAGCGCTGGCGGCATTGCTGCCGGTGGTCGCGATCGGCGGGCTGTGCGCGGCCACCGCGCTCACGGAGCCCGGCGACGAATCCCAGCGGGCCTTCGTCGCCGCGACCGTCGCCGCCTACCTCGGCCCGGAACTGCTGCTCCTGCTCGGCTCCCTGCTCCTCGGCCCCCGATTCACCTACCTCGGCAACGCCTTCTGGTCCGACGGCGCATATCAGGGTTCCTGGGGCACCTTCGCGGTTGCGCAAGCCGTCGCGGCGGCAGCGCTGCTTGCGTCGACATGGGTGCTGCTCCGGCGCGCCGCCGCACAGGCCTGACCTGGACCAGCCTGCGCTCAGCGATCCAGCCGTTCGGCGGCTTGGGTTGCCATTTCCCTGGTTGCGCGACCGACCCGCCGCGATACCTCTGTGCTGCGGTTGATTCGCGCGAGCGCGCGTGCCGCGGCGAAGCGAGTTTGATCGATCTTCGCTCCTGCTGCTCCCGCACCGCGGTCGTCCTGAAGTGTGAGATGTCGTCTGCGGTAGCTGTTCTTGGGTGCGCGGAGATCGGGGCCGTGCCATTCTCGGCGCCGCGTGATCGTCTCGTCCGAGGAGTGGATCGGTGTCATCGGTTCGTGCAGGTTCGGTTGTCGCGCTGGCGGCGGCGCTGGGTGCGGGGATTCTGGCCCCGACGGCTTCCGCGCAGCCGGATTCGCCGCAAGACCTGGAAGTTCTCTTCGTCGGGGCGCATCCGGACGACGAGGCTTCGCTGCTGTCGACCTTCGGTCGCTGGCAGCACGACCACCAGGTGCGAACCGGTGTCGTGACCATCACCCGCGGCGAAGGGGGTGGCAACGCGGTCGGGCCGGAGGAAGGACCGGCGTTGGGCCTGCTGCGCGAAGGCGAGGAACGCCGTGCTGTCGGAGGTCTCGGCATCTCGGACGTGTACAACTTGGACAAACCCGACCTCTACTACACGGTGAGCGCGCCGCTGACCGAGCAGGCCTGGCACTACGACGAGGTGCTGGCGAAGCTCGTTCGCGTCGTGCGGCAAACCCGGCCCGAGGTCGTGGTGACCATGGACCCCGCGCCCGCGCCGGGCAACCACGGCAACCACCAGTACGCGGCGCGGCTCGCGCTCGAGGCCTACCGCCAGGCCGCCGATCCCGCGGCGTTCCCGGAGCAGATCAGCGACGAAGGACTCTCGCCGTGGTCCGTGCGCCGGCTGCTGTCCAACTCGGCCGGGGCGGAGGAGGAAGCCCGCGGCCCGGACTGCGAGAAGCGCACCACCCCCGCGGATTCCCCGGGACCCGAGTACTACGTGTACGGGGTCGGCGGGGACACCAACTGGGAGCAGCGGGAACGCGTCGCCGAACGCGTGTACCAGAGCCAGGGGTGGGCCACCCGGCCGGACATCCCGGGCGATCCCGCGCAGATCGGATGCGATCACCTCACCGAGATGGCCAACCGCGCGCCGCACGTGCCAGCGGCGCAAGGCGCGGATGCGCCGTTGCTCGGGGCATTGCTGCCGATTCCCGGCGGCTTGCCGGCCGGAACCGGGCTGACCGCGACCGCAGAGCGCTCGCGGATCACCGCCGGTGGGAGCACGCCGGTTCAGGTCGAGGTGACCGCCCCGGCGAACACGGCGTTGCGGGCGGGTCGGGTCGCGCTGGATCTGCCGCCAGGATGGCAAGTCCAGGGCGACGGCGCGTTCCGGCCGCTGGAACCGGGGGCGACCGAACGAGTCGACCTAGCGGTGGCGGTTGCTGGCCAGCACCGCTCCGAGCGGGTTCAGGTGCCGGTGCGCATCGAATCCCCGCAGGGCCGCGGGGAAAGCGAGCTGCGATTCGACGTCGTCCCGCCGGTCGTGGCCGAGCAGGCGCCGCTGCCGGGTGTCGCGGAGTTCCAGCGGTGGACCACCGAAGCGCAGCTTCCGCTGCTGCAGAACGAGGTCGCACCGGTCCAGACGGTCCCGGCCCTCGGCGAACGCGATGTGCAAGTGGTCGTGCACAATTACAGCGCGCAACCCCGTTCCGGCACGGTTCGGTTCGTGCCGCCTCAGGGGTTCGACGTGCCAAACGCCGAGCAGCCGTTCCAGGCAATCGCTCCCGGGGAAACCGCGATGCTCACCTTCGGGGTGCGCAGCACGGACCCGGAAATGCCCACCGGAATGCAGGGCGGCGATCACACCTACACCCTGATCACCCGCACCGATGACGGCGCGACGGGCGAGAGCGCCGCAGCCCTGGAACTGGTACCGGCCACGACGATTCCGCAAGCCGGCACCGAGCCGGTGGTGGACGGCGAAGCGGAACCAGGGGAGTACCCGGGCACACCGCTCGACGCATCCGCGCTGTGGGAAGGTGAGGAGTGCGCGGCGCCGGATTGTGCCGCTACCGCAAGGTTTTCCTGGCGCGATGAGACGTTGTACGCGTTGGTCGATGTAATGGACGAGCAGCAGGGCGCGCTCCTGACGGCCGAGGACTGCAAGCAGCATTGGCGCACCGACGCCGTCGAGATCACCATCGACCCGAAGGCGGATTCGGAGAACACGTCGAGCACGTTCAAGGTGGCGGTGCTGCCGACCACCAGCGGATCCGGGGCACCCTGCTACGCCAGGGACGCCGACAACCACCAGGGCCCGGGCGAGGAGACCGCGCCCGGCGTCAAGCTCGCGTCCAAGCTGCGCGAGGGCGGGTACGCGGTCGAGCTCGCCATCCCGCTGCGGGTGCTGCCTGGTTCGGTCGATCCCCGGAAGCTGGGCCTGAACGTCCTGGTGTACGACTCGGACACCCAGGACCTGACCGGTCAGTCCCGGATCGGCTGGTCCACCTGGGGAGGCGTGCAAGGCGACCCGTACCGCTGGGGCTGGGCGATCCTCCAGGACCGGCCGGCCGACCAGCCGGCCCCGCCACCTGCCCCGGTCCTCCCTACGGACGCTCTGTCCTCCGTGGACTCTCCGCGGTCGATAGACCAGGCGGTACGGCTGAACACCTCGCTGGGGGGCGCGCCGCCGGCGGGCGACGCGGGAACCGGGCTCACCGGTGCGCAAGCCGGGCATGGTGAGGTTCACGCCCGCCTCGACGTGAACGCCCCGGGCCGGGTCCACTTGTTCGCGCTGGACGGCAACGGAGCAGTCCTAGCGGACCAGCAGCTCGACGTGAACGACCAAGGCGAACGAAACGTCTCGATCAAGGTCGCCAACGGCACCCCGGCGAGGGTCCTGGCCGGCTTCACCACCCCCGGCGGAGCCACCACAGCCTCCGCAACCGATGTGCCGTGAACAGCCAGAACCCTCTTCAGGCGCGGCGTTTCAAGCCGTGGTGCAGGCCGCGGTGTGGGGAAACCAGGCAGACCTCGCGTTCCGGATGTCGGCGGGCACCGAGGGCGCCGCGGCGGGATTGGTGGCCGGTGACAGCCTGCTGTTGTGGTCGCTGTTCGCCGCGCCCGGGTCCCGCCCACCTCGTCGCCGACAACTCCGCTGGCGAGCTGGCCGCCGACCTGGTGCTGGTCGACCACCTGCTGACGACCGCACGCGCGGACCGCGTCGTCCTGCACGTCAAGCCGAACCGGTACTACGTCTCCGATGCCACGCCCGCCGACGTGCTCGGCGTCCTGCACCACCTGATCGCCCGCGGCCGATCCGGACCGTGGTGGACCGGATGCTGGCCGACCACCCGGAGGTCTGGGCGGGCGCGGGCTCCAAGCACGCGATGTTCCCGACGACGTTCGGCGAGCTGGTGCGGATCACCGGCGGCTTGCCCGCCGAAGTGGAGAAACCCGAGCCGCACGCCACCCGCACCAGCTCACGACCCCACGCACCAGCTCGTGAGTGATGATTCCGGTTCTTACCGGAAAACTCACTCACGACCCCACGCACCAGCTTGTGAGTGATGATTCCGGTTCTTACCGGAAGACTCACTCACGACCCCACGCACCAGCTTGTGAGTGATGATTCCGGTTCTTACCGGAAAACTCACTCACGACCCCACGACGCCCGTCGCGGCACGTGGTTGCGCCGCGACGGGTTTCCGGGTCAGATGCCGGTCCGGGACTCGCGCACGCTCCGGGCGATGTCGGCGAGCCCGAGCTGGTCGAAGGCCTCGGCGGCGATGTGGCTGCCGATGAGCAGGCTGGAAGTCGCCGCCGGCGACGGGGCGTTGAGCACGTGGATCGCGCGCGGGGTGTGGCTGATGACGAAGTCGTCGACCAGCTCGCCGGTGGCCTTGACGGCCTGCGCCCGCACGCCGCTGCCGTGCCGGCGCAGGTCTTCGCCGTTGATCTCCGGCAGCATCCGGCGGACTTCGCGGACGAACAGCGGCCAGATCAGCGATCGGCTGATTTCCGCGAGGCCGTAACGCCAATAGCGTCGCGCGAGCCCGCGCAGGGCGGGGTCGCGCAGCAGTTCGCCCAGCATGCGCGGGTCGACGTCGCGCCACCGGTATCCCTGGCGCGCCAGGGCGGGCACGGCGTTGGGACCCACGTGCACGGTGCCGTCGAGCATCGGCGTCACGTGCACGCCGAGGAAGGGGAGCTCCGGGTCGGGAACCGGGTAGACAGGATTGTTGATCAGCCCGCGGCGAGCCGGGCGGATCTCGGCGTATTCGCCGCGGAAGGGCATGATCCGCACCGGCGGCAGGTGCCCGGCGGCTTCGGCGATCTTGTCGCTGTGCAAGCCGGCGCAGTTGACGATGATCCGCGCCTGGACCTCGCCGGTGGGCGTGTGGACGACTGTCCGGTCGCGGCCGACGGTGAACGACCGCGCCGGCGAGTTCGTGCGCAGGTCGGCGCCGAGTGCGGTGAGCTCGGCGGCGAAGGCGCGGCATACCTGGCCGAAGTCGGTCATCGCGGTGTCGGCGACTGCCAACGCGCCGACCCCGGCGACGTGCGGTTCCCGCTCGGCGATATCGGCGCGGCTCAACCGCTGCACCGTGACCCCGTTTTCCCGGCCTCGGACTGCGAGCGCGTCCAGCCGCGGCAACTGGTCCTCGGCCGTGGCGACCACGATCTTGCCGGTGCGCTTGACCGGCACGCCGTGCTCTTCGCAGTAGCGAATCATCGCCTCCCCGCCGGCGCGGGCCAGTCGCGCTTTGAGGCTGCCCGGGGCGTAGTAGAGGCCACTGTGAATCACGTTGCTGTTGTGCCCGGACTGGTGCGCGCCCCACCGCGATTCCTTCTCCAGGACAGCCACGGCGGCGTCCGGGTGTGCGCGCAGCACCGCCCTCGCCGTTGCCAGCCCGAGCAATCCACCGCCGATGATCGCCACGTCGACCTCACCGGACATCCGGGAACCTTCCTCTCGCATTGAACCGCTGCGAATGTATACAGTCGCTGCGGATAGGAGTCTTCGACATCAACTCGATGGCCGGCAAGCCACCGTCGGTGATGTGGGAGTACCTGTTCACCGACGACGACGCTGCCGCCACCGCGCGTGCCTGGTGCCTTGATAGAGCTCTGATCGCGGAGTGGCTGGTCACCGGCCAGGGCACCGGGTGAGCGATCCCGTGCGCGGTCGGCGGTTTCGCTACGACGAGCTGCGGGCCTCGGTCGTGGTCCTCACGGCGCCACGGATCGTCCGTTACATGATGGTGGGCCCGGCAGGGGTGACCCGCTTCTTCCCGGACCGGGCAGCGATGAACCAGGAGCACGCCCGCCGGTCAGATCCCCCCGTCGCGGAACTTTTCGATCATCCGGCGGTCGCGCTTCGTGGGCCGTCCGGCGCCCCGCTCGCGGCGGGCCACCGGCATCGTGACCTCCGGCGGCGGGGCCGGCGTCCGGTCGATGTAGCAGGTGGAGGCATCGGCCGCGCCGACGCGCCGCTGGATCACCCGCACCACCTCGACAATCCGGGTCCGGTCACCGACGCGCGCTCGGATTTCGTCACCGGGGCACACGGTGGTCGCGGGCTTGGCGGGGCGGTCGTTGACGCGCACGTGCCCGCCGCGACAGGCTGCGGCGGCGTCCGGACGGGTCTTGGTCAGCCGGACGGCCCAAAGCCAGCGATCAACACGGGTGGACTCCACAGCACTACATGATTGCACGATCAGCCAAGGCCCGAAGCGGGTGCGGTCGGCGGCCTTCAGGTGACTCCCTGACACGGCACGGGGCTGTGAGTCTTTCGGGCGGCCACGAGACTCACAGCCCCGTGCGGATCAGGCCGCTGGCTGGGCGGAGTGCGGAAGGTCGAACTCGCCGGCGCGGACCCCAGCTACGAAGGCATCCCACTCGGCCGCCGTGTAGGACAGCGTTAACGAGCGCGCGGGAAGCGACTGGAGATCGGCCCCGCCGTCGGTGCGGTGCACGATGCGGATGGTGCCGCTGGTGCCGACGGGAAGTCGCCCGGCGACCTCGGCGAGCAGCGTCGACCAAGCGTTGCCGGACACGCTGATGACAGGACCTTCGCCGCAGTCCTTGGAATCCCGAACATAAACTGCCCTGTCGCTGAAGCGAACTTCGACGCACGCTTGCGACGGGTTGCTAAACGAACTCTTGAACCAGCCGGTTGTCGGCTGCGTGGATGAGGCAGCGGTGTTCATGACGTCTCCATCTCCTTGCGGACCTGATGGATCATCTCAAGCGAAGCATCGAGATCCAGTGCGCGGTCCACCGCTTCGTCGAAGCTGGCACTGAGTTCGCGCACCACGTGCGGCTTGTCGATCAAAGATCCCGTGGTCACCGACTCCTGCCAGACCATGTCGGGCAGCCAGCGAGAATCGAACGCCAACAAGACGAGCCCGCCGCCGATGACCGGATGCGCGCCCGCCGTGTAGGGCATGACGTGAATTCTGAGGTGGTCATGGCTGTCTTCGGCGAGTTTGGCAAGACGTGCCAGCTGGTTTGCCATGATCTCGCGACTGCCGACCTCTTGGCGGAGGGCGGTCTGACCGATGACGACGGTGCACGTGAACGGGTCGGGACCTTGTAGGCGAGTTTGCCGCGCGAGTCGGGATTCAACGCGGGGACCGACGTCGACAGGTTTGATGTAGGGCGATCCGCCTCGGATCATGGCGCGGGCGTAGTCAGCAGTCTGCAATGGACCAGGAATGGTCTCGGGCGCGTATTCACGTGTCGCAGACGCGCCAGCCTCAAGACCGAGGAAGCGCAGGAAGTCTTCCGAGTACATGCGCGCGTAGTCGTCCCACCAGCCGCGCTGCCCGGCTTGTGCGCGCAGCTCTTCGAGTTCGGCGTGCTCGTCGGCGGAGAGCTCGTAGACGCGCGCGAGTTCGTCGAGCTTGGTCGCGGTGAGCTTGCGCTTCGCGATCTCGATCGACGACATGTTGTTGCCGCCGATGCCGGTCTGCTTGCCCACTGCTGCGGCCGTGAGCCCAAGCTGTTCGCGGCGTTCGCGCAGGCGCATTCCCAGCTCAAGAGCCCGAACGGTGCTCGACGCAGGTGCTTGTCCCATCGATGTAGCTCTCCCTGTGTTCTCGGAGCGGTCGACAGATTGTCGATCTCAGTATCACAACCGGTCAGCGTGTACCCGATCGATCGATGCCACTCTGAGTGTTCTTGCGATAACTTGAGTGTACTCACGATGATATTGAGATCTAGTGAGGTTTCTTCAACTTAGGCAGTGTTTAGATCCGCTTCACTCGAGGAGGGGCAAATGCAGGAGTCACGCGCCATGTCACGGGCCTGCGGGATATCGGAGAGGGGCGAGGTCCGGTACTTCCAGTACCGTCGGGGCGTTGTCCCGGAGTGGTGTCGGTTCACCCACATCCTTTGCCGCACAAGGGATTCGCTCATCGTCACGTGGTGCCGACAGGTCCTCGAGTTCGACGAAGTCGAGGAATGTTCGCAGCCGGCTGGTTTGACGCTCGGTCTGCCCCGAGCTGTCCGGGAGTGCACGGACTGCATCGTGTCCGCCGCATTCGGAAGCGCTGGTGGGCAAGGAGAATCCGACGCTTTGGCGGCGGACGGCATCCCGGCGCGGATCGACACTCCTGGACAAATGGTGTCCGCCATGCGCTTGCTCCAGGGCGACCTCGCCTGCGAAGCGGAGCAGATCTCCCTCGGTGATGTCGATACGGCAAGCCTTGGATTCCTGGCTGCCGAAACGGAGCGGTTTGCCCGCGCGCTCCATCGGTTCGGGTGGCTCGCTGCACAGCGCTAGTCGAGGGGTCGCGCCCTGCCAGGCCGTGGCGTTCTCACACTGGTCGGGCGCGATTTCGCGAGGAAACGCATGCACGTTCGAAAGAGCGCTCCGCAGCGCGGCGGGGTGGTGGGGAATGCACACTGGGGCCGTCAGTCACGCGTGCCGGGGGGCGGCTATGACGGGTGTTCGAGATTCGGTCGGGGATTGGCCGTCGCTGCGCGTGCAGGATTGGGCCGATACTCGCGACACGCTGCACATGTGGACCCAGGTCGTGGGGAAGGTCCGGTTGGCGATGGAGCCCATGGTCAACCACTGGTGGCAGGTTCCGCTGTACGTCTCGGCTCGCGGGCTGACCACCTCGGTGATGCCGCACGGCGGGCGGTCCTTCGACATCGAGTTCGACTTCTGCGCACACCAGCTGCACATCCGGTCCAGCAGCGGCGACGCGCGGGAGGTCCGATTGGAGCCGAAATCGGTCGCGGAGTTCTACCGGGAGACCATGGCCGCGCTCCGCGAGCTCGACCTGCCGGTTTCCTTCTGGACGATGCCGAGGGAGATCGAGCATGCCATCCCGTTCGAGGAAGACACCGAACACGCCTCCTACAGCCCGGAGCACGCGCGCCTGTTCTGGCGGCAGCTGCTCGCCGCCCACCGGGTGCTGACCGAATTCCGGTCCCGGTTCGTGGGGAAGGTCAGCCCGGTCCACTTCTTCTGGGGCGCGATGGACCTGGCGGTCACCCGGTTCTCCGGCCGCACCGCACCGGAACATCCGGGCGGCGCCCCCAACTGCGCGGACTGGGTGATGGTCGAGGGTTATTCCCACGAGCTCAGCAGCTGCGGCTTCTGGCCCGGCGGACCCGGTGAGGGCACCTTCTACTCTTACGCGTACCCTGAACCCGCCGGGTATGCCCAGCACCCGGTCCGCCCGGACGACGCCTCCTACAACCCCGAGTTCGGCGAATTCCTGCTGCCCTACGAAACCGTGCGAACCGCAGCGGACCCGGATGCAACCCTGCTCGAGTTCCTGCAGACCACCTACGAAGCCGCCGCCGAACGCGGTGGCTGGGACCGCGGCCAGCTGGAAACCACCCGGTAATCGAGGCGTGGTGCGTGTGGGGCGTCGATTACCGGGGCGACTTTCCGGCTAGGTGAGCAGTTCGCGGATGTCTTCTGCGTTCAGGCCAGCACCGAACAGATTGCCCTCGTCCATAACGCCGGCGAAAAGTTCGCTCTTGCGGGCCTTGAGCGCCATCACCTTCTCTTCGATGGTGTCCCTGGCGATCAGCCGGTACACCATGACGTTCCGTGTCTGCCCGATGCGGTGGGTCCGGTCCACCGCCTGCGCCTCGGTCGCGGGATTCCACCACGGGTCGAGCAGGAAGCAGTAGTCAGCCTCGGTCAGGTTCAGCCCGAACCCGCCGGCCTTCAGGCTGATGACGAAAACCGGGGCCGATCCTTCCTTGAAGCGCTTGAGTACTGATGCCCTGGCCCGGGTCTTGCCGTCGAGGTAGCAGTAGTCCAGACCTTCGGTCGCCAGCCGGGCGCGCACCGTATCCAAAAATCCGGTGAACTGGCTGAACACCAGTGCACGGTGTCCACCGGCGGCCACGTCCCGGAGTTGATCGATCAGCGTGTCGAGCTTGGCGGACGGCATGTCCCGGTGCTCGTCGCCAACGAGCCCGGCGTGCAGGCTGAGCTGACGCAACAACGTCAGCGAACGGAGAATGGTGAACCTGTGCTTGTTCATGTCGTCGATCAGACCGAGCACCTTTTGCCGCTCTCGTTGCAGGTGGGTCTGGTAGAGCTTGCGGTGCCGAGGATGCAGGTCGACGTTCAGGACCTGCTCCTGCTTTTCCGGAAGATCGGCGACGACCTGTTCCTTGGTGCGGCGCTTGACCAGTGGTCTTACTCGTCGCCGAAGTTGAGCGAGCAGTTCCGTGTCGGCCTGCTTCTCGATGGGAGTCGCGTAGTAGTGCCGGAATTTCGTCGGGTTCGGGAACAGTCCGGGCGAGGTGATCGACAACAGCGACCACAGCTCCATCAGATTGTTCTCCATCGGCGTTCCAGTGACCGCGAGTTTGAACTCGGTGGGCAGCCGCCGGGCGCATTGGTAGATCTTCGACTGGTGGTTCTTGACGAACTGGGCTTCGTCCAGGATCAGCCCGGACCACGGCAGCTCGTGGTATTCGTCGAAATCGATGCGGAACAACGCGTATGACGTGATCACCACATCGGCGCCTTCGATGGCCGCGTCGAGGTCCTGCCCCCGGCGCTGCCGGGTTTCGGTGATCGGCACGGTCGTCAGGCCAGGGGCGAATCGGTCCGCTTCGGAAGCCCAGTTCGACACCACGCTCGTCGGCGCGACGATGAGGAACGGTGCGCCGTCCGGTTCGGTGTCCTTGGCGTGGCAGATCAACGCCAACGACTGCACGGTCTTGCCGAGCCCCATGTCATCCGCGAGGATGCCGCCGAGGCGGTGCCGCCACAGAAACGCCAGCCAATCGAAGCCGTCCCGCTGGTACGAGCGCAGCTGGGCCGCGAGCGTTGCGGGAACATCGGGCGAATCCAGCGACTCCAGCGACAACAGGCCCTGCACCTGCTTGCGCCAGGCGGTCGCCTGGCCGTCGACGACACCGAGTGCGGCGAGCTCGTCCCACAGCCCAGCCTGGAAGCGGCTGATCCGCAGCGTTTCGCCTGGTGAATCGTGCAGCGTGCGCGCTTCCTCGATCAGCCTGTACAGCGTCTGCAACTCGGGCTTCTGCAGCGAGAAGTATGCTCCGTCATCGAGCAGCAGGTGCGTCTGGTCCGTCGCCAGAGCCGAGAAAACCCGGGCGAACGGCACTTCCCTTCCCTCGATCCTGATGCTCACACCAAGGTCGAACCAGTCTGTTTCGCCGGAAACGTCGTGGGTAGCCACGCCGATCTGCAGCGAGTCGCTTACCTCGCGGTAGTCGGCCGGCTCCCCGCTGACCTCGACGGCAACGCCCGGCTGGTCATCGAGCAGCGGTAACAGCTCGGTGGTGAACCGCATGGTGTCGATGGCGTCGAGCGCGGTGTCGTTGAGCGCGGTGTCGTTGAGCGCGGCGTGACCGCTGCGGCTGGGCTCGGGGTCGTAGCCCCGCAGACCAAATTGGTCCAGCGGAGCATTGAGCCCGGCGAGCACTTCGCGCTCGGCGACCAGGTCGCGATAGCCCGCGGCACCTGTCTGGTCCGCGGCCAGCGGCGCGCGTCGCTGCTCCTCGCCGATGTCGTAGGCCCACTCCCAGCTGAGTTCGAGATTGTGCTTAGCGCCGTAGTCGGCATGCAGCACGAGCGTGGGATCCGAGATCGCTGGTGGGGTGAACGACTCGTCGGCGGAGATGATCGGTGCCAGGTGGCGCAGCCGAGGGAAGTACTGCTGGCTGAACCGGGCGCTTTCGGCGGTTGGGATTTCCAGTCGCTGGCCGCTGCGCACCATTTGCTGGAGCTGTTGCGGCACGCCTCTGGCGAGCTTGATGAGGCGAAGCTGGACCTGGCCGAGATCGACGTCGCCTTGAAGCCGTGCGCGGTCGACGCATACCGCGCCATGCCCCTCGCGGCCGATGAACAGGATCGGCACAGCATCGGTGCTTTCGCCGTCGATGTGCAACGTGGGGGCGACCGCCAGCGTGCCGTCGTGCTCCCTGGCGTCCAGACAGAGCTCGCCGGCATAGCGCGCGACATCGCCGAGCGCCTTGCGCGCGTGCACCAACCGCAGCCCGACCGCCTTGGCTTCGTCCAGCAACGGCCACAACTGGCGAGAGCCGAATTCGGACAGGTCGATGGTCTTGACCTCGCCGTAGTAGCCCGAGTGGCGCGAGCTCGCCTGGTAGAAGGCGTACAACTCCTGCAACACCCGCAGGTGTGAGTCCAGGTACTCGCCGTAGTAGTAATGCGGCGAGCTCACTTTCGACCAGTTCAGGTTTCCGGCGACCCAGCCGGACCTGCCCGGCCGCACAAGCCGAGCCATCAACCTGGGTGCGGGAGCCGGCGCCCGGCCGAATGCCGGGGTCTTCTGCACGGAAAGTTCGATCGCCACCGGCAACGCTTCAGCGGAATACGTCGGTTGGTTCGGCTGGGGTTCGAGTAGTGCGCCCAGGACCCGTTCCCAGTCGTCTGCCTGTGCTCGACGCGTGGTCGGTTGTTTCTTCTTCTGGGCCTGCCGCGCCGGACGCGGCGGGGCCGGGCGCTTCTTTCTTTCCTGCGTCGCGGTCAGCACAAGAGCGACCACGTGCTTGCAGTTGAACGAAACCGGACAGTCGCACTTGCCTTTCGCGAACCCGAGAGACGCGCCGCCGAGCTCGCGGAAGTACGCCACCGTCTGGTAGAAATCGCCGGTCCGGCCGTGCACGGTGCCGGCGAGGGCGTTTTCCGGATCGTCCCAGTGCATCCGCACGACCGCGTGCTGCTCGGCGTACTGCACACCACGTGTGTAGGAGCGATCATCGACAACGGCGCGCAGGGTGTCGAGATCGACACCCTGCAAGGACACGAGCTGCATGCGGGCACATTATCGTTCGCCCCCAGGGGGGGCCTGCGCCGGTGGCATCGCGTCGGTCGTCAGCCGAGGGCTCGGTCGAGGTTGAAGGCGGCGCTGATCAGGGCGAGGTGGGTGAAGGCCTGGGGGAAGTTGCCCAGTTGTTCGCCGGTGTGGCCGATCTCCTCGGCGTAGAGGCCGAGGTGGTTTGCGTAGGTGAGCATCTTCTCGAAGGCGAGCCGGGCTTCTTCGAGGCGTCCGGCGCGGGTCAGCGCCTCGACGTACCAGAACGAGCAGATCGAGAACGTGCCCTCGGTGCCCGGCAGCCCGTCCGGGCTGGCCTGCGGGTCGTAGCGGTAGACCAGCGAGTCCGACACCAGGTGCTCGCCCAGCGCGTCGAGCGTGGACAGCCACTTCGGGTCCGTCGGGGAGACGAACTTGGTCAACGGCATCATGAGCACCGCGGCGTCGAGCACGTCGTCCTCCTCGTGCTGGACGAACGCGTGCCGCTTGTCCGACCAGCCGCGCTTCATGATCTGCCGGTAGATCGTGTCGCGGGCCTGTCGCCACCGCGGGATGTCGGCGGGCAGACCCCGGTGGTTGGCCAGCCGCATGGCGCGTTCGATCGCCACCCAGCACATCAGCCGCGAGTACAGGAAGTTCTTGCGTCCGCCGCGGGTTTCCCAGACGCCCTCGTCGGGTCGGTCCCAGTTGGCGCAGACCCAGTCCACCACGCCGACCACGTCGTCCCAGCGCTCGCTGGAGATCGGCGCACCCCACTTGTCGTAGAGGTAGATCGAGTCGATCAGCGCCCCGTAGATGTCCAGCTGGAACTGGTGGACGGCGGCGTTGCCGACGCGCACGGGGGCGGAGCCCTGGTAGCCGCTGAGGTGGGGGATTTCGCGTTCGGGCAGTTCGCTGCGCCCGTCGATGCCGTACATGATCTGCAACGGTCCCGACGAGTCGCAGTGGCGGAGGTCGACGTGCTTGGACAGGAACCCCATGAACGCCTCGGCCTCCGCGGTGAACCCCAGCCGCAGCAGGGCGTAAACGCAGAACGCGGCGTCGCGGATCCACACGAAGCGGTAGTCCCAGTTCCGCGCGCCGCCGATGCTCTCCGGGAGGCTCGTCGTCGGCGCGGCCACGATCGCGCCGGTCGGCGCGTAGGTGAGCAGTTTCAGCGTCAGCGCAGATCGGTGAACCATCTCTCGCCACCGACCGCGGTAGCGGGACGCGGACAGCCACTGCCGCCAGAACCGCACCGTGGCGGCGAACTCGCGTTCGGCCTCGGCAAGCGGGCACGTCCGGGGCATCACGTCGCCGCCGACCTGGTCGAGGGCGAAGACCGCGACCTCGCCCTCGTGCAGCTTGAACGCCGACCAAACGTCCGTTCCATCGGGCTCGACCGGCACGCTTGCGGTCAGTGCCAGGGACAGCGACTCCGACTCGAAGATCGCGTGGCAGCCCTCGATGCGCAGGGTGTGCGGACGCGTGGCGTAGTCGAGCCGAGGCGCCACCCGGGCGCGGAACGGCAGCGACCCCCGCACGCACACCACCCGGCGGATCAGCCGGTGCCGGCCTGCCTCGCGCGAGTCGTTCACGATCGGCATGAAGTCCTGAATCTCGCCGACGCCGTCCTCGGCGAAGAACCGGGTGATCAGCACGTTGGTGTCCGGGAAGTAGAACTGTTTGGTCCGCGCGGGCACGTCGGCCGCGAGTTCGAACGAGCCGCCCCGGTCGGCGTCGAGGATGGCGGCGAAGACGCTCGGACCATCGAAGCGGCCGCAGCAGTACCAGTCGATCGTGCCGTTGGTGCCCACCAGCGCCACGCTGCGCAAGTCGCCGATCAACCCGTGGTCGGCGATCGGCAGGAATCCCGGAGGTTGTTGGCTCGGAGTCACGGGCGCCTCCCGTGCGGTGTTCCCCGTGCGCCTGCTCGCCGGCGCCGGGTCCGACACCCTTGTTCTACTATGCGCCCCGGCGATGCACCAGTGTGAACGAGCGTGGCCCGGCGGAATCCGCCGGGCCACCGCTGCGCCGTGCCTGCGACGGGCGTCAGGTCAGCTTGATCTGCCGGTTGACGTCCTTGTAGAGCAGGTAGCGGAACTTGCCCGGACCACCCGCGTAGCAGGCCTGTGGGCAGAAGGCTCGCAGCCACATGAAGTCACCGGCCTCGACCTCGACCCAGTCGTCGTTGAGGCGGTACACCGCCTTGCCCTCGAGGACGTAGAGGCCGTGCTCCATCACGTGCGTCTCGGCGAACGGGATCACCGCGCCGGGTTCGAACGTCACGATGTTGACGTGCATGTCGTGCGAGAGGTCGTTCGGGTCGACGAACCGGGTGGTGGCCCACGCACCGTTGGTGTCGGGCATCGGTGTCGGCTCGATGTCCTGCTCCTGCACGGCGAACGCCTTCGGCGTCGGGTAGCCCGCCACCGGCTCGTAGGCCTTGCGGACCCACTGGAAGGCCGCCGCGGCGTCGGACTCGTTGGCCACCGACCAGCTGTCGCCCGCCGGGAGGTACGCGTACCCGCCCGCGGTGAGGACGTGCTTCTCGCCCTCGATGACGACGTTCAGCGTGCCGGTGAGCAGGAACAGCACCGACTCGACGCCGCTCTCCGGCTCAGGCTCGGTGCTCCCACCGCCGGGCGAGACCTCGACGATGTACTGCGCGAACGTGGTGGCGAACCCGGCAATCGGCTTGGCGAGAATCCACGCGCGGGTGTTGTCCCACCCGGGCAGGTTGCTGGTGACGATGTCGCGAAGCACGCCACGAGGGATGACGGTGTACGCCTCCTTCACGACGGCCCGGTCGGTCAGCAGCGTGGTCTGCGACGGCAGGCCGCCCTCGGGGGCGTAGTACGTCGGCTCGCTCAAGTTGCAACTCCTGTCTTGATCGACGTTCACACGCTGCCGTGCAGTGCTTGCCGGGTGCGCCGCGGGCGGAGCGTTGTGTGATGCGGACAGCGTAAGACCCCGAAGCGGCTCGGGAACATCCGTGAGTGTTTGTGGGTGCTATGGCACCCACAAACGCTCACGGGTGTTTCCAGGTGTGACCCGGACCCTCCTCGACCAGTCGCTACAGCCAGGCGTTGAGATCGCCGAACTCCCCCGAATCCGTGAGAAGGTGTGTTCGCCACCGAGGATTTCCGGGAGGGCGTCCAGTCCTTCGTGGAACGGTGCGCGGCCGTCTTCCAGGGCCGATGAGCCGAGAACAACGCACAACCAGAGAGCGGGTCTGCTGCATGTCCACCGAGTACGCCCTCGATGGTCCCGTCGCGATCATCCGAATCGAGAACCCCCCGGTCAACGGGCTCGGGCACGCCGTGCGCGAGGGCATCGTGCGGGATCTGCGCCGGGCCCTGGACTCCGCCGACGTGGAAGCCGTCGTGCTGACCGGCCGTCCGGGCTTCTTCTCGGCGGGTGCCGACATCACCGAGTTCGGGACGCCCAAGTCCGCGGCCGAGCCGACGCTCGGCGACGTCATCGCCGCGCTGGAGACCGCCGGCAAACCGGTCGTCGCGGCCATCGACGGCACGTGCTTCGGCGGCGGGCTGGAGCTCGCGCTGGGCACGCACTACCGGGTCGCCACCGCCGCCAGCAAACTCGGGCTGCCGGAAGTGACGCTCGGGCTCGTTCCCGGCGCCGGCGGCACCCAGCGGCTGCCGCGCGTCGTGGGGCCCGCGGTAGCGGCCGAGATGATCACCAGCGGCAAGCCGCGCACCGCCAAGGCGCTCGCGGGAGTCGAAGGGCAGCGGTTGCTGGACCGGGTCGTGGACGGCGACGTGGTGGCGGCCGCGACGGAGTTCGCCCGCGAGATCGCCGCGGCGCGGCCGCTGCCGAAGGTCCGGGACCTCAGCGTCGGCCGCGTCGACGAGGTGAGCGCGATGCGCGAGCCGCTGCGCCGTCGCAGCCGCGGGTTCGAGGCGCCGCTGGCCGCGCTCGCACTGGTGGAGCTGTCCGGGACCGCGCCGTTCGACGAGGCGATGGCCGAGGAACGCCGGACGGTCCTGGAGCTGATGGGCGGTCCGCAGTCCGCCGCGCTGCGGCACGCCTTCTTTGCGGAGCGGGCCGCCCGCAAGCTCCCCGACGTCCCGCGCGAGACGCAGGCCCGCGCCGTCGAGAAGGTGTCCGTCATCGGCGCGGGCACGATGGGCGGCGGGATCGCGATGAACTTCCTCGACGCAGGTATCCCGGTCGTGATCGTGGAAACCGGCCAGGAGGCGCTGGACCGGGGGCTGGGCATCATCCGCCGGAACTACCAGGCCCAGGTGAACAAGGGGAAGCTGGCCGCCGACGTGCTCGGACGCCGGATGGCGCTGCTGATGCCGAGCCTCGACTACGCCGACGTGTCCGACAGCGACCTCATCATCGAGGCGGTTTTCGAGGACATGGCCGTCAAGCGCGAGGTGTTCACCAAACTCGACGCGGCGGCCAAGCCCGGCGCGGTCCTGGCGTCGAACACCTCGACCCTCGACATCGACGCGATCGCCGCGGTGACGGGGCGGCCCCGGGACGTCGTCGGCATGCACTTCTTCAGCCCCGCCAACGTGATGAAGCTGCTGGAGGTCGTGCGCGGCGCCGAGACCGCCGACGACGTGCTGGTCACGGCGATGACGGTGGGCCAGCGGGTCGGCAAGACCGCAGTGGTGTCCGGGGTGTGCGACGGCTTCATCGGCAACCGGATGCTGGCCAAGTACCGGGAGGCGGCGATGGAGCTGGTGCGCGCCGGGGCGTCGCCGGCCGAGGTCGACTCCGCGATCGAGGGCTTCGGCTTCGCGATGGGCCCGTTCCGGATGGGCGACCTGGCGGGCAACGACATCAGCTGGGCGATCCGCAAGCGCCGCTATGCGGAGGACCCCGACGCGCCGCGCGACGAGATCTCCGATGCCCTGTGCGAGTTGGGGCGTTTCGGCCAGAAGACCGGGGCGGGTTGGTATGACTACCAGTCCGGAAGCCGCGAGGCGATCCCGAGCCCGGTCGTCGACGAGCTGCTGGCCTCGTTCCACAAGAAGCACGGCATCAAGCGCCGGAGCTTCGAGGCGGAGGAGATCGTGCAGCGCCTGGTCTTCGCACTGGTGGACGAGGGCGCGCGGATCGTCGACGAGGGAATCGCGCTGCGCGCCTCGGACATCGATGTGGTGTACCTGGCGGGCTACGGATTCCCCCGCCACCGCGGCGGCCCGATGCACTACGCGAACGCCGTGGGCACGGCCAACGTGCTGGCCGCGCTGCGCAAGTTCCACGACGAAGCCTGGGAACCGGCGCCGCTGCTGGTCCGGCTGGCCGACGAGTCCGGAACCTTCAAGTGACGTAAGCCCCGACCCGCCAAGCAACGGCCACAGCGGATGCGTTTCGCTGATCCGGGTGCGCAGCGCCGCTCTGAACCCGGTGGACTGGAAGCTGATGGCCGGGTACCTCGACGGCGCGATGCAGACGTACTTCGCGCTGGAACAAGCGGCCGAGGCGCTGCGGCTGAACCAGTTCGCGGAGCGGGTCCGGACCGTCGTCGCCGTGCTCGCCGAGCAGGAGCGGGACGCGGCCGAATTCGCGATCGCCAAACGCGTCTACGTCGCCGTCGACGAAACGCCCGAGCGGAGGCGGGAGCGAATTAATGCGGCGCTGGAAAGGCTTTACGGGCGCCGCTCCTCGACCATCGAGGCCGCAGCGGTCGCCCGAAGACCGTCCACGATGGATGATCAGGAGAACGGGGTGCGCGGCTGCTCCTGGCGTTCGCCGTCGATGGTGATCTCCACCCGCTCGTCGTAGAAGCAGGCGAGACCGGCGATCTTCTGGCTCTCCGGGAGCGGCGTGCGGTAGGTCCAGGCGATGTCGGCGTGTTCGGTGCCGTCGATCATCGCGTTCCAGTACGTCGCGGTTCCCTTGTACGGGCATTGGGTTCGCCGGTTCGACGGCCGCAGCAAGTCCATCCGGACGTCGGTCAGCGGGAGGTAAGAACGCGGCGGCAGCCCGGTCTCGAACAGGACGTGCGGGCGATGCGAGTCGGCCACGACGACGCCGCCGATCCGCACGGTGACGTGCCGCGAGCTGGCCAGGACGTCGACCCGCTTGTACGGGTCGCGGGGGTGGACGTACACGGGCTCGTCCTCCTCGAACCACTCGTCCATCGCGCCCCATTCGAGCCGCACCAGGCCCGGTGCCGCAGAGGAGTCCGGAAACTGCACGGCGGCGCCCTCGGCGACGGTTCCATCGACCAGCACGTCGTGCACGTCACCGTCCCCGACGCGGTCGATGTGGCGGGTTTCACCGGTCGGGCGCAGCTTCGCCTGGACGTCCTCCGCCGGTAGGTAGTAGGTCGGGTAGTAGGGGTGCTCCCAAACGAGCATCGGACCCCTGGTGTCCGCGACCAGCCGGCCGCGGAGGTAGGCCCGCACCCGCTTGGGCGATCGCTGGATCCTCGGCTGCTCACCGGTGTTGTCGGTCATCGTGCCCTCCGATGTCGTGCGGTACCCCCATCTTGGCTCTCGCGCGCGTGGCGGACCAACAGTCCTAAGTGGATGATCTAACGGGGTGGGGCTTGGGCCGTTCGGACGTGCCTGCTGGGCGCACTGTCCGAAGTCGGCCGGGCACGCGGCGCAGCGTGGGGCGAACGCCCCATTTCCGGGGTGGTCGGAAGGCTTGATCTCGCGCCTGGCCTTGGGCAAGCTGTTCGCGCAGAACGGGCGGGTCGGGGGCTCAGGCGTGGCACGCCGGGCAAGCGTCCGAGAAGTGGACGCGGCATGCCCTGGAGGCACGAGGAATGCTCACCCCCGACGACGTGCACAACGTTGCGTTCGCCAGGACGTGGCGGCGCAGCCGCGGCTTCGACGAGGCAGAGGTCGACGAGTTCCTCGAACGCGTCGAGGCGACGCTGCGAGGGAAGCGGCTGGTGACCGTACGCGATGTGCTTACCGCCCGGTTCAGCCCGGGCAAACCTGGGCGGGCCTACAAGAGGACCCAAGTAGCTGAGTTCCTGGACCAGATCGCGCTGACCCTGATGAAGCTGGAGGTGCGGGAGTCCGAGCGCCGCGGGCAGCGGGGGAGCCGCACGGCGAGCGAGCGGAAGACTGTGGTCCGGCGCGTCGACCGGGCTGTGGCGGCGCCGCGGCCCGAACCGGCGCAGCGGGTCGCCGAGCGCGTGCCGCCGGGACGTGTCGAGGTCTTCGACGGCCACGCGACGTCGCAGTCCGCGCTGGACAAGGCCGAGGTCGACGCGTTCATGGACCGCGTCGAAGCCACCCTCCGTGGCGCCGACACGCTCACCGCGCAGGACGTGCTCGGCGTCCGGTTCAACCCTCCCGGGCCGGGCCAACCGGGTTACCAGGAGGCCAGCGTCTTCGCCTTCCTCGTCATGGTCTCCACGATCATCAAGCACATGACACCGCGCCAGGGGGACCTTCCGACGCGGCGTATCCCGATCGGCCGCACCTTTCCGCGACCGGTGGGCCCGGAGATGCCCCAGCTCACCTCGGAGGCGATCGGCAGCGTGGTGCTGAGCGGTTCGACAGCGAACAAGCCCGGCTACGACGAGGCCCAGGTCGACGACTTCCTGGACCGCGTCGCCGCGACCCTGCGCGGCACCGACACGTTGACCTCGAAGGACGTGCAGGCCGTCGTCTTCCGCGAGCAGCCCGTAGCCGGTGCCGGCTACGACCAGGCGGAAGTCGAATCGCTGCTGGGCCTCATCGCGGACCGCCTGGATAGCGACGCCCCGCCAGCGCCGGTGGGCGTTCGCCCCGGACGGAACCGGGGTGAACGCCCACGCGGTTGATCACGAGCCCAGTGTCATCAGCTGCGCAGTGCCTTGCGGGACAACAAGTTGCCCAGGTACTGGGCCGCCTGCACCAGCACGATGATGATCAGCACCGCGATCGCGGTGATGCCTCACTCGAAGCGCTGGTAGCCCTAGACGAGCGGGCATCGGGCGTCGGCTGGCCGGGATGGCAGTATGGGGCCGTTATGCTCGACTTCCCGGATCTTCCCGTACGTTCCGCGCTCGGCGACGTCACCCGTGCTCTTTCCGAGCACGGCACGGCGGTGCTGGTGGCTCCGCCGGGCACCGGGAAGACGACGTTGGTCCCGTTGGCGCTTGCCGAGCAGGGCCTGCGCGTCGTGGTCGCCGAGCCGCGGCGGTTGGCGACCCGGGCCGCGGCGGAGCGCATGGCGAGCCTGCTCGGCGAGAAGGTCGGGCAGCGCGTGGGGTACTCGGTTCGGGGCGAGCGCCGTCGTGGTGCGGAAACGGTCGTCGAGGTGGTGACCTCCGGCCTGCTGGTGCGGAGGCTGCAATCCGACCCCGAGTTGTCCGGGGTCGACGTGGTGATGCTCGACGAATGCCACGAGCGGCATCTCGACGCGGATCTCCTCCTGTCGTTGCTGCTGGACGCGCGGGACGGTCTGCGGCCGGATCTCCAGGTGCTGGCGACCTCGGCCACGGTGGCGGCCGGCCGGGCGGCGGAACTGCTCGGCGCCGCCCCGGTGCTGGAGGCGCACGCGCGGACGCACCCGGTCCGAACCGCGTACCTGCCGCCGGCGCGAGGCGAGCGGATCGAGTCTTGCGTGGCGCGGGCGGTGCGCACCGCGTTGGCCGAGCAAGACGGCGATGTGCTGGCGTTCCTGCCCGGGGCCGCCGAAATCCGCCGCGTCGCTGGCCAACTCGATAGGTCCGATGTGGACGTTCTGCCGCTGCACGGGCGGCTCAGCCACGCGCAGCAGGATTCGGCGCTGCGGGTGGGGGAGCGGCGCCGGGTGGTGCTGGCGACGGCGGTCGCGGAATCGAGCCTGACCGTGCCCGGCGTGCGCGCCGTCGTGGATTCGGGCCTTTCCCGGGTGTCGAGGGTGGACAACCGGCGCGGCCTGGCCGGGCTGGCCACGGTTCGGGTGTCGGTGGCGGCGGCCGAGCAGCGGGCGGGCCGCGCCGGCCGGCAGGGGCCGGGTGTGGTGTACCGGTGCTGGCCGGAGCACGAGCACAGCACGCTGCCCGCCTACCCGGAACCGGAGATCCGGACGGCGGACCTGACCCGGCTGGCCCTGGAACTGGCGTGCTGGGGAACGCCTGACGGGTCGGCGCTGACGTGGTGGGACAAGCCGCCCGCCGGTGCGCTTGCGGCGGGCCGGGAGGTGCTGCGCGGGCTCGGCGCGTTGGAACCCTCCGGCGCGGTGACCGACCGGGGCCGCCGGATGGCCGAACTGGGCCTGCATCCGCGGCTGGCCCGGGCCTTGCTCGACGGCTGCGAACTGGCGGGTGTGGACATCGCCACCGAGGTCGTCGCCCTCCTCGACAACGATGCCCTGACCAACGAAATCGACGTGACAACCGCACTTTCCCGATTGCGGCGGGGCGCGCCGGGCAGCGATCGGTGGCGCCGCGAGGTCCGCAGGCTGCGTGCGTCGGTGCAGCCGCACCCCGGAACCTCCGATCGCGACGATGCGGCGCTGGTCGTCGCGCTTGCGCAGCCCGAGCGGCTCGCGCGGCGCCGGGGAGCGGACTCGGCGGTGTACCTGATGGCGTCCGGCACGGCGGTGGAGCTGCCCGGCAACTCCGGGTTGCGCGGCTCGGAATGGCTTGTCGTGGCTGTCGCCGACCGGGCCCCTGGCAGCGCTTACGGCACCGTCCGCATGGCCGCACCGGCAGGCGAGGAGCTGGCCCGGAGCGCGGCGCCCGCCCTGGTGACCACCGGCGACGAGATCGGCTGGGCCGACGGCGATGTGCGCGCGGTCCGGATCGAGCGGCTCGGCGCGATCGTCCTGAGCCAGCGGACGATCCGCGACCCGGACCCCACCGAAGTCCGGAAGGCGCTGCTGGCGGGCCTGCGTGCCGAGGGGCTGGAACTGCTGTCCTGGAACGAAGATGCGCGGCGGCTGCGCCAGCGGCTCGGGTTCCTGCACGCCGCGCTCGGCGATCCCTGGCCCGCCACCGACGACGGAGCGCTTCTGTCCGCAGTGGACCATTGGTTGGAGCCCGAGCTCTCGGCGGCCCGGCGGCGGGCCGATCTCCGGATTCCGGCGGGCGTCGCGTTGCGACGGCTGATCCCCTGGTCGGCCGCGAGGCGGCTGGACGAACTCGCGCCGGATCGGATCGAGGTCCCGTCCGGCTCCCGCATCAAGGTGGACTACCGGGACGACCGCCCCGCACTGCCCGTGAAGCTGCAGGAGGTCTTCGGCTGGCAGGACGTGCCCCGCATCGCCGACGGCCGGGTCCCGGTCGTGCTGCACCTGCTGTCCCCGGCAGGGCGGCCGGCGGCGGTCACGGCCGACCTCGGCTCGTTCTGGCGCAGCGGGTACCAGCAGGTGCGCGCGGAACTTCGCGGTCGTTACCCGAAGCACCCGTGGCCGGAAGACCCCGCCACCGCGACCCCCACCCGCCGCACCCGGAGGTGAACCCGGTGGCTCGTCGTGCCGCCGATCAGTGCCGGAAGGCGTCCCCATCGGCCGGGCGCAAGTGCACGATCCGTTCACCCCTTCCGGGGGTATCGCGGCATGATGTGTGGCGCGGAGCATAGCCGCTGGCAATGCCGGGGCAAAGGAGCGCACGGCAGGAAGGGGCCTTCGGTGAGCATGGAGTCGAGCGCCGCAGCCAGGACAACACCGCAGCTGGAACGAGTCGCCGAGCTTCTCGCCCGGTTCGATTCGCCGGCAGCGTGCGCAGCCGAGCTGCTGTGCGATCAGCACCCCGCCGACGCCGTGGCCTGCACCGTCGTCGAGGCGGACCTGTCCAGCCGCGACCTCACCTACGGCCGGCTGCGCCGGGACTCGGCGCGGTTCGCCGCCGCGCTCGCCGACTTGGGCGTCGAGCCGGGTGACGCGGTCGCGGTGCTGATGGGCAAGTCGGCCGACCTTGTCGTGGCATTGCTGGGGATTTGGCGCCGCGGCGCCGTGCACGTGCCGCTGTTCACCGCATTCGCGCCGCCCGCCATCGCCCTGCGGCTGAACGCCAGCGACGCGCAGATCGTCGTGGTCGACGCGGATCAGCGCGCCAAGCTGGAGCCAGGCGAGGACATGCCCGCCGACGCGCCGTGGCGGGTCATCGTCGCCGGAGACGCCCCCGGCGAGCTGTCCTTCGCCGCGCTGCTCGACCGGTACAGCGGCGACGAGCCGACCGCGCAGCCGGCCCGCTTGGGCGGAGAGGGCGTCCTCGTACAGCTGTTCACCTCGGGCACCACGGGAACCCCGAAGGCGGTTCCGGTGCCGATCAAGGCCGTGGCCTCGTTCCAGGCCTACCTGGAGTTCGGGCTCGACGTCCGCGACGACGACGTGTTCTGGAACGCGGCCGACCCGGGCTGGGCGTACGGCCTGTACTACGCGATCCTCGGTCCCCTGGCCGCAGGCCGGCGCAGCATCCTGCTGCACGCTGGGTTCTCGGCCGAGCTGACCTGGCAGGTCATGCGCGAATTCGGCGTCACGAACTTCGCCGCCGCGCCCACGGTGTACCGCAGCCTGCGGACCGGCGCGGCCGCGGTTCCCGACGGGATCCGGCTCCGCCGTGCATCCTCGGCCGGGGAACCGCTGACCCCGGAGGTCGTGTCCTGGTCTAAAGACCAACTGGGCGTGACGGTGCGCGACCACTACGGCCAGACCGAGCACGGCATGGTCATCGTCAACGGCTGGGCCGACGGCGTTCGCCAGCCGGTCAAACCGGGGTCGATGGGCGCGGTGCTGCCGGGATGGTCCGCCGAGGTGCTGCACGACGACCGCGACGAGCCGGCGCCCCCGGGCACCGCCGGGCGCATCGCGCTCCGCGTCGCGGACAGCCCGCTCATGTGGTTCTCCGCCTACACCGACGCACCGGAGAAGACCGCCGAACGCTTCTCCGCCGACGGACGCTGGTACCTCACCGGCGACGCCGGGACGCGGGACGCCGACGGGGCGTTCTTCTTCTCCTCCCGCGACGACGACGTGATCATCATGGCCGGGTACCGCATCGGACCGTTCGACGTCGAGAGCGTCCTGGTGCGCCACGACGCGGTGGCGGAGGCGGCCGTCATCGGCGTGCCCGACGCGCTCCGCGGCGAGGTCCTGGAGGCCTACGTCGTGCTCCGCGCCGGGGCCACCGGGGACGACGCGTTGGTCGCGGACCTCCAGCAACTGGTGAAGCGCAAGTTCGCCGCGCACGCCTACCCGCGCGCGGTGCACTTCGTCGAACAGCTCCCGAAAACGCCGAGCGGCAAGATCCAGCGCTTCCTGCTGCGCCGGCAGCGCCGGGCCGACGGCTGACTTCGGCACCCACCGGATCTGATGCCGGGCCGCCGGGCCCGGCCCATCATGGTGGTTGTTGCCGATGAAATCAGGTGGGAATCATGGAAATGCCTCTGGTGAACAAGTGCACCGCCGATAACTGCGCGTTCAACCACGGCCAGAACTGCCATGCCCTAGCCATCACCATCGGCGATCCGCTCCGCGCGCAGTGCGACACGTTCTGCACCGCTCCGGTCGAAGGCGGCGTGCCGGACGTGGTCGGCCATGTGGGCGCCTGCAAGATGTCCGACTGCCGGTACAACAACCACCTCGAATGCCAGGCACCCGGCATCTCCGTCGGCTACGAGCAGGACATCGTGGACTGCCTGACCTACCAGCCCGCTTGAGCCGCACGCGTGCCGGTTCTTACGATGTGGAAAAGTCTCGACGCTCCGCTGTGCGTTCGAGACGCTGAGTGGCGAAACCGTTCTGTCGAGGGGACGAGATGAGTTCTCCAGCCGAACACGAGCTCGATCCAACCTTCTACCGCAGCCCGGGCGAAGCCATCGCCGCGCCCGCCGAACGACTGGCCTACGTCGTCGCGTTCGACCGTGCCGGTGAGCAGCCGGACGCGCTCACCGTCGTGGACACCGATCCGGAATCGGCGACCTACGGCCAGGTGGTCGGCTGGGCCGACCTGCCGACCCGGGGCGACGAACTGCACCACTTCGGTTGGAACGCGTGCAGCAGCGCGTTCGCCCACGCCGGCCACCACACCGACGGCCTGCAGCGCCGCTACCTGCTGCTACCCGGACTGCGATCGTCGAACATCCACATCTACGACACCCACCCAGATCCGAGGCAGCCGAGGCTGGTGCGGACCGTGGCGGCCGGCGAACTCGCTGCCAAGGCCGGCTACTCCCGGCCGCACACGCTGCACTGCGGCCCGGACGGGATCTACCTGTCCTGCCTCGGCGGCGCCGACGGGGCCGACGGGCCCGGCGGGATCGCGGTGCTCGACCACGACACGTTCGACGTCGTGCGCGCGTGGGAAACCGACCGGGGACCGCAGCACCTGGCCTACGACGCGTGGTGGCACCTCAACCAGAACACTTTGATCACCAGCGAGTGGGGCACGCCCTCGATGATCGAGGACGGGGTCGTCCCGGAACTGCTGCTGAACAACGAGTACGGCCACGCCCTGCACTTCTGGGACCTGGCCGAGGGGCGCCACCTCCAGCGCGTCGATCTCGGCGCGCAGCACCAGATGGTGCTGGAGCTGCGCCCGTCGCACGATCCCGGCGCCACCTGGGGCTTCGCCGGCGTGGTCATCAGCACCGAGGACCTTTCCGCGTCGGTCTGGCGCTGGCACCGCGAAGGCGGCGACTGGCAGGCGGAGAAGGTGATCAGCATCCCCGCCGAGCCCGCCCCCGCCGACGAGCTCCCGCCCGCGCTCAAGCCCTTCGGCGCGGTGCCACCGCTGGTCACCGACATCAACCTATCCGTCGACGACCGGTTCCTCTACGTCTCTTGCTGGGGCACCGGCGAGCTGAAGCAGTACGACGTCAGCGATCCGGCGCACCCCCGCGAGACCGGGTCGGTCCGCCTCGGCGGGATCACCGGGCGCGTCCCACACCCGGCCGCGCCGGACGAGCCGCTGACGGGCGGGGTGCAGATGGTGGAGGTCAGCCGCGACGGTCGGCGCATCTACCTGACGAACTCGCTGTACGGATCGTGGGATGACCAGTTCTACCCCGACGGCGTCGGCGCGTGGTTCGCCAAGATCGACACCGATCCGGAAGCCGGCGGTGGCCTGTCGGTGGACGAGCGCTTCTTTCCGCGCGGCGACGAATTCCGCGGGCGGCGGGTCCACCAGGTGCGCCTCCAGGGCGGCGACGCCTCCTCGGACTCGTACTGCCAAGCCTGACCCCGTTCCCCCGGGACGACCAAGCAGGACAAGGATGTTGCCCCGGAAATGACCGCTGCATTCGCCGTCACCTGGGACTACCGCTGCCCGTTCGCCCGCAACGCGCGGGCGCCCCGCTGCGGCGTGTCCCCGGCGACCGGACCGGCCAGCGGTCGGGTCGCCGGGGGAGCGGTCACCAGGTTTCCTTCTTAGTGCTGCCCCAGTGGACGTCCTCGTCGTCCCAGGTGACAGGTCGCGAGGGCGGTTCCGGCGCGGGTTGCCCGGCTTCGCCCTCGATGCTGATCAAGTAGTCGCCGACCACGGCCGCGACCTCCGCGCCGCACCCGGCCTGGATCGCGAGCATGCCCTGCCGCAGGGAGTCCGTGCCCGCTTCGTTGCTCAGCCGGGAGATCTCCGCGGCCAGCCCCGCGGGGCCCAGCGCGAGCGCCCGGTCGTCGAGTTCGAGTCCGACCAGCATCCCCTGCAAGTCCACCGCCAGCGAAACGCCTTCACCACGCGCGGTTCCGCGAACGGCGTCCAAGCCCGCGGCGAGCCCGTTCGTCCGGGGCATCCCCTCGGCGATCTCGATCAGTTCGTCGATGCTGCGTTCGTCCATCAGCGCCTCCAGGCTTCTGCTGCGGCTGTGTCGTCGGTGCCGGCGTCCGCGTCGTCCTGGGGGAGCCCTAACGCGGCCAGGACGTCCGGGTGCAGCTCGCCGGACTCCTCGCGGATGGCTTCCCCGGCCGTCCGGTTCGCCTTTGCCGCCGCAGCCCGGACCAGCGCCTCGATCGTGGCCGCGAGCCGCGCGGCCCCGAGCTCCAGCGCCTCGGGGGCCAGTTCCAGGGACTGCAGCGCGCCACCGGGGACGACCTCGACCGAAACCCCATTGCGCTGCGCACGTCCGATGATCATCACTTCGGATGCACCCCTCCGTAGAACCGGTCGGCGTCCTTGGGCAGCGTGTAGGTGCGACGGGCTACCTGATCGCTGGAGTTGCCCTCGATCGTGGTGATCTTGTTGCCCTCGACCTTCTCGATGAGCCCGATGTGCTCGCTCTGGCCATGACCGGAGCCGGTGCCGAACAGCAGCGCGTCACCGGGCTGGGCGTTTTTGAGCAGGTCGCTCTGGCCGTAGGCGGTGCCCTGCTGTTCGCCCCATTTGTAGACGTCCCCGGTGTAGCCGTATTTCGGGATGTCCACGCCGGCCTCCCGCCACATCGAGGTGGCGAAGTAGGAGCACCAGGGCTGCCCGGTCGGGCCCCACTTGTTCTGGTTGTCCGGGCCCTCGTGGTAGCCGATGTGCTTGCGGGCGTTGTCCAAGATCTCGTCGGCTTTGCCGGAGCCCTTGCCCTTGCCGGGGCCGCCGTCGCCTCCATTGGCGCCGTCTTCGCCCGGCTTGCGCGGCTGCTTCTCGGGATCGGCGACGCCGTCGGAGTCCACTTCCTCCAGCAGCGCGCGCAGTTTCCGCGCCGCCTCTGCCATCTCGTCGCGAGCGTCCTTGAGCTCGCCGCCGGACTGCTTGATGTATCCGCCCGCGAGGTCGGCGACCTCGGCCACCGCCCGCATCAGTCCCGCCGGTGCCGCGACTCCGGCGACGGCCATCCCGGCCTGGATGACCTGTCCTGCCTTGGCGATGAAGTCCTCGACGAGCGACCCGACCGCGCTGTGCCGGCCGTCCAGCGCCTTTGTGACTTCCGCGACGATCTTGGCGCCCTTGGCGCTGGCCTCTGCGGTCGCGGTGAGGTCCTGGTCGAACTTCGTCGCCTTCTTCTGGAAACCATCCGTGGCCTTGCTCTCCCAGTTGCTCAGCAGCTGGCCGGCGGCCTTCTGATGCGTCTCGCGTTGTTGCTGGATGGCGTTGGCCGCCGACTCCAGGGCGGCCTGCGCGCGCTGCACCTCGCCCGCCTTGCCTTCGAGCTTTCCCTGGTGAGTGAACAATTCGCTGGCGAATCTCGATGCGATGCCATCAACATCCACTTCGGGCTCCTCGGATCAAGTCAGGAGTTTCTTGAGCTCTCTGGCGGATTCCTCGTCGATGTCCCGGTAGGCTTTCGCGGCGTCGGTCGTTGCCGCTCCCAGCTTGCGCGCGTTCGCCCCGGTCGCGTTGACCTGCTTTTCCAGGCTCTTGCTGAAATCGCCCAGGGCGGCGGAGAAGCCGGTTTCCTGGCCGACCTTGCCGAAGCTGTCGTTGGCGATGCCGGTCACGGAGTGCACGGTCTTCTTGCCGGTGTTCGCCAGCTGCTCGGCGATGTCGTCGGCTTCCCTGGTGTAGGCGAGGAGATGGTCCGGGGCCACCTTGAATCCGTCGCCGCCGGGCTTGCCCCCACCACCGTCAGGGGAGCCCTCCGGCGCCTTGGTCTTGCCGCCGTTGCTGGTGACCGCCTTGGCCGCCGCCTCGGCTTCGTCGAGGTGCTTCTTGTAGGCCCCGTTGGTGTAGGTCGACCAGGGGTCGAACGACTTGCCGTGGTTGGAGATCGCGTAGGCGGCCTTGGCGTTCTCGTCCGGATCGAACAGGTCCTTGTTCGAGTCGAGCCCGAACTGCTTGCGCCGCTCCGGGCCCATGTCCCCGAGCATGTTGACCTGCCACAGACCGTAGGAGTCGTCCGGCGGGGTGGGGTTGTGGGAGCGGGGGTTCCCGCTGGACTCCGCGAGAGCAACCGCCACCGATGTGGTCAGGGCCTTGCCGCGGAAACCGGCATCGTAAGCATGCTGGGCGATCTGCTCCGCTGTTAGTTCGCTCACGCGGGCAGTATGGTCGCGAACTCGTCGCCGTTGACAAGTTTGCCCTGCACATAGCCCTGATGGACTAGCGTGACGGCCCTTGCTCCGACGACTGGCGCAATGCCTCGCAGGCATTGGAAGCATCGCCCTGGGCGTGCACGGATCGCGCGGAGATCGGCGTGAAAGCTGAATCCACGTCGCCGCCCGGGGCGATTTTCGACCGACGGCACGGCACCACCGCGCTCTTGAGATCTGTAGCCGACATGCGCAGGCCAGCGGCCACTGGCCGTGGCTTGCTCGCAGGTGCTCTGGTCGAGGGCGGCGCAGGGGAGTGGTGGGGTTGGTGGGACGTGACCTCGGTGGTGTGGCCAGTGTGGCCGGTGTGGCCTGGTACTGTTCGGTGGCTCTTGGTCGAACCCGGACTGACGTGCGCTTTCGCGCATGTGCTGGGGTGGGTTGGAGCCGTGTTGACAAACACCCGGGGCGGTTCCAGAATGTCGTCACGCCGGGTTTGACCGACACGATGCGCCGGCACGGCGCAACCGCGGGCTGAGAGGCGCTGCAACGGACGTTTCGTCCGCCACGCTCAGCAGGCGGCTCAAGGACCACGGTAAGGGCGCCTCCTGCGGGAGGCGCCTTTTTTGATGAGTGGCTTGAGATTCCGGCCCCGGAACGGCCCTTCGCGTTCAATGTCCGATTGAAGCCGGGCCGCATCGAATCCGTCTGGTGGGGCACCTCGGTTGGCGCGCACATGCCTGAGCACAGGGGTTGCCGGACGGTCCGGGCGTTCCACTTTGGATGGTCGTGTCCGAATGAATAGTTCTGCAAGGGAAAGGTAGTCATGAGCGTCGAGTTGCAGAAGGTCAACGGCCTGGAGTTCGCTGTCCGGGATCTGGGGTTGGCTGAGGCCGGGCGGCATCAGATCCGGTTGGCTGAGCATGAGATGCCGGGTTTGATGGCGACGCGTGAGGAGTTCGCGGCCTCGCAGCCGTTGAGGGGTGCGCGGATCGCGGGTTCGTTGCACATGACGGTGCAGACGGCGGTGTTGATCGAGACGCTGGTCGCGCTGGGTGCCGAGGTTCGGTGGGTGTCGTGCAACATCTTCTCGACCCAGGACGAGGCCGCCGCTGCGGTTGTGGTGGGTCCGGACGGGACGCCGGAGGCGCCTGCGGGTGTGTCGGTGTTCGCGTGGAAGGGTGAGTCGCTGGAGGAGTACTGGTGGTGCACCGACCAGTTGTTCCAGTTCGGTGGTGGTGAGGGTCCGAACATGATCCTCGATGATGGTGGTGACGCCACGCTGTTGGTGCACAAGGGTGTGGAGTTCGAGGCTGCCGGGGTGGTGCCGCAGGCTGGAGATGATGACCCGGAGGAGTACAAGGTCATCCTGGAGACGCTGCGTGCCAGCGTCGCCGTGGACGGCAAGCGGTTCACGAAGATCGCCGGTGCGGTCAAGGGTGTGACCGAGGAGACCACGACCGGTGTGCACCGGCTGTATGAGCTGGCCAAGACCGGGGATCTGTTGTTCCCGGCGATCAATGTCAATGACTCGGTGACGAAGTCGAAGTTCGACAACAAGTACGGGTGCCGGCACTCGCTGATCGATGGCATCAACCGTGCCACGGATGTGCTCATCGGCGGCAAGGTCGCGGTGGTGTGTGGTTACGGCGACGTGGGTAAGGGCTCGGCGGAGTCGCTGCGGGGCCAGGGTGCGCGGGTGATCGTGACCGAGATCGACCCGATCTGCGCGTTGCAGGCGGTGATGGACGGTTATCAGGTGACCACGCTGGAAGATGTCGTGGAGATCGCTGACATCTTCGTCACGACGACGGGGAACTTCGACATCATCACCGCCGAGCATATGGGGCGGATGAAGCACCAGGCGATCGTGGGCAACATCGGTCATTTCGACAACGAGATCGATATGGCGGGGTTGGAGAAAACGCCTGGTGTCCGCAAGCAGGAGATCAAGCCGCAGGTCCACGAGTACGTGTTCGAGGACGGGCATTCGATCATTGTGTTGTCGGAGGGCCGGTTGCTGAACCTGGGCAACGCCACCGGGCACCCCAGCTTCGTGATGTCGAACTCCTTCACCAACCAGACGATCGCGCAGATCGAGTTGTTCACCAAGCCGGGGGAGTACGACAGGCAGGTGTATGTGCTGCCCAAGCACCTGGACGAGAAGGTGGCCCGCCTGCACCTGGACGCTCTGGGTGTGAAGCTGACCAAGCTCTCCAAGGAGCAGGCCGCCTACATCGGTGTCGACGTCGACGGCCCCTACAAGCCCGACCACTACCGCTACTGATCGAACTCCCCGGAACCCGCCGCAGCGCCGCCGCGCCTGCGGCGGGTTCCGCGTTCAAGCCGCGCCATTTATTGCTTATAGTCACTATCCATTCAGTATTGACCGAAATTATTGCTCGTCGCAACACCCGGCCATCACGCCCGGCTACCACCTCAACAAGCGACACTGGAACACAGTCGTCGTGGACGCTTCCGTGCCCGATCAGCTCGTGCTGGACATGATCGAGGATTCCTACGATCTCGTCGTCGCAGGCTTGCCGAAGCGCGAGCAGGAGAAGTTGCGCTGGAGCGCGCTCAGCCGCGAGGAGTGATGTATCTTCACCACTCGATTCGCCGGAGTTTCTCCGCCCGCCGCACCAGGTTCATCCGAAGTGCCCGTCCAGGTCAGGTCCGCGCAGTCGGCTGCCAGGCCGCAGGCGTAGCCTCAGTGGGCCCCTGGACGAGCCCGCCCTGGCGGCGCCAGTCGATCTTGAAGCGAGAAATCCGGCGACGAGGCGACGACGGATCCGCGCGCGAAGCCATGCGTCAGCCGGAACTGACGACCGGCTCCTACCCTTCGCTCATCGCTGCTCGTCGAGGTTGAGGAGTTTTTCGGCGGTCTGGCGCATTTCGACCTTGCGGATCTTCCCAGTCACCGTCATGGGGAACTCGGCCACGATGTGGACGTAGCGGGGGATCTTGTAGTGTGCGAGCTTGCCGGTGCAGAACTCCCGCAGGGCCTCCGCGGTCAGGGCCTCGGCGCCCTCGCGCATGCGGATCCAGGCCATCAGCTCCTCGCCGTAGCGCTGGTCGGGGACCCCGATGACCTGGGCGTCGAGGATGTCCGGGTGGGTGTAGAGGAATTCCTCGATCTCGCGGGGGTAGATGTTCTCGCCACCTCGGATCACCATGTCCTTGATCCGGCCGGTGATGCTGACGTAGCCGTCCGCGTCCATCACCGCAAGGTCGCCGGTGCGCATCCAGCGGAGGTCGAAGGAGTCGAAGTCCGGGTGGTCGAGCTCGGCGATGAACATCGTCGGTACCCCGTACAGCGACGTGCACCGCTCCACCGCGACCGCCGCCAGCGACGCGGCGGGGCGGACCTCCGCCACCATCGCGGCGTAGTCGGAGGATTTGAACGACTGGGCGGAGACCAGCAACCGGACCCCGGCCTGGTTCAGCACGTACTCCAGCTCGTGCACCCGGTACGCCGGGTTGATGTTGACCAGGATCGCGCCGATCTTCGCCGTGGCGTACTGGATCAGCGTCCACTCCGCCCCGTTCGGCGACCCGCGTGGCGGAAGCTTGCCGAAACGCTCGCCGCGATCCGCATAACCGCGACTGGTTTTCTGGAGCACCCAGGCACCGCAGGGACAACCGGTACTGGTCCTCGGATGCCCGGGTGATCGCGCGGCCTCGGGGCCCACCTTCGACCCGGGACACCTCAAAGGCGCACCGGGTCGCCATGCGGCTCAAGGCGGGTTCTGTTTGGATCAACCAGTACAACGGGTTCGACACCGCGCTTCCCTTCGGAGGTTTCAAGCAGTCCGGTTGGGGGCGAGAGTTGGGGCCGGACTCGATCGACCTCTACACCCAGACCAAAGCAGTCAGCGTGGCGCTGTGATCGGAGGAATTCGGACGTGAAGACCAAGGCAGCGGTCCTGCGGGAAGTGGGCAAGCCGTTCGAGATCATCGAGCTGGACCTGGACGGCCCGGGGCCAGGCGAGGTCCTGATCAAGTACACCGCGGCCGGGCTCTGCCACTCAGACCTGCACCTCACGAACGGCGACCTGCAGCCCCGGTATCCGATCGTCGGTGGGCACGAGGGCGCCGGCGTCATCGAGGAAGTGGGGCCCGGTGTCACTAAGGTCAAGCCCGGCGACCACGTGGTGTGCAGCTTCATCCCCAACTGCGGCACCTGCCGCTACTGCTCGACCGGTCGGCAGAACCTGTGCGACATGGGCGCGACGATTCTCGCCGGGTCCATGCCCGACGGGACGTTCCGCTTCCACGGCGAAGGCCAGGACTTCGGTGCCATGTGCATGCTGGGCACCTTCTCCGAACGGGCGACGATCTCGCAGCACTCGGTGGTCAAGGTGGACGATTGGCTGCCGCTGGAGACCGCGGTGGTGGTCGGCTGCGGGGTGCCCAGCGGTTGGGGCACCGCGGTCAACGCCGGCAGCGTCCGGGCCGGTGACACCGTGATCATCTACGGCATCGGCGGGCTGGGCATCAACGCCGTGCAGGGCGCGGTTCAGGCGGGGGCCAAGTACGTGGTCGTCGTCGATCCCCTGGGGTTCAAGCGGGAAACGGCGTTGAAATTCGGTGCCACGCACGCGTTCGCGGATGCCGACGAGGCCCAGGCGAAGGTCACCGAGCTGACCTGGGGTCAGGGCGCGGATGCGGCGCTGATCCTGGTCGGGACGGTCGACGAGACCGTGGTGTCGAAGGCGACCGCGGCGATCGGCAAGGGCGGCACCGTCGTCATCACCGGCCTCGCCGATCCGGCGAAGCTCACGGTGCACGTCTCCGGCGCGGACCTGACGTTGAACGAGAAGACCATCAAGGGCACGCTCTTCGGCTCGTCCAACCCGCAGTACGACATCGTGCGGCTGCTGCGCCTCTACGACGCCGGGATGCTCAAGCTCGACGAGCTGATCACGACGCGCTACACGCTGGAGCAGGTCAACGAGGGCTACCAGGACCTGCGCGACGGCAAGAACATCCGCGGTGTGATCGTGCACGACTGATCCGTCTGCCGGCGCCCGCGGCTGCTTCGCACCAGAAGCACCTGCGGGCGCCGCAGTTCGTCCGAACGGCAGCGATCAGGTGCCCTGGGCGAAGGTTTCGACGATCTTGTTGTTGAACGCGGGCAGGTCGCGCGGGCTGCGGCTGGTCACCAGCCCGTGGTCGACCACGACCTCCTCGTCGACGACCTCGCCGCCGGCGTTGCGGATGTCGGTGCGGATGCTGTGGAACGACGTCAGCTTGCGGTCCCGCACCACGTCGGCCTCCACGAGCGTCCAGGGCCCGTGGCAGATCGCGCCGACCGGCTTGCCCGAGTTCACGAAGCTCCGGACGAACTCCACCGCGCGTGCGTCGCGCCGGAGGTTGTCCGGGTTGATCGTGCCGCCGGGCAGGATCAACGCGTCGTAGTCGTCGGCCGAGGCCTCCGAGATCTCCCGGTCGACGGTGAACCGGTCGCCGGGGTTGATGTCGTGGTTCATCGCCTGGATCTGGCCTGCGTGCACCGAAACCAGCTCGGCCTCGGCGCCGGCCTGCTCCACGGCTTGGCGCGGCTGTTCGAGTTCGACCTGCTCGACACCGTCGGCGGCGAGGATGGCCACCCGGCGGCCGCGCAGTTCGTTCGCCATGTCCGATCACCTTTCCCGATGTGGATCTGCAGCGAGATTTCTGGCACCGGCTCGACTCGCGGGTACCGGCCAGTTCCAGGGTGCGCCGCCGTGTCCGGCACGCAACTCGGCGACGCCGCCGTTGCGGACTGACATCGGCGGACAGCCACCTGGCAAGCGCACCTGCACGCGGTATCGACTGTAAATCACCGACCTACTGGGGAATGAGTGATTTCCTCGCAATGCGCAGCCTCCGGCAGCCGATGGGAGCCGTCGTCTAACGTGCAGATGTGACTGCTACTGAGGCAAGCGGGTTGGTCGGCATCGGGAACATCGAGGCAGCGGCGGAGAGCATCGCAGGACACGTCGTGCGGACTCCGACGGTGCCCAGCCCGGGCCTCACCGAGCTGCTCGGGGCGCCGGTCACCGCGAAGCTGGAACTGCTGCAGCGCACCGGCTCCTTCAAGGTGCGTGGGGCGACGGCGAAGCTAAAGGCGCTGAGCGAAGCCGAACGCGCGGCTGGGGTCGTCGCGGTGAGTGGCGGGAACCACGGGATCGCCCTCGCGGTCATGGCCGGTGCGTTGGAGATCAAGGCGACCGTCGTCATGCCGCGCTCGGCGCCGGCTCGCGCCGTCGAGGTCGCTGAGGCGGCCGGTGCCTCCGTTCGAGTCACCGACGACATGGCTACGGCGTTCGCGCTGATGACGGAGTTGCAAGCCAGCGGGCTCACCCTCGTGCACCCGTTCGACGATCCAGTTGTCATCGCAGGTCAGGGCACGGTCGGCCTGGAGTTCGCCGACGACGCGGATGACGTCACCGATGTGCTGGTGAGCATCGGTGGCGGCGGTCTGATCGCCGGTGTCGCAGCGGCGCTACGCGCGCGACGCCCCGATGTGCGGATCTGGGGGGTGGAAACCCGCGGTGCGCATGCCATGTCCGAGGCGCTGGCAGCCGGCGGTCCGGTGCCGGTCGAGCTGTCGTCGGTGGTGTCCACGCTCAGCGCCCCGGCGGTCTCGCAGCTGACCTACGACCACGTGTCCACATTGGTCACCGATGTCCTGGTGGTGTCCGACGCCGAAGCGGTGCAGGGGACCCTCGATCTCGCCAACCACGCGAAGGTCTGGGCCGAGCCCGCAGCAGGATGCCTCCTCCCGGCCGCCCGGCGCGTGCTGGCGGAGGTCGGGGCCGATGCAAAGCTCGGCCTCGTGGTCTGCGGCGGAAATGCGACGACCGCGGACGTCACTACCTGGGCGGACCGCTTCGGCCTGAGCTGACCCCGACCCGTCGGTCCACAGTGGAGCAAGCTAACAGGGTTCCCGGGTGGCCGCGGCGGCTCGCCGCTGCCCGAACTCTGGGTACCCGGGCGTGCCGAGCGGTGCTTTCCGCACCGCGGATGCGGAGGGGGCTGTGATGAACGAGCGGTCATGGGGGCGGGCGGGTGCGGCCAGCGGGCAGGTCGCCGCCGTGTTGTTACTGGTCAGCGTGCTCCTCAATCCCTCGCCGCCGCCCAGCGACGAGGCGGCATGACCTTTTTCTACGTTGCCGTGCACCGCTCGACCGTGTTGCTGGCGGCGTTGCTCATGACAGTTGCCGCCGTGGTGTTCCTGTGCGCGGCTCCGTTGATCCCGAGCAGCGCACGGGCCACGATCAGCATCTCCCGGTAGTCGTCGGTTCAACCGAGAAGCTAGACGCTTGACCAAACTGGAGATCAATGGATCGTCAAGAGCCGGTAAGGAAGATCGTGCTCGGAGTCCGTCCGGGATGGGGATGTTGGGCCTTGGTGCACGTTGCATTCAGTCGTCGAGGAACGTCAGGTCGAGGTCGCGGAGGCGGTCCGGGTCGGCGAGGATGTCGAGCGCCACGACCTTTCCGCGGGCGACCGTGAACGCCGTGAGCGAGATTGGTCGGCCTTCCGAGATCGCAACCGCCCCGGGTGCGCCGTTGACGATCGCGGGTCGGGTCAGCTTGGCGATCTGCGAGAAGATGATCGCGCCCCCCGCCACCGCCTTCGCACCGCGCCGGGTGGTGTTCGGGCTCAGCGAGCCGCCGTCGGTGCGCACCACGACGTCTGGGTCGAGGACCGCGAGGAGAGCATCGAAATCCCCGGCGCGCGCGGCCGTGAGGAAGGCGTCTACGACTTCGCGCTGCTGGGCCAGATCTGCGTCCGGGGCCGGAGCCGCGCCCTGCACCCGCCGGCGGGCCCGGCTGGCGAGTTGGCGGGTCGCGGGCGAGGTACGCCCGACGATGGGGGCGATCTCGTCGAAAGGCACCGCGAACATGTCGTGCAGCACGAAGGCGAGCCGTTCGGCGGGCGTGAGGGTTTCGAGCACCACCAGCAGTGCGAGGCCGATCGAGTCGGCCATCAGCGCCTCGTGCTCCGGGGTGATGTTGTCCGGGCTGCTGATGACCGGGTCGGGCACATGCGTGTCCAGCGGCTCCTCGCGGCGGGCGGTTCGCGCGCGGAGCATGTTCAGGCACACCCGGCCGACGACCGTGGTGAGCCAGCCGCCAAGGTTCTCGATCTCGTCGGTGTCGGAGCGGCTGAGCCTGAGCCAGGCCTCCTGGACCGCGTCGTCGGCCTCGCTCAGCGAGCCGAGCATCCGGTAGCCCACCGCCCGCAGGTGGTCGCGGTGGGCCTCGAATCGGCCCGCCAGAAAATCCTTTTCGTCCATCGGTCGCAGCCCTCCGTTGCGTCGTAAGGAGTGACCCGCCGGACTCGGCCGATGTGACACGCCTACACCGGCGACGCTTCCTGGCGGGCAGCGATCAGGCAACTGCGGGTGGAGAACCCGGCCGTGGTGCTCCCGGATGCCATGAAGGGCAGCCACCTGTCGAAAGGTCGCCGACGTCGGTGGTGTGCCACGGCGGTCCCGGAGTCGATCGGGCTGCGCACCAGCCGGATCAACGGTTGCAGCGCCTGCATCCAAGGCCACTTCCGGCGGCATCACCGCCCGGTCACGGATGCGGCCAGATACCGGAGGTGCCGCGGCGGTGGCTGTCGACGAGGTGCGTGTCGACCATGCCGATCGCCTCCATGAGCGCGAACATGGTCGTCGGGCCGACGAATGCGAATCCCTTGCCCCGCAGTGCTTTTGACAGCGCCACGGATTCCGGTGACGTGGTGGGGATCTCTGTGATCGTCCGCGGGCGTGGCGTGGTGTCCGGTTTGAACGACCAGACGAATGCTTCCAGACCGTCCTCGGCGCGCAGTTCGGTGGTCGCGCGGGCGTTGGTGATGGCTGCGCGGATCTTGGCTTTGTTGCGCACGATTCCTGAGTTGTCGAGCAGGCGCGCGACATCTTCCTCGGTGTAGGCCGCGACGGCGTCCGGATCGAAGTGGTCGAACGCTTCGCGGAAGAAGGGGCGTTTGCGCAGGATCGTCGCCCAGGAGAGCCCGGCCTGGAAGCCCTCCAGGCTGATCCGCTCGAAGAGGGCCTGTTCGCCGCGCACGGGCATGCCCCATTCGGTGTCGTAGTACTCGCGCAGCAGTGGATCGCGGGCCGCCCACGGCGGACGCGCCAACCCGTCCTCGCCGATCACGACCCCGGCGTCGGTCGTGGTGTCTGCCGCTGCGGGACTCAATGTCTCGCTCTCCTCGGGTTCTCGTGGTGTGCGACCGGTACCTGGCCGCAGGTGCTTTTGGGTTATACCAGCAGAAAGTGCTCAAGGGGTCGAATCGGTGCGGTGCAGGAGCATGGTGCGGACCACTTCTCAGGTGCCGCCGTCACGGGTTGCGCCGCGCAGCCCGTCGAAGGTTCCCACTCGCCGAGGGCGATCAGGTCCTCGGTGGCGAAGGCGGTGCCGATCGTGCGGGCCGTTCTTCCACTCCCGGTACCGATCGGGCAGGCACACCGCGCAGGGCCGGTAGCCGGCCGCACGTGCGGTGGCCTCGTCCGCGAAGAACACCCGGTGCGCCATGTAGCCTCCGTCGGCGATCGCGCGCAGCGCGGACGGGCAGTCGAGCCGCCCGTAGATCCTGCCGCGCCGGTATCCGCCGAGGCGACCTGGCGCGGCGCTTACGTACGGTCGCCCGTCGGCCCCGAGCAGCGTGTAGGTCATCAGGTCGCGTCGTGGAAGACCAGCCCCAGCGTGTGGCGCCGTCCGGAACGCACCGGCGAGACCCCATGCCGCACCGGAGACGCGGACCAGCCGCGCGCCGAGCGCACCGGCCGGTCGCGAGTGGTGAACGCCAGGCCGTGCCCCTGCGGGATCAGCGTTGCGGTGCCCCGGGACTGGGCGCGGGAGCGCTGCTCCACCAGCGTGCTCATGCTGCCTCCAGGTTCAGCAGGATTGCTTTGGCCTCCACGCCGCCGACGTATCCGCCCGAAGTGCCGTCCGAGCGCACGACGCGGTGGCACGGCACCACGACCGGCAGCGGGTTCGTCGCGCACGCGCTACCCACCGCGCGCACCGCCCTCGGGCTCCCTGCGACCGTGGCGACCTCGGCGTAGCTGGCGGTTCGGCCGTAGGCGATGTCGGGCAGGTGCGACAGCACGTTGAGCCGGAACCCGCGCGAGAGGCGCCAGTCCAGCGGCAGGTCGAAGGTGCGCCGCCGCCCGGAGAAGTACTGCTCGATCTGCCGGGCGACCTCGTCCAGCCGGTCCGGTGCCCGCAGGATGCGCGGGCTGATCGTCGCGGCCAGCGACGCCAGGACTTTGTCGTGCCCCTGACGGGCGAAGGCGACCCGCACCAGGCCGCGTTCGGTACCGGCCAGCAGCAGCTCGCCGACCGGAGTGTCCATCGTGCGGTAGGCGACGTCGAGCAGCCCTTCCCGCTTGGCCGCGTTCACCAGCTCGATGTGCAGCCGCTTGCTGGCGTCGAAGTCGATCGCCGGGAGCGCGTCGAACAGGTGCCTGTCGTCGTTTTCGTGGATCGTCATCATCGCGCTTCCCCTCCCACGCTCGTGGCATGTCTGTACGTCGTGCGCAGTGTCTTTATGCCGTCCGCCGCGGCCCGGCGGGCGGCATCGGTGCTGCCGCCGAGGATCGCGGCGATCTCGGCGTAGGGCAGGTCGGCCAGGTAGTGGTAGGCCACCGCCATGCGCTGCTTGGTGGGCAGCGCGCTCAGCGCCGCCCACAGGTCTCCGTCCCAGTCCTCCGGGCGGCCCGTGGTGCTGGGCCGCTCAGGCACGCGCTCGACCATCACCGGTCGGCGTGCCGTCGCCCGGGTGACGTCGACCGCCTTGCGGTGGGCGATCGTGACCAGCCAGGCCTCCACGTTCGCGTCTTCGGCGAGCTCCGGGTAGGCGCGCAGCGCGGCCAGGAACGTCTCGGACCAGGCGTCCTCGGCGTCGGCCGGTCCGAGCACGGCCCGGCACACTCGCAGCACCATCGGGCCGTACTCGTCAACGATCTGCTCGAACGGTTTCACTTTCACTCCCCGTAGACGGCCCGGCCCGTCGGAACGTGAGATGCGGATCCGGCCCACGCCGCGATCGTCACCCGCCCGGGGGCCCCGCCGGTCGCGCGCCGCGCCGGCCCGCGGCTCGGGCGTCGCGACCCCACGTGACGAGCCTCTCACCGACGGCGCGAGGGCGAGCCGGAAGGGCGTGTTCACCACGGAAGTCACCGGATGCGCGGTGGTCGTCCGGCACGGTCCGCGCATGCCCCGGGCCCTTGCCAACGGCTGCCCAGTCGGTAGCCTCCGTTGTGCTGGTGGTTCGTCCACCCGGATCGCGACGGGAGTCGTGGCCGCGGGCGGGCGAGGCAAGAGGGAATCCGGTGCGAATCCGGGACTGCCCCGCAGCGGTGAGTGGGAACGAACGCCGTCCCCGGTCCGAGACCGGGCACAGCACTGGGCATGCGTGCCTGGGAAGCGACGGCCAGTAGGAACCCCGGCGTCGGCCGGGACGTGCCCGCGAGTCCGAAGACCTGCCACCGGTGCGCGCACCCGGTGGTGCGCGCGGTCCGGGGTCTCGCGGGAGGACCTGGCGGACGACCGGTTCGCGCCGCGCGGCGTTGCCGGTTCGCCTGCGCCTTCCCAGACCTCGGGGCATCCGTCGTCGAGCTCGCGAGGAGAGGGCGTTGACCAGCAAGATCGGATCTACCGTACTCGGCTATCCCAGGATCGGCCCCAACCGGGAACTCAAGCGCGCGTTGGAGCGCTACTGGTCGTCCCGCATCGACGAGGCGGAACTGCGTGCGGTCGCGCGGGAACTGCGCGTCGACGCGTGGCGCGCGCTGCGGGACGCGGGCCTGGATTCGGTGCCGGGCAACACGTTCTCGTTCTACGACCAGGTGTTGGACACCGCGGTCACCTTCGGCGCGGTCCCGCCGCGCTTCGCCGGGCTCGGGTTGGGTCCGCTGGACACCTACTTCGCGATGGCGCGCGGGGTGGAATCCGCGCCGCCGCTGGAGATGACGAAGTGGTTCGACACCAACTACCACTACCTGGTGCCCGAGATCGGTCCGGACACGCGGTTCTCGCTGGCCGACCGCACGCCGGTGGAGCAGTACCGGGAGGCCGCGGCGGAGGGCGTGACCACCCGACCGGTGCTGGTCGGCCCGCTCACCTTCCTGCTGCTGGCCAAAGCCGCCGACGGGGCCCCCGAGTCGTTCCGGCCGCTGGATCGGCTCGACGGGCTGCTCGATGCTTACGCGGAGCTGCTGGGCGAACTGCGCCGGGCCGGTGTGGAGTGGGTGCAGCTGGACGAGCCAGCGTTCGCTGCGGACCGCACGCCGGACGAGCTCGATGCGCTGCGCGCCGCGTACCAGCGGCTCGGTGAACTGGAGGAGCGCCCGAACCTGCTGGTCGCGGGCTACTTCGGTGATCTCGGCGAGGCTCTGGGCGCGCTGGCGTCCAGCCCGGTCGAGGCGCTCGCCGTCGATCTCGTCGCCGGGAAGTCCACAGTGGCTTCGGTGTCGACGGTTCGGGGCCTGAGCGGCAAAACCCTGGTCGCCGGGCTCGTCGACGGGCGCAACGTCTGGCGCACCGATCTGGACAAGGCGCTTGCAACCGCAGCCACGCTGCTCGGCTCGGCCGACGAGGTAGCGGTCAGCACGTCGTGCTCGTTGCTCCACGTGCCCTACGACGTCGCGGCGGAAGCCGCCATCGATCCGCAGGTGAAGTCCTGGTTGGCGTTCGCCGCGCAGAAGGTTCGCGAGGTGGTCGTCCTCGGCCGTGCGCTGAGCGAGGGCCGCGACGCGGTGGCTGGTGAGCTGGCCGAGGCACGAGCCGCGATTGCCGACCGCGCCAGCGCGGACCGGGTCCGCAACCACCGCGTCCGGGCGCGGCTGCAGGCTCTGCGGCCGGAGTACTCGCAGCGCAGCGACTACGAGGCGAGGCGCGCCGCCCAGCAGAAGTCCTTGCGCCTGCCCGCATTGCCGACCACGACGATCGGTTCGTTCCCGCAGACCACGGACGTCCGCAAGGCGCGCGCCGCGTTGCGCTCCGGCCGCATCGACCAGGCGACCTACCGGCAGCGGATGCGGGACGAGATCGAGCGCGTCATCCGGCTGCAGGAGGAGATCGGGCTCGACGTCCTGGTGCACGGCGAACCCGAGCGCAACGACATGGTGCAGTATTTCGCCGAGAACCTGAACGGCTTCGCCAGCACCGACAACGGCTGGGTGCAGTCGTACGGATCGCGGTGCGTGCGGCCGCCGATCCTCTTCGGCGACGTTGCCCGCCCGAAACCGATCACTGTCGAGTGGACGAGTCACGCCCAGCGGTTGACCGAGAAACCGGTCAAGGGCATGCTCACCGGCCCGGTGACGATCCTGGCGTGGTCGTTCGTCCGCGACGACCAGCCGCTGGCGGACACCGCGAAGCAAGTCGCGCTGGCCATCCGGGACGAGGTGAACGACCTGGAAGCCGCCGGCATCCGGGTCGTCCAGGTCGACGAGCCCGCCTTGCGCGAACTGCTGCCCCTGCGCTCGGCACAGCACGCTGACTACCTGGACTGGGCGGTGACGTCGTTCCGGCTGGCGACCTGCGGCGTCGCCGAGTCCACCCAGATCCACACCCCCTGTGCTATTCGGAGTTCGGCGATGTGATCAACGCGATCGTGGCGCTGGACGCCGACGTCACCAGCATCGAGGCCGCCCGCTCGCGGATGGAGGTGCTGGCAGACCTCAACGCGGTCGGCTTCGGTCGCGGCGTCGGGCCCGGCGTTTACGACATCCACTCGCCGCGCGTGCCCGAGACCGCCGAGGTCGTGGATCTGTTGCGGGCCGCGCTCGCGGCCGTTCCGGCGGAGCGGTTGTGGGTCAATCCCGACTGCGGGCTGAAGACCCGCGGCTACGCCGAGGTCGAGGCGGCGCTGAAACACATGGTCGGGGCCATCGCCGAGCTGCGCTGACGGCGGACCCGCGGGCGGCGCGTGCGTCGAACAGGACTCCGGTCAGGTGTTCACGCGGCGGATGGGAGTTGGTCGTCGCGTCGGACCAGTGCCGCGTAGCGGCCGTCGGCGGCCAGCAGTTCGTCGTGCGTGCCGCGCTCCACGATCTGGCCGCCGTCGAGCACCACGATCTGGTCCGCGTGGCGCACGGTCGACAACCGGTGCGCGATCGTGATCGTGGTCCGGCCCGAGGACAGCTCGTCGAGAGCTTTCTGCACCGCGCGTTCGGTCCGGGTGTCCAAGGCGCTGGTGGCCTCGTCGAGGATCAGGATCGGCGGGTCGCGCAGGATCGTGCGGGCGATCGCGAGCCGCTGCTTCTCCCCGCCGGAGAACCTGTATCCGCGCTCGCCGACCAAGGTGTCGTAGCCGTCCGGCAGCTCGGCGATGTGGTCGTGGATCTTCGCCGCCTTCGCCGCGGCGACCAGTTGTTCGTCGGTGGCGTCGGGCTTGGCGAAGCGTAGGTTCTCGGCCACCGAGGCGTGCAGCAGGTAAGGCTCCTGGGAGACGACGCCGACCGCGGCGGCGAGCGTGTCGAAGCCGAGCTCGCGCACGTCGACACCGTCGATGCGCACCTGCCCGTCGGTGACGTCGTAGAGGCGCGGCACCAGGTAGCTGAGCGTTGTTTTTCCGGACCCGGTTTCGCCGACCACGGCGAGGCTGGTGCCGGCCGGCACGGTCACGTCGATTCCGGTGAGGGTTCCGTCGGTGCTCTCGGGAGAGTAGGCGAACGACACGTTCGCGAACCGCACTTCGCCCTCGATCGGCGACAGCCGCTCCGGCCGTTCCGGTTCGTCGATGTCGATCGGCAGGTCGAGGTATTCGAAGATGCGGCCGAACAGCGCCAGCGAGCTCTGCACGTCCACACCAGTGGACAGCAGCGACAGCGTCGGCCGGAACAGGGCCTGCTGCAAGGTTACGAAGGCGACCAGCGTGCCCAAGGTGATCAGCGGGACGCCGAAGGTGCTGGTGACGCCGGCCGCCCAGTAAATCAGCGCGGGCAGCGCGGTCATCACGATCTGGATGCTCGACATCCGCCACCGGCCCGCCATGCTGGAACTGACTTCGAGCCGGGCCAGCTCGGCCGACTCGGCGGCGAAAGCATCGGTGAGAGATTGCGCCCGGCCCATTGTGCGACCCAGCAGGATTCCGTTGACGGAAAGGGATTCCTGCACGCCGGCGGACATCGATGCGAGTTGACGCTGCCGCTTCGCGGTGATCCTCTTGCGTTCCCGGCCGATCCGGCGGCTGACCCACACGAACACCGGCAGTAGGGCCACCGACGCGATCGTCAGCCGCCAGTCCAACGCGACCATCGCAATCACGGTGGCCACCACGGTGGTGAGGTTGGAGACCAGCGAGGTGGCGGTGGACGTGACGGTGGCCTGCATGCCGCCGATGTCGTTGGCGATGCGGGATTGGATCTCGCCGGTTCGGGTGCGGGTGAAGAACGCCAGCGACATGCGTTGCAGCCGGGCGTAGACCGTGGAACGCAGGCCGTGCATCACGCTCTGCCCGACCTTGGTGGACAGGTACGTCTGCGCGACGTTGAACACGCTGGTCGCGACGGCCACGCCGATCATGCCGAGCACAAGTGCGGTCAGCAGGCCGAGCCGTTGCCGCGGGATGGCGACGTCGAGGACCTCGCGCAGCAGGAACGGCGACGCGACGGAGACCAGGGACGACGCGGCGACCAGCAGCGCGACGACCAGGAGCATGCTCCGGTGTGGGCGGAAGAGGCCGCCGATGCGGCGGAGCTGCGCGGGTGGGGGAGTGGTTTTCTCGGGCGCTGACATAGGCGGCTCCAGTGATGGCAGATGCGGAGACGCCTTCATATTTACCATAGCTCACTATTACTGTCACTCTGTTAAACTGGCCGGGTGGATGCCGGTGGTGAAGAAGAACGTCTCGGCGGGCTATTCCTGCGGCTCGCCAAGTCCGCGCACGTCCTGCAGCGGCGCGGTGCCGGGGATCTCGGGCTGACCCCGGCGCAGGCGCGTGCGCTGTCCGTGCTCGGCAGGTGTGAGACGCCGCCGCGCATGGCGGAGCTGGCGGAACTGCTGCACGTGGTGCCGCGAGCGGTGACGCCGATCGTCGACGCCCTCGAGGACGTGGGCTTGCTGCGGCGCGAGGTCGATCCCGGAAATCGCCGCTCCACCCTGCTGGAACTGACCGGGGAAGGCCGGAAGATGTGCAAGCGGCTGGCCGACATCCGCGCCCGCGCGGCGGCGCAGCTGTTTTCCCCGCTCACCGCCGAACAGCGGCAAACCCTGCTGGAACTGCTGGAAAAGGTCGACTCGGCGACGACGGGCTGACCGGCCGCGGCCGGACAAGACGGCCCGCGAGTCCGAACAGGACTCGTGGGCCGACGGTCGCTACGTCGAAGACGTCTACGTCGGCTGACACCGCCGGCGGCACCGCGGAGCTCCGCTCCGCCGTGCCGGGCGGGGTTCCTTCACGGGTGCCCGATTGCGTGGTGATGCCGACGAGCAGGCTGGTGAGGCCAGCACTTCCGGGTCAACGACCGGTGACCGCGCCGGTTACTGCGCCGGTTACTGCGCGAAATGGCGGGGAGGGGAGAGAGCCGTGATGGTGGCCATAGTGCGCACGTCGCGTGACCGTGGCAGTGGCGTTCCGTGTTCAGTCGCCATCGGAGGTCGCCTGATCGTGCAGAACTCGGCGGGAGCCGCGAGGATCTGGGGAACCGACGAGGAAAGGCGGAACCGGCATGGATGAGGAGACCCGCCACCGGCTGACGGAGGTGCGTTCGCTGGCCGAGGAACTGCACCCCGAGCAGATCGAGGCCGAGATCGGCCGCGCGCGGGTCGAGGCGTACCAGGAGGGCATGCGGTTCGCCGCCGACTACGTCGAGCACGGACCGCGGCGCAGCGAGCGCGCGGACATCCCGCTGCCCCGGAGCTGAGTGCTCCACAGTGGATTCTTGAGGGGCAGGGCACCTCTCCCTTGCTCAGGGAAATCGCGCCGGGGCTGCCAATCGGTGTGGTTCGCGGCTCGGCCTGTGTTGGGAAGAGGCAGCCTGGGGTTCTCGATCTCCGCGAGTCACAGTCTCTTGTGGATCGTTCCGGCGGCAAGGGGCGGATTCCCGGAGCAGGCTTGCCCGGACTGGTGGAGTGCGGCTCCGCTCCGGGGCGACGAGATGGAGCCGGACGCTGTTCGTTGGAGTGCCCGGCTCGATAACGTCGATGGGTTTCAGCGCCGGGACTCCGTGTTGGGGATGCCGTGGAATGCCCCGCGCAGGGCGAGGGAGCTCGCACCGCGGGTGGCCCAGAACGCCACGGCGATGTAGAGGACCTGTTCCGGAATGCGCTGCCACAGCGGGGACACAGGTTCGCCGGCGAGCATGACTTCTGCGCTGGTGGCGTAGATGTTCGCTGGCAGCAGCACGACGAACAGCAGCGCTAGGCAGTAGCCGGTCGCGCGGCGGGTCCAGGGGATGATCAGGCCCAGGGCACCGAGTAATTCCAGGACACCGGTGAGGTAGACCATCCCCGACGGGAACGGCACCGCGGGCGGCACCATCCGGACCAGGTCGTCGTGCGTCGGCATGACGGTGACGCCGGCCGGGGCGAAGTGCGCGCTGGCGGTCATGACGAGCATGATCGCCAGCGCGTGCGCCGCGGCGGCGGGCCAGGTGGCGAACCGGCGTACGCCGACGGCGCCGAGCCCGCGCAGTCCCAGGAGTGCGATGAGAAGTACGAGGAGTGTCATGACGGTTCCGATCTAGTCACTGTCAAGTTTTGCTCGAAGCTACCGAGTGCCTGGTATCTTGTCAACGACAAGTTCGCCTCCGGGTGCAGTCCACGTCTGAGCGAAAGGCCCGCTGTGAGCAAGATCGGATACCACCATGGGGACCTTCGCCGCACGATCGTCGCCGCCGCCGTCGAGGCCATCGGAGATTCGGGTCTCGACGGCTGGAGCCTGCGGGAACTTGCTCGGCGTGCCGGCGTCTCGCACGCTGCGCCCGCACACCACTTCGGTGACAAGAGCGGCGTGCTGACCGCCATCGCCGTCGAAGGGTTCACGCTGCTCGCCGACGCCCTCGAAGCGGCCGAACCTGACTTGCTCGACATGGGCCTCGCCTACGTTTCCTTCGCCGTGACCTATCCGGCCCACTTCGGCGTGATGTTCCAGCCCGGCCTCTACCGGGACGACGACGAGGCGGTCCAGAAGGCCGAGGCGCGCGCCGGTGACGTGCTGCGTGCAGGTGCGCGGGCCGTAACCGTCCCGCCGTCCGGCCCGGAGCACACCACCCTCGCGGCCTGGTCGATCGTGCACGGCTTCGCCAACCTGTGGCTCAGCGGCGCATTGCGGATGCCCGCCGACACGGATCCGGTCCAAGCAGCCCGGCCGGTCCTGCGCCGGCTCCTCGAACATTGAGGATGTGCGCGGACCCACACCCTCGTGGCCGCCAACGGAGATCGGCGCAAAGAAGTCCGCTTCGCCACGGACAACACCGGGCCGCAGATCTCCTCGATCAGTCCCGCCGATGGGTCGACGGTCTCGAGCGGACGGGTCGAAGTGACTGTGGCGGCACATGACGCCGTCTCGAACGTCGCGTCGACCACGGCGGTGCTCGACGGTACGAAGATCCCGGTACGGGACTCGTTCCCGGCCGAGGACATCCCGGCGGGCAAGCGCGGGTCGCGGGCTCGATGGCTGGATATCGGCAGCTCCCGTGGGTGTTGACGACATGCGATCTCGATGGGTCTGGAGTAGGCAGATCTCTTGGGGCAGCTGATGGACCACATTCGTCGACTGCCCCATTCGAACCGAAACTACGGGGGTTCAGAAATGACACGTCAGATGAGCACCGAGATGCAGCAGTGCATCGACATGTGCAACAAATGTCACGACAAGTGCGAGCAGATGTTGTCCCGCTGCATGGAGATGCGCAGTGAACAATCGATGCAGATGAGCATGATGTTGATGTCCTGCGCGGAAATGTGTCGCATGTGTGCGGACATGATGATGCGCTGTTCGAGCATGACGAAGGCCGGCGCGGACATGGTGCAGATGTGCGTACGGATGTGCGGAATGTGCGCCGACATGTGCGAGATGTCCGCCGACATGTGCAGGCAGACGGATGCCAAGGAGATGACCGAGCTGGCGGATCTGATGACGCAGTGCGCCGCCATGTGCCGTCAGGTGACGCCGCAAGCGATGCAGCCTGCGTGACCGGGCAGGACCACGTCCGCTGCCTCGTGCCTTCAGGGCGGAGGACGTGGTCCTTTACCCGCATGATTGCCCAGCACGTCATGGCTGCGGTGCAAACCCGCTCCGCCGACGCTACGCAGTGGCGTCGAGGGCTGCGCCCGGGTGTTCGGGTGGAGAATTCGACCGGGGAATGAGCGGGGCCGGGCGTGTTGCGGATTGCCTATCACCTCCTGCGGTGGGCCGTCTTCGACGACGACCCAACCGTCCATGACGGACCATGCGGGCCGGTACCTCGCGGGCGAAACCCACCTCGTTCGTGGGATTCGGCGACCGCGGTGGACCTGACACTGTGGATCGCGTCGACCTGCGCGACCACTGTTATCGTGTTTGCGTGACGACGGACATGGTGACGGACAGCGCCTCGGTGGGCGAGGCCGTGGTGGGCGAACTGACCGGCCGCGGCATGCAGCCCAGACAGCTGATCGTCACCGTCTACGGCTTGTACGCGCGGGCGGCCGGCGGCTGGCTGTCTGTGGCGTCGTTGGTGCAGCTGCTCGCCGATCTCGGCGTCGACGAGCCCGCGGTGCGCTCGTCGATCTCGCGGCTGAAGCGGCGCGGGATTCTGCTGGCCGAGCGGCGCGGCGGGGCGGCGGGCTACGAACTGTCCGGTGCTGCGCTGGAGATCCTGCGGGAAGGCGACGAGTGGATCTTCCGACCGGAGCGCGCCACCCTCGCCGGAGGTTGGGTGCTGGCGGTGTTCTCGGTCCCGGAATCCGAACGGCAGAAGCGGCACGTGCTGCGCACCCAGCTGACGCGGCTGGGCTTCGGCACCGCCGCGCCGGGGGTGTGGATCGCCCCGGCCGACCTGCGGGACGCGGCGAGCAGCGTCCTGCGGCGCTACGAGCTGGCCGGCTACGCCGATCTGTTCCACGCCGAGCACCTCGCTTTCGGCGATCTGCGGACCAAGGTGGCGCAGTGGTGGGACCTGGAGCAACTGCAGCAGCTCTACGGCGAGTTCATCGGGGTGCACCAGCCGGTGCTGCGGCGGTGGCGGCGTCGCCGGGCACCGCGCGGACCGGAGGCCTTCGCCGACTACGTGCGGGTGCTCACCGACTGGCGCCGATTGCCCTACCTCGACCTCGGGCTGCCCGCCGAGCTGCTCCCGAAGGACTGGAACGGGACGGTGGCCGCGGAGGTGTTCTTCACGCTGAAGTCCATGTTGGAGGAGCAGGCCCACGAGCACGTCGAAGCCGTCACGGCGCGCTGATCGGTTCGGCGGGGATCGCGGCGGTGGGTGCGGGATTCGTCTCGGTCGGCCATTCTCCTAGGTGGTGTGGGTGGTGATGATCGCTGCGTTCCGAGGTGGCCCGTGCGCGGTTTTCGGGGCTATAGCGCTCGAAACCGCTCACGACATAAACGTCCCGATCAATATCGGTGTCCGGGCACGTCGACACGTTGTGCCGGGACAACCTGCCGCCACGCGAGCAGTGGCCGCCGGCACGCCGGAAAACCGAAGGCCACCACGCACTTCCACCGCGACGTGCTGGACCGACGACCTGATCATCTCCGTGGGCTACAACATCGCGGGCCGGCGCTTCGTGCTCCGCGAGCTCACCCGGGCCTGAACTCGCGAAGCGGGCTGGATCGTCACGGCTTCCCGCGTTCGTCGACGAGTTGGTGGAGTGCGGAGAGACCGTTGTGGACCTCGGCGAAACTGGTGCTCAGCGGGGCGAGGCCGATGCGGATTCCGTCCGGTGCACGGAAGTCCGGGATGACAGCGCGTTGCCAGAGCAGCTCGGTGACCTCCCGGAAGTCGGCTCGGCGCACTGTGATGTGGCCGCCGCGGCGCTCGGGTTCGCGTGGTGAGGCCAGCTGCACGCCCCGGTCGAACAGCCACGCGTCCGCCAGTTCGAGGGCGTATTGGGTCAGCAGCGACGACTTCGCGCGGACTGCTTCGATCCCCGCTTCCTCGAGCATGTCCAGGCCGGTGAGCAGCGGGAGCATCGCCAGGATCGGGGCGTGCCGCTGAGCAGCCCGCGGATGCCGTCGGCGGGTTGGTACCCGGGCCCCATCGTGAACGGTTCGCGATGTCCCATCCAGCCCCAGATCGGCTGCTGCTGTGCGAGCCCGTGGTGGCGCTGGTTGACGTAGCCGAAGGCAGGAGATCCGGGCCCGCCATTGAGGTACTTGTAGGTGCAGCCGACGGCGAAATCGGCGTCCCACGCGTCGAGGTGCACGGGTACCGAACCGACCGAATGGCAGAGGTCCCACAGCACCAACGCACCGGCTCGGTGTGCCGTGCGCGTGATGGCTTCGGCCATCGACCATTGATTCTCCCCACGCTCCGCCCGAGCAGGGGGAGCCGACTCCGGTCCATGTCGAATTCTAGACGAACGTTACGAACAAACAATACTCGATCCTGCGGTGTGACGGGCCGGGGCGGACGTGCATGCCAGCTGTGGACGATCTGCCGAAAACGATGCACGGGTGCCGCGTCGTGCGCCGATGGGTGTCGCTGGTGCGCATGTACGCCACCAACGCGACACTTCGACCCGGTGTTTCCCACGTCCGTGCCATGCTCCCGACCCTCCTGGACTTCGTCAGCCGTACCGGGTTTCCGGCTGAGCAGGTCACCCCGCTCACCGCTGACTGGGAAGACGTGCCCAGCGCTTTCGCAGCAAGGACGACCAATCTCGTGCTTCGCCGCGATCCACTCTCGGCCGACGCCTGGACCGGGGAATGCGCACGGTCATCGTGAAGGGGCAATGTGCGTATTGGGGCTTGCTGCGTCCGCGGGCGCGGTTCGTCATCTCCGTCGGCGCGCTGACGTATTCTCCAACGGCACGCCGTCTTTCGAGAGCTTCGGTGCGGGTAGGTCCGCGCTGGAGGTGAGCGGCGCCGCCCCTGCCAGCGGCTGTCCGGCCGGCTCTTTGAGGAACAAGGCGCTCACGAGCCCGATTGCACCTGCCCCGGTGAGGTAGTAGCCAGGCCAGTCGAGGTTGCCGGTCGTGGTCACCGCGACACCGATGACCGTGGGCGCCGTGCCCGCGAACGCGGAAACGAAGAAGTTGAAGATGATGGCGAGGCTGCCGTACCGGATGAAGGTGGGAAAGAGCGCGGGCAGTGTCGAAGGGGTCACCGCCGCGAAGCAAAGCAGCGCGAAACCCATGATCAGCAAGCCGAGGACCTGGCCGGTGAGCCCCGCTCTCAGCAGCCAGACCGAAGGCAGGCCGAGCAGGACGAGCGAGACGCTGCCGGTAATCAGGATCGGCTTCCTGCCGATCCTGTCGCTGAGTTTGCCGACGAACACGATGATGCAGAGCATCGCCAGCATGACGGCCACCTGGAGCGTGGTCGAGAGCGCCTCGCTGGTCCCGCTTTTGCCGTAGGCCGGTAGGGTGCCAGTCAGGTAGGTCGGCACGTAGTTCGTCAGAACGTAGTTGGTGACGTTCCAGGCCACGATCAGTCCGCCAGCGATCAGCGCCGCCGAGCGGTAATGGGTCACCAAGATCTGGAAGACACGTCGCAGCGACATGGTGGCCATCGCCGGTGAACGCTCCATCAGCTGCCGGAACGCGGGCGTCTCCTCCAGGCGCATCCGCAGGTAGATCCCGGTGATGCCCACCGGAATGGCGAGCATGAAGGGCAGCCGCCATCCCCAGGTCAACAGATCGTCCGCCGGCAGCACGGCGACCAGGATCGTGCAGATTCCCGCGCCGAGGGTGTACCCGACCAGCGTGCCAAACTCCAGCCAGCTGCCCAGGAAACCGCGCCGCCGGTCGGGGGCGTACTCCGCGACGAGGGTCAGTGCTCCGGTGTACTCGCCGCCTGCGGAAAAGCCCTGCAGCATCCGGATGAACAACACGATCAACGGTGCCGCGATCCCGATCGCGCCGTAGCTGGGAACGAGCCCGAGTAGTGCAGTGGCGATCGCCATCAGGAGAACCGTGGCGGAGAGGACCCTGGTCCGGCCGATGCGGTCACCCAGCGGGCCGAGGATGAGTCCGCCGAGCGGGCGAACCAAGAACGCGGCGGCGAACGTGCCCAGGGTGAACACCGCCGCCCACTCCCCGGCATCGGGGAAGAAAACCCGATCCAGGGCGATTGCTGCGAGATAGGAATAGATGCCGAAGTCGTACCACTCGGCGACGTTTCCCAGTGTTGCAGCCGTTGTCGCGCGACGAATGGTCTGCGCATCCGCGACGGCTACCTGGTCGACCGCGGCCCGAGGATCTTCGGTCGCCCCGCTCACCCGGCCGCTCCATTCCGTCCCATGCACAACGAAGACGTGCGGTGGCGTGAATTCATGATCACCCGTGTTTCATGAGACTGATATATCTATGCAAGTTATTAGATGTGTTAGTTAGTGGTCAAGGGTCGCTGCGCCGGCTACGGGACCGCGAGACTTTGCAAGCGATCGAGGATCTCCTCTGCGGCTTGGACGAGAATGCGTGAAATGCCCTGGAAGTCCGCGGGGCGGAGATGGGCCTCGTCCGCCGATACGCTCAGCGCTCCGGCGATGCGCCCGCCCGGGCCGCGCACCGGGACGGCGACGGTGTGGAGATCGGGTTCGAACTCGCCGCTGGCGGCTGCCCAGCCGCGGTCGCGCACCCGGTTCAGGTCTGCCAGCAAGGCGCCGCGCGAGGTAACGGTGTGCGGGGTGAAACGCCGCAGCGGTTGCTTCAGGGCGTCGTCGAGCTCCTCGAATCCGAAGCTCGCCAGCAGCACTTTTCCGCTCGCAGTCGCATGGAGCGGGACTCGGAGGCCGATCCAGTTGCGCTCAGTGCTCGGCTCCTGCACGACGGCGGTCGCACCGCCGCCCTCGAAGACGCTGAGGCTCACCGTTCCGCGCAGTTCGGATGCCAGCCGAGCGCAGATCGGCCTGCTTTCGCCGGCGATGTCCAGTTGTGCCGCCGTCGCTCCGGCGAGCCGGACGATGCCGAATCCGAGCCGGTATCTTCCGCGCGGGCCTACCTGTTCGACGAACCGGTGCTTCTCCAGGGCGGTCATGAGGCGGGATGCCGTGGACTTGTGGACCCCCAGTTCGCGGGCCAGCTCGGTCACGCCGGCCGGTCCGCGCTGGGCCAGAAGGACGAGCATCGACAGCGCCCGGTCGACGGCCTGGGTCTGCGTCCGGGGCTCAGACTTGGCCGCGATCTTGTTGTTGTTGTGCATGTTGCAACTCCGAACCTGAGGTGAGTCGATCTGGGATCGGTTAATTGACGGGAAACGATAAGTGCCGGATGCTCTGTTGCGAATAGCACGTCGTGTTCCGCAATAAGCAACAGGAGCAACGATGATCTTAGTTGGCGCGGTGTCCGACATCCCGGTCGGGGAGTCCGTACGTGTGCAGGGCAGCGTGACGATCGCGGTCTTCAACGCGGACGGCATCCTCTACGCGATCGACGACACGTGCACCCACCAGGATGCTTCGCTGTCGGACGGCTGGCTCGAAGGATGCGCGGTCGAATGTCCGCTGCACGCCGCCTGCTTCGATCTCCGCACCGGACGGCCCAGCGGGCCGCCCGCGCGGAAACCGGTGCGCACGCACGAAGTCGTCATCTCCGACGGTCAGGTCTACGTGCACGAGTCGGTGGAAGTCGAGGCGGTAGTCGTAGGGGCGCTTACGGAAGAGGTCCGATGATGCGGACGATCACTGTTGTCGGGGCTTCTCTCGCCGGGCTCACGGCGACCCGCGCGCTGCGTGATCAGGGTTTCGAGGGGCGCATCGTCGTGGTCGGCGACGAAGCTCACGCGCCTTACGATCGCCCCCCGCTGTCGAAGGAGTTCTTGGGCGGAACGGTTTCGGAAGACGACCTGAAGCTGGCGACTCCTGAGGACGCCGCACTGCTCGCGGAGTGGCGCCTCGGATGCACCGCGACTGCCCTCGACACTGGTGGGCGGGCGGTGGTGCTCGACGACGGTGAACGGATCGTGTCCGACGGCGTGGTGCTGGCGACCGGTGCCCGGGCCAGGAACCTCCCTGGGGAGATGCCCAAGGGAGTGCACACCCTCCGCACGCTCGACGATGCCATGGTGCTGCGCGAGGAGTTGGTCGCGGGAGCCCGTCTGGTTGTGATCGGGGCGGGGTTCATCGGTTCCGAGATCGCGTCGACGGCGGTGGGATTGGGCGTCGAGGTCGATGTCGTCGAGGCTGCGCCCGTGCCGCTGCTGAAGCCGCTCGGCGCTGAGATGGGCGAGATCTGCGCCGGGCTGCACGCCACCAGGGGAGTCTGGCTGCACACCGGCGTTTCGCTCGCCGAGCTGGTCGGCAGCACGCAGGTGAAGGCCGTCCGCCTGACCGATGGCCGCGAACTCCCCGCCGATGTGGTGGTGGTCGGGATCGGGGCGGCACCGTCCGTGGATTGGCTGAGCGGGTCGGGCGTCGACCTCGACGATGGTGTGGTGACCGATGCGCAGGGCGTCACAAACATCCCTGGCGTTGTCGCGGTCGGCGACTGCGCCAACTCCCACCGGAACTACCTCGGCTCGGCCCGACGCATGGAGCACTGGACCAATGCCGTGCAGCAGCCGGTTGCGGCAGTGTCCGCTCTCCTCGGTCGGAGCTACCTGCCGCCAGCGCATCACGAGGTGCCGTACTTCTGGTCGGACCAATATGGTCACAAGATCCAATTCGCCGGCCACCGCACCGCGGATTCGACGATCGAAGTGCTCGAGGGCGACCTCGAATCGCTCGACTTTCTCGCGCTCTACCGCGATCAGGCCGGCAATCCGGTAGCAGTTCTCGCGGTCGACCGCGCCCGCTCGTTCGGGAGATGGCGTCGCCAGCTAGCGGGATTCCGGCCGGCGCAGCGCTGATCCGGCGAACGTTGGGTCCTTCTCATCCATTTCCGTCCCCGTGCTGGCGCGGTGATCCTCGGGCACCGGCTCGGCCCGGGTGTTTCCTCGAGCTCTCTGCTGCCCAGGATCCGCGCCGACTATTCATCGCCGCATTGAAATAGAGGGAAAGGATTGTTGTGAGCTCCGTCGAAGTCCACAGCCAGCAGCCGGAATCCGCCTCCAGCCTGATTCCGACCTTGCCCGGATCGCATTACACCGATGCCGCGGTCTTCGAGATCGAGCAGTCCCGGATCTTCCAGCGCAACTGGTTCGCCGCGGCCCGCAGCAGTGACATGGCAACACCGGGCAGCTTCCGCAACGTCGACGTCGGAGGGGAGAGCGTGCTGATCGTGCGTGGCCGCGACGGCGCTTTGCGAGCTTTCCTCAACGTGTGCCGGCACCGCGGCGCACGCCTGTGCCTCGAAGAGTCCGGATCGGTCCGCAGGTCCTTGCAGTGCCCTTACCACGCGTGGACCTACGGCCTCGATGGCTCGCTCATCGCGGCACCGAATCTGAACTCCATGCACGACGTGAACCGCGACGAATACGGCCTCATCGGCGTCGCCCTGCAGGAATGGCTCGGAACTGTCTGGGTCTGCCTCGCCGACGAGCCGCCGTCCTTCGCCGACACGGTACAGGCAGCGGTTGCAGCCCGGCTCGGTGATTCCGACGTCATCGACGGGTGGGGGATCGACGACCTCGTGGTCGGTCGCCGGATCACTTACGACGTGAAGGCGAACTGGAAGCTCATCGTCGAAAACTTCATGGAGTGCTACCACTGCGCGACCATCCATCCTGAACTGACTGAAGTGCTGCCCGAGTTCGCCGATGGCTACGCGGCGCAGTACTTCGTGGGGCACGGAGCGGAGTTCGGCGAGGAGATCACCGGCTTCACGGTGGACGGGCAGAGCGGCTTCGAAACCCTCTCAGGCGTTGACGAAGACCACGATCGGCGCTACTACGCGATCACGATCAACCCCCAGGTGTTCATCAACCTCGTCCCGGACCACGTGATCTTCCACCGCATGTACCCGGTGGCGGTGGACCGGACGATCGTCGAGTGCGACTGGCTCTACACGCAGGAGGTCATCGACAGCGGGGCCGATCTCTCGCGTTCGGTAGAGCTCTTCCACCGGGTCAACCAGCAGGACTTCGACGCATGCGAGCGTTGCCAGCCGGCGATGTCCTCGCGGGCATACGCATCGGGTGGTGTGCTGGTTCCCAGCGAGCACCACATCGGCGAGTTCCGGGATTGGGTGGCGGCCGCGATCTCCGGATGACGTCGGCCTGCCGGGAATCCCAGTTGATGACGTTCCGCGAGCCGACACCTTATGGTGCCGACGTTGGCCAGTGCCCGTCCGGCGCTGGTCTTCCCGTGGCGATACCCGCCGCCAGCACAGTGCTGGTTTTACATGGGCTTCCATCGGGCTGTCACGACCGCCACCGGGCGGTCCTACTCCACCTTCGACACGATCGCCGGCTCGATCAGCCGGACTCTGCTTGCCCTCCCAGGCGAAACCATCGTGCATACCGGGCATGGTGACTCGACCACCATCGGTGCCGAGGCGCCGCACCTGGAGGTGTGGATGGCGCGGGGACATCTCCCGAATTCCGGGAGATGTCCCCCGGGCTGTTGACCGAGCCCGGCGCCGAGGTTAACTTGACCTGTAACTGATATATCAACCATCGAACACAGATACACGGGAGGTCGACCCGTATGTCCACAACGGTTGATCGTCAAGCGGTCCCGAGAGCCGAACGCCCGGAGCTGCAGGCATGAGTGCAACCACCACGCCTCCTGGCGCGCAGCTGCCCGAACATCCTGACTTCCTCTGGCGCAACCCGGAACCGAAGAAGTCCTACGACGTGGTCATCGTCGGTGGCGGTGGGCACGGCCTGGCGACCGCGCACTACCTGGCGAAGAACCACGGCATCACCAACGTCGCTGTTCTGGAGAAGGGCTGGCTCGCGGGCGGCAACATGGCCCGCAACACCACGCTGATCCGGTCCAACTACCTGTGGGACGAATCCGCGGCGATCTACGAGCACTCCCTGAAGCTGTGGGAGGGCCTGGAGGAGGACCTCGGCTACCCGATCCTGTTCTCGCAGCGCGGTGTGCTCAACCTCGCGCACACCGAGCAGGACGTCCGCGATTCGGTCCGCCGCGTGGAGGCCAACAAGCTCAACGGGATCGACGCGGAGTGGATCGGACCCGAGGACGTCAAGGAGATCTGCCCGATCGTCAACATCTCCGCCGATATCCGCTACCCGGTCCAGGGCGCGACGTATCAGCCGCGCGCGGGCATCGCCAAGCACGATTACGTGGCCTGGGGCTTCGCGCGCCGCGCGGACGAGGCCGGGATCGACGTGATCCAGAACTGCGAGGTGACCGGGTTCGCCGTGGACGGTGACCGGGTGACCGGGGTGCGCACCTCCCGCGGCGACATCGCCTGCGGCACCGTGGCACTCTGCGCGGCCGGGCACACGTCGGTGCTGCTGGACATGCTCGGTGTGCGCACCCCGCTGCAATCGCACCCGCTGCAGGCGCTGGTTTCCGAGCTGCTGGAGCCGGTGCACCCGACGATCGTGATGTCCAACGCCGTGCACGTGTACGTCTCCCAGGCGCACAAGGGCGAACTGGTGATGGGTGCGGGTGTGGACTCCTACAACGGCTACGGCCAGCGTGGTGCCTTCCACATCATCGAGCGCCAGATGGCTGCTGCGGTCGAGCTGTTCCCGGTGTTCGCGCGGGCGCACCTGCTGCGCTCCTGGGCGGGCATCGTGGACGTCACCCCGGACGCGAGCCCGATCGTTGGCCACACCCCGTACGAGAACCTGTTCGTCAACTCGGGGTGGGGGACCGGCGGTTTCAAAGCCACGCCGGGGATCGGTTGGTGCTACGCGCACACCATCGCCCACGGCGCGCCACACCCGTACGTCGCCCCGTTCGGCCTCGACCGGTTCACCACCGGCGCGCTCGTCGACGAGCACGGCGCTGCGGCCGTCGCCCACTGAATCCGAGGACTGCCATGCAACTCATCCACTGCCCGTGGTGCGGCCCCCGCGAGGAGGTCGAGTTCCACTACGGCGGCCAGGCCGACATCGCCTACCCAGAAAAGCCCGCCCAACTGTCGGACCAGGAATGGGCGGAGTTCGTGTTCTACCGCGACAACCCCAAGGGGCCGTTCGCGGAACGCTGGAGCCACAGCCTCGGCTGCCGCCGCTGGTTCAACGCCGTCCGCGACACCCGCACCTACGAGTTCCTCGCCACCTACGACGTCGGTGAACCGGTCGCCGGCGTGGCGCGGGCCGAACAGGAGGTGCACCAATGAGCCGGGTCGACGGATACGGCCGCATTGACCGCAGCCGCACGCTCACCTTCACCTTCGACGGCCGGACCTACACCGGCCACCCGGGTGACACGCTCGCTTCGGCCCTGCTGGCCAACGGCGTCCACCACGTCGGCACCAGTGTGAACTTGGGCCGCCCGCACGGGATCGGAGCCGCCTGGACCGAAGACCCCACCGGCCTGGTGCAGATCGAGAAGCCGTTCCCGGAGCCGATGCTGCAGGCCACCACGGTCGAGCTCACCGATGGGCTCGTCGCCCGTGGCGTCAACGGGCAGGGACGTCTCGCCGACGTGCCCGACCCCGCCCGCTACGACCGCAAGCACACCCACACCGACACGCTGGTGATCGGCGCCGGACCGGCCGGGCTGGTCGCCGCCCGCAGCGCGGCGCGCGCGGGGGAGAGCGTCGTCCTCGTCGACGACCGCGTCACCCCTGGCGGCAGCCTCACCGGTACCGAGCGCATCGACGGTCGTCCGGCCCGGGAGTTCGTCGACGAGGTCGTCGCCGAACTGGCGGGGAATCCGGAGGTGCTGCACCTGCAGCGCACCACCGCGTTCGGGCAGTACGACGACGGGTTCGTGCTTGCGCTGGAGCGGCGCACCGACCACCTCGGCACCGCCGCGCCCGCGAACCGCTCCCGGCAGCGGGTACACCGCATCCGTGCGCTCAAGGTCGTCGTCGCCGTCGGCGCGCACGAGCGGCCGATCGTGTTCGAGGACAACGACCGCCCCGGCATCCTGCTCGCCTCCGCAGCACGGGACTACCTGCACCGCTACGGCGTGCTCGCCGGACGCGAGATCGTCGTGTTCACCAGCGACGACACCGCCTATGCCGCGGCGATCGACCTCGCCGACGCGGGCGCGCGCGTGACCATCCTCGACGCGCGGGACACCGCACCCGAGGAATGGAAGAACCATGCCGTGGCACGTGGAACCACGGTCCATCCGTCCACTGTGGTCACCGGAACCGAAGGCGAGGAGCGCGTTTCCGGCGTGCTCGCCCGCAACGCCGGCGGTGCCGTGCGGCTGCCCGCTGACCTGCTGCTGGTCTCCGGCGGCTGGAACCCGGTGGTGCACCTGTTCAGCCACATCAAGGGAGCGCTGGTCTACGACGCCGCGCTCGGCGCCTTCCGCCCGTCCGGAACACTGCCCGGCGTCACCGTGATCGGCGCCGCGAACGGCACCTTCGACCTGGCCGGGGTGGTGCGCGAAGGCGCCGGTGACGGAGCTCCGCCCGTCGACGCCGAACCCGCCCGCACACCGACGAAGGTGTTGTGGCGGACCGAAGGCGACCCGGACCGCCAGTTCGTCGACATCCAGCGCGACGCCACCGTCGCGGACATCCAGCGGGCTGTCGGCGCCGGGCTGCGGTCGGTGGAGCACGTCAAGCGCTACACCACCATCGGCACCGCGCACGATCAGGGCAAGACCTCCGGCGTGATCGCCTCCGGCATCACGGCCGAGCTCCTCGGCCGCCCGATCGAGGAACTGGGCACCACCACCTTCCGTCCGCCGTACACCCCCGTGGCGTTCGCCGCGCTAGCCGGGCGTGAGCACGGCAAGCTGTTCGACCCGGAGCGCACCACCTCGCTGCACGCCTGGCACGTAGCGGCCGGGGCGGTGTTCGAGGACGTCGGGCAGTGGAAGCGCGCGCGTTACTACCCGAAGCCCGGCGAGGACATGGACACCGCCGTGCTGCGCGAGTGCGCCGCCACCCGAGCGAGCGTTGGCATCCTCGACGGCTCCACCCTGGGCAAGATCGACGTTCAGGGCCCGGGTGCCGGGGTGCTGCTCGACCGGATCTACACGAACATGTTGAGCACGCTGAAGGTCGGACGGGTGCGCTACGGCGTGATGTGCGGCAACGACGGCATGGTCATCGACGACGGCACGGTGCTGCGGATCGCGGAGAACCGCTTCCTGGTCACCACGACGACCGGCGGGGCCGCGGCCGTTCTGGAGTGGATGGAGGAGTGGCTCCAGACCGAGTGGCCGGAGCTGCGCGTGCACTTGGCTTCGGTCACCGAGCACTGGGCGGTGTTCCCGGTCGTCGGCCCGCGGTCGAGGGACGTGGTCGGCGCGGTGTTCCCCGACCTCGACGTGTCGAACGAGGCGTTCCCATTCATGGCCTGGAAGGACACCGCACTCGACGGTGTGCCGGTCCGCGTCGCGCGGATTTCCTTCTCCGGCGAGCTGGCCTACGAGGTCAACGTCAACTCCTGGTACGGGTTGTCGCTGTGGAAGCGTTTGCTGGAGGCCGGGAAGCGCTTCGACATCACCCCGTACGGCACCGAGACCATGCACGTGCTGCGCGCGGAGAAGGGCTACCCGATCATCGGGCAGGACACCGATGGCACGGTCACGCCTCAGGACCTCGGCATGAACTGGGTGGTGTCGAAGAAGAAGGAAGACTTCATCGGCAAGCGCTCGTTCGCCCGGCCCGAGAACCACAACCCGCTTCGCAAGCAATTCGTTTCCCTGCTGCCGACCGATGGACTCACCAAGCTGCGCGAGGGCTCGCAGATCGTGGAGCTCCGCGAGGACGGGGCCCTACCCGAGCCGCCGGTCCCGATGCTCGGCCACGTCACCTCCAGCTACCACAGCGCCGAGCTCGGGCGACCGTTCGCGCTCGCACTGGTGAACAACGGCCGCGCCCGCATCGGTGACCTGGTGCACGTTCCGATGGGCGGCAAGCTCATCGAGGCCGAGATCGGCGACACCGTGCTGGTGGACCCGGAAGGAGCACGCCGCGATGGCTGAAACCCTCTACCCCGCGCACCCCCTGCAAGCGTGGAAAGCCGCTCTGGCCGAGCTGACGTGGGCGGTTGACGGGCTGATGGTCAAGCCCGAGGAGCCAGTGGCCGCGGTGGACCTGCGCGTCGATGCTGCAGGACCGGGCGCCGCGGCAGTGGAACGCGCGTTGGGTTCGGCGCTGCCCGTCGAACCCAACACCTGGACCCACACCACGGAAGGCCAGATCATCTGGCTCGGTCCCGATGAGTGGCTGGTGACCAGCAAGAACGCCCGCCCGCACGAGCTGGAGGACTCGCTCGGCCGGGTCGTATCCGCTCACGGCGGCGCGGCCGCGGACGTGTCCGCGCAGCGCACCACCATCCGGCTCAGCGGTGGGCGGGCCCGAGAGTTGCTGTCGTTCGGGTGCTCGATCGACCTGCGATCCTCGGCCTTCCCCAACGGATCGAGCGCGCAGACCAGCATCGGGCAGACCGGTGCACTGATCCTCGCCCTCGGCAGCGGCGACGACTTCCGGCTCTTCGTCCGGCCGTCGTTCGCCGGGTACCTCGCGGATTGGCTGCTCGACACGGCCCAGGAATTCCGCCCCGCCCACTAGCGCCGGGCGTCCTCGATCGTCGGCCCGGCCCGGCTTTCCCATCCTTCACAGGCATCTTCGCAGCGGTCGCAGTGGACCGTATTTAGGAGAGACCCGTCATGAGCACCACCCCTCGTGTCGTCATCATCGGAGCTGGGATCGTCGGTGCGAACCTGGCCGACGAGCTCACCGAGCGCGGCTGGACCGAGGTCGCTGTCGTCGATCAGGGCCCGCTGCCCCTCACCGGAGGCTCGACCTCCCACGCGCCCGGTCTCGTGTACCAGACCAGCGCCTCGAAGGTCATGACCGAGCTGGCAACCTACACGGTGGAGAAGTTCAAGAGCCTCGACGTGGACGGGGCCTGGTGCTTCAACCAGGTCGGCGGCCTCGAGGTCGCCACCACCCCGGAGCGGCTCGCCGACCTGCACCGCAAGCAGGGGTGGGCCACCTCCTGGGGGGTGCCCGGCGAGGTCGTCGGGCCGCAGCGGTGCGCCGAACTGCACCCGCTGCTCGACGGTGAACGGGTGCTCGGTGGGTTCCATACCCCGACGGACGGCTTGGCCAAAGCGTCCCGCGCCGTCGTCGCAGTGGCCCGCCGCGCCGAGTCCCGCGGCGCGGTGTTCCGCGGCTCGACCCGCGTCATCGAGATCCTCCAGCAGGGCGGTCGGGTCACCGGGGTGCGCACCGACGGCGGCGAGGAGATCCCCGCCGACATCGTGGTGTCCTGCGCCGGGTTCTGGGGGCCGGCCGTCGGTGAGCTTGCCGGGATGAAGGTGCCCCTGCTCCCGATGGCCCACCAGTACGTGCGCACCGGGCAGATCGCCGAGCTCCTCGGCCGCAACGACGAGCGGATCGAGGCACGGCTGCCGATCCTGCGCCACCAGGACCACGACCTCTACTACCGCGAGCACAACGACTGCCTCGGCATCGGCTCCTACGCCCACCGCCCCATGCCGGCGCGGCTGTCCGAGCTGCCCGAAATCGACGACGACGATCTCACCGAGGCGGCGATGCCGTCGATGTTGCCGTTCACCGAGGAGGATTTCGCGCCGTCCTGGGAGCACAGCAAGGTGCTGCTGCCGACGCTGCGGGAGGCGAAGATCGAGTCCGGGTTCAACGGCATCTTCTCCTTCACCCCCGACGGCGGACCGCTGGTCGGAGAGTCCCAGCAGGTGGCCGGGTTCTGGATCGCCGAGGCGGTGTGGGTGACCCACTCCGCGGGTGTCGCCCGCGCCGTCGCGCAGCTGCTCGTGGACGGCCGCAGCGACGTCGAACTCCACGGTTGCGACGTTAACCGGTTCGACGAGATCGAGACGACCGAGGCTTACGTCAGCGAGACCTCGCAGCAGAACTTCGTGGAGATCTACGACGTGCGGCACCCGCTGCAACCGAAGCTGTCGCCGCGCGACCTGCGGGTAAGTCCGTTCCACGCGCGGCAGAAGGAACTGGGCGCGTTCTTCCTCGAGGCACACGCCTGGGAGCGGCCGCACTGGTACGAGGCCAACGCGCGCTTGGTCAAGGAACTGCCGACCGACTGGCAGCCGCCGTCGCGCGACGCTTGGTCAGCGATGTTCCACTCGCCGATCGCCGCGGCGGAGGCGTGGAAGACCCGCACTGCGGTCGCCATGTACGACATGACCCCGCTCAAGCGCATCGAGGTCAGCGGCCTGGGGGCGATCGAGTTCCTGCAGCGGCTGACCACCGGCAAGATGGACAAGTCAGTCGGCTCGGTGACCTACACCCTCGCCCTGGACAAGGCCGGTGGTATCCGTTCGGACCTGACCGTCGCCCGGCTCGGCGAGCACCTGTTCCAGGTTGGCGCCAACGGCAACCTCGACCTGGACTACTTCCGGCGCGAGGCACCGGACGACCACAGCGTCCAGATTCGCGACATCACCGGCGGTACCTGCTGCGTCGGCGTGTGGGGGCCGCTGGCGCGTGACCTGGTGCAGCCGTTGAGCGGCGACGACTTCTCCCACGAGGCGCTGAAGTACTTCCGCCTGAAGCACGCACACATCGCCGGCATCCCGGTCACCGCGATGCGACTGTCCTATGTGGGCGAACTCGGCTGGGAGATCTACACCAGCGCCGAATACGGCCAGCGGCTGTGGGATGTGCTGTGGGAAGCGGGGCAACCGCTCGGTGTCATCGCAGCCGGGCGCGCCGCGTTCAACAGCCTCCGCCTGGAGAAGGGCTACCGGTCGTGGGGCAGCGACATGACGACCGAGCACAACCCCTACGAGGCCGGTCTCGGGTTCGCCGTGAACAAGAAGAAGACCGGCTATGTCGGCTACGACGCGATCGCTGGGCTGAGCGACGAAGCGGTCACCAGCCGTCTTGCCTGCCTGACCATCGACGACGGTCGTAGCGTGGTGCTGGGCAACGAACCTGTGTTCCTCGATGGCGAAGCCGCGGGTTATGTGAGCTCGGCCGCGTTCGGCCACACGATCGGTAAGCCCATCGCCTACGCCTGGCTCCCCGCGTCGGCCACGGCAGGCACCTCGGTGGAGATCCAGTACTTCGGGCGGAAGGTGCGCGCCACTGTCGCCGTCGAACCGCTGGTCGACCCGGAAATGGCCCGAATTCGCCGCTGAGCGGCCCCCGAGCAGGGTGCGCGGTCTGCAAACGGTCGGTGTCCGCGCACCCCACCCGCCTGCGGGCCCAGCCCCCGAGGACGAAAGACCGATGTCATGCGCATGAACAGTCTCGAAACCTTCCTGCAAGAACTCGCGATGCGGACCGGTCAGATGATCGCCCGTATTGCCTTCTCGAATCCGGTGACGTGGTCTCGGGCGATCTTCTCGGCCCTCCGGCTCTCGCCATCGGCGACCGCTCGCAGCAGGCCCACGTGTTCCTCGATGTGCCGGTCGAAATGCGTGATGCGTTCCAGGAACACGCAGAAGATCCGGGTGGCGAGGTTGTTGTAGCGAACCAGCGTGTCTTCCAGGTGGGGGTTGCCTGTTGCGCGGTAGATCGAGCGGTGCACCCGCAGGTCCCACTGCATCAGCTCGTGTCGCGACATGATCAGCACATCGTTGTCCTGGATGGTGTCGGCGAGCTCGACCAGCTTCTCGCGCACGGCCTTACCGGCGTTCTCGGCGGCCCGGCGGGCGGCCAGCGGTTCGAGCTGCACGCGGATTTCGGAGATGTAGGCGAGGTCGGTGATGTCCACGCCGGTCGCGAAGGTGCCGCGACGCGGGTACGAGATCACCAGACGATCCACCTCGAGACGCTTGAGGGCCTCGCGGACGGGGGTGCGTCCAATGCCGAGCGACTCGCTCAGCGCCAAGTCGTCGATCGGCGCCATCGGCGGGATGTCCAGCATGATCAGCTGGTGCTGGATCGCGGCGTAGGCGCGGTCGGCCAGCGAGGTGGTCGGCGATTCGAGTTCCTGTCGGGCAGTGGTCACGGGCATCATCTTAGGGCCTGAAATCCAGGGGAACATGCACCGGCACTTCTTTAGAGCAGACGTTCCATGAGATTGATATATTAGTTCAATATTTGAAGGAGGGTTAGGGAACGCTGATGACCATCTCCGTGTTCGACCTGTTCAAGGTCGGGATCGGACCCTCGAGTTCGCACATGGTCGGCCCGAGCGACGAGCTGCTTGCGCTGACGAGGGAGACCGTGCTTCGCATCAGCGACATCATGCTCGCCAAGACGATCAAGACCATGCGCGAAACCGGCGCGGGCATGAAGGACAAGTACCAGGAGACCGCCCGCGGCGGGCCGGCTCTCAACATCGTGGAGTGCTGAGGAGATCTGCGTGAGTCACACCTGCACCCTCACCCTGAGCTGCCCCAACCGGACAGGCATCGTGCGCGCGGTGAGCGGATACCTGTTCGAACACGGATGCGACATCGGTGAGCACCAGCAGTTCGACGACGCCGTACGTGACCGGCTGTTCATGCGCACCCAGGTCACGGCACCCGGCGGCACCGATCTGGAGGAGCTGTCGCGCGGATTCGCGACGGTGGCCGCTGAGTTCGAGATGACCTACGACTTCAACGCCAACCGGAACGCCCGGATCCTGGTGATGGCATCGAAGCTCGGCCACTGCCTGAACGACCTGATCTACCGGTGGCGGGCCGGAAGTCTCGGGGGTGACATCGTCGCAGTGGTGTCCAACCACCAGGACCTGCGCCCGATGGCCGAGGCCGCCGGCTTGCCGTTCGTGCACATTCCGGTCACCCCGGCGACGAAGGAGGCTGCCGAGGCGCGCCTGTTGCAGCTCGTGGATGAGTACGACGCCGAGCTGGTCGTGCTGGCGCGGTACATGCAGATCCTCTCGGACGAGACCAGCAAGGCTCTGTACGGCCGCGCAATCAACATCCACCACTCGTTCCTGCCCGGGTTCAAGGGCGCCAAGCCGTACCACCAGGCGTACCAGCGCGGCGTCAAACTCGTCGGTGCCACCGCACATTACGTCACCTCGGACCTGGACGAGGGGCCGATCATCGAGCAGGAAGTCATCCGGATCGACCACACCTACGACCCCCGTGCACTGCAAACTGTGGGTCGCGATGCCGAGGCGCTCGCGTTGTCCCGCGCGGTGCGCTGGCACTGCGAACGCCGGGTGCTGCTCAACGGCCACAGCACGGTCGTTTTCCCGTGACCACGGTGTCTATTGGGACTGCCCCGACGAACGCCTCGACCGAGTCGGGGCAGTCTGGTGCGTACCGGGTCGCGCTGCTGGCAGCGTTCAACAGGGCGATCCGTGATGCAGCCGCTGGGTTTTGCTCGCATCCAAAGTGGACTGGGCGAGGTCGCCTCCGGGTGACCCGACTTGACGCGCAGCCTGCTGCTCCGTGATTGGGGCAGAAAGGCCTTGGTTCGGCTCTGCTGTGCTGCGGCAGTCTGGCGAAATAAGGGTGCTGTGCAACGGCGTGACCAGCTTCGTCATCTGAAGGTCGGCTCGGGCCTGCGTCACCTGAACGATCTTGGTGGCCGGTGGTGTGGCTGAGGGGATCTCCTGGTAGCGGCTCGGAGGATACGATGATCGGTTCCGATCTCGGGAACGGCCCACGGGTCGCTGCGCCTCGCTGGGAGGGGTACGCGCCGCTGCGGGAGTACGCGGCATTGGGCGATGGTCGCACCGTTGCCCTCCTCGCCCGGGACGGCTCGGTCGACTGGCTGACGATGCCGGACCTGGACTCGCCTACGGTCTTCGGCGCAGTGCTCGACGCTCGTCGGGGAGGCTGTTTCGCCCTGCAACCGGAGCTGCCCTACCAGGTGAGCCGCCGGTATCTCCCGAGCACGAACGTCGTGGAGACGACGTTTACCACGGCCGCGGGCGCGGTCCGGGTGACCGACGCTTTGACACTGCCCGGAGGGGCGTTGACGCCCACCCGGGAACTGGTCCGCAAGGTCGAAGGACTGTCCGGGGCAGTACCCATGCGCTGGAGCGTGCAGCCCCGTTTCGGCTACGGCGCCGCAAGCCCATGTATCAGCCGGCGAGCAGGCTTGCCGGTGGCGTCGGCAGGTACAGACGCGCTGGCCGTGTGCACCTGGGGTGCGGGCGAGCCGCTGTGCGCCGGTGACGAGATCGAAGGCGCCTTCGAGATCCGGCTGGGTTCACGGGCGGATCTCGCGCTGAGCTTCGCGCACGAGGAGCCGCTGGTGGTGCCCGCACGCGCGGAGTGCGCGGCGCGGCTGGAGGAGACCGGCCACCGTTGGCGGGCCTGGCTTCGGGATCGCGCCTGCGCCGGGCGATGGCAGAAAGCCGTGACGCGCAGTGCGTTGGCGCTGAAACTGCTGGTGTACGCCCCGTCGGGCGCGGTGGCCGCCGCTGCGACCTCGTCGCTTCCAGAGGAGATCGGCGGCGAACGCAACTGGGATTACCGGTTCTCCTGGCTGCGGGATTCCGTCTTCACACTGGACGCCCTTCTCACACTCGGGTGCCCCAGCGAGGCGCAGGCCTACTTCTGGTGGCTGATGCATGCCACTCAGTTCAACGAGCCGCGCCTGCGCCCGCTGTACCGGCTCGACGGAGGGGTCGGAGCATCCGAGCGGGTGCTCGCATTGGAGGGGTACCGCGGGTCGGCGCCGGTGCGGGTGGGCAATGCGGCAGCCGAGCAGCTGCAGCTGGACACCTACGGCGAACTTCTGCAGACGGCCTGGCTGTATGCGACGGCCAGCGGCCAGCTCGATCCCGACATCGCTCGGCGGTTGGCAAGGGTGGCCGATTTCGTGTGCGCGAGCTGGCGGCAACCGGACGAGGGGATCTGGGAAGTCCGCAGTCCGCCCCAACATTTCACCCAGTCGAAGATGATGTGCTGGATCGCTCTCGACCGCGCGCTGCGCCTGGCCGAACGCGGGCTGCTCTCCCGTCGGCACGCACCCGCGTGGCGACGGGAGCAGGCCGTGATCGAGGATTTCATCGAAACGCGCTGTCTGAGCGAGAACCTGAACAGCTACGTGCGCAGCGCCGACGCCGAGGAGGTAGACGTCAGCGTCTTGCTCGGCCTGCTGCGCGGCTACGCGAGTCCGCAGCATCCTCGGATGCATGGCACGATCGAGGCCATCCGCCGTGACCTGGCGCACGGGCCGTTCGTGTACCGCTACGGCGGTGACGATGGTCTGCAAGGGACTGAGGGGGCGTTTGTGGCCTGCTCGTTCTGGCTGGCTGAGGCCCTGGCTCGCTGCGGCCACCTCGGGGAGGCCGCAGAGCTGATGGACCAACTGGTCGGACTGGCCAACGACGTGGGCCTCTACAGCGAGGAAATCGACCCGAACACGGGGGAGTTCCTGGGAAACATGCCGCAGGGCCTGACCCATCTGGCGTTGATCAGCGCGGCTTGTGCGATCACCGAGCAGGGGATGACGCGGTGACGATCTGGGGAGCGCTCGCTGGCGGGTTCATCGGCACCTTGGTGCTGACCACGGCATTGCGTGCGGCGAATGAGCTCAAACTGACCCGCATCGACATCCCTTTCCTGCTCGGCACCTGCGTAACGGTCAACCGCTCCCGAGCGAAAGCCCTCGGCTACCTGGCGCACTTCGTGTTCGGGGAGCTGTTCGCCTTGGGCTACTACGGGCTGTTCGTCGCCCTGGGGACCAGCAGTTGGTGGTTGGGGGCGCTGTTCGGTCTGGTCCACGGCATGTTCGCTGGCACCGCACTGGTGAACCTCCTGCTGCCGGTGGTGCACCCGCGGATGGGAACCAACCTGACCAGCGCTCCCCAGAGCGCGCTGCTCGAACCGCCGGGTTTCCTCTTGCTCAACTACGGAGTGGTGACACCGATCGTCAGTCTTCTGGGGCATGTCCTCTACGGTGCCCTCGTCGGTGGATTCATCTCCTACACCAGCTGACCGGCGATGCGGACAAGGCAGCGGGCACTGGTGCACCCGTCTTTGAGGCGCTGGTACAGGGCTGTTAGCGGCGAGTGGGCACCCGCGTGATCGGACAAACGTAGCGCGCGCAGACCCCTTGCTTTAGCTGTGGGGTGAGCGCGTCGAATCTGCTGTTGACGTGCTCAGCGGTTACCTTGCCAACAGTAGGTTTCTCGTCCGGCGCGTACTTCGTGCGGCCCGGCGAAACGGCCGAGCAGTCCAAGCGATCCGAAGCGGACGCCAAGAAGTCGTCTGATCGCAGCATCGAGCGGGATGCCCGACCACCGGGCGAGAACTAGCGCTCAGCCGAGCCGGGAAAGCCGGGGGCGGACGGCTTCGGCGAATGCGTCCGGCGACTCGATCGACGGCAGGTGCCCGGCACCGGGCAGCGTCACGAGCTCGCTTCCTGACAGCGCGCCCGCGAGTTCGCGCGCGTTCTCCGGCGGCGTCAGGGTGTCCTCCTCGCCGACGACCACCAGCGCCGGGCCGGTATTAGGACCGGAGGGTTTCGACACCCTCGGGGCGTCCCGCCATCGCCGGCTGCGCCCAGGCGACAGGCCGGGCGCCGTCGCGGACGCTCGCGGCCGGACTTTCCGCTACCGACCCCACGCGCCGCCGCGGCGAAGGTCGCCACCTGGCCGTGAGTGATTTTGGGTGCCATAGCACCGAAAAACGCTCACGGGCCTTGGGCCTGCACCGCGCACACCGAACCATCCGATGTGGACACCGCTCGACCGGCTGCCCGCATCCGGTGCACCACTCGCGGATATTCCGAGCACGCGGACGTCAACGCGGCCCGCAACATTCTCGCCGCTGGACGGAAAGAAGCCGACGTGCTTCAAGCGGTGACAGCCTGTGGAGACCTCCAACCGTTGGGCGGGTCTGCGAACCAGGAATCTCAGTGATGGGGGAGACTGACTAGCGTTGCTGGTTGGAATCCGGCGGCTTTAGCCGTCCGGAGGACGTCACGAGGCGGAGAGCATCGGCGAGGCGTTCGCGATGTTCGCTGAAGGTTTCCGGGGAAATTCCCTCGGTGGCAATGGAAACGAGGTGGTCGGTCGCCGCGCGCAGCGCCGCGCTCGTGGCGGCGGCCTGCATGCGGACTTCGAGCGCGTCGGACGGCATGCCCATGCGCTCGGCGAGTACGTCGGCGAAGGCGGACTCGTCGCGCTCCCGCAGCACGAGGTAGGCGGCGCGCAGCGTGGGCTCGTCGTGCGTCATGCGGACCACGGCGAGCACCGCCTCGACGTCGGAGTCGGAGGAGTCGAGCACGGGCGTGTAGGCCGCGCGCAGGTGCTCGGCCAGCTCCAGTTCGGGCGGCCAGGTGCGCAGGACCTCCTGGAACGCGTCGATCGTCTTCGTCAGCAGCGGTTCGACGCAGCTTTCCTTGCTGCGGAAGTAACGCCACAGCGTGCGCTCGGACACCCCGGCGGCCCTTGCGATCTGCTCGCCTGATGTCGCGGCCACGCCCTGCTCGCGGAACAGCCTTACTGCGTGGCGGGAGATGTCGAGCCGTTGCTGTTGGCGTTGCTGGTCGCTCACCGGTGGGCGCCCGCGGCGGATCCTGCGGTCGTGTCGCTCAACCAAGGACACCTCCACCGGCAGATCGAGGGTTGCGCGTTGGCACACCCTAACCGACTCAACATTATTGGCAGTGACTGCCAATAATCGGTAGGGTTAGGAGTGGTCCACGGCTGCGAGACACCACAGGAGGAAGCCATGAGCGCTGCCGCCGAGCGCCTGCAGTTGCCCTTCGAGAGGCCGAACGTGCTTGATCTCGCACCGCTGTACGAGGTGCTGCGCCGAGAAGCGCCGGTCACGCCGGTCACCGCCCCGGCCGGTGACCCCGCCTGGCTGGTCACGCGCTTCGACGAGGTCCGCGAGCTGCTCAGCGACAAGCGACTCGGGCGGTCGCACCCCGAGCCGGAGCGGGCATCGCGCATCACGACCGCCGCGGTGCAGGACGGTCCCACGGGCAACTACGAGACCGAAGAAGCCGACCACGCGCGGATGCGCCGACTGCTGACCCCGGCGTTCTCGGCCAAGCGGATGCGGATGCTTTCCGGTCACATGCAAGACCTGGTCGACGACTACATCGACCAGCTGGTCGCCGAGCACGACGCCGCGCCCGACGGGATCGTCGACCTGCACGCCGGGCTGGCCTTCCCGCTGCCGGTCGCGGTCATCTGCCAGCTGCTGGGAGTGCCCGAGAGCGACCGCGAGCACTTCCGGTCACTATCCGATCGCATGGCCAGCTACGCCAGCGGGGACGACGCCCACCAGGCGCGGGCCGAGTTCGGCAAGTACATGGCACGGTTGGCGGAGGGCAAACGCGCCGAGCCGGGCGAGGACATCATCTCCGACATCGTGCGCGCCCAGAGCGCCGACGAGCGGTTCGACTACGACGAGATGGTCCGCCTGTGCGTCGGACTGCTCTTTGCCGGGCACGAGACCACGGTCAACCGCATCGGACTGGGCACCCTGTTACTGCTCACCCGCCCCGATCAGTGGCAGTCGTTGACCGCCGACCCCACCGGCCGGGTCAACGCCACCATCGAGGAGATCATGCGCCTAGGAGCACCGGGCGACCTCGGCCTGCTGCGCTACGCCCACACCGACCTCGACGTCGCAGGCACCACCATCCACCGCGGCGATGCCGTCATCCTGTCCATCAACGCCGCCAACCGGGACCAGGCCGCCTACTCGAACGCCGAGACCTTCGACCCCGACCGCGAGGAACGCGCCCACCTCGGGTTCGGGCACGGCTCGCACTTCTGTATCGGCGCCAGCCTCGCCCGCACCGAACTCCGGATCGTCTTCGCCACCCTCGCCCAGCGCCTCCCTGGCCTACGCCTGGCCAAGGACCTCGACGAGCTGGAGGTGCGCACCACCATCACCGGCGGCGTCACTGAACTGCCCGTGACCTGGTAGTCGCACACCACCGAGGAGGCGGACCGATGAAGGTCGGCTGATCAACCGCGTCCGGCGGCCGTTCTTCGCGAACTTGGCGGTCACAGCGACGTCCTCGAAACGAACCGAAGACGCGGGTTCCAGCGCTCGACGCCCGCCGGTCAGCGGACGGCGATGGCGATCAGCTGGGTCTGCTGGTTGGGCGAGAAGTTGTTGTCGCTGACCACCAGGAGCACCCGTTCCCCGGTGGGCAGGAGCGGTCCCCAGCTGATGCCCTCGACGTTGTCGGTGTAGGGCACGCCGATCTCGTCCAGGTCGACCAGCAGCTTCTTCTGCACGGCGCCGCGCCAGATGTCGATCGCCGGATAGGTGGTGCCGTCCGGGCGGCGGAACAACGACGCCCCGGTGAACGTCACGTCCTCGACGCCGCGCTCGGTCACCGAGACGTCGGCCCGGTAGTAGCGGGCCGGTGCGTGGTCGGACCAGTCGTCGCTGACGAAGATGAAGTCGCCGCTTCGGCGGTCGTAGTCCACCGAGGACAGACCGCCGACCGGGGTGCCGTCCACCCGCAGGTCGTGCGGCACCACGTAGGTCCCCAGCAGTCGGGAAGAGGCGGATTCCTGCGCCGCGGCCGGGAACGCGGCCGGGGCGAGGAACAGCAGGGCGGCAGCGGCGAGCACTGCCGATCGGGTTCGGATTTGCATGATCAACAGCCAACCGGTACCCGGTCGGCCGCGCCAGCTCGATCACTCTTCCGAGGAGGCGGCCGCGTGCCCGTTGCTTCTGCCTGGTGAGCAGGACGTCGCAACCGGAGCGCAGAAAGCGAGCGCCTTGGAAGCCGCCGTGGCGGTTCGCCGACGGCTCAGACCGGTGGTAGCTGCTGCTCGACGTCGAGGAGGGCCGCGAAGGGGTCCCCGACCGTTGCGATCCGGTCCAGGACGGTGCGGATCGTCCACCGGTCGGGGGCCAGGTCCGGGTCGTCGAGCTCGTCCCACTCCAGCGGCACGGACACCGGGGCGCCCGGCCGCGGGCGGGCGCTGTAGGGGGCGACCAGGGTCTTGTTGATGACGTTCTGGGTGTAGTCCAGCCGCGCCAGGCCGCGGCGGTCGGTCTTCGTCCACGCCCAGCTGACCAGCTCGGGGACGGTGCCGCCGACGGCCTTGGACACCTTCTCGACCCAGGCCCGGGTTTCCGCGTAGGTGTAGCGCGGTTCGACCGGCACCCAGATCTGGATGCCGCGCTGCCCGGTCACCTTCGGGCGGGCCTCGACGCCGAGGTGCTCCATTGCGGTCCGGTGGAGGCGAGCGAGGACGAGCACTTCCTCGAACGTCGTCCTGCTGCCCGGGTCGATGTCGAACAGCGCCCAGGTCGGGTGGTGGACGTCGGATGCGCGCGAGGTCCACGCGTGCAGTTCCAGCGCCGCGTAGTTGGCCAGCCAGGCGAGGGCGGGGACGCTGTCCGGGATGAGGTACCACTGGGTGTCGTCCGGGTCGGCGTCCTCGTAGCGCCAGCGGCGGAGCCAGTCGGGGGCGTGGCTCGGGACTTCCTTGTGCCAGAAACCGGGTTCGTCCACCCCGTTCGGGAAGCGGTGCGAGTTCAGCGGTCGGTCGGCGAGGTAGGGCAGCATCACTGGGGCGATCAGCGCGTGGTAGCGGATCAGGTCGCGCTTGGTCACCGGCGCCTCGTCGTCGCGGGCCGGGAACAGCACCTTGTCGAGGTTGGTCAGCGCGAGGTTCCGCCCGGCCAGCCGCCATCGGCCCTTGCTGCCGAGCTCGTCGAGCGCCGCCAGCTCCTCGCCGGTGGGCGGATCCCAGTGCGCCTTCGCGCGGGACTTGTTGGCACCCAAGGGAATTTCGGCTTCCGACGGCGGTAGATCGCTGCGCCACATCGCTTCCGGCGCGGCGGCGACCTCCTCGTTGGTGCGGCCGCTCTTCACCGACCGCGGATGATCCTCCGGATTCCAGCCCGGCTCGGCGTGTTCGTCCTTCTTGTGCAGCAGCAGCCACTGCTTCTCGCCGCGCCGCACCAGCACGAACCGGCCCACCAGCTTGTCGCCATGCAGGTCGAAGTGCAGCGTCCCGGCCTCGATCGCGGCGGCCGGATCGTCCTCCACAGCTTCCCAGGTGCCGCGGTCCCACACGATGACGTCGCCGCCGCCGTACTCGCCGGCCGGGATGGTGCCCTCGAAATCGGCGTACTCCAGGGGGTGGTCCTCGACCTGAACCGCCATGCGCCGCGCCGACGGGTCCAGCGTCGGGCCCTTGGGCACGGCCCAGCTCAGGAGGACGCCGTCGAACTCCAGCCGCAGGTCGTAGTGCCGGCGGCGGGCCCGGTGCCGCTGCACGACGAAGCGGTCGCCGGTCGCGCGCACCTCGCCGTCGCCGCTGGGTTCGGCGGTGCGGGTGAAGTCGCGCATCTCCCGGTACTTCGCCAGCCGCTCGTCGTTCACGTCTCCCAAATACCCGATATCAGGCGCGAACAAAAATCGGGGACGTCATTCCAGCACCAGCAGCTGGCGTTCGGCGGCGATCTCGGCACCGGCCGCGCGCACCTCGGCGAGCTCCGGCGCGTCGGGGTGCGCCAGCGGATTGGTGTTGTTCAGGTGGGTGAACAGGAACCGCGTCCTCGGGTGGCGGGCGATCTCCGGCAGGGCCGCCCGGATCGGCAGGTGCCCCATGCTGCTCGCGGGGCGGTCACTGCCGGAGGCATGCGTCAGCTCGTCCTCGGTGAAGAAGGTGCCGTCCAGGAGCACGACGTCGGCGCCGTCGATGACCTGCTCGAACGCGTCGTTCCAGGCGGGCAGGCACGGCGCGTACACCAGGCTTCGGCCGGAGCCGGTGAACCGGTAGGCCACGACCCAATCGGTTCCGCGCAGATCGCCCGCGTAGCGGGGGCGCTTGTCGCCGACGACGGCGATCTCGGCGGCGAGCCCGCCCGCCAGCACTTGGCGATCGGAGACGATCTCCGGCTGCACGGTGGTGTAGCTGCCGACGACCTCGGTGATCGGGAATGCCTGCTGAAGCGCCTGGTGGACGGCGGCGGTCGCGTAGATCGGCAGCCGGGAGGATTCCCGCAGGGTGAGCAGGCCGAGGGTGTGGTCCAGCTCGGCGCTGGTGAGCAGCACGCCTTCGACGGGGGTACGCCGGGTGCCCGGCGGTGGACGGAGTTCGGGGGTGGCCAGCAGCTGAGTTCGCAGGTCCGGCGACGCGTTCACCAGGTACCAGGAGTTTCCGTCGCCGCTGATCGCCAGGCAGTCCTGGCTGAGCTGCACGCCGAGTTCCGCGGCCCGGCAGCAGCTCTGACAGCTGCAGTTCCACTGCGGAAGGCCGCCGCCGGCTGCGGTGCCGAGGACGCGTACCCGCATCACATCCGCCTCGGAACTGCGGGCTGCGGTTGGAACTCGGTCCGGATCAGGTCGTGGTGTTCGGACAACGAGCAGGCCGGATCGGTGACGGCCGCGTCGCCCACGAGCTGGTAGGCCTGGCATCGGCAGCCGCCGAAGTCGACGTCCTTCAACGCGCAGCTGCGGCAGGGATCAGGCATCCACTCGGTGCCCCGGAAGCGGTTGAACGCCGCGGAATCGAACCAGACCGCCTCCAGCGTCGAGTCGCGCACCGAGGGAGCGTCCAGGCCGGGCAGCTGCCCGGCGGCCAGGCAGGGGAGCACGTCGCCGTTCGGGGCCACCGTCAGTTGCCGGCTGCCCCAGCCGTAGTTGCACGGTTTGGGGCGCGGGCTGAAGTAGTCCGCGGTCACGTACACGATCTCCAACCGGTCGCCGTAGCGCTCGCGGGCCAGCGCCGCGTCCGCGTCCCCGCGCTGCACCTGCTCCCGGCGGGGCATCAGGGCGGCGCGATTGCGCAAGGCCCAGCCGTAGAACTGGGTGTTGGCCAGCTCGACGCGTTCCGCCCCGAAATCCGCTGCGAGTTCGACGATGTCGAGCAGCCGCGCGATGTTCCCGCGGTGCAGGACCGCGTTGACGGTCATGGGCAAGCCGGTTTCGGCGATGCTGCGCGCGACGATCATCTTGCGGGCGTGCGCGCGACGTCCGGCGATGGCGTCGGCCGGCATCGCGGCCGAGTCCTGCACGGACAGCTGGATGTGGTCCAGGCCGGCCTCGGCGAGTTCGTGCAACCGCTTCGGCGGCAGGGAGAACCCACTGGTGACGAGGTTCGTGTAAATGCCGAGTCCGCGGGCCGCCGCGACGAGGGGAACGAGGTCCCGGCGCAGTGCCGGTTCGCCACCGGAGAGGTGCAGTTGCAGTACGCCGATCGACCGAGCCTGCTCGATGACGCGCAACCAGTCTTCGGTGTCGAGTTCGTCCTGGTAGTCGGCGAGGTTCAAGGGGTTCGAGCAGTACGTGCACTGCAACGGGCACCGATAGGTCAGCTCGGCAAGCAAGCCCAGGGGCAGTCCGGATCGCGGCTCCTCCTGTTGTGGACCGGATTCCGCCACCTCGGCCGGTTCCGCCCCCAGCATTCGGCGACGCGCCAGGTCCGCGAGCATTTCGAGCACGGATTCGGCGGTCACGCCCTGGTACGCGGCCGTTAGCTCGCTGACGATTTCGGTGACCGTGCGCTTGGTGTCGCACCTGCTCACGATGTCGGCTGCGGTGTCGTTGAGCAGCAACACACCTTCCGGGTACAGCAGGGCGTGCCTCGCGCGGACGCGGTCATGCACAAACCGGACACCGCGCCGCAGCCCGGGGCGGCCGTCGGCGGTCACGTCCATGACTGTCCCTTGTAGTCGATGGCGTCCAGCATCGCCCAAAGCACATCGCATTTGAACGCCAACGCCCGCACCGCGGCGTCCTGCTGCTCGCGCGTCTCGCAGTGGTCGAGCACGACCTGCAGCGTCAGGGTGCTGTCCGCGCGGGCGGCCGGGATCCGCCGCTCGAAGTAGGCCAGCCCGCCGGGTTCGATCCAGTGGTAGTGGCGCCGCCAGGCCGCCATCCGGTCGGACATGTGATCGGGCGAGAACATCTCGGTCAACGCCGCGGCCACACCCTCGATCCACGGCTTGCGCCGGCAAAAGTCCAGATACGCGTCAACGGCGAACCGAACGCCGGGCAGCACGTGGCGCTCGTCGAGGACCTCGGACCGCTGCAGGCCGACCGCTTCGGCGAGCACCAGCCAGTCGTGCAGGCCGCCGTCGGCGTCGCTGGATCCGTCCTGGAAGCCGATCCGCTCGACCCAGATCCGCCGCACCTCCGGAAGCGGGCAGTTCGCCGCGATGGCGGCGTTCTTCTGCGACAGGTGCCGTTGGTAGTACCACCGGTTGGCCACCCACAGCCGAACCTCCGGCTGGCTGCAGCGGCCGTCGTGCAAGCGCCGGTGGAACGGGTGGCGCGCCCAGTAACGCTTCGCCAACCGCTGCAAGGATTCCCGGAACTCGGTCTCGCCCAGCGGCTGGCTCACCGACTGCCGTCGTGCGCGTAAGCGGTGACCTCGGGACGGGTTTCGTATTGTTCGACCAGCGGTGGGGTCCAGCTCGGCGGAGCGGGGGCGGGAACGGATTCCGAAGGAGCGGCCATCACAAGACCTCCATTTAGCAAGAAGGACAAGCGAAATCGGACCGTACTAGTGCCGAACCACCGGAATCAAGATTCCGAACCGCGAACAACACGACCGCCGCAACCGGTACCGCCGATCAGCCGCGAATTTCGCCGCCCGGCTCAAGCAACGGGAAAACCGCGCTGCCGGGCAGCCTCGTAAAGCAGCACGGTTCCCGCTGAGGCCGCATTCAGCGAACTCGCGGCGCCCCCGATGGGAACCCGGACGACCTCGTCGCACATTTCCTGCCAGGTGGTGCTCATCCCGGTTGTCTCGTTGCCGATAACCAGCAGGACGGGCCGGGTGAGATCGCATTCGGTGATCTCGGAGGTGCCGTTCTCGTCGGTGCCGACGACCGCGATCGGCACCTCGCGCCGCCGGTGTTCGGTGACCCAGTCGAGGACGCTGCGCGGTGACGGCACCCGGACCGCAGGCACCGAGAACAGCGACCCAGTGCTCGCGCGCACCGACTTCGGGTCGTAGACGTCTGCGGCATGACCGCTCACGATCAGGCCGTCGGCGCCGAAGGCGTCCGCGGAGCGCACCAGGGTTCCGATGTTGCCCGGGCTGGTGGGCCGGTCGAAGACCACGCCCAGGAAGTCCTGCTCCACCGGCACCCGGTCGAGGTCGTCGGGCCGCAGCTCGGCGACGGCGATGAGTTCCGGTGGTTCGGATTCGCGCTCGCCGAGTTCCCGGAGCAGATCCGGGTGCACTTCAACGGTCTTGACGGCGCATTCATCGATCAGCCGGCTGGCCCAGGAGGAGAGCTTCCTGCCCGACGGGTACAAGAGATTGCGCAGTGGCCAACCGCGCTCCACCGCGAGCGTAATCGGTCGCACACCGTGGATCAGGAACTCGCCGGAACGCTGTCGCTTGGTGCGGTTCGACAGCAGTGCTTGCCACTGCTGGAAAAGTGCGTTGTGGGTGCTGACGCGAAGACTTTGGCCGGAACGCGCGCCTGCACTGCCCTTGCCGCGGATTTTCCCCGGATCACGTCTTGCGCCTGACACCGTGCAAGGCTAACAGGCACTGCGGAAGACGACTTCGCGGCGCGCGGCCGGCTTGGTGCTGGCCGACGGCGGACAGCTCGGCGCCGACAACGTGGTGTGGACCGCCGGGTTCAAGGCTCCAGAGCTCGCCCGGGCTTCGGCCGGTGAGCTGGCGATCTTCCGGCCAGTAGAATCGGCCCGTGGAGCTCTTTCGCGGTGCGCTCGGGGTTGGCGCGGATCAGGCGCTGGAGGTCGCGGTAGCGCATGCGATGTTGCGCCGCGTCAGCCGAGGCGAGTCGGGTCCTGCGTTGCGGGTGTACCGGCCGGGCGCCCGGGTCGTCGCCTTCGGACGGCGGGACACGCTGCTGCCCGGCTTTCCCGGCGCGGTCCGCGCCGTTCGGGACGCCGGGTTCACGCCGGTCCTGCGCGCCCCGGGCGGACGTGCGGTGGCCTACACCGAGCGGTCGCTGGTGGTCGATCACGTCGGAACCGACCCCGGTTACCTGGCGGGCATGGACGAGCGGTTCGAGGGCTACGCCGAGCTGTGGGCCGGGGTGCTGCGCAACCACGGCGTCGGCGCGCGGGTCGGTGCGGTGCCGGGGGAGTACTGCCCGGGCGCGCACAGCGTGAACGCGAGGGGCCGCGTGAAGCTGGTCGGCACGGCGCAGCGGATGGTGCGGGGCGCATGGCTGTTCAGCGCGGTGGCGATCTTCGACGACGCCGAAGTGCTGCGCCCGCTGCTGACCGACGTCTACCGGCACCTGGATCTGCCCTTCGACGACGACTCGGTGGGCTCGGTGGCCGCGGAGTCGCCCGGCGTATCACTCGACGACTTCGAAGCAGAGGTCGTCGCGGCCTACGACGAACGATTCGGCTTGGTCCCGACGCGGTTGGCCGACGACCTGCTGGCCAAGGCCGGCGAGCTGACCGACGACCACCGCATCTAAAGGCGTTCAGGCGGCGGTCACCTCGGGTGTGCAGGCCGCCGGTTCCGGCTCGGGCCGGGAGCGCTTGCGCGGCACCACCATGCCGATGACCGCGAAGAGGATCACGAAGGTGGCGCCGACGATGGAAACCGCATGGAGACCGCTGGTGAACGCCTCTCGTGCCGGGGCGAGCACGATCGCCTGGTCGGCCAGCCGCCCCGCCGCGCTCATCGCGCCGGCCATCCCGTCTCGGGCCTCGACCGCGATGCCAGAGGGCACTTCCGCCGGAATCGCGACGCCACAGTCCGAACACGTATTGGACGAGGGATTCGGCCACCCGACCAACCTCCCTGGTGACGGTCGGTTTCGTCGGTGGGCGCGGGTTATTCATCCGAGGGCGAGTTGCCGCACCAGAGTGAAAACGATTATCATCGCCGATCGTTGATCATAACCGCTCGGAGGGAGTTGGCGTGGGCCACCTGTTGTTGGTGGAAAGCTGGGTAGGTGCGATGAGCACGTTGCTGCCGCGGAGCATCAGAGAGGGCGGCCACCGATTCAGCTTCGTCACCCGCGACCTCCAGCACTACCTGCGTGCAAAACCCATGACCGGCCCGCATCCGTTGCTGAGCGCCGACAACCTGTTCACGGTCGAGACCAACGACGTCCAGCACTTGCTGCGCCACCTCGAGAGCCTGCAAGCAGTCCTCGGATTCGACGGGGTGCTGACGTCCTGCGACTACTACCTGGCTGCAGCAGCAAGGGCCGCCCAACGGCTGGGGCTGCCGGGGGCGCCGCCGGAAGCGATTGAGCGCGCATGCTCCAAGGACCTCACCCGCAAGGCCCTTCGTGAGGCCGGTGTGCCGGGCCCGGCGTTCGCCCTCGCCGAGACCGCCCGCGGACTCGAAGAAGCCGCCGAAGCGCTGGGATACCCCCTCGTGGTCAAACCGGTCGACCTGTGCGCGGGCATGTTCGTGCGCAAAGTGGACGGACCGGCGCAGCTGCGCGAGGCACACGCCGCCCTACAGGGCTTCCCGGTGAACGCCCGCGGGCAACAGCGGAATCCGGTCGTGCTGCTGGAGGAGCTGCTCACCGGTCCGGAGGTGAGCGTCGAGACGGTCACGTTCCGGGGTGAAACGACGGTCGTCGGTGTGACGGACAAGAGCGTCGCCGGTGAGCCGTGGTTCGTCGAGACCGGGCACATGTTCCCGGCCGCGCTCGATCCCGACACCGAGGAAGCAGTGGCGGGAACGGCAGTCGCCGCCATCGAAGCGCTCGGGCTGGACAACGTCGTCGGACACACCGAGATCAAGATCACACCAGCGGGGCCCCGGGTCGTCGAGGTGAACCCGCGCCCGGCGGGAAACCAGATCACCGAGCTCATCCGGCGGGTGACCGGCATCGACCTGGCGGCCGTCTACGCCCAGCTCGCGTTGGGGGAGAAGCCCGATCTGCACCGCGTCGACACCGGTGCGGGAAGTGCGGCGATCTCGTTCCTGCTCCCGCCCAGGGAGGGAACCATCACCGAGATCGGCGGGCTCGACGCGCTGGCAGCCGATCCCGCGGTGGTGGACTGGGTCGTCAAGGAGGCCGGGCACCGGACGGGCGCAGCTATCAGCAACAACAACTACCTCGGGCATGTGATGGTCACCAGCGGGAGCCGGGGCGAGGCGCGGCGTCACGCCGATTCGTTCGTCGCCGGTCTGGACGTGCGCTACGCCGCGGAGGCCGGCGAGTGACGCCGCATTCGGTAGAGGAACTGACCGCAGAGGTCCTCAGCGGACGATTCGGAACCGCAGGGGTAGAGGTCAGCGTCGGGTTCCTGACGCAACAGGGCGTGCGGCACGCGGCGAGGGAACGCTCGTACCGCAACCACGTGCTGAGCCTGCGGGTCGAGGACGCGGTGGGGTCGTGCGCGGTGGAACCGGGCGAGATATCCGACGAAGCCGTCCTCGACTACGTCGGGATGCCGATCCGGGAGCTCTTGCGGAGCCCGTTACTGCCGGTGCGCACCGCCGCGCTCGACGCCTACCTGCAGTGGGTGCGCCCGCATCGCAGCCATGCAGAGGAAGTCGTCATCGGCCGGGGGAACTCGCTCCAGAAGTCGTTGCACCGCGCCAAATCGGTGGTGGACCTGCTGCCAGTCGGGCCAGGTCGGCGGGTGCTGGTCATCGGCGTCGTGAACTCGCTGCTGCAGCACCTCCGCGAGCGCGGGAACAGCTACGTCGCGTGTGACTACAAGGGCGGCGAAACCGAGTGGGGCGAGCCGGTCACCACCGATGCCGTCGCGGCCCTCGGCGACTGCGCCGCCGTGCTGGCTTCGGGCATGGTCGTCGGCAACGGCACTTTCCAACCGCTGCTCGACCACGCGAGGGCCACGGGCAAGCCGCTGGTCATGTTCGCGCAGTCCGCGAGCGGCATCTTGCCGTGCTTCCTGGGCGACGGGGTCACCGCTGTCTCGGCGGAGCCCTATCCGTTCTTCTGGCTCGACGGCGGCCCCAGCACGATCTATCGCTACCGCCAGGAGGCGTGCTGATGTGGGGTAATCCGGATCTGCTCGGCCTGCTCCGGGACACGCCGCTGGCGCGGGTGAGCGCCGCGCTGCCGCAACCGCAGCCGGGCTTCTGGGCGAAGCTCGAGTGCCTGAGCGCGGGCGGGATGAAGGCCCGTGCGGCGGTGTCGATGCTCACCGGGGCCTGCCGCCGCGGCGAGCTGCGGCCGGGAGCGGCCGTGGTGGAGTCGACCAGCGGGACGCTCGGCGTCGGCCTGGCCTTCGCCGGGCAGGCGCTGGGACATCCGGTGGTGCTGGTCGTGGACGAGGAGCTGGAGCCGACCATGCGGGCCCTGCTCAAGGCGCACGGCGCGCGCCTCGAAGTGGTCGACAGGCCGCACCCCGTCGGCGGATGGCAGCAGGCCCGGCTGGATCGGGTGCAGCAGATCCGCCGCGAGCTGCCGGAGTCGTTCTGGCCGGACCAGTACAACAACCCGGACAACCCGGCGGGTTACGAGGCGATGGGCGAGGAGATCGCCCGGCAGATCGACCAGGTGGACGTGCTGGTGTGCAGCGTTGGCACCGGCGGGCACAGCGCGGGCACGGTCCGCGCGATCCGGCGCCGCTGGCCGCGGGTGCGGCTGATCGGGGTGGACACCGTCGGCTCGACGATCTTCGGTCAGCCCGCCCGGCCGCGCTTGATGCGCGGACTGGGCAGCAGTATCCACCCGCGCAATGTCGCATATGGACAGTTCGACGAGGTGCACTGGGTCGGCCCTGGCGAGGCGGTGCAGGCCTGTCGCACGCTCGCCAGGCAGGCCTTCATCACCGGCGGCTGGAGCACCGGGGCGGTGGCGCTGGTTTCGGCTTGGGCGGCGCGGGTCGAGCCGGGCGCGAACGTGGTGACGGTGTTCCCCGACGGTCCGCACCGCTACCTGAGCACGATCTTCGACGACGACTACTGCCGCGCGCGTGGCCTGCTGAACCGGCCGACGGCAAACCGGCCGGTGGAGATCGCGCACCCCGCGGTGGAGGCGACGGGGTGGACGAGGTGCCGGATCGTCTCGGATCCGTTGCTGGCGATGGAGGTTCCCGCATGAAGCTGCGGTGGGTGGTGCGCAGCCTCGCGCTGCGTGAGCCGTTCCGCATCTCCCGATCGGTGATGTCCGAGCGAGATGCGGTCACGGTGGAGGTCGAGCACGACGGCGTCATCGGCCACGGCGAGGTCGTCACCAGCGAGTACTACGGGCTGACGGTCGAACGCATCGAGACGGAGCTGGCCGCCGCCCGCGAAGTGCTGGCAGGCGTGGATGATCCGGACCAGATCCAGCCGCTGGACTGCGCGCCTGGCGTGTCGGCCGCGCTGGACTCGGCGCTGCACGACCTTGTCGCCAGGCTTCGCGGCGTGCCGGTCTTCGAAGTGCTGGGTGAGGCCCGCTGGCAACCGACGCCGACGGCCTACACGATCGGCATCATGCCGACGGAGTCCGCCGCGCGGACCGCGTGCGAGCTCACCGCCCGGGGCTTCACCGTGCTCAAGGTCAAGCTCGGCGCGGGGGAGCAGCGGCGGGAACTCGCCCGTCTGGCGGCGATCCGCGAGGCCGCCCCCGACACCCGCCTGCTGCTGGACCCGAACGGAGCGTGGGAACCCGAGCAGGCGGTGCGAATGCTCAAGGCCGTCGAGGAGTTCGGGATCGAAGCGGTCGAGCAACCGATCAAGCCGGGCACGCCGGACGTGCTCGCGGAGGTGGCCGCTCGGTCGCCGGTGCCGGTCATCGCGGACGAGGACGCCGCCACCGTCGATGATGTGCGCGTCCTGGGGCCGCGGGTGCACGGCGTCAACGTGAAACTGCCGAAGTGCGGCGGAATCCGGGCCGCGCGGGAAATCATCGACCTCGCCCGGAGTAACGGCGTGGACATCATGCTCGGGTGCCTGGTGGCGAGTTCGCTCGGTATCGCTCCGGCGGTGCACCTAACCGGGTTCGCCCGCTGGGTCGACCTGGACGGGCACCTGTTGTTGGCGCACGACCCGTGGACCGGGATCGGCGGTGCCGACGGGGTGCTGCGGCTCGCCGGCGATCTCGGGCTGGGAGTGCGTCCAGCGGAGTTGTCGTGAGGACCTGGCGGCTGATCCGGAGCTTCCCGCCGGCCGTGCAGGTGCTGCTGGTCAACCAACTCGGCGTCAACACCGGCTTCTACCTGCTGATCCCGTACCTGGCCGGGTACCTGGGCCACGACCTGGGCATGTCGGCGTTGCTGGTCGGGGTGGTGCTCGGCGTGCGCAACCTCAGCCAGCAGGGGCTGTTCCTGCTCGGCGGTTCGGCAGCGGACCGGTTGGGCGCGCGGGGCGTCATAGTCGCCGGGTGCGCGTTGCGCGCGGTGGGTTTCGGCGTGTTCGCGTTCGGCACGTCGTTGCCGGTGTTGTTGCTGGCATCTGTGCTGAGCGGGTTGGCCGGGGCGCTTTTCAACCCGGCCGTGCGCGCCTATCTCACGCAGGAGGCGGGTGACCGGCGTGCCGAGGCGTTTTCGCTGTTCAACATCTTCGCGAGCACCGGGGCCTTGTTGGGGCCGTTGCTGGGGAGCGCGTTGCTGGTGGCCGGGTTCCGGCTGTCGGCAGTGGCCGCCGCGGTGGTCTTCGCGCTGCTGACCGTCGCGCAGGTCGCGGTGCTGCCGATTCGCCGCGTCGAGCCCCCCACGACCTCGGTGCTGACCGACTGGCGCGGGGTCCTCACCGATCGCCGGTTCCTGGCCTTCACCGGGGCGCTCACCGGCATGTTCGCCCTGCAGAACCAGCTCTATCTGGTGTTGCCGATGCAGGCCGAGCGGCTCACCGGCTGGTCCGGTGCCGTGGCGGTGATCTTCCTGGTCTCCACGGCGGCGACCCTGGCGTTGCAGGTGCGGATCACCGAACTGTTCCAGCGCCGGTGGGGCCGCGGCACATCCATCGCCGTCGGCTTGGGGCTGATGGGCGCGGGTTTCGTCGCCACCGCGGTGGCCGCAGCCGTCGTCCCCGCAACGCCTGCGGCGGGCGTCGGCGAGATCTCCGCCCGACTTGCCCCTGTGCTGGTCACGGCGTTGTTGCTGGCGTTCGGCGTGATGCTCGCGCAGCCCTTCGTCTACGAGCTGATCCCGTCGTTCGGGCGGCCGGAGCTGTCCGGCACCTACTTCGGCGTCTTCTACCTGGTTTCCGGGGTGACTGCCGCAGCTGGCAATGCGCTGATCGGCTGGCTGACTGACCTCTCCGGCGACGAGTGGACGTGGTTGCCCTCGACACTGTGCGTCCTAATCGGACTGTGCTCGGCGCTGGCCGTGCTGGCGCTGGATCGGCGCGGTGGTATCGGGCCAGTCCGGAGAACGGGAGAATCCCTTTGCACCCCAACATCGTCAGCGCCAACTTCCTGACCGACAACCCAGTCATCTACGAGCAGCGCTTCCCGGACCCCGGACACCTCGCGGCGCGGTTCGTCGACGACCTCGTGCACCGCTTCGGAAACGGGCGAGACCTGCTGGACGTGGGCTGCGGCACCGGCCGCGACGCCCGCTACTGGAGCGCGCACGGCTACCGGGTCACGGGCCTGGACTCCTCGCCGCAGATGGTGGAGCACGCGCAGGCGCACTGCCCGGGGGCGGATTTCGTGGTGGCCGACATGCGGTCGTTCGAGACCGCGAGGCTTTTGGGCGGTCATGGCAACCCGAAGGACCCACGGCCCCGGTTCGACGTCATCACCTGCTTGGACAGCGCGTTCCTGTACTGCCACTCCAACGACGACATCGATGCCTTCCTGCGGCGATGTCACCAGCACCTGCGGCCGGGTGGGCTGCTGATCGCGGAGATGCGCAACGGCGCGTTCTTCCTGGGCAACACCGAACTGCTCGACGAGGTCCGGGAACAGGTGGTCGTCTGGGACGGGGTGGAGTACCGGTCGCGCACGCGCCTGTGGATCGACCACGAGGACCAGCTCCTGCGGCGGGAACGCCGCTGGGACTGGCCGGGACGCGTCGAGCCGTTGACCCAGCATTCGGCCTGGCGGCTGCTGTTCCCCCAAGAACTAAGGTACTTCGCGGTTCGGCACGGGTTCGCGGTGGTCGCGATGTTCGACGAGCCCGGCCCGCGCGCCGAAACCCCGTGGCGGCGCGACGCCGAGCTGTCCACCCGGCTCAGCGGCGATCGGCTGCACGTGGTGCTGCGGCGCAACGAGTGAGGCGCGCCTCAGCGCAGTCCCTTGGCGACTTAAATGAAAACCAATATCGTTATCAAAAATTCTCGGCGTGGGCCGACATCGAATGGAGAAACGCAGCATGCACGAATCCGGACCTGCTCGCGGCCTGAGCCGACGCGGCTTCCTGGGCCTGACGGCGGCGGGTTCCGTAGCGGTGCTCGTCGGCTGCGCCGGCCGAGCCGGAGTCGCAGCGGTCGGCCCACCGCGTCCCGGTGGCCGGTTGCGTGCGGCGTTCTCCGGCGGTGGCGCGGCAGAGGTGCTCGACCCGCACGAAACCGACCTCTACATCGAGATCGCCCGCGCCAAGGCGCTCTACGAGAAGCTCGCCGACTACGGCTCGGACATGTCCCCGCAGCCCCGGCTGGCGGAGCGCTGGGAGGCCAGCCAGGACCTGCTCGCCTGGCGGATCACGTTACGGCAGGCGGCTTTTCACGATGGCCGACCGGTGCGCGCCAGTGACGTGCTGGCCAGCTACGCGCGGATCGTGGAGCCGAGCAGCAGCCGCAGGGCGAAGGCCAGTCTTGCGGTGATCGACCTGCCGGGCAGCCGCGCGATCGACGACCGCACCGTCGAGTTCCGCCTCAAGCGGCCGTACGCGGAGTTCCCCAACGCGCTCGCCACCCTGGGCGCCTACATCATCCCGGAGGGCACGACTGACTTCGACCGGCCGGTCGGCTCCGGCCCGTTCCGGTTCGTCTCCTTCGCGCCCGGCCGCAACTTCGTGGCGGCCCGCAACCCCGACTACTGGGAGGGAACACCGCACCTGGACGAGCTGGAGATCGTCGTGACCAACGACGAGGCGGCCCGGGTCAACGCGCTGCTGGGAGGCCAGGTCGAGTACGCCCACGACCTGACCCCGACCAGCGCCCGCACGCACGAGAACACCGGCCGGGTGCGGGTGCACCGGCTGCCGCTGAGCAACTTCCACGGCCTGGTCATGAAGACCGACCGGCCGCCGTTCGACCGACCCGAGCTGCGCCAGGCGATGTTCCACCTGGTGAACCGGGACGAGCTGGTCAGGTCCGTGCTGCAGGGCTCCGGGCAACTCTGCAACGACGTTTATGGCAAGGGCTACCGGTACTACGCCGACGCGCTGCCGCAGCGCACCCAGGACCTCGACAGGGCCCGTGCCCTGATCAAGCAGGCGGGCGCCGAGGGCCTGACGATCGACCTCGACACCTCCGACACCTCGACCGGGCTGAAGGAGGCGGCGCTGGCCATCAGCGACCAGGCCAGGCAGGCCGGGCTGAACCTAAACGTGCGGCTGGGCAACAAGGACACCTACTGGTCCGACATCGCCAAGAACGGGGTGATGGCCAGTTACCGGTCCGGCGCGATGCCGCTGGAGTCGCACATCTCGCAGCGGTTGCTGACGACGTCGACAACGAACAACACCAAGTGGCAGCGCCCGGAATTCGACGCGCTCTACCAGGAAGCGCAGTCCACAGCGGACGATGCCCGGCGGGAGCAGCTGTACTTCCAGATGCAGGACCAGCTCCACCGCGAGGGTGGCTTCCTGTGGTGGGGCGTCTCCGACTGGATCGTGGCGTCGGCGCCGAACGTCGGCGGCATCGACGACCGGGCCCCGGCCAACACCCTGGACTGGGCCCGCTACGACAAGGTGTGGCTGGCGTGACCGGGTACGTCCTCCGGCGGGTGCTGTTGGGCGTGGCGCAGGTCCTCCTGGTGATGGCGGCGGTGTTCTTCCTGACCGAGGCCCTGCCAGGCGATGCGGCCGTGACGATCGCCGGTGACAACCCGGACCCCGCGATCATCGAGTTGCTGCGGGAACAGCTCGGTCTCGACGAGCCCGCGTGGCAGCGCCTCGTCGGGTGGTTGCTCGGCGCGCTGCACGGCGATTTCGGCCATTCGCTGGTCGGTCCCCGGGCTGTGGTCGACATCATCGGCTCGGCGATGGGCCCGACCCTGCTGCTGGCCGGGTTGACCCTCGCGCTGCTGGTACCGCTGTCGGTGGTGTTGGGCATGCTCGGTGCGCACCGCGAAGGAGGGCGGATCGACCGCCTGATCACCAGCGGTACCCTCGGCCTGTACTCGGCTCCGGAGTTCGCGATGGGCGTGCTGGTGGTGACCGTGTTCGCCGTGCAATTGGGCTGGTTTCCGCCCACCGCGGTCGGATCCGCCGGGTTGCTGGCCAACCCCGCGGTGCTGGTCCTTCCGGTCTTCGTGCTGCTGCTGCGCCCGATCTGCTCGCTGAGCAGGTTGGTGCGGGCCGGCATGATCGACGCGCAGCGAGCCGAGTACGTGCGCCACGTCCGCAGGCTCGGACTTGCGCCGGCCCGCGTCCGCTTCGCGCACGCGCTGCCCAACGCCATCGCACCGGCGGTGCAGCAGCTGGCCCGGACCACGGACTGGTTGATCGGCGGCGTGATCGTGATCGAGGCGATCTTCGTCGTCCCCGGTCTGGGAACCACCCTGGTCGAGGCGGTCTCGGCGCGGGATCTGCCGGTTGTCCAGGGCTTGGCGGTGGTGCTCGGCGGAACCACGGTGCTGGTCAACCTGGCGGCGGACATCGCGGCCCGCGCGCTGGCCCCGGCATCGGAGGTGGGCCGGTGACCAGGTACGCGCTGCCCGCCGTGCTCGTGGGCGTGCCAATCCTGCTGGCGCTGTTCGGGCCGTTGTTCGCTTCCGGGGACACGGCCAAGGACGTGGCCTTCGCGTTCGGCGGCGGGCACTGGTTCGGCACCGACTTCGTCGGCCGGGACGTGTGGAACGAGGTGTTGCTGGGCGGACGATCCCTGGTGCTGACCGCCGCGACGGCTACGGCCTGCACCTACCTGCTGGCGGTTCCGCTTGGACTGGCGGCGGGCATGACGAAGAGCCGTGTCCTGGACGAAGTGCTAATGCGGCCGCTGGACCTCGTGCTGGCGATCCCGTCGATGCTGATGCTGTTGCTGCTCGCGTCGATCGCACCCGATGCCACCTGGGTGCTGATCGGTATCGTCACGCTGATCAACCTGCCGGACGTGGTGCGGATCAGCCGCGCGTCGGCGCTGTCGCTGGCCAGCCGCCCCGCCGTCGAGGCGATGCGCCTGCAGGGCGAGAGCAGGCTGCGCATCGGCCTGGGTTACGTGGCCCGCGCGATGTGCCGGACGCTGGCCGCGGACCTGGGCACCCGCTTCACCGGCGCGATCTATCTGGTCGCTTCGGCGAGCTTCCTCGGCGTCGGGATCTCGCCCGGGGCCAGTGACTGGGCGGCGATGGTCGACCGCAACCGGACCGGCCTGTTCATCCAGCCGTGGGCGGTGGCGCTGCCCGCACTGCTGATCGTGCTGCTGTCGGTGGGCGTGAACCTGGCCTTCGACCGGTGGCTGCGCGATCGATCGACCGCTCTGGAGGCACGTTGACCGTCGTGAACGTCCGCAACCTCACCGTCGTCGTCGACGACGACCGCGAGATCGTGTCCGGGGCGTCGTTCGCCCTGGCCGCGGGTGAGGTGACCGCGCTCGTCGGTGAGTCCGGCAGCGGGAAGACGACCACGGCGCTGGCGCTGCTCGGTGAACAGCCGGCCACAGCGCGCGTCACGGGTCACGTCGAAGTCGCCGGCTTCGAGGTGGATGCCGACCACCCGCCGGAACCCGGTCTCGTCGGCTACATCCTGCAACAACCGTCGGCGTCGTTGAACCCGGTCCGTCGCATCGGACCGGTGCTGCATGAGATCGCCCGCCTGCACGTCCACGCCGATACCCGCGCGGACCGTAAGCGGCTGGTGCGCGCCCGGTTGCTCGAAGCGCTGCGCCAAGCGCAGCTGCCGGATGGTGAGAAGCTGCTGCGCCGCTACCCGCACCAGCTCTCCGGCGGGCAGCAGCAGCGCGTCGTGCTGGCCCACGAGCTCATCGGCCGCCCGCGCGTCCTCGTCGCCGACGAGCCGACCACCGGGCAGGACGCGGTCACCCGCGGCCGGCTCGTCGATGAGCTGAGAGCCGTTGCGGCGCGAGGAATCGCAGTCCTGCTGCTGACCCACGACCTGGACCTGGTGCGGACACTGGCGCACCAGGTGCTGGTCATGAGCAGCGGCAACATCGTGGAATCCGGGCCGAGCCAAGAGGTGCTCGGTTCACCCCAGCACCCGTACACGAAGCGCCTGATCGCCGCGCAACCCGATCTGGCCGCCGCAGGGAGCCCCGCTGAGACGGGCCGACCGCTGGTGGCGGTCCGGGAAGTGACCGCTGGCCACGGCCGGGTGGATACGTTGCACGAGGTCACGCTGGACATATACGCCGGCGACAAGCTCGCGGTGGTGGGGCGTTCAGGCAGCGGCAAGACAACGCTCGCGCGCTGCATCGCGGGCCTGCACCCGTACCGCGCGGGTGAGATCCGGCTGGGTGGCGAGACGCTGTCACCCCGGCTCCGCAGACGCACGAGGGACCAGCTGGCCCGGATCCAGTACGTGTTCCAGGACGCCAGGGCGTCGTTCAACGAGTTCGTCCCGGTGCTCGACCAGATCGCCCGAACCGCCGAAAGGCTGCGCGGCGCAACAGGTCCGGCGGCCCGCAACCGCGCGATCGAAGGCCTCGCCCGCTTCGGCGTCCCGGAGTCCAGCGCGGCGCGCCTGCCCCGCTGCCTGTCGGGCGGGGAACTCCAGCGGGCGGCCCTGGTGCGCGCGTTGCTCAGCGAACCGGACCTGCTGATCTGCGACGAGATCACCTCGGGTCTGGACGCCGTGACCCAAGCCGAACTGCTCGAAGCGCTGAACCAGTTGCACCGGGACGCAGGCAGCGCGTTGGTGATGATCACCCACGACCTCGCGGTGGCGACGAGCCTGGCGAACCGACTCGTGATCGTGTACGGAGGAAGAATCGCCGAACACGGTGGAACCGCGGAGGTCCTCGCCAACCCGAAGCACCAGGCCACCGTTGAACTCGTCGAAGCAGCAACGTAAACACAGGAGGTAGCGTCCCAGCGTTCTGCACCATGACATGGGATCGGCCATGGCTATCCGATTGAACCGGTGAGTTCAGCTCGGGTTATCCTGCGGGCGTGAGCCAGGCGGACACTTTGGCGACGTGGGGGCGCAGCGCCACGCGCGGTCGCATCGACAAGCGCCAGGCGATCCTGCAGGCCTTCGCACCAGAACGGGACTAAGGCCTGTTTCGAAAGTGGTTTGCGTAGCGGTGCGGGTAGCGGAACCTCAGAGGCCTTCTCACTGCGGGATCCCCGACATCATGAATGCCCAATTCACCGCGTCGGGGACTGGCCTCGCCGAGAGCCCTTCGGCGGGCACAGCCCCTGAGAACCCGCGGCGGTGCCAGTTGAGTCCCACACCGCAAGCGGCTGCCGCCGCTTATAAAACACGTCCTAGGCCCGGCGATCATGGGCCAGTAGGGCGGGCGTTGCGGATCTGTGCGTCGCGCCGAATCGAGCGCTTCCCGGTAATACCTGATGGCTTCGTCCAGATCCGCCGGGTGGAACGTCGGCTTCGAACCACAGGTGCATGGCGTTGCCGAGGTTTTTCACGGCGGCGCGCATTGCGCATCGTTGGGCGGAATCTCCTCCATTATCTGTACTGCCTCTACCCCTGTGAGGGTTGTGAGTTCAGTGGCGTTGACACGCCGGTGCCTCAGCTTCGCCAGACTCTCCCACCCACAGCGCTAAACGCAACAGTGTTGGCCTTGACCGGAAAGCAAGTCACGCGTTCGCCGAGGATTCATCCGTTGGCAACACGGCTGACGTCAAACGACCAACGAGATCCGACAGCAGAATCAATATCGCCAGGTCAACCGATTATTTCAGTCGGTGAGCCCGACGCCCGCAATACGCAGAACCACACCGCTTGAGGCCGATCGGAGTATGCAAGATCGTGCATAAGGGTTAAAATTCACTGGTATAGATGGGCGATTGCGGGATGGTCCAGATTCAGGCAGTGTTCGAGTCGTCGGTATATACCAGCCGGAGTGATCAAAGTGAATGCTGATGCAATATAGGCCGATCTTTGGCAGCAATGTCGCATGGCGCCGTGAAATCGAGTCATGCCAAAAATTCGCGTGGAGCAGTCGTGACTGGTTGACAACTCGTCGGATCAGCGGCGCTAGCCTTTCAAGTCACCGCCTGAGGTTCCGTCATGAGACTCCTGACCAAGCCGATACACGCCGCTTTCTCAGGCGTTAGCCTGCTCGCGGAAGCAGCTGATCGACTAGCTGGAAACCAACTGCTGCGACAGCGCATCAACCACAAGGCGTGATCTTTCAATAAACGCGACCAAGATCCAAGCGAGACGCGCTCGGCGGGTGAGACCGTGGCCGGAGCTTTTAGCCTGAGTGTCTTTGCCCTTCTACGAGATGCCGACCAGTTGGCTATGTTAAAGGAAGATCCTAGTCTATTTAAGCCTGCTGTCGACGAGCTTCTTCGTTTCTTCACGGTTATTCAGGGTGACGGTCGAGTTGCCTCGGAAGATGTCGAGGTGGGTGGACAACTGATCGCCAAAGGCGACGCGGTAATATTCAGCCTACTGTCTGCCAATCATGACGAAAGCGTTTTCCCTGACGCGGCTACGATTGATTTGCATCGTGACGCGCGGCGACATTTCGCATTCGGCCTCGGTGTTCATCAATGTATCGGTCAAGCTCTAGCCAGAGTTGAGTTGGAAATAGCCTTGGCTAGCTTGTTCCGTCGTTTTCCCACATTGCGACTTGCGACCGAAATCGAGAATATTCCTTTTCGTGGCGACATGCTCGTATATGGCGCGTACGAAATGCCGGTGACATGGTAGCCTTGAGTCAAGGGTGTTGAAATGAAGATAAACATTGATCGTAATCTTTGTTATGGTACCGGCAGGTGTGCGGAAACTTTGCCAGAAGTTTTCGGTCAGGATCCACGTGACGGGCTGGTGGTTTTACTTGTTGACAGCCCGCAGGCGGTTGATGGCGATGACGTGCGATTTGCTGCCCAATTCTGCCCTTCGGGCTGTATCTCGATAGAGAATGACGACCAGGTTTAATTAATGATTGTTCGACCTATCGAATTGGGATGGGCATCATGATCGGTGCTGCTCGTAGCGCCACTATTGTCGGCGCCGGCCAGGGAGGGCTTCACCTGGCGTATGGGTTAATGGCCAGCGGTTGGAAGGTTCGGCTCATCGCCGATCGCACCCCTAGTCAGAGCGTTATTCAGGCAGCGGGTGATCACCCCAAAATAGAGCAACGACCCCAACCAGGTAAGATCGTTTTCTCCCAAAGAAGACGACTTAAAGGTAGGGCCGTTGCGTTATCAGTCTACTACAGGGCTTGCTGCTGACCAGATCGAGGAGCTTGTCGTGCGTATCTGGCAGATCGTCCAGTGTCGCGGCAAGCAACCGTGGCCTCTGACGGTGGGACTGTATCGGGCTGTCGTGATCACTTTGGTGTATGTCCGACAGAATTTAAACCAGGCAGCTGTCGGCGATTTATTCGGTCTGAGCCAGCCGACTGTATCGCGGATCTATCGAGGGATTCTTCCCTTGATCGGGGAGGCATTATGTCTGCACATTCCAGATCTCAAGGATGCCATCCGTGGCCGACTCGTCCTGGTCGACGGAACCGATGTCCCGACCGGCAACCGCGCTGGTCACGAGGTCAACTACTCCGGCAAGCGCCGCCGCGCAGGCCTCAACATCCAGATCGCAGCAGATACCGATGGTGACCTGTTGGGAATATCCGCGCCGATGCGCGGCTCGATGCATGACCGCAAAGCATTCGACGAGTGCGGTTGGGAAGATCGCCTCTCGGACACCCCTACTATCGCCGACCCCGCATACCAAGGGACTCACGCGATCACTCCACGCAAGAAACCCAAGGGCGGTGAACTCTCCACAAACGACAAGTCGAACAACAAGACCATCTCCTCAATACGGTCTGCCGTCGAGCGATGCATCGCCCACGTAAAGAACTGGAAAATACTCGCCACCGGCTATCGGGGACGCCTCGCCGAACTGCCTACCATCATCCGCATTATCGCAGCGCTCGAATTCTACCGCCTTGGGTGGTAACGCTCGTGAATAACGCTCAACAACTCGGCGTGCGGGGTGGACTTCGCCCTAAGTGCCAACGGCGCCGACATAGACGTGCACTTCCAAGGCGACTTCGAGGCTCCGGCCATAGCAGTGGACACGCGCTTGAAATGTTCACGGGCCCTGGAGACATTCATCCGTCGCAACGGAAACGTAGTCTACCACTCCGCCGGCGTGAAGGACTTGGAAGAGTGGGCTGAGCAGGACGATGCGGTGTTCGTCGCAACAGGTAGGGGAGCACTGTCCGGTCTATTTGAACTGGACGAGGCTCGCACCGTCTACGAGAAGCCGCAACGAGAACTGCTGTTGCTTATTGTTCGTGGCATACAGGCTCCCAAAGAGGAGAACGTCGGCCGTATCAAGTTCTGTTTCAACCCCGAACACGGCGAACTCTTCTATGGCCCGCAGGTCCATTTTACCAACACGCCGGTATACCAGGTGCTCATCGAGGCTCGTCCCGGCGGCGCGATGGACCGCTTCGCGGGGATCAGCGACGGAGAGCAGGCATTGAAGGTTGCTCAGTCGATTTTTGCCGACTTCGCAGGTTGGGAGGCCGACAATGTCAGCGGCATGCGGCTAGCTGATCCGAAGGCATGGCTGCGCGGAGCGGTGCGACCGCTCGTCCGTAAACCGGTCGCGACGCTGCCCAGCGGTCGACCTGTCTTTGGAATTGGTGACGTGCTAATGGTTTTAGATCCTGCTGCGCGACAAGGAGGTAATGCCGCTGCCTGGGGGATCGACGACTTGCTCGAGGGCCTGCGCGAACCGGATGGCCCAGTAGTGCGGCGGGATTGGTACGAGGACCGATTCGAACAGTTCTGGGCGCGCGAGGGGAGACATTTTTCGACGTTCTCGAACATGCTCATCGAGCCTCCGAACGAAGCGATTCAGACCCTATTTGGCGCGTCGTTGCGGTCGCGTGTGGTCGCGGACCGCTTGGTCTCGACCTTCGCGCATCCCAAAGTCCTGATGTCCTACATTGACTCCGTCGAATCGGCCGAGCGTTTCGCTCGCGAAGCCGAACAGAGTGTTCGTCTGTAACCGCCTTTGTCATGCTCGTGAAGCGCCACCAGGCTGCTTAGTGCTCCAACAGTACTTTGAGATCTTTGCTGGTCGGGGTGGTGTGGGGACGGGCGCGGCCACCGTTGATCATGGTGTTGGTGAGGACAACCAAAGATCAGGCGGTGACCGCTGCCGTCAGCGTAGACCTTGCCGGGTCGGCATTTCGTGGCTTATGACGAGCGTGCGGTAACGCCGAAAGGGCTTATGTGACCGTGCGTAGCCCGGGTGCTCTGTCCCGGTGCTCCTGATAATTTCGCGACATCGTGATCCATGACGCCTCCCGTCTTGTAGGTAAGTGCCGAGGAGGCGGAGGAGCTACGAGGCGGATCGTCGTGAAGGGGCGGCTGGCCGCGTTTGCGGACGGGTGGCGTCGTGACTTGGTCGGCCAGGAATACGCGCTGGACACGATCTGTGATCGCGTGCATCTCCTGGCCGACCTGAGTGACTGGCTCGAGAGTCAGGGATGGACGCCGCTGATCTCACCGGGCAGGTGGCGGAGGAGTTCCTGCGTGTTCGCCGGGCGGCGGGTCCCCGGATTGGTGTCACACACCGCGCGAAATCTGTAGTGGGCAACTCAATCACCGCTCCGCCCACAAAAATCTGACACTCTCGGACAAGAGGGTGACACCGCATACCTTGCAGCATTCGGCGCGATGCGCGACAACGCCTCGGTTGTCTCCGGGTGCGCAGCGAGATCACGGCTTCGCACCATGTGCTGGAGCGCGGCGATGACCACCTCCTGGCTCGCTGCCTGCGGACCTCCCGGCGAACTGGTCATCAAGCTCCACTTCGTTCAGGCACATCGGTGACAGGTGACAGGGTGCGGCCGGTCCGACCGCTTTGGCATCCGCCGAACGGCGTGTCCGGTCGCCCGGCACCCGCCCGGCCGGTGTCGTTCGCCGATCGGTGCAGTGGAAATGCCTGGAGCGCAGGCGGAAACGCGAGGTCGGTCCGGAGGTGGCAGGTTGCTCCCGCGCCGAGGTTAATCGCTTGACCGACCCGCCACCGTCCGGCAGATCGAGGTGTAATACCTTGACCTCGAGTTTGCTTGGAGAACCCGTGCCTGGCGAACCCGGCTCGTTGACCGACGATGTACGTCGATGAGGAGGCCGAAGATGTTCCGCACGAACACGCCGGGCACCCCGAGCGGTCTTCCCCGCCGCATTGCCCGCCGACAGTGGACTGATTCGGAATCCCGGCTCGATGTACGAGAATTCGCTGCTCCGTCGATGGAGAGTTGAGAGGAAGGAAACGCGTGTCGATTCAAGAATCCAATGTGGAGGACCGGGAGGACCTGGAGGGCGCGGAGGACGCGTCGAATGAACTATCTGTGTTCGAGGCGGAATTCGATCTGGACGAGAGCCACCTGGTGCGCGGCTACAACTGACGCGCCGGTCGGTCAGCTCGTCGGCTGGTGGGGGCCGAGCACCCGGCGGGTGTAGGCCATGTGGTCCCGCATCAGCTGTTCGGTTCGAAGCACATCCCATTCGCGGCGCCCCGTCCGGTGTGGACATTGGAATCCGGTCGAGCGCGATCGTCCGGGCAAGCACCAAAGCCCTGCGCCCCGCCCGGTGTTGGCTAAGCAGGTTGCCAGAAGTTGTGTCTGTTACTGATGTGAGACCCCTTGTGAACGTGAAGAACCTCGTCGGGTTGGATCTGGTCACCACAACTGGATCGACCCGACGAGGCCACAACAAGTATGCGCCCGGCACACATCTACGCCGACCTGACCCCCGCACAGCACCGCGATCTGATCACCGCCCTGCACCGGCAGTGGCGTGTCGCCGCCCGCATCGTCATGATCCTGCTGTCCGCAGCCGGGATGAGTGCCCCCGAAATCGCCGAACTACTGCACTACGACCCAGTCACCGTGCGGCGATGGATCAGCCGTCACACCCGCGACGGCATCGACGGGCTGCCCGACCGGCCGCGCAGTGGACGGCCCCGCCTGGGCAGCCCACGGCTCGGGCAACGCATCCGAAACCTGTTACAGACCCCGAAAGCCTGGACCACCAACCGTGTCTGGCGTGCGGCCGGGCGACCACAGATGAGCCTGCGCACCTTCTACCGGCGGCTGCGCGAACAAGCCACTTGGTGCCGCCCCCGCCTGATCGCCAAAGGAGACCCCGACCACGACACCATCTGCGCCGACATTCAGACCCGCATCGCTGCTCTCCCCGCCGGATCGGTCGTACTGGCCGAAGACGAAACCCACCTCGACCTACTGGCCCGAGTCCGGGCCTGCTGGATGCCCGCCGGCCTGCGACACAGGATTCTCACTCCCGGCAGCAACGTTCGCCGCACCGTGCACGGCGCCGTCAACCTCGCTACCGGGGCCTGGCACCACCACATTTCGGTGAAGAACGTCTCCGTGGTGTTCTGCTACTTCCTCCAACTCCTGCTCGACGCCTACCCCAACGCGCCGGTCGTGGCCGTTGTCTGCGACAACGGATCCACCCACCACAGCGGGATCACCAAGCGGTGGCTGGCCGAACACCCGCGCCTCATGCTGATCGAGGGCGCGAAGTACAGCCCGCAGGACAATCCGGTCGAGCGAGTCTGGGCCGGGCTCAAACAGTGGATCGCCAACACCGCACCCGCCACCATGGCCGACCGTGTCCGGCAAACCCACGCCTACTTCCGCGGTCGCACCCCCGAACAAACACTCGCCACTGCAGCCCCCTGGACCACGCCCTGGCTACCCGAAGGTTTCGGACAAGACTTTTGGCCAGGTGCTTAGGATTGCCGGGTAAGCGCGACCAGCACGGCAAGGCGGCGGATGAGCGTGGCAGACACCCGAGAATCCTCGGTTGCGGGTGCCCACACCCTCGACCGGGGAATCCGCATCCTCTGGCACTTGGCTGAGCGGCCGAACGGCGAGACGCTGACCGAGATGGCGCGCTCGCTGGGGATCAACCGCAACGCGCTGCACCGGTGCTGGAGGTGCTCGCCGCGCACAAACTCGGCCATGCACCGGTGGCGGCGCGGATGACCTTGGCGTGCGATTGCGCGGTTTCCCGTGAGTACTTTTGGGCGCTATGGCACCCAAAAACGCTCACGGTGGTGGTCAGGCGGTGACGTGGTCGCGCAGCTGGGTCGCCAGGTCGCGGATGTCGCGGGCGATGACGTCCCAAGCGTCGGTGGCGTGCAGGTCGGACCGCTGGGTGGTTCCGAACTCCCGCGGTCGCGCGACGAACGCCGTCCGAAGACCCGCGCTGCGGGCTGCGGCCAGGTCCGAGTTGTGCGCCGCGCACAGCATGACCCGGTGCGGCGGCAGGTCGAGCAGCCGCGCCGCGCCGAGGTAGGCGTTCCGGTCCGGCTTGTAGGACCGGGTCACGTCCGAGCCGATGATGACGTCCCAGGGCAGCCCGGCGTGCTTGGCCATGTTGGTCAGCAGTGCGAGGTGCCCGTTGGACAGCGGGCCGATGATGAAATGCCGCTTGAGCTCGGTCAGCCCGGGCACGCTGTCCGGCCAGCCGTCCAGCCGGTGCCAAGCCCGGTTGAGCCATTCCACGTCGGCCGCCTCGATCCGCTCGATGGGCACGCCCATCTCCTCGGCCGTGGCGATCAGGTTCTCCCTGTGCAGCTCGTCCAGGTTGCGGAACTCCCGGGCGCCGCTGCGGATGGGCTCCAACGAGCGCTGGTAGCGCGCTCGCCACCGCAGCGCGAACTCGGCGGCGTCGACCTCGAATCCGTACCGGTAGGCGATCGCCTCCACGGCGTCGGTCACGCCGGACTTCCAGTCGACGACGGTGCCGAAGGTGTCGAAGAGAACGGCGTCGACGATCCGCTGCGGAGCTGCCGGAGCTCCCGGTCCGATCGCCATCGCTGGACCTCCCTCGTTGGGCCGCGCTTCGCTGATCGACACTAGCAAGGAGGCGGGACGGAGATCCACTCAGCGAGATCTGCTCGACAGCGCTCTCGGAGGTCCTATGTGGACAACGTCCTACCTCGGCGGGGTGGCGCGGGTCTGCTCGGCGAGCAGCGCGATGACGTCGGCGATGTCGTTGTGGCGGGCGTGCGCCAAGCGCTGGCGGTGAGCGCCGCTGCCATTCCGCAGCACGCGGTCGAGGAGGTCGGTCACCAGTCGGGTGTCTCCGCTGGCGTCCAGGGCGGGCAGCGCCGCCTCGACTGTCTCGTCCAGGAGGGATCGCGCAGGTCTGAGCTCCCCGGTCACGTCCAGGCCCCGCCCCTCCAGTCCGTCGTGCGCGGCGCGCCACGTGGCGAGGCGGAGGTGCTCGTCGGGGAGTTCGGGTGCGGGGCGGTCCTCGGCGATGTCGTGCAGTGCCGCTGCGGCCAGTGCGCGCACCAGGAGCGCTAGCAGGAGTACTTCTTCCGCTGTGGCGACGGCGTCCGCCACCCGCACTTCCAATGTGGACAGATGCGGTGCGGGGCGGGCGAACCAGTAGACCATGGCGTGGTCCAGCGCGGCGCCGCTGGCCAGCAGCGCGTTGACGGCGCGTTGGTAGGAGGCCGGATTCCGGTGCATCGGCGGCGGTCCGGCAGACGGCAGCCGGGACCAGACGACCGTGCGCCAGCTGGCGTGGCCGGTGTCCCGGCCGTCGTAGAACGGGGAGTTCGCGGTGAGCGCGAGCAGCGCCGGGAGGTGCGGGCGCAGGTGGTTGGACACCTCGAGGCTGGTGGCCAGGTCGGGCATACCGACGTGGACGTGGCAGCCGGTGGTGGTGTGCGAGTCCAGCAGCTGCCCGAAGTGGTCGATGATGCGCCGGTATCGGGGAGTGTCGGTGATCGGGACGGGGTCGGGGATGCCGAGCGGGGAGTACCCGGTGGAGACCAGCCGCAGCTTGTGCCGATCGGCCGCGGCGACGAGGGCGCGCCGGGCCGCGAGTAGGTGTTCGTGGGCTTCGCCGGCGGTGCGGCAGACTGGGGTGTTGGATTCCAGCTGGAAACGGGCGAACTCGGTCTTGAAGGTGCTCGTGGCGTCGCCTTCGACCGCCGGGATGTCGCCCAAGACCTCGGCGGCTCGTGGCGCCGGGCGGCCGGTCTCGGTATCCAGCAGCAGGAACTCCTCTTCGATCCCGAACGTGGGGAGGGGTGAGCCGCGATGCATCGGATGCCCTTTCCGGCGGCTCGCCTTGTCAGTCTACTGTGGACGAATTGGTCGGGCCGGCCCGGTGCGAGTCGGGGTTCAACACCGGGCCGGGGATTTTTGGGGACCGGGACCAGGGGGGGCGGGCCGGCGCGCCGGAGCACGCGTTCGTCGGGAACTGAGTGATCCTCACGCGCTCGGCCGCCTCTCGGTCTCCCCGTTCTCGGTCGCGATTTGAAGTATGGAGAAGCCGGCTCGCGCATTTCAAGCAATCCGCGCAACAACCCGGTAATTCCAACCCGAACGGCCCAGTTGATCACGACAGTTGCATCACCCGGTTCGGCTGTTTGAGTTGCGCGACGGGCCGACGCTTGACCGAATGCAGGTATTGCACAGACGATGCATGAGTCTCCGAACAAGGAGGAGCAAGTGAAGTTGACCTTCCAGGGAACGACGTCGCACGCCGGTACCTGCCCCACGCTGTACAGCACCGACCAGGGAACCTACGTCGTCCAGGGCTACAAGGTCACCGATCCGGAAGCGCTTGCCGCACTTAGGGAGCGCGGTCTTCCCGACCACGAGACCGCGGTTGAGGTTCCAGCTGCTCTGCTCGACTTCGTGCCGAAGGCGGCGCCGTGAGTACCTGGGTGTTACCCGGCGCGGAGTTCGAGGAACTCCTGCGCTCGTTCCGGCACCGGGCATGGCGGTGGGAATGCCAGGGCACCTACCGCCAGCCCGCCGAAGCCGAACCCTGGCGCCGCTGGCGGGCCGGCGAACCGGACGACCTGACCTGGCTGCGGCCCTGGCTCGAGGAGGTCGCGGCCGCGACCCGCGCGGGCCGGATCTTCTCCCGGGTCCGGGTCTTCCGGGAGCCACCCACCGAATACCAGCGCTGGCAGCTCGACGTCAGCCCGGCCAACATCGCCGCCGGTGAGGACCTGCGGGTCCTCACCCAGGCCGAGGCGGACGCGCTGGGCCTGCCAGCCCGCGATTTCTGGCTCTTCGACGAGACCAAGGTCGCGTTGATGCACTTCGAGAACCAGCGCTTCGCTGGCACCGAGATCATCGCCAGCCCTGGGGAGGTGAACCGGTATCGGGCCTGGCGGGACATCGCATGCGATCATGCGATTCCGCTGATGGTTTACCTGCACGACCTGACCCAGAGGAGCCGGTGACCGACTTCGACACTCGCCGCCTGGCGTTCGGCGACGCGCTGCGTCGGCTGCGCCTCGCGGCCGGGCTGTCCGGGAAACAGCTCGCTCAGCAAGCCGGGTGGACGTCGTCCAAGGTCTCGCGGGTGGAGACGGCGAAGCAGTCCGTCTCCGACGCGGACGTGGTCACCTACTGCCGGCTGACCGATGCTGCCGACGATGTGGTGGCCGAGCTGCGGCAGGAGCTGCGCGAGATCCGCATCGAGGCAGCGAGCTGGAAGCGCCAGCTGCGCACCGGGAATCGCGCCCGACAGGAGTACAGCCAGCAGCTCGAGCACGGCGCCGAGCGCATCCGGCTGTTCGAGATCGCGCTGGTACCCGGTCTGGTGCAGACCGCCGAGTACGCCCGGCACGTCTTCGAGGTGGTTGCGGACCTGCACCAGAGCCCGCGGGACGTCACCGAGTCGGTCGAACGGCGAATGTCCCGCCAGAGCGTGCTTTTCAGCCCGCGGACGGCGGTCGAGATCCTTTGTTCGGAGGCCGCGCTGCGGCATCCCATCGCCCCGCCTCAGGTCATGGTCGCCCAGCTGGACCGGCTGCTGGCCCTCGCCGGCATGTCGACGATGCGACTGGCGATCCTGCCGCTGGACGCGCAGCTGACGGCGGTTCCGCTGCACGGCTTCGTCATCATCGACAACCTCGCGCTGGTGGAGACGGTCAACACGGAGATGACCGTCACCGAGGCCGGAGAACTGGCGCGGTTCCACCGCCTTTTCGACGCTCTGTCGGCAGCGTCGTTGGCGGATGCTGCGGCCCGCTCGCTTTTGCAGCGGCTCATCGCGCACTATGCCGCGGCCGACCAGCCGTGAGTTTTTGGGCCGGTCGCGCGGCCCGTCCGCGGCTCCGCCGCGAAACGTCCATTGTGGAAACTACGCCGTCCGTCGAGCGGTGATCCACAGCACCGGGCCGCTGCGGTGAGTGTGCACGGCTCCCACTCCGGCGTCCTGCAGCGACTCGGCAACCTCGGCGGCGTCGAAGAACTCCAGGCCGGACCGCTCGCCGACCAACTTCGCCGCGTGGTGCAGCAGGCTGCCGCGCGGCGTCGGCACCATGACCGCGATCCAGCCGGCGGGGGCGAGCACCCGTGCCATCCCGGCCAGCACCTCGTGCGGGTCGGGGATCAGCTGCAGCGCGGCGAAGCTGGTGACGAGGTCGAAGGTGCCGTCGGGGAACGGTAGCTCGCGCGCGTCGGCGCGGATGAACCCGACGTTGCCGGTGCTCTCGGTGCGGGCGGCCCGCGCGAGCATCGCCCTGGAGACGTCGATGCCGATCGCGAGCCCGGTCGGGCCGACGGCGCTCCCCAGCCGGGCGGTGACGTTGCCGGGCCCGCAGCCGATGTCCAGCACCTGCCCACCGGTGGGCGGATGTGCCCGGGTGGGCAGCCCGAACCACATCGGGAGCACGCGCCGGGCGAGTGACTGCGCGTGGTCGTAGAGGGCCGAACCGGCGCTCGATTCCCAGAACGACTGGATCGGGCCGGACGGCGCCTCGCCCTGCGCGCCGAGCAGGTCCAGGTATCCGCGACTGGTGTCCGGATGCTCCGGTGCGGGCGTCAACAACGGCAGCACCCGCTCGAAAACCGCAGGCACGGACTGGTCGGTCATGCGCACCTCCCGCTGGTCGGCACCACCCAGCCTAGGGTGACGGCGCCACCAGCGGCCAGTCGTCCGGGCCGGACGCCGCAGGGCCTGCAACGCCCCGACGAAATTTCGCGGTTCGAGATCTTCACAGCGCGCGTTCCAGGGGAGAGGATTTACCGGCTTCGGCGCCGTTCGCGCCGTCCGCCCGGTCATGGAGGAGTGCCCATGTCTACCGCTGTCAGCTCGCCACCCACCGCGGTGCCCAAGGGGCGCATCGTCGCGGCGAGCTTCATCGGCACCGCCATCGAGTTCTACGACTTCTACATCTATGGCACCGCGGCGGCGCTGGTGTTCGGCCACTTGTTCTTCCCGACGTTCTCGCCGCTGGCGGGCACGCTCGCGGCGTTCGCCACCTTCGGCGTCGGGTTCATCGCCAGGCCGGTCGGGGCCGTGGTGTTCGGCCATTTCGGCGACCGCGTCGGTCGCAAGACGATGCTGATCGTCTCGTTGCTGCTGATGGGGACCGGCACCGTGGCGATCGGTCTCCTGCCGACATTCGAGACGATCGGCGTCGCGGCGCCGATCTTGCTGGTGACCTGCCGGTTCGTGCAGGGTTTCGGGCTAGGCGGTGAGTGGGGCGGCGCGGTGCTGCTGGCTACCGAGTACGCGCCGGAGGGCAAGCGCGGGCTGTGGTCGAGCTTCCCGCAGGTCGGTCCGGCGGTCGGCTTCGTCATCGCCGGTTCCGCTTTCCTGGTGCTCGGCGGAACCATGTCGGAGGCGTCGTTCGACTCGTGGGGCTGGCGGGTGCCGTTCCTGGCCAGCGCGCTGCTGATCATCGTCGGCTACTACATCCGGATGAAGATCGCGGAGACGCCGGTGTTCGAGAAGGCCATGCGGGAGCAGGAGAAGGCCAAGGCGCCGATCGTCGAGGTCTTCAGGCGCCAGCCCAAAACCCTGTTGCTGGCGACCTGTTCGTTCATCCTCGCGCACACGCTGTTCTACACGATCACCACGTTCTCGCTGTCCTACGGTACCGAGGTGCTGCACCTGAGCAAGAACATGCTGCTGATCTGCGCGATGATCGCGGTCGCGGTGATGGGCATCGCCACCCCGGCCCTGGCGATGTACTCGGACCGGGTCGGTCGGCGCCGGGTCTGCCTGGGTGCCGCGATCCTGGCGATCGCGTGGGCGTTCCCGCTGTTCGCCCTGATCAACACGAAGCAGCCGGTGCTGATCGCCATCGGCATGTCGGTGGGCATGATCGCGTTCGCGGCCCTGTTCGCGCCGATGGGCGCGTTCCTGCCGGAGCTGTTCGCGACCCGCTACCGCTACACGGGCTCGTCGGTGGCCTACAACGCCAGCAGCATCGTCGGCGGCGGGCTGAGCCCGATCCTGGCCACCCAGTTGATCGCGTGGACCGGCTCGTCGCTGCCGATCTCGGCCTACGTGGCGCTGATCGCCGTGATCTGCGCGGTGTGCGTCTGGTTCATGCGCGAGACCCGCGATGCCGACCTGACCGTCGAACAGACCGAGAGGTAGCGGGGAGCGGGAGTGGTCGCCGGCCACTCCCTGCCCGCTCAGCGGTGCTCGGGGTTCTCGAAGTGGGGGCGGCAGCCCGCGTCCCACTCCGCGCGCTGGTTGCCGTAGGCGGGGATGCCGCCCGCCCGGTCGAGCATCGCCGCCACGTGCATGAGGTTGTAGGTCATGAACGTGGTGTTGCGGTTGGTGAAGTCGTTCTCCCGACCACCGGAATCGGGGTCCAAATAGGACGGACCGGGGCCGATCGAGCCGATCCATCCGGCGTCGGCCTGCGGCGGGATGGTGTAGCCGAGGTGCTGGAGGCTGTAGAGGACGTTCATCGCGCAGTGTTTGACGCCGTCTTCGTTGCCGGTGATCAGGCAGCCGCCGACGCGTCCGTAGTAGGAGTACTGGCCGGCGTCGTTGAGCAGCGACGAGCAGCCGTAGAGCCGTTCGATGACGTGCTTCATCACGGAACTGTTGTCCCCGAGCCAGATCGGTCCGGCCAGCACCAGGATGTTCGCGGCCAGGACCCGCTGGTACAGCTGCGGCCATTCATCGGTGGCCCAGCCGTGCTCGGTCATGTCCGGCCAGACACCTACGGCGATGTCGTGGTCGACGGCGCGGATGCTGTCGACCTTGACGCCGCTGCTGCGCATGATTCCCGAGCTGAGTTCGAGCAGGCCTTCGGTGTTGCTGCGCTCCGGCGAGCGCTTGAGCGTGCAGTTGATGAACAGCGCGCGAAGGTTGTCGAAAACTGGTTCGGTCGCCTCGGTCATCGTCCTCGCCCCCCGGCAACGTCTCCCGAGCGGTAAGTGCAGCACCGAGCGCCGCACTGGGCAACTCGCCGAACGGGGGGAGCGGGCGGCGAGAGGAATGTTGATCCAGGTAACACCGATGGCGGGCAGCGTCTATTTAGCGGTGAGGCGGAAGCCCCGGTAATCGTCGGCGGCGATTTCGCGGCAGTGCTCGCGGTAGGTCCCGACGCCGCCGGTCGGCCACGTGCCGGGCGTAGTGCAGGATCTCCGGCTGGCGACGGGTAGCGCTCGGTCCACTGCCATTCCTGTTGCGGGAACCGGGGCCCGAGTAAGTTGCCGTCATGGTCTTGTCAGTATTGCGCTGGTGGGCGTCAAGGCGGCGGAAACTTCACGGACAACAACTTCCGGAGGCGTCTAATAGTCGGATGATGCGCTCGGAATCGCAGGTTCTGCCAGGAGGTTTCGGATATCCGCTCGGGTTCGCCAGCGGATTCGTGGTCGTCACGGCGTGCATCGCGGTGGACGAGACGGCCCGCCCCTCAGCCGTCGTGGTGCTGCTGGCGATCCTCGTCGCCATCGTCTCGGCCCTCACGACGGTGCCCGCAGCCACCGCGACCGCGGCGGTGTGCTGGGCCCTCTTCGCCACCTTCTCGATCGGCGTGCGAGGTGACCTCACCGTCGACCGGTCGACCGTCGTCGGGCTCTGCATCCTCCTGCTCGCCGCCGTGGTCGGGCTGATCGCGGGCGCTGTGTCGCGCGCGAGACGACGTCACTCGGCTGCGCAGTCCACGCCGTTCGTGCCGGCACCTCGCCAGCCGTCGGTGTGGGAGCGGCTCAGCCACTAAGGCCTGTTTCGAAAGTGGTTTGCGTAGCGGTGCGGGTAGCGGAACCTCAGAGGCCGTCTCGCGCTTGTGTTCCCCGACATCATGAATGCCAATTCACCGCGTCGGGGACTGGCCGCCGAGAGCCCTTCGGCGGGCACAGCCCCTGAGAACCTGCGGCGGTGCCAGTTGAGTCCCACACCGCAAGCGGCTGCCGCCGCTTATAAAACACGTCCTGGCCGCGCCGGTCACTTCCGCGCTTTCGGGGCGTTCTCGGCGGTCTTGCCCGGGTCGCGTTCGGCGACCGGGGCGAGGATCTCGTCCATGCGCCGCAACAGCTCGGCCTCCAGCTTCACCCCGGAGGCCGCGACGTTCTCGGTGATCTGCTCGGGCCGGGAGGCGCCGATGATGGCCGCCGAGACGTTCGGGTTCTGCAGCACCCAGGCCACCGCGAGCTGCGCCAGCGACAGCCCCGCCTCGTCGGCCAGCGGCTTGAGCAGCTGCACCCGTTTCAACACCTCGTCGCGGAGGAAGCGGGACACGAACGTCGCGCCGCCGTTCTCGTCCTTGGCGCGGGAACCCGCGGGTGGGGCGGCCCCGGGCACGTACTTGCCGGTGAGCACGCCCTGCGCGATGGGGGACCAGACGATCTGGCCGATGCCCAGCTCCGCCGAGGTCGGCTCCACCTCGTCCTCGATCACCCGCCACAGCGCCGAGTACTGCGGCTGGCTGGACACCAGCGGCACGTGCAGCTCCCGGGCCAGCGCGTGCCCGGCGCGGATCTGCTCGGCGGTCCACTCCGACACCCCGATGTAGAACGCCTTCCCGCTGCGGACCACGTCGGCGAACGCCTCCATGGTCTCCTCCAGCGGCGTTTCCGGGTCGAAGCGGTGCGCCTGGTACAGGTCCACGTAGTCGGTCTGCAGCCGCCGCAGCGAGGCGTCGATGGACTCCATGATGTGTTTTCGGCTGAGGCCGCGGTCGTTGCGGCCCGGCCCGGTGGGGAAGTAGACCTTGGTGAAGACCTCCAGGCCTGCGCGGCGCTCGCCCCGCAGCGCTCGCCCCAAGACGGCCTCGGCGCGGCCCGCGGCGTAGACGTCGGCGGTGTCGAACGTGGTGATCCCGGCGTCCAGTGCCGCGCGGATGCACGCGGTCGCGGCGTCCTCGTCGACCTGGGATCCGTGAGTGATCCAGTTTCCGTAGGCGAGTTCGCTGATGACCAGGCCGCTGCGGCCGAGATGGCGGAATTCCATGACTCCCCTTCGAACGCGGACGCGGACGGAGCCGAACTTACCCGCTCGGTCCGGCGCGGGCGACGTGCGTCGCGGAGGTGCCGATCGCGGCGAGCACCGAAATTTTCCTTGCGCAACCGGCGAGTAACGAGCAATGTGTCCGTCGCACGCTCCGGACGGGGCACGACCCCGGACGGCGTGCGGCCTGGCGGGACAACGGGGTCTTGCCAGGCGTCGGGTCTCGGGCGGGCGCGGTGGCGCCCGGCCCAGCAAGATCGAAGGGTTCTACGTGAGCCACGAACGGCAGCAACGACCACCTCGCCGGGCCCGCACGACCCCGGTCCTGGGGCGGGCCGGAACGACACGCGTGCTGCTGAAGGCCGCCTGGCTGGAGCTCCACGCGGTGCTCCAGCGCTGATGCCGGGTGCGGAGGCGTCGCCCGCCCCCGCACCGTCAGGCGTCCTTGGTGACCACGCGGGCGATGGTGGCGGACAGGCCGATCAGCAGGTAGCACCCCGCGCGGAACAGGCCGGTGACCAGCGTGTCGCCGCTCATCGGATCGCGCAGCACGTCCATCACCGCCGACCAGTCCGTGGTGATCAACACCGGCTGCAACCAGTCCAGGGCCGGGATCGTGCCGAGCACCCCGAACACGATCAGGCCGCCCATGGTGGCGGCCATGACCACCAGCGGGTGCTCGGTGAGCGACGAGATCGCCAGCGCGACCGCCCCCACGGCGGCCATCTGCACCGCGGACCACCCGGCCGCCAGCGCCACCCGGCCCAGCGCCGAACCGATCGGCAGCGTGGTGCCCGAGAGCGTGACCATGCCGTCGCCGCCGACGATGACGAGTCCGGTCAGAACACCGCTGACGGCGACGACGGTCACCGCGAGCACCGCCAGCACCAGCACGCCGAAGGCCTTGATGCCGACCAGCCGCACCCTGCCCACGGGCGCGAGCAGCAGGCCGCGCAGCGTGCCGTGCGAAGCCTCGCCGGCCAGCGCGTCCGCCGCGACCATCGCCACCACCAGCGGCAGTAGCAACGACTGCGCGAGCACGAGGGCCGCGACCGGCAGCACCAGCCCGTTCCCGGCCACGGCGGCGAGGATCGAACCGCCGCCGCGGCTGCCGGGTCCGCCGGTGATGGCGATCGCGGTGCCGAGCAGCACCGGAAGGCCTGCGAGCAGCAGGAGCGCCAGCAGGTTGCGTGGCCGGCGCAGCACCCATCGCAGCTCGGCGAGCAGGACTCGGCCCAGCGGGGCCGATGTCCGCGCTGTTGTCGTGACTGCAGCTGTCGCCGTCACCTGATCTCCAATCGGCGGATGCCCCGGCCTTCAGGCCGCGGCGGAGTCGATCCCTCGCGTCCGGTCGTGTAGTGACCGGCTATGCTGATCAACGTGCTGAGCGAGAACCAAGCCAGCATCAAAGACCTCCTTTGTTGGGGGACCGGGCGGGTTCCGTCTCGGCTGGCGTTGCGGACGTCAGACTTACTTGCCTGCTAGGCAAGTAAGCAGTCCGAGCCAGGAATCTTCCGCGTTCACACGGGAGAGGGTTCAAAGTTCCTCCTCGGTCAACCGGGCGAAGAGGTCCTCCAGCCCGGTCCGGGCGCGGCGCGCTTCTTGCACCGGCACCCCGGCGTGCACGAGTATCGCTACTACCTCGGAGGAGTCCACATCGGACAACTCGACGCGGACTGATCCGCTTTCCTCCCGCGCCGCCACGCCCTTGTCGTGCAGTGTCGCCACGGCTCCGGAAACGTCCGATGTGGACACCACGAGGTGCGGAGCGCCGGACTCCAGCATGGCGGCCAGCTCGCCCTGCGCGACCAGCGAACCCCGGTGCAGCACCGCGGCGTGCGTGCAGGTCGCCTCGATCTCGGTGAGCAGGTGCGAGGACACCAGCACGGTCGTACCCGCCTCGTGCAGTTCCGCGATGATCCGGCGGATCTCGCGGGTGCCTGCCGGGTCCAGGCCGTTGGTGGGCTCGTCGAGCACAACCAGCTCGCGCGGCACCAGCAGGGCTGCAGCCAGGCCCAACCGCTGCTTCATGCCGAGCGAGTAGCTCCGGTACCGCCGTCCGGCGGCGGCGTCCAACCCGACGCGTTCCAGCGCTTGTCCGACCACCCCGCGGATCTCCGGACCGCGCAGCGCCGGTTCCATAGCCGCGCAGCGGAGCAGGTTCTCCCGACCGGACAGGAACGGGTGGAAGCCGGGCCCTTCGACCAGCGCGCCGACCCGCGGCAGCACCCGTCCGCTGTGCTCCGGCAACCGGTGGCCCAGCAGCTCGACCTCGCCAGAAGTGGGGGCGGTGAGGCCGAGCAGCATCCGGATCGTGGTCGTCTTTCCCGAACCGTTGGGGCCGAGCACGCCGACCACCCCGCCGCGCGGCACCGCGAGGTCGACGCCCGCTACTGCGACGGTCGTGCCGTACGTCTTGCGCAGGCCCACGGTCCGCGCGGCGAGATCGCCCGCGGTGGGGGCGGCCGCAGCCGCCCCCACCGCTTCGACTGCGTTCGTCATCACGCCTCGCCGAGAGCGGCGGTGAGCACCTGCTCCGGCACCGCGCCGACCGCGACCCGGCCGTCGGAGGTCAGCAGGGCGTTGCCCGCCACGGTCCCGATGATCCAGCCGTTGCCCCACGGCCCGCTGATCGGCTTGCCGACCCGCTCGGCGATCTGGCGCGGGTCCTGGCCGTTCTGCTTCTCCTGCTGCGGCAGCTGAGCCACCAGGACCGAATCCCAGCCGTCGCCGACGACCTTGTGCTCGCCCTGCGGGTGGGCCGGGCGCTGCTGGGGCGAGTGCTCGGCCTTGCCGTCCTCCACCTTCGCGCCTGCGGGCGGGGTGAACTGGAACAGGGACGGGTCCGGCGTGCTCATGTCGACGCTGCTGAATCCGACCTGCAGCGCCGGGTCATTCGAGCCGTTGGTGAGCACCGAGAGCTCCAGCGGAACGCGCTTCTCCGCGTCCACCGCGACCCGCACCTCGCGCAGCAACGTGCGCTCGGTCGGCTTCGGCGTCAAGACCAGTTCGTAGGCGTCGCGGCCGGCGACGCTGGCCGTGCCGTCCACCTTGATGTCGCTGGTCTGGCGGAGCTTGTCGATGATCTCGCGCGCCGTCGCAGCAGGGTCAGCCGGGGCCGCGTGCTCTGCCGCTTCCGGCGCGTGCTCGGGGGAGCGGACGACCTTCTGCTCGGCGGAGTCCCACTTCCACACCGTCGAGCCGTCGTCGACGACGGTCAGCTCACCGTTGTGCGAGGGAACCGAAACACGGTGGTGGCCTTGGCCGTCGGCCCACACCTGGAACTTGCTGGTTCCGTTGGCGAGCATCTCGGAGGCCTGCCCCGCGCCGGGGATCGCGGGTAATCCGAGCGCGTTGTCCACCTCCACGGTGCCGGTCAGCGCCGGTGGCTGAGCCCGCATCACCGACTCCACCAGTTGCTCCGGTGCCACCTCGGGCAGCGCCGGGGCCGCACCCGCGCCGGCGGGCAGCGCCAGCATGGTCAAGCCCAGGACGCCCGCCGCGGCACCGGCGGTCGCCGCGTAAGCAACGTGCTTGCGTTTCATCAGATCCTCCTGTCGGGTCCTGTGACCAAGGGTGTCTGAAGGCAGCTGAGATAACGCTGAGAGCGGCCCGCAGGCTGAGAACCGGCTCAGGCTGGTGCTTTGCGAACGAACCTGAGATAGTTCATGTATTGATCAGTTCGGAATGGGGGTGCGATGGCCGCGAACGAGCTGGACTTCTGGTCCTTCGTCGAACTGGCGAACCATAGGTTGGCGACGGAGTACGGCTTCCGGCACCAGTTGGCCACCGAGGTGCTACTGACGCTCAACCGGGCGTCCAACATCGTCACCTACGACCTGGAGGCGGCGGTGCACCGGCCCCGCGGCCGGTCCTGGTCGGGCTTCCGGCTGCTGTTCGTCACCTGGCTGGCCGGCCCGCTGGAGGCAAAGAAGGCGGCCGAGCTGACCGGGATGAGCCGGGCCGCGGTATCGAACCTGACCAAGACGCTGGTCGCCGACGGGCTGCTGGACCGGGCGCCGGGCGAGCGCGACGGCCGTTCGGTGCTGCTGTCGCTGACCGAAGCCGGGCAGCAGGAGATGGTCGAGGTGTTCCGGGCGCAGAACGAGCGGGAGCACGAATGGACCAGCGTGCTCACGGAGACCGAGCAGCGCATCCTGATCATGCTGCTGGACAAGCTGATCACCAACCGCGACCAGTTCGACATCCGCGGCCGGAACTGATCTGTCCGGCTGTTGCGCGACCGGGCAAGTGGTAAATACATTAACTAAATGAAACGTCGGGGCGCCGATGCCCTGGACCGTTGCGAGGAGGCGGGTCGATGGCGTACTACCGGCAGGTCGGCGAGGTGCCGCCGAAGCGGCACACCCAGCACCGCAGGCCGGACGGCGGCCTGTACTACGAGGAGCTGATGGGGGAGGAGGGCTTCTCCAGCGACTCGTCGCTGCTGTACCACCGCAACCTCCCGTCGGCTCTGGTGGACTCGTCGGTCTGGGAGCTGCCCGGCCTTGAGACCGAGCCGAACCACCCGCTGCGGCCCCGGCACCTGAAGCTGCACGACCTATTCGGCGGCCAGGAGTGGAAGCGCCACGACGTCGTCACCGGCCGCCGGCTGGTCCTGGGCAACGCGGACGTGCGGATCTCCTACGTGGTCGCGGGCGAGGTTTCCCCGCTGTACCGCAACGGGATCGGCGACGAGTGCGTGTACGTCGAATCCGGCGAGGGCGTCGTGGAGACGGTGTTCGGCGCGCTGCCGTTCCGGCAGGGCGACTACGTGATCCTGCCCAGGGCGACCACGCACCGCTGGCTGCCGCAGGGCGACGAGCCGGTGCGGGCGTACTGCATCGAGGCCAACTCGCACATCACGCCGCCGCGCCGGTACCTGTCGAAGTTCGGCCAGCTGCTGGAACAATCGCCGTACTGCGAGCGCGACCTCCACGGCCCCACCGAGCCGGTCCTGGCCGACGGCACCGACGTGGCGGTGCTGGTCAAGCACCGCGGCAGCACCGGCAGCAGCGGCATCGTCGGCACCCGGTTCGTATACCCGGAGCATCCGTTCGACGTGGTCGGCTGGGACGGTTGCCTGTACCCGTACACCTTCAACGTATCCGACTTCGAGCCCATCACCGGCCGCGTGCACCAGCCGCCGCCCGTGCACCAGGTCTTCGAGGGCGACAACTTCGTGGTGTGCAACTTCGTGCCGCGCAAGGTCGACTACCACCCGCTGGCCATCCCGGTGCCGTACTATCACTCCAACGTGGACTCCGACGAGGTGATGTTCTACTGCGGCGGGGACTACGAGGCGCGCAAGGGCTCCGGAATCGGCCAGGGCTCGATCTCCCTGCACCCGGGTGGGCACTCGCACGGGCCGCAGCCCGGGGCGTACGAGCGCAGCATCGGGGTGGAGTTCTTCGACGAGCTGGCGGTCATGATCGACACGTTCCGCCCGCTGGAGCTCGGCGAGGGCGGTCGGGCGGCCGAAGATCCCGGCTACGCCTGGACCTGGGCGGGACGGGGGCCGAAGCAGTGAGCGTGCCCGATTTCGCGAACTCGTTGTGCGATGACGCCGCGGTGTTCCCGCCCGGCCTTTCGCCGCTGCCCGAAGCCGTAGCCGCGCACGCCAGGTACGCGGCTACCCCCTACGCGGAGCTGGTCGGGCCGCTGGTCCTCGCGGCACCGGCGCTCGCGGAGCTCGGCGGACTGCTCGAACCCGGCGGGACGCTCCGCCTCTCGGTCACCGCGCCGAACGGGCCGCGGCAGCTCCCGGCCGTGTTCGCGGCGGCCGAATCGCTGCCGGTGCGCCTGCGGGCGCTGGAGGTCGCGGTGCGCCCCGGGCAGGCTCCCGTGGAGTTCTTCGCAGAGCTCGACGGGGCCTGCGCGGCGGCCGACGACGTGACCGTATTCGTCGAGGTACCACGGGACGAGCGGCGCCCGGAAGTCATCGCCACCTGCGCGTCGACCCGCTACCAGGCAAAGTTCCGCACCGGCGGGGTGAAGGCCGAGCTTTACCCGGACGAGGCCGAACTGGCCGCCGCGATCCGGGCGGTCGTCGACGCCCGGGTGCCGTTCAAGGCGACCGCCGGACTGCACCACGCGATCCGCAACACCGACCCGAACACCGGCTTCGAGCAGCACGGCTACCTGAACCTGCTGCTGGCCACCGATGCGGCCGTGGATTTCGCCGACGAAACCGAGATCGCCGCCGTCCTCGCCGAACGGGACGAGCGCAAGATCGCAGAACGCGTCTCGAACCTGGACACCGCGCGGGTCGCGGCCGCCCGCGAGTTGTTCCTGTCCTTCGGCACGTGCAGCATCATCGAGCCGCTGACCGAGTTGATCGACCTGGGCCTGGTGCCGGCCCAGGTCCTTAGCGGAGAAGGAGCCGATTCTTGACCATGATCGACATCCCGGGTGGTTCGTTGTTCGGGCTCGACAACCTGCCCTACGGCGTGTTCTCCACGGCCGGCACCGAGCCGCGCGTCGGCGTCCGTGTCGGCGAGTCCGTTGTGGACTTGGCCGTGGCGCTGGGCGACGCGGTCTTCGCGCAACCGACGCTGAATGCGTTCATGGCGCAGGGGCACGCCAGGTGGGTGCAGGTGCGGCAGCAGATCACCGAACTAGTGTCGGGCGATGTGCCGGATGTGGCGGTGCACCCCGTCGCCGAGGTGACCATGCACCTGCCCATCGAGGTCGCCGACTTCGTCGACTTCTACGCCTCCGAGCACCACGCGTCGAACCTGGGCCGGCTGTTCCGGCCGGACGCCGAACCGCTGATGCCGAACTGGAAGCACCTTCCGGTCGGCTACCACGGGCGTAGTGGAACGGTCGTGGTGTCGGGCACCGACGTCGTCCGCCCCAGCGGCCAGCGCAAGGCGCCGGATGAGGACGTGCCGACGTTCGGCCCGTGCCGCCGCCTGGACATCGAGGCCGAGCTCGGTTTCGTCGTCGGCACCGGCTCCGAGCTGGGCACCGCCGTTTCTACCGAGGACTTCGCCACCCGGGTATTCGGCGCGGTGCTCGTCAACGACTGGTCGGCGCGCGACATCCAGGCGTGGGAGTACGTGCCGCTGGGCCCGTTCCTGGGCAAGAGCTTCGCCACGTCGATCTCGGCATGGGTGGTGCCGCTGCTCGCACTGGGAGCCGCGCGCGTCCCGATCCCGGCCCAGGACCCGAAACCCCTGCCGTACCTGCAGGAAGCCGAACCGTGGGGCCTGGACATCGACCTGGCGGTGTCCTGGAACGGCCACGAGGTCGCCCGCCCGCCGTACCGGGAGATGTACTGGTCCCCGGCCCAGATGCTGGCGCACATGACGGTCAACGGAGCCACCAGTCGAACTGGGGACCTCTACGCGTCCGGCACGATCTCGGGCGCGGAGAAGGACCAGCGCGGAGCATTCATCGAGCTCACCTGGGGAGGGAAGGAACCCGTCCAGGTCGGCGGCGAGCAGCGCACCTACCTCCAGGACGGCGACGAAGTGACGATCACGGCCACGGCTCCGGGGCCCGACGGCACCCGCCTCGGATTCGGCGAAGTTTCCGGCCGGATCCGCCCCGCCCGTTGAAATAGGTTGTACGGGTACCCGAGCAGACAAGCTCGTGAGTGCGTAACCGGGCTGGAGCCGTGTTACGTACTCACGAGCTTTGTGCCGGGCAGTGCGGGCAGGCGTGGTGTGCACCTGCCCAACCTTCTCGACGCAGCACTGCCAAAACCTCTTGGGCCACCGCGCACGGGTTTTTGCGGACATCTTGCCAGCCGTACACCAGCCGAGCCCTGCCGGCGAGTTCGGCCGCGTTGTCGCGGCGTCGATCCCGGAACGCTATGCGCTTGGTCGCGTGGAACTCCCGGCCATCCAGTCGAACGGTCAGCGGCACGCCCGAGGCGTCGTAGACGACGTCCTCCCATAGGACGATGTCGTCCACGACGAACGGCGACTGCCGCCGGGCGGTCGGAAGTCCGTGCGCCTGTTCCACACTCCGCAGGTATTCCGCCTCCAGAACGGAAACCGCGCCCCCGGTCAGCAGTTCAAGCGCCTGCTTCACCGCTTTGCGGTGGCGGTACGGTGGCCGGTTCTCAACTTGTTCGTGCACCCGCCACAGCGCGATCTGATTCGCGCCGATCAACTGAACCACGAGATCACGGGCCTGGTCTGCCGTCGGTTCGGCCGCGGCCAGGTCGATGACGGTGTCTTCCCTGCTCGTTCTCGGCGGGTCAGACGGCGCGATGATGTGCTGGAATGCGCGCGAGCGGTGCACGTGGACGAAGGGCAGTTGCGAAACCGCGGAATGCTTGTAGGGCACCGTGATGTGCACTGGCGCATCCTCGGCCACCGGCAGCATCCCCCACTCTTCGGCCGCAGTGCGGTGGCTCAGCACTGTCCACGGTCCCCCGTACCGAAGTGCGGCACTGATCAACGACGACCTCGGGAGCGGCCCGGTGAAGACCGCGTAGACATCGGGGACGACTCGCTGCCACCGCTGCGCCTCGATCTGCGCCTGGGGAAACTCCCTCGGTAGGCCGAATTCACGGATCTGCGCGCCGGAAACCACACCGTGCTGGCTGTCCACCAGCTTTGCCCAGCGCTCCCGGTCCTCGGCGGAGAGCGATACGTAACGGGAGCACTTCAGGTTGTTCGACATAGTTCCAAGATCCACGTCGACGCAGAGCTCCACCAGCGAATTCCGGGTATCTGTGGACTACTCGCCCACCTGTGGAGAAGTCGTGAGTGCGCAGCCGACCTGGAACCCGGTTACGCACTCACGACCCGCCGGAGCAGCAGCCAGGCCACGTTCGCCGCAGCGGTCGACTGGTCGCCCGTGCGGGCTGGCTGCCGATCACGGTCCGCGCCGGGGGGAAGCGTGTGGTTGCGGTCGGGCTGGGTGGGGTGGTCGTGCACCGTTCGCAGCGTGGCCGCAGCGTCGGGCATTGGTGGTCCGCGCGGCGGTGGACCGGGATGCGCCGGCTCGGGCGTCCGATCGGAATGCTGTTCTGCCACGAAGAACTCGTGCCCTACGTTCTGCGGCGGTGTGCGCAGTCGTGAGTGCGCAGCCGAGCCGGAGCCCGGTTACGTACTCACGACCGATCAGTACCTCATGCCGAAGTCGTAGGGGAAGAGGGGCTGTTGGCCGTCTCCATCGTTGATGGGTTTTGCCGCCGCCGTTGGCCAGTGGCAGCACGTTGCCGTCGTTCTTCAGCAGGACCTGCGACGCGCGGACCGCCTCGCGGGCGAGGTCGCGGTGCTCCGGGCTGCCGACGGTTCTGGTGAAGCTGCGGTCGGTGAAGGGCCGCTCGAACAGGCCGAGCTCGAACTTCTTCGTCAGGATGCGGCGATTGGCGTCGTCGATGCGCGACATCGGCACCCGATCGGCCTCGACCTCGGCGCACAGCAGGTCCATGAACTTCTGGTAGTCGTAGGGCACCATGATCATGTCCAGCCCGGCGTTGATCGAGCTGCGCACCTCATCGGCGGTGAAGCCCTCCTGCCGTCGATCTTGTCGATCGCCTGCCGGTCCGACACGACGAATCCGGTGAAGTCCAGCTCGCCCTTGCGCACCCCATTGATCAGGTAATCGTTGGTGTGCATCTTGACGTCGCTCCAGCTGCTGTAGGAGATCATCACCGAGCCGACGCCGCGTTCGATCGCGGCCTGGAACGGCGGCAGGTGCACCACGCGCAGCTCCGCCTCGTCGATCTCTGTGTTGCCCTGGTCGTCGCCGCCGGTCGTGCCGCCGTCGCCGACGTAGTGCTTCGCGGTCGCCAGCACGGATGCCGGACCGTCCAACTGGACCCCTGCAGGCCGGTCACCGCGGAGGCCATCGCCGTGGGCCGCTCCGGTGAACGCTACGGCCGGCACCTGCACGCGGTTGGCAACAACCGGGATGCCGCGCACCGAGCCGGGGTGAACGTCGCCAAGATCAGGATGAGCGCGTTCATCGTCTGCTCCTCGGTCGCGGCGCTGGGCGCCATCGTCTACACCTCGAAGGTCGGATCGGTCGACGGCAGCGCGGGCAACGGAAACCTCGTGCTGTTCGCGGTCGGTGCCGCGGTCATCGGCGGCGCCTCGCTGTTCGGCGGGAAGGGCCGCATGCAGGATGCTGTCCTCGGCGGCGCGGTGCTGGCCACGGTCCAGAACGGACTGGACCTGCTCGGATTCCAGGCGGCCCGGTGAACATTATCGCCGGCCTGGTCCTGGTGCGCGAGGCACCGAACCTGCACTGGACCGAAGTGCCGCTCGGCGACTGGCTTTCCAAGGCGCTGGGCGGCCGGCGGGTGGAAGTCGGCAACAACGCGGAACTCAGCGTGCTCGCCGAGCACCTGCGCGGGGCGGCGCGGGGAGTGACCGATGCGGTTTTCGTCGGAGCCGATGTCGGTGTCGGTGGCGGGGTGATCTCCGGCGGCATGCCGTTGCGGGGCAGCGGCGGTTATGTCGGGGAGCTCGGCCACCTGGTGGTGCGGCCGGACGGGCACGAATGCTATTGCGGCAGCAGGGGATGCTGGGAGACCGAGGTGGGAGAGCGGGCCCTGAGCAGGGCGCTGGACCTGCCGGAGGATTCGCCCCGCGGCGTCGTCGTCGCCGAGCTGCACGCGCTGGCGCAACAGCCCGACGAGGTGTTGCAGCGGCTCGGGGAGTTCGGCGAGTGGCTGGCCCATCGGGCTGTGCAACGTGGTCAACCTGCTGTGCCCGCAACTGGTGGTGCTCGGTGATCTGTTCACCGCGCTGCCGCGCACGTTGATCGACCACGTTGGCAAGCTGCTCTCCGAGCGCAGCCTGGTCAGCCGTGCGATGGGCGGCACCAAGCTCGTCACGTCCTCGCTCGGCGGCGACGGCAAGTTGCTCGGCGCCGCCGAGCTCGCCTTCGAGCAGGTCTTGGCCAGCGGCTGAGCCGAACGGCCGAAACCGTTGCCCCGGCGGGGAAAGCGCACGTTGCGATGCGGTTACGCCGAACCTGCTTGATCAATCAAGCAATCTTCTTCGCGGCGCCTTCCGGTGATATGTTCCTGCGGGCAACATACTGGACCGGAGTCGAACCCGACCCGGTCGAGCACATCTTCTTCGCGTCCTGCGTTCTCGGCACGTCACTCCGGCGTTCCTGCGAAAAGAGGGACCACTTTGTTCACTGGGAGATGGGACAGTACCCCGGTGCTGGCTCAGGGTCAGCTGCTTGACGCCAACGCGGTGGATTTTGCGTTGTTGGCGTTGTACTTCGCTTTTGTGCTGGGTATTGGGTACTTGGCGCGGCGTGCGGTTTCCACCAGTCTGGACTTTTTCTTGTCGGGGCGGGCGTTGCCGGCGTGGGTGACGGGTTTGGCGTTCATCTCGGCGAATCTGGGTGCGATCGAGATCATCGGTATGTCGGCGAATGGTGCCGAGTACGGGATGCCGACGATGCATTATTTCTGGATCGGTGCGGTGCCGGCCATGCTGTTCTTGGGCGTGGTGATGATGCCGTTCTACTACGGCTCGAAGGTGCGCAGTGTTCCGGAGTTCATGTTGCGGCGGTTCGGGAAGGCGGCGCATCTGGTCAACGGGATCAGTTTCGCGGTGGCGCAGATCCTGATCGCGGGTGTGAACCTGTATTTGCTGGCCAGCATCGTGAATGCGTTGCTGGGTTGGCCGTTGTGGTTGTCGGTGTTGCTGGCGGCGGCGATCGTGTTGTCGTACACGGCGTTGGGCGGGTTGTCGGCGGCGATCTACAACGAGGTGTTGCAGTTCTTCGTGATCGTGGCGGCGTTGTTGCCGTTGACGATCGTGGGGTTGGTGAAGGTCGGCGGTGTGCAAGGTCTGGTGGCGAAGGTGTCGGCGGGTCCGGGGGGTGCGGCGCAGCTGTCGGCGTGGCCGGGCACCCAGTTGACGGGGTTCGACAACAGCGTGCTGAGCGCGGTGGGTCTGGTGTTCGGGTTGGGGTTCGTGCTCAGCTTCGGGTACTGGACGACGAACTTCGTCGAGGTGCAGCGGGCGATGGCGTCCAAGAGCATGTCGGCGGCGCAGCGGACGCCGATCATCGGGTCGTTCCCGAAGATGTTCATCCCGTTCATCGTGGTCATTCCGGGGATGATCGCGGCGGTGCTGATCCCGGAGCTGGCGGCGTACAAGCAGGCCGGTGGCACCGGTGGCGGGGGTGTGGATTACAACGATGCGATCTTGTTGTTGATGCGGGATTTGCTGCCGAACGGGATTCTGGGGATCGCCCTGGCCGGGTTGCTGGCATCGTTCATGGCGGGGATGGCGGCGAACTTGTCGTCGTTCAACACGGTGTTCACCTATGACATCTGGCAGTCGTACGTGGTGCGGGACCGGGCGGATGGTTATTACCTGCGGATGGGTCGCTCGGTGACGGTGGCGGCGACGCTGGCGGCGGTGGGCACGGCGTTCATCGCGGCGGGTTATTCGAACTTGATGGATTACCTGCAGCAGTTGTTCTCGTTCTTCAACGCGCCGTTGTTCGCGACGTTCATCCTGGGGATGTTCTGGAAGCGGATGACCCCGCATGCGGGGTGGGCGGGTCTGGTGCTGGGCACGGTGTCGGCGGTGGTGGTGTTCGGGCTGTCGGAGTCGGGGGTGCTGGACCTGCCGGGGCAGGGCGCGAGTTTCGTGGGTGCGGGTGCGGCGTTCGTGGTGGACATCGTGGTCAGCGTGGTGGTGTCGTTGGCGACGCGTCCGAAGCCGGAGACGGAGTTGGCGGGGTTGGTGTACTCGTTGACGCCGCGGGCCAGCCGGCAGGCCGCGACCAGCGGGGAGGACGCGGGCTGGTACCGGCGGCCGGGCCTGCTGGCCGGGATCGCCCTGGTCCTGATCATCGCCCTCAACATCGTCTTCGGCTGACGCTGACCGAAGCAGACAAGGAGGTCTCCCCATGGCGAGCCGGGGTTCGGGGCACACCGCTGGTGCCTTCGACATTCGGACGATAATCGCGCTGCTGTTCGGCATCTACGGCATCGTGCTCATCGTCGTCGGTGCGACGGCTGGCGCTGACGACGTCGCGAAGTCCGGCGGCATCGACATCAACCTCTACTCCGGCATCGGGATGCTCGTCTTCTCCGCTGCCTTCGCCGTCTGGGCGCGGCTGCGACCCATCGCAGTCCCCGCCGCGGACGAGGTGCCGAAGTCCTGAGTAGAAGTCCGATGTGGACATACACGGGTCCGGGTGACGCGTGAAGGGCACCTCCTGCGAAGTTGATTGGCGGGAGGTGCCCTTCACGCGGAACGGTCTGTCAGGGCTTCGGCACGGAGACGACCATGCCGCGCAGTTCGTAGCCGCCGATCGCGTCGTTGAACGAGACGCGCGGCGGCTTCGACATCTCGACGCCCGGGAGCGCGAGCAGCTTCGTCAGGAAGACGTCGGTTTCCAGGATCGCGATGTTCGCGCCCGGGCACTTGTGCGCGCCGTCCCCGAAGGACAGCCCGGGGGCCGAGGCGTCGTTGAGGGAACGGGCGGGGCACACCGCCAGCGGCTGGTCGCCCACCGCTTGCGGGTCGGTGTTCGTGGCGCTGACCTGGATGTCGATCACCTCGCCGGCCGGGACGGTGACCGTCTCCTGGTCGTCGGTCGGCAGCTCGACAGGGGCGGTGGTGCGCCGCTTGAGGTGGCCGACGACCGGTTCCAGCCGCAGCAGCTCGTGCAGGATCGCGAGGCGTTCGGGCTCCTCGGCGGCGCGGTAGCGGTCGAGCAGCGCCTCGTCGGTGAACAGGTGCCACGCGGCGACGCTCACGAACTCGCGGGTGGTGACCATGCCCGCGGCGGCGAAGGTGATGCACTCGCCGAGGATTTCGGCCGACGAGCAGCCCTCGTCCAGCAGGTGCGAGATCAGGTCGTCGCGGCGTTGCTTGCGCCGCGCGCGCACCGCGGGCCGAACGTCGCCGAAATAGATCCCGGACCAGTTGGTGGCCTGCCGCCACACCCAGTAGAGCCCGTGGAGGCTGGTGAAGCCCGGTTTGCCGAACTCCTCGGGGAAGAACCGCTCCAGCCGTTGCTTGAGGCCGGGGCGGCTCTCGGTCAACCCGATCACCGCGCAGGCCACGTCGATGGCGAGGTTGAAGCTCAGCTCCGAGAGCTGCGCCTGCCCGGCCCCACGGAGCTTCTCGAGCTGGGCATCCGAGATCCGCTCCATTAGCCCGCGGTAGCTCTCATCCACCCGGCGCGGCGTGAAGTACTTCGCCGTCTGGCGCCGGTGCTCCCGGTGCTCCGGTCCGTCCCGGTACAGCACGGGGCGCCGGATCTTGCCGGGCATCTTCTCGAGCGACTCCACCCCGAGCCCGGCCTGGACGGTGTCGGTGCTGCGCAACGCGGTGCGCGCGGCGGCATAGCTGCGGATCGTCCAGACGCCGTCGGAGCCGCGGCTGACCGGGCAGCCGGTCTCGGGTTCGCCCCGGTCGATCTTGCGTGCGTTCGTCCCGTCGGTCGACATCGGCGGACCGGTCCTTTCCACAGCCGGGTGGTCGAGCATGATCCACTTCTTCTATCAGCCGGGAACGTGCGACGCATCGATCTGCATCGGTTCGTAGCGGAAACTTCACCAGCGACAGCCGGTGTTCAGCCGATCTCCTTCGGTCACCACCAGGCGTGGTCGACGAGGTGGCGCTCGGGGCGTGCGGGGACCGTGTGAGTCGCCTAATAGGATGGCGCGCGAGGTCGGTCTTGAGGAGTTGCGCACGGTGAAGTGGCAGTTCGGTCCTTACCGGGTGGAAGGATTGATCGCGCGGGGTGGGATGGGTGAGATCCTCCGCGCGTACGACACGCGCCACGATCGCATCGTCGCCCTCAAGCTGCTGGCCCAGCACCTCGCGGTCGACGAGGAGTTCCGCGAGCGCTTCAAGCGGGAGGCGCACGCGGCCGGACGGCTCCGTGAGCCGCACGTCATCCCGATCCACGCCTACGGCGAGATCGACGGCCGGCTGTACCTGGACATGCGGCTGGTCGAGGGCAGCGACGTCGGGTCCCTGCTCGCCGCCAACGGCGCGATGCGCCCGACAGATGCGGTGGCGGTGCTGGAACAGATCGCGGAGGCGTTGGACGCCGCGCACCGGGAAGGCCTGGTGCACCGCGACGTAAAGCCGTCGAACATCCTGGTCAGCCACAGCGGTTTCGCCTACCTCGTCGACTTCGGTATAGCCGCGTCGCTGCGCCCCACCGCCTCGCTGACCTCCACCGGCTACACCGTCGGCACGCTCGCCTACATGGCGCCGGAGCGGTTCGACGACGGCCCCGTCGACCACCGGGCAGACGTCTACTCGTTGGCCTGCGTGCTCTACCAATGCCTGACCGGTGCGAAGCCGTTCGGCGGGGACACCGCGGCGTCGCTGATCAACGCGCACCTCAACCAGCCGCCGCCGGTGCCGACCGGCGTTCGCGGCGACATCCCGCGCGAATTCGACCAGATCGTCGCGCGCGGCATGGCGAAGGACCCCGCCGAGCGCTTCTCCAGCGCCGGTGAGCTGGCCCGCGCGGCGCGCCAGGCACTGACCAGCGTCACGGCGATCCCGGCGCAGTTCGCGGCGCCGCCAGCGGAACCGATGCGCAAGGGCGGCATCGCGCGCTGGGGGTACGTGCTGGGCGGGGTCGGGGTCGTCGCGGTCGTGGCCGGTGCGGTGGCAGTCGCGGCCATGATGCACACCGAGCCGGGCCAGGCGATTCCGGCGGACGAAACCTCGCAGCCGGTAGGGGAGACGATGGCGCCGCCGATCCCCACCCCGTTGCCTTCCAGCGCGCCCCCGTCCCCGCCGCCGTCCTCCCCGCCGATCCAGCCGCCGGAGCAGAAAACCGAAACGCAAGCTCCCGAGACCCAGGATCCGTCGGCGGATCCCGAGACACCGCCGTCGAAGCCGATGCAGACCGAGTGGTGCCAGTCGATCAGCTTCAAGGGCGAGGAGCGCGGCACGGGCTGCTTCGAGGCGGTCGGCGACCACCTCTTCGCGCACGACACCAACAAAGACGGCATGTGGATCAAGACCGTGTCGGAGACCGACTACGGTCGCACGGACGAGTGCAAGGACCTGAACAGCGACGGTCCGCCGGTGGACTGCAACCTGGACCTGAGCGAGAAGGGCATGGTCCGCATCAAGATCGAGCTCTGGGACGGCAAGAGCAAGCTCAGCGAGACCGCCTGGTCCAAGTTCGTCCCGATCGGCCAGTGACCCTGCGCCGCGCGTTCAGGTGATGGGCCGCAGCCGGGCCGCGGCGATGCGGGTGGAGCTGAACTCCCGGATCGCCGCGGCGGATCACAGCCGGGGATCGACGGGCTCGGATTCCAGTACCAGCACGGCGAAAACGCACTCATGCACCCGCCACAGCGGCTCGCCCCACGCGACCCCCTCCAGGCCTTCGAGACCGAGCGCGTACTCGCGGGTCGCCAGGCCGCGTTTGCGGCCGAGGGCCCGCTGGCGGAGGCGGTCCATGTTCGCTGCCTCGGTGTAGTCGGGTCCGTAGATGATCCGCAGGTACTCCCGGCCGCGCACCTTCGCACCCGGCTGGGCCAAGCCCCGCTGCCCCCTGGTGAGGTTCGCCATCGGCTTGACCACCATGCCCTCGCCGCCGCCCCCGGTCAGCTCCTCCCACCACTCGATGCCCGCCGCGGTCGAGGCCGGGTCGGTCGTGTCCACCGCGACCCGGCGGGTGGTGGCGAACAACTCCGGGTCGGTGCCGACGAGCCGGTCCGCCAACGCCAGGTGCCAACCGTGCTCCAGACCGTGGTAGGTCCGTCCCTCGGTGGCCAACACCTGGAACGGCGCCAGCCCCCCAGCGCCGGACGGGCGCTGGCCAACGTCGGCACCGTAAGGGTCGGCTCGCGGAACGTTTTTACACGTTGCGTGAACGGTGCGACCGGTTTCTGGGGTGTGACCGGCGTTGCGTTAGTCGGCCAGCCCCGACTGGTAGGCGAAGACGACGAGTTGGGCGCGGTCCCGCGCGCCCAGCTTGATCATCGCCCGGCTGACGTGGGTGCGCGCCGTCGCCGGGCTGACCACCAGGCGTTCGGCGATCTCCTCGTTGTTCAAGCCCTCCGCGACCAGGCCCAGCACCTCGCGCTCGCGTTCGGTGAGCGTGTGCAGCTGCGGGTGCGGTCGGCGCGACCGCGGCGCCATCGACACGAACTCCCGGACCAGCTGCCTGGTCGCTGACGGCGCCAGCAGCGCCTCACCGCCGGCGACCAGCCGGATCGCCCGGAGCAGCTCAACCGGCTTGGTGTCCTTCAGGAGGAATCCGCTGGCTCCGCCGCGCAGCGCGGCGAAGACGTATTCGTCGATCTCGAAGGTGGTCAGCACGATCACCTTGGTGTCCGGCAGCTCCGGGTCCGCAGTGATCCGGCGGGTCGCCTCCAGACCGTCGACGCCGGCCATCCGCACGTCCATCAGGACCACGTCCGGGCGGTGCTCGCGCGCCGCGGCCACCGCCGTCAGCCCGTCGGCGGCCTCGCCGACGCAGGTCAGGTCGTCCTCGCTGTCGATGAGGGTGCGCAGGCCGATGCGCACCAGGTCCTGGTCGTCGACGATCAGCACGGTGATCATGGATGTCCTTCGATGGGCAGGCGGGCTTGCACTTCGAACCGGCCGTCCCCGGTGGGACCTGCGGTGAACTCGCCACCCAGCGACGCGACCCGCCGCCGCATTCCGGGGATGCCGAGCCCGCCGCTGTCGTCCGGCGAGCCGGTGAGCGGGTTGGTGACCGTGATTACCAGGGCGTCGGTCGCGTAGTCGACGGTGACCTCGGCGCGCTTGTCGCCGCTGTGGCGCAGCACGTTGGTCAACGACTCCTGCAGGATCCGGTAGCCGGTCAGGTCGACCGCAGCGGGCAGCTCCCGTGGCCGACCCGTCGTGACCAGCTGGACCTGAACACCGGCTTCGATCATCCGTTTCCGCAGGTCGTCGAGCCTGGCCACGCCCGGGGTCGGGCCTGGCGAGGCGGTCCGGCGCACCACGGCCAGTGTCGCGCGCAGCTCTTCCAGCGCATCGCTGCTCGTGCGGCTGATCGCCGCCAGCGAGACCTCCGCCTGCTCCGGCTTCTTCGGCAGCACGTGCAGCGCCACGTCCGCCTGCATCTTGATGGCGGCCAGCCCATGCCCCACGACGTCGTGCACCTCCTGCGCGATTCGCAACCGCTCGTCGTCCACGCGCTGGCGCAGCACCTCAGCCCTGGCCCGGGACGCTGCCTCACGCTGCAACCGGACGACACTGCCCACCGCGAACGGCACCACCACCCACGCCGAACCCGGGATCACCCCGAGCAGGCCGGGCACCGCGGTTGCGCTGGTGAAGATGTGGACCAGCAGCACGACGAGGGCGGCGAACGCCGTCGGCACCGAGGTGGCCGGCCGGCGGTGCCTGGCCAACGTGTAGACCGCGATCATCAACGCCAGCAGGACCGGGCCGTAGGTGAAGCCCAGAACCAGGTACGTCGAGGTGAGGGCGGCGGCGACGAGCAGCGTCACCACCGGTTGGCGACGCCGCAGCACCAGGACCAGCCCGGTGGCCGCCACCAGCACCAGGCCGAGGCCGTCGATCGGCCGGTGCGCGGTCGCAGTCCAGTGGTCGGCACCCAACGTGCCGACGATGCCGGTCAACGTGATGAGGACGGCGAACACGGCGTCCCCGATCAGCGATTTCATCGCGCGCATGTTCGCAGTCTCCGCGATGCGGGAGGCGCAGGGGTCGGCCGAGGAGCGAACATGTCTCTACTCTTCCCGACGTAGCCGGCGGTGCCACGCCAGTTCGGGGAGTCGTTGCAGCCACCCACGGGGACCTGGGCTCTCGCACTTGAGGGCGGCGTCGGCGAGCAGCGGGTGGTGGCCGTCTAGCAGGACGATGTCGGCCGCGCCTACTAGTTCGGCGATCTCCGGTGCCTGCCGCACCTGCGCGCGGTGGTGTCGATGTGGTCCGGCATGTGGACCGCTGGATTGCGGGTGCGACGAGTCGGGGAGCGGTGTACAACGAGGGCGTCACGCGGACAAGACGTGCCGCCCGGTGCGCCTGCGCAGCTGCCCGCCTGTTTCCAGGAGGTGCTGTGCCGTGAAAATTGTGTGCATCGGAGCCGGCCCCGCTGGGCTGTACTTCGCCATTTCGACGAAACTGCGGGACGCCGGGCACGACGTGACAGTAATCGAACGCGATCCGCGCGGCGCCACTTATGGTTGGGGCGTCGTGTTCGGGGATGATCTGCTGGACATGCTGTACCGCAACGACCGGGGAAGCGCTGAGCGGATCCGCGCGGCGTCGACGTTGTGGCAGGGACAGGTCATCGAGATGTGCAGCCAGGACAAGGCGTATCTCGGGGGGTACGGCTACAGCATCAACCGCGCCACGATGCTGGAGATCCTCGCCGAGCGGGCGACGGACGTCGGGGCGCACATCGAGTACGAGCGCGCCGTCGACGACCTTTCCGAGTTCTCCGACGCCGACCTGATCGTGGTGGCCGACGGCGCGAACAGCCGGATCCGGGGGCAGTACGCCGACGAGTTCGGCACCCGGGTGGACCAGGGGCGCAACCCCTACATCTGGCTGGGCACGGACCGGCGGTTCGACATGTTCACCTACGACTTCGAGGAGACCCCGGAGGGCTGGATCTGGTTCCACGCCTACCCGAGCAGCGCCGGGGTCAGCACCGTTGTCGTCGAATGCCAGGAGCGGGCCTGGCGGTACCTGGGCCTGGATCGGCTAGGCCACGAGGAGGGCACGCGGGTGCTGGAGCGGATCTTCGCCCGCCCGCTGCGGGGCTGTTCGCTGGTCAGCCAGTCCCGCGGGAAAGCCGCTTCGTGGCAGCGCTTCACCCACGTCTACAACGAGTCGTGGCTGCACGACAACATGATCCTGATCGGCGACGCCGCGCACACAACGCACTTCACCATCGGTTCCGGAACCAAGTTGGCGCTGCTGGATGCGGTAGCGCTCGCGCAGAACCTGTTCGACCACGGCGACTCGAACGCAGCGTTGAAGGAGTTCGACGAGCAAGGCCACGCGCAGCTGCGCCTGGCGCAAGCCGCCGCGCGCACCAGCATGGCCTGGTTCGAGAACGTCGACCGCTACGCCAACAGCAACGCCGTGGACTTCACTTTCGCAATCGCCAGTCGGTACGGCGCGCATCCGCCGTGGCGGTACCAGCAGCACCTCGTGAACCAGAACTTCTTGGTGCGCAAGGGAAAGTTGCTTGCTGGTACCGGCCAGCGGTGGTTCCGCGCGCGTCGGCGCGGCGAATCCTGGCGCTAATGCGGCGTCCTAGCCGGGCATGTGCCCGTCCATGTGCCCGTCCGGTCGGGCCGGAGTTTCCGGCGGTCCGACCGGACGCTCCGGGTGGTGCAGCCGGTAGAGGTGGGCGTAGCCGTTGTTGTTGGCCAGCAGCTCGTCGTGGGTGCCGGCTTCGGTGATCGTCCCGCGGTCCAGGTAGATGATCTGCTGCGCGTCGCGGACCGTGAGCAGGTTGTGCGAGATCACGATGGTGGTGCGCCCGGCCATCAACCGGCGCAGTGGCGCCAGGATCCGCTGCGCGGCTTCGGCGTCCAGGCTCGTCGTCGGCTCGTCCAGTAGCAGGATCGGGGCGTCGCGGATCATCGCGCGGGCGATCGCGATGCGCTGCCGCTGCCCTCCGGAGAGCAGGCGGCCGCGCTGCCCGACCCGGGTGTCGTAGCCCTCCGGTAGCTGCTGGATGAACTGGTGCGCGTCGGCGGCCTCGGCCGCCTCGACCAGCTGCTCGCGGGTGGCGTCCGAGCGCCCGGCCAGGATGTTGTCCGCGATGGTGCCGTCCAGCAGCAGGGTTTCCTGCAGCACGATCGCGATGTTGGCGCGCAGCGCGTCCAGGTCCACGGCCCGCAGATCGATGCCGTCCAGCAGGATCCGGCCGTGGGTGGGGTCGTAGAAGCGCAGCAGCAGCTTGGTCAGCGTGGACTTGCCCGCGCCGCTGGTTCCGACCACTGCGGTGGTTTGCCCCGGCAAGGCGCAGAAGCTCACCCCGCGCAGCACGTCGGCGGCGGTGTCGGGGTAGCGGAAGCCGACCCGGTCGACCTCCAGACGGCCGGTGATCCGTCGCGGCAGCGGGATCGGGTGCGCCGGGTTCTGAACCAGTGGGCGCTGGTCGAGCAGGTCGATGATGCGCTCCGCACTGGCGGACGCGGCGAAGACGGTGTTGGACAGCTGGCCGAGGCTGCGCACCGGCGTGTAGAGCTGGGACAGGTAGACCAGGAACACCAGCAGCCCGCCGAGGCTGATCCGGTCCGCCGACAGCTCGTAGATGCCGACGCCGAGGATGGCCATCACGCCGAACACTTCCAGCAGGTCGACCAGCGGGGAGAACAGCGCGCCGACTCGCACCGAGGCCATCGCGGCGGCGACGTTGCCGCGGCTTTGCCGGGTGAAGCGGTCCACCTCGGCCTGTTCCCGCCCGTAGGCCTGGATCAGCGGCGCGTTGCCGAGGCTTTCCTCGGCGACGGTGGAGATCGAGCCGCTGCGCCCGCGGACCTCGCGGGATGCCTCCCTGATCCGCCGCGCGAAGAACTTGGCGACGACCCAGAACAGCGGGGCCCCGACCAGTGACACCAGGGCCAGCAGCCAGTCGAGGTAGAACAGCACCCCGGCGAACAGCAGGACCTTCACGACCGAGGCGAAGGTCTGCGCGACCCCGGACAGCACCAGGCTCTCGATGGCGGCCACGTCCCCGGTGAGCCGGGACAGCGTGTCGCCGATGCGCCTGCGGTCGAAGAACCCGATCGACAGGGTGTGCAGGTGGGCGAAGACCTTGGTGCGCAACTTGTTCAGGAAGTTCTCGCCGATCCACGTCGCGAGGTATTGCCCGCAGAAGTCCAGCACGCCCGACGCCAGTGTTATCAACGCGTACGCCACCGCGATCGCGGGGAAGAGCGAGAAGTTGCGTGGGGCCAGCACGTCGTCGATGAGCACCTTGAACAACCAGATCGCCGCCGCGTCCAGCAGCGGCGATACCAGCACCAGCACCAGGCTGACCAGCAGCCAGCCGCGGTATTGCCGCGCATCCGGCCAGAAGCGGCGGAAAACCTCGCGCACCCGCACCGTCGGCGCGCGCTCGACCAACCCCTCGGTGTCCCGTTCGGCCGGCCGGAACAGCCAGTTCACCAATCCCGGCAAATCATCACCCCCAATTACAGGCGTAGCTCCCACCCCGGGAGGAGTGGGAGCTACGCGTCTACACGGTCCTGTGGACGTCTAGGACGGTCCTGTGGACGCTAGGGCTCATCACCAGCAGCCCCAGCCGCCCCAACCACCCCAGCCGCCCCAGCCGCCCCAGCCGGAGCCCCAGCCGGAGCCCCAACCGCCCCAGCCCCAGCCGGAGCCCCAACCGCCCCAGCCGCCCCAGGAGCGGAACCGGTCGAACCTGAACGAGTCCTTGATCTGCATTCCCATCACCATTTTCGGTCGATGCACGTCACGTGCCGGATAACCCTGAGATCCGGCGCGCGCTTGCATGCAGCGCATGGAGATTCCAGTCCCCCGCAGACCACCCGAGCGGAACGATCTGGGCCCTGGATCGAACGTGTGCCCGGTGGGAGCTTTGCGAACTGCGGACCGGCCGGAAATCTTTTCTCCTGCGCCGGGCCACTTCGCTGGTGAGTCGGTCTTCCCCAGTAGCCGATGTCATTTGGCACTGACCTCGGCCGGCTCTTTCCTCGATGTGACCGGTTCCCACCCTAAGCGGTCCACCCGGGGAGGACAAGCTGGCTTTCGTGTTGGTTCGGCGGATTTTTTCGCCTTTGCAGACCGCATAGGCGCCGTTCGTGAGGGATCCGGGTATTTAGTCCCGAGCTTTTTCCGTGCTTTGTTTCGGTGTTGAGGGAGTGGGTATTGAGCACGATCCTTTTTAAGTCGCTGGCCGCGCTTTCACATGCGGGGAATCAATCATGGGCATGTTTTCGGCCAACCTGGATCCATTGGGTTGGAAAGTATCAGACAGCGCAGTTGGTGAATAAATTGTCGGCGATGACCCCGTCGGACGTGCGCAGTCCTGGCCGGTCAGCCGGCGAATAGGTGCTGGAAGAACGTCGTCAGCGAATTGGCCATTGCGCTGATCGCCGACACCAGCAGGTCGAACCCGGACCGGACGGCGTCCGCCGACCCGACCGGGTCGCGGACCAGCAGCGAGCCAAGTACGACGACCACGAGCGCCACGACCACGATCACGGCCTTGCGGTTCATGAGCTCAGCCCCCTGTCCTACCACCCTCGACGCCGACGAGACCCTACCCGGCGGCCACCGGCAGCTCACCACCCGCGTGGGGAAAGCCGATCACATCCGGCCGCCGATCACAACCGGCCGCGCCGGTCGCGCCGGGAGATGGGCCTGGTCAGCCGGAGGCTGACGCGGGAACCGGTCCGGTGGGGGAGCTCTTCCAGGTGGGTGCCGCCGCGGCGTTCGGTGTGCGAGGCTCGGAGAACGACGGCGAAGTCGAGTTCCCTGGAGCGCCGATGAGCAGCCCGGAGTATCAGCATTTGCGGACCGAACAGGATGGTCCGACCGTCCGGATCACCATGAACCGCCCCAAGAGCCGCAACTCGCTGTCCGCGCCGCACCTCGCCGAGCTGCGGCAGGCGTTCGAGGCGGCGGCCGAGACGAAGGCGACCGGGATCGTGCTGGCCGGCGCGGGTCCGGTGTTCAGCTCCGGGCACGACTTCGGTGACATGGCCGAGCGCGACCTGGCCGGGATGCGCGAGCTGCTGCGGTTGTGCGAGTCGGTGATGCGCACCATCCATGCGGTTCCGCAGGTGGTGATCGCGCGGGTGCACGGGCTGGCGGTGGCGGCCGGTTGCCAGCTGGTGGCCACCTGCGACCTGGCGGTGGCCGCCGAGTCGGCTGGTTTCGCGCTGCCCGGCGGCACAGGCGGCTGGTTCTGCCACACGCCGGCGGTGCCGGTGGCCCGCTCCATCGGCCGCAAGCGGCTGATGGAGATGGCGCTCACCGGCGATCCGATCGACGCCGCGACCGCCGAGCGCTGGGGCCTGGTCAACCAGGTGGTGCCCGACGTGGGACTGGACGAGGCCGTCGCGGCGCTGCTGGAGCGAGCGACGCGCGGCAGCAGGCAGGCCAAGGCGGTGGGCAAGCAGACGATCTACGCGCAGCTGGACCGGCCGGAGGCCGACGCCTACGCGATCGCCACCGAGGTGATGGCCGCGACCTCGCAAACCCCGGACGCGCGCGAACGGATGCAGTCGTTCCTGGAGAAGCGCGCCCCGGCCTTCGGCGACTGAGCACCGAGATCGCGGTCCGCGCAGGCACCATGACTTTCTGCCCTGGACCGATCAGTTGGCGCTGCGAACGATGGTGCTTGACCCGAAGTTCGTGAGGACGTGGTAGTGGATGACACACGTCTCTGCTCCGTCTTACGACAGCGTGTGTTCGGCGCTGTCCCTGACGTGTCGAGCGCCCTCGGTGCACAACTGCCAACCATGGAGGTGGCTGCTCGCCGAGCGATCACTGCAGCTCTTCCTGGACCTTTCGCGACTGCCGGAGGAGCTCGATCCGGCGGGGCGCGCGCAGGTGATCAGCTGCGGCGCCGCACTGAACTACGTACGGGTCGCGTTCGCCGCGCTCGGGTGGCGGGCGTTGGTACACCGCCTGCCGAACCCGGCCCAGCCCGGACACCTGGCGTCGATCCAGTTCAGCCCGCGCGATCACGTCTCCCCGGAGATGGTCGCGCTCGCCGGTGTCGCGGGTCAGCGGCGCACCGCGCGGTGTTCATTCCGCGCGGAGCCGGTTCCGCCGGAGTTGTTGACGGCCCTGCGGGCCGCGGCCGAGACGGAGCACGGCGTCCTGGTGCGTGCCGCTGAGCACCGCTCGCTCCTGGTCGACGCCCTGCGGAGAGCCGGGCAATACCGGGAAACCCCCGAATACCAGAAGGCGATCGCCGATCTGGACGATCCCGAACCGGCGGTTCCGGTGCTGACCGACGAAGCGGTGCTCGCGGTGCTGGCCACCCGCGGCGACCGCGTCGACAGCTGGCTGGCGGTGGGGGAGGCGCTCAGTGCGGTCCTGCTGGCGGCGGCGCGGGAGGGACTGGTCACTTGCCCGCTGAACCAGTTGGGCGAGGTGGCCGAGGAGCGGGAACGGGTCCGGGCGGCGGTCCTCGGCGGTGCGGGGCATCCCCAGTTGGTGCTGCGCCTGGGCTGGCCGGCTTCGGACGAGCCGCTGCCGATGATGCCGCGCCGGGTGCTGGCGGACTCGATGGAACTGCTGCCGCCGCGCCGTTGATCGTGCACAGTAGAGCTCTACTGTGGACTTCCAATGGTCACCGGGGACGCCCGTTCAGGAGGCTTGGCGCGTGCAGGACAACGGGTTTCGAGCAGGCCCAGCAGACGCGAAATCGGTGCGCCGCTGGCGGCGCCGGCTCGCCGGCGAGCACGAGGAGGCCAAGGTCTACCGGGAACTGGCCGCCCGGCGCTCCGGCGAGGAGCGGGAGATCCTGCTGGGGCTCGCCGAGGCCGAGGAACGGCACGCCGCCTACTGGGAAGAACTGCTCGGCGACGAGGTCGGTCCGAAGCGGCGCGGCCAGTTCCGGATGCGGCTTCTGGTGTTCCTCGCCCGCCGGTTCGGTTCGGTCTTCGTGCTCGCCCTGGCGCAGCGTGCAGAAAGCCGCACACCGTACCGCTCCGACAGCGACGCGCCCCCGGCGATGGCCGCCGACGAGCGGATTCACGAAGAGGTGGTGCGAGCCCTCGCCGCGCGCGGGCGGGCCCGCGTTTCGGGAACTTTCCGCGCGGCGGTGTTCGGCGCCAACGACGGCCTGGTCAGCAACTTGGCGCTGGTGCTGGGCGTCATCGGCGCGAACGTACCGACCTCGACCGTGCTGCTGACCGGCTTGGCGGGGCTGCTGGCCGGCGCCCTGTCGATGGGGGCTGGCGAGTACATCTCGGTGCGCTCCCAGCGGGAACTGCTGGCCGCGGCCGCCCCGAATCCCGACGCCCGCGCGGTGGTGCCCTACCTCGACGTCGATGCGAACGAACTCGCGCTGGTCTACCGGGCCCGGGGGATGTCCGCCGACGAAGCCCAGCGCCGCGCGGACGCCCTGCTGCGCGACCCCAAACCGCCGGTGCCGCCCGAAAAGCCCGCCGACCACCACGAGATCGTCGGCACCGGCACGAAGGCGGCGCTGTCCAGCTTCGCCTTCTTCGCCTCCGGCGCGCTGGTCCCGGTGCTGCCGTTCGCGTTCGGTCTCACCGGCGGCCTCGCCGTCCTCATCGCCGTCGTGCTCGTGGGCCTAGCGCTGATGCTCACCGGCGCCGCCGTCGGCGTGCTCTCCGGCGCCGCGCCGCTGCCCCGCGCCTCGCGTCAGCTCGCCATCGGCGCGGGAGCAGCGGCAGTGACCTACCTGCTCGGGTTGATTTTCGGCGCGACCGCCGGGTGAGCGATCACCGGTCCAGCCGGGCCATTCCGGCGGGCGTGTAGCGCTCGCCGGCGGCGGCACCGGGCGGGAACTGCTCGGACAGCTCGGCCACCACCGCCGGGTCCAGCTCGGTCTTGGCGGCGTGGATGTTGGCCTGCACCCGCTCGATGCGGCGGCTGCCCGGGATCGGCACGACGTCCTCCCCCTGGGTCAGCAGCCAGGCCAGCGCGAGTTGCGCCGGGGTGAGTCCCAGCGCTTCGGCCCGCTCCCGCAGCGGCCGGGTCAGCTCGATGTTGCGGCGCAGGCTCTCCTCCTCGAAGCGCGGGTACCGCTGCTTGCGCACTTCAAGGTTCTCCACGTCCGAGGCGCTGCTGAAGGCACCGGTCAGCACGCCGCGGCCCAGCGGCGAGTACGCGATGAGCGCGACGCCGAGCTCCCGCAGCGCGGGCAGCAGCTCGGCCTCCGAGTCGCGGGTGAACAGCGAGTACTCCTGCTGCACCGCCGCGATCGGGTGCACCGAATGGGCGCGGCGCAGGGTTTCGGCGCTGATCTCGGACAGGCCGAGGTGCCGTACCTTGCCGGCCTGCACCAGCTCGGCCATCGCCCCGACCGTTTCCTCGATCGCCGTGGCCGGGTCGAGCCGGTGCAGGTAGTAGAGGTCGATGTGGTCGGTGCCGAGCCGGGCGAGGCTGGCCTCGACCGCCTGGCGCACGTACTCGGGGCGGCCGCCGCCGATGTCTTTGTTGGCGCCGAACTTGGTGGCCAGCACGACCTCGTCGCGGCGCTTCGTGAGCAGGCCGCTGATCAGCTCCTCGTTGTGCCCTTCGCCGTAGACGTCGGCGGTGTCCAGGAAGTCGACCCCGAGGTCGAGCAGCTGGTTCAGCAGGCGGGCCGACTCCGCGTCGTCGGCGGCGCCGTACACCCCGGACAGGCCCATCGCGCCGTAGCCGATGGCGCTCACCAGTGGGCCGCTGCGACCCAGTCGACGACGGGGCAGGGACGGTTGCGACACGTGCGCTCCGATCAATGTTGTTGGCTTTCGGTCCTGCTCCCAGCCTAGTCGCGCCCGGTCGGCCGGCTCAGCATCTGGACCGACCACAAAGGACGGTCGGAGTCGGCGCGCGCTTCCGCCTTTACCTGCGGTGTGGTCTGGTCGAGACTCGGAGCTTCGAGTGCGAGCGAGGAGAACGTGGCATGACGGAGCTGGCTGACCTCACGGCCGTGGAGCTGGCGGCGGCGTACCAGGCGGGCGAGATCTCGCCGGTCGAAGTCGTGGATGCCGTGCTGGAGCGCATCGATTCCTACGAGCCCAAACTGTGCGCCCTCTACGCGCCGGACCCCGAAGGTGCGCGCGCTGCAGCGCAGGCGTCGGAACAGCGTTGGCGTGCCGGTACCCCGGCGGGGCCGGTCGACGGGGTTCCGGTGACGGTCAAGGAGAACATCGCGACGAGGGGAACGCCCGTGCCGCAAGGCACCGCGGCCACCGAGTTGTCCCCAGCTGGCGCGGACGCCCCCGCCGCGGCGCGTCTGCGGGAGAGCGGCGCGGTGATCTTCGCCAAGACGACCATGCCCGATTACGGCATGCTCTCCTCGGGAGCGTCGAGCTTCCACCACCTCTCCCGCAACCCTTGGGACCTGGGCCGCACCCCCGGCGGTTCCAGTGCCGGGGCGGGCGCGGCGGCCGCCGCCGGATACGGGCCGCTGCACGTGGGCACCGACATCGGCGGCTCGGTGCGGCTGCCCGCCGGGTGGTGCGGGGTGGTCGGGCTCAAGCCCAGCTTCGGCCGGATCCCGGTCGCCCCGCCGTACCCGGGCCGGGTCATCGGCCCGCTGACCCGCACGGTCGCGGACACCGCGCTGCTGACGTCGGTGCTTTCGGCGCCGGACGCACGAGACCACACGGCGCTTCCCCCGGCCGGTGTCGACTGGACGCAGCTGGACTGCGACGTCTCCGGCCTGCGCATCGCCCTCCTTCTCGACCAGCGCGTGGGGCTGCCCGTCGAACCGGCGGTCACCGCCGCCGTGACCGCCGCGGCGCAGCTCTTCGAGTCGGCAGGGGCCGTGGTGGAACCGATCGACCCGTTCCTGTCCCGCGAGATGCTCGACGGCATGGACCGGTTCTGGCGGTTCCGGTCCTGGACCGACATCTCGGCCCTGCCCGCGGAGCGCCGCGCCAAGATCCTGCCGGGCATCGCGCAGTGGGCGACCAGCGCCAAGGACGTCTCGGCCGCCGGTGTCTTCCACGGCTTCAGCCAGATGGATGCGATCTCGGTGGCCGCCAACCGGGTGGTCCGCAACTTCGACTTCGTGCTGTCCCCGGTGGCGCCGATCCCGGCGTTCCCCGCTGAGCAGGCCTACCCGACCGGCGACCCGATGCGCGCGATGGAGCACATCGCGTTCACGCTGCCCTACAACATGTCCGGCCAGCCGGCCGTGTCGGTCAACTGCGGCTGGACCCCGGAGGGCCTGCCGATCGGACTGCAGATCGCGGGCAAGCGCTTCGACGACCTGGGGGTGCTTCGCCTGGCCTGGGCCTTCGAGCAGCTCCGCCCCGCGCAGCGCCCCTGGCCGAGGTTGTGATTACCAGGTGTGCGGGTCGTCGCCCCAGCGCTCGGGGATTCCGGCGGTGGCCAGGTCGATGGCTTCCTCCACGAGCTCGACCAGCCGCTCCAGGTCTCGGCGCGGGTCGGCGCACATCGCCTCTAAGCCGATGCGCAGCGCGCCCCAGACCATCCCGACCAGCACCCGCGGCCGCATGTCCCGGGCCGGGTCGACGCCTTGCCGCGCGGCGATCTCCGCGGTCAGCCGCTCCTCGCTGCCGGCCGCTCGGCGGAGGTTGCCCGCCAGCAGCGGCGGAGTCTTGTTGATCAGGTGCTGGACGTGGAGGAACCGGCGGACGTCGTCGGAGGCCGATTCGCGGATCATGCCCAGCACTGCGTGCCGCAGGGCGGTCAGCGGCGGATCGTCGGCGGGCCGGGCGGCGAGGGCGTCGAGCACGAGGCCGTCGAACTCGGCGCCCTTGGCCAGGGCCACGTCCTCCTTGCCTGCGAAGTAGCGGAAGAACGTGCGCGACGAGATTTCCACCTCGGCGGCGATCTCGTCGATGGTGGTCGCGTCGTAGCCCTTCGCCAGGAACAGGTCCAGGCCCGCGTCGATCAGGGCGGCCCGCGTGCGCTGCTTCTTGCGAGCGCGCAGGCCACCATGGTCGGTCGGGACGGTCATGCCACTCATTGTGCCAGACCGCGACATAAGTCATGTCACGACAATTGGCATAGTCTGACATTTTCTGTGGTGTCGGTCCCGACCGCATCCGTGAAGGAGTTGCAGATGAACAAGGGCCTGGAAATCCGCCTCGCGTCCCGCCCCAAGGGCTGGCCGACGCCGGAGAACTTCGACATCGTCGAGGTCGATGCACCCCAGCCCGGCGACGGTGAGCTGCTGGTCCGCAACCTGTGGATGAGCGTCGACCCGTACATGCGCGGCCGGATGAACGCGGGCAAGTCCTACGTCCCGCCCGTCGAGGTGGGCAAGGCGCTGCAGGGCGGCGCGGTCGGCGAGGTCGTCGCCTCGGACGCCGAGGGTTTCCAGCCCGGTGACCTCGTGCTGCACAACTTCGGCTGGCGCGACTACGCGGCGTTCGACACCAAGCACGCCGTCAAGGTCGACCCGCAGGCCGCTCCGCCGAGCGCCTACCTCTACGTGCCCGGCATGCCCGGCATGACCGCGTACGTCGGGCTCGTCGACGTCGCCGAGCAGAAGGAAGGCGACGTCGTGTTCGTCTCCGGTGCGGCCGGAGCGGTGGGTTCGCTGGTCGGTCAGATCGCCAAGCTGCGCGGCGCGTCCCGGGTCATCGGCAGCGCCGGATCCGCGGAGAAGGTCCGCTATCTGCTGGACGAGGTCGGCTTCGACGCCGCGTTCAACTACCACGACGGCCCGGTCGCAGAGCAGCTCAAGGCCGCCGCGCCCGATGGCATCGACGTCTACTTCGACAACGTCGGCGGCGAGCACCTGGAGGCCGCGATCGGCTCGCTCAACGACTTCGGCCGGGTCGCCGAGTGCGGCATGATCTCGCAGTACAACAACGCGGAGCCGCGGCCCGGCCCGAACAACTTGTTCATGCTGGTCCAATCGGCTGAATCTGCAGGGCTTCATCGTCGGCGACCGCGCGCACCTCAAGGACCAGTTCTTCGCGGAGGTCGGGGGCTGGCTGCGCGACGGCAAGATCAACTACCGGGAGACGGTCGTCGAGGGCCTGCGCAACGCCCCGGACGCCTTCCTCGGCCTCATGTGCGGCGAGAACACCGGCAAGATGCTGGTGAAGATCGCCTAATGGGAGCTACTGGCGGCTCGCGACGAAGGTCTCGATGCCGTCGAGGATCCGCTGCAGGCCGAACTCGAAGGCGTGCTCCGGGTTGTGCGCCGAGCCGTGGGCCTCGCCCGCGGCGGCACCGACGCGGGCAGCGGTCGGGTAGCGCTGCGGGTCGAGGAGCCGGCCGAGCAGCGGGGCGTGCGCACGCCACCATTGCTCGTCGGTCATCCCGCTGCGTCGCTCGACCTGCGCCATCTCCACCGAGCGGCGGGCGGCGGCCTCGGTGTGCCCCAGCACCAGGCTCAGCACGGAGTCCATCTCGACCTCGGCGAGCCCCAGCTCCGCGACCGCGCCCAGCTCGTAGTCGTACTTGGCGATCGCGTTCGGCCCCACCACCGCGCGCCCGGCCGCGACCTGCAGCATCCACGGATGCCGGTGGTAAAGCGCCCAGTTCTCCCGGGCGACCTGCGCCACCCTGGCGCGCCAGTCCGATTCGGTTTCGGGGCGGGCGGTCTCGCCGTAGACCGTGTCGAGCATGACGTCGATCAGCTCTGCCTTGCCCGGCACGTACGTGTACAGCGACATGGTGCCGACGCCGAGGTGGTCGGCGACCCGGCGCATGGAAAGCGCGGCGAGCCCGTCGGCGTCGGCGATCTCGATCCCGGCCCGCACGATGCGGTCCACGCCGAGCTCGGAACGCCCCTTGCGGCCGCTGCCCGGCCCGTCGTGGGTCCGCCACAGCAGCGCCAGGCTGCGCGCCGGATCACCGCCGCCGCTGTACTCGGTCGCCATCGCACCCGCCTCCGTACTCCGTACGACCAGATCGTAGGAGAGCGGTCGGCGCGCCCGCCCCGGGGTGGACGGCGGTCACTCGGGGGGATGCGACTGCAGCCACTCCGCCCAGGTGATCTTGCCCCGGCGACCGCCCGGGCAGGTCATGTCGGTGGCGATGCGGCGCAGCCGCTGCGGCGCCGGGAACCCCACCACCCGGCGGTCGCTGCCGCGGGCGCGCTGCCAGGTCCGCAGCGCATCGCGGAGGGTGAGCACCTCAGGGCCGCCGAAGTCCTCGCGCCGCTGCCCGGCACCGTCGCGAATGCATTCGACCAGGTAATCGGCGAAGTCGCCGACGTCAACGGGCTGCGTGGGCAGCGCGCCCGGCAGCGGCAGCACCAGCAGCCGGGACGCCCGGTTGAACATCCGGTCCAGCAGCCAGTGGAACTGGGTCGCGCGTACGATCGACCAAGGCACGTCGGCAACGCTGACCAGCTCCTCTGCGGTGTGCTTCAGTCGCAGGTACGGCATCGCCGGCCGGTCCACGCCGACGATCGAGACGTACAGGAAGTGCCGGACCCGGGCCGCGGTGGCAGCTTCGAGCAACCGGCTGGTGCCGTCGACGTCCACGTCGGGCGGGCTGCGCCAGAAGTCGACCGGGTGCATGAAACCCCGCTGCGCGACCGGGGAATACGTCGCCGCGTGCACCACGGTGTGCGCGGCGGCCACCGCCTCCGCGACACCTTCTCCGGTGGTGAGGTCGCCCCGCACCCACTCCACTTCGGGGTCGGTGCCGGGGCGGCGAGTCAGGACCCGCACCCGGTGCGTGGGCTTGAGCAGGCGCACCAGCTCCCGCCCGAGGTGTCCGGTTCCGCCGGTGATCGCGACTGTGTCCATGTCGGCACCCCCTGGATCAACTGTCTCACCGGGGTGCCGGGGTCGCGAAGGCTAGCGGTTCAGACCCGTGATGCCGTCGATGACGCCACCGAGATCCGGCAGCAGGCCTGGGTGCGTCGGCTTGGAGGTGCTCGGCGGGGTCGGCTCCGGCTCGGACTGCGAAGGCGGGGCCGGCTCGCTCGGCTGCTCCGACGGCTGCGTGGTCTGGGACGGCTCGGAGGACTGGGTCGGCTCCGGCTGCGAGGACTCCGCGGGGGTCGAGGTCCGGGAAGTCGCCTTCGGCGCCTTCGTGGTTTCCGGGGCCGCGGTCTGCGCGGGTCGCTTGGTGGTCGTCGGCGCGGTGCCGGTGGTGGCCGGCCCAGGCCCGGGGGTCTCGCTGGCGACCAGCCGCGGCTCCGGCGTCGGGGCGGTCAAGTCCGGGACGGTGGGAGTGACCTGCGGCACGAGGAACTTCGCCCCGGACTGGGCGGCGGCCACCCGCGGAGCCGGCTCCGGGGCTGCCTGCGGCGCGTCGGTGCGGTGGTAGGCGCTGCCGACCGCGATCACGGTTAGGGACACCGCGACCGCGTAGCCGATCACCCGCGGGGGAGTGGCGTGTTGCCACGTCTTGGGTTCCACCCGCCGGTGGCGGCCCCGAGTGCGGGCTCGCGGCAACGACGACTTACCCATTGCTGTCACCCCACCTGTCGGCCGTATGGTCTGCTCGCGACGCCGCCGTTCACTCGAACGAGTGAGGGCGGCCGGTCGAACCCTACGACACTGCGGGACCGGGTCGCCAGCCCCCCGGTACGACGGGGATTACAAGATCATCACCGGTGGGGCGGTGGTACGGCCGCCTGGCGGACCAGAACGGCCCCGCCGCAGGCGAGGCCGGAGTCCATTCTGGACGATCAGCGGTGGCCGATCAGGCGGATCTCGCGCCGCAACTGCGCCACCGCATCCTTCAGGCCGTGGCCCGACGACTCCTTGCCGTCCAGCACATCGGTGAACATGACAACACCCAAGATCAGCACGAACAGCAAGGCCACAACGACGACGAACATGTTACTCACCCCTTCTGCCCAGAACATCGATCAAGGGCGCCGTTCGTTACTGGCTATCCGGCGGATGTGTCGCGGGACGCACGCGGCGGAGGGGACGGGTGCGGGCGCCGAGGCGCGCCGCTCATAGGATTGCGCCGTTGTCCAGGACCGGCCGAACGGGCGGCTCCGGCCAAAACCCGCGAAGACTAGCCTGAGACTAGCCTGGAGAAATGGCGAAGAACCGGCCCAATCCAGCGCAATGGGTCTGGTACGCCTTCGGTGGCAGGCTTCCGGACCGGTGCGCCGAGTGGGTGTTGCACGACGTCACCTGCCCGACCTGGGTGCTGCGGCACCTCGCCCGCGCCCTCACCCAGCTGGCGCCGTTCTGCCTCCTGGTGCTGCTGCCCGGTCCGCTGTGGATCAGGCTGGTCTCGATCCTGCTGGGCTTGCTGGTCGGACTGTTCTACTCGGTCTGCTACCTGGGCGAGACGGCCGAACACCGCGCCATCAAACACGGTTTCGCGCCGGGTGTCGCACGCGAGACCCGGGAGCTGCGCCGGGACGTGAACCGGGCGGCGAGGCACGGCGTCGGCTACCAGCCGTGGTGGGAATAGCGGCGGATGAACCAGCGCGACCCAGCGTTGGCCGACATCTAAATAGCCGTGTACTGGACGGATCGCGCCGACCGGCCGACGTCGCCGGGACCGCTGCCGGGCGATGACCGGGCGGACCCCTTGGTGGCGGGCGGCGTAACCCTCCTCGACAGTCTCGGCATCGGCTTCGGCAGCTGAGCGAACGGCCCGTTTGTCTCGTCTACCGGAGTCAACGGGCCGTTCGCTTCGGTCGCTAGGCGTCGGGGTCGATCCAGTCTCGGTCGCCTTCTTGTAGCCAGTCGCTGATGCTGCTCAGCTTCGAACCGAGCACCGGCCTGTTCTGGGCCGATCAGGATGTGCCGCCCGGCCGAATCGGTGACGCGCACTTCGGGAATCCGCAGTGCGACGGTGACCGGCCCCTTGCCAGCCTGCGCCGGAATGTGCCAGGACTTTTCCGTGGCGGTTTCGGACATGATCCGCAGTTCTAGTTCGGTCCGCTTCCGTGCGAGCTCGCCGCTCATACCCTCTCCCGAATTGATCTCATGTTTGCCCTGGTCGTGGGCCTGATGCGGCGAAGTTCGCATGATGCAATGCCTGCAAGCAATCATCCGATCAGGTCATTGTGGACGGTCCGCTGGCTTCGAGATCCTGATCAAAACAACGCTTCGCAGGAGGTTGCCATGCCGGGAAACCGCCATACGTCAGTGCGTTCTCGCCAGATAGCAAACGAATTGCGGCGATATCGGGAGAAAGCGGGGCTCAGCTGCACTGAAGCAGGTGCCAAGCTGGGGGTGTCCGGCAGCAAGATCAGCCGCATCGAGACCGGCGTCAGCGGCCTGCAGATCGAGGACGTGGCGGCGCTGCTCGGGCTCTACCACGTCCCGGCTGCGGAACGGCACACGTTGGTCGAGTTGGCCAAGAGTGCCGATCAGAAGGGCTGGTGGGAACGGCAAACAGGCTTGCCGCAGAACTGGAAGAACCTCATGGAGTTCGAAGCCAAGGCAAGCCGCATCCAGAATTTCGAGAACATGTTCGTGCCCGGTCTGCTCCAGACGGCGGAGTACAGCAGGGCAATCCTCCGAGCGATCGACGACACGCTTAGCGAGGATGAGTTGGAGAGCCTCATCGCAACGCGGATGGCGCGTCAGATCGTGCTCACCAGGTCGCAGGCGCCCCAGTTTCTCGCGGTCATCGACGAGAACGCCCTACATCGGAAGATCGGCGGATCCGGAGTGATGAAGCGACAGTTGCAACATCTGTTGACCATCGCTGATGCACGCAACGTGGTCCTACGAGTGGTCTCGACGTCGGCTGGTGCGTACGTCGGGCTGCAAGGGCCGTTCCTCTTGCTTGAGTTCCGAGACGAGCCGGACATCGTCTATGTCGAGAACCACTACACGATGCTCTTCTTGGAAGAAGAGCAAGATCTGGCCTCCTATCGCATGGGTTTGCGGAATATCCTCGGCGTGGCTCTTGCACCGGGTGCAACGGCCGAGCTCATTAAGAGCGTTGTTGGCGAAGCTTGACCACGAGAGGTGTGCACGATGCCTGCGCTGGACCTAAGGACTGTGCGATGGCGCAAGAGTAGCCGCAGTAGCGCCGCTGCGAACTGCGTTGAGGTGGCGTTCCTCGACGCGGCTTGGTGCAAGAGCAGCCGGAGTGGGGCGAACGCCAACTGTGTCGAGGTCGCGTTCCTTGACGCCGGGTGGCAGAAGAGCAGCCACAGCACCGCAGCTGCCAACTGTGTCGAAATTGCGTTCGCTGGGCCTGCGGTCGGAGTGCGGGACTCAAAGGACCCTGGCGGGGCCGTGCTGGCCTTCCCTGCCGATCGGTGGTCTCGGTTCGTCGAGTCGCTGCGCTGAGGGTGGGCGACGGATCTTCTTTCTGTGTTGCCTGCGTCCTGCGTTCCTGCTTGCCGTCGTGCTGATCTCGGCCTCGTCCATCGCGGACGCTGGTGACGCACGTGGTGCGTCGTGCTGGTGAGATAGGTGGTGCAGTCTGCCGTCGGCTACTTGGAGGAATGACATGGGCAAGGTCACGGCCAGCGCGGAGCGCCGGACCGGCGCATCCGCGGAGCAGGTGCGGACGATCATCGCCGACTACGCGCAAAGCCGGCCGAAGATCCTGACCGAGCACTACCGGGACTACGCGGTCGTCGAAGGCGGCACGGGTGCGGGAACGATCGCGACCTGGAAGCTCCAGGCGACCTCCAAGCGCGTGCGCGACGTCAAGGCCGTCGTGAGCGAGCCCGAATCCGGCAAGCTCGTCGAGACCGACGCGAACTCCAGCATGGTGACCACCTGGACGGTGCGCGAGGAGAACGACGGCTGCGTCGTGCGGATCGAGACCACGTGGGAAGGCGCGAAGGGAATCGGCGGATTCTTCGAGCGAACGTTCGCCCCGGGCGGCCTCAAGCGCATCTACGCCAGAGTTCTGGAGAAGTTGGACGCCCTCCCCAAGGAGTCGTGACAAGGCGCGGCGGGTATGCGCATCTGCTCCTCGCCGTGTCCGACACACCGGCGCTTCGCCTGTTCGAAGGAATTCGCACGGCGAAGCGCCGGTGCGTTTCTGCCATCTTCGCTCGCCGGGGCGCATGTCGGGTTCCCGCCAGGCAGCGAACGGGAACTCCGGGTAACCGCTTGATCATTGCGCGTGGTGGCCGCTGGTCATACCTTCAGTGAACGGGCCGACCGGCTCGTCATGGTCGCCCTCCGAACGTCGTCTTAGAGGGCATCACGGACCGAAGGGGTGCAGCGCAACCATGCCCAACATCGTTCGTGCGGCGCTGGTCCAGGCGAAGTGGACCGGCGACACCGCCTCGATGGTCGACCAGCACGAGAAGCACGCCCGCGCCGCCGCCGAACAGGGCGCCCGGATCATCGGTTTCCAGGAGGTCTTCAACGCCCCGTACTTCTGCCAGGTGCAGGAGGCGGAGCATTACCGCTGGGCGGAGCCGGTTCCGGACGGCCCGACCACGCAGCGGATGTGCGCGCTGGCGCGGGAACTCGGCATGGTCGTCGTCGTGCCGGTCTACGAGATCGACGGCCCCGGCTTCTACTACAACAGCGCCGCCGTGATCGACGCCGACGGCAGCTACCTCGGCAAGTACCGCAAGCACCACCTGCCGCACCTGCCCGGGTTCTGGGAGAAGTACTACTTCCGTCCCGGCAACCTCGGCTGGCCGATCTTCAACACCGCGGTCGGCCGGGTCGGCGTCTACATCTGCTACGACCGGCACTTCCCGGAGGGCTGGCGGGCGCTCGGGCTGGCCGGCGCGCAGCTGGTCTACAACCCGTCGGCGACCAGCCGCGGCCTCTCCTCCTACCTGTGGAAGCTCGAACAGCCCGCCGCGGCGGTCGCCAACGAGTACTTCATCGCGGCGATCAACCGGGTCGGCGTCGAGGAGTACGGCGACAACGACTTCTACGGCACCAGCTACTTCGTCGACCCGTACGGGCAGTTCGTCGGCGAGCCCGCCAGCGACACCGACGAGGAACTTGTGGTGCGCGACCTCGACTTCGACCTGATCGACGAGGTCCGCCAGAAGTGGGCGTTCTACCGCGACCGGCGCCCCGACGCCTACCGCCTGCTGACCGAGCCGTGAGGGAGCGACGATGACGAGCACGCACTCCGAGTTGACCAAGCGGCACCGCGCGGTGCTGCCGGACTGGCTCGCGCTGTACTACGACGAGCCGATCGACATCGAGCGCGGCGAGGGTCGGCACGTCTGGGACGCCGAAGGCAACCGGTACCTGGACTTCTTCGGCGGCATCCTCACCACGATGACGGCGCACGCGCTGCCCGAGGTGACCGCGGCGGTCAGCGCGCAGGCCGGCCGGATACTGCACACCTCGACGCTGTACCTCAACCGCCCGATGATCGAGCTCGCGGAGCGGGTCGCGGAGCTGTCCGGCATTGAAGACCCGCGGGTGTTCTTCACGACCAGCGGCACCGAGGCCAACGACACCGCGCTGCTGCTGGCCACCGGCTACCGCGCCTCGAACCAGGTGCTGGCGCTGCGCAACAGCTACCACGGCAGGTCGTTCTCGGCGCTGGCGGTGACCGGCAACCGCGGCTGGTCGCCGACAAGCCTGTCCCCGGTGCAGACGGCGTACGTGCACGGCAGCCGTCGGCGCGGCACCCCGCTCGCCGGCCTGCCGGACGAGGAGTTCACCGCCGCGTGCGTGTCCGACCTGGAGGACGTGCTCGGGCAGTTGCACGGCAACGTCGCCTGCCTGATCGCCGAACCCATTCAGGGCGTCGGCGGGTTCGCCAGCCCACCGGACGGATTGTTCGCGCGGTTCAAGGAGGTCCTCGACCGGCACGGCATACTGTGGATCAGCGACGAGGTGCAAACCGGCTGGGGGAGGACCGGCGAGCATTTCTGGGGCTGGCAGGCACACGACGCCAACGGGGCACCGGACATCGTCACCTTCGCCAAGGGCATCGGCAACGGCCTTTCGGTCGGTGGCGTCATCGCCCGCGCCGAGATCATGAACAGCGTCCGCACGAACTCGATCTCCACCTTCGGCGGCAGCCCGATCACCGCCGCCGGGGCGCTGGCCAACCTCGAGCACCTCCTCGCCAACGACCTGCAGAGCAACGCCGCGCGCGTTGGTGCGGTCCTGCGCGAGGAGCTAGACGCAGCGCTCGGCCGGGTCCCGGCGGTCGTCGACGTGCGGGGCAAAGGCCTGATGATCGGCGTCGAACTGGCGCACGCCGACGGAACGCCCGCGCCGGAGATCGCCACCGAGGTGCTCGAATCGGCCCGGCGGCGTGGCTTGCTCATCGGCAAGGGCGGGCTGGACGGCAACGTGCTGCGCATCGCCCCGCCGCTGAGCCTCACCGAGGCCGAGGCGCGCGAGGGCGGCCGGATCCTGCTGGCGGCGCTGGAGGAGGCGGGGCGGCAATGAGCCGGACGATTATCCGCGGTGGCCTGGTGATCACCGCGACCGAGGAGACCCGAGCGGACGTGCTCGTCGACGGCGAACAGGTCGCCGCGATCGCCGCGCCAGCCGTCGCCGAGCAATGGGTGTCCACTGCGGACAGCGTGATCGACGCGTCCGGGCACTACGTCATCCCGGGCGGCGTGGACGGGCACACGCACATGCAGATGCCCTTCGGTGGGACGTTCGCCTCGGACACGTTCGAGACCGGGACCCGGGCCGCTGCGTGGGGCGGTACCACCACGATCGTCGACTTCGCGATCCAGCCGGTCGGCGGCTCCCTGCGCGAGGGCCTGGACGCTTGGCACGCCAAGGCCGATGGGCAGTGCGCGATCGACTACGGCTTCCACATGATCCTCTCCGACGTCGGCGACGAGGCGCTGAAGGAGATGGATGTGCTGGTCGCCGAGGGGATCACCAGCTTCAAGATGTTCATGGCCTATCCCGGCGTGTTCTACAGCGACGACGGGCGGATCCTGCGCGCCATGCAGCAGGCCGCCGACAACGGCGCGCTGACGATGATGCACGCCGAGAACGGCATCGCCATCGACGTGCTGGTGCAGCAGGCGCTGGCAGCCGGGCGCACCGACCCGAAGTTCCACGGGCAGGTCCGGCACCCGCTGCTGGAGGCCGAAGCGACGCACCGGGCGATCCAGCTGTCCAGAGTCGCCGGTGCGCCGCTGTACGTCGTGCACGTCTCCGCGGCCGAGGCAGTCGCGGAGATCACCCGGGCCCGCGACAACGGGCTCAACGTCTTCGGCGAAACCTGCCCGCAGTACCTGTTCCTCACCACCGACGACCTGGCGCGGCCGGAGTTCGAAGGCGCGAAGTACGTCTGCTCGACACCGCTGCGGCCGGTCGAACACCAGGCGGACCTCTGGCAGGCGCTGCGCACCAACGACCTCTCCGTGGTGTCGACCGACCACTGCCCGTTCTGCTTCAAGGACCAGAAGGAACTCGGCCGCGGCGACTTCTCGAAGATCCCCAACGGCATCCCGGGCGTGGAAAACCGGATCGACCTGCTGTACCAGGCCGTGGTGGAGGGGCGCATCAGCCGCCGCCGGTGGATCGAGCTGGCCTGCACCACCCCGGCCCGGATGTTCGGCCTGCACCCGCGCAAGGGCACCATCGCGCCCGGTGGCGACGCGGACATCGTGATCTACGACCCGCGCGCCGAGCAGGTGCTATCGGCCGAGACACACCACATGAACGTCGACTACAACGCCTACGAGGGCAAGCGGATCACCGGACAGGTCCGCACCGTGCTGTCCCGCGGCGAGGTCGTCGTCGACACCGGCACCTACACCGGCCGGGCCGGGCGCGGCCGGTTCCTACCGCGCGACACCTGCCAGTACCTGATCTGACCAGCTTGGGGGTTACAGCATGGACTTCGGGCTTGTTCTGCAGACCGATCCGCCGGCCTGGTCGGTAGTAGACCGGATGTGCCGGGCCGAGCGGCTCGGCTTCAGCCACGGCTGGACGTTCGATTCCTGCGTGCTGTGGCAGGAACCGTTCGTCATCCACAGCCAGATCCTGGCTGCCACCGAGCGGCTGACCGTCGGCCCGATGGTCACCAACCCGGCCACCCGCGACTGGACGGTCACCGCCTCGACCTTCGCCACGCTCAACGACATGTTCGGGCCGCGCACGGTATGCGGCATCGGCAGGGGCGACTCCGCGGTGCGTGTCACGGGGGGCAAGCCGACCACTCTCGCGGCGCTCGAACACGCCATGCACGTGATCAAGGAACTCGCCGAGGGCCGGGAGGTGCAGCTGCGCGGCACCCCGGTGCGCCTGCCGTGGGTGCGCGATGGTCGGCTGCCGATCTGGATGGGTGCTTACGGGCCGAAGGCCCTGGAGCTCGCCGGGCGGCAGGCCGACGGCTTCATCCTTCAGCTCGCCGACCCGTACCTGACGACGTGGATGGTCGACCACGTCCGGCAGGCCGCCCGCGACGCGGGCCGCGACCCGGCGTCGATCACCGTCTGCGTCGCAGCCCCGGCCTACGTCGGCGACGACCTCGACCACGCCCGCGAGCAATGCCGCTGGTTCGGCGGCATGGTCGGCAACCACGTCGCCGACCTCGTTGCCCGCTACGGCGACACGACTGGGGCGGTGCCCGCCGCGCTCACCGACTACGTCAAGGGCCGGGACGGCTACGACTACTCGCACCACGGCCGGGCCGACAACCCGAGCACCGAGTTCGTGCCGGACGAGATCGTGGACCGCTTCTGCCTGCTCGGCCCTGCCCAAGCGCACGTGGCCAAGCTGCGGGAACTCCGCGACGCGGGCGTCGACCAGTTCGCGATCTACGCCATGCACGACGCCCTGGACGCCACTGTGGACGCCTACGGCGAGAGCGTCATCCCGGCCATGTCCTGACGCCCCACGGCCCCTGCGGCGGCGGTCACACGGCAACCGGTTTGTAGAGTTCCGCCCGAAGTGGCAGCCCCGATCGGCGGGGTGAAACGGGGAGGGGCGCCATGCGGCAGGGACTCGGCGCGAAGCTGGGCATCGGCTGGAAGCTGCACGGGGACGGCTCCACGCCGCGCCCCGGCGAGGCGGTGGCCCCGGACGAGCGGCTGTCCTGGGGGCGCACCGTCGGGCTCGGCGCGCAGCACGTGGTGGCCATGTTCGGCGCCACCTTCGTTTTCCCGGTTCTGATGGGCCTGGACCCGAACCTCGCGATCATGGTCTCGGGCGTGGCGACCATCCTCTTCCTGCTGATCGTGCAGGGCAAGATCCCCAGCTACCTGGGCAGCAGCGCGTCGTTCGTGGGCGTGGTGACGGTGATCCGGGCCGGCGGCGGGGACAGCTCGACGGTCACCGGCGCGATCCTGGTGCTCGGCCTGGTGCTGTCCGTGCTCGGGGTGGTCATCCACTTCGTCGGCCCGCAGGTGGTGCACCGGCTGTTGCCGCCCGCGGTCTCCGGCGCGGTGGTGATGCTGATCGGCTTCAACCTCGCCCCGGTGGTCGCCGAGTCGTACTGGCCGCAGGACCAGTGGATCGCGCTGATCACCATGATCGTCGTGCTCGGCTGCAGCGTGCTGCTGCGCGGATTCTGGTCCCGCATCGCGGTGCTGATCGGACTGGTCGTCGGCTACGCCCTGTCGTGGCTGTTCGACCTGGGCTTCGGACCGATCACCGCGCCGAACGCCAGCGGCGTGGTCAGCACGCACTTCCGGCTCGACCTCAGCGGCGTCGCGGAAGCCAGCTGGTTCGGCCTGCCGACGCTGCACGCGCCGTCGTTCGATGCAGCGGCGATCATCGTCGTGCTTCCCGTGGTGATCGCGCTGATCGCGGAGAACACCGGGCACGTCAAGGCCGTCGAGGAGATGACCGGCACGAAGCTGGACGGCAGCCTCGGGCGCGCGATCTTCGCCGACGGCCTCGCCAGCACCCTCTCCAGCGCTGTCGGCGGCCCACCCACGACCACCTACGCCGAGAACATCGGAGTCATGGCCGCCACCCGGGTGTATTCCACGGCGGCCTACTGGGTGGCCGCGATGGTGGCGATCCTCTTCGGGTTGTGCCCGAAGTTCGGCGCGGTGATCGCGGCGACCCCGGGTGGCGTGCTCGGAGGCATCACCGTCGTGCTCTACGGCATGATCGGCCTGCTGGGCGCGAAGATCTGGACGGAGAACCGTGTCGACTTCGGCGACCCGGTCAACCTGATGCCGCTGGCCGCCGGGCTGGTCGCCGGCATCGGCGGGGTGTCGCTGCAGATCACCCCGCAGTTCAGCCTCAGCGGCATCGCGCTGGGCACCGTCGTGACGCTGCTGGGCTACCACGTGCTGCGGTTGCTGGTGCCCGCCCGCAGGTGACCGCCTCCCAGTCTCTGATCGTCAGTGCGGGTGCGGCTGGCAGGCCTTAGGTTCGCAGACGACGACCGGTGTCGAGGAGGCCGCCATGCTGCGTCCCGTGCACTTCGAGATCCACGCGGGAGACGTGGACCGCGCCCGCACCTTCTATTCGACAGTGTTCGGCTGGCGGTTCCAGCAGGGGGGCGACGAGCAGTACTGGTTGGTCTTGACCGGTGAGGGCCCGGGCATCGACGGCGGCTTGCTGCCCCGCAAGGGCCCCGAGCCCTCCGACGAGACCCCGATCGCGGCGTTCGCGACGACTGTGGAAGTGGACGACGTCGAAGCCATGCTGTCGATCGTGGAAACCGCGGGCGGCCGGGTGGCCATGCCCAAGACCGCCCTGACCGGCATGGGCTGGGTGGCCTACTGCCGTGACACCGAAGGCAACATCTTCGGCATGTTCCAGGCCGATGACCTGGCGAGCTGACCTCGGTTCACCCGGGCACGCCCCGCACCATCGCGATGTCGGCCGCGGTCACCGGGCGGCCGGGCAGCGGTGTGCCGGGCCGGGCCTGCAGACCGTCGAGCATCAGCGTCAAATAGCGAGCCGGGGCTTCGTGGCGGATGTCGTCGGGGGCGCCGTGCACGCCTTGCAGCACGAGGGACAGGATCACGCCCAGGTCGCCGCTGCTGACGTCCGGTCGCAGCGAGCCGTTGGCCTGCGCGGCGCGCACCAGCCCGTCCAGAATTTCCAGCAGTTCGTTGCGGGTCTGCTCGACTTCCGGGTCCGCGCCCAGGATTCCCCGGGCGCGGGGGGAGAGCATGGAGAATCGGATCACCGTGCGCAGGTCCACCGCGCGCAGCAGGAAACCGGTCAGCGCGCGCCACGGATCGGACTCGCGGTCGCTGATCGTGCGGGCTTCGTCGAGGACCCGCTGGAACGCGTCCCGGCCCACGGCGCCGATCAGCGAATCGCGGTCCGGGAAGCGCCGGTACAGGGTGCCGATCCCGACCCCGGCGGCGCGCGCGATCTCCTCCATCGGAACCTCGGTGCCGCGCTCGGTGAAGACGGTCCGCGCCGCCGTGATGATCCGGTCTCGGTTGCGGCGGGCATCGGCCCGCAGCCGTGGCGTGGCGTCGGTCGTCATGGTCCTCGCTCGCGTGCCGGGTGCTGGGTTGGGCGGATTGTCGCATGTTCCGGGCCGAAAGTAGGTGGACGAAATTCTTCCGGTTGACTATAACCGGAAGGGAGTCGTCCATTTGTTCGCTCGGTGATCAGGGAGTCACGATGTCCGACGAAGCCGTTGACCCGGCGGCCTACCCGAAGGTCCGCGCCTGTCCGTTCGCGCCCGAACCGGAATACGCCAAACTGCGTGCCGAAACGCCGATCGCCAAGGTCCCGATGGTGGGCGGCGGCAACGCCTGGCTGGTGACCCGGCATGACTTCGTCCGCCAGGTCCTCGGCGATCCGCGGATGAGCTCCGACCGGCGCCGCCCCGGATTCCCGCAGCTATCGCCCGACCAGCGAGCCGTTGTCACCGACATGGCCCCGTCGCTGATCGGGATGGACCCGCCGGAACATTCCGAGGCCCGACGCGCCGTGCTGGGCGAATTCACCGTCCGGCGGATCGAGGCGATGCGGCCGCGCATCCAGGAGATCGTCGACGAATGCATCGACGAGATGCTCGCCGGGCCCCGCCCGGTCGACCTGGTGCGGTCGCTGTCGCTGCCGGTGCCGTCGCTGGTGATCTGCGAGCTGCTCGGCGTGCCCTACGCCGACCACGACTTCTTCCAGCAGCGCAGCAGCCTGATGCTGCGGAAGACGGTCTCCGCCGAGAGTCGCAGGGCCGCGGTCGAGGACATCCGGAAGTACCTGGACGAACTCGTCGCGGGCAAGGAGCGGGAGCTCGCCGACGACCTGATCGGCAGGCAGATCCGCAAGCAGCGGGACGCCGGCGAGGTTGACCACGACGCGCTCGTGCGGATGGCGTTCCTGCTGCTGATCGCCGGGCACGAGACGACCGCCAACATGATCTCGCTGGGCACCCTGGCGCTGCTGGAGAACCCCGATCAGCTGGCGGAGCTCGTCGCAGACCCGGCCAAGACCCTGCCCGCAGTCGAGGAACTGCTGCGGTACTTCACCATCGTCGAGGCGGCGACCTCGCGCACCGCTCTGGAGGACGTCGAGATCGGCAGCGTGCTGATCCGGGCGGGGGAGGGCGTCGTCGCGCTGGGCACCGCGGCCAACCGGGACCCGGAGGTCTTCGACCGGCCCGACGAACTGGACATCAACCGCAATGCCCGTGGCCACGTGGCGTTCGGCTTCGGCCCGCACCAGTGCCTCGGGCAGAACCTGGCGAGGCTGGAACTGCAGATCGTCTTCGACACGTTGTTCCGCAGGCTGCCAGGGCTGCGGCTGGCCGTTGGCGTCGACGACTTGCCGTTCAAGTCCGACGCGAACGTCTACGGGATCTACGAAATGCCCGTGACCTGGTGAGAGGAATGATCATGCGGATCAAGGCGGATCTGGACCGCTGCGTGGGCGCCGGCCAGTGCGTGCTGACCGCACCCGCGCTGTTCGACCAGAACGACGAGGACGGCCGGGTGGTGCTGCGGGCGACCGAGGTCGACGAAGGCAACGACAGCGCGGTGACCGCAGTGCGGGAGGCGGTGCACGTCTGCCCGTCGGGTGCGCTGTCGTTGGTCGACGACCGGTAGTCGACCAGGGGATTGCGGACTGCTTCCACATCCGATGTGGTGGTGGGCCACCGACATCCACCCGGGAGGCGGCGGAGATGTACAGCGAGCGCATCGGCGGCTTCCACATGCGGCCGAACGCAGATCGCGGCGATGTTCGGCGACCTGGAGATGCTCGAACCGGGCCTGGTGGACCTGACGGAATGGCGGCCGGATTCCCGGAAATGCCGCCCGGCGGCAAGCCCTGGACCGATCCCGCCGGGGTCGGCCGGAAGCGCTAGCGGCGCATGAAGCGGCGCCACCTCCCCCTCTCCCGGAGATGGCGCCGCTGGCGCGGTTGAGCCGCCATCCGGCAGCTTGCTGCCTGTGACGCCGCGGTCACAGGGCATTAGGTCCCGGGACAGGCTCGATTAAGGTTTTGTTGATTTTACCGCAGCAGCAAGTCGATTCCGCGAGCCGCCGCTCGCCCGGCGCGGTTGGCGCTGGCCGACGGTCCGTAGCCGACGAGGTGCAGGCGGGGCTCGGCGACCGCGCGGGTCCCCTCGACCCGGATGCCGCCGCCCGGTTCGCGCAGGTGCAGCTTGGATGCCGGTTCGCTGCAGGTGGTACGAGCCCGTCAGCCCTGCCTGACCAGCCCCGATCACCACGACGTCGATGCGCTCCACATCCGGCAGAACAGCCGCCACGCCGGAATCTTCCCGCGCCGGAAGTGGTCTGTGCCACTGCCGCGGAGTTGTTCGGATAGGCCAAGAGGGTGCGACGCAAGACACCCGCGGGTGCCTTTAACCCTGACTTTTCATGGCGGTCGGTGAGCGGGTGAGGGGGTTGGGTTTTGCTGTGGTGGGGCTGGTTTTCGCGGCCTGGGCGTGATGGTTGCCCGGCTGTCGGGCCGGGTGGCCGGGGGTTCCACGGGCCCCGGGGTCTTTCTTGGGTCGTAGGGGCGGGTTGGCGCTGGTTAGGGTGCTTGTGGCAGGGCGGTGATGCGCTGCCAGGCGCTCTCGATCTGGGTGGCCCAGGGCCAGGTGCGGGGAATTTTGAGTCGTCGTCGGCGGCCGCCGCGGACGAGGCGGGCCGCGGTGTGCAGGATGCGGTAGCGCAACGTTTTCGGCTCGGCTTTGGCCAGAGCGCCGTCGAGGGCGAGGAGTTTGAGCCAGGAGAGCAGGATGGCGGCGGTCATGGATGTGGTCAGCCAGGCGGTGTTGATCGCGAAGTCGCGGGAGGGGAATCGGCCCAGGCCGGTGTCCTTGCCGGTGCGGATGCAGTCCTCCACCCGGGCGTGCACCCGGTGCGCGGCGTCGATGTACTGCGACTGCCCCAGCCACCCCTTCGTGGTCTCGGGACGGTTGGTGACCCACAGTGTGTAGCGCCACCCGTCTTGGGTTTCGAACAGGGTCAGCTGCGCCCCAGGATGGGGACGTTCGCGACGCACGAACACCCGCATCTTCTCCGGCCAGGCGGAGAGTTGGTCGCCGCCTGGTCCCTGCCGCAGCAGCCCGGTCAGCTCGGCCACGTGGGCCTGCTCGACCCAGCAGCGGGCGTGTGTGCACCGGGGGTTGTCGCAGGCTTCCTCGGCGCGTCGCTCACGCAGCTGCCCGCGCGGCCCGATCGCCTGCACCCACGCCCGCTCGGGCACCAGCCGGATCGCGGTCTTCTCCCGCTCGGTCAGCGCCCACCCCACCGAGTAGATGAGCTGGTATCCGCGCCGGGACGCGAGCTTGTCCAGATGTGCGATGAGCTCGTGACTGGCGCCGGCACCGTCCACAGTGACCATCAACCGCCTCCGAAACTGTTGTGGCAGCGCGGCAATCGCACTATCGGTGATGGCGATGTGGTCCTCGGCTGTGTTGCTGCCGGCCGAACCGCGGCGCAGCATCCACGCCAGCGGCTCACCCCCGGTGTTGTCGCAGTAGGCCTGCAGCGGGTGATGGCCGAACCCCTTGAAGTTCGCCTCCGCCCACTCCTTGTCCGAATGCGCGTCAGTGACCGTCGCGTCGATGCGGACGCAGGTCACCCCCTCCAGGGTCTTGTCCGCGATGCGCACCCCGGGAAGCGTGCCGTGGCGTGTCACGATCTGGTCCCACGCATACCGGCGGGCAGTGTTCACTGCGGCGGTGATCTTCTTCGCCGTGCGGGTTCCGCCGTCGGCGATCTCTTCCAACGTCCGCCACGCGGTGGGCACCGACGCCACCGGCCCGAACAGCTCCCGCTGGTCACCCATCACCCGGAAATCGCTGATCGCCCGCGCCCCGTCGGCGATCGCGCACGCCACATCCGCTACCACCCGGCCCCGGTTATGCACCAGCAACCGGGTGCCGGCCAGCGCCTTCGACAAGCCTGCGGTCAAACCCGTCTTATCGGTCAACCCGCGCAGCAGCGCAAGCCCGGCGTGCGACACGATCCCCTCACCATCAGCGGTGACTTCCAAACCCCGCGACCACCCAGTAGCCTGCACCTCGAAAGTGCTCCTCACCTTGGTTGCGATACGGACGTCAGACACCCGTATCCTCCCAGGTCAGGAGCACTTTCTGTGTTCAGGCACGCCGCAACACAACCGACCCACATGAAAAGTCAGGGTTAATCCCGCCGAAACAACGCCCTACGATTGATTGCGTAAGCGATGGTCCCCAAACCTTCTTCCGTTCATCCTGCCCTTTGTCGGCGGTGCCTGGCGTGTACGTGCGGAAGACGGGGAGGTTTGCAGAAGGGAGGCAAGAAGTGACAACGGTGTGGGTGGCCCTGGCGGTCGAGTCGGTTGTGCTGCTGGCGGTAGCGGGAGCGATGACCAAGTGGGCGCAGCGGCTGCAGCCGGGCACCCCTGACCAGGTGATCGAGCCGATCGGCCCAGCGTCCGAGCGCGTCGCCTGAGGAAGCGTGTAGTGGGGCTTGCCCCCGCAGCCGGGAACGAGCCCCGAACCTCGAACCGGCCATGGCGCGGTGAATTCAATCGCCGCCCGGCCGGTTTTCGTTACAATTCCGGATGTCTTTTTGATTGACGTGCCCCACGCGTCGATTCCGCGATTTTCCCGACGCAGTTATTTGCAAAGGCGACTAGTGTCGCGGTTGTCCAGGTATGCGTGATCGGCATGTGATGCCGCACATGTCGGTCGCGGCAGGTGCGGCGACCGATAGGGTGGGCCGAACGAGCTCCGCACGCCGATCGGGAAGGGCATCCGTGAGTCCAGTCGAACAGTCCAGTGGTCCGCAGCCGGGTGGTCCGGTGCTGCCGAGTTCGGGCTCCGGATCGGTACTGACCAACTACCGGACGTTCTTCGAGCGCGCGGTGCGCAAGCCGAACCTAGTCGGTGCGGTCGCGCCCAGCTCGCCGAACCTCGCTCGCGAGATGGCGGCCGTGGTGCCGACCGCTGGCAGTCCAGTGGTCGTGGAGCTGGGGCCCGGCACCGGCGCGCTCAGCAGCGGGATCGCCCAGCGGCTGCCCGTTGGCGGCCGCCAGGTGGCGATCGAGGTGGACTCCGGCATGGTCGAGTATCTGCGCGCGGAACTGCCGTGGCTGGAGGTGATCCAGGGCGACGCTTCCCGGCTCGGCGACCTGCTGGCCGATGCGGGCATCGACAAGGTTGACGCGGTGGTCAGCGGCCTGCCGTGGTCGATCTTCCCGGCCAAGCTGCAGCAGGACATCCTGGACCAGGTCGGCGCGGTCCTCGCGCCCGGCGGCGCCTTCACGACCTTCGCCTACGTGCACGCCCTGGGCATGACAGGCGCCCGGCAGTTCCGCCGCCGCCTGGACCTGAGCTTCGACGAGGTGCTGACCTCGCACACGGTGTGGCGCAACATCCCGCCCGCCCGCATCTACGTCTGCCGCCGCCCCCGCCGGATCTGATCCCCAGGAGCGGAGTCGGCACCGACCACGTCGTCGGGTTGCACCTGGTGGGCTGCCCCATGGCGAAGGCGGACTTTGGGTCGTACTCCACAGTGGAGTCCCGGCCTTGGTTGCGGTCACCTTCACCGTCTGCGGGATCTCGCCCTCGTTGAGTTTGGTGCTGCCCGAGAGGGTTTCAGGCGAGGACTGGCCGGCCGGGGAGTCCGGCTTGACCGAACCGTCCCACGACCGCGCGCGTACGCTCGTAACCAGCGGACGGGAGGCGATCACATGTCCAGCAACGAGATGAGCCTCGGCGAGCGGATCAAGCGCATCCGCATGCGACGGCAGCTCACCCAGGAGAAGTTCGCCGAGAAGGCAGATGTCAGCGTTGACCTGGTACGAAAGCTGGAACAAGGGGTCCGCCACACCGCCAGCATGAGTTCCCTCACCCGCATGGCAACCGCCCTCGATGTCGAGGTGGCCCAGCTGCTCGGCCAGTCATCCACCGTCGAGCCGACCGTGGACACGGAGGCAACCGGAGTCCTTGCCATCCGGGACGCGCTGACCTCTCTTGCTTATTTTCCCGGCCTGGGCAGCTCGGAGATCGTAGCGGATGAGCCTCCGACGGTCGCGCACCTGCGATCCGCTCTAGATGATTGATTCCGTGAAGTTGGTGTTAGTGGTCGAACGCGATGAGTGAGCGTTTGCTGGTCGCGCCGGTTTCCCAGTTGTGCCAGATGCCTGCGGCCATGGCCAGCAAGCGCTGGGCGACGCGGGTGAACACGCCTGCCGGGGTGCGTCCGCCGTGCTGTTCGAGGCCGAGTTGGCTTTTGAGGGTCTGGTTGACCGACTCGATCCACTGGCGCACACCGCCGAGGTTGCCGCATGCGTAGGTTTCGTCCTTGCGGTCCGGGCGCAGTAGCCGCAGTTGCTTCGACTCGGTGAGTTTCTTGAACTCCTTGCCGGAGAAACCCTTGTCGGCCAACAGAATCTGGCCGTTGCGGATCAGGTAGTGGTTGTTGTCGAGTAACGCGGCCAGCACCTCGCGTTCGCCGATCTTGGGGTCGGCCAGGCACCACATGACCGGCATCCCGTCCCCGGTACACACGAGGTAGAGCTTCAGGCCCCAGTACCACCTGGAGTGTGACGCGCAGTAACCATAGTTGGCGTGGCCGGCCAGGTCCGAGCGTTTCACCGTCTCCCGGGACATGCCGCATGGCACCGGGGTGGCGTCGGTGATCCACAGGTCGTCGAACCAGGACGGGCAGCACGCGGCCAGGGTGATGATTGCCTTGCACAGCAAGGGCTGCGCGTTCCTCAAACGCTTGTTGTATCCGGGCTGGCGAGGCACGTGCGGGAACATCGCCAGCAGCTCGGGGTTGCTATGCACGTGCCGCATCCAGCGACGCTCACCGTTGTAGCGCAGCAGAACCTGAGCCACCGCCAGCGTCAGCAACTCACTGTCGGTGAACAGCGGGCGCCGTCCCCGTCCGGTCCGAGCCGGGACGACATGGTCATCGATCAGCACGTAGAGTGCGGTCAGGAGGGTGTTCAGTTCTTTCGTCACAGTTTGATCTTGAACACCCTCCTCCCAGGCCGTCACACCGGCCCCCTTCACATGATCTTCACGGAATCAATCATCTAGCGCACTGCGAGAGAATCAGAAAGCAGGGCTCATTCGCTCAGCTCGGCGCGATACTTCCCGGTCTCATCGCCGAGGCGCATGGTGCGACGCGTGAGCTGACCGGCGATGACCAGGCTGCGGCCTTCGGGGTACTCAGCGAGGCGTTCCAGATCGCCTCGACCATGATGGCGGCGCTCGGGCAGACCAACATCGGCTATATCGGCCTGATCCGGGCGCAGGAGGCGTCACAGCGTGCCGGGGACGATCTGCTTCAGGCGATGAATGTGTCGTCGTTGTCTTGGGTCTTGTTCAAGCAAGGGCGTCTTAAGGATGCCGAGGAGGCAGCGGTTCGCAAAGCCGAGCAACTGCGGCCGGACTTCATCCACGATAGCGCGAGAAAGCTTGGTGTCTGGGGAATACTCATGCTTCGGGCGGCAAGCGCGGCCGTCCGCAACAAGAAGCCGGATGGTGCGGAGGAATACCTGAGCCTCGCTCGCACCGCAGCGGCACGGATCGGCAGCGACCAGACGATCTGCGCGACACCGTTTGGCCCCGCCAATGTCGGAATCGCCGGTGTGAACGCCGCGGTCGAGAGCGAACGCTTCGAAAACGCCCTCACTCTGGCCCGCTCGGTCTCGCTTCCCGACAACGACTCCCTCTCTCCGACGTGGAAGGCTCGCTACCTGCTTGATCTGACGATCGCCTACAGCGGTCTGGACCGGGACCATGAGGCAGCAGTGCAGCTTCTCAAGGCCGAGCAGTTGGCACCCGAGTGGATGCGCTACCACACGCTGACGCGCCAGACCGTGTACGAGCTTGCCGAGCGTGCCAAACGACGGCGAACACCGATCCAGGAGCTCGCCGACCGGCTCGACATCCTCGACTGAGCCTTTATCGCACATTTCGGCCCAGCTTTGGCATGTCAGCACCACCGACTGGGACATCCTGTCCTTGTCGGGATGAAAGACCGCGTAGATATCGCAATCGGCGTCGCTTCAGAGATTGCCTCTTACCTGCCAAGGTCAAACTGCTCCTGAAAAGCAGCAGGTGAGGAGATCACAATCATGCGGTCCGGAGTCTTCAGCGGCACCGAATCCTCGGCCATAGGCAGAGAAGCAATCAATATGAATGGTATTCCGGATCCTGATGATCCGGGTCGGTGGTTGGTGCGGCCCTGGCCGACGAATGCCAGTTTCTGTAATGTGGTGCGGCATTTCTTGAATGTTTACGTGTGGCGGCTTGTCCAGGACACCGATGTTCGCCGTCAGCTCGACTATTTTTCGGCTTATCGGGCCGCGCTGGAAAACGCGTCGACGCATGAGCTGACGTGTGCTGCGGATTGGCAGTGGCGGGAGGAACTTCTGGCGTGGTGGAGAGGTGCGTGGACCTGTTCGAGGCGCGTCTTTGCGGCGAGCGGAAGGTGAACCGGGACCATCTGCGGTTGCCGGAGGCGACCGCTCTGGCGCTGGCTCCTGGGCGAACTGTCCACAGTGTCTAGTTTCGTGTGGTGGGCCGTGACACCGTCGGGATGCGGTGACCGCGGAGCACTACCCCCGGCGGACTCCACCCGCGTGGAGGTACATGCCCGACCATCGCACACCGATGGTTATTACGGAACCGCAAGGGAGGCAGATCAGGATGGGTAAGCACGACACCAACGTCGAGCGTGACGGTCATGGCGAATACGACCACACGAAAACCAAGCCGGTTGAGGAGTCCTCGGAGGGAACACATTCCAGTGATGACAAGGGTGGCGAATGAGCTCCCGCAGGTACCTGCCCACAGACCCGTGGACGAGCGAGGTACCCCGGGAACCGTTCATCCCGGACCGGATTTGGGTTTACAGCGAGCCGAACGGTGGCCGCGACCTCATCGAGATCGATCGGGTCACTGACCCGGAGCGCTGGTCCGCCGAGGTCGCCGCGAACGTCCCGATCATCACCCAGGTCAACATGGGCAAGCCGATCGAGCCCGGCGAAACCCTGGTCCCCACGTCATCCTGCTCCATGCCGTCGCTCGTAACCGACATGGTGGATGCCCTCGGTCCCCAGCCCGGCGACGGCATACTGGAGATCGGAGCCGGAACCGGGTGGAACGCCGCGCGCCTCGCCGTCCGCGTCGGGGGAGGCGGCCACGTCGTCACCGACGAGGTGGACCCGGAACTGGCTGAAACGGCGCGGAAAAATCTCGCCGAGTTCGGCTCAACGGCGTGCGTAGTCACCGCTGACGGGCTCCAGGGGTGCGCCGAGGAGGCGCCGTATGAGCGGATCATCGCCACGTGCGCGATCCGGGAAAGAATCCCGGTAGCTTGGCTCGACCAGCTCACACCGGGCGGGCGGATCATCGCGCCGTGGGGAACGGAGTTCTTCACTGGTTGCATGCTGACAGCCGACGCCGACGACGAAGGCAGTGTGACGGGCCGGTTCTCGGGTGATCTTGCGTTCATGCGCGCTCGATCACAGTTGCACGCGTTCTACGACTACGAACCCGCTATCGAGGTCAAACGCTCCGCGCCGTGGGAGACCACCAGCCACACCGGGACCGAGACGCTCGATGCAGTCCTCGATCCAAGCCGGGCGCGGTTCGCCATCTCCACCCGCGTGCCGGACATCGGGCTCACCATCGCGTGGGACCTATTCGGCGACCGCCACCATTCGATCGAACTCGACGACTGGGCAACGAAGTCGTGGGCGCAGCTCGCCGCGCACATGGACTCCGGCGAACCCTACGAGGTCCGACAGCATGGCCCCCGCCGGTTGTGGGACGAGGTCGAGGCCGCGCTGACCTGGTGGCACGACCATGACCAGCCGGGAATGGATCGCTTCGGGATCACCACATGCCGTTCCGACGGGCGGCAATGGCTGTGGCTCGACGACCCGGATCACCTGATCTCCAATCTGCGGATGCCCCGTCCTTCAGGATGGGGAGGAGCAGATCTCGCGTGTCGGTCGCGTAGCGACCGCTGATAGTCTTGATTTCGGTAGGTGAGACCTACCACCCCCACGCAAGTGGGAACACCCGAGCAAGTACGTGGGTACCGCTGGTCGAGCGGGAACCCGGACCACCCGGTCCGAACGCCTGAGTGAGATCGTGTGAGACCGAACCGCCACGGTGGGGACGCTGCGGTCGTTGAAGCAGGAAACTCAGTCCGCGAGGACTGAATCTCCTTCCTTCAAGGAGGAGAGAAGTCAAAGCATGCGGGTCCTTGTCCACTGAGCACTGAGGCCTGATGTCGATTGGCGGTCGCGGGACGAGCATCTGGGGCCGTTCCGGTGGCTGGCTCGCATTGGACGGCCCCCGCATTGACAGGCGATAGTGCAGCGGCGTGGTGGAGTTCCAGACCCCACCACGCCGCGTGCTTGAGTTACGAGCGGATCATCTTGCGCAGCACGTACTGCAGGATGCCGCCGTCGCGGAAGTAGTCCGCCTCACCGGGGGTGTCGATGCGGACCTTGGCGTCGAACTTCACGGTGGAGCCGTCGGCCTTGGTCGCGGTCACCTTCACGGTCTCCGGGGTCCCGCCCTCGTTGAGCTTGGTAATGCCCGTGAAGTCGAAGGTCTCGGTGCCGTCCAGACCCAGGGACTTGGCGGACCGGCCCTCCGGGAACTGCAGCGGGATGACGCCCATGCCGATCAGGTTCGAGCGGTGGATGCGCTCGAAGGACTCGGCGATGACGGCGCGGACCCCGAGCAGCCGGGTGCCCTTGGCGGCCCAGTCGCGGGACGAACCGGAGCCGTACTCCTTGCCGCCGAGCACCACCAGCGGGATGTCCTGGGCGGCGTAGTTCTGCGCGGCGTCGTAGATGAATGCCTGCGGGGCGCCGTCCTGGGTAAAGTCCCGGGTGTAGCCGCCCTGCACGTCGTCCAGCAGCAGGTTGCGCAGCCGGATGTTGGCGAAGGTGCCCCGGATCATCACCTCGTGGTTGCCGCGGCGGGAACCGTAGGAGTTGAAGTCCTTGCGGTCGATGCCGTGGTCGGTGAGGTACTTGCCCGCAGGCGAGTCCGGCTTGATCGCGCCCGCCGGCGAGATGTGGTCGGTGGTAACCGAGTCGCCGAGCAGCGCGAGCACGCGGGCACCGGAGATGTCGGTGACCGGAGCCGGTTCCATCGCCATGCCCTCGAAGTACGGGGGCTTGCGCACGTAGGTTGAGTCGGCGTCCCACTCGAAGGTCTGGCCCTCCGGAGTGGGCAGCGACCTCCACCGCTCGTCGCCCTTGAAGACGTCCTCGTAGGACTTGGTGAACATCTCGTTGGTGATCGCCGAGTCGATGACGTCCTGGACCTCATGCGGCAACGGCCAGATGTCGCGCAGGTAGACGGGCTTGCCCTCGGTGTCGGTGCCTAGCGGGTCGTTCTCGAAGTCGAAGTCCATCGAGCCCGCGAGCGCGTAGGCGATCACCAGCGGCGGCGAGGCCAGGTAGTTCATCTTGACGTCGGGGTTGATCCGGCCCTCGAAGTTCCGGTTGCCCGACAGCACGGAGACCACCGACAGGTCGTTGTCCTGCACCGCGGCGGAGATCTCCTCCGGCAGCGGGCCGGAGTTGCCGATGCAGGTGGTGCAGCCGTAGCCAACCAGGTGGAAGCACAGCTTCTCCAGGTACGGCCAGAGACCGGCCTTCTCGTAGTAGTCGGTGACGACCTGCGAGCCGGGGGCCATCGAGGTCTTCACCCACGGCTTGCGGGTAAGACCCTTGTCGACGGCGTTGCGGGCCAGCAGCGCCGCGCCCAGCATCACCGACGGGTTGGAGGTGTTGGTGCAGGAGGTGATCGAGGCGATCACCACGGCGCCATGGTCCAGCTCGAACTCGCCGAGCTCCTCCGAGGCGACCTTGACCGGCTTGGAGATCCGGCCGTTCGAGCCGTTGGCGGCCGAGAAGATCTGCGGCGCGGACTCGTGGTGGGTGAGTGCCGGGGCGTCGCTGGCGGGGAAGGACTCCTCACCGGCCTCGTCGAGCGCCTTGTCGTCGGCGGTCTCGACCTTGGCGTAGTCGGTCAGCGTGGTGCGGAACGACTGCTTGGCCTCGGCCAGCACGATCCGGTCCTGCGGGCGCTTCGGCCCGGCGATGGACGGGACCACGGTGGACAGGTCGAGCTCCAGGTACTCGGAGTACTCCGGCTCGTGGCTCGGGTCGTGCCAGAGGTCCTGTTCCTTGGCGTAGGCCTCGACAAGGGCGACCTGCTCGGCGGAGCGACCGGTGAGCTTGAGGTAGCGGACGGTCTCGTCGTCGATCGGGAAGATCGCGCAGGTGGAGCCGAACTCCGGGCTCATGTTGCCGATGGTGGCGCGGTTGGCCAGCGGCACTGAGGCGACGCCGGAACCGTAAAATTCGACGAACTTGCCGACGACGCCGTGCTTGCGCAGCATCTCGGTGATCGTCAGCACCACGTCGGTGGCGGTGGCGCCGGCCGGAATCTCGCCGGTGAGCTTGAAGCCGACGACGCGCGGGATGAGCATCGACACCGGCTGGCCGAGCATCGCGGCCTCAGCCTCGATGCCGCCGACGCCCCAGCCCAGCACGCCCAGGCCGTTGACCATGGTGGTGTGCGAGTCGGTGCCCACGCAGCTGTCCGGGTAGGCCTGGCCGCCCCGGGCCATCACGGTGCGGGCCAGGTGCTCGATGTTGACCTGGTGCACGATGCCGGTGCCCGGGGGGACGACCTTGAACTCGTCGAAGGCACCCTGGCCCCAGCGCAGGAACTGGTAGCGCTCCTTGTTGCGGCCGTACTCGAATTCGACGTTGCGCTCGAAGGCGTCCGGCTTGCCGAACACGTCGATGATCACCGAGTGGTCGATCACCAGCTCGGCCGGGGCCAGCGGGTTGACCTTGGAGGTGTCGCCGCCGAGGTCGGACACCGCCTCGCGCATGGTGGCCAGGTCGACCACGCAGGGCACGCCGGTGAAGTCCTGCATGATCACCCGGGCCGGGGTGAACTGGATTTCGGTGGCGGGCTCGGCCTTGGCGTCCCAGTTGGCGAGGGCGCGCACGTGGTCGGCGGTGATGTTCGCGCCGTCCTCGGTGCGCAGTAGGTTTTCCAGGAGGATCTTGAGGCTGTAGGGCAGCCGCTGCGCGCCGTCGACCGCGCTGAGCCGGAACACCTCGTAAGAGGCGTCACCGACGTTCAGCGTGCCGCGGGCGCCGAAGCTGTCCTTGCTCGCAGGTGCAGTCACGTTCAACTCCATCTCGCGACGGGCGCAAGTTCGGGAACGATTGCGAGTCTCGCGCACGTCGGCCGAGCGTGCGCGAGAACCCGCTCTCTTCGTCGCTAACAGTACGCTTGTCCTGTATTCTCCCTCAACTAAGGGTCGGCAAACTCTCGATCACATGTACCACTGCATGCAAAACCGCGGAATTTCCGTGCTTCCCATGGACTGGAACGGTGGTACCGAAACTGGCTTCAGGGCCGACGGGGTGGCGTGATTCGATTGACGGATGCGCAAACCGACCGACAACGCGAAGTCCGCCGGCGTGGCGATCGCGATCGTCTCCGCGTTCTGCTTCGGCGGTTCCGGGCCGTTCGCGAAGCCGCTGATCACCACGGGGTTCACCCCGTTGCAGGTGGCTTGGTTGAGGTTGGCCGGGGGCGCGCTGCTGATGATCCCGTTCGTGATCCGCTACGCGCCGGCCGTGCGCCGGGTGCCGAAGCTGCTCGTCGGGTACGGCCTGTTCGCCATCGCCGGGGTGCAGGTCTGCTACTTCGCCGCGATCGCCACCGTGCCGGTCGGGGTGGCGCTGCTGATCGAATTCCTCGGCCCGGTGATGGTGCTGGGCTGGATCCGGTTCGTCCGCCGGAAGCCGGTGACCCGCTCGGCGGCCATCGGCGTGGCCGTCGCGATGGTCGGCCTGGGCTGCGTGGTGGAGCTGTGGTCGGGATTGAGCTTCGACCCGATCGGCCTGCTGCTCGCGCTGGGCGCGGCGGGCTGCCAGGCCACCTACTTCCTGTTGTCGGACAGCGGGCCCGAGGTCAACCCGCTCGCCCTCGCGGGCTTCGGGCTGCTGCTGGGTGCCATGATCGTCACGCTGCTCGCGCAGCCGTGGGAGCTGGACTGGGCGCTGCTGCTCGGCCAGGTCCAGCTGGCCGGGCACGAGTTCCCCGCGCTGTTCGCGGTCGGCTGGATCGTGGTGCTGAGCACGGTCCTGGCGTACCTGACCGGGATCATCGCGGTGCGCCGCCTGTCGCCGCAGGTGGCCGGTGCGGTCGCGTTCCTGGAGCCGGTGGTCGCCACGGTGCTGGCGTGGGCGCTGCTCGCCGAGGCGTTGGGGCCGATCCAGCTGGTTGGTGGGGCGCTGATCCTCGCCGGCGCGTTCATCGCGCAGCGTGCGGCACCGGCGAAGACCCAGGGGTCCGAGCTCGCGGGAGTTTAGGTCGGGGTGCGTTGCGGGTCAGGCCGTGCGGATGGCCGACTTCACCAGGTGGATCAACAAGGTCTCGATGAGGGCGATGGCCACGCTGGTGAGGATGGTGGTGAGGAACTGGGGCATCGGTCTGCTTTCTCCAACGTTGCTCCGGTGTTACGCCCCGACTGTGCGCCGACAGGGTTAGCCGTTGTTGCGCGGAAGATGACGCGTAGGTGAATCGAGCCAGAACAGTGCAGGTCAGAAGGTTGTTGTTGGCCACTTCTACCACAGCAGTTGACGGGCGTTGAGCGAGGCGCTGGCGCTGACACGTGATTTCGCCAGGTGGTGCACCGGCCGAGCACGACCTCGGGCGCCCCTTTGACCGACAGCAGGCGGCGGATCTGCACTGTGTGGAAACCGCGCGAGGGTTCGGACGGCAACTCGGCCAGCACAGTTCCATCCGCCGCCACGCCTGCCGCGCGGGCTCTGTCGATTGCCCGGTCGGTGAGGTCAGCGGTTGCTCGTCGTTCTGGCGAGGCGTGGCCCGCACCCCGGCGGCCACGATCTCCCAGGCTCCTCAGTCGTGTGTCCTCTTTGGACAGTCCAATGCCGACGTCCGCGGTGGCGGCCAACCCACACCCGGCGATAGACCGGGGAGGCGGCCACCGTGCGGGCCGCGCGAACCACCGGCGCAACGACCTCCGCAGCCCTCAAAAGGAGCCAACCCAGCGGCATCGGGATCCTTCGCGATCAGGCCTCGCTGATCTCTTTGTGCATGCTGCGCTGGACGAGTGCGTTCCCGATGCCGATCGCCGCGGCTACCGGCCACTCGATCAGGCTGAACGCGGCGGCTGCGGTCAGCCCACCGTAGAACAACGCCTGGTCGCGGGAGGGCAGCTGACCGCGCACGGTCTCGACAGCGGACGCCAGTTCCTTGCGGCCGGGCATCCCCTGGAGCCCGGGCAGCTGGACCTTGGTGGTGTGGAGCTCCGCCGTGACGTAGGGCAGGGTGATCGCCGTGCCGCCACGCTCCCGGCTGGGCTTGGTCGCGGGCTGCCTGCGAGTGCGCTGCGAACCCGAGCTCGTCGATGAGGTGCTCGAGCTTGTAGTGGTGGCCATTGGGACCCCCCTCTTCCGAGACTGCAACCAATTAAGGTTACGCCGAACGTCAGATTCCTACTAAGCTGTTCGATCCTGTTGAAGTACCCCGACCGGCGCAGATTAATCTCGGAGGCCGTGCGCTCAGGCGGCGGAAACGTGGTCGCGCACCGCCAGCCGGTAGCGGCGGGCGATCAGGTCGATCACGTCCGGGTGCGCGCCGATCGGCTCCGCGACGCCGGCCGTCGGCAGTTCCGCGAGCCGGCGGTGGAACAGCCCCGGTGCCAGCAGGTACGGAGCGATGTAGTCCGCCGGGCCGCAGACGTCGGCGGTCGCGGGCGAGGCGGTAGTGACGTAGCTCGGGGTCAACCACCGGCCGACGCGGCGGCCGAGCATCCGCGCTGCGGCGCGCACGTCGGACAGCGCTCGCTCGTCCGACGACCCGGCCGCCGCGAACACGACCCGGTCCCAGGGTTGCCAACCGGCGGCGACCAGCCGCCGCAGCATCGCCTCGATGATCTCCGGGGCCGGCCCGAGCGGGGCGCTGACCACCACGTCCTCGCGCCCGCTGGCGGCGATCTGCTCCGGCAGGTCGGTGCGCACGTGGTAACCGGCCGCGAGGAACGCGGGCAGCGCGACCACCGGTCCGTCGACCTCACTCAGGGCCGCCGCGACGGTCGGGCCGATGACGTCCACGTACGCAACGTGCACCGGCACTCGTAGGCGGTCGGCCGCAGCGCCGGCGAGGCGTTCGACCACCCGCGGCCCGGCGGGATCGCGGGTGCCATGGGCGACCAACAGCAGCGGGGGAGTCAGGGTTGCGGATCGACGCATCGCGGGGCATCCCTCATCGGTTCCAGCGGAAGTCGGTATCCGCGCTTGATCACGGTCTGCACCAGCTCGGGCGCACCCAGCGCGGCCCGCAACCGGGCGACGGCCTGTTCCACGGCGTGCTCATCGGGCACATTCCCGGCGCCGCTGAGCGCCTCGGCCAGGCTGCGCCGCGAGACCACCCGACCAGGCCGCTCCGCGAGCGTCTGCAGCAGCGTTTTGCCCTGCGGAGAAAGCGGTTTCACCACTCCGTCGACGACCGCGGCGTGCCCGCGGACCTGGAGTTCCCGGCCGCTGACCGGCAACATCGGCGAGCGGCTCGGCAGCGCGTCGCACAGTGAGCGCACCAGCGCGCCGATGCGGAACCGCTGCGGGATCACCGCGGGCACGCCGTGATCGGCCAGCGGCGCATGCGTCACCGGCCCGACGCAGGCGACCAGCACTGGCCCGCGAAGGGCGGCGAGCAGCTCGTCCCGGCAGCGCCGCTGGGCGGCAAGCGACAGCATGCTGGCCGCCGCGGGCGCGCTGGTGAACGTCACCGCGTCGATCTCCCCAGCGCACACCAAGGTCAGCAGGCCGTCCAGCGCGGTGATGTCGGCGGGCGCGGTCCACCGGTACACCGGGATCTCGATGACCTTCGCACCCGCGCAGTGCAGCGCCTCGACGAAGTCCGGCAGCGGCTGGCCGTGCAGCTGCACCGCGACCCGAACACCGGCCAGCGGCCGGTCGAGCAGGTGTTCCAGCAGCTCCGCGGAGGATTCCGAGGTAGGCGACCACGGGTCGGGCAACCCGGCGGCGCGGACCGCACCGCGCGCCTTCGGCCCGCGGGCCAGCAGCTGCGCGGGGCGCAACGCCTCGAGCAGTTCGGTGCCCATGCCCCAGCCTTCGGCCGCCTCGATCCAGCCGCGGAAGCCGATGCCGGTGGTCGCCACGACGACGTCCGGCGGGTCGGTGATGCAGTCGTGGCTCGCCCGGCGCAGCTCGGTATCGTCGGCCAGCGGGAGGATCCGCAGCGCGGGGCCGTGCACGACCCGCGCGCCGCGGCGCTCCAGCAGGGAACCGAGCTCGTCGGCCCGCCGCGCCGCGGTCACGGCGACGGTGTAACCAGCGAGTTCGTCGGTCAAGGGACAGCGACCTCCACCACGTCGGCCCGGCGGCGCACCGGATACACCGGCAGCCGCGCGTCCGGGTCGTCCAGGCACTGCCCGGTCCGCAACGAGAAGACCTGCTTGAGCATCGGCGAGGCGACCGTGGGCTCGCCGTCGCGGTCGCCGACGATCCCGCGGCTCATCACTCCCGCTCCGCAGAACGGGTCCACGTTGCCGACCGCGAACAGCTCGTCGTCGCGGGTGCGGAACAGCGCCACCGGGTGGTCCCGGACCAGCGCGGGCAGCCCGTACTCGGGCCGCAGCAGGTCGAGTCCGCAGATCTGTTGCCAGTTCATGTGAGCACCTTCTGGTTCGGGATGGCGGGCATCGGCAGGGCGACCGGGCCCGGCCGGATCTGGCCGCGCTCCTGGACGAAGCGGATCGTCGGGTCCGGCGCGTCGGGGGCGTTGACGAAGGACACGAAGCGGGCGAGCTTGCCGGGATCGGCCAGCACCCCGGCCCACTCGTCGGCGTAGTTGTCGACGTGGCGCCGCATCGCGGCCTCCAGTTCGGCGCCGATGCCCAGGGAATCCTCGACGACCACCTCCCGCAGGTGGTCCAGCCCGCCGTCCAGCGACTCCAGCCATGCCGAGGTGCGCTGCAGCCGGTCGGCGGTGCGCACGTAGAACATCAGGAACCGGTCCACGAGCCTGATCAGCTGCTCGTCGTCGAGGTCAGCGGCCAGCAGCTCGGCGTGCCGTGGGGTGAAGCCGCCGTTGCCGCCGACGTAGAGGTTCCATCCCTTGTCGGTGGCGATCACGCCGAAGTCCTTGCCGCGCGCCTCGGCGCATTCGCGGGCGCAGCCGGACACCCCGGCCTTGATCTTGTGCGGCGCCCGCAGGCCCCGGTAGCGCAGCTCCAGCCGGATGGCCATGCTCACCGAGTCCTGCACGCCGTAGCGGCACCAGTCGTTGCCGACGCAGGACTTAACGGTGCGCAGCGCCTTGCCGTAGGCGTGGCCGGATTCGAACCCGGCGTCGACCAGCCGTCGCCAGATCAGCGGCAGCTGCTCCACCCGGGCCCCGAACAGGTCGATGCGCTGCCCGCCGGTGATCTTGGTGTAGAGGCCGAACTCCTTGGCGACCTCGCCGAGCACGATCAGCTTGTCCGGGGTGATCTCGCCACCGGGCACCCGGGGCACCACCGAGTACGTGCCGTTGCGCTGCATGTTGGCCAGGAACCGGTCGTTGGTGTCCTGCAGCCCGGCCTGCTCGCCGTCGAGGATGTGGCCGTGGCCGAGGCTGGCGAGGATGGACGCGACGGCGGGCTTGCAGATGTCGCAGCCGCGGCCGGTGCCGTGCTTGCCGATCAGATCGGAGAACGAGCCGATCGCGGTCGCCTGGACGATCTCGAACAGTTCCGTGCGGGACTGGGGGAAGTGCTCGCACAGCGCCTTGGAGGTGCTGACACCGCACTCGGCGAGCAGGTTCTTCAGCATCGGCACGCACGATCCACAGCTGGTGCCGGCCTTGGTGCAGCCCTTGATGCCGGGCACGTCGGTGAGCCCCTGCTCGGCGATCGCCGTGGTGATGTCCTCTTTGGACACGTTGTTGCACGAGCAGACCGTGGCGTCGGCGGGTAGCGCGCCGGCGTCGACACCGGAGCCGGCGGGCAGCAGGAGTTGTTCCGGCGGGGCGGGCAGTTCTCGGTCGATCAGTGGCCGCAGCACCGAATACGCGCTGGCGTCGCCGACCAGCACGCCACCGAGCAGGATCCGCGCGTCGTCGCTGAGCACGAGCTTGGCGTAGGTCCCGGCGGCGTTGTTGGCGTAGACGACCTCCAGCGCCCCTTCCGTCTGCCCGTGGGCGTCGCCGAAGCTGGCGACGTCGACGCCGAGCAGCTTGAGCTTGGTGGACAGGTCCGCGCCGGGGAAGGTCCCCTCGCCGAGGGAGAGCAGTTGCTCGGCGACGCCCTCGGCCATGCTGTAGCCGGGCGCGACGAGGCCGTAGCAGCGGCCGTCCACCGCGGCGCATTCGCCGATGGCCCAGATGTTCTCGTCGCTGGTGCGACAACCTTCGTCGACCAGGAAACCACCGCGTTCCGCACGCTCGAGCCCAGCGAGTTCGGCGAGCTCGTCGCGCGGCCGGACCCCGGCGGAGAACACCACCACATCGGTGTCGATCACGGTGCCGTCGGCCAGCGTGACGCTGCGGACGCGGTCCTCGCCGTCGATGGACTTCGTGGCGGCGCCGCAGTGGATCGCCAAGCCGAGGTCGCCGACCAACCGGCTGAGGACCTGACCGCCGCCCTCGTCGACCTGCAACGGCATCAGCCGCGGCGCCATCTCCACGACGTGCGCGCGCATGCCCAGCAGCCGCAGGGCGTTGGCGGCCTCCAGACCGAGCAGACCGCCGCCGATGACCACCCCGGGCTTGCCCTCGATCGCGGCGGAGCGGAGGGCGTCGAGATCCTCGATGGTGCGGTAGACGAAGCAGCCGTCGAGGTCGTGGCCGCGCACCGGCGGCACGAACGGCCGCGAGCCGGTGGCCAGCACCAGCGCGTCGTAGGGGAGCTCTGAACCGTCCGATGTGGACACCGTGCGGGTGGCCCGGTCGATGCCGGTCGCGGCCGTGCTCAGCCGCAGGTCGACCATCGGGTCGTCCAGCAGCTCGTGGCTGGCCAGGCTGAGGTCCTCGGCGCTCTTGCCGTCCAGGTAGGACGACAGCGCCACCCGGTCGTAGGCGGCCCGGGGCTCCTCGCCGAGGACGACGATCCGCCAGGTGTTGTCCGCGTCGCGCTCCCGGAGCGTTTCGACGAGCCGGTGTCCGACCATCCCGTGGCCGACGACGACGAGCGTGCGGGTCATAGGTACTCCAATCGTCGGGGGAGGCTTTTGTCGAAGGTGGCGGGCAAGCTCTGTTCAGTATTCGAGCCGCGCGCGCAGCATTGTCGGTTGCGGCCGGTATGTTGATCGCGATGTCTCGGTATCGGTTGTTGCCTACAGGCGCCCAAGAAGCTGTGCTGTTGACGCATTGCGCGCACGCGAGATTCGTTTGGAACCTCGCGGTTGAGCAGCATGCCCACTGGCGGCCAGGGCGGCTTTCGGCACCTGGTTACAACGAACAAGCTCGTCAACTGACGGAGGCGCGAGCGGAGTTCGCGTGGCTGCGCGCCGGTTCGGTGACGGTGCAGCAACAGGCGTTGCGAGATTTTCATCAAGCGCTGGCCAACTTCTGCGCCGGCACCCACCGTCGTCCGATGTGGCGCAAGGCTGGGCGGAATGAAGGTTTCCGTCAGGTAGGCGTTAGACCTGAGCACGTCCAGAAACTGAACCGCCGTCTCGGGCAGGTGTGGGTTCCGAAAATTGGTTGGGTGAGATTCAGAAGGTCCCGAAATGTTCCGGACAGCGTAAGGTCCTACCGGGTCACCAAGGACGTATCGGGGCGGTGGCATATCGCCTTTGCCGCCAAGCCGGATCCAATTCCTTCGCCCGGTAACGGGCGAGTGGTTGGAGTGGATCGTGGAGTGATGGTATCGGCGGCGTTGTCCACCGGGGAGATGCTTCGGTGTCCCGGGTCGACGATCGGGGAAGAGCGGCGACTTCGGGCGCTCCAAAGACGTCTGGCTCGGTGTGTGCCTGGTTCGAACCGGCGTAAGCGGGTCAAGGCCGAGATCGCGAAGCTCAAAGCGCGCGAAGCAGACCGAAGGAAGGTTTGGGTCGAGAAGACCAGCACTGATCTTGCACGTAGGTTCGACGTTCTCCGAGTTGAAGAGCTCAACATCCAGAACATGACGCGTTCCGCCAAGGGCACGGCCGATCGGCCCGGTTCCAAGGTCCGGCAGAAGGCAGGGCTGAACCGCGGTATCCTCGCCCACGGGTGGGGGATGCTGGTTGCTCGTTTGGCTGAAAAAGCTGTCGGTCGGGTGGAGAAGGTCAAAGCCGGGTACACATCGCAGCAGTGTTCGGACTGTGGCCATGTCGCATCGGAAAGCCGCAAGAGCCAAGCGGTGTTTCGGTGCGTGAGCTGCGGGTTCAGCTGCAATGCCGATGTGAACGCGGCATGCAACATCGCCGCCGGGCGGGCGGTGACAGCACGGGGAGACCTCGCCGTTGGGCGGTCTGCGAACCGTGAACCTCAACTCGCTACCTCCACTGCTTAGCTTGGTTGGTTGGGTTGGAATCCCCGGAATTCATTGCGGGGAGGACGTCAAGCCGCGCCCTCCTTCTGGTGTTCGATGCGGTCGGCCAGCGCGCCGCAGATGCGGCCGACGTCGTCGACGCAGCCTCCGCAGCCGGTGGTCGCCCGCGTTGCCCTGGCCAGCTCGGGCACCGAGCGGGCGCCGCCTTGCCAGGCGACGGTCAGGGACTTCTTGGTGACGTTGTTGCAGCGGCAGATCACCGCGTCGTCGGGCAGTTCGACACGTCTGCCGGACACCGCGGCCGGGGTGCCCAGCAGCAGCGCGAGGCGGTCGCTGGGCACCGGCAGGTCGCGGTCGTGCAGCTGGCTGACCGACGCGATCGCCTCCGGGAAGCCGAACAGCACCGCGCCGGTGATCCGCTCGTCCCGCAGCGCGAGCTTCGCGTAGCGACCGCGGGCCGGGTCCGACAGCGTCACGACCTCGGCGTCCGCGCTCTTGAGGCAGTCGACCGAGCCGATCGAGACGAGGTCGATGCCGCGGGCCTTGAGCCGGGTGATGCTGCGGGTGCCGCGGTAGCGGGCGTCGCCGCCGGTGAGCAGCACTGCCAGCGCGTCGGCCTGTTCCCAGGCCGAAGAGATCAGGCCGGGCGTGTCGCCGTCATGCTCGGCGCAGTCGCCGATGGCGTGAATCCGCGGATCGCTGGTGCGCAACTGGTCGTCGACGACGATCCCGCGCTGCACCGGCAACCCGGCCCGCACCGCCAGTCCGGTCTCAGCGGTCACCCCGGTGCACGCCACGACCAGGCTGGCCGGCACGACGTCGCTGCTGTCCAGGATGAGCCGACCGCGCCGGTAGGCGATCGCCCGGCGGCCCAGGTGCAGGTCCACGCCGAGCTTTCCGAGCCGCTCGGCGAGCAACCGCCCACCGGACTCGTCGAGCTGCCGGTGCATCAGGTGCGGATTCGGGTGCACCAGCGGCACGTCGTGGCCACGGGCCAGCAGGGCCCGCGCCGCCTCGACACCGAGGATTCCACCGCCCAGCACCGCGACCGGGCCCGCGGCGGAGCCGATACGTGCGCAGTCGGCGAGCGTGCGCAACGGCTGGAGGCGATCTCCGCCCAACCCGGGGATTTCCGGCATCCTCGGCCGCGAGCCAGTGGCCAGCACAAGGACGTCGTACGGGTGTTCGTCACCGGCGTCGGTGCGCACCACGCGCCGGGCGCGGTCGATGTCGGTGGCGGTGACCCGCAGGCGCACCTCGGCGTCCAAAGCGGGCAGTGCCACAGTGGACGGAGTAAGCGTGCGGTCCAGCACCGCGCCGAGCAGGACCCGGTTGTAGGCGGGGTGTTCCTCGCGGCCCAGCACCGTGATCGGACCGGTGTGGTCGTGTGCGCGCAGCCGCTCGACCAGCCGGTGCGCGGCGGGCCCGTTGCCGACGATAACGATGCGGCTCATCGGGCGTGAACCTCCTCGGCGGGTTCGATCCGGACGGCGCTGACCTTGAACTCCGGCATCCGGCTGCGCGGGTCCAGTGCGTCGCCGGTGAGCAGGTTCGCCCGCGCCGCGCCGGGGAAGTGGAACGGCAGGAACACGGTGTCGGTGCGCATCGTGGCGACCACCCGCACGCGCGCCAGCGCGCTGCCGCGCGGGGACGTCACCTTGGCCATGGCCCCGTCGGCGAGACCGGCGCGGTCGGCGGTGTCCGGGTGAATCTCGACGAATGCCTCGGGCGACGCCTCGTTGAGCTCGGCGACCCGACGCGTCTGCGCCCCGGACTGGTACTGGGCCAGCACGCGACCGGTGGTGGCGGTCAGCGGGAACGCTTCCTGCGGCGTTTCGGCCGGATCGCGGTGGTCCACGGCGGCGAACCGGGCCAGCCCCCCGGGATGCGCGAACCCGTCGAGGAACAACCGCGGCGTGCCGGGATGTTCCGGGTGCGGGCACGGCCAGTGCAGGGCCTCGCCGGCGTCGAGGCGGTCGTAGGTGATCCCGGCGTAGTCGGCCTTGCCGCCGGCCGATGCACGGCGCAGCTCTTCGAAGACCTCGCGAGGCGAGGTGGGGTAGCGGTGGCCGGGCTCGCCGAGCCGGACCGCCAGGCCGTGCAGCACTTCGAGATCGCTGCGCGCATGGCCGGGCGGGACCTGCAATCGGCGGCGCCGCAGGATGCGGCCTTCGAGGTTGGTCATGGTGCCGTCCTCTTCGGCCCACTGCGTCACAGGCAGCACCACATCGGCCAGGCTGGTGGTCTCCGACGGCACGAAATCGGCCACCACCAGCAAGTCCAAAGCGGACAGGCGCTTCCCGATATGGTCGGCGTTCGGGGCCGAAACCACCGGGTTGGAGCCGAAGACCAGCAGCGCCCGGGGACCCTCGGCGGTGCCCAGCGCGTCGAGCAGCTCGTATGCGCTGCGCCCCGGGCCTGGCAGCACGTCCGGCAGCACGCCCCAGGTCTCGGCCACGTGCGCTCGCGCTGCCGGATCGGTGATCATCCGGTAACCGGGCAGCTGGTCGGCCTTCTGGCCGTGCTCGCGCCCGCCCTGCCCGTTGCCCTGCCCGGTCAGGCAGCCGTAGCCGCGACCGGGGCGGCCCGGCAGGCCGAGCGCGAGGGCGAGGTTGATGAACCCGGCCACGGTGTCGACGCCCTTGCTGTGCTGCTCGGCGCCGCGACCGGTGAGCACGTAAGCACTTTCGGCCTCGGCGAGCATCCGCACCGCCTGTCGCTGTGCGGTCACCGGAACCCCGGTGACGCGCTCGACGCGCTCCGGCCACCAGGCCGTCGCTCGCTGCCACGCGGCGTCGAAACCGGTGGTCCGGTCCTGGATGTAGGCGGCGTCGGTCCAGCCGTCGACCACCGCGATGTGCAGCAGCCCCAGCACGAGGGCCAGGTCGGTGCCGGGAGCGGGCCGCAGGTGCAGCGCGGCGCTTTCGGCGGTCGCGGTCCGGCGCGGGTCGATGACCACCAGCTGCGCGTCGCGCAGGTGCTGCATCAACGGCGGCATGGTCTCGGCCGGGTTCGCCCCGGCCAGCAGCACCACGTCGGCTCCGCCGAGATCGGTGACCGGGAACGGCAGCCCCCGGTCGACCCCGAAGGCGGCGTTGCCCGCGGCCGCGGCCGAGGACATGCAGAACCGGCCGTTGTAGTCGATCTGGCTGGTGCCCAGCGCCAGCCGGGCGAACTTGCCGAGCAGGTAGGCTTTCTCGTTGGTCAGCCCGCCGCCGCCGAACACGCCAACCGCGTCCGGTCCGTGCTCGCGCCGGATCCGGTCGATGCCGGCGGCGATGGTGCCCAGCGCGGTGTCCCAGTCGACCGGCGTGAGCTCGCCGCCACGGCGCACCAGCGGGTGCCGCAACCGGTCCGGGACGTCCAGCAGGGCCGGCGCGGTCCAGCCCTTCTGGCACAACCCGCCCCGGTTGACCGGGAAATCCGTCGGCCGCACCGACACCCCGCGCCGTTCCCGCGTGAGCTGGGTACCGCACTGCAGGGCGCAGTAGGGGCAGTGCGTGGCCACGGTCCGAATGTCAGGCACGACCGGCCTCGGCCTTCGACGACTGCTGGGCCGGGAGCGGCCGCGGCGCGGCGGTGTTCTTGAGCGCCCCGCGCAGGTACACCGCCCAGGTGACGATGCCGCAAACCACGTAGTAGACGAGAAACGTGATCAGGGCGGCGTCGCCGTTGGCGGCCTCGCCGCCGTAGGAGGAGCGGAAGGCAAGGTTGATGCCCACGCCGCCGAGCGCGCCGATCGCACCGGCGATGCCGATCACCGCACCGGACATCCGCCGGGCCCGGGCGAAGGCCGCGACGGCCTCACCGCCGTCGGTCACGTCGTCCTCGGCCTCCTTGGCGAAGATCGCCGGGATCATCTTGTAGGTCGAGCCGTTGCCGATGCCGGTCAGCACGAACAGCACGATGAACGCCGCGACGTAGAGCGCGAAGGAGCCCTGCGACGACGCGAACAGCAGAGCCCCGGTGCCCGCGGTCATGCCGGCGAAGGCCCAGAGCGTGACCCGGGCACCGCCCAGGCGGTCGGAGAGCCAGCCCCCGAAAGGCCGGGCGATCGAGCCCATCAACGGGCCGAGGAACGTCCAGCTCGCGGCCTGCAGCGGGGTGAAGTCGAACTCGGTCTGCAGCACTAGGCCGAAGGCGAAGCTGTAGCCGATGAACGAGCCGAACGTCCCGATGTAGAGGAACGAGATCCACCACGTGTGCTTGTTCGCGGCGGCCTCCGGCAACGCACCGGGGCGGGCCCGCACCGCGTCCACGTTGTCCATGAACAGCGCCGCGCACAGGGCGGCGACCACGATCAGCGGCAGGTAGATCGCCGCCACGTAGGACGGGTGGGTGTTGCCGGCGGTGGCGATCACCAGCAGGCCGGCCAACTGGATCGCCGCCACGCCGAGGTTGCCGCCGCCGGCGTTGAGCCCCAGCGCCCAGCCTTGGTGGCGCTGCGGGTAGAAGGTCGTGATGTTCGTCATCGACGAGGCGAAGTTGCCGCCACCGACCCCGGCCGCGGCGCCGATCAGCATGAACACCCACAGCGGCGTGCCCGGCTGCTGCACGAAGTAGAACGCCAGCGCGGCCGGCACCAGCAGGACCGCCGAGCTGAAGATCGTCCAGTTGCGGCCGCCGAAGCGGGTCACCGCCGCGGCGTAGGGCAGCCGCAGCACCGCGCCCATCAGGTTCGGGGTGACGACCAGCAGGAACTTCTCCGCCGCGGTGAACGGCAGGCCGATGCTCGGGGACATGAACAGCACCAGCACCGACCAGATGCTCCAGATGGAGAAGCCGATGTGCTCCGACAGGATCGAGAAGATCAGGTTCCGGCGCGCCACCCGCTTGCCGGTGGACTCCCAGAACCGCTCGTCCTCCGGGTCCCAGCCCTCGATCCAGTGGCCTCTGCCGGCCAGAGCTCTCGTGGTCAACTCGGCTCCTCTCGTCGGGTTCCCCCGAAGGTAGGAACCGGGTGTTTCATGCGGGCTCGTCGATCGTTACCACGATGCAAACAGGCGTTCACCTGCCCTGGTCCAGGCGGTGTGAGCAGCGGAACGGCGCCCGAGGGCACTCCCGGCGGGCGGTCCGTGGCACCGTGGAGTCGTGATGCAGCGAGGCACGGGCCACGGCGCGGACTGGCAGCGCGCTCGCGACTTGTTCGGCGGCGCGCGCCGGATCACCGCCCTCACCGGCGCAGGGGTGTCCACGGCCTCCGGGATCCCGGACTTCCGCGGCCCCAACGGGGTGTGGACCAAGAACCCGGCGGCCCAGCGGCTCAGCGACATCGACAGCTACGTCGCCGACCCGCAGGTCCGCGAGCAGGCGTGGCGCAGCCGCGCCGAGCACCCGGCGTGGCGCGCCGAACCCAACGCCGCCCACCGCGCGTTCGTCGACCTCGACCGCTCCGGGCGGCTGGGTGCGCTGCTGACCCAGAACATCGACGAGTTGCACCAACGAGCTGGCCTGGACCCGGACCGGGTCCTGGAGTTGCACGGCACGATCTTCCGCACGGTGTGCCTGGACTGCGGCGCGACCGGCCCGATGAGCGCCGCGCTGGAGCGGGTGGCCGCCGGCGAGGCGGACCCGCCCTGCCGTTCCTGCGGCGGAATCCTGAAGTCGGCCACCGTCTCCTTCGGACAGTCTCTGGACCCCGGCGTCCTGCGCAGCGCCCAGCGCGCGGCGCTGAACTGCGACCTGTTCGTCGCGGCCGGCACCTCGCTGACGGTGCACCCGGCGGCGGATTTCGCGGAGCTGGCTGTCAGGGCGGGTGCAGAGCTGATCATCTGCAACGCCGAGCCGACCCCGTACGACGACGCGGCGGCCGCGGTGCTGCGCGAGCCGCTGGTCGAGGTGCTGTCGGCCCTGGTCGCCGCGCCGCTGATCGACCCGCCGCGCCCGCTGAGCACCTGGGGCGACCCCGGCACCTGGAGCTGACCGGTCCGAAAGCGGACTTCCATGGTGTGACACTAGTGGTTGATGATGCGCGTGTCGTAGTCGTTTCGAGTGGTGCATTCGGGACAGGAGCGGCAAGGTTCCTACCGTCGTGTGACTCCATTCGGCCGATCGATTACCTCCGATCGGGCGCAGCAGCTGGAGGTGACGGTCGTGTCGCGATCCCGAGGGGTGCTCCGCACGCAAAGCATTGCCACGATCACGCTGCTGACCGCCGTAGGACTGGCGGTGTCCGGCACCGCCCTGGCCGTGCCGCCCCCGCCGCCCAACCCCAGCGACGTCGAGCTGAACGCCGGCCGAGCGACGGAGCAGTACACGGCGGGCCAGGTGGGGGAGCTGGCCAACCGGCTGGCCGAGGCCGAGTCACAGCTGGTCGGCCTGCAGTCCCAGATCGAGATCAAGATGGAGGACGCGAACAAGGCGCGAGTCGATCTCGGCCGCGCAGAGCGCGCCTACGACGACGCGCGGAAGGCCGCCGAAGCGGCCGGTGCCGAGGCGGATGCGGCCGCCAGGCAGATCGAAGAGCAGCGCAAGCGGCTCGACCAGTTCGCGGCCAGCAGCTACCGGCAGGGCAGCCGGGTCGGCTCGGTCACGGCCTACATCGGTTCGAAGAACCCGCAGGACGTGCTCGACAGGGCGGTCCTGCTGGACGCGATCAGCGCATCCCAGCTCGACGCCCTAGACGACCTGGAGCGCGCACGGGTCGAGAAGGTCAACAAGGACTCGCTGACCCGCGCGGCCCTGCAGGACGCGGAAGCGAAGCGCATCGCGGCTGACCAGGCGCGCAGCGCCGCCGAATCCGCGGAGCAGGTGGCGATCACGGCGCAGGCGACGCAGGTGGAGCAGGCGCGCCGGCTGGAGACCGATAAGGCGGGCGTCGAGGCGCAGCTCGCCCTGGCGCGCTCCCGCGTAGCGGGTCTGGAAGCGCAGCGCGGCCGGTACGAGAGCTGGCAGGCTGCGAAGCAGCGCGAGGAGGAGGCCGCCGCGCAAGCGGCGCTGCAGGCCGCAGCGAGCGGCGAAGCCGCGTCGGCGGCGGTCGTGGACACGCGGCCTTCGAACAGCCGGTCGGTGGAGGTGGTCGTCGGGCGGGCGCTGTCCCAGCTGGGGGTGCAGTACGCCTGGGGTGGCGGGACTTCGCAGGGCCCGTCGCGGGGCATCCGGGATGGGGGAGTGGCCGACTCGTACGGCGACTACCGCAAGGTCGGTTTCGACTGCTCCGGGTTGATGATCTACGCCTTCGCCGGTGCGGGCGTCGACCTCGACCACTACAGCGGCTACCAGTACCAGTCCGACCGGCGGGTGCCGCTGTCGCAGATGCGGCGCGGCGACATGCTGTTCTGGCAGGACGGCGGCAGGATCCATCACGTGGCGCTCTACCTCGGCAGCGGCAAGATGGTCGAAGCGCCGTACTCGGGCTCGCGGGTCCGGGTCACCGCCGTCCGCTACGGCGGCATCGCCCCGTACGCGGTCCGGAAGCTCTGAGTCGCCGAACGCGGACCGGCTGTCCGTGCGGTTCGGTCTGCTGGAAGCATTGCGCTCGTGGCAGCGGACTTCGCGGCAGTGGTGCTGGCCGGTGGCAGCGCACGTCGGCTCGGCGGCGTGGACAAGGTCCTGCTTCCGGTCGAGGGCAGGAGCCTGCTTGACCGCACGCTCGATGCGGTCGTGGACGCCGAACCGGTAGTGGTGGTAGGGCCTCCGCGCACGACGTCCAGGCCGGTCGAGTGGACGCTGGAAAACCCGCCGGGTGGAGGTCCGCTCGCCGCTGTGCACGCCGGCTTGCTGAAGGTGCCCGCTTCGATGCTGTTGGTGGCGGTGCTCGCTGGAGACCACCCGCATCTGACTTCGGCGACGATCTCGCGCTTGCTGCAGGCGTTGCGCGCCGATCCCGAAGCCTCTGGCGCGGTGCTGACGGACGATGGTGGAAATCCGCAATGGCTGGTGGGGGTGTGGCGGACAGCTGCTCTTCGGGTGTCGATGCCCGCGGAAATCCGCAACGTTTCTCTCCGCTCCGTCTTCGCGCCGCTCGCCCCGCTACGGGTTCCGGCCGCCGGGGCAGAGGCGTCCGATGTGGACACACCCGAAGACCTCCGTCAGGCCCGTCAGGCCCGAGAAGGCGATGGGTGAGAAGTAACCGCTGACGACCAACTCGGCAAAAGAACACTCCTCGCGAAGTTTGTGGCATCTGTAGTTTCAGTATTGAATGAAATTAATGGTTCCGGTTGGGCTTCACAGCGGTCATACCGCCGGTGGGGTTGGGTGTGCGTGGGACATTGCCCCCGCGCGGGTGTGCGACGCGCGCGTGCCAGGATCTTGATCGGCCGGGGACGGCCGCATCGACGACAGGAGGCTGGGAGAAGTGACCGAGGTCGGCAACGGTGAGAGCGGGGGCGCCGGAGCCGCGGCGGCGCGCCCGGCGGACCAGGTGAGCACCCCGGCGCGGGACGCGCAGCTGTTGGAGCGCACCGTCTTCGAAGTCAAGCGGGTGATCGTCGGCCAGGACCGGCTCGTCGAGCGAATGCTGACCGGGTTGCTGGCCAAGGGTCACATCCTGCTGGAGGGCGTGCCCGGCGTGGCCAAGACGCTGGCCGTGGAGACCTTCGCGCGGGTGGTCGGCGGTTCATTCTCACGCCTGCAGTTCACCCCCGACCTGGTGCCCGCCGACATCCTCGGCACCCGGATCTACCGGCAGGGCAGCGAACGCTTCGACGTCGAGCTCGGCCCGGTGCTGGCCAACTTTGTGCTCGCCGACGAGATCAACCGCGCGCCCGCGAAGGTCCAGTCGGCGCTGCTGGAAGTGATGGCCGAGCGGCACGTCTCCATCGGCGGCCGGAGCTTCCCGATGCCCGCCCCGTTCCTGGTGCTTGCCACGCAGAACCCGATCGAGAACGAGGGCGTCTACCCGCTGCCGGAAGCGCAGCGGGACCGGTTCTTGTTCAAGCTGCCCGTCGAATACCCGTCGGCGGAGGAAGAGCGCGAGATCATCTACCGAATGGGCGTGGCCGCTCCGGAACCCAACCCGGTGCTCAACCCCGATGAGCTGATCCGCCTGCAGAACGTGGCGGCCGGGGTGTTCGTGCACCACGCGCTGGTCGACTACACCGTGCGGCTGGTGGTGGCAACCCGGCTGCCCAACGACCACGGCCTGTCCGACATCGCCGGCTGGGTGTCCTACGGCGCCTCACCGCGCGCCAGCCTGGGCATCATCGCCGCCTCGCGGGCGCTGGCGCTGGTTCGCGGCCGGGACTACGTGCTGCCGCAGGACGTGGTCGACGTGGTCCCGGATGTGCTGCGGCACCGCCTGGTGCTGTCCTACGACGCGCTGGCCGACGGAATCCCGGTCGAGCACATCGTCAGCCGGGTGCTGCAAACCGTGCCGCTGCCGCAGGTGTCGGCGCGGCCGCAGGCGGGCCCGCCTGCTCCGGTCGGCCCCGGTGGTCCTGGTGGTCCCGGTGGTTACGGGCAGCAGCCGCACCTCGGGCCCAACCCGCACCAGTGAGGAGTGACGCAGCGGTGTCGGCAGCACCCCATTCAGGCCGCGACGATCGTCCGTCCTGGGCACCGCCCGCCCTGGACTCCGGACGGCTGGAGGTCGCCCTGCGGTCGCTGGAGCTGAACGTGCGTGGCCGGCTCGACGGCCTCCTGCAAGGCAACCACCTGGGGCTGGTGCCCGGTCCGGGCACCGAGCCGGGCGAGGCGCGGTTCTACCAGCCAGGCGACGACGTGCGGCGGATGGACTGGGCGGTCACCGCCCGCACCGCCGAACCGCACATCCGGCAGACGGTCGCGGACCGCGAGCTGGAGACCTGGGTGGCGGTGGACCTGTCGCCGAGCCTGGACTTCGGCTCGGCGGCCTGCGACAAGCGGGAGCTGGCCGTCGCCGCGCTGGCCGCAGTGATGTTCCTGACCAGCGGCGGCGGCAACCGGATCGGCGCGGTGGTGGACAACGGCGCCAGCCCGGTCCGGCTGCCGGCGCGCGGTGGCGCGGCGTATGCGCGGGCGTTGCTGAAGAAGGTGGCCGAGACGCCGCGCGCCGAGGAAGGCACGCGGGGTGATCTAGCGAAGTTGCTGGAGTCGCTGCGTCGACCGCCTCGGCGGCGCGGGCTGGCGGTGGTCATCTCGGATTTCCTGGGGCCGACGGATTGGCAACGCGCGCTGCGCGGGCTGGGGGCCCGCCATTCGCTGCTGGCGATCGAGGTGCTGGATCCGCGAGACCTGGAATTGCCCGATGTCGGCACCGTCCTGCTGTCGGACCCGGAAACGGGCAAGCAGCGGGAGGTGCACACGACCCCGGTGCTGCGCAAGGAGTTCGCCGCCGCCGCTGCGGCGCACCGCGACCAGGTCGCGGCCGTGCTGCGGCGAGCCGGATGCGCGCACCTGTCGTTGCGGACGGACTCGGACTGGATCGCCGACGTGGTGCGGTTCGTGGTGGCGCGCAAACGGGGTTGGTCCGGAGGAGCTGCTTGATGTTGAGTTTGTCGGGATTCACCACACCGTGGTGGTTCCTGCTGCTGTTCGTGGTCGCGGCGTTGGTCGCCGGCTACCTGTGGGCGTTGCGCCGCCGCCGCCGGGACACGCTGCGGTTCAGCAACATGGAGGTGCTCGACCGGGTCGCATCGACCCGGCAGGGCTGGTGGAAGCACGTGCCTCCGGCGCTGCTCGGAGTGGCGCTGGTCCTGCTCACCGTGGCACTGACCGGACCGACCGCCGAGCAGCGGATCCCGCGCAACCGGGCCACCGTGATGCTCACCATCGACGTGTCGCTGTCGATGAAGGCCACCGACGTCGAACCCAGCCGCTTGGAGGCGGCGAAGGCCGCCGCGAAGGAGTTCGCGGACAAGCTGACGCCGGGCATCAACCTCGGGCTGGTGTCGTTCGCGGGCACCGCGACGGTGCTCGTGATGCCGACGACCGACCGGCCCAGCGTCAAGCAGGCCATCGACAGCCTGAAGCTGGCGGAAGCGACCGCCACCGGCGACGGGATCAACGCCTCGCTGCAGGCCATCGACTCGTTCGGGAAGATGGTCGGCGGCCCGGCCGGGGCGCCACCGGCTCGGATCGTGCTGATGGCCGACGGAGGGCAGACGATCCCGCGCGAGATGGACGCGCCGCGCGGTGCCTACACCAAGGCCAAGGAAGCCAAGCAGGCCGGGATCCCGATCTCCACGATCTCCTTCGGCACCAAGCACGGCAGCATCGAGATCGAGGGCGAGCAGGAGTGGGTCGAGGTCGACGACGAGGCGATGCAGGAGATCGCTCGGCTCTCCGGCGGTGAGTTCCACAAGGCTGCCAGCGCCGAGCAGTTGCGCGAGGTGTACGCGACGCTCGGCGAGCAGATCGGGTACGAGACCAAGCACACAGACGCCAGCAAGCCGTGGCTGGTGCTGGGTACGCTCGCCGCGATCATCGCGGCCGGAATCTCGCTGTTCGCCGGCCGAAGGTTGCCTTAGCGACGGGAGCGCCGGTGGGCACAGCAGCGGGTTTTCTGTGGGAGTTCGTGAAATCGCCGACCACGACCGCTGCCGTCGGTCCCAGCTCGCGGTCGCTGGCCGAGCAGATGGTGGCGCCCATCCCGCACCGGGGTGATCCGGTGGTGGTCGAGCTGGGACCGGGCACCGGCGCGTTCACCGAGGCGATCCAGCGCCGGCTCGGCGGCCGCGGACGGCACCTGGCGCTGGAGCTCAACCCGCGGTGGGCGGCCGAGCTGGGGGAGCGGTTCCCGGCGGTGGAGTCGGTGTGCGCGAACGCCAGGGAGCTGCCGGAGCTGCTGCGGCAGCGCGAGTCGCGGGCCGATGTCGTGGTCAGCGGCCTGCCATGGGTGGCGCACGCGCCGGTGGACGGGGTACCGCTGATCCGGCTGATCGCCCGGTCGCTGGTCCCCGGCGGCGCGTTCACGCAGTTCGCCTACACCTGGACGAGGTGGGCCCCGCCAGCCCGTCGGCAGCTGGCCGACCTGCGGGCCGAATTCGAGGAGACGGTGATCAGCCGGACGGTTTGGCGCAATCTGCCGCCTGCCGTGGCCTACTTGGCCAGGCGGCCACGGCAGGCGGGCCGAGCGCACTGATGGTGACCGAACCGGGGCGGTGCGTTACGTTCCAGGGATGTCGGGTGCGGTTGTAGCCGGGTTGGGCGAGGTTCCACTGCTCGTCGAGTTGGGTACCGCGCTGCTGTTCTCCAGCTTGATCGGGCTGGAGCGGGAGATCCGGGCCAAGAGCGCCGGACTCCGCACGCACGCCCTGGTGGGCGTCGGCGCGGCGCTGTTCATGCTGGTGTCCAAGTACGGCTTCGGCGATCTGCTGGTGCTCGACCGGGTCTCGTTCGACCCGTCGCGGGTGGCGGCGCAGATCGTCTCGGGCATCGGGTTCATCGGCGGTGGCTTGATCTTCGTACGCCGCGACGCGGTGCGCGGCCTGACCACCGCGGCCACGGTGTGGGTGGTTGCCGCGGTCGGCATGGCCTGCGGCAGCGGCCTGGTGGTGCTGGCCGCGGCGGTGACGGCGGTGCACTTCTTCGTGGCGATGGGATATCCGCGGTTGCTGCGGTTGATGCGCAAGTCGCTGCGGGAGCCGCAGGTGCTGCGCATCGGTTACCTCGACGGGTACGGCGTGCTGCGCAGCGTGCTGACGCTGTGTACCAGCCGCGGGTGGACCGTGATGGATCTAGAAGTGGAACGCGAGGACACCGACGACGAGCAGCAGCGGACCGCCGTGGTCGCGCTGAGGCTGCGAGGCAAAGCCCCGGCAGCGGCGCTGGTCGAAGAGATCAGCGCGCTGCCAGGCGTCCTGCACACCGCGGTCGGGGAGGCCTTCGAACCGGGCTTCTAGAGCGCCTGTGTCGAAAGTGGTTTGCGTAGCGGTGCGGGTAGCGGAACCTCAGAGGCCTTCTCGCGCATGTGTTCCCCGACATCATGAATGCCAATTCACCGCGTCGGGGACTGGCCTCGCCGAGAGCCCTTCGGCGGGCACAGCCCCCGCGGTGGTGCCAGTTGAGTCCCACACCGCAAGCGGCTGCCGCCGCTTATAAAACACGTCCTACTCACTTCGCGCTATTGCGGACTTCTTCCATGTCGAGTTCGCGGGCCTGGCGGATGAGGTCTTCGAAGACGTTCTCCGGGAGGGCGCCGGGCTGTTGGAAGACGAGGACGTCGTCGCGGACGATCGCCAGTGTAGGGATGGAGCGGACCTCGAAGGCTCCGGCCAGCTGCGGCTGGGCCTCGGTGTCCACCTTGGCGAAGACGATGTCGTCGTGCTTCTCGGCGCTGCGTTCGAAGACCGGCGCGAACATCTTGCACGGGCCGCACCAATCGGCCCAGAAGTCGATGATCACGAATTCGTTGCCGGAGACGACCTCGTCGAAGTTCTCGGTGGTCAGCTCGACCGTTGCCATCTGATTTCCTCCTGGCTGGTTGCGGGCGTACCCGGGGGAACACGGGGCACCGGCCTCGCATTCCCGGCCCGTTATCGCATCCATCCCACCGCGTCAAGACCCGCTGACGTCGAGAGCGCGGGCGACGAGGGTGGCGAGGTGGACCGGCTCGGTTTCGCTGGTCTGGCGGAGTTGGGTTCGGCAGCTGAAGCCGTCGGCGACGATCTCAGTGCCCGGGTCGGCCGCTCGCACGGCCGGGAGCAGGGCTTGTTCGGCGCAAGCGATCGAGACGTCGTAGTGGCCGCGTTCGAAGCCGAAGTTCCCCGCCAGGCCGCAGCAGCCCGAATCCAGCACCCGCGTGCGGGTTCCGGTGGCGTCCAATGTGGCCTGATCGGCGGCGAAGCCCAGTTCCGCGTGCTGGTGACAGTGGACCTGCACCAGCGCCTCTGGCCCGGATTCTGCTCGCCGCCACTGCGGGCGGGTCGGTTCGACCCATTCGGCGAATGTCTTGGTCGCCGCGGCTAGCGCCGCGACGTCCGGGTCGTGCGGCGCGAGTTCCAGCGCGTCGTTGCGCAGAAAGGCGGTGCAACTGGGTTCCAGGCCGACGACGGGCAGGCCCTGGTCGACTCGGGGGCGCAGCAGGCGGGCCGTGCGGCGGGCCATCGAGCGGGCGATGCCGAGCTGCCCGGTCGAATGCCAGGTCAGCCCGCAGCAGACCGGCTCGCGCGGCATCGCCACAGCGTGGCCGAGCGCTTCGAGGGCCGCGACCGCGTCCCGGCCGATCTGCGGATCGAAGTGGTTGGTGAAGGTGTCCGGGAACAGCACTACGCGGGTGGTGGCGTCGGCGATCGGGCGCCGCCCCGACCACCACGCCTGTAGTGTCTGCGGCGCCAGCTCCGGGACCGCGCGCCGGGCGTCGATGCCGCCGAGCCACTTGAGCACTGGGGCCAGCGGTCCGGCGAGCACCCGGTTCGCCAGCTTCGGAACGCGCTGCCCCAAGCGCAACCACAGCGGCAGGAAACCCATCGAGTAGTGCGAGGCTGGGCGGACGCGGTGCCGGTAGTGGTGGTGCAGGAACTCGGCCTTGTACGTCGCCATGTCGACATCGACCGGGCAGTCCGACTTGCAGCCCTTGCACGACAAGCACAGGTCCAGCGCGTCCCGGACCTCCGGCGAACGCCAGCCGCGGCGGATGACACGACCGGCCAGCATCTCGAACAGCAGGTGCGCCCTACCCCGGGTGGAGTGCTTCTCCTCCTTCGTGGCCCGGTAGCTCGGGCACATCACCCCGCCTGTGGTGTTCAGGCATTTGCCCATCCCGACGCAGCGCCGGGTCGCGGCCGCGAGATCGCCGGAGTCGGCGTGCAGCGCCAGCGTGGTCCGGCTCGGCAGCCGGGGCGGGGCCACCAGCAGCCGCAGGTCGGCGTCGACCGGGCGCGGGCGCACGATCTGGCCTGGGTTGAGCAGGTCGTCGGGGTCGAAGGCGGTCTTGAACCGCTCGAACGCATCGATCACCTCGGGCGGGTACATCCGGGTCAGCAGCGCCGACCGGGCCTGGCCGTCGCCGTGCTCGCCGGAGACCGAACCGCCGTGCGCGACGACCAGGTCCGCCGCCGCCTCCAGGAAGGCCCGGTATTCGGTCGCGCCGGGGGAGGACAGCAGGTCGAAGTCGATCCGGACGTGGATGCAGCCGTCCCCGTAGTGGCCGTAGGTCACCCCGCGGCGGCCGAACCTGGCCAGCAGCGCGTCGAATTCCCGCAGGTAGGAGCCCAGGCGCTCGGGCGGTACGGCGGCGTCTTCCCACCCGGACCACCGCTCGGAACCGGCCATCCGCGTCGAGTAGCCGGAGCCTTCCTCGCGGATCTTCCACAGCGCGGCCATCCGGGCCGGGGCGGTGTGGATCACGCTCTCCGCCCGTTCACCCATCGCCTCCGCGATGCGCTTCGCAGCCGCCTCGGCCCCGCCCTGGTCGGCTCCGCCGGATTCCACCAGCAGCCAGCTCCGACCGCCGGGCAGCAGCGGCAATGCGGGCGAGCCGGGGTTGCGCTGGCGCACGACGCCCACTAGCTCGGCGCTGAGCCCCTCGATCGCCAGCGCGTCCAACCCGCGCAGCCGGGGCACCTCGTCGGCCGCGGCGTAGGTGTCGGGGAAGCCGAGCACCGTCATCGCCCGGACCGGCGGTGAGGGCACCAGCTGGACCGTCGCGCCCAGCACAATGGCGCAGCTGCCCTCGGTGCCGACCAGGGCCCGGGCCAGGTGGAACCCGTTCTCCGGCAGCAGTTGGTCCAGGTTGTAGCCGGACACCCGCCGGGTCAGGTCCGGGAACGAGCGGCGAACCAGGTCGCCGGCGTCATCGCGCAGCGCCCGCAGCTCCCGGTAGAGGCGCCCCGTCCGGTCGCCGCGCGTGCACAGCCGGTCCAGTTCGGCCGGCGAGGTCGCGCCGAGCTGCAGTCGGGTGCCGTCGGCGAGCAGCACGTCCAGCGAATGCACGTTGTCGACGGTCTTGCCCCAGGCGACCGAATGCGTGCCGCACGAGTTGTTGCCGATCATGCCGCCGAGCGTGCAGCGGCTGTGGGTGGAGGGATCCGGCCCGAAGGTCAGGCCGTGACCGGCGACCGCGGACCGCAGCGAATCCAGCACGACGCCCGGCTGCACGCGGGCCAGCCGCCGCTCGGGGTCGATGTCCAGGATTCGGTTGAGGTACCTGGAGAAGTCGAGCACCAGGCCGGGACCGACGGCGTTCCCGGCGATGCTGGTGCCCGCGCCGCGGCCGGTGATCGGCACGCCGTGCCGCCGGGCGATTGCGACCGCCGCGGCCACGTCGTCCTCGGTGCGGGGGAGCACCACGCCGATCGGGACCTGGCGGTAGTTGGACGCATCGGTGGAGTACAGCGCGCGGGTGCCGGGGTCGAAACGAACCGGGCAGGACAGCGCGCCGCGCAGCTCGGCGGCGAGGTTGTCGAACGAGGTGGCCATGAAAGCGCCTCCTGGGTCGGGGCTCCTGTAGCGCAGTCTGCCTGCCCCGGTCGCTGTAGGGGGACCACGACACGGTGCAGGTATTTCTGTATGGAGGCGACGAGCGGCCGGGGATCGTGAGCGGATAATGTCGCGGCTGAAACGAATCTTGGGCATCGTTCGAGGGGAGATCCACAGTGGCACGGTCCGTACTGGTGACCGGCGGCAACCGCGGCATCGGGTTGGCCATCGCGAAGGCCTTCCAGGCCGCCGGGGACAAGGTCGCGGTCACGCACCGCGGATCGGGCACCCCGGAGGGGTTGTTCGGGGTGCAGTGCGACGTCACCGACCCGGAGCAGGTGGCCGCGGCCTTCGACGAGGTGGAAGCCGCGCACGGCCGGGTCGAGGTGCTGGTGGCCAACGCGGGCATCACCGACGACACGCTGCTGCTGCGAATGAGCGAGGACCAGTTCACCCGGGTCATCGACGCCAACCTGGCCGGTTCATACCGGGTGGCCAAGCGGGCGGCCAGCAGCATGCTGCGCAACCGCAAGGGCCGGATGGTCTTCATCTCATCGGTAGTCGGGCTCTCCGGGGGCGCCGGGCAGGCCAACTACGCGGCGAGCAAGGCGGGCCTGGTGGGCCTGGCGCGCTCGATCGCCCGGGAGCTCGGCTCGCGCAGCATCACGGCCAACGTGGTGGCGCCCGGCTTCGTCACCACGGACATGACCGACGCGCTGCCCGAGGACCGCAAGAAGGAGATCCTCGGCCAGATCCCGCTGGCCAGGTTCGCCGCAGCCGAGGAGATCGCGGCCACTGTGGAGTGGTTGGCCTCCGACGCCGCGGCCTACGTCACCGGCGCGGTGATCCCGGTCGATGGCGGCCTCGGGATGGGCCACTGAGTCCGGTCCGGTTGGACGGACGCAGTGGCCTGACACAAGGCATTCCTTGGTCCGATGCTCATTGGCAATGATGGCGGCGTTGGTGGGGCCAGCTGCCCAACACCCGGCGGCAGCGCAGGACAGCCGCGACCGGACTCGGCGTCGATCGTGCAGGTATTCTCGTCTCGGTTGCGGTGAGCGCAGAGGTTCTGCGTTGCGGCTGGTCAATGCTGCCTACACGGCACAAGTCGTGCCCTGGACGAGTTTCGTTGGGGACCGTCGCGGGGACCGCCTTTATTGCACTCGGTGCGGGGTCGTGTGGCACGCGGATCATGCTGCCGCGATCAATGTCCTGCTGAGGGTAGGTGACCCCGGCATCACCTTGTTTACGCCACACATGCGGGTGAGACAAACCTTGCGGGAACGTGACGATCGCCAACGGTCCAGACTGCCGGACCAGGATTCCAGCGCAACGCCTTTATGCGTGTGCGCGGAGGGCGAACCCATCCATCAGTGATCCACCGTGGTCAATGAATAGGAAGCAGGAAACACGTGAGCGGATTGCTCGAAGGCAAGCGGATTCTGATCACCGGCGTGATCACGGACGCCTCGATCGCGTTCCACGCGGCCAAGGTCGCCCAGGAGCAGGGCGCCGAGGTGGTGCTCACCGGGTTCGGCCGGATGAGCCTGGTGCAGCGCATCGCCGGCCGGTTGCCCAAGCCCGCGCCGGTGCTGGAGCTGGATGTGACCAGCGACGAGCACCTCGACAGCCTCGCCGACCGGGTGCGCGAGCACGTCGACGGCCTCGACGGCGTGCTGCACTCCATCGGCTTCGCCCCGGCGTCCTGCCTGGGCGGGGACTTCCTGGCGGCGCCGTGGTCGGACGTCTCGACCGCGCTAGAGGTCTCGGCGTACTCGTTCAAGTCGCTGAGCACCGCCACGCTGCCGCTGCTGAGCGACGGCGCCTCGATCGTCGGCATGGACTTCGACGCCCGCGTCGCCTGGCCCGCCTACGACTGGATGGGCGTGGCCAAGGCCGCACTGGAGTCGACCTCCCGCTACCTGGCGCGCGAGCTGGGGCCGAAGGGCGTCCGGGTCAACCTGGTGTCGGCCGGTCCGGTGCGGACGATGGCGGCCAAGTCGATCCCGGGCTTCGCCGATCTGGAGGCCGGCTGGGGCGACCGCGCTCCGCTGGGCTGGGACGTCAACGACCCCACCCCGGTGGCCAAGTCGGTGTGCGCGGTGCTGTCGGACTGGCTGCCCAAGACCACCGGTTCGATGATCATGGTCGATGGCGGCGTGCACGCCCTCGGCATCTGAGTTGCGACGCGCCCGCGGCCGGTGCCCCGGCTGCGGGCGCTCGTCGGGCGGCGGCATCATGGTCGGGTGAGCTTTGATGCGTTGCTGTTCCTGTCGTTCGGGGGCCCCGAAGGCCCGGATGAAGTCCGGCCGTTCCTGGAGAACGTGACCAGAGGCAGGGGAGTGCCGTTGGAACGCCTCGACGAGGTCGCCGAGCACTACCACCACTTCGGCGGGGTGTCGCCGATCAACCGGCTCAACAAGGACATCATGGCGGCCCTGGAGGCGGAACTCGCCGCGCAGGGCCGGGAGCTGCCGGTCTACTTCGGCAACCGTAACTGGCACCCGATGGTCGAGAAAACCGTCGCGAAGATGGCCGACGACGGGGTGCGCCGCGCACTGGTGTTCGCCACCTCCGCCTGGGGCGGGTACTCGGGTTGCAAGCAGTACCACGAGGACATCGCGCGGGCCCGCGCCGCGGTCGGTGACCGGGCCCCGGAACTGGTGAAGCTGCGGCAGTTCTTCGACCACCCGCTGTTCGTCGGGGCCAACGCCGACGCGGTGCGCCGCGCGTTCGCCGAGCTGGACCCGGCGCAGCGCGAGCAGGCGCGCCTGGTGTTCACCGCGCACTCGATCCCGCTGAGGGCCGATAGGCAGGAGGGACCGGACGGTGCGCCGCAGTGGTATTCCCGTCAGGTCGCCGAGGCGTCGCGGCTGGTCGCCGAGGCGGCCGGGGAGGCTGACTACGACGTGGTTTGGCAGTCGCGGTCCGGACCGGCGCAGGTGCCGTGGCTGGAGCCGGACATCTGCGACCACATCGAAGACCTGCACGCCAAGGGCGTCCAGGCGGTGGTGGTCAGCCCGATCGGCTTCGTCTCCGACCACCTGGAAGTGATCTGGGACCTGGACAACGAGGCCAAGGACAAGGCCGCAGAGCTGGGCATGGGCTTCGCCCGCGCGGCGACGGCCGGTCCGGACCCGCGGTTCGCGAAGCTGATCGTCGAACTCATCGCCGAGCACACCGACGGCGTCGAGCCGCGGAAGCTCTCCGCGATGCCAGCAGCAGGTTCCACCACCAACGGTGAACCCTGCGCCCCCGGTTGCTGACGGGCCGGTTCCGCGTGGGGACACCTGTTCCGCCTTGAGGGGCGCGGTGAGGCCGAGAACATCACCCGGAGCGCGTCCTCGGCCCCGCCCAGTTGGTCATTCGGGACGCGCGACGGCTTGAAGGACCGGTTCTAACGCATGCGGTCGCCGCATCTGGCTGTCCAGGTGATTTGGCTGTCCAGGTGATTTGGCGAAAGGAGTCCGTCACGTTTCCAGGAACGGGTGGATCAGGACTTCTCCGCTCGGTCGGCGAGGATACGGACCATCTCGGCGACCGACGCCCGGCGGGCGGCGCGGACCGCGTCGAACAGCGGGCGCAGGGCCTCCGTGCGGCCGCGGATCGCCGAGGCGGACATGGCAGCGCCGGGCGCGTCCTCGGTGGCCACCCACAGGATCGCCTCGACCTCGGTGGCTCGCTGCAGGATCCGGAGGGTGCGCTGCGGCACGCCTTCCGGCCACGGCGGCGCAGGGCGGGACGCGACGGTTTTGCCGATCTCCTCCCGCACCCCGGGGCGGTGCTTGGCCACGCCGAGATCGATCAGCGCGCTGGCCGCTTCCCGCATCGCCGAGGCCATGCCGTGTTCGGCCTCGCCGATCGGCAAATGTTCGGTTGGCGGCAGATCGCCGATTTCGAACGCCGTCCAGCGCAGGATGCCCTCGGCGATGCGCTGCGGGACCAGCCCGATCCCGGCCTGCGGCAGCACGACGGCTTCGCCGACGCGCATCGCCAGCTTCGCGAACGGGCTCGAGCCGCCGAGGCCGCGGGCGTCGCCGGGCACCGGCAGCACCAGCTCGCTGTTGCCGGCCCCGGCTTTGCGCAGCGCTGCCAGCAGCAGCGCCGGACCGGCCGGGGTCTCCTGCGGGCCGGGAAGGTCCAGCAGCGCGGCCAGATCCGCGTCGGCGGCTTGCACCTCCTGCGACTCGGCCCAGGTCTGCAGGGCATCGAGCACGTCGTCCGAAGCGGCTGCACCGTGCAGCCAGGCGGACGTCCAGACAACCATCGTGGCGCTTGGGCAAGGCACGTCGAAAGAGGGTACGGATCGGACCGCCGCCTTGTCGTCCGGGGGCGTTCCACTGTGATCTGCGCTTCGGCGGCGCGCCGCACACAAAGTTGTCCACGATCGGATTACCGTGATGCCTCGTGCGTTCGGTCAACTACGGCAAGGACATCCTCGCGGGCCCGCGACGGCGGAAGGTGCCCGAGATCCCCGCCGAACCCGGCCTGGTGGTCGAAGACCCGGCGAGCGGTTTCTGCGGCGCGGTGCTGAGGGTGGAGAAGGGCACCGTCGTGCTGGAGGACCGGCACGGCAAGCAGCGGCTGTTCCCGATGCGCCCGGCCGCGTTCCTGTTCGAGGGCAAGCCCGCGACGCTGGTGCCGGTGCGCGGCGCTGCCCAGGCGAAGCCGACGCGCTCGGCGTCCGGATCGGTGCGGGTCGAGGGCCTGCGGGCGCGCACCGCGCGGGGCAGCCGGATCTGGGTGGAGGGCCAGCACGACGCCGAGCTGGTCGAGCGCATCTGGGGGCACGACCTGCGGGTGGCGGGCGTGGTCGTGGAGCCGCTGCATGGCGTCGACGACCTGCCCGGGCTACTGGCGGAGTTCGCCCCCGAGCCGGGGCGGCGGGTCGGGGTGCTGGTGGACCACCTGGTGCCCGGCAGCAAGGAGTCCCGCCTCGTGGCGGGCATCGACGACCCGCACGTGCTGATCACCGGCCACCCGTTCGTCGACATCTGGGAGGCGGTCAAGCCGCAGGCACTGGGCATCGTGGGCTGGCCGCGGGTGCCGCGCGGGAAGGACTGGAAGCAGGGGGTCTGCGCGGAGCTGGGCTGGCCCGAGCCGGCCGACGGCTGGCGGCGGGTCCTCTCGTCGGTGTCGAATTTCCGCGACGTGGAGACCCCGTTGCTGACCGCGGTCGAGCGGCTGATCGACTTCGTCACCGAGGACGGCTGAGCCCGACATCACGCGTTGATCACGCCCGGTGAATCGGCCAGCCGGGGCCTGTTCGCGTCTGCCACCATGGGAGACATGACACCCGCGCTGCTGTGGCTCATCGCTGGGGTGCTGCTCGTTGGTGCCGAGGTGCTCTCCGGGGACTTCGTTTTGGTGATGCTGGGCGCCGCGGCTCTGGGCGCGGCGGGTGCTTCGGCGCTGGGCGCTCCGCTGCCAGTAGACGCCGTGGTGTTCGCGGTGCTGGGGCTGGGGCTGATCTTCCTGGCGCGACCGGCGCTGAAGCGACGGATGCACCACCCCGGTGAACTCAAGACCAATGTGGACGCGCTAGTCGGCAGGCATGCACTGGTGGAATCCACTGTGGATGCGCACGGCGGTCAGGTTCGCATCAACGGCGAGCTTTGGTCGGCTCGGGCGTTCGACGAAACCCAGGTTATCGAGGTCGGCCAGACGGTCATCGTCGTGGAGATCGCGGGCGCGACCGCCGTCGTGGGGACCGAGTTGTGAGGAGATGGATGTACGCATGACCGGACTGATCGTGCTAGTGGTCGTGGTGCTGCTGGTGCTGATCATCGCCGTGAAGTCGGTGATGGTGGTGCCGCAGGCCCAATCGGCGGTGATCGAACGGCTCGGGAAGTTCCGGTCGGTGGCCGAGCCCGGGCTGAACTTCCTGGTGCCGTTCTTCGACCGGGTGCGGGCCCGGATCGACCTGCGCGAGCAGGTCGTCTCGTTCCCGCCGCAGCCGGTGATCACCCAGGACAACCTGACGGTGTCTATAGACACGGTGGTGTACTTCCAGGTCACCGATTCGCGCTCTGCGGTGTACGAGATCTCCAACTACATCATCGCGGTGGAGCAGCTGACCACCACGACGCTGCGCAACGTGGTCGGCGCGATGAGCCTCGAGGAGACGCTGACCTCCCGCGACAAGATCAACACGCAGCTGCGCGGGGTGCTGGACCAGGAGACCGGTCGCTGGGGCATCCGGGTCGCGCGGGTCGAGCTCAAGGCCATCGATCCGCCGCCGTCCATCCAGGACTCGATGGAGAAGCAGATGCGCGCCGACCGGGAGAAGCGCGCGATGATCCTCAACGCCGAGGGCACCCGGGAATCGGCGATCAAGACCGCGGAGGGGCAGAAGCAGGCGGCGATCCTCGCGGCAGAGGGCCAGAAGCAGGCGGCGATCCTAACCGCCGAGGCCGACCGGCAGTCCAGCATCCTGCGGGCGCAGGGTGAGCGGGCCAGCCGGTACCTGCAGGCGCAGGGGCAGGCCAAGGCCATCGAGAAGGTCTTCGCGGCGGTCAAGCGCGGCAAGCCGACCCCGGAGCTGCTGGCCTACCAGTACCTGCAGACCCTGCCGCAGATGGCGCAGGGCGACGCGAACAAGGTCTGGGTGGTGCCCAGCGACTTCGGCAAGTCCCTGGAGGGCTTCGCGCGGATGCTCGGCGCTCCCGGCGAGGACGGCGTGTTCCGTTACGAGCCGCCGAAGGAGGAGCCGCCGACCGCCGCTCCGGAGGAGGAAGAGGAGTCGGTGAAGTCCTGGTTCGACACCTCGACGACCCCGGAGGTCGCGGAAGCGGTGCGGGCGGCTGAGGCGGTGGCGCGCAAGGAGGTGCCCAGCCCGGGCATTCCCCCCACCGCGCTGCCGGAGCCGCCGCAGCAGCAGGGCTGAGCGGAGTTCGTCCGAGGCTCGGCTGGACCGAACGTCCCGCCGAGCCTTTTCGTTGCCGCATCGAAGGGGTTAGGGCGTCAGCTGCCCGCGTATGTCCCGAAGCTCCAGCTGTCGCCTTCCGGATCCCGGACAGAGAACTCCCGCGAGCATTCGAAGCTCGGACGAAGCGCAATCTGTCGCTGGCGCGACAGATTGCGGAATGCATCGGCAGGGCCCCGGGGTCGGCCGCCGTTGCCTGCGGGGTTTCGATCGGGATCGGTGGGCGCTACCGCAGTTGGTCGCGGCGGCGGGTCAGGGCGGCGGCCTCGGCGGTGTTGCCGGCCAGTTCGATGGCTTTGGCGTAGGCCGCGCGCGACTCCTGGCTGCGGCCCAGCCGGCGCAGCAGATCGGCACGGGTCGCATGGTAGGCGTGATAGCCGGCCAACCTGTCCTCAAGACGGTCGACAGCCGCCAGGGCCACCTCTGGGCCGTCGAGCTCGGCGACGGCGATGGCCCGGTTGAGGGCCACGATCGGCGAGGGGTCGATGCGGACGAGCTGGTCGTAGAGGGCGACGACCTGCGACCAGTCGGTGTCGCGCATGTTGCGGGCGGCGGTGTGCACGGCGTTGATCGCGGCGAGGATCTGGTAGCGACCAGGAGCCGCCCCGCCGGCGGCAGCGGCCAGGCGTTCGCGCACCAGTCGATGTCCCTCGGCGATCAGCGCCGCGTCCCAGACACCACGGTCCTGCTCGCCGAGCGGGACCAGTTCGCCGCCGGCGGAGACCCGGGCGGTGCGGCGGGCCTCGGTGAGCAGCATCAGCGCGAGTAGCCCGGCCACCTCGCCGTCCGCCGGCAGCAGGGCACGGATCAGCCGGGTGAGCCGGATCGCCTCGGCGGTCAGGTCGTCCCGCACCGGATCGGTGTCCGGGCCGGTCGCCAGGTAGCCCTCGTTGAACACCAGGAACAGGACGGCCAGCACGCCGGACACGCGGGCCGGGAGATCCTCGCCGGACGGCATCCGATAGGGGACGCGCGCCGCCTTGATCTTGGCCTTCGCGCGGGTGATCCGCTGCCCCATGGCACTCTCGGCGACCAGGAAGGCGCGGGCGATCTCGGGCACGGTCAGACCGCCGACCATGCGCAGCGTCAGCGCCACGCGGGCTTCCGTCGCCAGCGCCGGGTGACAGCAGGTGAAGATCAGCCGGAGCCGGTCATCGTCGATGGCGCCGAGAGGCTCGGGCGGGTCGTCGTCGTACACCATCTGAGCCTCCTTCTGCTTGTCGTCGCGCTTGTTCTCGCGCCGGATGCGGTCGATGGCCTTGTGGTTGGCGGTGGTGGTCAGCCAGGCGCCGGGGTTGGGCGGCACGCCGTCGGCCGGCCACCGCTCGACGGCGGTCGCGAAGGCCTCGGCCGCCGCTTCCTCCGCGATGTCGAGGTCACCGAAACGCCTGGTCAGGGCAGCGACCACCCGGGCCCACTCCTCGTGGTAGGCCCGGGTGACCACCTCGCGGACGTCGACCCTGTTCACTGGAACGGTCGCACCTCGATCTTCCGATCGCAGACCTTCGACGCCTCGGTGGCGAGCTTGAGCGCCACATCCAGATCGGGGGCCTCCCACACCCAGACGCCGGCAAGGTACTCCTTCGACTCCACGAAAGGCCCGTCGCTGAACACCGCCTGCTCGCCCCGGTTGTCGATGACCGTGGCCGCGGTGGTGTCTGCGAGTCCGCCCGCGAAAACCCAGTAGCCCTCGGCGATCAGCCGTTCGTTGAACGCGCTGATGGCAGGCTGCCTGTCCGTGCTGCCGGGATTGCTCTTGTCATCGATCACGGAAACCAGGTACCGCATCTGAAGATCATCTCCTGTGGTGTGTCAAGACTGTGTAGTGTGCCGGTCAGGCGCGTCAGTTTCCTGCGTACTGCGGGCGCCCGGCTGGCCGGTAGGCCTGGACCGTCACGCCCTTCGAGTCCACTCGCGACTCGACCAGGTCGAGCGCGAGATCCGGGCCGGTCTCCGGGAACAACCGCGCGCCCTGGCCGAGAATCACCGGGACCACGATCAGAGTCATCTCGTCGACCAGATCGTTGGCCAGCAGCCACCGGGTCAGAGTGCCACTGCCGTGCACCTGTAGCTCACCCCCCGGCTTGGCCTTCAGGTCCGCGATGGCGGTCGCAAGATCGTCGGACAGGACGGTGGTGCCCGACCACGCCGGATCAGTGAGTGTGGTCGATGCCACGTACTTGGGCCGTGTGTTCAAGGCCCGCATGACGGGCTCCCAGCCAGGGACATCCTGGACCGTCCAGGATCCCCACGAGCCGGCGAACAGCTCGTAGGTCCGCCGGCCGAACAGGAACGAGTCGGCGCGCTGATAGGTCTCGTTGATGAACACGTCGGTCTCGTTGTCGCCCTGCCCGCGAGCCCATCCGCCGCGCTCGAATCCGTTCCTGCGGTCCTCCTCCGACGCGCCGCCGTTTCCCTGCATCACTCCATCGAGGGTGACCTGAGTCATGGTCGTCAGCTTCATGATCGCGGTTCCTTTACCTTGGCGCCGCCCCCTTGCGGGCGGCCTCACCCCTGCTACGAACACCTCCGCCCCGATCCGACACCGCCTCCCGGATTTCTTTCGGAGAACTTTCCGCCGACGCCGGTCGTCAGCGATCCGACAACACGACAGTTTCGCGGCGACCGCGCTCCACTTCCTCAAGCGCGCCCAGTGCGGACAAGCTCTTTGGACCAGATCGATCGCGAAGATCCTGACCAGTAGTGGCGGGCGTCGAACGGCTCGGGCGCGAGCGCGACCAGCCCCCTGTCGTGTCACCGACGGCCCCCAACAACCCCGCTTCCGCGCACGCATTGTCCACAACGGACACGATGATGATCATTATTCGTTGCGCTGATGAGCGACGACGAAGCCAAGCGGCCCCGCAGCCCGTCAGTTTTGCAATCACGATTATTTCAGTTTTGACCGAAATTAATCGCCCTTTGCGACGTCGCAAAGGCTTGAGAGGAGAGCCGAACGGCTTCATAGGTCCGATTCCGGGTCGAGATAGGGGCCGCCGGCGACCCCGAAAGCGCGGACCGTGCCGAGCAGGTGCTTGCGCAGCCGGGCCTTGGCCAGCTCCGGGTCGCCGTCCCGGATCGCCGACGCGAGGTGTGCGTGTTGCTGGGTGATGCGAGGGCGCACGGCGTGGGTTCGGGCCGTGGCGGTGATCCGCATCTGCTTGTCGCGCAGGGCGTTGTAGAGGTCGGCGACCACCGGGTTTCCTGCCGCGGCCACCAGGGTCGCGTGGAATGCGCGGTCGGCCTCGTGCATCCCGGCGTCGCTGAGCTCGGCGGCATCGCACGCGGGGTGCGCGGCGAGCTGCTCGCCGACGGCGGCCATCGCGTCCCGGCCCTGCATGGCGAGCTTTTCTATGGCGAAAGTCTCCAGCGCGAGCCGGGCTTCCACGACCGCCCGGGCCTCGGTGGGGGTCACCGGCACGACCAGCGCACCCCGCTTCGGGTAGAGGCGCAGGAACCCCTCGGTCTGGAGGCGCAGGAACGCCTCGCGCACCGGTGTGCGCGACATCTGCAGCGCGTTCGCCACCTCGCCCTCGGACAGCAGGTCGCCGTCGGGGTAGCTGCCGTCCAGCAGGCCGGCTTTGACGTGCTGATACGCCCGGTCCGCGGCGGGCGGCCCGGGTACGGCGGGAGTGGCGGAGGACACGGGGTCGCGTGGTGTTGCGCTCGACACGAGGTCATCCTACTTCCGCCCATCTTGTATCTATCTTGAATACAAGATTCTCCAGGGAGGAGTTTCCGGTGTCCAAGACCGTCATGACCGCGTCACCCATCGGGGAGCAGGGCGATCGCCCCAGATCGTCGAAGGTGGCGTGGCTGATGTGGGGAGTCGGCGCGCCCTGCTGTTGCGCGGCGCTTTTCCACCGGGCCGGCCTCGGCGTGGCGGCACCGGAGGCGTTGCGGCGCTTCGACACCGGCCCGGCGGTCCTGGCGCTGTTCTCCGCGCTGCAGCTGGGTGTCTACTTGGTCCTGCAGGTGCCGTCGGGGCTGCTGGCCGACCGGCTCGGGCCGCGGAGGGTGATCACCGGTGGCATGGTCGCGATGGCCGTCGGGCCGCCCGCAGCGGCGGGACCGCTACACCCTGGGGTTGTCTACGGCTGTGGAGCTGGTGTGGGCGGTGCTGGTTCTCTGGCCGGGGACGTTGCCGATGCCGCTGCTGGTGGTGGCGCTGGTGTTCATCGGCGCTGGCGGTGGCGGGGCCATGCTGGCCTTCGACGGGGCGCGGATGGCCAACGCGACGCACCGCTGCGGAACCGCCCCGGATGTGGTGAACATGGGCGGGCTCAGCGCGGCGGTGCTGATCCAGCTGGTGGTCGGCGCGGTGCAGTCGGTATCGGACCTGCCGGCGGCGCAGGCCTACCGGTGGGCGTTCGCGCCAGTGCTGGTCCTCATGGCGGTGGGCACCCTGGCGCAGTGGCTGCGGCGGCCGAAGACGAGCCGCCCCGGCGAGCCGCCTTCACACGCTCGGCCGTGGGGATAGGGTCGGTTGGCGGACGTAGCACCTGGTCGGCCAACGGCGGTCGGCCCGGCGATGGAGGCCTATCTTTTGACCACGGTGTTGGAACTACACAACTTCGTCGACGGCGAGCCCGCCGACACCCTGGCCGGCGAGACGCTACCGCTGGTGGATCCGAGTACCGGCGAGGAGTACGGCACCGCTCCGCTGACGCGCTGGATGGACGTCGACGCGGTGATGGCGGTGGCCGCGTCGGCGTTCGAATCCTGGTCGCAGACGACGCCCAGGCAGCGGCAGCAGGTGCTGCTGGACGTCGCCGATGCCGTCGAGGAGAGGGCCGATGAGCTGGTGGTGGCAGAGTGCCGCAACACCGGAAAGCCCTGGTCGGTGGTGCGCGACGACGAGCTGCCGATGGCGGTGGACCTGATCCGCTTCTACGCCGGGGCGGCGCGGGTCCAGGAGGACGGGGCCGGCGGCGAATACCGGCCGGGGCACACGTCGTTCTCGCGGCGCGAACCGATCGGGGTGTGCGCGCAGGTCACGTCGTGGACGCATCCGCTGCTGCTGGCCGCGGCGAAGTTCGCGCCGGCTCTGGCTGCGGGCAACACGGTGGTGATCAAGCCCGCGGAGACGACGCCGGTGAGCACTGCGCTGCTGGTGGAGATCGCGGGCCAGTTCTTGCCCGCGGGCGCGTTGAACCTGATTTGCGGGGACCGTGACAGCGGCCGGGCGATGGTGGCGCACGAAGTGCCCGGGATGTTCTCGATCACCGGCACGGTCCGGTCCGGGATGGAGGTCGCGGGTTCCGCGGCCGCCGACCTCAAGCGGGCGCACCTGCAACTCGGTGGCAAGGCCCCGGCGGTGGTGTTCGACGACGCGGACGTGCCGCGGGCGGCCCGGCGGATCGCGGCTGCGGCGTTCGGCAACGCGGGGCAGAGCTGCACGGCGGCAAGCCGTGTGCTGGCGGGTCCGGCGGTGTTCGACGAGCTCGTGGTGGCGTTGGCCGAGTGGGCCGAGGCGATGCGTCCGGGGCCGCCGCAGGATCTGGACGCGGCGTTCGGGCCGTTGAACAGCCTGGGGCAGCTGGAGATCGTGCAGGCGCATCTGGAGCGGTTGCCGGAGCACGCGCGGATCGTCGTCGGTGGGCGGCGCAAGGGGGAGCGGGGCTTCTTCTACGAGGCGACGGTGGTCGCCGGTGTGGAGCAGGACGACGAGCTGGTGCAGAACGAGGTGCTTGGGCCGGTGCTGACGGTGCAGCGCTTCGACAGCGAGCAGGGGGCTGTCGAGCTGGCCAACGGCGTGCGCTACGGGTTGGTGTCGAGCATCTGGACGCGCGACCATGCGCGGGCGATGAGGGTGTCGCGGCGGTTGCAGGCCGGCACGGTGTGGATCAACACGCACCACCCGTTCACGGCGGAGATGCCGCACAGCGGGTTCAAGCATTCGGCGTCTGCGCGCGACTTCGGCCGCTACGGCCTGGAGGAGTACAGCCGGATCAAGCACGTGATGTCAGCCTGGGACGAGGAATAGCGGTCCTTACTCGGTGGGGCTCGCCTCCGGCGTGCGCATGGCGGTGGCCAGCAGGGCCGCGGCGGAGCCGGTGAGCTGGAGGCCGCAGCGCCAGACCGCGTGCAGCGGGCGGTGCAGGTCGAGCGCTGCGACGGGGACGTCGACGAGGCGTTGCTCGGCGAGGTCGGTGGCGACCGCGAGGACGCTGAGGACTGCGGGCCCGGCGCCGGCAACGACGGCGTTGCGGGCAGCTGTGGTGGAGCGAAGCTCGAGCAGCGGGGTGACCGGGTCGGCACCGACTCCGGCGAGCGCGCGGTAGAGGGTTTCGCGGGTGCCGGAGCCGTGTTCGCGCACGATCAGCGGGGTCGCGGCGAGTTCGGTGGCGGTCAGCGGGCGGCGAAGCCTGGCCCACGGGTGCTCTGGCGGTGCGACGACGACCATGCGGTCGCGGGTCACGAACCGCACCGAGACGCCTTCGGGTGGCACCGGGGTTTCGATGAAGCCGAGGTCGGCGTGTCCGTGGCGGACGGCTTCGGCCACGGATAAGGAGTTGGCCACGTCGAGCTCCAGGTGCACGTCGGGCAGCGTGCGGCGCAGCTGGCTGATCCAGCGGGGAACGAGGTATTCGGCGACGGTCATGCTGGCGGCGACGCGGAGCTTGGCCTCGTGCTGGGCACGCAGCGCCCGCACGCCGTTCATCAGGCCGTCGACGTGCGCCAGGACCTGCTTGGCCCAGTCGCAGACCATGACCCCGGCAGGGGTGAGCGTGCAGCCCTGGCGGGTGCGTTCCACCAGCGGTAGGGCGAGTTGGCGCTCCAGTCGGCTGAGGCGCTTGCTCGCCGAGGGCTGGCTGACCCGCAGCTCGGCCGCTGCGGCTCCGATGCTGCCGAGCTCGCCGACGAGGACCAGGAGCCGGAGCGATTCGGGGTCGGGCGGGGTCATGCGCTCAGGGTAGGTCAGCAGCCAAGTGAGTCTGGCTGCTTGCCGCCCGTTTCGCTGGTCGGGCATGCACTTTGGCTATGACCTCCTGTGCAGATCATGGCTACTGCGCGGGCGGCGTCGTGGCGAGCCTGAACGGGTGACGAAAACATTCAGCTCGCAGCAGTCAGGTGCAGGCGTTGCGGTGTTGTGGCCGGGTCTCGCGGTCACCGCCGTGGCGATCGCGGTGTCCATGGCGATCTCTGGGCGGTTTCCGGCGGTGAGCGCGTTGACCGTCGCGGTGGTCGTGGGCATCGTGGCCGGCAACGTGCCGGGTTTTCCGGCGTCGGCGCGGCCGGGCATCGCGTGGTCGACGAACAAGTTGCTGCGCGTCGGGGTGGTGCTGCTGGGTTTGCAGCTGTCGGTGACGCAGGTGCTGGGGCTCGGTGCGGGCACTGTGGTGGCGGTGCTGTTGATCGTGGCCCTGACTTTCGTGGGGACGTTGCTGATCGGTCGGTTGATGGGGGTTCCGCGCGGGTTGTCGATGCTGGTGGCGACGGGTTTTTCGATCTGCGGTGCGTCGGCGGTGGCGGCGATGGAGAGCGTGGTCGAGCGCGATGACGAGGACGTGGCCACGAGCGTGGCGATGGTGACGGTCTTCGGGACTATCTCGATGCTTGCGTTGCCCGCGGTGGCCGTCGGGTATGGGTTGTCGGGCGATGAGATCGGCCGTGTCGCCGGCGGCAGCGTGCATGAGGTGGCGCAGGTGGTGGCGGCCGCGTCGCCGGCCGGCGCGGCCGCGGTGGCGGTCGCAGTGGTCATTAAGCTCAGCCGGGTTGTCCTGCTTGCGCCGATGGTGATTGCGGTCAGCGTGGTGGAACGCCGCCACAGCGCCGCCGACAGTGGCAAGCGGCCACCGATCATGCCGCTGTTCGTGCTCGGATTCCTGGTCGCGGTGGCGGTTCGCAGCGGGGGTGTGCTGCCGGAGGCCGTGCTGGACGGCGCGAAGCAGCTGACCACCCTGCTGCTGACGGGTGCGCTGTTCGCGCTGGGGTTCGGGGTGCGGATCAAGGCGCTGCTGCGAAACGGCGCCAAGGCTTTCGCGCTCGGCGCCTGCTCCACGATTCTGGTGACGGGCCTCGGCTTCGCCACCATGCTCACCCTGGCGTGAAGTCGCTCCGATCAGGAGGTTCTGGCGCGCTGCCAGGGGTGTGCCCGCTCGTAGGCGCGGGCCGCGCGGAGGACCTTCGCGTCGCCGTGGCGGGGGCCGACGATCTGCAGGCCGATCGGCAACCCGTCAGCGGTAAGTCCACAGGGGATGCTCGCGGCGGGCTGCTGGGTCATGTTGAACGGGTAGGTGAACGGGGTCCAGCTCGTCCAGCGCGGGCTGGGGGACCCGGCCGGGACCTCCGGGCCCGCTGCGAACGCCGGGATCGGCACGGTCGGGGTGAGCAGCAGGTCGTAGGTCTGGTGGAACGCTCCCATGCGCTGTCCCATGAGCATCCGCGTGTTGGTCGCCTCCAGGTAGTCCTGGGCGGAGTAGGTCAGCCCGAGTCGGCAGATCTCGTGCAGGCCCGGGTCCAGCAGCTCCCGCTGCTCGGCGGTGAGGTGCTCGACGGACTTCGCGGCACCGGCGAACCACAGCACGTGGAAGTCCTCTACCGGATCGGTGATGCCGGGATCGACTTCCTCGACGACGGCCCCGAGCTCCTCGAAGGCCCGGGCGGCCGCGGTGACCGCGCGCGACACCTCGGGATCGACGAAGGTGCCGAAGCCGAGGTCGAGGCTGACGGCGATGCGCAGGCCCCACACCCCGGAGTCGAGCCGGTCCACGAAGGACCCGCTCGGCGGTTCCAGCGCGGACCAGTCCCGGCTGTCCGGTTCGGACAGCACGTCGAGCATCAGCGCGGTCTCGGTGACCGTGGCGGTCATCGGCCCGGCGTGGGCCAGGGTGCCGTAGGGGCTGGCGGGGTAGTGCGGGATCCGGCCGTAGGTCGCCTTGAGCGCGACGATGCCGCAGAACGCAGCAGGGATGCGCACCGAGCCGCCGCCGTCGGTGCCGATGGCCAGGGGGCCATGCCCAGCGCTACGGCCGCAGCTGCACCACCGCTGGACCCGCCGGCGGTGCGAGTCGGGTCCCACGGGTTGCGGGTGATGCCGTGCAGCGGGCTGTCGGTGACGCCCTTCCACGCCAGCTCCGGTGTGGTGGTCTTGCCGATGAACACCGCGTTGTGCTCCCGCAACCGTGCCACCGCTGGGGCGTCGACGGTCCACTGCTGGTGTGGGTCGATGGTTCGGGAGCCGCGCAGCGTCGGCCAGTCCTTGGTCAGGAAGATGTCCTTGATCGAGGTCGGCACGCCGTCCAGCCGCCCGGCGGGTTCGCCGCGCTGCCAGCGTTGTTCGGATGCCCTGGCCTGTTCCAACGCCCGATCGGCGTCGACCAGGCAGTAGGCGTTGACCGCTTCGTCCGCGTCCGCGATGCGGCGCAGCGCCGCTTCGGTCGCCTCCACCGGGGACAGCTCGCCGGCGGCGTATCCGGCGAGGAGTTCGGTGGCGGTGAGGTCGGCTGCCGTTCGGGCGGCCGGCTGGGTGTTGCCCATCAGTGCTCCGTTCCGCTGACGTAACCCCGGTGTTTGTCGACCACGTTGCGCAGCTGCGTGCCGTCGGTGTAGCTGCGCAGGTTGGTGAGGAAGAGGTTGACGAGTTCGTCGACCCAGCCGACGGTGTCGCCGGACATGTGCGGGGAGACGAGCACGTTGGGCAGCTCCCACAGTGGCGAGGTCTCCGGCAGCGGCTCGGTCTCAAACACGTCCAGCGCCGCACCGGCCAGCTTCCCGGCGCGCAGGGCGGCGATCAGGTCGGTCTCGGCGACGAGTTCGCCGCGGCCGACGTTGATCAGCCTCGCGCCTGGGCGGCAGTGGGCGAGGACCTCGGCGTCGACGAGCCCCTTGGTCTGCTCGGTCAGCGGGGCGGCGAGCACGACGTAGTCGAAGGCGCCGATGACGTGGGCGAGGTCGCTGGAGGCGTGCACGTCGCCGAAGTCCGGGTCGCCGCTGCGTCCGACGCGCCCGGCACCGGACACGGACAGCCCGGCGGCGGTGAGCTGGCGGGCGATGGCCCGGCCGATCGGGCCGGTGCCCACGACCAGCGCGTTCTTGCCTTCGATGCGTTCGGTCACGCGGTGCCGCCACTGCTTGCGGTCTTGCAGCCGCAGGGTGGTGTGCAGGTCCTTGGCGAAGGTGAGCACGGCGCCGAGCACGTATTCGGCCATCGGCCGGTCGAAGACGCCGCGGGAGTTGGTCAGCAGCACCTCGGAGTCGCGCAGGGCGGGGAACAGCAGGTGATCGACCCCGGCGCTGGCCGCGTGCAACCAGCGCAGCGCGTCGGCGTGCGGCCATGCCGAGGTGATCGCGTCGGAGCGGAAGTCCCAGACGAACAGCACGTCGGCACCGGGCAGCGCGGTGGCTAGCTCGTCGGCGTCGGCGTAGCGGAGCTCGGCGTAATCCTGGATGCGGGCCATCTCTGCGGGCGGGTTCCCGTCGTGCAGGACGACGACGGTGGGGGTGCGGCTGATCATGACCTGACCTTAGGGGCTGTTGCGTGCGGGGCCGGGCAGCAGTGATCGTCGGGCGCGCCGGTTAAGAGTTTGTTTCCCCCGCACTGAACGGGAAAACGCGTTCGGCTTGGGGCATTGACACGCTAAGAAGCGTTCGTAGGATTGTCAACAATCCACGGGTACCCTCGGCCGACGAGGCGAATCCCGACCTCGCCGGCCGGGCCGGGGTGGAGGCCGGGACCGGAGGAGATGAGTCAACAGTCCCCACTCCTGCGAACGGAAGATCACGATGCCCAGGTACCTGTCGATCGCCCTGGAAAAGCGCGGTGTGTCCTGTGTGGCGGAACTGCTCGACAAGGACGCCCCCCGCACCTGCGAAGCCGTGTGGCAGGCGCTGCCCCAGGTCGGGCCGGTGCACCACGCCAAGTACGCGCGCAACGAGATCTACACGATGGTGCCTCGGTTCGCGGCCGAGGAACCAGGTCAGGAGAACCCGACGGTCACTCCGATCCCCGGCGACGTCGTGTACTTCTCATTCCCGGGCGGCATGCTCGACCGCCAGTTCAAGGAGGAGAAGAACATCCACGAACTGCCTGGCGTGATCGACCTGGCGATCTTCTACGGACGCAACAATTTGTTGCTCAACGGCGACGTGGGCTGGGTGCCGGGCAACGTCTACGCCACCATCGTCGAGGGGTTGGACCGGATGGCCGAGGCGTGCAACGACGTGTGGCGCTCCGGCAGCGTCGGCGAAACCCTCCGCTACGACCGTTACCAGGGTTGACGGCATGCCGCCTGACTTCCTCGGGGCGGTATCGGGCCCGGAGCCGCAACGCGGCATGGGAGTGATCGCCCCGTTCGACCTGGCGCTGGACCGCGAATTGTGGCGGTGGACCCCAGCGGGCGTCTCGCTGTACCTGACGCGCACGGCGTTCGTACCGGTGCCGGTGACCGTCGAACAGGCCAGTCTGGTCAGCGACGAGGCGGCGGTGCACGGCGCGACCCGCGACCTGCTGGTTCCGGAGCCGGAGGTGGTCGCTTACGCGTGCACCTCCGGCAGTTTCGTCAACGGGGCCACCGGCGAGCGGGCGCTGGTCGAGGTGATGCTGCAGGCGGGTGCGCCCGCCGCGGTCACCGCCTCCGGCGCGCTGGTGCGGGCCCTGCAGATGCTGGGCATCGGCCGGATTTCGATCGCCACGCCGTACGTGGAGAGCGTGACCGAGCGGTTGCACGGCTTCCTCGACGAGCACGGGGTCGAGGTGGTCACGAGCGTCGGCCTGGGTCTGCTCGGGCAGATCTGGAAGGTCAACTACCGGCAGGTGGTGGACATCGTCCGATCGGCGGACCGGCCGGAGGCTGAGGCGATGTTCATCAGCTGCACCAACCTGCCGACCTACGACATCATCGGGCCGCTGGAGCAGGAGCTGGGCAAGCCGGTGTTGACGGCCAACCAGGTCACGATCTGGGCTGCGCTGCGCGAGATGGGCCTGCAGGCGATGGCCCCGGAACAGCGGTTGATGCAGTTGGTGGACGCCCCGGCCGCGTGACGATCGCATCAAGACCTGAGTTAGCCGTGGCGACTCGTGCGGTAACATTGTCAACAATCGACCGGTCGTCCGGTGTTGGCGTCCGGAACCGCCGCGGTGGTGTCGGAAACCGATGTCGACGAAAGGACGGAGCTCCCGGTGTCGTACACCGCAGGAATTCTCTACCCCGGCTACAGCGCCGAAGACGACTACCCCACCCTCGAACGACTGCTCGGCGACGGCATCCGCCTGCCGTTGGTGCACACCCTGATGCGCGAGGACGCGCACCGGGTCGACGCGCTGCTGGACATCGGCTCGGACGAGGTGCTCGCCGACGGTGCCCGGCAGTTGCTGGAGCACCGCGTGCAGTCGGTGATCTGGGCGTGCACCAGCGGCAGCTTCGTCTTCGGCTGGCAGGGTGCTCGTGAGCAGGTGGAGAAGTTGCAGGCGGTCACTGGCCTGCCGACCTCCAGCACATCGTTCGCGTTCGTGAACGCCGCGGCGGGCCTGGGGCTGCGGCGGGTGGCGGTCGCCGCGACCTACCCGCACGACGTGGCGGCGAAGTTCGTGGAGTTCCTGCAGGCCGCCGGCCTGGAGGTGGTGCAGTTGTCCAGCCGGGGCATCATCACCGCCGCCGAGGTCGGCACACTCGAGCGCGGCGAGGTGCTGGATTTCGCCGCGGCCAACGACGACGACCGGGCCGATGCGCTGCTGATGCCGGACACCGCGCTGCACACCGCGGCGTGGCTGAGCGACCTGGAGGACCGGCTGGGCAAGCCGGTGCTCACGGCCAACCAGGTCAGCGTCTGGGAAGCGCTGAGGCTAGCCGGTGATCGCGCGGTGCACGACGGATTGGGAACGCTGTTCCGCGAGGGAACAGGAGGGGAGCGCAATGCCTCCCCGGAATGAGGAGATGGTGTCAGGTGCTGGGGACCGACGAGCAGAACCCGCAGCCGGGTGAATTAGAGCCGGTGCAGCGCAAGTCGACCGCGGCGATCGTGGCCGACCAGCTGCGGGCGGCGATCATGTACGGGTCGCTGCCACCTGGTAATCAGCTTGGCGAAGCCGAGCTCGCCGCCCGGCTGGGCGTCAGCCGCGGACCGCTGCGGGAGGCCATGCAGAGGCTGGTCGCCGAAGGGCTGCTGCGCAGCGAACCGCACCGCGGGCTGTTCGTGATGACGTTGGACGCCGAGGACGTCCACGACATCTACCTGGCCCGCCTGGCGGTGGAGCGCGCCGCGTGCGAGCAGATCGTGCGACACCACCGGGTGGAGGCGGTGGCGGAGCTGACCGCCGCGCAGAGCCGGATGGTAGCGGCAGCCGGGAAGGGCGATTCGATCGAGCTGGCCGACGCCGACCAGGAGTTCCACGAGACGCTGGTGCGGGTGTCGGGCAGCCCCCGGCTGCAGCGGATGGCGCAGACGCTGCTGGTGGAGAAGCGGATGTGCCTGACCGCTCTGCAGGACAAGTACCACGCGGACGTGCAGGCGCTGGTCGATGAGCACAAGGGCCTCGTCGACGCGATCGAGGCCGGCGACGAGCAGTTGCTGCTGGGGCGGCTGACAGAGCACATGAACGACGCCCTGGACCGCCTCAACGGCTCCATGGCGAGCTGATGCCAGAGAAGGGGGCGGGCTCCCTCCACCGCGGAGGGAGCCCGCCCCCTTCGTGCGAACTTCTCAGAGGCCGCCGACGGCGACGTACTTCGTCTCGAGGAACTCGTCGATGCCGAACTTGCCGCCTTCGCGGCCGAGGCCGGAGTGCTTCACCCCGCCGAACGGCGCCGCCGGGTTGGACACGATCCCCTGGTTGAGCCCGACCATGCCGCTCTCCAGCGCCTCGGACACCCGCAGGCCACGCTGCAGATCGCGGGTGTAGAGATAGCTGACCAAGCCGTACTCGGTGTCGTTGGCCTGGGTGATGACCGCCTGCTCGTCGGTGAAGGTGGTGATCGGGGCGACCGGCCCGAAGATCTCCTCCCGCCCCATCCGGGCCTCCAGCGGCACGTTGGTCAGCACGGTCGGCTGGTAGAAGTACCCGTCACCGTCGCGGGCGCCGCCGCCGGTGACGACCTCCGCGCCGAGCCGCACGGCGTCGGCGACCAGGTCGGTGACCTTGCCCAGCTGGGCGTCGTCGATTAGCGGCCCCACCTGGATCTCGTCGGTGACGCCGCGGCCCACCCGCAGGCCGCTCATCCGCTCGGCCAGCCGCCGGGAGAACTCCGCGGCGACGTCGGCGTGCACGTAGAACCGGTTGGCCGCCGTGCAGGCCTCGCCGATGTTGCGCATCTTGGCCAGCATCGCGCCGTCGACCGCGGCGTCCAGGTCGGCGTCGTCGAACACGATGAACGGAGCGTTGCCGCCCAGCTCCAGCGACACCTTGAGCACCTGGTCGGCGGACTGCTCGATGAGCTTGCGGCCCACCGCGGTGGAACCGGTGAACGACAGCTTGCGGGCACGGCCGTCGCGGATCATCGGTTCCATCAGCTCGCCGGCGTGGCGCGAGGTCACCACGTTGAGGACGCCGTCCGGCAGCCCGGCTTCGACGAGGATCTCGGCCAGAGCCAGCATCGACAGCGGCGTCTGGTGCGCCGGCTTGATCACCGAGGTGCAGCCCGCGGCGATGGCCGGGCCGATCTTGCGGGTGCCCATCGCCATCGGGAAGTTCCACGGGGTGATCAGCAGCGCCGGTCCGACCGGCTGGCGCATCACCAGGAACCGGCCGCTGCCGTTGGGCGCCACCGCGTAGTCGCCGCCGATGCGCACGGCTTCTTCGGAGAACCAGCGGAAAAATTCAGCCGCGTAGGTGACCTCGGCGCGCGACTCGGCCAGCGGTTTGCCCATCTCCAGCGTCATCAGCAGCGCGAGGTCCTCGTGCCGCTGCATGATCAGATCGAAGCCGCGCCGCAGGATCTCGCCGCGCTCGCGCGGCGGGTGCTTGGCCCACTGGGGCTGGGCGTCGGCCGCGGCCGCCAGCGCGGCCAGCCCGTCGTGCGGGGAGGCGTCGGCGACCGAGCACAGCGCGCGGCCGGTGGAGGGGTCTTCGACCTCGTAGCTGCGGTCCCCGTCGGCGTTGCGCCATTTGCCGCCGATGAGCAGTTGCTTCGGCGCGGCGTCGACGACGACTGCCTCTCGGGGGTGCTGTTCGGTTGAGGTTGTCATGGCAACGGCGAACCCTTCTGCCTCGGTGGTGGACAGCGACGCTCGGTGATGGTTGCATGTCAGCGGAGATTGTCAACAATCCTACATTTTGCACGCTTCGAAGCTTGGAGTCGATCATGGCTGAGCTCTCGCCGGTGCTGAAGCAGGCCACGCCGGTCCTAGCCGCCCGCGGGGAAGGCGTCTACCTCTACGACGAGCAGGATCGCCGATACCTGGATTTCACCGCCGGGATCGGGGTCACCAGCACGGGCCACTGCCACCCGCGCGTGGTCGAGGCGGCCCAGCGCCAGGTGGGTACCCTCATCCACGGCCAGTACACGACCGTCATGCACCGGCCGCTACTGCGGCTGACCGAACGACTCGGCGAGGTACTGCCGACCGGCCTGGACCGGCTGTTCTACGTCAACTCCGGCAGCGAAGCGGTCGAGGCGGCGGTGCGGCTGGCCCGCCAGGCCACCGGGCGGCAGAACATCGTGGCCTTCCAGGGTGGCTTCCACGGTCGCACGATGGGCGCGGGCGCGCTGACCAGCTCCGGGGTCAAAGTGCGGGCCGGGATCGGCCCGATGATGCCCGGCGTGGTGTTCACCCCGTTCCCGGAGGCTTACCGGCACCGCACCAGCGAGGCCGAGGCGGTGCGCTACGCGCTGGCCGAGTTCGACCAGTTGCTGGTCACCGTCAGCTCGCCGCGTGACACCGCCGCGATCATCATCGAACCGGTGCTCGGCGAGGGCGGCTACATCCCCGCACCGCCGGCGTTCCTCGCTGGCCTGCGGGAACGCGCCGACCGGCACGGAATCCTGCTCATCGTCGACGAGGTGCAGACCGGTGTCGGTCGAACCGGCCGATTCTGGGGCCACGACCACGCCGGGATCCGGCCCGACATCCTGATCACCGCCAAGGGGCTGGCCAGCGGTTTCCCGCTGTCGGCCATCGCCGCGCCGGAGGACCTGATGAGCCAGGCATGGCCTGGCTCGCAGGGCGGCACATACGGAGGCAACGCGGTGGCCGCCGCGGCGGCGCTGGCCACCCTCGACGTGGTTCGCGACGAGCACCTCGTCGAAAACGCCGCCGAGCAGGGCGCCCGGCTACAGGAGGGCCTGCGCAAGGTCGCCGCCGAGCACCCGGTGATCGGCGACGTGCGCGGGCTGGGCCTGATGGTCGGCAACGAGTTCAGCACGCCCGATGGCACGCCGGACACCGCGACGGCCACCCGGGCACACCAGGCCGCCGCCGAGCGCGGGCTGCTGCTGCTGACCTGCGGCCCGCACGGCAACGTGGTGCGGATGATCCCGCCGCTGATCGTCACCGCAGAGCAGGTCGACGACGCGGTCGGGCTGTGGGCGGAGGCGGTGCGGGACGCCGTCAACGCCTGACGACCTCGGCTGGTGGCGGGTGTGAGCTTGCGCTCGCGCCCGCCACCAGCCAAAACGGGTGGTTGTCGATCACTGTTCGGTAGGGGTGGGTGCTTCCGGCACAGCCGTCTGGAATGCTTCACGCCAAACCCGGAGCGTGCGGGGCGCGCCGGATCGAACCGACGCAGGTGTGCGCATGAGCGACTGGTCGGCGGGGCAACCGCCGAGGAGCCGGAGACCGCAAGGCGGCGGCGAGAGGTACGACTACTACCGAGAGGCCCCAGACGGGCCGCCGCCAGGACGGCGACCACCGCCTCCGTACCGCGGCCCCCGGCGGCCGGTGGACGAGCCACCGCCGCTGCCGCCACGCCGCAAGAAGAAGCGGTGGGGCCGGCGCATCGGCATCACGCTGGTCGTGCTGGTCCTGCTCCTGGCCGGGTTGGTGATCTACTTCGACAGCATGCTGCAGCGTACCGACGCGCTGGGCTTCGGCGGGCAGGCCCCGGACTCGGCGGGCACCAACTGGCTGCTGGTCGGCTCCGACAGCCGCGATGGCCTCGACGAGGCGCAGCGGGAACAACTGTCGGCCGGTGACGCCGCCGGACGCCGCACCGACACCGTGATGCTGGTGCATATCCCCAGCGGCGGCGGCCAGCCGGCGCTGATCAGCCTGCCCCGCGACTCCTACGTCGCGATCCCGGGGCACGGCAAGACGAAGCTCAACGCGGCGTTCTCCTTCGGTGGACCCCAGTTGCTGGCGCAGACCGTCGAACAGGCAACTGGCGTGCACATCGACCACTACGCGGAGATCGGTTTCGGCGGGTTCTCGGACCTGGTCGACGCCGTCGGCGGCGTGGACATCTGCCTGGACCAGCCGATGGACGACGAGATGGCCAACGCGCACCTGCAGGCCGGTTGCCAGGAGCTCGACGGGCCGCAGGCCCTGGGCTTCGTGCGGGCCCGCTACTCGCTCAAGGGCGGTGACCTGGAGCGTGCGGAGAACCAGCGCAAGCTGCTGGCCGCGCTGGTCGACAAGGCCACCAGCCCGGCAACGCTGCTCAACCCGTTCCGGCTGTTCCCGCTGGCCTCCGGGGCCAGCAAGACGTTCCTGGTCAACGACGGCGACCACCTGTGGCACCTGGCGTCGCTGGCGCTGGCGATGGGCGACATCAGCAGCGGTCAGGGCGTCACCACCAGCGCGCCGTTCGGCCGCTTCGGCAAGGACTCCGACGGCGGCTCGGTGATCATCTGGGACTCCGACGGCGCCAAGCGGATGTTCGAGGCGATCGCCAATGACCAGCCCATCCCGCCGGACCTGGTGGCGAAGTAGATCGCGAACGATGCGGGCCGCCCCGGAAGATTCCGGAGCGGCCCGCATCGCCGTTGGGAGGGACGGTCTCAGGAGGTGAATCGCTTGAGCTGCTTGTTGCTGCCGTTGAAGACGTCCTGCCCACCAGGGAACGAGCCCTTGTCGCTGTTCTGCCAGATCGTCTGGTAGTCCCAGCCGGCCGGCAGCGGGCCCGTATTGGGGGCGTAGCGGGCTATCCACAACGGATTGTTCGGCGCGAAGTCCGGATTGGACGCCGTGCAGCGGTTCCACCAGTTGGTGGTGGTGTAGATGATCGGGAAGCGCCCGGTCCGGGCGTGGTACGTGTTGCTGAAGTCGGCGATCCACCACGACATCGCGGCCGGGTCCAGGCCGTAGCAGGCCTCCCCGTAGGGGTTGTACTCGATGTCCAGCGCCCCCGGCAGGGTGCGCCCATCATGCCTCCAGGCCCCGCCGTTGTCGACGAAGAAGTTGGCCTGGTCCGCTCCGTTGGAGCGGTCCGGCAGGCCGAAGTGGTAGGAGCCGCGGATCATGCCGACGGCGTGCGAGCCGTCGTACTGCTGTCCGAAGCGGTCGTTGCGGAACTCGGTGCCCTCGGTGGCCTTGACGTAGGCGAACCTGGCGCCGTCGGCCCAGGCCTTCGGCCAGTCGACATCGCCCTGATGACCGCTGACGTCCATTCCGGACACCGCGCCTGCGGGGCGGTAGCGCGGCTGCGCGTCGCGCGAGCCTTCGACGCTGTAGCCCGCCCAAGCCCCGTTGGGGTCGTTGGGGTTGAGCCGCGGGGCCGTGGGCGCCGGGTCGGCGTGGGCGATGCCGCCGGCCAGGCCCGCCGCGGCGATCACAGCCGCGAGCAGCGCGGAAGTCCTACGTGGACGGCGGGAACCGCTGCGGCCCAGACCTTGCCGGTGACTGCTGTCGACCGGACCGCCGAATCTGCGAAGCACTACACTCGCCTCCTCACCAACACAGGCAGCGTCGTCGAGTGGAACCGGCCGTTCGGGGTGTCGGACCGGGTGGTGCTCTGGATCTTGCGCGTTCGGAGGATAACCCGGCATGTGGGAGCGCGCCGGGTTCCGACGCGCCGTTTCGCCGGTTTTGCCCCGAGTGGACACTCGGCCGTCCACTGTGGTGTCAGCGGCCTCGAGCCTCGCGGACGATCTGGAGTGACCTACGTCTCCCGATTGGAGAATCGGCGGCCGGTCAGGTAGGTCTCGGGCATGGCACAGCGAACGGGCGGTCCCGGAGCGGGGCGATACAGGGATCGGCGGCCGAGCGATCGCGGGCGTGACGACCGGCCACGCGGCGACCGTGGCGGCGAGCAGGCGCTGCGGCAGGAACTGCGCGCCATGCACGGCGCCAGCTACGGCCGCTACAAGTCGTTGAGCGGCCGCTGGTCATTCGGCGGGTTCATCTTGGAGGTCCAGCGGGTGCAGCCGGACCCGTACGCGCCGGCCAGCCGCTGCGAGGTCCGGGTGGATCCGGTGGTCGCGGGCTTCCCAGCGGAGTTGTGGTCCACGCCGGTGCGGGCGCGCGCGCTGGCCGGTTACCTGGTGCGAGCGGCGCACCGCAGGCTCCGCGACAGCCGGTTGCGGGTGGACGCCGGTCGGCAGCAGGTGCTGGACCGAAGTGCCTGCCAGATCGCGGGCGGGGCGGTGGTGCTCCGGCTGGGCATCGACCTGCCGGGGCGGGGCCGGACGATCGATGGCAGGCAGGCGGAGCAGGCGTTGTGCGACGAGCTGCCCGACGTGGTGGAGGCGGCGCTTCGCTGGGCGAGCGCCGATCAGCGCCGGCTGCGGGAGTTCGTGGACTCCATTGAGGACACCGACGCGCTGCGCCGGATGCTGCCGCGGTTGGGCCTGGTGGCCTTCGTCGCCGACGGCTCGATGCTGCCCCGGCGCAGTGGCGTCGACGAGCGGCCGCTGCCCGACGGGGTGCCGTTCGCCTCCCCGGAGTCGATGCGGGTCGAGGTGGAGCTGCCCAACCGCGGCCGGGTACGTGGCATGGGGGTGCCCGAGGGGATCACGCTGATCGTCGGGGGCGGTTTCCACGGCAAGTCCACGCTGCTGCGGGCGCTGGAGTTCGGCGTCTACGACCACATCCCCGGCGACGGCCGGGAACTGGTGGTGTGCCGGGAGGACACCGTCAAGGTGCGCGCGGAGGACGGGCGGCGGGTGCACCGTGTGGACGTCAGCCCGTTCGTCAGCCACCTGCCCAGCGGCGCCGACACCGCAGACTTCTCCACCGACAACGCCTCCGGCTCCACCTCCCAGGCTGCGGCGATCGTGGAGGCGGTGGAGGCCGGGGCGAAGGTGCTGCTGGTCGACGAGGACACCGCGGCGACGAACCTGATGATCCGCGACGCCCGGATGCAGGCCCTGGTGGCCAAGGAGTCCGAGCCGCTGACGCCGTTCGTGGACCTGATCCGGCCGCTGCGGGCCGCGCACGAGGTGTCGACGGTGCTGGTGATGGGCGGCTCCGGGGACTACATGGACGTCGCCGACCAGGTGCTGATGCTGGACGCCTACCACGCCCGCGACGTCACCGAACGCGCCAAGCAGCTGGCCGCGGCGCCCACCGGTCGCCACTCTGAGGCCCAGGCCTTCCCGCCGGTTCGGCACCGCGTGGTGGATCCGCGCTCGATCGCCACCGACCGCCCGAAGATCCGCGCCCGGGGGGTGGACGCGCTGACCCTGGGAGAGTCCACTGTGGAACTACGCGGGGTGGAGCAGGTGGTCGACCCCGCGCAGGTCACCGGGATCGGGCTGGCGCTGGTCAGCTGCGCACGGCGCGGGGTGCTGGACGGCACCCGCACCATCGCCGAGGTGCTGGACGCCTTCGCCGCGGACGTCGCCAAGCGCGGTGTCACGGCTGTCGACGAGCACTACGTGGGGGACTTCGCCGTGCCGCGACGCTTCGAGCTGGCGGCCGCGCTGAACCGGCTCCGGGTGCTGCAGGTCGCTGGTTTCCGAACCTGAGGAGGTTTGCCCATCGGCTGCGGGCGGGCATCATCGAGGCGAGTGGTTTCCCCGATGTGCTGTCGTGCGCACGCGCGGCGGACGGGAGGCGAGCGATGCCTCGCATGAGTTTCCCGGAACGAACCACCACCGGTTACGCCGACCGCCGGCACGCCGGCCAGGTCCTGGCCCAGCGGATGACCGGGCTTGAGCTGGTCGACCCCGTCGTGCTCGGGTTGGCCAGGGGAGGGGTGCCGGTGGCCGCCGAGGTGGCCCGGATGTTGAAGGCGCCGTTGCGGGTCTGCGTTGCCCGCAAGATCGGCGCGCCGAGCCAGCCGGAGCTGGCGGTCGGCGCGGTGACCGCGGACGGGCCGGCGAGCTACGACCTGCAGCTGGTGCGCTCGTTCCACCTCGACGAACGGACCCTGCAGACGGCCTGTGAGCGGGAGCGGGCCGAGGCGCGGCGCCGGGAACGGTTGTTCCACCGCGGCGAGCCGCTGCCGTTGGCCGGGCGTGACGTGGTGCTGGTCGACGACGGACTGGCCACCGGGGCGACGGCCCGCGCGGCGGTGCGGATGCTGCGCGAGTCGTCCCCGCGGAACGTGGTGCTGGCCGTCCCGGTGGGCGCGCCGGACGCTGTCACCGCGTTGCGCGCGGAGGCGGATGTGGTGGTGTGCGTGCTGCAACCGGCCGGTTTCGCGGCGGTGGGGCAGTGGTACCGCAACTTCAGCGCCACCACCGACGAGGAGATCTACGAGATCCTGCACGACTTCGACTGACCGTGCGGAACTTGCCGAGCTGGAGTTCTCGGCCTTCGCGGGTACCTCCAGCACCCACCAATATTTTGATGTTCTTGTGATTTCAGTGTTGATCAAAACCAATCCTACAAACCAACCCTCACCAATACGAGCCACGACGCGATAGCCTCGCCTCACCTACTCCTGCGCTGGGGAGAACTGGGAATCGGGTGGACTTGGGCCACCGGTCGGGGGGCTTCTCGCGCGTCGGGGTGGAGATGGGTGTCCGTCTCGGGTTGATTGGTTCGTTATGACTGCCGCTGGACCTTCCGACAACACGCCGCCGCAGGCGGGTAGGCACACGCCACCTCGGCGGTCGGGTACGAGACGGAGCGCCGATTCCGGCGAGTCGGGTTACTCGGCCGAGGTCTCGTGGCAGGTGGGAGAGGCTGCGTCGGCGCTGGGTGATCGCCTGCGCGACCCGGCGGTGGCGCACACCGTCGAGGAGATCGAGCAGGTCATGCGCGGGTTCTCGCTGACCGCGGACGGCATGTCCGTCGGTTGCGCTGGGGTGACAGAGTGGCTGCGTGCGGCGGGGCACGCCGGCCCGCTGTCCGGGCACGCCAGCGTAATGGCGGAGCGGCTGTCGCACATCGGCAAAGAGTTGGCCCGGTTGGCTGAGGCGATCGAGAAGGCGCAGAAGCGCGCGAGCTGAGGTCGGGTTTCCGGTCAGACCTTTGAAGTTAGTTACGCTAACAACATAGGCTGGCCGGGTGACTGCTGCTGATCTGTCCCGCGTCCCGGCCGACGAATGTGGTGGCGTGGGCGGTTGTCGCGGCCCATGATGCTCCCGATCGCCTTCGATGCGGTGCTGTGTCGACCTGATCGCGGCGCACAATGACGACCTGCTCCGTCTCGCGGGTTCGTTGAAGTTCGGGCATGCGACCGCCTCGCTGTTGGTCGGGAAACTGTCAGCCTCGGGCCGGCAGAACCAGCTCGCGGCCGCCCTAGCTGCGGAGAACGATCTACGCGGCCCGCTATCTGTCCGACCCGGCGTATCGGCGCAAGATCTCTTGGCTGGACCCCGGTGCAGGGCCGCCAGCGGCCGTTGTCAGTGACCGGATCTACTGTGAGGCCCGTCGATCGCCCCTGTCGCGGGCGGGTTCATCACAGGAGCGCTGACCTGGGGTCGGCGTGGGTCCGAAGAAGGGGCGGCCGTGCGGCGCTGGGAGCTGGCTGACGGGAGAGAAGACAGCCCAACCATGTTCTGGGAGGTTGGGGCGGACGGCGCGATGGTGAGGGTCCGTCACGGAGAGGCCGGTGCACCGGGGCGTACGCGGGTCGAGGACTGCGGCTCGGCGACGGCCGCGGAGGCGTACGTAGCCGAGGCCGTGCGAGAGAAGGAACGCGAGGGGTACGCGCCCGTGGGCGCCGGCCACACGCCGGACGCCGGGGGCACCGGAAATGCCAAAGATGCTGCGGCGGCACCCGACGAGGACTCCTTCGTGATGCCCGTCGCCTGGCGGCACAGGGTCCGCCCGCGCTGGGGCGGCATCGAGCGGTTCACGCACGTCCCCCACGGGGCGGCTCTCGACCACTGGGACAGGCGGCTCGCGGCGGCGACGGAGCAGTGGACCGGCACGGTTCTCGACGGGGACGTCCCGGGCGTCGACCCCGAACTCGCGGCCGCCGCACGCCGCTACCTGAAGGGGACGGCGGATCCGGTCGGCGCCGCGGTCCTGGCCGTGATCACCGACCGCGGGAAGCTGCTGTACGAAGAGGTCGTCGACGCCTGGGATCTGCGGCACGGAACGGCCTTCGCGGCCCGTGCCACGGTGGAGCTGTTCGAGCTCGACCACGAGAGCGGCCAGGACCGGACCACCAGGCTGGCCGTCCTGCCCGAGGGCTACTCGCCGCCGCGGCAACGGCTGTGGTTGCGCCGGAGCGCCGCCGACCGGGTGCGGATGCTGCTGGCGAGGGACTGCGAGGACCAGTACCGCGAGGTGGTGGCGGCTCTGGCGGCGCACCGCGGTGGTGCCCGGCGCCGCATCGTGGTGTCGTACCTGGTGCCGAGCGAAACCGACTGGGTCGCGGAGTGCTGCGCCGACCCGGGGGAGAGCGGCCGGGAAAACCGCGTCGTACGCGCCATGCTGTTCGAGTCGCTGAACGACGAGGAGCAGTTGCGGGCTCTGCTGCGCGCGGGCGGCGTGCCCGCCTATGACGGCACGCTCTCCGCCGCGGCCACCGTCGCCGAGGGCGTCGGCCCGGCCGTCGCCGCGCTGATCGCGGAGATCTGGCGGCACCGGACGCTTTCCGACGCTGGGTCGGCGGAGGAACAGGCAGGCGTCCTGGCGGAGTTGCCGACGGACGAGGCGTTCGAGCTGCTGATGTCCCACGCGGACGACAAACGGGTACGTCCGGCGTTGCTGGAGGCGGTGCGCCGGTATCCGGTGCGCGCGGCCCGCCTGCTGGCAGGCCGGGCGGCGCCTGCCCCGGGCCGCAACTCTTTCCTGCTGGGCCAGTTGCTGACCGCGCATGTCGCCACGCACGGTGAGTTGCTGGAGTCGCGGCTCGCACAGTTCCCGCCTCGGGCCGCCGGGGTGGTGCGGGGGCTGCTGCACCCGGCCGTCGCCGACGCCTCCGCCGACGCGCTGCCGGAGCTGCTGGTGAGCCCGCCGTGGACCAGCGGGCGGACGGCGCCGAAGCCGAGAACCGTCAAGGGACTCGTAGCCGGGGAGGAGACCCACGTGCTGTGGCAGCCCGGCGAGCGCGAGACGTGGGCGGGCGCCGTCGAGGAGCCGGAGCGGCGGGCGCGACGCCGCCGTAACGAGCCGTATCCCGACGTGGCGACCTTGCGGGAGCGCTTCACCGACCTCGACAACTACCAGCTGGCCGACCTGTTCGCCGACGGCCCGGACGCGTACCGCCCGCTGCTGGCGCAGTGGACTCCCGAGTACATGTGGCAGCCGGTCGAGAAGTTGAAGCCGGTGGCCGCCCGGTGGGAGAAGGACGCGCTGCCGCCGCTGCTGCGTGCCGCGGCGCGGGAGCCCGCCGTGGCCGGGGAACTGCTCCTGCCGTACCGGCAGCTGGAGGTCGCGCGGCTGATGGCCGACTGGTTCGTGCGGCTGAAGTCCGCCGCGGTCACGGCCCGCGCCTGGTTCGCCCGGCACGGCGCGGACGCTGCCGTGCTGCTGGTGCCCGACGCGGCCGGTCCGGCGGGCGCCGCCCGCCACGGCGCCGAGCACGCGCTGCGGGCCATTGCCGCCACGCACGGCAAGGACGCGGTTCTCGACGCGGTGGCCGGTCACGGCCCCAAGGCGGTCGATGCTGTCCGTGACCTGCTGTCGGCCGACGGTCTGGAGCTGGCGCTGCCGTCGAAGATGCCGCGGCCCGCGGCCTGGGCGGACCCCCGGTTGCTGCCGCGCGTGCTGCTGCGCGACCGGGCCTCGGTGCTGCCGTCGGAGTCCGTGCGCCATCTGTTGACGATGCTGGCGATCTCCCGGCCGGGCGCGGTCTATACGGGCGTGGAGATGGTGAAGGAGTCGTGCGATCCCGAGTCGCTGGCCGCCTTCGCCTGGTCGCTGTTCGAGCAGTGGCGGCTGTCCGGGATGCCGCCCGAGGAGAGCTGGGCGCTGCATGCCCTGGGGTGGGTCGGCGACGACGACACGGTGCGCCGGCTGGCGCCGGTGCTGCGGAACTGGCCCGGCGAGGGAGCGCACCAGCGGGCCGTGCAGGGCCTGGACGTGCTGGCCACCATCGGCAGCGACGTGGCCTTGATGCATCTGCACGGGGTGTCCCAGCGGGTGAGATTCAAGGCGCTCAAGACGCGCGCCAAGGAGAAGATCGAGCAGGTGGCGGCCGATCTGGGGCTGTCCGGCGAGGAACTCGCCGACCGGCTGGTGCCGGACTTCGGGCTGGACGCGGACGGCTCGACCGTCGTCGACTACGGGCCCCGGCGCTTCACCGTGGGCTTCGACGAGCAGTTGCGGCCGTATGTCCTGGGCCAGGACGGCAAGCGGCGCAAGGACCTGCCCAAACCGGGTGCCCGCGACGACGCCGAGCTGGCGCTGGCGGAACGCAAGCGGTTCCTGGCGCTGAAGAAAGACGTGCGGACGGTGGCCGCGGACCAGGTGCGTCGGCTGGAGGGCGCGATGGTCGCGGGCCGCAGCTGGACGACCGGTGAGTTCCGCGAGCTCTTCGTCTCCCATCCCCTGCTGTGGCATCTGGTGCGGCGGCTGGTGTGGCTGTGCGTCCCGGCCGGGGTTTCGGAGAGGGCTTTGTACGGGACCGTGGCCACCAGCGGCGCTGGTGCGGTGACGGCGTTCCGTGTGGCGGAGGACCGCACCTTCGCCGACGTACGGGACGAGGAGTTCACGTTGCCGGAGGGCGCCTCGGTGCGGCTGGCGCACCCGCTCCATCTCGGCGAGGAGCTGACGGAGTGGGAGGAGCTGTTCGCCGACCACGAGATCCTGCAGCCTTTCCCGCAGCTCGGCCGCGCCGTGCACCGGCTCACCGACGACGAGGCGGCCGGCGACCGGTTGGAGCGGTTCGAGAACATCACCGTGCCGACCGGCAAGCTGCTCGGCCTGCAACGGCGCGGCTGGGAGCGCGACGAGCCGATGTTCGCGGGTGTGCAGTGCTGGCTGTCCAAGCGGGTCGCGAAGGACCGCTGGATCATCGTCAGTCCGTCGGAGGGGTTCACGATCGGCGCTGTCGACGTTTCCACCGAGCAGACGCTGGAATTCATAGGGCTGTCGGAGCAGCCCAGTGCGTGGAACCCGCCCGGGGAGCTGTCCAGGCTCGCCTTCGCCGAACTCGACCCGGTGACCGCGTCCGAGCTGCTCGCCGACCTTACGGAGCTGGTGGCGCGGTGACGACGCACCACACCGCACGGCACAGGTCGAGGACGACACGGCGGGCGCGTGACACCGCAAAACGGCAGGTCACGGGCGTAGCGGGCCATATGCGCCCGAAATTTCCCGGATACTACGGCGACCCGGCACCACGGGGTGGTGGCGTTGGTGGCCGTGGCGGCGGTGCTGGGGGTGCCGAACGGGTTCTACAACATCGGGAGCCAGTCGGCGTTGTGCCGGCAGGCGTCGGCGCGTGATGCCGGGATAGCTGCGGGGCTGTTCCGGACGTCTCAGTATGTTGGTGCCAACATCGCGGCTGCGGTGATCGAGTTGTGCTTCGCGGGTCCGGCCAGTGATCCGGGGTTGCACCGCTCGGTGGCGTGGTCGTGGGGATCAGCGCGGTGCTGCTGATGGGGTTGGTGGTCGGGGGCCGGTCCCGCTGAGTGGGTGGTGTTGCGCGCTGGTCTGGTGTTGGAGTTCGGTTTGCAGGCGGGGCCTGCGTGTGTTGTGGAGGTGGCCCCTTTGGTTCGCGGCAGTGTCGGTGATTCCTCTGCCGCCTTTGATTCGCTGTTCAGCGAGGTGTTCTCGGGGGCGTCGGGGGGTGCTTCGGCGTCGGAGCGCGGCTTGGCGTTGGGCACGTTGCTGGATGCGCAGGCGCATGAGGTGGTGTCGAGGGCGGTTCGGGCAACTGTGGACTGGGGCAGCCGGGAGTTGGACGGTGCGCATCTGCTGTGGGCGGTGACTCAGGTGCCGGCGACGGCGGAGTTGCTGGTTTCTTCCGGGGTGCGGGTGGAGGAGTTGGCGGCTGCCGTGCGGTCGGCGGTGGTGGCGCAGGATTCGGGGGTGGTGGGGCGGCCGGTGTTGTCGTCGGCGGCTCGGCGGGCGTTGCTGGGGGCGTATCAGCAGGCGTTGGGTGAGGGTGCCCATGTGGTGGGGGCGCGGCATCTGGTGTTGGGGTTGGCCGTGGATGCGGATTCGGTGGCCGGGCGGGCGTTGGCGCGGGCGATCGAGTTGGGTGATCGGGGTGGGGCTCGGTCGGTGTTGAGCGTGACGCCGCGGTTGGACGAGTTCGGGTTGGATCTGACGGAGTTGGCGCGGGCCGGGAAGTTGGATCCGGTGGTGGGCCGGGATGCCGAGATCGAGCAGGCGATCGAGGTGTTGGGGCGGCGGTCGAAGAACAACCCGGTGTTCGTGGGGGATCCGGGGGTTGGGAAGACCGCGATCGTGGAGGGTTTGGCGCGGCGGATCGTTGAGGGTGCGGTGCCGTGGTCGTTGGCGGACATGCGGGTGGTGTCGCTGGATCTGGCGGGGATGGTGGCCGGGGCGAAGTACCGGGGGGAGTTCGAGCAGCGGTTCCGGGATGTGCTGTCGGAGATCCGGGCGCATCGGGAGAGCGTGTTGGTGTTCGTTGATGAGATTCACAGCATCGTGGGGGCCGGTGCGGGTGAGGGGTCGATGGATGCGGGCACGATGCTCAAGCCGGCGTTGGCGCGGGGTGAGGTGCGGTTGATCGGGGCGACGACCGTGGAGGAGTACCGGCGGCACGTGGAGAAGGATCCGGCGTTGGAGCGGCGGTTCGCGCCGATCATGGTAGCGGAGCCGTCGGTGGCCGAGGCGGTGGTGGTGTTGGAGGGGTTGCGGGAGAAGTACCAGCGGCATCATCGGGTGCGCATCGATGATTCGGCGTTGTCGGCGGCGGCGGAGTTGTCGCAGCGTTACATCGCGGATCGGTTCTTGCCGGACAAGGCGGTGGATCTGCTGGATCAGGCTTGTTCGCGGGTGCGGTTGCGGCGTGGTGGTGAGGTGCGGGAGTCGGCGGTGTTCGAGCCGACGGTGGTCGCTGACGACGTGGCGGATGTGGTGGCGTCGTGGACCGGGATTCCGGTGGCGGATGTGAGTGCGCAGGACGTGCAGCGGTTGTTGGAGTTGGAGCAGCAGTTGCGGTCGCGGGTGGTCGGTCAGGATGCGGCGGCGGCGTCGGTGGCGGAGGCGGTGCGTCGGGCGCGGGCAGGGTTGGCGGATCCGGATCGGCCGATCGGGAGTTTCTTGTTCCTGGGGCCCACTGGAGTGGGCAAGACGGAGTTGGCGCGGGCGTTGGCGCATGCGTTGTTCGGGGATGTGCAGCGGTTGTTGCGGTTGGACATGGGGGAGTTCCAGGAGAAGCACACGGTGTCCCGGCTGGTGGGTGCGCCGCCTGGGTATGTGGGTTATGGCGAGGCGGGGCAGTTGACTGATCGGGTGCGGCGGCAGCCGTATTCGGTGGTGTTGCTGGATGAGGTGGAGAAGGCGCATCCGGATGTGTTCAACACGTTGTTGCAGGTGTTGGATGCGGGGCGGTTGACGGATTCGCAGGGCAGGTTGGTGGATTTCCGCAACGTGGTGGTGATCATGACCTCGAACATCGGGGCTGATCGGGTGCTGGATGCGGGGGCGGATGCTGGGGAGTCGGCGTTGGTGGTGCTGGAGGAGTTGCGGGCGTTCTTCCGGCCGGAGTTCATCAACCGGATCGATGATGTGGTGGTGTTCCGGCCGTTGGGGGCGGAGCAGTTGCGGCGGATCGCTTTGTTGTTGTTGGAGCGCACGGGGGCGCAGTTGGCGGCCAAGGGGATTCGGTTGGTCGTGGGGGATGCCGGTCTGGATTGGTTGGTGGACCGGGGGTATCAGCCGGAGTTCGGGGCGCGGCCGTTGCGTCGGGTGATCGCGCGGGAGTTGGACAACCGGTTGGCGTCGATGGTGTTGGGGGGCGCGGTGTCGGCGGGTGATCAGGTGTCGGTGGATGTGGTGGATGGTGAGTTGTCGTTGGTGGTGACGTCGGTGTGGGAGCCGGTGTCGGGTGGGCGGCATGCGGCGCCGGTGGAGGGTGCGGTGGAGCGTTCGCAGCCGGTTGCGCGGCACGGCGTGTTCGGGTGAGGCTTTCCCGGTCAACCGGCGGGGTGGCCGGGAAAGTGTTTCCTGGTCAGGTCGCTGGTGTTGGGGGCCAGGGGATTTCGGTCAGGGCGGGGATGAGGGTTCGCTCTTCGTAGTCGAGGTGTGCGTGTAGTTCTCGGGCGAGGCGGTCGAGTTCGGTGCGGAACTGGTGGGGGTCGGCGTTGGTGATGTCGGCCAGCAGGGCGAGGATTTCGTCTTTGATATGCGCGACGGTGCGGTGTTCGGTGCGGAGGCGGTCGAGGGCGTCGCGCAGGTGCGGGTGGTGGTGGGCGAGGGCGGGGAAGATGTGGTCGTCTTCGCTGGTGTGGTGGAAGGTCAGGAATTCGCAAAAGGCCAGGCAGTGCTGGCGGATCTGCATGCCGAGGCTAGGTGGTTGGTGGTCGCTGCTGGTTCGGGCAGTGATGTGGGTGTGGGCTTCGGTGCGGACGTGCTGGAGTTGGGCGCGTAGCCAGGCGTGGACCTGCAGGAGTTTGTCGGCGAGGTTGGTGATCTCGCGTGTGGCGTCTGCGGGGTTTTCGGTGCGTTGGAGTGCGATCACGGGCAGGGTTCGGTTGGTGCGGGTTTGGTAGTCGGCGTAGCCGGGTGCTGTACGGGTGATGTGTTCGAAGAGTTGGTCGCGGTGGGGTCCTTCGGCGGGGACGGCGATGGCTTCGAAGGTTTCGGTGCCGATTTCGACCTGGACCAGCGGGTGGGCGAGGAGGTTGTGGTACCAGCCGGGGTGGTGGGGTGCGCCGAGGTTGGAGCCGGTGATCAGCAGCTGGTCGCCGTTGCGGACGTAGCCGAGTGGGACGGTGTGCGGGCGTTGGGTTTTCGCGCCGGTGGTGGTGAGCAGGAGGAGGTCGTTGCCTGCGAAGGGGCCGCCGACTTTGCCCGCGCTGGTGCGGAATTCTTCGATGATGGTGTGGTTGAAGGACATGTTGTGCTGGTGTCTCCAGGAGTGTTGGGGCGCGCGGGATCCCGTGGTCTGGAGCTCGATCGAGCAGGGGGCAGCTGCTGGCGGGAGGGTGCCGGGTGCTGCGGGAGACAGGGGCTGCGCGCGGAATTGGTATGGGTCAGGCGCGGGGTGCGGAGTGCCTGTTCATGGCGTGATCCCCTTGGTGAAGGTGCTCGCCCGGTTGTCGATCTGCCCACTGCTCTCTAATCGGCGCCACGCGGCACGCCGGTATTCAACCATGCGTTCGCCGAGCACCGGCAGGGGCACGCCGATCGGGTGATGTTTGTCGGCTGTGGGTGCACGAGGCCGCGGGGGAGGCGGTCGCGCGGGCCCGGGAGGGTGGTGGGCCGACGTTGATCGAGGTGAAGTTGACCCACTGCTACGGGCATTTCGAGGGTGTTCAGCAGGCCTACCCGGGGCGAGGAGGTTTCGCGGGCGCGGCGGGATCTGGACTGCTTGCGTCGGTTCCGGGCTCGGGTGACCGGGGCCGGGCAGGTGTCGGCGGAGCGGTTGGCCGCTACTGGGGTGCGGCTGGTGGTCGTGGATGAGGCTACGCCGCGGTGCTGCATGACCACTGGCATCTCGGCGCTGGTGGCGGGGGCGGGTTTCGCGTCGCTGCGGGCCCCGGTGGAGATGGTCACCGCCCCGCACACCCCGGTGCCGTTCAGCGACGCGTTGGGGGTGGCCCTGGCTCGGGGAGCAGTTGGCCAGCGGTGAGGTCGCCGAGGAGGCCGGGTCTGAGGTGGCTGGGGTGCTGTTGTTCCCGGGTTTTGCCACCTCCACAGTGCTGTCACTCTGCGCGACAACACGCCCCGTTGAGGGACGGTGGATCGTCGCCCAACTAGGCAGATCCCGGCGCGCCACCACCTCACTGCCACCTGATCGAGACCAAATACCACACGAACGTGGCGAGCCTTGTTGGCTCGGCCGGTGGCTCCTACGGTGGTAGGTGCGGTTGAGCAGCCGCCACGGCGTACCTCTTGCGTTGAGCGCAGCGGCGAGTTCCCGGGCCCGTGGCCAACCGAACCGTCGATACGCAACCAGGGGAGGTAGCGTGATCGTCTCCAGATCCGGCATGCCACCGGCCGCGTGGGCTCGCGGCGGCCACGCGATCGTCGCGCCACACACCGCCGAGGATCCCGTCGCCGCGCACGCGACCTGCGCTTCCGCGCTGCGGCTGGCCGTGGAATGGCCCGCTTCGGGTGTGGTGGTGGTCCGCATCGGTGGCGAGATAGACCTGGCCACGGTGCCCAGACTCACCGAGCTGATCCGCCAGCGCCTGACCGCCGCGGCCCTGCAGGCCATCGTCCTGGACCTCTCGGAGGTGTCCTTCGCCAGCAGCGCCGCCATCGAACTACTGCTGCATACCCAGCGCCGCGCCGACCACCGCAGCACCAAGCTGTTCGTGGTCCCCGGTCACGGAGCGATGTTGCGGCTGTTGACGATCACCCGGCTGCGCGAACGGTTCGTGTGCCGGGAATCCGCCGCCCAAGCCGTCGCCGAAGCGCGCTTGTGACACCCGGGCTCCGCCCTGCTCAGCTGTCGGTGCCGTGGGCGAGGTGAATCGGTAGGCGACGCCCACCCGCCGTCGGCGGCGTACGGTCTCCAGCTGCTCGGGTCGTTGGATCAGTACCATCAGCTCGCGCTCGCATGGTCGGCTTCGGCGAGCACGTCGTCGACGTAGTCCAGCGCCCGGCTTGGTGGCGTCCAGCCCGAACTCACCGACGATCAGCGGCGCGGCCAGGCGGCGCGCGGTGTCGGCGTTGCTGGCGAACCCGCACGGTGGCCAGGGTCAGCGGGGTCAGCCCCGCGTAGGGCAGGCCCTGGCCTGCTGCGCTCCCAGGACCGGGAGCGGGGCACCGCGCTCCGCCGGAGGATGGCAGGATTTCCGCCATGAGCACGTACGTCGCGCTGCTGCGCGCGGTCAACCTCGGTAGCCACGGCCGCCTCGCCATGGCCGACCTGCGCGCCCTCGTCGTCGCCGCAGGACACGGCGACGTGGCAACCTACCTGCAAAGCGGCAACGTAATCTTCACCTCCGAACACGACGACCCCGAGGCACTGGCCGCGGACCTGGGCAAACGGCTGGCCGACGAACTAGGCGTGGACACCCCGGTCATGGTGCGCACCGGCACCGAGATCACCGGCATCGCTGCGCACCACCCGTTCCAGGACCGGCAAAGCGACCACGCCAGACTGCATGTGGCATTCCTGGCCACCGAACCCGACGCCGACCGCGCCGCGCAGTTGAGCGTGCCTGAAGGCTCGCCCGAAGAACTCCAGCTGACCGGGCGGCAGCTGTACCTGCACTACCCGGCCGGGGCGGGCCGCTCCAAAACCACCGCCGCCTACCTGGAAAAGCGGCTCGGGGTCGCCATCACCGCCCGCAACTGGAAGACCGTCACCGCACTGGCCGACCTCGCCCAGCAACGATCATGACCAAGCTCTCGGCGGCCTGCCCTAGGCCACCGGCCCGGTGAACCGGCGCTGACCCGCTCACGGCCCCCACGCGATCAGGGCCTCCGCCACGGCGACCTGTACCTCGCTCAGCCCGGCATCGCCGTCTGCGACGTCCCACAGGCAGTTCTGCAGCACCCGCCCCAGAGTCCAGCCCGGCGAGCGCTGCCGGTCCAGGCCCAGCACCTCTACCATCGCCTCGAACCGGCGCCGCACCGCCCCTGCCACATCACCAGAGGCCACCACCTCGTCCCAGCGGTTGTGCAACGCCGGCATCAGCTCGAAACCGGGGTCACCGGCCAGCGGCTGCGGATCGATGGCCAACCACGGTTCCCGCTGCCCCGCCAGCACGTTGTCGTAATGCAGATCCCAGTGCAGCAGCCGGTCACCCGCCTCGCCGCGCAACTCCGCGACCACGCCCGCACAATGCTCCAGCAGCCGTCGCTGCGCCGGATCGGCCAGCCGCGCGCACGCGCCCGGAACGCCGGTGAGCATCCCGGCTGCCACATCGGACAGTTTCCGCAGCCCAGCAGGAGCGGGCACCGAGCTCAACCGTGCGAGCAGCCCGGCCAGGACCCGCGCCGCCGCCACATCATCGTCCACACTGGACAAAGAACGCGTCGCGAGCCGCTCCAACAGCATGCTGCCCGAGACCGGGTCGTGCTCCAGCAACCGCACCGCACCCCGCCCGTCCCACACCCGCAACCCCACCGGCTCCCCGGCGGTGTCGGTGGTGACCGGCTGCAACTTCAGCACCGCAGCGCTACCGTCGTCGCGCACGACGGGCAGCACCAGCGCCACCATGCCGTGCCGGGCGGCGCCATCTGGGCACAGCCGCCACGCCGCCAGCTGCTTCTCGGCCAGTTCGGGAAGCTCATCGATCCACGGGGAAGCACCGAAGAACTTGCGATGGGGTGGCCGCCAACTCGGCCGGAACCACCACAGCAGGAGACATCGTGCCCTCCCGGGCATCTGCGTGGGTCTGTCTGACCAGTTGTCGCTGGATGCGGCGAGGCGTGATTGGAAGGTGACTATGGTCGTCTCACCGTGTGTCGGCGGGGACCCGTCGCCGGTTGTCGTAGTTGATGAGAGGGACCGTGCAGGAATCATCGAATATGCAGCCGGCGTTCAAGGGCTTCGCGCCGGCCGCCGAGATCACTGTCAAACGCTACCTGTACCGCAACCGCTCCAAGGGCGTGGAGACCGACACTGTCATACGTGAACCGGATGGTTCGCTTCGTGTCAGCACCTCGTGGGGGCATTTCTTCCTCAGTCCACCGCTGGCACGGTGGCTGGAGCAGGACAACACGGTGCTGACCTGGCAGCGAGTTCCGACGAAACAGGGCACGGCCCTTCATCTCTGCTTGGTCGACGAGGCCGGGAACATGCTGTGGCGCGAGAGCTCGGCCAGCACGACCGTGGCGCCCCCACCGGCTGTGTCATACGACTACGGCGGACCTGCCATGGGCTTGGGGTCGCGTCTACGTCTTCAGTCCCTGACCTCCCCATCCGGCTCGCACACGCTGCTTCACCACGACGACGGAAACCTGGTGCTCTACTGCAACGCCACCCACACCCCGGTTTGGGCGACCGACACGAGCTGGCTCGACGACAGTTGGGTCGACCTGACCCTGCGTGGCGACCTTGTACTGCGCACCTCGTGCGGCGCGCCGGTCTGGCAGTCAGACACCGCCGATGCGGGCGTGGAGCGGCTCGCCGTCCGCGACGACGGCAGCCTTGCCCTTCTGGACGCCGCAGGAACAGCCGTCTGGCGGATTCACCACCACGCACCCTGCACAGCAGCCGGGCACAGCCCGCCGCGCGGCGCCGTCCTCCGACGCGGACAGACACTCCGCAACCAATCCCTGACCTCCGCCGACGGTGGCACCGTCCTGTACCACCGAGCCGGTGAAGGCAACGGTGAAGGAACGAGACTGATCCGCGCCGACGGAATACAACTGTGGTATGCGCCCAACTCCCGCGCCGCAGACGCCAGCCTGACCCTCGACAACGAAGGATTCCTTCAGGTCCGGGCCGACGACGGCAGCGTTGTCGAACAACTGGCCGGTCCGGGAGACCACCTCATCGTGGTACCTGGCGGCGAAGTCCGGCTCTGTGCCTTTGACGGCACCGTGTTGTGGCGCGAAGGCCAGCACGTGATCGACCATGGCGACGAAGTCATGACCGCCTCCCCACGCACGGTCACACCCGCCGCCCTGAAGACACTGCTCAATGCAGACGCCACCCCGATCGTGCGCACCGACTTCTCTGACGACCACGCCTGGGACACCGCCTGGCGCGACCTCACCACGCCCCGCGAATACTGGGATGACGACGTCGTCCTCGACACCACTCTGGTTGCCATACCCGAGTTCGAAGGCTGGACGGGCGAAGAGCTCGCCACCCTGCTGTCACACACCAAGCACGAGCGGCTCCTAGCCGTGGATGCGGTCACACTCGCCTCCCCAGAGCATCCCGTCCTCGTCGTGGAGATCGACCCAGAACGCAACCAGCCGCGATCCTTCCGCGCCACTCCGCATGCCCTGCTGGACGTTGAAATCCAACTCTCGATCGCCAACATGGGCTGGGAAGACTTCAGCCGCTCCGCCGACCCCGACGGAGTGCTCCGAACCTCCACCGCGGACTAAGTTCACGGACCGACACCACCCGCTTGAACCGCGGATAGGCGGTGCGATCTGAGCTCGCTGACTGAGCTCGCTCGGTGAGCTCAGTCAGCGACGCCGGTGCGCTCGCGCAGATGCAACCACCACCCGTAAGACGGCGGCCACATCCCCCACCCAGGGTCGACACCGAGCGCCTGCGCCGCGTGCACGGCCCAGTGCGGATCGGTGAGCGCCTCGCGGCCGATGGCGACCAGGTCGGACTGGTCGGCTTCCAGGATGGCCTCGGCCTGCGGACCGTCGAGGATGACGCCGACCGCCATCGTCGGGATACCGGTCGCGTTCCTGATCGTCTCCGCATACGGCACCTGGTGGCCGCGTCGCATCTTCTTCCTCTTCTTCGCGAAATCCAGCAGCGAGTTCTCCGCTCGGATGCCGCCGGACGAGCAGTCGATCAGGTCGATCCCGCGGCTGTGCAACTCGCGTGCGAGGACGCAGCTGTCGTCGATGCTCCAGCCGTCGTTCCTGTCGTCGAGGTCGCTCCGCCAGTCCACGCAGGAGATCCGGAAGAAGATCGGCTTCTCGGTCGGCCACACCGACCGTACGGCTTCGGCGATCTCAAGCGCCAGCCGCATCCGCCCGTCGCGGTCACCGCCGTATTCGTCAGTCCTGTGGTTCGCCACGGGGGAGAGGAAGGAGTGGATGAGGTACCCGTGCGCCGCGTGGATGTCCAGCACGTCGAAGCCGGCGGCGTCGACCCGCTGGGCGGCGTCCGCGTACTTGGTCACCAGCTCCCTGATCTCGGCGACCGTCATGGCCCGCGGCTGGTGCCAGCCTTCGATGGTGCGGCTATCGCTCGAGCTTACCGGCTGCCACGGCGGCTCGCCCCGTGCCGCTTCCGCTTCGCCCAACGGGCCGAGCCCCTCCCATGGGCGCTGGCGCGCAGACTTCGGACCCGCATGGTGCAGCTGCGCTGCGGCCACCGTCCCTTGCTGGTGCAGGAAGTCGGCGATCCGCCGCAACGGCGGGACGTGGTCGTCGGACCAGATGCCGCAGTCTCCGTAAGTGTTCCGCCCGATGGGATCGACGATGAGCCCCTCCGTCATGACGGTTCCCGCGCCGCCGATCGCGTACTTTGCCAGGTGCTGGAAATGCCAGTCGGTCGCCAGGCCGTCGGGACCTGTCTTGTACATCTGCATCGGGGCGATGACTATCCGATTCGGGAACGTCACGCCGCGCAGTGTGAACGGGCTGAAGAGCAACGATCGACCATCCATCACACTCAAGGGGACTCCATCACGACAGTTGAGACTCGGCCGAGGAAAGCGTGCACTATAGTGAATGGTTCCGCAACATACTGATGCTGCCGACCCTGAAGGGTGTCCCTTGAGTCCGACGACATCGACGTCCGTCCCGAATAGCCGCGAGGCGGAACTTGCACTGGCCGACGCCGCGGTGCTGGGCCAGCTACTGCGCGATGCGCGGCGCGACCGCGGACTGTCGCTGAAGGCGTTCGCCGCGCAGTCGGGCATCAGCGAGGGCCTGCTCAGCAAGTTCGAACGCGGCAGTGGCAACCCGTCACTGCTCACCTTGCAGAAGATCGCCGCCGCGCTCGGCATCAGGCTCAGCGACCTGTTTCACCAGGTGCCGTCGGCGGGCCACGACCGCGGCGAGGCCGAACACAGTGAATTGCGCCCGGACCAGTGCGCCGTCGTGCGACCCGACGACCGCAAGCGACTAGTGATTCCCTTCGAGGGCCTCGTCTACGAGCTGCTCTCCCCCGATCTGCAGCGCGGCCTGGCGATGCTGTATTGCGAGATACCCGTGGGCTTCGAGGGCAGCGCCCGGCCGTTCCAACACAAGGGCGAAGACACCGTGCACGTCCTCACCGGCAGGTTCGAGGTACACGTCGCCCACGCGTCGCACGTTCTCGAGCCGGGTGACACCGTCACGTTCCAGTCATCGCTCCCGCACTGGTGGAAGAACATCGGCGACGTTCCGGCGACCGTGATCTGCGTCAACTCACCGCCCTCGTTCTGAACGTTCAGTCGACGCGACCACGTCGCGGCCGGATAGCCGAAGCCCAGCCCGGTCAGCGCACCCGGCCGCAGGTTTTCCACCAGCACATCGGTGGTGCCCAACAAGAACTCCAGCAGCGGCTTGCCCTCGGGGTCTTCAAATCCAGCGCCACCGACCGCTTGTTGCGGTTCAGCCGCACGACAGCAGACAGGAGGAAGCCGACAAGCTCGTCCATCGAGGTTGTGCCAAGCGGGCCAGCGCCCGGCCGCTGAAGCAAAACCGCTCCGGCACCGGGCCCTGGAGGAGAGACTGCTGGTCGTGACCGGATCAGTTGAAGACAGCCCCGCCACCCGCCGGGCCCCGAGTATCGTCGGCCCGCCGGCCTGGTGGAACTGGCCGCCGCGACGCCGCGACGCATGATCATCGGCGGCGACCTGCTGTGCGGGCAGCGCGTCGTGGAGAACCGGCTGACCCCACGAGCTGGGGATCAGCCGGCCGCCGCTGCGGGAAGCGCTACGGGTGCTGGAACGCGAAGGCCTGGTGCGGCTGCACTGGCTGCGGCGGCAACGGGATACGCGCGGCGAAAAACAGGAGGACAAGTGAGTTCAGGGCTCCCGGTCACGTTGACCATCGACGGGATCACCCCGCAGGTCGACGTGAATGCCTTCGTCGCGCCCGGCGCCGCGCTCATCGGCCGCGTGCGGCTTTCCGCCGGTGCCAGCGTCTGGTACAACGCCGTGCTGCGCGGCGATCAGGAGAACATCAGCATCGGCACCGGCAGCAACATCCAGGACGGCTGCGTCGTGCACGCCGACCCCGGCTTCCCGGCCGAGATCCGCGCCGGCGTCACCGTCGGCCACAAAGCCGTGCTGCACGGCTGCACCGTCGAGGACAACTGCCTGATCGGGATGGGCGCGGTCGTGCTCAACGGAGCACACATCGGTGCCGGTTCCCTCATCGCCGCCGGTGCGGTGGTGCTGGAGGGCACCGGGATCCCGCCGGGCTCGATGGTCACCGGCACCCCAGGCAAGGTCCGCCGCGAACTGACCGACGAGGAACAGGCCGGTCTGAAGCTCTCCGCCGAGCACTACATCGCCCTGGCCGCCAAACACCGCGAAGCCCTGAGCTGACATCGCCAAGCGGGCCACTGGAGTTCCGATCACCCGCGCAGGCCGCGCTTGCCCTTTCCGGTTAGGCGTCGGCCCCGTCGGCGGCAATAGCCGGCTTCACCGGGGACTTCTCGAGCGGGGACTTCTCGAGCGGGGACTTCTCGACGAGCCGACGGGAGAGGGTGTGACCCGAGGTCAGGTGCTGTCCCGGAGACAGCGGCCGTGCCACGGTCGCACTCTCCGGACGCGGTGGCGTGGCCGCTGTGCCGAGGGCGGTCCGCACGCTCCAGAGCACGCTGCCGTCGGGGGCGCGCAGTTCGAGGCCGTCGTCGCGTACGGCAAGCACACTGCCCGGGTTGCCCGCCGTGTCGGTGGACCATACGACACGGGCCTGGCCGTCGTAGATGACGAAGTCGCCGTCGGCCTGCAGCACGCAACGGGCGGGCCCGTGCCCTTGAGTGCCGGTGGACCACACTGCTCCCCGTCCCTCGTTGTTGTAAAGCACGAGGTTTCCATCGTTTTGGTGGACGAGCGTGCAGGTGCCGGACGGGGAGGTGAGCGCTTGCTGGCGCAGCGTCTGCCCGGCCCGCATCTCGTGGCCCTGCGCCACCTCGCTCAGCGCGTCACCCGCCCCATCAGCTGAGGGCGGCTCATCGTCTCTCTTGTCCTCGCCGTACTCGTCGTCGGTCAGGACGAAGAAGTCGGTGAGGTAGCAGGCCACCTCACCGTCGGCGGTACGTCCGACCCAGGTCGGGTAGTCCCCGTCCCCGTCGCCGGAAGAGAACGCCACCAGCAGCGGCCTGCCCTCGTCATCAGTCAGCGTCCCGGGCGCGGTGCCGTCGGACCCCGTGACGTTGCGAGCCGTCATCAACCGGTCGTAGTAGTCGTCGTGGTCCTCGCGCAGCGGCGCGATGTTCGCCGCGTCGGCGAAGCCGCCGGTGCCGCCGTCGACCGGGTAGCCGAAGAACTCGTCGTCGCCCAGTTCGGAGACGTCCTGGCCTTCGCACACGGCCATCTCCCAGGAGACGACGGGCTCGTCCCGGATCACCAGCCGGGCCGCCGCGATCATCTCGTGCGCAGGCAGGTAGCCCCGCTTGGCGAACATGGCGATCACCAGCACCAGCGGGTACTGGCCCGGCGGCACCTGCTGGACAAACCCGTCATCGGAATCGTCAAACCCGAACGGCTCGCCGGCGACAACCCGCCCCGATGGCAGCCAGAGCGAGGTGTCCTGCCGCAGCCGGACGGTGGCGACATCGCCGCGGGACAGCGTGTGACACGTTCCAGCAGCGAAGAGCCGTTCGAAGTCGGGGGCGGGCACTGGCAAAAGCGCTCCTTCGGGGAGTTCCTTCACTAACCCCGGTTGCCGGAGACGGACGCCCCTTGGCAACACCGGGTGAGGCGACCGTAGCCGCCGACCTATTCCTGGCTCGCCACCATCCACCGATGAATGTCCCGGCAGACCCGAGCGGACGGTCCGGAAGGGCAGCGGTGTGACACGGCATCCGGTGACATCGGCGGCGTTCGCGGCCCTCTCCGGCGGAGTGCTCTGCGTCGTCGGCATCCTGGTGCTCGCGCTGACGAACACGTCCCATCGCCGGTTCGAGACCGCCGCCGGTGGGGAGCTGCCCGGCCGACAACCAGGCCGGTAGCGGGAAAGCGCTACGGCGTCGCGGGTCTGGCCCCCACCACGACCGTGGCATCCAGTTCCACACAACTGGCCACCCGCGGTACCAGCCCGGCGTAGGAGAAGAGCTCCGCGGTGTGCGGCGCCTGGCGGCGGCTGGTCTCGATCAGCAGGTGCCCGCCCGGCGCGAGCCACCGCGGCGCCGCGGTCACCACCCGGCGTTGGACGTCCAGCCCATCGGCACCGCCGTCCAGCGCCACCTGCGGTTCATGCAGCCTCGCTTCCGGTGGCATCAGATCGACCTCGCCGGAAGGCACGTAGGGGGCGTTGACCACCAGGACCCCGACGCGGCCCCGCAACGCCACCGGAAGCGGCGTGTAGAGGTCACCTTCGAATACCTCACCGGCACCGGCGAGGTTGCGGCGCGCGCAGCGCACCGCAACGGGATCGACGTCGGCGGCGTACAACTCCACCTGCTGCCCGGCGGCCAGGGCGGCGCCAACCGCACCTGAGCCGCAGCACAGGTCGACCACGACCGAGTGCGGACGGGCCAGCGCAGCGGCCTGCCGGACGAGGAACTCGGTGCGGCGGCGAGGCACGAACACCCCGGGCGTTACGGCGATGTGCAGACCACAGAACTCCGCCCAGCCCAGCACCTGCTCCAGCGGCAGACCATCGACACGACGCTGCAGCATCTCGGCCAGCTCACCCGGGCCGGCGGCGGCAGACAGCAGCAACCGCGCCTCGTCCTCAGCGAACACGCAACCAGCGGCACGCAGGCTGGTCACGACGGCCGGATACGACAACGACGACGGTAAAGCAGAAATCGGGAGCGCCTTTCGATCCGACGAGCGCTCTCACCGACGCGGATCACGGCCGCGGGAGGGAAGCGCCCGACCTGCAACAACGGTAATGGGGCCCACCTCCTCGGTCGCGCACGGTGCGGCAACACTACATCAGCGCCACCGGCCCGGGCTCGGGCGGCCGCACCAGCGGGACCCGGACCGCCGTCCACACCGGACGAACCGCGCATCACTGCTCGTAGGTGAAGCTGTACTTCGCGGCGATGGTGCCGAGCTAGGCGGGGTCCAGCAGGCCGGCGGCACTCACCTGGGCCCGGTCCTCGATCAGGTCCTCGGCGAAGCGGTCCCACCCGCCGGGCGAGGAAATCTGCAGCACGCGCGGCGGCGGTGTGGATCCAGGCCGCAGGGCATGCGCAACACCGTGCGGCAGCAGCACGAACCGGCCCCGTGTCGCGGTGTGGCTCCGCCCGCCGAACTCGACGGTGAGCGCTCCTTCGAGCACATGGATGCACTCGTCGGCTTCGTGGTGGACGTGCCGGGGGATCTCCTGGGCGGCGACCTCCAGCAGCGAGAACGCGCCGCCCGTGTCGCTGCGGTTGCGCATGGCGTGGGTGACACCGCGCGGGAGCAGGGCGCACATCCCGGCGGTCAGCCAGTGGGTGCGGCCGCGAAGTCGATGCGATTGCCACGGTGGCCGGGAAAACGCACTGGTGCCGTGGCAGGCCTGCCACGGCACCAGTGTCTCCAGCAGGTTCTGGCATCAGTCGCCCGGTTGTTGGTTGCCCCGGTGTTGCGTCGCGGCGCGTGACCGCCGGACTGATGCCTCGACCGCGCCCGGCCGAGCGGCCGGGCAGGGTTGGGTACTGACGAAGGTCAGCGCCGGGCGTGGCTGCTCGACGCAGGTTTCCGCATCACCATGCGGGCCCGCTGCATCTCGCGCGCCATGCCGCCCAGCCAGCGAACCAGACCTGCCATCGGGGCGTCCTCCACTAACTACGAGGGATGAGTCGACGGTCCTTCATCCCGTTGTCAATCCCGTTCACGACAACCGGCGCGAACCGGGCGGGACGAAGCCGTCTCACCCGCCATGTCGTCGCAGGTAGTTCCCGCGTTTCTGGCAATTAATAACGTATTGGTAACGAAGATTCGGATGGGGTGCTCAACCGCCGACAGGGGCAAGCCCGAGGGTCTTCGCGGACGCTGCGCGCATCCCCGGGCGGACCATCAGCCCGGGTGGGCGCCGACGGTATCGCGCAGTTCCCCGGCCATGGCCAGGTCCGACTGGCGTGCGCAGTGCGCGCAGCAGAAGAACCGGCCGCTGGCTTCCACGCCATGCCCCAGAATCCGGGTCCCGCAGTGCTCGCACTGCGGTGCGAGCCGCTGCGTGGCGCATTCGAAGCAGTCGAAGGTGTGCACTCCGCCGCCGACGGTGTGCACTTCGAAGGTCATCCAGTATTCGTTGCCGCAGACTTCGCAGGTCCCCATGGTGTCGCCTTTCTGCGGAAAAGAAGGGGAGTGGACACCCGCAGCATGCGGCCCTACTTATGGGTCAGCAACCGCGCCGCCGGAGGATTCCGGTCACCGCCCACGCCACAGCCACCCGCCGGCCGCCGTGATGTGCCAGCATGATCACGACCACGCCGAAGGAAACCAGGGGAGCACATGCACGACGACCGCCACATCGTCGAACAGCGCCTCGACCGGGCACTGGCCGAACGCCTACGCCCTGCCTACTACTCCGAAACACTGCCCTGCGAGGTCGCCGTCTGGCACGCGCCCGGCGAACCGGTGCCGGTCGCGGAGGCACTGCACGCCGATTACGCGCCCGCCGCCATCGGCGAGGCCTGGGGACCGGCGTGGGGCACCAGCTGGTTCCGGCTGACCGCGACCGTGCCGCCGCAGTGGGACGGCCGCGTCATCGAAGCTGTCGTCGACCTCGGTTTCGACGACGACCGCCCCGGCTTCCAATGCGAAGGCCTCGCCTACAGCCCCGACGGCACCCCGATCAAGGGACTGCACCCCCGCAACACCCACCTGCCCGCCGGGCGGAACTCCGCCGGACGCGAACGCACCTGGTACATCGAGGCCGCCGCCAACCCCATCATCCTCGGCCCCAACGGATTCCAACCCACCGAACTCGGCGGCCAACCCACCACCAAGACCACGCCGCTGTACCGGCTGCGCCGCGCCGAACTCGCCGTGCTCGACGAACCGGTGTGGCAACTGGTCCAGGACACCGAGGTCCTCGACCAGCTGATGCGGCAACTGCCAGTGGACTCCCCACGCCGCCACGAGATCCTGCGCGCCCTGGAACGCATGCTCGACCGCCTCGACCTGCACGACATCTCCGCCACCGCGCCCGCCGCCCGCGCCGAACTCGCCGACACCCTGGCCCGGCCCGCCCACGCCAGCGCGCACGTGATCTCCGCCGTCGGCCACGCCCACATCGACTCCGCCTGGCTGTGGCCGCTGCGCGAAACCATCCGCAAAGTCGCCCGCACCACCGCCAACGTCGCCGCCCTGATGGCCGAACACCCCGACTTCCACTTCGCAATGTCGCAGGCCCAGCAGCTGGCCTGGATCAAGCAGCACCACCCGCAGTTGTTCGACCGCGTCCGCACCTTCGCCGACACCGGGCAGTTCGTGCCGGTCGGCGGGATGTGGGTGGAAGCCGACACCAACATGCCCGGCGGCGAGGCCATGGCCCGCCAGTTCGTCCACGGCAAACGCTTCTACCTCGACGAGTTCGGCATCGAGACCCGCGAGGTGTGGCTGCCGGACTCCTTCGGCTACAGCGCCGCCCTCCCGCAACTGGTCGCACTGTCGGGCTCGCGATGGTTCCTGACCCAGAAGATCTCCTGGAACCAGACCAACAAGTTCCCCCACCACACCTTCTGGTGGGAAGGCATCGACGGAACCCGGGTGTTCACCCACTTCCCGCCCGCCGACACCTACAACTCCGAGATCAGCGGCAGCGAACTCGCCCACGCCGCCGCCAACTTCTCCGAACGCGGCTACGCCACCCGCTCCCTGCTGCCCTTCGGACACGGCGACGGCGGGGGAGGACCCACCCGCGAAATGCTCGCCCGCGCCTACCGCACCGCCGACCTGGAAGGCTCCCCGCGAGTACGCCTGGACACCCCCGAGGAGTTCTTCACCGACGCAGAAACCGACCACGCCCGCCCCGCGGTGTGGTCCGGCGAACTGTACCTGGAGATGCACCGCGGCACCTACACCTCGCAGGCCAAGACCAAGCAGGGCAACCGCCACAGCGAACACCTGCTGCGCGAAGCCGAGCTGTGGTGCACCACCGCCACCGTCACCACCGGCCGCGACTACCCACACGAGGCCCTGGACCGGCTGTGGAAGCAGGTGCTGCTGCACCAGTTCCACGACATCCTGCCGGGCTCCTCGATCGCCTGGGTGCACCGCGAAGCCGAGGCCACCTACGCCCGCATCGCCACCGAACTCGAAACGATCATCGACGGTGCGCTGCAAGCCCTCGCCGGCGAACCCACCCGGCCGCTGACCTTCAACGCCGCCCCGCACACCCGCCACGGCGTCCCCGCGCTGGGCGCCGCCACCAACACCAACACCGCGGCACCCACCGCCACCCGCCACCCCGACGGCGCCATCACCCTCGACAACGGGCTGCTACGCGTCACCATCGACCACCGCGGGCTGCTGACCTCGGTCTACGACCACGCCGCCGAACGCGAAGCACTGGCCGGCCCGGCGAACCTGCTGCAACTGCACGCCGACCACCCCAACGCCTGGGACGCCTGGGACCTCGACGCGTTCTACCGCCACCACACCCGCGACCTCACCGACCTCGACGAGCTCGACCTCGCCGGCGACACCGTCCGAGTTCGCCGCAGCTTCGGCAAGTCCGCACTGGTCCAGCACATCAGCCTCGCCGCAAACTCCCGCCGCGTCGACATCGACACCGACATCGACTGGCACGAAACCGAGAAGCTACTCAAGGCCGCCTTCCCGCTGGACGTGCACGCCGACCGCTCCGCCGCAGAAACCCAGTTCGGGCACGTCATGCGCCCGACCCACACCAACACCTCGTGGGACGCGGCCAAGTTCGAGATCTGCGCACACCGCTTCCTGCACGTCGCCGAACCCGGCTACGGCCACGCCCTGGTCAACGACTCCACCTACGGCCACGACGTCACCCGCGACACCCGCCCCGACGGCGGCACGACCACCACCGTACGGCTGTCGCTACTGCGCGCGCCCCGCTTCCCAGACCCCGACACCGACCACGGCCACCACCGGCTGCGCTACGCCCTGGTCGCCGGCGCCAACATCGGCGAAGCCATCCGCGAGGGCTACCACATCAACCTGCCCGAACGCACCATCAGCGGCTCCCACCCAGTAGAGCCGCTGATGGCCGTGGACAACGACGCGGTGGTCGTCGAAGCGGTCAAACTCGCCGACGACCGCAGCGGCGACCTCGTGGTGCGACTTTACGAGTCACGCGGCGGCCGGGCCCGGGCACGGTTGACCATCTCCTTCCCAGCCACCTCGGTGACCCGCACCGACCTGCTCGAACGTCCCCTGGCCGAACCGAATGCCACCACCCAAGCATTGGACCTGAGGCTGCGACCCTTCGAGATCCGCACCCTGCGCTTCGCCCGCCCCACCCAATGACCACACAACTCCCCGACGACGCGGTCCGCCGCGAAGACGGCCAACCAGTCGCGGTACTGGCCGCCGGTGCTGGGCTGACCGCGGTCCCCGGCGCGATCGCACGCATGCGGCAGCTGCGGCACGTCGACCTCGACGGCAACACCATCCGCGACATACCCGCATCGGTCGCGACGCTGCCGCAGCTGCACACCCTGCTGCTCTACGACAACGACCTCACCAGCCTGCCCGGTGAATTCGGCCCCGCACTGCGGCATCTCAGCGTCGGCCGCAACCACCTGACCGCACTACCCGACGCCCTGTGGCAGACCACGACCCTGCACGCCCTCAACCTCGCCGAGAACAACCTGGTGGAAATCCCCGAAACCATCCGGGCGCTGTCGCAGCTGCGGATGCTCGACCTCGGCCACAACCAGCTGAAAGAAATCCCCGCCGCCGTCGGCGACCTACCGCAGCTCAGCGATTACCTCTACCTCAGCAATAACCAGCCGCGTCACGTTCCCGCCGCACTCGGCGACCTGCAAGCCCTGGACTACCTCAACCTCTCCGACAACCAGCTCACCGAACTGCCCGCATCCCTGAGCGGCATGAAAAACCTGCGCGAACTGCGGCTCTACAACAACGCGCTGACCGAACTGCCGTCCACGCTGGGCGGTTTGCGCCGGCTGCGAGAACTGCACGCACGCAACAACCGGATCACCGCGCTGCCGGACTCCCTGCCCGGTCTGCGCCAGTTGCAACACCTGGAACTGCGCAACAACCCACTGCAGCGCCTGCCGGAATCCATCGGCGCGCTGACCGAACTGACCCACCTCGACCTGCGCGCCACCGCACTTCGCGAACTACCCGAAAGCGTCGCTGCCCTGCCCCGGCAAACCAAACTCGACCTGCGCTGGACAAAACTCGACCAGCGCCCCGGCTGGCTCCACGAACTGCGCCACCGGGGATGCGCGGTCCTGCTCTGAAACGCCGCGGCCTAAGCCGATCGCGCAGGTCGCCCGGGAGCTGGGCATCAAGGCAGGGTCCACCACACCCGTGGTTTCCAGTCCGTCCGAGGCCTGGAATTCCCGCACCACAGTGCCCATCCGGTCCCCGCAACGCGCATCTGCGGCCACGTAACGGGCATCTGCGGCCACGTAACGCGCAGGAGGTCAACAGCACCTGCGCCGCGCGCGAGCGCTACCTGCGACGTGTCGTCGCCATGTGGTGCACGATGATCTTCCCGGCTTGCTGTCGAGCACGCCAACCGCCGCCGAACAGGGTTCCCGCGCCTGCCAATCGACGCGATCTCCGGCGCAACCGACGACCCGCGCGACCGCGCAGCCAACGCCGCCATCCCGCACACCCCGACCGCCAGCCAGCAACATCCGACGAGCCACCCGCACACCCCGCAGCACCATAGACACTCCCAAACCGGACGAACCATCGTGATCAGGGCCGAGCCTGGAAAACCGGACCGTACGCAGCAGCGCCGCGACCCCGGGATTGTTGGCTACAACCCGCCAACATTCGGTCAACAAGCCACCACATGAGATGGCCCGGATGGCTCGATCACGTCATCCACCGCCATCACGTCGTCCACCGCCATCACGACCGAACCGCCATCGCGTCCCTGTCTGTGACCGACCAACCACCGCAGACAAGGGGAGTGCGCCAGATGGACCGGTTCGTCCAGTTCCTGCTCCGGCAGCTCGACATCGACCTCGAACTACTGCGCGTCGCTAGGGAAGACGCCGAAACCGGCTCCACCCATGCATGCCTGATCACCCCGATCCGGGGATTCCGCGAATGCGAACTCAAGACCCGCCTGCTGACCACCCACCACCACTGCGGCAGCGGCCAGGGCCCGTGCGACACGCTGGGGGAGAGCTATCCGCCGGAAGACGAGCGCGGCTGCCCCACCCGGGCCCTGCTCGGCCTGCCCTATTCCGACCGCCCCGGTTACAGCGCCCGCTGGCGACCCTGATGCCCGCTCACCGTGCCGGTCGTGCCGATCCGGTCCCACAGGTAATCCGCGAAAGCGATCGGCTCGAGGTTGAGCATCACCCGATCTCGGCCAAGTTGGACTGCAATAGCGTCACCTCGTGGTCAACGTCAGCCGGCCGATACCTGCCTGGTTCAGGATCCGCCGGCGCCTCCGCAAGATCGCGATGAGCTGGCGGCAGGTTCAGGCGGCACGACATCGTGTTCGGCAACGGCCCGGTGGAAACGGTGTCCGCGCCGCCGCGGAAAGCCCGCGTGGTGGCACGCGCCGGCAGGGGACCGCAGACTGGTGGGCTGCGGGGGAAAGGAGCACTCTCAGCACGGCATGAGGGGGACTCTAGGGCTACCCGCCGCGGTCAGGGACAACCAACGCGCCAAACCGCATGCGGCGCGAGGAAGGGAGCCTTTGGGCTTCATTAGACAGTGCAACGGAAATATTCTCCATTTGATGGATAATGTTGATTATCCATCAAATGGAGAAGGGCCTACAGGAGTAGACCCAGGGGCCTTCACAGGGGATGGAGGGTGCCCGCCCATCTTGATCAACTTCTGTCACAAATGCATGCACAGCGAGCTTCTCTGGCGACGGCGCATCGCGCGCCTGTCGGTTGATCATGCCGCCAAGTCGCCCCGACGGCGTGGGCGTCCTGGGAATCAAGATCGGTCTGCTACAGACCATTTGGATCATCATGGACCGAGTCGGCTCCATCGATGTTGCAGATGAGCGCTCCGGGGGTTTTACCCGCCTATTTTTGTCACTGTGACGTTAATAGGTTGCGGAAGGAAGCCTGCTTGGCTGCATGAGAGCTTGGTCGTCATGTCGCGCCGTCGGCTGGCTCGTCGAGCTCGGCCATCCGCGCGACGACTGCGAGAACGAAGCGCCACGAGTGTTGACTCATTGCGACGCGGCTTCAGGGTTCGCGTCCGGCGCCGAATGCGTCACCGGCCGGTCCTGTCGGCGCCCAGCATGAAGTCACGCAAGTCGACGTCCGATGCGGCGAGGTGGCCAGGGCCGACGGGGCGCAGCAAAGGCCCTTCTGGGGCCCGTCGCCGCAGGTCGATCAAACGCCGATAATGTACATTATGTTAAGTAATGCGGAACGGACAGAAGCCCTCCTCCAGCCGGACACTCCATGGGTTTCGGGTCGAGGCCGTGAAGGCGTGCAACATCGACGAGCACCACCGCGCCCGCCGCCGGCGGTCCTCTTGACGGTTGTGTTGCGTCGGCACCCGTTCGACCAGCGCGTCGAGATCAGCTGGTCTGCACACCGCGTTGTTCGTGCCCATCGCCGCCCAGCGATCGGCCGCCGATCTCGACGCCACTCCCCTTGCTTCCAAGGCTGAAATCCCTCCATCAGTGGTTATGCCGGGGGAAACGGTGCTCCGGGCGGTCGCAGCGATGCCGCCCCCGCCGGATGATGAATGGCGAACCCATTCCACTCCACGACAGCAAGACCTGTGCGCTCTTACTTCTGGAGGCATTGGTGGCAGTCCTGTGCAGACCGGCGGTTGCAGTTCCCGAACACGTCATCACGGCGGAGGAAACCCTCGAACTCGCCCGACGTGTCCACGCCGACCATCCACAACTTCCCCTGGTCCTGCGGTTGATCAGCAACACCGGGGTCCGCAAGCGCCACCTCATCCGCCCCATCTCCGAAACGCTGCTGCACCCGGGGTTCGAGGCGCGCAACAGGATCTACGAGGAGCACGCCAAGCAGCGCGTACCCGCCGTCGTGGCCCGGGCCCTGGCCAACTCCGGGTTGCGCGCGGAGGACATCGACCTGCTGGTGTACGTGTCGTGCACCGGGTTCATGATGCCGTCGCTGACGTCGTGGCTGATCAACTCGATGGGGTTCCGCCACGACACCCGGCAGTTGCCGATCGCCCAGTTGGGGTGCGCCGCGGGCGGTGCGGCGATCAACCGCGCTCACGACTTCTGCACCGCCTACCCCGAATCGAACGCCCTGATCATCGCTTGTGAGTTCTGCTCGTTGTGCTATCAGCCCGACGACCACGACATCGGTTCGTTGTTGTCCAACGGGCTGTTCGGTGACGCGGTCGCCGCTGCTGTTGTGCGTGGTGCCGGTGGTAGCGGGGTTCTCCTGGAGCGCAACGCCTCGGCGATCATCGCGGACACCGAGGAGTGGATTTCCTACCAGGTCAAGGACACGGGTTTCCACTTCCGGTTGGACAAGCGGGTGCCGACGACGATGGAGCCGCTGGCGCCCGCGCTGCGCGCATTGGTGGATCGTCATCGGTGGGATGTCGCCGGGCTGGACTTCTACATCGTCCACGCCGGTGGGCCGCGGATCCTCGATGACCTCACGAAGTTCCTGGGGGTGCCTCCGGTGGCGTTCCGGTTCAGCCGGGCGACGCTTACCGAGTACGGCAACATCGCCAGCGGTGTCGTGCTCGATGCGTTGTTGCGGATGTTCGACGAGGATTCGCTGACTGCTCGGGCGCGTGGGCTGATCGCGGGTTTCGGTCCTGGTATCAGCGCGGAGATGGCGGTCGGCAGTTGGTTGCCGGATCCGCAGGTGACGTTCGTCCGTCCTCGGAGTGAGTCCGTCCCGTCGTTGGGAGGTCGTTGATGTCGGATGGGTGCCCTCTTCGGTCCTACGATCCGCCGAACATTTCCGGGGTGGGTTTCGACCCGGATCTGGCCGGGTTCCTCCGGGACGAGCCGGTGGCCCGGATCCGGATGCGCTTCGGTGAGGGCGAGGCGTGGCTGGTGACGCGGTACGAGGACGTCAAGTTCGTCACCTCGGATCCGAGGTTCAGCCGGGCGGCGATCGCGGGTCGTCCGTTTCCGCGGATGACCAAGCACGTTATCCCGTTGGATCGGGCGGTGAGCTATTCGGATCCGCCTGAGCATGCGCGGATCCGGCGGGTGGCGGCGAAGGTGTTCGCGCAGCGCAACGTCGAGCGGTTGCGGGTGCATGCCGAGCAGGTGGTGGCCGAGCGGGTGGATGCGCTAGTGGCTGCGGGGCGGCCTGCTGACCTGGTCGAGCACGTGGTGGCGCCGTTTCCGATGACGATGATCGGTGAGGTGGTGGGCATTCCGGTGGCTGACCGGTCCTGGTTGATGTGGTGCGCGGAGACGTTGTTCAGCATGGCTCGTGATGAGGCGGAGGTTGCCCGCAACGGTCGGATCAAGGAGGAGTTGTACGCGTACTTCCAGAAGTTGGTGGCGCGGCGTCGTGCGTGGCCGCGTGATGATCTGGTGACGGTGCTGGCGGATGCCCGTGATCGTGGCGAGATCGGTGATGAGGAACTGGGTGCGTTGGTTGTGCTGGTGTCGCTGAACGGGTGGCATGCGGTGCGCTACAACAGTTCGAGCATGCTGTATGTGCTGTTGACCGAGCCGGGTTTGTGGGAGCGGTTGGTGGCTGAGCCGGGGCTGATTCCGCATGCGGTGGAGGAACTGCTGCGCTTTGTTCCGCATAAGCGCGGTGTGGGGCAGCCGCGGGTTGCCACCGAGGATGTCGTGATTCGGGGTGTTCGGATCCGGGCTGGGGATGTCGTGCACATCTCTTATGTGGCGGCGAATTGGGATGCGGAGGTGTTCCCGCATCCGGAGCGGGTTGATCTGGATCGTGCGGAGGTTCCGCATCTGGCTTTCGGGCATGGTCCGCATTACTGCGTGGGGCCGTTGTTGGCGCGGATGGAGGCGCAGGTTCTGCTGGGGGTGTTGTTGGATCGTCTCCCCCGGCTTCGGTTGGCGGTTTCTCCGGATGAGGTGCGGTGGCGGCGGGACGTCATGATCCGTGGTCCGGTTGATCTGCCGGTGTCCTGGTGATCGTTGTTGGTTCGGGGAAGGTGGTGGGTTGATGCAGGGTTTCGTCGTTCCGCCTGGCGGTGGGAAGCGCATCGTCACGGGTGCGCAGGATGTGACGTTCAAGGTCACCGGGGTGCATTCGATGGCGGCGTCAAGTTTCGAGGTGGTGGTGCCGCCGGGTTTCGATGTCGGTGCGCATGTGCATGCCCGCAGCGAGGAGTTGTTCTACGTGCTGGAGGGTGAGCTGGAGGTGTTGGCGTTCGAACCGGTCGTTCGCGGCGGGGATGGTTGGTCGGAGTGGGAGGGGGAATCGGGTCAGCGGGTGTGTCGTGCTGGTCCGGGCAGTGTCATGTTCGTTCCGCCTGGTTGTCCGCATGCTTTCGCCAATCGGGGTGATGTGGTGGCGCGGATGTTCTTCCAGTCTTCGCCGCCTTCGCATCATGAGCGGTATTTCGAGGAGTTGTTGGAGATTCTGGAGGCGCCGGGTGGTGTGGATCGTGCTGCGGTGGCTGAGCTGCGGTTGCGTCATGACATCGAGCAGTTGACGCCGTTGCGGTTCGAGGCTTGAGGTGGCGCTACGACAAGGAGCGTGCGAGATCTCGGTGTTCGCCCTGCACCTGCGCTAGTCCAGCGCTAGTCCCGTGCTCGTTCATGTCAGCATCGTGCTGGTTGGGCCGGTCTTCGCCGGACTCGGGTGGGATCGAGGGTCTTGGGCGGGGTCCGGCGCGACCGACCGCGGATGCGGTTGTGGCTGGCATCGGCGCGGGTTTCTTACTTGCTGTGCACGATTTGGATCAGGTTGCCGCAGGTGTCGTCTAGGACCGCTGTGGTGACCGGGCCCATTTCCAGCGGCTCTTGGGTGAAGCGGACCCCGAGTTCGCGCAGTCGGTTGAACTCGGCGGTTACGTCCTCCACGGCGAAGGAGGCTGCTGGAATGCCGTCCTTGACCAGCGCCTCTTTGTATGGCTTCACGGCGGGATGGCTGTCGGGTTCCAGCAGCAGTTCGGTTCCGTCGAGGTCTTCTGGTGAGACCACGGTGAGCCAGCGGTCCTTGCCCAGCGGGATCTCGTGTTTCTTCGCGAAGCCGAGCATGTCGGTGTAGAAGCGCAGGGCCTTGTCCTGGTCATCGACGAAGACGCTGGTGAGGTGGATCTTCATGGGGTTCCTCCGTTGTGTCGGGCTTGAGCCAGCGGGTGATGATGCGCTCAAGGGGTTTGGTGTTCAGGTCGTGGAATTTGTAGCGGCCTTGGCGCCGTGAACGGACCAGACCTGCGGATTCCAGTACTGCCAGGTGTTGACTGATCGCCTGGCGGGATAGTCCGAGTCCGTGTTTGGTCACGAGCCGCGTGCAGATCTCGAATAGGGTCTGGCCGTCCCGTTCCACCAGCTCATCGAGGATGCGTCGGCGGGTGGAGTCGGCGAGGGCCTTGAAGACATCCTCCGCCATGCGCACAGCATAGGCAAGTCATGACTTGCCTATCAAGTTGGGTTCGCTTCGCCCGAAGGCCCGGTCTGTGTTTCGCAGGCGGTGGTCAGCGCGGGGTGAACAGCGTGGGCTCGGCGAGTTCTTGCCTAGGCTTCGGGCATGGCAGCGACGGTGGGGCTGGTGCACGGCAGCTTCCTGGGGCCGTGGTCGTGGCGTGACGTCGTCGCCGGCCCTGACCTGTTCGCTGCGCTACTGGCGGGTCTGGCGCGGTCGTCGGGCTGATGGGCGCTGGGGGTCGGGTGCGGTGGTATCGCACTCGACCCCCAGGCGGTTCAGTTCTCCGGCACGGCCATTTCGCCGAGCAGGGACCAGTCCTGCTGAGCCAGGGTCGTGTTGATGATCCGCGGGGTTTCGGCGAGGTGCGGGGGCAGTGTCTGCTGCGCCTTCTTGAAGTGTTCGGACTGGACGTGCGCGGTGCCTGCTTCGTCGTCGCGGAAGGCTTCGACCAGGACGTATTCGTTGGGGTTGTCGAGGCTGCGGGACCAGTCGAACCACAGGCAGCCGGGTTCGGCGCGGGTCGCCTGGGTGAATTCGGCGGCGATCTGTGGCCACTGGTCGGCGTGTTCGGGGCGGATTCGGAACTTGGCGGTGATGAAGATCATCGCGGGTACTCCTCCAACCGGTTGGGTTGCTCGGGTTTCGGGAACGCCGAAGATCCTAGGTGTCCTTTCGCAGGGTCGTTGGGGCTGGTCGGCGATTCAGCAGCTGCGGTCTCAGCTAGGTCCATGACCAAGTTCTTGGCGGCCTGCACGACCCACGAGGCGGACGGGTGCGGGTCACGCCGAGGATGAGGATACGGCGGCTTGAGTGTCAATTACCGCGAGTATGTACAGGACAAGGTAATCGTCTCGAAGACGTCGCACGCGAGGAGTGCGTCTGCTTGGGAGCGCGGGAAGTCCGCCCAGGTGCTGGAGACGCGTTCGGGTTGCGGGTGGGATCCCGGCGTCTTTGAGGATTTCCCGGAATGTTGACGCGGCTACCTTCACTCCGAGGACGAGCAGCTCACCGTGCGGGCGACGATATCCCCAGTTCGGGTTCTCGCTGGCTAGGCGCAGCACCAGGGCTCGGACGGAGTGTATGGTGCGCGGCCGACCCCCGCGCTTGGACCGGGACTGGGCGGCGTGACGACGGGCTACCAGGTCGCGGTGCCACCGGAGCACCGTGTCCGGCCGCACCAGCAACCGCATCCGGTGCAGCACGTGCGTCGGCATTTGGTGTAGTAGCGCGGCCGGGAAGGCACGGTCGCCTGATTCGAACCGTACTCGCTGCCCGCTCAGAGGTCGACCGGCAGGGGCAACCCTGCCGGTCGATGCGCAGCTGAATGCCGCAACATCTCACCGCGCCACACGAAGCAAGTCGAATGTGCAATGTGGTGAGCGCTGTCAGCTGGCAAATACTCCAAGATCTCTACTCCGTTCGGGTATTCACGATATTAGCTTCACCCGCGCCGGTTGCTGCCACGTAGCGTGTGCCTGCCAGTTCTTGCTAACAACCTGCCGAAGAACGTTCTACCTTTCCTGGACGCGACACCGCTGGAGGAGTTCCACTTCGTGGGGCTCTCCGACTATCTGCTCGGCCGGTGGCGGAGACAGGAGCATCGAGCTTCGAACTGGGGACTCTTCGGCTTCCTGGACCGATGGATGCTCCGCCGGCACTTGAACATCGAAATGGATCAACTGCCCACCTGGCGGGACCTGATCAGCGCCGAGCTGGATGTCCGACGCTGCAAGCAACATCTGCAGAGCCTCCCTGATGAGCGCAGCGTCCTTGGCGCGTTGCGTACGGCGCAGGACAGCCACAGGCAGGCGAGTGCCGAGTTGTTGCGCTCGACGCTGCGGTTGAAAGTCGAGGCTGGTGAAGATGTCATCCTTGATCGGGCCACTGCCCTCTCCGGCCAGGAGGCGAAGCCCTGGGCCGGCTTCCAACGCTTGCTTAAGTTCGTTCCTGCCTGGGCGACCACAACGCTCGCGACACGGCCCAGCATCGTGCCGAAGCCGGGCCTGTTTGACCTGGTGATCATCGACGAGGCGAGCCAGTGCCCCGTGGCGCAGGTGCTCCCGCTGCTCTTCCGGGCCAAGCGGGCGTTGATCATCGGCGATCCGCACCAACTCAGCCACATCACCAAGCTGGAGTTGGGGCACCTTGACCGAGCCGCGGCGGAAGCCGGGCTGACCGACGAGTGGTTGCAAAGTCGGCAGTTCGACCACGGCCGGTTCTCCGCCTATCACGCTGCTGCCGCCGCGACCGGCGAAGTGTTCTGGCTCGACGAGCACTACCGGTGCCACCCGGAAATCGTCCAGACGGTGAACGAACGGGTCTACGGGAACAGGCTCCGGGTGCTCACGAATCCGGCGAATCTCATGACAGGCGACGACAAGCCTGTGCGGTGGGATCACCTCAGCAGCAACTGCGAAAGGACTCCGGACGGGTCGTGGGTCAATGACGACGAGGCTGCGCGGGTGCTGGCCGTCGTGAACGAGATCCGCGCCGGGAACGCAACCAAATCCATCGGTGTTGTCAGCCCGTATGCAGCACAGCGGGCGAGGATCCGCGACCTCCTTCGCGGTGTCCCTGAGGTGCAAGTAGGCACGGTCCACACCTTCCAAGGCCGGGAGCGTGACGTGATCTTGCTTTCTCCTACCCTCTCGCAGGGCGCCGTGCCGAAGTCCGTCAAATGGCTCGCGAGCCACCAGAATCTCTGGAACGTGGCTTTCACGCGCGCGATATCCCGGCTGATCGTGGTAGGCGATGCGAACCTGTGGCGGAAAACCAGTGGCTTGCTGCGGAGTCTGCTCGCCCAAGCAGAGAACGCCGAGATCCAAGACGACTCCGTTCCCGACATGGACGAACCGCTCGCCAAGCTGTACCAACGCCTCATCGTGGCGGGCGTACCGGTCGAAACAGGTGCCGACGTCGGCGGCCACCGCGCCGACTTGATGATCCGCTCAGCCAACGGGCCAGTCGCGGTGCTTCTCGACCGAAGCGGAACCGGCACCGATTCCACCGGTACGTTGGGGAGAAATCTCCGCCAGCTCTGCACCGCCCAAGAGCTCATGGACGACGCCACCAACGGCAAGGTCGTCCGGATACCGATCTGGCGCTGCTTCGACGACCTGCCCGGACTTGTCGAAGAGCTGCGCACAAGCTGATCGCTACTGAAACAGAGGTACACCGGCACGAGCAGGCCGAACTCGGAAGCACGCGACGAGCAGGACCACCGTGCACTGGTGGCGGTGTCGTTTGTCGACACGACCAGCCCGGGTGTCGTCGCCGACCTCAAGAACCTGGTCGATACCCCCGGATCCGGCAACGTCGACGACCTTGCGAAGAACTCGCTGCGCTATGCGGGCACTGAGTTCACTGGGGAGCACTACAACTCCGGCTTGCAGCGGTCGACGGCCGCCATCGCGGAAGCTCAGCCGCTGGACGGTAGCGATCTCAGCTCGGATCAGCTGGAGGCCATCGCACGAGAGGCGCTGAACGCGCGCACCTAACGCGAACTGGCACTTCGTTGGGGCACGACCGATCGGGGGTCTGTAACGGGAACGATGTTTCCGTTACAGTCGTCCGCCTCAGCTCATGGGGTGTCGCGCAGGTGTTGTGCGTAGTGCTCGCGCAGTTGCTCGGTGCGGTCGGTGGGCCATGGGCAGCGGATATCGCTGTGCAGGGCTGCGAACACGATCTCGAGGTGGACCTGCCATGCCGCCAGCAGGGTGGCCCGTTCGGTGGCTTGGGTGGCGGGCAGGGTATGGGTCAGTGTCAGTCGGGTGCCGATGGGGTTCTGGTCGCGGAGCTGGAATCGCACGGTGCCGCCTGGTTGCCAGGCGTATTCCAGGATGTTGAGGGCTTGGATGTTGGTGAGCGCGCCGGCCTGGCCGAATCCGTGGGTGCTCTGCAGTGGTGGTTCGTCGCCTGTGGTGGGGTGGGTGTCGCCGGTGATGAGGGCCCAGACCTGTTGGGGTGGTTGGACGAAGTCGCGTTCGAAGTGGATCGTCCAGCCGTTGTCGGTCGGGTGGAGTTTTCCTTCGCCGAGCCCGAATTGCTCGGTGTAGGCCTCGGCGCGTTCGAACCAGGTTTGCATGGAGAATTCGGCGGTCGTGCCCTCGAGGCGGGCGGTCAGGCTATCGAGGCAGGCGTCCCAGCCGGCGGCGTGGCGGGCGGTGGACGGACGGTCGCTGTCGGGTCCGCGCAGGGTGTGGCTGAACACTAGTAGGCAGCCTTCGGGGTGCGGGTGCAGTTCGCAGCGGATGACGTCGGTGTTCCAGCGGAAGGCGAAGACCTTCGGTGGGTCGGCTTCGAGGATCTCCCCGTCGTCGGAGGTGTCCGGTTCTTCGAAGGTGAAGCGCATCGGTGTGCCGGGGGTCGGCTGGTCGAAGTCGATGCGGGCTGGGAACCAGTGGGTCAGTTCGGTCGGGTCGGTGATGGCGCGCCAGACCTTCTCCGGTGGGTGGTGCAGCAGGCGTTGCAGGCGCAGCACCGGGTGGTCGCCGATCATGGTGAGGGTCGTGTCGGTGTTCATGGCTGGGTGTCCTCTGGGTCGGGCATGTTGTCGAGGTGGTGTTGCAGGGCGTCGAGCCGGTCGTGCCACATTTGCCGGTAGGGCGCCAGCCAGGCGTCGATCTCGGCCAGCGGTTCGGGGCGCAGCCGGTACCAGCGGCGTTGGGCGTCTTGGCGGACTTCGACCAGCCCGGCCTCGCGTAGCACCTTGAGATGTTTGGACACTGTGGGTTGGCTCAGCGGCAGGCGGTCGACGAGGTCGCCGACGGCTCGTTCCCCGGTGCGCAGCAGGTCGAGGATGTCCCGGCGGTGTGGTTCGGCCAGGATTTCGAAGGTACTTGCCACCTGGTCAATATAGCCGACCGGAAATATGTTTTCTGGTGGGTGGCTCAGGCGGTGAGCACGGCCTGGGTCTGGGTGGTGTGCCCGATGCGGCGCCCGGAGTCGTCCAGCAGCTCGGTCTGCACCGCGATGCTCGTGCGGCCGATGTGCAGCGGACGGCTGACCGCGTGCAAAGCGCCCTCGCGCAGCGCGCGGAAGAAGTTCGTCTTCGACTCGATCGTGGCCGTGTGCGCGCCCTCGGGCAGGTTCAGGAACGCGCAGACCGCGCCGATCGAGTCGGCCAGCGCCATGACCGCACCCCCGTGCAGCACTCCCCCTGATGTGCAGTGCTGCGGCGACCAGTCCAGGTGCCCGCGGACCTCTTCGGCGCTCGCGGCGTCGATCTGCACGCCCAGCGACACCGCGAACGGCATGAGCGCGGCGAGCTGCTGGTGGTCGACGGCGGTCACGGGGCCTCCTTGGTGAGAATCCGGGTTGCGGCGGTGACGAGTTCGGCGTTGTCGGCGGCGACCTGCCCGTCGGGCAGCAGCAGCGTGTCCTCCAGGCCGATGCGGGTGGCCAAGCCGCGGCGGGCGGCGACGGTGAGCACCGGCCACGCCCCGGCGGCCTCGCCGTGCAGCAGGATCGGCGTCGCCGCCGGGCGCAGCCGCTCCAGCAGCGCTTCGGCGGTGGTCGCCGCGCCCCGGGCGGTCAGGTCGGTGACCTCGGCCAGCACTCTCAGCACCCGGGCGCGGTGCGGGGAACGCAGGAACTGGCGGTCGCCGTCGGTGCCGGAGAAGATGCCCGCCTCTATGCCTACACCGCGCTCCAGCAGCACGGCTGCGACGTCGTCGGCGCCGGGTTCGTGCCAGTTGACCGAGGCGTGGTCAGGCAGCACCGTCCACGCCCGGATGGCCCGGATCCGGTCCGCCGGGTCCGGTGCGGTCCACGCGCCGGTGGTGACCCCGACGGGGACTGCGGGGGCGGCGGCCCGCACCGCGCGCAACGTGGCTGCGACCAGGTGCGGATCGAGGCTGTCGGTGCCGTCGGGCGCCTTGGGGTGCAAATGGATGTCGTTGGCGCCGGCTGCGATGCTGTCCGCGGCGGCCTTGGCCAGCTCCTCCGGGCGCACGGGCAAGTGGAAGTGCTCGCGCGGGGAGCGCGCGCCGTTGAGGCAGACCTGCAACATGCGCCGATTCTCCCCTGATCCGGCGGGCGCGCGGAAGTTGGCGACCCCGATTCGTGATCATCGACAGCGACTTCGCCTCGCCCGGATGGGCGACCCCACGGGCACCTGGTGGTGTGGCGGGGGTACTAGCGTGGTGGTGTGGTGTTGAGCAACCGGATCTTGCGGGGCGTGGCCAGCGGCGAGATCACCTTGGCGTTCCAGCGCTGGCCCAGCCCGCTGGCGCAGGCCGCTGGCGCAGGCCGGATCGTGGCTGGGCACCGCGGTTGGGTTGATCGGCATCGGCGAGGTCACCGAGGTCGATCCGGGCCGGATCACCGACGCCGACGCCCAGCGCGCGGGCTTCACCTCCGCCGCGGGACTGCGGTCCTCTTTGGACAAGCACGGCCGCGGCGTGGTCTACCGCCTCGTCCTCAGCTACGGCGGCCCCGCACCCGAGCTGCGGCCGCAACCGGTGGATCTGCGTCCGCGCGAACGGGCCGCGATCGACCGGCAGCTGGCGCAGCTGGATGTCTCCGCCCCGCGCGGACCGTGGACGAGGACCGTCCTGGAAGCACTGCGGCGGTGCCCTGGCCTGCGCGCCGCCGAACTCGCAGCCGACCATGGACGGCCGGTGTCGCGCTGCAAATCCGATGTGTGGCAGCTGCGCGAGCTTGGCCTCGTCGAACCCCATGAGGCCGGATTCCGGTTGTCCCCGCGCGGAAAGTCCTACCTCGGCAGTCCCTAGAAACGGAGCCCTGTGACGGTCGATCAGGTCCACAACGCCCACCGCAACGGGGCCGCGCCCACCGACCTCTCCCCTGACGACGCCGAATCCGCGCTGTACGTGGCGATCTGGGCGTACAGCAGCGGCGACGCCGCCACCGCGCACCGCGCCGCCGAAGCAGCCCGGGCCTTCACCCCGGACAGCGAGCTGGCCCGGCTGCTGTCGGCGATCACCGCCAACGGCGATGCCACCGCGGTCTACGACTCGCCCGCGGCGTTCCGGGCGTTCATCCGGGGCGGCGGCAACATCGGCCTCTACGAGGCGACATCCACGGCGCTGCGCAGGCTCTACCGGCAGCAGAGGCCCCAGCGGCTGCTGGACATCGGCGCCGGGGACGGGCTGGCGCTGCTGCCCGCGCTCACCGAGCACCAGCCCGTCGTCGGGGTCGTCGAACCCAGCAGTGCGCTGCTGGCCGAGACCACCGCCGGACTCACCCGCCGCGGCATCACCCACCACGCCTGGCAGGACACCGCGCAGGATTTCACCGCCACCCACACCCAGCGCTGGGACCTGATCCAGTCCACCTTCGCGCTGCAATCCCTGCCCGCCGGCGACAAGACCCGGGTGCTGCGCTGGATCGCCGCGCACACCGGCCGGTTCGCGCTGGTGGAGTTCGACGACGTCGAGGTCGCCTCGGTGTGGGAGCCCGCGTGGTTCCGCGACTGCCTGGCCCGGGTGGAACGCGGCCTGCGCGAATACCACGCCGACCGCGATCTCGTCGGCGCCGGGTTCATCCTGCCGGTGATCCTCGGCAAGTTCGGCACCACCGCGCCCACCAACTACGAGCTGGCCGTCGACAGCTGGGTGGCGCTGCTGCGCGAGACCGGATTCGCCGAGATCACCACGCGGCGGCTGACCGACTACTGGTGGCGCCCGGCATACCTGCTCGAGGCGGTCACTGCGGCCGGATGATGCCGCGCTGCAACGCCGTGGTGATCGCCGCGGTGCGGTTGTCCACGCCGAGCTTGTCGTAGATGTGCACCAGGTGCGTTTTCACCGTCGCCTCGCTGATGAACAGCGCTTTCGACAGTGCCCGGTTGGACAGGCCCTGCGCCAGCAGCTGCAGGATTTCCATCTCCCGGGGGCTCAGGGCCTGCTGCGGTCGCCGCAGATGCCCCAGCAGCCGCGCCGCCACCCCGGGTGCCAGCGCCGTCTGGCCCTTCGCGGCCAGCTGCACCGCCTGGCACAGCTGCCCCGGTGGGGCGTCCTTGAGCATGTAGCCGGTCGCGCCGGCCTCGACCGCGGCGAGGATGTCGGCGTCGGAGTCGTAGGTGGTCAGTACCAGTACCGGCGGCCCGCCGTCGGCGCTGATGCGGCGGGTGGCGGTGACCCCGTCCATGCCGGTGGGCATCTGCAGGTCCATCAGCACGATGTCCACCGTGGTGCCCGCCAGCGCCTCCAGCGCGGCCTGCCCGTCGGCGGCCTCGGCGACCACCGTCATGTCCGGGCGGTCGTCGAACATCGCCCGGAGCCCGCGCCGCACGACCGGGTGGTCGTCGACGAGCAGGATGCGCAACGCTTCGGCCATCACCGGATCTCCTCGTCGGTCAGCGGCAGCCGGATAGCCACCGCGGTGCCATCGCCAGGCGTGGTCTCCACCGTGAGTCGCCCGCCCAACGCGCCGATGCGTTCCCGCAGTGCGGTCAGCCCGTAGCCGCTGCCATCCGCAGCGGGCCGGGCCGCGGCCGGATCGAAACCGACGCCGTCGTCGTAGATGTCGAGGGTGACCTCGGTGTCGAGGAGCCCGAGCGTGACCACTGTGGTGCGGGCGCGGGCGTGGCGGACGACGTTGCCGAGGCTGGCCTGCGCTGCGCGAAGTAGCGCGACTTCGTAACCCGAGGGCAGCTCCACCGGCACGCCATCGGTTTGGAAGCGGCAGTCGATCCCCGATTCTCGCGCGGTGTCCTCGCACAACCGGCGTAGCGCCTGCGGCAGTCCCGCGCCGGTCAGCGACGGCGGCCGCAGGTCGCGCACGAACCGGCGGGCTTCGTCGAGGTTGTCCGCCGCGGTGCGCTGCGCCTCGGCGATCCGGGCGCGTGCTTTGTCCGCCTCCGCCGGCAGCGCCGACTCCGCCGCGCGCAGCAGCAGCACGATGCTCGACAAGCCCTGGGCCAGGGTGTCGTGGATCTCGCGGGCCAGGCGTTCCCGCTCGGCGGCCACGCCCGCCTGGTGCTGGGTGGACGCCAACTGCTCGCGGGTGCGGGTGAGGTCGTCGATGAGGGCCTGCCGGCGCTGGCTCTCGGCGTAGATCGCCGCATACCCCCAGGTGATCACCACCGCCACCCCGGCGCCGATGACCGGGCCCAGCACCATGCCCACGCTCCAGGCCCCGGCGTGCCAGCGCTGCGCGGTCACGACCAGGGTGGTCACCACCACGACCGCCACGAGCGCGTGCCGGCCCCGCAGCAGATGCAGGTGCAGGAAGAACAGCGGGAACGCCAGCCACGAGAAGTCCGGGCTGATCACCAGCAGTCCCGCCCACACCGCGGTGACCGCCGCCAGCCACGTCATCGCCAGCCACCGCCGGTGCAGGGCGTGGCGCACCACCGCGCCCGCCGCGTAGACCGCGGTCAGCAGCACGGCCATCGCGACCGCCAGCCAGCTCGTGGGCCCCGCGGCGTGGGTGAGGAACACCCGCGCGGTCGCGATGCCCAGCAACAGCAGGAATCCGGTGTGGAACGCCAGCCGCATCAACCGCGGGATCGCCCCCGGACCGGGGCTGGACGGGGACAACGTTTCGGACACTGCGCACACCTTAGAACCATGACTGGGGGACGGTGCTCACCAGGACCTTTCTAGACACTGCGGGCAGGGCGCGGCATCGATCGTTCGGTTGAGTTCGGGATGCACCCCGCGGCGGCGGCGGGATCAATCGGTGCTGCGATGGCAACGGCGCCGATCGCGGCGAGGCTGGATGCCGGAATTCGACCACGACCGGAAAGCAGACCACCCGTGTTCCTCGCCATTCGCGACATCCGCTTCGCCAAGGGGCGGTTCGCACTCATGGGCTCGGTGGTCGGGCTGATCACGTTGCTGATCGTGTTGCTGTCGGGACTGACCGCGGGCCTGGCCCACCAGTCCACCTCGGCGATCACGCAGCTGCCCGCCACCCACATCGCCTTCGGCAGCACCAGCGCCGAAGCCCCCGAGCAGTCTTTCGCCGACTCCTCGATCACCCAAGCCCAGCTCGACGCCTACCGCGGCACGCCCGGGGTGCAGTGGGCCGCGCCGCTGGGCATCATCCAGACCCGCCTGGAAACCGCCGCCGGCGGCACGGCGGCCACCATCTTCGGCGTGCGCCCCACCGACGGCCTGGCACCGGCCCCGGTCACCCCGGGCTCCCTGGTCGTCAGCCGTGACCTCGCCGAGGACAACGGCCTGACCATCGGCCAGAGCGTGCTGGCGGGCACCCAGCGGCTGACCGTCAGCGGCATCGCCGGCAACGCCTACTACAGCCACACGCCCGTGGCGTGGACGGCGCTGGAGACCTGGTCGGCGTTGCGTCCGCCACGCGCCGATGCGCCCCTGGCCACCGTCATCGCCGCGGGCATGACCGCCGACCCCGCGCAGCCCGACGCCGCTGCCGGCACCACCACGGCCACCGCCGGCGCCAGCCTGACTGCCATCGGCTCCTACTCCTCGGAGAACGGGTCGCTGCTGATGATGCAAGGCTTCCTGTACGCGATCTCCGCGCTGGTCATCGGCGCGTTCATGACTGTGTGGACCATCCAGCGCAGTGGCGACATCGCCATCCTCAAGGCTCTCGGCGGCGCCACCGGATACCTGCTGCGCGACGCGCTGGCCCAGTCGGCGATCGTGCTGGTGCTCGGCGCCGGGGTCGGTGGGGCCGCCGGGGCGGGGCTGGGTGCGCTGGCGATGCAGGCCGTGCCGTTCCAGCTCACCGCCGCCACCACCGTGGCGCCCATCGCCGCCATGATCGTCCTGGGCATGATCGGCGCCGCCCTGGCGATCCGGCGCATCACCTCCGTCGACCCGCTGACCGCGCTGGGAGCCGTCCGATGAGCCTCACCCTGAGCGACGTCCACCTGACCTACCCCGATGGCGATCGCACCCTCACCGCGCTCGACGAGGTGTCCCTGCACGTCGGAGCCGGCGAGCTGCTGGCCGTCGTCGGTCCTTCCGGGTCCGGCAAGTCGAGCCTGCTCGCCGTCGCCGCGACCCTGCTGCGCCCCGACTCCGGCAGCGTGGTTGTCGACGGCGTCGACACCGGCGGGCTGTCCGCGGCGCAGCGCGCCCGGTTGCGGCTGGAGAAGATCGGCATCGTCTTCCAGCAGCCCAACCTGCTCGGCTCGCTGACGGCCGCCGAACAGCTCCAGGCCACCCAGCACATGCGTGGCCGATCCGTTCGGCGGCAGCGCCGCGCTGCCGCCGAACTGCTGGCCACCGTCGGCCTCGACGGCAAGCAGCACCGCCGCCCGCATCAGCTTTCCGGTGGTGAGCGCCAGCGGGTCAACATCGCCCGCGCGCTCACCGGCGAGCCCGCGGTGCTGCTGGTCGACGAGCCCACCGCCGCGCTCGACCACGACCGTGGGAGCCAGATCGTCGAGCTGCTGGCCGAGGTCACCCGTGAGCACCAGGTCGCCACCGTCATGGTCACCCACGACACCGAGTACCTCGACCACGTCGACGAGGTGGCCGTGATGCGCGATGGGCGCCTGACCCCCTCAGTAGTGGGTGCCCATCGCTGAGCGCACCTCGGCCAGGGTCGTCTCGGCGATGGCGTTGGCCCGCTCGTTGCCTTCGCGCAGGATCCGGTGCAGATAGCCGCGATCCTGTGCGAAGGCGGCGCGGCGTTCCCGCATCGGTGCCAGGTGCTCGTTGACCGCGTCGGTGACGGTGCGCTTCAACGCCGCCGCGCCCCCTGAGCCGATGTCCTCGGCGACCTCGTGCGGATTCCGGTCGGTGCACAACGCCGCCAGCAGCACGAGGCTGGAAACCTCCGGGCGGGACCGCGGGTCGTAGGTGATGTGGCGCTGCGCATCGGTCTTCGCGCCCCGGATCAGCCGCGCGGTCTCGTCGGCCGTGGCCGCCAGCGTGATCGCGTTGCCGCGGCTCTTGCTCATCTTGGTGCCGTCGGTGCCCAGCAGCAGCGGGGCCGGCGACAGCAGCGCATCCGGCTCGGGCAGCAGCCGCCCGTAGCGGTCGTTGAATCGGCGCGCGATCGTGCGGGTCAGTTCCAGGTGCGGCAGCTGGTCCTGACCCACCGGCACCAGATTGGCCTTGCAGAACAGGATGTCGGCGGCCTGGTGCGCCGGGTAGGTGAACATCAGGCCGCTGACCGCCGACTGCCGCGAATAGTTGATCTCGTCTTTGACCGTGGGGTTGCGGCTCAGCTCCGCCACCGACACCAGGCTCAGGAACGGCAGCAGCAGCTGGTTGAGCGCCGCGACGGCGCTGTGGGTGAAGATCGTGGCGCGCTGCGGGTCGATCCCGGCCGCCAGGTAGTCCAGCACCAGGTTCTGCACGTGCTCGTCGAGGCGTTCTGCGACATCGCGGTCGGTGAGCACCTGGTAGTCGGCGACGATCACCAGCAGCTCCACGCCCAGGCGCTGCAACCGGACCCGGTTGTGCAGGGTGCCGAAGTAGTGGCCCAGGTGCAGCAGCCCGGTCGGACGATCCCCGGTAAGCACCCGGAAATCGTTCGGGCGCAACGAGATCAGCTCCTCCAGCTCGACGCTGCGGCGCGCGGCGGTGGACGTCTCGATCACGGTGGTCATGAATGGTTCTCCTCATCCGGTGGCGGGTGTCCGGCCGACGTCCCGGACGTGCGGAGAACACGAAGAAGGGCCGTCCATCCGAACGGCCCGAGGTGTGCGCAAGTTGAGTGGCCGCTCCTAGCCGGAGCGCCACCACGCGAGGCACGAACTGCGAATCACGCCGCCATCCTAACCCGACCCGCAGCGCGGTGTGGTGCGCGGCTGCGGCGGCGTGACGGTGTGGTCAGGGCAGCTCAAGCGTCATCTTGGTCCCGGTGATGGTGAACCCCAGCCGCTCGTACAGCTGTTGCGCGGGATTGCCGACCGTGACGGCCAGCCCCACCTCGTTCCAGCCCCGCTCGCTCAACCACGCCATGGCGCGCCGCAGCAGCAGTCCGCCCAGCCCGGCGAACTCGGTGGCCGGGCGGCGGAACACATCACCGACCCACGCAACGCCGTCGCGGTCGTTGACCATTAGACCCGCCACGACCCGGTCCTCGGCATCGACGACCAGAGCGCTGCACGCCAGCAGCGGCCCCAGCACCCGGCCGGTCAGCAGCGGCTGCAGCAACTCCGTCAGCACCTGCTGATCGCTGCCGGAAACCCGCTCCGGATGGTCCGGCGGGAACGCCTCCCGCCACGCGCCGAGCAGTTCCGACGCCGGGCGATCACAGGCCACCACCCGCAGCGGCTGCGCCGGGACCAACCGCGCCCACTCCCGTGGCGGTGGATCGGACCGCAGATCGCGCCGCATCGCGTGCGCATGCCGCTTCAGCCGCGCACCTGACCGCCGCAGGGCCTCGCCATCGGCGGGAGCGGTCAGCACGCTCCATCCCGCCAACTCCGCGCGCAGCAGCTCCAGCGCGTCCGGCCCGTCGATGGCCAGCACCTGGATGGTGTGTGACGCACCGGTCACCGGCGCGTAGGACACCGTCGTGGTCTCGTTCGACAGCACCGAAGTCTCACCGGCGGGGACCTCTTGCAGCATTCGACAAGGCCTACACCCGAGCACCGATCCAGGCAAACGATTTAGCACGCCCACTGTCATTTCGGCCAAGAGCCGAGGCCCGTTCCAGGTGGAACAAATGCGTTGACAGCCACTGCGGGCGTACCGCGAACATCATCGGCACTATGAAGAACTGACTTCGAGCCAGGCCCGCGTCCGAGGCTTCCGCGGCCCCTTCCAACGAACTGGCCGCCCTGCGCCACGCAGTGGACGTCACCGCCCGCCAGGTCAGCCACCACGGCATGCGCCGTGACAACGCCAAGATGGCCTACGACTACTCCGGCGGCCGGGCGAATCCACCCTGCTGCGCCTGGCCGCCGGCCGGCTGGAACCCGACACCGGCAGCGTGCAGCGCCGCCGGGGCCTCCGCGTTGGCCTGCTCGAACAGGACGTCACCTTCGCAGACCCCGCAGAAGCTCCCGGCCCTGCTGCTCGCCGACCCACCACAGGTGTTGTTGCTGGTCGAACCCACCAGCCACCTGTCGCTGACCCTTGTCAGCGCACTCGAAGACGCCCTGCACACCGCTTGCGGCGCCATCGTCGTCGCCAGCCATGACCGCTGGCTGCGGCAGCGCTGGAACGGGCCCACCCTGAACCTGCACGACGGCTGCCGCAGCGCCTGAAGGGGGAGCCACCGCCATGCCCGACACACCAGACCCCACCCGCGTGCACCCCAGCACCCGGCCAGAGCTGACCAACGTGGCCTTCCTGTCCACAGTGGTCACCTCCCCTTTGATCGAGATCGGCGAGTACACCTACTACGACGACCCCGGCGGCGCCGCCGAATTCGAAACCCGCAACGTGCTCTACAACTACGGGCCCGCGAAGCTGCGCATCGGCCGGTTCTGCGCGCTGGCCACCGGGGCGCGGTTCATCATGCCCGCCGCCAACCACCCCATGATCGGCTGCTCCACCTACCCGTTCACCATGTTCGGCGGAGCCTGGACCGAGGCCACCCTCGACATCGCCGCCGGCCTGCCCACCAAGGGCGACACCGTGATCGGCAACGACGTCTGGATCGGCCGCGGCGCCACTATCATGCCCGGCGTGCACATCGGCGACGGCGCGATCATCGCCACCGGCGCCGTCGTCACCGGCGACATCCCTGCCTACGGCGTCGCCGGCGGCAACCCCGCCCGGGAGATCCATCGCCGCTTCTACGACGCCGACGTCGAACTGCTGCAACGCATCGCCTGGTGGAACTGGCCCATTGAGACCATCACCGCGCACGTCCGAACCATCATGGCCGGCCAGCCCAAAGACCTGGCCGCACTGGCCCGCAGGGAAGGACTGCTCGATGCCTGAACTTCACGTCACCACTCCCGACGGGCTGGGGCTGTGGACCGAATCCCGCGGCGACCCCGCAGACCCGCCGGTACTGCTGATCATGGGCGGCACCGCCAACGCACTGGGCTGGCCCGACGAGTTCGTCGACGCCCTCGCAGCCAGCCACCTGCACATCCTGCGCTACGACCACCGCGACACCGGCCGCTCCACCCACCTGGACATCACCGGCTACACGCTGGACGACCTCGCCCGCGACGCCGTGGCAGTCCTCGACGGGCACGGCATCGCGGGCGCCCACGTCGTGGGCCTGTCCATGGGCGGCACCCTCGGTCAACTGCTCGCCCTGGACCACCGCGACCGGCTGCGCACCGTGACCCTGCTGGCCACCGCCGCCCTCGACGTCGACTTCGCCGAAGCCCTGCGCCGCGCTGTCGAAGGCGAACCCACCGAGCTGCCCGCGCCCACCCCGCAGATCGTCACCGCCCTGGCCCACCGCAGCGACCCCGCACCCGACCGTGACACCGCTCTGCAGCGGCGGTTGGCCGAATGGCGGCTGCTGGCCGGCGACGAAATCCCCTTCAACGAAGCGGAATTCCGTCGCTGGGAGAACGCCGCGATGGACGACGCCGGCAGCTACCAGCCACCCAGCGCACACGCCTTCGCCACCCCCGTGCCCACCGAACGCGGCGCCGAACTGCGCCACGTCACCACCCCGACCCTGGTCATCCAGGGCCCGCAAGACCCCATCAACCCAGCCCCGCACGGACGGCACCTCGCCGACCTCATCCCTGGCGCCCACTGCGAGACCATCCCCGGGCTCGGCCACGCCCTGCCCGGCGCCCTGCACCAGACGCTCATCACCGCCATCACCGACCACATCGGACGATTCGAGAGGACCACCGCGTGATCGAACCCCGCCTGCGCGACCGCGTCGCCGTGATCACCGGCGCCAACAGCCCGCTGGGCATCGGCGCCGGCATCGCCCGCGCCCTGGCCCGCCAGGGCGTCAAGGTCGTGCTCGCCTCACTTCCCGAAACACCCCCGGCCGGCACCACCACCTGCGCCGACCGCACCTACAGCGCGGCCAAGGCCACCGGCACCGACCACGTGCGCGACGCCTTGCGCGCCGACGGCGCCGACGCGGAATCCCTGGCCGTCGACCTCGCCGACCCAGCCGCCGCACCGGCGATCTTCGACCACGCCGAAACCCACCTCGGGCCCGTGGAAATCCTCGTCAACAACGCCGCGCACTGCGTGCCCGACACCTTCCGGCCCGACCCCGCACGCGGTGCCACCACCGTCGCCGCGGCCAGCCTGGACGCCCACCACGCGGTCAACACCCGCGCCCCGGCACTGCTGATCGCCGAATTCCACCGCCGCCACCTGCGCCGCAAGGCGCGCTGGGGCCGCATCGTCAACATCTCCACCGATGCCGCCCCCGGCGCACCCGACCAGATTTCATACTGGGCGACCAAGAACGCCCTGGAATCGCTGAGCCGCTCCGCGGCCGTCGAACTCGGCCCTGCGGGCATCACCGTCAACACCATCTCGCCCGGCCCGGTACAGACCGGCTGGATCAGCGACGACATGAACACCCGCTTCGCCGAGTTCAGCCCGCTGGGCCGCGTCGGCCGCCCCGACGACATCGCCGACCTCGCGGTCTTCCTCGCCTCCCACCAAGCCCGCTGGATCACCGGCCAGACCATCTACGCAGGCGGCGGCAAACGCATGATCTAGCGCCCCGGAACCATCCACTGTGGTCGGCCCGGTCCACGGCCGTGCGTGTTTTGCGGTGCTCCAGCGCCCAAAAGCACGCACGGGCGCGGACCAGACTGAACCACCGGCAGCTCTCACCGCGCCGAACACCGCGCCGCCCGGTCGCACCGCCCGCCACGCCACCCCCAGCAGCGACACCAGCCCGGCCCGCCGCCCCTGCGTCAGCGACCGAGACACCAGGTAGAACATGTTCGGCCCGGGCGTGAGCACCAGGCCCAGCGCCCCCACCGCGATCCCCACCACTGCCGGAAACTCGACCACCACTCCGCCTTCTGCCGCAAACAGAACCCGTCGTGACCGCACACTAAGCACTCGCGGCGGCGGCACAAACGGCCAATCCGGCAGCACTGGCCTCGCTCGAACTACCCGTCCAACCCGGCCAGGTCGTCCCGCCCGAGCCGAAGACCGGCCGCTGACAGTTCTCCTCCAGATGCCGGCATCCCATCAGCTATCAACTCTCCCGGCCCACCGGCAGGGGCACGCTCTTTCATCAGGACTCAGACTCCAGGACCAACAAGTGCTCACCTGCCGACGGCTACCCGACCCGGGTCTGCCGGATGGCCGACTTCGGCAGGTACTGCTTTATCGCGTTCTCCTCACACTCGCGAAACCGCTCCGCCCGGCTTCTCACCCACTACACGAACGGCCCCCGCCCGCATCGACAGCACCGAAGAATTTTCCGTGCCGCCGACCGCAACGCCGATGGGGTGAAAGTGCCGCTGATCACGTCGGCGGCCGGCAGGTGTGTCCTGCCTCTCCCGGGCGGGGCGCGGCTGAATCGGTCCGGCACGCCGTCCACTGTGATCCGTGGCGGGCCTGCAACGGCACCGTCGCGCTGGGGATAGCATCCGGCTAGGCAATCACCCGGCGAGCAGGAGAACGAAACCTCATGACCCAAGCTCCCGTCACCGTGACCGTTACCGGTGCGGCCGGTCAGATCGGCTACGCGTTGCTGTTCCGGATCGCATCCGGACAGCTCATCGGGCCCGACACCCCGATCAAGCTCCGCTTGCTGGAGATCCCGCAGGCGGTCAAGGCGGCCGAGGGCACCGCGATGGAGCTCAACGACTGCGCCTTCCCGCTGCTGCAGAGCATCGACATCACCGACGATGCCCGCACCGCTTTCGACGGCACCAACGTCGCGCTGCTGGTAGGCGCCCGCCCACGCACCAAGGGCATGGAGCGCGGCGACCTGCTGGAAGCCAACGGCGGCATCTTCAAACCGCAGGGCGAGGCGATCAACGCCGGTGCCGCCGACGACGTGCGCGTCCTGGTGGTCGGCAACCCGGCCAACACCAACGCACTCATCGCGCAGGCCCACGCCCCGGACGTGCCCGCGGAGCGGTTCACCGCGATGACCCGCCTGGACCACAACCGGGCGCTGAGCCAGCTGGCGCAGAAGCTGGACGTGTCGGTCACCGACATCAAGAAGCTGACTATCTGGGGCAACCACTCCGCCACCCAGTACCCGGACCTGTTCCACACCGAGGTCGGCGGCAAGATCGCCGCAGAGCAGGTCGAGCAGGCCTGGCTGGCCGACGAGTTCATCCCCACAGTCGCCAAGCGCGGCGCGGCCATCATCGAGGCCCGCGGCGCGTCGTCGGCGGCTTCGGCTGCCAACGCCGCCATCGACCACGTGCACACCTGGGTCAACGGCACGCCCGAGGGCGACTGGACCTCGGCGGCCGTGGTCTCCGACGGCTCCTACGGGGTGCCCGAGGGCCTGATCTCGTCGTTCCCGGTCACCGCCCGCGACGGCAAGTTCGAGATCGTGCAGGGCCTGGAGATCGACGAGTTCTCCCGCGAGCGCATCGACGCCTCGGTCAGCGAACTCGTCGAGGAGCGCGACGCCGTCCGCAAGCTCGGCCTGATCTGAGCCTCGGCGACAACTGCGGGTGGGGCCGTCCCGGCTGTCGGGGCGGCCCCACCCGCGTTCGCCACCGGTAATCCGGTTGCCCGGATCGACCGCCGGGCAGCATCATCGGCGCATGGCGCACCCCGCGGAAGTGATCATCCTCGAATCGGCGGTGCTGCGACGCTGGCGCGGCGACGACCTCACCGAGATGCACCAAGTGGTCACCGAGGCACTGCCGCACCTGCGGCCGTGGATGCCGTGGGCCGCCGGCGACTACCCGCTCGAGGCCGCCACCGAATTCCTCGACCTCTGCGACCGCAACTGGCGCAGCGGCGACGCCTACACCTACGCCATCACCGTCGACGGTGCGATCGCCGACTGCATCGCCATGGAACGCCGCATCGACCCCGGCGGCCTGGAGATCGGATACTGGCTGCACCCCGGCCACACCGGCCGCGGACTGGCGACCACCAGCGCCGCCGCGCTGGTCGATGAGGCGTTCGCGCTGCCGGGCGTGGACCACGTGGAGATCTGGCATGACGCGGCCAACACCGCCAGCCAGGGCGTGCCGCAGCGCCTCGGTTTCACCTGCGTCGACCGCCGCAGCCCCACCCGCGACCCGAGAACCTCCGGGGAGGACGGCATCGACGTCGTCTGGCGGCTGACCCGCCCGGCCCGGTGACGCCCGAGCTCACGACCAGCGCAGGCCGCATCCGAGGCCACGACGGCGCGGTCCGCGCCTTCCTCAATACCCGACGCGGCCACGCCATTCGGGCCGAACCGATTCCAGTCGCCCCGGCCACAGCGGCCTGGCGAGGAGTGCGCGACTGCTTCGGCTTCGGGCCCATCGCACCTCAACGCCTTCCGCGGTCAACGGGCCCCGGAATGGCGCTCGCGGAATTCATCTTCCAATTGTTCCAGCGTACGGCCGCGGGTCTCGGGTACGAACAGTATCGTGAAAACGGTCGCGGCGGCGTTGATGAGCGCGAACGCCGCGAACGTCCATGTCGGCCCGGCCGAGCCCACGGCAAGGGGGAAAACGAAGGAGACGAGCGTATTGGCGGCCCAGAGCGCGAAAACGGCGACCCCCATTGCCAGCCCACGTATCGCCAACGGGAAAATTTCCGACAGCAGCAGCCATATCCCGATGCCCAGGAAGCACGTAGCGATCGCGACGAAGAGGACCATCGCGAGCAGGACCAGATAACTGCTTGCCGCCGAGTGCGGCAGCAGGAAGGATACGGCGAGAATGACAAGGGTAGCCGTGACGCCGGCGAAACCCGTAATGAGTAGCCGGCGCCTGCTCATGAATCCCAGCAGCCAGATTCCGAAAGCGGTCGATGACACCGAGGTGACACCCACGGCGATAATGGAGACCAGTGCGGCACCCGCTGTCAGCCCGGTGGATTCGAGAATCGTCGGCCCGTAGTACTCGACCGTGTTGATTCCGGTTGTCTGCCCGGCGGCGGCAAGGCCCACCCCGACCCACAGCATTCGCCGCATCCACGGTTGTTCCCGCAGCATGCGCAGCGAAGACGCGCGATACTCCGCGGCGCTTCGCCGGGCATGTCCGGCGACGATCTCGAACTCCTCCTCAGCAGTTGCCGGGTCCCGGGTCAGCAGGAGAACCCGCTTGCTGTCCTCGTACCGCCCCTTCATCGCGTACCAACGTGGCGTGTCGGGCAGCAGGAGCATGCCGAGGAACAAGCCGACGGCTGGCAGGGCGCTGACCGCGAGCATCCAGCGCCACGCGGCTTCACCCGCGTACCAGTTACCCAGACCGGCGTTGAAGACGTAAGCGGTCAGGATGCCTGTCGCGATCATGAGCTCGTTGATGGTGACCATCCGGCCCCGACGATCGGCCGGTGCCATCTCGGACAGGTAGATCGGCACCGTGGCCGAGGCGGTTCCGACCGCCAGGCCGAGAACGAACCTGGCCACGATCACGAAACCCGCGTTCGGCGCCAACCCGCTGCTCACGGAACCGACGGCGAACAGGACAGCGCAGCTGAGCAACCCGCGGCGGCGGCCTACCAGGTCCGCGACCCGGCCACCGAGGAGTGCACCGAACATCGCACCGAACAACAGCGCACTGACGACGGCCGCCGTCGTGAACGCGTTGAGGTGGAGAGCCTCCTGCATGTACAGGAGGGCACCCGAGATGACGCCGGTGTCGTAGCCGAAGAGGAATCCGCCGAGCGTGACGATCGCGGTCACCTTGACGAGCGGTCTGGCCAGTGCCAGCCCTGTCCGTACCGCCCCCGGAATGGTCGGACCTGCCGCCTGGATCAGCGGCGAAGACGCCTGCCAAGCAATACGAGGCACTGACGCTGTTCGAACAACGCGGTGCGGCCGTGTCGCCAGGTTTCAGGCTCGGACCGGAAAACGAAGCGTATGTGGCCCGGCTGTGCCAGCAGCTCGACGGCATCCCGCTGGCCATCGAACTCGCAGCCGCCTGCATGCGCATGCTCACGGTGGAGCAGATCCTGGAGCGATTGACGAAACGCTTCTCGCTTCTCACCGCCGGCGACCGGGCCGGGCAGATGAGGCACCACACGCTGCGTGCCGCCGTCGACTGGAGCTTCGAGTTGTGCACCGAACAGGAGAGCTTGCTCTGGGCCCGCTGCTCGGTGTTCGTAGGCGAATTCGACCTGGACGCCGTGGAGTACATCTGCGCCGACGAGATGTTCCCGCCCGAGGAGGTTTTCACCGCTCTCATGGGTCTGATCGCGAAATCGATCGTATCCCGGATCGTAGATGATCAAGACTACCATTACCGGATGCTGGAGACTATCCGGCAGTACGGGCACGAGCGGCTTGCCGAATCCGGCGATGAGGACAACCTGCGCTGCCGGCACCGGGATTACTATCTGCGGCTGGCCGAACAGTGCGACAGCGAATGCTCCGGCTCGAACCAGGCACACTGGATCCGGCGGTTGCGTACCGAACGTTTCAACATCTGGGTCGCGCTGGATTTGTGCGCCACGACTCCGGGTGAAGCGAGAACCGGCCTGCACATGGCTTCCGCGCTGTGTTTCATGTGGACCGCGGGCGGCCTCCTCCGGAGCGGGCGGCACTGGCTGGACCGCATGCTCAGCCTGAACACCGAACCCACGCACGAACGAATCCGGGCACTGTGGATCAACGGATGGCTCGCGCACCTGCAAGGGGACTATGCCTCCAGTGTCGCGTTGCTCGACGAAAGCCGCGAGCTGGCTCTTCTGTGCAATGACGACGTGGGGCTGACCTACGCGATCCAGTTCCTCGGCGATACCGAGAACTGGCACAACAACGCGGAACGCGCGCTGCCATTGCTGGAGGAGGCACTGGAACGCCATCGTGCGTCGGGCCAATGGAACGCCATCGCGCTGCAGATCTTTCCGCTGCGGATTCACACCGCCCACCTGCTCGGCAGGACGGACTTGGCCACGGAGCTCCTACGCGAGTGTCGAACCCTGTGTGCGCCACTGGGCGAGCGCTGGGCGCTGTCGTGGACGGAGTGGAGCGCCGCCATCGCGCGGTGGGCAGCGGGCGATCTGGAGAAGGCGTCCGAGTATCTGCGCGAGTCCCTGCGGAAGAAGGGCGAACTCAACGAGTGGTTGGGCATCGCATGCTGCCTTTCGTTACTGGCGTGCGTCGCAGCGGCCGGTGGTGACGCACACCGGGCGGCAGTGCTCTTCGGCGCGTCGGACACGATGTGGGAACTAGCCGATCGCATGCTGTACGGAATCGAGAAGCTGCTCGACTGGGTCCGGCAAAGCACACAACTGAGCCGCAAGGCCCTCGGCAAGAAGGCGTTTGAGGCCGCCTACCAGCAAGGCGAGCGGATGACACAGGAAGAGGTCATCGCCTATGCGCTGGGTGACAAGCTTCCGCAGCAAGCCTCTACCGCCGCGGCGGCGCCCGCGCCCCTGCTGACCAAACGGGAACTGGAGGTCGTGGCACTGATCGCCGCCGGGATGTCGAACAAGCAGATCGCGGCGAGTCTGGTCATCTCCCAACGTACTGCCGAAAGCCATGTCGAAAATATCCTTACCAAGATGGGGCTCACCTCACGCACCCAAATCGTGGCATGGCACAGCCGGCAAGAAGATAGTCCATGAGGTCCTGGCCTGCGGTAATAGGGGGCGATGGCGGTGTCTCGACTGGCCTGGCCGCCGGTGGTCGACGCGGGTTCCCCGATCTCGCCGACAGCGGCCGCCGGATCGCCAGGCCGCTGTCCTTCGCCGATGCCGCCGACGCCCGCACGTGGTTGCGGCAGGTGTACCGGGCGTGACCTCCCGGCGTAACCCGCACTGCCGGCCAACCCGTAGCGATCTACCTGGGCGTGCGCAGTGACCAGCCCTCCAGCCCTTACCGGAGGATCGCTACGCACGTCCCGGGTCCACCGGCGGGTCCGCCGGCGGCTGCGCGGCCGCCCGCAGGGTCCGCAGCTCCTCCATCGCCGCGTCCAGCTGCCCTTCGGCGCGCTCCGCGCGTGCCACGGATTGCGCCTGCGCGTCCTGCATCGCCGCCATCCGCTGCGCGGCGGCGTCGCGCTCGGCCTGCATCCGCTCCGCGGATTCCGTCCGCAGCCGCTGCAGCTCCGCAGCCTGCTGCTCGCGCAACGCCACGAGCTCATCGCGCTGGCGCCGCGCCTCCGCACGCGCTTCCTCGGCTGCGCGGGTGAGCTCATCCAGGCGCCCCTGCGACGTCTCCGCCGCCTGCTCGGCTCTCGCCGCGCGCTCCACCGCCGCCGCCTGCTGCTGCGCCGCCGCGTCCATCTGCCGCCGCGCTTCTTCTTGCGCCGCTTGGATTTCCGCCGCCGCGTCCCGCTTGGCCTGCTCGATGGTCTTGCGCGCGTCGGTGATCTGCCGGTCGGCTTCGCGACGGGCTGCCGCGATGGCGACCTCGGCTTCGTTGCGCGCGGCTTCGATGTCCAGCCGCGCCTGCTGTTCGGCCCGGCGAGCCTGTTCCACGGCGTCATCCCGTTCCTTGCGGGCGCCTTCGGCGTCCTGCCCGGCGGCTTCCGCGGCCGCGGTGGCATCCTCGGCCGCGGCCTCGGCGGCACTGCGGGCCTGCTCGGCGTCGCGGCGCTGCCGCTGGGCGGTGGCCAGCGCTTGCTCGGCTTGCGCGATGCGGTGTGCGGCTTCGGCTTGGGCGGCCTGGATCTGCGCCTCGGCGGCACTGGGATCAGCGATCGTAGCGAGTTCGGCGATGCCGGCGCGCAGGTTGCGGGTCAGTTGCTCCGAAAGGAGCCGGTACTGGCGCAACAACTCCTCGGCCCGCAGCCGCGCCCCGTCGTACTCCACGACAGCGACCGGCGACGCCTGGGCCTGTTCCTGCGCGGTCTGCAGGCGCTGCCGCTCCTTCCAGGCCCGCCACCGGGTGTGTTCGGGGAGGTCGCAGTACTCCGAGGGACGTCCCGGACCGCCGGTGCGCACGACTTCCCGCGTGCAGCCGGGAAACCGGCACACCCCCTCCGCCTGCTCGTCGGACACCGCATCGCGCACCGGCTGATCACCCATGGCCCGGGACGCTACCAACTGGCGGCGGGCATTCCGGTGAACGCCATCACTCGCGGCGTTCGGGCACTGCCAGCCCCGGCGATCACACCGGTGAAGAGAACTTCGCCCAGCCGCCGCTTATCGCCGAGCGGGTCCCGGAGGCCTCCAGTTCGCCCCGCCCTGCCCAGCGCCACGAACTGCACCGGCCGCGACCGGGCCCGACCGGTCGGGGAGAATGCGGGCACAACACCTCGCGCCAGGAGATCAGCACGTTGTCCCACCAGCACCAGGCCCTCCCCACCGACGGCAGTCTGCACGCCGACTGCGCGAACTGTTTCGGGCTGTGCTGCGTCGCACTGCCGTTCGCCGCTTCTGCCGATTTCGCGGTCGACAAGGACGCCGGGCAACCATGCACGAACCTGCTGGCGGACTTCCGGTGCGGCATCCATTCCCAGTTGCGCGAGCGCGGCTTCCCCGGTTGCACCGTCTTCGACTGCTTCGGTGCCGGGCAGAAGGTCTCCCAGCTCACCTTCGGCGGTAAGGACTGGCGGCAGGCCCCGCGCACCGCGCGGCAGATGTTCGCCGTGTTCCCCGTGATGCGCCAGCTCCACGAACTGCTCTGGTACCTCACCGAAGCCTTGGCGCTGCAGGCCGCCAAGCCCGTGCACGAGGACCTCCGCACGGCGCTGGAAGACACCGAACGACTGACTCGCGGCAGCGCCGACGAGATCACTGAGATCGATGTCGCGGCGCTGCGCCAGGACATCAACACCCTGCTGCTGCGCACCAGTGAACTGGTGCGGTCCAAGGTCGCGGGCCGCAAGAAGAACCACCGGGGAGCCGATCTCATCGGAGCCACGCTGCGCGGCGCCGACCTGCGGGGCGCGAACCTCCGCGGCGCCTATCTCATCGCGGCCGACCTGCGCGGCGCGGACCTGCGTTCGGCGGACGTGATCGGCGCGGACTTCCGGAATACGGATCTGCGCGGCGCCGACCTCACCGGCGCGATCTTCCTCACCCAGGCCCAGCTCAACGCTGCCAAGGGCGACTCCACCACCAAGCTGCCCGTCGCGCTGGCCCGTCCCGCGCACTGGTAGCCCGCAGGGCGTGGCGTTCGGCTTCGGGTCCGGGGGCGGTTTCAGCAGCCGACGGTGAGGTAGTCGGTGCCTCCGAACTGCTTCCGGGCCCGCAGCGGCGGCCGGAACCCGGCTGGCGTGCTCGGATCAGCGCGGACCAGTGCGGACCAGCGAAATCCGCCCGATCTCGGCCAGTGCCCTGCCCGCGGGCGGGGCACTGATGATCTTTTGGCAAGATCGCCGGGTGCGCTTCTACGCCGATCTGCACATCCACTCGAAGTACTCCCGCGCGTGCAGCAAGGACTGCGACATCGAGCACCTGACCTGGTGGGCCCGCCGCAAGGGCATCACGCTGGTCGGGACGGGGGATGTCACCCACCCCGCCTGGTTCGCGCACCTGCGCGAGGTCCTGGAACCAGCCGAGCCCGGCCTGTTCCGGCTGCGCGGAGACCTGGACGCGGAATTCACCCGCGGCATGCCCGCCAATTGCGGCGGGCAGGTGCGTTTCATGCTGTCCGTGGAGGTCTCCACCATCTACAAGCACGGCGAGCGCACCCGCAAGGTGCACCACCTGTGCTACCTGCCGGACTTCGCCGCCGCCGAGAAGTTCAACCAGCGGTTGGGCCGCATCGGCAACCTCGGCTCGGATGGCCGCCCGATCCTCGGCCTGGACTCCCGGGACCTGCTGGAGATCACCCTGGAATCCGGCGACGGCGCCTACCTGGTGCCCGCGCACATCTGGACGCCGTGGTTCGCGGTGCTGGGATCCAAGGCCGGGTTCGACGCGATCGAGGACTGCTACCGGGACCTGGCCGGGCACATCTTTGCGCTGGAGACCGGGCTTTCCAGCGATCCGGAGATGAACTGGCGAGTTTCCGCTCTCGACAAATACACGCTGGTCAGCCATTCCGACGCGCATTCACCGCCGATGCTGGGCCGCGAAGCCAGCGTCTTCGACACGGACCTGGACTACTTCGCGGTCAAGCGGGCGCTGGAGACCGGCGACGGTTTCGCCGGCACCGTGGAGTTCTTCCCCGAGGAAGGCAAGTACCACCTCGACGGGCACCGCAAGTGCCAGGTGCGCTTCGAACCCGGCGACACCCGCGCCCACAGTGGACTATGTCCGGGCTGCGGCAAGCCGCTGACCGTCGGCGTCCTGCACCGCATCGACGCGCTCGCCGACCGGCCCGAGGGCATCCGACCGCCCGGCGCGGCCGGTTTCCGCAACCTGATCCCGCTGCCGGAGATCGTGGGCGAGATCCTCGGGGTGGGCCCCAAGAGCAAGAAGGTGTTCGGCGAGGTCAGCGACCTCACCGCCGCCCACGGCCCGGAACTGGCGATCCTCCAGGACGTGCCGGTGGACGAACTGCACCGCAGCAATGCCGCGATGGCCGAGGCGATCGAGCGGCTGCGGCGCGGACAGGTGCTGCGCGATCCCGGCTACGACGGCGAATACGGCACCATCCGGGTCTTCGAACCCGCCGAACTCACCCGGTTGCGCACCGGCGACGCGCCCGCGCTGTTCGATGACGCGCTGTTCATCCAGCAACCGCAACCCGAACCTGCCGCTTCACCGGTTGCCCGGCCGCTGCCCGAGCCCGGACCGCGGCCCGTCGTCGCCCCCGCCACCGGGGCCGGCGTGCTGGCCGGGCTGGATCCAGACCAGCGGGCCGCGGCCGAAGTCCCGGAAGGTCCGTTGCTGATCGTGGCCGGTCCGGGCACCGGCAAGACCCGCACCGTCACCCACCGGCTGGCGCACCTGGTACTGGAACGCGGTGTCCCGGCCGAGCAGTGCCTGGCGATCACCTTCACCCGCCGCGCCGCCGGGGAGATGACCGAGCGCCTGCACGCGCTCATCGGCGCGCAGGCGCAGCGGATGACCGTGGCGACCTTCCACTCCTTCGGCCTGCAGGTCCTGCGCGAACACCACGAGGAGCTCGGGCTCGGCGCCGATTTCGGGTTGGCCGACGCCGCCCGCCAGCAGGAGATCCTCACCGCCATCACCGGCGATGAACGCAACGCGCGCAAGGCGAAGGCACAGCTTTCGCCGGTGCGCCGCGGTGGCGAGGCGGACCCGGACACCGAAGCGGTGCTCGCGGCCTACCTGGCAGTACTGCGCGAGCAGAACCTGGTCGACTTCGACGACCTTGTCGTGCTGGCGGTGCAGCTGCTCACCGATCACCCCGGCATCGCCGGGCAATACCGGCGGCGGTACCGGTGGATCACCGTCGACGAATACCAGGACGTCGACGAGCTCCAGTACCGTCTGCTGCGGCTGATCGCGCCGGCCGGGGCCAACCTGACCGCCATCGGCGACCCCGACCAGGCGATCTACTCCTTCCGCGGCGCCGACGTCGGTTTCTTCCTGCGCTTCGAGCGTGACTACCCGAGTGCGCCGGTGCTGGCCCTGACCCGTAACTACCGCAGCGGCGCCCACATCCTCGACGGTGCGATCCGCGCCATCGCACCGTCCACATTGGTCGCCGATAGGCGGCTGCAGCCGGCCTCGGGCCGGCAGGCGCACCGCATCACGGCCCACCAAGCCGATGACGAACGCGCGGAGGCGGCGTTCGTGGCGCGCACGATCGACCAGTTGCTCGGCGGCGCGTCGTTCCACTCTCTCGACAGCGGCCGAGTCCTCGGCGACGGTCCCGGTGGCATCGGGTTCAACGACATCGCGGTGCTGTACCGCGCGGACTCGCAGTCGCACGCGATCCTCGACGAGCTGACGCGCTGCGGCCTTCCGGTGCAGAAACGCTCGCACGACCGGCTTTCCGCCCGCCCCGGCGTCGACCTCCTGGTGCGCGAGCTGCTGCACGTCGCCGACCGCACCGGCCCGGTGACCGAACAGCTGCGCATGGCCGCGAAAACGGTCGCCGACACCGTGCCCGAAGACGCCCGGCCCGACGTCCACACGGCGGTGGAACTGCTCGGGCCGCTGGCGCAGCGCTGCGGAGAGGACGTACAGCGGTTCTGCCGGGAGGTGCTGCTCGGTGCCGAGGTCGACACGCTCGACCCGCGCGCCGAGGCGATTTCCCTGCTGACCTTGCACGCCGCCAAGGGCCTGGAGTTCCCGGTGGTGTTCCTGGTCGGCTGCGAGGACGGTCTGCTGCCGCTGCGCTGGCCGGGAACCGAGCCCACCGAGGACGAGGTGGCCGAGGAACGCCGCCTGTTCTTCGTGGGCATGACCCGGGCCCAGGACCACCTCTACCTCACCCGCGCGGCACGCCGAACGATCCGGGGCAGTGCCCAGGACCGAACACGCTCGCCGTTCCTGACGCCCCTCGACGACGCGATCACCAAGACTGAAACCCCCACCCGCCGCCCCCGCCTAGCCCAACTAACCCTCCTGTAGGCCGACCAGGCGACGTGGTGGGGACCATGGGCACATGCTCCAAACCGAGGAATACGCCAGCGCGACCACGTCCAGCACCCCACGAGTGCGCCAGGACCACAGCGAACGATTCGTCAGCTTCCGCATGGCCCGGACCAGGCGCCTGAGCGACGCAGAACGGCCTTTCCACCTGCATGCAGTCGTCACCGAAGCCGCGCTACGCCTCCGGGCCGGAGAGGTCAAGCTGCAAAGCAACCAGCTGCAGCACCTCGTCGATATGGCGAAACGCCCGACCGTCACGATCCAGATCGTCCGCCCCGAAGACTGCCTGCACACCGCGCTGACCGGCCAATTCATCGTGCTGGACTCTGACAATGTCCGCTCCATCGCTTATGCGGAACTACATGACGGTGCAATCTATATCCATGACTCGGAACAGATTCCCTCCTATACGATGACTGCGGAGAGTTTGCAGCGCGTAGCACTGACCCACAGCAGTCGATCGCGCTGATCAAACGCGTGCTGAAGTGAAGGAATAACAAGATCCAGCGGAGCTGCCATGTTGAGTTGGCTAGACACTGCAACGTGGCGGAAGAGCAGCTACAGCGGGAACAACGGCACCTGTGTCGAGGTCGCCGCTATTCCGGCCCGGGATTGGCGGAAGTCCAGTTACTCCGGCGGAACGGCACGTGCGCTGAGGTGGCGTTTCCTGCTGGCTGGATCGCGGCTCGGGACTCGAAGGATCCCGATGGTGGTGTGCTCGTTTTCGACCACCCCACCTCCCCGAGCTCATCGAAGGCGCGGCCTGGCTGCTGAGAGCAGACGCGCTTGCGCTGAACGCGGCCACGAGGTCCACGAGCTGCGGGAAGCTGTTGATGCTCTCGCCTGTCGGGCTCGGCATCACCACGCGCACTAGTCGCTCTGCCCCGTCCGGTTGCTAGAATCGTGTCCGGACCAGTTCGAAGTTGCCTTTCACACCGCATCTGGTGTTCACGCCGCATCTGGCGACAGCAATCACCGCACGTCCACTCACGACAGTTGTCGCGCGTTCAACCGTGGAGGTCGGCATGTCTTCGCCGGAGTGTTTCGTCGTGGTCACGGGCGGTCCCGGGACAGGTAAGACGACGTTGGTCGAGCGGCTGGCCGCCGCCGGGTACGCCTGGTCACCGGAAGCGGGCCGCGGTGTGATCACCGATCAGCTCGCCATCGGTGGCCGCGGGCTGCCCTGGGCCGATCGGGCGTTGTTCGCCGAGCTGATGCTCGGCTGGGACCTGCGCTCGCACCGGCAGGCCCACGTCCGCCCCGGCCCGGTGATCTTCGACCGCGGGCTGCCCGACATCATCGGCTACCTTCGGCTGAGCGGCCTGCCCGTGCCTGAGCACGTGGATACCGCTGCGCGGCGGTTCCGGTATAGCCGCCGGGTGCTGATCGCGCCGTTCTGGCCGGAGATCTACCGGCGGGACGGCGAACGCAAGCAGTCCCTCGCCGAGGCCGAACGCACTTGCGGGCACATGGTTGCCGCCTACACCGACTACGGCTACGAACTCGTGCACCTGCCGCGCACCACGGTGAACGAGCGGGTGCGTTTCGTGCTCGACGAACTGCGGTAAGAACCTGCTCTCACGCCCCGAATGCGAGGCATTCCCGACTGGCGCGTGCGCCTCTGCTGTTGTCGCTGCGCGTTTGGGCTCTGTGAAATGCCGCTCGACGCCTTTCTCGTGGTACCGGTGGTCTAGCGATGCCCACGGCGATCTCTTGTCCACTGTGGAGCAACTCGGGCACAGGGTGGCCGCCTACACCGACTACGGAAGTGGGCCGCCATGCCGGTGAGCACAAGCTTGTTGATCTTGTCGAGGCGCGGCTTTTCCGAAGCGGCGTGGACCTGATCAGCGCAGCCGGTAGGTCCTGCCCTCAACGCCCCATTCGCCGAAGGGCGGGGACTGGCCGCGGTCGATCGCGCGGATCGATGGGCGTCCGATGTGGGCGAATACAAGCCGCGCGGCACCGGCGCGGGTGGCGCGTTCGGCGGTGTCCAGGGTCGCGGCGTGGCCGCCGACGCCACCGGCGAAGCGGATCGGCCGGTCCCAGCCGGCCGCGTCGGCGAACATCAGCTCCGCGCCGGCGGCCCAGTCGGGGAAGGCCCAGAACTCCGGTGCCCACACGGAGCGGTGGCCGTGGTGTTCGATGAGGTAGCCGTAGGTGGGATGCGAGGTGTGTTCGACCGGCAGAGGACGCAACCGGACCCCACCGGCCTGGTACTCGACCACCCCGGCAGGCACGCCGAGAGCGGCACTGCGCCGCCGGATCGAAGGCATCAGCTCCGCGCGTTCGTCGCAGACCAGCCAGGCATCGACATGCTCACCTTCCTCAGGGATGCCGCCGCCGTCGATGACCACCCGATGCCCCGCCCAGCGCACCGCCAGTCCCGCAGGGCGGTAGCGGGGCGAGTTCATCGCCCCCACGCCCAGCAGAATCAGGTCCACTCCTGCACGATCCTCCGGCCGCAACGTCCAGCGCACCCCGGAAGGCAATCAATCCAGGCGGAGTGGCCTGCGCCGAGCGGTGCCCGGCGGTCCAGGTCGGGCCGGTGGCCGACCGGCGGGCATCGGGGCGGCTCCTGGGTGGGCATGGGGGCGCATCCCGCCAGCGATCGCTGAAGGAGTTGTCGATGAGCACCGTGGCGACCACCGCAGCGGAACACGCTGCGGCAATCAGCTCAGGAGCGGACGTGATCGAGACGGTTGGCACGATCACCGGCTCACCGATGATCACGCTTCCACCAGGTGTGCGACATCCCGTGAGTTCGGTGGTTCCTCGTTGGGAACGTGAGGGTGGGTTGCCACCAGGAACAGGGCGTTCAGGGTGATTCCCGCACCAGCACCCCAGCGTGGATGTGTTCGTGCCCGTGATCTCGCCGTTGTCGGCGGAGGACGTGCCGGCCGAGGCGGTCGCGCTGAAGGCGGAGCTGACCGAGATGCTGCCGTTCGCGCCGATCGTCGGCAGAACGCCCTGGCCGCAGCGCTCAAGGAGTACGGGGCACTCCGCAGAACGATCTACGCTGCTAGGTACTTGTCGGATCCGGCGTATCGCCGCAAGATCTCCCGCTGGCTCAACAAGGGCGAATCGTTGCACGCGCTGAACTGAAGCGGGACCTGCTGTATGCCCACGAGGGCACGGTCCGTGCTCGTCGCCTTGAACAGCAGACCGAGCAGGCGTGGTGCCTGACACTGACGACAAATGCTGTGATCGCTTGGACGACCGAGTACGGCCTCGGGGATCAATGGACCAGCCGTTGGCGGTAAGGACCATCTGAGGCTGTTGTAGCTGGTCAGCCCCGCCGGTCGGGGTTTTGTCACGTCATGTGCGGAGTCGGTGCTGGTGAGAAATCTGCCAAGTGACGGGTAGTGGTTGGTCAGGCGTCGTTGTCGGCGAGGGCGCGGTAGAGCGAGGCGATTGAGGGGTGCTCAGCGTTTTGCCGGTTTTGATGGTCAGCTTCTTGACGATGTCGGGCATCGGGATGCCTTTGTCGCGGAGGGCGCGGGCAAAGAGCACGTCGTCTTCGTCGATGACTTTGGGGCGGCCGCCGTGGTTGCCGCGTGCGGCGGCTTGTTGGCCTTCGAGGGTTTCCTCGCGGATGTAGTCGCGGTCGAGTTGGGCGGCGACGGCGAGTACGGCGAAGAGCATGGAGCCCATGTGGGTCGTAGATCCCGGTGAGCGGCCCGGTGAGTAGTTCCAGTTGCACGCCGCCGCCTTGCAGTTGGGCGGACAGCGTCATCAGTTCGGCGGCGTTGCGGGCGAGGCGTTTCATCTCGTGCACGGTCAGGATCGGCATGGCGAGCACCGCGGGTTCCGGCACCGAGAACGTCCCCGCGTCGGCCGGGCTGACCGAGGTTCAGCGCGGCCAGGCGATGGCGGGATTCGCGTTGCTGTGCTCGCACGTCGAGGACGGCGTCGCGCTGGCCGGTGCAGCGAGGTATGCCGGGGTGCCGCCGCGCACGGGCGCCCGCCGCCGCTTCGTGACCTCAGTCCCCGGCGGGCGGTTCGGGGTCGTAGCTGAGCATGGGTCGCACGATGCCGTCGTCGTCCGCGGAGTCCGCGAAGTCTTCCCAGTCCATGTTCGCGATGGACAGGTTGTTCTCGATTTCCGCCGCCGCAAGGGGGGTGGCGCGGAAGGTCCGGACGTCGTCGTCATCGAGATCGACGACCAGCACGTGATGTTCGGCGGATTCCATGGTCATCTTGTCGGCGATCATCAGGAACGGCCAATCCACACCCGGTGGCACCAGCTGAACAAGTTGTTCGGCGGTCAGTCCTTCGAATTTGACGTCGTCGACCGGTTCCACGTACGCGGAAAACGTGTCCGGCCCGTACTGGCGTGGCGAGATTATTTCGCTGTGCGTCGTGGCCCAGAGGTTGTCGTCCGAGAAGTCGGTGCGCACCAAGGGAGCCGACTCAAGCGACGGCAGCTGGGAAAGGACGGCCGGAACCGGTGGACGGGCCGGTAACACGTCGGGCAGTGGCGCTGGAGGAGTCTTGTCCGGCGACTCCAGCGCCGGACGCACGCCCCGGTAGGCGATCGGTCCGTAACCTGCGTGTTGCCGGTAGCCGGCGAAGCCACTGGCGCTGTCGGCGAAAAACCGGACGCTTTCCAGTTGCAGATCCGGGGACCCGTTGTTGCCGGTGATGTCGAGGCGATAGTAGTCGTATGCGCCGGGCCCGGCGATCCGGTACGTCTTGGACTGGTGCCGGTCGGCGAACGACTGGCCGGTGCGGGTGTCGAGGGTTCGCCACAGTTGCCCGTCGGTGGAACCCCGCAGTGTCCATGCCGCCGGATCACGATCAGGCGCGTCATTGGCCGAGGTGAGAACGTACCGATATGCCGCGACCGGCCGCTTCAGCTGGAATTCCAGCGACGCGCGGCTGTGTGGTGCGAACCATTTGCTGCTCGACGGGTCGATGAGATTCGCGGCGACCTCGCCCGCTTCGCGGTACTGGGCGCTGGCCCACACGACGGTCACCAGGCCGGTGACATCCGGATTGCCGGACGGACCCACCGAACGCAGTGCGACCGAACAACTGTTGCCCGACCGGTCGCGCCACGCCGCCCACCGGAGAGGCGCCTGGCCGCCGTCGTCGATCAGCAACCGCAGCCGTCCCGCCGGATGCCAGGAATCAGCCTCCTGGACCTCCGTATCGAATTCGTACTGATGAGTGGTGTCCTGGTAGCCGACGGTGTGGCCGTCCAGTTCACCGCGAATCTCGACGAGGTCACCGCCGGCCGCGCGGCGGTGACCGTAACAGCTTGTCCGCTCGCCCGAGAACCCGACCGCGGTGTGCGTGCCATCCTCGCTGGTCCAGGCCAGTTGCTCCAGCGCCGCGCTGCCTCCGCCGCTCACGTGCACCAGCAACCGTGATGCCGGAAGCCACTCCGCGGAGTCCAGCGCACGCCACCACATCCGGAACGTGGACACGGACGCCTCATCCGACACCGGCCGCACGGATCCTCCCTACCACCCAATGACACTTGCCGGAACGACCGTACTCACACCTCGGCACGTCCACTGACAATTGTCCGGAAAGACCCCAAGACGATGTCCGGAAGGGCACCGGCGTGACGCCGCACCACCCACCTGTTCCATCCGCGTTCCTTGCGCGTACGCCGTCCGGCTCACCGTCGTGGGACGGCGCCTGCTCGCCGCCCGCATCAATACCCGCTCGGTGTGGAGGCGGTGAGCTGGCCGGCGGTGCACGACCAGCTCACCTAACCCCCCATCGACGTGCCCGGCGAATTCGCGGCCGGGATACACGCGCTCAAGTCCCCACTGGGCCCGGCGTGCCCTTACGGCTGCGTGCCTACTGCGGCATGACCATCAAGCCCGGAATGGCCGGGTTCGTCGGCCTTGCCTCCGGCGCGCCCTGCCCGGCCTGCGTGCTCCTCGCCCCCCAGACCCGTCATTAACGACGGCATCAACGGCGAACAAAATGCTCGCTACAGCGGGTGGCGCGTCGGTGCACTGAACCGGAAGGCCGATACGGAAGGTCCCCGGCGCGCCTGCCGGATGGAGCCGGACGGCCACCGGGGACACCCATCGCCCCGGACCTGTTCCGAGGCGATCACCATGCTGCCCGATCGGGGAGGGATATCCGGTGCCGGTGTCGTCGGGCACGCTTGCCTCAGCCGTCGTCTTCGTCGAGGTCGACGGTGTCCGGGTCACGCAGGGGGCCGCAGCCTCTGGATGGACGCCGAAGAGCGGAAGCTGTAGCGGCCCAGGCAATTCAGGTTGGCGTGTTTGAGCGGGGACAACCGGGCGACATCCTCATCGGCCACGTCGTCTCCCTCCGGGCAATGAGCCCTCAAGTGGGCGACGGCGGCGTCCATGTAGCGGGTCGTCCACAACACCGCGGCGTTCACAACGAGGCCCAGGACGCCGAGCTGATCCTCCTGCCCGTCACGGTAGGCCTGCATGATCTGGCCGCGCTTGCCGTGGCAGATGTCGCGGGCCAGCTTGTGCCGGGACTCCTGGACGGTCAGCTGACGGTTCATCTGCCGCCGGTAGGTGTCATCAACCGGGTCGACCACGGCCAGCAAATGCAGTGTCCTGGAAATCCGCCCGTACTCGGCGAACGCCTGCCCCAACGGGGCCGGCCGTCCTTCGCGGCCGAACAACCGCAGCAGGTCATAGGCGCGGACCTGCCCGGTCAGCAGCGACCCGGCGACCCGGAGCATGCCGGGCCAGTGCGTGATCACCTTGTTCAGGTTCACTTTGTTGCGTGCCAACGACTCCAGTGGCCCGTAATCGCCGATCTCCACACCCGGCATCTGCGCCCGCCAGAACCGCTGATCGTTCAAATCCTTGGAACGAGGGGAAAGTTGTAGCCCAGCATGCTGAACAATCCGAACACCATGTCGGAGTACGAGGCGTTGTCGGTGGCCACCATCTCCGGTTTCACCCCAGCGTCGAGGTTCGGTAGCGCATCAAGGATGTGCAGCGAATCGCGCGGGGTACCGGGAGAAGTCCCTCGAAGGCCAGGCCTCGGCCCGCGAACGCGGCATTCACACCGCCGGCGGCATCCCGGCGGGCACCCCGGACCTGACCTCCAGTGGCGTCTTCGTCACCTCCGGGGCCCGCGTCGAGCAAGCCACCACCGCCGGCCCGATCACCACGTACGGCCAGCACGACATCGTGCTGGACAACTGGGGCGCGGTGAGCACGTGGACCGCGACCACCCCGGTTACGTCCTGCGGGCCCAGCGGGATCGGGTTCGTGAACTTCGGCGACATCGGCCTGCCGTTCGTGCGGGCCCCCATCCGCACGAACGGCAAGGGCGCGCGCGGGTTCAACCTCTACGACGGCTCGCTACGTCGAGATCGAAACCACCGGCGACGGCTCCGTGGGAAGCAGCCGACCTGGCCACCCGCTCCCCGCGTGCTGGCGTCGGGCCGCTGGTGCTACGCCCGGTAGAGGTCGGTGAGCAGGGCGACAGCGTCCTGCGCCGCCGGGTGCGGGTCGTCGCGCCACCAGATCAGCCGCACCGCGACGGGAGCGGCGTTGCGCAGCGGGCGGAAGACCACGCCTGTCCGCGGGTACTGGGTGACGGTGCTCTCCGCGGTGATGCCGACGCAGCGCCCGGTGGCGATGACGGTGAGCCAGTCGTCGACGTCGTGGGTGTATTCGACGGCGGGCCGGTTCTCCGGTGGCCACAGCTCGGTGGTCGTGGTGCCGGTGCGCCGGTCGATGATGAGGGTGCGTTCGCCGAACTCCTCCAGCCGGATGGAACGGCGGCGGGCCCACGGGTCGTCGGAGGCCACGGCGCAGAACCGCCGTTCCAGTCCGACGATGACGCCGTCGAAGCGCCGCTGATCGGGCGGGGTGCGCACGACCGCGATGTCGCAGGCACCTTCGGCCAGCCCAGCGGTGGCGGAGTTGGTGCGGACCAGGTGCAGCTCGACGTCCGGGCGCAGCGCGGTCCACCGACGCTGGAAGTTCACCGTGTGGCGGCCCATCGCGGACCAGGCGTAGCCGATGCGAAGCCGGGAGTGCCCGGAGTTTGCTTCGCGCTCCAGTTCGTCGGCCTCGGCCAGCAGCCGACGGGCGCGGGCGAGGACCTGCATGCCGACGGCGGTGGGGACGACCTCGCGGCTGGTGCGGCGCAGCAGCCGGACGCCGAGGGTGGTTTCCAGCGAGGACAGCGTGCGGGACACCGCCGCCTGGGAGATACCCAGTTCGACGGCGGCGTCGGTGAAGGTGCCCTCGTCGACGATCGCGACCAGGCAGCGCAGCTGCCTAAGCTCCACGTGCATAACCAAAGCGTATAGCTGAGGCATTGGATGCATTTTGCGGAAGCTTCGCCGACGCGCACGCTCTGGTGCATGCAGACAACAGCGCACGCGCAGCGGCCCGTGACCACCCCGGCTCCCATCACCGACAATGGCGGCCGCTACGCGGGTATTGCGATGATGCTCGGCAGCGGGCTGTCCAATCAGGTCGGCGCGGCTATCGGATCGCTGGCGTTACCGGTGATCGGTCCGGCCGGTGTGGTGGCGGTGCGGCAGTGGGTCGCAGCCGTCGCTCTGCTGCTGGTGGGCCGACCGCGGCTGAGGTCGTTTTCCTGGCGGCAGTGGCAGCCGGTCCTGCTGCTGGCCGCGGTGTTCGCGACGATGAACCTCTCGCTCTACAGCGCGATCGACCGCATCGGCTTGGGCCTGGCGGTGACGCTGGAGTTCCTCGGTCCGCTGGCTGTCGCCCTAGCGGCCTCGCGCCGCTTGGTGGGCCTCGGTTGCGCGGTGGTGGCCGCGGCGGGTGTGGTCGCGTTGACCCGGCCGCAGCCGACGACGGACTACCTCGGCATCAGCCTCGCGCTGCTGGCCGCGGTGTGCTGGGCGTCCTACATCCTGCTCAACCGTTCGGTGGGCCGCCGGTTGCCCGGTGCCGAGGGCACCGCGGTCGCGGCTGGGCTGTCGGGACTCTTGTTCGTGCCGATCGGCATCGTCGTGCTCGTCCAGAATCCACCGACGCAGGCCGCGCTTGGGTGCGCTGCGGCAGCGGGCATCCTGTCCTCTGCGCTTCCGTTCCTCATCGACATGCTTGCGCTGCGCCGGGTCCCGGCCCATTTCTTCGGCATCTTCATGAGCATCAACCCGGTCCTGGCGGCCACGGTCGGCCTGGTGTTCCTCGGCCAGACCCTGCAGGCCGGCGAGTGGCTGAGCATCGCGGCCATCGTCACCGCGAACATCGTCAGCGTCATCACCACTAGCCGCCAGCCCGGGGTTTGAAAAATCTTCACGCTGCCGCGGAGCCCGAGGAGCTCGGCTCCGCGACGTCGAGCGCCGCCGAGCCGATGCCTGGCTGAGCTGGGATACGTGGCGCTGGCCTTCGACCTCCACGGCGGGCGCGCGGCCGGCTGCACCTGACGGCGCTGCCCGCCCGAGGCGGAACCGCCGAGCCTGGAGAACCTGCGGGTGCTGACCAACCGGATGCTGCCGAGGGTGGATCTGCCCGAGGTGCTGCTTCAAGTGTTCTCCTGGACCGGCGCCGCGGATGCGTTCACCTCGATCACCGGAGGTAAAGCACGCCTCGCTGATCTGCACATCACGATCGCGGCCCTGTTGGTGGCGGAGTCCTGCAACATCGGCTGGCCGCCGTCCGCACCAGGTCCTGCGCACGGCGGCGATGGACATGCGCCAGATCAAGATCCGCCGGAAAGGCCGCAAGGCCCGAGCGTCCCCCAAGCGACGGCCGCGGCGCGGCCTGGTGCTCAACGAGCCCAGCCGCGGCCCGCACATCCCCGCGTGGATCAGGTCATCCCTCGATACCGAGCCCGGGCTTTTGAGCCCAGTTGCTGCGGTGCGTGAGCCGGCGGAACGACGGCTTGATCCACGTCATGCGGTTGAAGAAAAACGGCCGGGACGAGCCGGTTGGTCTGCAAGGCCAGGTCGGCGACAGCCGATGAGTACGCCTGGTGGGCGAGCGTGCGTCATATTCACCACGGATCTGTCGCAGGGGCAACATGTTTCGCACACTGCCAGCCGTTAGGCACGTCTGGCCAACGATTTTCCGCTCAAACTTCTAGGACGAGCTTGGGGAGACTGCAGTGTCCAGGCGCAGCGCGCGTCGCGTTCCCAGGGCGGATAGTCGGTGGCTGTCCGCGTGGCTTGGTGGGAGGATCACCGAATGTCAGCGGGTTCGTTCGAGAAATTGGTGGCCGAGGCGTCAGCGGTCCCGGTCGATGGTTGGGACTTCTCCTGGTTGGACGGGCGTGCGACCGAGCAGCGCCCCTCGTGGGGTTTCCAGCGGTTGTTGCGTCAGCGAATGGGGGCTGCGTCGGCAGCACTGGACATCCAGACCGGCGGTGGTGAGGTGCTGGCCGGTGCCGGGAACTTCCCCGCATTGATGGCGGCGACGGAGTCCTGGCCGCCGAACATCGCCAGGGCCACCGAGCTGCTGCACCCGTTGGGGGTGGTGGTCGTGGCGGACCCCGACGAGCCCCCGCTACCGTTCGCCGACGGGGCGTTCGACCTGGTCACCAGCCGCCATCCGGCGACCGTGTGGTGGGCGGAGATCGCGCGGGTCCTGAGGCCCGGTGGGACCTACTTCGCACAGCACGTCGGGCCGGAGACCGTGTTCGAGCTCGTCGAGTTCTTCCTCGGGCCGCTGTCCGAGGACATCCGCCGCAAGCGCCATCCCGACGTCGAGAGCGCCGAGGCCGAAGCCGCCGGGCTGGGAGTCGTCGATGTGCGCCTGGAACAGTTGCGGATGGAGTTCTTCGACATCGGTGCCGTCATTTACTTCCTGCGCAAGGTGATCTGGACGGTCCCGGACTTCACCGTAGACCGCTATCGGGACCGGCTGCGTGAACTGCACGAGCAGATCCAACGCCAGGGACCGTTCATCGCCCACTCGACCCGGTTCCTCATCGAGGCCCGCAAACCAGCCTGAATTCCGGCTCTTGTGACTGATCCGTGGGTGCTTTGAACTGGGTTTTTGGGTCTGGAGACGGGGGAACGCCGTTGCTTCGTCTAGGTTTCTGGCTTGTCGAGAGTCAGGAACCGAGGGGACGGAGAACGGTGTGCCGAAGGCCGGTTTATGGCGTGCTGTGGTGGGCGTCGACAGGCGCACGGTGACCGAGGATGTGTATTTCGATGAGACCGCGGAGCGGGTGGTGGTGCACGTGCGCCCGCGTCGGCGTGGGCGCACGTGCGTGGGCGCACGTCCGGGCGGTATGACCGGGGTGAGGGACGGCGCCACTGGCGGGCCCTGGACCTGGGCACCATCCAGGTCTGGCTGGAGGCCGAAGCGCCGCGGGTGCGCTGCCGGGAGCACAGGCCCACCGTGGCGCGGAGATCACGCATGTGTCCGCCGATGCGGCCCAGTGGATCGCCGACACCGCGGCCCGCCGCGCCCCGAACGCGATCCAGCGCAAGCAGCTCCAGGGCCGGCATGATCGGTTCGCGGATCGGTCTCCTACAGCGGTCGTGGCGGGGCGATGATGCAGGTGGAGGCAGTTCCATGCACCCCGCCGGACCTGAGGAGCTCGTGCGCGCGGCCCGTCACGCGGGCGTGACCGATGAGCGCGTGCTCAGGGTGTTGCTTGCGACGCCACGTGAGGTGTTCGTGCCGTTGGAGGCTCGCACTGCCGCCTACGACGATGCGCCGCTGCTGATCGGCCACGGCCAGGTCACGACGCAGCCTTCGTTGTCGGCGCTGATGCTGGAGGGGCTCGCGCTCACCGGCGGCGAACATGTTCTTGAGATCGGCACCGGGGTGGGTTTCCAGACCGCGTTGCTGGCTCGGCTGGCCGGTGATGGGGTTTGAGGAACATCGGAACGGCGGACAGCGCTAGGGTCTGTTTCATATGTCAGAGCCATTCGTTGATCGCCGCGACGACTACTGTGGCCTCGTAACGAACTGCCAACTTGTCGTAACGGGTAGCGACGGCACGATTGCGCTTGAGCCTGTTGATGCCGCACTCCACCGCGTGGCGTTGCTTGTAGATCTCCTTGTCGAACGCCGGTCGGCGACCACCGCGCGAACCGCGGTTCTTGCGATGGCGAATCTGGTCGGCCTTCTCCGGGATGGTGCACCGAATGCCACGTCGCCGCAGGTAGGCACGGTTGGCGCGGGAACCGTACGCCTTGTCCGCCAACACCCGATCCGGACGCGTCCGTGCCCGGCCACGACCGGCACGGGGCACCCTGATCCGCTCCAGGACCGTCTGGAACTGCGGCGAGTCGCCCCGCTGACCGGCAGTGACCACAACTGACAACGGCTTCTGGCCTTGCTCGGTGGACAGGTGCAGCTTCGTGGTCAACCCGCCCCGCGACCGGCCGATCCCGTGATCGTCCGGCTCGACGTCGACACCGCCCGGGGATTCACGCTGGTCAGCCCCTTTTTACGCGCGCCAGCGGCGTGCTGGTGTGCGCGGGTGACGGTGGAGTCCACGCTGACATCCCAGGTGATCAGCCCCTCGGCGTCGGCCCGGGCCTGCAACCGCGTCAGGATCCGTTTCCAGGTCCCATCCCGCTGCCAGCGCCGGAACAGGCCATACACGGTCTGCCATGGGCCGTACCGGTCGGGCAGGTCGCGCCACTGGACGCCGGTACGCACCCGGAATCGAATCCCGTTGATGAGCTGTCGTTTCGGGTGCTTGGGCGGGCGTCCTGACTTCTTGCCCCGGGGTAGCAGCGGTTCGAGCTTCGCCCACTGCTCGTTCGTCAGATCGCCACGTCCCACACGGAGATCATCTCAAACCCAGATCAACTTCTGAAACAGACCCTAAGCCCTGAGCGGTGCTGGTCGGCAGGTTGACCGCTTGTCGTTGCTGTCTCAACATCATCGGTTTCCGCAGATAACCAATGATTATCTGCGGTAGGGTGATCGGCGCCCTGGAAGAACACCGCCCTGCGGGCGCGGTGACTCGCCATGCTTATCTGCGATATTGCTGAGGAGGGCCTGTGGGCACCGTCCACCGTCTCGATGTCCCTCGGTCCGGACCGAAGCTCGGCGGTGCCGTCGATGTCTTCCTGGCGGAGGTGTCCAACCGCAACACCACCCGCGCTTACGCCACCGCGCTGCGGGCACTGGTGGACGAACTCGGCGCGGCGATACCGGTGACGGCGTTGGACGATGAGGCGACGGTGGAGAAGATCGGCCGGTGGTTTGCCCGCCGCTGGGGCAACTCCGCCGCGGCGACGGTCAACGCCAGGTTGGACGCGCTTCGCTCGGCCACCGCCTGGTGGCGTCAGCAAGAGTGGATTAGCGGCGAACCGACCCGTCGTATCCGTCGGCGGCCGCGTACCCCGGATCGCACCCGCGCCGTGGCCCGTGCCGACATCGAGTCCCTGTTGACTCGCCAGCATCTGCCGCTGCGCGAGCGGGCTCTGTGGCGAATGCTGTATGAAACCGCTGCCCGTGCCGAGGAAATCCTCGCCTTGGACCTCGACGAGCTGGATCTGCGCAACCGCTGCGCGAAGGTCCGCCGCAAAGGGGGCGCCGCCGATGTCATCGTGTGGCGCACCGCCACTGCCAGGTTGCTGCCACGTCTGCTGAACGGCAGGAAGACCGGCCCGGTGTTCCTCACCGATCGACGGGCACGGATCGAGCTGCCGTCGGTCGACCTCGATCCGGAATCCGGCCGGGCCCGGTTGTCCTACCGACGTGCCGCCGAGACCTTCGAGCACGCCAGCAAGGACCTGACCGGTGGGCCGTGGACGCTGCACCAACTCCGGCACTCGGCGTTAACCCATGCTGCCGAGGACGGCGCCAACACCTCCACCCTGCTGTCGTACTCCGGGCACACCTCGGTCGCTTCCCTCGCGCGGTACGCGCGAGTCTCACCCGAGGCTTTGGCTCGCTGGCAGCAGGGCCGGGATCCGGCGGCCAGGCGGCGATGAAGGCAGAAAGCTGACTCGGTCTCGGAGCCGATCGTGCACGCGAGGTTTCCCCATCGTCCCAGTTCACACAGTCGGCGACATTGGCTGCACCCGGCCACTGTCATGATGAGGCACATGAGCCAGAGTGTGCCGGTGACGTTGCCCGAGTGGCAGGAGTTCCTCCGCGGCTATAGCGATGACTATCTGCGGATGGCCACGGATGAGGAGTTGGCGCGCCTCGACGGCGTCCAGCGGGAGAATGGGTGGCTGGGCTACGAACCAGCCAGTGAGGAGGCCCTCCGTGTCGCCGAGAAACGCCTGGATGTGCGGCTGCCGCCGAGCTACCGCAACTTCCTGCTCGCCAGCAACGGCTGGCGCGACATCGACCCCGAGTTGAGCGAGCTGTTCCGGGTCGACGAGATCGGTTGGTTCGCTGAGAAAGATCCCGAGCTGCTGGCCGCGTGGACGGAGGCGGGCCTGGATGTCGTGGAGCAGGTCAAGCCGTGCTTGTTGGTGTCAGATTGGTCCGACTGCGCTGTCTACTGGCTGCTGGACCCGACCACGATCGGGCCGGACGGGGAATGGACCGTATACGAGTGGGCGACTGGTGACGGCTCCGATCCTTCGCCGTACCCCAGCTTTGGTGCCCTGGTGGCAAGCGCTCGAGATGTCTTTAACCGATGGAAGACCCACGGTTTCATCCAGAAACAGGGGTACCAGGGCACCGACCCGGCACCTCAAACTCGCCCCGACGCCGCACCGCTTCCCCATGTGACCGCAGCCGACACGTGGCCGCGCCTCATGCGCATCGACCGGCTCGACCACCTGGTGCTGACCGTCGCCGACCCGGCCGCCACGATCGACTTCTACACGCGGGTGCTGGGCATGAAGGCGGTCACCTCCGACGACGGCCGCACGGCGCTGACCTTCGGCCACAGCAAGATCGACCTACGCGTGGCCGGAGAGGATACCGAGGACTCCACGCCCGCCAACCCCGGTCCGGGCACCGCCGAGCTGTGCTTCGTCGTGGACACTCCAGTGCTGCTCCTGATCGACGAGCTCCGGGAGCAGGTGGGGGTGGACATCGAGGCGGGCCCGGTCAGCCGTACCGGTGCACTCGGCCCGATCTACAGCCTCCATCTGCGCGACCCCGACAAAAACCTGATCAAGCTGAGCAACTACCTCGACTGAGCGGGGCTATTCGTCCTTGGGCGAGGTCGGCTCCAGCAGCCGCACCCTGACCTACCACCTCGCTTGACTTGCTTTCGGCTCCGGCGTTGGCAGCGTGGAACAACGCGCGAACACCGGAGCCGAAGAGCATGATTGTCGCTAGTCGATCTCGTCTTCGTCGAGGCTTTCGGAGTCGCGTAGCGGGCGCAGGCGCCCGGCGAGGTCCGGGAGGAGGAACGAGTAGCGCCCCAGGACATTGATGTGATGACGTACGAAAGGCGACAGTCGCACGGCGTCCTCGTCGCGGACCTCGTAGCCACCGGCCCGTAGCTCTTTGATGGCGGCGTCGAGATAGCGGGTGTTGAACAGCACGATCGCGTTGAGCACGAGGCCGAGGGCGCCGAGCTGGTCTTCCATGCCTTCGTAGTAGCGCTGGCGTAGTTCGCCGCGCTGACCGTGGAAGATCCTCCTGGCGAGGGCGTGGCGGCCTTCCTGGAGGTTGGCCTGGGCTTTGATGTCGCGGCGGTAGCCGGTGTCGTCGACCAGACGCAGCACGTGCAGGGTCTTGTGGATCCGCCCGTAGTGGGCGATGGCCTCGCCGAGCGGGGTGGGGTGGCCGTCGCGGGAGAGCATCCGGATCACATCGTGCGCGCGTACAGCGCCGGTGTGGATGGAGGCGGTCACGCGCAGGATGTCCTCCCAGTTTCGCCGCACTTTGCCCAGGTCGATGCGGCCGCGGGCGGCGGTGGCGAACGGGCCGTAGTCGGCCTTGGTGTTGATGCGCCACAGCTTCTGATCCGGCAGGTCGGCCAGCTGCGGCGCGTAGGAGAACCCCGCCAAAGTCAGGAGTCCGAAGACAATGTCGCTATACGAGGCGGTATCTGTCACGATCATCTGCGGTTTCTGCCCGCCATCGCGGTCATAGAGCACGTCCAGCACGTGCAGGGAGTCGCGTGGAGTGCCGGCGACGACTTTCCCGGCGAGGCCGGCGGCCTGATCGTTGACCATGTTCAGCCACGTCGCGCCCCGTTTCTGGCCCCAGTAATGGGGATTGTGGCGGGCGTTGATCGTCTGCACCGGCACGACGAACCGCATCCCGTCCACACTGGCCACATGCCCGCCGCCCCAGATCTGAGCCAGGCCGATGCGGGCCTGTTCGTCGATCAGGGCGGCGTTGGCGGCCTTGAGGGTGTCCATCCGCAGGTAGGTGGCATCGACGTGCGCGAGCCGGTCCCGGGTCAGCGCGGGCACGGCGTGCTTGATAACCGGGGTCCAGCCGATATTGCACGACTCGGATACGAGCAGGGCGGCGATGGTGATGTGCAGGTCAGCCAGGCGGGCCTCGCCGCCGGTTATCGAGGTGAACGCATCCGCCGCGCCGGTCCAGGACAACACCTCTAGCAGCACCTCGGGCAGATCCACACGGGGCAGCATCCGGTTGGTCAGTACCCGCAGGTTCTCCAGGCTCGGCGGTTCCGCCTCCGCCGGGATCGCCGCCAGGTGCAGGCGCCCGGCGTCGTCGAACCGCACTGCGGTGTTCTCCGGAACCCTGGCGGCGACCTCGCGGAAGGTGGCGTCCAGCAGCTCGGCGCGCTCGTCCAGGTGGTCATCGGGGTCGGGTGGCAGACCGAGGCTGGACAGCACCACCGGCTTGGCCGTGGTCCACGCTTTGCCTGCCAGTAGCTTCGCGCGTGGGTCGCCCCACTTGCTGGAGTTGACCGCGAAGATGTCCCGGCGCCGCACACAGCGGTGGAACTGTTCCAGCACGCAGAAGGTGTAGGCCCGCCAGTCCACCGTGCCCGGTTCCAGCTCCGGGGCGTTGAGCACCAGGCGCTTCCAGGAGCCGATCAGCAGCTGCTCGTCGATCTCCGAGCGATCGACCTTGTTGCGGCCACCGCCCCACAACGTCGGCAGATTCCGCAACGCCGCCAGCACCCGTTGACCGTCGGGGGCTGCACCGAAGCGGATCACCTCGCACAACAGCGGCAGGAACGGCCGAACGGTGGCGAACCGTTTCACCAGCACCGCCCGCCATGCCTCGTCCGCATCCGAGTCCGGCGGCCCGGCCAGCTCCACCACCGCGACCAGCGCCTCGGCGAGCTCCGCACGTGGCACCACGGCCTCGATCTCGGCCCACACCTGCGCCAGACTCACCGGCTCCACCGCGGCGCTGTCATCGGCGGACTGGTCGGCGAGGTCGTCGTGAGCGCCGGTGACCTCCAGCAGCACCCCGAACGCCGCCGCGAGCTTCGCCGACGCCTTCCCCAGCTTGGGTAGGGTGCGGAGTTTCTCCTTGGCCGATTCTCGCTCGGCCCGGGCCAGCAGCTTCGAAGCGATCAGCACGTCCAGCAGGTCCAGGGCGTCATCGACCGCCCGGGTTTGCAAATAGGTCACCGTCGCCAGCAGCGTCGCCGCCCGGCGCGAATCACCGTGCCGGCGCAGCAGACTGGCCTTGCCCTGCACCCCATACCGCGACAACTCCGCCAACCTGCGGGGCGGCACGACCTCGGTGTCGACCTCGGCGAACCCCAGCCCCAAAATCTCCGCAGCCCGCTGGAGCGCATCGACCATCGCCGGCCCCGACACCCGCACCGGCGGCCGCCGCAGCTTGTCCAGCTGCGAACTCCGCTGCCCGTCCGGGACTTCCAGCAGTTCATCCAGTGTGGACCGCTGCTCATCGTCAAGCAGCCGGTGCAGCGTCTCCCATAACCGCTGGTTCGCCGCCTCGCGGCGGGACGCGACCAGCCGCACCAGCGTCGTCACGCCCGGCAGCAGCACCCGCCGTTCCCGCAGCCATCCCACTGCCGCGTCGAACAACGCTTTCGGCCCGTCCCCGGTAGTCCAGGCGCGGGCCTCGATCCACTCGCCGAGCTCGCACTCGACCTCGGAAAACTCCCGCCACCGCTCGGTTCGCCGGATCTCCCACTGGTGTTCCAGACGCGTCATGGCCCGCTCGCCGTAGGACTTCACACACGCCGCGTCGTCGATACCGAGTTGCTCGGCGAGGTAGTCGACGAGCTCGACCGGCACGTCCAGCGGATCGTCGAGGAACGCACCGGCGTTGCGAACGGTCACCAGCTGCAAACTGAAGCCGAGCTTGTTGTGATCCCGGCGCTTGGCCTCCACCAGACCCCGGTCGACGTCATCGAGGAAGAAGAACCGCTCCAACTCGGCCCGGGACAACGACTCCGGTAACCGGCTATAGGCCGTGGCCTGCTCATCGGACAAGAACTCAACGGGCAACGAAGTGCCTCCTGCTGCTCACACCGCCCACCGTGGCGGCACCGCGGCGTACCTCAGCAGCAGCCAGCAACCAAGGTCAAATCGCAAACCAGCAGGTCACGGCTTAGCGCTGTCCACCGTTCCGATGTTCCTCAAACCCCGTGATGTGGTCAGCATCGAGTGGTGGGCGGATCTGTCCGGGCAGGCCGGCCGTGTTCTGGCGGCCGAAGGTGCGAGCAATGTCGAGCTGGTCGTCGGAAATGGCAGCCGCGGATTTCCCCAGCGGGCTCCGTTCGACGCGGTGCTGGTCTCGGCCGCTGCACCGGATGTGCCTGCTGCGCTGGTTGAGCAGTTGCGCCCGGGTGGGCGTTTGGTGCAGCCCATCGGTGTGGGCGGCGATGAGCAGGTGGTGCTGTTCGAACGGCGGGAATCGGGACTGCGGCGCGTGGATGTGCTTGCGCTGGCCCGATTCGTGCGGCTGCGGGGCGACGACTGAGCATCATATTTCGTCACCGTGACATAAGTGATCAATGTGATTCCTCTTGGGAATCAGGTGATTCCGGCCCGGTTCGGTGCGTTGCGCTGGCGACGAGGTGCGCCGGGTCGCGGGTCAGGGACAGGGCGACGTGATCGTAGAGCTGGGTGATCGCGGCCGAGGAGTGGCCGAGGGCGTCGCGGCGGTCCTCCAGGGCCGCTCCCCTTTCCCGGGCGATGGTGTTGAAGGCGTGCCGCATCGAGTGCGGGGTGATCCGCTGGGGCATCGGCACCCCGGCCTGGGCTGCCAGGGCCTGCACGAGCCGGTAGACCTGGTGGCGGTTGACGCGCCTGCCGTTCCGGGTGACCAGCAGTGCGGACGTGTCGGCGCCGGACGGGCGGGCCTGAAGGTAGGCGTCGAGCACGGGGGCCAGCGGAGCCGGGATCGGTCGGGTACGGACCTTGCCGCCCTTCATGCGCACGGTCAGCACTCGAAGTCCGTCGCGCTGCCCGAGATCGGCCAGGTCGGCGTTACACAGTTCGGAGACCCGGATGCCCAGGTCGATCAGCAGCATCATGGCCAGGGCCGCTGCCTGCGGGTCAAGGGTGCGGTGCGGATAGCTGCGGCTGCTGGTCAGCATCTGCGCCGCCTGTTGTTCGGACACGCTGGCTGTCGTCGAATGCCGGCGGTCATAGCGCGGGCGGGCGGCGTCGCGAGCAGGGTTGGCGTCGATCGCCCCGGCTCGCACTAGGAAGGTGTACCAGCTGGAGACCGCCGCGAGCTTGCGTGCCCGGGTCGAGGCTGCGAATGGGCGCCCGGTGCGGTGGTTGGTCGCGGCGGCCAGCTGGGCCGCGTACATCTGCACCTCGGGCAGCCGCATCGTCAGCGGGTCGAGGTCGCGCTGGGTGCACCACGCCAGATACTCACGCAGATCGCGTGCGTAGGCGGCGCGGGTGTCCGCGGAGTCGGCGAACGAGCCCAGCCAGGCCGAGATCAACGCGGTGATGGTATGGCCGGTCCGAGTGGTCGCGGCCAGCAGTTCCGTTTGCGTCCCCACCGGCCGGACTCCGCCACCAGACCCCGAGATGATCTCCATGCGCCAACCTTACCGCACATAAGCGCGATTATGCGCGGTGACTCTCCGGCCGTTCTCCTCGCCGAATTTTTGTTTCGTTTAGTTTGTAACGTTATTGAATTCATGTCACGTAATTGATGGCGGGAGCGCGGAGGCGCCGAATTGGGGCTTGCGGGGGCGCAATGGCGCGGCGCTACTGCTCGGGAACACCCACGTCGACCGCTCCCCCGTGCCCCCCGGTGGCCCGCTCGTCAACGGGGCGGCGGTCTTGTGGGGCGACCACCTCGGCCGGGGCTGACCGAGGTGGTCGGATCGCGGTCCGGGGTGTAGTGGCCTCCGGGTTAAAGTCCTGTGTGGTTTGCGGGGACCGGAGGTGGGAGTTGGTGGGGAACCGGCCGAGCGCGCGGGAGCTGGCCGCGGCGGAAGGGGCGAGGATTCCAGACGTCCTCTCCCCCGGTTTGCGGGTGCTGTTCTGCGGGATCAATCCTGGTCTGTGGTCGGGTGCCACGGGTTTCCACTTCGCGCGGCCGGGCAACCGGTTCTGGCCGGCTTTGCACGCCGCTGGGTTCACCCCGCGACTGCTGCGGCCGGACGAGCAGGCGGAGTTGCCTGGTTTCGGGTTGGGCATCACCAATTTCGTGGCGCGGGCCAGCGCGCGGGCGGCGGAGCTCTCGGACGAGGAGTTGCGGGCCGGCGGGATGGCGTTGGTGGAGAAGGTGCGGCGGTTTCGGCCGGAATGGGTGGCAGTGGTAGGAATCACCGCTTACCGGGTGGCTTTCGGCGAGCGGCGGGCGACGGTGGGCCGGCAGGACCGCCGGATCGAGAGGGCCGGAGTGTGGGTGTTGCCGAATCCCAGCGGGCTCAACGCGCATTGGACGACGGGCACCCTGGCTGCGGAGTTCCGCCAGTTGCGGCAGGTCGCGATGGGCGACGAGGCGCCGCAGCAGGGGCTTGGCGGTAGCGGCGGCTGACCCGGATCGGGCCGCCGGCGGGACGTTGTCGCAAACGATGCTGGCAGGACTGGGTTTTCCGGCAACTGGGCGGATCTTGATTACGCCGAATGGCCGCGTTGGTACTGGGTGTGATCGCGGGACGAGAGCTAGGGAACACGGGGTGTGCTTTATCTGTCCGTTACCGGTAGGGTCTGATCCGCCGGTGAAGGAATCCCCTGATCTGGCGACATTGGCCGTTTGTCCCCCGCAGAGTCGATACGGATGACTATTCAAGACGACCTTGCTCGACCGTGGTTCCAGCCCGTGGTCGCGTCGGAAGACCAGCAATCGCGACTGGACCCGGGACCGCCGACTACCCGCATCGTGGGCCAGCTGCCCCTGGATGAGGTGTTCGTCCCGGCCCGCCCGGCGGTGCCACCACCACCGATGGCCAACGCCCCGTCGCGGGTGGAGGTCACCCAGCCCTACATTCCCGCGATTCGCGATGAGCAGCCCCAGTTCGCCAAGCGGTTCAACGCCGACCCGTCGGCTGCGGCCGCGGGTATGACGGGTCCACAGCCACAGCCACAGCCACAGGCGTCGGCTTCGGTCGCGGCGCCGACCGAGCGGACCAAGCCGGTCGCGCAGGCTCCGGCTGCGCCGGTGAAGAAGCGCAGCCTGGTTCGCCGGGTGGTGCGTCGTATCATCGGTCCTGATCTGCTGCGCAAGGATCCGCCTAAGAAGAGGCGGTAGTAGCGGAGCGAGAAAGCGGTGGCCTTGGCACTGGCGCAGACCTGCATCCTGCGCTGGTGCCAAGGCCACTGTTGTTTCGTGGGCCGTGTTCCCGGCCGTCAGGTCAGGTCGGGGGTTGAGACTGGTGAGGTCGCGTATTCAACTGTCGCGAGTTCCCCGTGGATGTAGCGGTGAGTGATCGCCAGGGGCGTATTGGCTCCAGGTGGTGCCGGCCTGGGTGACGAGCCTGGTTGTGGTGACGGGGTGGTAGCCGAGTGCGTCAGCGACGTTGGAGCGGTTCTTCTTCCTAGACGACGCGGACCGGGAGCTGATCGAGGGCAAGCGGCGGGCCCATTGACAACACCACGCCGGTGCTGACAAATTTCTTGATCGCAGCGGTGGCGCCGCATCCGCGAGGGCAGGGAGGCCCGCATGACATCCATCCACAGCCGTTCCCGTCACCGTGGTGCTGGCCTGACGGCCGTCTTGGCTCTGGCGGCCACGGCCGTCGTGGTGAGCCCGGCCCCCGCCCAGGCCGCCCTCGGTGACCTGTTCTGCCCGGACTCCAATGGCTATGTGGTGTTCCAGCCGCCGCTGCAGTCCGGTGTCACCTCGACCGTCACCGCCCATGTCTCCACCAACAACCCCACGCCATGTCACTCGCCCAACGGCAGCCACCCCGAGCTGGACTGGTACGACGAGGCGGTGAACGGCACCGCCACGGTGAGCGGCGTCGTCGATGGTGGCGGCATCTGCAACCTGCTGTTCACCCTCACCGGCACCGGAAGCCTTACCTGGTCCGACGGCACCACCAGCGACGACGAGATCACCCTCCAGACCGACCCCGCCAAGCCCCAGACCCTGGGCGGCAGCGCCACCATCACCCGCGGCACCCTGCAGGGCGACACCGTCACCATCGTCGAGGGCGTCGTTACCACCAACGCCGACTGCGCCACCGCGGGACTGTCCCGCCTGGACTTCCATCAGGCCTCCAACACCTTTTCCTGATCGCCCGATGGGGCAGCACCGGGAGCGGGAGGCAGGACGGTTCCATGGCCGCCGTCGTCATGCAGTGAGTACGTGTCCTTCCTGGTCACTGGCTGGATAGAGGCGTTGACGTTCCCGAGCGACATGATCTTTCCATAGGCGTCGAGATGACCGTTGGCGGTGACGGTACGGAGTTTCAGGACGGCTTCGGCGCCGTCGAGGCCCTAGACGGGGCTTGAGACTGGCGAGGTCGCCTATTCAACTTCGCGAGTTCCCCGTGGATGTAGCGGTGAGTGATCGCCAGGGGCGTATTGGCTCCAGGTGGTGCCGGCCTGGGTGGCGAGCCTGGTTGTGGTGACGGGGTGGTAGCCGAGGGCGTCGGCGACGATCGGGGCTGGCATGTTCTGGAGGTGCTGGCGGATTGCGGCTCCGCGGCTGGCGGCGGCAGGAATCCCGAGTTGGTGAACGAGCCGTGCGAGGTATTCGGGGCGTAGTGGCTGGTTGGCGCGGCGGCCGGGGAATAGCCAGGTGGCGGCGGGGTTCGTCGCGGTGTGCATGTTCGCGCGGTGGGCCGCGTAGTCCAGCAGCAGCGCGGCGAAGGGCGGAGGGACCGGTGACGGCGGGTCGCCGAGGCTGATGAGGACCTGGTCGTCGTCCTGGATGATGTCGTCGACGGTGAGCCGGACGATGCGGCTGACCGGCTGGGCGTAGAGCAGCACGAGGCCTGCGGCGATCCTGCTGCGCAGTGGCGCGTCGGCGTCGGTGAGGACTTGGCGCAGCAGCTCGATCCGTCTGGAGCGGGTGAGCGGGGCGGCCTGTCTGGTTTTCGCTGATGGCAGCACGAATTTCCGGGTGAGCTTGTTTTCCGTGCACCACAACAAGAAACGGCGGACGGCGTTGCGGCCGTGCTCGTTGTGCCCGGCATGCCAGGTGTCGATATCGGCCTGTCGGCAGTCGGCGAGAGTTGTTTGGCGGGTGGCGAGCCAGGCGAGAACGGGGTTGAGTAGCAGCGGTACAGCCGTTGGCGCCAAGCCAAGATCCGCAGATCAGCGGTGATCGTCTACGGTTGCCGCTCGTGCCCGTTGAGTTCTTAACCGATGAGCAGGCCGAGTCCTACGGGACGTTCACCCAGGTACCGACTCGTCCGGAGCTGGAGCGGTTCTTCTTCCTCGACGACGAGGACCGACGGCTGATCGGCAAACGCCGGGGTGATCATTCGCGCCTGGGGTTCGCCCTCCAGGTCTGCACGGTCCGCCACATCGGGCTGTTCCTCCAGGACCCTCTTGCCGTGCCGTGGCCGGTGGTCGAGTACCTCGCCGACCAGCTCGGCATCAGCGATCCGTCGTGCGTGAAGCGCTACACCGAGCGGGAGAAGACCGCCTACGAGCACGCCTGGGAGATCGAGCAGGCGTTCGGCTACCACTCGTATGAGGACCGGGACTGGGGCCGAAAGTTCCGCACGTTCCTGTACGGCCGCGCGTGGACGCACGCTGAGGGGCCGGTGGCGCTGTTCAACCACGCGGTCGCCTGGCTGCGTCGGCACCGGGTGCTGCTGCCGGGGGTGAGTGTCCTGGCCCGGCAGGTCTCCGGCGCTCGCACTGCCGCGGAGAACCGGCTGCACTCCTCGGTGGCGCGGGCCGCTCACCGGGCGGACCCGGCGTTGCCACCGGCACTGCTGGCGTTGTTGCCGGTGCCCGAGGGCGCGCGGCGCTCGGAGCTGGAGCGGTTGCGGCGTCCACCGACCCGGTCGACGGGGACCGCGATGGCGAAGGCGTGGGACCGGGTCAACGAGATTTCCGGCTTCGGGTTGGGCCGGGTAAACCTGTCTCGGGTTCCAGTGAACCGGCTGGCAACGCTGGCCCGCTACGGCATGGCCAGCAAGGCCGCCGCCCTTGAACGGGCCCCGGAGCCCCGGCGAACGGCGCTGTTGACGGCGGTGATGCGCAACCTGGAAGCTGCCGCGATCGATGACGCGCTGGACCTGTTCGCGCTGCTCATGTCCACCCGGTTGTTATCGCCGGCCAAGCGCGCGACCGACAAGGAGCGGTTGGCGAACCTGCCGCAGTTGGAGCGGGTGTCGCGGACCCTGACCAAGGTGTCGCAGGTGCTGGTCAGGCTGTTGGAGGACGCCGACCGGGACCAGGTGGCGCTGGACCCACCGCTGGTGTGGCAGGTGCTGGGTGAGATCGCGCCGCGCGACAAGATCTCTGCGGCGATGGAGATGGTGGACAAGCTGGTACCCGAGGACGACGGGTCGGCCGAGATCGCGCTGCGCAAGGCCCTGACCACTCGGTACAACACCGTGCGTCCGTTTCTGGCGCTGCTGGGCGACTCGCCGGCGCTGGCCGCCGCGCAGGGTGGGCGTCAGATCCTGGCCGCGGTGCGGACGCTGCCGCAGCTGGCCCGCCGCAAGGGTGCCTCGAAGTCGCCGCCGGTGAAGGACATCAACGTCGATTTGGTGCCGCGTGCGTGGAAGCCGGTGGTGTTCGCCAACCCCGCGTTGCCGGCGGGTGCGGTGGACCGGGACGCCTACGTGGTGTGCGTGCTGGAACAGCTGCATCGGGCGCTGTTGCGTCGCGACGTCTACGCCACTCCCTCCAACCGATGGGCCGATCCGCGGGCCCGGTTGCTGGACGGGTCTCGTTGGGAGGCGGTGCGCCCGGATGTGCTGGCTGGGTTGAGCCTGGATATGCCGGTCGAGGAGCACTTGGCCGAGTTCACGCGGGGCCTGGACGCGGCGTGGCGGCAGATGGCCGACCGGATGGCCGAGGCCGGGCCGGAGGCCAAGGTCGAGGTCGTTGTCCCGTCCGAGGGCGGCCGGGCGCGGTTGAGCGTGGACAAGCTCGGCGCCGTGGATGAGCCGGAGTCGCTGACCTGGCTGAAGAAGACGACTGCGGCGATGCTGCCGCAGATCGACCTGCCGGACCTGCTGTTCGAGGTGCATTCCTGGACTGGATTCCTCGACGCCTTCACCCACGTCTCCGAGGGCGCTTCCCGGATGGCCGGGCTGCCGGTCTCGCTGGTGGCGCTGTTGGTGGCGGAGGCGTGCAATATCGGGCTCACTCCGGTGATCAACCCGAACCGCGTCGAGCTGACCCGCACCCGCCTGTCGCACGTGGACCAGAACTACCTGCGCGGGGACACCATCGCGGCGGCCAACGCGCTGCTGATCGAGGCCCAGTCGCGGATATCCCTGGCGCGCTGCTGGGGTGACGGGCACCTGGCGTCGGTGGACGGAGTGCGGTTCGTTGTCCCAGCGCGGACGATCAACGCCGCGCCGTCCCCGAAGTACTACGGCTTCAAACGGGGCATCACTTGGCTCAACGCGGTCAACGACCAGGTCTCGGGGATCGGGGCGATGGTGGTGCCGGGCACCCCGCGCGACAGCTTGTTCATCCTGGACACCTTGCTCAACCTTGACGGCGGGGTGAAGCCGGAGATGGTCGCGACCGACCACGCCTCGTATTCGGACATGGTGTTCGGGCTGTTCAAGATGCTGGGCTACCGGTTCTCCCCGCGCCTGCGGGACCTGTCTGACCAGCGGTTCTGGCGAGTGGAGATGCCCGGTGAGAAGCCGGGCGACTACGGCCCCTTGAACGCGATCGCCCGCAACAGGATCAACCTGGAGAAGGTGATCACGCACTGGCCGGACATGCTGCGGGTGGCCGGGTCGCTGATCACCAACCAGGTCCGCGCGTACGACCTTCTGCGCGTGTTCGGCAGGGAGGGCCGCATGTCCCCGCTGGGGCAGGCGTTCGCCGAGTACGGGCGCATCGACAAGACGATGCACCTGTTGGCGCTGTGCGACCCGGTCGACGACTCCTACCGGCGGCGGATGAACCGGCAGCTGACGGTGCAGGAGTCGCGACACCGGCTGGCGCGGGCGATCTGCCACGGCAAACGCGGCACCATCATGCAGGCGTACCGCGACGGGCAGGAGGACCAGTTGGCCGCGCTCGGCCTGGTGCTCAACGCGGTGGTGCTCTGGACGAGCCGGTACCTGGACGCCGCAGTGACCCAACTGGAGGCCAAGGGTCACGTCATCGACGACGCGGACAAGGCCCGGTTGTCCCCGTTGAAGGACAAGCATGTCAACGTCCTGGGGCGGTACGCGATCATCGCCTCGCAGCCCGCGCAGGGCCTGCGCGGGCTGCGCGACCCGGCCAGTGTGGAGGAGAGCGACATCGACTTCTGACCCGATCGGGGTTGCCGACTGGCGCCGAAAGAGCGGACGGATATGGCTGACCAGGGCCTCAGAGCTCGCCTGCGATGTCGAAGAATGCCGTGTCAATGACGCCCCACACCTGAAGGAACAGGGCGTTTTCGACGAGGCCGCTGTACTCCACGGTGCCGCCGCCGGTGGACGGTGGTATGACCGGCGTGAGCCCTAGCAGGTCTGCCCATGTCCGCAGGACGCGCGGTATCTCGGTCTCCGAATAGTTGTGTGCCGCTCCGCTGAACCCTCCGCTAGTGCCGATCTCGGCCGCGATCTCCCACGTCAGCGGCTGGCATCCCGCCGGCGCGCCGAGTGTGTTCAGCGCGGTTCCCACCACTACTTCCAGGTCGCGGGAACGATTCGACTCCCATGTCACCATGCCATCCTGAACGATCATGACTGGGCAAGCCATGCCTGGGTACGGGCAGGGAGACGCTCATCCCTGTCCTACCCGGGGCGGACGGGACTGGCGGAGTCCCGTATTCAACTGTCGCGAGTTCGGTTGATTCCTTGGTCTTCAGTGCTCGCAGGCGATCAGGGAGCGTTCGGCCGGGGCGGTTCCGGCCCAGTTGTGCCCAGATGGTGGCAGCGAGGGCCAGCAGCCGTTGTGCGGTTCGGGCCGTGATTTCTCGAGAGATTGCGGTCACCCACGCGGCGGTGGGAACTGGGATTGGTGGCTCTCCTGGGGCACGCCCGCCGCCTCGGCCTGGCGCGCTTCTGCGCCCTGCGCCATCTGCCTGTCGACGGCCAGGAGCGGCACGATCTCCACATCACCCGCGTGCTCAAGCTTCTCCGCGCTACGCGGCGTCGGCACGGTGATCTCTTCGTTGTAGCCGGCGAGCTGGGTAGGCAGTGCGAGCGGCTTGCTCTTGCCCCTGGTCAGGATGCGCAGTTCCAGCGCGTACTGGGCCTTGCCGAGCCTGTCGAGCCACCACTTGCCCAGCCGGGAACGGTCTTCGATCCGCTCCAGTCCCCCGAGCACGGCCACGTAGACTCGGACGACGACCTGCCACAGCGGCGAGTGCGGAACCTTGAGCAAGTTGGCCACGTCCTTGCCGATCAGCCTGCGCAGCAGCGCGGGGACGACACCGTCGAAGACCTTCCCCGGCAGCACCCCGGAGTAGAGGTCGATCAGGTGCCCGGTGAGTTCCGCGCCTTCTTCCGACGGTCCCGCACTGCGCGCCAGCGCGGTGGCGAACAACTGGCGCGCCTCGCTCGCGGTCGACGGCATCGCGGCGGCCGGGATGCCGAGGAAGGTGCCCGCGACACGCCAGGTGTGCATGTAATCCTCGGCCTCCTGCGCGGTAACCCTGATCCGAAGCCGCTCCAGGAAGTCCAGCACCTGCACGGACAGTGCCAGCCACACGATCAGCAGGTGCTCCTGGGAAGCGGGAACACCGTGCCGGTCCTCGTCCCAGCTCCCGGTGGCGCGGAGGTGGTGTCGGACGGTCGCGTGGATGAGCCGGACCTTTACCGCGCTGACCACGAACCGGCTGTTCGGGCCGAACGGGTCCGGCTGCATCAGGTCGAAGACGAACTGGGCGGTGTTCGCCATCCGGCGCTCGGGGTAGCGCAGGCGATGGGTGAGGCTCATCATCTTCGCGCCGAGCGGGACCGCGTAGGCCATCGCCATCGAGCCGAGTGCCAGGACGGTGCCGATGTGGATGCCGTCATCCTCGAAGAACTCGTGCACCCGGGTCAGCCGCTCCTGGTCGGCCCACTCCGGAGCCACCCTGGCTTCCTGGAGGAAGTCGTGCAGGCCGCGCGGCAGTCCAACCGGGATGTCCTGGTCGTAGGAGTGCCACTGGCTCAGGACGCGGTTGACCTCCTCCAGTTGCCCCTTCTCGACCAGTTCCGAGACCACCTGCTCCGCTTTGGGATCACCGATCCGTGCCAGCTCGTCCAGCGTCGTCCCACTGATTTCCATGACAGTCCTCCGCCCTGCCGTCAACGCGACTTGCCCGCCCGACGGCAACCGCGGGCGGGCGTTCCAGTCAGGAGGATCCGAGAACACGAGGAAGCTCGCAGGCCCGCTCACAGGGCCACGCGTCCAAACCACCCTGCGGGGTGGACATGGGCACTGATCGCCTACGACCACTAACACCGACTTCACGGAATCACTCATCCTAGATGCGGAAACGCTGATCCTCACGGTCGTGGTTGCCGTAGCCGATGCCCTGACACTGCCCCAGCACGCCCGGTGGCTCATGGATCAGGTGGTCCGCCTCGCCGAGCGAGCCGGCAGGGAAGGCACCGAGCTGGGTGTCCTTGACCGCGATTACGTGCTCGGCGTGGTTGGCGACATCGCCTGGCACTGCCGCGATGTCGTCGACGAGTTGGTGGGTGCGACCAGCGACGAACGGCGCGAGGCCGCCGCCAGACTGCGGGCCGTCCTCCGGGACGCCGCACCTACGGTCCCTGACCAGTAGCCACGGCCGTCTCAAGGCTGCTGCTGGACGTCGGCCTCGGCGGCTTTCACCTCGCCGTGCACCACGGCGAGGCTGACGCCGACGCCTCGGGCGATCTGGCGCAGGGATTGGCCCTCGGCGCGGCGGGCGAGGATCGCGCGTCGCTTGTCGTCGTCGACGACGCGGGGGCGTCCGCCCTTGCGTCCGTGTCGGGCGGCGGATTCGAGACCGTTGCGGGTTTTGCGGGCGATGTCGCGGCGGCGATCCTCGGCCAGGGCGAGCGCAAGGTCGAGGATCAGGCTGCGCTCGGTGTGCTCGCCTGCGGCGATGCCTTCCAGGATCTTCACGGCCACGCCTTGCTCGAACAGGTCGTTGAGCACGATGAGGCCTTCCAGAAGGTTGCGGCCGAGCCGGTCGGCTTCCTGGACGGTGAGCATGTCGCCGGGGCGCATGTAGTCGAGCGCGGCTTGCAGGCCGGGGCGGTCGGCGACTTGATCTACCTGCAGCCGATGGAGGGTTCCGGCGGGGTGCACAAGGACGGGCTCGCCGTCTATGCCGCGGAGCTGATCGAGCCGCGCTGGTGGGCCGATGCGGTGGTCGTCATCCCGATCGAGGAGAACCTGCGGTTCTTCCCTGAGCACGACCACGCCCCGCTGGCCTGGGTGTACCAGCTCACGCCCCGGGCAGACGGCACCAGCGAACCGGACAGCAGTGGCGGGGTGTTCGGCGGGATGCGCCGGTGGTTCTCTCGCACCATGCCGCCCGAGCTGACCGGCCCCGCGGTACCGAACGCGCACTGGGCCACGTCCATGGACCTGGACGAACTCGCCAGGGTGGTGGGCCGCCCGGTCCCGTTGTGGCTCAACGACACCACCACCACCGACAACGCCGAGCGGTCCCTGGCCTATGACCGCACGTTCACCACGACCGACACCGTCACCGAGTGGCCGGCCGCGCAGGACCGGCTGACCCGCGCCATCGAGGTCGGCATGCCCGGGGACTACCCGTGCGCGTTCGCCGCATTGGCGGTGGAGGCCGCCGAGGGCCTGACCGCGATCCGGTCCGCCCACGAACACACCCCGGACACCGGGCCCGGCTGGTACCTGGTGTGCCGCCCGGCCCGCCCGGCCCCGCCGATCGAACTGGAACAACAACTCGCCGCGACCCGCCTCGTCACCGACCTGGACCTGGTCGCCGCCGAGCTGACCGAGCTGCGCGCCGTGGAGGGTGAACTCGACATCGACGACCCGCGCGGGGAGGTCTACGCCGAGGCGATCGGCCTGCTGGAATGGCAGCTGCGGCGCGCAGCCAAAGAGGCCGGCACCATCCGCGATCTGAGCCACGACTACGTGCCCGTCGCCGACGACGGATTCCTGCGCTACCACGCTCCCTGGAACGGGCCCGTGGTCGACGCCTGGAGCAAGACCTTGACCCCGGTCACCGACCTCGACGCCACCCTGCGGCTGCGCCGGGTCCGCCGACTCCTCGAGACTACACACCCGACCAGGTCCTGCGGGCCTACCGCGATCCTCACGGCCGCTATGTGCTGGTCGTGGGCATGAGCTTCGGCGACGAGTGGAGCCTGGCGGAATGGCCCGCTTCCCTGCAGGTCACCGATACCTGGACCGACAAGACCGTCCTCGCCGGCGACCACGACGGCGGCACCACCACAACCCTGCTCGCCCTCACCCCCACCGACGACGGCCGGATGCAGGTCGACCCCGTCCCGCTCCCGGCCCGCAGCGACCGCGACGCCTTTGCCTACGGCTACGGCGGCGGCACACCCGGCACCACCTACCAGGCGCTGTTGCGAACCGCGCTCGGTAACGACAGCAACCCCGCCCGCGTCGCCGGCCTGGCCCGTGAACGCGACACCGACGGCACTCCCGTCAGCCAGCTCTGGGCCGCCCTGTCCACCACCAAGGGACCGCTGCGCTTGTCCTGGCCTCAACTGCAGCTGTGGGCCAGAGCCGACAGAAAGCACATGGAGGAGCGATGAGACATGGCGGCCCGGAGGCCTCTACCAGTTCAGAACGCGCACTCTGCTGAGGCCCCGAGCAGGCCCTGATTTCACGACGCGCAGGCCCGCGCCTCGGCGAGGCGCGGGCCTGCGCGTCGTTGATCGGGTGTGTGCTCGGGGCACGGGATGGGCGATGCCGTGGTGAATCTCGCCGCGTTCTACCGGCGCCAGCACCGCGACGACCTCGCAGCGGCCTGGTGGACGACCGCCAAGGACGAGGGGTTCAGTGAGCGCGATCTGATCGAGGTGGACCGGCTCGGATGACGGAACTGTTGCCCGTTCTCTTGGGGTGGCCGGCCTGTTGTGTGGTGTCGCCCGATTCGGGTGATTGTGGTGGTTGTGTGGTGGTTCTCCTGGGGTGCGGTGCTCGTGGCTGGTAATCGTTCACGATTCCTGTCACGAGATCGGAGTGGGGAGAGTGCGGGCGTTCCTGGTGAGGCTGCCGTCCGGCGCGCGGTACTGGACGGTGCTGGATGAGGACCTGGTCGTGGTTGGCGAGGCGGACGTGTTCTTGCGGCATGTTCGGTTTGGCCGTGATGGCTCGGAGCTGACCACGAAGTCGTATGCCGGCGGGATCGCGTTGTTCCTGCGCTGGTGTGCCCGGACCGGGCGGCACTGGCATGCCGGGGTGGAGCATCTGGGACTGTTCATCACCTGGCTGCAACACGCTGGCGCGCGGGCCAGCGGGGTTGATGCCGTCCCGGGTGGCGAGGTGCTAGTCGGGCCGGGGCGGGAGCCGGTGCGTGGCGCGCGGCGGGTGAATGCGGTGTTGTGTGCGGTGCGCGGTTTCGTGACGCATTCCGTGACCGTGGGGCTGGCCCCGGCGGGGCTGGTGCCGCTGTTGTATGAGGTGGCTGATGACCGGGACCTGCCCGAGGCCGCCCGCGGTGAGGACGACCGCATGACGTGGCGGATGCGGGCGCGGCATCGGTTGCGTGAGCCGGAAACGGTGGTGGACCGGGCCAGCGACGAGGAGATCGTCGCGCTGCTACGGGCCTGCCGGTCGGCGCGGGACTGGCTGATCGTGCTGCTGATGGCTCGGGCAGGGTTGCGCCGTGGTGAGGTGTGCGGGTTGCGCCGCAGCGATGTGCATCTGCTGCCGGATTCGCGGCTGTTGGGGTGCAAGGTGGCCCGGGCGCATCTGCATGTGGTGCGCCGCGAGAACCCGAACGGGGCGTGGGCCAAGTCCCGCCGCGAGCGGGTGGTGCCGCTGGATTTCCTTGCTGTGCAGGCGTTTGACGTCTACGAGTTCGAGCGGATGAAGGTCCCGCAAGCCGCAGACAATGATCTCGTGTTTGTCAACCTGTTCCGTGAGCCGCTCGGCGCGCCGATGCGCCCGGACGCGATCAACGAGTTGATGGCCGCCTGCTCACGGCGGGCCGGGCTGGACCAGCCGGTCCGGCCGCACCAACTCCGGCACGCGTTCGGGAGCAATGTCGCCGACGCCGGCGGCCGCCTGGACGAGATCGCCGAGCTGTTGGGGCATGCCGCGGTGTCCTCGTCGCAGGTGTACCTGCATCCCGACCCGGGTCGGCTGCGGGAGGCCGTCGAGCGTGTGCCCAGCCCGCGTGTGCAGCCGGGAGCCCTGCGGTGAACGCGGTTACGACGGTGAGGTCGGTGCCGCCGTCGAGCATAGCCGTGGCTGTTCCCGCAGACGCGGCGCATGTGCTCGGTGCGGGGTGCGACGTCGAGCCCACGGTGGCTCGGTTGGCTGCCGTGATCGATCCGGCTTTCCTGGCCGAGGCCGGGTGGGATCCGGTGACGCGGGTGTTGTCGCTGCCGTCGGAGCATTCTCAGCTGGGCTGGCGGATGTGTCAGACGCAAGGGTGCGGCAATCAGGTCTATGGCCACGATCGGACGTGCGGCATGTGCCGGACCAGCATGGCCAGCCCGGAGGATCACCAGGGCGGGGGCGCGGTGGAGGGTGTTGTCCCGCTGCAGCCGGGCCGGTTGTGCCAGGTGGAGGCATGTGGCCGTGCTCGCAGGAACCGGCGCTACTGCCGGGCTCACGACGAGCGGTGGCGAGATCAGCGCCGCACCGATCCGGGCTTCGATGAGCGACGGTGGCGCCGGATCGAACCGGCCATCGAGGGGGCCGGCCAGGTCAGCCTGCACGGCATTCCGGCCCTCCTGGTCGCGGAGGTCCTTTATGGACTGCAGCAGCGGACCCGCGACGGCGCGCTCACCGGCACCGCCAGACTACGTCAGATCGCGTGGGAGTTGCGGCGTGAACAACCGGTCTCCCTCGCAGGCAGCGACCTTAATGGTCGCGGTGATCAGCACAAGGTGCTGCGCTGCTTTGTGCGCCATGTTCAACGCGCTTTCCGCACTCCCGAGACCGAACGAGTCAAGGATGTGTGGGACCTGGCCGTGTTCGGGTTGCCTGGGCGTCTGACCTTCACCCAGATCAGCCAGGCATGGTTGCGCGAGGCGGCCAAGCGGTGGGCAGCCGACGATTTGCCGAGACGCCGCGGCAAGAACGCTGCCGGGCCGGCGCATCACTACCTGACCAGCCTGGCCAGCTTGTCCGAGAGCCTGCGGGCCACACGCACCGATCACGGCAACGACCCGGCGGTGCTGGGACGCGGCGATATCGACGCCTTCCTGCAACGGATGGCTTTCCTCGCCGCTGAAGGGCAACTGTCCACTGACGCCCGCACGCGCCGATGCCGCGAGGTCAGGCAGCTGCTGGTGCGATTTCGGGCGCTCGGGTTGACCCGCGCCGGCGGCCCGGCCGCTGGTCTGGGTGATGATTTCGCCCTCGTCACCAGCGATATTCCGCAAAAGCCCGAGGATCCCGAGCCGAACCGGGACCTCCCCGCGGAGATCCTGCGGCAGCTCTGTGATCACCTGCCGGCACTGGAGCATTCCATTTCCTGCCGGGAAATCCGCGTCGCAGTGGAACTGATCATGGACACCGGCCGGCGACCGGACGAGATTTGCGCGTTGCCGTGGGACTGTCTGGAATACGACGAGGACCGGCTACCCGTGCTGGTCTACGACAACCACAAGAACGCCCGGCTCGGTCGGCGGCTGCCGATCGCGCAAGCGACCGCGGACTTGATCAGCGAGCAGAAAGACCATGTCCGCACCCGGTTCCCCGATACCATGCTGGCGGAACTGAAGCTGCTGCCCGCTGCCTATGCCAACCCACACGGCCGGCGCGCGATCACCGAAAACCAGTTGGGTGCCCGGCACCGCGCCTGGATCGACAGCCTTCCGTCACTGCTGCGGACCGATGGCACCGAGTACGACAAAGCCCGGATCGTGCCCTATGCCTACCGTCATTCGTATGCTCAGCGGCACGCCGACGCCGGTGTCCCGATCGATGTGCTGGGGTCTTTGCTCAACCATGTCAGCCTCAACACGACGAAAGGCTACTACCGTGTCGGCGGCGCGCGCCGCCGCGAGGCCGTCGACCGGGTCGCCACGATGCAGTTCGACCGGCACGGCAACCGGATCTGGCGGCAGGCGCAGCAACTGCTGGACTCCGAACGCGCTCGCCGCGCGATCGGGGAGGTCGCCGTCCCGTTCGGGATCTGCGCCGAGCCCTCCAACGTCAAAGCCGGCGGCCAGTCCTGCCCGTTCCGGTTCCGCTGCGCCGGCTGCGACCACTTCCGCACCGACGTCTCCTACCTGCCGGACCTGCAGGCATACCTCGACGACCTGCTGCGCAACCGGGAACGCGTGCTCGCTGCCAGCGACATCGACGACTGGGCGCGCGCCGAGGCCATGCCCTCCGACGACGAGATCGGCCGGATCCGGCGGCTCATCGCACGGATCACCACCGGGCTCGACGAGCTCACCGCCACCGAACGCGAACACCTCGAGCAGGCAGTCACGGTAGTGCGCCGCCACCGCGCCGTGATGCTGGGCATGCCCCGCATCCGCCAAGCCCTGCCCGACCTCCGCCCGGAGCGCACCGCGTGACCACCAACCACACAGATCGTCGAGACACGGCCAGGGCGATGGTCGAAGGACGACGAGCGGACTCCGGCCGACGCCGCCAGCGCGTCCTCACAGCCCTCCACACCGCGGTCGCCAACGGCGATCAGATCACCGTCAGCGCAATCGCGCGCGCCAGCGGGGTCGACCGCAGCTTTCTCTACCGCCACCGCGACCTGCTCGAACAACTCCACGCTGCCGACGCCCAGCCACCGAACACCGCAGACCCGGCTGTCCGCGCTCCTCGGCGAGCAAGCCTGGCGCGAGTCCGGGCTCGGCGCCCCCGACGACATCGACCAGCTCAACCAGCGGATCGTCCACTTAGAACAGCAGGTCACCGATCTGCGCCTCCAGCTCGAGGAACGCGACCAGGACCTCACCGCCGCCCGCGCCGCCAACCGCGAGCTGATGGCCCGCATCAACGCCCCAAACACCAACAGCTGAAAACCCCCACCAGCCACTTGCGCCACACCTGTTGCACCGATAACTTCCACCGCATCAGCCTCTGAGCAGCGCAAACGCGGAGGACTCAACCTCCACCACGGCGCCAAACCCCAGAGAATGCCCGGCATTCAAAATGAACATGGCGGCGGCGCTGTAGATGATCACGAACAGGGCACCGTTCGTGCTCACGGTGACGCCGTCATGCTCATCCTGTCGGACCTCGCCCTCCGTGCCGGTGACCAACTGCGGACACACTGATGCCACGACATGTCCGTGTTGATCATGGTGGAGAAAGCAGGCGGCCAGCGGTGAAAACCCCGATCAGCGTCCACGCCTGGACAGGTCGGGCGAAACGGCGCCGCCAGGCCAGCACGGCCGCAGCCAACGCGCACAGCGCGTCGCCCAACGCCGTGGCCTGCACCGTGAGGTCCACCAGCAGGTCCTGGTCCAGCTCGAACGTCCGCTGCACACCTTGACGCCGCAGCCACTCCACCTGATCGCCCCGGACGCCGCGCAGCCAGTGCCGCACGGTGGAGACCGGGCGGCCCAGCTCACGCGCGATCGAGCGGTAACCCTGCCCACGCGCCTTCGCGACCAGCGCCGCGCCGATGACCTCGGCCGCGTCCGCCCGCCGGGGCAGGCACCAGGCCGGCATGAGCACCTGGGTGGCCCGGCAACCCGAACAGCGTGCCCGGCGCGGTCGCACCAGGCGGTGCGAACCGTCGAGCTGCCGGATCTGTCGGGCCGACGCGGAGGACCACGGTCGTAGCACCGCCGAGCAGTGTGGACAGCGCAGCGCACCGGCGTGCAGGTCGACCTCGGCCTGCTCGACGTCCAGCACGATGATCACGGCGGCGGGCTCCTCGCACAGTGGTCCAGCATGCCTATCACGCTTGTGGCGGTCCAGGGGCCAGTTCGCGTTGCTGATCGTGGTCCTGGATCGTCCACAGTCGACGGACGGCCGGGCGATGTGCTGCCGTCACGATGAACATGAGGGATCAGGAGCGGTCAGCCCTGTGCTGGGCGGGCGCGCGTGGTGTTCATTCTGCCGCCGGGGACGAAGCTCTTGGGCGTGCTCACCGTCAATGCCGCCGACAGGGCTCCACGTCGTTATCCAGAACGCCTGACAACAACGGAACAGTCCCCTCGCTGACCTGCGGATCTTGGCTTGGCACCGCTCGCTACGCCGACCCCGCCTGGCCCCTCGCCTCGCTGACCGAGAACCCAAGTGTCTGCAAGAGGACGATCTACTGGCGCCGGTGTCCCGCAGTGTTTCAGGAGGAGATTCGGCTGGCGTCCTGGAACCTGATCAACGGCCAGTTGCGGCCCACCTATCTGAAGAACTACGGCACCAGACTTCGGGCCCGCATCAGTCTGGGAGCGATCGACCAGGCCATCTCGGAGTGGTTCAAGCTGGCCACATGGCTGGAGGGGCGGGGCATCTACCGTCTCGCCGATTGTGACACGGACGTCCTGCATGACTACGGCGAACGGTGCCGAGACTCAGGGGTCGGGCGACAACAGGTCTACAAGATCCTAGGCATGCTGACACGACTGTGGGCGTTCGACCAGCTCAGTGCCCGTCCGAATGGGATCGGCCGACCACCATGGGAAGAGGCGGGTGTCGATGACTATCTCCCCGCCGCGACCACGCTCGGTGGGGAGAACGAGACCGAACCGCTGGCTGAGGAGACCATGGGGCCGCTGCTGGTCTGGGCGATGCGCGTGGTCGACGACCTGGCGGAGGACATCCTCGCCGCCTGGACCGAACGGCAACGCCTCACGGACATAGCCCGCACCAGCACCGCCACCGAGGCTGGTGCCGCCGCACTCCGTGCCTACCTTGGTCCTCTCGTTGCGGCCCAGGCGCCGCTTCCGGCCACCGTCTACAAGAACAAGATTGGACTGGCTCGCCGCTACATCGGTGGCATCACGGGAGCCTCTGCCAACCAGATCGAGAGGTTCAGCGTCCGCGAGGGGTTGGTAGCCGCGGTGGCGCAGCGGCCTGGGCCTTGTCCGCTCAATGTTGCGGTGAGCGGCCGGATCGCCGGAAAGCGGTGGCGGTCGATGATTGACTTCAACGAGGCCCCGACGCTGATGCGGCACCTCACGACAGCCTCGTTCGTTGTCTGTGCCTACCTCACAGGCGCCCGCCCGGGTGAGATCCTGGGCATGCGGTCCGGGTGCTGCCCTGACCCGATGCCTGATGCCGACGGCAAGGTTGGTCGGCACTTGATCCGCAGCAGTGTGTTCAAGACCGCCGTTGACGAGTACGGCAACCACAAGTCGTCCGGAGTGGAACGCGACGTGCCGTGGGTCGCGATTCGTCCTGTCGTCAACGCCATTCGTGTGCTGGAGCGCATGGTTCCTGAGGGAGCGCTCCTGTTCGACCATGACGTTCACGACACCATGTCGCGGCCAGGCACAGGGTCGCTCAAGACGGCCACACTCGGAGGCCGGATCGAAGCATTCATTGCTTGGGCCAACGCCCAAGCAGCTACTCACGAGCTGCTCGGCGAGGCCATCGCACCCGATCCGAACGGCGCGATCGGGACCGCCCGGTTCCGGCGCAGTCTCGCGTGGCACGTCGCTCGTCGGCCGAACGGCCTTGTCGCGCTGGCCATTCAGTATGGACATCTTCGAACGGCCGTGGCTGGTAGTTACGCGGCTCGCAGTCGGGGCGGGATCCAGGACCTGATCGACATCGAGACCGCTCGCGCGGTCGCTGACACCGTCGCCGATCTCCACGACGACCTGGAAGCCGGTGGAGGCATGTCTGGTCCGGCCGCCCACCGGGCGATCAAGGCCGCCGCGACCGCACCCCGCTTCGCCGGCACGGTCATCACCGCCACCACTGCACGGCGGCTGATTGCGAACGAAGACGCCATGATCTACGACAACCCGCACGCGCTACTTCTCTGCCACTACAAGCGTTCCACCGCACTCTGCCACCGCGACGGGGTCAAGGACACGCCCAGTCTGGATCACTGCGTCCCGGGCTGCGGCAATATCGTGCGCACCGACCAGCACGCCATTCAGCTCCGCGAGCGCGCTACTGCCATGGACACCCGGGCCGCCCGGGTTCCCGGTCCGCTGGGCGAGCGGCTGCGCGGCAACGCCGACAAGCTTCGGGGCTACGCCGACGCCCACGACCGCACCCGCATCACCCTGACCGAGGACGCCGGATGAACCCCACGCCCGACGAGCGAGTCCGGATCCGCGCCGCGATGGACCGCATCCTGTCCGGGACCGCTGAACACTCCAACGGCGCGCTCACGATCGTCGCCCTGGCCCAGGAAGCCGAGGTCCCCCGAAACGCACTCACGCAACGCCACACCGACCTGAAAGCCGAGTTCTACACGCGGGTAGCCGAGCGCGGGGCGCCCTCGGAGGTCGAGAGCCGACTGCGGGCCACCATCACCGCACTGAAGAAGACGATCGCGAACAAGAACGCCGAACTCGCCCAGCTTCGGGCCGACGTCCCCGCCCTTGTCCGGGCGGTGAATCAACTCACCCTGGAGAACCAGGAGCTGCGCGAAGCCCTGGCGAACCCCAGCGCCGAGGTCATCCCGATTCGGGGACGGCGGTCGCGCCACGTCGAGGATTGATCGCGCTTGCAGCCTGCTGCGGGCACACCTCCGACGACTCGGACTTGTGCCTCCATTTCAGTCTCGGCCATGCGCCGAGGGCCGACCATGGCGGCTGCCGCAGGTTGGGCGGGGAGCATGGCTTCAAGATCTCAACACGCTGACTTGACAGGGAACAGCATCGCCGAGAAAACCTGCTCCTCCGGCCGCAGCAGCGACACCCCGTCCACCAGATGCAGACTCGCCGCACCCGGCACCACACCGATCGGCCTCACCGGCCACCACCCTCCGTCACTCGCATAGGACGCGATAAAACCGCATCCGATGCGAGTCACCTAGAAAACCGCAGGACAACCAGCCAAAGGAGTGATCATGGAAGCGGTGGATCACCACCGAGCAAGGCCGTAAAGTCGTCATCACCGCAGGCCCGGACGCTGGTCAGATGCCCAATCGCAGTCGACTGCGGCGAGCATCGCAAACTGTCGCGAATTCGCATCTGATGCAATTGGCGGCAGATGGAACATCGGAACGAAAACTGGCGCTAGCCCTGAAGTTGCTGGTCGGCGAGCTGCGGGCGCACCGCCTCGAAGATTAATTTGTGATCCGCAGCACACGAGTGGTCGCCGAAAATCGGGCGGATTTGGTTGACCAGCGATGACGGCCCAGGACTCCCGAAGCTACGGCCAGGGGACATGTAGCGCGGGATCACGCAGTTGGGCCTGATGAGGGGGTTTCCTTGCTGAGGTGGCGGTAGATGGTGGGGCGGGTGACGCCGAACTCGTCGGCGATCTGCTGCACGATGTAGCGGCGTTTGCCGTCGTCGTCTTTCTCGTCGTACATCTGCCAGGCGAGTTTCACTTGCCTGGGGCCGAGTTTGGGCTTCTGGCCGCCGGTGCGTCCGCGCGCCCTGGCGGCGGCCAGGCCGTCCATGGTGCGCTCGGAGGCCAGCGCGGCCTCGAACTCGGCGACAGCGCCGAGGATCTGAAAGAACATTCGGCCGATGGCGGTGGAGGTGTCGATGCCCTGGTCGAGCACCACCAGGTCGATCCCGCGCCGCTGGAGCTGCTTGGACAGCTCGATCAGGTTCTCCAGGGAGCGGCCGAGCCGGTCGAGCTTGGTGACGACGAGCTGGTCGCCCTCGCGGGCCACGAGCAGCGCCTTGTCCAGCTCGGGCCGGCGGGCGAGCTTGCCGCTGGCCTTGTCGGTGAACACCTTCTCGCAGCAGGCCGCGCGCAGGGCGTCCTATTGGGCTTGGGGGTTCTGGTCGCGGGTGGACACCCGCGCCACGCCGATCCTCATGCCCGGACCGTATCGCCAAACCCCGACAACGTGACGTTGCCGCGTGCACGGCAAGCGTTACAGATCCCACCTGCGGGAACGGCGATCTCGGCGAGTTGTCACGCGGACGGTCTTTTGCGGACGTCTCCACGCGGGCGCAGATGCGCGCTCATGCCGATGTGCGAGCGTTGCGTGGTCAAAATCGCGTGTGGATTGCGGTGTCGCCGGGCATGCTTGTCCGCATGCCCTCGAAGATCACTCGCGTCAACCCTGATCAGCTGCACACGCCACCTGGATACCACCACATCACCGTCGTCGAGGCTGGCCGGACGGCCTTCCTGGCCGGCCAATGCCCAATCGACACGGCGGGCGCCCTGGTCGGCGAAAGCGACATCAACGCCCAGATCGACCAGGTCGTTGCGAACGCGATGATCGCGCTCGGCGCGGTCGGGGCCGGGCCGAGTGACGTCGTGCGCACGGTGGTCTACGTGGTCAGTAATGACGGGTCTGTGCTGGGCGCGGCGTGGGAACGGCTGACGCAGTCGCCTCTCGGGTCGGCTTTCACCACTGCGAGCACATTGCTGGGGGTCGCACAACTCGGGTTCCGTGGCCAACTGATCGAGGTCGACCTCACAGCAGCGTTGCCAGGATGACAGGAACGCACTCATCTGCCGCGTAGAGCGCATTGGCCGCTTGACCTATGCCGCCCTCGCGTCTAGGTCCAGGCGCTTGCTCATGTCCAGCCGGAACCGCCCATACGGGTTCACGTGGGTCCAGAAGAGCGCGCTGAGCGCTCTGCGGTCCTCGGCGGTGAGCCGGCTCTCCCACGCAGGATCGTCCAAGACCCGTTGCACCAGCAGGGTGTTGATGAACACGAGGCTGCTCTGGAGCAGGTGGAGCGCGAGCATCGAGACCTCGACGTGCTCGCGGTCGGCGCCGGTGAGCACGCCGTCCTTGCCGTAGAACACCACCTCGTTCGCGGAGTTCCAGTTCTCCACCACCTGCAACCCGGTGTGGATCTCCCTTCTGAGTTCTTCCGACGCCAGGTAGTCGCAGGCGAAAATCGTGCGGACCGCGCGCCCCAGCTCCTCCAACGCGAGATAGACGGGGTTTTTCGGCCCGCCGCCCTTGGTGAAGCGGCGCAGCACCTGCTCGGCCTCGGCGGTCCCCAGCCGCAGGGCGGTCGCGTACTTGACCATCTGGTCGTAGTTGCGCTCGATCAACTCCCAGTCGATCGGCCGGTTCTTCACCACCCGCTCCATCCTCGGCCAGGCCGCTGGCCCGTCGTCGGGGCTGTACAGCCGCACCGACCCGATGTTCTTCAACCTCGGGAGCAGCTTGAAGCCCAGCAGTTCGGTGAACGCGAACCCGACCACGCTGGCGCCGTGCGTGTCGGTGTAGTTGGCCTCAATGTCCGCGTCTGTGCAGTGCCGCAGCAGGCCCTCGACCATCGCCGCCACCTCCGACGACGAACAGCTCTTGGCCTGCGAGTAGATACAGACCCGCCCGCGCTCGACGTGCCAGTAGATCATGATCCCGCCCGACCCGTACCTGGCGTGGAACTGCGTCATCACGTTGGAGTCCCAGGAGCCGAACCGCTTCGAGTCGCTGGCCGTGGCCGTCGCCTCGCCCCACCACTTCGGGTCACGCTCGGCGAAGGTCGCGTTGACCACCCGGACGATGGCCCGGCGCAGGTTGTCGCGGGTGACGTGGCTGGCGCGGACCCGCCGCAGCGCGGCCTCGTCCTCCTCGTGCTCCCCGGTGGCGGCCATCTGCCGGATGCCCATGTTCGTGCCCAGCGCGAACAGCGCCAGCAGCAGCCGCCGGCGCAGCACCGCCTTGGGCAGGGCCTCGCGGGTGGCCACCGACACGAACTCGTCAGTGAAGTCGATGAGGAAGTCCGCGTCGCGCAGGCTGTCCAGCAGGTCGATCGTCCCCCAGCGCCGCTGGACCTCGGCCTTCAGCGCGGCGAGGTTGGCCGGCTCGGGCAGCTTCTCCAGCTTCGGGACACTGGTCCACGGCTGCCCGTTGCGGGTGACCACCCGGACCCCGCCCGTCTGCCCGGCCGCCATCGCCGCGTCCAGGCGGTCCAGTGCCTCGCGGTGCCGCCGCTTCACATCGGCGGTGAACGCCTTGGCGTCCAAGGCTTTGCCCAGCGCGGCGTAGTGCACGTCCCGGTTGTCGTCGAAGTCGCCGGGCAGGTCCTCGTCGGGGTCGCGCCACCGGCCGGCCCCCTCCACCCACACCTCGCGGCGGCGCAGGGCCTCTCGCAGGCTGATCAGCACGCACAGCTCGTACGGCACCCGCTCGACCCGGCCGTTGGCCGCGTCCACAACCGCCTCCAGCCAGGCTTTCGGCACCACACCCATCGGCACCTTCTCGCCCTTGGCGAAGCACTTCTGGTCGGCGGGGACGTCCTTGTAGCGGGCGAGCAGGCCGATCGCGTCCATCACCGGCCGGAACGCGGTGTTGTTGCACCGGAACCGCAACGCCCCCAGCAAAGGGGCGAGCACCCGCCGGTAGTAGTGCGTGTAGGAGCCGCGCAGGGACACCCGGACCCGCTCCCGCCAGGCTTTCTCGGTGGCCATCAGCTCCCGCGCGAGCTTGCGCAGCGTGGCCTCCCCGCCGGGCACTGCCGGATACACGGCCTGCCGGACGGTCTCGTCGGGCTTGTCCAGGGCGGCGTTGACTAGCTTCGAGTAGATGCACTTTTTCCCCTGCATCGGCGCGAGGCCGCCGATCAGCTCCTTCTCCACCCGCCGCTCCGCGCGGGCGTTGATCCGGTGGATCAGCCCTGTCAGCAGCTCGACCAGGCCGTCGGTGATCTCCGTCTGCCGCGTCCAGCACAACGCGGCCAACAGCGTGACCTGGACCGGCTCCGCGCACGCCTTGAAGTCCGAGGGGAACATCCGAGCGGCCCGCGCCCGCCACGCCCCGACCAGCCGGCTGGACGTCTCGGCGAACAGGTCGTCGGGCAGGCCGAGCGCGTTCACCGTGCCCAGCTTGCCGATCTCGGAGAGCAGCGTGTCCAGCCCCAGCGCGCCGGGGTCGGCCTTCAACTCCGCCAGCAGCCCCTCCTCGTCCACCAGCCCGGCGAGCCGTTTGCACACGCTCGGCCCCAGCTTCGCGGTGGTCTCGGCGGCGAACGACTCCTCGTGCCGCCGCAGCGCCGAGCCGACCAGCCGCTCCACCTGGCCCTCGGCCGGCGGCTCCACCTTCTCGCTGCGGCACCGCCGCAGTAGCGCCTCCACCAGCCTGTCCCGGCGTGTCTCTACCGGGCACACCTCGGCCGCCAGCCACCCGGCCCACCGCTCCTCGTCGGCCTCCGTGGGCGTGCGGGTGCCGAAAGCATCCCGGATCTGCCTGCGGTGCCGCTTGATCTGCCGGTCGGTCCAGGAGTACTTCGCGAACGCCCCCGGCTCGACCCCCACCAGCCCGGCCACGTACTCCACCGCCGCGCCCGGAACCTCCTCCGGGTACGCCGGGAACCGGCCCTCGATCTCGTAGAACTTCAGCAGCAGCGCGAACCCTAGCCGCGTCGCCCGGACTTGTTGCCCACCAACTCCTGATCGGCCTCGACCAGGGGTCCAGGACTCGATCAGATCCTCGGGTAACCACTCTCGCCGCACCCGCCGGACGTAGGCACCCCACCCCGTCACCCAGTTCAGCTACCGCCCGCCAAGGCCACCACCCATGCGGGAGCCAACACCATCACCGCAGGCCCAACTGCGTGATCCCGCGCTACATGTCCCCTGGCCGTAGCTTCGGGATTTCCGGGCCATGACGGGGTGCCGGGGAGGAAGCTGTCACCAGCCGCAAACGGGCGGGAGTGCCTGGGCACGGCCGTGTCGTGGTGCGGGAGTAGCGTCCACGCGTGGCGCGGAAGATCGATGACGACGAGCTGATCGAGCACTGGACGCTGGTTGGTGACGAGTTAGGGCAGGTTGCCGGTAAGCGTGGCCCGACACGCCTGGGCTTCGCGCTGTTGCTGAAGTTCTACACGCGGCATGGCCGGTTCCCCCGCAGCCGGGGCGAGCTGCCGGACGCGGCGATGGACTACGTAGCCCGCCAGGTCAAGGTTCCCGCGACGGAGCTGGCTTCTACGACTGGGACGGCCGCACGGTGGAGTATCACCGTGCCCAGGTCCGCAAGTTCCTCGGGTTCCGCGAGTGCTGCCGACGCGGAGAAGCTGGCCGTGTGGCTGGCTGAGGAGGTCTGCCAGGCCGAACACCGTACCGACCAGGTGCGCGAGGAACTGCTGAAGCACTGTCGTGACGACGGAATCGAGCAGCCGGCACCGGGCCGGATCGGCCGGATCATCGGCTCCGGACTGCGCCAGGCCGAGAAGACCCTCGTGGCGAAGGTGTCCGGTCGGATTCCGCCCGAGGTGGCCGCGCGGATGACCGCACTGATCGCCGAGGCAGGCGATAACGAGGACACCGGGCCGGGCGAGGAAGTCGGGCGGGCACTGTTCGCGCTGATCAGAGCCGATCCGGGCAACGTCAGCCTGAACACCACGCGGGAGGAGATCGCCAAACTGACCGTGATCCGCGCGATCGGCCTGCCGGCCGGTGTGTTCGCCGACATCGCGCCGGAGGTGCTGGGCTCCTGGCGGGACCGGGCCGCGGTGGAGACCCCGAGCCACCTTCGAGAGGATCAACCGCAGGAGATCACGCTGACCCTACTTGCCGCGTTGCTGTACTGCCGAGCACGGGAGATTACCGACACGCTGGTGGATCTGCTGATCGCCACGGTGCACAAAATCAACGTCCGCGCCGAGCGGCGGGTGGTGGATGAGTTCGTGGCCGACCTCAAACGGGTGTCGGGCAAGGAGAACATTCTGTTTCGCATCACCGAGGCCGCCGTTGGCGACCCGGACGGAGTGGTGCGGGACGTGGTGTTCCCGGCCGCCGGTGGGGTGGGCACGCTGATGGACCTGCTGGCCGAGTACAAGACGAAGGGCAACGCGTTTCGTCAGCACAAGCAGCGAGTGTTCAAAGCCTCCTACACCAACCACTACCGGGCCGGGTTGATCGAGCTGATCGACGCGCTGGAGTTCCGCTCGCACAACACCGTGCACCGCCCGGTGCTGGACGCCCTGGAGCTGATCAAGCGGTATCGCGTGGAGACCACCCACGCCACCCAGTACTACGCGCGCGGCGAGCACGTGCCGGTCGACGGGGTGATCCCCGCTGACCTGGCCGAGCTGCTGCACCGGGTCGACAAGCGCGGCCGGGTGCAGCGCACCGTCTACGAGTGCGGCGTGTTCCAAACGCTGCGGGAACGGTTGCGGTGCAAGGAAATCTGGGTGGTCGGCGCCGAGAAGTGGCGCGAGCCAGACGAGGACCTGCCGGCGGACTTCGAGGCCAAGCGGGCGGAGAACTACGCGGCACTGCGCAAGCCGGCCAACGCCGATACGTTTGTGGCTGAGTTACGGGAAGAGATGCACGCCGAGCTCACCGCTCTGCACGATGCCCTTCCCCAGTTGGACTGGTTGGACTTCAAGGCCAATCGCAAGCAAGGCGCGATTGTGCTGACCCCGTACGACGCCGCGCCCGAGCCGCGCAACCTGCGCCGACTGAAGCAGGCGGTACGCGCCCGGTGGGGTGTGGTGCCGCTGCTGGACATGCTGACCGAGGCCGCGCTGCGCACCGGCTGCCTGGCGGCGTTCACCCCGGTGGGCACCCGCGGCGAGATTGACCCAGCGGTGCTCGCCGAACGGCTGTTGCTGCTCATCTATGCCTACGGGACCAACACCGGAGTTCGGGCGGTAGCGGCCGGCGACCACGGGCACAGCGAGGACGAGCTGCGCTACATCCGCCGCCGGTACATGACCATCCCGGCCTGCCGGGAGGTGGCCCGCGTCATCGCCAACGCGACCTTCGCCGCCCGCCAGTCCTGGTTGTGGGGCGAGGGCTCCACTGCGGTCGCATCCGACTCGACGCACTTCACCGCGTTTGACCAGAACATCTTTACCGAGTGGCACTCGCGGTATCGGCGCGGCAAGCGGGGTGTGTTGATCTATTGGACGGTGGAGGCGAAGGGCTCGATGGCGGTGTCTCCTGCTGGTTTGGGCGGCGTCGGAGGTGCACGCGATGGTCGAGGGCGCGATGCGCCACGGCACCGACATGACCATCGAGTCCAATCATGTGGACTCACACGGGGCCTCGTTCATCGGGTTCGGCATCACCAGGCTGTTCGGGTTCGACCTCATCGCCCGATTCGAGCAGATCCACCACATGAAGCTGTACCTGCCCGACAAAGGCACCGGCGAGGCGTACCCGCTGCTGGAGCCGGCGCTGACCCGTCCGATCCGATGGGATCTGATCGGCCAGCAGTTCGATCCGATGATCAAGTATGCGACGGCGATCCGGCTGGGAACCGCCTCGACCGAGGCGATCCTGCGGCGGTTCACCCGCGATGTCACCCACCCCGCCTACGCGGCGATGCTGGAACTGGGCCGCGCCCAGCGCACGATCTTCCTCGCCCGCTGGCTACGCGACCGTGACCTCCAGCGGGAGACCACCGCCGCGCTCAACGTGGTGGAACTACAACGGGGTCAACGACTACATCCACTTCGGCAAGTCCGGGGAGCTGGCGTCCAACCGCCGCGAAGAGCAGGAACTGTTCATGCTCTGCCTCCACATCCTTCAGTCGAGCCTCGGCTTCGTGAACACCCTGATGATCCAGGACGTCCTCGCTCAACCCGAGTGGGCTGACGTGCTCGGCGACGCCGACCAGCGCGGTCTACCCCCACTGTTCACCTCGAACATGACGCCCTACGGGGATAGATATCCAGCTCGACACCAGCCGCCGCCTGGCCATCGGCGACATCACCGACCAGCGGCCAGCGGAACCTGCCGAATCCGCCGAGGAGTAGCAGCAGCGGCCGGGTCTCGAAACCAAGGTTCCGCGACAGCGGCATCTCTCCGCAGGTCAAAGGCTCGACGGGGCCGCGGTACTACGACTGGGTCCTGATCACCGACTCCATACCGTCGAGTGAGCCTCCGCACTCCCGCCCTATCACTGCCGCCGCGAGTCCAGTTGGGCCCACTTGACGCCACGGTGCGCGTGTGCTCGCCAGCCGTTGTTGTGCCTGCTCATGTCAATCGGCGTCCAATCGCCGAGCCGCATCCAACAGCAGCGCACCAAAGTTGTCGTAACGATCATCATCAGGACTGCTGCCGTCGCCGGTAAACCACTCGTACGCGGCCCACTCACCGTCCTCCGCCGCGGCCTCGGGATACAGCAGCAGCCAGCAGACGCCGGGACCGCCATCGTCTCGTGCGATCAACAAGCTCCGCTCGAACATCTCGCGATTAACGTCGTCAATGCCGAAGCTCCAGGCTTCCACGAGGTCTGGGTCGCGTTCGGGAAGCCACCCGATCTCGTCCACGTTGAGCAGATCGACATGGTCGACATAGCCAAAGCCGTCGCTAGCCATCAGGAAGTTCCGGTACGTCGGCGGCAGTCGAGTGCCGAGCCGCTCTTCAGCGGCCACGATGGCGTCCGCACTGGCCGGCTCGTAGCCGATCCATCCCTCACGTTGGACGTGACTCCTGACGAACGTTCCGGCCCCGTTCTTCTCGATCACGCGCAGCGAACTCGAGTTGTCCAGGAACTTCGAACTGTAGTCACGCAGGAACGTGCGCCACTCGGTGATGCTGAAGGGCCGAATGTCCACGTTTGAACTCCTCTGACAAGCATGCTCGGCACGGCGTGTTCTATGAGATCAACAGGCAGGCTCCACTCCTGGACACGCCGGACAAGTCAGCCCAAGTTCATTCAGCCTCGTGCAACGATAGCAAGATACAGGCCACATCGATCAAACCGCAGGAGCGGTCTCGCCAGGCCAGGCGGGAAGAAGTCGAGTTCCTGTTCGCCCGTGCGATGTTCTTCGCCGAGGTCATCCTGCAGGTGGTGCCCCGCCGCAGCCACGCCGCCGAGGCGGGGTCGCAGGCGATCTCCCGCGACCGATTGGCCGTGCACGCCGGCGAGCTGACCAGTCCGGCGGGGAAACCATCCGTGCGGCGCTCGACGCCGTGCTGCGCCTGTCGCAACCAGACCCGCAAGCTCTTGCCTTTGGCCGATCTCGCCGACCAGTTCGCGCGGCACGCGGAGGACTTGCAGTCCACCACGACAAGCAGGCCGACGCGCCGGGTGCGGCGTGCCCGGCTACGCGCACCGCGCGGACTCCGACGAACCGGCGGCCGTATGACCAGCATTGATCTGCTCGTTTGCGGCTGGTGACAGCCTCTTCCCCGTCACCCCATGACCTGGCCCGCGGCTGGCTATTCGGTTTCCGGGGTCTGGAGTACCTGGTTTTCGATGCGCTGGCGTAGGTCGGTTTCTTCGGGCGTCAGCGGTTCGCCGGGGCGCCGGATGCGGGCGGGTTTGGGTCTGGTCGGCAGGTTGTCGTCCGCTGCGGTTTCTTCGGCTTCGGCGAGGGCTCGGTACAGCGAGGCGACAGAGGGGGATTTGCCCGCGTTCTTGCCGGTTTTGGTGGTGAGTTTCTTCGCGATCTCGCCGACGGGGACGCCCTTGGCCTTCAGGGCGAGGGCGAAGGTGAGCGAGTCGTCGTCGACGACCTTCGGCCGGCCGCCGTGGTTGCCTTTCGCGGCGGCGGCCTGCTGGCCTTCGAGGGCCTCTTCCCGGATGTAGTTGCGGTCGAGCTCGGTGCCGACCGCGAGCACCGCGAAGAGTATCGAGCCCGCTCCGCGCGGGTCGTAGATCCCGGTCAGCGGCCCGGTGAGCATCTCCAGCCCGATTCCGCCGGCCAGCAGCTTCGCCGACAGGGTCATCAGCTTGGCGGCGTTGCGGGCGAGGCGTTTCATCTCGTGCACGGTGAGCACGACTTGCTGACGCGGGGCGGCCTGCTTGATCTCGTGGGCGAGGGCGAGGACCTTTTCGAATTCGGGCCGGATCTTGATCTGGGTGCTGATCTTCTCCGAGAACACCCGCGTGCACTGTGCCCGGGCGAGCGCGTCGAGCTGGCTCTGCAGCTCCTGAGTAGCAGAGCTGCAACGGGCGTAGCCGATCCGGATCGGACCGTCGGTCCCGATATCGTCCGGCTCGGGTACAGGGGCCAGGTGCCCGGGTTTCGGCCCAGGACTCCCGAAGCTACGGCCAGGTGCAAAGTAGATCGTTGTAGCTGGTCGGCTGACGTGCCATCCGCTGTTCCAGCCGGGGAACTTCTCGGTGAATACCGCGAATTCGAGGTTCAGGGTGTGGGCGGCTGGGGCGAACATGGCCGTGTAGTCCGGGTCGGGTGAGTACAGCGTCCATCGGCGACCGTGGGCGTCGATGACCAGAAGCAGTCCCCATTCCTCGGGCACATGACCGGCCAGCTCGACGAGTCGGTAAGGATTGGGCAGGTGGGTGTGGCGGATGCGGCCGAGTCCCGCGATGGTCATCGGGAAGGCCGGTTCGCCGCGTGGCCACCGCCAGCGCCTCATGCGCGCGGTCACTGCTGCTGGTCCACGGTGCGGCCGGAGATGGCGGTGGCGTCGGTGAGTGCGTCGTCGACCCAGTGGATGAACTTCAGCGGGGAGCCGTTGAAGTGTTCGCGGACGCGGGCCTGGATAGCGCGCACGTCGTGGCCGGGCAGGAAGTCGCGGTCGGTGTTCTCGCCGCAGCCGCAGGCGCAGGACCTGTAGAGGAACTGCTTTTCCTCGGGTAGTTCGCAGTATCCGACCGGGTTCTGCGATCCGTTGACGACGGGGTCGGGTTGGCCGAGCCAGGCATCGCGCACCGGATGACCCACAGGCAGTGCGGTGCCCCCCATGGCGCGCGGTCGCCATGGGCAGTCACACCGGTGAGCTCGCCGATGGCGCGGATGTGGCCTTCGCCGACGATGACGGCGAAGCGCTGCCTGCTGGCCTTCTCGGCGTTCATCCGCCACACCCCCGGCCCGCTTCCGATGCCTCTGTCTCTGAATCCGGTTGCCAGACGGCCGAGGACCTGCCAGTACATGATGCCGCTGTACAGACTGAACCGGGATTTCAGCAGTGAGGGCAGCTTGTGCAGGACCGGTGGCATCTGCGCCGGCGCGTGCTGCAGGTACCAGAAATGTGCCCACCGCAGCACGACCGCGCGGCGCAGCCGCGCGGTCGTGGAACGCTTCCCGCAGCCGCACCCGAATCTCATCGGTCGGCCAACTGACCATGTCCATGCCAGCCTCGGCCGGGCTGCCGAGATCGAGCGCATCGGCCAGGATCGGGCGAATATGCCTCTGAACTGCGTGATCATCAGGAGTGATCACGGACAGTTTCAGCTTGAACACCGGTAGCCCAGGTGTGCGACATGGCTGGGTAGGCTGCTGCGCTGACGATCTTGTGGGGCTTAGCTTCCAAGATCGTGTCTAGGAGATGCATTTACCCGTAACGCCGCGTCTGCGGCGTTCAACATGGGAGACGGATGCCGCATGACTGAAACCACCGGAATGAGCCAGAACCTCCCAGGACGCACCAACGGTGCGGCCCGGCTGCCCCGGACTGGTCTCGCCGCGCTGCTGGCCGCCGCCGACCTGCCGGGGGAGATCGAGCTGCCCTGTGGCTCGATCGTGGCGGTCGGCGTGGGCGAGCCGCGGTACCGCATGACGTTCCGCTCGGAAAGCGCTTTGCGCGCACCGCTCACCGAGTTGGCGATCGGCCAGGCCTTCGTGTCGGGCGACATCGACGTCGAAGGTGACCTGGGTGCGTTATTCGGTATCCGCACCGCGCTACGGGAGGAGGTGCCGATGCGGCAGCGGCTGCGATTCCTGTACGACTTTCTGCGCTCACCACTCAAGATGAACAAGCAGGCCGTGTCCGCTCATTACGGCCGTGGCGACGACTTCTACCTGACTTTCATCGACAAGCTGTTCCGCTTCTACTCGCAGGGCCTCTTCCAGCACCCCGGCGAGACGATCGAGGAAGCGTCCGAGCACAAGCTCGAAACCATGTTCGCCGCGCTGGACCTCCAGCCAGGCGTCAGGCTGCTCGACATCGGCGGCGGCTGGGGCGGTGTTACCCAGTACTGCGGCGAGCGCGGCGTGCACGTCACGACGCTCACCATCGCGGAGGACTCCGCCAACCACGTCCGGGCGCTGATCGCTGACAACGACCTGCCCGGCGAGGTGCTGCTGGAGGACTTCCTCGCCCACCGTCCGGTGCAGCCGTACGACCACGCCGTGATCTACGGCGTGATCGAGCACCTCCCGAACTACCGCAGGTTCGCCGCGAAGGCGTGGGACGTGCTGAAGCCCGGCGGACGACTTTACCTCGATGCCTCCGCGTCCATCCAGAAGTTCTCGGTGAGCTCGTTCACCCGCGACCACATCTGGGGCGGCACGCACACGTACATGACGCTCCAGGACGTCATCGCCGAGATGCTCTACCACGGCTTCGAGGTGCTGGACGTGACCAGGGAGACCCGCGACTACGAGCTGACGATGCTGGAGTGGGCGAAACGCCTCGACGCCGCGAAGGACGACGTCGTCGCGCGCTGGGGCGAGGAGACCTACCGGGCGTTTCGGCTTTTCCTATGGGGCGGCACACACGCATTCAACGTCAACGCGCTGCAGGCCTACCACCTGGTCGTCGAACGCACTGCCGATCCCGGTCCCCGGCCGTCCCGCCTCCGCAGGCTCGTGGAGTTCCTGGCAGGCCTGCGCTGAGCGGCTTTGGTTGCGAGACGTCATGCAGCGGGAAATGCCGCGGGCTGGGCGCTTACCAACACGTGCAGAACAGAAGGTCCCCGGCATGCGGATGGCTGCGGCCCGGGGACCTGGTGGTAGATGCGGGACGACGTAAGAGACAACCCTCGTGTTCCGGGGTTCCCACGTGGGGACGGTCCGATCCGCCCAGGACCAGCCGGAGGAACTGGCGACGATCGCCGGTGTCGACAAGGGTCTTCTCGATCCGCCCGTAGTGGGCGATCGCCTCCCAGAGCAGGGTGGGGTGGCCGTCGCGGGAGAGCATCCGGATCACATGTGCGCGCGGACCGCGCCGGTGTGGATCGAGGCGGTGACCCGCAGGATGTCCTCCCAGTTCCGCCGCACACGTTCCAGGTCGACGCGGCCGCGGGCGGTGGTGGCGAACGGGCCGTAATCCGCCTGGGTGTCGATGCGCCACAGCTTCTGATCCGGCAGGTCGGCCAGCTGCGGCGCGTAGGAGAACCCCGCCAAAGTGAGCAGCCCGTAGACGATGTCGCTGCAGGAGGCGGTGTCGGTGACGATCATCCGCGGTTTCGTCCCGCCGTCGCGGTCGTAGAGCACGTCCAGGACGTGCAGGGAGTCGCGCGGGGTTCCGGCGACCCGCCGATGGGGCCGCGCGCCATGGCCGCCGCGAGGCCGTCCATCTTGGACAGCTCGATCACGCGACGGTCTCGTCTGTGGTCTCAAATGGGTGTTTCGCCGAGTTGCGAGGAGGCTGTCCGTCCAGAGTGGAGGAGAAACGGCGAAAGTGAGGAGACCCCACTCCTTCCCACTTCAACATATAGCGGACTGGGGGGCTTGCGGCAAGACCCGGGTCGTACCTCAGAATCACCGACCGGAAGCCAGAACCTGCGGAAATGGGGAGTTGCGAAGTGCGTGTGTTGTTGACGACGTGGGGATCGCGCGGGGACGTCGAACCGCTGGCGGGACTCGCGCTGGCGTTGCGGGAACTCGGCGCGGAGGCGCGGGTGTGCGCGCCGCCGGATGAGGAGTTCGCGAAGCTGCTGGAGCGTGTCGGCGTGCCGCTGGTGCCGCTCGGCCCGACGGTGCGCTCGGTCGTCGCCAACCCGAAGCCACCGACGGCGAAAGACGCGTTCCAGCTCGCTCCCGCGCTGGTCGCCGCGCGGTTCGACACGCTCACCGCGGCGGCCGAGGGATGTGACGCGCTGCTGGCGACCGGCCTGATGCCGGCCGGCGCACGGGACGTGGCCGAGAAACTGGGCATCCATTACGTGCTCGCGTGCTTCCACCTCCTCGGGCTGCCGTCGCGGCACTTCCCTCCGGGGAGACGGCCGGGCACACCGTCGCCGCAGGAGGAGACCGACAACCGGGTGCTGTGGGAGCAGGACGCCCAGAGAGTGAACGCCTTGTACGGCGAGGCGCTCAACAGCCATCGGGCGGCGATCGGCCTGCCACCGGTGGACAACGTCCGCGACCACGTCCTCACCGGCCGGCCGTGGCTGGCGGCGGACGCGACGCTGTGTCCGTCGCACGGCATGACGGACCTCGACGTCGTGCAGACCGGGGCGTGGATCCTGCCCGACGAACGCCCGCTCCCGGCCGGGCTGAATGCGTTCCTGGACACCGGCGCGCCACCGGTGTACGTGGGCTTCGGCAGCATGGCCGCGCACGCCGCGAAGGACATCGCCGGGGTGGCCATCGAGGCGGTCCGCGCGCAGGGCCGCCGGATCCTCCTCGCCCGCGGCTGGGCCGAGCTGACCCCGATCGGCGACGCCGACGACTGCTTCGTCCTCGGCGAGGTCAATCAGCAGGCACTGTTCCGTAGGGTTGCCGCCGTCGTGCACCACGGCGGCGCGGGCACCACCACGACGGCAGCCCGGGCGGGCGCGCCCCAGGTGATCGTGCCCCGGATCGCGGACCAGCCGTACTGGGCCACCCGAGTGGCCGAGCTGGGCATCGGCGCGGCACACGAGGGCTCGACGCCGACCGTCGACTCCCTGTCCGCCGCGCTCACCACGGCCCTGACCCCCGAGACCCGAACGCGAGCCAGGGCCGTGGCCGGCACGATCCGAGCCGACGGGGCGACGGTGGCCGCGAAACTGCTCCTCGACGCAGCCAGCCGGGAAAAGCCGCCCGTAACCCTGTGAACCACACGGAGGCCGGGCCGAGCGGGGTCCGCAGCCAGGATGTCAAGTGGTTCCCTCCGGCCGGATATCGCCGCTGGCGGGATGTCGGGCTGCGGGACTTCGGCTGCGGGACTTCGGGCTGGACGGGCTGGAGGATCCACGGTGGCGCAGCCGCAACGAGCAGCGGGATGCCGCGATGGCCGATGGCCGATGGGCTGTTCGAGACCGGCCCGCGAATCAGCGGGTGGGCCAGCGTGCTGGATGTCGAGCTGCCGCCAGACGATCCGGGGTCGCCGACGACCCGCTGGCCAGGCCCGGGAGGCGTGCGTGAACAACACGAACTCGCGCGGCTGCAAGCACTCATCGACGAACACGAACACACCCGGCCAGCTAGTGAGCATGACGATCGACACCAAGGAACGCGCCGCGATCCAATCCGCCGCCGACCGGCTGCTCGCCGGCACCCCGCTGCGATCCGACGGAGAGTTGACCGTCGTCCAGCTCGCGGTCGAGGCCGACGTCAAACGCTGACTGCTCGCCCACAAACAACGCGATCTCGCCGAGCGGTTCCGAGCCCGCGTCCGCGCGGCCTGGGGCGACCCACGCCAGGTCACCGAACTCAAGAACCGGATCCGACAACTGGAGGAAGACAACGCGCGCCTGCGGGCGGACAACGCCGAATAGCACGCGCTGACCGAGTATTATGCGCACATAATCAACGAACTGGCCGCCGCGCTCGATAGCGTCACCGCCGAGCACGACTAGTTGCTCGGCAACGTCCACGCCATCACCGGCGCCGCCAGCACCAATCCGGAGCGAGAGGATCCCGCACATGAGTCGAAGCTGGCTGTCGGTGCGTGTTGACCTCGTCGGCGGTGCCGGCCGTGACCTCTGGCTGCGGCCGGGCCGGATCTTCGCCGCCGCCCGCAGCCACACCTTCACCCAATTGGCTACCGCGATCGACGACGCCTTCGCCCGCTGGGACCGCGCCCACCTGCACCAGTTCGAGCTAGCCGACGGCCGTCGCATCGGCCGACCCGACTAGGAAGACGGCGAAGACCCCGACCTGCTCGATGGCCACAAGCTCACCCTCGGCAAACTGCGCGGCGGCGACCAGTTCGTCTACACCTTCGACCTCGGCGACTGCTGGGCCCACCTCTGCACCGTCGCCGAGCAGCGCATCGATCCCCTCGAGCAACTCGGCATCAAACCCGACCAGCCGCTGCCCTACTGGGGCTGGGGAGACATCCCCGATCAATACGGCCGCCGCTGGGACACCGATGACGGCGAGACACCGCTACCACCGGATCCTGGGCTCGCTGATCTGCCGCCCCTGCAGCCTGGGTGGGGACCCAACCGTCGCCGCTGAGCACCACGCCCGACCACCCGGCGCTGCGGTCAACAACAACACCGCTGGACTGGGGAGAGAACCGGGGTTTGAGACTGGCGGGGTCGCGAAAACTGGCGCTAAGCCGTGACGTGCTGGTTTAAGAGTTGGCCTTGGTTGCTGACTGCTGTTGAGGTGGTGGGCCGAAGGCGTTGTTCGACGCGGCGGTGGGGTGGCTGCGGGAACGGCGGGTGCTGCTGTCCGGGGTGAGGATGCTGGTGCGGCTGGTCGTTCCCGGCGGGAGGTGGCGACTCAGCGGTTGTGGGCGGCGCTGTACCGGCTGTTCGACGACGAGCGGCGCGCCGCCCTGGACGGGTTGTTGGAAGTGCCGGAGGGGCAAAGGGAATTCGCGGCTGGACAAGCTGCGTCGCCCGCCGGTGCGGGTGTCGGGTCCGGCGATGGTCGATGCGCTTGAGCGGGTTGCGGAGATTCTGGGGTTTGGGGTTCGGCGAGGTCGACATCGAGGTGGTGCCGCCGCGGCGGCCGGCCGAGTTGTCCCGGTATGGAGTGCAGGGCAAGGCCAGCCTGCTGCGTCGTCACGGGGATCGACACCCAGGCCCGTGTTGATCCACGAGCGGGTTACGAGCCGGCCTTCATCTGTTGTCTTTGGTCGGCGGACTACTCTTCCCCGCCGACCGCGTCCGGGGGCACGACCGTGCCCGGCCTGATGGGCTTGAGTGCCTGCGCAAGGTTGGGCATGGGCAAAGCCAGACCGGTGCTGTGAGCCGGCATGTCTCCGGGGTCCGGTTGTGTCACCGGGTTGTTTTCTTCCCGGCAGAAGTGGAACAGCTCAGCAAAACTCGCGAACCGCTGTAATTCCCCGGCTTTGACTTCATACCGCCAAGCAGTCCACTCCCCGTCGACCCCGGGTTTGGCAGGGTCGAGCAGCCAGTGGTCCTCGCCGCTGGCCACCAGCAACGACCGCTCGAACACCGTCGGCGGGGACGGGTCGTCCTCGTCTTCGTCCTCTTCGTCCGGCTCGCCGAAAAAAACCTCAGCAACGTCGATGGCGGTCCCGCCCTCGTCGGTATCACGGAACCAGGCAAGGTTGTCGCATGAGTACAGCGCGTCGACCCAGTCACCGACACCAGGCCACCCGTCGCTGGTCAGCAGGAAGTTACGAAAGCTGGGCGGGAATTGGACAGCGAGACGCTGCTCGGCTGCCGCCACCGTTTGTTCGGCGGCGGGCTCATATCCCAACCAACGTGGGGTCCTCTGCTCTGCCGCCAGTCCGCCACGCTCGTCGGCGTTGCTTGCCGTGCGCAAGTGTAGTTCGCTGTATTCACGCAGGTAGCTGCGCCATTGCTGAGGCGTCGTCAGCGCAGGCGTGATCGGCGCCGCGCCATCCTCGCTACGGTCACTCAAAACGGCAGCAGCTCCCATCGAACATCACCAGTCATCGTCGTGGCCACCCAGCATGCCACGAACCCTGCCGCACTGACGCGAGGTCCGGAAAGCACCGCCATTACGGGCAACCGGCAGTGCCCTCCGATACCAGCGCCATCCGCATCGACGCGTCCGCGACGCTGACCTTGTGAATGCACAGAGCACGCTGGGCGTGAACGTCGTTTGGCCGAGTTCCAGTTCTCCACTACCTGCAACCCGGCGTGGATCTCCCGCCGCAGCTGCTCCGACACCAGGTAGTCGCAGGTGAAGATCGTCCTCACCACTCGGCCCAGCTCCTCCAGCGCGAGGTAGGCGGGGTTCTTCGGCCCGCCGCCCTTGGTGAACCGTCGCAGCACCTGGTCGGCCTCGGCGATGCCCAACCTGAGAACGGTGGCGTATTTGACCATGTGGTCGTAGTTGCGTTCGATCAGCTCCCGGTCGATCGGCCGGTTCTTGACGACCCGCTCCAGGTTGGGTCAGGTCCCCGGCCCCGCGTCCGGGCTGTACAGCCGCATGGACCCGATGTTTTTCAACCGAGGGAGCAGCTTGAAGACCAAAGCTCGGTGAAGGCGAACCCCCACCACCGACGTGCCGTGCGTGTCGGTGTAGTTGGCCTCGACCTCCGCGTTCGGCCCCGGTCTCCTATCTCTGACCCACGGTGCGTGACCGGGACCAGCCGGGCGGCCACGCCGGATTCGCCCTGCAACCGCCCGGGCCCGTGCGGAGTCGTGATCACGTGGCCGGGAAAGGATTGGACGGGGTGATGCTCGGGCTTGTAGCTTGCGGTGGACCGTGACACCGCCCGAGGAGGTGAGACCCATGAACGCTGTATCGATGTGGGTGCTCCCCCTTCCCGTCACGGTCGGGCGATTGACGTAGGTGTCGCCGGGAGCGCCTCGCCAACAAGGCACTCCCGAAAGGCAACACCTATGCACTCTCCGCAGTTCACTGCCGAGCCGTCGTCGAAGGTCGAGCCGTCGTCGAAGGTCGAGCGCGACTTCTCCGTGGGCGACGTCCCCAGACTCCGGTCGTCGGCCTCCGGCGTCGATCGCGCGCCCCTCATGTTCGACGTGATCATTGCCGGGTGCGGGCCGACTGGCGCGATGCTGGCCGCCGAACTGCGGCTGCACGATGTGCGGGTCCTCGTTCTGGAGAAGGAAACCGCGCCTGTGTCGTTCGTCCGCATAGCCGGTCTGCATATTCGCAGTATCGAGCTGATGGCAATGCGCGGACTGCTGGATCGCATTCTCGAACACGGAAGACAGCGTCCAGCCGGGGGATTCTTCGCCGCCATTACCAAACCCGCGCCCGAGGGCCTGGATTCCGCGCACGCCTATCTGCTGGGCATCCCGCAGCCGGTCATCGTTGACCTGCTCGAAGAACATGCGATCGAACTGGGTGCGCAGGTCCGGCGAGGTTGTGCGGTGGCCGATTTCGAGCAGGACGACGAGGGTGTGGCCGTAGAGCTGGCCGACGGCGAAGCGCTGCGTGCGCGCTATCTCGTCGGCTGTGACGGCGGGCGCAGTACGGTGCGCAAACTGCTCGGTGTCGGCTTCCCCGGCGAGCCCTCGCGGACCGAGACGCTGATGGGCGAGATGGAAGTGGGTGTGCCGCAGGAGGAGATCGCCGCCAAGGTGACCGAAATCCGCGAGCCCCATCAGCGTTTCTGGCTCAGGCCCGTAGGCATTGGGGCATATAGCGTCGTAGTCCCCGCCGCGGGAGTCAGCGATCGTGCGGAACCGCCCACCCTCGAGGATTTCAAACAACAGCTGCGCGCCATCGCCGGAACCGATTTCGGCGTGCACTCCCCGCGCTGGTTGTCCCGCTTCGGCGATGCCACCCGGCTAGCCGAACGCTATCGGGTCGGGCGGGTGCTGCTGGCCGGCGATGCGGCACACATCCATCCACCCACCGGCGGACAGGGCCTCAACCTGGGCGTTCAGGACGCATTCAACCTCGGCTGGAAACTGGCCGCACAGATCCATGGCTGGGCGCCGGAAACACTGCTGGACACCTACCAGGCCGAACGTCATCCGGTCGCCGAGGACGTGCTGGACAACACCCGCGCCCAGATGGAACTGCTGTCCACCGAACCGGGCCCGCAGGCCATGCGCAGGCTACTCACCGAACTGATGGACTTCGACGAGGTGAACCGCTATCTGATCGAGAAGATCACCGCGATCGGCATCCGCTACGACTTCGGCGAAGGCCCCGACCTGCTCGGCCGCCGCCTGCGCGACATCGACGTGAAACAGGGCCACCTCTACGGTCTGCTGCATCGCGGCCGCGGACTGCTGCTGGACCGCACCGAACGCCTGACCGTCGGCGGCTGGTCAGACCGGGTCGATTACCTCGCGGATCCCACTGCGGTACTGGATGTTCCGTGCGTCTTGCTACGCCCCGACGGCCACGTCGCCTGGATCGGCGACGATCAGCAGGACCTGGACGACCACCTCTCCCGCTGGTTCGGCAAGCCCGCCAACTGATTCGCCTGAGCAACCGAAAAGGCCCGTGAGGAGGATCGAACGGCCAGTAGCGACTGACCACCGGAAGGCTGGAGACAGCATCAGCCGTGGTGCTCTGGCGCCAGGGTCGGCCGGCGAGGAGGGTTAGCCTCCGAGTGACGACCGGAAGACGGCGGAAGAGCACCGCGGAGTGGATCGGCGCAGGTGGCCGTGCGTTCGTCTAACGGCCGTCTGTCGAACATGAACGACGGGGCCACCCGGCGCCCCAACTGCCCCTTTCGTTCATTCTCCCGTTCGCCTTCTGCTTGCGTGTTCAGCAGCTCGACCAGGCCGTCGGTGATCTCCGGTCTGCCTGGTCCAGCCCAGCGCGGCCAGCAGCGTGATCCGCACTGGGTCCGAGCGGGCTTTGAAGTCCGAGGGGAACATGCGCGCGGCCCTTGCCCGCCAGACGGCCGGAGGTGTCGGCGAACAGGTCGTCCGGCAGACCCTCTTCGTCCAGCAGTCCGGCGACCCGCCGGCACACCCCCTGGCCCAGCTTGGCGACGGTCGCGGCGGCGAAGGCGTCCTCATGCCGTCGGGCATCGGACCCTGGGCGTCCACGCGGTTTCGGAGTTCGGGGACGTACTTGTCGTCCATGACGTCCTGGCCTGCGGTAATAGGGGGCGATCGCGGTGTCTCGACTGGACTGGCCGCCGGTGGTCGACGCGGCGCGGGCGATCGTGGAGAGCGACGCCGAGCCCGTGACGCTGCGGCAGTGCTTTCTACCGCCTCGTCGCCACACCGACGAGCCCGCCGGTTCAAGACCGACATGACGGCCGTTCGAGGGCGGCGTTGACTGGAGGTATGAGTTACGGCGCTAGCTCCGTAAAACGCCCTCGACGCACAAAAGCGCAGGTCGAGGCGTTACGGGCGGAGCTGTACGCGCTGGTGGAAACGGCCCAGCCGTGCAGCGTCCGCCACGCCTACTACCTCGGCATCGGACGGCTGTGGGGCAAGGGACAGCGGCACCTCGCGCCGGAACTACTCGGTCGTCGTCCGCGAGCTCGGCGTGATGCGGGAACGCGGGATGTTGCCGTGGGAGTGGATCACCGACGGCACCCGGCTCGTACGGCAGGCGACCGCCTTCGACTCGATAGAGGACGCCCTGGATCGCACGGCGGAGGTTTACCGGCGCAACTTGTGGAGTACACAGGCACGGCGGGGTCGAGGTGTGGTGCCAGAGCGACTCGATCGCCGGGGGGCTCCAGCCCGTCACCTCCGCTTGGGGCGTGGGCTTGTACTCCTGCCGCGGCCAGTCCAGCAAAACATTCGTACACGAGGCGATGCAGCAATATGTCCGGCAGGGCAAGCCCGTTACCGCGGTCTTCGCTGGCGACTGAGATCCCAGGGGCCGGCCGGTACCCGGGGGCCGACCGGGATACGCGAGAAAGGGGCAATGAGCCCCTGAAACCGCTACTCAGCCGTCTCCGGTGATCCGGCGACCACGTCGGCTGGCCCACTGGCGCGCTCCTGTCGTTCTACGGTGATCCCCATGCGTATACGGAGGTACCAATGAAGGCAATCGTCGCGACGGATCAGGCCGCGGAAGCAGCCGGGATCACACTCGCGGAGCGGCCTGAGCCGACGCCGGCGATCAACGACGTCGTCGTTGAAGTCCATGCGTCGGGCTTCGTCCCTGCAGAGTGGGAGTGGCCCTCGACGTGGGTCGATCGCTCCGGTCACGATCGAGCCCAGGCGATCATCGGCCACGAGTTCGCCGGAGTGGTCACCTCCCTCGGCTACGGCACGACGGGACTCTCGCTGGGACAGCGGGTGTCCGGGATCACGGACTGGCACCGCGATGGAACCCTGGCCGAGTACGCGGCCGTGGAGGCACGCAACCTTGCCCCGCTGCCGGGGAACGTCGACTTCACGGTGGGTGCGAGCCTGCCGATCTCCGGCCTGACCGCATGGCAAGGCCTGTTCCAGCACGGTCGTCTTCAAGCGGGGCAGAGCGTCCTCGCACACGGCGCCGCCGGCGCGGTCGGATCTGTGGTGACGCAGCTCGCCCGGGAGTTCGGCGCCTACATCATCGGTACCGGGCGGGCGGCGGACCGCCAGGCGGCGCGCGACTTCGGCGCGAACGAGTTCCTCGACCTCGATGACGACGATCTCGAAGACATCGGCGGGGTCGACCTGGTCTTCGATGTCATCGGCGGTGACATCCAAAGGCGCTCGGCGAGCATCATCCGGCCTGGCGGGACGCTGGTGTCGGTGGTCGGGCCTGCTGAGGCTCGCCCTGTCGACGGCCTCGCGGTCGACTTCGTCGTCGAGTCCGTTCCGAGTCAGCTGGTGGAGATCGTCGACCGGGTGCGGGACGGGCGCCTTCGCACGCACATCGGAACCGTCGCGACCCTCGACGACGCCGTCCCTGCGCTCAACCCGACCGAGCGGCGCAAGGGCAAGACCGTCATTCGCGTGCGCCCCTGAGCGCCCTGGAATAGGCCAACAGCGCCGTCCTGCCGACACCCTACTGACGAGATCGGCACCCGCCCCGACGCCGACGACGTAAGTGGGGCACGCTCAACTCACGACGGCGTCACGTACTTCGATCTCACACTCAACGACGACGGTCCGATCATGGTCGGTACCGGCACCCTAGCAAACGCCGCGTGGGCGCTGCTCCCGCGATGTGGATCTCGTTTCCGGTAGGTGGACCGGGATCGATACCCTGGGGTGAAGACCTGTTCACCGCCCACGAGTACTGCCGAGGACCTGAATGCCGCCGCCTGCCGCACACCCCGGGTTGCCGACGCTGGCCGACAGCGTGCGGCTGGCCGAGGACGGGGTTCACATCCTGGATCGCCGGGTGTTCCCGTTCGAGCACCGGTGGGTGCGCGCTCGCACGGTCGAGGAGGTCGCCGCAGCGATCGAGGACATGGTGACCCAGTCCTCCGGGCCGTACTTCGCGGTGCTGTGGGGCATGGTGCTGGCCGCGCGGGAGGCCGCCGGTCAGGGGCCCGCCACCGCGCGCAAGCACCTGCGGGTCGCCGGTGACCGGTTGATCGCCACCAGGCCGACCAACGACCAGCCGCGCAAGGCCGTGGAGTGGGTCATGGCGTCGGTGGACGCCGGCGGCGATGACGTGGTCGCCGCGGCGCTCGCCGGCGCGCAGGCCGGTGACGCCGATTACCGGCGGCGCAGCCGCGAGATGGGGCGCGCCGGTGCGGCGCTGCTGCCGGAGCGGGGGCGGATCCTGACGCACTGCTGGGGTGATCTGTACCTGGTCGGGCTCGTCGAGGCGGCGCTGGAGGCGGGCAAGCAGCTGTCGTTCGTGTGCACCGAGACCCGCCCGTACCTGCAGGGCGCGCGGTTGACCGCGGAGACGCTTGCGGAGATGGGTGTGGACACCACGCTTGTCACCGACGGCATGCCGGCGTCGCTGATGCGCGCGGGTGAGATCGACGCGTTGGTGACCGCCAGCGACCGGGTCACCATGGACGGTCACGTGATCAACAAAGTGGGGACGCTGCAGCTGGCGGTGGCCGCGCACACGTTCGGGGTGCCGTTCCACGCGTTGTGCCACGCGCCGGATCCCCGCTCGTCCACCGGCGCGGACGTGCCGATCGAGTTCCGCGACGGCGATGAGGTGCTGCACACCCTGGGACGGCGCAGCGCCAGCGAGCAGGTGCGGGGCCTGTACCCGGCCTTCGACATCACCGATCCGCGGTTCGTGACGACCGTGGTGACCGACCGGGGCGCGTTCGGGCCGGAGCGGGTGCACGAGTACTGGGAAGAGGAACGGGGGACGGCGCGGTGAGCGTGCAGGTCGCGGCCCGGTGGGGCGTGCTGGACATCGAGGGGACGTTGACCGCCACCAGCCAGGTGCACGTGGTGCTCTACGACTACGCGCGCCCGCGGTTGGGGGCGTGGATCGACGCGCACTCCGACGATCCTGTGGTGGCCGAGGCTGTCACGCAGGTCAAGGCCGACACCGGGCTGGGCGAGCAGGCTGGGACCGCTGAGGTGGTGGCGGTGCTGCACGGCTGGATGGACGCCGATCGCAAGGCCACCCCGTTGAAGACGTTGCAGGGCCTGATCTGGTCCGACGGCTACGCCCGCGGGGAGCTGACCACCGACTACTTCGCCGACGTGGTGCCGGCGCTGCGGTCCTGGCGCGACCGGGGCCTGGGGCTGGCGGTGTTCTCCTCCGGCTCGGTGGCCGGGCAGATCGCGTCGTTCTCCAACACGACTTCCGGCGATCTGCGGGGGCTCTTCGCGCATCACTTCGACACGGTCAACGCCGGGCCGAAACGGGAACGCGACTCCTACGAGAAGATCGCCGACGGGCTGGGCGCCACGGCAGCCGAGATCGTGTTCTTCTCCGATGTGCCCGCGGAGCTGGACGCCGCCGCGGCGGCGGGCTGGCGGACGGTGGGCGTGGCCCGGGCCGGGGAACCGTTCGCGGACGCCGATTACGGGACGCACCCGGTGGTGTCCACTTTCGGCGATGTTGAGCTTGAGGTGATCGCGTGAGCATCGAGCTGAAGCAGGCCGGGGCGGCGCTGGCCTGCGAGGCGGCGCGGATGGCGGGGCTGGGCTGGATGCGCGGCACGTCCGGCAACCTGTCGGTGACGTTGCGGCAGGACCCGCTGCGGCTGGCGGTGACGGCCAGCGGCCTGGACAAGGGCGAGCTGACCGCTGCCGACGTGGTGGTCGTGGACGCCACGGGTAAGGCCGTGCCCGATCAGCCCAATCCCGCGCAGCGGCCTTCGGCCGAGGCGGGGCTACACGCGAGGATCGCGTCGGTGGCCGGGGCGGGCGCGGTGGTGCACGTGCACATGCTCTCGGCGGTGGTGGCCGCACAGCGCTGGCCCGGCGGTGTGGTGTTGCGGGATCTGGAGATGCTCAAGGGGCTCGGGCGCCGCGACGACGACGTAATGACGGTCCCGGTGGTCCCCAACAGCCAGGACATGGGTGTGTTGGGTGATGCGTTCGAGGCGGGTTTCGACGCCGCGACGCCAGTGGTGATCGTGGCGCGCCACGGCGTGTACGTGTGGGGGCGGGACCTGGTGCAGGCCAGGCACCGCACGGAATGCTTGGACTGGCTGTTCCAGTTCACCTTGGCCACGAACGGATTCCAGGAGGTAGTGGCATGACGTTGCTGACCGTGTGGCCGGACACCGATCCCGGCACGGTGGAGTTGCGCACCGAGGACCCCGGCCCGATCGGAGACGTCCTCAAGCAGTTCGGGGTGCGCTTCGAGCGTTGGGAGCTCACGGAGCTGGCCGAGGACGCCACGTCGGAGGACGTGCTGGCGGCCTATCGCGCCGAGGTCGACGCCGTCATCGACGCAGAGGGCTACATCAAGGTGGACGCGGCGGTGATGGCGCCGCGCGACGGTGATCCGGAGTGGGAGCAGCAGGCCAAAGCGGCTCGGGAAAAGTTCCTCTCCGAGCACACCCACGACGATGACGAGGACCGGTTCTTCGCTCGTGGCGCGGGGGTTTTCTATCTGCACATCGGCGCGAAGGTCTACGCGGTGCTGTGCGAGGCGGGTGATCTGCTGAGCGTGCCGGCCAACACCACGCACTGGTTCGACATGGGCACCCGCCCGGATTTCGTCGCGATCCGCTTCTTCCACGACGAGGACGGTTGGGTGGGCGATTTCTGCGACACCAACACTGCAGAGCTGTTCCCGTCGTTCGATGATCTGATGGCCTCGCGGGGCTGACCTCTCACGCCGGAGCCGGGTGCGGACTTGCTGTCCGCACCCGGCTTTTCCGTTCCCTGCGGTTCTTCCCAAGAGGGATGGTCGGGATACGGGAGCCACCATGAAGATCCCAGCCCCATCGGCACCTCGCCGATGGGGCATCTTCACCCCCTCGTCATCGGCACCGTCAACGGCGCAGTCACCGGCACGCAACTCGGCAACGAACAGTTCATGATGTGGACCATCGGCGGTTTGACGGCGTGGCTGGGCTGGGTGGTTCCGCTGACGCTCGCCCAGCTGTGGCTGGACCGCCGCCCCAAGCACGCCCGGGCACGCTGATCACCGGCAGGCTTGACCTGGAGTGCGGTGGAGGTTGAACGCTGGCACGGTCCGTCGTCCGAAGAGCCGCGCAAGGGGGGGCCGGCCCGTGTCCGCGATCGATGCCGATTCCGCAACCGGGGCGGGTTTGCTGTCCCGCCGCTACCGGTCGCTGACCGTTGGTGCGCTGATCTTGATCTCGTCGGTGGCCTTCGAGTACGTGGCGGTGGCCACGGCGATGCCGACGGTGGTGCGGGCCCTGGACGGGTTGACGCTGTATGCGGTGGCTTTCGGCGGCACCATGGCCGCGGGTGTGGTGAGCATGGTCGTCTCGGGTGGGTGGAGCGATGTTCGGGGGCCGGCGGTGCCGCTGCGGGTGGGGGTCGCGGTGTTCGCCGCCGGGTTGCTGCTGGCCGGGGTGGCGCCGGTGATGTGGGTGCTGGTGGTGGGCCGGATCGTGCAGGGCCTGGGTGGCGGGTTGAGCTCGGTGGCGCTGTACGTGGTCGTCGGGCACACGTTGCCGGAAGAGTTGCGGGCGCGGTTTTTCGGGTTGCTGGCCGGAGCGTGGCTGTTGCCGTCGATCGCGGGCCCGTTGGTCGCGGGTTTGCTGGTGGAGCAGTTGAGCTGGCGGTGGGTGTTCCTGACGACAGCGGTGCTGGCGGTGCCTTCGTTGGTACTGGTGAACCCAAGTCTGCGCGGGTTGTCGTGGCCCGTGGCGCCGCAGCGGCCCCGCTCGCGTCGTCCGTTGTGGGCGGTGGGTGCAGCCGCGGGGGCGCTGCTGCTGCATTACGGCGGGCAGCAGACCGGTTGGGTTCCGCTGGTGCTGGTCGTTGCGGGGTTGGGTGCGCTCCCGGTGGTGCCGCTGGTGTTGTGCATCGCCGGGTTGACGGTGCTGTCACTGGGGATGGGGTTGATGTACCCGGTGTTGTCGGCGTTGACGCTGCGGTGGTCGGCGCCGCAGGAGCAGGGGGTGAACAGTTCGGCGTTGCAGCTCAGCGAGTCGCTGTTCACCACGACCGTTCTGGCGGTCACGGGTGCGTTGTTCGCGGCGTGGTTGGTGTGGTCGCCGGTCACGGCGTACTTCGCGGGCTTCGGCGTCGCTTCGGTGTTGACGCTGCTGGCCGTGGCGGTGGCCGTCCGAGTCCGGTGATGTCCGGATCCCCCACCCGCAGCCGTCTTCGCGCCGACCGCTGCGCTGCTCGGCCAGGTGGCTCGTGAGTGGTTTTGGGCGCTGTGGCCCCCGAAACCACTCACGGGCCGTGCGTCCCCGGGGGGCAGCTCAGGTAGGTCTCGAGGGCGTCGGCTCCGCCACCGCGCCCGCCGCAGCCGCGGATGATCTCGCGCATCCGGTCCAGGTTGGCACGGACCTGCTCGTCGGCGGCGATGGTGTCGACTGCGGCGCGCAGGTCGGTGGCGGTGAGGGTTTCGGGTTTCAGCCGGCGGCCGAGTCCCAGTTCTTCGACGCGGGCGGCGTTGGCGGCCTGTTCGGGCATCTGCGGCACGGCAACCAGCGGGACCCCGGCGTGCAGGGATTCCATGGTGGAGTTCATGCCGGTGTGGGACAGGAACGCGGTGGCGTGGCGCAGGACCGCCGGCTGCGGGAAGGAGGCGCGCACGTCGAAGTTCGCGGGGATCGCGCCGAGTTGGGCCTGGTCGATGTGCTGGCCAGTGGACATCGCGATCTGCCAGTGGCTCCCGCCGAATGCCTCGAAGCACATCCGGTAGAACTCCGGGCGGTTGTTGAACGCGGTGCCTAGGGAGATGAACAGCAGCGGGGCATGCGGGTCGCGGGGCTTCCAGGGCGTTTCGGCGCGCTCGCCCAGCAGCGGGCCGATGAAGCGGAACCGCTGGTCGAAGGTGTCGGCGCGGAGCTGGAATTCCCGCGGCAGGAACACCAGGTTCAGCTCCGCGGGCGGCGCGCCGAAGGGCAGTTCGGCGCGCACGCCGAACTCGGCGCCCACCTGCTGCATCCGGCTGCCGAATTCGGCGAACGCTTCGGTGGGGAATCCGGCGTTGTCGGCGTCGAGCACGTCGCGCAGCGAGAAGTTCTCGTTGGCGGCGAAGCTGGGCACCAGCGCGATCGCGGGGACGTCGAGGTCTTGGGCCAGCATGCGTCCGGTGCTGGTCATCACGTCGAAGCACACCGCATCCGGCGGGTCGGCGCGGAATCGTTGCCGCAGAGGCGGGAAGCTGGCGCGGATGTCGTCGATGAAGAACTGCATCAGTTTCGCCACCGGCGGCGGGCCGGGCTGGTCCTGTGGCGGTATTTTCGGCAATTCGGTAGGTAGTTCCAGGATTTCGGCACCGCTGGCTTGCACGGTGGACGCCATTTCGCGGCCGATGGCGTAGCTGACGCGGTGGCCGCGGCGCAGCAGTTCGGCGACCAGCGGCAGCGTGGGGTTGACGTGGCCGGCGGCGGGCATGCTGATGAAGGCGAAGTGCTTTTTCATGGTTCCTCGTGCTGGACATGCGCGTTTCGCGCGCGGGGCTCACCGTCCAGTATCCGGGTCTGTTCCGGTGGCGGCATGTGGCGTTGATCATCGCCGTTTTCACACCTTTCCCGGGGAAAACGGGGCTCGCATCCGAATTGGGCCATCGCCGGACGACCGCGCATGCCGTGAAGGAATTGCGTCCGGCATCGGCCGTTGGTCGCATTTCCTCGTGCCGTTTCCGGTTACCACCGCGTGCGCCACGCGGTTCCGGGGCTTCGCGCAAAACCCCGGAACCGCGTGGTTCCGGGCGGGTCAGGGCAGGGTGAGCACGCGTGGTCCGTCGTCGGTGATGGCGATGGTGTGCTCGACGTGGGCGGCGCGGCTGCCGTCGCTGGTGAGCACGGTCCAGCCGTCCTCGGCGGTGCGGATGTCGTCGCTGCCGCCGGCGAGGAACATCGGCTCGATGGCCAGGACCAGTCCGGGGCGCAGCGGGGTGCCGCGTCCGGCGGGGCCGTCGTTGGGCACGAACGGGGCTTCGTGCATGTCGCGGCCGACGCCGTGGCCGCCGAGGGGGCCGGGGATGCCGTAGCCGGCGCCGCGCCCGACGACGCCGATGGCGCGGGCGATGTCGCCGGTGTGGCCGCCGGGCCGGGCGGCGGCGATGCCGTCGGCCAGGGCCTGCGCGGTGGTTTCGGTCAGCTGGGTGTCCTCGGGGCGGGCCGGGCCGACGCTGAAGGTGATCGCCGCGTCGCCGACCCAGCCCTGCAGGCGGGCTCCACAGTCGATGCTGACCAGGTCGCCGTCGGCCAGTGCACGCCCGTTGGGGATGCCGTGCACGATCGCGTCGTTGACCGAGGCGCAGATGGTGCCGGGGAACGGGGTGGGTGCCCAGTTGGGCCGGTAGCCGAGGAACACCGGTTGCGCGCCGGCTCCGGTGATGGTGGTGTGCGCGATCTCGTCGAGTTCGCGCAGCGTGGTGCCGGCGGTGGCGTGCGCGCGGACGGCTTGCAGCGCTTGGGCGACGACGCGCCCCGCTTCGCGCAGCGCGTCGATCTCGATCGCTGTCTTCAATTCGATCACGTGCGTCTCTCCCACACCACTGGCCCCAATAACTATACCGATATTAGTATCACGGCCATGGTGCGTGTGCCGCTGAACGAGCACGAACGGCGACGGGGCGAACTGCTTGGCCAAGCGCTGCGGGACGCCCGCGGCGAACGCAGCATGGTCGAGATCGCGGCCGCATCCGGGATCTCCACCGAGACCCTCCGCAAGATCGAGAAGGGCCGCATCCCCACCCCGGCGTTCTTCACCGTCGCCGCGGTCGCCGACGCGGTGGGACTGTCGCTGGACGAACTGCGCAGGGACGTCGCGGCCACGCAGGAAACGCAACGCCGCATGCCGGCCTGACACCCCCGCAAGACATAAGTCCTTCTTAACCCCGGGCGAAAAAACCAGCGACCGCAATACCCACGGCGCCCGGTCCGCGGTCCGCTGCGGACAGTCCACATCGGATGATCACGACGACGACCCTTCGTGTCCGGACCTGCGTTTCCGGTTGACCCACACCCACTCCCGCAACGCTGCGATGGAGATCACAGCCAAGACTCCGCGGTCCCATACGCTCCGACAACCAGCCGGCAACCCACGACGCCCACCCCGGCTTACGACACGAGTCCGTGACGAATTCGCTACGATGCGCCAGCCGGGTCGGGGAGAACAACCGGCACAACACGAACGGAGTCGCCAGTTGCCTGCCGAGCACCCCGACCAGTTGCGCCGCTGGTGGTGGAAAAGCCCCCTGGCGGCACGCCTGCTGCCCGCCGCCGCGCTGCTGACCGCGACCGGCGTCGGCGTGATCAACGCCCTACCCACAGGCAACCAAGATCTCGCCACACCCCCGCAACCCCCGCGTGTGCCCGTCAGCCACCTCACCCCGGTCACGACCTCGATGGCCCCGCCGACCACCACGACGACCACCGAACCGGAACCGACCACGCCGCCGAGCACGACGACCACCACCAGCAAACCCCCCACGACCTCGGCCACCCCCACCACCACGCAGCAACCCCAGCCAACCCGCCTGCCCAACCCACCGGGCCACAACGGTGACAACGGCCGCCCCCGGCCCACCACCACCAGCAAGGACGACCCGGGCCCGGTAGTCGACGAAGGCGAACGCTGCTCCCAAGAAGGCGACTTCGGCCGCACCACCTCCGGCGCGGCCGCCAGCTGCGAACGCGCCGACGACGGCAAACTGAGGTGGACCACACAATGGTGAACAACACCGACGACGACCACCCCACCGACCGCCACCACGCCAGCGCCCTGCGCATCCTGGAAAACGGCCCCCACGCCCCGCAATGCCCCCACGGGCACGGCCCCCTGACCACCGTCACCGACCACGACGCCCCCACCGGCGTCGTCATGGTCTGCCAGCAATGCGGGCACCGCCGCGACATGGAAGTCACCATGCTGCGCACCCTGCTCAACCCCGACCACACCAGCTTCGACCAGCCGCTGGCGATCCCGGCCGAGCACCCCTCAGTGACCGAAACCGCCGAAATCCCCCGGGTCCGACCCGAGGACACCGCCCGCGAACCACTCGGCAAGATCACCGCCGGCGAAACCACCCGCGATGATCTCGCCGACGCAGACGACACCTACTTCGACTCCCCCAACCAGCCCACGACACCACCCCGCGGCCACCAACCCGACGGCACCATCCGCACCACCGGCTGGCTGCAACTGGGCAAAATCCCGATCAGCTCCGGACTGTGGGCCACGCTCACCGGCACCGCGCTGGGCCTGGCGCTCATCGACCTGCACGCCTGGCTGCCGCTGATCCTGCCCGCCGCCGCCTTCGCCGCCTGGTTCGCCACCATCCGCTGGTTACGGCCCGCCTCGGCCGCCACCAACGTCGAACAGGTCAACGCCAACGAACTGCTACCCGGCGACGCGGTCCGCATCTACGGCCCGATCGGCCCCGTCGGCATCGTCGACCAGGTCACCCCGGCAAACAACCAGCAGGTCCTCGTCCGCTTCACCGGCGGCACCCAGCGATTCCTGCCCGAAGACGCCCGCTGCCACCTCGTCCAACTCCGCAACTAACCGCCACCCGGGGGCGGCCGTGAACACCTCAAGACGCGAAAGCGACCCGAAAACACCCACGGCCGCCGACCAAGCCGAACACCCCAAGGTCAGCCGCGACCAGACTCCGAAACACCGGCCGAACCACCCACGACCGCATCCGAACCCGACTTCGCGGCATCCACCGGCGGCACCAACCCCGACACATCCCCACCCGTGTCGTTGACCTTCAACACGAACGGCCTCGTCTCCGTATAGCGCACCACGCTCACCGAACACGGATCAACCACGATCCGCTGAAACGCATCCAGGTGCAGCCCCAACGCATCCGCCAGCACCGACTTGATCACGTCACCATGCGTGCAGGCCAACCACACCGCATCCGCGGGCAGCCGGCGATCATGCGCTCGCACCGCAGCCACCGACCGCGCCTGCACCTGCGCCAACCCCTCACCACCCGGGAACACCGCCGCCGACGGGTGCTGCTGCACCACCTTCCACAACGGCTCCCCGACCAACTCCGAAATCTTGCGCCCCGTCCACTCGCCGTAATCGACCTCGACCAGATCCGCCTCCACCACCGGCGAAAGCCCCCGCCGCGCCGCCAACCCCGCCACAGTCTCCCGGCACCGCTGCAACGGCGACACCACCACCTCCCGCAACGGAACCCCCGCCAACCGGTCCACCAGGCCCGCCGCCTGACCCACCCCGGTCTCGTCCAACCCGACACCGGGCGAACGCCCAGCCAAAGTCCCGGCACCATTAGCCGCCGACCGCGCATGCCGCAACAGGATGAGAGTCGCCACGCCAGCCGAGGGTAGGCCCAACCCCAACGCCACCCACCACAACCCCCACAAAAAGACGCGGCCCGCACCACCCGGTGCGGACCGCGCCCAACGATCACCAGATCACGGCTGCATGACACCGAAACCCAACAACCCGAACAACACCAACCCCAACACGATCCGGTACCACACGAACACGTACACGCTGTGCCGCTCCACGAACCGCAACAACCAGGCGATCACCGCATACCCGATCACCCCGGCCACCACGGTCGCCACGACCATCTGCGCCACCGACGGCTGCAACCCGTACGGGCTCGGCTCGAACACGTGCGAAATCTCCGACAACCCCGCCGCGAACACCGCCGGAATCGCCAACAAGAACGAAAACCGCACCGCCGTCGGCCGATCCAACCCCAACGCCAAACCAGCCGTGATCGTGCCACCCGACCGCGACACACCAGGGATCAACGCCAACGACTGCGCGAAACCCATCGCCACGCCATCGCTCAACCGCAACTGGTCCTGCGCCCGACGCTGGCGGCCCAATCGCTCCGCCAACCCCATCAGCACACCGAACACAATCAACGTCGCACCAGTGATCCACAAACTACGGAACGTCGACCGGATGAAGTCCTGGAACAACAAACCCAGCACCCCGATCGGCAAACTGCCGACGATCACATACCACGCCAACCGGTAATCCTGCGTCCGCCGCACCTCAGCCGACACCAAACCCCGGAACCACACCGCCACCAAACGCACGATGTCCCTAGCGAAGTAGACCACCACCGCCAACTCGGTACCGATCTGCGTCACCGCCGTGAACGACGCACCCGCATCGTCACCGAAGAACAACTTCGACACGATCGACAGATGACCAGACGAAGAAATCGGAAGGAACTCGGTGAGCCCCTGGACCACGGCCAACACCATGGCCTGCAACCACGACAACGAAACCCACTCCAGGACGATCGCGAAAACTCTTGTACGCCCACCGGCCACCGGCCGCCAGGCCCGGAACCCAAATCCTGCAACATCCCCAACAACCACCCACCCCCACCCCGCAAACCCGCATCCCAGCAGGTCAGCAAACAACTGACCACAACGAACAACGAACAAACCCGACACCCACCAAGCACTGTGATCCGGAACACCCAGAACCAGACCCGCCGCTGCAGCCTCACCAACCACGGCCGCCACACCGAATACCCTCACCCAACGTGGAACACCGACAACTCGGCCGCAGCGGCCTCCGCGTCTCCCGCCTCGCCCTCGGCACCATGACCTGGGGACTGGACACCAACGCCGACGAAGCCGCCGAGCAACTGTCCACCTTCCACGAAGCCGGCGGCACCCTCATCGACACCGCCGACGTCTACCAAGACGGCCACAGCGAAGAAATCCTCGGCAACCTCCTCACCACCCAACTCCCCCGCGACGAAATCGTCCTCGCCACCAAAGCCGTCGCCCGCCGCAAACCCGGCCCCTTCGGCGGCGGCGCCTCCCGCGGCGCCCTGCTCACCGCCCTCGACAACTCACTGCGCCGCCTCCAAGTCGACCACCTCGACCTCTGGCAACTCCACGCCTGGGACCCCACCGTCCCCCTCGACGAAACCCTCTCCGCCATCGACACCGCCGTCACCAGCGGCCGCGTCCGCTACGCCGGCATCTCCAACTACTCCGGCTGGCAACTCGCCACCGCCGCCACACACCAGAACACCCACCCCACCCGCACCCCCCTGATCGCCACCCAAGTCGAATACTCCCTGCTCGAACGCGGCATCGAACGCGAAGTCACCCCCGCCGCCGAACACCACGGCCTCGGCCTGCTCGCCTGGGCACCACTAGGCCGCGGCGTCCTCACCGGCAAATACCGCAACGCCACCCCACCCGACTCCCGCGGCGCCACCAGCCACCTCGCCAGCTACGTCGAACACCACCGCAACGAACGCGCCGCCCGCATCGTCCAAGCCGTCCTCACCGCCGCCGAAGGCCTCGGCACCTCACCCGTCCACGTCGCCCTCGCCTGGGTCCGCGACCGCCCCGGCGTCACCGCCCCCGTCCTCGGCGCCCGCACCGCCACCCAACTCAAAACCGCCCTCGCCGCCGAAGACCTCACCCTCCCCCCAGCCATCCGCGCCGCCCTCGACGACATCAGCACCCCCAACAAGAGCTACCCCGAACGCAACCCAGCCCAGCCCTGACCCCACCGACACATCCACCACACCCCACACAGCCCCCACCGCCGGATCAGGGATGCTGGAAACAAGCAACACGCACCGCACCCCGCGGGCACCCGGCACCAAGGAGGCCTCGTTGCGTCGGCTGGCCATCATCTGCCTCTCCGCAACCCTGCTCACCGGCTGCGGAATGGACACCACCAGCGACCCCCTCCAGGTCACCGACACCCTCACCGCCGCAACACCCGCCACCGCACCCCCAGCAACCACACCACCAGCAGGAACCGTCCACCCCGCGCCACCGGTGCAACACGCCGCCTACGACCACGACACCCACACCCTCGTACTCGCCAGCGGCCCCAACCTCACTCTCACCAACACACGCACCAACACCCAACGCACGATCACCCTGCCCAGCGCACCCGCCACACTGCACGCCGAACGCGGCCAACTCCTCGCAGCACTCCCCGACGCCAACACCATCACCCGCGTCGACCTGCGCACCGCCACCGCACAACCCACCCCAATACCCGGCGGCCCCATCGACGCAATCGACCTCGACGGCAACCGCACCGCGATCATCCTCCGCAACACCGCCACGGTCACCATCCTCCAAAACGGCAACCCCACCGCCACCACCGAAAAATTCCAGGGCCCCGCACAACTACTACCCACCCGCAACGGCAGCATCGTCGTCCTCGACCGCCTCACCACCGCACTAACCCCCATCGACACCACCACCGGAACCAAAGGCGCAGGCCTACGCGCCGGACAAGGCGCCACCAACGCCGTCACCGACCGCTACGGCCGCATCCTCACCATCGACACCCGCGGCCAAGAACTCCTCGCCTTCAGCACCGACCCGCTGATCATGAAACAGCGCTACCCCGTCCCCGGCGCCCCCTACGGCCTCGCCTACGACCCCACCCGCGACCTAGCCTGGGTCACGCTGACCGCAACCAACGAACTCGTCGGCTACGACATCGCCGGCGGCGAACCCCAAGAACGCCACCGGCTCCCCACCATCACCCAACCCAACGCAGTCGCAGTCGACCCAGACACCGGAGACATCTACATCGCCTCCGCCAACGGCGCCGGATACCAGGTGGTGAGAGTGTGAAACCCGTGAACGCGGACGGAACCGACACCGACCCGGACTGGGAGTACCGGCCGCTGCGCCTGCCCCCGGGCATCACCCGCTGGAGCGCAGCGACCCAGCTCAGCATCCACGCCGAATTCGCCGGCTGGGAACTATCCCGGGTACTCCTCTACTCCGACGGAACCCGCAAGGTCTGGCTGCGCCGCCGCCGAACCACCCCCGGCGTACCCGGCCTGCTCACCTGAGCCCAACAACACCCCACGGTTCTGCCTGACCCAGCCAGAACCGACCCTGCACGCTCACGGCACCCGCAACAACCACTCCCGCCGTTCGCGAACTCCGACTCGTTCAACCGCTCGATGATCACCCCGCGCCAACCCCGTCTGCCGCCGCAACCCGGCTCCACCGCACACCCCACCACCGGCAGCACGAAAGGCAAACCCGCGTGACCACCGAACTGCTCACCGGCGCACTCCTCACCGGCGCACTCCTCGCCGACGGCACCGGAGCGCCCCTGCGGCCCGCCGAGATCCTCATCCAGGACGACCGCATCACCGCCGTCGAACACCCCGGCACGCTCCCAGCCGGAACCCCCCAACGCGACCTCACCGGACTCGTCCTCGCCCCCGGCTTCATCGACGTCCACTCCCACGCCGACAACGCCCCACTGCTCACCACCGACGACACCACCAAGATCCTTCAAGGCATCACCACCGAAGTCGTCGGCAACTGCGGCTTCAGCCTCGCACCCCGCGGCAACGCCGACACCCTCGCGACCTTCCTGCAACGCCTCTTCCCACCGCTGGACTTCACCTGGACCGGCTTCCACGACCTCTTCGCCGCCACCGACGCCGCCGGCTACGTCACCAACTACTGCCCCCTGATCGGACACGGCACCCTCCGCATCGCCGCCCTCGGCATGGCCGACACCGCACCCGACGACGACGCCCTGCGCACCATGCGAACCGCCCTGGAAGAAGGCATGACCGCCGGCGCGTTCGGCCTCTCCAGCGGCCTGATCTACCCACCCGCCGTCTTCTCCACAACCGCCGAACTCACCGCCGCCGCCGATGCCCTCGGCGGCACCGGCCTCTACGTCACGCACATGCGCAACGAAGGCGACGCCCTGCTGGAATCCATCGACGAAGCCCTCCGCATCGGCGCCACCGCAGGACGCACCCACCTGTCGCACCTCAAAGCCACCCGCCCGGACAACTGGGGCAAGATGCGCCCCGCCCTGGACAAGATCCACCAGGCCCGCGACACCGGCCACGACGTCGTCCAGGATGTCTACCCCTACACCGCATCCTCGACCATGCTCACCGCCGTGCTACCCACCACCTACCTCGCCGGTACCGCCGACGAGACCCTCGCGCGCCTGCGCAGCCGAACCGGACGCGACGACCTCGCCGTCACGATCGGCGACCAGACCGCCTGGGACCGCATCCTCATCGCCACCACCGCCAGCCACCGCTTCGAAGGCCGCACCATCGCCGAGATCGCTGCGACCGACGGCACCGAATCCGTCGACGCGCTGATCAGAGTCCTGGTCGGCGAACGCCTCCGCGTCGTGATGATCAACTTCTCGATGCACGAGGACGACCTCGAACTCGCCATGGCCGACCCGCAGACCATGATCGGTTCCGACGGCTTGCCTCCCGGCACCGGCGGAAAACCGCACCCGCGACTGACCGGCACCTTCCCCCGTGTGCTCGGCCGCTACGTCCGCGAGCGCGGCGTGCTGACCCTGCCCGAAGCGATCCGCCGGATGACCTCGCTGCCCGCCCAGTGCTTCCGCATCCCCGACCGCGGCGTGATCGCCGCCGGCCACGTCGCCGATCTGGTCGCCTTCCACGCCGACACGGTCATCGACGTCGGCGACTACCGAGACCCGCTGCGGCCACCGGCCGGCATCCCCTGGGTCTGCCAGGCCGGGCGAACCGTCGTCGACAACGGCGAATACCTCGGCCCCCGCACCGGAATCCGCCTCACACCAAAGGCGTGAGCCCTGTCATCGCGTTTTTCAAGTCTGCTTGATGGACGTTCCGATAGGAAGATTCATTTCAGTCATCACTGATATCATAGAGATAAATATCCATTCCTCCCGACCGGGCGATTTCTGATCACCGAACGCGCTCCGCGCATGCGATCTCCCTACACGAGAAGCACCATCAGGCAATAACTTCCGCTTCGATAGGAGCCGGCATGACGCTCACCGACCACTTCACCGCCCCGCAGCAGCGCACCGACTCCCGCACCCCGGACATCCATCTACCCACCCAGGACCGCGTGGAAACCGCACCCGGCGCGGACCACGACGACCACGACGAAAGCCACCTGATCCGCGGCTACGACTGATCCACCCCGTCAGCGCCTCGTACAACCTCGTTTTGCCGATTAGATTCGGCTAACACTGAAACAATAGAACCAATCGATCTTTTTGATCGAGCGTTCCATATCACATGGTTTCTGACACTGGGTGCCGCACGCTCGCTAGCGGAGATCGCGCAGTGCCTCTTCGAGGTGCTTGAGCACGACGCCGGCAGGCGCCGCAGTGCGCACGACGCCCACAACGACGTTCTCCCCCGCCTCGGCGGCATGCGCCTCGCCCCACTGCCCCGACATCGCGCCCGCCACCTGCTGCAACGCATCGCGCAGCATCTGCATCGCGTCGAGCGCTCCCCCGCTCTTCAGCCACTGCCGGAGCACATGGTTGTGCGCCGCGACCACCGCCGCAGCCACCACCGCGGCTCGGAGGTCCCCGCCCGGCTCCCCGGAAAAACGATCGCGGAGGTAACGCGCGAACACCCGCTGGTAGCGATCGATGCTGGCGATTTCCTTGTCCCGCAACGAAGAGACCTCGCGAGTCAGTTCCGAGCGCTTGAGCGAGACCTCCGGCTCGGCGAGGTACATCTCCAGCACCACCTCGGCGGTCCGCCCGAGCACCACCACCGGGTCTGCCGCCGGGTCGGCGGCGTCGAGCCGCTCGACCACTTCAGCCAGCCGTTCGTCGTGCCCGGGGAACACGACGTCCTCCTTGGACCGGAAGTACCGGAAGAAGGTGCGCCGACCGACTCCCGCCGCCTCGGCGATCTGATCCACAGTGGTCGCTTCGAAGCCTTGCGCCGCGAACAGCTCCATCGCGGCCAGCGCCAAGGCGCTGCGCACCTTTCGGCGGCCGTGCGGGGTGCGGCCGGAGCGGGTTCTGGGCGCCGGGGCCGCTGGCTCGGACATGGCCGGAATATACACCGGCACCATCTTGGAAGTGGCACTCAGTGCCGTTACGATTGGCGGCGCAGGGTGTCCGCCATCGCGCGGGCGGAGATGAACTACCCCGGCCGGGAAGCCGGGAACCAGGAGGACCCGGTGGACCCGAACTTCGGCACCTACCAGCTGGCCGAGGAGCACGAGGCGCTGCGCGAGGCGGTGCGCGCCCTGGCCGACAAGGAGATCGCGCCGTACGCGGCCGAGGTCGACGAACAGGAGCGCTTCCCGCGCGAGGCGCGCGACGCGCTGGAGAAGTCGGGCTTCGCTGCCGTGCACGTGCCGGAGGCCTACGACGGGCAGGGCGCCGACTCGGTCGCCGCCTGCATCGTGGTCGAAGAGGTCGCCCGGGTCTGCGCCTCGTCGTCGCTGATCCCGGCGGTCAACAAGCTCGGCACCATGCCGATCCTGCTGTCCGGTTCCGAGGAGCTCAAGAAGAAGGTGCTGCCCTCGATCGCCAGCGGCGAGGCGAGCGCGTCGTACGCGCTGTCCGAGCGCGAGGCGGGCTCGGACGCCGCGTCGATGAAGACCCGCGCGCGCCTCGACGGCGACCACTGGGTGCTCAACGGCAGCAAGTGCTGGATCACCAACGGCGGCGAATCCAAGTGGTACACCGTGATGGCGGTGACCGACCGGGACAAGGGCACCAACGGCATCAGCGCGTTCGTGGTGCACGCCGACGACCCCGGGTTCGTGGTGGGGCCGAAGGAGAAGAAGCTCGGTATCAAGGGCTCGCCGACCGCGGAGCTGTACTTCGAGGACTGCACCATCCCGGCCGACCGGATCATCGGCGAACCCGGCACCGGGTTCAAGACCGCACTGCGCACGCTGGACCACACCCGGCCCACCATCGGCGCGCAGGCCGTCGGCATCGCGCAGGGCGCGCTGGAACAGGCTCTGGCCTACGTCAAGGACCGAAAGCAGTTCGGCAAGGCCATCTCCGGATTCCAGGGCGTCCAGTTCATGCTGGCCGACATGGCCATGAAGGTCGAAGCCGCGCGGCACATGGTCTACGTCGCCGCGGCCCGCGCCGAGCGCGGCGAGCCGAACCTCGGGTTCATCTCCGCCGCGGCCAAGTGCTTCGCTTCGGACGTCGCCATGGAGGTCACCACCGACGCGGTGCAGCTGTTCGGCGGCGCCGGCTACACCCGCGACTTCCCGGTGGAGCGGATGATGCGCGACGCCAAGATCACCCAGATCTACGAAGGCACCAACCAGATCCAGCGCATGGTCATGGCCCGCTCGCTGCTCAAGGGCTGAGCCCCGAACGGTTGGGGCAGCAAGCAGCTGCCCACGCCGACCGCGACCTGACGGTCATCCGGCTTCCAACTCGCTGCGCTGCTCCTTCGCCGCGAGGTAGTTCCCCGATTCGGCGTACAGGCTGGTCAGCAGCCAAGTGCCGACGCCGATGTCGTCCCCGATGCCCAGCAGCGGCAGGAAGTCAGGGATGAAGTCGACCGGCGAGACCACGTACACCAGGGCCAGCAGCCAGAGCGCGAGCTGGTAGCGCGGCAGCACGGGATTCCGGCCACGGGCGGTGGAGGCGATCATCGACGGAACCGCGCGGGCTCGTCGCAGCGGGCCACCCACCGGCGCCGCCCGGTGGGCGCGCACCGCCGCCCGCAGCGCTAGGCGACGCCGAGCCGCCGCGACCGTTCCGGCCACGAGCATGCCGGCACCGGCGGCGATCAGCGCAACCGGCAGCAACCAGCCCCCGGCCGTGTCTCCGCCGGTCACGATCGCCACGACCACCCCGGCCACCAGCAGCAGCCCGCCGATCACGATCATCGATGCGTCTCCCCCGTTCACGTCGGTGTGATCAGGTTGCCATGAATCGGACGCCGGTGGAGCGTCGCGCGGCGACGGCGGGCTTTTCGTGGCACGGTCGGCGCAGGTGAGGTCGAGAGCTGGGGGCGTCGTGGTCGATCAGGCCGATTCCCGCGTGCACGGCACCTCGCTGGCCCGGGCCAGCGCGGCGATGGCGGTGGCGACCACCGTCAGCCGGGTCAGCGGTCTGCTGGCGAAGGTGTTGCTGGTGGCCGTCCTCGGGCTGGGCATGGTCAACGACTCCTACACCGTCGCGAACACGCTGCCGACCGTGGTGAACGAGCTGCTGCTCGGTGGCGTGCTCACGAGCATCGCCGTGCCGCTGCTGGTCCGGGCGCAGCAGGAGGGCGCGCGGCAAGGCGAGGTCTACGCCCAGTGGATGATCACCATGGGTGGCGTGCTGCTGGTCGCGGCCACCACCGCCGCGGTGGCCGCCGCACCGCTGCTCACGGAGCTCTACCTCGGCCCCGACACCCGCGCGAACGCCGCGCTGACCACGGCGTTCGCGTACCTGCTGCTGCCCGGCATCATCTGCTACGGCATGTCGGCGCTGCTGCAGGCGATCCTCAACGTCCGCGGCGTGTTCGGCACCCCGGCCTGGGTACCGGTGTTCAACAACGTCGTCGTGATCGCCACAGTTGTGGTGTACGCGATGGCCCCCGGCGAGATCACCACCCACCCGGTGCGCATGGGCGAACCGAAACTGCTGGTCCTGGGCATCGGCACCGCGCTGGGCATCACCGCGCAGATGTTGATCATGGCGGTTTCGCTGCGCCGCAGCGGCTTCCGGTACCGCTGGCGGTGGGGCTGGGACCGCAGGCTGACCGAGTTCGGCGGGCTGGCCGGATGGGTCGTGCTCTACACGCTGGTCAGCCAGGTCGGCATGGTGGTGATCACCCGCGTCACCGGGCAGGGCACCACCGGCAGCGTCGCGACCTTCAACTACGCCTGGCTGCTGTCGCAGGTCCCCTACGGCGTGCTCGGCGTATCGCTGCTGACGGCTCTGATGCCCCGGATCAGCCGCGCCGCGGCGGCCAAGGACACCGTCGAATTCGTCGCCGACGTGTCGTTGGGCAGTCGGATGAGCGCCGTGCTGCTGATGCCGATCAGCGCGCTGCTGGCGGTGGCAGGTGGCTCGATCGGCGTCGCGTTCTTCTCGCTGGGGGCAAGCGATTTGGCCGCCGCCGACCGGCTCGGCTGGGCACTGGCCGCCGCCGCGCTGGGCGTCGTGCCCTTCGCAATCACGATGCTGCAGCTCCGCGCGTTCTACGCGATGAAGGACGCCCGCACACCCACCTGGATCAACGTGATCATGGTGCTGGTGCGCAGCGTGCTTTGCTACGTCGTGCTCGCCGTGCTGGATCCGCGCGACCTGGTCATCGGGGTCACCGCGGCGATGTCGGTGAGCTTCGTGGTCGGCGCGATCGCCGGCCAGCTCTGGTTGCACTGCCGGGTCGGCCCGGTCCAGACCAGGCGCACCCTCGCCGGGATCGCGCGGACGCTCGCGGCCACCCTGCTCGGCTCCGGCTGCGGCATCGCGGTCCTCGCCGGCTTGCGCAGCGCGTTCGGCCCGTTCGGACCGGTGACCGACGCGTGGTTCTCGCTGGTCGTGCACACGGTCGTGGTGCTGGCGGTCAGCTTCGGCGTGCTGGCGCTGGTCCGCGCCCCGGAACTCAAACCCGCCGTCGACCGGCTGGCCCGGATCGTCCGTCGCCGCTGAGAATCACTTGCGGTTGCGCACGTGCAGCCGGGTCCGTTCGGAGCGCAGCGAACGAAGCTCCGGGGGATCGGGCAGCGGCTCCAGGGGTTCGCCGATCGCCCACTCCAGTAGCAGATCGGCCAGCTTCGGATTTCGCGCCAGCACCGGTCCGTGAAGGTAGGTGCACACGACGTGCCCGCTGACCGCGCCTTCGGCGTCGTCGTGACCGTTGCCGATGCCGCGGGTCACCCGGCCCAGCGGCCGCGATCCGGGACCGACCCGGGTCCGGCCCAGGTGGTTCTCGAACCCGGTGAGCATCCCGACGCCGCCCAACGTGGATTGGGTGGTCACCTCGCCGATCGCTCGTCCGCTGCCCGGCGCGGTGGCAGCATCGACCAGGCCCAGCCCACCATGCTGGACGCCGTCGCCGGTGACGAAGCTCGTCCCGAGCACCTGCAGACCGCCGCAGATGCCCAGCACCGGTGAGCCACGGTCCACCGCGCGCCGCAACCCCGGACCTCGGTGCAGGAACCGCACCGCGGCGATCTGCGCGACGTCCTCGCCGCCGCCGATCAGGTACAGGTCACAGGATTCCGGCACCGCGTCGGAGGAGGACAGCACCGTCACCGTTTCGCTGTCGATGTTGCGCCACTTCAAGCGTTGCGCCAGCACCAGCACGTTGCCCCGGTCGCCGTAGGTGCCCAGCAGGTCGGGCAGCACAAGCGCGAGGCGGACCCGGTCGCGCATCATTGGCGGCTCCTCGTCACGAGGTCGCGGAAGGCGGTGTAGTTGGCGATCACGTCCGGCACGCCGCGGTCCGACCCGGACAGCGCCTCGTCCACACCAGACGCCACGGCGCAGGGCACCTCGGCGTAGCGCAGCCGCACCGCCAGATCCAGCGCCCGGTCCCCCGCCACCCAGACCGGGCGGTCGCGCAGCACCTCGAAATCGACGTCCCACAACCACGAGACGTCGTGGCCGTCGGCTTCGCGGCTGTTGACCACCAGCACCAGCGGCTGGTCCTCGCGGCCGACGAGGTCGAGCATCTCCAGCCAGCTCGCGGGGTTCTTCGCCAGCAGCAACCGGACCTCCCGACCGGCCAGTCGCACCGTTCGGTAGCGACCGGCGGCCTCCGAGATCCGGCCGATCCGCGCCAGCGACGCCGCCTCATCACAACCCAGATGCAGCGCCGCAGCCAGCGCGAACGTCGCGTTGACGCGGTTGACGTGGCCCGGCAGCGACAAGTCGAGCTCGTGCTGGGAGCCGTCCGCGGCGAGCGCCCCCGCCTCGGTGACCGTCCAGTCCGCCTCCGGACGCGCCAGACCGCAGGCGCAGCGCCAGCCCCGGTCGGTGTCACCGATGAACTCGCCGCAGTTCGGGCAGTTCAACGCGTCGTCCTTCCACCGCACCCCACCGGAGATCCAGGTGACCGCCGGGTGCCCGGCTGCGGCGAAGACGATGTTCGGATCATCCCGGTTCGCGATCACCTGCGCTCCCGGCGCCTGCGCTAGCGCGCGCCGCAGGCTCGCGACGACGGTGCGGATCTCCCCGACCCTGTCGAGCTGATCCCGGCTCAGGTTGAGCAGCAGGATCACCGCCGGCTCGAACTGCTCGGTCACCTGCACCAGATGAAGCTCGTCGACCTCCAGCGCGGCGAACGGGGCGTCCGACCGGGTCATCAGCGCGGCGACGTGGCCGTCGAGCATGTTCGCGCCCGTGCCGTTGCTGACCGCGGGAGCCCGGGAGCGCAGCGCCTCGGCCACCATCTGCGTGGTCGTCGTCTTGCCATTCGTGCCGGTAACCATCACGACACGCCGTCCGGACGCCAGCCTTCGCAGGGCTCGCGGTTGTACGCTCAACGCGAGTCTGCCGCCGATCATCCCGCCACTGCCCATGCCGAGCCGCCGTGACATCGACGCCGCCAGCCGTCCCAGATCGACCGCGATGGTGGTGCGCAGGTCCTGCCGGTGCGCGCCGCGCGTTGGCGGTAGCGCCGGAGCGGGAACGACCCGCCAGCGCTGATCGGTCGACGGGTATTCGGTCGGGGTGCGCTCCGTCGCTTCCCTGGAATCCCGCGTGGTGTCGGTCATGCATCCCTCCCCCTCGGCGCCCGCCGGCACGCGGTGCGCCTAGGCCGGCCCTGGGCGATGCGTCACCACCATTCGGCCGCACTTGGCCGCGCCGCCCGGCGCTTCTTGGCCAGTGTGGCGCGCGTTCGGCGAAACAGCGCGACGATCAACAACAGGAGCCCGGCGAGGATCGCCGATGGGCCCACCCAGCCGTCCAGGGCGGTCGACTCGACCAGTGCGACGTGTTGGCCGGAGAACATCGTGCGGCCTCCTTCCGCTGCGCGCGCCGTTCCCGGCACCAGGAACGCGGCCGGGGATTGACCACGGACATGATCGAGGTAATGCGCGATGCGACCGGCACCAACATGCCGATGAATCACTCCGCCGGGGATCATTCACCCAAGTAATGATCCGATGACACGGAATGTGAGAAGCGGGAGGCAGCGGCGCGCGTTCGAACGACGCCCCGAATTCGGCTCCGGCGCGGGGAATTGGGCATCGGATGGACGATCGGCCGATTTGGACAGTTCACCTGACCAGGTTTTATAACCCGACACGTTCGGCGATCAAGCGAGCGGTCATTAGGCTCAGAAACCAATCTCGACGGCCCCACACCGCCCGAAGGGAGCCCGCCGTGACCGAGGAACTGGTGTTGATCCTGATGGCCGGTATCGCGCTCGGCGGCATCAGCTGGACCGTCTGGGACATCCGCAGCGACCTGCGCCGCCGCAAGCTGAAATGAGCCGTGGCGCGCCGCGTCCGAGCGGGTCACTTCACGCCCAGCTGCCGCCCCGGGAAGATCAGGTTCGCGTCGGCGAATCCAAGAACGGGCGTGGCTCGAATTTCCGCGCCCACTGCGTCAACCGCCCCTAACTCCTCGGTTCGTCCTCGGACCTGCCGAGGCGCCAATAACCCATGAATGTCACGGCGGAGCGGTCGAACCCCCGGTCGTCGACCAGATGGCGTCGCAGCGAGGCGACCATCCCGGTCTCCCCCGCGAGCCACGCATACCACTCGCCAGGCAGCACGGCGGCGCGGATCGCGGAGAGCAACGCTGCACCGGGACGCCGCCCGCGGCGCGGCAGCCAGTGCAACTCGACCTCCGCCGCGCTCGCGAGGTACTGGGCGTCTGCCGCGTCCGGGATCTCGACGTAGACCTTCGCCCGCACTCCGCCCGGAAGCGCCGCGAGGATGCCGGCGATCGCCGGGAGCGCGGTCTCGTCGCCGATCAGCAGCGCCCGGTCGCGGACCGCGTCCAGGCGGAACTCCACGCCACCGCAGCTGGCCGGCCATGCGGCGTTCGGCGCGTACACCACCAACCGGTCCCCCGGCCGGGCCCGACCGGCGAAGGCAGAGGCCGGACCGGTGTCGCCGTGCAACACGAAGTCGACGTCGAACTCGTCGCGCTCGGGCCGGTGGGCGCGCACCGTGTAGCTGCGCAGCTTCGGCCGGATCTCCAACGGCAACGCGCGCAACGCCTGGTACGGCCGCTCCCCCGCCGGAACCATCGGCTCCCGCTGCCCGGGCAGCGGGAAGATCAGCTTGACCCGCTGGTCGAGCCCGCCGCTGGTCATCGCCGACAGTTCGGGGCCGGTGAAAGTGATTCGAACCAGGCGTCGGCTCAACCGGTGCACCTCGGCGACCTCGATCCGGAACAACCGGAACGGCAGGGCCTCGGCGCCCAGTTCGAGCCGCGGCGGACTTGAGATCGTCATGCGGGAACTCCGGATCTGCATTCGTCGGCGCGACGACCAACGCTTTAACGAAGGCTAACCTAACCACTTTTCCGAAGGTTTGCAGCACAACATGATCCACCGCACTCGATCGGATCAATTTTGATTGACACTGAACTCATAGTTATAGTTAATCAATCGGGTCATTCGGTGCCACCGCAGATCCGCCTCCAACTGGAAGAGGGCGTAGTCGGGCACCAACCGCTCGCCGAGTCGGCTTCGACCTTGCCCCGATCAGACGAAAAGAAAGGTCAACGGCGTGCGTCGAGGCGTTCGCGTTGGGGAACGACGGTGTAGCGGGGGTCGCTGACCGAGGCGCGGCCGGCTTCGAAGATCGCGTACCGCGTCGCGACGGCCCCGGCCGTCAAGCACAGCCCCGAGGCGATCGCCGCCGGTCGGCTGCGCCCGGCGAACAGCGCCGCGCCCGCGCCGAGGCCGGTCAGCACGCGGGCCGCCCGCCACGCCGCGCCCGCGCGCCCCTGCCGGTACACCTCGCCGACCATGCCGGTCCGCTGGTGCATGCTCCGTTCCGCCGCGAACTCCAGCGCCGCCCCGGCCACGGCCATCCGGCGGGCCGGAGCCGATTCGGCCGGCGCGGCGAGCATGCCCACCGCTCCCGCGCTCGACACCGCACTCCCGGCGAAGAGGAAGGGCAGCTCGCGGTAGGCCGCGTGCCAGCCCGGCACCGCCGTATCGGCCAGCAGCACCGCGGTGTAGGTCGTCATCGCGGGCGCGATCACCCCGGCCGTCGTGGCCGCCGCCCGGCCCAGCGCAGGCAGCCGCCCGGTGATCTCGCTGGCCGCGGCCGCACCCGACAAAGCCGAGAACGGCGCCAGGATCCAGGAACCGACGCTCAGCGGCGACGTCGGCTTCAGCACTCGGAGCATGTTCAGGAACCGCGCGGGGCGGCCGAGGTCGTGGATCAACGCACCGACGCTGGCCGTCGCCCCCACCGCTGCGGCCAGCCTCCCGGAGCGGGCCAGCCGGCGACGACCCGTGAGGTCGGCGCACAGCGCCATCGTCGACGACGCCCCGGCCAGCCCGCCGAGGTAGAGGTACGCGGGCACGTCCGGCACCTTCCACACCGGCTGCTTGAGCACCGGCCGGCCGTAGTAGGACCGGAACTCCGCCTCGGGCACCATCAGCCGGTCGCCGCGCTTCACCGCTTGCCCCCGACGAAGCACCCGACGATCACCGCCGCCGCGGTCAGCGCCGCACCCGCCGCATGCCGCCACATCGAGGGCAGATCGCGCGTCGTCACGACCGGGTCCGGCGGCAGCCCGTACACCTCGGGTTCGTCCAGCAGCAGGAAGAACGCACCGTCGCCGCCGACCCCGTCGGCCGGGTCGTGGCCGTAGAGCCGGGCCTCGGTGATGCCCTGCTCGTGCAGCTCCGCGACGCGTTGCCCGGCGCGGTCGCGGAGCTCGTCGAGCGGACCGTACTGGATGGATTCCGTCGGGCACGCCGTGGCGCAGGCCGGCATGAGCCCGGCACCCAACCGGTCCTGGCACATCGTGCACTTGGCCGCGCCGCCAGTGTCCGGGCGGATATCGATCACCCCGTACGGGCAGGCCGGTACGCAGTACCCGCAGCCGTTGCAAATGTCGTCCTGCACCAGCACCGTCCCGTACTCGGTGCGTATCAACGCCCCGGTCGGGCAGACGTCCAGGCATGCGGCGTGCGTGCAGTGCTTGCACACGTCCGAGGACATCAGCCAGCGCACCTGGTCCTCGCCCATGCCCGGCATCCCCAGGTCCACAGTGGACCCAATGGACCCAGTGGACCCAGTGGACCCGTGTTGTTCCACGAAGGCCACGTGCCGCCAGGTCGTCGCGCCGAGCGCGCCGGTGTTGTCGTAGGACATTCCGGTGAGGTCGAGGCCGTCCTCGGGCAGCAGGTTCCACTCCTTGCAAGCGACCTCGCACGCCTTGCACCCGATGCACACGCTGGTGTCGGTGAAGAAGCCGACTCGGTCGGGGTGATCCGACGGGTAACCCGCCTCCCCCGCCGGATCCGCCAGCGGGCCGCTCAACCGATTCGAATCCACGACCTCACTCCCCTCCGCGCCTCGGGCTGTCGGCGTGCTCCGTGCCGGTGCGCTCGGTGATCCCGGCGCGCCTGCGGTACTCCTCGACGTAGCGGACCAGCGCCGCGCCGCGCGGGCGGCGGCCCGGGCGGATGTCGCAGCTGCCCGCCTTGGTCTCCATGATGTGCACGTTCGGGTCCAGCGCCACGTTGATCAGCTCGTTGGCGGCGTCGCCGACGGTCAGCCCGTTGGGTCCCCAATGCCACGGGATGCCGATCTGGTGGACGGTGCGCTCGCCGTGGCGCAGCGGCCGCATCCGGGAGGTCACCAGGACGCGGCCCTCGATCGCGTTGCGGGCCGTGACCACGGTCGCCCAGTCCAGGTGGCGCAGCCCGCGTTCGGCCGCCAGTTCCGGGGAGACCTCCAGGAACATCGCCGGGGCCAGCTCCGACAGGTGGGCCAGCCACCGGCTCATGCCGCCGGCGGTGTGGTGCTCGGTGAGCCGGAACGTGGTGAACACGTACGGGAAGACCTCGCTGCCGGGTTCGGCGCCGCTGGGCTGGTACCGGTTCTCCGGCCGGGAGTGCACCTGCCGCGCCGGGTTCCGCTGCTGGCCGTCGTGGATCCGGTTCTGCAGCGGCGATTCCTGCGGTTCGTAGTGCACCGGCAGCGGACCGTCGACCAGACCGGCTGGGACGTAGAGCCAGCCCCGGCCGTCGCTCTGCATGATGAACGGCTCGGTGCCCGCGATGCCCTCCGGGCCGGTGGCCTCCGGCGTGGGCACGTAGTCCGGGCGCTTGCCCCTGTCGAAGTCCGGGATGTCGTGGCCGGTCCACTCGCCGCGCTCGCCGTCCCACCAGACGTAGGCCTTGCGCCCGCTCCACGGCCGGCCGGCCGGATCCGCCGACGCGCGGTTGTAGAGCAGCCGCCGGTTGGCCGGCCAGGCCCAGCCCCACTCGGGCGCGACCCATGACTGCTCCCGTCCGGGGCGCCGCCTGGCCGACTGGTTGATCCCATCGGCGAACACTCCGCAGTAGATCCAGCAGCCGCAGCGCGTCGAACCGTCCGCGCGCAGCTGCGTGTAGGACGACAGCGGGTTGCCGTCGGCGTCGAAGCCGTTGATCTCCTGGAGCACGGCTGCCGCGCTCGGCTCGTCGATGTCGCCTTCGGTCGGGTAGTCCCAGGTCAGCTCCAGCAGCGCGCGGTCCCGCTCGCCCTGCGGTTCGAGCTTCTCCCGGACCCGCCGCCCCAGGTGGTAGAAGAACCACAGGTCGCTGCGCTGATCCCCTTGCGGCGGAACGGCTTTGTGGTGCCACTGCAGCAGCCGCTGGGTGTTGGTGAAGCTGCCGTCCTTCTCGGTGTGCGCGGCGGCGGGCAGGAAAAACACCTCGGTGCCGATGTCCTCGGTGCGCATCTCCCCGGTCTCGATCTCCGGGCCGTCCTTCCAGAAGGTGGCCGTCTCGATCAGGTTGAGGTCGCGCACCACGAGCCAGTCCAGGTTGGCCAGGCCCATCCGCTGCTGGCGGGCGTTCGCGGTGCCCACGGCCGGGTTCTCGCCGACGACGAAGTAGCCCTTGCAACGCCCTTCGATCTGGTCGATCGTGGTCTGGAAGGTGCTGTGGTCGCCGGTCAGCCGCGGCAGCCGGTCGAAGCAGAAGTCGTTGTCGGCCGTGGCGTGCTCTCCCCACCAGGACTTGAGCAGGCTGACCAGGTAGGAGCGTATGTTCCCCCAGTAGCCGCGGGCGAGTTCGTCCGACGCGACGAAGGTGTCCAGGTCGAAGTCCACGTGCGCGTGCGGCATCGGGATGTAGCCGGGCAGCAGGTTGAACAGCGTCGGGATGTCCGTGGAGCCCTGGATGCTGGCGTGCCCGCGCAGGGCCAGGATTCCGCCGCCGGGCCGGCCGATGTTGCCCAGCAGCAGCTGCAGGATCGAGGCGGCACGGATGTACTGCACGCCCACGGTGTGGTGTGTCCAGCCGACCGCGTAGGCGATGGCCGTGGTGCGCTCCCGGCCCGAGTTGGCCACCAGCTGCTCGGCGACCCACTGGAAGGTCGCCCGCGGCACCCCGCACACCTCCTCCACCACTTCCGGCGTGTAGCGGGCGTAATGCCGCTTGAGCAGCTGGAAAACGCAGCGGGGGTGTTGCAGCGTCGGGTCGGTGGCGGCGCGGCCGCGGTAGACCGGGCCGCCCGATCCGGTGCGCTCCGGCCGGCTGGTGTCGCGCTCGCGTTCGTGCGCCGTCGTGGGCGGCGTGCTCTCCGGGCCGTGGCCGCCGACCGCCGGGACCGCGGTGCTTCCCTCGTACTGCCAGGTCGCCGTGTCGTAGGTGCCCGTTTCGGCGTCGAAGCCGGAGAACACGCCGTCGAGGTCTTCGGTGTCGCGGAAGTCCTCGCCGACGATCATCGGGGCGTTGGTGTAGATCGCCACGTAGTCGTGGAAGTAGGCGTCGTTGGTCAGCACGTAGTTGATCAGCGCCCCGAGGAACGCGATGTCGCTGCCCGCGCGCAGCGCGACGTGCCGGTGCGCCAGCGCCGAGGTCCGGGTGAACCGCGGATCGACGTGGATGATCGTGGCGCCGCGCCGCTTGGCCTCCATCACCCACTGGAAGCCGACCGGGTGCGCCTCGGCCATGTTGGACCCCTGGATGAGGATGCAGTCCGCGTTGGCGAGGTCCTGCTGGAACGTGGTGGCGCCGCCGCGCCCGAACGAGGTGCCCAGACCGGGCACCGTGGAGGAGTGTCAAATGCGCGCCTGGTTCTCCACCTGGATCGCGCCGAGGGCGGTGTAGAGCTTCTTCATGAGGTAGTTCTCCTCGTTGTCGAGGGTCGCTCCTCCGAGGCTCGCGATGCCCATCGTGCGCCGCAGCGGCCTGCCATCGGCGTCGGCGTCCTGCCAGGTGGCGGCCCGGGTGGCCAGCACCCGGTCGGCGATCATGTCCAACGCGGTGTCGAGGTCGAGGTCCTCCCACGCGGTGCCGTGCGGGCGCCGGTAGCGAACCTTCGTCTGCCGCAGCGGCGAGGTCACCAGTTCGCGGCTGGCCGAGCCCTTCGGGCACAGCCGCCCGCGGCTGATCGGCGAATCGGGATCGCCCTCGACCTGCGTGACAGCCCCGTCCCGGGCGAAGACCCGCTGGCCGCAGCCCACCGCGCAGTACGGGCACACCGACCGGACCACCGAGTCCGCGTCCTCGGTGCGCGCCCGCCGCTCATCGGTGCGCCGCGACCGGGCGGCCAGGCCCCTGCCCAGCGGGTCCGTCCCGGTCAGCTGGCTCACCACCGGCCAACGCAACCACTCGACCATCTCGCGTTCTCCCTAGGAGAGTGCGGCTCGCGGTCTCCAGGGAAAACCCGTTGCCGGGGTGGTGCAAGTTCAGCGCTGCTCGCGTGCTGCCTCGCCATGTTGTGGCAGGACTGACATTTGTCACGAAACACGCTTGACCTGGTCCTGAGCTGGGACGAATCTGGCAGGTATGACGGCCGCCGCGGCGCCCAATCCCGCTCCCGAACCCCAGGACCGCCGCCACCGCCGGACGATGCGCACCCGCGCGGCCATCGAGGCGGCGGCCCTGAAGCTGTTCGCCGAGCAGGGCTTCGCCCACACCACGGTGGAGCAGATCGCCGAGGCCGCCGACATCGCTCCGCGCACGTTCTTCCGCCACTTCCCCAGCAAGGACGCCGTCCTGTTCGGCGACCAGAACCGGGAGGCGGAGCGGATGCGCGAGGTGCTGGCCACCCGTCCCGCCGGCGAGCACCCGATGCGCTCGCTGGCCGCGGCGCTGCTCGACGCGGCCGAACGCGCCGAGCTCGACCGCGCGCAGCACCTGATGCGCGCCGAACTGCTCGACAGCCTGGAGAACGCCGGCGACTACGAGATGCACCTCATCAAGCAGCGCTCAGTCCAGGACATGGCGGGCCTGGTCGCGCAGCGGTCGGGCGCCGGGACCGACGACCCGCACACGGTCGCCTGGTCGATCATCCTGATGAGCTGCTTCGGTTCGGCCATGCACAGCTGGCTGGTCTGCACCGACGGCACGCCGCTGCGCGAGATCCTCGCCCAGGTGCTCGACGAGACGGCGGGCGGCCTCGCGCAGGCCGCCGACGTGGTCGGTTCAGCGATCAAGGATGCGGGATGAGTCCCTTGCGAACCCGGGAACAGTCCTATAGTCCGGTCATGGCCGATCCGCGGCGGCGTGTGCCCGGCACCGACCGGGTGCTGGCCGATCCCGAGGTGGCCGCCGCGACCGCGCGGCTCGGCCACCGGCTGGTCAAGCAGGCCGTGCACCTGGCGCAGGAGCGCGCCCGCAACGGCGAGATCGAGCCGGATCGGGTCGTCCCCGAAACCCTGGCCGCGCTGCCGGGTTCCGCGTCGAGCATTCGGCCGGTGCTCAACGCGACCGGCGTGCTACTGCACACCAATCTCGGGCGCGCACCGCTGTCGGACGCGGCTATCCACGCCCTGCAGCAGGCCGCCGGAACCACGAACGTCGAACTCGACCTGCACACCGGCCGGCGGGGCCCGCGTGGTGCGGCCGCCATCGCGGCGCTGCTCGCCGCCGTGCCGCGCGCGGAGGCCGCGCACGTAGTCAACAACGGTGCCGCAGCGCTCGCCCTCGCGGCGACCGCACTCGCCCAAGGCCGCGAAATCGTGTTGGCGCGCGGCGAAATGGTCGAGATCGGCGACGGATTCCGCATTCCCGAACTCCTCACAGCAACGGGCGCGAGGCTGCGCGAGGTCGGCACCACCAACCGGGTCCGGCTGGACGACTACCGGTCGGCGCTGGGCCCGGACACCGGCTTCGTCCTCAAGGTGCACCCGTCGAACTTCATGATCCGCGGCTTCACCGCTGCCGTCCCGGTCTCCGCGCTGCGTGAACTCGAGGTGCCGGTGGTGGTCGACATCGGCTCGGGACTGCCGCACCCGCATCCGGCCCTGCCGCAGGAACCGGACGCGACCACGACACTTGCCGACGGAGCCGATCTGGTCATCGCCAGCGGGGACAAGCTGCTCGGCGGGCCGCAAGCGGGCCTGCTGCTGGGCAGCGCCGAGATCGTGCACCGGCTTCGGCGGCATCCGCTGGCCCGCGCGCTGCGCGTCGACAAGCTCACCCTCGCCGCGTTGGAAGCCACCCTTCGCGGCCCGAGCACGCCGACCGCGCAGCGGCTGCGCCAAGACCAGGCGCAACTGCTGATCCGCGCCGAACGGCTCGCGGATGCGCTCAACGCGGCCGGCGTCCCGGCCTCGGTGCAACGCAGCGAGGCGACTGTCGGCGGTGGCGGCGCGCCCGATGTCACGCTGCCCAGCGCGGCGGTTGTGCTCCCCGAACGTTTCGCGAAGCTCCTGCGCGAGGGCTGCCCGCCGGTCCTCGCCCGCACCGAACGCGGTCGCTGCCTGCTGGACCTGGCCGCGCTCTCCCCTGAACACGACGACGACCTGCGTCGCGCGGTGCTGGCGGTGGACTGATGCACGTCATCGCCACCGCCGGACACGTGGATCACGGCAAGTCGACGCTGATCCGCGAGCTCACCGGCATGGAGCCGGACCGCTGGGCGGAGGAACGCCGCCGGGGCCTGACCATCGACCTCGGGTTCGCGTGGACCCGGCTGCCCGACGGCTGCACCGCCGCCTTCGTCGACGTGCCCGGCCACGAGCGCTTCGTGCCGAACATGCTCGCCGGCATCGGTCCGGTGCCGGCGGTGCTGTTCGTCGTCGCAGCCGATGAGGGCTGGATGCCGCAGTCCGACGAGCACCTGGACGCCTTGAACGCACTCGGCGTGCGGCATGGCCTGCTCGCCGTGACCCGCTGCGACCTGGCCGCCCCCTGTGCCGCCGCCGAACAGGCCCGCGACCGGCTCCGCGCGACCACGCTGGCCGACATCCCGACCGTGCACGTCAGCGGCCGCACCGGAGCCGGCCTGGGTGAGCTGCGGCACCAGATCGACGAGCTCATCCACCGGCTGCCCGCAGCCGACCGGGATGCCGATGTGCGGCTCTGGGTGGACCGCACGTTCACCATCCGCGGCGCTGGAACGGTCGTGACCGGCACGCTTCCGGCAGGCACCCTCCGCAAAGATGCCCGGCTCCAGCTGCACCCCGCCGGCGTGGACGTGACGATCCGCGGCCTGCAGGCGCTCGGATCGTCCGAGCACCAGGTCGGCGCTGTGGCGCGCGTGGCGGTCAACCTCCGCGGCGTGGACCTCGACCAGGTGCGGCGCGGCGACGCGCTGCTGACCCCGGACCGCTGGCTGACCACCGATGTCCTCGACGTCCGGATCCGCCGCGCGACCTCGCCGACTTCCGTGGGAACCGGCGCGACACCACGGCTGCCCCGCGACCTGGTGCTGCACATCGGTGCGGCGGCGGTCGGGGCGCGCGTCCGGCCGCTCGGCCATGACACGGCGCGGCTGACGTTGCGCACCCCGCTTCCCCTCCGCATCGGCGACCGAGCGCTGCTGCGGGATCCTGGAAGCCGGCGCATCTGCGGGGGACTCGTGGTGCTCGATGTCCGCCCCCCGCAGTTGACCAGGCGGGGCGCGGCCCGCGCGCGAGCGGCCGAACTGGACACCATGGACGGCCGCCCCGACGGGGCAGCCGAGCTGCGGCGACGGGGCCTGATGCACGCCGGCGACCTTCGCGCGATGGGAGCCACACCGCCCGGGCCCGGGCGGTGGCTGCTGGGCGAGGAACACCGCGACGAACTCGGCACTCGCCTCGACGAGTTGCTGACGCAGCACCACAAGACGCACCCGCTGGAAGCCGGCATGCCCACCGAGGCCGCACGCCGCGCCCTGGACCTGCCCGATCCTGCTCTGCTGCCCCCAATCGCCGAAGCCGCCGGTGTCTCCCTGTCGGACGGACGGCTGCACAAGGGGCCAACCCCGCTCCCCGAACGCGTGCACCGCGCGGTGGAAACGATCCGGCGGGCGCTCATCGACCACCCGTTCCAGGCCCCGACGGCCGGCGAACTCGCCGAACTGGCAATCGGCGACAGGGAACTCGCCGCCGCCGCGCACGCGGGCGCGCTACTGCGCCTGGCCCCGGGCCTGGTGCTCCTGCCGGACGCCGAACAAGCGGCCGTTACGCGCTTGGCGCCGCTGCCCGAGCCGTTCACCCTCAGCCAGGCCAGGCAGGCGCTGGACACGTCGCGCCGCGTTGCGGTTCCCTTGCTGGAACTGCTCGCTCGCTGCGGCCGGACGCAACGGCTGGCCGACGGCACCCACCGCATTGTTTCTCCACCCCCGGCTCCGGGAAATACCGAGAGCGACTCGACGCTACGGCGATGAGCAGGAGTTCTGCGATCTTGCGCCCACCACCGCATGGTGAACACCGGTGGCGCCCGGGCGCCGGGGCGATGGGAGGCAGCCATGCCGCGGAAGATCTGGACCGGCTCGATCAACTTCGGCCTCGTCACCATCCCGGTCGGACTCTACGCGGCGACCGAGGACCACACGATCCAGTTCCACCAGTACGAGCGCGGGACCACCGACCGGATCCGCTACAAGCGCGTCAACGAACGCACCAGCAAAGAAGTCGGCTACAACGACATCGTCAAGGGCCGCGAGTTCGACGGCGGGGTCATCACCGTCGAGCAGTCCGAACTCGACGAGATCGCCCCCGGCCGTTCCCGCACCATCGACATCACCACCTTCGTCGACATCACCGAGATCGACCCCGTGCACTTCCAGAAGACCTACTGGCTGGCTCCCAACAGCAAGGAGCACTTCCGGCCCTACAACCTGCTGCGCCGGGCGATGCACGAAACCAGCCAAGCGGGAATCGCGACCTTCGTGCTGCGGGGCAAGCAGTACCTCACGGCGGTGCGCGCCGACGACAACGTGCTTGCGCTGAACACCCTGTTCTTCGCCGACGAAGTCCGCGATCCGAGCGAACTGGTCGGAGAGGACGGCGAGCAGGCGAAGCCGTCGGAGAAGGAACTGCAGATGGCGACCACGATCATCGAGTCGATGAGCGGGCCGTGGGAACCGGAGCAATACGAGGACACCTACACCGCGAAGGTCGAGGAGCTGCTGGCGGAGAAGGCGCGCGGCGGCGAGGTGGTGGCGGCGGAGGAACCGCCGAAGCCGACGGACGTCACCGACCTGACCGAGGCGCTGCGGCGCAGCGTCGACGAGGCGCGCAAGGGCCGCAAGCCCGCGCGATCCGAGGAGGACCTGTCCGAGCTGAGCAAGGCCGAGCTCGACGACCGGGCCAAGCGGCTGGGCATCAAGGGCCGCACCAGGTTGAAGCGGGCCGAACTCGAGAAGGCGGTCGCCGAGGCGACGGAGAAGCCCACCGGCACCGAAGGCCGCCGCTCCCGCTCCCGCAAGGCCTCCTGATTGATCAGGCGTCGAAGTCGACCGTGACCGTGTCGGTGGTCGGGAGCGATTGGCAGGTGAGGACGAACCCGTCCGCCACTTCCGATTCCTCCAGGGCGAAGTTGCGGCGCATGCGGACTTCGCCGCAGGTGACCTTCGCCCGGCAGGTGCCGCAGACGCCGCCCTTGCAGGCGAACGGCAGGTCGGGGCGGACCCGTTGGGCCGCGTCCAGGACCGGGACGTCGCGGGGCAGCGACATCGGCGTCGAACGGCCGTCGAGCACCACCGTGACCTCGCTCGTCGGCCCCTGCACCGTCGGCTCCTCGTGGCGCGCCGGTTCCGGCGGCACGTCCTCGACGTAGAACAGCTCCTGGTGGATTCGTCCGTTGACGACGCCGCTTTCGCGCAGCACGTCCTGCGCGTCGCTGACCATGCCGAACGGCCCGCACAACCACCACTGGTCCACCGAGTCGGCGTCGACCACCGTGGATAGCATCGCCCGGATCTTCGTCGCGTCCAACCGGCCGGTGAACAGCTCCGACTCGCGCGGTTCCCGCGAAAGCACGTGCACCAGCTCCAGCCGCGTCGGGTAGCGGTCCTTCAGGTCGGCGAGCTCGTCGGCGAACATCACTGTGTCGCTGCGCCGGTTGCCGTAGAGCAACGTGACGGTCGCGTCCGTCTCGCGCAGCACCGATGCCGCGATGGACAGCACGGGCGTGATCCCCGATCCGGCGGCGATGCACACGTGCCGCTCGGGTGTGGTCAGGTCTGGGGTGAAGCTGCCCGTCGGCGGCAGCACTTCGATCTCGTCGCCGGGCCGCACCTCCTGCACCAGCCAGCTGGAGAACAACCCGCCCGGCACGTGGCGCACGCCGATCCGGGGTGTTGCGCCGTGTGGGGCGCAGATCGAGTACGACCGGCGCTCCTCGCGGCCGTCGACCCGGCGGCGCAGCGTCAGCGATTGGCCCGGCTTGAAGGCGAAATCCTCGGCGAGCTCCGGTGGGACGTCGAAGCTGACGGCGACCGCGTCCTCGCACAGCCGCTCCACGTGGCTGACCCGCAGCGGGTGGAACGACGTGCGGCGACGGCCGGTCCGCGCCGGTGCGGGGGCCGCGGGTGGGTCGACGGGGGCGGGACGGACCACGTCAGATCTCCTTGATGTGCTCGAACGGTTCGTGGCACGAGCGGCATCGGCGCAGCGCCTTACACGCGGTCGCGCCGAACCGCGAGACCTGCTCGGTGTCTGGCGAACCGCACTGCGGGCAGCGGACCCGGGTCCGCGGCGAGGTCAGCGTCAGCGGCACCGGGCCGGCGGCGCGCTGCGGAGCGGCCCCCGGCGGGGCGATGCCGTACTCGGCGAGCTTCTGCCGCCCTGCCGTGCTGATCCAGTCGGTGGTCCACGGCGGGTCCAGCACGGTGCGCACCTCGACGTCGGTGAAACCGGCCTCGCTCAGCCGATTGCTGAGGTCCGCGCGCATCTCGGGCATCGCCGGGCAGCCCGAGTAGGTGGGCGTGATCGACACGATGACCTTCCCGTCTCCGGCGAGCTCGACGCCGCGCAGGACCCCGAGGTCGGCCAGCGTCAGCACCGGCAGCTCCGGGTCGGTGACCGACTCGGCAACCGCCCGGGCGTGCCGGAGGTCCGGCTTCGTGCTCGTCACCATGCCGCCTCCGGGTGCGCTCGGGCCAGGCTCTGCATCTCCGCGAGCAGGTAGCCCAGGTGCTCGGTGTGGATGCCGTCCCGGCCGGTCTGCTCGGCCACCCCGGCCAGCGCCGAAGCCTCGGGCCGCTGCAAGGTGGCCGCCGCGACGACCTGCTCCAGGACGTCGTCGAACTCGGCACGCGCCTGTGCCGGGTCGGTGCCGACGCCGACCGCGACCATCTCCTGGTCGGTCGCGTTCGGCACGAACAGTTCGTCGACCCGCGGCCACACCGCGTCGAGCCCCTGCTGCATCCGCACATGGGACACCTCGGTGCCGTCACCGAGCCGGACCATCCACTGTGCCGTGTACTCGCGGTGGTAAGCCAACTCCTTGACCCCCTTGGCCGCGATCGCCGCCAGCACCGGGTCGCGCGATTCGGCGAGCCGGGCGAACAGCGCGAGGCGCCACGTCGAGAAAACCAGCAGCCGGGCGATGGTGTGCGCGAAGTCGCCGTTGGGCGGCTCGACCAGCCGCACGTTGCGGAACTCCCGTTCGTCGCGGAAGTACGCCAGCTCGTCCTCGCCGCGCCCGCTGCCGTCGGCCTGCCCGGCGCGGGCCAGCAGCAGCCGTGCCTGGCCCAGCAGGTCGAGCGCGATGTTGGCCAGCGCCAGCTCGTCCTCCAGCTCCGGCGCGTAGGTGACCCACTCGGTCAGCCGTTGCGAGGCGATCAGTGCGTCGTCGCCGAGCATCAGGCAGTACCGGGCGAACGCGACGCCGTCCACGCCGTCCGGCAGCGCGGTGTCCACTCCGGACAGCGGATCGTCGAAGCCGGTGCCGAAGGCCCAGCGGGACTCGCCGTCGGGCTCCGCGGCGGTCAGCGCCTGGTAGGCGTTGTCGAACGACATCGGGATGACCTCAAATGTGCGGAACGTTGTCGGGGATCCGGTAGAACGTCGGGTGCCTGTACACCTTGTCGCCGCTGGGTGCGAAGAACGGGTCCTTCTCGTCCGGGCTGGACGCGGTGATCGCGTCCGCTCGGACCACCCAGATGCTCACGCCCTCGTTGCGGCGGGTGTAGAGGTTGCGGGCGTTGTGCAGCGCCATCTGCTCGTCCGCGGCGTGCAGCGAGCCCACGTGCACGTGGTTCAGACCCCGCTTGCCGCGGACGAAAACCTCGAACAGCGGCCACGAGGACCGCGGTGCGCCGGTCTCGGCGTCCGGACTCATCGCGCGACCTCCTCCCGTACGGCCTTTTTGGCAGCGTGGGCCGCTGCCGCGTCGCGCACCCACTGCCCTTGCTCGTGCGCGGCCCGGCGCCGGGCCAGCCGCTCCTCGTTGCAGGGCCCGTTGCCGGCGATGACCCGCTTGAACTCGGACCAGTCCGGCTCGCCGAAGTCGTGGTGCCCGCGCTCGTCGTTCCAGCGCAGCTCCGGGTCGGGCAGCGTGACGCCGAGCGCCTCGGCCTGCGGCACGGTCATGTCGACGAACTTCTGCCGGAGCTCGTCGTTGGTGTGCCGCTTGATCCGCCACGCCATGGACTGCTGGGTGTTGGGCGAGTCGCCGTCCGGTGGGCCGAACATCATCAGCGACGGCCACCACCAGCGGTTCGTCGCGTCCTGCACCATCTCCCGCTGCTCCGTGGTGCCGCGCATCATCGTCATCAGCAGCTCGTAGCCCTGCCGCTGGTGGAACGATTCCTCCTTGCAGATCCGCACCATGGCCCGCGCGTAAGGACCGAAGGAGCTGCGGCACAGCGGCACCTGGTTGCAGATCGCCGCCCCGTCGACCAGCCACCCGATGACGCCGATGTCGGCGAAGGTCAGCGTCGGGTAGTTGAAGATCGATGAGTACTTCTGCCGCCGCTCGATGAGCTTCTCGGTCAGCTCCGAACGGTCCACTCCGAGAGTTTCGGCCGCGGAGTACAGGTAGAGCCCGTGCCCCGCCTCGTCCTGCACCTTCGCGAGCAGGATCGCCTTGCGCCGCAGGCTCGGGGCGCGGGTCAGCCAGTTGCCCTCCGGCTGCATGCCGATGATCTCGGAGTGCGCGTGCTGGGCGATCTGCCGCACGAGGGTCTTGCGGTAGCCCTCGGGCATCCAGTCCCGCGGCTCGATGCGCTGGTCGTGCACGATCCGCTCGTCGAAGTGCTGCTGCAGCTCGGCGTCGTCGAGCCGGTCCACCGTGGTCGTCACCTGGTCACCCCTGCTCCCCCGGCCGCTTGGCCACCAGCGTCAGCACGTCGTACTTCGCCACCGAGGCGCCGTCCTGGTTGGTCACGTCCACGTCCCAGCGGACCTCGCCGTACTCGGCGCCGACCCGCGGAGTGATCTGCTTAGCGGTCATGGTCACGGTGATCTCGTCACCGGGGTAGGTCGGCGTGAGGAACCGGAGGTTCTCCAGGCCGTAGTTGGCCAGCACCGGTCCCGGGTCGGGATCCACGAACAGCCCGGCGGCGAAGGACACCACCAGGTAGCCGTGCGCCACGCGGCCGTCGAAGAACGGATTGGCCCGCGCCGCTTCCTCGTCGGTGTGCGCGTAAAAGGTGTCGCCGGTGAACTCGGCGAAGTGCTCGACGTCGTCCAGCGTCACGGTGCGCGGCCCGGCGACCACCGTGTCACCGATGCGCAGTTCGCCGAGATGCTTGCGGAACGGGTGCTTTTCGGTGATGTTGCGCGGAGTTCCGCCCACCCACTGCCCGGTGATCGCGGTCAGCGTCGCCGGGTCGGCCTGCACCGCGGTCCGCTGCATGTGGTGCAGCACGCCGCGGACGCCGCCCAGCTCCTCGCCGCCACCGGCCCGGCCCGGCCCGCCGTGGACCAGTGCGGGCAGCGGCGAACCGTGCCCGGTGTTCTCCTTCGCGTTCTCGCGGTTGAGCACCAGCATCCGGCCGTGCCGCGATGCCGCGCCCAGCACCACCTCGCGCGCGAATTCCGCGTCGGCGGTCACCACGGAACCGGCGAGGCTGCCCTTGCCGCGGCGCGCCAGCTCCACGGCCTGCGCCGCGGTCTCGTACGGCATCACCGTGCTGACCGGGCCGAAGGCCTCGACCTCGTGCGGCTGCGGCTGGTCTGGGTCGTCGCAGCGGACCAGCAGCGGCGGCAGGAACGCGCCGCGCTCCGCCTCGGCGTCCACGACGTCGACCCGCCCGGGGTCTCCGTGCACCAGCGTTCCGGCCTCCAGCAGCGCCTTCAGCGACCGCCGCACCTCCTCGCGCTGCTCCAGGCTGGCCAGCGCCCCCATCCGGACCTCCGGCGAGGCGGGGTTGCCGACGACTACCTTCGCCAACCGCTCCTTGGCGGCCGCGACCACTTCGTCGATCAGGTTCGCCGGCACCAGCGCCCGCCGGATCGCGGTGCACTTCTGCCCGGCCTTGACCGTCATCTCGGTGACCAGCTGCTTGACGAAGAGGTCGAACTCGTCGGTGCCCGGCGCGGCGTCCGGGCCCAGGATCGAGCAGTTCAGCGAGTCGGCCTCGACGTTGAACCGCACCGAGTTCGCCGCCACCACCGGGTGGGCGCGCAACCGCTGGCCGGTCGAGGCCGAGCCGGTGAACGACACCAGGTCCTGGTCGGTCAGGTGCTCGAACAGGTCGCCGACGCTGCCGCAGACCAGCTGCAGCGAGCCGTCCGGCAGTAGCCCGGAGTCGGCCATCAGCTCCACCAGCCGGTGCGTGAGGTACGCGGTCTGGCTGGCCGGTTTGATCAAGCTGGGAACCCCGGCCAGGAAGGCGGGCGCGAACTTCTCCAGCGGTCCCCACACCGGGAAGTTGAACGCGTTGATCTGCACCGCGACGCCCTGCAGCGGCGTGCAGATGTGCTGCCCGACGAACGTGCCGCCCTTGCTCAGCGGCTCGACCGCGCCGTCGACGTAGACCGTGCTGTTGGGCAGTTCCCGGCGGCCCTTGCTGGAGTAGCCGAACAGCACCCCGATGCCGCCGTCGATGTCGAACTTGGAGTCGCCGAGCGTGGCACCGGTGCGGGCCGACAGCGCGTACAGCTCCTCGCGGTGCTCGCGCAGGTGCGAGGCGAGGCTCTTCAGCAGCGCGGCACGCTGGTGGAACGTCAGCTCCGCCAGCGCCGGGCCGCCCCGGCTGCGCCCGTGCGCCAGCACCGCGGCCATGTCGATCCCCGCCGAGGAGACCCGCGCGACCTCCTCACCGGTCACCGCATCGTGCAACGGCACCCCGTTGTCCGACGGCGCGTGCCAGTCGCCCTTGACGTAGCTCCGCAGGGCAGCCATTCGCCCGACCTCCTCCGGCTGGTTCTTTAACTGACCGTTCGTTCGAAAAAGTAGCACTCGTCAAGACTGTCGCGCACCACCCGATGCAGCTAAATTCTGCTTTACCGAGCCAGGTCTGGACCGGCTTCGCCGGGAACCCTTGACAGGATCCTGCGGCGCAGGATTAATTACCGACTGTTCGCTCGGTGACGAGGCGGTGACCCAGTGCAGGAGCCCGGCGCGGCGACGCGCAACCCGGCCCAGGCCATGTTCGACGACGACCGAGCCTCGCAGGCGCTGGGAGCCCGAAGGAGTTAAAGCATGACAGCGACGACGGGCGCGCCGCGCCGGCTCGGAACCGCGCCGGATCCGGCCGACCTCGACCCCGCCGAGCGGTACTCCGCCGACGAACTCGCCGCGGTGCAGCTGGAACGCCTGCAGCGGACCCTGCACCACGCCTACGAGAACGTGCCGCTGTACCGCAGCAAGTTCGACGCGGCGGGCGTCCGGCCGGAGGACTGCCAGAGCTTGGCCGACCTGGCGAAGTTCCCGCACACCACCAAGCAGGACCTGCGGGACAACTACCCGTTCGGCCTGCTCGCCGTGCCGATGGAGCAGGTCCGGCGGCTGCACGCCTCCAGTGGCACCACGGGCAAGCCGACCGTCGTCGGCTACACCGAGCAGGACCTGGACGCCTGGGCCGATGTGGTGGCGCGCTCCATCCGCGCCGCAGGCGGGCGGCCGGGCCACAAGGTGCACATCTCCTACGGGTACGGCTTGTTCACCGGCGGGCTCGGCGCGCACTACGGGGCCGAGCGGCTCGGGTGCACCGTCATCCCGGCCTCCGGGGGGATGACCGCCCGGCAGGTGCAGATCATCCAGGACTTCCGGCCCGAGATCATCATGGTCACCCCGTCCTACATGCTCACCCTCATCGACGAGTTCGAACGGCAGGGCATCGACCCGCGCAGCACCTCGCTCGAGATCGGCATCTTCGGGGCCGAGCCGTGGACCGAGCAGATGCGGCAGGAGATCGAGGAACGGCTGGACATCGACGCGGTCGACATCTACGGCCTGTCCGAGGTGATGGGCCCCGGCGTGGCCAACGAATGCGTGGAGACCAAGGACGGGCTGCACATCTGGGAGGACCACTTCTACCCCGAGGTGATCGACCCGTTCACCGAGGAAGTGCTGCCCGACGGCACCGAGGGCGAACTCGTGTTCACCTCGCTGACCAAGCAGGCCATGCCGGTCATCCGCTACCGCACCCGGGACCTGACCCGTCTGCTGCCCGGCACGGCCCGGCCGATGCGGCGGATGACCAAGATCACCGGCCGCAGCGACGACATGATCATCCTGCGGGGCGTCAACGTCTACCCCACCCAGATCGAGGAGCTGGTGCTGCGCATCTACGGCCTGTCGCCGCATTTCCAGCTGGTGCTCACCCGCGAGGGCCGGATGGACCGGATGACGGTTCGGGTGGAGGCCCGCACCGACTGCCCGGGCGACCGCCGGGATCCGGCCGGCGCCGAGCTGGTCCGCGCGATCAAGGACGGCGTCGGCATCAGCACCGAGGTCACCGTGGTGGATCCGGACACGCTGGAGCGTTCGGTTGGCAAGCTGCGCCGCCTCGTGGACCGCCGCGAATCCGGATCCACCGGCTGAAATACTGCGAGCCATGTCGGGGAACGCTGGGCGCGCGAATCGCCGGGGTCGGCCGGGTTACGACCTCGGTCGGCTGCTGGACGTCTCCGTCCGGGTGTTCAACGAGCGCGGCTACGAGGGCACCAGCATGGAGGACCTCTCCCGCCGGCTGGGCATCACCAAGTCGGCGATCTACTACCACGTGTCCAGCAAGGACGAGCTGATGCGGCTGAGCGTCAACCGGGCGCTGGATGCGCTGTTCGCGGTCACCGAGGAAGAGGGGTCGACCACCGGTAAGGCCATCGACCGGCTGGAGCATGTGGTCCGGCGCAGCATCGAGGTGCTCGTCGACGAACTGCCGTTTGTCACGCTGCTGCTGCGGGTGCGGGGCAACACCAAGGTCGAGCGGCAGGCGCTGACCCGGCGCCGCGAGTTCGACCAGGTGGTCAGTGACCTCGTCAAGCAGGCCGAGGCGGAGGGCAGCATCCGGCCGGACGTCGACCCGGCGCTGACCAGCCGGCTGCTGTTCGGCATGGTCAACTCGGTCATCGAGTGGTACAAGCCCAGCCGCGGCCTGCGGGCCGCGCAGCTCGCCGACGCGGTCACCAAGATCGCCTTCGAGGGTCTGCGGGCCAGCGCCGACGAGCACGCGCCCGGCGCTTCCGGATCTCGCGCGCGATAAATCTCCGGAACTCCCGTCATGACGATCATCCATGCGGGACGGCTGGCGGTCCCACGCGTCACTCCAGCCCCTTTCTGCGCAGTGGTGCGGATTGTGCCGACATTGAGCACAATGGACAGTTACGCCCCGGCATCGCAATCCCCAACTTGTGGGTGACAAAAGACCACTGCGATCACGGCCGGGGTCCGCTTACGCTCCTTCGATGTGACCGACCGCGACCCGGCGGTCGCATGGCGGATCCGCTGAAACTGGGGACAGCGGCAACCATGATTCCGAAACCGGCTGCGCGCCGGTGCGTTCTGCGGTCTTCGGCAGGACCCGGGTCCGCCCTCCCTCTCGCCCTGCACCCTGGACGAGCAATCTGGAGGCCAACCGTGTCAAGGCTTGAGTCGCTCGCTCGCGCCTTCCTCCGCTACCTCTACGAGGACGACCGATTCCGGCCCGAGGTCGCGGGTTTCTTCGACAGCCCGGCGGCCGAGGCCGCGGCGCTGCAGCCGTCGTGGGCCGAGCTCGCCGAAGTCGTGCGGACGCTGCGGGAGCAGGAGCTGATCGCCACCAGCGGGACCGGGCAGCAGGGCGCACCCGCCCGCGCCGGCCTGACCGGCTCCGGGCTGATCTGCGCCGGCCGGCACGGCGGGGACATCGGTTCGTGGGCGAGGGCGCAGTCGGTCGCGGTGCTCGACGAGCCCCCGGCACCGGTGGTGCCCGCCCAGCCGTCGCCGGCACCCGCGCCCAGACCCGACTTCACCGGGCTGACCCGGGTGGCCAAGGTCGTGCTCCTCACGCTGCCGACGGTGCACGCCCGCTACGGCGACACCGCCGGGATCGAATTGATCGCACGGCGGCTGCGCGAGGCCGCGCGGCAGGACCGGCCGGACCCGCGCCGGGTGCGATTGCTCGCCTACCGGCTCCGCAGCGAGCTGGCGACCGGCTCGGTCTCGAACACCCTCGGCGTGGTCCTGCTCGACGGGCTCGACGAGGCCCTCGCCGAGAGCGGGCTCGGCTGAAACGTCCTAATCGGACTGTGGTAGTGACCGGGTTCACCGCGGATGCCCACCGTGCGCACGCTCGCGCACTCCGTGTGCTGAGATTCCCGGTATGGACACGGGCACCTGGCCGCGGGCGGCGGCGCGCCGCGAGCTCGACGCCGCGGGCGTCCAGCCGCAGCTGCGTCCCGCCTACCAGCGGTGCCGGGTGCTCAACGCCGCGCACGGCCGCACCTACTTCCTCGCGACCCGGCTGCTGACCCCGGCGCAGCGGCCCGCGGTGCACGCGCTGTACGGCTTCGCGCGGTGGGTGGACGACATCGTCGACGACACCGACGAGTCGCGAACGGTCCGGGACCGGCAGCAGGCGGTGGACCAGCTGGACGACAAGCTGCGCGCCGGTCTGCGCGCCGGTAACAGCGAACACCCGATCCTTGCCGCGCTCGTCGACACCGCCGCCCGGCACCGCATCGACCCGGCGCTGTTCACCGACTTCATGGCCTCGATGCGGATGGACCTGACCGTCCGCTCGTACGCGACGCGGGCTGCACTGGACGCCTACATCCACGGCTCGGCGGCGGTGATCGGCCTCCAGTTGCTCCCGGTGCTCGGCACGGTATGCCCGGCCGGCGAGGCCGAGCCCTACGCCGCGGTGCTGGGCGGCGCTTTCCAGCTCACCAACTTCCTGCGCGATGTCGGCGAGGACCTCGACCGCGGCCGGGTCTACCTGCCGCTGGAGGAACTGGCGGTGTTCGGCGTCGACCGGGAGCGGCTCGTCTGGTGCCGGAAGGCCGGCCGGCCCGACCTCCCGGTGCGCCGGGCGCTCGCCGACCAGGTCGCCCGCACCCGCTCGAAGTACCGGGCCGCGGAACCTGGCATCGCGCTGCTCGCCTCCTGGTCGCGGCCGTGCGTGCGCACCGCGTTCACGTTGTACGGCGAGATCCTCGACCGCATCGTGGAGTCCGGGTACGACGTGTTCGGGCGACGGCTCGCTGTTTCCGGCCCGCGGCGCCTGGCGGTCGCCGCAGGTGCTCTCGGCGCGGTCGTCGCGGCGCGCCTCCGCTCCCGTCGCGCCAACGTGTGACCGCCGCTCGCACCGGGTACGCGAAGCACGTCGCAACCGACGTACCGCGGAGGCGAGGTGGGTGGGAATGCCGCAGCAGAGCTGGACCGAGAAAGAGGAACGGCAGTACGAGCACATCAAGAACCAGGCGATGGAGCGCGGCAGCAGCGAGGACCGCGCCGAAGAGATCGCGGCGCGGACGGTCAACAAGAACCGCGCGCAGGCCGGTGAGTCCCAGCAGCGGAGCAGGACCGCCACGCAGGACATCCCCCCGCAACGCCGCGGTGGACTACGCTCCGGATCCGGCTCCGGGCCGGGCGGTCGAACCAAGCAACAGCTCTACGCGGACGCGCAGCGCGCCGATATCAAGGGCCGTTCGAGGATGACCAAGGCGGAGCTGGAGCGGGCCCTGCAGCGGAGCTGAGCGCGAATGCCGAGCTGCCGAACGCGGGTTCCCGCCGTTCGGGTGGGTGAATGCGGCGGCGGGCCCGGTTCAACCGCCCCACCAGGGACGGAAACTGCTGATAGTGCGCCAATACCGGTGCTTGTGGGGGGCGACCAGATGGAGAGCGGAACGCCGTCGCGCTGGCAGGACGTCAACGCGACCGCCGAAGCGATCGCGCAGGCCAGCGGCAAGTTGGAATGGAGCGCCCGCCAAGCCAGGACACCGGCCGAAATCGCCGTGGCGCGGGAAGCGTTGCTGGCCGTCACCGCGGCCGGGGCCCGGCTTGCCCGGCAGCTCGACTTGCTGGCCTCCAGCTACGAGACGCCGAACGCCGCCGAGCCGTCGGCGGTGCACGTCGCGCTCGATCAGGCCGCCGCCGCCGCCGAAGACCTCGGCAACTGCGCGAAGGTCGCCGCGCAGGCCATCGATGATGACTGACCGCGCGGCGACCCCGGCAGCTACGGCGCCTGGACCACGCCCGCACCGACGTCGGTCGATGCGAGCGGCAGTCGGCGTGCGGTCTGCGACAGCCGCGCCCACAGGCCCCACGCTCGCTCCGGATACTGCTGCGCGTACAGCGCCGCGACACCGGCGACGTGTGGGGTGGCCATGCTGGTGCCGCTGAGCTTGCGGTAGCGCTCCGCCCCCGGCCAGCTGGAGTAGACGTCGACGCCGGGGCCGACCAGATCCACCTGGCCGATCTCGTCGACGGTGCCGCAGGAGAAGTCCGCGATCTGCAGCTGCGGGTCGATCGCGCCGACCGCCAGGATCGACGGGCAGTTCGCCGGGTGGCCGACCGGCGCGACCACCCCGGCGGAACGCTGGCTCTCGTTGCCGGCCGCGGCGATGACCAGCGTGCCGCGCTCCATAGCGCGTTGGGCGACCCGCTCGAAGGCCGCGGAGAACGGTTCGCCGGGCTGCGTCGGCGCGCCGAGCGACATCGACACCACGGCGGCTCCGTTGGAGATTGCCCACTCGATGCCGGAGAGGATGCCGCCGTCGGTTCCGGAGCCGTCGTCGCCGAGCACCTTGCCCGCGTAGATACTGGCCTCCGAAGCGATGCCGTAGCCGGGGCCGCCCTGCAAGGTCCGCGGACCGCAGGAGGTGCCGATCACGTGCGTACCGTGCCCGTGGCCGTCCTGCACGTCCTGGCCCTCCACGAAGGACCCGGCGACGATGTCCCGGTCGGCGAAGTCGGGGTGCTTGAGGTCCAGGCCGGTGTCGAGCACCGCGACCCGGACGCCCTTGCCGGTGGGCTGCGCGTGGTCGGCGCGCACCGCCTGCAGGCCCCACGTGGACTCGCCGTCCTCCACCTGCGCCTCCGCGCCGATGGCGAACACCCTGCGCTCCTGCTCGAACGCAGCGATCGGGCTGGTCTCCCGGGACGCGCGTTCGAGCGCCGCGGCCTGGTCCGGATCGGCGCTGATCAACGCGATGCCGAGCTGATGCAGCACGATCCCGCCCGCGCCGCGGAACAGCTCCTCCGGTGCCGCGCCGGCCGCGTCGGCGGTGTTGGCGCAGCGGATGCCCGTCAGCCGCGTCAGCTCGCGGGTTCCGATGATCGTCGAATTGTCTTCCAGCAGCACCAGATAACGTCCGGTGGAGCTCTCCTCGCTGGTGGTCATGGTCGCTCCCTCGGCAGGTTTCGGGTGTAGCGGCGCCACACCGTCCCCAGGTGTATCGCGCGTTACCCACAGTTACAAGCGCCCACTCGGGTAAGGACTGCACGATCTGTGCCGCCGGTCTCGATGTCCTCAGTGAAATACCTGCGACACAACGCTTTCGGGGTACTCAGGTCGGGGGCTATCAGGTACGACACGCATGCGCTGATGACAACAGCGGAAGCTCATCCGCACACTGGTGGTAATCACCTCCCGACAGTTCGGAGCGACCGTGCGCACTCCCAGCCAGCGCTGCATCCTGGTCACCGGCGCGACCAGCGGGCTCGGACGGGCACTTGCCCACCAGCTCGCCAAGACCGGGTCCCGGGTACTGATACACGGGCGCAGCGCGGAGCTAGCTGAGCAAACGCGCGCGGAGATCGCGGCGGCCACCGGCTCCGACCGCCTCGACGTGGTGCTCGCCGACCTCGCTGAGCTGCGCCAGGTCGAACGGCTGGCCAACGACGTGCAGCTGCGCTGCGACCAGCTGGACGTGCTGGTGAACAACGCGGGCATCGGTTCCGGGCCGCCGGGCGGCGGGCGCGAGGAGAGCCCGGACGGCATCGAACTGCGGTTCGCGGTGAACTACCTGGCCGGCTACCACCTGACGCACTTGCTGCAGCCGCTGCTGCTTGCCTCGGCACCGGCCCGGGTGGTCAACGTCGCCTCGGCCGGTCAGCACCCGATCGACTTCGACGACCCGATGATGACCGAGAACTACATCGGCGCCCGGGCGTACGCGCAGAGCAAGCTCGCGCAGATCATGTTCACCTTCGACCTGGCCGAACAGCTTCGCGGCCACGGCGTGACGGTCAACGCGTTGCACCCGGCGACCTACATGAACACCGCGATGGTCCGCGAGGCCGGCGTGAGTCCGCTGGGCACGATCGCCGAAGGCGTCGAGGCGACGATGCGGCTGGTCGCGGATCCGGGACTGGACGAGGTCACCGGGGAGTACTTCCATGGGACCCGCGCGTGCCGCGCGCTCGAGCAGGCCTACGACGAGCAGGACAGGACGCGGCTGCGAGAGCTCTCCGGCAAGCTCGTCGAGCGGGCCCGCGGCTGAACCCGCCACAGCGGATCGTCGAACTGGAGGCTGGCGTCATGAACAGCGGAACCCAGCACAAGATCGTCGTCGGCGTGGACGGCTCGGAGTCGTCCAAGTGCGCCCTGCGGTGGGCGCTGAAGCAGGCAGCGCTTTCCGGGGCCGCGGTGCACGCGGTCACCTCCTGGGAGTTCCCCGCCTTCTACAGCTGGGAGGGTGGCCCGATGCCGCCGGATGACTTCGAGGAGTCCGCGCGCAAGAGCCTCCACGACACCGTCGACGAGATCGAGCACGAGATGAGCCCGCCGGTGCCGGTGGAGCGCGAGCTCGCCCATGGGCACGCGGCTCAGACGCTGCTGGACGCCTCCGAGGGCGCCGACCTGCTGGTGGTCGGCAGCCGCGGCCACGGCAGCTTCTACGGCGCGCTGCTCGGCTCGGTGAGCCAGCGCTGCGTCCAACACGCGAAATGCCCGGTGGTGATCGTCCGGCACTAGGGGTAGCGCGGCGGCCTAGCCGGTGTGGCCCAGGCGTTCGGACAGGGCGGCCGCGCCTTCGTGGACGAGTTTGCGCAGCGCCACTTCGGTCTGGTCGTTCCAGCGCAGGATCGGCACCGCGATGCTCATCGCGGCGACGACCTCGCCGCACTGGTCGCGCACCGGCGCCGCAACGCAGGCCACCGACTCGTTGGACTCGCAGTACTCGCGTGCCACGCCGTTCTTGGCGATGGCGTCGAACTCTTGGCGCAGCGCCTTGCGGGTGGTGATGCTGTGCTCGGTCATCGCATCCAGGCGGCGGTTGCCGTAGAGCTCGTCGACTTCTGCGCGCGGCAGCGCCGCCAGCAGCGCCTTGCCGAGCGCGGTGCAGTGCGCGGGCAGCCGCCGGCCCACGGCCGAGACCATCCGCACCGGGTGGCTGCTGTCGACCTTGGCCACGTACAGCACGTCCGCCCCGTCTCGCACCCCGACGTGCACCGTTTCCTGGCAGCGCTCGGCGATGTCCTCGGCGACGAGCTGGCCCTCACGGGCTAGGTCCAGCCGCTCGGCGTAGGCCGCGCCCAGCTGGAAGCCGCGTACTCCCAGCCGGAACCGGTTGCTGCCGCTACCTGCGGGCATCAGGTAGCCGCGCTCGCTGAGCGTGCCGACCAGCTCGTGCACCGTGGTGCGCGGCAGGCCCAGCCGCGCGGTGATCTCCGGGGCGCTCAGCTCGTGGGCGTCCAGGAACAGCTCCAGGACATCGAATGCCCGTTCCACGGCAGGTACCGCTCGTGCCACGCGTTCTCTCCCCCTGTCACATCTCAACCGGCCAACTGTTTGACCGATATTCCGAACATCGTACCCGGTATCGGCCAACACCAGCTCAGGCGCTTGACCACCCAACCCGGCCAACCATACGATCCAGCGAACGTTGTGCGGAATATCGAACGGAAGTTCCACCGCTTGCACTGCCGCGCGAAACGGATCCGGCTATAGGCTCCAGGGCCGTAAGACGTTGAAGGAGTCGCCATGGCAGCGCCCGCCCACGTCCCGGACATCTTCGATCCGCGCAGGTACGCCGACGGCGTGCCGCACGAGGACTTCGCTTGGCTGCGCCGGCACGCGCCGGTGAGCTGGCAGGAGGAGCACGAGATCGGCGACTGGCCGGCCGGGCCCGGGTTCTGGGCGGTCACCCGGTACACCGACGTCGTCGCCGTGCTGAAGTCCGCCGAGGTCTATTCGTCCTGGCTGGGCGCCACGCAGATCCGCGATCCCGACCCGGCGGACCTGCCGTTCATCCGCAGCATGATGCTCAACCTCGACCCGCCGGAGCACGGGCGGTTGCGCCGCCTCGTCAGCCGCGCGTTCACACCGCGGCGGATCGACCGGTTCCGGCACGAGGTCGCCGAGCGGGCCCGCCAGCTGGTCGACGAGGTGATCGAGCGCGGCGAGTGCGATCTGCCGGTGGAGGTCACCGACGACTACCCGCTGCGCAACCTCGCCGACCTGCTCGGTGTGCCGGAGCCGGACCAGCGGATGCTGCTGGAGTGGACCAACCGGGTGATCGGCTACCAGGACCCGGAGCACTCCGAGGTGACCCGCGGCCCGGACGGCAAGCCGGTCAACCCGCGCTCGCCGACGATGCTGGCCGACATGTTCTCCTTCGCCCAGGACCTCGCGGCGTTCAAGCGCCGCAACCCTGCCGATGACGTGATGACCGCGCTGGCTACCGCCGAGCTGGACGGGCGCGGGCTGGCCGGCGCCGAGCTGGAGATGTTCTTCTTCCTGCTCTCGGTGGCCGGCAACGACACCGTGCGCAGCGCGCTGCCGGGCGGGATGCTCGCCTTCGCGGAGAACCCCGGCCAGTTGCGGCTGCTGCGCGACGATCCAGGGTTGCTGGACTCCGCCGTGGAGGAGGCGCTGCGCTTCCACCCACCGGTGCTCAGCTTCCGCCGCACCGCGACCACCGACACCGAGCTGGGCGGTCAGCGAATCGCCGCCGGGGACAAGGTCGTGGTGTTCCACTGCTCGGCACATTTCGACGAGCAGCAGTTCCCCGACCCGCACTGCTTCGACATCCGGCGCACGCCCAACGACCACGTCGCCTTCGGCAACGGCCCGCACGTGTGCCTGGGTGCGCATTTCGCCCGGGTGCAGCTGCGGGCGTTCTACCACGAGGCGCTGTGGCGGATGCGCGATCTGCGGGTGACGGGGCCGGTCGAGCACCTGGTATCGAACTTCATCAACGGGATCAAGCACCTGCCGGTGGCGTTCACGCCGGGTAGCAGGTGATCGAGGGCGGGCCCTAGGCACGCGCCTTATGGTCGTGCGGTGACCACCGCTGTTGCCCTGCGCTCCCAGCCGGGACGCTGGATCCTCGTCGCCACGATCCTCGGTTCCGGTGTGGCGTTTCTCGACGGTTCGGTCGTCAACGTCGCGTTGCCGGCGATCGGCCGGGACATCGGCGGTGACCTCAGCGTCCTGCAGTGGGTGCTGGACGCCTATCTGCTCACGCTCAGCGCGTTGTTGCTGCTCGGCGGGGCGCTCGGCGACCGCTACGGCCGCCGCCGGGTGTACGTGCTCGGGTTGGTGCTGTTCACCCTGGCGTCGCTGGGCTGCGGCCTGGCACCCGGCGGCACGGCATTGATCGTCGCACGCCTGGTGCAAGGCGTCGGTGGGGCGTTGCTGGTGCCCGGTAGCCTCGCGCTGATCAACTCCGCCATCCGGCACGACGACCGCGGCGAGGCGGTCGGCCGCTGGGCCGGGTTGACCGGCATGTCGTCGGCGATCGGGCCGTTCGCGGGTGGCTGGCTGGTGGACGCGGCGTCCTGGCGGTGGGTGTTCTTCATCAACGTCCCCATCGCGGCAGCGGCGCTGCTCGCGCTGCGGCACGTGCCGGAGAGCCGAAACCCGGCTGCGGCCGGTCGCCTGGACGTCTACGGCGCGATCGCCGTGACCGTCGGCCTGGCCGGCGCCGTGTACGCCCTGATCGAGATCCCGACGAAGGGGCTTGACGCGGTCTCCGCGGGAGCGGCCGTGGTGGGCGTGGTCGCACTGGCGGCCTTCCCGCTGATCGAGATGCGCCACCCGGATCCGCTGCTGCCGCTGTCGTTGTTCCGCTCCGCGCAGTTCACCGGAGCGAACCTCACGACCTTCACCGTCTATGCGGCACTGAGCGGTGCGTTGTTCCTGCTGTCCCTGCAGTTGCAGCAGTCGATGGGCTACCCCGCGCTGGCCGCCGGGATCGCGACGTTGCCGATCACGATCATCATGCTGCTGATGTCCGGCCGCGTGGGTGCTCTCGCGCAGCGCACCGGCCCGCGCGTGCCGATGACCATCGGCCCGCTCAGCTGCGCGGTCGGCCTGGCGCTGATGACGTGGGCGGTGCCCGGCAGCACGTACCTGAGCGGCGTGTTGCCGGGCGTCCTGGTCTTCGGGGTCGGCCTGTCCATCACGGTGGCGCCGCTGACCTCGGCGGTGCTCGCCTCGGTCAGCCCGGACAACGCCGGCGTCGCCTCGGGCGTGAACAATGCCATATCCCGTCTGGCCGGGCTGCTCGCAATCGCGGTGCTCCCGGTGATCGCCGGGTTGTCGCACACCGGAACGGGTGCCCCGCTCGGCCCCGGTTTCGGCCAGGCCATGCTGATCTCGGCGGCCATGTGCGCCGCCGGCGGTGTGCTTGCGTGGCTGACGATCGACCGCGGGCGGAAGGTCGACACCTATCCGCTGCCGGGTGTCAACCACGCCTGCCAGGACCCCTGCACCTGCCAGCTCGGCAAGAATCGCGGCCAGGCCACCTGACCCGGCAACCGATCTGTCCTCAATGGACTCAGCTGATCCGGACCCCGCGCACCGCCGGAAGTCCTGTCATGCGGCGGAGGTCCCCGCGGTCAGGCGGTGCATCCGCAGCAGCCACAGCTCCAGCTCGGAGAGCTGGCCGTCCAGGCTCTCGCTGCCGTACATGTCCGGGCTCGCGCGCAGAGTCATCAGCTCTTCCCAGCGCCGTTCCATCTGCTCGACCAACTCCCGCACCGTCACCTGGCGCCCCTCTCCCCGACGTGCAACACCGCCGATGACGGTACGGGGCTGCCGGGCACGCGCGGTAAGGCCGAAAGTCACGGTTTCACCCGATCTTCCGGAACCGATTCGGGTCACCGCGGGCACCGCGTGTGGTGTCATCGGTGCATGAGACGAGGGCGCCGAGGCCACCCCTGCGAACCCGACACCGGCCGGATCGGCTTGTGGCGCTGCGACGAGTGCGGGCAGCAGTGGGAGATCCACGGCGTGGCCGACAACCCGAGGATCCGCAAGGTCAGCCGGGTCGGCTGGTTCTTCGCCAAGCTGCTCGGCTGACCGGCAGAGGCCCTCGCCGGTCGAGGGCGGCGGACGGCTGCCCTGACGGGTCAGCGGGGCAGGCGCGAGGCCAGCAGCACGATCAGCCCGCCTGCGACCGGAACGATCACCAGCCCCACGCGCAGGTTGACCGCATCGGCGAGCAGCCCGACGACGGGCGGCACGGCCAGCACCCCGAGCCGGTAGACCCAGCTGACGACCGCGATCCCGGCACCGGAGGACAGGCCGGGGAGTTCGTCCGCGGCGTGGAACCCGGCCGGGATGATCGTGGCGACCCCCCAGCCCGCCACCGCGAATCCGACCAGCGTCATGGGGATGGACGGCCAGCCGAGCGCCGCACCGACGCCCACGAGCACCATGATCCCGCCGATGCGGGCCACCGCCCGGTTGCCGAAGCGGTCCACCAACCGGTCGCCGGAGAGCCTGCCGACCGTCTGCGCGGCCTGCAACGCGACGAACGCCAGCCCCGCCAACACCGGGGCCGCGCCCAGCGAATCGCGCATGTACACCGCGCCCCACGAAGCCGCCGTGTCCTCGACCAGCGCCGCCGCAGCGCACAACAGGCCCAGCGCCAGCAGGGCGAGCAGCAGTGTGAAGCGTGGCCGGGCTCGCGATCTCCTTTCCCGCTCGGCGTCGTCATGTCCGGGCAGCAGGAACCGCGTGGAGATGATCGCGACGGCGGACAGCACGACGGCGGCGCCGCCGAGATGCACCGGCAGCGGTAGGGCCGCTCCCGCTGCCAACGAGCCTGCCAGGCCGCCGATGATCGCGCCGACGCTCCACATGCCGTGGAAGGAGTTCACGATCGATCGCCGGTAGCGCCGCTGCACCCGAAGCCCGTGCGCGTTCATCGCCACGTCCACGACCGCGTCCATCGCGCCCGCGAAGAACAGGGCCGCAGCCAGCTGCCACCACTGCGCCGCCAACGCGATCAGCACGAGATCGGCGGCCAGCAGCACCGAACAGCCGACCGCGACGCTCGCCGAGCGCCATCGGACCAGGATCGGCCCGGCAAGCAGTCCCGCGACCAGCGAACCCAGGGCCAGCGCGGCGATCGCGGTGCCCAGCGCGGCATTGGACAGCGACAGGGCGTCCTTGAGCTCCGGGTAGCGGGGCACGACGCTGGCGAAGCTCGCGCCGTTGACCAGGAACAGCGTGGCCACCGCCAACCGCGCCGCCACCGGCCGCCGATCGGTCGCGACTTCGGGCATACCCCTCCCTTCTCCGGAGTCCCCGACGATCATGCCAAAGGCCAGCCGGCTCGCGCTCCGGGTCTTCGTGTTCATGTGCCACGCTAGGGTCGGCAACGGCAGATCTCGAACTAGAGTCCACAGTGGAGGTTTCGTGAGCGTGCCGGCCGCGCTGTCCACCCGGTCCGGGAAATACTTGCTGCGCCGGGCGACCGCCGACGACCTCGGGCCGATCGTCGAGCTGCTGGCAGCCGACCAGCTCGGCGCGACCCGGGAATCCGCGGCCGAGCTGGAGCCCTACCGGCGGGCGTTCGAGGCGATCGACGCCGATCCCGCGCATCTCCTGCTGGTCGCCGCGACGCCGGGCGGCCAGGTCGTGGCGACGATGCAGCTGACGTTCATCCCCGGGCTGGCCCGGCGGGGCGCGTTGCGGGCGCAGATCGAAGCGGTCCGCGTCCACGAGCAGCACCGCAGCCACGGCCTCGGGCGCGAGATTTTCGAGTGGGCCATCGCTGAGTCTAGCGGGCGCGGCTGCACGCTGGTCCAGCTGACAACCGACAAGAAGCGCTCCGACGCGCACCGCTTCTACGACCGGCTCGGCTTCGAGGCCTCGCACGAGGGCTACAAACTCCGGCTCTGATCACCGGTTACGCTGGCGGGGCGATGCGACGCAAGCTCAAGTCTCCGCTGCCCCAGCGGCACGGCCTGGACCCCGTCCGGTTGCGACTGCCCGCCGACGGCCACTGGGCCACCGTCCGGGACCACCTCGTCGACCGGATACCTAAGCTCGCCCCGGAACGCATCGACGCCATGCTCCGCGAGGGCCGGATCGTCGGCGTCGACGGCCCGCTCGGGCCCGGCGCGCCGTTCACGCCCGGCGGGTTCATCTGGTTCCACCGCGACCTGCCCGACGAGGCACCGGTGCCGTTCGGCCTGGACGTTCTGCACCGCGACGACGACCTGCTGGTCGTGGACAAGCCGCACTTCCTGGCCACGACACCCCGCGGCGGGCATGTCGTGGAGACCGCGCTGGTGCGGCTGCGACGGGACCTCGGCTTGCCGCGGCTCAGCCCGGCGCACCGGTTGGACCGGCTGACCGCCGGGCTGGTCATGTTCGTGCTCAAACCCGAACTGCGCGGCGCTTACCAGACCCTGTTCCACGACCGCTTGGTGCACAAGGAATACGAAGCCGTCGCCCCCTTCGACCCGGGTTTGGCGATGCCGCGCACGGTGCGCAGCCGGATCGTCAAGCATCGCGGCGTGCTGGCCGCTCGAGAGGAACCCGGCGAGCCGAACAGCGAAACGCGCATCGAGCTGATCGAGAACCGCGACGGCCTTGGTCGCTACCGGCTGCTGCCGCGCACCGGCCGGACCCACCAGCTGCGCGTGCACCTCAACAGTCTCGGTATCCCGATCGTCGGCGACGACCTCTACCCCACCGTCCGCGACCGCGCCGCAGACGACTTCACCGCTCCTCTGCAGCTCCTCGCCAAGGCGCTGGAGTTCACCGATCCGATCAGCGGTCGGCGGCGCCGCTTCGAATCCCGCCGGATCCTCGCGAGCTGGTCCGGTGCGGACGGTCATTCGGCTCCGGCCGGATAGCCCTTGTCCAGCTGCGCGCCGCTCCTGGCGGGACGATCAACCTCCTCGGGAGTGGGCAGGGCTTCCTCGGCGATGCCGAGGACCGTGCGCAGAGCGGCGGAGGCGTTGTCGGTGTGCCAGGCAAGCGCGGCGTGCAGCCGCATCGGCGCGCCCGCCAGCGGCCGGTACACGGTGCCGCGCTGCTGGATGTGCTGGCAGGACGTCACAGGTCATCGGCGAGATGCGATCAAGGAAGGACTTTGCCAGACTAGAACCCATGTTCGATTACTTGCGTGCGCAATCAACGCTCCGCGGAGCGCACGCCGGCCACGGGCGGGGCTGACTGTCCGTGGTAACGCAAGCACAGCTCCGCCAACGGCGAACCGACCACGACCTCATCGCCCGGGCCGCCGAATCCGTTCGCCGCCGGGCCCGTCGCCAGCAGGCCGAGAGCGCGGTCGGCCGGGCGCCGATCGTGCCCTACGGCCGATATGTGCTGGTCGGTTTCCTCGACGAGCTCGCACTCGCCGCCGGCCGCGGCGAGCTGCCTGCCGGCGTCCGCCGAGTCGGCCTGGAACTGTGCGAAGAACTCCTCGGCGAAACCAGCGGTGACCCGCCTCCGCGTCAACCAAGCAGTGCCGTGACGGTGAAAAGCACTGGCACGGACAGGATTGTCGACAGCAAGATCGATTCGCGGGCCAGCCGCACACCCACGTCGTAGCGGGAGGCATAGACGAAAAGGTTCTGCGCCGCCGGAAGCGCGGAGATCACCACCGCGGCGAACAATGACGCGCCTTCCATCCCGAACAGGCCCGCGCCGATCGCCCAGGCGATCACCGGGTGCACGACCGACTTCAACACGACCGACAGCAGCACCGGCCACCGCTCCGTGCCGCCCGCGGGCAATGCGCTGCCGTGCAACGAGATGCCGAACGCGAGCAGCACCGTCGGCACGGACAGGTTCCCGAGCAGGCCGATCGGCTCCAGCACCGGCGCCGGGATCCGCCAGCCGCTCAACGAGATCCCGACGCCGATCAGCGAGCAGATGACGATCGGGTTGCGGAACGGCGCGAGGATCCGCAGCCACGCCGAGGAACGCTCCCCCGCCCGCGAGAAGTCGATCACGGTCAGGCCGATTGGCGTCATCACCAGCAGCTGGAACAGCATCACCGGGGCCACCAGCGTCGCATCGCCGAGCACGTACACGGCGATCGGGATGCCGAGGTTGCCGGCGTTGACGTAGCTGGAGCACAGGGCGCCGATCGTCGTGCGGCGGATGTTCCACCGGCGCAGCACGCCGACCAGCACGAACAGCCCCGCGGCCGCGAACGTGCTCAGGGCGCTGACCAGCAGCGGGGTCGAGAAGATGATCGAGACGTCGGATTCCGACAGCATCTTCAGCAGCAGCGCGGGAGTTCCGACATAGAAGGACAACCGGGTCAGCACTTCGCGCCCGTTCTCGCCGAGTGCCTTGGTGCGGCCGAGCAGGTAGCCGGTCAACACGATGGCGGCGATGACGCCGAAGCCCTCGATCACGCCACCCACGACGCCTCCGCGCGGCAGAAGTCCCGTCGGGTGCCGGTGCACCAGCACGCCTCAACGGTTAGCGATCCTAAACGATCTAGGTCGCCGCCGTCCCTCGGACATGGCGATGCTCACACCGGATCATGCAGCGTCGCCGGCCGGGACCGGGCCCAGCGGGCTGAGGTCGGTGCGGCCGCTGGAGCCGGGCGCGCCGCCGGGCAGCTTCACGGCCTTCGTCAGCGGTCCCGGGCTCCAAAGCCCCCAATGCGTTTCGGAGTGGACCTCCATCGCGGCCTCCGCCGGGAGCGCGTCGGACTGGTAGGAGTCCACCAGGTACAGCGAGCCCCAGTCGCGGTGCAGATCGCCTTCGAGGTAGGTCGGTATCACGCGGACGCTGGCCGCCACGTTGAGCCAACCGAACGGGCCGCCCGCCCCCGGCGCCGACCAGCCCTGGCCCATGTCGCGCAGTATTCCGCCACCGGCGACCCGGAACCGCGGCATCTCCACGATCCCGTTGTGCAGGCGCGCGAGGTTCAGGCATGGGTGCACCAGTGCGGCGGTCCATTCCACGAAGGCGGGGGCGTCGCCGATCACCTTCGTCATGCTGGTCAACTGCGGGACGCGCGGCGCGCTGACCGCCATCCAGCCACCGCTGTCGATCTTCCGGTCCACGCCCACCACCCGGACCTTCGTCGCACCGTCCACGATGAACCGGCGATCCCACCACATGCCGCTGAGCTGGGCGATGTCGACGTGGCCCATGATCTCGAAGCCCTGCGGGGTGTCCCGGCCCCATTCGACGCCGAGCGAGTTCACGCCGGTGGCGTCGCCGCCGAAGGACAGCACGACGGGGGCTTCACCGCTGGTGGCCTGCGGCGGCAGGTCGTACCAGGGGGTGCGCAGCTCACCTGTGACGGGGTCGTCGGCGGAGAACGTGCCCCACACCGGCGCGTCGTCGCCGCCGAACCCGAACGGCGGGGTCCATTGCTTGCCCCCCGGGTAGCCGAAGCGGTGGAAGCCGACCGCGGTGGCAGCGAGGTAGTCGGCGGGCTTCGGCTTGGTGCGCCGGTTCGCCGACTCCGCGCTCTCCGCGGCCGGCTGGAACGGCGACACGGTGAGCACACCTCGCCGGGGATCGGTCTCGACGCCGACGTAGTCGGAGAGCCCGCAGCTGGAACCGGCTAGCTGCTTGATGTTGTCCGCGCCCAGGCTGTAACCGCCGCGCTGCCGCTGCATTCCCGCGGCGAACAGCGCCACCTCACCGAGCAGCAGGATCGCGCAGGTGATAGTCAGCGGAGCGGCGCCGAGGCTGAGCACCCGCCGTCGTGCGGCCGGCGTGATGACCGGGAGCTCGTCGTGCCGCAGGTGCTCGACCATGGCGACGACACCGGCCACCGCCGCTGCCGCCAGGAAGTACGTGCTCACGCTTCGCCCGTCGAGGCTCGGCGCCCGGTCGAACCACGGCACGCCCCAACCCGAGACGTACCACCACGAGTTCGTGCCGGTGACGGAGAAGGCGCAGATGACCATGAGACCGGCGAAGAAGCCCGCCCGGTTGCGCCGGGATCGCAGCACGGCCGCGCTCGTCGCCAACGCAGTCAGCGCGGCCACCACCGCACCGATCCCGGCGAGGATCCCGAAGTGGTGCGTGTGCTTCGTGGGCGTCATGGCCAGCACCACGAAGCTCAGCGCGGCCACCGCCAGCACGCGGCGGCTCGGGCCCAGCGCGGCGCCGCGAATCTTGTGCCGGCGCAGCAGCACCACTCCGCTCGCCACGAGGCACAGGACCAGCAGCAGCACCGGGAATCGGCGCGTCAACGACCCGTCCGGCCACTGGCCGAACAGCCGGTCGTAGCGGCTGAGCTCCTCGTACCACTGCTCGTTCGGGCCGAACTTGGTCTTCAGCGCCACCGAGTCCAGCACTGACTGCAGGGTCTGGTCGAAGAAGACGCCGACGAGGATCACCAGCCCGGCCGCCGCGACGGGGGCCAGCACCGGCAGCGCGCCGCGTTCCCGCACACGCTGCCATAGCATCCGGAGCAGCGGCTTCGCGGCCACGACGAACGGCAGCACCGCGACCATTCCGTGCGGGTTCGCGCCCAGGCCCAACGCCGCCGCGACGAGCCCGAGAGCGGCGGGAGTCAGCCGCCGGGTGGCGACCGCCCGCTCGACTGCGCAAAGCGCGAGCAGGAAGAACGCCACGACGACCGGTTCCGGCCGGAGACCGTTGTTGTAGGGCAGCCAGAATGCCAGGAACACCGCCGCCGCGGCCCAGCCCGCGGACTTGCTGCGCCTCACCTGCTGCCCGAGCCGCGGCAGCACGCCGCGGCTGACGAGCAGCCAGCTGACGACCCCGAGGAACAGCGCGGGCAACCGCACCCACGGCGTCGCGGGCGAGATCTGCACCCACAGCGCGTAAATCTCGTAGAACCACCCGAAGGGCGATTCCGGGTTGCCGAACCAGCGGAAGTAGTTGGTGACGTACCCGGCGCTGTCGGCCGCGCGCAGCATGGTCAGGATGTAGCCGTCGTCGGCGGTCATCGCGCCGATCAGCCACCACACGCCCAGCGCGCCGAGCACGGCGACGTCGCGGACGTCCGGCCGCCACCACCCCGGCGGGACCAGGCGCGGCGCCCGCCGGATCTCCAGGCGGCGCAACGCGATCATCGAACCAAGGAACGCCAGGACGGCCAGCACCATCACGGCGACCTTCAGCGGAGTCGCCTGGCTCGCGAAGCGGTTGTCCACCCGCGCCTGGAAATCCAGGCCGCGAACATCGTCGAGCGCGGAGTCGAGCTGTGAGTGGATGCCGGTCAGCTGCGGCCGCTGATCGCCGGGCACCGCGGCCAGCGGCAGCCCGCCCACGCACGCCTGCGTGCCGGCCGCGTCCGAGTGCACGGAGATGAAGCAGTCGCCCTCGGGCAGGGTGGCGGTGCCGGCCTGGTGCCCCTTCGACCAAAGCGTGACCTGCCCGGCGTCGACCTGCAGGGTCATCCCGGTCAGCCCGCCGTACTCCGACGACGGCGCGTTCGTGGCGATCAGCACACCCGGCCCGTCGATGCGCGCATCCAGGCTCCGCGCCGCCGCGCACGGCACCTCCGCCGCGAGCCACAGCGGGGCGTGGCTGGCCAGCGGTGCCGAGACCGGTTTCGTGCCCTGCGCGGTCGGCCACTGCAGCGTCGTGACCTCGTGCTCGACCGGCAGGAACGGCACCGCCAGCGCCAGCAGCGCGGAGAGCAGACCCAGCAACGCCGCGCAGAGACCGGCGGATTTCGACGCCCAACCGCGACGCGTGACCTGCACGGACCGCTGAGTCACGCGACCGCCACCTCTTCTCCCGGAAAAGTTCCCAATCCCGAAGAGCTTAATGAGGCGCAACGCGGGACCGATAACCGGCGCGGCGATGATCGCACTGCGCCATCGGCGCCGCACGTTTACCAACGCTTTCCGGTTCCCCACCGCACGAGCGGTGAATCGCCAGTTCCGTGAACGTGTCCGCCGCGTACAACACGCCGTCGAGGTCGACGACGGCGGTTCCGGTGGTCATCGGCGCAGCGAGATGTGCACGTCGCCCTCGCCGGGGCGGGCGGCGTCGAGCAGCTCGCCGGGGATGCGGAAAACGCGCCCCGGCGCGGCGGGCCACGGCAGGCGCTTCTCGGCCACCACCCGGCCGTTCTGGGTCACCACGACCCTCGGGAACCGCACGTACTCGTCAACCCAGGCCAGCAGCCGGTTGCGGGCGGGCCGGCGGTCGCCGACCCGGCGCACCATCGGCGAGATCCACCGCAGCGGCTCGTCGGCGACGATCCGGATGCCCTTCTCCGAGGGGCGTCGGTTGCTGCGGAGGTGGTCCAGCACGCTCGCGGCGACCTGCTTGCCGTCCAGCGCCGCGATATCAGCGGTGTCGACCGGGTGCAGCACGTTCCCGGCGGCGAACACGCCGGGCCGATCGGTGCGCAGCTCGGTGTCCACCACCGGGCCGAGCGTGCCGGGGTCCAGTTCCAGCCCGGCGGCGCGGAAGAGCTCGTTGTCCGGGATCCAGTCGCCGGTGAACACCACGGTGTCGCAGGGCACCGTTTCGCGGTGTTCGGTGCCGAGGTCTGCTACTTCGACGGCCCGCACCCGGTGCTTGCCGATGATCCGGGTGACCTTGGTGCGGGTGCGCACCGGAACCCGCAAGCCCAGCTTGCCCGGAACCGAGAACAGCGCGTAGGACTCGATTTTCGGCTGCTCGCTGGTCATCAGCACGGTGTCGCAGCCCGCGTCGCGCAGCGTCAGCACCGCCGACCAGGAGACGAGTTCGCTGCCGACGATCACCGCCTTGCTGCCGACCTCCCGGTGGTGCAGGTGAACTAGGTTCTGCAGCTGACCGGTCGTGTACACCCCGCCGGGGCGGTCGCCGGGCACCATCCGCGCGGTGCGCGGCCGCTCGCGCGCGCCGGTGGCCAGCACGATCGCCTCCGCGTGCACCTCGAACAGGCCCTCCGGGCTCGTCACCTCGAGCCCGCCCTCGGCCGACCAGCCGGTGGCCATCGCACCGGTGCGGATCATCGCACCCGCCCGCTCGGCGCTTTCGACCATCCTCCGGGCGTATTCCGGGCCGCTGTAGAACCGGTGCAAGTCGCGGATCCCGAAACCGGGGTGGGCGCAGTGCCGCGGGATTCCCCCGGCCTGCTGCTCCCTGTCCAGCACCAGCACCTCGCCCGGCACTGCCGGCGCCAACTCCTGCGCCGCGCGCAGGCCGGCCGGGCCCGCACCGACGATGGCCACGGTCGGGGTGAGCCGCGTGCGTGCCGTGCTCATCGGCGTGCCTCCGTCTCGGTGTCCTGCAACATCCCGGTCACGTTCGCGCCGCAGTAGAACCCCTGGCAGCGCCCGTTCATGGCCCTCGTCCGCCGACGCAATCCATCCAGGTCGCACGGCGGGATCGTGCTGTTCAGCGCGTCCCGGACCTCGCCCTCGGTGACCCGCTCGCAGAAGCACACCACCTTGCCGTAGGCCGGGTCCTGCGCGATCCGGGCACCATCGGCGTAGGGCCGCAGGTAGGCCTCGCCGATGTTCGGCATCAGCGGCGGCTCCGGCAGGTTCGTGCGTTCCAGAAGCTCCAGACCGGCCTCGCCCAGCAACCCGAGCAGGTGCTCGGCGATCGCCATCCCCGAAGTCAAACCCGTGGAGCGGATGCCCCCGGCGACCGCGTAGCGCTGCCCGGCATCGACCTCCACGGTGTAGTCCGGGATGTCGCTGGCCGCCCGCAATCCCGCGTACGTCGCGGTCACCTCCTCCTTGAGGAGTTGCGGCATGATCCGCTCCCCCTTCTCCCGCAGGAACTCGTGCCCGTCCTCGGTGGTCGACGTGTCCCGGCGGTCGGTCATGTCCTCGGCCGTCGGGCCCAGCATCACGTTGCCGTAGATCGTCGGGGACACCAGCACGCCCTTGCCCAGCTTCGACGGCACCGGCAGCACGATCTTGTCCACCATCGGCCGCGTCTGCTTGTCGAAGACCAGCAGTTCGCCGCGCCGCGGGTGCAGGTGGAACCGGTCGTGGCCGAACAGCTCGTCGATCACGTCGCTGCCCAGACCGGCCGCGTTGATCACCCAGCGGGCTCGCAGGTCGCCCCGGTTGGTGTGCAGCACTGTCTCGTCGGCACCGACGGTCACGGATTCGACTCGATGGGAGCGCAGCAGCCGCGTGCCCCGCCGGACCGCGTCCGTGGCCAGGGCGAGGTTCGTGGTCCACGTGCAGATGATCGACTCGCCCGGCACCGTCAAACCGCCCAGCGCTCCCGGGCCCAACGTCGGCACCTGCCGGTACACCTCGTCCGGGCCGACGATCTCGGTCTCGGCGTAACCGTTCTGCTCGGCCTTCTCCTGCAACCCCGGCAGTGCCGCCAGTTGCTCGTCGTCCCACGCCACCAGCAACGCCCCGGTCGGCTCGTACGGGATGCCCGTCTCATCGGCGTACGCCTTGAGCAGGTGGTACCCCCTGGCCACCAGCCGTGACTCCAACGTTCCCGGCTTGGCGTCGAAGCCGGTGTGCAGGATCGCCGTGTTGGCCTTGCTCGTGCCGTCGCCGACATCGCAGCGCGACTCGATCAACGCCACGTCGAGCTGGTGCCCCGACAGCAGCCGGGCGATCGCCGAACCGACGACCCCGGCACCGATCACGGCCACATCGACGATCCCCTTGTCGTGCGCCGAAGTCATGACTCCTCCTGAATCTTGCGATCACCAGTGAGCGCGGTGTCGACGGCGGCGCGCCAGCGGGCGCGGAACGCGGCGGCGGTGTCGGCGCCCAGTTGCGGGGCGAAGCTGGTGCTCGGCGTCCAGTCGACGACCGCCTGATCGAGCGGGAGCCCGGGATCGGCTGCGGCGCGGGCGAAGCCGGCCGCACCGAGCGCCGTCGCATGCGCCGACGGGTACACGTCGACCTGGACCTGCAGGAGGTCGGCGACCGCCTGCATCAGCACCCCGCTGCGGGTGAGCCCGCCGTCGACGCGCAGCCGCGACAGCGGTTCGCCGATGTCCCGCGCGGCGCAGTCGACGAGCTCGGCGACCTGGGCGGCGATGCCGTCGAGCGCCGCCTTGACCAGATGCCCGGCTTCTGTGGACAGCGTCATCCCGCTGAAGCTCGCCCTCGCGTCCGGCGCCCACCACGGGGCCGACAACCCGGCCAGCGCGGGCACGCACAGCACGCCGTCGCTGTCGGCGGCCGCGACGCGATCCAGGTCCGATGCGCCCTGGATCAGCCCGAGGCCCTGCAACCACCGCACCGCCGACGCCGCGGTGGCGACCTGCCCGTCGAAGCAGTACGAAGTCCGGCCCCGCACCCGCCACGCCACCGAGGCGGCCAGCCCGGAGCTGGACCGGACCGGCGCCTGCCCCATGTTGGCCAGCAGGAACGCCCCGGTACCGAAGGTGCACTTCGCCTCGCCGGGCGTCAGGCAGCGCTGCGCCAACAGCGCCGCCTGCTGGTCGACGACCAGCCCGCCGACCGCCGCCGGGTCCCCGAAGAGGGTCGTCTCGCCGATGACCTCGTCGTTGGTGACGATGCGCGGCAGGTCCTCCCCCGCCAGGTCGAACAGCGCCAGCAGTTCGGGATCCCACGACACCGAGTCGAGGTCGGTGAGCAGCGACCGGCTGGCCGTGCTGGCGTCGGTGACGAACTCGCCGGTGAGCTGGTGGACCAGCCAGGTGTCCGATGTGGTCACCACGCCCTCGGTGGTCAGCTGCTCCCGGATCCAGCGCATCTTGGGCGCCGAGAAGTACGGGTCCAGCACCAGCCCGGTGCGCTCGCCCACCAGTTCCGCGGAATCCCCGCGCCTCGCGCATATCTCCGCGGCCCGCCGGTCCTGCCAGACGATCGCCTGGCTCAATGCCCGCCCCGTCGCCGGATCCCAGGCCAGCACGGTCTCGCCCTGGTTGGCCAGCGTCACGCACTCGACGGGCACCCCGGCAGCTGCGACCGCCTGCTGCCCGGAGTCCAGCACCGAGTCCAGCAGTTCCTGCGGGTCCTGCTCCACGCCACCGCCGGAGAGGTAGTGCGGGCGGACTGGCAGCTCGACGACGCTGAGCACCTGGTCGGCGCCGTCGACGACCATCGCCTTGGTCCCCGAGGTTCCCTGATCGATCGCCAGGACGGTGGTCATGACCGGTTCCTTCCCGCATTGCTCTCCGGCTGCGGATCGGCGTCCAGCGCCTTGTCGATGTCGTGCAGGTCCGGCATCGTCAGGCTCTTCGCGCCGTGGCGCACCAGCAGGTAGATCAGGTAGAGCGCGCCGATGGCGAACATGACCAGCACGTAGAGCCAGGGTTCCGCGAACGAGGCGTCCCGGAAGATCAGCAGCTCGTAGGCCAGCCAGACGACCGCCAGCACCAGCACCGGGATCTCCAGGCGGCCGAGCTCGAAGCCCTTCGACGGCGGCAGGCTCCTGCGCTTGGCGACGTAGAGGACCACGGTAGCCGCGTAGATCAGCGCCGGCAGCAGCGTCGCGGCGGAGAACAGCGAGAACAACGCCTGGGTGGACCGGGCGAAAAGCGCCAGCACGATCTGGCTGACCACGAACATGAACACCGAGGCGTTCATCGGGGTGCCGGTCGAGCCGTTGATCTTGTTCAGCAGCTGCCAGGCGGGGAACCGCTTGTCCCGGGCCATCGCCCACACCAGCCGGGCGCCGCTGAGCGAGATCACCAGGCCGCAGGAGAAGATCGAGACCACGACCAGCACCAGCAGCGCCTTGCCGACGTAGGAGCCGAGCACCCGGGCGATCACGTCCGCGACCGGGGTGTCGGACTGCGCCAGCGCCACCGGGTCACCGGCCAGCGCCGTCACCGCGACCAGGAACAGCATGCCGAGCACGCCGAGCCCGACCACGGCCTGCGCCATCGCCTTAGGCACCACCCGCGCCGGGTTCTTGGTCTCCTCGGCCAGGTTCGCCGCTGTTTCGAAGCCGACGATGGTGAACGCGCCGAGCAGGAAACCCAGGGCCCACGGGCCGACCGAGGTCAGGCCGCCGAGCGAGAAGTAGGACTCGCGCGGGATGTCGCCGGTGCTGAACAGGGTGCTGAAGTCGAGCTGGCCGGTGACGCCGCCGACGACGAACAGCAGCACGGTCAGCGACACCATCCCGATCAGCTGGATGGTGACCGCCACGTTGTTCACCCGCTGCGTGGCCCGGGTGGACAGCGCCACCAGGATCGCTTGCAGCAGCAGCACGACCGCGGTGATGGCCCAGGCATTCTCGTTGGTGCCCTGGTACTGGAACAGCACGGGCAGGATCGTCGCGGCGATCGTGTAGTCCACGGCGACGACGACCACGCCGAGGAAGGTGAACGACACCCAGCCCATGATCCAGCCCAGGACCGGGTTGGCCAGCCGGGAGATCCACTGGTACGCGTAGCCGCTGACCGGGATCCGCGCGGCCAGCGCGCCGAAGATCAGCGCCACGCACAGCTGGCCGACGACCACCACCGGCCAGGTCCAGATGCCCATCGGCCCCGATGAGTTGAGCACCGAGCCGTAGGCGGTGAAGATGCCGGTCGCGATCGAAACGAAACCGAAGGCCACCGCGAAGGACGTGTACCAGCCGAGCTCGCGCTTCATCTCCTGCGCGTAGCCGAACTCCGAGAGGCCGTTCGCACCGCGTTCACCAGGCGTTGTCATTTCTGCCCTTCCTTCCCTGCCGCCTCGGACGGCGATGCCTCATCGGCCGCGGCGGAGTCCGCCTTCCCGGGCCGGATGATCCGGCCACCGGCTTCGGCGACCGCCCGGACCAGGTCGGCAGGGGGCTCCTGGTCGGTTATGACGCCGGTGATCTGGTTGAGCGACGCGACCCGGTACGGGGCGACGCGTTGGTACTTGGTGCTGTCGACCAGCGCGTAGCTCGCGGCGCAGTTGCGGATCATGATCCGCCGCACGTGGGATTCGTTGAGGTGGAAGTCGGTGAGCCCGGCCTCCGCGTCGAGCCCGCCGGAGCCCAGGAACGCCACGTCAGCGTGGATGTCCCGGAAGAAGTCCTGCGTCACCGGGCCGGACAGGGCCAGGTCGCCGCGCCGCATCCGGCCGCCGCTGAGATGGACCTCCGCACCCGGCACGTCGGCGAGCTCGGTGGCGGCCCGCATCGAGCAGGTCACCACCACGCCGGTGAAGTCCTTCGGGATGGCGCGGGCGACCTGCACGGCGGTGGTGCCGACGTCGATGGCGATCGTCTGACCGGGCCGGATCAGCTCCGCGGCCAGTCTGCCGATGACCGACTTGCCCTCCTCCGCCGTGCTGGACCGCTCCACGTAGGGCGCCTCGTCGCCGAGGTGGCCGGTGCGCACGGCGCCACCGCGCACGCGCACCAGGACCCCCTTGTTCTCCAGTTCGGCCAGGTCGCGCCGGATGGTCTCGGTGGAGACGTCCAGCAGCTCGGAGAGCTCCACCGTCGAGACGACCCGGCCAGACCGGATTGCCTGGTTGATGCGGGCATGCCGCTCAGCAACGAGCATCTTTGACCGTTTCTGTGGCTATTTGTGGCTAACTGTGGACGAGTATGGAATCAGCTGGTCGCGGGCGTCAAGGCGGGCCGATGTGAGCTGACTCTCGGCGCACCGGCGGCTGGGCTGTCGCCAAGGCCGGCCTGTCCCTGCGGCTGAACGCCTGAAGGGCGCCGACCGTCACTGGCCGACGCCCTTCAGGCTGGTCCGCTGACCTCCTCCATCGAGCCAGGAGAAGTGCGGCTTTCAACGCCTCTGCTAGCGCGCGAGCACCGGGACCAGCTCGCGGCAACCAGCCACAAACGGTCCTGCTGCCGAAACGTTCTTTCGAACAGGGATCAACGGGTTGCGGTCGCGACGAGCGCCACCCTGGGGAGTTCGGCCCGGAAACCTCGGCCGGCCGGACGGACGGTCAGCTCCGCCACCTGCGCGCCAAGCCTGGCTCGTTCGTCTGGACCGAAGGTGGCGTAGCGACGGACGACCTCATCGACGATCATCCAGGAGTCCTCGTCGTCCAACGCGTCCGGGGGAACGAGCTTCGCCAGCGCGAATAGGTCGTACATGTAGTTGATCACGCCGCGCCGTGCTGCTGCCGGGGAGTCAGCATCTACGACGCACGGGTCGTAGAGGTACCGGACCCGCACGTCGTGGAAGCCCGCAGTGACGAGCAACTCGTGCATTTCCTCGCGAAGAAAGTGATCGTGCTTGTGCCCGGTGTAGGTGTAGCGGTCCAGGGCTTCGCTGTACCAGCGGGCCGTGGTGCTGCCCTCCTCGAAGTCGTGCACGACGATCCGCCCGCCTGGCCGGAGCACCCGGTGGGCTTCCGCCATCGCCTGCGGGCGCTCGTCCACGGGAATGTGGTGGGTGCCGTAGGCGAAGATGACGCCATCGAGTGCCGCATCCCGGAACAGCCAACGCTGCGTGGCTTGCCGCACGGCTGGGAGCCCTTGGGCCAAGGCGTCGGCGATCATCGGGGCGGCCACGTCTCCGGTGAAGATGGCGGGACCCGTGACCGGCTGGAGTAGCCGCATCGCTCGCGTCATGGTTCCGTTGCCGCCGAGCGCGTCGAGCAGGAGGCTGCGAGCTGGGCTGCTGTCCACCGGTATGGCCAGCTCGCACAGGTTGCTGATCCCCCGTCCACGTACCAGGGGATGCGCGAGCTGGGTGCTGCGATAGGCGTCACCGCGACCGCCGTGTTCCTTGGTGTCGAACGGCGAGGCGAAGCAGTCCAGCGCCTCGTATATCCGGGCGAGCTGCGTGGGGTCCAGCCGTGCCAGGTCAAGGCGCTCGTACAACCTCGGGTGGCGGATCCGGAGCTCGTCGAGGTACTCCTGCATCGTGGTGCCGGGCAGGATTTCGACACCGGAGAAGGATGAGTGCTTCGTTTTCTGCATGGCGCGTCGCAAGCCCTCCGCGTTGCGGGACTACTCTTCGAAGGCCGACAGGAGTTCCTGCTGGCTGACCGACGTGACCTGGGAGACGTCGTACAACTGCCGGTCGGCCGCGCTCAGCGTGGTGAACACCGCGTTGATGGCGGCCACCAGACCCCACACTTCGGTGTAGGGCGGCCAGCCCGGATGCCCGGCGGCGATGTCGCGGTGCCGGGCGAAGATGTAGTTCGCCCAGTCCCGCGAGCGTGGGAACCGGTGGTGGTAGTCATGGCACGGCCCGTCGCCGACGAAGACGAACAGGCGCGCCGGCAGGTGCACGAACAGCATCCGCCGCCACCACCGCGACCAGCTCAGAACCCGCCGGACACCGGACACGTCGGGGCCAGGCGCGGCTTCGCCGAAGAAGACGCCGTGGGTATACCCGGCCACCGTTGCCCGCCCCTTACACACCGGTCCGCGGGCCGGGAAGATGTGTCGCGATGAAAGGCGGATCGTGGCTGCGGCGTTGAACAGGAACACTAGGGGGAACACCCACACGACGAGGTACTCGACCCAGATCCCGAGTGCGATGACCACCATGAGCTGCCCGCCGACCAGCGCCAGGAACAGCGCCCGGTACCAGGCAGCGGTGCCCCGGAGGTGCGAGGCGATCCGCGAGTAAGTCGCCTTCGCCTGCAGACGCGGCGAGAAGACACCCGCGAGCATTCTGCGCCACAGTTGCCGGCGGGTCATGCCGACACGCATGCCCAGGACCAGCATCAGGAACTGGACGGTGGGATCCTTCAACGTCATGTGGTTGCTGGAGTGGTGGTCGCTGACGTGCTCACTCTTGTACTCGCCGTACTCCTGTGTCACCAGCAGCAACGCGATCGCGCTGCCGATCGCGGTGTCGATCTGCTTGCGCCGCAGGAAGTTCGCGTGCGAACACTGGTGGACGATCATCACCCGCAGCTTCCGGATGCCGTGCGTGGTAAGCAGCCAGGAGGCCGGCAGCAACAGCATCCACCACCCCGCGCCCACCACCGCAGCTCCCAGCGCGATTCCCGCGACAATGGGCAGCACGCTGGCCCACAGGTGGTGCAGCGGCGTGAGCTGCCACGGCCGCTGGCCTCCCAGCGGTTTGCCGGTGAGCCACGTGAGGGCGGGTTGGAGGAATCCAGGTAGCACCCGCATGGTCTCCCGCGGGTCGGGTGCTCCGCCCGGCGTCGCGGTTGATGCGTCGGGACGCAGTTCTTGGTCGCGCACCTGTTCTCACCTCTGCAATGCTGGTTCCGTCAAGGCAGCAATCGCACGAAGTCGGGTTCGATCGGAGGGCGCCGCCCGGTGCACATGTCGAGGTAGGCTTGCCGCAACGCGTGGGAGATCGGGGCTTCCGGGTTGCGCGGCTGGATGCCGTCGATCGAGCCGACCACCCGGATCTCCTCCCAGGTACCACAGATGAAGACCTCGTCGGCGGTGTACAGCTCGGAGCGGGTGATCGAACACTCCTCGACCGTAAGAGCGAGTTCTCTGCGAGCCAGCTGGATCACGGTCTCCCGGGTCAGGCTGTCCAGGACTCCGTCGGACAGCGGGGGCGTGTACAGCCGGCCGTGGCGGACCATAAAGATCACCGCTTCGGCGGTTTCCGCCACCATGCCGCGGTTGTTGAGCAGGATCGCCTGGTCGGCTCCCGCCTTCTTCGCCTCGACCCGCCCCAGCCTCAGCGCCGCGTAGGACGCACCGGTCTTCACCAGCACCGGGAAGGACGTGTCCTGGGTGCGCTGCCAGGAGCTGATCACGCAGCTGATCGGTTCGTCGAAGCGGGGACCGATCTGGTGCAACGAGATGAACGAATCCATCGGGGCGAACTCATCCAGCGACTGCCCCGGCGACAGCGCGTCGGGGTACACATTGGACCGGCCGGAGTCGATGTACACGGTCAGGCGTAGGTAGACGTCCTCGCGGAAGCTGGTCGCCGCTAGGAGATCGGCCATTCCCTTGTCCAACTGGTCAATCAAACCGTTCTCCGGAACGTGCAGCAGCTCGGCGGCCGACCGGAGGCGGTTCAGATGGCCGTCCACCTGCACCACCGCGAACCGCTTTTGCTCCGGCCGCCAGTACGCGCGGAGGCCGTCGAACACGGTCAGTCCGCGCAGCGCAGTGACCGGAATACGGGCCTGGTCCCAGGGCACGACCTCACCGTGCCACCAGACCAGCGGTGCGTGGGTTTCATTCATGGACGCCCTCCTTGACTCGCGCAAGAACCGTTGGGGCCGGCGTTGTTCCCCCCGAGCCGCAACCAGCTAACGTTCCGGGACCGCAGGACCTTGTCAGGGAATCCTCACCACCCGTTACCGGATACTTCGGAAAAATGACAGACGAAGTTGTCCATAATGGATTTTTAAGCGACCACCCCGGGAGCAAACCTGGAAGAATGTCCCACCGTTGAGCCCCACTCGTCAACGCGTCCGATCGGGCGGTTGATGTGATTCACCTGCCTGTAGCAACGTGGAATCAAGAAATCCGGCTAGCATCGCCCCGTGCAGACGCTACGGGACGAAGGCTTTACACCTCGTGAATGGAATCCCGAAATCCGGAACCCGCTAGCCCAATCGGGTACGGTATGGAGCAATATTGAACCAGCGGAACTGCCAGTCATGCAGAACGTCCTCAAACTGCGCCGCGTCGATCCTGGGGGGATCCTGCACGCGACGGACGTACTGCTCGGCGGGGTCACGAAGTGGACCATCCTCGGCGACAACGTGATCGGCGCGTGGGGGTGGCGCGAGGTCGATCTGGACCAGCAGTACCGCGCGGTGACCCACGGCGCAGGCGCTTTCATCGCGTCCGCGATGTGCTACCTCGAGGTTTCGGGCAGCGACGCCGGGGCGTTGTTGGACGCACTTTCCCCCCGCAGGGTGTCGGACCTGCCGCTCGGTTCCGCGAGGTTCGTGCTGTTCACCACGCCCGCCGGAACGGTCGACGAGGAAGCTGTCGTCGTCCGCACCGGTCCGGAGGAGTTCCTGTTGTCCTGCGGCGGCGGAAAGGAGCCGGGCTGGCTGCGCAGCACTGCCGAATTCTTCACCGAAGTCAGCATCCTGCCCAGCGAAGTCTTCAGCTTCAACATCAAGGGGCCCAAGCGCCTGCAAGCGGTGCAGAGCCTCGTCGAGGATGCGGACCGGCGTATGATCGCCGACCTGCGCAACTTCCAGTCCTGCCAGGTGCGAACGCTCGCCGGTGGCCAGGCCCGAGTGCTCAGGAGCGTCATCGGTTACGAGGTCTGGGCGTCCGCAGAAGTGCTGGCTGCGATGTGGCGGCAGCTCGTCACCGAACGGCCCGAGATCACCCCGTGTGGCTGGGAACTGCTCACCATCTACCGAATGGAGTGCCGGGACATCACCTTCGGTCTCTTCCCGGTAGACGTACACATCGGCACCACCCTGTTCGAGATCGGAGCGGGTTGGATGGTGCCCGACGACCACGACGGCCGCGACTACATCGGTCGCGAGGGACTGCTGAAAAGCCGCGGTTCGCAACGGCTGTGGCTGGCCGGTTTGCACGCTGCCGACACGAAATCCGGCTGCCCCCTGGTGGGTGACGAGGTGCTCGACGACAGCGGCGGCTTCCTGGGATACGTCACGTCAGCCGCCCCTTCTCCGCGGGAAGGCCGCGTGCTGGCGTTCGCCCACCTGGCACCGGACTGCCAGCCGGGTGCGGTCGTGCACGCCGCTGGCTCACGCTGGCAGGTCAGCACTATTCCGTTCCCAGACCTCCCGGCCGCGCCCTAGGCAACGGCCGTACCACGCCGATGGAGCGGGGCCGGGGCAGCAGCACTGACCCCGGCCCCTTCTACCGCCCGCCTCGAACGCGACGCGCCCGAGAGTGCACATCGACCGAAAGGAGTGGAACATGGGTCGTTCACCACTCAGCGTCCTCCACCGGACTGATGCCAACGGAAAACCCGTTCCCGACGTACTCTTCGAGAAGACTTTCCAAAGCCTCATGGACGAACACGGCTACGTCCACCTGACAGGCCTGCCGGATGACTTCGACCCCGTGGCGTTCGGCCGTCGACTGGGTCCGCTCATGCCGCACCACGACGGTGCTCTCGTGGCCGAGGTCAGACCCGCGCCCGCGGCAGACGGCGTCTACTACCCAGGCAGCACCAAAGCGTTCGCGCCGCACACCGAGGGTTATGACCTGCTAGGGCTTCCGCCGCGGTACCTGGCCCTTTGGTGCGTGCATCCCCCGGCTGGAGATGGCGGGGAAACAACTCTGGCGGACACCCGGCCGTGGCTGGCGGGGTTGTCCGAGCAGAACCGCCAGCACCTGGAGCGGACCGAGTACGACTGGACGAACCCGCACGGCGACCTCGGCGTCGCCTTCCGGCACCCGCTGCTGGACGAGCACCGCGGGAGCACGGTGGTGAGATTCTCGGTCAACAACATCGTCCGCGATGACACCGATCCAGTCGCCGCGCTGCAGTCGGTCTGGCAGCGGCTCTTCGACGAACAGCATCTAGCGATCAGCTACCAGCGCAACGACATGGTGGTCTGGGACAACTGGCGCCTGCTGCACGCACGCACCGCCTTCGCTGATCCACATCGCCACCTACGCCGAATCCACATCGCCGAAGCGCATTAGCGTGGTGCACGGTCATCCGGCCCGCGAGGCGCACAGGTCCGCTGCGGCTGCTTCCATCAGCTCACGCGACGGCCGCACCGGATCGCGGCGGCCGACTTCCCGGACCAAATCCGGCAGCGGCACGCCGCAGCTCTCGGCGACCTCGCGGGCCAGAGCCAGCCGCTCGGTGTGGAAGCGGCCTTCTCCGATCGCGATATCCAAATAGGACACTCCGCGATCCCGCAACCGACGACCTGCGACGTGCTCCTCGGACTTCCCGGCCAGCAGATCACCATCTACACCAGACAGGAACCCGCCGCGTTGTGCGGCCTTGACGAGTACTTCGAGCTGCGCGTTGCCAGCGCTACGGCCGGCCCCGCGAAGCGTGCCATCGACCATCACAGCACCGGCGTCCAGCGCCGCCAGGGAATTCGCCACGGCGAGGGCGGTGTTGTCGTGGCCATGAAACCCGGTGGCGATCCCCCGGTCCCGCAACAACCGGAGCAGGCCAATGACCTCTCCAGGCAGCATGCAGCCAGCGGAATCGGCCGTGTAGAAGACATCCACCCCGGCAGCGCGGGCGTCCTCGGCAATGCGGACCGCTTCGGCGGGAAGCACCGCATAGGTCTTCATGGCGTTGAAGGTGATCAGCTGGACACCGAGTTCCTTCACGCCGGCGGCCAAGGGAAGAATGTTCGCGGCCTCGGTGATGTTCGCGGTCAGGCGGACGCAGCCCGCGCCGGCCGCAACCGCCCGCGCGATGGTCTCCAGGGACGCGCCCGGGTAGACCATGATGGCCACAGTGGATCGAGGGGCCGCCTGCGCAACCGCACCGACGTACTCCTCGATCTCCAGATCGGCCCAGGACGGAGCGCCCTTGTCGGCAATCTCGAGGTAGTGCACCCCGGCATCGGAGAGCTCCGCCGCGATTCGGACCGACTCGGCGAGGGTGAGGTGGGTTTCGTACTCGACTTCACGCAACGTGCAGTCGACGAGGCTGACGGGAAAGTTCAAGGTGTCTTCTCCAACCCTGTGTATGGCCGGGGAGCCGGGTGATTCAGCGGAGCGCATCTCGGTCGAGCTCAGCCGGGCTGCGGTACCCGACAAGCCCGAGCGTGATGTCGATGTCCGCGAGCAGGCTGCGCAACACGTGGCGCACGCCCGCCTCGCCCGCTTGAGCGAGCCCGTACGCGTAGGGTCGGCCGACGAGCACGGCTTTCGCTCCCAGGGCAAGGGCTTTGATGACATCCGCACCGGTCCGGATTCCGGAATCGAACAATACGTCTACCTCCGCGCCGACCGCGTCGACGACCTCGGGGAGCATCTCCAACGCACCTACGGCACCGTCGACCTGGCGTCCTCCGTGGTTGGAGACGACGATCCCGTCGGCCCCGCGCGCGACAGCATGGCGCGCGTCGTCGGGATGCAGGATTCCTTTCACCACGATCGGGCCGGACCAGTGATCGCGCAGGAAGGAGAACTGCTGCCAGCTCTTGCCGGCATCAGTGGGCATGCGCTGCCACAACTGGAGTGCCGCGGCGAGATCCTCTTCGGGCGGCTTGGCGAGCCTGGATCGGAAAACAGGATCGGAAAACGGGATCGCCATGCCGATTCCTTGCTCAGCCGGGTAGTAGCGCCTGTCCATTTCGTGCGGTCGCCAGCCCCGGGCCCAGGTGTCCACGGTGACCACCAGGGCGGAGAAGCCGGCGCGCTTGCCGCGGTCGAGGATGCTGGCGCAGATCTCGCGGTCGCTCGACCAGTACAACTGCATCCACCTCGGCGCGTCACAACCGGCGGAAGCGACCTCTTCGAGAGTCCGCGACGATGACGAGGAAAGCACCGATGGAAGACCCAGTTCTGCGGCCGCACGTGTGCTCGCGAGTTCCGACTCCGGGTGCAGTATGGATTGAACGCCGACGGGTGCCAGCAGCACCGGGGCAGGCAGGTGCATGCCGAGCACCGTGGTGCTCAGGTCTCTGCGGTCGGCGTTTCGGAGCATCCTTGGCACGATCCGCCAACGCTCGAACGCCGCGCGGTTGGCGCGAACAGTGGCACCCGTCCCGGCACCGCCTGCCACGTACCAGTACGGTCCGGCCGGCACCTTGGCTCGAACGGCGTCCTCCAGCGCGGCCAGATCCGTCGTAAAAGGAAGCGATACTCCATCTTCGCCGAGTTGGACGATTTCGCGCTGATACTCAGCGAATCCCGTCATGTCGGCGAGTCTGCCCAATTTCCAGCAAGTACCGCACCACCCGATCCCAACATCACTCATCTGGCGCAACAATCGTCAGATCTACATCCCAGAACCGTCAGCCGCTTGGTCGCGAACGGAATTTTACGCCTGGCCTGTCAGACCGCTCTCTTCGGCCGAACGGACTGTGGCGCAAGCGAAGCGCCACCCACATGGACCATTGTGGGCCGTACTGTCCGGCAGGCACGATTGCCCCCAGGCGTAAGGACCATGGAAAGGCAACCATGACCTCCGTGCTCGAAACGCTAACAAATCAAGGTTGGGCATTGATCGACGGCGCCGGTTTCACCGATGGATCCGACGTGGATTACCGGGCGGTCGAACGAATCGCGAGCCGTTACGGAACGGCCTCGGATCGCGACGGAGGGCAGGCCATCTGGCCGGTGACACCGCGGAAGTCCGGGTCAACCGATACGTTCAGCGTGCGCGCCGGCGAGGCACGCTTCCACACCGACGCCGCCTACCGAGCGGAGCCCGAGCAGCGATTCGCACTGTTCTGCGTGCGCCCCGCCGAAGACGGCGGAGCAAGCCGTTTGCTGCAAGCCCGGAAAGCACTTTCCGGCCTCCCGGGGGAGATGTCCGCTCTGCTGCGAAAACCCGTCTGGCGATGGATTCCGCCAGCCACATTCGGCGGTGAACCCGACATATCACGCTCGGTGTCCAGAGAGGACGGAAGGATCCGGTGGCGGGTCGACAACCTCGACGTGGATTCCGCGCTGCGCTCGGTGGCGACCGACTTCGACGAACACCTGGACTCGCACCCCGACGCAGCTGAGTTCGTGCTTGGCACCGACAGCGTGCTCATCTGCGACAACGAACGCGTCCTGCACGGGCGGACGTGGTTCTCCGACCCCCGACGGCTCATCTTGCGCGTCAGGCTGGTCATTAGATGACACCCGCCGACGTGCTCATCCGGCTCGCCACGAACGTTCCCGCCACGGACACCGAGGCGGATGACTGGCGCGCCCGCAACATGGCAGAGCTGCTGCTGGCGGCCCGGACATCGAGAGACCCACTCCTGGTGTCCGCAGTGGACGATTTTGTCCTGACGTCACCCCCCGTGTACTCACGGTTCGCCGACCGGCTCCGTCGGATGCGCGGCTTCCTTGCAGATGCGCCTGCCGACTACGTGGAGGACCGCAAGCAAGATCCCGAAGCCCCGTGGCCCCGCCCCGCCGTCCGCGCCCGCGCGGCGCAGCTGGCACGCTTCGTCGACAGCTGCACGCCAGAAGGATGGGACGAGGAGCACACCGAGCCGGCCGACGCAGCGGACGTCTCCGCCGAGCTGGACCGCAACGCCCGCACACGAGTGCTGGGACGCACCGGCCACCACTGCGTCGACACCGATCTGCCAGCAGAACTCGTATGGCGGGAATGGCTGGTGGACAACAATCGACCAACCCTGGTCGTCGTCGCGAAGCAACGCACCGCCGCAACTCGCGTCGTGCGCTGGGGCCTGCACCTGCACATGGCCTCGCACATGGACCACCTGGCTGAACTCACCGAGCACAGTGGTCCGGCCGCAGCGACCCAACTGCAATTCGGAGAAGGCCTGCTCATCGCGGAGGCCGTCGCCATGGCTTGCGAGTTCATCGCTCTGGCCGACGCCGACCGCACGAGCGCCCTGTACCGGGAATCCCTCCGGCGACTCGCGGTCAACCGGCTGCGGAGACTGCCGCGGATCGCGGAGTGGGGTGCGGCTGCCCTGCCGGGCTCCCCCACTATGGCGGAGGTCGTGCACTCCGTCGCCGTCGACGAATTCACGGTGCTACCCACGCTCGCCGAGGCCTACGTCGCCGGCCCGTTCGACCTCGCCGACCAGGGCTTCGACCACCCGCTTATCCCGCCGAGGTTGCGCACAGCGCTCGTGGAGAAGTTCCGGATCGCACTACTCCCTGCTGGAGCGATGCGCCCTTGAGCGGCTGAACACCCAGAGCCGCATCACCACGAAGCGCGTGGTGCCGCCGATGATGCTCATCGCCGCGACCGCGGCGGCCTCCACGACGCTGGAGGGGTCTTCGACGGCCAGGCCGAGCAAGTCCAGCGCGATGCTGTTCGAGACGCAGTAGAAGAGGAACACCGCGAGGGTCTGCAGGTGCATGCGGATCGGGTGCTCGTCCCGGCCGGCGAACGCGAAGTGCCGGTGCGCCATGCTGCTGGCCGCGGTCGTGATCAGCAGCGAGCACGAGTTCGAGGCACCCGTCGGGAAGATCTCCCGCAGCAGCACGTAGAGCACGGCGTTCGCCGCGGTCGCGAGCACGCCCACGACCGTGAACAGCACGGCCTGGCCAAGGACGTTGTCGCGCGGGGCCGTGCGGGGCGGATCGGCTGCGACCGGGGCGAGCGCCCCCGGCTCCCGTGCAGCCAGCACTCTCATGGACCCCACTCCAACGCAACGGTTCAGATCTGCGGTCAAGCTAGTCCGGCCGTGCGGGAAGGCCGCGTGAACTACCTGGGAAGACGCTGGAAAACGCCGGTGCCAGCCGTCATCCTCCCGGTCCACCGGTGCGCGACGCTGCGACTGACGCCGGCTCCCGAGCGCACCCTCGATACCAGTGGGTTCAGCTACCTCGAACCGTGCTGTACCCAATCCGGATTCACTCCAGTCAGGCTTGGCGACAACGCCGAAACCGCAGTTCAAGGCCGCCTCGCCGGAAATTCTGAATCGCGCTCACATTCGGTCCCTTGACGCGGATCCCGACAGCACGCAAACTCCCGGACCAGCCCCAGGAGACAACTTCAAAAGTATACTTCCACATTAAGAAAATCGGAGACCGACATGGCTCAGCCGACGTCGCCGGTCCAGCGCGGCCGCGTGTCAAGGGTGCTGTCCTCGCTGTTCGTCCAGGTCCTCATCGCGGCCGTCCTCGGCATCGCCGTCGGGCACTTCTGGCCCGACTTCGGCGGTGCCCTCAAGCCGATCGGCGACGGGTTCATCCGGCTGATCAAGATGGTGATCGCGCCGCTGATCTTCTGCGTGGTCGTGGTCGGCATCGCCAAGGCCGGCGACATGCGGTCGGTCGGGCGGATCGGGCTCAAGGCGCTGATCTACTTCGAGGTCGTCACAACCGCCGCCCTCGCGCTCGGCCTCATCGCCGGGAACGTCATCCAGCCCGGCGCAGGGCTCAATGTCGATCCGGCGACGCTGGACGCCTCCGGCGTGACCGCCAAGACCCACGGCGAGCAGATGCCCGGCCCGGCTCAGTTCGTGCTGCACATGATCCCGGAAAGCGCGGTGGCGGCCTTCGCCGACAACGAACTGCTGCAGGTGCTGCTGCTGGCGGTGCTGTTCGCGGCCGGGCTGCTGCATATCGGCATCGGGCGCGCGCCACAGGTCTTCGCCTTCATCGAGCAGACCGGCGAGATCATCTTCAAGATCATCGGCTTCGTGATGCGGCTGGCCCCGATCGCGGTGTTCGGTTCGATGGCGTACCTCATCGGCCAGTACGGGCTGTCCTCGCTGAGCACCTACGCCACCCTCATCGGCGCCTGCTACGGAGCGGCGCTGCTGTTCTGCGTCGTGCTCGGCGTGCTGCTCAAGGCGTTCACCGGGCTGCACCTCCTGCGGTTCCTGCGCTACACGCGGGAAGAGTTCGCCCTGGCCGTGGGCACCGCGTCCAGCGAGGTCGTGATGCCGCGGATCATGGAGAAGCTCGAACGCGCGGGCTGCCGCAGGGAGGCGGTCGGGCTGGTCATCCCGACCGGCTACTCGTTCAACCTCGACGGCGCGTCCATCTACCTGTCGCTGGCGACGCTGTTCATGGCCCAGGCCGTCGGCGTGGACCTCACCATCGGGCAGCAGATCACCGTGGTGCTGGTGCTGGTCCTCACCTCAAAGGGCATGGCCGGGATCCCCGGCTCGGCGTTCATCGCCCTCTCGGCGACGGCCGGCGCGGTCGGCGTCATCCCGGTCGCCGCGGTCGCGCTGATGCTCGGCGCGGACCGGATCATGGACACCATGCGGGTCGTCACCAACCTGCTGGGCAACTGCGTGGCGACGTTCATCGTGTCCAAATGGGACGGAGCGCTGGACTGCGACCGGGCCCGAGCCACCCTCGCCGACCCGGCGTCCGCGCCGCCGCTCCCCCGCGAGGAGGACGAGCCCGCCAAGGCCTGACCGACGGGGCCTGACCGCCAAGGCCTGACCGACGGGGCCTGACCGACGGGGCCTGACCGACGGGGCCGAGTTCGCTGCTGCCATCGGGCGCGTGTCGGGCCGGGCCCCGGTGGGTACTGCCGGGGGCGGAGGAACGCGGGAGGCCCGGGTGGAGCTCGTCGAGGAAACGCCGTACCGGTTCCGGATCGAACAGCACGGCGCGATGCGTGTGCCGGGGGTGGTGTTCGCGTCGCGGCGACTGCTGCCGTCAAAGGGCGACGGCGCGCTCGACCAGGTCGTCAACGTAGCCGCCCTGCCCGGCATCGTCGGCGCGTCGTACGCCATGCCGGACATGCACTGGGGCTACGGATTCCCGATCGGCGGCGTCGCGGCGACCGACGTCCGCGCCGGCGGTGTCGTCTCACCGGGTGGCGTCGGTTTCGACATCTCCTGCGGGGTGCGGCTGCTGGCCGCCGAGCTGGACCGGCCGGACTTCCGCCGAGTCGCCGAGCGGATCATGGACGGGCTCAGCCGGGCCACGCCGCGCGGGGCAGGCCGGGGCGCGGTGTGGGAGTTGCCCCGCGAGGGCCTCGACCGGTTACTGGAAGAGGGGTGCCACTACGCCGTCGCGCGCGGGCGCGGCACGCCGCGCGACCTGGAGCGCTGCGAGGACGGCGGCGCGGTGGCCGACGCGCAGCCGGGTCGGGTCAGCGCCCGCGCGCGGGACCGGGGCCTCGGGCAGGTCGGCAGCCTCGGGTCCGGCAACCACTTCCTGGAGGTCCAGGCGGTCGCCGAGATCTACGACGAGGGCGTCGCCGGGGCCTTCGGGCTCCGCCTCGACCAGCTGTGCGTGATGATCCACTGCGGTTCCCGCGGGCTCGGCCACCAGATCTGCACCGACCACGTGCGCAGCATGGACGAGAGCATGGCCGATTACGGCCTGACCGTCCCGGATCGCCAGTTGGCGTGCACGCCGGTCGATTCGCCGGCGGGTCGCGCTTATCTCGGCGCGATGGCCGCAGCGGCGAACTACGCCCGCGCGAACCGCCAGGTGCTCGGCGTCGCCGCCGGCGAGGTGCTGCGGAAGGTGACCGGCCGCGGGCTCGACCTCGTCTACGACATCTCGCACAATCTCGCCAAGATCGAGACGCACGAGGTGGAGGGCCAGCGGCGAACGCTGTGCGTGCACCGCAAGGGAGCCACGCGCGCGCTGCCGCCCGGGCACCCGGAACTGCCGCCGAGCCTGCGGGAAGCCGGGCAGCCGGTCCTGATCCCCGGTTCGATGGGCACGGCGTCCTATGTGCTCACCGGCGTGCCGACCGGTGATGCGTTCTTCTCGACGTGCCACGGCGCCGGACGCACGCAGAGCCGGCACCAGGCGATCCGCACGACCGATCCCCGCCGCCTGCGCCGGGACCTGGAGCACGACGGCATCGTCGTCCGCGGCAGTTCCGCTCGCGGGCTCGCCGAGGAGGCGCCGACCGCCTACAAGGACGTCGACGCCGTCGTCGCCGCCGCCGAAGGAGCCGGGCTGTGCCGCCGCATCGCCAGGCTCGTGCCGCTGGGCGTGGTGAAGGGTTGACTTCTCTCCCGGTTGGTGCAGGGAGATTCAGTCCTCGCGGACTGGGTTTCCTGTTTCACAGCCAGCCGCGCCAGGCTCGGCCTGATATGTCTTACGCCAGCTCCGCAGGCATTCGCCCACTCCGTGGGCGGGCTCCCGATAGACCACCGGTACCCATGGTGTTGCTTGTGGTTCCAGCTTGGTGTGCTGGGGCGGCAAGGTTCGCTTGCCGGAACCGATCTTACAGTGGCCGTTGCGCAGCCGGACACGCGGGATCGTCTCCTCCCTGGCCTGACGGCCGGGGCATCCGCCGTATGGAGTCGAGATGAACGGGTTCCGCTTCCTGCCGCACACCGCCGACATCCGGTTCGAAGCGTGGGGTTCGACGCGCGAGGAATGCCTGGCAGCCGCGGCCCGCGCGTTGGTGGCCGCTTTCGCCGAGGTCGCGGTGGATGGGCCGGAAAGCACCAGAACCGTCGAATTCGACGGCACCGACGAGCAACTCCTGCTCGCGGTGCTCGACGAGATCATCTACCTGCTGGACGCGGAAGGCACGGTCCCGCTGGACATCCGCGTCCAGCCGCTCGCAACCGGCATCGCGCTGGAACTGGCCAACGTCGCGGTGGCACGCGCCGAGATCATCGGTGCCGCGCCCAAAGCCGTTTCGCTGAACGAACTTCAGATCGAGCACGACTCTCGCGGCTGGCACTGCGCCGCGACCATCGACGTGTGAGCCGCTCAGTTCTCCACGTCATCCAGGGCGTAGCGGAGATAGCGGGCGGCGGAGCGCTGCACGATGCCGCGCGCGTCGGTAGGAATCACCGTGTCCCACCAGGCCCCGTAGAGCGCGTCGAACCGGTAGGGCTCCAGCAGCTGCGCGGCGCGGCGGACGACGCTGGGACGTTCCGGGATCAGGTTCGGGTAGCTGTACATGAAGGCCACGTGCGTGCGGTCCGGGATGACCTGCACGATGTCGCCGGTGAACAGCGCTCCCTCGCCGCTGTCCCAGTGCAGCACCGTGCCGCCGGCGAAGTGCACGCCGAGGTTGATCAGGGTTAGCCCGGGCGCGAGCTCGTTGGTTGTGCCCTCCCACAGCCGGATCGACGGGTCCGGGCGGCCTATCCACTGCTGGTCGTTGGCGTGCAGGTGCACCGGCACGTCGAAGGCGTGGGCCCACTCGACCATCGTGGTGTAGTAGTGCGGGTGGCTGATCGCGATGCCGATCAATCCGCCGAGATCATTGATCGTGCTGATGATTTCATCGTCCAAATAGGACACGCAGTCCCACAGCACGTTGCCCGCGTCGGTGCGCAGCAGCAGCGCGCGCTGGCCGATGGCGAACCGCGGCTCGCAGCCGATCCCGAGCACATCGTCCTGTTCGCGGATCAGCGCCTTGCGCTCGTCGGAGCGCACGCTCGCGAGATCCGTCCACTGCTGACCGCCCTGCGGCACGTACTGGCGCTCGTCTTCGCAAACCGGGCAGTCCGGGCGTGGTCGGGCGTACTGCGTGCCGCAGGTGGCGCAGATCGGCATCGTCGAGGCGGTCATGGTCGTCTGCGGTCCCTTCGTCCCCCGTGCAGCGCGGCGTCCACCTTACGCGCCGTCCCGCCGCTCGACTCGGGAAAACCACCCGTCAGCGGCCCGTCAGCGAGCGATCAGCGCCGTTTGCTCGGCGACGCCGGTTACGGCGCCACCCTCGGCGGGCTGGGCAGCGGTCAGGCGCTGGTCGCCGCCTACGTGCTGGCCGGAGAGCTGGCCGCGGCCGACGGCGACCACCGGACCGCGTTCGTCCGCTACGAGCACCAGATCAAGGACTTCGCGCGCGGCTGCCAGAAGGCCGCGAACGCGATCTGGCTCGCGGACTATTCCCGCTTTCTCCGGTGAGCAGTGCGATCGCCTGGTCGTAGGCGAGTGCCGCGCCGCGCTCGAGAGCCGCGCCGAAGTCGCTCACCAGCTCGCGGTGGGCGGTCGACGTCCGGCCGACGAGGGTCTTCGCGATCCCCAGCAGCAGCGCGGCGCGCTCGCCGTCGCCGTTGAGCGCGGCGAGCCCAGCACCTCCAGCCGAACCCAGAATCCCGAACAGCACCCTGGAATTCTCGCGCACGCCGAACCACGGCAGCCACACATGCGGCCATGGACCACGTAGGCGGTCCAGCCGCCCGCACAACCGTCTCTGACAGCTGGAAATCGCGCGCAGATCCCGCGAAAGATAATTCCACAGTGGATGCTCCGGGCACGCGATTTCGCGACCGGCGCGTTGGCCGCAGCGCGACACCCGAATACGTAGCGCAACCAAAGGGGCTACAGATAGTGCTGAGGACGAAAGTCCCCTGTTGACACCACCCTTTAACTCTATGGTTGCAAGTGCAACACCACGCAGAGCGATCGTTCACATTCCCGACCATCCCGGGCTGACGCTTTCCGGAACGACGTCGGCGTTGTTGGTTGCAAAGCAACATCCGAAGGTCCAACGAAAGTCGTTGAACCCTTTTGAAAAGATGAGGGATCACGATGAAGATCAGCACGATTTTCAGCTCCCGCGGCGGCGGCTGGGGCGGCCGCGGCGGAGGCTGGGGCGGCCGTGGCGGCGGCTGGGGCGGCTGGGGCCGCGGCGGCTGGGGCGGCTGGGGCTGGGGCGGCTGGGGTTGGGGCGGCTGGGGCTGCTGATCGCGCCCTGACCCCACCAATCTCATCCGACTAGCCCGGGCTTTCAGCCCGTAAACCGGCTCTTGTCAACCGCAGAGCTCCCGCCTGCCCGCAGGCGGGAGCTCCCCTGCAAGACGGTGAAATCCGCAGAGCGGAGGTGCCGACCATGCAATCCGATACCGCTCGGACGGCTCTTGAATGGGAGCCCCCGAAGTTCGAGGAAGTCGACTGGGAGGCCCCGGACTTCGAAGAACTCGCGTGCGCGTCCGAAGTGACGATGTACGTCTCGCGGATGGAGGACTAGCACCGAACACCAGCAGTGGCCCCTGCGTCGACGAGCAGACCACCGCGAGAAACCTGCTCGCCGACGCAGGCCCGCAGACCGAGCTTTCCGGACCGAGTGAACTGAGACGGCGATGAGCACAGCACTACAGCCATCGAGCCAGCCCAGATTGGCCTCGCACGTGCGCTTGGGCTTCGACCGGGCACGGAAGCAGTACATGTTGCAGGTGCCCGAATCTGCGACGGTGCTGAACCTGACCGGCGCGACCACCCTGCACCTGTGCGACGGACGGCGCACGGTCGCCGAGATCGTGGAGAAGCTGCGCGACCGCTACGACCACGTGGCCGACGACGACGTGGCGAACTTCCTCGCCCGCCTCGTCGCCAAGCGGTGGGTGGAACTCGGCGGTGACTGACCGGTCCGGGCTGCGGGCCCAGGCGCGTGCACGCTGCCCGTGCTGCCCCAACCCGCTCAACCCGGCCTCCTGAATAACAGGTCCTGCCCTCACACCGTCGGGAAGCTGCGGGAGGACATCTGTGCCAGCGGCAGAACCGGGCCGGATCACGGTGCGGGAGTTGCTCGCGCGGCCCGTCTACCGGAGGTGGTGGGCCGCTGCGGTGATCTCGCGCGCCGGGGACATCCTGGCCGGGGTGACGCTGCTCCTGCTGGTCCTGGACCGCACGGGCTCGGGTCTGGGTGTGGCCGGAGTGGTGATCGCCGACGTCGTGCCGGTGCTGCTGTTCGCTCCCGTGGCCGGCGTCGTGGTCGATCGCCTGCCTCGACGCCGCATCATGATCGCAGCCGACCTCGTCCGCATGGCCCTCGCCGCGTTGCTGCCTCTGGTCGGTACCCACCTGGGAGCGGTCTATGCGATCGCGTTCGCGCTCTCGGCTGCCGCGGTGTTCTTCAACCCCGCAGCCAACAGCCTGCTACCGGCACTGGTCGGCGAACGCGAACTCGTCGCCGCCAACTCCGGCATCTGGACCACCGCGATCGTCGCCCAAATCGCGCTCGCACCGCTGGCCGGCGCGCTCGCCGCCGTGGCCGGTTACGCCGCCGCGTTCTGGCTCAACGCCGCATCGTTCGCCATCAGCGCCATGCTGCTCACCGGCTTGGCGGTTCCCGGTCATCGCGCCGCGACCTCGCAGGGTTGGGCGCGCGACGCCCTCGACGGCGTCCGGCTGCTCGTGGCCGACCGGCTGCTGCGCTCACTGGCCACGGCGCAGTTGCTTGCCGCGTTGTCGGCCGGAGCCACCAGCGCTTTGCTCGTCGTCCTCGTCCGGGAACGGCTCGGTCTGGGCCCGCAGGGTTTCGGCTGGCTCTTGGCCACCATCGCCGTCGGCGCCCTCGCCGGCCCCGCCCTGCTGACCCGGATCGTGCGCGGCCCGGTCCGGCCGGGCATCGTCTTCGGTGCATACGGCGTTCGCGGCTTGGTCGACGTGCTGCTGGCCCTGACGACGTGGCCCCTGTTGGCGGCTGCGGCGCTGCTGTTCTACGGCCTGAGCACCTCGACCGGCACCATAACCTTCACCAGCCTGGTGCAAACCCACACCGGCGAGGCAGCGCGAGGTCGCGTCTTCGCCGGATTCGACGCGCTGTTCCAGACCGGCAGGTTGGTCAGCCTCCTTCTGGGCGGCGTGCTCGCCGACTGGCTCGGCATCACCGCCGTCTACTTCCTCGGGGCCGCGCTGCTGCTCACGGCAGCTGCGAGCGGGTTCGGCCCCAGACGGTCCGCGCAGTCGACTTGATCCCACGCCGGCGCTTCGCCATCCGGCGCGCAACAGGGTCTTTCTGCAATCAAAATTGCGATGTACATTGTCGCAATCGCGCTTGCAGGGCGCTCCGCCTCGTATCCGGGAGCAGGGTTCGTGTCCACAGCACACAACGACGAGATCTTCGGCAACGCCGACGCCCAGTGGCTGGGTGACGTCTTGCCCGGCGTGCCGCTCTCCAAGGCGCAGTCGCGCGTGGTCGACGTGATCGTCCGCAATCCGCAACTTGCGTCCTACGCGGACATCGCCGAGATCGCGCAGCGGGCCGACGTCAACAACTCCACCGTGGTCCGCGCCGCCCAGACGCTGGGCTACCGGGGCTGGCCGGACCTGCAGCGCGAGCTGCGCGCCCGCTACCTGGTGCTGATCTCCTCCGAGGACACGCTCGTCGAGCACGGCGAGCACCGGAGCCCGCTGCACGACGCCCTGACGCACGACATCGACAACCTGCGCCAGGCGCTGGACACCAACACCGCCGCCGACGCGGAGGCCGCCATCGCGGCACTGGCGGCGGCCAGGTCGATCCTCGTGGTCGGCGTCGGCTCCTTCGCCGGCCCGGCCAGCGTCATGGCCCACCTCGGTTCCACCATGGGCTACCCGATCTCCCTGGAGAACCGGGCCGGGGTGCACCTGGCCACCGCCATCAACAGCCTGGGACCGGGCGACGTCCTGGTGGTCATCAACATGTGGCGATCCATGAAGCAGCTCATCGCCACCACCGAGGCAGCCCGCGCCGCAGGCGCGACGATCATCGCGATCACCGACATGCGCCGAGGCCGACTGGCCACCACCGTGGCCGACCACCTGCTGATCGTGCCGTCGGAAGGCATTTCCTTCTTCCAGTCCGTCACCGCGGCCACCTCGGTCGTCTACGGGCTGCTCGCCGGGATGCAAGCGGCGCAGCCGGAACGCAGCCGCGCCGCCATCCGCCGCACCCAGCAGCTGTGGAAGGACCTGGACATCTACCTCGACTAGGACGAACCAGAACGTCCCCACGAACAGGAGCTCTGATGGACAAGCAAATCGCCGTCGTCGGCCTGGGGTCGATGGGCGGTGCCATGGCCTCCACCCTGCACCGGGCCGGCTGGCAGGTGTCCGGGTTCGACCCCTCCCCCGATGCGCGTTCCGCCGCAGGAAGTGGCGGCATCCGCACCGTGGACGACGTCGGCTTGCTGGCCGGAACGCCCTACGTAGTCCTCTCGCTGCCCTCGGCCCGCGTGGTCGAGGCGACGGTCCCCCAACTGCTGGAGAGCGCGGGCACCATCGCGATCGTCGACACGACGACGTCGGAGCCGGCCACCAGCGCCAAGCTCGCCGTCCTCGCCGCCGAACGGGGCGCGGCCTTCGTGGACGCACCCGTCTCGGGCGGGCGAGCCGGGGCCGCGACGGGGCGGTTGACCGCGTTCGTCGGGGCCACGCCAGATGGCCTCGACGCGGCCCGGCCCGTGGTGGAGGCCCTGACCGGCGGCCAGTACCAGCACCTGGGCGGCCCCGGCTCCGGCAACGTGGTCAAGCTGCTCAACAACGTCCTGGCCGCGGCCAATCTGGTGTCCGTCGGTGAGGCCCTAGCCGTCGCGAAGGCCTACGGCGTGGATCCCGCCATCGCCGCGGCGGGGATCAGCGGAGCTTCCGGCGCCAGCTTGGTCTCCGCCGCGATGTACCCGGACTGGGTGCTCTCCGGCACCCACGACTCCGGTTTCTCCCTCGGGCTGATGGCCCGGGACGCCGCCCTGGCCATCGAGATCGCCGGCCAGCGCGGCGAGCAGCCCGGCCTGCTGGCCGCCGCGAGCCAGCGCTGGCAGGACGCCCTCGCCCGCCTCGGCCCCAGCGCCGACTTCACCGAGATCGCGCGAACCGTCGCCCCCTCCCTCACCCGCGAAGGATCCCCCAAATCATGAGCACCATCCCGGCCACTTCTTCGGCCGCATCTGCACGCCAGGCCTTGGACGCCGCCTTCCCGCAAGGCCTTGGAGCCTTCATCGACGGCGCCATCGTCACCGGCGGGGGCGAGCGCATCACCCTCACCTCCGCCGCCACCGGCGAGGACTACGCCGACTTCAACGATCCCGGCCGGGAAGGCGCCGACGCCATCCTGACCAGCGCGGTCCACGGGGCCGCGAAGTGGGCCGCGACGGACGCCTTCGAACGGGCGGCGATCCTGCGCAAGGTCTCCGGCATACTCTCCGAGCACGCCGAGGAACTGGCCGTGCTGGAGTCCGCCACCACCGGAAAGCCGCTCCGGGACACCCGGGGCGAGGCGGCCAAGGTCGCCGAAATGTTCGGCTACTACGCGGGGTGGGCCGACAAGCTGATGGGCCGGACCATCCCCGTCCCCGGCAACTGGCACACCTACACCGAACGCGTCCCCTGGGGCGTCGTCGTGGCCATCACGCCGTGGAACGCGCCGCTGTTCACGGCCGGTTGGAACTCGGCCGCCCCGCTGGCCGCCGGCAACGCCGTCGTCGTCAAACCCAGCGAGTTCACCCCGGCTTCCACCGTCAGGCTGGCCCAGCTGGCGCACCAGGCCGGTCTGCCGGAAGGCGTCTTCAACGTCGCCGTCGGCCTCGGGGGCACCGTCGGCGCCGCGCTCACCAGCGACCCGCGCGTCGGGAAGGTCTCGTTCGTCGGCTCGGTGGCCACCGGCCGCCGGGTGGCGGTATCGGCGGCCCAGGCCGGTATCCCGGCCGTCCTCGAACTCGGCGGCAAGAGCGCCAATATCGTCTTCGCCGACGCGGACCTGGACCGCGCGGCCGACGGTGCCATCGCGGCCGTGTTCTCCGGCGCCGGGCAGTCCTGCGTGGCCGGTTCGCGGCTGCTGGTGCAGCGCAGCGTCCACGCCGAGTTCGTCGAACGCGTTGCGGAGCGGGCGGCGCGATTGCGCCTCGGCGATCCGCTCGACCCCGACACCGAGGTCGGCCCGATCATCACCGCACCGCAGTTCGCCACCGTGACCTCCCTGATCGAGGCGGGGCTGCAGGACGGCGGCCGCCGGGTCACCGGCGCGGAGCTGCCCGCCGCGCTGACCGGCACCGCGCTGGCGGCCGGTCACTGGGTCGCGCCTACCCTGCTCGACGGGGTCACACCCGCCAACCGGTTGGAGACCAGCGAGGTGTTCGGTCCCGTTGTCGGCGCCGACGCATTCGACACCGAGGCGGAAGCGATCGACCGGGCCAACGGCACGAACTTCGGCCTGGCGGGCGCGGTGTGGACCGGCGACGTGTCCCGCGCCCACCACGTGGCACGCTCGGTCAAGGCCGGCACTTTCTGGATCAACTCCTACAAGACGATCCACGTCGCCGTCCCCTTCGGCGGCTTCGGCGACTCCGGCCACGGCCGCTCCTCCGGCCCGGGTGTGCTCGATGAGTACACCCAGACCAAGGCCGTCTGGGTGCCCACCCGCGCCGCAGGCGCACCGTTCCCATCGCTGAGCTACTAGGGCGGCGTCATGGGACCGAATCAGCAGAAAGACCGGTTCACCGCGGCGGCCCACCGCCGGAACCCCTCGCAGGAAGCAGCAGCCCGATGACCATTTCCACCGCCCCGGCCGAGGCCGGAACGAAGCAAACGCTGCCGATCGCCGCCCTGGCGCTGGTCATCGCGCTGGTCGTCCAGTTCGTCGGCCAAGTCAAGATCGATCTGGGCATCGGGTCCATCATCATCTTCCCGATGGTGTGGGGGCTGGTCCTCGGCCTGCTGGTGTCGGTGCAGCGGTTCAAGCCGCTCGGCTTGGACCTGCAGAAGGCGGCCTCGGCCTTGGTCGGCGTGGCGGTGATGCTGCTGGTGGCCCGGCTCGCCTTCAACATCGGCCCGAGCCTGCCGACCCTGGTCAAAGCGGGGCCCGCCCTGCTGCTGCAGGAGGTCGGCCACCTGCTCGGGACGATCGCCCTCGCCCTGCCGCTGGCCGTGCTGCTGCGCATGGGCAAGGCCACGGTCGGCGCCACGTTCTCCCTCGACCGCGAGCCGTCGTTCGCGATGGTCTCGGAGAAGTACGGGCCGGACTCGGACCAGTACCGCGGCGTGCTGGCGATGTACGTATTCGGCACGCTCTTCGGCGCGGTGTTCATCACGCTCCTGACGTCCCTCGTGGCCAACTGGCGGATCTTCGATCCGCTGGCGCTGGCCATGGGCGCGGGAGTCGGGTCCGGCTCGATGATGGCGGCGTCCACGGCGAGCATCGTGGACGCGTATCCGGCCGGTGAAGAGGCCATCCTGGGCATGGCCGCCGTGTCGAACCTGATCACCACGATCCTGGGCGTGTACGTCGGGATCTACATCGCGCTGCCGCTGGCCGACCGGTTCTACCGGCTGCTCACGGGACGCCGGGACACCGCCGCTCCGGGATCGGGCGCGCCAGCGGCTTCCGCCGGTGCCGGGTCGGACGAGGTCGCGGACAACCGCGCGTTCCGGGAGCAGGTCGCCGCGGTCTCCACCCAGGTCACGCTGCCGCTGTGGCTGTCGCTTGGGGTGCTGACGGTGCTGGGCATCGGCACCGCCTCGATCGCGGCCGGTGCCTTGAGCTGGAAGGTCGTCGGCGGTTACGCGGTGCTCCTGGCCCTGGTCCTGGTCGGGCTCCTCCTAGCGAAGGTGTCCCGGAAGATCTCGGCGATCGTTTGGATCACCACGGTGGGCGCCTACATCTCGAGCCCCTGGTTCCCCGGCGCAGAGGTGCTGAACCCGCTGGTGAAGTCGGTGGACTTCCTCTCGATCGCCACCATCATGCTGACCCTGGCGGGGCTGTCGCTGGGCAAGGACATCCCGCTGCTGCGGCGGATCGGCTGGAAGATCATCCCGGTCGGCCTGGTCGCGATCACGGCGTCGTTCCTCCTGTCGACCGTGATCGCCGAGTTCGCCCTCGGCCTTTGGGGCTGAGCAATCCGCTGGGATCGGTACTCTGAACGCAGCGCGGTGGCTCAGAACAGCAGGTCACCGGGTTGCGTGGCTGCGAGGATGAGGCAGTGCGGGAGAACGATCCGTTGATGGCGGGGCTGGTCCCCGAGCCGGACCGGCACGTCCGGATGTTGCTGGAGTCCGGCCGCCCGAACGCCGCCGGCCTCGCCTTCAGGCGGCTGGTCGCCGACGGGGCCAACCACGTCGATGGCCGGTGGGACTCCAGCGTCGTGCTCGTGCACCGGGCCTACCTGGCGTGGCGGCTCGATCGGATTCCGCTCGCCCTCGACCTCGTCGCCGAGGGGTGGACCGTGCTCGACGTCGACCGGCCGCAGGGTGGCTCCGCCGCCCAGGCGATGGGCATGCTCGGGGATCTGCTGCAGGCAGTCGGGCACCACGACGCCGCGCGCGAGCTCATCACCCAGTCGGTTCAGGTCGCCCGGCGCTGCGGTGCGCCGGAGATCCTCGCGCACTGCCTGGAGCGGGAGGCCAACTGCTGGCAACTGCGGGCCATGGAGGCCAACGGCGCCGCGGACGAGTGCTTCCGCACGGCGCTGGAGCTCTTCGACGAAGCGCTGTCGCTGGCCTCCCCAGGACAGATCCGCAACCGCGTTCAGGCCGGCAGCGCCCGGGCGCTGGCCGCCCTCGGGCACGTCGCCGAAGCGGAGAGCCGCGCGGTGCAGGCCCTGACGGCGAGCGAGGAAGCGGAGGACCGCTACACCTCGGCGATCGCGAACTGGGTGCTCGCCGAGATCCGTCGGCACCAGCACCGCCTGGCCGAAGCCCGGACTTTCGCCAGCCGAGCCGTCGAAACAGCGGAATGGATCCGGGACACCAGGCTGCGGACGCGGTTCTCGCTGGCCCTGACCACGATCTGCCGAGAGCTGGACGACCCCGTCGGCGAGGCCGCCGCGCTGCGCAGCCTGGTGGCCGCCAGCAGAACGGCGATGCGCGTGCTGCAGGTCGGGCTCGGTCAGGCCCTGGAGCAACGCCGCGTCGCCATCCAGGCGCAGCGCCAGGAGTCCGCCGCGCAGCAGGACGCGTGCCGGGACCCGCTGACCGGCCTGCTCAACCGGCGCGGCGTGGAGCACCGGGCCTCGGCTGCCGATCAAGCCGCGGTGCGGTGGCTGGTCGTGATGGACGTCGACAACTTCAAGAAGATCAACGACGCCGCGGGCCACACCGCAGGCGACGCCGTCTTGCAGGAGGTGGCCCGGCTGCTGCGGCGCGAGTGCCGCTCCGACGACCTCGTCTGCCGATGGGCGGGCGACGAGTTCCTGGTACTGCTCGCCGACCGGGAACAGGCTCCAGGCCCCGGCGGCCCGGAGCTGGCCGAGCGCATCCGCGCCGCTGTGGAGACCCACGACTGGACGCCGCAGGTGGGCTCGAGAACCCGACCGCCGACCGTCAGCGTCGGCGTCGCCATCGGCCCCACCCATTTCGTCCCCCTATTCGCCGCCGCCGACCGAGCCCTCTACCGGGCGAAGCACGCCGGCCGCAACCGGGTCGAGGTCGAAAGCGACCGGGCTTTTCCTCCAGCACAGACCTGACCGCACGTTCATGAGGGGATCCGGCAGCAGTGTCTCGACACCAAGCCCTTCACCCGCGTTCACCAATGCTTGCCGGGCGGTTCGTTGCTCTTCGTGCCCCTTGCCGGTTGTGTGGTGGGTGAACGGCTGCCTCCCGGTCGGTGGTGGCAGAGCTTCCGACTAGGCGGATTCGAGGTTTCTGCTGCGATGGTCGCCAGCGACGTGTCCAAGTCGAATCCCCAACCGCTGCTGGCCGGGCGCAGGCCACTGGCCCCGCACCTGTCGGTCTACGCGTTCATCCTCGTGCCGTTCCTGGCCTTGATCGCGGCTGTGCCGCTGGTGTGGGGGTGGGGCTTGCGCTGGTGGGATGCGCTGCTCGCCGTCGGCTGGTACGTGTTCACCATCCTCGGCGTGACGGTCGGCTACCACCGCTACTTCACGCACGGCGCGTTCCGCGCCAAGCGCTGGATGCGCATCGCACTCGCGGTCGCGGGCAGCATGGCGGTCCAGGGACCGATCCTGCACTGGGTCGCAGATCATCGCAGGCACCACGCGTTCGCCGACCGGGAGGGCGATCCACACTCGCCGTGGGCGTTCGGCACGTCCCCCGTCGCGTTGGCGCGGGGGTTCTGGCACGCGCACATGGGCTGGATCTTCGACCGGGATCTGACGAATCAGCAGCGGTTCGCGCCCGATCTGCTGGCCGACCCCGACATCCGGCTAGTGCACCGGTTGTTCGGGCCGCTGACCGTGGCCACGTTCGCGCTGCCTGCGTTGTGCGGCGGCTTGATCACCGGCACCTGGTGGGGTGCCGCGACGTCCTTCTTCTGGGCCGGGTTGGTCCGCGTCGCCTTCCTGCACCACGTGACCTGGTCGGTGAACTCGATCTGCCACATGTTCGGGGAGCGCCCGTTCCGCAGCCGCGACAAGGCGGCCAACTTCTGGCCGCTCGCCCTGCTGAGCATGGGCGAGTCGTGGCACAACCTGCACCACGCCGACCCGACCTGCGCTCGGCATGGCGTCCGGCCTGGCCAGATCGACATCTCCGCGCGGCTGATCCGGATCTTCGAGAAGCTCGGTTGGGTCACCCACGTGCGTTGGCCAACGGCCCGGCGCCTCGCCCGGTTGTCCGTCGACGACTGAGACAACGTCCACCGACCGCCGGAGTCCTGAGCACGGGAGTCGGTCAGCGAAATCGGGTACTTCAGCGTTACCGCGCCTTCTTGCGCCACCGGGCAGCGAAGCCTCCGAACAGGGCTTCCCCGCTCCGCAGCCGCTGGAGTCGCCACTCAGCCGAGGAGGCATCTCCCATGCCCGAGCACGAACATCCCCTGGAAGCGCTGCACCGCGGGCGGGATGCTGTGGCAGAGTCCGTGAGCCTGCAGGCCAGGACCCCGCAGCCGTCCTTGAACGAACTCCACGCCTTCGGCTCGGCGATCGTGGGCACGCTCGCCGAGCTCAGCCAACTGAGCTCCGTGCTGGCCGAACAGGTTGGGCGCTTCGACGAACAGGATGTGGAGCGGGCCAAGACCAGCAATCACCCCGGAGACAAGCTGAGGCTCGCCGGAACCCACCTGGCCACGCTCAGCGCCGAGTTGGCCGTGGCCGTCACGGACGCCACCCGGTACTGGACCGCGATTGAAAGCGTGGACCTGCACACCTCGGGCGACCTCAGACCACGACGCCATCCCGAGGCGCAGTGATCGAAGCACCGCGACGCCGGGCCCGCCAGCTCCCCCTCATTTCCGGGGACGGGACACCAAGAGCCCGACGACGATCCCGACGACCAGCATCACGGCCAGCGCCGTCCACATCGGCATCGTGACCAACGGCACGAAGATCCTGATCTCGACGGTTTGCCGGTTCTCGAGCACGAGCACCACTGCCGCCACGACAAGCACCAAGCTCGTAATGGCGCGGGGGGACGCCCAACGATGCGTCCTGTCCGGTGAACGCTGGCTCCGCTGACTGCTCATGGCGAACTCCGGCTACGCCGGTGCTGGGCCCGCATGCGCTGCGGGTGCCGCTGCTGCATGCGGCCGCACTCGAACTGCTCGGACAGCGGCGACAACCCCGTACACCACCAGCCAGATGCCGAGGATGTAGGTCAGGGTCACCAGCCCGAGGCCGGGGTAGGCCAGCAAGGCGATACCGGCGAGCACGCTGAGCAGCCCGGACGCGACCGCCCATCCCCGCGCCGGAACGCCCGCAGCGACGATCGCGTGCAAGGTTTCGACAACCCCGCTGATCGTCCAGAACAGACCCAGCGCAAGCGGGAACAGCGCGACGGAGGCAACAGGCGACCTCAGCACCACCACGCCAGCGATGATGGCCAGCACGGCAAGCAGAACCAGGGCGAAGCGATTCTCCTGGTGCGCGCTCACGGCCTCGACGAACCAGAAGATCCCGCCGACCAGCAACTGCACTCCGACAATGATCGCCAAAGCGACGACTGCCGGTCCTGGCCACACCAGCACTAGAATTCCGGCGATCGCGGTCAGGACCCCGAAGGTCAGCAGCCAACCCCAGGACCGCCCGAGCCGGGCCAGCGGTTCAGCGGCAGTCGTAGCGGGCTGCACGTGGGCGTTCGGCATGACCACCTCACAAGAGGCTCGTCGGGTTCGGCCTCCTCAGATTGCGCGGCCCCACGATGCCTCCCCAGGGTCCAACGGCCTCAGCCTTCGGCGCGCCCGCCGAGCCTCCCGGACAGGGCATCGCCTCTAACATGTCCGGTACAGCACCCGAGCCGTCTCGGTCCGCAGCTCATCGACCCGGTACGAGCTGGGGAAATCCAACCAGGGAATGTTCATGTGCCGCAGCATCAAGACGCTCCGCCCGCCCTACGCCGATCACGTCACCGACGGTGACATCCGGGCGGCCGCATTGCAGTACGTCCGCAAGATCTCGGGGTTCCGCGCGCCCGCCGCGCACAACGCGGCCGCTTTCGAACAGGCGGTGGACGAGATCGAGAAGGCCACGGCCACCCTGCTGGCGTCGCTGGAGGTCCGCGGCTCTCGGTAAGTTCGCCGCATGAGCCACCGTCTGCACGAGCGTCCCGTGGTTCAGAAAGCCAGGGCCATGACCTGAATCGGGATCATCGCGATGATCGAGGCGGCCGAGACCGTCAGCGTTACCGACTTCAGCGCCCCTCGGGTCGTTTGGGGCAGCAGGGTTTGCAGCAGCCAGAACGTGTTGCTGGTGGCGTGGATGACGAACAGCGAACCCGCGCCCGCCGCCAAGGCGACGAAGACCGGGTCGATGCCCAGCAGCGGCATGACTGGGCCCAGCACGCCGGCGGCGGTGATCGAGGCGAGCGTCACCGAGCCGATCGCGATGTGCAGCACCGCGGCCACCAACCACACCAGCAGCAGCGGGACGACCGTGCTGGTGGAGAAGTAGCCCTTCAGCAGTTCACCCAGGCCCACGTCCTTGACCGTCTGCGCCAGCGAGCCGCCGACACCCGTGAGGATGAGGATCTGGCCGCTTTCGTGGAAACCGCGCTTGAACGCCGCCGCGGTCTGCTCGGCCGGGAGCTTCCAACGCGCGAGGACCACCGCCCCGATCAGGCCGATGAGCAGGGCGATCACCGGGTCGCCGAGGAAGTCGACCCACGGCGAGGAGAACCCGGCCATTTCCGCGCTGGCACCGAAGGCGATCAGTGCCAGCGCGAGCAGCAGCGGAGCCAGCAGCAGGGGCAGCGGCGGCAGCTCGCGCGACCGCTCCTCCTCGGCGACCTCCGCGACCGGCAAGTCCTCGGTCTCGTCCAGCTTCGGGTTCCACAAGCCGCGCTTGGCCAGCGCCGTGAACAGCGCCAGCGTGGCGACGATGGTGAAGACCGCCGTGACGAGGCCGAAGATAAACATCTTGCCGAACGACAGGTTCAGCACCCCGGCCAGGGCGACCGCCCCGACACCGGGCAGCACGAACACCAGGCCGACCTCGATGCCCAGCGCCATCGCCGCGCACATCCGTGCCGCGCCGTACGGGCCGATTTGCCGGGACAGCCGGCCGGCCAGCGGCGCGGTGATCACCAGCAGCACGTCCGCGAAGATCGACTGCAGGACGGTGCCGACGGTGGCGCCGAAGGTGTAGGGCAGGGACCGCGGGCCGAAGGTCCGCACGAGCAGGTCGACGAGCTTCTCGATCGCGCCGAGGGAGGCCATCAGCGAGCCGAGCAGCACGCCGAACGCGATCAGCAAGCCGACCTCGGTCATCAGGTCGCCGAAGCCGGTGGTGATGGACTTGATGGTCTGCTCGGGGCCCAGTCCCGAGACCAGCCCCAGGTAGATCGCACCGAGGACGAGCGCGATGGCCGGGCTGATCTTGGCCCGGAGGATGAGCACGACGACGCCGACGATGGTGATCGCGGCGTTGGCGAAGACAACGATGTCCGACATCTTTCGAGTCCGATTCCGTCGGGGCCGGCACGAGCCGACTCCTCGACAGCTAGGCGCGCCTACTTCAGGTGGACGGGCAGGGATTCCAGCCCGTAGACGATCGAAGCCTTCCGGAAGGCCAGGTCCTCGGGGGCAATCGCCAGGCGCATGGCCGGGAAACGCCGAACCAGGGCGGGATAGGCCTCGCGGAGCTCCAACCGGCCGAGCTCCGCGCCAACGCAGCGGTGGATGCCGTAGCCGAAGGCCAGGTGCGAGGTGGCAGGACGCGTGGGATCGAGCCGCTCGAGGTCCGACCCGAGCTCGTCATCCCGGTTCGCGCCGGCCAGCGAGCACACCACGACGTCGCCTCGCGAGATCTTCACCCCGCCGATCTCCACGTCCTCTCGTGCGAAGCGCGGGAAAGCGACCTGGACGACGGTGAGGTGGCGCAGCAGTTCCTCGACGAAACCGGCGACGGCGGCATCGTCATCGCGGACCATCGCCAAGTGGTCCGGGTTCTGCAGCATGACCAGAGCTCCCAGCGAGAGCATGCTGGCCGTGGTCTCGAACCCGCCGGTGAGCACCCCGTCCGCGAGCTCCGCCAGCTCACGATCGGTGACGTCCTCGCCGTGCTCCTTGATGAGGGCGCCCAGCAGGCCGTCGCCCGGGCTCTCGCGCTGCTCCTTGACGACCCGGTGCAGGTACTCCAACGACTGCGACATCGCGCCGAGCGACGCGGCGACGCCGTCGAACAAGTCGAACCGCGCCACGCTCAGCTGCTGGAACTCCGCGCGGTCCACGTGCGGCACACCGAGCAGTTCGCAGATCACCAGCGACGGGATGGGCATCGCGAACTCCCGCACCAGGTCGACCGGCCCGTCCGCCGCTGCCATCGAGTCCAGCCGCTCGCCGACGATCGCCTGGATCTCCGGCCGTAACCGCTCCAACCGCCGCATCGTGAACTCCGGCGTCAGCATGCGGCGTAACCGGGTGTGGTCCGGCGGATCGGTGAAGCCGAGGCCACCGGGGTTGTCCTCCGCCTGGACGCCCGCGTTGCCGACGAGGTGCTTGAAGTCGTTGCTGAACGTGCCGGCGTCCCCGAGCACCGCCTTGGCCTCCCGATAGCCGGTGACCAGCCAGACGTTCAGCCCGAACGGCACCGGGAGCTTGGCGACCGGCTCCTGCTGGCGCTTGAGGCCGAGTTCCGGCACCGGGTCCAGGCCGGTCCGGCGCAACGGCATCAACGCCGCGTCCGGCAACAACGCCAGCGCCCCGGTCCCTTTCCCGCGCAGGCGCGTGAGATACCGACGCACGAACCAGGACGAGATCCGAGATCGAAGACTTCCCACCGAGCTAACCCCTCGTACGGCATGTTCCGCCAACAAGACTTCGATTCATCCAAGCGGATGCGGATCTCCGGTATTCACTCGGCCCATGCCTGCGCCACCAGGCACGAGCCGCGACACGACCGTCCACATCAGACGGCGGCATCGGGGATCGTGGTCCCGCGGCGGCTGGCTGGCCGGCGAATCGGACCGTCCTGTCGGTGGTATCCGATACTGTGCCCTTCGACACCCCATCTGCCGGTCGGCGCAGTCCGGGGCGTCCCGAAGCAGCAGCACAGGAAGCCGAAAGGGCGTAGTCATGGCCACCACCACGGTCACCGACGATTTCGTCGCGAAGGCCGACCCGTACCGGCGGGAACTGCTGGCGCACTGCTACCGGATGCTCGGCTCGCTGCACGACGCCGAGGACCTCGTGCAGGAGACCTACCTGCGCGCCTGGCGGGGCTACGACCGGTTCGAGGGCCGGTCGTCGCTGCGCACCTGGCTCTACCGGATCGCCACCACCACCTGCTTGACCGCGCTGGAGAACCGGAAGCGCCGACCGCTGCCGACCGGCCTGGGCGGTCCCAGCGACCCGTCCCGCGACAAGCTGGTCGAGCTGCCCGAGGTGCCGTGGCTGGAGCCCATCCCGGACACCATGATCACCGACGACCACACGGACCCGGCGGCGATCGTCAGCACGCGGGAGAGCACCCGGTTGGCCTTCATCGCCGCCCTGCAGCACCTGCCCGCCCGGCAGCGGGCGGTGCTGATCCTCCGCGACGTGCTGAAATGGAAGGCCGCCGAAGTGGCGGAAGCGCTCGGCACCACCACCGCTGCGGTCAACAGCTCCCTGCAACGCGCCCGGGCGCAGCTGGACCAGGTCAAGCCGTCCGAGGACGACACCCGCGAGCCGCTGACCGCCGAACAGCAGCAGATGCTGGAGCGCTACGTGGCGGCGTTCGAGGCCAAGGACATCTCCCGCATCGTGCAGTTGTTCACCGAGGACGCGATCTGGGAGATGCCGCCCTTCACCAACTGGGTGCGCGGCGCCGAGCAGATCGGCGTGCTGGTCGACCTCAAGTGCCCGGCCGGCCCGGACGACATGCGGCTGCTGCCGGCCCGGGCGAACGGCCAGGTCGCCTTCGGCGTCTACATGCGCCAGCCCGACGGCGTGTTCCGGCCGTTCCACCTGCAGGTGCTCGAATTCGACCGCGCGAAGGTCAAGCACGCCGTCACGTTCTTCGACGTCAGCCTGTTCCCCTCCTTCGGGCTGCCCGACACCTACCCGCAGTGAGCCGGATTCAGCGCAACGGATGCGCGGCGAGGAACCGCAGCACTACCCCGGACGCCTCGGCCTGCTTCTCCTCGAAGTACGCGTGGCGGGCTTCCTCGAGGTAGTGCACCTCAGCTCCAGGGATGCGCTCGCCGAGGATCGCCGCGTTCCGCGCCGGGCTGAAGATGTCGTCCGTGCCGTGCAGCACCAGCGTCGGCGCCGTCACGCGGTTCAGCTCCGCCCAGCTGTCGTGGCCGTTGCTGGCCCGCAGGTGCCCGCGCCGGGCGTGGTTGGGCATCCGGCCGCCGAGCACCACGTACGGGCCGGGATGGGTCCGCACCCATCCCGGCGTGTACATCAGATCGATCAGGGCTTGGCGCGCCGCCTCGACCGACGGTTGGGCCAGGGATCGGGTGACCGCGGCATCCGGGTGGAGTCCGCGGGTGCCGCCGACCGAGGTGCAGCCCAGGACCAGGGCCCCGAGCCGGTCCGGGTGGTCGATGGCCACCCATTGCGCGACCTTGCCGCCCATCGAGGTGCCGTAGACGTGGGCCCGCGCGATGCCTAGTTCGTCGAGAACGCTGATCACATCGCCGGCGAAGCGGCGGACGTTGTACTCCGCGTCCTCGGGCTTGTCGCTCTCGCCGGTGCCGAGGTAGTCCAGCACGATCGTCTGGTGGTCGCCCTCGAAGTCGGCGTGGACGTTGTCCCACCAGTGGTGGGTGTTCGCCTGCCCGCTCAACAGCACCAGCGGTTGGCCGGAACCCCGCACCTGGTAATAGATCTCGGCTTGGTCAGCAGTCTTCGCGAACGGCACGCCGGCATCCTACGACCGCCGACGCGGCACCAGCCCGGAAGTCGCCGAGCTCACAGACGTTCGTCCACAAAGGACCCCGTCCACCGGCAGGTGCGCTGTCGCACGCGGGGCTACAGTGGCGGCGGAGACGTATGGGCGCCTGGTGGCCCCCTCGGCCTTCAAAGCCGATGGCACCGAGCACCTCGGTGCGGCGGGTTCGATTCCCGTCCGTCTCCGCCTGTGGAGCCGGCTCCGACGTGCTGCAATGGGGGCATGACCGGGTCCGAACCGATTCGCCTCACCCAGTACGCGCACGGCGGCGGCTGCGCCTGCAAGATCCCGCCCGGCGAGCTGGAGTCGATCGTCAGCGGCCTGGCCCCCGCCGTCGAACGGCCGAACTCGGAGCTGATCGTCGGCCTGGAGACCGGTGACGACGCGGCCGTGGTGCGCGCCGACGGCGGACCCGCGATTGTGGCCACCACGGACTTCTTCACACCTGTCGTCGACGATCCCTACGACTGGGGCCGCATCGCCGCCGCCAACGCCCTGTCCGATGTTTACGCGATGGGCGGCACTCCGATCCTCGCGGTCAACCTCCTGGGCTGGCCGCGCGATGTGCTGCCGTTCGAGCTGGCCGCCGAGGTGCTGCGCGGCGGCTCCGATACCGCCGGGGCGGCGGGCTGCCACATCGGCGGTGGGCACAGCGTCGACGACCCCGAACCGAAGTACGGCCTGGCGGCCACCGGCCTCGTCGACCCCGATCGATTGCTGCGCAACGACACCGCGCGGCCGGGCCTGCCGCTGTCGCTGACGAAACCGCTTGGCATCGGCGTACTCAATACCCGGCACAAGCGCACCGGGGAACGCTTCGAGCAGGCAATCGAGGCGATGACGACGCTCAACCGCGACGCCGCGGTCGCTGCGGCGCGGGCCGGGGTGGTGTGCGCGACCGACGTCACCGGGTTCGGTCTGCTGGGTCACCTGTTCAAGACCATGCGCGCGTCCGGGACCGCCGCCGAAATCGACGTCGCCGCCGTGCCGTACCTCGACGGCGCGCGGGACGCGGTGCGGGCCGGGTTCGTCAGCGGCGGCACCCGCCGGAACCTCGACTGGGTCCTCCCTCACCTCGATCCCGGTTCGACGTCGGGAGAAGACCTGCTGTTGCTCGCCGACGCCCAAACCTCGGGCGGTCTGCTCGTGGTCGGCGAGATCCCGGGCGCGCCGGTGATCGGCCGGGTGCTGCCCGCCGGTACCGCGACGATCTCGCTGCGCTGAGCATTTCCCGCCCACATCGTGGGCAGCCGGGGCAATCCGTTGACGCTTCCCCACGCCGCTTCTAGCGTTCATGTCATGGCGCAGTCGGTGCAGTTGGTCACCAGGGACCATGTCGACCTCCTCCGGATCACCTCCGCCGCCTGTCCGCGGCACTGAGCTCCCGCAGCCCCGCACATCATCCCGGCCTCATTCGCCGATCACCGTTCGCCGCCGGGTCCCGGCATCGCTTCGCGAACGCTCCCCCACCTGACGATCCACTGTGGATTCGTCGTCGCGCGGCAGGAAGGACCTGCAGATGGCACCACGACCGAACCTGCACCTCGCGGTGGCGCTGGACGGCGCTGGCTGGCATTCCGCCGCGTGGCGGGATGAATCCGCCCGCGCTGCCGAGCTCTTCACCGCCGGGTACTGGGTCGACGTCGTGCGGGAAGCCGAGCACGGCCTGCTCGACTTCGTCACGATCGAGGACTCGCTCGGCCCGCAGTCGACCCTCGTCGACGGCCCGGACGACCGAACCGACCAGGTGCGCGGGCGGCTCGACGCGGGCCTGATCGCCTCTCGCGTCGCGCCCCGCACCACGCACATCGGCCTGGTGCCCAGCGCCGTCGTCACGCACACCGAGCCGTTCCACATCTCCAAGGCGGTCGCCAGCCTGGACTACATCAGCGCCGGCCGCGCGGGTTGGCAGGTGCAGGTTTCGGACCGACGCACTGAGGCCGCGCACTTCGGCCGGCGCGAGGTCGACCCCGCAGAGCTTTTCGACGAGGCCGCCGACTACGTCGAGGTGGTCCGCCGGCTGTGGGACAGCTGGGAGGACGACGCGGAGATCCGCGACGTCGCGACCGGCAGGTTCATCGACCGCGAAAAGCTGCACTACATCGACTTCGCCGGGAAGTGGTTCGACGTCAAGGGGCCGTCGATCACGCCACGTCCGCCGCAGGGCCAGCCGCTGGTGACGGCCCTGGCCTCGGAGGCCGCCGCGCACCGGTTCGCCGCCCGTGCCGCAGACGTCGTCTTTACCACCCCGCACGACGCGGAGCAGGCGCGGATCACCACCGATCGAATCCGCGCCGACCAACCGGCTTCCGGACCCGGCCCGCACGTGTTCGGCGATCTGGTCGTGTTCCTTGGCGAACGCGCGGCCGAGCGGAAGGACCGGCTGGACGAGCTCGACGGTGCGGTGTACACATCGGACGCTCCGGTGTTCACCGGCACCGCGTCCGAACTAGCCGATCGGCTGCTCTCCTGGGCCGAGGCGGGGCTTTCCGGATTCCGGTTGCGGCCCGGCGCCATCCCGCACGACCTCACCGCGATCACCCGCGGCCTGGTCCCGGAGCTGCAACGACGCGGAGCCTTCCGCACCGCCTACGAGGCCGGCACGCTGCGCGGGTTGTTCGGCCTGCACCGGCCCGCCGGCCGCTATGCCGCCACCGCCGGAGGACACCTGTGAGCAAGCAGATTCACCTGGCCGCGCACTTCCCGGGCGTAAACAACACCACGGTGTGGAGCGATCCGGCTTCGCTGAGCCAGATCGAGTTCTCCTCGTTTACGCACCTAGCTCGCACCGCCGAGCGCGGGAAGTTCGATTTCCTGTTCCTCGCCGAGGGATTGCGGCTGCGCGAACACGCCGGGAAGATCTACGACCTGGACGTGGTGGGCCGCCCGGACACCTTCACGGTGCTCGCCGGGCTGGCCGCCGTCACCGAGCACCTCGGGCTGGCGGGCACCATCAACTCGACGTTCAACGAGCCGTACGAGGTGGCCCGGCAGTTCGCCAGCCTCGACCACCTCTCTGGCGGCCGGGCGGCCTGGAACGTCGTCACGTCGTGGGATGCGTTCACCGGCGAGAACTTCCGGCGTGGCGGCTTCCTGCCGGAGGACCAGCGCTACGAACGCGCCGAGCGGTTCCTGCGCACCGCGTGGGAGCTCTTCGACTCCTGGCGCGGCGACGAGATCGTCGCCGACAAGGAGTCCGGGGTCTTCCTGAAAGACCCGCGGGCCGGCTCCTTCGCGCTCCGCGACGCGCACTTCGACATCGTGGGCCGCTTCAACGTGCCCCGCAGCCCGCAGGGCCGACCGGTGATCTTCCAGGCCGGGGATTCCGACGCGGGCCGCGAGTTCGCCGCCTCGGCCGCCGACGCGATCTTCACCGGCCACGGAACCCTGGAGGCGGGCAAGGAGTTCTACGCGGACGTCAAGGACAGGCTCGCCCGGCACGGCCGGTCCCGCGGCGAGCTCCTGGTGTTCCCGGCGACGACCGTGGTGCTCGGGGACACCGACGCGGAAGCCCACGAACGCGCCGCGCACATCCGGCACCAGCAGGTCAGCGGCCAGACCGCCATCCGGTTCCTGGAACAGCTGTGGAACACCGACCTCGGCGGCTTCGACCCCGACGGACCGCTGCCCGAGTTCGATCCGGTGGTCGGCGCCGATGCGATCACCAAGGGCCGGGCCAGCTCCCGGCGCCACCGCGACCCGGTCACCATCGCCCGGCGGTGGCGCGAACTCGCCGAGGCCAAGCAGCTGTCCATCCGGGAGCTGATCATCGAGGTCACCGCCCGGCAGTCGTTCATCGGCACGCCGGAGACCGTGGCCGAGACGATGAACCGGTTCGTGCAGGAAGACGCCTCCGACGGCTTCATCCTCGTCCCGCACCTCATCCCCGGCGGCCTCGACGAGTTCGTCGACACCGTGGTCCCGCTGCTGCAGGAACGGGGCGTGTACCGCACCGAGTACCCGGGCGCGACGCTGCGCGAGAACCTCGGGCTGCCGCCGCTGGCAGACCCCCACCGCAGCACGAAGACCGCCTCATGACCAGGTCGGCTTGGAGGTCGCACTGATGCCCACCCCGCTGTCCGTCCTCGACCTGTCGCCCGTCCCGTCCGGGCAGACCTCGGCCGACGCCTTGCGCAACACCATCGACCTCGCGCAGCGCACCGAACACCTCGGCTACCGCCGCTACTGGGTGGCCGAACACCACCTCATGCGCGGCGTCGCCTCCTCGGCGCCGGCGGTGCTGATCGCGCTGATCGCGGGCGCGACCAGCCGGATCCGGGTGGGTTCGGCGGCGGTGCTGCTGGGGAACCACTCCCCGCTGGTGGTCGCCGAGCAGTTCGGCACGATCGCCCAGCTGCACCCGGGCCGCGTCGACCTTGGGCTCGGGCGCTCCGGCCTGCTGCGCGGCCGGGAGTTGGTGCGCCGGTTCGCCGGTCCCGCCGACGGGCCGGCGCCCGAGGCCAAGGTGGTGGACGGGCTGCTGATCCCGCCCAAGCCGCGCGGGCTGGCCAGATCGGAGCGGTTCATAGCGCGCATCGAGGAGCAGCAACGGCTGCTCAGCACCGGCGAGCCCGCGGAATCGCCACTGGACTACCGAGCCCAGGTCGAGCAGATCCTACGGTTCGTCGACGGTGGATTCCGGTCCGCCAGCGGCGAACCGCTGCACGCGCTGCCGGTCGAAGGTGCCGATCTCGACGTCTGGGTCCTCGGGTCCAGCGCCGGGCAGAGCTCGGCCGCGGCGGGTTCGCTGGGCCTTCCGTTCGCGGCGAACTACCACGTCAGCCCATCAACGGTGCTGGAGGCGGTCGCCACCTACCGGGACGACTTCACCGCATCCGCGAAGCTGGCCCGCCCGCACGTCGTGGTGTCGGCGGACGTGGTGGTGGCCGACACCGACGAGCAGGCCCGGGAGCTCGCCGCCCCGTACGGGCCGTGGGTGCACAGCATCCGCGCCGGGGAAGGCGCGATCCCGTACCCCAGCCCGGCCGAAGCAGCTGAGGTCCCGTGGACAATCCAGGCGCGGGAAATCGTCGCCGACCGGCTGGACACGCAGATCGTGGGCTCGCCGGAGACGGTGGTGCGCAAGCTTGTGACGTTGCGCGATGCCACCGCCGCCGACGAGCTCGTGATAACCACGGCCACCCACGACCATGCCGACCGGGTCCGCTCCTACGAACTGCTCGCCAAGGCCTGGCTGGCGTCCTAACCGCGTCCGATGAACGGCATCGCGGTAGCGGTGATGGTCAGGAACTGCACGTTCGTGTTCAGCGGCAGGCCCGCCATGTAGAGCACGGCGTCGGCGACGTGCCGGGCGTCGAAGGTCGGTTCGGGGCGAACCGAGCCGTCCGCCTGCACCGCGCCGGTGGCGATGCCCGAGGTCATCTCGGTGGCCGCGTTGCCGATGTCGATCTGTCCGCAGGCGATGCCGTAGGGCCGACCGTCCAGCGAGATCGACTTGGTCAGGCCGGTGATGGCGTGCTTGGTCGCGGTGTAGGCGACGCTGCGCGGCCGCGGGCTGTGCGCGGAGATGGAACCGTTGTTGAGGATCCGGCCGCCCTGCGGGTCCTGGTCCCGCATGATCCGGAAGGCGTGGTGCGCGCACAGGAACGAGCCGGTCAGGTTGGCCTGCACGACGTCCTGCCAGTCCGAATAGGACAGTTCGCCGACGGAACCGGCGGTGCCGAAGGTGCCCGCGTTGTTGACCAGCAGGTCGACCCGGCCCCACGCGTCGCGCACGCCCTCGAACAGCGCGGCGGCCGACTCTGGGTCGCTGACGTCGGTCGGTGCCACTCGGGCGGCTGCGGAGCCCTGCGCGGTCTCTTCCAACGGCTCTGGCCGCCGGCCCGCCAGCGCCACCCGGTAGCCCGCGCCGAGCAGGGCCTGCGCGATCTCTCGCCCCACGCCGGATCCGGCCCCGGTCACCACTGCGACTCGCATGTCGCTCATCAGCCCTCCCGTCACGATTGCCAACGGGCTCATTGATACCTCACACAGCGACCGCGCCCGGATCCCTTCGGACGGTTGGCGCGAGCCGCACCCGGGCACACCCATAACGTGCGCACTGTGCTTTTGAGGCCACCAGCTTCGCGGGCCGTCTGGTGCTACCCGGCGTTACTCTCCGCGCTCATCGCGCTGGCAGGCTGCGGCGAGCCGCCCGCGAATCCCCCGAACAGCGCGCCCGCCGCGTCGCCGCCCGCCGCCCAGGTGGCGGGAACGGAGGTGACGTTGCGCGGCGAAGTGCGGACCGGGGTCGAACTCGGCTGCCTGGTCCTCAACACCAGTGACCGGGAGTACCTGCTGGTGCACCCACCGCCCGAGCTGCGTCCTGGTGTGATTGCAGTGGTCCGCGGCAGGATCGAGCCGGGCATGGTCACGACCTGCATGCAGGGAACCCCGCTGGTGGTGTCGGAAGCACGCACCGCTTGAGAGCGCCGAAGGGCGTCACGAATCGCCCGCCGGGCCCCGTGGTGCGGGGATGAGGTCCCGGAGGTACTCGCGGTGCTGGGCGGGTAGTGCCCTGCCACCTGGTCGTGGTGTTCGCTTTGGGTCCACTGTGGGTGGTGGGATGAACGCGGGTCGCCCACCGCGCATGGTGATTTCCCATCGCTGGTTGTGCAGGGTCCGGTGGTGGTGACCGCAGAGCATCACCATGTTGCTCAGCTCGGTGGTTCCACCGTCGGCCCAGTGGGCGAGGTGGTGTGCTTCCGGGGTTCCCGGCGGCCGGTCGCACCCCGGGAACGCGCACACCCCGTCCCGCTGCAGCAACGCCGCGCGGATCTGGGCGGGCGCGGTCCGCTTCGCCCGGCCCACGTCCAGCGGGAGCCCGTCCCCGTCGAGGACCATCGGCAACACCTCGGCATCGCAGGCGATCCGTCGGGCGTTCTCGGCGGTGATGGCCCGTTCGGTGTTGAGGGTCCCGGGCATACCGGTCTCGGCGGCGACGAACCCGAGCCCCTTCTTCAAATCCTCGAAATCGATAGAGATCGTCAGGTGCGGGCGCTGCCCACCCGTGCGCGGAACCCCGTCATGATCCAGCGCCAGGTCCAGGATCGCGGCGAACCCGTCGGCGTTGCGCTGCCCCACCGTGCGCGGATCCTTCTCCCCCTCCACCTCCGGACGGGGAGCGGCCAGGGGCTGCATCAGCGCTGCGAACTTCGCCCCGGCCTCGCGGTCGAGGCGGGCTTTGATGACCGTCATCCCGTCCCGGGCAACCGTGTAGTGCAGCTCCCGTGACTTGTGCTGGTCTTCCTCGTCGTCGTAGGCGCCGTCCTGGTCCAGCAGGTAGCGGATGCGCTCGGCGAGTTTCTCCAGCTCACGAGGCGTCATCATCCGCGCGTAGGCGGCGAGGGTCGATTCGACCTCACCGATCTGGTGGCAGCGCGCATACTCCGGCAGGCGACGGACCCCGTCCACGATCACCCGCGCGTGCTCCAACCCGATCGCACCCTCTGCCAGTGCCGCGGCGGTCTCGGGTAGGTCGGCGGGCATGACCTCGCCATACAAGCTCTGCCGGTCTTCAACATTGCGGGCGACCTTGACGCGGGTTTTCGCATCACGCGCATCGATGTTGAGCAGCCCCTGCAACCACACCTGCGCCGACCGGAACCCCAACTCGGCATACACACCACGGTGGTCGGCTTCGGCGATGCACTGCAACTGCTCCATCATCAACACCCGCATCCCCTCCTCCAGTTCACGGATACGGGCGGCGAGTTCGGCATCCGTGCACGACACCGCCGACCGGGCACCAGCGGTGCCGACGGCCGGATCCTGGGTGTTCAACAGCGGTGTCATACCAAGTATTCTCCCGCATTAGCACACCAGTTCGCACGTCTTTTATGGTCGCTTGATCAGGTGAAACACCCGGCCCAAAGCCCAAAAACCCAACCCGCGCGGAAGCGAAACCACCGGAAACCACGACACAGCAACGAAAACCAGGGCACGCCGAAGGCGACACCCAAGCACCAGCACCAGCATGATTGTCGTGAGCGGTTTCGAGTGCTATAGCACCGAAAACCGCGCACGGGCCACCTCGGAACGCAGCGATCACCACCGCTCCCACCCCCAGTACTCCGCCACCCTGCAACGCAATAGCCCCACCCCGCCAGACCACTCCTGGCCATCCCCGTGACACAAAGCCGAAACAGGGGCTGCGGGACGGATGTCAAGCCGTTCACCCCCGAAGGGGCGGCCGAAGGCCGGGCTTGACCTCCGGCCCGCAGCCCCCACACTCCACCGACACGGGGATGGCCCACCCACAACAGAACGCCAAAAGTCCCAACCCCGAACCAAACCCACCAAACCCCACACATGCCGAAGCGATACGAACCGGGTACAACCCGCCCACACGAGCCACCAAACGGCCCTTCCCCATGACCTACCCCCCAGGCCCTCCACCCCATGATCGCCCTCTCCAGGCCCTCCATCCCAGGCCCTCCAACCCAGGCCCTCCACCCCGGGCGCCCCCCAGGCGCTCCCCCAGGCCCTCCACCCCGGGCGCTCCCCAGGCGCTCCCCCCCCCAGGGCGCTCCCCCCAGGACCTCCACCCCGGGCGCCCCCCAGGCGCTCCCCCCCAGGGCGCTCCCCCCAGGACCTCCACGGCGGACCCGGAGATCGATCTCCAACCGCCGCTCCCCCAACCTCAACCACCACGCTCCCAACGTGGTGGTTGAGCAGGAACACCTGCGGTGAGCTTCTCCAGCGATGGCACGTCGAGTTCACGAATCCGGAATCAGCGGCGTACACGGGGGCGGGATCACTCCGCCGACCAGCTCGGACATACCACTCCTCTGCCTCCCGACAGAAGATGTAGGACGTAGGACGTAGGACGTAGGACGTAGGACGTCTTGACGATGTCGGGTCCGACCGGAGCTGAGACGCTGTCGGGTCCGACTGGAGATGACAAGTGCCGCCGGGCGAAGCGATCTGACGCCCATACGGCTGCCGGGGACCCACGGACGCAGTACGCTCGTAGCCGCGCAATGTCGTTTCGCCCAGCCATTCGGCGGGAGTTCGCGGAATCGGCAGCACAGGACCCCCGTCGGCGGCTCGGGACGCGGTGCCGGGAGCCGACATGAGCAGGTTGACGCAACCGACCAAGCCCGAGAGCAAGCTGTTCCGGAGGGTCCGCGACCAGGCGGACGAGGCGGACCAGCGATTCCGCCTGGCTCCCGGGCTGCGGCGGCAGATCAGCAAGGTCTTCCCGTCGAACTGGTCGTTCCTGCTCGGCGAGCTCGCGCTCTACAGCTTCGTCATTCTGGTGCTCACCGGCACCTACCTCGCCTGGTTCTTCGACCCGTCGATGACCGAGGTGACCTACAACGGCGTCTTCAACAACCTGCGCGGCGTGACGATGTCGCGGGCGTTCGAGAGCACGCTCGACATTTCCTTCGACGTCCGCGGCGGGCTGTTCGCGCGCCAACTGCACCATTGGGCCGCGCTGATCTTCATGGCCTCGATCGTGGCGCACATGTTCCGGATCTTCTTCACCGGCGCGTTCCGCCGCCCGCGCGAGGTGAACTGGACCATCGGCATCCTGCTGTTCTTCCTCGGCATGTTCGAGGGCTTCATCGGCTACTCGCTGCCCGACGACCTGCTGTCCGGCACCGGGCTGCGGATCGCTTCCGGCATCGTGCTCTCGGTCCCGGTCATCGGCACCTGGCTGCAGTGGTTGCTCTTCGGCGGGGAATTCCCCGGAACCGAGATCATCCCGCGGTTCTACCTGTTCCACGTGTTCCTGCTGCCCGGGCTCATCCTCGGCCTGGTGGCAGCGCACCTGGCGATCGTCTGGTACCAGAAGCACACCCAGTACCCCAGCACGAAGCGCATCGAGTCCAATGTGGAGGGCGTGCGGATCATGCCGGTGTTCGCGGTCAAGAGCACCGGGCTGTTCCTGATCATCACCGGCGTACTGGCGATCATGAGCGGCATCTTCCAGATCAACGCGATCTGGAACTTCGGCCCTTACGTGGCCTCGATGATCTCGGCGGCTTCCCAGCCCGACTGGTACATGATCTGGACCGACGGCATGGGGCGGTTGTGGCCGCCGTGGGAGGTCTACCTGGGCCCGTACATTATTCCGGCGGTGTTCTTCCCGCTCGTCGTCGGGCTGGGCCTGGTGTTCACCGTGGCGATCATCTACCCGTTCCTGGAGCGCAAGCTCAGCGGCGAGACCGCGCACCACAACCTGCTGCAGCGACCGCGCGACGCGCCGGTGCGGACCGCGCTGGGCATGATGGCCATCACGTTCTTCCTGGTGGTGCTGCTGTCCGGGGCGAACGACATCATCGCCTTCCAGTTCGGGTTGTCGCTGAACATGACCACCTGGGCGGGCCGGATCGGCGTGCTGCTCGCGCCGCCGATCGCCTACTACGTGACCTACCGGATCTGCCTGGGCCTGCAACGCGCCGACCGCGAGGTCCTGGAGCACGGCGTGGAGACCGGCATCATCAAGCGCCTGCCGCACGGCGAGTTCATCGAGGTCCACCAGCCGCTCGGCCCCGTCGACGAACACGGCCACCCCGTGCCGTTGCCGTACCAGGCCACCCCGGTGCCGAAGAAGATGAACCAGCTCGGTGCCGCCGGCCGGTCGGTGCCGGGCAGTCTGCTGGTACCGGATCCGCGCGAGGAGACCGAGGCGCTCGACGCCGCCCGCCGCCGGGAGGCCGAGGAGGGGCGCGCCGCCAGGGAGGCCGAGGTCGAGGTCCGTTCGGGCCGCCCGCAGGCGCCCGAACGGTGATCGGCGCTGCCCCGGCCGTTGCCGTAGGGTGCGCGCGTGTCCAATCGGGAACTGGTGGTGCTCGGCACGGCGAGCCAAGCGCCGACGCGGTCTCGCAACCACAACGGTTACCTGCTGCGCTGGGACGGCACCGGCTTCCTCTTCGACCCCGGCGAAGGCGTTCAGCGCCAGATGATCCACGCGGGGGTCAGCGCGCACGACATCGACCGGATCTGCATCAGCCACTTCCACGGCGACCACTGCCTGGGGGTGCCGGGAGTGGTCCAGCGGCTCTCGCTGGACCGGCTGCGGCGGCCGGTGCACGCGCACTACCCGGCCAGCGGCGCCGGTTTCTTCCGCAACCTGCGCTACGCGTCCGCGTTCGACGAGGTCGTCGACCTGCAGGAGCGGCCGATCGAGTGGGAGGGCACGATCGCCACCGGCCCGTTCGGCAGGCTGGAGGCGGTGCGGCTGGACCACCGCATCGAGACGTTCGGTTACCGGCTGGTGGAGCCGGACAGCCGGCGCATGGTGCCCGAGCGGTTGGCCGAGTTGGGAGTGCGCGGGGCCGCCATCGGGAAGCTCCAGCAGGAGCACACGCTCCGCTTGGACGGCGGTCGCATGGTGACGCTGGAGGAGGTCAGCGTGCCGCGCCCCGGGCAGCGGTTCGGGTTCGTGATGGACACCCGGCTGTGCGATGGCGTGTTCACCGTCGCCGACGGCGCCGATCTGCTGGTGATCGAGTCCACGTTCCTGGACGAGGACGCGCGGCTGGCCGACGAGTACCGCCATCTCACCGCCGCCCAGGCGGCCCGGGTCGCCGCCGAGTGCGGTGTGCGCTGCCTGGTGCTGACGCACTTCTCGCAGCGCTACTCGGATCCGCAGCGCTTCCACGACGAGGCCGCGGCGGTCTTCGACGGCACGGTGGTCGTGGCCGAAGACCTGCAGCGGGTCCAGGTGCCGCGGCGCCGTTGAGGCGTGCCGATATGCTGCCGGGCGGGCAGTCATCGCGCGGAAGGCAGGTTCGTTGGTTCGGCAACCGATCCCGGTGGTCATCGTCGCGGGGTTCCTCGGAGCCGGGAAGACCAGCCTGCTGAACCACCTGCTGCGCAACCCGCAGGGCGCCCGGATCGGTGTCGTGGTCAACGACTTCGGGAAGATCAACATAGATGCGCTGAGCGTCGCGGGCCAGGTCGACTCCACCGTCTCACTGGGCAACGGCTGCCTGTGCTGCGCCGTCGACGCCCGCGGGCTCGACCACCTGCTGGCCAAGCTCGCGCGGCCAAGCAGCGACATCGACGTGATCGTGATCGAGTCCAGCGGGCTGGCCGACCCGCGCGGCATGGTCCGGCTACTGCTGAACAGCGCGAACCCCCGCCTCGGCTACGGCGGGCTGGTCGAGGTGGTCGACGCCGCGGAGTTCGACGCGACCCGGCGGCGGCACCCCGAGATCGACCAGCACCTGCGCTTCGCCGATCTGGTGCTGCTTAACAAGATCGACCGCGTCGACGAGTCCGACCAGCGGCGGTTGGCGGAACTGGTGCGCGGGCTCGCCGACGGGAAGCCGGTCCTGACGACCGACCACGGCCGCGTCGACCCGACGCTGCTGTTCGAGCGCGAAGCGGTCCGGGAACGGCAGGACACCGCGCGCCAGATGTCCTTCGACGAACTGCTGGCCGAGCCTGCCGACGACTGCCACGAGCACCTGCACGCCGCGTACGAGAGCGTGGAGTTCACGGCCGACAGCCCGGTGGATCCCCGAGCGCTGATTCGGTTCCTGGACGACCGCCCGGCCGGGATCTACCGGATGAAGGGGCAGGTCCACTTCGGCGCGCCGGGACGCGGGCAGAAGTTCACCCTGCACACCGTCGGCGACTTCCTGCGCTTCTACCGCACGCGGTGGCGCCGGGACGAGCCGCGGCGGACCCAGCTCGTGGTGATCGGCTCCGGCCTCGACCGGGACCGGGTGCGCAGCGGCCTGACCGCCTGCCTGGGCGAACCGGACCGGTCCGACGAGCACAGCATGCTGGACGTGCTGAAGTACACGCGCTCCTGAGACCTTGCGGAAGCGCGCTCGCGCGGGCAGCCTACGGACGATCAAGACGCGACACTGGGAGGGGCTGCCATGCAGGGCTATCCGGGGCAGGATCCCGCCCAGGCGGAGTTGTTCGCGAGCCTGGCCGGGGTAGACCGCAGCCGCGCCAATCCGGCCCGCATGTACGACTACTACCTAGGCGGGGCGCACAACTTCGCCACGGACCGCGAGGCCGCCGACCGGGTGCTGGCGGTGCTGCCCGAGACCCGCACCTTCGCCCAGGAGAACCGGGCGTTCCTGCAGCGCGCGGTGCGGAACCTGGTCGAAGAGGCGGGCATCAGCCAGTTCCTCGACCTCGGTTCCGGCATCCCGACCGTCGGCAACGTGCACGAGATCGCACAGGGCCTGGACCCCGCGGCGCGGGTCGTCTACGTCGACCACGAGCCGGTGGCGGTCGCCCAGTCGCAGCGGATGCTCGCGGGCAACGACCTGGCCACCATCATCCGCGCGGACCTGCGGCACCCAAACCTCGTGCTGGGCCACCCCGACGCCCGGCGGTTGCTTGACTTCTCCCGGCCGGTGGCGGTGCTGATGATCTCCGTGTTCCCGTTCATCCCGGATGCCGACGACCCGCCCGGGATCATCGCCGGCTACCGGCGGGCGTGCGCGCCCGGCAGCTACCTGGCGCTGTCGCACAGCCTGACGCCGGAGTACTGGCCTGGCGAGGTCGCGGAGGCCATCGAGCTATACCAGTCCAGCACCCACCCGTTGCACCTGCGCAACCCGGCGCAGGTCGCCACCCTGTTCGACGGCTACGAGATGGTCGAGCCGGGCCTGGTGTTCACCTCGGCCTGGCGGCCCGACCGGCCGGTCACCGGCGAGCAGGCGCTGGAGAGCCGCGCGGTGGCCGGGGTCGGCGTGCTGCCCGGGTAGCGTCCACTGTGGATCAGCTGCCGGATCCCGGCGGCGGTCGTACCGTGGCGCAGACCGGTTCCGACTCGCCGACAGGAGCGTGCCGAATGTCCAGCGCCGAGGTGCTCGTCGATGCGTTCAGCCGAATCCGCGAAGTGGTGCACGAGACCGTCTCGGGCCTGGCTCCCGACCAGCTGGCGTACCGGGGCGATCCGGAAGCCAACTCCATCGCCTGGCTGGTGTGGCACCTGACCCGGGTGCAGGACGACCACGTCTCGGACGTCGCCGAGGTGGAGCAGGTCTGGACCGCGCAGGACTGGCTGGGGCGCTTCGGGTTGCCGTTCACGCACGAGGACATCGGTTACGGCCACGACCCCAACGAGGTCGGCGAGGTGCGCGTCGACTCCGGTGAGCTGCTGACCGGCTACCACGACGCCGTCCACGCGCAGACGGTGGCCTTCGTCTCGGAGCTGACCGACGACGACCTCGCCGAGGTCGTGGACGCCGGGTGGACTCCCCCGGTCACCCTCGGTGTGCGGCTGGTGAGCGTGATCGCCGACGACCTCCAGCACGCCGGCCAGGCCGCCTTCATCCGCGGCATCGTCGAACGCACCGGATAGCCGGTGGCACCGGGGCAGCGTGGTGGCAGACAATCGCGGCATGACCGAGCGCAAGCCACCCGGTGTCACGTTCGAATCATGGATCGACAAGCAGATCCGCACCGCCCAGGAGCGCGGTGACTTCGACGACCTGCCCGGCGCGGGCAAGCCGTTGCCCGGCGCGGGCGCACCGCTCGACGACCATTGGTGGGTCAAGGAGTACATCCGCCGCGAGGGGCTGTCCGGCGATGCCCTGCTGCCCGCCCCGCTGCAGCTGCGCAAGGAGGTCGAGCGGCTGCCCGAAACCGTTCGCGACCTGACCACCGAGCAGGACGTCCGCGACGTGGCAGCGGACCTGAACCGCCGCATCGTCGAATACCTCCGCGCACCGACCGGACCTCAGGTCGCCGTCGGACCCGTGAACGTCGATGACGTGGTGGCCCGGTGGCGCGCCGACCGGCCCGAGCCGCAGCGGCGCCCAGCATCCGCGCCGAACGAGCCCGTACCGCGGAAAACGCATTGGTGGCAACGCTTCCGCCGCTGATCCGGCCAGCCGTTTCCCACCTTTTGAACGGCTTTGACGGAAGTTGTCGACGGTGCTTTGATCAATGTCATGACGCCGGGACCGCTGCTCGTGCAGCGCGCGCACATCGACCTGTTGTGGGTCGCTTCCGCAGCTTGTCCGCGCGCTTGATCTCCCCTGCCCCGGCGTTGCCCCGCTGCTCGTCCAAGCCGCCTGCCGCCGGGTTGCCCTCGCCTCGCCGGTGACCTGCCGCCGAGGTGCTGTTGTTCGCATCGGTGTCGGTGGACCCCGGCATCGCGATGAGACGGAGAACTGTGCCATGACGCTGGAAGCTGCTTTCCGGGAGGCGGTGGGTCCGGAGTCCCCGGAGGCGCGTCCGCTGGGGGACGGTGCGGTGATCGAGGTGACCGCCCGGTTCGTCGTCCCGCAACGAGATCTCGCCACGTTGGAAAGCGATTTCGCCCGGAAACTGCGCGCCTTGGTGGAGCTTCCCAGCCAGTCCACTGTGGAGATACAGACCAGGCCGGAGGTGCCGCGGTTGCGGTCGCTGCCCGCTCCGACGGAGCCCGCCCTGCGCATCCTGGTCGCCCCGCGCAGGGTGGTGCGGGCCGACGGGACGAACATCGACTTCACCCGGCTGGAGTTCGACCTGCTGCTGTTCCTGTGCGAGAACCCGGGGCGGGTGCACCGGCGCGGCGCGCTGCTCAACGCCGTCTGGCACCTGAACAGCACGCCGAGCACCCGCACGGTGGACGTGCACGTCCGCCGGATCCGCAGCAAGCTCGGGCCGGACCTGGACCTGATCACCACGGTTCGCGGGGTCGGCTACCGGGTGGACCGCCTCTCGGACGTCCACATCGAGCCCGACCCCTACGCGTCCTGAGACCGCGCCAGCTTCCGGGCGGCTTGAGGCCGAGGCGAGGCGGGTAGCCGGGCGGCATGCCGAAGCGCAAGCGCGAGGACTACGAGCGAGGGCTGCCGGGCTACCACGACCCGATGGCCGGCTTCGCCGGAGCGCCCTACGCGCGCAGCGCCCTGACCCTGCGGCTCTGGCTGGCCGGATTCGGCCTGGTGTTCTGCACGGGTGCGGCCGTGCTGGTGTTCCTGTTCGTGCCGGAACTGGCGTGGCTGGGGTGGGCGCTGATCGTGCTGGCCGTGACCGCCCTCGTCGACTTCGGCTGGGTCGCCCACCGCAAGCGCCGCGGCGAACCCGGCTGATCGGAGCCGCGTTACAGCCTGGCGCGATGTCTCTAACCGCTCGCCTGATCGTCACGCCCGGGGCTCGCGGAGTGCCGGGGCTCACGTTCCCTACCTGGCGGAAAGACACCTCCGATAAACACAGCTATGCTGAATATATGAGTCGCGACTTTCCCGCTGCCGAAGACACCGCCGGGATCGCTCAGGCGGCCACCGAGGTCAGGACGGGCGTGATGCGCCTGGCGCGTCGGCTGCGCGCCGAGCGCGATCCAGGCGAGCTGACCCTGGGGCGTCTGGCAGTGCTGGGCCGCTTGGAGCGCGACGGTCCGGCGACCGCCAGCGCGCTGGCCGCCGCCGAGCGGGTCACCCCGCAGTCCATGGCTCGAATGGTGCAGCACTTGATCGACGCCGAACTGGCCGAGCGCGACCTCGACCCGGCCGACCGCCGGGCCGCCATCATCCGGATCACGGAGGCGGGCCGTCGCACGGTCCGGCAGGACCGGGGCAAGCGCGAGGCGTGGTTGGCCCAGGCGATGACCGGGCTGACCGACGTCGAACGGGAGCTGCTGGTGCTCGCGGCCAGGCTGCTGGACCGGCTCGCCGACTCCTGACACCGGCTTCTACCCAGGATCGGACCGACGCCTCGAACGACGCACAAATTCCCTTCTCAAAAGACAGCAACGCTGAATACCTGTTGCGATCGACGGACCCCAAGCCCGAGTTACCGGGCAAGTTCGTCACCCCGATCGCCCTCGGCACGATCCTGCAACCGCTGAACTCGTCGATGATCGCGGTCGCGCTGGTCGGCATCCACTCCCACTTCGACGCGGGCACCTCGGTGACCTGGCTGGTCTCGGCGCTCTACCTGGCCACCGCCGTCGCCGCCCCCGCGATGGGCCGCATCGCCGACGTACTCGGCCCGCGCCGTATCAGCCTCGCCGGTATCGTCTTGGTCGGCGCCACTTCGGCGGTCGCGCCGTTCGCGCCGAACGTCGCGGCGCTCGTGGTCTGCCGCATCCTCATCGGCATCGGCACCGCGGCCCAGTACCCGTGCGACGTCGCGATGATCCGCCGCGCCGCTGACCGGTTTCGCTCCCGGCCGAACAACGCTCTGCCCGCGCTCGCCATCTGCTCGCAGGTCACCGCCGCGCTCGGGCCCTCCCTCGGCGGGCTGCTCGTCGGCGGGTTCGGCTGGGCCGGGGTGTTCTGGATCAACGTTGCGGGTGCCGATAAATCATCCGCACAGGTCACGGCCTTGATCGCCGTCTCTGGCCAGTGGCCGCCGCTCGCCCCGCGATCTTCACGTGTACAGGGCCCGGGCGGCATCATGAGGTCGCCGCCTCCACCGTCTGGGAAATCCTCCGCGAGCACGGCATCCCGCCCGCGCCGGAACGCCAGAGGCGCTCGCCCGCTACCCGAACCGTTCACCGAGCCAGGACAGATCAGACGCCTGGAGATCCGCCGACGAGATCGGCTCGCGGAACCCTTCACGAGTACCAACATGCAGCCCTGAACTGGGCGGATGATTTATCGGCACCCGCACGTCTCACACCCGCCGACCTCAAGATCGCCGGCTCCGCCGTGCGCACCGCACGGCTGCCTTCACTCGTCCGTCGGGGGTGACGGCGGCGATCCCTCTGACTTGTCCCGGCCTCTTCGCTCATCGCGTTCCAGCGCCTGGGCGAGAGCCTGCACCGTCTCCGCCGAACGGAACAGCGCGACCATGCACAACATCCAGTCCCGGCGCACGACCTGGTCGGATTCGGGCGCTAACGGTCCTTCGGGCTCGGCCCGTGGGCGCGATGCTGGCCAGCACGGTCTCTCGCTCTGGTTGAGCAATCTCGTCCGTCCGACGAAACCTGGGAAGCCTTCATCGCCTCACACGAGGCCAAGCTCAACGCGACGACTGCCCTGCTGAACGACCCGGAGAGCTTCGAGGCGATCAGCAGCAGCCACGACAGCGCCCCGGAGCCGTTCGGGTCGCTGTCCGACGTTGAAGACGAGCTGAATCATGCGCTGGCGAAGCTGCACTCTGCGACGGCGACGCCGCTTCCGCACCCCGAACACCCGGCCACACAGCTCGCCAAGGAGTCCGGCAAGACGGTCCACGACATCGCGGTGGACACGGACACGCAGGTTCATCACGAGATCACCAAGCTCCAGGATGCAAAGAGCCTGGACGATGCCGCGTGGATCGCGACGATGAACGAGAAGGAGAAGGAGACCGGCGATAAGCTGCTCGCGGCCAACCATGCTTTCTTCAAGAGGATCAGGGATCGCGGCCTGAAGCACCCGGACGAGCGCCCGGTCCTGATAAAGATCGCAGACGGGTTCGACACCGTCGTCACCGCGTCATCAACTTCGTGAAGAAGGCGGCCGATTGGCTGGCAAAGAAGGTCGAGTGGGTCTGGGACAAGATCAAGTCCGCGGCGAAGGCCGTGGCGCACTTCTTCGGGCTCTGACCAGCGGACACAGGAAGGGAAGGCCCCCCGGCGAGCGCCGGGGGCCCTCTGCTGTTCCAGTCAGGTCCCCACGGAGCCGCTTGTGTGAGCTAATCGTTGCTTTTCGGCGTGTACTAAATAGCGGCACACTCAGCAACGCTGGCGCGGCCAACAGCGCCGCGCCAGAACGTGTCTCCCTCGAATACGTCGCTGTACCACTACGGCGGCGAAGGGTGACCTGGCGGTTGGTTCTGGGCGTATGAAAGGGCCTCCGCAGCTGCGGAGGCCCTTACCGGAACGCCAGCTCGAGTTTGACGAGCGTCTTTCGCACTTCTGAACTCCGCCTGCTCCAGAACTTCCGGCGGGGCTCAAGACTACGAACGTCCTTGAGTTGGACCATGCATTCCTTCGGGGCTGTCGCGCCATCGCCCCTTCGGTTCACCGACCCTCTCAATCGATTCACCGCACTTGTAGTACACACCCGTTCAGGGCATAAGTCAAGGGAATCGATCCGTCTGAGCTGCGGAAACTTGGTGCAGACAGAGTCACGTAGGCCAGGCCAACGAATGAGCGGAGAGAACACCGGATCTGCCCAACGTTCCCCGTCGTTCCCTTCGTTCGGAAACCATTGGCCTGCCCCTGCGGAGGATCGGCAGATGGCCACTTCGCGGGCGACGGGCGGCGGGCGACGGGTGGCACCGGTGCAGCAACTGTCAGCGGTCAGTGGATCTGGCCCGTGGTCACTTGAGTTGGCCCGTGGGTGGCTCGCGGTCAACCGACCTGGCCTGACCTCGTCTTCGGTGGCGATCGGCGACCCCGTCCACGATCGGGTGACGCGGTCAGTACAGTTGGCCCGCTTCGTTGATCATGACGTTGACCTGGGGGATGACCGGTAGGCGCTGCGCCTCTGCTGGCGGCGGCGCCGAGCAACGCCGCGGGTTTCCGCGTCGGGTTCCTCGGCCGCAACGGTGCTGATCAGCGTCTTCCGCTCGCCGACGTCGCAGGGCACGCCTTCGAGGACGTCGCGCCGGTGCGGTCGTTCCCGTCGTTCCGCGGTCAGCACAACAACACCGGTTGGTGGTGGTGCGCGACGAACCGCCGCCACGTCGGGTTCGAGTCGTGGCTGGAGCGCGATCACGTCGTCCGGCTCGACTTCGCGCCCGACGTCGTCGGCCTGGCCTCCCAGCCGTTCTGGCTGACCTGGGACGACGGTCGCCGCGGCCGCCGGCACGCCCCGGACTACTTCGCACGACTCGCCGACGGGACCGGCCTGGTGATCGACTGCCGCCCTGCTGGCCGGATCAAGCCGGTCGACGCCGCGGCGTTCGCCGCGACCGAGCGGGCCTGCGCCGAGATCGGCTGGCGCTACGAGCTCGCGCACGAGCCGGACCCGGTCCGGGCAGCGAACCTGCGCTGGCTGGCCGGCTACCGCCGCGCTCGCTGCCGCCGCGCCGACGTCGCGGCCGCCGCCCTCGAAGCCGTGGCCGTCCCGCACCGGTTGTTGGAGCTGGCGCGGCTGCTCGGCGACCCGCTGGCCACGCTGCCGGTGATCTTCCACTTGCTTCAGGATGCAGATAGCTTCCTGCGAGAGCACGAAGGTTCGGGCACGCAGCGGACCTATGCCTACCTGCTGGTCAACCACCTGCGGTGGCTGGAGCGCGAGTGCCTTGCCTTCGACACGGTGGTGCTGCGGGACCTTGAGCGCTATATGGGCATCGTCGGCGCCGAGGTCGAGATGCCTCTGGGCGAGCCGTGGCGAGTCGGTAAGCGCCCCTACAGCCGCTCAGCCCTGTCAGCGACGGCGGCTTGCCTGAAGGGGTTCTATCTGCACCAGGCCACCTCCGGCGTCAACAGCGAACTCGGCCAGAAGCTCGACGCGGCACGGTTGCCAACCCGAGCGGACCGGCGCCGCGCCTTCCTAGGCCATGTGAAGACCACCATGCCGGCCAACCCGCTCGCGCCGAAGGGGCCGCGTCGCCGACATCCGAAGATGCTTCCGGAGGGTGCACGGGACAAGCTGCTGGCCGAGGTCAACAGCACCCGCGATCGGCTGGTCGTCACGTGGCTTGCGGACGGCGGGATCTTCTCCGCGGGTCCGCCCTGTGGTGGAGGTCGTTTCCTCGCGTTTGCGCAGCTCAGAGGCCGATGGTGATGATGTTATTGGTGAGACAGGTATGGTGCAAGTGGCTGCTGGGGGTTGTTCACCTGTTGGTGTTGGGGGCGTTGAGGCGGGTCATGAGTTCGCGGTTGGCGGTGCGGGCGGCTTCGAGGTCCTCGTCGCGTTCGGCGAGTTGCAGGCGTAGGTCGACGACCTGTTGTTCGAGGTGGGTGATCTGCTGGTGGAGGGCGTCGATGTCGGTTGGGGTGCCGAGTCCGGATTCGCGCCAGGCCTGCTGCCCGAGGGCCTCGGAGAGCCGCTTCTCGAAGTGTTGAATTCGTGTGTAGAGGCGGGCGGCGCGTTCGTGCGCGGCGAGCAGATCGGTCTGCAGCGAGGCCCGGGTGACCGCTGGCCCGGTGCCCTTGTCGGCGGCAGGTGGCTCGGCGTCGGCGGCGTGGATCTTCTCCAGCAGGTCACGGTGTCGGTAGAGAAAACTGCGATCGACGCCCGCGGCGCGGGCGATGGCGGATGCGCCGAGCTCGGAGCCCTCGGCGACGGCGCGGTCGAGGGCGGCCAGGACGCGTTGTCGACGACGTGCGGTGTCAGCGTGACGACCGTCGCGCATCGCTTGGGTCCTCCTGTTTGCCGGCATGGTGTTGACTGGCTGGCTCGTCGTGGCGGTCATGCGGTGGCCTCCGCGGTGGTAGTCGGCGCCGGGACTGCGGCGGTCCGGACGGTGGGCATGCCGAGGGGAACGGCGTGCGCGGCGCGGTGACGGCGCACCACCGCGACCGCGTCGTCGATGCGGGCTTGCTCGGTCTGGTCCAGGTCGGCGAGGTCACTCTTGATGCGGTTGATCAGCTGCCGGACCCGGGTGATTTCCTCTTGCGTGGGGGTGGCGTCGAGGCGGGCCCACTCGTCGACCCCGTCGACGGTGGCGGCCAACCGCTCACGGGTGTGCAACAGATCGTCGAGGTAGGCCTGTAGGTCGGGCAGGTGCGCAACCGTTGTCCGGAAGTGGGAACAGCCAACACATCGAAAGCGCACCGGGCAGGCTCCGCCCCCGGCCTGCACGTTGGATGGTTCGCTGCAGGCCCCGTAGGGCACGGCAACTTCCCCGATCGCGTAGCGAGCATGTTCAGAGTCCAAAAAGGACCGCGCGTCACGCCAGATCCGGTTGCCGTGCCGGTCGAAGCTGAGCGCGGTGACCGCGTCAACGGCGGCGCGGCGCCGATCTTCCCCGATGCGGTAGTAACGCCGAGTCGCGCCCCAGTCCCGATGATCAAGTAGCTCCGCCAGCACGTCGATCGGCACCCCTGCATCGGCATGGCGCTGGGCATAGGAATGCCGCCAGGCGTAAGGAGTGATCTTGGTCTTGTCGAACTCGGCGCCCTCGCGGGTGCGCAGCATCGGCAGCGCATCAACCCACTCGCGGTGGCGGTTGTCCAGCATGTCGATGCTGATCGCCGTGCGCCCGTCGGGATTACGGCGTGGTGAGGGCAACAGCACCAGCCGGGCCGGTGGGATAGAGGGGAAGCGGGCCCGAACCCGGTCTTGCTGCTCGGTGATCACCGCGGCGGTGGCCTGGCTGATCGGCAGACGCCGGCCCAGCCGGTCGGCCTTATGGTTGTCATAGACCAATACGGGGCCACCGTCCTTATCGCGGTCCAGGCAGTCCAGCGGCAGGCCGAGGATGTCTTCGGGCCTGCGTCCGGTGTCGATACCGAGCTGGGCGGCAACCCTGGCATCGACGGGCTCGAGGTTGGCGAGGTTGGCGCACAACGTGGCCATGATCTCCGGCGGCAGGTCCCGGCCGGGCTCACCCCGCTCGGGTTCGGCCGGGATGTCACTACGCCCGAGGGCGAAATCGCCGGGCAGCCCCGCCGCGGGCTGACCGGGCCGAGTCAGGCCCAGGGCGCGAATCCCGGCCAGGACCGCCCGCACGTCGCGGCAGAGGCAGTTCCGGCGGTAGCGGCTGATCTGATCGCTGGATTCCAGGTAGGCCAGCCGATTGAGGAACCCCTCGACGTCCCGGCGGCCCAGCGCGGCAGGATCGCCCCCACGGTCCGATCGGCAGCCGAGATACTCCGACAGCAGCCTCAGCGCGTTGACCTTGCTGCGGACCCGGGCGGCGCCGCGGCCACGGTGACGGGGCAGTTGCTCGGCCGCCCACCGCTTGACGGCCCGGCGCAGCCACGGCTGCCCGATCCCGAGGAACGACAGGGTTCCGCGGTGACCGAAGATCGCCAAATCCCAGACATCCTTGCCCTGTTCGACACCGGGGTCGGCCAGCGCGCGACGAACATGCTGGGTCAGCGCGGTGAGCAACACCCGAACCGGCTTATCGCGGACAACCTCACCGTTCTCGATCGAGCCGACCTGTTGACGGCGCAGCGTGTCGCAGAGCACCCGCAAACTCCCCTGCGGGATCTGCGCCCCGCCACGGACACGCTGCTGGATGCCGAACAGCACCTCCACGACCACCCGCACCGGCAGCGCTCGCAGGTTCACTTGCCCAGGCTCGGCCACACCCGATTCGATGGCCTGCCACACCCGCTGATCCAGCTCGGGGTCGCTTCCCTGGGCCGCGCGCCAGCGCTGATAGTGGGTATTGCAGTAGCCGCACGCACCGTCCGCCGCCCGGGTGCACGCCGCCACCTGGCACGGCCGCATCGGCGGGAAAGGTCGCACCCGCGGATCGGCCAGGAACTCCTCCAGCGACCTCCGCGGCCGCCGGACACGGAACTTCTTGGCATGCGGTTCGCACAACACCGCATGCCGCATCGTCGGCACGCACTGGCATCCCGGCACCGCGCAACGCTCCGCCCGCGCAGGCTCTCCCGGCAGCTGCGCAGCAGCAGCGATCTCCTCGGCGCTCATCCCCAGCCCGGTCAACCGAGTGGAACAGCGGTGACACACCACGCGGAACCTGCTGTGGGCGGTGCCCTCACACCCCTGCGCCCGGCAGACCCGCCGACCCAGCAGCCGATGCTCCGCGGGTGGAGACAACACCTGCATTGCCGGATCCCACCCCGCCTCATCCAGGAAGTCGCGCTCCACCATCGAGGCCAGGCGCGCCGCCGGGCCGTCCAGCCCGACCCCACCCAGCACGTGCGGGAACTCGCACGCATCCCCGGCGACCGCGACGGCGCGCGCCACGGCGGTGCTCACTGGCCCACCCCCGTCTGCTCGCGTGGGCTGGGCACTGCGTCCACCGCAGCCCGCAGCCGGGAGGGGTCAGGATGCACGTACACACTCGACGAGGAGACCGCAGCGTGCCCCAACACCTCGGCGACCACGTCGATCCCGGCGCCGGCATCCGCGATATTGCTGCCGGCGGCATGCCGCAGCTGGTGCGCGCGGACCGGCCCGTCGAGCCCCGCCCGGCGGGAGGCCGCCGCCATCAGCTCCCCGACCGCGTCAGGACGCATCGGCACGCCGATCTGGCCACGGAAGATGTTGACCAGCACGAAGTCGCTGCCCCGGGCTGCCGGCACCTTCATGCGTTCGAACTCGTAGGTGTCAAAGGCTTGCACCACAAGGAAATCCAGCGGCACCGTCCGTTGTCGGCGGGACTTCGCCCATGCCCCGTTCGGATTGTCCTCCCGGCGCACCACGTGCAGATGCGACCGGGTCACCTCGCACCCCAGTGCACGCGAGTCCATCAGCAAGTGGACATCGCTGCGGCGCAGCCCGCACACCTCCCCACGGCGCAGCCCTGCCCGAGCCATCAACAACACGATCAGCCGGTCCCGCGCCGAGCGGCACGCCCGCAACAGCGCGACAATCTCGGCGTCACTGGCCCGATCGACTGTGGTTTCCGGCTCCCGCAGCCGATGCCGCGCTCGCAGCCGCCACGCCATCCGCCCTTCGGCATCCCGAGCGGCCTCCGGCAGATCACGGTCGTCGGCCACCTCATAGAGCAGCGACACCAAACCAGCCGAGGCCTGCCCGGCGGCGACCGCGTGCACCACCAAGCCCCGCACCGCGGTCAGGATCGCGTTGATCCGTGACGGGGACCGCGCCGGCGCGGCGCCAGGACCCGCGAACACCACCCCACCGCTACCGGACGCCTCGGCGCTCGAGGTGTCCGGCCCGGCATGAGCCAGCCAGGTCATGAACAACGCCATGTGTTCGATACCGGCCTGCCAGGACCGCCCAGTGCGGGCACACCACCGCAGGAACAACGCGATCGCATGCGCATACGCCTTCGTCGTGGACTCCGCCCCGTCGCGACCGAACCGCTGCTGCCGCAGAAAGTCATCGGCGACGGCCACCACCTGCAGATCCTCATCCAGCACCGTCCAATACCGCTGGCCGGACGGCAATCTCACCGGGAATGCCCGCATGCGTTTCTCACTCTCAAGTGGACAGTTACGTGAACGACTACCAGCCACGAGCACCACACCCCCGGAGAACCACCGCACCACCGACAAGATCACCCGGTTCGGGCGACGTCATGCAACGGGTTGGGAACCCCTGGAGAAGGCCTGAGGATCGGAGAACTCTGCGGCGTTCACCTGGTGGCTGGCGTTCCGGTAAGGGTCTCTGCAGCTGCGGAGGCCCTTTCATATGCCCAAATGCGCCTCGCCTGCGTGGCGATCAGCGCCCGTGATCACGCGAATTACGTGCCCAGTACGCCTGTTCGGCCTCCAGCCGGGGGATCAGTTCGTCTCGGGTGAGATTGTCGAGATCGGCCCAGGGGAGCCGTTTGAACCGAGCCATCAGAGCGAGCCTTTCCGCCGGTGCTGGGCGTCGATGGAGTCGTATACGGTCTGCTTGCGCTGCCGCAGGTCGGCCCACGGTGCGCGAGAGCTGATCACGATCGATCCCGGGCTGTTCATCGCGGACTCCGGCCGTAGGTGGTGCGGCGGGCCCGCGCGGCGCTGGCCTCGGCGTGGGCGGCGACGTGCCCCTTCCCCCGCTTGGGTAGCGTGCGCAGCTTCTCCTTAGCCGACTCCCGCTCCGCTGGTCGACGACACCGGCTACCGCCGCGACATCGAAGCCCAGGCCAACCTCCAAGAAAGCCGCCACGCCCTCGCGCGGCGGATCTTCCACGGCCAGCGCGGCGAACTGCGCCAGCGCTACTACGAAGGCATGGAAGACCAACTCGGCGCCCTCGGACTCGTGCTCAACGCGCTGGTGCTGTTCAACACCCGCTACCTCGACGCCGCCATCGCCGAGCTCCGCGACGGCTGCTATGAGGTGCGTGAGGAGCACGGCCCGGGGTCTGCCCGCGCCAGAGGGTGCGGGCAGACCCCGCTGGTCAGCTGGAGCCGATCGCCGAGCAGACCCATGACCTGGAGATCTTCGAAGCGATCCGGGGCGCGGTCGCCAGCCACGGCGGTGCGCCGTATCCGGTCGAGGACATGGCAACCCTCGCAGGCGTTGACGATGCCGAGGGTGTCCGTCGGGTGCTGGACCAGATGGTGGCCGAAGGGCTCGCCATACCCCCGGCGGGCACTTGAGCTCCGGTGCCCGACGATGCCTAACCGCGGTGTTCGTGCGCAGGGCCTGATTCACGGCCCTTTGCCCGTGGATGCCCACCAGCGCGTCGAAGTCCGCCGCGGCCGCGGCGGGGGCGAGACCAGCCCCCACCTTCACCAGGTGCCGGACCTGCGCCAGCAGCTCCGGGTCGGGTCCGGCCATCGCTTCCCCGCAAGGTGCCCTGCTGCGCGTCACACCTAGCTAGCCCATCGGCGGCCACCCCGCCCCGGCTTGAGGCCGCACTGCCGGCGACCTGTCCCCAGCAGGCCGCCGCCGAGGTCACAGGTCTCCGTGGCCCACGGCTGTCAGGTCAGCATCGCGGTAGTCAGGGTTTCAGTGGGTGCGGGCGCTGTGGGCGGTCCCCAGGCGCAGCAGCAGGTCGGAGTCGAGGTGCTCGAGTTCGAGGGCTTGACGCATCCGCGGGATGGCTTCGGCGTCGATGCGGTGGCGCACCTGGCGAATGTCGGCGCGGTCCTCGGTGACCACTGCCAGGTGCAGCACCGGGTGAGCGCGGGTGCCGGCCAGGCGGGCCCGGGCCCGGTGTACCCCGGGGTAGGTCTCGATCTCCTCGACCAGCGGTGCGGCAGCGGTATCGGTGTCGAGGCGGGTCTGACCTTTGCGGGGGTTCTGGCTCAGCTGCCAGGTGCCGGTTTTCGCGCGGCGCAGAGTCTGGGCCAGCAGCCAGCGCAGACACAACAGCCCCACGATCACCGCCACGACGGCGACCACCCACGGCACCCACCCCGCCAGCGGTGGCACGGTGGAAACAACCGGAGCCTCGGGAGCCAGCAGAGGCATCGCACCCAATGCGCTGGCCAGGATGCACACGCCGCCGGCCAGCAGCACAACACCAATAAGCACCAGCAGGATGCGGTTGAGACGAGCGGGCCGGTTGGGGCTGGCCATCAGCTGCCCCTTTCCGTGGAGGTTTTGATGCGCAGCGCGGGCCGGCGCGCCGGATTGATGTCGTCGAGCCGGTCGGCCAGCAGGCCGCGGACCTGCTCGGGGATGCCGCCTGTGTCGGCGACGGGGGTGCGCACGGTGACGGTGATGCGGCGTCGGCCGACCTTGAGCCGGGCCGCGCTGACTCCGTCGGCCGCAGCGGCGATGGAGGTGAGGTCCCTGCGCAGGCTTCGGCGGGAGACCCCGGTGTCGGTGTGTTCACGCCCGGTGCCTGGGTCGTCGGCCAGAGGCAGGACGGTGGGCGTTCCAGGCCGAAGCGCGGTGGCGAGCAGGATCAGTCCGAACAGGGTGGCGATGACGCCGGCGATGATGATGACGGGGTCGTTCCACGCGCGGCCCACCACGGGGGCGGCCAGGGCCTGCGGCGACACGATCGGGTCGTATCCGAGCAGGTGCTGGATGGCGGCGGTGGCGGCGAGCACCACCAGAGCCAGCAGCACCACGGCAACCACGGTGGCGGGCACGCTGCGGCGGGGTCGGCGAATCATCGGACCTCCCGACGAACGGCCGGCCGGTATAGCGCGGTGACGGTGATGTCCACGGTGCGCACCCGCACATCGGCCAACACTGCGATCCGGTCGATGAGGTGCTGGCGTACCTCTTCGGTGACCTGGGCGACCGGGGCCGGATAGCACACCGACAGGCGTGCACGCAACGCGCAGACACTGCCGTGCACCTCAGCGGTGACCCGGGGTTGCTGTTCGGCGTGCTCGCTGCCTGCGGTCACGCCGAACACCCGGCGGGCGGCCCCGCCGACCTGGTCGACCTCGGCGATGATGTGGGCAGCCATGGCCTCGATCACCCGGTCGGAGAGGGTGGTCGAGCCCCTCTCCTCCGGTGGGACCTGCCCGCCCCGGGTGCCCGCGTGGCGGGCACCCGGGTGGAACACCGTCTCCTCTGCGGGTGCGGTTCTGGGGTGGGGGGCTGTCGCGCCCGGCCCCGCGACGGTCGACGGGTTCATCGGTGGGCTCGCTCGCGTTCGCTGCTGAAGAGGTCAGCCAGATCGAGGTGACCGTCAAGGTAACGTCCGACCCCGAATCCCAGGGCGCCGAGGATGGCCACGATGGCAAAGGCGGAGAACCCGCCGAACGCGCCGGCCAGGCCCAGCACGAGGCCCACGGCCAGGCAGATGAGGGTGGCGTTCATGATCAGCACTCCTGGGTCTGGTTGTCCCGGAGCTGGTGCTGTCCGGGAAGTTCGAGATCTTCGATGACGACCGTGACTGGCAGGCCACCCGCGTAGGGGGTGACGGCCGCGCGGACCTGGTCGGCGACCTCGGCCACCGAAGCGGGGAAGCGGGCCACGACGTGGACGTCCAGCCCGGTCTCGGTCAAGCGGATGCCGGCAACGCGGCGCCCGGGCAGGTAGGTGGCGATGTGGCCGTACCGGCCGCCGTGCAACCCGGCCACGAGCGGACACCCGGCCACAGCCGTGGCAACGGCATCGGCTCTGCGGGCCACCTCACCCATCAGAGCTGGGGTGCTCATTCCACGCGCCCGGTCGTCGATGACTGCTCGCCGGTGTCGTCACCGGGAAGGTGCAGGTCGGTGACGTGAATGTTGACCTCCACGACCTCCAGGCCAGTCATCTGTTCGATGCCGCCGATGACGTTGCGGCGTACTCCCCGGGCCAGCTCAGCGATCGCCACGCCGTACTCGACGACGAGGACGAGATCGATCGCGGCCTGCTTTTCTCCGACCTCGACCGTCACGCCCTGCGTGGACGAGGCGCGCGCCCCGGGGATGCGTTCACGCAACGCTCCGATAGCCCGGGTAGTCCCACTCCCGAAACCGTGCACCCCGGAAACGTCGCGGGCCGCCATCCCGGCGATTTTCGACACGACCACATCGGCGACGGTGGTCTTGCCCTGGCTGCTCTCCAGCTGCGACTCGCCCACGGCCGGGCTGCGCGGCGACGGCGTCGCCGGGGCAGAACTCACGGCCTGCGAGCCTTGACTCTGTTGCTGACCAGTCGGTGTAGTCATGGCCCGGTTCTCCCTCACGATCGGACAAGGCCGAGTTCACCGCGTGTCGCGGCGCTAACGGCACTTGCTCTCGTAGGACACGTGCCCGCGCCGATTCCTCACGACCCCAAACCCAATGCCCCCCGAATGGGGGACGTGCGGTGAAGCGATACCGCGAACAGCCGGGGCCCTCGCACACCCGGCCGTAGGGAGCATCACCGGTCGCCTAATTAGTCGGAGAGGGCGATGTCGCTGTGCGCTGCGAACACGTCGTCGATGTCGATAGTGATGGCCACGGGTTCCAGCCCCGTCACCGCGCGCACCTGTTCATCGACCGCAATACGGATGCGCTCCGCAAGTTCGTACAGATCCGTGCCGTAAGTTGCGGCCACAGTGAGCACGATCGCCGTGCTCTGGCCAGCCATGCCGACTCGCACCGCGTTCTCCTGGCCTACCGAGCCGCCACCGGGCCGGTGTAGGCGGCTCAAGGCGACCCGCACTCCCGGGACGTCTTGAGCCGCCTCCCGGGCCGTGACCACCACGACCCGGGCCGCGATCCGGGTCTGCCCGTCGTCATCAGCCAGCACTCCATAGGTTGGGTTGTGGACCGTCCCGCGGATTCGTCTCAGGGCGGCCTGCAGCGGCGATTCCGGCGGGCGCACCGCCACATCCGCGACCTCGCGAACCGGGGCCCACAACCGGTCATACTCCGCCAGCGCGGCCTGGCAATGCGGGCATCCGGCCTGATGGCTGTTGCGGCGGGCCGCATGTCCGTCCGCGACCTGTGCGAGCACGTCCTCCACAACCGCTCCACACGGCAACCGTTCACCGAAGCGGTACCGGGAACCGTGACCAGTCGTCATGTCCAGCCCTCCATACGATCCAGCACGACGCGGCGCGCTCGCGACAGCCGACTCCGCACCGCCGCCTCGGAAATGCCCAGAACCACCGCAGTCTCCCGATAACTCAATCCTTCCAATTGACACAACACCAGCACGCTTCGCTGCTGAGGTACGAGATCGTCGATCGCGGCATACACGGCGCGAACGCGCTCGCGGGCCATCGCGACATCCTCCGCACCGGCCGCAACCGGCGTCAGGCACTCGGCATCCAATGAGAAAACTCCCGGATTCCGGGAACGCCGGTGATTCAAACACCGGTTCACGACGATGCGATAAAGCCACGTCGTGAACGCACTGGTCCCAGCAAAACCCGCTAACGCCGTCCACAGCTGGATGAAAACCTCCTGCACGACGTCCTCGGCATCCTGATGGTTGCCCAGCATGCGCAGCGCGATCCGGTAGATCCGGCCCTGATGACGACGCAGAAGTACCTCGAACGCCTCGAGATCACCACCGCGCGCCTTGCCCACCAGCCACAGGTCCGCCTCCTCGTCCCGGGACGACAACGCCGCCACAGACCACCCCGAGCCGGGAGGACGCCCCGCCCGACTACGTCGCCCCAGGCCCTCGCTCACCACCGCACGGCCCCCGACTCCATGACGCACACCAGAAGTTCGCTTCACCCCGGCCGATGCCCATCCCCTGGGCACCACAAGCTGCCCAACTCACGCCATACCCATACAGGTGCTCCGCTAACGAACCGCTCGAAATGATCCACAACCGGGGGCCGCCCAAGGCACTTCAGATTCCGGTCTCGGTAAGCGCGCATCTCTGCCCTTGCCGACGTCCGGCTGCAGCATGCGGCCGCCGACCAGTCATCTTCCCGGACACCGTACGTCTGCGACCACAGGAGCCTTACGTCCCAGTTTCCGGCCTCCTGCCGGCTTCGAGGCATCGGCTTCCACCCGCTCCCAAGAGAACACCGACGGAAAGAACCAGGTCGAGTGCACGATCTGTCGGGGGCGTAATGCCTGACCGATGGCAAGCGACTCTTCTGGCGGAGTCTGACGCGTCACGCGCGACAACCAGCGTGGATGGGGGTGTGAATGATCGCGTTGAACAAGGCAGCAGCGTGCAACTACCCGAACGGGCACCGCCACCAGAAACGGCCCGGGTCACCATCGTCAAGGAGTCGTAGCCGCGCATGCGGCATCGGCAAGTACACGACGACCTTCGCCTTACCGGGACTGTAATTTTAACGGTGTAACTCCTGAGATGTAGGAGGCACCAGTGACTGAGGTGAAGACCGAGCAGGCCAGCGAGGCCGCCGCGGCAGACCTGGCGGTGATGGATGAGCAGATCCAGCAGCTGGCCGATCGGGCCCGTGCCGAAGGGCTGCGGCTGACTGGTGAGGGTGGGCTGCTGGGCCGGCTGACCAAGCTGGTCACCGAGGCCGCGCTAGCCGGCGAGATGGATGATCATCTCGGCTACGGCAAGCACGACCCGGTTGGCCGCGACGGCGGCAACTCGCGTAACGGCACACGGGCCAAGACGGTGCTGACCGAGGCCGGTCCGGTGGGAATCAGCGTGCCGCGGGATCGTGACGGGAGTTTCGAGCCGGCGATCGTGAAGAAGCGGCAGCGCCGCCTGTCCGGGGTGGACGATTTGGTGATCTCGTTGTCCGCCAAGGGGTTGACACACGGCGAGATCTCGGCTCACCTGGCCGAGATCTACGGGGCCGAGGTGTCCAAGCAGACGATCTCCACGATCACCGACCGGGTGATGGACGGGATGGCCGAGTGGCAGAACCGGCCGTTGGACCCGGTCTATCCGGTGATCTTCATCGACTGCATTCACGTCAAGATCCGCGAGGGTAACGTGGCCAACCGGCCGGTCTACGTCGCGCTCGCGGTGACCGTGGACGGCACCCGCGACGTCCTTGGGCTGTGGGCCGGCGAGCACGGCGACGGGGAGGGCGCCAAGTACTGGCTTCGGGTGTTATCCGAGATCAAGAACAGGGGTACCGCCGACTGCTGCATCGTGGTCTGCGACGGGCTGAAGGGCCTGCCCGACGCCATCGCGCAGGTGTGGCCGCAGACGATCGTGCAGACGTGCATCGTTCACTTGCTGCGCAACAGTTTCCGTTATGCCTCCCGTAAGGACTGGAGCGCGATCGCCAAGGACCTCAAGCCGGTCTACACCGCACCCAGCGAGCAGGCGGCGCTGGACCGGTTCGCCGAGTTCAGCGAGAAGTGGGAGTCCCGGTACCCGGCGATCGTGCGGCTGTGGACCAACGCGTGGGCGGAGTTCGTGCCGTTTTTGCAGTTCGACACCGAGATCCGCACGATCATCTGCACGACCAACGCCATCGAGAGCATCAACGCGCGCATCCGCCGCGCGGTGAACGCTCGCGGCCACTTCCCCAGCGAGCAGGCTGCCTTGAAGTGCGTCTATCTCGCAATCATGAGTCTTGATCCCACCGGGACGGGCCGCAAGCGCTGGTCCAACCGCTGGAAGAAGGCCCTCAACGCCTTCGAGATCACCTTCGACGGACGCCTGTCCGCCGGACGCCGATAAAACCGAAAACAACAGTTACACCGAAAACTTGACAGCCCCGCCTTACCAGCCGGGCAGGGCGTGTGCAAGGTTGATCTGAGGGTTGCGGCGGGTTTCTGTCCAGGTGGGACGCGAGATGAGGGCGCGGTTTCCGGTGGGAGATCATCGGGTTGTCCAAGCCGTGACGGTCTATCCAGGAGCCGCGCTCTTGTGTTCTTGGCTTCCCTGATTCGGCAGGGCGTGTGCAAGGTTGATCTGAGGGCTGCGGCGGGTTTCTGAGCAGGCTGGACACGCGGCACGAGGGCGCGGCCTTGATGGGAGATCATCGGGGTGTCTAGTCCGTGATGTTCTACCCGAAAGCCGCGCCCTCGTGTCCTCATCCTCCCCGATCCTGACTGTGCTGAACCAGCCCACCCTCACCGTGGAGTCCCTGCAGAGCCGTATCGACGGCCTGTGGCAGGCCCTGGAAACGGTGACTGATCCCCGCAAAGCCCGCGGCCTGCGGTATCGGCTGCCGTTGCTGCTGGCCCTGGCGGTCCTGGCCGTGGCCGCCGGAGCGAAGACCTTCCTCGAGATCGCCGAGAATTCCGCGGATCTGCCAACCCGGTTGCCGGCCGAACTCGGCGTGTGTTCGTGGTCGGGCACGCCGTCGAACTGGACCTTCTCCCGGGTCCTGGCCAAAGTCGATCACGACGAGCTTGACCAGGCCTTATCCGGCTGGACGATGCAGGAGTACAAGCCCGCTGAGGCGGTCGCTGTCGACGGCAAGACGATGCGGGCCGCGACCACCGGGCAGACCGACATGCCCCAAACCCAGGTCGTGGCCGCGATGAACTCCCGCGGTGAAGTTGTTGGCCAGACCGCGGTCCAGGCCGGTGATGAGAATGTGGCTCCTGCCGGTGAAGGGCAACCGCCCCCGCCTGCACCGGAGGCTGACAACCCTGCCCTGGAACAACGCCCGACTTGACACCCACGATCGCAGTCGCGGGCACGGGCGGGCCGAGACCCGCAGCCTGAAAGTCCTGATCCTGGACGACGATCTGCGATCAGAGTCGCTCAACGCCCGGCAGGCCGTCCAGGTCCGGCGCTGGCGCCGGCCGAACGGCAAACCCGCCAGCATCGAAACGGTGCATTACCTGACCAACCTGCCACCGGCCACCGCCGGACCTGATGACCTGGCCAGGCTCATCCGCGGGCACTGGGGCATCGAGGGAAGACTCCACCTCGTTCGTGACGTCGCCTTCAACGAGGACCACCACCGGGCCCGCACCGGCAACGCACCCCAGAACCTCGCCGTCTTACGCAACACCGCAATCACCCTGCACCGCCAAAACGGAGCCACCGGCATCCAACCCGCCCTCCGCGCCGGCAACCGCAAACCCGAACGACTCCTGGACCTACTACCCGAAACCACCTAAACCGGACAGGTTAACCTTGCACACGCCCTGCCTGATTCGGGTTGTGCTTGACCGGCCCACCGTCACAGTCGAGTCCTTGCGGGGTCGTGTGGACGGTCTCTGGCGGGCTCTGGAGGCGGTGGGCGGGGAATCCTGTATGGGTTGCCGTTGCTGCCGGCCCTGGCGGTGCTGGCGGTGACCGCCGATGCGAAGACGTTCATCGAGTCCGCCTCGGCGGAGAGAACCCGCAAGTTCCATTGAAATCGAACCTTCGATTTCAATGGAACTTGCGGACCGTCGGCGTGTCGCACCCCGACACGCCGATGCCTGTGGACAACCTCCGCAATTTCAATGGAAATCGTGGGCGGGCACGGACGTGCCAGGGCCCGCAGCCTGAAAGGTCCTTGTTCTGGACGGAAACCTGCGAACCGATCTGCTCGGGGCTCGGCAGGGCATCTGGATATGGCGCTGGCGCCGCCCGAACGGCAAAGCCGCCGGTATCGAAACGGTCCACCACCTGGCCAACCTGCCACCCACCTGGCCAACCTGCCACCCACCTCCCTATCCGAAACTACCTAAACCGGACAGGTCAACCTTGCACACGCCTGACCAGCCGGGCATCTCCAGGTTGTCTGTAGAATTGAGGAACACGGAGACAGAGATGACCAATACCGCGCATTTCAAGGCAGTCGGCGACGAGACCAGCCCGGTAGTCATCATCAGGGATGACCGAGGCGGTGCCGTCACAGAGTTGCAGCTGCCGGGGGCAGCATCCGAGCCGGAGCAGGCCGACAGCGCATTGCGATCCGCTGGCTGGTCCCGAAGTAGCGAATGGACCATGGCCGATGACGGCTGGGTCGCACCTGTGGTCCGGCTCGAGCAGCGGCAGTGACGGCGGCCACTCCCGCCTGTGAGATCAACAGTTGGCATGTGGCTAGGATTGAATGCCTGCTGGGCAGGATCACCACGTTCTACCAGCGCTAGTCACGATTTTGGGAGATCTTCAGGCGCCTCGGGCGTTCTCGTTTGTCGCGGGCAGTGCGTCGTCCCTTTTTGCCGGGATGGCATCCTCAGGCGGGAAGACCTCGTCAGCTGATCGGCACCCGCGCAAAGCGATTACATCCAGAGCGGCGTTGTGGGCGAGCAAGGAGTAGCGCGCCAAGCAATGTGGGGGCCGTGCACTTGGACGTAGACACCCCACACACACACAGAAACCAACCGTTGCGCACGATCATCTAATATGGACGAAACTAATCGCACCGGCCTCGATCTGACCGATCCAACGTGTCCTTACTTAGTTGGTGATGATCCAACAGGTACGTCCAAAGCAGCAAAGCTTGCCGCCTCGTCGTTGCCTTGCGGCAACTAATTAGATGGCCCTGACATCCCCGAGATATTTGGCGTCAGCCCCGAGTCAGCCTCGAGCCTTTGTGGAAGACCAGCCGGTAAATGACCAACAGGATCAGCGCCCCGACCACCGCCCACACGAAACTCATCAGGTTGAACCCCGAGACCCCGGTGCTGCCGAAAACAGAACTGCCCAGCCAGCCCCCGAGCAGGCCTCCAGCGATGCCGATGAGGATGGTGAGGATGATGCCGCCCGGATCCTTGCCGGGCAGGATGAACTTCGCAATCACGCCGGCGATGAGGCCGAACAGGATCCAACTGAGAATACCCATGCCTCACTCCTTCCGTTGCGCTCCGTCGACCCGTTGAGCGCACGGCAGAAACATGTTTAACAGGTTCATAATGCACCCCTTCTATCGATCGCGTCAATGCAGTTCACTCCGCTCCAGCCTCACCGCTGGGAACCATCGCTTCGTCGAAGTGATCAACGAAACGGAAGATCACAGCATCGGTACTCGGGAGGGCGCGACTACTGCGCTGCGCAGCGCCCGTTGTCGTGAGCCGACGTCTCCCATCGCGAGCCAGCGCAGCTACCGCTTTCGCGCCCAACAGGGCGACGAAAAGCCGAAGCCAGCCGCGGAGCCGCCGCTCAACGGCGTTTGAGCTGCCGTGGTTCGTGGTCGCTTCGATTTGTGCGGCCGCTTATTGATCGGGAACTTATAGGTGTGATCTTCGTTGTTCTGGCATGATCGCTGGTGTGCGGGACACGCGGAGGTTATCGCCTGAGGCGCAGGAGGATTTGCGGCGCAGGGTGGTCGCTGCTGTTCATGGTGGGATGACGCAGGTCGAGGCGGCCCGGGTGTTCGCGGTGGCCCCGCAGTCGGTGTCCAGATGGGTGCAGGCGTGGCGGAAACGCGGCTCGAAGGGTCTCACCGGGCGTCGCCGGGGTCGCAAACCCGGCGAGCAGAAAGCGTTGAGTGCCCGCCAGCAGCGCAAGCTGCGGTATGCGGTGGCCGAGCACACCCCGGCCACGTTCGGGCTGACCGGCCTGGTGTGGACCCGCAAGACAGTGGCCGAGCTGATCCGGGTGCGCCACGGCATCGTGTTGAACCTGCGCACCGTCGGCAACTACCTGCGTTCCTGGGGATTGTCGCCGCAGAAACCGATCCGCAAGGCCTACGAACAGGACCCCGAGTCCGTACGCCGATGGCTGGAGGAGGACTACCCGGCCATCGCCGCCCGCGCCCGCCGCGAGGGCGCACTGATCCTGTGGCTGGACCAGACCGGGATCCGCTCCGACGCCACCGTGGCCCGCACCTGGGCACCGGCGGGCCAGACACCGGTGGTGGGCAAAACGGGGAAACGGTTCAGCGTGAACGCCATGTGCGCGATCGGGAACAAAGGCGAGCTGTACTTCACCGTCTACACCGGCTCGTTCAACGGCAAGGTGTTCCTGCCGTTCCTGGACCGGCTGACCCGCCATCTGGACCGCAAGGTCCACCTGATCGTCGACGGACACCCCGTCCACCGCCGCAAGACCATCCAGCAATGGATCACCAAGCACGCTGAGGCGATCGAGATGCACTTCCTGCCCGGATACAGCCCCGAACTCAACCCCGACGAGATACTCAATGCCGACCTCAAACGCACCATGTCCACCAGCACAGCCCCGAAACCCGCGACGAGTTGAAACAAGCGGTACGCTCCTTCCTCCACCGCCTCCAGAAGCTGCCCGACCGAGCTCGCTCCTACTTCGGCAAACCCGAAGTCCGCTACGCCGCCTGACATCACACATTTGCCACCCAGATCAATAACGTGGGTGTGGGTGCATCTCGTGGCCGCGGGGCGAGGTTGCTCCGCCGGATGACGTGACACCTCGGAAGATCGCCGCGCGGGATAGGGGGTGTTCGTCATGCGGAATCGGCGCAAGGTGCACGCTCACCGACGGCCAATCGCCCTCGCATGCAGCACGGCATCGGCTCGTCGCGACGTCGCAGATCGGTGACCAGTCGGGATTGCTCGTTCGAGTGGTGGCAGGCATGGGAGTCGGTGGCGGCGCATCCCATAGGTGTTGGACATGCTTGCCCGCGGTGAGCGGAGGGATGGCAATGGACAAGCAGGAGACGGGACCACGGAGTAAGCAGGACGAGAGCACAGAGTCGAGTTGGACGACCACGTCAGGGCGTGTCGCCGAGAAGGCACCGGCGGGGGACGTCGCGGAAACCTCAACGGGTCGCACGACGATCGCTCCCGTGGTGGTACAGAAGATCGCCCGTATAGCCACCGAGGAAATCTCCGGGGTCTACGCCATGGGCGGGGGCATCACGCGGGCGTTCGGTGCGATCCGGGAACGTGTACCCGGCGCGAGTGCTTCGCAGACCTCGGGGGTGGTTGTGGAGGTCGGCGAGAAGCAGGCAGCGATCGATCTGGTGATCGTGGCCGACTACGGGGCCGCGCTGGTGGACCTAGCGCGGGCGGTGCGCCGCAACGTCATCACCGCGATCGAGCGCATGACTGGCCTGGAAGTCGTGGAGGTCAACATCGCCGTCAACGACATCCATGTGCCGGGCGAGGAAGAACAGCAGCCGAGTGCGGCGCGCGTCGAGTGACCGGTACATGGCCGGGCACCTCGCCAACCTGATCATCAGCAGCGGCCACGAGGGCGGCTTTACCGAGCTGGATAACACCGACGACGCCGTCGACGCCCTGCACGCCGAGCTGATGGCTGCCGTAACCAACGAAAGCTGGCCGCACGGCATCCCCACGGCCATCAACATCGCCCTGCTGGCCCGCTTCTACGAACGCCTGGAGTTCATCACCACCGGTACCCTGCCCACCCGCAGCTAACTGCAGCCTTGACGGAGTTGGTGTTTACAGCGGATCAATGCTGCCGGACAAGGAACGGGGGGCTGTTCTACTCAGCCGGTGGTGGCGCGTAGGGGTGGGGACAGCTGCTGGTCCGTGATCCCCGGCAGACCGTCTCGTTCGAGCCGGTCGCAAAGGTCGGCGACAGCACGGATGAGGTGGTCCGCAGCCACGCCATGCGGGGGCTGCTCGGCGTAGGGCTGGAGGTGCTCGCCTGCCCGGTGCAGCAGTGCCACCGCCCCGACGGGGTTGCCCCGCCGGACGTGAGTGAGGCCGACCGCGAGTTGAGCGAGACCCTTCCACAGCATGCGCTCGCCTGCGGGGCTGTTCTTCCAGGCGGCCTCGAGCACTTCGTGAGCGTGGAACGGTCGGCCCTCATCGAGCAGCCGCTGAGCCAGCTCCAGGCTCTCCTGCGGAGTGAGGACGAGCTCCTCATCGATGCGCTCAACCCCGGGGCTGCCGTACGGCAGCGGACGCCCGAGCCCGTCCCGAGGGCGGGCATTACGGGCGCGGCCCTGCGGATCCCGGTCGCGGTGACGCACGACCGCATTGTGCCTCACCACTGGCCCTTGCCCCGGGGCGCGTTCACACCAGGGTTTTCTACCTCTCATCCAGCACGAGCGGGCATGTTCTCCGGCTCCTTGCGCCCGGACAGGTAAGCATTGAGCAGCACAGGCACCCACGTCGCCACCGGCACACCGAGCTCGACGGAAACCTGCTCCAGCACCTCCGCCTGAACATGCGAAGGCCAGATCCGAATCTGCACCGGCCCCGCCCCCAGGTAGCGCACCCGCCCATACGACTCCGCAAACGGCGACGCCGGACGCACCCGAGCGGTGCGCAGTAACTCGGCAAGATTCCCGCGGAGGTCCTCAAGGGCCGCGAACACCACCGACGTCGTGGTCCAGCCAGCGCGCTGTTCCCGGTAGCCGTCCAGACGCGCCTGCAAAGCGTCCGAGACGAACGCCGTCCTAGGCTCGCCGCCGATGGGAATGTTCATCATTGGGTTTCTACCAGAGGCTCGAACCCGCGTCACAGGCCTGCTGCAGGCCGGCACCGGCTCCATCCGAGGCGAATCGATGCGGCAGACAGCACCTGCTGGGCGCCGAGCGCCGTGACACCACATCCCAGCGGTATCCATGTCTTGGGGGTGAGAGCCATACTCGGGGATCACTGCGATCCTATCGACCGGTTCCTGCGCCTCGCCTGGACACGGCTCCCCGATCTTTCCTGATCCGAGGTACGGCGAGGTTGCAGCTGCGAGGTCGATGCGCGTCATAGCGCGTCTGGATCTGTTCCGCGCGTCTTTGGCTGGGTGGAACTCGTCACTCGGGATCACAGGTCACCGTTGAGCAGATGGTGGTGATGATGCGCTGCCCATCGACGACGTCCCGCGAACAGCCGATATCCGTTCGGCGCTGATGATCGAGGCAGCGTTGCGGGTGGTATGCGGCCTAGCTCCCGGCCGAAGGCATGCGAGACAGCCGATGCTTCGGCGAGACCGTCAGCGAAAAGCCCGTTCCACGTGTGGACGCTCCGCGTGGTATTTACCGAACCCGAACATGGCACCCATTGGGTTCGCACAGAAGTCGATCAGTGTGTGCCGGCGGACAGCCGGATTCTCGAACACGAGGAGCCCTCATGCGCATCTCCACCTGGAACCGTCGCATCGCGATCACCGGAAGCTGTGCCGCGCTGGTAATGGCGATCGGCGCGCCGATCGCGTCCGCGCAGCAGGCTCCGGCACCGACGCCGGTAGCCCCGATCACACTGAGTCCCGAGGAATCCGCGCAGGTGTGCAACGAGATGGTTCCCAAGCTGCAGCAGCGCACCGATCACCCCGTGTAAGGCTCCGCCGAGCTCAGGCAACGGTCAGTCGGGTGTTGATGACCGCAGCGGCGGGTAGGACGTGGTCATGGCCAAGGACAAGAAGACCAGCAAGATCGTCACCGATCCAGACCAAGCTCTTGCCCGGGCGCGGGCAGCCGCCGAACAGATCAAACCGAAGGAGGAAGCACTGTACTGGGCGACGATGGCTCAAGCCCTGCTCTTGAGCGAAATGCGCGACATGATTCGCGAGACACGCACTCACCAAGGCGGGAGTGTGGAACTACCCGAACAAGCACCGCCACGAGAAACAGCCAAGGTCACCGTCGTCGAGAAGTAGCACGGCGCGGTTTCGCTGAGGTGCCCAGCTGCTGTCGGTCCTCATCCGATGCCCACCTACTTCCCCATCCTGAATCACCGCGAACTGACGGTACGCCGGCATGGAAATCGTCAGTGCTTCCAAGGTGGTGCAACCCGGATCACCGGTTCCCGGCGTAGTCGCGTGCCTCAATATTGTCCTGACACCCGCACGGATCACGGCGTTCGAGATCGGCAAACAAACCAGCATCCGGCCTGGCCCACCACCCGTTCACTCTGGCCGCAATGCCGTAGCACGCATCGCGAGCGCACCGTCAGAAGGCCGTAGGTCCTGAGTTTGAGCGCCAACCGACCGTTTCTGCAACGACGCTCCTAGACAGCACTGCCAGGGCATCGCCCCTGGCAGTGCACCCACTCGATTGTGCTTGGCTTTGCTGGGTTCTCTCCAAAGGGTCACCACCGCCCGACTGCCTTGGCACCCTTACCGTGATCACGTGGGCGCCCCGGCATCGCTGGTCAACGGTGGATCCAGCAAAGGTCAACAGTCGCCCCCATTAATGGGAGCCACGAAGCCGGGCCAGTCTCCTTGAGCCTCGACCTCGCTTACCAGCACTGGTCGTTTCAGCTGCCCGGGCTGCCGGGATGGCGTCCTCGGGTGGGAACGTCTCCTCGGCCGACCGAGCGCCTTCGCCAGTCGATGCTTCGGCTTCTTCGGGGGTTTGTTCCCCGCCGAGCGGACGTTCCTCTGGCTTCGACGAACGCAACACACGGTAAGCGACGTACGCCATGGCAGCCCCTGCTGCGCTCGCTGCTGCCACCATGCCCGTGCGCCGCAAAAGCACCATCCTCCGCTCGTGGGCCTTCGACCGGCGGGTAGACCTGCGCTTGCCATGACGCCTCGACGCACGAGCTTCGAACACGTCCTGGACAACCTTGCGAACGAGGCGCAATGCGATCTTGGCCATGTCCCAGAGGTGCAGCAAAGAGCCGAGGAGCGTGGCCAGATAGGCCTTGATCTTTATCATGTCTCGAGCTCCCAATCACCGATGTCACCACATGCACTAGGTTACGTCCATTCTTCAGGCGCAGGTAGCGGGACGCCATTCGCGAGACGGTTGATCGCAAAGTCTGTCAGCGAAATAAGGTCGCTCCCTTAAAGCCCTCTTAGAACTGATTATGAGCCCCAGTTCCACCTTCAAACATCGCTCAATCTGGTGAGGCATGATCAAGCGTTCAACCCCGCCCGGCAAGTCCGATATACCGCCATCCCGGCGAAGACGTACGCCAGCCCCGCCCGCGGTGTCTCAGCCGCGCTGCGTTGCTGAGCGAAACGCCGCCACAAGGGCACTTACGATCAGCACCAACAGGAGGACCACAACTAACACCAACAACAGGATGGGCAACAAGATCATCCCAGCCACCAAGATGAACTTGGCCTGCCAGCTCATGCCGCCAATGCACCCTTGATCGCTTCCCAGGCCTGACTCTTCCCGAGGAGCGCTGCCCGCACTGCCCGAAGCGCAGCCTGGGGCACGGCCCCGGACTTGTCTGCGCTATCGGCAAGTTTGCTCACCGCTCTCTCGATCTTCTTCGAGATGAGCCGTGTGCAAGCTTCCAGCTCGGCGTAGGCGAGTTGCCACAGACTGAATTCCAGCCGCTTCAAGGCGGCCGCTATGCCCGCGTCAAACCCAACGGGCGCGATGCCGTTGCGATCGAGACGTCTCCGACCACTTCCACCGCCGACAACCACCTCAGACAGTTTCTTTCTCCGCCCGGAAACGCCTCTCATTTTCTTAGCGCGCCCAGACCGTCCGAGCCTTCGTTCGCGCACCACAGCCAGCGCTGCCTGCGAAATCTTTCCTACGGTGCCCGTGAGCGTTGCAGACAACGCCCGAAGCTGCTGGAATGCTTTGCCCAGCAACCCTGGCAAGGTTCGCTAGCGCCACCTTGATCCGAATCATGGTCATCACCGAGCCTTCAAGTTCCCACTGGTTACCCAGGAGCGCTCGAACGGAAGCGCCGGACACCCGAGTCCGAACTCACCCGAACCGCCGCGGCACACTCGCAGCTGCACCGCCGGGTAGTCCTCGGATGGACTCGACTAAACCTACGGTCGGGCGCACTCCTTGCCAGCAAAGCTCCGGACGGGTCCGCAAATCGATTACCAAGCGACAATCGATTGCTACCTCCTGAGATCGTAGTCATCGGTACACAACAGCAGTCTCATACGTGACATCCCAACGACTCCAACGTTTTTTACAGCTCGGAGAACCACCTCCAGGAAGCTGTTCAACCTGGAACAAAGTGTGCAGTAACAAATATCTTCAGGTGTAGGGCGAGTGCGTCGTGGGTAAGCAAGAGTCGTGGGTAAGCAAGAGTCGTGGGTAAGCAAGAGTCGTGGGTAAGCAAGAAGCGACTTCGCGAGCCGCCCGGTCGAGCTACCGGTACTTTGTGGGAGAAGTGCCCGGACACGAAGCCTCGACGCCTGGATTTCTTCCGCAACGGCGAGCGGGTCCCCAGTAGCCGCACCAAGGGAGCATCACATGGGCACAGGCGACAAGGCCAAGCACAAGGCCGAAGAACTCATGGGCAAGGCAAAGGAGAAGCTGGGTCAAGCAACCGGCGACGAGAAGAAAGAAGCCGAGGGCAAGAGCGAACAAACCAAGAACGCACTAAAGCAGGCGGCAGACAAAGTAAAAGACGCCGCCCCAGGGCACGGCGGGGGGAAGAAACCCGGCCGAGACGGATAGCATGTTTCACGGGCCGCCCACCCACCGGTGTGCGGCCCGTTCCGCGACGTCCACAGCCGACGCACTGTTAGACGACGCAGACGATCTGCGGAACGCGCGGCGACTTCAGCACAACATCACCTTGACTCCACCCGCAGACGACGATCGGGCGAGCAGTCGTGCACGATGATTTTGAGACTCACTGCTGACCGGAGATGGTGATCATCAGTAGTCGTCCCGCGGCAGCAGGGGGCCGAGCGGACCGAGGTCCAGGTTGAGATCATCCGTGGAGAATCCAAAGCGATCGCGCAGTTCCGTCATCGCCTCTTCCAGCTTCATGAGGGCGAGACCCAGCTCTTCAACTTGGTCTTCGTCGAGCGTTCCTTGGTCGACTCTGCGCAGGGCCTGGCGTTCCATGAGCTGGCGCAGCAGCTCAACGATGGTCAACACGAGCCGGACCAGATCGCGCTGGACTGACTCAGCATCGGTTTCAATGCGGTGCTGCAGTCTTCCCGACCGGCCGACTCGCTGCTCTCCAGGCGGTTCACTCATCGCTGCTCCCAGGAGGCGACGCTCATCGTGCTCTCTTGGATCGATGTGATGATGGCCCGCAATGAGACCCGCACCAGGTCGACTCCAGCCAAGGAGATGGTGACGTCTCCGGTGAGCACCACTCCCCCGGCCAACAGCCGATCGAGCAGGTCGACGAGCGCGATCTCACGAATGTCCCGAACAGTTCGCGTGCTGACGTCGTGTTCTGTGGTCATCGCCGCGCTCACAGTCGTTCCGTGGATATCACCGCGAACGAGTACGGCGCCCAAGGTCCCGTGAGTTCGATCTGCAGGAAGCTTCCGCTCGCTTTGTCGTCAATCGCGGAGGTGAACTCCTCGGTCCGCGAGTCGTCCACCAGGTAGGCACCGTTGAGCACCATCAAGCCCCGGTAGGCCGCGAGGTCCCGATTCTGCGGCGGGTGCACGCGGTTCGCATGAGCGAGCTTGCTCAAAGCACTATGAATCTCTCTCGCTTGCTCCACCGCTTCATGCTCTGCCGCGGCCTGCCCCTTTCTCTGCTCTCGGATCTTGCGAAGGTATGCCTGTCCTGGACCGTGCCCCGCCACCTCTGACCTCCGGTGCGGTCATCCGCTTCTCGCCATCGTGCGCGTTCATCTTTCGTTGCCCCGCCCCCTGGGATAGCGATCGACCCGGCGGTAGGAAAGGAGATCACCGTCTTGGTCCAGTTCCGCCTCATACACCGCCAGAATGTCCGCCGAGTCCGGAACCCGGTGACTCTCGACCACCTCGACACTTACAAGCCAGCCATTTTCCACGCGCTCGAGGGACGTGACACCCTCTGGCTACCTGCCCGTCAGTTCATGGACGTGGCGGACGGCCAGCTGCGCGACCTGGGCAGCCTTGAGCGAACGTCTCACATCGTCACTGCCTCGCCTGTCCTCGTCAGCTTCGGGTTCCGGACGCGCTCGCTGTGGCTTGCGGTCCTTCTCCGCAGAACGACCACGTGGGGCCACAAACTTCGATCCCGTTTGCTGCGGTCGGCTTGGCCGCCGGCGATCAGCTGGTGGCTCGCGGTCTCTGGCGTCGTCGCCCGCGCGGTGGCCACCGGATTCACATCTCCCCGGCTTCACGGCGGCGTTGCGCTTCGAACAGTCTGGCCAGCAGGTCTGCGTGCAGCTCGTCACGCTGTTGATCGGTCAGCTCACCGGCCGCATGTGCGTCATCGACGTCAGCTATCTGGCGTTGGATCAGGGCGGGGTCGTAGTACTGCCGCTCCGCGTGCTGCTTGATCTGCTCGGCCACCCATACGGCACCTCGGACCGGTGCCAGTGGAAGCGTGAGCAGCCCGGTGATCAGCCCCATGTCAGGTCTCCGGCAAGAAGTCGCTGGACGCGAGAGGTCCGATCAAACGCAAGTTGATCCGCCCATCCCACTGCCATCCAAGATCATCCACTGCTTGCTCGAACTGAGCTGCCACCTCACGATCAACGAGGAACGCGACGTGCACGGCGTCGTCCTCACCCGCAACCGCATGCGGAACGGAAGCAACGAAGGACTTCTCGAGAGAGCTGATCAGCGTCTCGGTGTCAGCTTCACGTTTTCCCACCACCGCATTGTCGACCAGCTCGCCGAGCCTCAAGCGCTCGGCGTAGCCTACGTCTTCGGGAATACCTCGAAGTACCTCGCGCAGTTCCTGGATATCTGGATCCTCGGACACGATTTCACGAAGGTGCGCGTTGTTCGCGTAACGACCGCGAACGGTGAACTGCACCAAGTCGGCGAGTTCGGCGAGCATTGCCTCGAAATGATCGTGGTGTGGCGCCAGGAGCTCGTCGACAACAGCCTCCATGGTGCTTACGACTGATCCGAAGCGGATCGGTATCACAGTCACTTCCGCCGCAAGAATGTCAAGTACTCGTTCATGCGCGAGCAAGTCCTCGCGCGTCCCGAGCAGACGAGCGAGTTGCACCTCGCTGACCAGGGCGGAGAGCTTGCCGTACGAGGCCAGGTCTACCTCTTCCTCCCCGTCGCCAACCGAGGGCATGTCATCCGGGAGCTTCTCCCGGCGGTCGAGGATCCCGTACACGTACACGCCGCGATCAGTGTTTTCTCGATGTCCTGATTGGACGTGACTGCCTCGTTCTGCGTGTGTGGCCATCATTCATGCTCCCGGCTGCGTGGTTCCCGGCGCCGTGCGGGTTGCTTCTCCCTCTTGTCTTCCTGGTCCGCACCGCGGAACTCGTCGAACTTGTCCTTGGCCGCGTCGATCATCCCCTTGGTCTTGCCTTTGGCGCCGCCCTCAGTCATGCCCTGCATCAGCTCTGGAAGGTCCTTGCCGCCCTTCTGATCCAGGTCCAGCCTGTTGGTCGCTTCAGCGAAGCGCAGGTAAGTGTCCACACTGGCCACGACGACGCGCGCATCGATCGTGAGTATCTCGATTCCCACGAGCGAGACACGCACGAACACGTCAATGACCAGACCCTTGTCGAGGATGAGCTCGACTACATCCGCAAGAGTGCCTCCAGTTCCCCGCTGCACCGGGGAACCACCACCGCCGCCTTGCACGCTTGCGACGGTCATGCGATCACCTTCTCCGCCTGGATGTCACGGGTTCCCCGCGACGCCGTCCGTGTTCTTCTTCCTCCTTATCTTCGTCGGAGCCCTCGTCGCCGTACTCGCCTTCTTCCTCGTATCCTTCGCCTTCCTCGGCTTCGGACTCCTCGCCGGCTTCGCCGTAGTCCTCCTCCCGCTCGGCCTCGCCCTCCTCGTCGCCGTACTCTTCCTCTTCGCCTTCCTCTTCAGCTTCACCGCGCTCGCCTTCGTATTCCTCCTCTTCCTCTTCGGGGCCGTATCCTTCTTCTTCCTCGCGCATGGCGTCCTCATGAGTCTTGACGACCTCGCGATCGCGGATCTCGCCACGCCATCCTTCGATCTTGTCCTGCTCCAAGATCGTCCGCGTCATCATGTGCCGTTTGATGTACTTGAAATCCGCTCGCACGCGCCGTCCTTGCGCACGCCACATGTACGCGGTCTTCTCGAAGAATCCTTGCGGATAATATTCGATGACAAGCAGGATCCTCGTCATGTTCGGCGCGAGCGCGTGGAACGTGACCGATCCGTCCACGGTCCCCTTCGCGCCTTTCGAAGTCCAGATGATCCTTTCATCCGGCACCTGTTCGACGATAGTGGCTTCCCAGCTCCGCTTCGACAGAAAGATCTGCGCCTGCCAGTTGATCTTCTCGTCGGACTCCTGGTCCACGCTGAGAACTTTCTTCGTCATGCTCGGAAAATCTTCGAACCTGGTCCACTGGTCGTACACGACGCGAAGCGGCAATCCCACATCGTTGTGCTCGATAATGTTGACAACCTTGGACTTCCCCTTCTTCCCCCCTTTGCCTCCACCCATACCCAGTGCCTCTTTGGTCTTCTCTTTTACGCCCGTCAGACCGGCCTTCAGTGCCGACTTGACCGGGGATCCTCCCTCAGCCAATTCCTTACCCCCCGTCACCGCCGCCATCAAGCCGGCACCACCGTTCTCTGCCGACTCCGTCAGTCTCTCGGTCATGCCTTCGACCTTGTCGCTGAGGAAACCCGTTGCCCGTTCCCCTGCCGCTGTCAACGACTCCTTGAAGCCTGCCTTCAAAGGTTCGAGCGGAAGCTCGCTCAACAACCCGCCCGAACCAAATGCATGTTGATCACCGGATTGTTCTGCCACGGTCATCACCCCAGCCCTCAAGACGACTTCTTAGGGGCGGCCGACTTGGTGCCGGTCCCTGACTTGCGCTGGCTCGTTGCTCCTGACCTGCGCTGCCTCCCCGCGCCGCCGCTTGAACGACCTCGAGCCTCAGTCGAGGCCGCAGTCTTGGAATCGTCCTGATCGGAGCTCCTCGGCCTCGGCACGGTTTCCTTCTTCGCCGTGGAAACACCGCGCCGACCACTCGGCTCGGAAGGACGCATGCTCGCGCGAGCCGATGAGGAACGCTCAGCCGTCCGCCTGCGGGCACGGTCAGCGCTTCGCGGCGACCGTTCCGGGGACTGCTCTTGCTCCTCTTCCTCGCGCTCCTCGGTTGCGGCTTCATCCTCGCCCGAGTCTTCCTCGGGAGTTTCCTCAGAGGTCCGCTTGCCGAGGCCAGATACTCGCTTACCGAGGCCAGAGGATTGTTCCCCGACGTTGGAAGCCCGCAAACCGGCGGCCCGCTTGGTCAGGTTGTCCCCAATCGAGTCGATCTTGTTCGTCGCTGCCGCAATCGCAGCGGTCTTGGCCGCGTCTATCAAACGCTCACGCGCCTCACCGGCCAGCTTCTTCAACTCAGGAGACCCTTCGACCAACTTGCCGCCCTGAGCGAGAAGATCCTTGGGATTGAGCCCAGCATGCCGCCCTGCCATCATCCCGGCGGTCGCGATCGCGAGCTTCATCTTCCGACTGCGCCCGAGGACATATCCGATTGCTACTGCCAACGCGATTTGAGGTCCGGATTTCATGATCAATCCCCTGCGGGCGTCTTCGGCAGACCGGTCGCCCGTAGCGCAAACGACTTGCTCACGCTATGAGCACAGCCGAGATCCGGCACAACTCGCCCGCATGTTGACCTACTGTCGAGCCGCTACGGCGACTATCTTGAGTGGCTACCCCTGCACCAGTGGGCCAAAACCCCTTGCTATGAGGCAACTTCGTGATCGAACGCGATTTCTGCGAAAACAAGATCGAGAACCGCGCCAAGGCCGACGAGATCGCTTTTTACGGCTAACATCGCGTTGATTTTTCAGTTACATGAATAGCCTTCGAGCTCGGCGCCGTAGCGAGATCAGCTGACCACACCCGCATCTCGAAGCTCCTCTTCGACAATCTCGCTCACCCACCGCCGTAGTGGTGACATCCGTTCTGTTGCGTGCCGCTCACGGTTATCTCTTCTCCACCTCGGCGTTTGCTGGGCGTCTCTCAGCTCCACAGCGTCTTCGTCCGCTGAATCCGAATCCACGGTCAGGCCGCTCAGCGCGCACAACGCGCCTCGGCCGGCCGCCGACGTCGCCGCCAAGCTTCTTGTCTTCGAGTCGCCATGTAGAAGGCCCAAGACCACTGCGTCACCGATGTCAGCCGCCGCACGGCTCACGATGGCCAGTCGCAGCGTGTCAGGGCTCGGCGCAAAAGTCATTGCCAACCCGGATAGAACGTCTCGTACGCCGATGCTGCGACAGAGAACCGCCATACCCGGAGTGACCTTACTGTCCGAGTCAACCAGCCCACTGGCACTTGCGAGGGTCTCTGGACGTAGCACGACGACTGCGCCGGCTGCGGCGGTTCCGATGCCAAGCAGGCGAGGAAACGACGTCATGGCGCTGCCCCCTCCTCCAAGGATGCCAATGCCCGCCGGGCATGGACACCTTGATCAATAACACCTCACGGCGTTGGCGCATAACGAACACCGTGCTCGTCCACCAGTATGCGCCCAACCTCACGAACGGAAGGTTCCTCCACCAGCTTCAACATGGCCCCTTCCCAAGGAGTGGGGCTACGGTGGAATCGCCCGCGCAATCGGGCAGCGTCAGGACCTCGGAGGCGGAAGATTATGTCAAGTACACACCGCACTGAGCATGTCCCTGAGCAACCGCGCGAGCATGAAGACTTTCAAGTCGTGCTCGTCGCCCAGATCAACTTGCCTTGGGCGAGGCGACGGCTGGTCGACGCCAGCGCACTCGTTCGCACCGCGAACCTGACCACGAGCGTCCATGGCGGACTGCGGATGATCGCAAACGTCGTTATGGCCGCGGCGAAGACCCTTGCTACAGGCCGTCAGGAAGCTGCCCCGCCCGAGGAACATCCGACGCTGCTGGTTACCTCAGAGCGCACCGACATTTCAAAAACCGACGCTCGTCAAGGACGCAAGCCGCTACCCCAGGAATGACCTCCTCTGCCCATTGCGGCGGAGTCGCGAGCGTGGACGGCACCAACAGCAGCTGGCCAGTGCAAGCCGGCGCAGAGTCGCTGTCACACAGGATCAGAGTAACCACTCGCTCAATGCGTAACTCCAGTAACGCAAGTTTCTCCAACGCTTCATGTGCGGTCGTCCGAGTTCCACCGCGGCTGGTTGCGACCAGCCGAATGCCCGAAGGAGAGAACCACGAACTCCAACGAGCAAGGGCGCGAGCGGGTCCGCCCACTTGGTCATGGATGGCCTGTGTGGAAAGTCCCGGCAGACGATCGTCCATTCAGGACCTTGGAACGTTCGAACTGCTCTCGATTGCCACGCTGCGATGGACACCATGTAAGCGGGGCAACCCCGTGGCGGTGTTGTCGCCAATGGTGAGGATGATGCCGCCCCGGATCCTCACCGTGCGCGTAGCCAGGAACGAGGCCGAACCCCTTGCTCGACAACGATGCATCTACTGGCTAGTAGCGGTTCCGCCGCCCTCCCCCTCGTGCGTTGGAGTCGTCGGTTCCTCGTTCGAGCTGCTCGAAATCTCGCGACGGGCGTTGCACCAGGCCCGCTGCGCATGCCGTTGCGTCTCTGCGACTTCGGCGAACGCTTCACCATGTTCCTGCGCGGCAAGGGCATCAGCAATCCCAGCCAATGCCACCACGCCGCGCGACCCAGCAAGCGCGAACGCCGTGACCAAATCATCCGGCAGGGCTGCACCGGGGCCCTCTCCACGCGCGGCGCCTGACTCCGCGTCCACTGCGCCCTCCCAAGCTGAGCTTAGTTGCGCTAGAGCATCTAGTAGGTTGCGCCAAACAGTGACCTGCTCGACGTTCGGTTCTGGCGACATGTCACTCATCGTCTCCACTCCTCGAATCACTCCTACTGTTAGGTAAAAACTAATTTGACACACCGAAGCCATGAACGCAGCCTGGATGGATTGCAACCGCTTTTCCGACCATCACCGAACCCTGCCATTGAACAGCCGACAACTTACACTAGTTGTCGAGCAATGTCCTGGCATTCGAGAAGCCACTTCCGCTTTTATCAAAAGACATTTCGCCGAACCTATCCGACGCGATCTCCAGCCGACTTTTCCTCCTACCGGTTCCACCTTTGCTACAGGAGCACCCCAGGGCCTCCGCGTGAGACACTGGACGCATCAACTCCGCACGGTGATCGCGTATTGGAGCAAGGGAGACGACCCTGCTACGTCAACCTGATCTACCGCCAGACGATCTCCTGGACGAGATCGAGACCGCAGCCCGGGCGCTCGTGGTGGTCTGGGCGCGCAGTGCAAAACGCGTGCGGCCGACCGTTTCGGCATCGCAACTGCGCGCTCTGCTTGTGGTGGATCGTCACTCTGCGATCAATCTCGCTGGGCTCGCTGACGAACTCGGCTCGATCCCCTCCTGTCACCAGTCGGTTGTGCGATCGTCTTCAGGCCGCCGGGCTGCTCGTACGCCGAAGCAGCGCCAATGACCGTCGTGAGATCAGCCTGCAGCTCTCCCGCAACGGACGGAGTTTCGTACAACGGTTCCGAGGGGCGCGAAAAGCGGACTTGACCGCGGTACTTCTGCAGATGAGCCCGCAGCGCCGCAATACCCTGCTCATGGGTTTGAACGCCTTCTACTCAGCGGCGATGAAACTCGGCCACGTCGACGAAGAGCTCGTCTGAGCGACTAATCAGGAACTGCTATCCGAGCTGTTGCTGCTGCGGCGCCGTGCCGCGACAAACCTGCTTCCAGCCACCGCCGCCTCATGGAACCGCCGTGCTAAATCGCGGCGGTGCACCGACTGGTGACCAAGCTCGGTTTGGCCGAGCGGATCAACGACAGTCTGGCGTTGTTGAAGGTGCACCTGCCCTACCATGAGTCCGATCACGTGTTGAACCTCGCCTACAACGTGGCCTGCGGCGGCACCCGGCTGGAGGACATCGAGCGGCTGCGGCATGACACCGCCTACATGAACGCGCTGGGCACGGACCTGATCCCGGATCCGACCACGGCGGGGGACTTCTGCGGCCGGCTCGCCGAGGACGACGTGGTGGCGTTGATGGAGGCGATCAACGCGGTGCGCCCGCAGTTGTGGACGGGTCGGGGACGAGACCTACTGGGTCCGATCGCCTACCTCGACGTCGACGGCACGATCGTGCCCACCGGCGGGGAGCACAAGGCCGGGATGGACATTTCCTACAAGGGAATCTGGGGGTATGCGCCGCTGATCGTGTCGCTGGCCAACACCAAGGAAGTGCTGTATCTGGTCAACCGGCCCGGCAACGCGCCCAGCCATCAGGGCGCGGCGGAGTGGATTGACAAGGCGATCGAGTTGGTGGCCCCGCACGCCGAGCGGGTGTGCCTGCGCGGGGATACCGACTTCTCGTTGACCGCGCACTTCGACCGCTGGGCCGAGAAGGTTGACTTCGTCTTCGGCATGGACAACAACGTCGCGCTGCGCTCCCGCGCCGAAGCGCTCGACGAGGCCTGCTGGAGCCGGCTGCAGCGGCCCGCCGCCTACGAGCCGCGCACCGGAGGGACCCGTGCCCGCAGGGAGAACCACAAGCAGCGGATCGTCACCGAACGCGGGTATGTCAACCCCCGCCATGGTCATCCGCCGCGCCCGCAGCATCACCATCCGGCTCATCGGCTACCAACCCAGCCTGGACCGTCTCTTCAGCACCTGGAACACCATCGAACGCCCCGCTTCGGCTAACCTACCACCGGTTACCAGACTTCACACCCGACCACCGCGCACCCGCGGCGGCGACCACGCCTGCCCGAACCCCGAAATCGGCGCCCAGCACCCACCCGAGCGCCACGACACCGGCCCATACGAGCCCCACAACGCCCCCACCACTCATCGGTGTATCCCACGCTCACGCCAACGTGATCATTTCGGCTACCACCGCCCCCACAGAGACCGACTCGCTTATTTGAGGGCTAGTCCTCGCTCCCATCCGGGCATGCTGCGTCTGCCGCAACCAGACCGTCCCTTCGAGCCAGCCTGCCGATGGGCTGTCATTGCGGAAACTGGCCGGCCGCTTCGACTATCGCTATGTGCCCCCAGCCGTCTCGGCCGCGCGTACCCAATCGACTTTCCCGTGTTCTGCAAGGATATCGCCCCTGGTAAACCGTGGCCGCCGCGCACCGTCACCGCACGCAACGCGACAGGGCAGGAGCGTTCAGGATGTAACGTCGCTGCCGCAACCAGGCTCCGTCCGCAGCCTGGACACGATCCGGTAATCGACGTAAACCTCGCGGTATGTGACGCCCTCGACAACGGGGTCTGGGAGGTGGGTGCGCTCGCTGCCGGACACCGACTCCTCGCCGGGATGGCCGGTGAATTCGACCCGGGTGTCCGGCACTTCGTGAAAGCGCATCTCCCGCGCGTACACCGTGCTGGTGAACGTCACCTCCGCCGCTCCATCGACCGTCACTGGTTCACATCCCGCCCCGTCGGTCTGGGCCGCTTGGAAGACCCCCGCCGTGGCTCGCCTGACGCCCAGCGTTCGGCGGGTGTGCCGGCCTGGGCGCCACGTCTGGCTTTTCCCTCTGCTCGCTCCCGTGGGCGTTGACCGCCCTTGGTGGGACGGCTCGTGTCCTTGTCACCGACGGCTTCCCCGACATCTTCGACCGCTTGGTCCACAGTTTGTCCGACCCGTTCGACGGCGCCTCTGGTGGTTTCGCCCATTTCTTCGACGGTCTCACCGACCTCTTCGACCGCCTCACCCGCACCGCGCCCGACCTGCTTGACCGCCTCACCAGCTCCCTCACCGACACCCTTGGCCGCCGACTCCACGCCCCGGGTCACGTGTTCGAGGATTTGCGGGTTGCGGTCGATCGTCTTCAATACACGGTCCAGGATCGCGGCGACGTTGTCGAGGCGAACCTTCAACAGCGCCTGCGCCTCGACGCCCTTGATCTCGAGCGCTACGCGCCCCAGTGCCGCGTCCACCCCGACATTGAGCTTGAGCAGATCCAGGACCTCGGCTTGCAGGGACACCCGGGCGCGGAGATCCTCGACCTCAAGGCTGATCTCGTCCACTTTCAGGACAGGAATGTCCAGGAAAACGTCCGCCTGCTCGTTCGGCTCGCCATCCAGCTCGAGTTCGTCGTAGCTCTGCTGTTCGTCGCCATCCTCAGGCTCGACCTCGAACCGGTCCTCGCCGGGGTCTTCCGATGCACCCTCGGACATGTCTCCCACCCCTCTGAAGTGTCCTGGAGGTTCGTGACGCCGTGCCGCCAAGGTAAACCCGCAACGTCGCGGGCACCGGGCTACGAGCGACCGGAAATCTGCCGGTAGCCGGCCGTGAGTCGTTTGGGCCGCCATGGGACTCTGTTGCCTAATTGATCGTCATGCGGGAAGGGTGAGTTCGAGTCTGGCGAGGCGGCTGGTGCGTGTGGTGCTGGGCTGGACGCCTGTCCACCAGGCGTCCAGTCGGATGAGGTTGATCGCGGTGGCGGCGAAGACGTGGGCGAGGTGTGTCTTGGGCAGGCCGAGGTAGCGGCTGCGGCGGATGCCGGTGGCCGCGACCGCTTGGTGGATCGTGCCCTCAACCCCGGCACGGGTGGCGTACCGTTGTTTCCACTCGTCGGTGGTCTGCTCGGCTCGGGCGTGCTCCACCGTTTTGTGGATCTCGCGGGGACGCAGCATCAACTGTCGACCGCTACGGGTCGAGCGTGTGCACTGTGGACGGACAGGACACGTTTGACAAGCCGTGGCTGGGAAGCGCACCACGAGCGATTCCCGTCCTCGTTCGGTGCAGACCGACCAGATCGTGTTGGTCACCCCTTGTGGGCAGGTGACCTGCTGGGTGTCCCAGTCAATGGTGAAGGCGGTGCGGTCGAAACCGCCCTTGGCGCGGGCCTGTGGGGAGTTGTCGACGCGCAACGGACCCGGCAGCGTGATACCGAAGTCGCGCTGGGCGCTGATCATCAGCACCGTCGCTTCCAGGGCGGTGCGAGCGCGGATCGACTGCGGCCTGCCGATCGAGTATCACCGCACGAAACGACTCGCGGCCCGTTCGGCACCGCGATCCAGGGCTGGTGCGGCTGAACGGCTCCGTTTTGTGATGCAGCCCTGGCTCAGGGGCATGTCGACGTTGAATCCGGACCCGTTCTCGGTTCCTGGGCGCATGTGGTCGTGCGGCGCGTGTGGATATGGACGCCTCCGCGTGCTCGGCCGTGGGCAAGGTCGGCGGCGCGCAGACAGCAGCGCACCCACATGTTGAGTTGCATTTCCTTGGCCAGCCGCGCTCGTGCGTAGAGCAGATTCACCAGCCGGGTGCTGGGGCGCGCCCAGGCTTCGATCTCGAATCGAACCGCATCTTCCTCCGGCCGGGCGCGGAACTCGATCTGCCCGGCTTCCAGGTGCCCCCGCAACGTCACCATCCGAAACGAAGCGTCCTCGCAGGCCACAACCCGGACCGGCGCGTTCCACGGCCCCGGCATCCGGACCACGAGCTCGTCACCGACCCGCAGACCACCTTCCCTACCTCGGGTTCGCTGCACCGTCGCGACCTCGCGCGGGAAGGCTCGGTTGAGATCAGCCATGACCACCGCCATCAACATGGGGGCGTCGAGATCGCCGGCCTCGATCCGCACGCTGAAGGTGCGGTGGAACAGCTGGCCGGTTCCGTCACCGACCAGCTGGCAGCGCTCGTCGATGAGGTCATCGGGCACCGCCGGGGGCAGGTCCGACTCATCTCCGCACTCCTCGCTCCGGTGCAGCGGCGTGATCTGCCACAGGTAGCGCCACGAGATCAAAGCCATGCCGAGCAGCAAACGCGCCCCCGCGAGCGCGCGGCGGACGAAAGAAACCTTGGACGCCACAACGGCACTCCTTTCGCACGGATCGCCCGGGCCGGGCATGCTCGTGTCATGCCCCGAAACGCCAGCGATGACACGGGGAGGACCAGTGGTCGTTCGGGCACTGCACCAGGTCGGGCTGCGCAGCACCCATCTGCAGGTGCTGTCGCTGGGGTCGGTTCTGCTGTGCTTGGGCCTGTGGGTCAGGGCCAAGACCGTCGACGAGGAACAGCGCGGCAACGCCGAACGCCGAGCCCTGTTCACCGGTTTGTGGCCACCAACGCTGTGGTTGATCGGTGCTTCACTGCACGAACTCGAACGAAGTCGCGATGCGCGCTCCACTGCTCCGCGGCGTTGACTACGTCTCAGCTCTGGGGAAATTGCGGCACCGCCAGGTGAATTTCACCGCTGAGCAAGTCCAACCGCCGGAATGGCACTTCGACACCTACCGCCAGTACCTCGCGCGCGAGCGACCAGGCCCACCGGAGCCCGGCGGCGCCTGGGAGATCGCCTGCCAACTCGTCCGGGACTACGAGTTTTCGGTGCCCGAGATCGTCCGTGCCGTCTACGACGGCCGCAACCCGCTGCTGGGGCGGGACATGCTCCTCGAAGGGCGCTTCTACGGGTTGCGCTTCTACATGGGCGTGCGTGTGACCCATGTGGTCGACGAGACGCGTGGCGGCTCGCAGCAGGTGTGGGGCTGGGCTTACGCGACGCTCGAAGGCCACCTCGAGCGCGGCAGGATGAGCTACGAACTAGTCAAGGACCTGGCGTCCGGCGAGGTCGAGTTCGTGATCACCGGCTTCTCGCAACGCTCGCCCGCCCTGGGCCCGATCACCCGGCTGGGCTGGTTGCTGTTCGGTCGCCGCATCCAGCTGCGCTTCTACCGCCAGTGCGGCGCACGCCTGCGCAGGCTGGTGCAAGACCGTCTCGCAGGCGCCACCGCGCCGGCGACCGCGCTGCACGAGGGAGACCTGGTGCTTGCGCCCTCCGGCATCCACCCCACCGCTGGCGATCTGCTCACCGTACGGTGGCACCATCCGGGTACCTGAACATACGAATTGCCCGACCGGTCCAGCATTGCGAAGATCCCGTTGAGTTCCGACTTGTATATGTAGCTACCAGTTGGACAGGTCGGATGATCACTGGCCGGTCTGCGCCCAAGCCCCGCAGAACAGCCTCTCTGTTCCACGCGTTCAGGCGTAGGCTGAGGTCAACGAGGTTCTCGGCAACGTGAGCAGTCCCGCTTCCACAGTCCCGGGGGTCAGTACCGGTCGTCGAACGGCCGGGAGGGAGTTCCGCCATGGGACCCAACCAGCCAAACCCGGGCACCGCACAAGCGACCTCCGCAGGCGCCCGCGCCGCAGTCAAGCCGGAAACCGGCACGCGAGGTTTCGTCGACGGCGCTTGGTGGCCGCGATCGGCGAACCCGACAACGGAGTTCACCGCGCTGCTCACCGCCCTCGCCGCCACCCGTGGTCCGATGACCCGGCTCGCCTACAACCTGGCCGCGTGGGAGCCGGCCCCTCGGAAACTCCGCGTCGAGGGGCACCAGGTACGCCTCGAAGGCTTCCACACGCTCGATCAAGACACGGTCAGCCTGACCGACCCGAGCGGACACCGAATGGTCCTGCTGGTCATCCCCGCGGACACGACCGAACTTCGCGGGAACGCGGTGCTGACGAGGGCGTCCGAACCGGACAACGTCGCCACACCCCACGATCTGCTCGCCGATGCCCCGAATTCCGTTCCTGCGGTCATCCCGCAGCCAACCGAGGCGTCGCCGGAAGCCCGCTGGGAGACCGACGGCGGCCACCTATTCACCGTCCGATAGACCGCGGTGGGTTGTCGTCTGCGGCCGTCGGTCGGCACGGGTCGGCCGCCGAACGGGGGCCTCGCGGACCAAAACTTTCTCAGCAGGCGAGAACGGCAAACCCACCAGGTTTTGCCTTCGGAAGGAGGTGTGTGCGATGCCGGTGCTGCAGTTCGACCCGTTCCGCGATATCAGCCGGTTGGCCAACGAGGTGTTGACTGCGGCGCGCACGCCGCAGCCCATGCCGATGGATGCCTACCGCCGCGGCGAGGAATACGTCGTCGAGTTCGACCTGCCTGGCATCGACCCCGAGTCGCTGGAGGTCACCGCTGAGCACAACACGCTGACCGTGCGCGCGCAGCGCAGCGCGACCGAGTCCAGCAGTTCGGACGTGAGCTACCTGGTCACCGAGCGCCCCACCGGCACGTTCGCCCGGCAACTCCAACTCGGCGCCGCGCTGGATGCCGACCGCGTCCAGGCCGAGTACCGCAACGGGGTGCTGACCCTGCGCATCCCGGTAGCCGAGCAGGCCAAACCCCGCCGCATCAACGTCGCCCGAAGCGACGAAGCCCGCATGATCTCCGGGCCCACCACGGACCCCGATTAGACAGTCGACCTCTTCCAGCCCGCCGTTCATGCAGCCCGGAGGGCTGGCGCGTTCCTACTCCGGTTCCCGGGCGGGTGGATTTTCGAGGAAGGCGCGGAGCTGGTCGGTCGGGAGCGGGCGGGAGAACAGCCAGCCTTGGTAGAGATCGATTCCGAGGTCGCTGAGGACCTGGAACTGGCCGATGTTCTCGACGCCTTCGGCGACGCAGCTGCGTCCCATCGCGTGCCCCATGCCGGTCATGGCTTGGGCGATGGCGACGTCGGCCACGTCGGTTTCCACACCGGAGACGAACTGGCGGTCCAGCTTGATGATCTGCGTGGGAAGGTCTTTGAGGCGGGCCAGCGAGGAGTAGCCGGTGCCGAAGTCGTCCAGGGCGAAGCGCACTCCGCGTTCGGCGAGCTCGATCATCGCTTCGCGGGGGCGCGCGGGCAGGTCGATCAAGGACGTTTCCACGATTTCCAGAACCACGCGGTGCGAGTCGATGCCGCTTTCGGTGATGATCGCGGTGATCTCATCGACGAATTCCGGGTCGTGGGGCAGCAGATCGACCAGGTTGACCGCGACGGCCACCGGGTGTCCATTCCGGACGGGCCAGCTGGCCGCCTCGCGCAAGGCGGTGCGCAGCACCCACCGGTCCAGTCCGCGCAGCAGGTTGCCTTGTTCGGCCACGCGCAGGATCACCTCCGGTGAGAGCAGGCCGCGGTCGGGATGCGGCCAGCGCACCAGCGCCTCGGCCATCGCGACGGAACGATCACCGGCCAGGATCGGCTGGTAGTGCAGGACGAGGGAGTCGGTCTCCATAGCTGCGCGGAGTTGCTCTTCGAGGCCCAGTTGCTCCTCCACCGTGGCGATCATGGTGGGGGTGGCCAGCGACACCCGCCCGGGTCCCCGGCTCTTCGCGTGGAACATCGCCGCGTTGGCATAGCGCAGCAGATCCGCGCCGACGGTGTCCCGGTCGAGCATCGCGGCCCCGATCGAGGCCGACACGGCGACGGGATGCCCGCGCACGGGCACGCTCGTGCGCAGCAGCTCCGCCACCCACATCGTGAAGGCTTCCAGGCTCCCCACGGCGTCGACGTCCGAGCAGATGATCAGGTACTTGTCGCCGGAAAGCCGGGCCGGCGTGCATCCGGGCGGCAGCCCGTCCACGAGACGCCGCGCCAACGCCGTGAGCAGTTCGTCGCCGGCCTCCTGGCCCAGCGCGTCGTTGACGCGCTTGAAGTTGTCGATGTCGCAGAACAGCACGGCGACCTGTTCGGCGCCCCGGTGCAGCAAGCTGTCGAGCAGCTCGTTGAGGCCCGTGCGGTTGAGCAATCCGGTCAGATCGTCGTGGGTGGCCTGGTAGCGCAACGCCTCAGTCTGGCGCAGCCGCTCGGTGATGTCCTGGAACACCACCAGCCAGAACCGGCTTCCGTCGTCGGCCACCGACGCCGCGCTGTGCACGTCGCAGTGCACGGCCTGGCCATCCGAACGCACCAGCACCCGCTGGTGCACCCGTGACCGGTTCAACGGTGCATCCATCGCCGCGGCGTCCACGAGGAGGCTTGCGCCCCGGTCGTCCGGGTGCAGCAGGCCCGCGGCGGGCATGTTATTCAGGTCGTGCAGCCGGTAGCCCAACAGGCCGCACAGCGCCTCGTTGGCATCCAGCACGCGCTCGGACGCATCGAACAAGGCGATACCGGCCGGGGTCAGGTCGAACAGGTCGGTGAACCGCCGGCTCGACCGCTGCTGCCGGGCACCGGCTTCGGTCTCATCACGGGTGACCTGGATGAAACCTCGCACGCCACCCTCCGCCGACCGCTGCGCGATGATCACCACGTGGGCCCGGAAGCGGGTGCCGTCCCGGCGCAGGAGCCAGCCTTCGTCCACATGGCTGCCGAGCTCGGCGGCCTGAGCCAGCTGCCATTCCGCGTGGTCGGCGACGCCCGGTTCCGCCGGGGAGAACACCGAGAAGTGCTTCCCGATGATCTCCTCGCTGCGATAGCCCATGATGCGTTCTGCCCCGTCATCCCAGCCATCCACCCGACCGGCCGCATCGAGCGCGAAGATCGCGTACTCCTGCAGTCCCGCGGCCAGCAGACCGAGGCGCGCCTCAGCCTTCGACTGCAGCCGCGCAATCCCGCCGTGCCCACCCCGGGTCACGAACTCGGTATCACGTTCCTCGACCATCGGGCCCCGATGCGTTCGATCCTCACCCTGATTTTCGCACCGACGCAGCCGGACTACGACTACAGCTTGCCGTCGAGCAGCACCCCGGGTCGGCTCATCGAGCTCAGGCCTGGAGGTCGACGACGGCCTTCACCTCCTCGGGGCCCGTCTCGAAGACTTGGGCCCAGTCGCCCAACGGGATCCGGCGGCTGATCAGGGCCCCCAGCCAGTTCCGGTCCGCGCCGGCCAGCGCCTGCACGGCCTGGTTGTAGTGGCGCAGGTTGGCGTTCACGCTGCTCAGAACGACGTCGTTGTCCAGCATCAACTCGTCGTCGATCGCCGCCGCTGGGAAGGGCACGGTGCGGTGGTGGCCCGTGCTGCCGGTCAGCACCGTGATGGAGTTGCGCGCGGTGTGCCGCAGCACCTCGAACACGACCTTCCCAGAACCGGTCGCCTCGATCACGACATCCGGTTCGCAGCCCAGATCGTCCAGCGACGTGTGATAGGTGGCGCCCAGCGCGCGCACCAGATCCGGTTTCGGCCCCTCGGTAGCGTGGTCGAGAACGTGCATGTCCAGGCCGCGCTGCGCGCCCAGCAGCGCACCGAGCAGGCCGATCGGTCCGGCGCCGGTCACCAGCGCGTGGCGGGGAGCGAAGTAGGCTCGTCTGCCGATCGTGTCGACCTGCTCCCACGCCTTGGCCACCGCCGATGCAGGCTCGGTCAGCACCCCCAGATCACCGAGCGCCGGGGTGACCTTGATCGCGAACTGGGGCTCGACCGTCCATTGCTGAGCACCGAATCCGTCCAGTTCCTTGATGCCGCGCTCGGTGTACTCGCCGTTGAGGCAGAAGTCCCACTGCCCGGCCGTACACGCCTCGCACGGCTGCGGGTCCGGACGCCGGACGACGCCCACCACGTAGTCGCCCTCCAAGAAACCACTGACCGCGGGCGCGTGGATCACCCGACCCACAGATTCATGAAAGAGAACCATCCGGTCCCGCCCCGGCGGCAAAAGACCACGCGCGCGTTCGGTGACATCACGATCAATGTCGCAGAACCCCACCAGCAGGCCACGCACCAGCAGCTCCCCTGGCTGCGGCACGGGATCGGGCAGTTCGGTGACCGCCGACAACTCCGGCCTGCCTGGAACCACGGTGGCGGCCTTCACCAGAAAACCCTCCCGTCCCGTCGGGTGCGCACCGACATACGACCAGAACGCGGCTACGAGGTGTTGTCCCTGATGGACGGGTGTCGCAACGGCATGCCGACCGCGTGCAGGTGCCGCAGCACCTGGGCGTAGGAGCTGAGCAATTCGCACTGGCTGTACGAAACTCCGCGACTGGTGCAGAACCGGCGCACCAGCCGCTGGGCATGTCGCAGGTTCGGCCGGGGCATGCTCGGGAAAAGGTGATGTTCGATCTGGTAGTTCAAACCTCCGAGCAGGAAATCCACGAACCGGCTCCCGCGAACGTTGCGGGAGGTGAGCACCTGCTTGCGCAGGTAGTCCAGCCTGTCTCCCTCGGACAGGGTCGGCATGCCCTTGTGGTTGGGCGCGAACGCGCACCCCATGTACACGCCCCACAAACCCTGGTGCACCGCGATGAACACCACCGCCTTCAGCGGCGACAACACCAGCAACACCACCACCAGATAACCCACCACGTGCGCGGCGAGCAGCACGGTTTCCACCCGGTGCGCTTTCACCTCCCGCCGCAGCACGGCCTGGATGCTGCGGACGTGCAGGCCGATCCCCTCAACCGTCAGCAGCGGGAAAAACAGGAAAGCCTGGTACTTCGCCATCCACCGGACGATGCCGCGCTTGGCGCGGGCCTGCTCGGTGGTGAACGCCAGAACCCGGATCTCGATATCGGGATCAGCGTCCTCATGATTCGGGTTGGCGTGGTGACGCCGGTGCTTGCCGACCCACCAGCCATAGCTGATCCCGGTGAGACACCCGTGAACATGCCCTACCAGATCGTTCGCCCGGCGCGTGCGGAAGATCTGGCGGTGCCCGGCATCATGTCCGATGAAAGCGAGTTGGGCGAACGCTCCCGCGAACGCCATTGCCGTGAACACCTGCCACCAGGAGTCGCCAAGCACGATGAACGCTGCGCCGGCGGCCGCGAGCAACCCTCCGTTGATGGCCATCTTCGCCGCGTAGTAGGCGCGACGATGATCCAGCAGGCCGCGTTGCTTGATCAACCGAGCCAGCTCGGCGAAATCACTACCTCGCCCTGCGCTCCCGTCACCGACCGGGCACCCCGCCGTCCGGCGGTGTTCACCCGAAGTCCCGACATCCCCCCGCGAGTTTTGCCGCGACGACCGCCTACCACCACCAGTGGGCGGCGCATCGGAAGTCATGATCGCCCGCCCCCCTTACGACCGATCGACACCCGCCTTCCTGGGTGCGCTCGGGAGCCTAAACCCAACACGGAGTTGCCGCAGGCACATCATGCCCCTGCCCCCGCACTGGCGACGTCGCCGAGTCCGTCACCACACGAGTACCCATGCGCGCGGCCGTCACTCGAGTAATGCCGTTGCTCGGCGAAGGGCAACCACCAGCGTGCCGAACTACGCTCGGGAACAGCAGAGGACAGGAGCGTGCACTGGGGACCTACACGGCCTTCTACTGCGTCTTCTACGGTCTGCCACAGTGGCTGGAGGACGCTAGGGGGCTGGGACCGGTCGGAACCGGCCTGGTGGTGCTGCCGATCGCGGCCGTCGGCGCGGTGTCGACGCTGCTGGCCACCCGGCTGCAGCGCAAGCACGGGCCGCGAGCGGCGTTGCTCGTCGGGACGGCCGCGCTATGCGTCGGCGGGCTGCTGCTGACGGTGCCGGATGCCGGCTCGCCGACGCTGCTGCTGCTCGTGGTCTCCGCGATGCTGGGGTTGCCCAACGGGTTCAACAACATGGGCAACCAGGGCGCGATGTACGCCGCCGCCCCGGCCGAGCGCATGGGCGCGGCATCCGGGCTCTACCGCACCTCGCAGTACGTCGGCGCGAACCTCGCCGCCGCGCTCCTGGCGCTGGTGATCGGCGGGCACGCCGACGATGCCAGCCTGCATCGGATGGGCCTGGCGATCGCGATCATCGCGGGCGCGCTGCTCGCCGCCTCGCTGTTCGGCCTGCTCCGCCGCCGACGCGCCTGAACACGGGCGAAGGCCCCGCACCTGGTGGGGTGCGGGGCCTTCGCGAGCTTAGGGGCCGGCCCGGGATCCCGGTACCGGCCGGGCAACCCGAAACTCAGACGAGTCGGACGTCGCTGGCCTGCGGGCCCTTCGGGCCCTGGGTGACCTCGTAGGTGACCTTCTGGTCCTCGTCGAGGCTGCGGAAACCGCGAGCGTCGATCGCCGAGTAGTGGACGAAGACGTCCGCGCCACCGTCGTCAGGCGCGATGAAGCCGAAGCCCTTTTCCGAGTTGAACCACTTCACGGTTCCCTGTGCCATGTCTCTCTCCTTCTGGGAGCCGGTACTACTACAGGCACTCACACTGCGTGACCGCCTGGGTCGCGGATCTCGAACGGCGACTTCTCCAGCTACAACCAGATAGCAGCACGCTCGCATCACCATCCTGCGAGTGCGCGCGAACACGACCCCAGAAAAATACGACCGTCGTAGACACTACACGGTCGGCGGCGATCATGTCGTGCTGGATCGCCCGGCGTGTCGCACGATTGAGGGAACTTCGCCACCGGCGCCGGGACCGCCGCAGGTTCCGGTGTTTCGCGTGTTTCAAGTTTTTCGCGTGTTGCGTGATGGGCTCCGGAGAAAAGGGGAAGGGCACACGCCGGGCGAATCTTTCGCTCGAAGGTGCACTTCAACCGGTGAATCCGGCGGGGTCAGTTGCTGGGCCCGGACCAGAAGAGCTCGTCCAGGTTCGGGGCCTTCTCGACGGGCCAGGCCCTCGCGGGCCCGCGACAGCGGCAGCACCTGGTCGATCAGCGGCTCCTAGTCGCCGGCCGCGACCCCGGCCAGCAGCGCGCGGAAGTCGTCGTCGGTGAAGCCCTTGGAGCCGATCACCTGGATCTCGAAGCTCCAGATGTAGCGCAGGTCCTCGGTCGGGTCGTAGCCCGCCGTCGCGCCGCAGACCAGGATCTTGCCGCCGAGCTTCACGCAGCGCAGCATCGGCGCCCAGGTGTCCCCGCCGGTGTAGTTGATCACCCGCAGCACCAGGCGCACCGCATCGGGGGCGGCCTGGGCTGGTCAGAGCAATGAAAAACGGCTCCCATCGGATGGCGGGAGCCGTGCACTCGTGGTGTTCGGGGCGTTACTCGAAGCGAGAGGTGTCGCCCGCACCGCGGCGGATGATCTCCGGCTCGGGGCCGGAGAAGTCGATGACGGTGGTGGGCTCGGTGCCGCATTCGCCGGAGTCGATCACAGCGTCCAGGACGTGGTCGAGCTCGTCCTTGATCTGCCAGCCCTGTGTCATCGGCTCCTCCTCGCCGGGCAACAGCAGCGTGCTGGACAGCATCGGCTCGCCGAGCTCGGCCAGCAGCGCCTGCACGACGACGTGGTCCGGGATGCGCACGCCCACGGTCTTCTTCTTCGGGTGCATCAACCGGCGCGGCACTTCCTTGGTGGCGGGCAGGATGAATGTGTAGCTGCCCGGCGTCGACGCCTTGATCGCTCGGAACACCGCGTTGCTGATGATCACGAACTGCCCCAGCTGCGCGAAGTTCTGGCACACCAGGGTGAAGTGGTGGCGGTCGTCGAGGTGCCGGACGGACCGGATCCGGTCTATGCCGTCCTTGTTGCCCAGCTGGGCACCGAGCGCGAAGCACGAGTCCGTCGGGTACGCGATGAGCCCGTTGTCGCGGACGATGTCCACCACCTGGTTGATCGCGCGCCGCTGCGGGTTCTCCGGATGCACGTCGAAGTACTTCGCCATGCACCGAGCTTAGGATCACCCGCGAGCCGGGGACCACCGGCATGGCGGATTCGATCGACCGGCGGGAATGCGACGTCGATGTGGTTCGCCGACCGGCCGCCGATCGCGTCCAGTCCGCCCTGAATCCCCTTGGCCGGCAATGCGCTCGGCCGCCGGAAACCACTTCCGGCGGCCCTCGGGATCAGCCCAGCTCATTGAGTCGCTCGCGGTACTCGTCGGAGCTGATCTCGCCCCGGGCGAAGCGCTCGGACAAGATCTCCTTCGCCCGCTCGACACCGGAGCGGTGCCGGCCGCGAACCGCCAGCCAGATCACCGTGGCGATCAGGGCGACGATCAACAGCAGGAAGAACAACCCGAAGATCCAACCCGGGCCGCCGTGCGCTCCGTGCCAGCCGGGGCCCCACTGCGCCAAGAACTCGGTCAACATCACTACCACCTCCGAAACCGGATCCACTTGCTGCTCAAGCTTCGGTTCGGCGCCCCCGGATGTCGTCGGTCGGCGAGCGGCAATTGGTCTACCGCGCTCGACGTAGTGCGCGTACGCAGGACTACGTGCGCATCACCGCGGCACGACGCCTTCGGTCGGGTGTTGACTGCACTCCGGCCCGACCGCCACCATTGCGCCATACGCAGCACGGTGCGCAATGAGCAACAGTTCCGGGACGCCAGCTGGTTGGGAGTTACCGATGAGGATCCTGCTCGCCGATGCCTTCCCCGCTGCTCACCTGGCCGAGCTGACCGAACTGGGCCACGACTGCGACTACCGGCCGGACGCCACGACCGATCAGCTCGCCGAGCGGCTCACCGGATGCGAGGCACTGGTGGTCCGCAGCACCCGTGTCCCCGCCTCTGCGCTCGACGGCGCCGACGCGCTGCGGCTGGTCATCAGGGCCGGATCCGGCACCAACACGATCGACTGCGAGGCCGCGTCCAGGCTCGGGATCCACGTGTGCAACGTGCCCGGGCGCAACGCCGTCGCGGTGGCCGAGCTCGCCTTCGCCCTGCTGCTCGCGTTGGATCGCAGCATCTGCGACAACGTCGCAGACCTGCGGGCGGGGCGCTGGGACAAGAAGCGGTACTCGCGCGCACGGGGAATCCTCGGCCGCCGGGTCGGCGTCATCGGACTGGGCCAGATCGGGCTGGCGTTCGCCGAACGCGCGGCCGCATTCGGGATGGAGGTGCACGCCGTGGCCAAACCCGGGCGCTCGCAGGAGACCCTGGACCGCGCCAGTTCGATCGGCGTGCACTTCGTCGACGACCTGCACACCCTCGCGCGGACCTGCGACGTCCTTTCGCTGCACGTGCCTGCGACCGACGACACCCGGCACCTGATCGACGCCGGGCTGCTCGCCCAGGTGCGGCCGGGCACGATCATCCTGAACACCTCCCGCGGCGATCTCGTCGACGAGGACGCGCTCATCGAAGCCATGGAGGACAAGGACATCCGCGCCGGTCTCGACGTCTACGCGGACGAGCCCGCGACGAGCACGGGGCACCTCGAGTCCAGGCTCGCCAAGCACCCGAACGTCTACGGCACCCATCACATCGGGGCCTCCACCGAGCAGGCGCAACAGGCAATCGCCGCGGAAGTGGTGCGGATGGTGGAGGCCTTCGCCTCGGGCACGGTGCTGCACTGCGTGAACCTCGACTACGTGCGTTCCCCGCAGCCCGCAACGCATTTCGGCGACGGCTCATGAGCACCACCCGGCAGGGCGCATCGGAGACCACCGGGATCACCGCACGGCCGCCGCGCGTACTGTTGCACGGGAGCACGCTGTCCGAACCGGCGGTCGTGGTGTACCGGTTGGAGACCGATCGGCACCGGCAGACCGGGGTCGTGGTCGAGGTCTCGATCGACGACTACCGGCAGGGCCGGATCCGCCGCCACGAAGCAGCCCAACCGTCCCGCGTGCGGGAACTCGACGAGCAGACCGAGACCACGGGGATCGAGCGGATGCCCGTGATGCTGGTCCACAGAGGACATCTGCACGCCCGGATCGCCGAGATCACCGCCGATGTTCCCACCGCGTGCCTGACCGGCGGCGGCGTCACCCACACCGTCTGGGTCCGGCGCGACGAGACCTGCGCGCGGGCGCTGTGCGATGAGATCGGCCGCATCGGCGACCTCTACATCGCCGACGGCCACCACCGGATGCTGGCCGCAGAACGCTACGCCGCACGGCACGGCCACCTCGGTCCCGACCACCCCAGCGCCTTCACCCTCGCTGCGCTGTTCCCCAGCGACGAGATGCGCATCCTGGGGTACCACCGCTGTTTCGCGCTGACGCCGGGCACGTCCACCCGGGATGTGCTGGATCGCCTCGCCGACCACCCGCTGACCGAGCGGATCGAGGAATCCCCTGCAGCGCAGACGGAATCCGGCGTGGTGGCGGTCGGTCTCGGCGACCGGTGGTACCGGCTGCGGCTGCGCACCGCGGGAGTCCTCGACGCCTTCGCCGTCGAGCAAGACCTCCTGCCGAAGCTGCACGACCTCGTGGACCACCAGATCGAGGCGATGCCGCACTTGCACCACGCCGTGGAAACCTGCTGGTGCAGCAACGAGAACGCGCTCCGGCTGATCCCGCACCCACCGACGGTCGACCAGGTGATGGCGACCTCGGACGCGGGCCGGCCGATGCCGCCGAAGTCCACCTGGTTCGACCCGAAACCCGCCCCGGACCTGTTCCTCCGCCCGCTCACCTGACCAGGCGCGTGCGAAGCGGGTGGTGAACCTGGCGAGACGAGCCGGAACACCCCTACACCTGCGGCGGAAACGGCACTACGATCACGCGTCGGCCGGCGTCGATGGCCACCCCTACGAGTGATCGTGGGCATGAGCTCCGGGACCCCCGCCTCGCCGTCAAAGCGGCGAGTTCGCCTCCGCCGCCGGGACGACGGGCAGAATCCCGGCCGCGGTCTTGGTGATCGCCTCGTGCGCACGGGCGATCGTGGGGTTGTCCCGGCCGCCCGACCGGGTGACGGCGAGGATCCGGCGGGCAGGGGCCGGCTCCCCGTGCAGGCGGATGCGCGCGACCGGCCAATCGCGGTGCAGCCGGGCCAGCCGGGGCACCAGGATGACGCCGAAGCCGTGGGCGACCATGGCAGTGCCGGTGTCCCATTCGTCCGCGTAATGTGCGATGTCCGGGCTGAAGCCCGCCGCCATGCACGCGATGATCACCAGGTGGTGGTAGGTGCTGTCCGGGCGGCCCACGATCCACGACTCGTTCGCGGCGTCGGCCAACGTCACAACCGGGCGAGCCGCCAACGGGTGACCCGCGGGCGTGACCAGGTCGAGCGGGTCGTCGAGCAGCGGCAGCTGGTCGAAGCGCGAGTCCGACAGCGGCGGGGTGTCGGCGGTGACGACCACCAGAGCGAGATCGGCATCGCCGGCGAGCAGCAGGTCGAAGCAGCGGGCAGGCTCGGCTTCGATCAGCCGCACGCGCAGGTTCGGGCAGCTGTCGCGCAGTTCGGCGGCCGCAGGTGGCAGCAGATGCGTTGCAGCGGTGGAGAAACCGCACAGCGTGAACGATCCGCCGGGCTCGTCGGCGACTGCCGCCAGATCGGCTTGGGCGCGCTCCCACTGCGCGAAGAGCAGCGCGGCGTGGTCCAGCAGCGCCCGGGCGGCGGACGTCAGCCGAATCCTGCGACCCTGCGGCACCACCAGCTCCACGCCGAGCTCGGCCGACAGCTGACGGAGCTGGTACGAGACGGCCGAAGGCGTGTAGTGCAGCGCGCGAGCCGCAGCCGTGACGGTGCCGTGCTTGGCGACGAGCTGCAGCACCCGGAGCCGACTGTCAATCATGCAACCAGTTTGCACGATCCTTTGCATGAACGTTTGATTGTCCGCCGGCCGTTCGAGCCCCACGCTTGCGGTGTGCCGGTCTCCGGCAGCGCGTGCTCTTCAACCCGAACGGAATTCGTGAGGAGTAGAAGTGACTGTACTCCCAGACATCGCGGCAACACCGGCGGAACTGATCGATCGCCGGGCCGTCGGGCGCAGCCTGGAAGCGCCTTTCTACACCAGTCCGGAGTTCTTCGACCTCGACGTCGCGGCGATCTTCGCCGAGCACTGGATCTTCGTGGCGACCGAGGCCGAACTCCCCGAACCCGGCGACTACGTCACCATCGCGCTCGGGCCGTACTCGATCGTCGTCGTGCGCGACGACGACGAGAACCTCCGGTCGTTCCACAACATCTGCCGGCACCGCGGCGCACGGATCCTGGAGCAAGAACGCGGATCGGTCGGGAACATCGTCTGCGGATACCACAAGTGGACCTACGGCACCGACGGCACGCTGCTGCACGCGCCGTCCCAGCCGCAGGGCTTCGACCCCAGCTGCTTCGGCCTCAAGCCGGTGCACGTCCGCAGCGTCGCCGGGCTCGTGTTCGTCTGCCTCGCAGAACAGCCGCCTAGCGACTTCCCCGACGTCGCCGCGCGAATCGAGCCCTACCTGCTGCCGCACCAGTTGCGCGGCGCAAAGGTCGCGGCGCAGGTCGACCTCGTCGAGGAGGGCAACTGGAAGCTGGTGATGGAGAACAACCGGGAGTGCTACCACTGCGACGGCCATCCCGAGCTGCTGCGCTCCTTCTTCCCGACCTACGGCTACACCGAGGAGAACCTCCCGCCGCGGCTTCGCCCCGTGCACGAGCGCTACCTGCGGGTGGACGCCGAGCTGCGCCAGACCTGCCAGCGCCTCGGGCTGCCGTACGAGCTGATCGAGGAACTGGACACCCGCGTCACCGGGTTCCGGATCCAGCGCGACGCGCTCAACCTCGCCGGTGAATCCTTCACCGCGGACGGCAAAGCCGCGTGCCGACCGCTGCTCGGCGACTTCCCGACGCCCCGCCTCGGCCACCTGGCGCTGCACCTGCAGCCCAACTCCTGGTTCCACTTCGTCAGCGACCACGCGATCACCTTCGCCGTGCTACCGCTGGCCGCGGACCGGACGCTGCTGCGCACCACCTGGCTGGTGCACCCGGATGCGGAGGCCGGCGTGGACTACGACCCGGACGAGCTCCTCGCGGTCTGGACTGCCACGAACGACCAGGATGCGGAGCTCGTCGCCCGAGCGCAGCGCGGGGTCGGCAGCCCGGCGTACGAGCCCGGGCCATACGCCCCCACCGAGTACCAGGTCGAGGCGTTCTGCAACTGGTACATCACCCGCCTCCGAGCGCACCTGACGCGATGAACGGCGCGCCAGCCTTCCGGTCCCTGGCCGGCCACCGCGACTGGGATGACGCGGCGGATCAGCAGTTGGTCTGCAAGCAGGTCCAGCAGATCACCAGCGACGTCGCAACGTTCGTCCTCGAACCCGCCGAGCCCCGGCTGTTCCGCCACGACCCGGGGCAGCACCTCGTCGTCGCGGTCGAGATCGACGGGCGGGAGATCGAGCGGTGCTACACGATCTCCTCCCCACCGACGCGTCCGCACCTCGTGTCGATCACCGTGAAGCGGGTTCCCGGCGGGCCCGTCTCGAACTGGCTGCACGACCACATGACACCCGGCGCGGTGCTGCGGGCGCGGGGACCGCTCGGCGAGTTCGCGATGGTCCGCCACCCGGCGGACAAGTACCTCTTTCTCTCCGGCGGCAGCGGCGTGACTCCCCTCATGTCGATGACCAGGACGCTGCACGACCTGGCGTCCCCGGTCGACGTGGTTTTCGCGCACAGCGCCCGCACCCCGGATGACATCGTCTTCCGGCAGGAGTTGGCGTTCTTGGCGGCGACCTCGGAGCGGATCCGGGTCAGCCACATCTGCGAGGCAGACGGGCCGACCGAGCGGTGGGACGGGCATCGCGGGCGCCTGACCACCGACGTGCTGCGGCAGATCGCCCCGGACTTCCTCGACCGCGAAGCGTTCGTCTGCGGCCCGGCGGGCTACATGACAGCCGTGCGGCTGATGCTCGCCGAAGCCGGTTTCCCCATGGACCACTACCACCAGGAGAGCTTCACGATCACCCCGCCCGAGCCGGAGCGTGCGGTGCCCGGTGTGGACGAATCCTTCTCGGTGGAGCTCGCCCGCAGCGGGCTGACCATCGAGTGCGCCGCCGGCACGTCCGTGCTCAACGCCGCCGCGCGGTCGGGCATCAGCCTGCCGTCGTCCTGCGGGCAGGGCATGTGCGGCACCTGCAAAGCGACGCTGCTCAAGGGCTCCGTCGACATGCAGCACAACGGGGGCATCCGTCCCCGCGACCGAGCCGAGCAGAAGATCCTCCTCTGCTGCTCCAAACCGTTGGAGGACCTGGTCATCGACGCCTGAGGACCGCCGGTTCCGCGCTGCTCCGGACCGTGAGCACTCCGCCGCACCTTCTCCCGTACTGCCGTCGCGAGCTCGGAAGGTGTTCAGCGGCGGGTTGCGCAAGCAATGCAGGTCGTCGCCGCAGGTAGCGCCTCCAAGCGCTCCGGCGCGATAGGCTTCCCGCAGCGCTGGCAGCTGCCGTAGGTGCCCTTGTCCAACCGCGCGGTGGCCCGCTCCAGCTCGTCGAGCTCCCGCCGGACGTCCGCGAGCAGGCCCTGCACCTGGGCCCGCTCGTACGCGAGGGTCGCACCCTCGGGGTCGTGCTCGTCATCGGTGCCGGTCCACGTCGACACCTCGCCGATGGACTCCAGGTGGCGTTCCAAGGCCTCGATGCGCGCCATCGCACCGGCGCGCTCCTCGGCCAGCAATTCCCTCGCCGTCCGCGGTTCGAGCGGGGACGGCGCGTCCTGCGGCACCCGCTTGCTCATAACGAGGTGAACGCCGCCACTCGGTCGGCTATTCCGCCGGTTCACGCGTTTCCCGGGGCTCGATTACCGCGTCCGCCGACCGCAGGATCCGCACGTCGGCGTCGTCGTCCGTGCTGCTGGCGGCTGCAGCAACGAAGCGATCATCGCATCCGGCCTGTCATGCGACCGGCTGAGGTCATGCGCTGTACCGGTTGATCATCAACGCCCGCACGGGTGGCGGCAACATTGTCCCGGACACCGGCACGGCCGTTCTCCCCGCGTTACCCGTCGGCGACGTTCCGGTACGTCGACGGGGCCGGCAAGCTCGCGACGAATCGCGAATTCGGCACCAGACCCGCGACGCGGACCGCGGCCTCCATGGTGTCCACATCGGTCAGCCGCGGCAGTGCGGCCACGCGCAGACCTGCGGCACGCAGCGTGGCCAAGGTTCGCACACCTGTGTCGGAACGAGACGTGGGAACCCCGCGCAGGAGTTGCGCATCGGCGGCCGACCGGAATCCCGCCACCCACCAGCCGCCATCTTCGGCCGGGCCGAGCGCCGCGTCCGCGCTGTCGAGCGCTTCGGACGCCGCGGCGAGCAGCTCGGGTGTCACCTGCGGTGTGTCCATCCCGATCTGCACGATCGAAAAGCCGGGATGCGCGGCGGCGGTGTCGGCGTGCGCGGCGGCCAACCGCGCGGGGAAACGATCGCCACGTTGACCGAGCACCGTCCATCCGCGCAGCGCGTTGCGCAGCTCAGCCGAGCAGGTGGCCTCCGCCAGATCCCCGGCCAGGGCGACTACTGGCCGGACGCCGGGAGTGCGCCGCACAGCGTCCACTGTGTCCAACAGGCTCGCGGCGGCTATGCGGGCCGCTTCGGCATGCGTCGCAGGCGGGCACAACCGGGTCTTGACCAGGCCCGGCACGGGAGCCTTCGCCACCACGAGGAGCGCGGTCGGGGTCACCAGAGCGCCCCGGCCATGTCGCGGACCGCGCGGACCGTGCCAAGCACCGAGCCGGATACCTTCGACCGGGTTCCCGACGCGCGGGGCCGGTACACGACGTCCAGTTCCCGCACTCGCCAGTCCGCCTCCCCCGCCTTGCACAGCAGTTCGAGCGGGTAGCCGAACGCGCGGTCGGCTACCGCCAGCCGCAGCAGGTCGGTTCGCCTGGCGGCACGAATCGGGGCGATGTCGTGGACCGGCAAGCCCCGACGCCGCAGCAACCCGGCGATCACCGCGTTGCCCACCCTCGCATGCCACGGCCAGGCCTCGGCCGACACCGGAACCCGCCGCCCGACCGCCAGTTCCGCATTCCCCTGACGCACCAGAGCGACCAGCGACGGCAGCACACCCGGGTCCAACGAGCCGTCGCAGTCCAGGAAGCAGACGAATTCCGCGGTCGCCGCCATCAACCCGGCGTGCACGGCGGAGCCGTAACCGCGCCGGGGCTCCCGAACCACGACCGCACCGTGCGCCGCCGCGACCTCTGCGGAGCTATCGGTGGAACCGTTGTCCACCACCAGCGGCCGGAAGCCGGGCGGCATAGCAGCAAGCACTCCGGGCAGCGCGGCCGCTTCGTCCAAGCACGGCAGCACGACGTCCACATCGTCCACGGCAACCAGTGAAACCCAGAGCGGACGACTCGGAAACTCAAGCCAGGCTTAAGGAATCATTACGTCCGAGAAGTTCTTACGATGTTCTGACGGACCGCACCGCCGAGTTGGCCGACAGGCCCGGCGGGATTACCTTCGCAGGGGTGCGGCTCCTCCCCCAGCGCCCCGGAATCCAGTCGGCGCGCGCCGATCTGATCGCGTTCGTCGTCGCAGTCGCCGGCACCGCGGCAGCCGCGGTCGCCGGTGCCCTGCTCAACGATGCGGGCTTTCCGCTGCACGCAGACGCGGCACCGCTGTTCGGGTTCTGGCTACCCCGCATCGGTCCTGGCACACCTCTCGCGGTGGCCACCGCGGGCGTCGCCATCGCTTGGGGACCGCCGCTGGCCGCGCGCCTGCCCTGGAGGAGTCTGCTGGCGGCCGGATACCTCGCCGCGTTGTGCTGGACGTTCTCGCTGGCGCTGATCGACGGCTGGCAGGACGGCATCGCCGGACGACTCACCGACTGGACCGAGTACCTGCACGACGTCCCGCGAGTCACCGACATCGGTGCGATGCTCGGTTCCTTCACCGAACACATCCTGGCCGGACGGCCTGATTCCTGGACGGTGCACGTCTCCGGACACCCGCCGGGAGTCCTGCTGTGCTACGTGTGGCTGGACCGGATCGGCCTCGGCGGCGGCGCGTGGGCCGCGGTCGTGACAGTGCTGGTCGGCACGCTCGCGGTGGTCGCGGTACCGGTCACCGTGCGGGCCCTGGCCGGGGCGACCGCGGCGCGGGCCGTCGTGCCGTTCGCGGTCCTGTTCCCGGGCGCGGTGTGGGCCGGGGTTTCCGCCGACTGGATGTTCGCCGGCATCGTGGCCACCGGAGTGGCGCTGCTGGCCGTCGCGTCCGTCCGGACCGGTCCGGATGCCTGGGCGACTGCGGTGTTCGCCGGTGTCCTGCTCGGATTCGGGCTGTTCGTGAACTACGGCCTGGTGCTGATGTTCCCGCTCGTGTGCGTGGTGCTGCTGAGAACTCGTGGGATTCGTGCGGTACTCCTCGCGTCGGTGGGCACCGCTGGTGTCGTCGCCGCGTTCGCGCTCCACGGGTTCTGGTGGCTCGATGGCTATCACCTGGTCATCCAGCGCTACCAGCAGGGAGATTTCGCTCAGCGACCGTACGGTTACTGGGTAGGCGGTAACCTCGCCGCGCTGCTGATTTCGGCTGGCCCGCTGGCGGCAGTGGCCGTCCGGCGCGCCATCCTGGACCGGGGCGCGGCGGCGTGGCTGGTGTTGGCCGCCGCGGTGGCGGTCCTGGCTGCCGACGTCTCGGGGCTGAGCAAGGCCGAAGTGGAGCGGATCTGGCTGCCGTTCGCGGTGTGGTTCGCTGTCGGGGCCGCGCTCCTGCCCGCCCGGCACCACCGCTGGTGGCTGGCCGGGCAGGCGCTGACCGCGCTGGCTGTGAACCACCTGATCGCGACGAATTGGTGAGCGGATGGAGCACGAGGCCGAGGCGGGACGAGGCGGGCGCCGGGCTCGGCCTGGCGATCGCACGAGGTCTGGTGCAGGCGCACCACGGCACGATCGCCGCCCGCAACGACGGGCCTGGCTGCCGCTTCGAGGTCCGGCTACCGCTCGCCCCCGCCGACCGCGGCGGAATGGCGTAGCGGGGCGTTCGCGAAAGCCTCCACGCCCTCGGCGAAATCGACCGACGCCCGGAACCCCAGTACCCGCGCCGCCTTCGCTGGATCGGCGACAATGTGGCGCACGTCGTTGGGCCGCGCACCGCCCACGACGCGCGGTGCCGGCCCGCCGCAGGCCCGCGCGAGCTCGACCGCGAGTTCGCCGATCGTGTGCGGCCGGCCGGAGCAGATGTTGAGCGCGTCCGGACCGCCTGTCGGCGGCTCGGTTTCCACCGCCGCCACGTTGGCCGCGGCGACGTCGGCGACGTGCACAAAGTCCCGCCGCTGGCGGCCGTCTTCCAGCACGACCGGAGCTTCGCCGTCGTGCAGGGCCGAGCGGAACAGCGATGCGACGCCCGCGTACGGCGTTCCGCTGGGCATCCACGGCCCGTAGACGTTGTGGTAGCGCAGGGCCCACACGCCGCCACCGGTCTGCCGGGCCCATGCCGCCGCGAGGTGTTCCTGGGCGAGCTTGGTCGCGGCGTAGGTGCTGCGCGGGTCGAGCGCCGCGTCCTCCGGCACCAGTTCGGGCGCCAGCGGCGTACCGCAGGCAGTGCATCGCGGCTCGAACTGCCCGGCGGCGATGTCGTCCGCGCGTCGCGGAGCGGGCCGGACCAGCGCGTGCCGCGGGCAGCGGTAGCGCCCCTCCCCGTAGACGACCATCGAAGAAGCCAGCACCAGGCGACGCACCCCTGCATCGTGCATCGCGGCGAGCAGCACCGCGGTGCCGAAATCGTTGTGCGAGGCGTAGTCGGGCATGTCGGACGGGTCGACGCCGTGGCCGACCATCGCGGCCTGGTGGCACACGACATCCACCCCATCGAGCAGCCCGCGCACCACGTCGAACTCCCGCACGTCGCCGCGCACCATCCGGTGGCGCGACCGGGGCTCGATCCCGTGCGCCTGAGGCAGGAACGCGTCGAGCAGCACGACTTCGTGCCCGCGGTCGGCTGCTGCGTCGGCGACGGCCGATCCGATGAACCCGGCCCCGCCGGTTACCAGAATTCGCACGCCCCGAAGGTAAGTGCGATCGGCGCCGACCGGCTCGCCGAGCGCCTCGACGTCATTGTTCCGTCAGATCTTGCCGTTGTCTTACGAAGCCTTTCGGCCGGTCGCAAATGCGGGGCGGGCGGCGTCGAATGGGAAGCATGACCTCGGTACCGATTCCCCGGCTGCGCGCCGCCGTGGCCGGCCTGCTCGCCACGGGCGCCGCGCTTGGCGCGGGACACCTCGCGGCAGGCCTGGCCGGCGGCCCGTCACCGTTCGTGGCGGTGGGCGGCGCGCTCATCGACCTGACACCCGACCCGGTGAAGGAACTCGCGATCTCGCTGTTCGGCACCGCCGACAAGCTGGCGCTGCAGACCGGGATGGTGCTCGTGATCGCGCTGCTGGCAGCGGTCGCCGGGCTGCTGTCCCGGCGGCGCTGGTGGCCGGGGGCGATCGTGATCGGCCTGTTCGGGCTCATCGGAGTGGCCGCCGCGATGTCCCGCCCCAGCGACGGCGTGGCGGCAGCGCTGACGTCATTGGTGGTCGGGGTCGTCGTGTTCTGGTTGCTGCACCACACCGCGGAGATGGCCGGTGAAGCCCCGGCCGAGGTGGACGCGGGCCGTCGGCGGTTCCTGATCACCTCGTCGCTGGTGGTGCTCGCCGCGGGCGCGGCCGGAATCGTCGGCGGGTTCCTGCAACGGGGCGCGGGCGTGATCTCCTCGCAGCTCGCGGCAGCCGCCCGCATCCCGAAGGTCTCAGTGCCGCCCATCCCGCCCGGCGCCGACTTCGTCGCCTCCGGCACACCAACGTTCCTGACCTCGAACCGGGACTTCTACCGGATCGACACCGCGCTGGTAGTGCCGCAGGTCCGCGCCGAGGACTGGCGGCTCCGGCTGCACGGCCTGGTGCGACGGGCACTGGTGCTGAGCTACGACGAACTGCTGCAGCGCCGGGTCGAAGCCCGCACGATCACGATCACCTGCGTGTCCAACGAGGTCGGCGGGGGACTGATCTCCACGGCCACGTTCGTCGGCGTGCCGGTGCGTGATCTCCTGCTGGAGGCCGGGGTTCGGCCAGGAGCGCAGCAGCTGTTCACCACCAGCGTCGACGGCTACACCGCAGGCACGCCGCTGGACGTCCTGCTCGAACCGGACCGGGGCGCGCTGCTCGCCGTCAACATGAACGGCGAACCGCTGCCCACCGAGCACGGTTTTCCGGTCCGCATGGTCGTTCCCGGGCTGTACGGCTACGTGTCGGCGACCAAGTGGCTGGTCGACGCCGAGGTCACCACCTTCGACCGGCAGCACTACTGGGAGCGGCGGGGCTGGGCCCGGCAAGCGCCGATCAAGACCGAGTCCCGCATCGACCGCCCGAGGGCAGGGTCGGTGGTGCCCGCCGGGCCGGTCACGGTGGCCGGCATCGCCTGGGCCCAGCACACCGGCATCGACCGGGTCGAGGCCCGCGCCGACGGCGGCCGGTGGCAGCCCGCCGAACTCGCCACCGACGTGAGCCGGGACACCTGGCGGATGTGGCGCGCCACCCTGGACCTCCCGCCCGGTGGTCACGTCGTGGAATGCCGCGCCACCGACCGGACCGGCAGGACGCAGACGCCGGAGCGCCGCCCGGTCGTCCCGGACGGCGCAACCGGCTGGCACGCCGTGGAGTTCACCTGCACCAGTTGACCTGCTGCCCCAGGAGCTCCCGGGGCAGCGCTGAGCTGGCGGACGCCAAGCGCCTCATCACCGACTGAGCCGCGGCTCACCGCCGTAGTTCGACGCTGGTTCAGCAGCACATCGCATCCGCCCGGTGGCCGTTGATCAGGTCGGCAGTGGCCAGGTCACAGCTGCCGACCACGTTCCGTTGCCGCCTGGTCGCGACGGTGCCGGTGCGCTGTGGCCTCGATTGTCGACACGTCTTCCGCGCCGTTTTTCGGGTTCCGCGCTCGATGAGCCGATTTCACCCCGTCGCCGGGTTCTTCTCATGTCCTGGCGGTTGGCCGGAAAGATTGCATGAACCGAATTTCGGCGCGGGATCCGCTCATTCTCGGTAATCTACTGCTGGTTTGTCTCGTGCTGATCCTGACCGTCTTGGCACTTTTCCTGAAGGTCGACCTCTCGGTTTATCGAGGACAGGCGGGCGGCGGTTGTGTTGGTGTCCGAAATTCGATACGCGCGCGTGCGCGGGCCGATCTGGTTGATCACGTCTCGATGTCACTCTGCGGTGGAAGTCAGTCATTCCGCTGGCAGATATTGGCCGTCGTCGATTCGTGTCAACCTTTTACCGTTCCGGGAACGTCCGGAACGAACGCCTTTGCAGCATATTTGGCGGAAATGTTGCCCTTCAACGGGGAAAGGGAGTGCAGTCATGCCCAGCATTCGCATCGGGGCAGGGTCGACGCAGCCAGGATCCGGTTGGCAGGAACACGGAAACGGTGTCACGCTGCTCGTCGACACCACCAGCGCGAAATTCACGGAAACGCCCACTTACACGATCTCGTTGAGCGGCCCCGGCGGGAACATGTGGATCGCCGGCGGCGGCGCCGCTTCGGTCTACTCGCCGACCGCAACCAGTTTCAAGGTCTACATCCTGCGGTCGGACGGTCAGAAGCTCAGCGTTTCCGACGTAATCAACAACTGGCAGTGGTACATCAACTGGATTGGTGTCCAGGAGTGAAATAAGGACTTCCCTCCCCGGGGAGCACTAACACGCACCGAACCAAGCCCGGCGACCGACATGCGCTTCCTCGGCGGCGGACGGCGAAACTCCGTCACGACTCCGACCACGATGTCAGCACTCGCTAGGTATCGGCGAGGCGAAGTCCACGACACCGTCATCGGGGGCTCGTATGCTGCCGGAGTTGTGACCGCTTCTCGCCGGACCAATGTCGTGATCGCCCTCGCCACCGCCGTGATCGCGCTACTGCCGCAGGCGGCGCAGGCGGCACCCGGCCACGACCTCGACGTCCTCGACTTCAACATTCACACCGGGATCGGGACCGACGGACGGCTCGACCTGGCGCGCACCGCGGACGTGATCACCCGCAACGGGGCGGACGTGGTCGGCCTGCAGGAGGTCGACGTGCACTGGTCGGCGCGCAGCGGCTACGCCGACCAGGCCGAGCAGCTGGCCCGGCTGACCGGGATGCACGCGTTCTTCGCGCCGATCTACGACCTGGACCCGGAGCCCGGGCACACCGAGCGCCGCCGGTACGGCGTCGCGGTGCTCAGCCGGTTCCCCATCATCCGCACCGAGAACCACTGGATCACCCGGCTTTCCACGGTGGACCCCGCTCCGGTGCCGAAACCGATGCCGGGCTTCGCCGAGACAGTCCTCGCCACCCCAGGGGGCCCGACGCACGTCTACGCGACCCACCTCGACTACCGGCCCGACCCGGCTGTCCGGCGGACCCAGGCCGACGAGACGATCCGCGTCCTGGACCAGGACCCGCCCGGCTCCCGGCAGCTCCTGCTCGGCGACTTCAACGCCGACCCCGGCGCCCCGGAGCTGGCACCGCTGCTGGCCCGCATGCGGGACGGCTGGGCCGCCACGAACGGACCGGACGGCGGCCTGACCTACCCCGCATCGGCGCCGCAGAACCGGATCGACTATGTGACCTTCGCCGGGCAGTTGCGCGCAACCCGCGCCGAAGTACCCGACACGCGAGCGTCGGACCACCGACCCGTGGTCGTGACCATCACGAGATAGGTCTTTCCGCCCTGTCCGACCGGCCGCACCGCTGGAACACTCGGCGAACGCCGATGACGTCGGGAGGGGGTTTGGGGGACATGCCCGACGTGCGTGTAGAGCTCAACAACCGGGAACGCGCCACCTTGCGGGCGGTCGCCGCAGGCCGCGTTCAAGTCACCTACAGCTGCGAGCCGGACCTGTACATCGATGGCATGGCGTTCTGCGACCAGCAGACCGCCCACTGGCTCGTGCACCAAGGTCTCGTACGCCCGGCCGTGCCCGGCGAGCCAGGAGACGTGGTGGCCGCCGAGCTCACTGAACCGGGGGCCGAACAACTCGACTGACCGCAAGCCGTCACCGCGCGACGGCCGGTGGCCCCGCGTGAGCGCGTGGAGCAGTTCGACGGTGCACTTGGCCACTCGGCCGCCGGGTGGTCGGCATGCTGACCAGAAGGCCGCGCTGCGCAACGTCGACGGCATGATCGCGATCTGGCTCGGCTGCCTCGTCGCCTGGTGGCTCAGAACGACCCATTGGGCGGGGGCTCACGGGTCGACCAGGACCTTCATCTTCCGGCCGGCGCGCAGCGCCGCGAAGCCCTCCTCGACGACCTGGTCGATCGGGACGTGGGTGACCCATCCGGTGGTGTCGTAGTGGCCGCGGGCCATCAGGTCGATCACCGCACGGTAGTCGTCGGAGGTGTAGCACAGCGAGCCCTGCACCATGGCCTCGCGCATGACGAGTTCAAGCAGGTTCGTGGTCAGCGGATGCTCGTAGATCGCCACCGCGATCAGCCGCTTGCGGGCACCCAGGCAGGAAAGGCCAGCAGCGACACTACTTTCCACGCCCGCAGCGTCGAACGCAGCGTCGACACCCCGCCCTCCGGTGCGCTGCAGGACGTGCCGCACCGGGTCGGTCGCGGTCGGATCGATCACGTCGGTGGCGCCCAACGTGGAGATTGCGTCGCGGCGCACCGGCGATGGTTCGACGATGGTGATGTCCTCGACGCCCAGCCCGCGCAGGGCGAACCAGGCACCGATGCCGATCGGCCCCGCGCCGAAGACCACGGCGGTGTCCCCGTCGCGCGCCTCGCTGAGGCGCACCGCGTGGTAGGCCACCGACATCGGCTCGACCAGCGCGCCGAGCTCCGGGCTGATCGACTCCGGGAGCCGGTGCGCCATAGATGCGGGCACCACGGTGTACTCGGCCATGCCACCGGAGGCCATCAGCCCGTGGAAGCCGATCTGCTGGCAGATGTTGTAGTGCCCGCTGCGGCACGGCGGGCACTCGCCGCAGCGGTACACCGGCTCGATCGCCACGTGGTCACCGACGGAGATGTCCTGGACGCCCTCCCCCACCTCCACGACCGTCCCGGCGAACTCGTGCCCCAACGTCAGCGGCAGCTGCTGCCCGGTCAGCGGATGCGGTTCGGTCGGCACGAAGATCGGCCCAGCGTAGTACTCGTGCAGGTCGCTTCCGCAGATCCCGTTGTGCTCGACTTTCACCTTGACCTGCCCGTACGAGCACGAGGGCTCCGCCACGTCCTGCACTACGACGTCCTCGCGGCCTCGGTATACAGCTGCACGCATGTCTCCTCCAGAAGGCTCCGTTGCCGCCCCTCCAGAAGGCTCCGTGGCCTCTCCTCCAGCACACTCCCTCCGCGCTGCCCGGGCAACCGTTGCAAGACGTTCGGGTCACCGCCGACGAGGCTCGCCTGGTCGGCTGCAGTGCTACGAGGGCGTCGACCGGGCCCGCCGGGTGTTCCGGCTCACCCCCAGGTCAGCGGGTCGAGGTGCAGGTAGAACCGTCTCCGGTCCTCGTCGAGCTCGATCCCGTACCGCCGGGCGAAGGCCTCGTCCGCGACACGGGCTTCGGCTTCGCCCGGCCAGGTTTCCCGGGCGTTGGCGAGCAGCAGCGAGATGTCGGCGTACGGGTCGGCCGTGCCGAGCCGGCCGAGGTCGATGAAGCCCGCGACGTCCAGTGTGCCCGGGTCGAGGATGATGTTGGGCAGGCACAGGTCTCCGTGGCAAACGACGGATTCCGCAGCCTCCTGCTCGAGGCGCTGCTCCAGCTGCGGGGCCAAGCGTGAGAGCAGCAGCACGGGCTCCGTCCCCTGCTGCTCCACCGGCAGGAAGCCGGGACTGACCGCGCCGCGCGCGACGACGTCCTGCGCGGTCGCGAACATCTGCGCCAGATCCCGCGAGAACTGGCAGGTTTCGGCGGGCAGGTCGTGCAGCCGCCGCACGGCCTCCGAGATCGATTCCCATGCCCGGGCGAGAGTCACGGCGGGAACCGCATCCGCGGACACGCCTGCCACCACCCTGGTCACGAGGCATGCGCCCGCGTCATCGGCGTGCCAGTCGAGGACGGTGGGGCCCGGGATGCCGTTGGCGCACAGCCATTCGGCCCGGTCGCGCTCCTGCTGCAGCTCCGCCACCTGATCGATCGCGACGCACTTGGCGAAGCACGAGCCGTCCGAAGACCGGAAGGTGCTGGCGCCCGACTCCCCGCCCAGGACCGGCTGCCACTCGCGGTCGGCCCGGTTGGCGAGGAGGACAGCGGGAGTCGGAACCGGCGAACCAGACATATGCCCGACTGTATCGGCACCCGGCAGCGCCTCATCGCCGCCTCCTCGACACCGTTGTACCGAAGCCCCGGAGCGGCCCGACGCAGTCACCGGGATCCGCGATGTCTGCCACCACGAACTCCGCTGTTACAGCGGCCGGGCCTCAGAAGTCGACGGCGGTGTGGTCGTCGATGCGAGCCACCGATTCCTGGGCGAAGCGCTTCTTGTACTCCTTGCGGATCTGCTCGATCTTCGGGTCGTTGACGTCGTGCTCACCGGCCGGGTAGAGCAGGGTCAGTTCGAAGGAGCGTTCCCGCTCGATCACGCCGTGCGAGTCCCGGTACTGCCCATACCCGTCCTGCACCGTCAGCCCGGCCGGGAACTGCGGCGTGACGACCTCGTCGACGAACACGTGGAACTGCTCGTCGGACACCGGCTCCCCTCCACCGGGCATGGCGGTGCCGAAGAGCAGGCTGGTCTCCAGGTACGCCGCGCCGACCGCCCGCTCGGCCGGCGTCTCCTCGGCGAGGGCGCCGTAGGCCACGGGGCCACCCACTCCGATGAGCCCAGCAGCCAGCACCGCGGCGGTCAGGCGAACAGGCGACTTGATCATCCGGGTCTCTCCATCCACAGTGGATACACGTGTCCGCAGGAGAATATCGACCCGGATGCATCCACGCACCGCGACTACTCGACCCCCGCCAGGAAGGTTTCGATGCTGGTGGCGAGGGCGATCGGGGTTTCGTCGATCGCGTAGTGGCCCGCGTTGCGCAACACCTCTATCTCGCAGCTCGGATACCACTGCTCGAATGTCGCGCGCATCCTCGACTCGCCGAGCGCCGGATCGTGCTCGCCGACGATGACCTTGACCGGCAGTTCGCTGCCCTGGATCTCGCCGTGGAAGTCGGACTTGCCCCACGCCACCAGGTAGTCGCCGAAGGCCTGCGGATCGGAGGTGTCCAGCGAGTGGCGCACCACCGCGTCCAGCCACACCCCGGTCAGCCGGTTGCCGGTCGTGAAGTCGACGATGGCCCGGCGGTTCCCGGCTTCGGTGACCGCACCGGAGAACAGCGCCCAGCCGTCTTCGTCCAACTCCCCGCCGCTGGCCGGCACCGGCGAAACCCCCACCAGGGCCCGAACCCGTTCAGGTGCATCCGCCAGGACGCGCTGCATCACCGCACCGCCCATCGAGTGGCCGACCAGCGAGAATCGGTCGAAGCCGAATTCGTCGGCGAGCGCGAGCACGTCCCCGGCGGCCTCTTCCAGGGTATGCGAACCAGGTTCGGCGATCCTCGAGCCGTATCCGCGGTAATCCGGGAAGACGTACCGGAAACGAGCGCCGTCCAGGTACGGCTGCAACGGCCGCCAAGCAGCCCCGGAGCCGAACCAACCGTGCAAAGCGATGACCGGGTGATCCCCGTGACCGACTTCTTCGAGCCCAGCAGGCACTTCCCACCTCCAACACCGATGTTCCCCAGCAATAACCAGCATGGCGCACCGGTCAACCTCGGGTGGGCGGATCCGAGCTGGGAAAACAGCGTATCCCGTCCACGTAAGTCGCAGAACGGCCAGGCTCACCCCATCCGCGGTCCTGCCGAACGACACGGCCGCACTCCCCGACGTCTACGCGAAAACGCTATTCAACATCTCCAGCGAGCTGCCGCCAACGATGCTGGAGGCCACGGCTGTCGCCGGCTACGAGGTCAAGGCCGGTGCACGGGGCTTCGTCTACAACGCCGAAGCCCACATGGTGGTCGAGTTCCTCGACATCGGAACCCGGGCCGTGACCCCGACCGGGCTCAAGGAGCTCACCGACGGTCGCGAGTCGTAGGTTGCGGGCAGGCATGGGCCTGCGGCTCCACGCTTCGGCGCAGACCGTGCCGAAGCGTGGCCGGATCGCAGCGGAGAACGAAGACAGCGTGTCGTGCGAGATGGGAAGTGGCCGTTTCGCGGTGGCCGACGGCGCGTCGACCTCGGCACGCCCTGAGCTTGTTGTTTAACCAGGTAGCACCGTGGTGGGGCCCCGGTTGATCATAGATGAAGCCCTTGGTTGATCATTCCTCTTGCGACAGATGGAAGATCACAACCAAGGGCTTCGATGATGAGTGTGCACGACACCGGCCAAGCTGATGCGCTCGGGGAGCTGTCCGGGTTCCGCCAACGGTTCTACGAGTGTCTGACCGGGCGGGCGGATGCGTTGTTCGAGCTGACCGACGCGGTGTTATGCAGCGATGGACCGGTCACCAGCCTGGCCGAGCTGTCCCTGGCCGCGGAGCACCGGCGCGGGCATGGCGCCGGCTACGACGCGATCAACCACGGCCGCGTCGAGGTCGACCGGTTACGCACCACCTTGGCCAGGCTGCCATTACCGCGTGCCGCTGACGGGCGGATCACCCTGGCCGTGGACGTCTCGCCCTGGCTGCGCCCGGACGCCGCGTGCAGCCCCGAGCGGCTGTTCTGCCATGTCTATGGCCGCTCCCGTAGCGCCTCGCAGCTCATCCCGGGCTGGCCCTACTCCTTTGTCGCCGCGCTGGAGACGGGGCGTACCTCGTGGACGGCGATCCTGGATGCGGTGCGGCTGGGGCCCGCCGACGATGCCACCGCGGTCACCGCCGCTCAGCTACGTGAGGTCGTGGGCCGGATCATGGACGCCGGACACTGGCGGCCCGGCGATCCGCGCATCCTGATCGTGACCGACGCCGGCTACGACGTGACCCGGTTGGCCTTCGTCCTCGCCGATCTGCCCGTGGAGCTGGTGGGCAGAATCCGCTCCGACCGCGTCCTGCTGCGGCCCGCACCGCCCCGACCGCCGGGTACCGTCGGGCGGCCACGCAAGCACGGCGGCGTGTTCACCCTCGCCGAGGAGAACAGCTGGCATGCCCCCGACCACACCACCGGCACCGACACCACCCGCTATGGACACGCCCAGGCACGGGCCTGGGACCGGCTGCACCCCCGCCTGACCCACCGCGGTGCCTGGCTGGACCATGAGGGCGAGCTACCCCTCGTCGAGGGCACCCTGATCCGCTTACAGGTCGACCACCTGCCCGGAGACCGGGACCCCAAACCGGTGTGGCTGTGGTCCTCGGTCACCGGCGCCAGCGCCGAGTTGGTTGATCTGCTCTGGCAGGCATTCCTCCGCCGATTCGACCTCGAGCACACCTTCCGACTGCTCAAGCAGACCCTCGGGTGGACCCGCCCGAAACTGCGGGCACCCGGCTCGGCCGATCGCTGGACCTGGCTCATCGTGGTCGCCCACACGCAACTACGCCTCGCCCGCCCCATCGCTGAAGACCTTCGACGGCCCTGGGAAAGACCGGTCACCGAGGCCCGTCGGCTGACGCCCGCCCGCGTCCGGCGGGGGTTTCGCAACCTCCACGCGAAGACCGGTTCCCCGGCAGCCGCACCGAAACCCTCCCGACCCGGTCCCGGACGCCCAACCGGCTCCCGCAACACCCACCGCGCCACCCGTCACGACGTCGGCAAGACCATCAAACGCGACCTCACCCTCGAACAGCACCAAAACCGCAAAGGTTAAACAACAAGCTGAGGTGTGGAGCGAAATCCTCGTCAACGCCTTCACCCACGAAGGCGTTGATCCGCTGGCGCCAGACATTCTGGACCGGCCGCGCCGGTCATGGTGGCAGCAGGTTGCCCGGCCCGGCCTGCCGTGGTGGGCGCTGGAAAAGCTGCCGCAGGGTGGGGCGGCAGCCTTCGTCGGGCTCACCACCCGCAGGTCTGACTACCAGGTGCGTGCGGTCGGGACTCCTGCTTCTTCCACCTACGTGGGCCGGAGATGCTGCTGGCGGGACCGCTCGACAGAGCGGACCTGTTCTCGCGTTTCCCCACCCTCGTCAGCACTCGTCCCGGTGCGTCGGCGACCGCCGACGCCATCTGGGACGGAGAGCGACTGGATCGATGACTATTTCGACGAACCCGATGCGCTCGGCGTCGCCCGGCGACGCATCCGCGAAGCGGTCGCCGCGCTGCGCAAAGCGGGCGTGGCACACGGCGACCTCCAGCACGGCAACATCCTGGTGGGATCTGACCACCAAGTACGGTTCGTCGATTACGACGGGATGTTCTTGCCAGCGCTTCGCGAACTCGGCGCATCCGAGCGCGGCCATCGCAACTACCAACACCCAGATCGGGCGGACCACTACGACGAGTCCATCGATCTGTTCGCGACTTTCGTGATCGATCTGTCGCTTGAGGCCCTCCAGTACGAGCCGGGCCTTTGGGACAAGTTCCACACCGGTGAGAATCCGCTCTTCAGCGCAGCTGATTTAGTCAGGCCAGAGGAGTCCGAGGTTTTCGCCGGCCTCGCCGAGATCGGCCCACTCGCGGACCGGTTGCAGCGGCTCAGGGTAGCCTGCACGGTCGATTTCGCCGCAGTGCCGGAAACCTTGCGAGGAACGGGAAACGCACGCGGAAATGGCCGGACGCCGTGCAGCCACTACCACCTTCCGCGGCCGGTTCCGGCTGCCGAGCGCGAGACGCTGCTCGCATGCCAGGGCGACGAAGTCACCACATTCGGGCAAGTTACCGATACGCGCGTATGGCAGACCGCGTACGGCAAGATGGCCTTCATAAACCTCGGTGACTGGCGACGAGGAGACTTCGCGATCATCGCCTTCGATCGCACCTGCGTGGAACTCTGCCAGGAGTACGACGCGGATCTGACCGGGCTGAGGGGGCGGTGGGTGTCGATCACTGGTTTGGTCACCGCGTATCGAGGCAAGCGTCCATATTGGACCCCTCAGATCGAACTGAGCCGGCTGCGGGCACTTCGCATGCTGAATGCGCAACAGGTCAAGGAGTTCGAAGAGGCCGCCGACGGCGACCTCCCCGATGAACCCGAGCAGGTGTGCGAGCCTCCCAAAGCACAACGCTCGTGGAGAGATGTTTCCGAACCGCCGCAGACGCGGTCGGCACCAGCCTCGACTTCTGCCGTGCCGCTGCACGGCAGGCCGGCCGTATCCGCTAGCGGCGCGGCCGACCTGCAGCAGCGTCTCGGCAAGCTGTATTCCTCCCCTGGGTTCGCCGCACAGGGTCTCTCCGCGTGGAGAGAAAGATTCAACAGGATCGGCAACTCGGTCGCCGGTTGGCGAGCTCTCCAACCGGCCACTCGAGCCGCCTCCGCCAACGCAATCTTCAACGGCTCGCCCCCCGTTGGTGCCAGGACCAGTTCCGCCGCAGCATCGGGTCTACCGGCTACCGCCTGAGCCGGTCTCACCACCGCCACCACCGAACCCGCCGCCATACCTCCAGTCACCCCACCGCTACTAAACGACGCTCGCACACGGACTGGTCGCAGGCTTCGTCGACGACGCCGGCGCACCAGTGCCGCGCGTCGGGGCCAGGCCATCCGCGGCGTCGGCCTGATGCACGGCTACTTCCGCGATCCGGAGGCCACCGATCGCGCCTTCCGCGCAGGCTGGTTCCGCACCGGCGACCTGGCCCGGATGGACGACGACGGCCGCGTCTACTACTCGGGACGCACCAAGGACATGATCCGCCGCAGCGGCGAGAACATCGTCGCGTCCACTTCGGGCGTTTGTTCGGATTTGCCCACTGCCGTCCCGGCTCGGCCGCCCGGCGTACATTTGTTTGAGTGCGCGCCGGGCTGCCCACGCACGAACACGACAGAACGTTTCCGTCCTGGCCGGTCCGGGACCGCGGCACCGAGAAGGTTGATCGGGTGGTTGTCCCCACGGCTCGTCTGCAGCGCGCTGAGCGGCAGGGCCGCAGCAAGGCCAGAGGCCGATCGTTCGGCGCGGTCTGGCTGCGCATGCTCGCGGTCGTCGCCGCCGGGTTCGCGCTCTACGCCGGATCTCCCCCGCGCGACCTCTGGTGGATCGCGCCGATCGCGTTCGCGGTGTTCGTGGCGGTGCTGCGCGGCCGCAAGGCCCGCGCCGGGTTCGGCTACGGCCTGCTGTTCGGTTCGGCGTACCTGCTGCCACTGCTGGGCTGGCTGCAGGACTTCCTGGGGGCCGACTTCGGTCCGTGGCCGTGGCTTGGGGTGGCCGCCGTCCAAGCGCTGTTCGTCGCGCTCGGCGGGGCCGGGATGGCGCGCGTCAGCCGACTGCAGGGTGCCCCGGTGTGGATGGCGGCGGTGTTCGTCGCCGCCGAGGCGCTGCGCTCCGCCGTGCCCTTCGGCGGATTCCCGTGGGGCAGGCTGGCGTTTACCCAGGACACGGGCCTGTTCCTGCCGCTGGCGGCGCTCGGCGGCACCGCCCTGGTGTCATTCTCCGTCGCGGTGGTCGGCGGCGGCCTGGCCGAACTGGCCCGCCGCGCGCGCACCCCGCGCCGCTGGGCCGCCCCAATAGCCGCGGTCCTCGTGCCGCTGGTGGCCGGCCTGGCAATGCTGCCGTTCATCGGCACCGATCCCAACGCCGGCACCGCCCGGGTCGCGATCGTGCAGGGCAATGCGCCCAACCTCGGGCTGGGCCTGCTCTACGAGGACAACGTGCTGCACGCCAACCACATCGCCGCCGCGCAGCAGCTCGCCGACGACGTGAAAGCGGGCCGGGTACCGCAACCGGACTTCGTCGTGCTGCCCGAGCAGGTCGGCAGTTGGGGCCCCAGCCGGACCGATCCGGACCTGTCCGGCATCGCCGCCCAGCTCGGCGTCCCGCTGGTGGTCGGCGGTCTCGGCGAGGACGCCGACGGCCAGCTGCACAACCAGATCATCCGGTGGGATCCGGCATCGGGCGCGGGCGACCGCTACATCAAGCAACACCTGGTGCCCTTCGCCGAGACGATCCCGATGCGGCCGGTGGCTAGACTGGTCAGCCCGTTCGTGGACCGCTTCCGCCAGGACATGGTGCCCGGCGACGAGCCCGGTGTCCTCGACGTCGGAGCCGTCCAACTGGGCGTCGGGATCTGCTACGACGTCGCCTACGACGACGTGTTCACCGGCGCCGCCCAGCAGGGCGCGACGCTGCTCGCGGTGCCGACCAACAACGCCTGGTACGGCCACTCCGAGATGAGCTACCAGCAGCTGGCGATGTCGCGCCTGCGCGCCGTGGAGCACGGGCGGGCGGTCCTGGTGGCGGCCACCAGCGGGGTCAGCGCAGTCGTCCAACCGGATGGCACCGTGACCCAGCAGACCGAGCTGTTCACCGCGCAGAACCTCGTCGCCGACGTGCCGCTGCGCTCGACGCAGACGCTCGCCACCGAGCTGGGAAGCGCTCCGATGTGGACACTGGTCGTGCTGGGCGTCGGCGCGGTGGTGCTGTCCTGGTGGCGGCCCCGGCGCGAAGCGGACGTCTGAACCCGAACAAACGAATGCGCAGCCGGCCGATCGGACCGGCTAGGAGGACATGGATGGCGAACCGGCAATCCCCCGGAGCCGGTGCCGACTCGGCGCTGGTGGTGATCCCCACCTACAACGAGCGGGACAACCTGGAACCGATCGTGCGACGGCTGCTGACCGCGCTACCCATGGCGCACGTGCTGGTCGTCGACGACGGCAGCCCGGACGGCACCGGTGACGTCGCCGACGAGCTCGGCGTCGAGGATGAGCGGGTGCACGTGATGCACCGGACCGAGAAGGCCGGGCTCGGCGCCGCGTACGTGGCGGGTTTCGACTGGGCGCTGGCGCGGCACTACGACGCGGTCATCGAGATGGACGCCGACGGCTCGCACTCTCCCGAGGACCTGCCCCGGTTGATCGGCATGCTCGGCCCGGATGGCACCGGCGCAGACGTCGTGCTGGGGTCGCGCTACGTGCCCGGCGGGCGGACGGTGAACTGGCCCTGGTACCGGGAGCTGCTGTCCCGCGGCGCCAACGTGTACTCCAAGCTGGCGCTCGGCGTGTCGATCAACGACATCACGTCCGGTTACCGCGTGTACCGGCGGGAGGTCCTGGAGACGCTGCAGTTGCACAACGTCGCTTCGCAGGGTTACTGCTTCCAGGTTGACCTGGCGTGGCGCGCGGTGGAGGCCGGGTTCGTGGTCGTCGAGGTGCCGATCACGTTCGTGGAACGCGAGATCGGCAGCTCGAAGATGGACGCCGAGGTCGTGCGCGAGGCCCTGGTCCGCGTGACGAAGTGGGGCCTGCGCCGCCGGGGCAACCAAGCGGCGAACCTCCTGCGCGGCTTGAAGCGCTGAACACGGCGAAGCGCCAGGGACTCAGCGTCCCAGGCGCTTCGTCGAACGCTCTTGCTCAGACGGGCTGCCCGCGCCGCTCCCGCAGCAGGTCGAGGCGCTCGTTGAGCAACTCCTCGAGTTCCGGGATGGTGCGCCGCTCCAGCAGCATGTCCCAGTGGGTGCGCGGCGGCTTGGCCTTCTTCTGCTCCGGCTCGTTGCCGTCGATGATCTTCGACTCGGCGCCGTGCAGGCGACACTCCCAGGTCGGCGGCACTTCGGCGTCGTCGGAGAACGGCACCTCGAACTCGTGGCTCTTGGGGCAGGCGTAGCGCACCGTCCGGCGCGGTGCGAGGTCGTGGTTACGGTCGGTCTCGTAGCTCACGGCTCCGAGCCGGCTGCCACGCAGAACGCGGTCGGCCATGACGGTTCCTTTCACTTCGGCCCGGGACCGAGCCCGGGCGATTGTGCTCACCGTGTGCAACGACGGGGGACCCGCCGTATGTTCCCGGTGTGGTGGTTCTGGTTGCCGTCGGTGACGTTGTTCACCCATCAACGACAGCTTGTCTACCTAGAGATGCAGCCGGTCTGCGTTCGTGACGCGTTATCCCACTCGCAATCTATAGGTGCGGTCGAACGGGTGATAGTGCCAGATGTTGAGTCACTATGGCCAAGCCAGGTCTCGGGAAAGTAGCGATAGTGGGACGTAGATCACGACACGATCGGGCGCGGTAGGACGAAAATCGGTAACTGAATGTAGCACCATTTGGTTCTCTCTTGTAACAACGCTGCGTACCGGCATATTCCGATCACACGGACAACCCCGGCAGCGCCTGTCACCAGCATGGAGCAACGCGGCCGCCTTGGCGAGGCGGCCGCAGATCGTCACGCGCCGCGCACGCAGCGTCGCCGCAAACCGACTCAGAGGACCTTCGGCGCGGGGTTGCCGACCGCCTCGATCGCCCGCCGCACCGGCACCAGCGAGACCAGTACCAACCCGACCGCGAAGAACACCACCAACGAGATGATGGCCAGCCGGAACGACCCCGTCGCCTGCCCGACCCCGGCGAACACCAGCGGGCCCAGCCACGAGGTGGACCGCTCCCCCACCTCGTACAACGAGAAGTACTCGGCCTCCCGGCCGGGCGGCACCATCTGGCTGAACAGCGACCGCGACAGCGCGTTGGTGCCGCCGAGCACCAGACCGATGCCCACCGCCAGGCCGTAGAACTGCATGTCCTGCCCGGCCTGCACGAAGTACGCGGCGACGAGCACCACCAGCCAGGTGGCGAGGCTGATCAGGATCGTCTTCTTCGCGCCGATGCGCCGTGCCACCACCCCGTGCAGCATCCCGCCAACGAAGGCGATGAACTGCACGATCAGCAACGTGATGATCAACGAATCCTGCGGTAGCTTGAGCTCCAGGCTGCCGTACTGCGCCGAAACCTGGGTGACCGTGGAGATGCCGTCGGTGTAGATCCAGTACGCGCCGAGGAACGCCAGCGTCAGCGGGAAGTGCTTCGCCTCCCGGAACGTCGTGACCAGCTGCTTGAAGCCGGCGGTGACGGCGGACGCGCCACGCTCGGTCTTCTCCGGGTTCCGGTGCTGCCGCAGGGCCGCCAGCGGCAGCAGCGTGAACACCGCCCACCAGACGCCCGAGGACAAGAAGATCAGCCGCACCGCGGCTTCCGTGCTCAGGCCAACCGAGTCGTGCCCGAGGTAGATCACCAGGTGCATGGCCAGGGCGGCACCGCTGCCCAGGTAGCCGATGGCCCAGCCGCGGGTCGAGACATCGTCCCGCTCGTCGACGTCGGCGATCTCCGGCAGAAACGAGTAGTAGACCACCACCGACGCGCCGAAGCAGATGTTGGCGATGATGAACAGCACCACGCCGAGCTGCCAGTTCTGCCCGCCGACCAGCGCCAGCAACGCCGTCATCGCAGCGCCGCCGAAGGCGAAGATCGCCAGCATCAGCCGCTTGCTCTGGGTGCGGTCCGCGATCGCGCCAGTGATCGGCAGCACCACCACCTGCACGACAGTGGCCACCGACAGCAGGTAGCCCCACAGCGAGCCGGCCGGGAACACCAGCCCGAACGCCGAGATGTCGCATTGCACCAGCGCGTTGTCCTGGGGACAAGCGTTCGGGCCGTTGCGCGCCACGTCGGCCTTGGCGGCCTCCGTCGCCACCGAGGTCAGGTAGAGCGAGAGGAAGACCGTTGTCACCGATGTCGGGAACACCGAGTTGGCCCAGTCGTACCAACACCAACCCCGCTGTTCCCGGCGCCGCCTCCGCGCGGCGTCGGGCGCCAGGTCGCTGTCCATCACGCTCATCCGTTCGGTCCTCCGGCCAAGATCACTCGATTGGGGGGTTAACCGGACCTTACTGGCTCAAGGAATGCGGTGGAGGTCCGTGCGGGGACAATGCGTAGTTCTGCTCATCCACCGATTTCCGGCTGCGGCTCGCCGGACCGCTCTCGCAACACCTCCTGCAGCACGTCCGGCCGATCGGTGACCAGCCCGTCCACGCCGAGATCCAGCAATTCCCGCATCTCCGCGGCGTCGTCGACGGTCCACACGTGGACCTCGATCCCCCAGCGATGAGCCTGGCGCACGAAGCGGGAGTCGATCAAGTGCAGCGGCCCGAATTCTCGCGGAACCTGGGCCGCGCCACCGGCGACCGACGACCGCAGCGGCCAGCCGCCCCACCGCGAGCCCAGCCACAGAAACCCGGCCGACCGCCGCCCCGTCGAGGTCATCAGCCGCGGCCCGACGGCCCGGCGCAGCTCGGCCAACCGGTGCTCGGCGAACGACGCCAGGCACACCCGGTCCCAGGCGTTGTGCGCGCGCAGCGTCCGCAGCACGGGTCCTATCGCCGAGTCCGCCTTGATGTCGATGTTGAAGAACGTCTCCGGCAGCTCCTCCAGCGCGGCGTCCAGGCTGCACACGGGTTCCCGACCGCCGATCAACGCCGATCCGACCACGGACCAGGGCAACCGCTCGATGGCGCCACGACCGTCCGTGGTGCGGTCCAGCGTCGCGTCGTGGTTCACCACCACGACCCCGTCGGCGGTCGCGTGGACATCCGTCTCGATGTAGCGGTAGCCCTCGTCAGCGGCGCGGCGGAACGCGGCCAGCGAGTTCTCCAGATCGTGCAGTTCCCCCAGGTGCCAACCGCGGTGGGCGAACGCGCGGGGCCGGGGGCCGAGGAGGAAAGGATGCGTCACGCGAGCAACTCTGCCTGATCGGCGTGCCTTCACCGCGCAGGCGGGGCCCTTGGCTAACGTGATCGATCGTGGAAACCTCCGTCCCACCGCCCCGCCGCCAACGCCAAACCCGGCACTGCGCCTGGTGCGGACGTCGCGTTCCGGAATCGGGCCGGCAGGGACGTCCCCGCCTGTACTGCGCGCAGTCCTGCCGCCAACGCGCCTACGAACGCCGCACCGCAGTCCAGCGCGGCGGCCTCCCAGAGGACGCGGTGGTGCTCTCAGCGGCCGAACTGGCAGACTTGCAGGACCGGCTGTTCCAGCTGCGCTGCGCGGCCGAGGACGTAGTCACCGCGGTCGAGGACGCCGCCGACCAGGCCGAACTGCGCAAGCTCGCCACCCAGGTCGTCGCCGTGGCCGAGGAGCTCGAACGGCTGCGGTGAGGACGAACGGAGCATTGTGCCCACCGGTCTGGGTGACCAGGATGGGTTGGTCCCCAGCCGTGGCAAGGAATCGACGGTGCCCGCACGTCCCGTAGTCCGCGGCCTGCGCCGCGCCGACCTGATCAGCCAGGACCCGATAGCTTCGGCAGTCTTCTACCGGGCCCTGCTCGACTGGACCCCGGCACCGACCGGCGCCGGCTTCGACTGCTGGGTGGGCAACCGGCGCTGCGCCGCGATGCGCACTCCCCGCGGCGGCGAACGACCCGGCTGGCGGCTGGTGTTCGCCGGAATGACCCAAGACGGCTCGCTTACCGGTCCTGATGACGCGGTCGCGCTGGTCGTCAAGGGGCGGGCCCAGCACGGCCCCTGGGCGCCGGGCCCGCGCCCCGGCGAGCCCTGCTGGGTCGAGCTGAGCACGCAAGCGCTGGAACGCGCTGACACGTTCTGGGCCGACATCCTGGGCTGGTCGGTGCTCGCCGACCAGTACCTCGTCGGCGAGCGACCGCTGGCATCCCGCACGACGCGCCAACCGGCCGGCTGGGGTTGGCTGTGCTACTTCGCGGTCAAAGATGTCGAAGCGATCAGCTCCCGCGCGCCGAAGCTGGGCGGCAAGACCATCGACCGCAGCGATCACCCCGTACTGGGCACCACAGCCGTGGTAGCCGACCCGACCGGTGCGGCAATCGGCCTGGCAGCCGTCGACACTTGGGGCTGAAGAGGGTTTCGCTCCGCAGACCCACCCACCACGGCTGGGGTTATCGCTCCGAGAGGCGTTCCCGATAACCACTGCTGGGGTTATCGCTCCGGGGGGTCGTCCCCGATCAGAACACTAACCGCCGGAGAGCTCGCCAAGCACCTGCAACGTCCGGTTCGCGCGCACCGACAACCGCTGTTCGCGAGCGGTCACGTCGATGTAGGTCTGGCTGGAATTGATCGAGGAGTGCCCGAGCAGCTTGGCGATCTCGGCGGCACTTGCCCCGTCCTCAGCAAGCCGCGTCGCGAAGGTGTGCCGCAAGGCGTGCACCATCGCACCCGGCTGCACCCGATCGGAAACGCCCGCAGCCCGCAAAGACTGCCGCACGAGATACTGCAGGCCGCCCCGCCGCAGCGCATCACCGTGGTGATCGACGAACAACGGCTCGCCACCGGGCAGCCGCTCACCGAACCGCGTCCGCCTTGACTGCAGGTAGCTCTGGATCAACGCGTCCAGGGTGTCCTCGATCGGGATGGACCGGTTCTTGCCGCCCTTGCCGTGCACGTGCAGCCGCCGATCCCCAGGCCGCCCCGCCAACGACGCGATGGTGAGCTCCAACAGCTCGGCCGACCGCACCCCGGTGCACAACAACGTGGCGAGCACGGCCAGGTCGCGCTCCGGCCACGGATTCCGCGTACGACGCGCCCCGGCGGCCACCGTGCGCAGCAGCCGCTCGGGCGTGTCCTCGCCCTGCAACGGCTTCGGCGTCGAGGGGGCATTGCGCGGCTTCGGCACCACCTGCATCGGGTTGCCGGACACCGCGCCCTCGACCACGAGGAACCCGAAGAAACCGTTCCAGGTCGACCAGGCGCGGGTCACCGACGAAGCCGACCGCGAAACGGCGAACCGCGCGAACGCCGACCGCAGCACCGAAGCCGTGACCCGGTCCACGGCCAACCGGTCGGCGCCGGTGCCGGTGAGCTCGACCAGCTGACCAGCCACCGACTCCAGGTCGCGGCGATAAGCGCGCAGCGAGTTCGCCGCGAGCTTCCTGGCCTGCAGGTGCTCCAGGTAGACCTCGATCAAGCGCGCCACGTCCACGCCACACCTCCCCGGTGATCATGATCAACTCGGGTAGATGAAACCAGACGGCACCGACAATCAGCTGTTGCGGATGAACCGGTCGAGCACGCGGGTCCCGAACTTCAGCGACTCCACCGGCACCCGCTCGTCAACGCCGTGGAATAAAGCGGCGAAATCGAGGTCCGCGGGCAGCTTCAACGGCGCGAAGCCGTAGCAGTTCATGCCCAGCCGGCTGAACGACTTCGCGTCGGTCCCACCGGACATCATGTAAGGCAGCGCCTTCGCACCCGGATCCTCGGCGAGCAGCGCAGCGGTCATCGCATCGACGATGCGCCCCTCGAACTTGGTCTCCACCGGCGGCAACCCGACCCACTCCCGCTCCACGTCCGGCCCGAGGAGCTCGGCCAGCTCACGGTCGAAGGCCTCCTCCCGACCGGGCAGGATCCGGCAGTCCACGGCGGCCTCGGCGACCGACGGGATCACGTTGTGCTTGTACCCGGCGGTGAGCATCGTCGGGTTCGCGGTGTCGCGCAGCGTGGCGCCAACAATCCGCGACAGGTTCCCGAGCTTGGCCACAGCGCCCTCGATGTCGTTCTCCGGGAAGTCCCAACCGGTGATCTCGGTCACGCCGTCGAGGAACTCGCGTACCGAGTCGGTCAAAACCAGGGGGAAGCGGTGGTTGCCAAGCTTGGCCACAGCCTCGGAGAGCTTGGTCACAGCGTTGTCGTCGTGCACCATCGAGCCGTGTCCGGCGCGAGCCCGCACCCGCAGCTTCAACCAGCGAATACCCTTCTCGGCGGACTGGATCAGATAGGCGCGCACGCCGTCCTTGAGCGTCACCGAGAAGCCGCCGACCTCGCTGATCGCCTCAGTGCAGCCCTCGAACAGCTCCGGCCGATGATCGACCAGCCACTGCGCCCCGTGGAAGCTGCCGGCCTCCTCGTCGGCCAAGAAAGCGAAGACGACATCCCGCGGCGGAGTGATGTCATCGCGCTTGAGCCGCCGCGCGACTGCGAGGCTCATGGCCAGCATGTCCTTCATGTCGACGGCGCCCCGACCCCACACATAGTCGTCCTGCACAGCCCCGGAGAAGGGATGAACGGACCACTCGGCAGGATCCGCGGGCACGACGTCGAGGTGCCCGTGCACCAGCAGCCCACCCCGCGTCGCGTCGGCCCCTGGCAACCGGGCGACGACATTGCCCCGCCCGGGATGATCCCCGGACTCGACGTAGGTGACGTCGTAGCCGACCTCGCTGAGCTTGGCGGCCACGAACTCGGCGGCGGCCCGCTCCCCCACTAGTGTCTCGGGGTCGCCCGTGTTGGTGGTGTCGATGCGGATCAGGTCGCTGGCCAAACCGACGACCTCGTCCTCGGCCCGCAGCAACCCAGCGTCGTGATCAGTGCCGGAGATACCCTCGTTATGTGCGCTCACCAGGCATTTCTATCACCCGACCAGCAAAGAGGGGGGTGCCGTTCAAGCATGTTTGACCATGGGCTAGTCTATCTACACAACACAGCGGGACGGCCCAAAAGGAAAGAGGGGCCGAACCGAAGATGTCCGAGTGGCGGAATGGCAGACGCGCTAGCTTGAGGTGCTAGTGCCCTACTAATGGGCGTGGGGGTTCAAGTCCCCCCTCGGACACAAAAACGTGGCATCCCTGCTACATCTGACGTGCCAGTGCTCGAAGGCACTCCAACACGCTGATTCAGCGTTCTCATGGCTACCCCACCGCGTGTGGCGGGGGTGGTCGATGTGACCGGTCCCGTGATCAAGCCGGTGGTTCCCTCTACGACACCTGTCCGACAGGACAGTGCGTCGGCGGTAGGGCATCCCCGGAGCATCGGCACCCGTCGAGCGCTTCCCCTTCCCGTCGTCCCGGCACCCCGCGAGCGGGTCGTGGTGTATGGGCTGGCGGCTGTCGATGGCCGGGGCCGGGTCGCCGATCAGGCCGTGCTCCGCGCGCTCAGCTGGGCCCCAGACACACGACTGGCGTTCCGCGAAACCGACCACCTCCTGATCATCCGCCGTGATGCCCATGGCGTGTTCAAGATCACTAAGCAGGGACATCTGCGGCTTCCCGCGCCGATCCGGCATTGCTGCGGCCTACTGCCCGGCGACCGTGTCCTGCTCACCGCCGAGCCCGCCCGCGGCCTCCTCGTCGTCCACCCGCCCGCTGTGCTGGACGACATGATCGCCCACTGTCACGCCACGCGGCTGGACGGTGATCTCCGATGACGACACCCCAACACCAGCTCTCGGGCGCTAATCAGGCCGATCTGGACGCCGCACGGTTGCTCCTGGCCCGCCTGGGCGTGTCGGCCGAGGACCTTCTCTCCACTCCCGCGAACCGGGCGCCGGTGCCCACGTTCGCCGAATACATCCCGATCGTCTCGGCCGCGGTCACCGACGGCACCCGCCGTGTCTACAGCTCCTACTGGAACCGAATCGAGAACCACTGGGGCCACCGCCGCCTCGACGAGCCCACCCCGTCGGAGATCAAGCAACTCGTCGAACACATCAAGACCCACGTCGTCGCCCGCCGCAACGCCCGCAGCGGACGCAGCGCCGGCGAGCACCTCATAGCCGCCCTGCGCTGCCTCTACCGACACGCCGAAGACGACGAACTCATCACCCCGGCCGACAACCCCGCCAGCAAGGTCGCCAAACCCCGTCGACTGCCCTCTACCCGGAGAGCCGTCGCCGACACCCGCCTGGCCGAGATCAACCACATTGCTGCCAGCACCGGCAACGACCCGGCACTCGACACCCTCATCCTCCGGCTACACACCGAAACAGCCTGCCGCCGCGGCGGCGCACTCGCCCTACGACCCCAAGACCTCGACCCCACCCAATGCCTCATCCTCCTGAGAGAAAAAGGCGAAACCCACCGCTGGCAGCCCATCTCCCCCACCCTTATGACCCACCTCCAGCACCACGCCGAACAACGCGGGGCCCCGCGCACTGGGCAACTGCTGCGCTACACCAACGGCAGGCCGATCACCACCCGCCGCTACGACCACCTCTGGAACCGCATCGGCACCCGCCTGCCCTGGGTCGCCACCCAACAGATCTCCACCCACTGGCTCCGCCACACCACTCTCACCTGGGTCGAACGCAACTACGGCTACGCCGTAACCCGCGCCTACGCCGGACACACCGACAGCGCAAGCGACGGCACAACCACCACCTACACCCGCGCCACCATCCAGGAGATCGCAGCCGCACTCGCAGCCCTCACCGGCGAACCCCACCCACTCGCCTGACGACCAAGGGCCAGCACACCGCAAAGAATTCGATCAAAACTGAAAATATCGTTTGAATTGACATGTGGGACCGGACGCTCTGACGAACAGCGCGCGGCCCGCCCTGTCAAACCTGACAAGAGTCTTCCTTCACGAGCCCGAGGCAGGCCCGCATCACCCCCACGACCCCTTGACCCCTTGACCCCTTGAGTAGTCCACAAAAGACAGTCACGTGCGAAAACGTAGAAACCGCAGCACAAACCGGTGCAGTCCAATGCTGTTCAGTGCAGTACGACGCTGTTCAGGCCAACACGATCCTCCCGTTTTCCAACCTCGACCGGGTGGCCGTTTCCACCAGCTCCCGGGAGGAGGCGAAGGGACTCGTGAGGGAAGCACTAGTCTGGACATCTGAGCAGAGAAGACTGGTGAGTGCTGACGCCACCGGTCCCCGACCGTTGAACGTCGCTGCGGCGTCCGAATGGCAGACCACGATCGAGGCGTCCACGTCGATCACAAGTCGGTTCCGGGGAGGACAGATGACCGGAGAATTGGTCACCCGGGGGGCCGACCTCTGGAAGCAGCTCGTCGAGCGAGGCGATCTCCGAGAGGAGGACCAGGACCGAGAGCTCGTCACTGAGCTGGTGCAGCGGCTAAGGCTGCCCACGGACATCCCCATTCGCGAGGCCCTGGTGGACGTCTCAACCGAACGATTGGTCCGCGAGTTCTTCGCCGTCGCAGAGCCGTTCGCCGCCATGTGGGCAGATCTCCTGGCACTGTTCGAGCGAGCTACGGCGATCACCGGCGCGGACCAGCTCGACATCAGCTTCGACTTTTCCGGCGAGGACCCGAAGCTGACCTTCGACCTGCAGCACTTCCGGCGCACCGTTGAGATCGTCCGTGAGCTGATGTCGCCGTTCGATCTTCACCGGACGGATCAGGCCGGGCTCTGGAATATGGTACGGGCGTTCGGCCCGAACCGCCCCGAGAACAACCGTTCGTCTCGGTGGCCGCAGGTCACCGCGGAGGTACTGCGCGAGGGGCCGTTCCCGGAGGAGCTCCCGGAGCGCCCCAGTTCCGACGAGCCTCGGCTGGACGCACTTCTCGAGGAGACCTGGCAGCTCACGGCCACGGTGCTGCACGACGCCCGCACGGTCTTCGGCCGACGTGCGGCCATCTACGGGGACCGTGACCCGCTGCCTGCGGTGCCGAGCGGGTTTCCCGGGAACGATCTCCGCGTGGTCATCAGTGACTACTGGTTCTCCTCCCTGCTGCAGGCGATGGCCCGCGCCATGGACGCCAACGTCGGACCGGAACTTGCGGATGTCCTCGAGGAGGCGCTGGCGCCGCTGCGCAACGCCGACCCCGGTCGCCGCAGCGCCCAGCGTCGTCTGGAGGAGCTGCTGTCCCTGCCTCTGTGGAAGCACCGATATGACCTTTACTCCAACTGGGTGACCACTCGGCTGGTCGCGGCGCTCGAGGACGCGGGACCGGTGATTCACTCGGCCCGGGGCCGGATCGAGTTCCTGTTCAGCGGCACCCACCTGGCTACCTTCGACAAGCTCCGTCCGCGCGCTCACCTCTGGTGCGAGTACCGGACCCCGCTCGCCGATCCTGTCGGAAAGCGCAAGGGGAACATCCAGCCCGACATCGCGCTGCGGCAGGACCCGATCACGGCGGACCTGGTTCCTCTCGTCGTCGAGTGCAAGCAGTACGCCAAATCCGACAGCAGGTCCTTCGCCGCTGCGTTGACCGACTACGCGCACGGGCATCCCGCGGCGCGCGTCGTCCTCGTGAACTATGGGCCCGGAAGGGAGAAGACGATCGTCGACAAGGTGGCTGGCGACGTCCAGGATCGGACGGCTTTCATCCCCTTCTTCCGGCCGGGGAGCCCCGCCGCGCTGGACCTCTTCTGCAGAGAGGTCCGCACTGCAGTAGGTCTGCCCACGTTGAGGGATGACCTGGCCGAAACCGAACGCGATGGCGCGGGCACAGTCACCCTCACATGGAGTTCCGCGCCGAGCGACCTCGACCTCCATTTGCTGATCGGCAACCCGCCGCGCTGGACCGTCGACTACCGAGACTTCGGCAGCCTGGACGCCGAGCCTTTCGCGCAACTGGAGGGCGACATCCGATCGCCGGGCGGTGGAGAGGTGGTCCGCATCGGCAAGTGGTTGGCGACCGAGTACTTGGTAGAGGTCGTCAACTACTCCCGCGAGGGCGTGCTGGCCAATGCCGTGCCCACTGTGGAGGTCACTGTGGATGGGCGACTGCACCGGTTCACCTGTCCGCAGGACGTGCCGCTCGACCGATGGCGGGTCTGTCGAATCGACGGCCGCACCGGTGAGGTCACTGGCCCCTGACGTCCAGTGGAATGGGGAACGCTCGTGGGTAAGAACGTCGTGATGTGCCTGGATGGGACGAACAACAAGATCCGGGCGGCGGGAAACACTAATGTCGTACGGCTCTTCGACCTCCTCTACTCAACCTGATCGGTACCCTATTACGAGCCCGGTGCCGGGACGTTCAGCTCGCCTGCTGCCTGGTCTCCGGTCGCACGCAGCGTGTTCCGGCTGGCCGGCTGACTATCCCCGTGAGGTGCTCCACTGCACGCCAGCGGCCTCGCATCGATCGATGAACCGCACCGTCTCACGAACTTCTGCTAGAAGCAGCTGAAGGTTCAGCAGCTGTGCCTGGTGAAGCGATAGGCCCGCACCTGCATTAACCATTGCGTCATGGTGGCGCTGCTTGTCTGCATCAAGGTGCCAGATACTTCCGTAACCCCCAAGATCAACAAGGTCTTCCGATGTGACCGGCCCCGCGCTCTGATCACGTCCCGGCCGACCGACCAACGCGCTTCGACCTCGGCCGCACCTCTGGTGGATAGGGCAGGTGGGAAGTGTTCCCAGTTCGCGTGCCCAGTCGGTCACCCGGACCAGCGGTGCCGGTGAGGTCAACCGGTTGGAGACCAGTGCTTCGATCACATGCCCGTGGGTCAGATGGGCAAGATCACGTATCGGGCACGCCCGGTCGATAATGTCGGCCAGGTCCAGACGGCGACAGTAATCAGCGATCATGGGCAACGCGCCCAACTGCTTCTCGATGCTCGCCGCGACGTACCGGGCCCGTCGCCGTTCACGTTGATCCACGACCGAACACCCTGGCAGAGCCCTTGATCGGGAAGACACAGGCCCGGCCGATCAACTCACCTCTGCCCATGTGCGGAGGACGGGGGCTAGCGGCTGGCTAGTTTGTGGGTGTACATGTCGAGGTCGGCGGTGTGTAGCAGTTCAGAGGCTGGTGTGGTGGCGTTGCGGGTGGTGGCGAGTCCGACGCTGGCGCTGAGCTTGACTTCGTGGCCGGCTATGATGATGCCGCTTTCCAAGCGTTGTGACACGTCGTCGCGGAATGTTTCGGCCTCGTGGAGGTTTGGCTTCCGCGTGAGCACGACGAACTCATCGCCGCCGAGACGGGCCACCGTGTCACCGGGCCGGACGGCTTTCAGCAGCTGATCTGCTGCAGTGATGAGGAACTGATCTCCGACGGCGTGGCCGTAGCTGTCGTTGATCGGTTTGAGCCCGTTGAGGTCAGCCAGCAGGACGGTGAGGACGCCGCCGCATTGGGGGAGCGCGGCGAGCTCTTGGTCGAGTCGGTCCATGAGCAGTGCGCGGTTGGCGAGGCCGGTCAACGGATCGTGCAGGGCTATGTGTGCCATGTGGCTGTCTCGCATTACGGGGTCGCCGATGGCTTCATACTGTCCGACCAGGTAAGCCGGCTGGTCGTCGGCTCCCGGGATGACGCTCATTCGGAGGAGGATCCAGATCGGGTGTCCGACTTTGTGTCGGTAGCGCTGCTCCAGGCTGGCGGTGTCCCGTTGGCCTGCGGCCAGGTCGGTGAGAAGGTCCGTTCCGGACGTGTCGTCGGGATAGGTCAGGTCGGCGTTGCGCATGGTCAGCATTTCTTCGCGGGTGTATCCGACCATGTCGCATAACTTGTCGTTGACCTCCAGCCAGCGTCCGGTGAGGTCGAGCATGGCCATGCCGATAGGGGCGTTGGCGAAGGTTTGGTGCCAGCGCAGTTCGGCCGCGCGTCGATCGGTGATGTCCTGGTATTGCGCCAGGACAAACTGAGGTTCGCCGTCGGAGTCCCTGATGAGCGCGTTGCTGATGAGCACCCAGACCACCTCGCCGTCCGACCGCACGGCGCGCCACTCCGCGCTGAACGTGTCGCGGCCCTCCGCGATCATGTCCTGGACGAGGTCACGATCCACTGTGGGGTCATCTGGATGAGCGAAGTCTCGCGCTGGGCGGCCCAGCTGCTCCGCAAGGTCGTAACCGAGGAGATCGCATGCCGCCGGGTTGGTGTAAACGACGCATCCCTGCAGGTCGCACACCGCCACTGGGGCGGCGGCTTGGTAGAAAATCATCTGCCATGTCAACCCATGTGGCATGGCCGAGCCTGGCGTTGCCATCGCGGCAACGGTAATGGTGTCGTGACGGCATCTCTACGGTCGTCACTCGTTCCAGTGAAGAGAATGCCAACAGTGGTCACAGAAGGCTCAATCAGTCACAACTACTGCACAGCTGGTCATCAGACCGGGGGCAGGAAGCAGGCCTGACGTCGCTGAAGGCTACTACGCCGTGTGAGGCCTTGATCGAGTTCGTTCGTCACATCCGCATCCCGCTGAGCACGATGTCGATGCCCTACGTCCTCGGAGGATGACGTCGAGTAGGGCGGGGGAGGGGCTTGCCGTTGCGGGGCGGCATCAGTTCTTTCTGGACGAAAGTCCGCACCCAGCCCCTGACTTCGCGCTGCTCGTAGGTGAGGGAGAAATCCACTACGTGCTCCAATCTGGGATGGTGACGTTCGAGTCACCCGATGGTCTCGGCCTCGAACCCAGGAGGGACCGTGTGCTCCTTCTCGCCGATAGACCCGAGGTCATGCCCGGCGCAGAACGACCGGTCGGCCCCGGCGAGCACCACGCGGGACTGCATCTCTCTCCATGCGGTCGGCGCGCCGGACGTCCCGTTCATGTTCGGACCGTAGAGGCAGAAGAAGTTGGGGAAGTCGGGAACGGTCATACCGAGGTACGCACGCGGCCCATCCTCCGCCCATGCCTCTCGCAGTGAGCCGGACGGACCGCGGACGTCCAGTTCCGAGAGGAAGTCGGCCGCCGCGAACCCCGTCGCGAACACCAACACGTCGAGCTCGTGAAACGAGCCCGACGCGCACTCCACGCCGTCGGGCGCGATCTGGACGACGGGATCGTCGACGAGCGACACGTGCTCCTTGAGCAGGGCGGCGAACCAGCCGTTGTCCTTCGGCAGGCGCTTCGCCATCGGGGGGTAGTCCGGCGTGCACTTCCGTACGAGTTCGGCGTCGCCGCCCAGCTGCCTCCGCATGTACCGAAGGAGCTGGTCACGAAGGTCGGCGTTGCGCTTGCTGACCGTTCCCGGCTCGCGCCACGCCGGGTCGATCTCCAGGATCGACTTCCGCGCGTCGCCGATCTCGTAGATCTGGGCGAGCCGGAGCCAGTTGAGGTAGTACGGCACGTGATCGAGTAGCCATTGCTCGTCGTCACCAACCGGCGTGACGTAGTTCGGGACCTCGGAGACCCAGGTCCCGGAGCGCTGGAAGATCGTCAGGCGCCCGGCGACCTCGCTCAGCGGGTTCGCGATCTGGACACCGCTGGAGCCCGTACCGACGAGTCCCACCGACCGTCCCGCAAGATCGACGCCAGCGTCCCATGCCGCTGTGTGCAGGACCGGACCGGTGAAGGTGTCGATCCCGTCGACGTCCGGCGGTTTCGGCCTGCTGAACAGTCCGACCGCGCTCACGAGGATCCGCGCGGAGTGGACCTCGGTCCGGTCGCCGTGCCGTGCGGTGACGTGCCACTGCCGGGACCGGTCGTCCCACTCCATCCCGGTCACGAGCCGGTCGAACAGAATATGGTCGCGGACCTCGTACTTGTCGGCGCAGTGTGACAGGTACTCCTTCACCTCGGCGGCCGGAGCGAAGTGGTGGCGCCATCGGTACGCGGGTTCGAAGCTGTACGAGTAGCTGCGGCTCCCGACGTCCACGCGAGCGCCGGGATAGGTGTTCTCATGCCAGGTACCGCCGAGATCGGAGTTCCGTTCCAGGATCAGGTACGGAACGCCGGCCGCACCGAGATGAACTGCGAGGGAGATGGCGCTCATACCCGACCCGACGATGATCACCTCCGGGTCGGTCACGTCGGTCCTGTCTCCCATCCCGTCGTCTCGCGATCCCGCAGGACGTTGCGCCGGATCTTTCCCGACTGCGTCTTCGGAAGGTCGTCGACGACGTGGACCTCCTTCGGGACCTTGTAGGCCGCCAGGCGGTCCCGGACATGGGCGATCAGCTCCTGCTCGGTCGCTTCGGCGCGAGCGCGCAGCGACACGTAGGCCACCACGCTCTCTCCCTGGTAGTCGTCGGGGCGACCGACCACTGCTGCCTCGTGCACCGCGGAGTGCTCGTACAGGCTGTCCTCGACCTCCCGCGGCCAGACCTTGTAGCCGGAGACGTTGATCTGGTCCTTCAGCCGGTCGACGAGGTAGATCCAGCTGTCCTCGTCCATGACCGCGCCGTCCCCGGTACGCAAGACGCCACCGGGGATGGCGGCTGCGGAGATCTCCGGCTTCTTCCAGTAGCCCGGCACGACCTGGGGTCCGGCGATCACCAGCTCACCCTGGGTCCCGGGAGGCAACTCATCGCCGTCGGGACCCACGACGCGGGCGTCGACATTCGGCAGCGGGCGGCCTACCGAAAGCATCCCACTCGGGCCGTGGACGGGCGCCTCGGTGTTCGGCGGAACGGCGATCACGGCCGACGACGTCTCGGTCATGCCGTAGACGTTGTGGATGTAGACGCCGAACCGCTCGCGGAACCGGGTGACCGTCGAGGGCGGGATCGGCGCCCCGCCGGAGTACACCAGCCTGAGCGACGACAGCTCGGCCGGGCCGGCGTCGGGCAGCGCGTCGATCGCGTTGAACGCCGTGATGGAGCCGATCGCGAAGGTGACGCCGTGCTCGGCGATGGCGGACACGGCGACGTCGGGCCGGAACCGGTCGATGAGGACGAGTTGGCAGCCCGTGAGGAGGCTGATGGTCGCGTTGATCACGGCACCCGTGATGTGGAAGATCGGAGCGACCGCCAGGACGACATCGGTCTCGTCCAGCGACAGCAACGCGGCATAGCTGTCGACCGCGGCCAGTACGTTGCGGTGTGTGTTCATCGCGCCCTTGGGCGGGCCAGTCGTGCCCGAGGTGTAGGTGAGGAGCGCGATGTCGTCCGGCCCGACCTCGACGGGGGCCGGCCGCGAACCGGACCTCCGGTCGAGGATCGCGTCGAGAGCGTCCGCCGTGATGTCCGCGGTTTCCTGGCGCTCCTGCGCGGTGATGAACCATGAGACGGACGTGCCGGCGAGATCGGCCTGCAGGTCCTCGCGTGCCGATGCGGCGCAGACCATCCCGACCGGCCGGGAGTCCTCGACGAGCTTGCGCAGCTCGAGCTTGCGGTACATCGGGTTCAGCAGCACGGCCGCGGCGCCGCACTTCCACAGGGCCAGGAGGGTGAACACGTAGGCCGGGACGTTCTGGAGGTAGATGCCCACCCGGTCGCCGCGCCGCACGCCGCGATCCTGCAGCTCGGCCGCGAGCGCCTCCGCCCGTTGCTCGACGTCGCTTAACGTGAACGACGCGTCGAAGTAGCTGACGCCCGGCCGCTCGCCGACTTTCTCGATGATCGCCCGCCACGCGTCGACCAGGGACTCGTCCCTGACCGGCAAGGTGTCGGACCCGCTGCTGCCGTCATGCCTGCTGGTCACAGGCTCACCATCCCTCCGTCGACGATCAGATGGGCGCCGTTCACGAAGCTCGCTTCCGGGGAGCAGAGCCAGACGACGGCCGCCGCCACCTCGGACGGCTCCCCCATCCGGCCGGCGGCCCATCGCGACGAGACAGCGCCGCGGGTACGGGGATCGTCACCCATCGTCTCGCGCAGCATCGGCGTGTCGATGCTTCCCGGCGCCACCGTGTTCACCCGTACACCGCTCTTCGCGAACTCGATCGACGCGCTCTTGGTGAGGCCGAGCACCCCGTTCTTCGACGCCACGTAGTGCGGCAGTCCGGGGGGCGGGCGGTACGCCGCGGCGGAGGACAGGTTCACGATCGATCCGGCCCGGGCATCAAGCATCACTCGCAACTCGGCCCGCATGCAGAGGAACGCCGAGGTCAGGTTGACGTCCAGGGTCCGGCGCCACGTCTCGAGCGAGACGTCGACGAAGGACTGCTGCCGGCCTGCGATCCCCGCGTTGTTGACGGCGAAGTCGAGCCGGCCGTGAGCCCGGACGACCAGCGCCACCATCGCGTCGACGTCGCCCTCGGAGGTGACGTCCACGCGCATCGCCGACGCCGAGCCGCCCAGCTCGGACGCGACGGCGGTCGCGGCGTCCAGATCGAGGTCCGCGACCAGGACAGCGGCGCCGGACTCGACCAGAGACCGACATACCGCCCGGCCGATCCCGCCGGCCCCTCCCGTGACGAGGCCGACCTGCCCGTCCAGGTCGCGGGCCGGCTGGGGGGCCGTCATGCGGGCCGCCGCTGCAGGCCAACGAAGAGGGAGTCCGCGAACGCGTCGGCGACCTGCTTGACGTCGGTTCCCGAGCGATCGAACCACTGGTAGGACCAATTAGCCGCCCCGAAGATCGTCATGGCGGCAAAGTAGGGGCTGGCGGCTCTCAGCGTCCCGTCGGCGATGCCGTCCTTGACCAGCTCCACGACGGCTTCCTCGTACTCCCGCCAGCGAGCCGTGATCCGTCGGCGGTCCTCCAGCGGCGTCTCCCGATAGCGCTCGAACAACGAGCGGACGTAGGGATGGTGGGTGGTCATCAACGACACGATGTCGTTAATGACGGTACGCAACTTCCCTTCGGCCGAGAGGTCGCTCGACCGCGCCCTACGCAGCTTGGGGAAGAGCAGGTCCATGAAGTCGCTGTGGCTCTGGACAAGCAGATCGGACTTCGAGTCGCAGTAGTGATAGAGCGACTCCTTCTTCAGGTTCGCGGCATGGGCGATCTGGTCGACGTTCGTCTGCTCGTAGCCCTGGCTGTCGAAGAGTGAGGCCGTAACCCGCACGATTTCCGAACGACACTGCTCGCATGCCGGACCACCTGCAGCAGCACGTGGATGGCTCACGGCCCTCATCACTTCCCCTTTGTTCAGCGATCCCGGACGAATGTTCGGATACGGAACGGCACCCCGTCGAGATCCATCACGGTCGAGACGTACAAGTCGCCGTCCTCCGCCATGCGTCGCAACATCACCGACTGGGCGCGGTTGGTGTTCGGGTCCTTGCTCACCCGGTAGTGAGAGCGCTCGTCCACGTAGACGGTTCGCACGAGCCCGTACGGCTTGCCCACCACGAAATGGCGCTCGCGCTCCCCCTGTGCCGCGTGGATCCGCGCCTTGAACTCGGCGACGGCTTCCTCGTCGGTCCGCTCCGCGGTGTTCTCGATGCTCCTGACCAGGTACGGGACCCACGTCGGATCGTCGTAGCGGCTCGTGTACCCCATGCGTATGACCGGCGAGTCGCCGTACAGCACCTCGTAGTCCTGCACTCCCCGGTCGACCCGCAGGGTGATGATCTCGTCCCCGACGAGGTCCGGGACGTGCTCTTTCGTGGCGTCGTCCCACACGAGGCTGCGAGCCGCGTCGATCCGCCAGCGTCCGTTGAAGAGCTCACTCATGACCAATCAACTCCAACTTCGAGTGCTCGGGCAGGCCGAGCGACGAGACCTCGGCCCGCCCGCGCCGGTCATCCCGTCACCGGTTGACCCGTGTAGATGTGGAAGAAGTCGCCCTCGGTCACCGCGGCGCCGTTGACCCACTTCACCGCGACCCCATACGGCGCGAACATCCGGCTGGGCACCGGAGCCGCAGCCGGCGCATTGAACGAGACCAGCGGGCTGGTTCCCGGGTCGTACCCGGTGAAGGTGTCGAGCTGCTCCTTGACCTTCGCCGCGGTCACGTCACCGGTCACCTGCTTGATCGCTCGCGCGATGACGTGCGTCTGCGACCACATCACGGCGCTGTTGTTGTCGAGCTGGTTCGGCTTCGGGGCGAACTTCGCGATCTCCTCGGCGAACTGCTTGACGCCGGAATGCGCCGCCTGCGATTGCTCGGACGAGTCCCAGACGAAGCTGACGCCGGTGATGCGGTCCAGGATCGAGCCCAGCGACTTGATGGTCTGCGGCGACACCAGCGACGGCGTCGTGAACAGCCTGATCTTGTTGGACGGGTCGGCCTGGGCCACCGCCTTGATCAGGGACACCTCGTCGGCCCCGTACCCGACGACGTCCATGCAGTCCGGGTTGAGACCGACCGCCTTCGCGGCGAACGAGGACATGTCGGCCGATCCGGGCTGGGCCTGGACGATCTCGGTCGGGATGCCGACGGTCGCGGCCGCCTTGCGCCAGTTGTCCGCGTACGCGGCCACCGCCGCGGCGGGCTGGGGGTCCGCTCGGAGCAGGACGAGCTCGCGGCAGCCCTGGCTCTTCGCCAGCCCGAAGACTCCCTGGACACCTGCTGCGCCCGCCGACGCCGTCGAGTACGAGATCGGGCTGGTGAACATCGTCGGGTCGACCATGAATCCCAGCGCGGGGATCCGTTCCTTCTCCAGGAAGGGCAGATAGGCCTGCTCGTTGCTCAGCATCGTGAGCGCGGCGACGGCACCGTTGCGCACGGTCTTGCTGCCGCATGCCGCTGCGGTGTTGGCGTTCTGCTGGGCGTCGCAGATGTCGAGCTTGATCTTCCGATCACCGGCGGCACCGCTGGCGTTGATAGCCTCGACGGTGCCCTTCACGGCGTTCACCCAGGGCTCGTACGCACCGTTCGAACCCGTCAGCGGTGCGATCACCTGCACGAGGACTTCGCTGCCTGCCCCAACACTGGCGGTGGTGCCTCCGCCGCACCCGGCGAGCACAACGGCCGATGCCCCGGCCGCGACGAGCCCGACCGCCCGGCGCCACCGCCGGGCCGGGAGGGAGCTCGGGAGTCGGCGCAGGAATGAGATCGTCTTTGATTGCATCGTGGCCTTCTCTCTCAGGTCTGGCTCAGTTGTGAATCGACCCCGACAGGTACGCCCGCTCGATCTCCGGCAATCGGTCGTGGAGAGCGCTCGAGGTGTCGGTGATGGCGATCCCGCCGTTCGCCATCACGTAGCCCCGATCGGCCACCGCCAGCGCGGCGGCCGGATGTTGCTCGACCAGCAGGACGCCCGTCGCCCCGCCGAACACCGCACCCCGCAGGGCTTCGAGCAGCCTGCGGACGATCAGGGGAGCGAGGCCGAACGACAGCTCGTCGATCAGCATCAGCCGCGGGTCCGTGCCGAGGACCCTGGCCAGGACGAGCATCTGCTGCTCACCCCCGGACAGCAGACCGGCCGGCCGGCGGGCGAACTTCGCGAGCTCCGGGAAGTAGCCGAAGCCCCGGTCCGCGTCCACCCCCGCAAGACGCAGGTGCTCGAGCACCGTCAGCTTCCGCACGATCGCCCGGGTCTCCGGGATGAACGCGATGCCGTTGCATGCGCGCTGGTGGAGCGCGCCCGAGAGCGGCCTGCCGAGATAGGTCACGGATCCTCCCAGTGGCGGGATAGCCCCCGCCAGGGTCAGCAGGGTCGTCGTCTTCCCGGCACCGTTCCTCCCGAGCAGCGCCACGATCTCGCCCGCACCGACCTCGAGATCGAGGTCGCGCACGACGGTCGCCTGGCCGTATCCGGCCGAGAGCCGGTCGGCGCGCAGGACGGTGGAGGCGTTGGTCATGACAGGGCCTTCCCGCTGGTGGTCGGCTCGCCCACTGGTTCGCTCCGGTCGTCGAACTGTGGGCCGAGATAGGCCGCGATGACGTCGGGATCAGCGCGGACTTCCTGGGGAGATCCGGCGGCGATGACGCGCCCCGAGTCGAGCGCGACGACGCGGTCGCACAGCGAGAAGACGAGGTCGACGTCGTGCTCGACGAGCAGCACACCCACGCCCGAGCGCTGCACGACCTCTCGGAGAACGGAGCTCAGCTCGGCGCGACCTGTCGCGTCGAGGCCGGCCGCGGGTTCGTCGAGCAGCAGGGCCGCGGGCTCGGCGGCCATGGCACGCGCGATGGCCACGAGCCGTCGCCGAGCGAAGTCGACGTCGGCCGGGTACTGGTCCATGTGCTCCGCGAGCCCGAAGTCGCGAATGGCAGCAGCGGCGACGGGTGAGACCGCGGCGTTCTGCGGCCGGATCACGTCCAGGAGGTAGCGGGACGGGGCCCGGTCGTCGGCGGCCGTCCGGATGTTGTCCCGGATGGTCATGTCCTCGAAGAGCTCGAGGTTCTGGAACGAGCGGACGACGCCCTTGCGGGAGCGTTCGGTCGGCGACAGGCCGTTCACCGGCTCCGTGTCGAAGGTCACCGTGCCGTGCTGCGGGCGGATGAAACCGGAGACGACGTCGATGAATGTGGACTTCCCCGCGCCGTTGGGACCGATCAACCCAAGGATCTCGCCGGGACGGATCTCGACCGACACGTCGTCGAGCGCGAGCTGGCCGCCGAATCGCACCGTCGCGCCGCGGACGTCGACGGTGAACTTGGCCCGCTGCTCACCGGACGGCGCCGCCACGTCGAGCGGCTTGTCACGACCCCGTCGTGGTTCACCCCGGCCCGGGAGCAGCTTGCGGACGAGCCATCGCGCCTGGTCGATCCAGAGCGGCACGAGGCCGTCCGCGGACTGCAGGACGACCACGATCGCCATGAAGCCGCTGACGGCCAGAAGCCAGTTACCGGGCGGCACGAAGGTCGCCATCGCCTGGCTGACCGCGCCGCCGTTCGAGATGGCCCCGCCTACCAGAGCACCCGACGGGGACCCGATCCCTCCCAGCACTGCGCTGAGGAGGACCTCGATCGAGCCCAGCACGGTGAAGAGGGTGAAGTCAGCGAATAACAGCTGGGCCTCCAGCATGGCACCCGCCAGCCCCGCGACGAACGCTCCCAGGGCGAACGCGTAGATCTTCGCTCCCGGGACCGAGATCCCCAGTGCCATCGCCGCTCGCTCGTTGGAGCGGACCGCGAGGAGCCGGCGCCCGGAGATGCCACGCCGGACGTTCGCGATCGCGGCCAGGCAGAGCGCCAGCACGACGACGCACAGGATCGCGAAGTTCCGTGGGTTCTCGAAGCTGTCGAACCCGATCCCGAACAGGCTCAGCTGGCGCATGGGCTGCTCGGACACCATGGCCACGGCGTCGCCGTTGTCCAGGACCAGCGCGTCGATCACGGCAGCCATACCGAGCGACGCAATGGCCAGGTTGGACCCACGGGTGCGGAGCGCTGGCACCGCGACCACCATGCCCAGCAGGACGGTCGCGAGCGCCGCGATCACGATCGCCATCCACATCGGCAGCTCGGTCTTGGCCACGATGAACGCCGTGAAATAGGCCGACATCCCGGCCAAGGAGAGCTGCATCAACGAGATCTGGCCGGCGTAGCCGGACACGACGACCACCGAGAGCGCGACCATCGCGAACAGCAGCGACAACGTGGACGACGTCAACCAGTCGAGCGAGGTGAGCAGGATCAACGCCAGCCCGGCGACCGTGAGGACGATCCCCTGCGGCCCGATACGACCGGGACCGACCTTCGCGACCCGTTGGCTCGACTCGGCCTTACCGGGGATGTAGGTACCTCGCGTCACGAGGATGACGATGATCACGAGCAGGGGCACGGCCGTCGACCAGCCACGGTTCTCGACGAACAAGCTGGTCTCGGACTGCAGGATCCCGATGGCGACACCGCTGACCAAGGTGATGAGGAACGACTCGAACCGGCCGATGAGGGCGGCCGCCATCGCCGGGATGATGAGCATGGTGAGGTTCGTCGACTCGAGCCCGCCGATCGGGGTCACCAGGTAGACGCCCACCATTCCCACGACGCCACCGATCGCCCAGTTCACGGCGGCGACCACGTTCGGGGATAGGCCCATCGACGCGGCGATGACGGTGTCCTCGGCGACCGCCGCCGTAGCGAGTCCCAACCGGGTGCGCCGCTGGACGAGCACAAGAGCGACCGTCGCAACGACAGCGATGACGACTGTCAGGATCCGGTCGAGCCCGATGTATATGTCCCCCACGACGTTGACCGAGACGTCGGGCAGGGCAGCCGGCACCGCGACGGCATCGCCGGTCGGTTGGAATAGGAGGTTCGCGACGCCGATCAACCCGATCATCAGCCCGAGAGTGGCGACGATCCTGGTCGCGAGCGCTGCCTTGATCAGGCGCTTCATCACGAGGAGGTGGTGGGCCGCCGCGATCGCCGCGCTGACGGCGACGCCGACAAGGAACGAGGGGACGACCGGCCAGTCGAGACCGATCTGGAGCTCGAACGCGACGAACGTGCCGAACATGCCGATCGCGGCCTGCGCGAAGTTGAGCACGCCGGAACCGCGATGGGTCGCCACGATCCCCAGGGCGATCAGCGAATAGACCGACCCGATGCTGACCCCGATGATGGCGAACCGGAGAACGTCCATGTCAGATCTGCTCCTTCGCAAACGACGGATCGATGACGCCGAGCGGGTCGGCAGCAGGGACGTGCAGGGCAGCTGTCACTTGATCGCGAGGGCGTTGGCAGGCGCGCCGAAGCTCGGGTAGTTCATTGGCGCGCTGGTCAGGAGGAACTCGGACACACCGTCCGCGGCGCAGTCGTCGGCCAGCTCGTCGAGCCACCAGAGCTCGCCGATCGCCATGCCGAACTGGCCGAGCAGGATCTGGTGGAGGCAGCCGAACGGGAAGGCTTCCGGCGAGTGGTCCATGGGCCAGACCTCCAGTGAGGGGCAGTCCGACGCCACCGCGGACACGTGGCTGTCCCACAGGTAGGCGGCCATCTCCTCGGTGTGGGCGATGCCGCACGCGCGTAGCTCCTCGCGCGAGGCGACACGCTGGCGCGTCTCGGCGTTGGCATCCGCGTACCACGCGGTGAACCCCGTTCGGAGCAAGAGGACGTCGCCCGGCCGGAAGGTGACGCCGTGTGCCCTGCGGGCCTCCTCCAGGTCGTCGACTGAGAACGCATGCGACGAACCCGGGTCGTACGACCGTCCCGCCGCGTCGGCGACGCGGGCCAGGTCGAGCAGCAAGCCCCGGCCGACGATGCCTCGCCGCGCCCAGTGAGCGACTGTGTTGCGGCCGCCGGAGAGCACGTCGTCCAGCGAGGCGTCGTTGTAGAAGTGGTCGGGTCGGTAGCTCACATGCGAGAGACCGTCCCACTGCGTCGAGGACTGCGGGTTGAAGTTGTCGATGACCTCGTTCAGTCCCCACCACTCCCTGACGGGCTGTACCTCCCGCGAGAGGGAGGGTCGCCCGAAGAGGGCCGGCGTGTAGAAGTCGAGCGGTGCGTTGAGCGAGAAGACGGTGCCCTTGCGCACGAGGGACGCGGCGCTCTGGACGACGTCACCGGTGAGCTGGTTGAACAGCCCCACCGAGTCCGCCGCGTCCCCGAACACGCCCCACGCCGTCCGCACGCCATCGGCGTTCGTCGGAAGATTCTCATAATTCGGCAGACGCACGTTGCTCACCTCCCACTACATACCGTTGATCCGACCGGTCGGTCGGATCAACGGATGGCGTACGTTACTTCGCGCCGAGACGAGCGGTCAAGGAACGCGATCGGGATTCCAGATATCCCCACGTCATGGGGATATCTCGGCCAGAACGAGGCTCCGTTGACAGAATCTCGGCTTCATGCCTAGATTCGAACGACCGGTCGGCCGACTCCCCGAGAGGTGCCCCGTGACCGTCACCACCGCCCCCCGCACCGACTGGCTAGCGGCGCATCAGGAGATCCTTCGTCGCAAGACCCTGGCTGCACCCGTCGAGGGCCACGCCGAGCACGCCCACGCGATCACGGACCTGCTCGTCGCGTACGCCGTCCACTACGACGCGGGCGATCTCGACAGCATGATCGAGCTCTTCGAGCCGGACGCGACCTATGAGAGCCTGCTCGGCAGGTGCGAGGGGCACGACGCGTTGCGGGCCAACTTCGCCCCCCTGATCGCGCGCTACGCGCGGACCGCACACCTGGTCGTCAACTCGACCGTTCACGTCACGTCAAGCACGGCCGCGGATGCGGTCAGCTACCTGCACGCGCTCGTGCAGACGAGGGACGGGATCGCCTACGGGTTGTGCGGCAGCTACCAGGACCAGGTCACCCGCCGGTCGGGCACCTGGCGGATCGCGCGCCGGTTCGTGGCCGACGGGCTCGCCTACCGCACAGAGCAGATTGAACCGGCGGACCGGCTGCCGCCTGCACCGACGCAGTGAACGGAGACGCCATGCTGGCAGAGCAAGTGCACGATCAAGACTTCGATCCGTGGGCCGACGAGCACTACGACGACCCGACCCGGGTTTACGACCAGATGCGCGAGACGGATCCGGTCCACTGGAACCGGAAGCGGCGGATGTGGTTTCTCACCAGGTACGCCGACGTCATGGCGACGCTCAAGGACCGCACCAACTTCTCGGCGGCCGCGTGGCAGGCCACCCGCCCGCACATGGAGAACGCGAAGACCAACCAGTCGCGCGAGTTCGCCGGCGGCACCATGCTGACACGGGAGACGCCCGACCACCCGCGCCTGCGCAAGCCTGCCAATCCGTCGTTCTCACCGAAGGCAATGCGGCAGATCGAGCCCGTCATCGAGCGGCTGACCGACCGGCTCCTGGACAACGCGCTCGCGAAGGGCACGTGGGACGCGATCCACGAACTCGCCCATCCCCTCCCGGTCCTCGCGATGGCCGTTGTGCTCGGCATCTCGGCCGACGACCAGGAGGAGCTGATGACGCTCGTGCGCGCCGACAACGCGCTGCTCGCCATCGACCCCCGAGCCTCCCAGGAGACGCTCGACCAGTACACCGAGCTGGGCAGGGGGATGGACAGGTTCGTCCACCGGATCGTGGAGCAGAAGCAGCGCGAGCCGGCGACCGACGACCTTCTGAGCGTGCTGGTCGAGGAGGAGCGCGCGGGTCGCTACTCGACGGAGGAGTTGCTCGCCACGGTCCACCTGATGCTGGAGGCCGGTCACGTGACGACCGTCAACCTGATCGGCAACGGCATCAAGCTCCTCCTCGAGGACCCCGACCGGCTCCGCCGCATCAGCCAGGACCCACAGCTGGCGCGGACCGCCGTGGAGGAGTGCCTCCGCCTCGACGGGCCGGTCCACTTCGCCGGGAGGTGCGCGCTGCGCGACACCGAGATCGACGGGCACGGCGTCGCCGAAGGCGACATCATCATGCTGCTGTTCCCCGCGGCCAACCGCGATCCCGCCCAGTATCCGGAGCCGGAGCGCTTCATCATCGACCGCACGCCGAACCTGCCGACCGGCTTCGGCGCCGGCGCTCATCACTGTATCGGGGCGAACCTCGCCCGGACGGAGGCGACCGTCGCCTTTCGCAGGCTGGCCGCCCGCGCACCCGAGCTCGAGCTGCGCGGCGAGGCCCTCCGGCAGCGCACCTTCGAACTCCGCGGGTTCAAGGTCCTCCCGGTGGGCGCCCGATGACCGCCGTGCGCGATCACGATTCGATCTTCCGGCTCGACGGTCGCGCCTACGTGATCGCAGGGGCCGGCGGTGGCGGGATCGGGACCGCCACCACCGAGCTGGTCGCCTCGCTCGGGGGCCGCGTGCTCTGTGCCGACCGCGACGAGCAGGCCGCGGCGGAGGTCGCCAAGGATGTCGGCGGTGTGCCGTTCGCCGGTGACATCACCGACGAGCGCGACGTCGAGGCCATGTTCGACAGGGCCGTGTCCGAGTTCGGACGCCTCGACGGAGTGATCGACGTCGTCGGTGGGTCGCGATTCACCTCGATCCCCGAGCTGTCCCTGGAGGAGTGGCATCAGCAGTTCGCGTCCAACCTCCAGCACGCCTTCCTCATCGGGAAGGCGGCCGGCCTGCGCCTGGCCGAACGCGGCGGCGGAAGCATCGTCTTCGTGTCCTCGATCGCGGCCTTCTTCGGGAGCCGGACACACCCGGCGTACAGCGCCGCGAAGCTCGCGCTCGTCAGCTGGGTGCGATCGCTGGCCGAGGAGTTCGGTCCGCAGGCGGTGCGCGTGAACTCGGTCGCCCCGGGCGCGACGATGACGGCGCGGCTGGGGTCGATCTGGAGCGCGGAGGGCCAGGCGGGGATGGCGCGGCCGGCCGTTCTCGGGCGGATCGGGTCAGCGCTGGAGATCGCTGGCCCGATTGCCTTCCTGCTGTCGGACGCCGCCGGCAACGTCACCGGGCAGACCCTGCTCGCCGACGGCGGCGCCTCCGTCAAGGACCCCGTATACGGGTCCGGCACCAATCCCGGCGGACTCGAGATCCGCCGGCGCCACCACGGAGAGGACGAACGTCGATGAGCTACGACAACGACGCCCTCGCGCGACTGGAATCGCGAATCGAGATCGAGGAGCTCAAGGCGCGATACTTCCGTTATCTCGATACGAAGAACTGGACCGGCCTGCGCTCGGTCTACACCGACGACGCGACCTTCACCGCGCGCGGAGTCGTCCATCGTGGGGCGGATGCGGTGGTGGCCTTCATCGAAAGCCAGCTGCGCCCTGACGTGACCAGCATCCACCACGGCCACATGCCGGAGATAGAGATCACGAACGACCGGGCGACGGCGATCTGGGCCATGGAGGACACGATCAACCGACCGGACGGAACGGGTTTCCACGGCTGCGGCCACTACCACGATAGGTACGAACGCACGGCCGACGGCTGGAAGATCGCCGAGAGCACGTTGAGCCGACTCGTCTTCGAGCCCGCAGCCGGCCGACTCGCCGACGACGAGCGGCGGCCGCCCGAGCTCGCGAATCGCGCCACACCCGCCTGAACGGCCTCCCCGCCTCACGGGTTGCAAGAATCTCCGTCATGGAGCAACAGACCGGTTCGGCGGCGACGTCGACGGCCGCATTCGAGCAGCGCCGCGCCGAGATCGTCGAACTCGCCGCGCAGCTGTTCGACGCCAACGGCTACGCGCAGACCAACATGATCAGCATCGCTCGCGCCGCCAGCCTACGCAAGGCGTCGCTCTACCACTATTTCCGATCGAAGGCCGAAATCCTCGTCTACATCCATCGCGCGCACACTGAAGCCCTCTTCGCCGACCTCGAGAAGGCGTCGGTGCCCGGGACCGCTCCCGAACAACGGCTGAGGTCGGTCACCCACGCGATCGTGCACCGCATGCGGTATCACAAGCACTCGGTCAGGGTCTTCTTCGAGCACGATCGCGAGCTCCCACCCGACGCAGCGCGCGAGATCAAGGCCCTCCGGCGCAGGTACCGCATGGCCGTCATCGGGATCATCGAGGATGGGATCCGCGAGGGATCGATCCGCCCGATCGATCCCTACTACGCCACGATGGCGGTGTTCGGGGTCACGAACTGGGTCTACCAGTGGTTCGAGGGAGATCCCGGTCACAACCCGGACAAGCTCGGTGCCATTCTCTGGGACTTCGTCTGGCACGGTCTTCGGTCTTGACTGCTCCCCGCCCTGAAGGACTCTGTTGCTCAATTCCGCACCTGTAACTGCACCAGCAGTACCTCGCACGCAATATCAACGGCTACCGGTGCCACAGCACCACAGGTGTGCCGTGCCCTACCTGCGGACCGGCCGACTGCTGGCCCGCTGATCTAGTGTCATGCCAGTTCAGCGGGCCGTGGTGCCTCGAACCGCGTGACCGGAGGAGCCGATGCTGGGATGACGGCAGGGCGACCGATGCCCACACAGGACGACGTGCTCGGGTACTTCAGCACGCTGTCGAACTGGGGACGGTGGGGCGACGACGACGAGCTCGGCACTCTGAACCACATCACCGACGACGTCCGATTGGCGGCGGCGCGGGCCGTGCGCCACGGCAGGAGCGTGTCGTGCGCATGGGAGGTTGCCGTACCGGAAGACATGGAGCGGTCGACGACGACGTGCCCGTGCGCCGCCGACATGCCGGGTGCCGAGGACATGCCGGTGCCCGGATTCCGCAACGACCGGCGCTGGGGCTTTTCGTCCGAGCGGCTCGGGATCACGTTCCACGGCAACACCCTCACCCACGTCGACTCGCCGTGCCACATCTTCTGGGACGGCACGATGTACAACGGGCGGTCGCACTCGTTGGTCGACGCTGCAACGGGATCGGCGTGGGCGGCTGTCACGGCGGCGGCGAACGGGATCATCACGCGTGGTGTCCTGCTGGACATTGCGAGGGTCCGCGATGTGCCGTGGTTGGAATCGGGGCAGGGTGTGTTTCCCGACGATCTCGAGGAGGCCGAGCGTCGCCAGGGTGTGCGGGTGCGATCCGGCGATGTGGTACTCCTGCGGACCGGCTATGGCCGCGTCCGGCACGAGGCCGGTGAGGCCAGCGGTTTCACGCAGGCCGGCTGGCACGCGTCCTGCCTGCCGTGGCTGCATGAACGGGAGGTCGCGCTGATCGGCGCTGACACCCCCCAGGACGTTCAGCCGTCGGGGTACGAAGACGTGTTGATGCCGGTTCACGCCGTGAGCCTCGTTGCGATGGGTCTGTGGCTGCTCGACAACTGCGACCTGGAGGTGTGCGCGACGACGGCTGCCGAGCTCGGCCAGTGGGACTTCCACCTCGCAGTCGCGCCGGTCCGCTTCGCCGGTACGTCCGGCAGCCCGGTCAACCCGATCGCCACATTCTGACCGCGGGACTCGCGCCCGACAGTGTCGGCACCCTTCACCGTCTGGGAGTCGATCAGCCTGCGCTGGGCTGCGGGTTACGGCCTTCGGCGATCCGCAGCTGTGCACGCACCACCGGGAGGATCTGCTCGGTGACCTTGTACTGTTCCCAGCGGTTGACGTACCAGTACACGGTCTGCCAGGGCGGGAAGTCGGCCGGCAGTTGCCGCCACGCGCATCCGGTGCGCACCACATAGAGGATCGCGTCCACCAACGCGCGGTGGGGATGCTTCTCCGGTCGGCCTCCGGTCTTCACCTCCGGCAGCAGCGGCTGGATCAGAGCCCTGTGCCGTGCCATTATTCAGAGCTGGCACGCTGACCTGCCGTTTTTGCCTCCCCTGCGGTCGTCTTCCCTGAGGTCGTGCGATGCTCACCGACCGTGCTGTTTTCGACCGTCCTACTTGATCACAGTCAGGCTGTTCAGCTGGCTGGGTTCACTCCTCCGCCGCTCCGCCACCAAGGACGTCGAAATCCTGGTACTCCGACACGAGGTCTCAGTCCTGCGCCGCCAGGTCGGCACAGCCCGCCCCTCATGGCCCGACCGTGCGGTCATGTCCGCACTGGCGCGCCTGCTCCCCCGCGACCTCCGCCACCACCGCATCGTCACGCCCGGCACCCTGCTGGCATGGCACCGCCGCCTGATCGCACGGAAATGGACCTACGCTAACCGACCTGGACGCCTACCAATCGATGCAGAACTTCGTGAACTGGTCATCCAGTTGGCCCGGGAAAACCCCCGCTGGGGCCACCGCCGCATCCAAGGAGAACTCACCCGACTCGGGCACCACATCGGCGCTGGCACCATCCGCCGTATTCTTGCCGCTGCCCGCCTGGGCCCCGCACCACGACGAGAAGACACCAATTGGCGCACCTTCCTACGCACCCAAGCGGCAGGACTGCTGGCCACCGACTTCTTCCACCTGGACACCATCAACCTACGCAGGCTCTACGTCCTGTTCGTCATGGAAATCCCACCCGACGCGTCCACATCCTCGGCGTGACAGAGCATCCCACCGCAGCCTGGACCACACAGGCCGCACGGAACCTCCTGATGGGGCTCGGCGAACGGATCAACCGGTTCCGGTCTCTCGTCCACGACCGCGACACCAAATACGCGGCCTCATTCGACGCGGTGTTCACCTCCGAGAACGTCGACATCGTCAAGACCCCACCCCGAACTCCCCGAGCAAACTGCTATGCCGAGAGGTTCGTCCGGACGGTGCGATCGGAATGCACCGACCGGATGCTCATCTACAACGAACGCCACGCCATCACGGTGCTTGACCAGTTCGCCCGACATTACAACGATCACCGCCCGCACCAGAGCCGCGAGCACCGCCCACCCAACCACGATCCCGACACCGTCATCCGCTCAACGCCCCGATCCACCGCTACAGCGTCCTCGGCGGCGTGATCAACGAATACCGACGAGCCGCCTGACCCAACCACAAACCCCCAGCTCACAGGCAGAGTTGCGAGTTTTGGCACGGCACAGGATGGACGTCAGGACCATCACGGACCTGCTCGGCTTTTCACGCAACTACTGGTCCGCCGTCGAGAACGAGCGCAAGATCCTCGCCGAGGACAAGCTGCGGTCCGTGCTCGATGCGTTCGATTTCGACGACGAGGAACAACGGGAACTGCTGGCCTTGCGCGCGACCTCCAAGGAACGCGGCTGGTGGGCCCGGTACTCGGCGCTGTTCGGAGAAGAACTGCTCAGGTTCTACGGCCTCGAACACGGCGCGCACAGCATCCGAACATACGAGAGCCTGCTGATCCCCGGACTGCTGCAGACGGAAGACTATGCCAGGGCATTGATCGCCTCGGACCACACCAACATCCGCCGGGTCGAAGTCGACCAGCGCGTGGACGTACGCATGACGCGGCAGCGGCGGCTCACCGACGATGATCCGCTCCAGCTGACCGCAGTCGTCAGCGAGGCGGCACTGCTTCAGCAGATCGGCGGACCAGACGTTCTACGGAACCAACTCCTGAGCATGGCCTCGCTCCTCGAGGAACACCCCGACACAGTTCAAGTGCTCGTGATTCCGTTCAGCGCCACGGCCGGCGGCGTGTTCGGCGCATCGACCTTCCACCTGGTCGACTTCGACAATCCCCGACTGCCCACCCTGGCATGGCAGGAAACCGTGACCGCCCAAAGCCTGATCGACAACGACGACCAGGTCCGGACCTGAGCATGACCCACGCTCAGGCGATGACCCACACCCTGGAGGCGAAGGAATCGCTGGTACTCATCCGCGAATGCGCCCAACGACTAGCATGACCAACATGAGCGTCACCCACCTGGACGACACCGGCGTTCAAGAGCAGCTTCAGCAGCTCGACCGGATCTTGTGCTGAGATCAAATTCGACGGCGATCGCGTCGCCATCCGAGACAGCAAATACCGCCGTGATCCAAGCAACGACCTGCTCCTGGAGCCAATTATCTCGGTGCCAGCAGTCGATTGGCCGGTAGTTTTGGCCGAGGTCGCCGGCCGAGCACCGGCTGGATCCAACCGCGCGATCAAGGTCGCACGCCATCCTGACGGCGGCGCGAGCATCCGGGTTATGCCTGTTGGCGAGTTCACGCTGTCGTATACCGCGAGCGAGTGGGATGCCTTCGTGGCCGGCGTCCGCAACGGAGAGTTCGACCTGCCGACCAAAGCCCAGCCAGGTGCATGACCTGCCGACACCCGGCGCGGCATCGCGAGACCAACGGGTGCTCCCGTAAGTGTGGTATCGCCAGCCGTCAGACTCCGAAGAGGCATGATCCGTTCACGGTTGGGGAAGTCCCACCTTACAGATTTTGGCCGCGCACTCAGCGTGGCTTTGAACTGCCGACAGATCCTCGACTATTCGCCCCGCACAAGACCTGAGCTGAGACCTCGATGCTCGTTGGTCCTACCATGGCACAACACGGCCGCAGTTCCGTATTCCATGTCCGCGCGGGTAATGCTCCCAATCTTGAGGGCATACCCACCCGACTGCAGCGTTCTGCGGTGTCAGGCGGCTTTGCGTAGTGGCGGGGCATCGCGCGGACGTTCGGAGATTCCGACCGTCATCAGGGCGATGTCGACGTAGCGGTCCGCGATCTGCTCCGGCGTGAGCGGGCCATCCGGCAGGTACCAGCGGGAGATCGACTGGCACATGCCTAGCAGTGCTCTTGCGGTTTCGGCAGGGTCGACGGCTGCGAACATGTCTTGCTTGAGCCCGTCCACCACGATGTCGGCCAAGGCGTTCTCCACGGCCTTGCGGCGAGTTGCGTATCGGCGCCGTTTGGGAGGTGAGAGGTAGCGGAGCTCCGTGTCGACCTGCGCGAGCCGAAGGCGACGCGTCACGTGCAAAACGATCGCCTGGACGACATAGACGAACTGCAAGTCCGGTCGACCGGGAGCCTCCGCCGAAGCCGCCCGGACCCGCCACGCGACGTCCTCGGTGCCCACCTCGAGCAGAGCTACCAGGATCGCTTCCTTGTTCTCGTGGTGGTAGTAGAGGGCTGGAACCGTCTGTCCCACGCGGCGCGCGATCTCCCGCACCGAAGCGCCGTGGAAGCCGTGTTCCTGGAAGACCTCGAGCGCGGCGGTCAGGATAGGGCTGAGGCCGAGCGGCTCGAAACTCCGCCAGTTGCGATCGCCAGCGTGGTTCGTCGCAGTCTCGGCGCGAGATCGCGTCATCGGCCTTCCCTGTCCTTCGCCCTCGACCGTGCGGCCGAGGGTTGCGAGCCGACGTGACGATCGCCTGGTGTACAGGTCAACGCGGAGCCATCCGAATTGCTCCGTCCAGCCGGATGGTGTCGCCGTTGAGCATTGGGTTCTCCACTATATGACGCGCGAGCGCCGCGTACTCCATCGGGTCACCCAGCCGCGACGGGTGCGGGACCTGCGCGCTGAGGGAAGCGATGGCCTCCTCCGACAACGTCGCAAACAACGGCGTGTGGAACAGCCCGGGGGCAATGGTGACCACCCTGATCTGCAGATTCGCCAAATCACGCGCAATCGGTAGGGTCATCCCCGCGATACCGGCCTTGGATGCGGAATAGGCTGCCTGCCCGACCTGGCCGTCGAAGGCGGCGACGGACGCGGTGTTGACGACCACCCCGCGCTCTTCACCGACGAGATCGGCCTGCCCAATGCGTTCGGCTGCCAGCCGGATGACGTTGAAGGTCCCGATCAGGTTGACGTTGATGGTCTTGGCGAACTCGTCCAGCGGAAACACACCGCGCTTGCCGACGGTCTTGACACTGCTGCCGATGCCGGCGCAGTTCACCACGATCCGCAGCGGTCCCAGGGCCTCGGCCTTGTCCAAGGCCGCGCCGATTTGGGCTTCATCGGTCACGTCCGCGGCAGCGAAGACCGCGCCCTCTCCGAGTTCCTTTGCCACGGCTTCACCGCTCGATGACGGGAGGTCGACGATGACGACCTTGGCCCCGGCACCGTGCAACTCGCGGACCGTGGCCAGGCCCAGGCCGGACGCGCCGCCGGTGACGATTGCGGCGACGTTGCGCACATCCATTTCAGTTCTCCTTCGTCGGGTTCAGGACACCTGCCAGGCGGTCCGAGATCAGGCCGGCCGCTTCGGCGATGATTCGATCGATCAGTTCGGCGACGGTGGGTACATCGTGAATGAGGCCCTGCACGAGTCCGGCGATCCAGATCCCGTGCCAGATCTCCGGTTTCCAGCACCTGCCTGCCACGCACTCCGGCGACGAGCTCGCGGACGTCCTCGAAGACTCCCCCGTCCTGGAGGATGGACACCACCTTCGTCGACACGTCGTTACGAGCAACCCGAGCAGTGTTGCGCAGCGAACGAAAGATCAGTTCGGTGTCGCGTTCGGTGGCTTCCACGAGACGTTGTTTGACGGCCTCGTGCCCCGGGGCCTCCCGGGTGGCGACGAACCGCGTGCCCATGTTGATGCCATCGGCGCCCAGCGCCAGCGCGGCCATGAGTCCTCGCGCATCGCCGAAGCCGCCCGAAGCGATCACTCGAATCGAAATATGTTGTGCAGCAGCTGGAATCAGCAAGAGCCCAGGGATGTCGTCTTCTCCCGGGTGCCCGGCGCACTCGAAACCATCGATCGAAATTCCGTCGACACCTAGTTCCTGCGCACTTGACCGCGTGACGCACGCTGGTGCATTTGTGCAGGACCTTGACACCACCCCCTGGAACGCGGGCAGGTGCTCCGCCGGGCTGGATCCCGCCGTCTCCACCACCGGGACGCCTGACTCCACGATGACATCGCGGTATTCAGCGTAGGGATGAGGCTTGATCGACGGCAGGATCGTCAAGTTCACCCCGAACGGCTTGTCCGTCAGCTCGCGGTAGTGTGCGATCTCAGCAGCCAGCGCATCCGGGGACGGTTGCGTCAATGCCGTGAGAAAGCCCAGCCCACCGGCGTTTGCCACCGCGGACACCAGCTCGGCGCGCCCGATCCATTGCATCCCACCTTGAACGATCGGGTATTCGACCCCGACGACCTCGCAGAACCGTGTCCGCAACACCGTTCGCCCCTCCCTGGCCGTCTCGGCCGACTCAACATAGCTATCGATCGCTAAATACCAAAGTGACGCTGGTCACCCTTCAAAACCACTGATAACCACATGCTCTTGACGAGTCCGGCTAGTTTAGCGATCGTTAGGTAACCAATCCAGGGAGGACTTCATGGTCGACTCCGCAGTCATCGTCGACGCGATCCGAACCCCATCAGGCAAGGGCAAAACCGAAGGGCAGCTGTCCGGGGTACACCCTGCCGAACTGCTCTCACACACGCTGCAGGCGCTGCTGAGCCGTACCGGCATCGACGCTGCGCTGGTCGACGACGTCATCGGCGGGTGTGTCGGCCAAGCCGGCGAGCAGGCGTTGAACATCACGCGGCACGCCGTACTGGGCGCGGGATTCCCCGAATCGGTGCCCGCCACCACGATCGATCGCCAATGCGGATCTAGCCAGCAGGCGGCACACTTCGCCGCCCAAAGCGTGCTGGCAGGGGCACATGACATCGTCATCGCCTGCGGCGTGGAATCAATGAGCCGGGTACCGATGGGCACGGCACCCATGGGGCAGGACGCAGCTGGACCAGCCGTAGCCGCACGCTATCCCGAAGGACTGGTCAACCAGGGTGTTTCCGCCGAACTGATCGCGGCCCGCTGGAAACTCGACCGCGCGGAACTCGATGCATTCGCCGCGCGGTCGCACTCACTCGCCGCAGCCACCGCCGCCAATGGCGGATTCGACCGCGAAATCCTTCCGGTCCCGATCATCGGAACCGACGGCGGCTCCTCCCTCGCATCATCCGACGAGACGATTCGTCCCGAGACGACAGCCGAGGGCTTGGGCAATCTCAAGCCATCATTCCGGAGTGACCGGATCGGCGCCCGGTTCCCCGAGATCGGCTGGCAGATCACGCCGGGCAACTCGTCCCCGCTGACCGACGGCGCGTCCGCGGTGCTCATCATGAGCGAGGAAAAGGCCAACGTGCTCGGTCTGCGCCCGCGAGCCCGGTTCCACAGCTTCGCGGTCACCGGGAGCGACCCGCTGCTGATGCTGACCGGCGTCATCCCGGCCACGCGGATGGTGCTCGAACGCGCCGGCCTGACCATCGACCAGATCGACGCCTACGAAGTCAACGAAGCGTTCGCCCCGGTTCCCATGGTGTGGCAGCGCGAGCTGGACACCGACCCCGACAAGCTCAACCCCCGCGGCGGAGCGATCGCGCTCGGGCATCCCCTCGGCGCATCCGGGACGAGGCTGCTGACGACCCTGGTCAACCACCTCGAAGCGACCGGCGGTCGGTACGGGCTGCAGACCATGTGCGAAGGCGGCGGCATGGCCAACGCCACCGTGATCGAGCGGTTGTGAGCGACACCGTGGAGCAGTCACTGGTCCCCCAACTGGAAGGCACTGTCGCATGACCACGCAGCCAGGTATTTCGTTCCAGCACGACCCGCAGGTGGTCGATGCGGTACGGCGTACCGAAGACCTCGTCCGGAAGGTGGTGTTGCCGGTCGAGGACGAGCACGGCGGCAACGCGCACATCCTGTCCGAACCCGCGCGTCGCGACTTGCAGGAGGCGGCCCGGCGGGCTGGGGTATTCGCGCCGCACGCGAGCACCGAGTTCGGCGGGCTCGGGCTGGACATGCGGGACCGGGCACCGGTTTTCGAGGCCGCCGGGTACTCGCTGTTCGGACCGCTCGCGCTCAACTGCGCCGCGCCCGACGAAGGCAACGTGCATCTCCTGGAGGCCGTGGCCACTGGCCAACAGCGGGATCGCTACCTCAAGCCGCTGGCGGCGGGGGAGGTGCGCTCGTGCTTCGCTATGACCGAGCCCTCCCCCGGCGCCGGCTCCGACCCGACCGCGCTGGCCACCACCGCCACTCGCACCTCGGCCGGCTGGGTGCTCAACGGCCGGAAATGGTTTATCACCGGGGCCAACGGCGCGAGCTTCGCCATCGTGATGGCTCGCACCAGCGGCGAACCCGGCGATCGGGGCGGTGCGACGATGTTCCTCGTCGACACCGCCGCTGCGGGGCTGACCCGAGTTCGAGACGTCGACACGCTCGACGAAAGCATGTTCGGCGGGCATTCCGAGCTGGTCTTCGACAACGTCGAGGTCGGTGAAGAAGCGGTTCTCGGTGAGGTCGACAAAGGCTTCGAGTACGCCCAGATCCGGCTCGGGCCCGCACGCACGACGCACTGCATGCGCTGGCTCGGCGCCGCCCGCCGTGCCGCCGACCTCGCCATCGAACGGGCGAACAACCGGCAGGCCTTCGGCGGGAAGCTGGGTTCGCTGGGCCAGGTGCAGGCGTTGATCGCCGACTCGGAGATCGATATCGAGGCGTCGCGTGCGCTGATCTACAAGACCTGCGCCGACCTTGACACCGGTGAGCCGGCCGCCCAGATCACCTCGATCACCAAGACCTTCGTCGCCGAAGCGGTCAACCGCGTCGTCGACCGGTCGCTGCAGGTCCACGGCGCGCTGGGCATCTCAGCCGACGCGCCGCTGGCCCGGCTGTACCGGGAAGTACGACCGTTCCGGATCTACGACGGCCCCTCCGAAACACATCGCTGGGCCATCGCCCGGCGCGCCCTGCGCAAGGCACGCCGATGAGCGCCCCCGAAGGCCTGGACCTGGCCCCGCTGCAGCGGTTCTTCGATGCTCAGGTGCCCTCTACGCAAGGTCCGTTGTCGGCGTCGCTCATCGCGGGCGGCAAGTCCAACCTCACCTATCGCCTCACCGACGGCATCCATCAGTGGGTGTTGCGGCGACCACCGCTCGGGCCGCTCACCCCCACCGCACACGACATGGCCCGCGAGTACCGCGTCATCGCCGCCCTCTCGGAGACCGACGTCCCTGTCGCACAACCGGTGGCGTTGTGCGAAGACCCCGACGTGCTCGGAGTCCCGTTCGCCGTCGTGTCCTACGTCGACGGTCTGACCATGCGCAGCGCCGATGACACGCAGCCGCTGCCGGTTTCGCACGCACAGCGCTGCTCGCACGCACTGGTGGACACGCTCGCCTCCCTGCATGCCGTACCCCATGACGAAATCGGGCTAAACGATTTCGGCCGTCCGTCCGGCTACCTCGAACGACAGGTCCGACGCTGGCGCAGCCAGTGGGACCGGGTCGCCACCCGCGAGCTACCGGACCTGCAGCAGCTGCACGACGCCTTAGCTCGTGCGCTGCCAACGCAGGCGGGGGAATCGATCGTGCACGGTGACTTCCGGCTGGACAACACCCTGCTCGATCACACCGACCCCGGCGTGGTGCGGGCCGTCGTCGACTGGGAGATGGCCACCCTCGGCGATCCGCTGGCCGATCTCGGACTGATGCTCGTCTACTGGGACCCGGTCACCGAGCCAGTGCTCGGCGTGCGGCACGCCATCGCCGCCAACCCCGGGTTCGCCCGTCCGGACGAGCTGGCCCAGCGCTATGCCACCCGCTCCGGCCGCCCCGTCGACAACCTCGGGTTTTACCGAGCGCTCGCGAGCTTCAAGCTCGCGGTGATCGCTGAAGGCATCCATCAACGATATCTCGCTGGGAAGACCGTAGGCAACGGATTCGACACCGTCGGCGCCGCCGTACCCGCCCTGCTCACCTTCGGCCTGGAGGCGCTTTGACCAAGACCGCTCTCGTCACCGGTGCCTCCCGCGGCATCGGAAACGCCATCGCCCACCGACTTGCCGCCGCCGGATACCGGCTCACGGTCTCCGCCCGCACAGAACCAGGACTGCTCACCGCAGCCGAGGAACTTCGTGCCCAGCACGGAGTCGACGTGCACCCGGTCGTGGCCAACCTCGCCGAGCCCGAGGCCGTGCAGCGGCTCGCCGCCGAACACTCTGCCCGCTACGAGCGCCTGGATCTGCTGGTGCCCTGCGGAGGTGTCGGCACCGCAGGGCCAATCGCCGAAGTACCGCTCAAGCACTACGACCTCACTCTCAACGTCAACCTCCGCTCGGTGTTCTTGCTGGTGCAGGCGACGCTTCCGCTGCTTCGAAAGACCTCCGCCGCCAGCCCGGAGAACGGCGCGAAGATCGTCGCGCTGTCGTCGATCACCGGCGTCGCCGCAGAACCGGGGATGTCAGCCTACGGCGCGAGCAAGGCCGCACTGATCTCCCTGTGCGAAACGATCACTCTCGACGAGCACGCCCGCGGGGTCACCGCCACCGCTATCTCCCCTGGATACGTCGATACCGACATGGCCAGTTACGCACATGACCAGGTCGATTCAGCCAGCATGATCCGCACCGGCGACATCGCCGAGATGGTCCTCGCTGTCTCCCGGCTATCAGCCAACGCCACGGTGCCGAACATCGTCATCACCCGACCAGGCACCGCGATCTGGCGTCCCTGAATCGCCCTGGCATCTACAACCCACGACAACCGCCTTCAAGACTAAGCAGGAGTGCACTGTGGAACGGTTGCTGTTCACCGCAGACCACGACGCCTACCGCGAGCTGGTCAAGGAGTTCGTCACCCGTGAGGTCGAACCGAACCTGCAGCGTTGGGACGACGAGCACCTGATCGACCGGGCTGTCTGGCGCGCAGCCGGCAAGCAAGGGGTCATCGGACTGAGCGTCCCCGAGGAGTACAACGGCGGAGGCCAACCGGACTACCGCTACCAATCAGTTGTCATGGAGGAGTTCGCAAAAGTCGGGGCAGCATCCCTGATCTCCAGCTTTTCGCTTCAGGACAACATCGTCATTCCCTACATCAACGACCTCGGCACTGACGACCAGAAACGGCGCTGGCTGCCGGGCATGGCCACCGGCGAGCTCATCGGCGCCATCGCCATGACCGAACCCGGCGCCGGCAGCGATCTGCAAGGCGTGCGAACCACCGCCATGCGCGACGGCGATGAATGGGTGATCAACGGGCAGAAGACCTTCATCACTAGCGGCATCAACGCCGACTTCGTCATCGTCGTCGCCCGCACCGAGACCGAGGCCAGCGCTCAAGGACTGAGCCTCATCGTCGTCGAGACCGGCACACCCGGATTCACCCGCGGCCGCAAGCTGGACAAGGTCGGCCTCCACGCACAAGACACCGCCGAGCTCTTCTTCGACTTCGCCCGCGTACCCGCAGGCAACCTCCTCGGTGAAGAAGGTCGCGGCTTCGTCCACCTCATGGAGAGGCTGCCACTGGAACGCATGTCCATCGCGACCTCTGCGCTGGCCAGTGCAGAAGCGATCTTCACGGAGACGAAGCGGTACTGCTTCGAGCGCAAAGCGTTCGGGCGGGCCATCGGTGACTTCCAGAACAGCCGGTTCGTCCTCGCCGAAATCGCCACCGAGCTCGACGTCACCCGCGCCTACCACGACGCCGCAGTGGTGGCCCTCAACAACGGCGAGCTGACCGGAACCGACGCTGCCAAAGCAAAGTGGTGGGCCACCGAACTGCAGAAACGTGTCATCGACCGCTGCCTGCAGCTGCACGGGGGCTACGGCTACGTGCTGGAATACCCCGTCGCCAAGGCATTTGTCGACTCACGCATCCAAACCATTTATGGCGGAACTACCGAGATCATGAAAGAGATCATCGGCCGTGACCTCGCGCGCTCAGAACACAACTAACGCACCAGACCTTCGCCAAACGCTGGCCGATGGACCCTGCAGCCGATGTGTGTGTCCGGCGTCCGGCATACGTGTGGTGCTGTGGCCGCGGTCCCACCTTGGCGGCCACAGCGCAACCCTCTACGGTTCCAGGGGATTGCCAGTCCCCCCCGAAATGTTGACAGGGGGCTTGTGGGGTTTCAGGCAGCCGCTCGGAGTGACTTCTCATAGTTGTTGGGACTGAGCATCCCGATCGCGGAGTGCCGCCGGGTGGTGTTGTACAAGATTATCCAATTGTCAACTGCGGCAACGAGTTCCGTCTTCGTTGCGTAGGCGTGGGTAGTATTCCTCGTGTTTGAACGTGGACCAGAACGATTCCGCGGGGCTGTTGGTCCCAGACACCACCAGCACCTATTTCGAGACCGGGCAGGCCGACGAGGCGGTGCCACGCGATCAGCACGGCAGGCGGGTCGAGCCGGATGCTCCTTCTTGCGGCCGCAGGCGAGACGGGGTTCCGCGCCATCCCCCAAGCCTAGTGACACGCCCCGCCACCAGGCCAACCAGCATTTCCCCAGCTCACACCCTTGATTCGCGGACTAGACCGTCACCACATCTGCGGAACGCGGGTGTATCGTGCTCCGGTTTTTCGAGGGGCTTTCTGTTGAGGAGACCGCTGAGCGGATGGGCCGGAGCCGGCAGTGCGTCCGCTCACTGCAGTTCCGCGCGGTACGAACCCTGGCAAAGATCGTCTCGCCGGAACTTGCCATCGCGTGACAGTCCGCATCCACCACAACCAGGTGAGCGCCCCGCGGAACTGGACACGCCCGGCAACGTCGCGTGTACGCCCACGGCCGGCCGACACGCCTTCCTTGCTTTCTCGTGGCGGTAGTAAAACGAAGGCACAGTGAGCCCGACCCGGCGCGAGATATCACGCAACGTTGCCCCGTGCTCGCAGGCGACACCGAAAGCCGTTCGCACTGGCCTGTTTGGTTCGTAGGGCTGACCGGCGAGCACGTCGCTAGCGTGCAACAGTTCGGCAGGCCGGCGCCAAGGTGCCACCGAGTGACCCTGCATCTCGGCTAGAAAGACCTCGCGAACTCCACCGCAGCTGTTCGGTCCGTAGACTGCATGAGCAAGGCGCGGCAACGGGCGACATGGCGCGCCGCGCCGAAGCCAGCCACTGCGACCAATAGCCCCTTCCACAGGTAGCCCACCACGGTGCCTTTAATCAGCCCGCCGGCAAGACCTTCACCGCGCAGAGCGACGATCTCATCAGCGATGTCCGGCCGACCGATGAGTTGGATCTTCAGCCCGAACTGATCCGACCAGAAATACGGCACCGCGGGCGGGGGCACCTCGGCACCAGTGATCGCCCGCGCCACGACCAGCGCCTGATCCGAAGTTGATGTCCAGTGCTCATGCCGCCGATGCCCACCCAGCGCGGGATCGGTCCAGGCGGCCATGTCGCCCACGGCCCACACGCCGTTCAGCCCCACGACCCGGCCATTGGCGTCGCACGGCACGCCGTCGACCAAGTCAAGCCCGGTGTCCGAGAGGTAATCAACCTCCGGCCGACCGCCGATCCCGACTACCGCCACATCCGCTTCGACCCGGCTCCCGTCCGAGAGATCGACGGCTGCTCCGGCGTCGCTGTTGGCGAACCCGGTGATCGCAACACCAAGACGCAGTTCCACACCGCTCTCGGCCATCAACCTCCCGGCGATCGCACCGACTTCCTCGCCCAACCCGCGCAGGAGCGGCACCGGGGCCGCCTCGACGATCGTGGTGGCGATGCCCTTTGCCATGGCCGTGCTGGCCACCTCGGCCCCGATGAAGCCTGCGCCGACCACCAAGAGCGTCTTGGCCGTGGCCATGTCCTCGCGGAGGGACAGCGCGTTGTCGAGCGTGCGGAGCGTGTGCACCGAATCCGGCTGTCCAGGTAGCTTGCGCGCCGATAAACCGGTGGCAAGTACGATTGCGTCCGCGGCCATGATTGAGCCGTCCGCGAACTCAACCTCGCCCGGGCGTAGTGCCACGGCTCGGAGCCCGAAGCAGGTGCGTGCTCCGAGTTCCTCGAGCGCCGCCGCATCTTTCAAAGCGATCCGCGCCGGTTCCCAATCGCCCGCGAGCAGCTGCTTGGAGAGCGGGGGACGATCGTAGGGCAGGCGCTCCTCAGCCCCAACGAGGGTGATCGAGCCCTCGTAGCCGACCCGCCGCAACTGCTCCACCGTGCGGATTCCGCCGAGCCCCGCTCCGACGACCAGCACGTGTTCCGGACTCATGTCCGCTCTCCTCTGTTTTCTCGATCAGATCAGCCGGCAAGGGTGAACCCGACTCGAAACGTCCGCGGTCCCGCGGTACCAGGAAGACCATTGCACCGGTGAACTCCGAATCGGGCGTCTCGAAGGAATCCCCCTTGCGGAGTACCGCGCTCGGGACCTCCCCGTGTTAGAGCACGCTGGAGATCCGTCCGAGGAACTCGCACGCCCCGACGGCTGTTTCAGAGACAGGGGCCGGGCCCCAGTCCGTAGCAGTGGTCAAGCGGGTCACGACCGCTCGGACGAGATGCGGATGGCTTCCGCCGGGCACATCGTGGCCGCGTCGGTGACCGCACCTAGATCCTCCTCCGGAACGTCGCCCTCCCGTAGGAGGATTACCCTCCCCTCGCTCCCAAGGTCGAAGTAGCCGGGAGCGACCGTGCACAGCCCAGCTCCAACGCATTTGCCGGAATCGACGGTGATCCGGGTGGTCATGCTCGTGCCTCCGCGAGGTTGACATTTGTTGGACGAAACGGTGGTGCCCGACGTTAGGCGCTCCGGGAGCGAAGGGGCCCAAGCGTTCTCCCAGCGTTTGTGGCGATGCCCAAATTCCGGGTTGATGCGCGAACATGTGGATGTTCGGGTCTCAGATGCGGACTAGCTGCTAAGCTGAGCGAACGCTAGGTAATGGAGATGCCACCATTGAGAGGGGTTCCGGGCATGTCCCAGGTGCAGGGCGGGCCGCGCGGCGATGTACGTTGGGACGAGTATCCGGAATCGGAACTATTGCCAGTCCTGCGGCACGCCCGGGACGCGTTCGTCGCGAACGGTTACAACGGCACGACGGTCCGGGACATCGCGAGCCGGATGGGCCAGACGGTACCTGCCATCTACTACTATTACGAGAACAAGCAGGCTTTGCTTGTCGCGCTGCTGCACCGCTCCATGGACGACCTGCTCGAGCGATGTCGGCTCGCCCAGCTCGAGACGCGGGATGACCCCGCCGAGCAGTTGACCGTCCTCGTCCGGTGCATCGTGCTCTACGTGGCCCATCGCCGAGAGATGGCGTTCCTCGACGCAGAGATCCGGAGCCTCGAGCCCGCGAACCGCGAGGCCTACGTCTTCAAGCGCGACCAGATGCAGGCGATGATCACCCGGGTCATCACGATCGGGATGGAGCGCTCGGTGTTCTCTCCCGGTGACCCGCACTCCGATGCCCGTGCGCTGATCATGATGCTTCGCGGTATCGCCAACTGGTACCGGCCGGGCGGCCACCTGGGCCCCGAGGATCTGTGCAGGCAGTACGTCACCTACGCCCTGCGACTCGTCGGCCACCAGCCCGTCTGAACGGCTCCGCTCGACGCTCCTCCCGTTGGTTCACTCAGGTGTCTCGGCGCACCTGCAGGTGCGCCGAGACACCTGACTTTGGGGATCACACCAAACTGCCGCTAGCGTCGATTGACCCCTGTCTCGCGTCGCCCTAACTTCCGAAGCTATCGAACGCTAAGTCGCTCAGATCAAGTGCGGCACTATTGCACGGCCTCGGCCGAATCCGCCGCCGCGACTATCCGAGATAGTGGAGTCGAAAGACATGACACGATGACAGAACTCCTCGCTTACCGGATGGCGGGGGCGTCTGCACCGCCGGAATGGTTCGAAGACTATTCGGCGGGCATGCAGTTCTCGAGCCCCAGCCGTGTCGTGACCGACGACGACGTCCGGGCCTACGTTCGGTTCTCGAACGACGTGCGGTCGGTGCTCGGCCAGACCGAGCCAGGCCCTCTCCCAATTCCCCGGCTCTACCTGTTCTGTCTTGGCGTCGGTCTGCTCCTGCACGCGGGCGGCGGCTACATCCCGACTGGCTTCGTCGCCTTCAGCGGTTTCGACGAGATTACCTACGGCCGGACGGCATCGGGGGGCGACGCGGTGCGGAGCAGTGCTGTCGTCACCGAGCTGGTCCCGCGCAACACGACCGGGATGGTGGTCTACCGACAGCAGACCACAGCCCTGGACGGAGAGGTACTCACCTCGTCGGTGCAGCGCATCCTTGTGCAAAAGAGGCCGACCGATGGCTGATCCCCTCCCGAGCGTTAGCGAGACGGTGACGACGCACGGTCGGACCGTCACCGACGCCGATCTGCTGGCCTGGGCAGGTCTGGTCCACGACTTCACCCGCCTGCACGTGGACGCCGAGTACATGAAGGACACCCCCTTCGGTCGGCCGATCGCGCATGGCTACATCGCGATGAACCTGTCGGTCGGGCTGATGTTCCCCGAGTTCGCCTCCTGGTACAGCCCCGATGGGCAGGACCGGGCACTCGGCTGGGCGAACGTGCGCTTCGTCGCCCCGGTGCACGTCGGGGACACCCTGAGCTGCTGCCGGACGGTCACCGCCGTATCGGACGACGAGATCGCCCACCGCGTCGAGGTCTTGAACCAAGACGGGACTGTCGTGATGACTGGGACCGAGCGGCTGGCCCCGCCGCATGCCGCCATCGAGACCGCAAGCGAGAGGAGCACGTGGTGACATCGCGCGAACAGGCAATGAAGCAGCTCGAGCAGCGCCGTGCCCGGATCCTGGAGCAGGGGGGCGAGGAGAAGGTCCGCCGACACCACGAGCGCGGTCACCTCACCGCACGGGAACGGATCGACCTGCTCTTCGACGCGGGCACGTTCGTCGAGATGGGCATGTTCGCCCACTCCGACCGTCCCGAGGTCGGCGAGGATGCCGCGGCCGATGGCGTCGTCACAGGGGTCGGTGCCATCGACGGGCGGAAGGCCGTCGTGGTCGCCATGGACGCGACCGTGCTCGGCGGCAGCAACGGGCGCATCGGCCTGCGCAAGCAGGGGCACATGAACTACCTCGCCGAGAGCAAGGGCGTGCCGCTGGTCGTGCTGGGCGACATGAGCGGGGGCCGCATCCCGGACATGCTCGACGCCACGTTCGCCGAGGTGAACGGGATGTACGAGGGCGAGTCGATCTTCGGCCTGCGGCACCGCCGTGTCCGGATCCCCCGCGTCACCGCGATCATGGGCACCGCGTACGGCGACCCGGCCTTCTATGCGGGTGCGTCCGACTTCGTGTCGATGACCGAGAACGCCTCCATCGGGCTCAGCGGCCCCCCGGTCGTCGCGGGTTCGATGGGCATGAAGATCACGGACCAGGAGCTCGGCGGACCCGCGGTGGCGGCCAAGGAGTCCGGCATCGCGCACACAGTGCTCCCCGACGACGCAGCGTGCATCGCCGCGCTGCGGACTTACCTCGGATACCTCCCCGCGAACGACACGCTCCCGGCTCCGCGGGTGGCCGACTGGCGGGAGCCGGAGCTCGACCCGGCCCGGCTCGTCGACCTCGTCCCCGAGGACTTCAAGCGCGCGTACGACGTCCGCGCCGTCATCGAGGGCGTCGTCGACGCGGACACCTTCTTCGAGACCCGTCGGGACTACGGGCGGGCCGTCGTGACGGGGCTGGCGCGCATCGAGGGCAGGTCGGTCGCGGTGATCGGGAACCAGCCCAAGTACCGGGCCGGTGTCGCCGACGCCCGCGCATTGCACAAGGCACGAGACATGGCCCGGCTGGCGGAGTCGTTCGACCTGCCGATCGTGTTCTTCGAGGATCTCCCCGGCGTGATGGTCGGGCCTGACTCGGAGCGCGAGGGCATCTTGCGGCACGCGATCGAGCTGCTCGACGTCGTGACCAACGCGACCGTCCCCCGCGTGACGGTCGTCCTCCGCAAGGCCTACGGATTCGGTTGGGTCCTCTTCGGCGGGTACCCCTCCGGAGCCGATTACGTCGTCGCCTGGCCGGACGCCCAGGTTAACTTCATGGCGCCCGCCACCGGGGCGATCGTGGTGAACAAGCGGCGGCTGGAGGAGGCGCGGGCCCACGGCGGAGACGAGGCGTACCGCGCTCTCGCGGCCGAAGTCGCGTCGGAGATGAACGACGGCAGCGCGGTGTGGCGCCCCGCGGGGCGCGCGGCGATCCACTCGGTCATCGACCCGGCTCGCACCCGCCAGGCCATCGTCGACGGCATTTTCGTCGGCGAGAGCTTCGTGCCGAAGGAGCGCCGCCGATGACGGAGTGGCCCTTCCCCGCCTCCGTGCTGGTGGCGAACCGCGGTGAGATCGCACGTCGGATCCTGAGGACCGTGCGCGAGCTCGGCCTGCGCAGCATCGCGGTGTATGACCCGGACGACCGCGACCTGCCGTTCGTCCAGGAGGCCGATGAGGCCATCGAGCTCGTGGGCTCGGCATTGCCGTCGCCCTACCTGGACGTCGCCCTCCTCCTCCGGGCGGCCCGGGACAGCGGCGCGGGTGCCGTCCACCCCGGGTACGGCTTCCTCTCCGAGCGCGCCTCCTTCGCACGGGCGGTGACCGATGCCGGCCTGCGGTGGATCGGGCCCGACCCCGGGGCGATTGAGGCGATGGGCGACAAGATCAACGCCAAGGCGCTGATGAGCAAGGCGGACATGCCGCTGCTCCCGGGTTCCGATGGCCCAGTCTCCGACCTGGCCGCGGCGCGGGAGGTCGTGGCGACAACGGGTTATCCCGTGATGGTCAAGGCCTCCGCCGGGGGCGGCGGCATGGGCATGGCGATCGTGCGGAACGACGCGGAGCTGGCCGTTCGCTTCGAGAAGGCCCAGGACCGCGCCCGGCACCTTTTCGCGGATCCGGCAATGCTCGTGGAGCGGTACGTCGAGCGCGCCCGCCACATCGAGGTGCAGATCTTCGGGCAGGCCGACGGCACGGTCGTCGCGCTCGGCGAACGCGACTGCTCGGTGCAGCGACGGCACCAGAAGGTCGTCGAGGAGGCGCCGTCCCCGCTGGTGAACGGCGAACTCCGACAGCGCCTCTGCGCCGCGGCGGTCCGGGCGGGCGAGGCGATCGGGTACCGCAACGCGGGGACCGTCGAGTTCGTGCTGGACACCGACACCCACGAGTTCTTCTTCCTCGAGATGAACACCCGGCTCCAGGTCGAGCACCCGATCACCGAGTGCGTCGCCGGCGTCGACCTGGTGGAGGCCCAGATCCGGACCGCCTTCGGCAGGGAAACCGTCGGCATGCCGTCGGCGCCGGAGCCCCGCGGACATGCGATCGAGTGCCGCGTGTACGCCGAGGACCCGGTGCGATTCCTGCCGTCGCCCGGCACCATCACGCGCTGGCGCGAACCGGCGGGCCCGGGAGTCCGGGTCGACGCGGGTTACGTCGAAGGCAACACCGTGTCGCGGCGCTACGACCCTCTGCTGGCCAAGTTGGTGGTGCACGGCGAGGACCGCGCGCAGGCGCTGGCCCGCGCCCGGACGGCGGTGGGTGGGTTCAAAATCGCCGGGGTCCGGACCAACCTCGAGTTCTTGAAGCGGGTGCTCGACCGCGCCGAGTTCATTGACGGGGCGTACGACACCTCGCTGGTGTCGCGGATGACGACGGGCTGAACCCGTCCCGAACCAGGAGGAATGCACGTGGCCACGATCCACGCGGAGATGACCGCGACGATCTGGAAACTCACCGTCGCCGAGGGCGACAGGGTGGAGAACGGGGAAACGATCGCTGTCCTCGAGTCCATGAAGATGGAGATCCCGGTCGAGGCGACAAGCGCCGGAACCGTCCGGTTCCGGGTCGCCGAGGGCGCCGATGTCGCCGAGGGTGCCGTGATCGCCGAGATCGACGGCTCATGACTCTCCTACGTGCCGCACTGACACGACCGGAAGGAAAGGGGTGACGATGTCACTGCAAGCCGTCATCGCCGGAGTAGGAGAGGTCCCGCTCACGGCTGACGGGTCGGGGCGTTCGCCCGACCAAATGACGTACCAAGCCGCCCTCGCGGCGTGTGCGGACGCGGGGCTCGAGCCGCACGAGGTCGACGGGGTCGTCAAGTACACCTACGACGGCTCACTCTCCGGGATGGCACTCCTCGCCACACTCGGCGCGAAAGACATGAACGCCGTGCTGGAGGTGCCCTCCGGCGGCGGCTCGTCCGTGGCGCTGATCGACGTCGCCCGCTCGCTCGTTCTTGCCGGGCGTGCCCGCGCGATCCTGTGCTTCCGAACCCTCACGGGCAAGGAATGGCTGGCCCAGATGACGCAACCGGACCCGCTCCGCCCGTATTACCTCGACGGGGCCAACTACCTGCGTTCCTCGGGCTGGACCGGCTACCTGCACATGTTCGCGGCTCTGTACCAAGAGTACGCGGCCCGTTACCCGATCTCGCGCGAGACGCTGTTCTGCTCGGCCAACCTGATGCGCCGCAACGCCGCACGCAACCCCGAGTCGCTGTTCACCGACCAACTGGACCGCAACACGTACTTCGACCCGGCCGCCCGGACCGTCGGACCCTTCACCAAGTACGACGAGTACGCCTCGGCGGACCTGTCCTGCGCAGTGCTCGTGACCGCCGAGGGGACGAGCGGCACAAGGGCACGGGAGATCGGGATCGTCGCGAGCGCGCAGTCCCACGGACCGGATCCCAAGACCTGGTTCGACCTGCGTCCGACGTCGAGCTCCTTCCCCGACAGCCCGAGCAGCGTGGCCGCCGACAAGCTCTACGCCGAGGCAGGGATCGGTCCCGAGCAGATCGACGTCGCCACGCTCTACGACTGCACCACCTTCACCTACCTCGACCTGGTCGAGACGTTCGGACTCTGCGGGCGGGGTGAGGTGGCCGGGCTCGTGGAGGACCAGGCGTTCCTGGCCGATGGCAAGCTGCCCGTCAACCCGCACGGCGGGGATCTGACCTGCGGGTACAGCGCCGGTTTCCGCCACGTTCTCGAGGCTGCCCGCCAGCTGCGCGGTGAGGCGAACAACCAAGTCGCCTCACCTGAGTACGCCTTGGTCTCGGCACCTCAGATCGGACCGACGTCGGCCGCGATCCTCCGCCGATTGGAGAGCTGAATGACCACGACCTCCTCCGCCCTCGCCCAGTGTTCCGTGGCGCGCGGCGTGCAAGGCCTCGCCGACGAGTTCCGCGAGATCGCCGAGGCCCACAAAACTCCGGTCGCTCAGCGGTGCGACCGGTGCGGGGCGGGGTTCTTCCCGCCCCTGCTCGGCTGCCGCGAGTGCGGGTCGCCGGAGCTGAGCTGGGTGTCCTGCGGCGTCACCGGCACCGTGGGCACCTTCGTGACCGTGCACACGGCCGAGGCGACTCCGAGCATGGCCATCCCCCGACGGCTGCTCGACAAGGTGCCCTACACGTCCGTCTACGTCGTGCCAGACGCGCTGCCCGCCGTCCGGTTGCCCGCCTTGATGCTCGGCGCGCAGCAGGAGCGCCTCGCCGTCGGGGCTCGGGTGCGGCTGCACGACGCGGACGGCCGGACGGTGCACGCCAGTATCGCGGACGACGACGCCAAGGAGGGGCGATGACTTCCACGACGACCGCTGCGGTGGAAAACGAGCGCACCGACGAGCTCCACATCCCGAGCGAGGAGACCAGCCCGTGGCTCACCGAGACCGCGTGGTACTCGTTCTGGTCGACAGACCTCGAGGTCGCCGTCCACATCTACCTGCGGTTCCGCCCCAACCTCGGCGTGCTGGACGCGTTCGTATACGGCTGGGGTCCGGGCGGGTCGGTCCCCTGGGACACGGCGTACTGGAAGGACGTCCACGTCGCGATGCCGGCGTCGATCCAGGACATGGAGCTCCCCATCGGGCTGCGCCACACGGTGGTCACGCCGTTGGAGCGGTACCGGCTGTCCTATACGGACACCCGCGGCTACAACGGCACGTTCGGCTTCGAGATCGACGTCGATGCCGTCTCACCGCCGTCCTACTTCGGCGGCAAGCACTTCGACCAGCCGGTCCGGATGACCGGCTGGATCGAACTCGACGGTGATCGCCGCGAGGTCGACTGCCTCGCGATGCGGGACCGCTCGTGGTACCGCCGAGGTGACTTCACCCTCTTTCGCTCGGCGTACTCCTACGCCTTGACCTCCGCCGACGCCGGGTTCCTCGCGCTCTACGCCGCCCCGCGCGACCGCGACATGCTGGTCGACGACCTCCCCCTCGTGGGCGGGCACCACGCGACGGCCGCCGGCCCCGCCGGTCTGACCTCCGGGGAGCGCCGGGTGCTTGAGCGGGATCCGCAGACCGGGCGCCCGCTGCGGCTCGCCGTCGACTTCGCGTGTGAGGACGGCGAGCGGCGCGAGGCACTGGGCCGGGTCCGCAACGGCATTGCCCTCGCCGCTAACACCAACATGCTGTCGTGGATGAGCATCGTCGACTGGAAGGTCGACGGCCGGACGGTCGTCGGCGAAGACCAGGAGATCTGGTCGCCGAGCCTCTGGCGCGCCTTCCGACACGGTGACGCCGCCGAGGTGTCACCGTGAGCGACCCGACCGTCGCCGCAGTCGCGGCCTACCTGCAGCAGGAGCTCGGCTCAGCGGTGCGCTACGTCGGCCGGGCACCTGGCAACTCCCATGACGGCCTGATCTTCGAGCGGGCGGGGGCCGCGGGCGGGAAGGTCCTCGCCCGGCTGGACCCGGCGGACGGTCCGTTCCTGCAGTACGACCCGGTCGGCGAGGAGTTGCTCATCAAACAGCTCGCCGTGGCGGGGCTGCCGGTCCCCCGTGCGCTGGCCCGAGCCGGCGCGGACGTTTGCGGCACATCGTTCCTGGTGCTCGACTGGATCGAGGGCGACGTCGTCTCACCCCGGGAGACCTCCCGGCTACCCGACACGGAGCGCAGGCGACTGGCCGGGGAGATGGTGGACACCCTGACCCGCATCCACAGCGTCTCCCCGGACGACGTCGCGGCTCTGCCCCGCCCTGATGGCCCGGGACCCGAGTCGTTGCTCACCGAGTTCGACCGGACGCTGGACGCTGTCAGCGTCGACACCCTCGCGCTCGACTACGCGAGGGTCTGGATGCAGCAGCACGTCGCCGAGTTGACCGGCGAGGTCGCGCTCGTCCACGGCGACTTCCGGCTGGGCAACGTCGTATGGGAGGCGGACCGCATCACCGGCGTGCTGGACTGGGAGACCGCCCGACTCGGCAACCCCCTGTTCGACGTGGGTTGGATGTGCATGGGCACCCGGCGTGGGACCGACCCAGTCATGGGCCTGCTAACCCGGGACGAGTTCCTGGCGCTCTACCGCGAGCGGTCTGGACGCGAGATCACCGGCCGGTCCCTGGCGCTGTGGCAGCTCGTCGCGACATGGGTGCGCGGCTGCACCGAACTCCGCCTCCTCAATCTCGCCCTGCGGACCGACGCCACTGCGGTGGATCCGCGGGACCTGTCGTGGCGATTCGGGCGCCACCGTACCGAAGCCGAGCTGTTGAGCCTCATCCAGGAGGTCGAGGACGATGATTGACGCCGCGAACGACTGGCTCGTCGAGCGGGTGGTGGGCTTGCTCGAGCACCAGGTGCTGCCTGCCGTCGAGGACCGCAGCGCCCGGACGGCGCTCCAGCTCGTAGTCGGGTTGCTGGACAATCTGGCTCCGAGGCTTGGCGCTGCCGCAGACCTGGCCTCGCGCGAGGACGGCCTGCGCCGCCGGCTCTGCAGGGACCTCCCACCCGATCTCGCCCGCCGGACCGTGCTCGATCCGGAGCAGGGCGGCGGCGGTCCAGACGAGGTCTCCCGGGCGCGGGTCTCCCGCGCCTTGCGCCTGGTGCGCGACGATCCGGAGGCGCTCAGCGAGCCCTCGACGCAGGCCTGGCTGTCGGCCTGTCGCCAGGAACTCGCCAGGACGAGCGCGCTCGAGATGACGCTGATGCGTTCCACCCGCTACTACATCTCTATGAGCAGCTGAACCGGGCGCGAACGCCCGAGTTCCCTTTTGAGGAGTGGACGGCATGTCACCCGTCTCATTGTCGAGAATTCTCCGGGACAACGCTCGCAGCCGACCGGACACCCCGGTGGTCACCGAGTCGGAATCGCGGCGCGTGAGCACCTGGGCGGAGCTGGATATCCACGCGAACCAAGTCGCCGCCGCGCTGCGGAGCGAAGGGGTCGGGCGCGGGGACCGGGTGGTCTTCTGGGGGTACAACTGCCTCGAGTTCTTCGAGCTCTACTTCGCGACAGCGCGGATCGGCGCGACGCTTGTCCCGCTGAACTGGAACCTCAACGACGACGAGATCGAGTCGCTGATCGAGGCCATGGGCGCGGCGTTCTGCGTCATCGACCCCCGGTTCGCACCCCGGCTCCGCCGTCCCGTGCTCGTCGTCGGCGAGGCGTTCGACGCGTGGCGGGATGCACAGCAGGCCGAAGACCCGGGCGACACCGCTACGGCGTCCGACGTCTTCGTGCAGCCCTACACCTCGGGCACCACGGGCACGCCGAAGGGCGTGATGCTCACGAACGACAACCTGGGCGCCTTCGTGCGAGCGAACGAAATGCTCGGGTACGACGAGGAGTCGGTGCAACTGCTGTCGTTGCCCAACTACCACATCGGCGGCTGCGTGTTCCCCCTGCTGTCGCTCATCGCGGGCGGCCAGCTCGTGATCGTCAACCGCTTCTCGGCGAGCACGGTGCTGGACACGATCGACCACTTCGGCATCACGCACCTGAACCTCGTGCCAACCATGATCAACATGGTGATCGACGCACAGGAGGAGCGTGCCCGAGACGTTTCCAGCGTGCGCTTCATCATCTACGGTGCCGCGCCCGTGACCGAGAAGACGGTCGCCCGGTGCCAACGCGTGCTGGGCGTCTCGCTGCTGCAGCAATACGCGTCGACCGAGTGCCTGTCGATCACCTACCTCGGCCCGGACGACCACGTACCCGAGGCGCTGCAATCCGTGGGTCGCCCCTACCCGGGCGTGACGCTGGAGATCAGGGACCCGGTCACCGACGCTCCGGTACCTCCGCTCGAGCGCGGCGAGATCGTCGTCCGGTCCCCCCAGTCCACCGTCGGGTACTGGCGGCTGCCGGAGCAGACCCGGCGCTTGATCGGGCACGACGGGGCGGTCCGGACCGGTGATATCGGCTACCTCGACGAGCAGGGGAACCTGCACCTCACCGGACGGGTCGGCGACATGATCGTCACCGGCGGCGAGAACATCTACCCCACGGAGATCGAGACCGTCCTGGACGCCCACCCCCACGTGGCCGAGGTGGCCGTGGCCGGCGCGCCGGACGAGCGTTGGGGAGAGATCGTCGTTGCCTTCGTCGTGCCGACGGTGGACAGCCAGCTGTCCGAGAGCGAGCTCCTGGACTGGAGCCGCACCCGGCTGGCCGGCTACCGTCGTCCCCGCCGCGTCGTCTTCGTCGACTCCATCCCGCGCAACCCGACCGGGAAGATCACGCGCGCCGCGCTGCGGACCCTGCCCGGACTCGACGAGGCGTCGGTCCCGAACCCCACGGTGGTGTCCTGATGGCCCCGCTCGTCCTGCGCACCCGGCGGGGAGCGGTCGAGGTCATCACGTTGAACCGTCCGGAGCGCCGCAACGCGTGGACCGACCAGCTCAGCATCGACTACGTCGAAGCTCTGCGTAGTGCCGAGCGGGATCCGGAGGTCCGCGCCGTCGTCGTGACCGGGAGCGGACACTCGTTCTGTGTCGGCGGCGACGTCGAGAACCTGGAGAGCTTCGCGCAGGACGGCACGTTCGAGACCGAGGGGCCACAACGGCAGCCCGCATGGCTGACGACCACGATCGGAAAGCCTGTCATCGCCGCGGTCAACGGCGCCTGCGCCGGGATCGGCCTCGCCCAGGCTCTCACCTGCGACATCCGGATCGCGGCGGAGGACGCGCGGTTCACCACGGCCTACGCCCGCCGGGGCCTGCCGGCCGAGTCGGGCCTCGCCTGGCTCCTGCCCCGGATGATTGGGGTACCCGCTGCCATCGACCTCCTCGTGTCGGCACGGCTGGTCGATGCGGCCGAGGCGGAGCGCCTGGGTCTGGTCAACCTGGTGGCGCGCGGCGAGGACGTCGTCGAGGCCGCAGTGCGGTACGCGGCGGACCTCGCCGAGCACTGCTCCCCGACGGCCATGGCGACGATCAAGGAGCAGATCTGGGAGGAACTCGGGGGCGACGCGCTGCGCGCCGCTTCCGACCGGGCCGACCAGCTAGCCGAATCCTTCATCGCCGACAGCGCGGATGTCCTGGAGGGGGTCCGGAGCTTCGTGGAGCGGAGACCGCCGTCCTTCGCGCCCCTGGCCCCACGTGCCTGACCTGCACCATTTCGGCCGCTCACCCGAGGGTGAGCGGCCGAAATCGTTCGCGGGGCTGTCCTGCGTCCGGTCAGAGGCGCTCGAGGATCGTCACGTTCGCTTGACCGCCGCCCTCGCACATCGTCTGCAGGCCGTAGCGGCCGCCGGTGCGCTCGAGTTCGTGCAGCAGGGAGGTCATCAGCCGAGCGCCGGTGGCGCCGATCGGGTGGCCGAGGGCGATCGCGCCGCCGTTCGGGTTGACCTTGGCCGGGTCCGCACCGATCTCCTGCAGCCAGGCGAGCACCACGGGCGCGAACGCCTCGTTGATCTCGACGCTGTCGATGTCGTCGATGGCCAGTCCGGTCCGCTCCAGTGCTCGGCGCGTCGCGGGGATCGGAGCGGACAGCATCATGATCGGATCCGCGCCCGTCACTGAGAGGTGAAGGATCCGCGCGCGCGGGGTGAGGCCGAGCCTCTCGACCGCGTCGCCGGAGGCGACGAGCAGGGCGGCGGCCCCGTCGGAGATCTGGCTCGAGGTCGCGGCGGTCAGAGTGCCGTCCGGGAGGAGCGTCGGCAGCTTGGCCATCTTCTCCGCGCTGGTGTCTGGCCGGGGGCCCTCGTCGACACGGTGCCCGCGGAAGTCGATGATCTCCTCGTCGAACAGTCCCGCCGATACCGCGGCAACGGCACGTCGATGGCTCTCCAGCGCGAATCGCTCGTTGTCCTCGCGGGTGATCTTCCAGTGCTCGGCGATCAGCTCGGCACCTCGGTACTGGGAGATCTCCTGGTCCCCATACCGCTGCTGCCAGCCCTCGCACCCCTCCCACGGGTCCGTCGGCCCGTACTGGGCGCCCGCCGCGAAGCCGCTCATGATCGGGTAGCGGCTCATGTTCTGCACGCCACCGGCGATGACGACGTCAGCCGTCCCGCTGAGCACCGCCTGCGCGGCGAAGTGGACGGCTTGCTGACCGGAGCCGCATTGACGGTCGATGGTCACGCCCGGCACTGTCTCCGGCAGTCCCGCCGCCAGGACTGCGGTCCGAGCGATGTCACCGGCCTGGGACCCGATCTGGTCGATGCAACCGAGCACGACGTCGTCGACCTCGGCGGGGTCGAAGTCCTGCTTGCTCAGCACCGCCTTGAGGACGTGCGCAGCCATGTCCGTCGGGTGCGCCTCGGCGAGCGCGCCGCCGCGGCGACCGACCGCAGTCCGGACAGCATCGATGATGTACGCCTCGCTCATGATCTCCCTTTCTGGCGTCTCCTGCGCCGGACGCCGCACTGGGCGACGTCCCGGCTCCCAATCTATCGCCCGATAAGTAATACACCTATCGACCGATAAGTAATTCAGCCCAGCGGTGAGGACAACGACACAACCCCATCTGAGAGCCCGAGGACGCAGTCGGCAAGTACCCGACGGTCGCCCACCGACGCCTCTGCGACGATTCCCTCAGGCTCCCGCCAGGCCCGCAGCCGAAGGGTCTCGCCCGGGTACACCACGCCAACGAACCTCGCGGCGAAGGAACCGACGGCCTCGACACGGCCGTCGAGGAGCCAGTCAACAATCTCGCGCAGCGCGACAGCGTACGTGCACAGCCCGTGCAGGATGGGGCGCGGAAGTCCCGCGGCCCGCGCGAAACCCGGGTCGACGTGCAGCGGATTGCGGTCCCCGCAGAGGCGGTACAACATGGCCTGCTGCGGAGCGACGACGAAATCCGCGTCCATGTCCGGTGCCCGGCCGGGAACGGGGAGCGCCGGGCGCGGCGGACGATCGCCGCCCCAGCCCCCTTCCCCTTTCACGTAGATCACATCCCGCACGGTCCACAGCGGCGAGTCTGCAGAGTCGAACGCCGTTCCCTCGCGCACGACGACCGCGGCCTTGCCCGTGTCCCACACCTCCGCAATCGAGGACCGGAGCACCGCGGAGCCCTCGACGGGCAGCGGTTCCCGGACGTACACTTCCTGACCGGCGTGGAGAACCGACTCGAGCTCCACCTCGCACCCGGGCAACTCGAGGCTGGGCGGCCTGGTGTCGCGGAGGCCGGGAGCGACGACCGCGAAGGACGGCAGTACCTTCAGGCCTGCCCCCTCATAGGTGTAGGCGAGCATCCGAGGGTCGTTCCAGTCATCCGGCCGACCGCCGACACCTGTCGCGAGGTGATACAGCAGAACGTCCGACTCCGTCCACTCGAACCGGCGCGACGGAAGCTCGGCGCCGAGCGCCCTGGAGACGTCGATGGGCAACGGAACCCCTCCCCTGAAGCTAGGCAAAATCGCAATACCTAGCAAGCGATAAGTATTGACACGAATTTACGGTACGAACGATGCTTAATCCCCAGGCATGCCGGGCTCCCCTTCGTGGGCACCGGCAGCCTCCACCCGCGAATACGGGAGGTATTCCGACATGCGGACCCGCAACGGTGCGGGCCACAGTTCGCTGCACGCAGCGGTCACGGCCCTTTTGGATCTGTCGGAGCTCACTGCGGACCCCCGCGTTCTCGCGGGCGCCGTCGCCGCGAAGTTCAAGGACCTCGTCCAGGTCGACCGGTGTGCGGTCTTCCTCCGCTCGGCGGCGGACGAGTACCGCGTCGGTTCCTGGGCCGGCCGGAGGGACTACACCTCCCACCTGCGAGGCATGGTGAACGGCCACGACCCCTTCACCCGCGAGATCCTGGAGCGACGCGAGCCTGTGGTGATCCGGGACAGCCGGACCGACCCCCGCGTCGCCCAGCACCTCGAGACGACGCTGCGGTGCGACGTTCGGTCCATGGTCGGTGTTCCGGTCGTGTTCGGCGGGCAGCCCTCGGCGATCGTCTACCTGGACGACGAGGGGACCCCCACCCGCTTCTCGGACGTCCAACTCGACACGGCCCAGGAGTTCGCCGCGCTGTGCGGCCTGTTGCTGGGGCGACGCCGCGAGGACACGCGCTCCGCAAGCCGTCCGCCGGCCGATTCGCCCCGCAACCTCGAGCTGGCCACGGAGAACCTCGGCAGGCTCGCCCAGCGCGGGGCGACGCTCGGCGAGTTCGCGTCGGCCGTCGCCGCGACCCTGCACCGCCCCGTTGCCATCCTCGATTCTGCCTGGCGTGAGGTCGCCACGGCACGTCCGCCGCAGGGCCTGCGACGGCCTGTGGGCAGGTTGAGCGACCCGCTGGTGAGGGCGCACCCCCGGGTCGCCGAGGCGCTCCGGCACGTCGCGACAGGCGAGACACGAACCCTGCCCCCGCTTCCTCCCGTGGGCCTGGACCTGCGGTGCCTGATCACCCCCATCCCGCTCGGCGCCTCCCCCTGGGGCCAGATCGTGGTGCACGAGGCGGGCAGGCCGTTCGACGAGTTCGACCGACAGATCGCCGGAAACGCCGCGCTCCGCATCGGTCTCTCGCTGTCGACCGCCCACCTGGTCGCGACCACGCCCGCCGAGCTGCGGGAGGCGCTCGTCGGCGATTTGCTGTGCGGGCGGGTCGCCAACGACACCCTCGACCGGCGACTCGAGATCGCCGGCATCGCCGACGGACCCCACCTCGTCGGCGTCTTCTCCACCCTCAGCAGCAAGACGGCGGCGGACCAGGGCCGACGGATCCTGGACCGGCTCGCGCCGGACGGGAGCGCGCTCAGCACCGAAATCGACGGCCAGCTGGTCGGTCTGATTCCGCTCCCTCCCGGCGCCACCGACGGCGCGGACACCGTCGAGGACCTGCGAGGGGCCGTCGACGCGCACACGCGGCGCGGAGCGGACGGCGAACCGTCCGTCATCGGCGTGTCCTCCCCGGTGACGGGACTGAGGCACATCGCCAAGGCGTACCGCGAGGCGCGCCACGTGGTAGGCACCCTCCGCCGTTTCGCTAACCCGCGCCTGCCGCGGGTCGTGACCGCCGGTGACATCGGCGGTGGCCTGATGTTCGTGTCCTCCGCCGATCCAGCTGACATGGAGACCCTCGTCCAGGAGCAGCTGGGCGAGCTGCGGAACACGCGGCATGCACGGCTGCTCGCCACCCTCCGCACGTTCCTCCGGACCGGCACCGTCATCCGGTGCGGGCACGTCCTGGGCGTGCACGAGAACACCGTGCGGTATCGGCTGGCGAAGATTGAGGAGCTGACCGGGCTCTCGGTCGTCGGCAATCCCGACGCACAGATGCGCGCCTCCCTGGCGCTGCTGGTACTGCGTCTCCGCGGGGACTGCGAATGGCACGACCCCGCAGCGTGAGCCGCGAGGTCGGGTAGGCCGGGACATTCAGGACATCGCCAGGCGTTGCCGCAGCCGGGGCATGAGGTCGTCAGAACCCGCGGCTTCGAAGGGCTCCGACACGTCCGAGAGCGCGGTAAGCCGCTCCTCGATCTGTTCCGGAGTCGGTACATCGTCGAACACGACGCCCTCGCCCTGCACCACCGCGACCCGCGAGTAATAACCACCCCCGAGTTCAAAGATCCGTCCGTTCTCGGCGCAGTTCTCACTCGCGAGGAAAGCGACCATGGCAGACACGTATTCCGGCCTGAACCGCTTCTGCAGTTCCTCGTCCATGATGCGTTCGGTCATCCTGGACACCGCCATCGGGGCAATCACATTCACGTGGATGTTCCGCCGCGCACCTTCGACGGCCAGAGTCCTCGTGAGCCCCACAATGCCCATCTTCGCCGCGGAATAGGCGCTCTGTCCGAAGTTCCCGTACAGGCCGGCACCCGCCGCGGTGTTGACGACCCGGCCGTACTGCGCGTCACGCATGTGCGGCCAGGCCGCCCTGGTCACGTTGGCCGTGCCGATGAGGTGGACACGCACCACGTCGGCGAAGTCGTCCGCGGTCAGCTTCGCGAAGGTCTGGTCGCGGATGATGCCGGCGTTGTTGACCACGACGTCGATTCGCCCAAAGCGCTCGAGCGCTGCGCCGACGATGGACTCCGCACCCTCAGTCGTGTCCACTGTGCCCGCGTGGGCGATGGCCGTGCCACCGCGTTCCTCAATCTCCGCGACGACGCGCTTGGCCGGGGAGTCGTCATCCGATCCGTGGCCCTCGGTGTCTCTGCCGATGTCGTTGACGACCACCGCGGCTCCGCGGGCCGAGAGCGCGAGCGCGTGGCTGCGGCCCAGACCGCCGCCCGCACCGGTCACGACGGCGACACGGTCGGCCAGCGAGACCGCGGGGGCACCCGAGCCTGGGTTCACCGCGTCACTCATAGCAGGTTGCACCCCGCGTCGACCGGCAGCGCGGCACCCGTGATGTAGCGCCCCTCGTCCGACGCCAGGAAGAGCAGGGCGTTCGAGACGTCCACCGCCTCCACCCACGGCACCGGCAGGGCGTTGCTCGCACCGGAGGCGACCTTGAAGTCGGCCTCGGTCGGCGATTCCTTATCCGGGCAGAACAGCCTGTACATCGCGGGGTTCTGGATCATGGGGGTGTCCACCTGGGTGGGGTGGAGGCTGTTCACCCGGATGCTGAACGGAGCGAGCTCGAGGGCGAGCGCCTTCATCAGCCCCAGCACACCGTGCTTGGCCGACACGTAGTTCGCCGCGTTCAGATAGGCCTTGAGCCCCGCCATCGAGCTGGTGAGCACCATCGAGCCGCCACCGCGAGCCTTCAGGTGGCCGATCGACGCCCGCGCGGCGTTGTAGACGCCGGTCAGGTTGATGTCGACGGTGGTCTGCCACCCCACCGGATCGAGCTCGTCGGCGGGAGCGAAAGGCCCAGCGATACCCGCATTCGCCGACACGATGTCGAGCCCGCCGAGCTGGGCGACCGCGTCATCGAGCACCGTCTGCAGCGTCGTCAGGTCGCGGACGTCGACCTCGGCGGTTACGACGCGGCGACCGAGGGCCTCGACGGCCCGGGCGGTCTCCTCCAGGTCCGCGGAATCCGACATCTCGTAGGGAACACCCTCGACCGGCTTGCAGAGGTCGACGGCGATGATGTCGGCGCCCTCCTCCGCCAGCCGGATCGCGTGGCTGCGGCCCTGACCGCGCCCCGCTCCGGTGATGAATGCGATCCGATCCTGCACCCGTCCGGTCATGGAATCCCGCCTCGTCGCTCGTTCCTGGTGCCTTGCGCGGTGCGGCCGCACCGCTGTCCCGGAACGTAACAACAATCCGGCGAACGCAATTCGGAACTTTGTGGTGTCCCACAAGACGGCGGCTGATTCGCCCGTCACCGCTCGCGAGATTTGCTAATTTCCGGCCATCCGGGACGTGCCACGACGCACGGCCACTCCATTCTCGGCCGCCCGGTGCGCAAATCCGCCGGTCGGGCCCTCCGCAGCCGAAGGCGAGGAAGCATGGCCACTCCTGACATCACGACGGATCCGGCGACGACTGGGGGTGACGCCAGGGAGATCGCCGCGAACTGGCTCACCGAACTGGACGACGCGGTCGGCCGCCGCGACGTCGCGGCGATCGAGACCCTCCTCATCGACGAAGTCTGGTGGCGTGACCTCCTCGCACTCACCTGGGACATCCGCACCTTCCGCGGCCGGGCCGCAATCGGATCGATGCTCACGGAGTACCTGGACACGGCGTCCCCGTCCGGCTTCGTCGTCGAGGACGGGACAACCCCGACGCTCACGGAGTTCGCGGGCCGCCGCACGGTGGAGGCGTTCTTCACGTTCACCACGAGGCTCGCGCACGGGCGGGGGGTCCTGCGCCTCGTCCCGGACGGCGACCGCTGGCGTGCGTGGACCGTCCTGACAAGCATGCAGGACATCAAGGGCCACGAGGAGAAGAGCACGTCGATCGCCGACGTCGCCTTCGACCAATACAACACCGCCGTGAAGGACCGCCCGACCTGGTACGAGACGCGAGCGCGCGAACGCGAGTTCGCGGACTCGGAGCCCACCGTGGTCATCGTCGGCGCGGGCCACTCCGGGCTGATGCTGGCCGCCCGGCTCCAGAAGCTCGGCGTGTCACACCTCGTGGTAGACCAAGAAGAACGCCTCGGAGACAACTGGCGGCGGCGCTACTCGGGTCTGTCGCTGCACGACACTTCGTGGTTCTCGCGCTTCCCGTACCTCGAGTACCCCGCGAACTGGCCGCTGTACACGCCCGCCGAGATGATGGGCGACTTCATCGAGTCCTACGTCAACCTGATGCAGCTCAACGCCTGGGTGCGGACCACCGTCACGGCCGCGAGCTTCGACGAGGCCGTCGGCGAGTGGACGGTGACCGTCGACCGCGAGGGCACGCCGCGGGAGCTGCACCCCCGCCACCTCGTGTTCGCCACTGGCATGGCAGGCAAGCCGAAGGTCCCGTCAGTGCCGGGGGAAGACCGCTTCCGGGGCGAGATCCTGCACTCGAGCGCGTTTCCCGGGGGGAAGTTCTATCCCGGCAAGAACGCGGTCGTGGTGGGCGTCGGCTCCAGCGGCCACGACGTGGCACAGAGCCTGTACGAAGGCCGCGCGGACGCCGTCACCCTCGTGCAGCGCAGCGGCGCCTACGTGATGTCCGGCAAGAACGGGATCCCAGTCTTCCACGGGCAGCTCTGGACCGAGAACGGGCCCGCACTCGACGAAGCCGACCTGATCAGTGTCTCGCTGCCGTGGGAGTTCCAGCTCGAGGAGCTGGTCCCGGGGGCAACGAGGCTGATCGCTGAGGCCGACCGCGAGCTGATCGACGGCCTGACGAAGGCGGGCTTCGAAGTGGACCTCGGCGCCGCCCACGTCGGCATGCTGGGCGCCGCACTCAACGGCACCAGCGGCTACTACATCGACAAGGGCTGCTCGCAGCTGATCATCGACGGAGAGGTCCGGCTTCAGCGGGGCGAAATTACGGAGTTCACTGAGACGGGGGTTGTGTACTCGGACGGGACCGCCGAGGAGACCGATCTCGTCGTGTTCGCGACCGGCTGGGAGAACGCCAGGGAGACCGCGCGAGCCATCTGCGGGGACGAGGTGGCGGACCGGGTGAGTCTGGTCTGGGGCCTCGGCGAGGACGGCGAACTCCGAGGCACGTTCCGCCGGTCGGGCTACCCGAACCTGTGGTTCGTGGTCGGCTCGACGGGCGTCGTTCGTGGTCTCTCCAAGCACGTCGCTCTGCAGATCCTGGGCTCCGACCTCGGTCTCCTGCCCACGGGGACGCCGTCAGAGTGATCCGATGCATCGGGGGCCGGTCGCGGCGCGACCGGCCCCCGATGCATCGTCAGTCGGCGGCGACGGCGCCCGCGTCGCGCGCCCGCACTCCGATCATGCAGACCAGGCCGACGACGCTGACCGCGATCGCGAAGTAGGCCGGGATGATCCCGTCACCCGTCGCCTGCACGGCGGCGCTGATCAACAGCGGCGCAAGACCTCCCGCGAGCACGTTCCCGAGGTTGAACGAGATCGCCGCCCCGCTGAAGCGAACCTCGGGCGGGAAGAGGTCGCGGGTCATCGTCAGGTAGGCAGTGGCGCTCTGCAACGCGACGAGAACCATGAACCCGAAGTAGGCGATGCTGGCGACGACCGCGCTCGTGGTGGTCGTGAGCACCATGACGAGCGGGGTGCTGAAGACCGCGAACAGGCCCAGGCCTATACGCATCAGGCGCTGGTGGCCGAAGACGGTGGCGAGACGCGCGAACCCGAGAATGACGCCGCAGGTGAGCAGCAAGGCTCCGGCGTTCCACCAGCGCAGGGCGCCACCTTCCTCAGGCAGCCGAGCGGCCAGCATCACCGGAAAGTAAGCCAGCGCCAGGTAGCCGGTGCCGTTGACCGCGACCGAGATTCCGAACGCGCGCAAAATCGCCATGCGGTGCTCGCGAACCAGCGCCCGCAGGGGGGAACGTTGCACCGTACCGTCGCTCTTGGCATCGTCGAACTCGGTGGATTCCGCCAGCGAGCGCCGGAGCAGGAAAACACCGGCAGTCAGCGGCAGGCACAGTAGGAACGGGACGCGCCAGCCCCAGGACGCCATCGCCTCGTTGTCGAGCCCCAGAGCCACGAGAGCCGTGACGAGCGGTGCCAGCGCAAAACCGAGGACGGAACCCGTCGTGGTCAGTGCACTCGAGAGCGTCCGCCGCCCTGAGGTGCTCGACTCAGCGACGTAGGTCACCGCGCCGATCAGCTCGCCCCCGGCCGAGAGACCTTGGAGAAGCCGAAGGACGACCAGCAGGACCGGCGCGGCGAGGCCGATCTGGGCATAGGTGGGCAGCAGCCCCATCAAGGTGGCGAATGTGCCCATCGCTAGAACGGTGGCGATCAGGACCCTCCGTCGTCCGAAGCGATCACCGAGCCATCCGGCCAGCAGTCCGCCGACCGGACGAGCGACGTAGCCCACGCCGAAGCTCGCCAGCGCGATCAGCACGCTGTTCCCGCCAGGGAAGAACAAGGGAGCGAACAGCAACCCGAGGGTCGCGTAGATGCTGAACTCGTAGTACTCGAGCGCTGTGCCTGCGGCACCGGCAATCGCAGCCCGCCGATGCTGGGCCTCGGTCGACAACGTCGGCCCGTCACCCGTGCCCCGAGCCACCTCCGTCACGTGCGCGGACGCAGCGCCGCCGGCCGCCCGCACCTCCCCCTTGCCCCGCAGATCCTCACTCATGGCACAGCTCCTTTGTATGAACCTCACGGTGACTGTCTCGCCATCCCATTTAGCGAACGTTAGGAAATCTGCCATGCAGATTCAGATGGTCAACGCCGCTCGAAAAGCCGCAGCACGATTTCCCCAGCTTCAGAGCGGGCAAGGCTTGACCAGGAGCGGTTCATGAGATAGGCAATCCAGACCTATCTATCGATAGGTATTGACACCTACACAAAGCGTGATGAGCATATGTGATGCCCGGTACACCACGCGGATCCTTTGTGGACTTCGCAGAGGCGGGCCGGGGCACCATAAAGACCGGAGGGAGCCTCCGATGCAGACCCGCAACGCCGCGGGTCGCCCTTCGCTGCGATCAGCCGTCGATGCTCTCGGCGATGTCGTGCGGGTGATCGCGGATCCCTCGATGCTGGCGACCTCGATGGCGGAGACGTTCCGGAAGATGGTGAGTGTCGACCGATGTGCGATCTTCTTCCCCAGCGGGCGGGACGAATTCCGCGTGGGCTGCTGGTCGGGACAGGCGGACTACACACCCCACTTACGGCACCTGATCACCGGCAAGGACCCGTTCACCGCGGAGATCCTCCAGCGAAATGCACCTGTCGTCATCCCGGACAGCCGGACCGACTGGCGCGTGGCAGACGAGTTGGACACCACGCTGCGCTGCAACGTGCGATCGATGGTCGGCGTTCCGATCTTCTCTGGAGCTGTCCCCGTGGCGATCGCCTACCTGGACGACGAGGGCAGCGCGACGCGCTTCAGCTCCGCCCAGCTCGACACGGCCCGTGAGTTCGCGATGTTGTGCGGACTCGTCCTGGGCCAGCGGGAGCGGCCCGACTCCGTCGCCCGGGCACGCGAGACCGGGCTGGCTCTGGCCCGGCGAACTCAACTCCTGTCGGAAGACCTGGGCAAGCTGGCGTACCGCAATGCGTCGCTCGCCGAGTTCGCCTCCCTCATCGCGGATGCGCTCAATCGGCCGGTGTCGATCTATGACTCGGAATGGCGTCGAGTCGCGCACGGCCAGCCACCTCGCTGCCTGCGCCGCCCGGCCGGGGAACTGAGCGATCCCAGCGTTCGTGCGCACCCCCGGGTCGAGGAGGCAATCGCCCACGTCACGGCTGGGAAGGCGCAGATGCTCCCACCACTGCCGGCCCTCGGCCTCGACCTGCGGTCTCTCGTCACCCCGATCCCGCTCGGGGCCACGACGTGGGGCGGTCTGGCAGTGTTCGAGGCCGGGCGACCGTTCGACGAGTACGACAACCATGTGACTTCGGTGGCCGCGTTGCGGGTTGCGCTGGCGCTGTCGACCGCCCACCTGAGCCACCGGACGACCGAGGAACTGCGCGAGGCGTTTGTCGTCGACCTGTTCCGCGGCGCCATGGCCGCTGAGGCGATCCCTCGCCGGGCTGAGGCGGTGGGGCTGCGCGACGGGCCCCATGCGGTGTGCGTGGTCGGCACGTCCGGGCCGCAGACGTCGGCCCGTACCGCACGGACGCTCCTCGAGCACCTTCCATCGGCCACTGCTCTGGTCGCCACCGCCGAGATAGACGGCTGGCTGGCCTGTCTGCTCCCGCTACCGACCGGGCCGGAACCCGGGCGCGCCGCGGTCGAGGCCCTCCGTGACAACCTCGCATCCGTGGTGTCCGCCTCATCGAACTACGGCAGGACGATGGCCGGCATCTCCACCCCTGCGAAGGACCTGGCTCACTGTGAGCGCGCCTACCGAGACGCCCGGCAGGTGGTGCTCACACTGCAGCGGTTCGACAACCCGCACCTCCCCCGCGTCGTCTCCGCCGACGAAATCGGCGGAGGCCTAGCGCTCCTTTCCACGGCACAGGTCGACGAGATGCGGGTCTTCGCGCAAGACAAGCTCGGGCCGTTGCACACCGCGTCCCGCCACGCCGACCTGCTGGCGACCGTGCACACCTTCCTCCGCACCGGAAACGTGTTGCGGTGCGCGCACGTGCTGGGCGTTCACGAGAACACCATCCGCTACCGCCTCACCAAGATCGAGGAGCTCACCGGTCTCGCCCTCGTAGGCGACCCGGACGCTCAGGTCCAAGCCTCGCTCGCGCTCCTGGTGCTCCGCCTGACCGGAGAGTGCGACTGGAACATCGGCCTCCCGAAATAGGGAGAGCGCGGCGATTCGCACGATCGCCCCGCGCAGCGCTTCGTCGCACCGCAGCAGACGCTTCATTTTCGCGTTTGTCAGATCTGACAAACGCCACAACAAAGTGCTCCCACGCGTTTTGCGGACCTACGTCTATGCAGGGCCGCGCTGCGCCGAGAAATTAGAGTCTTCGCAGTTCCAGACGTTGTCGGATACCACAACGGTCTGATTGACCGCCTGCGATGCGCATCACAGACTTCTCTCGTCTCGAACGGACGGAACGGAGGGGCAGACATGGGCAGCAGACCCGTCGTCGACCTTGACAAATGCATCGGCGCAGGATTGTGCACGGTCGCATCCGCGTACTTCCAGTTGAGCGATGACGGAAAGGTCATGCTTCTTCACGATGGCGACGTACCGGAGAGCGATCTTCCCCTCGTCTCGGATGCCGCGGTCGTGTGCCCGGCCGAAGCGATTCAACTCCAGAAGAGCGGCCCGTCGGACGGAAGCGCCAACGGCAAGGACTGAACCTTCCCGACCGTCCATTGAGTTCCCTGGCAAGGAGGCCACATGACGACCCAGCCTGTATCGACCACCACCGAGGTCCTGATCCCGCAGATCGACTGGCAGTCCGAGGAGTTCCACTCCGGCATCGATCGCGCCGTCGCCGCCATCGCCGACCACCAGCGTGGACCCGGCATCGCCCGCAGCCAACGCGGCATCGAGGTCGTCGCCTACGAGGCCGCTGCCGAGATCGTGAAGAACACGGACTTCACCCTCGGTATGGCGGCACGGCTGGACTCCCGAGGCGTAGAGGGCACAGCGACCCGCGGAGCGTTCCTCAACTTCCTCTTCAGCCGGGACGGCCAGGAGCATTTGCGCGCCCGCAAGGCCTGTGCGCCGTGGTTCGCCTCGTCGAGTGCCGAGCGGGTTCGAGGGCACGTTAGCGAGTGGCTGGACTCCTGGCTCGACGAAGCCGCCTCGCAGTCCAACGACTACGACTTCCTTGGGGGCATCGCCAACCGGCTGCCGTCGACGCTGTTCTGCCTGCTCGTGGGAGCTCCGCTGACCGACGCGCCACTCGTCGCCCACCTTTCCCAGGAGTGCATGCTCACCTCGGCGCCGCCCCAGCCGGACCACCCCGACCGGCTGGAGATCGCCGCTACCCTAACGACGGCATACCTGCTAGGGCTGGCGGAGCTGCGCCGCCAGCAGCCCGGGGACGACCTGCTGTCCTTCCTCGTCGCCGCGCAGGATCGCGGCGAGATCGATCTGGACGACATCCTGGCCGTGGTCTTCAACGCGCTCGTTGGTAGTACCGACACCACCTCTGCGCAGATCTGCTGCAACGCGGAGGCCCTGGCCGCCAACCCGGAACAGTGGCAGCTTCTGAAGCAGGAGCCCGACCGGGTCCCGCACGCCGTCACGGAACTGATGCGCTACAACCCCGGCGCCTGGTCGATCACCCGTTCCTCCCGAACGGCGACGACCTACAAGGGCCTGGACATCACGCCGGACGACATCATCTTCCCGGACATCTTCGCGGCGAACAACGACCCCGCTGTCTTCGAGGACCCGCGGCGGCTCGACATCACCCGACCCCACCCGAAGCCGCCGCTGAACTTCGGCGCCGGGGTCCACGGCTGCCTCGGCCGCATGTTCAGCCTGCTCGAGCAGGAGGAGGTGCTGCGGGCGATGCTGCGGCGCTGGGACTCCTACGAGGTACTCGAGGCGGAGTTCACCGGTGCGATGTTCTTCCTGGTGCCGCAGAAGCTCCGGGTGTCCTTCACGGCCACCTCCGCACAGTCATGACCACTCCACTCACCGGCGTCGGCATTTTCGAGGCGGCGCTGCGATTCGGGCCAGAGCAGCAGGCCCTCGACTGCGCCGCCGAGCTTGAGGAGCTCGGCTACTCCGCGCTGTGGATCCCTGACATCGGTGGCGCGCTACTCGACCGCCTGGAAACCCTGCTCGCGAGCACGTCCCGGATCACAGTGGCCAGCGGCGTGCTCAACCTGTGGTTCCAGGACTCTGCGGAGGTCGCCGCCCGCCGCGCCGCGCTGGCCAAGAACCTTCGGGACCGGCTCCTGCTCGGCATCGGTGCCAGCCACGCGCAGATCGTGAACCCGCGGCACCCAGGCAAGTACACGCGGCCGCTGGCGGTGATGAACCACTACCTCGACGCGCTCGACGCGGCCGATCCGCCGGTGCCCGCCGACCGACGGCTGCTGGCAGCGCTCGGGCCCAAGATGCTCGGCGTCGCACGGGACCGCAGCGCGGGTTCGCTCACGTACCTGGTGACCCCGAGCACACGGCGATCGCGCGAGAGGCCCTCGGCCCGGACCGGCTGCTGGCCCCCGAGCAGGGCGTCGTCCTCGAGACCGACGCGGATGCGGCCCGCCGGATCGCGCGGAAGAACATCGACATCTACTTCGACTTCCCGAACTACGTCAACAACTGGCGCAGACTCGGCTTCACCGAGGACGAGGTCCGACGCCCAGGGAGCGACCGGCTCATCGACGCCCTGATCGCGTGGGGCGACGAACAGGCGATCGCCAACCGGGTCCGCGCCCACACGGATGCGGGAGCCGACCACGTCTGCATCCAGATCATGATCGACAGGGACGACCAGACGACCATGCCCCGGCCGCAATGGCGCACTCTCGCGCCAGCACTCGTCGAAGCGGTGACCTCACGATGACGCGGCGCAGTGAACGACCAGGCACATACAAAGAGGGTGATGCACGATGACGATGACCGATGTGCAGTCCGCTGAGACCTCGGCCTGTGCGTCCGAGATCGTCTCGGGATGGCTGGCGGACTTCGGCGAAGCCGTCGCGCGACGCGACTTCGAGACCGTTGGTGACCTTCTGCTCGACGACGTGTGGTGGCGCGACCTGCTCGCGCTGACCTGGGACGTGCAGACCTTCCGTGGCCGGGAGAAGGTCGTCGCGATGCTCGGCGACCGGATCGCCGGGGTCGAGGCCGCAGGCTTTGCGTTGGAGGGTGCGACGCCGGAGTTCTCGGAGCTCCTTGGCGAACGGATCATCGAGACCTTCTTCACCTTCACCACCCGCGAGGCGCACGGGCGCGGGGTACTCCGCCTGGTCAACCACAATGGACAGTGGCGCGCCTGGAACGTTCTCTCGAGTATGCAGGACCTGATCGGCCACGAGGAGGCCAGCACTTCGATCAACGACGTCAACCGACCCGAGTACCGGACCCCCGTGCCCAACCGGGCCACCTGGAGCGAAAAGCGGTCCGCGGAGCGCGAGTTCGCCGACTTCGAACCGACCGTCCTGATCATCGGTGCCGGGCACGCGGGGCTGATGCTGGGCGCCAGGTTGCAGCACCTCGGCGTCTCGCACCTCATCGTCGACAAGGAGGAGCGGCTGGGCGACAACTGGCGTCTCCGGTACGCCGGCCTCTCGCTCCACGACACCAAGTGGTTCTGCCGGTTCCCCTACCTCGAGTACCCGGACAACTTCCCGCTCTACATCCCCTCGGAGCTGATGGGCGACTGGATCGAGTCGTACGTCAACTTCATGCAGCTCAACGCCTGGGTCCGCACCGAGGTGAAGTCGGCGACGTTCGACGAGCGGGAGCGGAGGTGGACCGTCACCGTCGTGCGGGAGGGCATCGAGCGCGTGCTCCGGCCGTCCCAGCTGGTCTTCGCCACCGGGATGGCGGGCAAGCCGAGGGTTCCCGAGACGCCCGGCGCCGACCGCTTCCGAGGCGAGGTCCTGCACTCCAGCCGCTTCCCGGGCGGACGGGCCTACGCGGGGAAGAAGGCTGTCGTCGTCGGGACCGGTTCGAGTGGGCTCGACGTCGTGCAGAGCCTCTACGAGGGTGGTGCGGAGGCGGTCACCGTCCTGCAGCGAGGCAGCACCTACGTGATGTCCGGTGTCCACGGGGTGCCGATCTTCTTCGGACAGTTCTGGAGCGAGACCGGTCCGCCGCTGGAGGACGCGGACCTGCTCAGCAACTCCTTCCCACTGGAGTTCATGCTCGAGAAGGTCGCCCCGCCCGCGACCCGCGCGATCGCCGAGCTCGACGCCGACCTCCTGGCGGGCCTCAACGCCGCCGGTTTCGAGGCCGACACCGGGAAGGGGGACGAGGGCCTGCTGGGCGCCGCGCTGAACCTCTCCCGCGGGTACTACATCGACAAGGGCTGCACCCAGCTCATCATCAACCGTGACGTGCGGGTGCAGCGCGGGGAGATCGCGAAGTTCACCGAGAACGGCGTCGTCTACTCGGACGGATCGTCCGAGGACGTCGACCTCGTGGTCTTCGCCACCGGCTGGGAGAACACCCGCGAGATGGCGCGGCCGATCTGCGGTGACGAGGTGACAGACCGGCTCAGCCCGGTGTGGGGCGTCGGCGAGGACGGTGAGCTGCGCGGGACATTCTGCCAGTCCGGATACCCGCACCTGTGGTTCAACGTCGGGTCGACCAGCGTTGTCCGCGGCATGGTGAAGGCCCTGGCCCTGCAGATCCTCGGCGTCGAGAAGGGTCTGCTGACACCGAAGGGTCTCACCGAGGGGTCGGCGACGGATTCCGTTCGAGTGGGGGGTTAAGTCCGGTGGTGAGCAAGCAGGCCGAGGCGCATGTCGAGCTGTGGTATCGCATCCGTGACCGGCTGATGTCCGAGCCGCCCGCGCCGTTGGCGGACGTCCGCAGCACCCTGGCGGAGCTGCAGCACATGTCGGCCGAGCCAACGGGTGTCACGTACGAGGACGTCGACGTCGCGGGCGTCCGGGGGAAGTGGTGCATCCCGGTCGACGCGGACACCGACCACGCCGTGATCTACCTCCACGGCGGCGGCTACGTCTTCGGCTCAGCCGCCCAGTCCCGCAAGGTGGTCGGTCATCTCGCGAAGGCGGCGAACGTCCGGGCGCTCGCCCTCGACTATCGGTTGGCCCCCGAAAACCGGCATCCCGCACAGGTCGAGGACGCCCTGGCCGCATTCCACTGGCTGCGCGAGCAGGGCGTGGACGCGGACCGGATCGCCTTCGCGGGGGACTCGGCGGGCGGCTGCCTCGCAGTGACCGCCGCCCTGCGCCTGCTGCGAGACGGGGGTGCCGTGCCGGGTGCCGTCGTGTCCATCTCCGGGTGGCTCGACCCCGCGTTGGAGGGGAGCACGCTCGACACGAACGCTGAGCACGACCTGGCGGTCTCCCGCGAGTCCCTCACGGGGTGCCTCACGATGTGGCTCGGCGAGGACTACCTACAGCACGTGAAGGACCCGTCGCTCAACCCGTTGCACGCCGACCTGACCGGCTTCCCGCCGGTATACCTCACGGCGAGCACGGCGGAGACGCTCTACGACGCGTCCGAGCGGTTCGCCGCGAGCGCCCGCGAGGCGGGCGTCGACGTCGCCTTCGACACGGTCGACGAGCTGCAGCACGTGTGGACCGACCTGGCCGGTCTGGCGCCGGAGGCCGACGAGTCGATCGCGCGGATCAGCAGCTTCCTCCGCACACACCTCACCGGCTGACCGAGATCCGTTCCGGTGGGCCGGAACCTGACCCCGGCCCACCAATGCTCCTGCGAACCGACTCCCGACCGTTGGAAGGTGGCATGCGGCTCACTAAGCAGGTGGTGCTCGTCACGGGTGCGTCTTCAGGCCTCGGACGCGCTTCCACGGAATCGTTACTCGCCCGCGGAGCACAGGTCGTCAGAGTGGACCTCCCCGACGCGGCGGGCCGGGAAAGCCTCATCCGCTCGGACGCCTGCTTCGTCGGCGCCGACGTGCGCGACGAGGAGCAGCTGAACGCGGCGCTCGACGTCGCCGAGGAGCATGGGCCGCTGCGCGCGGTCGTGCACGCCGCCGGCCGAGGTGGCGATCAGCTGCGGATCCTGGACGCCGACCGCAGGCCAGCCCCCTCCCATCCTTCAAGACCATCGTCGAGACGAACCTTGTCGGCACCTACAACGTCCTGCGCCTCGCCGCCGCGCGCATGGCCCACAACGACGAGGAACCCGACGGCGATCGCGGTGCCTTCGTGCTCACCTCCTCCGTGGCTGCCTTCGACGGTCAAGCCGGACAAACGGCTTACACCGCGTCCAAGGCGGCAGTGCACGGCATCACCCTCGTCGCCGCCCGCGACCTCGCCCGCTGGTCGATCCGCGTGAACACGATCGCCCCAGGCCTGTTCGCCACGCCCATGCTCGGCAAGCTCCCGCCCGATGTTTTCGACACGCTCTCCGCGGCGGTCCCCCATCCCCGTCGACTAGGCCAACCGCCCGAGTTCGGGCGGTTGGCCGTCGAGCTGCTCGAGAACCCCTACCTCAACGGCGAGACGATCCGCCTCGACGGCGCGGTCCGGGTCCCGAACCGGTGATCCCGATGTCGACGGTTCGCGAAAGCCAGGCGCTCACATCGGTACCGACCACGGAACGCCCGCGACGTGGCGCGGTAATCGGCACGGACCGTCGCAGTAGGGACCCGTCGAGTCCCTACGGAGATCGGCGACCCGCATCGTATAACCGCCTTCGGCTTTGGTCGAGCGGTGAAGCCTCCCGGTAGCTGCGGAGCGCAGCCCACCGGGCCGGGGCGCAGTTCGGTGACCGCTTCTGGCGTACTGGCCAAGAATGTCTCAAGGAGCTGACTGGGCTCCATGACGCTATAGCTTCGCTATAGCTGGGCCGACCTCACGGGCGCGCAGATATTCAACAACAACTCGACGGCACGAGCCGGATGAACCAGGGTCTGTGTAAAGTTGACCTGTCCGGTTTAGGCCGTTTCGGGTAGTAGGTTCAGAAGTCGTTCAGGTCTGCGGTTGCCGGCGCGGAGGGCGGGTTGGATGCCGGTGGCTCCGTTCTGGCGGTGCAGGGTGATCGCGGTGTTGCGTAAGACAGCGAGGTTCTGCGGTGCGTTGCCCATGCGGGCGCGGTGATGGTCTTCGTTGAAGGCGACGTCACGGACCAGGTGGAGTCGCGCCTCGATGCCCCAGTGCCCCCGGATCAGTCTGGCCAGGTCATCCGGGGTGGTGTCGGCCGGTGGCAGGTTGGTCAGGTAGTGCACCGTTTCGATGCTGGCGGGTTGCCTTCCGGTCGGCGCCAGCGGCGGATCGCCGACGGCCTGCCGGGCCCCGAGTAGCTCTGATCGCAGATTGTCGTCCAGGGTACGGACTTTCAGGCTGCGGGTCTCGGCCCGACCGTGCCCGCGGGTGCGATCATTGGTGTCCAGACGCGCGTTGTTCCAGGGCAGGGTTTTCAGCCGCTGATGCGTACCAGGGCGGTTGCCTTTGACCGGCAGGAGCCAGCATGCCCCGGCGGCCTCGGCTTCGGCGATGAAGGCGCTGCTGGCATGTTTGGCATCGGCGGTGATCACCTTGCCCTCCAAGGCTTTTCGTCCCAGCCGGGACAGAAGATCCCGGGCCGCGGCGTTCTCATCACCACCATCGGCCGCGACCTGGCCAACAACCTCGCCGCGGGAGTTCATCGCGGCGGCACCTGCGTTTGCGGCATCTCTTCCTGCCCGGTGACCGCGGCCCGCATCGTCTTGCCATCGACGGTGACCGCCTCCGACGGCTCGCTGTCCTACAACATCCAGCCGGACAACGCCTGGTCGAGCTCGTCATGATCGACCCTGGCCAGCACCCGCGCGAAGGTCCACCCCCGACGGGGTGCCCGACCACGAACACACCCCGAGCTCGGCCACAAACCAGACCGGCAGATCCGCGGCGTACTCGGCGATCTCGAGGAACGTCTTGGCCCCGGCGGCCACCGCCAGCACCGCCAGGGCCAGCAGCAACGGCAGCCGATACCGCAGGCTGCGGGCGTTGCGGGGATCGGTTACCACATCAGGGCCTGCCACAGGCCGTCGATACGGCCCCCGCAGCGACTCGACAGTGCGGGCGGGTTGATTCAGCGCAGTCGGGATCGGGGAAGATAAAGACACAAGGGCGCGGCTTTCGGGTAGACCATCATGGACTCAACACCCCGATGATCTCCCATCAAGGTCGCGCCCTCGTCCTGTGTCCTGCCTGGTCAGAGAACCGCCGCAGCCCTCAGATCAACCTTCCACACGCCCTGCCGGATGAACCGAGAGGTTCAGGTCCGGATCTGTGGGGTCGGGGAGGGGCAGATCCTCCCCGCTACCCGGCGCCTCGGTCACCAGCATCGCGGGCGGGCGGGCCAAACGACGCCGCCGCGTCCACGCCCTGCTCGACAACCCGACTGTGCTCACCGACGCCGGCACCAGGGGCCACGCGTTGTTGCCGAGCTGCTCAGCGCCCTTCCCCGAAGCCGGTGCCGTGAGCATCTCCGCGCTGTATGCGTCGAGTGCGCCAAGCAACTGCGTACTGCCGGATCGCGAAGGACAGCCTCGTTGCGTCAAGGCCCGCCCAATGACGGCTGCGATCCTGATCGCCAACCTCATTACCTCGTATACATAGCAGGCTTATCCTAGCTAGACACATAGGGCTGAACGTAAAGCCGAAGGTGATTCTCATGGCCACGAAGCTCACGAAAACACGCGGCAACCTCCCCGAGGACACCACGAGCTTGGTCGGCCGCCGCACCGAGGCCACCGACATCAGGGACCGCATGGTCAGCTCTCGGTTGGTGACCTTGACCGGAATAGGCGGCGCAGGCAAGACCCGGCTCGCGATCTCCGTGGCACGGGGGCTACGGCGGTCCTTCGACGATGGCGCGTGGCTGGTTGAACTGGCCGAGTTGACCAAACCAGACCTCCTAACGCTAACCGTGATGCGCGCCCTGGACATACCGGCCAACAAACAAGAACCGCTCGAGGACCTTGTCGCGCACCTCGGCGACGAGCGCCGATTGATCGTTCTCGACAACTGTGAACACCTGATCGATTCATGCGCCAAGCTAGTCCGCGAACTGCTGAGGGCCTGTCCTCACCTTCGGATCCTGGCCACAAGTCGGGAACCGCTTCGGATCACTGGCGAGGTGGTGTATTCAGTTCCGCCGATGTCGTTGCCCCACATCGCTGAGGTCAAGGCTGGCGACGAGATCCGTTTCGATGCGGTCAACCTCTTCGTCCAGCGAGCGATCGAGGCCGCCCCGCATTTCGCTATTTCCGACGCCAATCGGTCTGAGGTCGTGGAGCTATGCACGCGTCTCGATGGTCTGCCACTGGCGATCGAACTCGCGAGTGTACTGATGCGCTCGATGTCGGTGCACGAACTACTCATGCGACATCGCGCCAGCTACGACATCCTGCCCCAGGACGATAGGGCAGTAGCCGATCGACATCGAACGGTGCGGGCCGCGATGGACTGGAGCTACGACCTCTGCACCGAAGACGAGCGCCGGCTCTGGGCCGATTTGTCGGTCTTCTCTGGACCGATTGAGCTGGCGGCAATCGAGGCAGTGTGCGAACCCGTCAGCGCCGACCACGGGAACGTGGTAAACGCATTGGTGGGGCTCGTGGACAAGTCCATCGTCAGCTACGACGGCACCGACTACCGAATGCTGGAAACCATTCGCCACTACGGCGCGGAACGACTCGCCGAAATCAATATGGAGCAGGAGGTCGTAGCACGCCATCGCGATCACTACCTCTCCGTCGCCCGTTACTTCGAGTCGGCCTGGTTCGGTCCGGAGGAGATCAGGCTGTTCGAAGATATGCAGCGGCGCCACGCGAACCTTCGAGTTGCGCTCGAGTCCTCCCTCTCCCAACCCAGTGCAGACCGCGAGGGACTTGCCCTTGCCAGTGCACTCTGGGCCTTCTGGATCGCCTGTGGCCACCCGCGGGAAGGCGGGCGCTGGCTGGACCAGCTCCTGAAGGCAAACAGGGACCCTTATCCGGAGCGAGCTCCTGCGCTCTGGGTGAAGGGGTATCTTCTGACCGTTGAAGGCGCTCCCGACCAGGCTCTAGTGGTCCTCCACGAGTGTCTCAATCTCGCTCAGGAAATCGGCGACCCACTCTCCTACGCTCATGCGACCTACATCTGCGGCCTCGCCGAGCTGTTCCGCGCAAACGTCGACGAGGGCACCGCCTATCTCCAAGAAGGTGTCGCCCTTGAAGCCCAGGCGAAGGGGTTCAACCTGCACCTCACCCTCGCCAAGCTAAATTTGGGCATCGCGGCGATCTCCGGCGACCGCGTCGATCGTGCCCTCGAGATCCTCGAGGAATGCCGGATTGCGTGTGCGGCCCATAACGAACAATGGATGATGTCGTGGAGCCAGCTGTACCTGGGGATAGCGCGCTGGCTCCGCGGAGACCAGACGAAAGCGGAAAAGACTGTCATCGACGCTCTCCGGTACAAGCAGACGCTCGGAGACCCTCTCGGCGTGGCCATGGCGCTCAACGTGCTCGCTTGGACTGCAGAGGCCAACGGCGACGCCACAAAGGCCGCGAAATTCCTGGGTGCGAGCCGTGCTCTGTGGGAGCCGCTGGGCTCGCACATGGCAGGATTCACCCGTCTACAGGAGTGGAGCGCGCAGTGCACCGCACGTGCCGAGAGCTCACTCGGCTCCGAAGCCTTCACCGCGGCCTTCTCCGCCGGCGAGCGAAAGCCCGACGACGCGGTCGAAATCGCTTTAGGCCACACCCATGGTGCCGCCGCACCCCAAGGTAAGAGGCAAGACGTCGACCACGCTCTGACGAAGCGGGAAGCCCAGATCGCCTCCCTGGTCGCCGATGGGCTGACCAACAGGGAGATCGCTGACACACTCATCGTCAGTGTTCGCACAGTCGAGGCGCACGTCGAACACGTCCTCCGCAAGCTCGGCTTCACCTCCCGCGCACAAATCGCCACATTCGTCACAGCGCGGAATGTGGATCGTTCGGTGTGACTGCGGCGTCTGACAGGCTCAGACACAGCTGGTCTCGCCAAGAAGGTTGTTACCGCCGTGGTTGGAAACCGAGATCGCAATCACGCCGGCGTCAACCGCACGCCCTTCTTTGTCAGGATGAGATGAGACACCTGGTGTGAGTGCCGGGTACCGGAGCCAGGGCGGGATCGGAGATCCTGGTAGACGTGTCCACTTCATCCGACAGGCCCGGCCAGCCCGCTCAGCAGCCTGATCCTGCCGCACGGCCCTCACGGCGGGTGTTCAGCCCGGAGTACAAGCTGGCGATCGTCGCCGAATATGAGAACGCCCCGAACGGCGAGAAAGGCGCGATCCTCCGCCGGGAGGGCTTGTATTCTTCCCACGTCATCGAGTGGACACGCGCCCGTGATGCCGGTGTCCCGACCGCCCGGTCCGACAAGGCCGGCGGGGCGGCGCCAAAGCGGGCGAAGAAGACCGCGGTACAGCTCGAGTTGGAGAAACTGCGCCGGGAGAACAAGAAACTGAAGTCTGATCTGGGCAAGACCCGGATGGCGCCGCCGCCGACGATGGCGAGTAGGACCGCCTGCACGATCAGGCCGTCACGATCCTCCGGCACCAGCGGCCAGCTGGCTGTCCCGTGACACGCAGGTCGGCTCGTTGCCATTCAATGCGGCCCGTTCGGTGACTGTGCCAGTATGGTTGGCCCAAGATCGTGCTCGTTGAGCTTGGGTGGTTGGGTGGCCAGTGCTACTGCTGCGGCGTGTGGGGCTGCGGACGGCCGGTTCGTGCTGGAGTTCCGGGCAGCCGTGGCGACTGGCGCGCCGTGATGTCCCTGGTGAGGTCGGCGTGGGTGATCCCATCTTTGTCAGGCTGAGGTGAGACACCCGGTGTGAGTACCGGGTACTGATCAGAGGACGGGATCGGAGATCCTTGTGTCCGTGTCCACACCGTCTGATGACCAGTCTGGCTCCTCGACGCCACCGGGTGCCGATCCGGCGCCGCGGCCTTCGCGGCGGGTGTTCAGCCCGGAGTACAAGCTGGCGATCGTCGCCGAGTACGAGAACGCCCCGAACGGGGAGAAAGGCGCGATCCTGCGGCGGGAAGGCCTGTATTCCTCCCATGTCATCGAATGGACACGCGACCGTGACGCCGGTGTTCTCACCGCCCGGTCCGCCGATGCGGGGTCACCGCCGAAACGCCCGAAGAAGACCGCCGAGCAACTCGAACTGGAAAAGCTACGCCGCGAAAACGAGAAACTGAAATCCGACCTCTCGAAAACCCGGATCGCGTTGGACATTATGGGAAAAGCTCACGCGCTTCTGGAAGAACTCTCCGGGAGCGCGGAGAACGACGAGCCGCCGAAGTCTCGGAAGAACCGTGAGGTGATACTGAGTAAACATTCAGTTGGATTGCCGTGAGTGGTCTGCGTGATGGCATGGCGTGATCGCCCGATGGGTTTGGTGCCGGTCGGGGTTGGCGCGGGTCAGGCTGGGGTGGGGTCCGGTGGCATCCAGGGGTGTCCGCGGATGGCCTCGCGGAGGGCTTCGATCATGTTGCGGCCGTGCTTGCTGGCGGTGGAGAGGTATCCGCGGATTCGGTAGCGGTCTTTGGTGCGTTTCTCGCTGGTCAGCCGCCCGGAGATGTTCTGTTGCACCTTGGCGGGCCGTAGGTCGCGTTCGGCTTGGTTGGAGGTGGGTGGAACCTTCAGGTCGTGGGCGAAGCGCAGCACGTCGGGCTCGCGGTCGCGCAGGACTTCCAGCAGTAGCCGGGTCTTGCGCTCACCGGGCCGGTTTCCGTGGCTGGTGGTGTCGGACAGCCCGACCCGAACACCGTCCCGGAACCGCTTGATCAGCTCGTTTTTGATGGTCTGCTCGATCGCGTCCCGGCCGGTGGCGCGGGCGAGGTTGGCTTCGTGGATCAGCCCGCGCAGTGCGTCGGCGATCTGGGTGGGCCAGTGCGCACCGGGATAGACCTCGCCGGCACCATCGAGATCACGACCCAGGTGAGCGCAACACAGTTGGTGGGTCAGCTCGCCCAGTTCGGCGGAGTCGTAGTTTTGGTAGCGGTCGTGCACGATCACCGAGCCGGCAAGATCCTGGATCACGAACGCCTTGAACGTGGCGAGGTCCCGGTCACCGAGCAGGTAGTGGGTGAACAGTTCGGTGCAGGCGACCAGCAGATACTTCTCGGCTTTCTTCTTGCCCGGTTTGGGTGTGCGCGGCCCCACTCGCAGCGGGGTTTCGTCGCAGCAGACAGCGTAGGCCAGGGTGATCAGCGTGCGGATCCGCGTGTCGACCTCGGTCAACACGCCCGCAGCGCGGGTAAGCATGCCGTGCACGAAACCCACGCTGGGCGCGGCGCCGGTCAGCGATGCCAACAGCTCGACGCAGCGGTGCACGGGAATGAAGTGCACGACCATGAGATACACAGCGAAAGCCTGCAGGTTCGGGCCGTAGCCCACCGGCCCGGGACGGGCGCCTTCCGGGCGCGCAGCGGTGTGCACCCTGCCACAGCCACAGCGCACCGCATGCTGGTCGTACTGGGTGATCTTCACCGACACCGGGGGGATCTCGTGCTGCTGGTAGCGATCCACCACCCCCAGATCCCGTGCCCCGGCCAGGTCAGTGCCGCACTCGCATACGCCCCGGAGAAACCGGTCCTTGTGATCTCCCGGGGAATCGGTCCAGGCCAGGTTCGCCCCCGGAGTCCCGGGCTGCTTGCCCCTCCGCTTCGACGCGCCGCCGCGTTTCGCCTTCGCCGGAGGCGGTGTCCTGCCCGGGCCGTCGTCTTTGGACGGAGGAGATGACGAATTCTTGCTGTTCCGGGACAGCACATGCTCCAGCTTCGCCAGTCTCTCGCCCAGCGTCTCGTTGACCTCCGCCAACTCGGCCATCTGCGTGGCCATCACTGTGATCTGCCGGTCTCGCACCGCGATCTGCTCGCCTAGCGCCGCGATCCGCGCGCCCTGCTCACCCACGAGCTCGATCAACTCGTCACGGGTCATCGCCTCGGGCACAGGCACCCCAGCATCACAGCAGTTCCGAACCAGAAGATCAGCCAGCGACACGCCGACACAGAAACCACACAGCCCCAGCAGTCACAGACCGCTACGCCAGCACCGCTGGCACTACACACAGTGCACCAGCTGAATGTTTACAATACTGATTCGGGACTCGGGTGTAGTCGATCACGAAGGATGGTCATGCGGAATTTCTTTGTCGAACAACGACTGTGGCCAAAGCAGCGTCGGCTGCATGTGTACGCGACCCCCGGGAATGATCTCCGCGATGTAGTGAAGCGTTCCGCCGCCACTTCGAGCCCGGTTCGGCCTGGCATTTCAATGTCCGTGAGCAGGATGTGCGGCCGGTGCCGCTCGACCGCGGCGAGCGCTTCGTCGCCAGTTCCCGCAGTCGCCATCACCGTGATGTCCGGCTGCAGGTCCAGCAGCGCGGCGAACGCGCCGAGGAACAATCGTCGCGCGGGAACCGTCGCGATAGCCGATGATCAGCCACGGCGCGCAGACGCGACGCGCAACACCCCGAGCTGTTCAACGATGACGTGCGGGAAATGCTTGCGGTCGGCGAAGCCGTCCTGGCAACCGACTACATCAACACGATGCGGCTACGCACCCAGATCCAGCAGGACTGGTGCCGGATGTTCGACCAGATTGATGTCCTTTTGGCTCCGTCGTCGCCAGGACCGGCCCTTCGGCGAGACGATCTGTACTTTCGCTGGGACGACGGAATAGTGGAGGGAGCCACCTCCGCATAGTCCCGCATGTGCATTCCGGCGAAATATCACTGGTCTGCCGGCGTTGCAGGTGCCGACGGGGTTCACATCCACTGGGCTTCCGATGGGCGTACAGATCGTCGGAAAGCCCTTCGCTGAGGACGAGGGGCGCAGTAAACGCGCCTGTGGGTGCTCGGTCTGGCTGAGGCGGCTTATCAAGCCACCTCAGCCGCCACACTGGAGGCTGGTGACCCGAACTCTGCGAGGATTCCATAGAGCACCAAGGAGTTTTGTGCGGTGCTGACAAACCTGTGTGGCGCGCCGACCGCAGACGATGACTATCCACTTAGGATCGACCTGAATCTCCTGATCCCCAACCACTTTGGTGGTGCACGGTTCAAGTGGGCTGAGGAGCTGCCGGGGGCCTTGGAAGGTGAAGGCATCCGAGATCACCAGCTTCGGGCCTGCTGGCAGGAGAGACGGGCCAGCCCGTGTCCGGGCAGACGTCGCGAGGGCTGACGACCTTGCCCGGCTCGGGCGACGCGTGGAGTCACCGCGTTACCCCTCTCCGGATTCGGCCACGTGGAATCCACCGGTCCTGGCACGGCTCCCAAGTCCAAGGGCGATCGCAGGTATTCGTAGCGAGCCAAGATCGTGTCACCATCCATACTGCGGACGCGGGGAGCCACCGCGACCACCGTGGGATCTTCGAAGTGACGCAGCAGAGGTTCCAGCCAACCGCGTTCCAAGGCGGTGTCGGCGTCCAGGAACGCCACGAGGGCTGTTCGAGCACGGCGCCAGCCCGCATTGCGTGCAGCGGCAGGCCCGCGAGCGGTCTCGTTCCGCAGGGCCGCACCATCAATCGGTATTTGAGACCCGTCGTCGACCACGATGACCTCGGCGACGTCACCCGCGGCCATACGCAGGTCGGCAACCATGTCGGCGTCGTCCCGCACCGGAACGACCACGGTCACGTCCACCGGTCGCAGTTGCCCGTCCCCATAAACGGGATGCGCCATCCCTGCACGGACGAGACGTTCAGCGAGGCCACGACTAGCCGGGTCGGCAGGCACCGGAGTACCCCTTAACCATCCGTCCACGCGCCGGGCACCCGCTTCGCTGAGGCGCACCACTCGGAGTGGGGATCCGCCGACCAGTGTCCGACCGCCATCCCACCTCTGGAGGCTGGAGTCTCCCCTCAAATGCAGAGTGCTCATGCCGTAAACCTCCTATCCGCGTGAGCAAGGATCCCGGTGATCACCGCAGCCGCCTCACCGCACAGGCGGCACATGGTTGCCGCATCGGTGTAACTGCGGGCCGTCATAGCGATTCCTCAACCTGGCACTCGGAACCCGGTTCACACTCCCTTCGTCAGCAATGCCTACAGAGCTGCCGACGCATCACGCCATATCCGGCTCCATTTCTCCACCGCGGTCGTCAGTTGTTCGGTCCAGCGTTCGAGGATGGTGGCTCCCTGGTCCGCGCTGGCGTGCGTGGGGTCGCCCAACACGCCGTCAGGGCTGACGGCTGCGACTCCGTCGGCACGCAAGCGGTCGATCAATTCGGGAAGCGGCGTCGTGTTTCCCTTTCGCATCAAGGCTGTTTCGACGTGATCAGGCTGGAGGTGGAGCATGACGGACGTTTCGGTGTGACCCGCGTGCGAGTCGGTGTTGGCTCCGCTAGGCATCCAGGCGTAGATGCGGCGCCCTTCAGAGCGGAGGGTGCGCAACACAGCCTGGAGCGGTTGAAGATTGCCGCCGTGGGCGTTGACGAGGATGACGCCCGCGAAAGCGTCGGCGGAGCGCACCAGCTCGGTGAGCACGAGTTCGACCGCCTCCTGACCACAATGCCGCTTAGCCTATTTTGATCATGATGCTGTGGGGGCGAGTTGGATGCTGGGCGGGCTGTCGTGGCGGGTGCCGGTGTCGGTGGGTTTTTTGACTCGGTAGGCGTTGTGGCGGCCGCGTTTGATCACGCGGGGGTAGCTGCGGTGGCGGCGGCGGGGATTGAGGTTGCGGGCGGCGGTGATGTCGGAGGTGATAGCGGCCAGAGATCGTTTCTGGTGTTCAGGGGGAAAAAGCCGCCGGATCGGCGATCCGGCGGCGGACGATGCGGACGGTGCGGGTGAATTTGACCCGGTCGGGGTCGATGTCGGCTTCGGTGGCCGCCCGGCAGATCAGCGCGCTGATCGCGTAGTGGGTGAGCAGGTAGCCGTAGAGCTCCTGGCGGACCATGTCGGGGCTTTTCGACCGCAGCACTCTTCCCGGTCCGCGCAGGACGGTTTTGATCTGGCCGTTGGCGGTTTCGTGTTCCCAGCGGTGGTGGTAGCTCTCGGCCAACGCCGCCGCCGGCGCTGCGGTGGGGTCGGTGATAGTGGTGATCAGCCGGATCAGTTCGCCCTTGCCGTTGCCGTCGCGGTCGGGCACCGTGTATTCCACGACCCGCACAATCCTGGCCTGATCAGGAGGGAGATCCTCGCCGCGGGCGGCGGCGTCGATGAGCGCTTGCCGTGCCCTGCCCCGGATTTTCGCCTCGATCAGCACCGAGCGGTAGGAGCCGTCATACAGCGATCCCAGCACCGGCAGCCTCGTGTTGGACTTGACGCGCCACAATAGCTCCGCACCCGTGTCAGCCGCGGTGCACCAGTCCTGCCAGGTGTAGAAGTTGCGGTCGGCGATCAGCAACCAGCCAGGCTGCAGGCGCCGGTACAACCGTCTCGCCAGGGTCTGTTCCCCGCTGCCCTTGCCGGTGACCCCACCGATTTCAGCGTCCACCATCGCATGCGAGCCGCACTCGCTGACCGACACCACACGGACCTTCGGAAACGCCGACCGGCTCTCCCCCGAGCCGCCGTAGCCGAACTCCGCGCCGTTGGCCTTGGTGTCCGGTGCATCCCACTCGAACCCGTCGATGGCCATCAACCGCCACGGCCCGAGAAACGCACCCCGGGTCAGCTCCCCGGCCACCGGGACCGCGACCCGGGCGAACAACTCCGCAAGCGGCTCAGCCCCCAAACGCTGACGAGCCTGAGTGATCCCACCCGAAGTAGGCAGACTCCACTGCTGATCCCAGCAACCCCACGCCGCCAGCGTATCGGTCAGCCGGGCCGCGACTTCCTCATAATCCTCCGAGGCGAACAACGCCATCGCCATCACGAAATACACCATGACGTGCGGCGGAAGCTTCCCATCCGAGCGCTTGGCCTGCCGCCCCGCCGCGACGATCACTTCATCGACCACATCCCGAGGAACCGACGAGGCCAGCACCCCCAGCGAAACCAGATCCGTCAACCGGGCACCAGCCACCACGCCATATCCACCACACCCGAGATCATCCCCGCCACCAAGGGCAAGATCAACTCAAGCTAAGCGGCATTGCCTCCTGACCGATCGACAAGGTACCCGGAAACCCGGCGTGTTCGCCGCTGGAACCGTACGGGATGGCCGGAGCCACAAGGATTTTTGGCATGCGCTGGGCAAGTCTTCGGCACAGTTCTTCGGCAATGGTGGTGTCGGTGCCCAGGGGCAGATGTGGGCCGTGCTGTTCTGTTGCACCCAGCGGAACCGCCAGCAGGTGCTCGCCGCGGCCGGCAGCCAGGTGAGGCCAGTGCTTCGTGGCAAGGTTCATCGTCGGTGCCTGGGTGAGCCGGTGGACTGCGGGACCAGCGGCACCGGAGTGCCTGTCGGAGAACCGGAAGCGCTCACGCGGTGAAACCTCCGTCGGCGTGGATGACGCTACCGCTCACCGCGGAAGAGTCCGCTGAGCACAGCCAGCAGATGGCAGCGGCGACCTCGTCCGGCTCCAGCAATCGTCCAACCAACTGGTGCTGCGCGAGTTCCTCGGTGGACTCCAACCCGTAGACCTGCGCGGTCGCGTCCAGCATCGCGGTCCGAGTGGAGCCCGGGGAGACCGCGGTGGCGCCGATCCCAGTACCGCGTAGGTCGTGGGCCAAGCCCTTGATGAGGCCGACCACGGCGTGTTTGGCCGCGTTGTACCCAGCCAGGTTCAACAAGCCGCGATGCCCGGCCGCTGAAGCGAGCGCGACGAACCTGCCCGTGCGGGGCTCCGGGTGCCGCAACATACTCGGCACCGCAACGCGCGCGAGGTTGGCCACCCCGTCGACGCAGACCGAGAACAAGACCTGCCACTCGTCGTCGTCGGCTTCCCACAACGGTTGCCCGCCGGCCATGACCGCCGCGCACGCGACCGCCGCGTCCAACCCACCGAACTCGTGCTCGGCGACCGCAACAGCGTCCGCGAGAGCGGCTCGGTCCTGCACGTCGGCCACGACATCCGTGACCGCCCCGGGAAACTCCCCGACGAGAGCAGCCAACTCCTCCCGCGTGGCCAGGTGGTAGGGAACCCGCTTGTCATCGGAGCAACGGTCAACAGCCACCACACGCCACCCCGCCGACGCCAACCGGCGAACGGTGGCCGCACCGATTCCCCTTTGCGGCGCCGGTGACAACAGCGACTCGTGGTTCCCTCATGTCTCACCGCATCCCACGGGTGAATCCGTCGGGGATGACGAGATCACCGCGATCCACCTCGTGCACCGAGGACTTGGCAAGCCCGAGCAGCGCGGAGTCGATGCCGCTGCGCAGGATCTCGATGACGTTGTGCACCCCGCGCTCGCCCCCGGCCGCCATGCCCCAGAGGTAAGCACGGCCGATCATCACCGCGCGGGCGCCCATCGCGAGTGCCTTGACGACATCACTGCCCCGCCGAATACCGCCGTCGAGCAGCACCTCGATCTGGTCGCCGACGGTGTCGACGATGCTGGGCAACACCCGGATGGTCGCCGGGGTGCTGTCGAGGTTGTTGCCGCCGTGGTTGGACACCGAGATCGCGGTCGCGCCGATGTCCACCGCGCGGCGCGCGTCATCGGGGTGCGTGATCCCCTTGAGCAGGAACGGCCCGTCCCACTGCTCCCGGAGCCACGCCAGATCCTCCCAACTCGGAGGCGCTGTCTGCATCCATTCCCCATAGGCGCCGAAGAACGTCGGCCCCTTCTCCTCCGGATCAACCAGATTCGGGGTGGTCAGATCAGGCAGACTGCCGCTGCGCAGGTACTGCACCAACCAACCGGGCCGGGCCAGGACCTGAGGTGCGAACTTCAGCATCGTCTTGATGTCGACCCGCTCCGGCAGCGGCGGGCTTCCCCAGTCCCGGGCGGTGGCGAATGTCCAGTCCAGCGTCACGATGAGGCCTTTCGCGCCCGCGCGCTTGGCCCGGTCCAGCCGCTGCTGGATCGACTCCCGGCTCCCGAGCCAGTAGGCCTGGAAGAACGTCTTCGGATTGGCCGCGACCACATCCTCGACCGGTTTGCTGGCAAAGGAAGACAGCCCCACGGCAGTGCCGGAAGCCGCAGCCGCCTTGGCGACGGCGATCTCACCGTCGGGATGCACGGCCTGCACCCCGGTCGGCGACAAGATCACCGGCAACGACAACTCCTGCCCCAAAACCTCGATAGTCTGGCTCCGCATGGCCGGGAGATCCGCGATTCGGGGGCGAAACCCTAGCTCGGCAAATGCCTCTACGTTGTCGTCGAGCGTGGTTCGACGTTCCGAACCCGCCAACAGAGCCAAATACACCGACTTCGGCAGCCGCTTGCGCGCCCGCTCCCTGGCTTCGGCAACGGTTTCGAACCACTGTCTAGTGGATGCCATCGACGGCTTCCTTCCTCTTGCTTAGGTCAGCTCGCCAGGGGGCTGGAGTCGCAGGGTTTGGCGGGGACGCCGGGCATGCCCAAGCTCACCTTGCGCCGAGAGGCGCGGGAGTGGTTCTGCGAGGCTTTCGGCAAGCCGGAACGGTCTACAACGGACAGTGCCTTCTGGCCATGTCCCTTCACACACTCCGGATCCGGGCCATCCAGCGGCAGGCCGGTGAAGAACTTCGCCGCCATGCACCCGCCCTGGCACGCGTCGAACGCCGAGCACGACTGGCACGCGCCGCCGGACTGCGGCCGACGCAGGTCCTCGAACAGCGTCGACTCCCGCCACACCGAGCCGAACCCACCCGGTTCGCGGACGTTGCCCGCCTTGAACGCATCGTGGATCGCGAACGGGCACGCATACACATCGCCCACCGGATCGATCAGGCACACCACACGACCCGCCCCGCACAGATTCAACCCCGGCAGCGGCGTCGAACCCAAAGCGTTGAGGTGAAAGAAGGAGTCACCGGTGAGCACCTGATCACCGTGCTCCACCAACCACGAGTAGATCTCATGCTGCTGCGCATCGGTGGGATGCAGCTCGTCCCACACATCCGCACCCCGACCCGACGGACGCAACCGCGTGATGCGCAACTGCGCGCCGAACCGATCGGCGATGACCTTGAACTCGTCGAGCTGGGAGACGTTCTGCCGCGTCATCACCACCGAGATCTTGAAATCCCGCATACCCGCCTCGGACAGGTTCTCCAACGCGCGCATCGCCATGTCGAACGAACCCTCACCCCGCACCGCGTCATTGACCTCGCGCGTCGCGCCATCCAGCGAGATCTGCACGTCCACGTAATCGGTGGCCGCCAGCTGCCGCGCCCGCTCACGATCGATCCGCAACCCGTTGGTGGAAAACTTCACGCCCACCTGGTGCTCGACCGCGTAGTCCAGCAGCTCCCAGAAGTCCGGACGCACCGTCGGCTCGCCACCGCCGACGTTGACGTAGAAGACCTGCATCCGCTGCAACTCATCGATCACAGCCTTCATCTCGGCGGTGCTCAGCTCCCGGGGATCCCGCCTACCCGACGACGACAGGCAGTGCTCACACGCCAGATTGCAGGCATAGGTCCACTCCCACGTCAGGCAAATCGGGGCATCCAGCCCGCCCTTGAACTGCTCGACCAACGCCGGAACAGGTGCGGGTTCGCAAACAGCAGTCACCATTCACTCCACTTCATGCACATCTCTCCGGATCACCGGGGCCGGATCATGTCCGTAGCCGCCAGCGAGGCCAACGCACGCCGGAACTGCGCCCGCCGGCCCTCCGAGACTTCCTGCAATGCCTCCTCGACGCTGGCGTGGTCGGCCAGACCGCGCACCAAGTCCACCAGCTCCGGGACTTTCAGAAACGACAACTTCCGGTTCCCGAAGTGATACGCAAGCGCCCCGAACGGCTCAGGACGCAACGCGACCTGCGGATTCAACCGGTAGCCCAGACTCGTGTCGAACTCCACCGCGGCAGTCATCAGTAGACCCCGCACATCCCGTCGATCGAAACCTCCTCAACCAGAAGTTCTTCCTCGATCGCCGGTTCGGCGGACACAGTGCTCGCTTCGCGCATTTCATCAGCCATGCGATGCTCCTTATCGCGGGGGCCGACGGCCGTCGGCGTGACAGTGAGAGTATATGCACCGAGTGCACCTATCAAGGCATGGAGCGAATCCCGTTGGCGCACAACACTGCTGACAAGAACACACGCCAGGTTGGGCGCCGGAAGGTGACCACCGCGGCGGAGCTCGAACACATCGCGTTCGAGCTGTTCGACGAGCAGGGCTTCGACAGCACCACCATCACGGACATCGCCCAGGCCGCCGGCATCTCGCGCCGGACGTTCTTCCACTACTTCCCCTCGAAGAACGACATCCCGTGGGGCGACTTCGACCATGAGCTCGCCCGCATGCGTGAGGACTTCCGCGCCCTGTCCGCCAACACCCCGTTGATGGACGCGATCCGCCACTGCCTGGTCAACTTCAACCAGGTCGCTCCCGAGCAGATCTCGGCGCACCGGCGCCGCATGCAACTCATCCTCGGCGTGCCGGCTCTGCAGGCGCACTCCACGTTGCGGTTCCGGGCTTGGAGGCAAGTGATCGCCGAGTACGTCGGCACACGCCTCGGCCAACCCGACAATGCCCTTGCCCCGCAGACGATCGCCCACGCCACCCTCGGTGTCGCCCTCGCCGCCTACGAACAATGGCTCAACGAAGACGAATCGGAGCTCACCGAACTACTCGACACCGCCATGCGCCAACTCGGGACCGCATTCGCCGACATCTCACCAGCGCAGGACTGAGAGCTCGTCCCGCAGCCCGCACCAAGAAAGGCGGCGCTCTTGGACGGGACACCTGAAATTGATGGCGACGGCTGCCGGCGAGACTGTTCTCATGCCTGCACCGCTGCACCTGCCGAAAACCACATCCGTGCAAGGTCATGCTGCGCGGTGGCACCTCGAAGGCGACGTCGAACCGAGCCTCGTGCCCATGCGAAACCCATGCTTTATGACCGCGCACCCCTACGAGTGAGCCATCGTGTACCAACCCCATCGAAGAGAACGACCTGGTCAGGCACGGTCCAGCACACTCTCCCACAGCAAGGTCCAAAATCCGGCCGGCGGGACTGTAATTTTAACGGTGTAACTCCTGAGATGTAGGCGGCAGTGACTGAGGTGAAGGCCGAGCAGGCCAGCGAGGCCGCCGCGGCAGACCTGGCGGTAATGGATGAGCAGATCCAGCAGCTGGCCGATCGGGCCCGTGCTGAAGGGCTGCGGCTGACTGGTGAGGGTGGGCTGCTGGGCCGGCTGACCAAGCTGGTCACCGAGGCCGCGCTAGCCGGCGAGATGGAATGATCATCTCGGCTACGGCAAGCACGACCCGGTCGGCCGCGACGGCGGCAACTCGCGTAACGCACACGGGCCAAGACGGTGCTGACCGAGGGCGGTTCCGGTGGAAATCAGCGTGCCGCGGGATCGCGACGGGAGTTTCGAGCCGGCGATCGTGAAGAAGCGGCAGCGCCGCCTGTCCGGGGTGGACGATCTGGTGATCTCGTTGTCCCAGGTCCGCAACCTGCTGATGGACCTCGGCGATGACGTCACCGAATTCCGATTCCTCATACGGGACCGGGCCGGCCAGTTCACCGCGTCTTTCGATGCGATCCTCGCCGATGTGGACATCCGCGTAGCCAAGACTCCCCCGCACTGCCTGCGGGCGAACTGCTTTGCCGAACGGTTCGTGCGCACTGTCCGAGCCGAACTCACCGACCGCATGTTGATCTTCGGAGAACGACACCTACGTGCGGTGCTCGCAGAGTACGTCCGGCACTACAACGGCCGCCGACCACACCGCGCCCGCGAACTCCGCCCACCACGATCAAGCCACCCAGTCGCGAACCTCAGCCATAAGCGGATCAAGACTCGACCTGTGCTGGATGGCCTGATCAACGAGTACGAGCGTGCAGCGTAAAGCTGCTGATCAGCGCCTCCAGCCGACTTCTGGAACCCCACAGGCAGGTCGAAGCCCACGTACCGAAAGTTGTGGTGACCCGAGACCTCCGACTTGAGCTCGGCAATTATCGCATGTGTGTTGGTGCCGACTCCCGTGTTATGCGGGCACCCCGACGCGGGCGGCTAGCCCGCGCAGCTCGGCGGTGGTGTGTCCGGAGACCAGCAAGCCGGTGACCAGGGATTTGACTGCTGGTCTCAGGTGGGTCTCTTCCGGGGCGTGGGATTCGGCGGTCAGGAGTGCACGCAGGCACTGTTCACGCCGTCCCCACTGAGCGAAGGCGGTGGCGACGTCGGTGTAGTAGCGGGCGCGGCGCTCAGTGCTGGGCAGTGTCTGCGGGGCCACCATGCGTGCGGCTGTAAGTGCGGCGGCGGGGTCGCCGGCGGATAGTTCCGCTGAGATCAGGTGCAGCCGCACCGTGGTCGTGCTGAAGCCGCCGTGATCAGGTAGGAGCGTTCTGCCGAGACCGTCGGCAATGGTGGCGGCTTCGGTGGTCAGTTCCCGCATGCCTGCTGCGTCGCCGCATTTCGCGGCGGTGTACGCCGCCGACTGGATGAGCAAGCCGCGTCCGGCGGCGTGTTCCGGTCCGCCGGGTCGCAGTTCTGGGTGCTCGGCTGCGGTCAGGGCGATGTTCATCGCTTGCTCGTACCAGCGGGCTTTGCGTGCCAGGACAGCGAGATGGCGGGCGGCTTCGGCGACGAAGAGTGCGTCGCCGGTGGCCTCGGCGTACTGCCGGGCACGGTCGGCGGCCATCCACCCCAGTTGCTGGTCGTCAAGTTTGATGAGCACGCGCACCACTAGCAGGTAGGTCTGCGCGAGCAGCGTATTGCCATCACCGCCAGCATGGGCATGGCCCGCGTGCAGGAGACGGGGTAGGCGGGTGGCGAGGCTGCCGTAGCGGCATGCGCGGAAATCGGTGTAGGCCCGTGTGAGATCCACCTCGGGCGGGAGCGGGTTATCCGTGCCGGGGTGCAGGCCGAGCATGGCGTCGCGTAGCCGCGTAATGAGCACGGGGCCCAGTGCCGCTTCGCTTACCGGCCCGCCGGTGGTTGTTAGTAGGAGCGGGGCGCCTGCGGCGGTTGCGGCGGTGACTGCGAGGTTCGCCAGCAACTGCCGTCTCCGCACCGGGTCCTCACCGTCCTCTCGTCCGGATCTCTCCTGCACCTTAGACGTGGGAAGGCGCGGATAGTCGGCCGGTGCGATCGCGTGTCCGTTCCCGGCCGGACCGGATGTGAGTCCGAGCGCCTGTGGTGCGATTCCCAGAGCGTCGGCGAAGCTCCGCAGCACCGCCACGTCCGTCAACGCGGACACACCACGTTCATAGCGGGAGACCTGCGCGGCTGAAAACCCGGCCAGTTTACCGAGCTGGACTAGCGTTAGACCCTTTTCCTTGCGCTTGCGGCGGATCAGCTCGCCCGGAGCCTCGCTCGCCGCCCATGAGGTTCTGCCCGCACCCATTCGTTTCCGCTCGTAGCCGAGATCGCGCCGCCGACCAACCCTAGCCCCGTGAACGGGGAGTGGCCAGAGGTTTTGCACCGCATGCAAACCGGTTTGCACCTGATGTGAGCACCCCTGCCGCCGGCGAGGACGGGTGCGGTCTCCTCACAGGGCGGGAGGCCGGTCCCTCGGTTGCAACCACGGCAGGTGCGAAGGGAATTGGCAGCTCTTCTCGCCGCGAACGGGCCGGGTTCACATCCACACCCGCAGGGTATCCCGCGGATTCATCGAAACAAGGAGGTCCACGATGTCACCGCCACAGCTTCCCGCGCTGGATAGGCAACTCGGTGGTCGCCGTGTCCTGGTGACCGGTGGATCAGGGTTCATTGGATCCCGGGTGGTCGAGGAACTGTGCCGGCCGGGGGCGCAGGTGGTGTCGGTGGATCGCCGCCGGCCGTGGTGGCGCTCTCCGGTGTCCTGTCGTGTCGAGGAGTGCGACATCCGAACCAACCGGCTGGCCGAGCTAATCGTCGAGTTCGCTCCGCATGTCGTCGTGCACCTGGCTGCGCAGGTCGGTGTGCCGGAGTCGGTGCGGTGCCCCGCGGTCGATGCGGAGGTGAATGTGCGCGGCACGATCACTGTCGCTGAAGCCGCCGCTGCTTTCCACCGAGACGTGTCGTCACGGTTCATGCCGTGGTTTCAGCATCGATCGCCTGAGTAGGCAGCCACCCGCGTCGTTCTTCCGCGACGCGGGGAGATCCCCGAACGCGGCCGGGATGCCGGTGTCCCCGTCCCTGGCATCCCGGCCGTTTCCCAAGGAGAGGAAAGCATGTTGAACGAGCTGAGAGCCGTGACGTGCCGTGATCGCACTGGCCAGGATCGTGACGTCGTGGTCGGGCATACCCCGTCGACCGTGTGGCTACGTGTGGCAGGTGAAGAGCGGCTGCTGGACACCACTCAAGCTGAGGCGTTGTACGTCGCGATTGGCGTCCAGATCGCTGCCGTTCAGAGCGCACGACGCAAGGCGGTGGGGGCGTGAACGATCTGGCGTTCACCTTGTTGGTCGTGGTGGGCCTTGCCGGAGCTTTGGGAGCGGGTTTGTGGTGGTTGATCACCAGCCCAGCTGAAACGGAAACCCAGCATCTGTTTGCGGAGGGAAAAGAATGAACCGCCTGCTACCGTCCCTGCCTCGGTCGTTCTCCGAGGAGGCAGCCGAGATCGAGACAGTGGAGTGGGTGGTGAGCCCGAGTGAGTCCGTGGTGCACTGCCGCCTCCCCGGGACTGGGGACCTGGCGTGCGGCCACAAACTGGCAGATGAACTGGAGACCTGCACCGGGTATCTCCCAGCGGCCCGCTGGCCGCGCTACCAGCCGCATCTAGCGTGTTTGGCCAGCGCTCCGACATGGGTCGATGATCTTGTCGAACCGCGCGCTCTACTTCCGTACGCGGAGGAATCGGTGTCGGGGCGTCACGCCATCGAGACGGTGTCGACGCTGCGGATACCGAACCTGGTGCGGCACATCAAGGCACTTGAACTCTCGATGACCGGGCCGCCAACCAGGACCGGCACAGAGAACGTCCCCGGCAGCAGCTATCTGCCGGGGACGTGCCGAAAGTCTAGCGATACGTCGGTCGTGGAGTGCACCACGCTGCACGAACTGGGGGAGGTCGCGTGACGGCTGTGACCGGGAATCGTGGCTACCACACCAGTCTTTCCAGACCTGGCGATCAGGGTGCGGCCCCATGTCGGACGGTCCAGTACTCCTGTCCCCAGAGCCACAAGTTCGCGGTGCCGTTCTCCGGCGACGCCGACGTGCCGCCCACCTGGGAGTGTCGCATGCACGGCACCGCGTCGAAGCGCATCGACGGCAGCGAGCCGGAGCAGAAGAAGGCCAAGCCACCGCGCACTCACTGGGACGTGCTGTTGGAGCGGCGCACCATCCCGGAACTTGATGAGCTGCTCCACCAGCGGTTGGCCGCGCTGCGGGGAAAGAAAACGCGCAGTACGTCGGCGCCTCGCGGGAGACCGTGAACAAGGCGCTAGCGGACTTCGCGCGCCGCGGTTGGCTGCGGCTCGAGGGTAAGAGCGTGCTCATCCTCGACCCCGAGCGGCTGGCCCGCCGCTGCCACTGATCAGCCCCACAACAGGAACGACAACATCAGAACAAATGACCGGAATGCATATCCACAAACGCCCCTCATGGAAGCCCGATGAATGGGGCCCGAGCCAGCTTTCTCGTCTGACTCCCGCGCGACGCCGTATCGCCCTGAGCCTCCTTCGTGACTACAACATCGACGAGACCGCAAGAGACACATATTTAAGCGCGTACACAGTCAAGACCCATCTTTGCAGAATCCGCCGCGACCTTAGGGCACGGGACCGCACCCACCTCGTCGCGGCACTGTACGAGACTGGGTTCGCATTCCCCAGTTGGGCACACCAAAAGGTCAACGTAACGTACATGCGCGCAGTTTTCGACGCCCCCTTCAACTTGATTGACACCCCTTTTGATCCAGGTCAGGTAAACCTCTTGCATGATCGGGAAATAAGAACAATCAAACTTGTCACCCAAGGGCTGACCAACCATGCAATCGCAAAACTCGAATACATTGAAGAGGATAGCGTCAAATCGCGCCTAAAAGAGATCAGAAACAAACTGAACCTCAAGAATCGACATTATTTTTCCGTGTTCGCCTACGAGTCCGGATTAGAGCACGTCGAGCTGACGCTGACTCGGTCATCAAATCGACCTGCACCAGCAGGCAGGGGAACATTGCCTATTTCAAAATGAGCCAATCGATGAGGGGCTACTTTTATTCTTCATCGCTACCGACGCGCCCGCCTGCTTCGCGTGGATCGTAGAAACGACCGCTAGGGGGCGCTACCCCTTCGATTTCAGTAGTTGATGCGCGCCAGCGCGGAGCGCAGTGCTCCGCGCTGGCTCTCTAACCGAAAACAGGTCGCATGCTTGAGAAAGCCATCGGAGCCGTGATCTTCGTAATGGTTCTGTGCGTGGGCATACTCGCCCTGGTCGCGCAGGTGCGAATGAACATGGGGGAGTTCTACTCCTTCGCGCGAGCGTTCTCCGCCACCACCTACGACGCGGCACAGCTCATTGCTCCTATCGGGGCGCTTTTACAAAAGCGCTGAGGTGCGGATCCCGCATCACTGGCGCACGCCTGTGAGGGTCGAGTCGTCTCGTCGCGCCAGGTCCTGTCGGCGAGACGGCTCCCCGCCTGATGGCCGCTCGATGTCGGTACCTCCGGGGTCCGGCATCACGCGGCACCCGGCCGACGCGGGCGAGCTGGTTCGATCACCAAGGCCGAGACCCCGTATCTCCCTGCCGCGTTCACAGCACAAGGCCATCCGGTCCGGTGCCCCGTCGTGGTCGGTTACGTCATTGGCGACCGCAACGACCAGGCCAGCGTGCCGCCTTCTTCTTACTTGGCTACCCGGCCAACACTGCGAAGAGAAAGCGAACGAACGAACTGATGGGAATGAGACTGAGAGGGACGTTACCCGCGTTGAAAATCGTTCCGCTGGTTGCCGGGCTGTACGGGGCCTCGGCCTGCATGCCCGCGCAACCGTCCCTACCGGCCGTGCCGCCACTGCCACCACCGTCAAGGAGTGCGCCGGCTCCGCCGGTCACGCCACCACAGCCGCGCGAGTATGACTTCCGATCGATCTGCGTCGACCCTCGGAGCGAGAAACGCTTGGACGACTCCGACTGTGACACTGCACCCGCGCAATACACCGGCAGCACACCGGTGTTGGATGTGCACCCGTCACCGCAGCGGTTCTGGTATTACTACCGCGCCAACGGCCAGACCGCACCGAAGGTCGGAGACCGGATCACTGGCGGAGGCACCTTCACGACACCGGTCGCGGCTCCTGGTGAACCGGCCCCGGTGATCGGTCGAAAGGGCAGCATCCCGGTCTCCGGTGGCCCCGTACAACGCGGAGGCTTCGGCATCAATACCAATCCCGGCACGACCTCCGGAACATAGCCACCAGAAAGCGGTCCGCCCGGCGATCGCTGCGACGGCCCCCGCAGACCCGACCTCGCCGTCGACGTGAGCCGCTCAGCGTGGCAATTGTGCACCGATAAGGCCCGTCTTGTAGGCTGCGCCTTCTCGCACGCCGCGCGCCTTCTATGGAGTCTGACTGTGCCGGTTCTCGTCTTTCACATCCGTGCCCGATGGCTCGGAGAGCTTTGCTCTCGGACTGGTGTGGGGGTGCCCCGTGGCGATCAGTGACGGCGACATCTCGAGCGTGCTTGCCGCCTACCTCGAGTGCTATCCGGAGGAGGCCGCGCTGCTCTCGGAGCCGGCGCGTTTGCTGTCTCAAGGTGGGGATTTCGCCTCGCGGCGGAGCTTCCCGATGCACGTGACTGTCGGTGCGCTGCTTGTCCGCGGTGACGCTGAGATCCTGCTTGTCGAGCACCGCGCGTACGGGATCACGTTGCAGCCTGGAGGCCACCTTGAGCCGACCGATACCGCACTGATCGACGCGGCAGCGCGCGAGTTGACGGAGGAGACGGGTGTTGACCCCGACAGGGTCTTCCCAGCCTTGCAGACTCCCGTCTACATCGAGTACGGCCCCGTTCCGGCACGACCGGAGAAGGACGAGCCGGAGCACTACCACCTCGACATCGGATACTCCTTCACGACGGCACATGCGGACGTGGGGCGCATCCAGGAGTCCGAGGTGACCGGTGCCGCCTGGTACCCGCTCACCGCGGCCGAGCGCCTAGTCGGGAACCGCATTGCACGAGCGGTCAGCGCGCCGGCCCGGATCGGCTGACCGGACCCATTAAGCCCTTCCGGTCGACAGCAGCCCCGGCTCACAGTTCGCACGGCCGAGGCTGCGCGATCCGTGTTCGCCTCTGTTGGACCGAACGCGGAGCATCGACGATCGCAGCCTCAGCCGGCGTCGGCCGTGCTGTGGTGTCTACTCACTCGAAAGACGGTTTGCGGTCCCGGCTCCGCTTGAGCTCGAAGAAGCCGTCCGTCGCGGCGACCATGACCAGGCCGTCCCAGAGTTGTCCGGCAGCTTCACCGCGGGGGGCCGGTGTGATCACGGGGCCGAACAGGGCCGTGCCGCCGATGCGGAGAACCGGGGTCCCGACGTCGAGGCCGACCTCGTTGAACGCCTCGTCGTGTGAGTCCTTGATGACCTGATCGAACTCCGTGCTCGTCGCGGCCGCAGCCAGCGAATCAGGCAGGTCCGCCGCCGCGAGAGCTTCGGTCATCACGGTGGGATCGTCGCGACGTCGTTGGTTGTGAAGCCGGGTGCCAATGGCGGTGTACAGCGGCCCGAGGACGCCGCGGCCACCGTACTCAGCGGCTGCCGCGCAGACCCGCACCGGACCCCAAGCCTTGACCATCAACTCCTGGTAGTCCTCGCTGAGGCCCTTGCCTTCGCGCTGAACGAGGTTCAGGTAGGCCAGGGACATGATCCGCCAATCGGCGCGCACCGGTCGAACCTGCTCGACCTCCAGGAGCCAGCGCGAGGTGATCCATGCCCAGGGGCACAGCGGATCGAACCAGAACGGGACCCCGTCGCGGTCCGCTTGTTGCTTGATCATCGACATGAACACCCTCCTATCTCAGACCGCTTCTGCCTGTGCCCTCCCCTACTGGGAGGCTAGATCTCGAACAGTCCACTTTGGACTGGGATGTTGCACTGAATGTTGCATTTGGCCGTGCGTCCGGCGATTGTGACCAGGGCCGCGAGATCGCTGGGCTGAGCGTTCTCGTCCGCGGTGTTGACGAGCCGGAGGAATACCTGCGCGGTGACGTCGACGTCAGCGTAGGCCCTGTGGCGATCCGCCGGATGCTGGATGGAGAAATGCGCCAGCAATGTGTCGAGTTTGTAGTTCGGCAGACCGGGGACGAGGTGTTTGGCAAACGGGATCGTGTCAAGGAAGTCTACGCGGGCTAGCGCGGGGCAGTGCTCGCGCTGGTTGTGGATGATGTTTGCCTCGGTGGCGGCGTGTTGAGCCACCAGCAGGTACCGGTTGTCAGCCGTGAATCGCCGGTCCAGTGCGCCCAGCGCCTCGGCCGGGGTGGGGGCTTGCCTCAACTGCTCGGGTGTCAGGCCGGTTTGGGCCGTGCTGGCCGGCGTCACCGGGGCGAACGCGGGCGGCCGGATGAGGGACGAACTTCTGCCGACCGCCGTCCACGCGCCTTCTTGGTAGCGGAGTGCGAGAGCGGCGACCTCGATGGGCTGGGCCGGGTGGCCCGCGGGGGTCGTCGTCTCGAAGTCGATGACCACGAAGGTCGTCGCCAGGAAAGCGGGGTCTTTTGTCAAGCCGCCCATCTATCCACCGTTCTTTGTTGATTCCGTGGCGTTTACCGGCCCGCGCCCGCCACATCGACGAGAGCATGCCGGGTTCCAGCCGCCGTGGTAGAGCCGTCACGACGTGGTGTGCCGTTACTGACTGATGAGTCGGGTAACGGCCTGCGTGGCGGCTGGCAGGTCCGGTGCGTTCCAGAGGCGCTCGCCCGTCCAGGTTTCACTCAGGGACCGGTACAGGTCCGACATCACCGGCAGGAACTCGGGAGGCAGTGGTGCCGGCTGCGGCCACCTGCTCCTGGGCAGGCCCTCGGCGATCAGCTTGCTGACCGGCACCTCGAGCCCGTTGTCCACGTACCAGTTCCGGAGAACCTGCTTGCCGCAGTGCACTCCGTTGAACAACAGGCGGCTTTCGTCAGGTGTACCGGGACTGTCGGCAAGCACGATGCCCGCATCGCTGGACACCAGGAACTCGACCTTGCCGTCGGAGTGGCTCAGCCCGAGCTCGCGTGCGTGCCCGGTCAGCACCTCGTTGACCTTGACGGTGGTGTCACGCATCGCCTGGAACTGCTCGTCGCTCAGACCAGCGAGACGCTGGGCCTCGGGCCCGCCGATGAACCGGTTGACGTCTTCCAGCATCGTCGCGTACTCGATGAGCGGATGCCGCAGCTTCTCGCCGATCGCGGGAATGCCGCGGAGCCCGAGCGCAGCCGGTGTCAGCGCCCCGGCCGCGAGCCGGCGGTGAACGGAGCTTCCTTGAGGGAGCTCGTTGCGGAAGAGGAGCTGCACGGGAACGAGGTAGTTTCCAGCGTCCAGCGCGAGCGGCCCGGCGTCCGGGACGCGCGCGAGATCGAACTCGATCCGGTTCGGGGCGATGAAACGGCGGAAATGGGTTGGCACGCCCGCCGCTTCCAGCATCGTGAAGTTGAAGACGGCCATGCGGCAGATGGCCTCGCCTTTCCCGGGGATCAGGTCCGGCATCCTGCCGTAATGGAACACCGTGTAATTGTCGGTGTACTCGAAGACTCCGACTCCCTCCCTCGTTGCCGTGGGAGGTTCGATGATCTCCAAGTTCTTGGTCGAGTGGAGGACGGGCATCATGCTCCTCTGGTGCGACGGCCTCACGCCGTCATCTGGCGGAATCTGCTGATCGTGGCGGCGTGGTGTCCAGCGCAGCGTCGTGTGGTGCCGCCGCCGTCTCGCTGGCGGCGGCCGCCCCGAGCCCGCCGAGTCGCGGCCTCCCGCGCGGCATGGGCGCCCCAGTGGCCGAAGCACAGCGCGCGGTTCCCTCAGCGACTTCGTCGGCGGCGGCCAGGTGGCCGTCGACCACCGTGATCACGCGCATGCCGGCCGCTCGTGCGGAGGTGACGCCGTCGGGAGCGTCGTCGACAGCCAGGCAGCGCTCCGGCGGGACGTCGAGGCACCGGGCAGCCGCGAGGTACAGGTCGGGGGCTGGCTTGCCGTGCGTGACGTCCTCTCGTGCGACGACGGCTGCGAATTCGTGCCTCAGACCCAGAGCGTCGATCCCGGGGTGGACGAGAAGTCGGCTGGCGCCCGAGGCCACGGCGCAGGGCAGTCCAGCACGGCGTGCGGCGTGCAGGAGCGAGACGACGCACGCGAAGGGGGTGGTGCTATGCACGGTGGTCAACAGGTGGGTGCGGCTCTGTCGGATGATCTCGTCGTGGTGCAGCTGCTGGCCGCCCGGTAGCGCAGTCAGCAGGTCGTGGATGGACAGGCCGACGTGTCGGCGATACCAGTCGTGGTCCAGGTCGAGGCCGTGTGGTCGTAGTGCCGCTCGCAGTGCCTGCTCGTGGGTGGGCGTCGTGTCGGCGAGCGTTCCGTCGAAGTCGAGGATCAGGGCCTCGATGCCGTCGGGGATCGCGGGCACGCAGTTCCTCGCTGAAGCCGGATTCGGACAGGTCAAGGGGCGGGCGGCCTCGTTCATGCCGGCGCCGATTCCGCGCGGTGGCCGCAGCACATGCACCGGGCTCCCTGGCTCTGCCACGGCTCGCGGACGCAGCCCAGGTCGGCCGCGGCGCCATGGATCCATGCCCGGATCTGCTCGGCCGCCTCGTGCTCGTCGACACTGCGCCGGTCCACAACCCGGTAGCGTGCCGGATCGGTGGCGGCGAGCCGCTCGAAGAGCGCACACGCCTCACGCATGAACGTGACCTGCTCGCCGGTGAAGACACAGCGGTCGCGCCGCTGCGCGCGCACGACGGCCTCGGAGGCATCGTCGGTGACGAGGATCGTGAGGTCGGGCAGCGGCCGGTAGGAGGACGCGAGCTCCAGCAGGGCGGTTGCCGTCTCAAGAGCAGCGTCCGGGTCGTCAGGGTGCAGCAGCAGCGCCTGGCACACCGCTGTGGTGTCGACGCTGCGGCCTTCAACGACGGCACGCCCACTGGACAGCTCGGGAATGACGATGTCCAGGTCATGCCGCTTGATGGCCAGCAGGATCAGGGCCTCGGCCATGGGCGTGCCCCCGCGCAGGAACGGGTCGCCTGCGCTGGCCTCGCGCAGCGCGCGAAACAAGTCTTCGCCCAGTCCCGGGCGCCCGTTCGCGCGCTGGGAGAACTCGTCGAGCATCAACGGCTTGTCGTCGAGGGCCTCGACGGCGCGGTTGGTCAAATAGGTTTTGCCGACTCCGTTGACGCCTTCGGCGGCGATCAGCGGGCCGCGGGTGCAGAGATGGCGTACCGGTGTGGTCGTCGTACGGGAAAGCCCGTTCGGGGGCGAGGGCTGGGCGCTGCCGGAAGGGGCTGTTCTGGAGGCGTTTGTCGGCGCTGGTACGGGATCGTCGGTCAGGTGGCCCATGCGTTGGCCTCTCGGGCGATGGTGGCGGCGTAGTGGTCGAGTGCTGTGTCGGTGTCGCGTTCGGTGAGGATCACGGCGAGCGTGTGGTCGAGGATCTGGGCGGCGCCGCGGCACGGCGTCCGGTCCGGGCTGGTGAACATGGGCCGGGTGTCGCAGGGCACGAGTCGGAAACTGCCGGTGGAGTTCGGCACTCCTTGCCGCGCGAGGTGTTCGGCAAACGCCTGGGGATTCGGCAGGTCGATGTGAAGCAGCGGGGCGAAGCCGTTCCATTCCTCGCATGTGGCTGGGGCGAGAACGTTCAGGCCGGGTGCCTGCTCCAGGGCGTGCAGCAGGTGGTGGGTCTGTGCGCGGCGCAGTTCCACCAGTGCGGAGCACCGGCGGAGGTTGGCCAGGGCGATCGCGGCAAGGGGCGCGGCGAGGCGGGTGTTGGTTGCCAGGCGGCTCTGCGGGGCTTCGTTGGGAGGAGCCGCCTGCCAGTGGCTGCGGAACGCGGCCGCGTGCTCTGCGATCTCGCGGCGGGTGGTGACCAGGAAACCGCCCTCGCCGCTCCAGAGGATCTTGCCGTCTTTCATGCTGAAGCAGCCGACTGCGCCGACGGTGCCTGCCGGTTGCCCGTCGCGGGCGGTGCCGACGGCCTGTGCGGCATCCTCGACGATGGCGAGCCCGTGCTCGGATGCGAATGCCGCCAGCGCTGCTGGGTCTCCCATCCGGCCCCACAGGTGAACGGGCATGATTGCCCGGGTTCGCGAAGTGACCTTGCTGGCCGCGTCGTCGTAGTCCAAATCCAGAGTGCTCGGATCACTGTCGACGAACACCGGCACCGCCGCCAGCGCGGCGAGGGGTGCCACGGTCATGACCACGGTCAGCGCCGGGACGAGGACTTCGTCGCCCGGGCCGATGCCGCAGGCCGACAGTCCGGCGTGCAGGGCCGCGGTGCCGGAGGAAACTGCCACGACGTGCGGGACGCCAAGGGTTTCGGCCAGTTCGTGTTCCAGTTGCCCGACGACCGCGCCGCCGCTCGGATCGGGCATCTGCTCGATCACCGAGGTGATCTGCTCCGTGATCAACGGGGTGTTGCCGGGGACGTGAGGCGGCGTCATCGGGATGCCTCCTCGTTCAGCATCCGCGGCATGTCCAGGACGAGGGGCCACATGTTCACGCAGTCCCGGCTGAACAGCCCGCAGTCCGTGCACGTGGGCCTGGTGGCGAACACCGTGTGCGCGTCGCTATCGCGGATGGTGCGCCGCCGCTCGGGTGCGGTGGCGGCGATCCGGCGGTCGGACGGGCAGTCCCAGACCGAGCCGTCGGGCTGGACGAAGAACAGGCGGGCGCCGCCGAAGCAGTCGGGCACATGCCCGCTGTCCTGTGTGGAGATCGCGGCGACGAAGCGTCGTGCGTAAGAGGGATCCGGAAGCGCCAGGCTGCTCGGTTCGTCGTAGAGACGGTCGAGTTGTTCGGCCACGGCCGGTACGTCTTCGCGGCGGTGGGTCCGCTCCTCGAAGAGCGTGTGGTCGGGCGTCAGGGAAACCGGTTGGGGGACGTAGTAATCCACGCCGAGCTGCTCGGCCAGGTGGGCCATGTCGGTGATCTCCTGCGGGCGTTCCCTCATCACCACGGTGTAGATCCCCACCCGCGGCGCGTGCCGGGAGCCCCGGGCGTCCAGCAGGGCGCGGATACCGGCCAAGACATCGTCGTAGCCGAAGCGACCCGACCGTGAGGGGCGCAGCCGGTCGTTGATCTGCGCGTCCGCGCTGTCCAGGGAAACCGAAACGCCGTCGACGTCCAAGGCGATGAGCCGTCCGACCACCTGCGGGCGAGTGAGCGGGATCCCGTTGGTGGCGATCACAACCTCACAGCCCGCCTCCTTGATGAGTTCGATCACCCCTAGCGTGGCGGGCCAGTCCAGTGGCTCGCCGCCGGCGATGACCACCCGCTCGATCGTCGAGCCGGACAGGGTCCGTGCGAACGCTTTGAGCGCCTTGGGCGGCAGGTCGTTGCGCGACAGGTGCGATAGGACACCGACCTCGTCGGGCGGGGCCTGTTTGTGCTCCTCGATCGTGCCGAAGTAGCAGTGCGGGCAGGCAAGCGCGCAAGGCGAGCGCAGTGCCCAGAGCAGGGTCGCATCACGCGACATGGTCGGCCTCCCGCTGCTTCACGAGGTCCTGCACGACTGCGCCCACCTCGTCGGCGACGGCTTCGGCGGGCTTCCCGGTGGCGTCGATCACGGTGTAGCGGTCGGTCTCAACGGCGGCCAGCCCGGTGTAGAGGAACTCGGCCTGCTCGATCACGCGTAGGTCCCGTGGCGCCAGCGTCCGTCCGATCCGGTCGGCGAAGCGCCGCGTGCACACCTCCCGGTCGCCGGTCAGCAGGACAGTGGCGTCAGGCAGGCGCCGCCACCGCGACACCGTCGCGAGCACGTGCCGTGCGATGTCCGTGGGGTCGGCACCCGACACCTGCGCGGAGAGGATCGCGGCCTGGTAGACGGCCACGGAGTCGACACCACGGTCCTCGATGACCACCTCGACCTCCGGCGGGGCCGGGATCGCGGCGAGGCGTTCTGCTTCGCGGACCTTTAGCGCCAGCAGAGCCAACGTCTCCACGACCGGGTATCCGGTGCGCAAGAACACGTCGTCGTCTGCGGCCAAGGCGGAGATCACGCGTCCGGGCAGCGTGTCTCCGGCCTGGTCGGTGAGTTCGTCCAGCAGCAGGCACCGCCCATCGAGGGAGGCGGAAAGCGCTCGGGCTGCCGTGGTTTTCCCGATGCCGTTGATGCCCTCAACACTGACCCACAGCGGCCGGGAAGGGGCGGGTTCACGGGGCGCCGCGGGGACGGCGGCGGCACTCACGCGGGCCTCCGGCAGACGTACAGCAGCTCGGTCGCGTTCTTCGGCACCGACACCGCCGAGACGGTGTCCAGCAATGCCCGGGGAACGCGCGCGGCCAGCTCGCGGTACCAGTTGGCCGCACCCTGCCCGTACCGTTCGGTGAGCTCGTCGGCCACCACTTCCGGCTCGGGCGGCAGCAGGCCCATCACGTCGTCGACGACCAGGCCCGCCTCGCCGACGACCTGCTCCACCTCTTCCCGCGACCACTCGTAGACGTGGACGCGGTACTGCAAAGGCCGCGGCGGCGGGCCGAACGTTGCTGGCGTGGACAGGAACAGCATTCCGCCGGGTGCGAGCGCTTGCGCCGTGCTGTGCAGGCTGCGCGAACCGAGTTCGAAAGGCAGGTGCTCCAGTGCCGAGGTGTACAGCGCCACGTCGAAGTCGGGCAGTTGCGGCCAGGGTTGGGCGACATCGCACTCGACGAGCTCAATCGGGAAGAGCTCGCCGTAGGTCTCGCGCAGGAACGCGATCCGTTCTCGGGCCTCGTTCAGGTTGTCGGAGCTGATGTCCAGCCCGACATACCGTTCGATCTCCGGCGTGTACCGGCGCAGCAGCGGCAGCGCCAGCCCACGGCCGCAGCACACGTCCAGCACCTTCGCGCCCGGCGCGCACTGCTCGGCGACGATGAGGTGCTGCATCAGGTTCATCAGCCCCGATGCCTTGACCTCCCCGCGGTGCAGCGCCGCGTAGAAGTCATCCATCTGGTTGGTGCTGTAGGGCCCCATCATGGGGGTCCCGGGCCGGGTGCGGAATTGCTCGGGAAGCTGATCAGTGCTCGTGCTCATCGTTGCCCTCCCATGGGAAGACCACCCATCCGCGGGTGGTCGTGCCGATGTAGGTGACGGTCGCCTCAGCCGGGAGGCGGCCGGTCCAGTTGTCCTCGTTCACCACACACACCGCGGTCCGAACCCGACTGGCTCCTGCGTCGGCGGCCAGTTTCACTGCGGCGGCGAGGGTGTGTCCGGTGCCGGCGACGTCGTCCACGATCAGGACGTCCCGGCCGGTGAGGTCGCCCAGCGAGGCCGCGTTGACGGCCACTGGTTGCGGGGTTTTCGCGGCGTTGGTGCTGTCGTCCGCGGTGTGGGTCACCTCGACACCTCGGACATCCCGCAGCCGGAGTTTGTGGGAGATCCAGACGGCCGGGATGCCACCACCACGCAGGACTGCTACCAGGATCTGGGGAGCTCCGTCATCACCGATCTCCTCGGCGATCCGGTTGACCAGCTCTTCTATTCGGGGCCACGTCAGGTGAGTGACCCCCCGCTCGTCGGTCACACTCCCCTCCGATCGCCCCAGATCAGCACGTGCATGCGGGTCGTCATGTTCAAGCCGCATTTGAGTACCGCATCAGCGAGCGTGGCCTGCTTGGCGAGGATCTCGTCTCCGGTTCGTCCCTCGGGCATGATCCACACCGCCGAGCGCGGTAGTTGGTGCTCGGCAACGAGGTGGTCCACTTCCGCCAGGTCGCCATGGTCGGATACGACGAACTTGAAGTTCGCGCGGCCCGCCATGGCCAGCTCAACGAACGCCCGAAGCACGCACGGCTTGACGCGTTTGTTGCACGGGTCCGCGCCGTTGTTCGACAACTTCGGCGACACGGTGAAGTGCTCGACACGTTCGCGGGTGTGCTCGGTTGGCGGGATGGTGCCGTTGGTCTCGACGTGGATTCCGCCATGCTGCGCAAGCCTGTTGAGCAACTCGATGAAGGCCACCCGCCCCTGGTGAATCAGCGGCTCTCCCCCGGTGATGACGGTCAGTGGGGTGTTGTGGCCGGCAACCTGGTCGCAGACAGCGGTGACGTTCTGTTCGGGACACTCTGCGCCGACGTCGAATCGGGCCCGGTCCCAGGTGTACGGGGTATCGCAGAAGACGCAAGCCAAATTGCACAGGCCCAGGCGCACAAACGAGCAGACCCGCCCAGTGTGCGGTCCTTCGCCCTGGAAGGTGGGGCCGAAGATCTCGGCCACGGGGAGGTGGGTTTCGTGGAGCGCGCGCCCAGTGCTGCCGACAGTGTCGGTGTTGGTCACGAGATCACCTCGGCGACGCTGGTATGTGTCTCCACCGTGGCGGGCCGGTACTCAGCCCAAGTCGTGGCGGTTTCGCTCACCCGGACCGCGGTGATGACGACGCCCTCCGGCAGCGGAATGTGCGTGCCGCACCAATCGAAAACCAGCTTGGCGAGGTTCTCGCTGGTCGGCTCGACGTCGAGGACCTCGTTGAGCAGCTGGTGATCGTAGCACTCGTCCAGGTGTTCCTTGAGCGGGGCCAGCTCGCCGAAGTCGACGACGAACCCGGGCCCAGTCAGCTCAGCTGCGGCCAGCAGCACCTCGACGGCGTAGGAGTGACCATGCAACCGGCCGCACTTGTGCCCGTCAGGAAGCCCCGACAGCCAGTGCGCGGCTTCGAAGTTGAAGCGCTTACCGATCTGGTAGGCGCCGCTCATGCTGTCCTCCCCGCAGCGGGGCGCACCAGCTGAAAGAACTCCGAGCGCGCGGTGTGGTCGTCGCGTAGCCGCCCGCGGGTGGCGATAGTGATGGTTCCCGAACCGTAGGCGCGTACACCGCGGCGCGTCATGCATACGTGTTCAGCCGAGAGCATGACCGCGACACCGCGGCAGTCGAGCTCTTGCTCCAGAAACGCCGCGATCTGCTGTCCGAGCTCTTCCTGGATCTGCATGCGGGCGGCGAACATCTCCACGACTCGGGCCAGTTTGGACAGTCCCGCGATCTTCTCGCCGGGCAGCACGCCGATCTGGGCCGTCCCAGAGAACGGCAGCACGTGGTGCGCACACACCGACGTGAACGGCACGTCGCGGACGAGCACTAACTCGTGCTGATCCTCCCAATTCGGGAACGTCGTGAATTCCCACGGCGACGCAGTGAGGAGCTCGGCTAACCCTGCGACCATCCTGGCCGGGGTCCGGACCGCGGCCTCGCTGCCCTCCGGGACTCCGAACGCCGTCAGCAGCGCCGCCGCGGCACGCTCAGCTGCGTCGACGTCGATGACCGGGGATCCCGGAAGGAGTTTTGTGGGCGGGCGCTTGGATTCCTGAACTTCTGTGGGCGCTGCTTCGAGCAAGTGATCTCCTCCTGCGTCATTGCGTGTGGTGCCATGGAGTTGTTCGTCAGTGGGAAGCGGTGACATCCCGCAAGAAGCTCAACTTCGAATACACACCGCGCTGCACACCCGGCTCCCGGTGCCCCAGGAACGTTTCGAGCCAGCACGCGACGGCCTCCATGTCCGAGAAGACGTCGTGTTCAGTGGGAGGCGACAGAGTGCGGCTGCGGGTGTACTCGAGTTCGCACTGGACCAACGTCCGCTCTGGAGCGTCCAGTAACGTGCAGCGGTCGAACATGATGCCGAAACAGGTGCCGGTGCGAGCAGATTCGAGATTGACGTCGTAGCGCACCCGCCGAAAACTCGGCAGAGCTCTGGTCTGAAGCCCGAGTTCAGATTGGACGTAGTCCTCGAGGCTAGTGTCGAGCACGACGCCGTAGGTCACTCGCTCGCGGCGCCTCACAGCATCATCGGTGAACCACTTCTGCTTCTGGACGTAGGCGCCGTCGCTAGTGGGGATGAAGGAGACGTAGCCGCGTTGATCCGGTGGACCGGTAACCTCGAACAAGACGTTGAGGACGTCCCAGCACTCGAACTCGTGGCGGTACCGGAGCATGAAATCCGGCAGCTGCCCATCGTGTATCGCGTGCCGGACATCGACGGCCAGCCGGTAAATGTCCGCCTCGGCATCGAGCGTGTACTTGAACTCCAGTTCCTGTTCTGGCCGCCACTTCTGGAAGTGACGTTCATGGCTGTTGAGGAACTGAGCATGCTGCTGGTGATATTCGAGGACGGTCGGTAGCCAGTCGAGATCCTCGACATTGCTGGTGCGCAGCGGCTTGTCGGTGATCCGCAGGAAGCAGGCATCGGGGCCGGGAAACCGGATCTGGCTGTAGACATGGACTGCGAAGCCATCGGCATCCGGGTCAACAGCGAGGTAGAACAGCGGAACACAAGTCGATCGAGCCGGCGCGGTGGCCGCCTGCCTGATCATCTGCACAAGGCCGGGTGCCGGAAGACCATCGCAAAACAACTCAGCCAGGTGGTCCGCGGCCTGCTTTTCTCCAGCGATCGTCCTGGTCGCCACGAACGCCGGGTCGAGGTCGGACCAGGACACGACGACGGTGTTGCCGGTCGCGGAGCTCCCAGAAGGCGGGATTGAGACCAGACTGATGGCATCGTCAGCGGCCAATGCAGCTGTGCCGTGAATGAGGTGGACCGGTCCGAGAACGAGCCATGCCTCGTCCTGGTTCTGCGGATCAGTCCGCTGGTCGGTCATCACTCGGTCCCTTCGGTCGGTTGTGTCCATACCCCTGTGCGCAGCGGTGAGTGAGGAGAGCGCATTGGGCGCCCGGGCCCGGATGCCCAAGGCTGGGGTCTCCGGGCCGTGCTGAGGGCGCCAGATGGCCTTAAGGTCTGATGACCTGGGTTGTTTCCGGATCGCGGTCGGCCTCGCGGGTCTTGCGTACGCGCAGCTGCGCGACGGTTTCGGCCACCGTCGGTGGCTGCTGGTGAGCGCGCTGGTGGCGCAGCCAGAGCAGCAGGTCCGCCAGGGCGGCGACGGTGATCGCGGCGACCAGCGCCGCGAGTCCCAGGCGCGTCATCTCCGATGCCTGAAACGACGTCGGCGAGCGCGGAGCCGACGCGGCAGGGCGAAACCTGTGCCCTGGGCACGGAGAAGGGCCAGGCCGACGTCACGAGCGCCAACGGTGGACCAGCGCCCGCTTCGGCACGACGTGACCCCCGGGCATGGGTTGGGATCTGCTCGTCGGCGACATCAGTCCGACCGAGTGTGTGCCGAGCCGGAGCTCGCCACTTGCGGTTTCTGATCACCATTCTTCGGATGTTGCTTCTTGCAGGAGGCCGATTGCTGGGTTTCCTACACGGAATGCTGCGAGAATGTGCGTCAGTTGTTGCGACCCTGCATGCTCGCCACATGGTGGTCCCCGTGCTCGGGGTGCTCGGCAACCGCTCGACCTCTCCGTTCGGGCCCAGGAACGCGATGTGGTTGTTGCCCTGCTTCGCCACCACCCACGGCGACCCCGACGTCGCCGAGATCGCCGCGTTCACATCCCTGTTGTTGGTCCGGGGAAGCTTCTGCCCCTGCAACCGCTCAGCCTTCGGCCCGAGCGAGGGAGACACGGGAGCCGCCGCCTCCCCCGCACCGTCCTCTGTGACCAGCTCAGCTGCCTTCTCCTCAAGCGCTTGTTTCGCCATACCTGACAGCTCATTGAGTTCCCCGATCAGCGAGGTACGAAGCTGTCCCAGTACCCTCAAAATCTCGTCGTGCCGGATGCTGGTGGCCAGCACCTCCGACACCAACGCCAGGCACGCTTCCAAGTCGTCGTCGAGCAGAGCGATCGTGCTGGGTGGGAACTGGCGCGCGACGGCCCGCAGAGCGTGGGCAGCCTGCCGTAACCGGCTCACCGGTCGATCACCGCACCAGGACCGCCCATGACGGCTGCCATCGCCACGCCTTCGTCACTTCCGGCGATCAGTTGGCCAATGGTGAGGCGATTGGCGTGCCACAGTTTCATCAGCTCGTAGTGCTCGGTCGTGATGTGCACCGGCAGGAGCGGGTGCGCGTCGCCGCCGAGAAAGATCGGGCGCGGCAACCCCGTGTTCGCGCGATGCTCTCCGACCCGGGCCATGCGGCGCGCTCGCTGGTCGCGCTCGTCGCCGCTGATGACCACCGTCAGATACCGCACCGCTCCCGTCCGATGCCGCGCCACCGCGACCTTCTCGTAGGGGTCATCCACCACCGGGGTCCTCCAGCGATCGAGCCCAGCGGGCGTCGCAGTTCTTCTTGCGGCGTAGCAACGCCACCAGGCATCGGATCATCGTGGCCCCCGCACGAGCGAAAGGCGCTCTACCGCGAACGTCGCGACACCAGGGTGCTTGATCAAGGCTGTCTCGTTGGCTCCCAGATACAAAACCGGCCCCCAGTTCCAGTGGCTTACCGAACTCGGAGTAGACCGCGATACCGATGTTGAGGACCAGAGCGTTTCCAACGCATTCCGGCGAACATGATCGAGACGCTGAGTCATCTTTCGCGTAGCGAAGGCGTGGCTTGCCACGCTCGTCATGCCGGCCACGGTGCCGTGGAACCCCGCACGCTCGGGTCGTTGGCGGCCCAGCTGATCCCACCGGTCGCCGCTGGTGGCCATCGGCACCGTTGCGGTAGGGAGAATGCGTCATCCCTGCGAGCGCCGAGATGGTCTGCGGGAGTCACTGTCTGGATCGTGCCCGTTGTGTGTGCGTAGGCTGGGGGTTGCTTGGAGGTGTCGATGCGACGAGCTTGATGATTCGGTCGGTAGTCTTCGATGTCGGGGAGACGCTGCTTGACGCCACACGGGAATGGGGAAAGGTGGGCGGACTGGATTGGTGTACCTCGCCACACGTTTTCGGCTGTCTTGGGGACCGTGACGGCGGAAGGGCGCAACAACGCCGAGACATTCCAGGTCTTTCACCCAGGGTTCGATCTGGACGTTGAACGACAGCGGCGCGAAGACGCGGGAGTCGGTGAGCAGATTGACGAAGCCGACCTGTACCCAGATGTGCGGCCCGCGTTACAGGCACTGCGTAAGGCGAGCCTTTGGGTTGGGAACGCTGGAAATCAGACCGCGCGAGCCGCTGAACTGCTGCGCGCTTTACGGCTGCCAGCCGATGCGGTCGCCACGAGCGGGGAGTGGGGTGTGGCCAAACCTGATCCCCGTCAAATGGTCTTCGGCGTACTCGGACAGGCCAGCACGGGCAGCGATCACGGCGGCGCGCATGTGTAGCGCCCCGTAGGCCGCGGCGGCGTGTTTGGATACTCCTGGCAAGACGTTGTTGGCGGCCTGCTCGAGCATACGTCGACCGCTAGCAAGTTGACCACTGGCGAAGAAGGTCTCAGCACGGACGTAACTGACTACCGCAGTCGCGAGCAAATCGCCGGACTTCTCAGCCGCCCAGCGCATGATCTCAGAGCGTTATTCTGGCTTTTACCATCCACGGCGGTAAAATTCGAGTGATGTGACGATCCGGATGATGTTGGGAAGTTCCGCGAGGCGTCCGCGGTATCCGGTTGCGAGTATTTTCCAATTTTTGAGATGTGCGATGCATCGTTCAACGGCTGATCGGATCGAAGATATTGTATTGTTGCTTTCCTTGTCGCGCGTGGAGAGCTCACCGTTTTTCGGTTTCTTGCGTGGGGTGGTGGCGTGAGTTCCCTGATAGGCGGGATCGGCGATGGTCGGTGTCTCCGCGAGAAGATCTTCCCATCCGCACTCGGTGAAGGCTTTACGGTCGTGCATGGAGCCGGGCAGCGGTATGGACACGGCCAGCAGGCCGCCATCGGTGTCGGCCGCGACCTGGATGTTGAGTCCCGCGCGGCGGCGTTTGCCGGAGTAGTTGTCCTCGTGACCAGCACGGTTGCCGGTCGGCACATCGGTTCCGTCGACCAGGACGAGCCGACCACGAATGGCCTCCTCGAGGTCTGGAACATGCAGGCACAACGCCTCTCCGATCAGCGGCAGTATGCCCCGATAGACCCTCGATACGGTCGGCTGGCTAAGTCCGAATAGATCGCCCACAGCCGCCTGATTCAAATTCTGCCGGACATACACCAGGGTGAGCACCACCGCGCGATACAGTCCCACCACCGGAGGCCACAGTTGTTCCTCACGACACTGGACGATTTGCCAGACGCGGACGACGAGCTCCTCGATCTGGTCTGCAGCAAGCCCCGTAGTAGACTGGTAACGCAACGGCTCCACCTGTAAGTCGTGTTCTTTGGTCGGAAAACGATCTTACTAGGTCGGGGCCGTTGCCCTATTGTCCGGTATTCAAACCGCCAGAATAATGCTCTCAATTAGACGACCCGATAGATCAAAAACCCAAACTTGTCCGCGATCGCGTCGGCCGCGCGGTACGCCTGCACCAACATGCTCGCGATCTTGCACCGATAAGCACCGCTGCTTTGCAGCATCGCCCTCGTCAGCTCGGGAATCAGATCAGGTAAATGGTTCAATAGGAATGTATAGTCGGAGTTTAGGCGAGCAGACACCGTCCTGCTGGTCGCGCGAAGCAGCTCCGGCACTTCACGGGTTGGCCCGTCCTCAGGCATGTCATATACGTCCGCCAGGCAACGCAACACCGCGACATCATTCTCTACCGCCGTCTTGTTCAAGTCCGCGGAATCTAACAATTCGTCTATCTCGACAACCGAGATACGCAACTCTCATGCAAAATGCGGCCGTTGCCAGGGGCGGGGATCGCTCTCGCCTCTCTCCCACTGGGCAACGGTCGAAACAGCGACCTGCAGTGCCGCCGCCAGCGACTCTTGCGAATGATCCACCGCCTTGCGTCGCCGAATCAGCGAGGTTCTTCGCGCGGTCATGTAACTACTTCCCGTGATGTTGCTCGGTTATGCTTCCTGGGAGGCCTCGCTACAACATGTGCAGTAACGGCGGTTCTCCAGGAGGACAGAGGAATCCTGGTCTGCGGCGGATGTGTGGTCAGCTCTTGCGGTGGAAGGACTGGAGCACAGGCATCGCAGCGAGCTGTTCTGGTGAAAGTTCGTCCCAGATGAGGCCGGTGGGACGGCGGGCTGGCTCGCAAGTGATGATCTCGTCGGCGGTGACGATGAAGTCGACGCTGAAGTCGTGGCGGGTCTCGGGAATGTCCTGGTCGAGGACCTGCAAGCTATGGACAGTTGTGACGATCGTGGTATGCGGTCCGATCAAACCTGCTTCAGCGAGTAGGGCGACTTCGATGTCGGAGTAACCAGCACCTTTGCCCAGGCGTACACCTTGACGGTTGACCGCGACGCTGCCACAGACGATCAGGTTTACCGGTCGTAGCTCGTCGACGCCGACCGTTCGCGCTACGGCAGCCGCAGTGTGGCTGGATGCGGCCTCCTCGGCTGGAACGGTCAGCGTGGCGGGGTCGAGCAGGTAGAAGGGTTGCTGGGCAGCTAGTTTCGGCACCGCCATGTAAACGATTTTGCCGGCCCGCAAGGCCCGCGCGCGCGCCGGGAGTTGGGCCTTGTCAGGGACTGCCTTGACCACGGCCGCGTCGTACCACGCTGCCACGGTCGCGAGTTGAGCAGCTGCGTGGTCGGCGCCTACGAAGTTCGGAATACGGCCGTGCGAGCTACCGCCAAGGACGGCGCCTTCGCGATCCAAGAGATCCCAGACTCGCTGTCGGATCTTGTTCTTTCGGTCGTTCACGTCGGTGTTCGGCACGGCCTCACTCCTCAGGGCGTAGCAGTCATCAAGGAAAGAACCCGATCGTAAATGTCGCGGACTACGGGTTCGGATTGCCAGCTGCGAAGCTTACGGACTGCGTCGGACACGAGATTCAAGCCACCGCCACCGCGGTTGGCTTCCACCACGTCGATTGCCTCGTGCAGTGTCACCACCGCTGCATCGAGATCACGTTTGTGCAGGTAGGTGAGACTGAGATTGCCCAGCACGATAGCTCGGGACTTCGTTGGTGCTCTCGTTGCCGTGGCCGCGGTACCGAGAAATCGCTCCGCTCGGTGGTGATCACCGAGGAACAAGTAGCAGGACCCGGCGAGCCGATCGAACTGGACCGGCGAGAACAGGCGTGCGGCCGCGTCGGTGTCCGCGACGTGGCCGAAACTGGTCTCCGCTGCAGCCAGTGCCACTTCGCAGAGACGGGTTTCACCGACCATCGCGTGGGCCTCAGCCGAGTGGAGCTGAGCTAAGCCAGTGATGACATCGCTGGCCCCGGTTGCAACAGCAGCGGTGTGTTCGGTCAACCGCAGCCCTTTGACCGGGTCATGCTCGCCGTAAAGCGCCAGGTAGCTGTTCCGGAGCAGGGCATGACCTTCAGCTACCGGATCATTGACTTCTCGGGCCGCACGCTCCGCTTGCTCAAAGTAGCGGCGTGCTGTCTGGTGATCGCGGCGTTGGGAAGCGTCCCACACCAGTTGGCCGAGCAGGGTCGCCGCAGTCGCTTCGATCCGCTGCAGTTCACGGCGAGACGAGGAGCGGCTGTGCTCGGCGAGGACGTCAATCTGCCCGAGTGCCTGTGCCGCATCCGTCAGTAGGGAGAGAGACGGCATGTGGTCGTAACGTCCGTCGAGGTCATACACCCTCCGCCGAAGCTGCGCCACGGTGACCACATCGCCATGCTTCGGCTGGCCGTCGATCAATCCCCCGTCTGACCTAGCGCGCATGCCGCGCTCACTTGGTGAAGCGCCAGGTACCAACTCGTCGAGTTCGGCGGTGGAAAGCCGCAGTTCGACCTCTAGCTTGGGACGTTGCCAGGGTCGGGGATCGCTCTCGCCTCTCTCCCACCGGGCAACGGTCGAAACAGCGACCTGCAGTGCCGCCGCCAGCGACTCTTGCGAATGACCCACCGCCTTGCGCCGCCGAATCAGCAAGGTTCTTCGTGCGTTCATGCGACTACTCCCCGTGACGCCACCTGGGCAGGATACTCGAATGGCCCGCCGCGAAATGCGCAGTAAACGCTCTGGTCCGCTCCGCACAGATCAGATTGGCTGTGGATGTACACCAATGGAGCAGCGCCGATCGATCTCGCGCGGGACTCCGGCACTGCTCGCCCCCTTTTCGGAGTGTCGACCATTTCCAGGAGCAGACGTTGGAGCAGACGGATGGCAGTATCCGGCCATGAGGGCATGTTGCCCACACGGATCGACACGCACGTGGCCAGTATCGCGCGCGTTTATGACTGCTTCCTGGGAGGCAAAGACAACTACGCGGTGGATCGTGAAGTCCACCAGCGCATTACGGACATCGCACCGGAGGCAGGGCCGCTGGCGCGGGACTGCCGCCGGTGGCTGGTCCGCGTGATTCGCTACCTGGCCAACATCGTCGGGATCGACCAGTTCCTCGACCTCGGTTCCGGTTTGCCCACCGCGGAGAACACCCACCAGGTGGCGCAGCGCATGAATCGCGACGCGGTCGTGGTCTACGTCGACAACGACCCGATCGTGGCCGCGCACGGCCGAGCACTGCTCGTCGAAAACGAGCGAACCCATTTCCTTGTCGCAGATCTGCGTGAGTCGCGCGATCTCCTGTGGCACCCAGCGGTGACGCGGCGTCTGGACTTCGAACGTCCTGTCGCGTTGTTGCAGTGCTGCACCCTGCATCACCTGGAGGACGACGACCGGCCGCGGGAGATCATGGCCGCCTACATCGATGCGCTGCCGACGGGATCGTATGTCGCGTTGACTCATTTCTACGATCCCGCCGACGGAAGTGCCCTGTCTGCGTTGGCGCATGAGATCGAGCGTCGCTTCCGCACCAGTTCGATGGGAACGAGCCGGTTCCGCACACGCCAGGAGATCGAATCCTACTTCGACGGACTGGAACTCGTGCCTGCCTCGCCCGACTCTGACCTACCGCCCGTCGGGCTCGTTCGTGACTGGTGGCCCGAAGGGCCACGCCAGCGGGAGCCGCACGGCATGGAGAACCTGATCCTATGTGGACTCGCCCGTAAACCGTAGCCGTACCTGACCCTGTCGCGCGGGACCGAGGCGGCTCGTGGCAGAGAACCTATTCAATTGGCTGGGGTCACTGTGAACGCCACTGATATTGCCTTGGCAAAACAGAAGATACAGGAAGGCATATACACCCGTGATCTCAACGAGAGGCAGACCAATGGGACATCTGCCGTTCATCGGAACGCTGCAGCCAAGCTCAGCTCGGCGGCGGCGGGCAACCAAGTCCGGGCACTGCTGCTCCAGCTGGAAATCCCAAGGCCCCGCAGGGTTGGAGTGCATTCACGGATTTCCACTGCTCCAGCGCGACGTATGCGCCGCTGAGCGGAGAGCCAACGAACCGACCCCGGAGGCCGCCGCGCCGGAACCGGCCGAGTGCGTGTGACGATGAGCCAGCCCTTTCGACCTCCGGTGTCGTCTGAATCTCCGCGCCGCTATTCAGTGCCACCAGTAACCCCGCGCGGCATATGGATCGCGCGGAACGGCGATCAGGCATCTCCTCAGCCGCGAACCGCTGACCGCCACACGGCTGATGGATCGCCAAGACGCCACCGGATTACTTCCCAGGATCCCGCTCACCGACAATCTGGTATTCGAGGTCGATCGACATGCTCGTGATGGAGCACCCGTCATCCGCGCTGGAAGAAGCGTGAGGGCAGCAGCACCACCGTACGCTGCTGCCTCCGGTGTACCTCGGCGACTTCCGCACAGCGCTATACAGAGCGATGCCGAATGTGCGGTACCACAGTTGTTCCGACGACGGCGGGATCGCGCACATGTTCATCACCCACTCCGGAACTGCCGACTCATGGGTGGTCTGGTGGCGAACACCTGTTCGCCGCAGTCGCCGACACGAACGTCGACCGCATGACCGCCGCTCTGGCTGCCCCGAAGCGGAAGCGTCCTTCAGCACATATTGCGAAAGGTAAAACCAGTGACGCACTCGTCCCAGGTCGAGCAGATGAGCTCTGCAGCCCGCGATTCACGAAGCCGTTTTCAGCCGTGGCACCTTAGTAGAATTTCACCAGCGGAGAAACTGGTGATTTTCGCCGTCGTTGCCGGCATGAACAATGCGGAAATCGCAAAATCGCTCTTCCTTACTCAGCACACAATCAAAACGAAAATTTACAAGTTGCTTCGGAAGTTTGACCTCCACTACAGAGCGGAGCTCGTCGTTCTCGCCTACGAAGTAGGAATTTTCCGTCCGGGATGGGCTGGTCGTCAGCTCGACCTGCACCAGGTGAAGCTAGGAAGGGATCATTTCCCGTTTCAAAGAAAGCAGCAAGCCAAATCGCCAGAACCAGAACTGGACCTCGAATTGACATGAGTCCGGGGAAGAGGACCGCGGTTTAGCCGCACTCGGGCCGCCGCCCCTCGGATGACCGCCACGCTGCACGCTCTAGCCAGTCGGCGAACGCATCTCTCCAAGGCCGCTGCAGGCTGCTGCTGCACTCCCTGTGACCGCAAGGGCGACATCCATGTTCCATCGCGAGCGCACGCACGAACTGACCGGCGGTGATGGCAATGCCTTCACCCAACGGTTAACCGAACTCCACTTTCACCGCCTGTATCGCGCCTTCGAGGTCGACACCTACTACAGCGACGGCACCCGGGTTCGCCAGCGCAACGGCTACGCCGAGATCACGCGCACCAGGGCAGCCGCGGAACACGACCACACCACTGGGGTCACGCACCTGACGGCCAGCGTCGTGCTGCTCTCCGGAGACCAGGCTGTGGCCGCCAACGAGCTGCTGTGCGCACTCGGCCTTCACCGCCTGGTCCGGGTCCAGAAAGTCCGAACATTGTTCCAGCACGTGCGAGAGACCATCACCGTCACCGTCGACGAACTCACCGACCTCCACAGCTGCTTCACCGAGACCAAGGTCACCGCCTCCACCGTGACGAACGCGGAACAGCGGCTGGCCGCCGCCGAGCACTCGCTCGGCCTGTCCGACTGCCGGATCGAACCCCGGCCATACCCGCAGCTCGTACTGGAACATCTCACCGCCCACGAACGCGAACCAGCAGAGACAGGAGTGCTTCCTTGGACGGCAGTTCATTGATCATCCCGCTGATCATCGATGACGGCGGTCAACAAGCCGGCTGTCGTGGATGTGCGATCGGCTGCGGAGTGGCATTGCTGGTGAACGCGATCGCACGGGTCGCTGTCTCCCTGACCACGAGGTGATGCGGCGATGCCACCCCCTCCCATCCCCGCCGAGGAACGCGCCAGGATCGAGCAGTTACTGCTTGACGGCGTCCGGCCTTACCACATCGTCAAACAGGTCGGCCGGTCCGAATGGGCCGTCTGGCGAATCCGCGAGATGTTGTGCGACCAGGTCCACGCCGACGACATCGACACGTGGCGAATGCGGGGCCCTGGGTGGCTCGGCAACAATCTCGGGCACCGGCTCGCCGAACCCCGATTTCCCCACGTCACCGAAGCCGTCCACGGCTGGCTCTCCGACCGCGTGCAACTCCACCAGGTGATCAACGCGATCGAGAAGGCTGCCCTGATGCGGAAAAAGCGATCCTGACGACTCCCACGCCGGATCTTCCTGCAATGGCCGGCTGGTCAGCAACCTCACCAGCTCACCCACCCACGAGAGAAGGAACCACTGATGCCGAAGCGGCTTCTGTCCATTGACGTCGGCGACACTCTTGCCACCGGCCCCAGCCTCACCGCCGCCCTCCGCGACGCAGCCGATCTGCCCGGGGACATCGTGGCGAAAACCGTCCGCACTCGCCTGCACTGCGCCCCCGAGATCACCGACCAGGTGATCGGCACGGTGGCATCTGACCTCGAACTCGACATCAGCACCGTCCGTGACATCGTCGATAACCAAGGCGATCTGCGTGTGAATCCGAGTGCCCAGTTCGCACTGATGGCAATCCGCGATGCGTTCCCCGACATCCGGATCGTCCTGAACTCCAACGCCACCGCAGCCGCCACACACCAGACGATGACCGTCAAGCGCGCGTTCGCCGGGATCATCGACGACTACTACATCTCCTGCGAGACCGGCTTCGCCAAGGGAGTCCACTACCAGGCCTTCACTCACATCGCCGACGATCACCAAGTGTACCTCGACGAGATCATCCACATTGGAGACCAGCTCGAAGACGATGTCGAAGCCGCGTTGAAGCAAGGGTGCGCGGCGATGCTGGTCCACCCCGATCACGCCGACCTAGTCGAGTACGCCCCCGCAGGACCCGACCGCTACCGCGCCGCGGCGACCATCATCGACGCCGCCCAGACCCTGCGGACCTGGATCTCCGAGGACCACGACACCAACCCCAGGCTCACCGTACGAGGGGCGATGCTCATCCGAGACCTCGACGACCGCATTCTGATCGCCACCGGCCCCAGCGATCACGGCAAGTACTACCTACCCAGTGGACGTTGCCACCCCTTCTTCCCGCAAGATCCCGCTGCCACCGCCGTCCGCGAAATCCACGAAGAGCTCGGCATCACCCTGAACCTCAGCAAACACGACCTGCTCAACACCGCCTGGTCACACAAAGAGACCCGACGCGACGGCAGCAACAAGATCATTTTTACGTTCGATGCCGGGCACATCGACCCCGAGGAACTCACCATCAACCCCGATCACACCGAGATCGCCGACTACAAGTGGGCCACGCCTGAAGAAGCCGCGGACGCGCTCGACCCCAGAGAACTCGAACGACTCAACGACATCGAACAGGGCGAACACATCACCTTCCAACACGGCATTGGAGTGAGCTCCACGCCACAGCGAGCAGCCGCGTGACGCGTTGACCAGGATCGCGACGCGCATTGTCACCGAAAGGCCAGCCGCGTCAGACATCCTCGATGCCCCCAGAGAATGGAATTCGATGATTCCTCTCCTATGGCGCTCCTATGGCTAGCTCAGCAAGCATCGCGCACCAAGCCCCCAACATCGCGCGAAACTTAGTGCTGGTTCTCGTAGGATTCGACGACCTCGACCGGAATTCGGGCTCGAGCTAAAACCCGCATCCCCTGTTTCCGGTCCCGATCCCGAATAGCCTGGCTACGTTCCCGGCCGGCCGTAGTCGCCGTCGCTGCGGACTTGCCGGTCTTGGCGACGGCGCGCTTGCGGCCACCGGCCTTCCGCGCATTTGACCACGAAGACGCCAGCGAGTCACGGAGTTTGGCAGCATTCTCGGAGGACAGGCCAATTGCATAGTTCGCTCCATCTGAACTGAACTCGACAATACTCTCAAACCGCTGTGCCGTCGATGTCGCCGAAGGAGCTGAATTGCGACTTGCCGAGCCAAGACGGTCTCCCTTTTCACCGTGCACAACACGACTCCAAACGCTCTAAGAGTTCAAATGTGGATCCCCGCGGAAACAAGTTAACCCAATTAGGTCCTAGCCAACATGAATCCTTGAGATTTATGGTTTCATTGCGAATGCATCAAACATAGACGGAGGCCGACTCCCCGTTTAAACGATCCGATGTCCACAAAGGAGTTCAAGATGGATGCGAAAGCATGCAAGGAAGTCCGATGCACGGACGCAATGGGCTGTAGTCAGGGTTCGCGAATTTCGCCGCTCGCTCATGGCCGTGTAGCTGTGCAACCGCCGCCCGGTGAGTGGTTCGAGGTGAACGCCGAGGAGCTTCGTGACTTGCTCGCTGCGGCCCGGGAGGCGATCTGGGAGTCACACGCGGACTACGACCCCACTCCTCGAACGACCGTGGTGGGTGGGACGTGTTTCTGAGGGAACTGTATGAATCGGTGCGGCAGCGTCTGGACGCCGTGGCGAGGGTCGTGAGCGATGGTGATGACCGGGCGGTGACCGCGGTTGCTCGTTCCGAGGTACCGCACCTCATCGACGCCGTGCGAACTTTGATGGCCGGACACGAGCCGAACGAGATCGGTGAGTGCCCGGCGTGCTCTCGAACCTTGTGGCGGTGGCAGAAACCGTGGCGGCGACCGACATCGCCGTGCAAACCCTACCTCGCGGCACGGCGGGCCCTGTTCAACGAGACCGACGAGCCTCGTCACGCCTTGCGCTGACCCCATGATCTGGCTCGGCTCCCAGCACTCCCCCGGCCCGGGAGCCGAGCTACCGGCTGGCGACACGTCGCCGGGCTGTACCCCCGAACAGCCATGACTTCGACGCCGTGTCGCCGGCCGGGCCCTTTCCGCAAGGAGCACGCATTGATTTCCGTTCAGCTTGCCCAGGAGTTCGTGGAACGGCTGGTCGAGGACGTGCTGTTCGACTGGTGGCCGGACATCACCGCAACCACCGTGCACATCCCCGGCGTCGACGACGGGTATGCGCGGGTGATCGAGGTACAGCCCGGCGAGTGGAAGCCCGTTGCGCGGTGCCAGGTCTGGATTCAGCCGCCGTGTGCGATGAAGCCGCCCAGCAGCCCACTGCCCCGGTGCGAGCAGTGCGTCGGCTACCTCACGAACGCTGGCCTCCCGGATCCCGCCGAGCTCGCCTTGCACACCAAACTGCGGCTCCCGCCGGACGGTACGCGTCCTGTGTTCTCGCGTGCCCCCAGCCACTGATCGCGAAGTCGTGTCAAAGCTTCCGGCGGACCAACGGTGACCCCGACGCCTGCGGTCCGCCAGGTTTCCAGCAGAGGAGTGAGGCCGATGAGGCGCCGAAACCAACGGCTTTCAGTACTGGCCGTCCTCTCCCGCCTCGGGCGTCCACCCGACCGCTACACGTGGACGATCCCCTGCCGCGACGCACGAGGAAGGCGGGCTCGGCTGCGCGTGGGACTGGCCCCGGGCGGCGTGACGCTGACGGTCACCCGGCATGGGCCGATCATGTTCACTCCGCTGGAAGCCGGCCGGCTGCGGGCCGCCGTGCGCGACGCCATCTCTACACACGCTCCGCTGGCAGCACCGGGAGCCCGAACTCGGCATCGCCGCACCGGACCACCGCTTTTCGGGGCGTTCTTTGCCTTCAGCACGGACTACCAGGCCGTACCCGCGAAGGCCGCGCCGGCCATCGTCAACCGAGGAACAGGAAGACAGTCATGCCACCCCAACACGGAAGGATTCTGGGTATGCCGCCGCAGGAAGCCGCCGATGCCCGGCAGCGTGATCTGGCCGGCGCCGCGGACTGGTACCGGCTGAAGTTGGGCTGGCCGGTGACCTTCGATGCAGTCCATCGCCGCTTGATCCTGCGCACCGGCGAAGCGCTCGATGCCGTCGTCCTGCCGGACTGGTTGGCCGACACCGTCGTCCAACACCTCGAACAGAACCTGCAAGCAGGGCCGGTGTGCATCGACACCACCACAACCTGGTGGACCATCCTCACCGAACCCTCCCCACGAGCCCACGCCGACATCGCCCCGAAGTTGCGCAGCCGCCGGGTCTACGCCATCCCACGCGGCGGGCAGGTCATCGTTGCCCACCCACTGGACGCGCCCCACTGGCGTCGGCCACCGGAACCCGGCAGCCGGCTCCCACCGTGGACAACCGTGATCACCGCAACCAACCGCGCCATTGATCGTCCCTGCTAAGCCCGCGATCACATCGCTGAACGTCGAGCGTGCGCGCGTCACTTCCCCGCAGCGCACGCTCCGCGAGGGTCGAGCCGCCCCAACGCGCCCCTCCACTGGGGCGGCTCCCCACCTCACCGGTGCTCCCACACCGAGCACCGTCCGCCGATTGGGCGACCTTGATCGAAGGTGCCCTGCAGACATGATCGCCAGGAGCGTCGGTTCCAGTCTCGTCGCCCTGGCCCAGCGCGCATTCGCCAGCTTCGGGCTACCCAGCAGGCAAGTTCGAGGTTGAGCGGTACTCATGTTGCAGCAAGGGCGAGGCAGTTGATGTCGGATTTCATAGTGGACCGTGACCGCGGCAAACCTGCACCTGACAATTTCTGGGAGTTCCGCTCAGGCGATACGTTCGTTCGGGTGGCGATGCCGTTCAGCAGCGCCCACGGCCGCTGAGTCCTGATCGAACTCGGTTGGGGGAACGAGTTCGGACTCCTCCCGAGCTTCCCCAGCGTCTAGCGTCTCGAGTAGCTGGCGTGCCACGCGGATGGCATCCGGCCTACGACCAGGATGCTGTGTGGCATGCCGGATGGCTTGCCGTCGGTCCCGCGCGCATACACCACCCCAGATGCCCCAACTCTCGCCTTCGTCGATTTCGTAGGCGAGGGCGACCACAAGGCAGCCTGTCCGAACCGGACAGTCAGCACACGCCCACTTCGCTTGACGCCGCTGGCGGCTCAAGGAGTCGACGCCGCGAGCTGGCTCAGGAAACCACTCGCCTTGGATGCCGTCGACGCATCGACCCTGCCGATGCACTCGTCTTTCTAGATCGCGAAACAATGCGACCCCCCGATGATCAAAGCCCTTGTGTAGCTTGATCTTGTCCGCTATAGAGGACTTGGAGCTTCGAACGTAAGCCGTCGAGGACCAGGTGTCAACTTCACTGAACTCGGGGCTTGCGCATGTCCCCTAAAGAGGACACCCTGGACTGGCGGTGGAAGGAGGTGTCGTCGATGGGGACCGAACGGGGCAAGGTCCACCACACGTTCGCCGAGAAACTTGATCTTCTGTTCGGCAGCGTCAGACGTGAGGATGGCGAGCGGCACACGGTCCGGGAAGTCGCCACGGGCTGTGGCATGTCCAAGACGCATCTCTACAACCTCCTCAGCGGCGACCGTGAGCCCAGCCATGCCACGGTGAAGGCTCTGGCGGAGTTCTTCGATGTGCCATTGGACTACTTCGCCGACACCGAACGCGGACGCGAGCTGACGTCGCAGTACGCGTTGCTCGCGAAATTCGGCGAGGGGAAGCTGCGTGCATTGGCTCGTGGCGCGGAGCAGCTGTCGGTGGAGTCGATGAACAACGTGCTGGCTTTCATCGAGTTCGAGGCCAGCCGCCAGAAGAAAACAGCTGACGATCACTCACCTGAGTGACGATGTGTCTCTGTCCCTGTTGATCGGTGATCGCGAGACGACACTGGATCTCCGTACTCGGCGTTAGTGCCGCGCTCTGGGGGTGAGCTTGCTGTGGGAAGGTGGCGGGAGTCGCGCCAAGGCTGGGCGTCGGAGCGGGCGCTGCGACGGCGCCTTCGCCGGGACCTCGCTGGTCTTGGCATCGACGAGCCTGTGGACATGGGCGAGGTCTGCAGGCGACTAAGTGTGCAGCGCGACAAGCCGATTCGGCTTGTCGCTTATCCGTTTGCGGTTCCCGGGCCCTTTGGTTGGTGGGGCGGTACGCCTGATACCGACTTCATTCTTTACCAGGCTGAGACGACACCCGCGCATCAGCAGCACATCATCGCGCACGAGCTGGGGCATCTACTCGCCGACCACAAGCCCGACCCGGACGAGGATCCGTTGTGGGCGACGATGATGCCTGACATCTCGCCGGAGGTGATCCGTCGCGCGCTGCGCCGTACGTCCTATGACACCGTGCAGGAACAAGAGGCAGAGATCGCGGCCACGATGCTGCTGGAAGCAGCGGCAGTCGTTGAATGCGTCCGACTTCCCGGTCTCTCACAGCGCGCTGGCCGGGCGCAGCGCGCTCTCGGCGACCGGATGGTCTGGCTGTGATGCTGGAAGAGCTCGTGGCCGCGGCGCTCAGCCTCGCCTTGCTGTGGTGCTTGCATCGAGCGTGGCGCACGCCAGGAGACCCTGCGCTGTGGATGGTCTCCGCCTGCTTGGCCTTCATGGCACTCAGCTATCCGCTGGGTTGGCTGGCCAGAGCGGCCGAGGCGGATCCCGCTGGCCAGCACGGCATCCCGAAAGTGCTGCTCAACGCAGTGATCATGCTCGGGTACTTCTTCTTGATGCTGTTTTTCCTGTTCTCGGCAGCATCAGCGGGCAAGGGCGTCAGGCACCAAGCTTGGCGGGAAGTCATCCCGCTAGCTGCTGCGTTGATCGCTCAGACAGTGTCGATGGCCCTGACTCCCGACCACCTTCGCGATCACAAGTTTTCCACCACGGACCTGCAGATTCCCGGTATCGCCAGCTTCTACTTCGCCGGAGCAAGCTACCTCGTCTACGTACTCGTGCAGGCCGCCCGCTTCGCGTTGCGGTATGCCGCTGAGTCCAACCGGCGCGTGCGGATCGGCTTGCGGATGGCTGCCGTCGGACTCGGAATCCGTGCTCTGAGTGGCTCATTGCGGGTGCTGCTCGTAGTCGTGTTCTGGCTCGGTGGAAATGTCCCAGACGCGGTGCGGGAGATGACGGCGACGCTGGCTGTCATCGGTGGCGGTCTGTTCGTGACGGGCGTGCTCTGCCCGGCGGTTTTGCTGCGGATAGCCACCATGCGGGTGTGGTGGCAACATCGACGCGCCTACCGCGAGCTGCGCCCGCTGTGGGAGGTCCTCAACTCGGTCTATCCGAAGGATGCTCTTGATCGCCGGACACGAAGCCTGTGGCGGGAACGAGTGTCTCCTCGCCGAGTCCGCCGGCGCTACTGGCGTCGTGTCATCGAGATCCGTGACGGACTGGTCCAGCTCAGTCCGCACCTCGCGGACTTCGGTTATTCGCCGAGCCGCCCAGCAGACCAGCAGATCACCACCTTCCAGTGCGCCCTGCGGCATCGGTACGAAGGCTTGCCCGCGACGACTTCCTCAGCGGTCCTGGTGGCGGCGCCGCCAGTCGGCAACGTCGAAAGTGACGTCGCCGAGCTGCTGGCCTTGACACGGAAGATCGTGTTGCAACAGGGCGATACACCCCACAGGCGAGACACGGGGCTACGCGCACGCAACGCCTTCATGATCGACCGGATCCGGGCGCAGGATCTCGCTCCCTACGCTGAACGGCGCTACGTTCTGCGTGTTCTCGCCATCAGCGGACGCGCGACGGGCGAGATTCGGTCGGTCCCGATCGCGGTCACCCAGCTCGACGGCCAACGGTATGTGTGCGCCCCGCATCGCCAGCGCGACTGGGTTCGCAATCTTCTGGCCGCCGGCCAAGCACAGATCGAGCGCGACACACATCCTACGCATCGTGCTGTGCTCGTCGAAGGCGATGAGGCGGCAAGAGCCATCCATACCTACCTGCACGATCTCGGGAACCCCTCCATGATCTGGCCGTTCCCGCCCAACGCTCCGGTCAGTGAGATCCTTGCCCATACCTCCACAACCGCGGTCTTCCGTCTTGAGCCCCACCCAGGATGATCCGCCCGCCCCTGTTGCGGCCCAGGAACAGGCGATTCGCATCACTTGAAGCCCAAGCCACCCTGCTCGGTCAATGTACGACGCAGCGCGGAGAGGACGATGACGTGCAGCAGCTGATCACCGCCAGTCAGGTGCTCATCGGGCCAGCCCAGCAGCGGATCCAGGAAGGCGCGGTCCTGATCCAAGACGACACCATTCTCGCCGTGGGACATCGACATCACCTCGAGCAACAAGCCGACGAGAATGCCCGGCGGCGGGACTACCCGAACTCCACCGTGTTGCCGGGACTCATCAACGGCCATGTCCATCTCTGCTTCGACACCAGCCCCCGATTCCTCGAATCGGTGCAGCAGGACAATGACGCAGATTTGCTCCTGGGCATGGCCGCGCGGGCACAACAAGCTCTCGCCAGCGGGGTTACCACCGTTCGCGATCTCGGTGACCGTGGCGGCCTCTCCATCCGCCTCCGCGATGCCATCGCACGCGACGAACTGCCGGGACCACGTATCCTCGCCGCCGCGGCACCGTTGACTATCCCTAACGGACATTGCCACTTCCTCGGTGGGACCGTCTCTGGAGAGGCCGAGATCCGCCGGCTAGTGCACCACAACGCCGCCCTGGGAGCAGACGTCATCAAGGTTATGGCCTCCGGCGGTCAGATCACCCCGAACTCGCCCCCGATGTGGGCGTCACAGTTCACCGCAGAGGAACTATCGATCATCGTGGAAGAGGCATCGCAGCTGAAGCTACCGGTAGCCGCGCACGCGCACGGCACCGAAGCCATCGCCGCCGCGACCGCCGCTGGGGTCTCCACCATTGAACACTGCTCCTGGCAAAGCGCCAACGGACCAGACCGGCGCGACGACGTCGCGAAACAAATGGCTGACAGGGGAATCTATGCCTGCACCGCGCTGAGCGGAAACTGGCGCTCGATCATGAAACGCCTCGGCCCCGAGGGAACGGAGGCGATGTACGGCCGACTGGTGTGGCTCGCTGAACTCGGCGTGCCCCTGATCATCGGCACCGACGCTGGTCTACCCGGCTCATGGTTCGACGACCTCGTCGGAACCATGGAACTCTTTGAGTACCTCGGCTTCGCCCACGACCGGATCATCGACATGGCAACGTTCATCAGCGCCACAGCGTTCGGCATCGCCAACAACGTCGGCCGGCTGCAGCGCGGCTATTCCGCCGACCTGATTGTCGTTGACGGCGACCCCCTCACACGCCTCGCCCACCTTCGAAACCTGCAACTCGTTCTCGCCCGCGGCCGCGAGTTCCGAGCCTCGAGCTGACAAGAACCCGGCACAGATGCCAGCGACCGGCACCGCTGAGGATACGGGCTACGCGAAGCCTCCTCCGTACCTACGCTGGCGTCATCACCGAACTCGCCCTGGCGCGAGATCGCAGCGTTCACTGACCCAGCGGAACCGGCCGGATCAGCGTGCCCGGATCCTTACTTGGTCTCGTGCTTGGCGAAACTGGGGGCTGGATTCGCTTGTCTTTCACAAGCGCCCGAAACCCGCACGACCGCGCGGACCTCGAAAAGGATCAAGGTCCGCGTGGCCGGTGCTGGGCTAGCGGCAATCCAAGTAGAGGCTGTCAGGAGAGACACCGTTCTGGCGTAGGCGGAAAGTCGTCCAACCGTTTTGGTCTAGCTTCTGGCATGGATCGAGGCCGTACATGTTGATACCGACCCATCGGCCGGGTGCGCATGAGTGGTGTACGTGGACGAAGTAGTCGAACAGTCCCGCTGACTCCGTCCACCAGGAGAAGCCGCAGGCGGCTCGCTGCTGCGTGGGGCCGTGTCCGGAATCGGATGCTGCCGTGGCATGGGCGGCACCGGTAGTGAACGCGGCCAGCATGCTCATCGCGGACAGACAAAGCGCGGCGGACCGCCGACGTCGGCGGCGGGTGTCTGAAGCTCCTGTGGTTGCACCGGTTTTGCCCTCAGAACGAGAATGATCGGTTCTCTTCATTGTCAGTCTCCTTCTAATGTGGACAGCTTTGACCCATGGGAGGAATGTGGATGGAAGGAAAGATCAAGGTTTCTCTGGACGCAGCGGGTTATGAAATGGTTCTTTACCGCTTGGCCCGGGCTAGGCTTGGGCCTGGCTAGTTCGACCTGCTCGGTGAGGTAAGGGCGAAGCAGGTTGCGACGCTGCCGTTCACCCAGCCGGACACACCGGTGGTGACATCGGTCAAGTTGACCCAGTCCGGCGTCGTGGATGTACCACCGAGGAACTGGTGGACGCGGTAATCGTGGTTTGTGTAGTAGATGCCGTCGACGGGCGAGGTCAGGCCGCTGGACCGGTGGATACGGGCACCATCCTCGATGGAGAAGACGTATCCGGCCGGGCAGGAACCTTCCGCGTACGCGGCTCCGTCCACACCTGACATCAAGAGTCCGGTAAGGACGATGATCAAGGTGGTAAACCCTTTTGTTCTCATCGAGATCTCCTAGTCATGGCGGATCGCTGGGGCAATGAGCGAGGCGGTCGGGGGACGTGGATGTTCGCCGGGCGAGAGGAACGGTCGGTCGGCGTGGGCCGGGGTTACCCGTGCGGCGAGCAACCCCGGCCGGTGGAGGGGCGTGGCGTTGTGCGCGCGGCGACTACCTGGTGTGGGGGTGGTGCGGCGCTTGGGTTGGCCAGCTAGCCAGGCCGCAGGTGCCGCCAAGGTAGCCATCGCCGGGTCCGGCATCGGCGGCCGCGGTTCCTGCGGCGGCGGGCAACGCCACGACCACGCTGAACCAGGCCGTGATCAGGACTTGTCGCGCGAGTGTGTTCATGGGTTTCTCCTGACTTCTCGGGTTTTCTTTTAGTCCGCATTCCGGGCACACGTGTCCTGATGCGGGAATTCGAGGGGAGGCAGCCGCGGTTCAGTTCGGGTGGATGCGGAGGACGGCCGCGGTCCAGGTCATGCCCACACCGATGCCGAGCAGTACGACGTGGTCACCGGGGTTGACCAGGCGGCGGGTGAGGAGGTGGTGCAGGTCGACGATCTGGTCGGAGGCACCCAGGTGCCCAAGGGCTCGGGCGAGGAAGGCGGTCGTGCGGTCCTCGGGGATGCCCAGGGGCGCGAGGCAATGACGTTGGGTCAGGTTGTCTCCGTAGTGCGGGCACAGCACCCAGCTGATGTCGTCGAGTTCGAGCTCGGCGTCATACAGCGCGGTCTTGAGTACGGCGTTCACGCCGGTGGTGTTGATGCTGTCGACGCTGTCGGATCCGCCGTGAGCGGCGAGCCATTGTCCTTTCCGTTGGCGCAGTTGGATCGGTGGCCGGTCGGTGTCGCCGCTGTACCACTGGGTGGAGCCGCGGTGCAGGGCTTCCAGGCCGGGTGAAGCGTGGGAAGCGGTGGAGATTAGGTCTGCCACGGCTTTCGTGTGGGTGTCGCGGTGCAGGAGGATGGCGGATCCGGCGTCGCCGTAGACGATGCCGGCATCTGCTTGCCACCGGTCGAAAAGCGGAGAATGGAAAACATCCCCAGCCGTAAGCAGCGCGCAGTGCCCGGATTGGCCCGCCAGGACACTGGCCGCCAGTTGCAGGCCGGCGACCATGCTGTTGGACATCGCGTTGATCGACAGCGTTATCGGGGTGTCGACGCCGATCTGGTCGGCAACGAAGGAGGACGCGGACCAGAAGTCGATCGCTGGGTCATGGATGGTGGCGTGCAGGTGCAGATCCAGGTGCCGGGTTCCCGCCTGGAGTACTTGTCGTCCGGCTTGCGCCGCCAGCTCTGGGCCGATGCGACCGTGAGCGACGGCGACGGAGTCTTGCCGGTTCCGGTGGGCTTGCTCTGCGCTGTAGCGGCCGGCGTTGATGGCGTCGGTGGCTTTCGCAAGATCTCCCACGACAGCGCCGAGTCCGTTGATTGTGATCCCGTGGTGTCGCATCGTGGATCACGCTCCGAGCTGGGTGCGGGGGCCGGTGAACCAGACTTCGCGGAAACCGTCGGCGCAGCTGGTGCAGTCCTTGCCCAAGGCGTGGAAGAAGTCGATCTCGCGGTGAATGAACCCCAGGAACACCGGCGGTTTTCCGGGCTTGTTGACCACCGACAGATAGCCCCATTCCTCGCCGTCCAGCCACCGCAGACTAAAGAACCTACGGGAATAGCCGTTTCTTTGAACTTTTCGCATAATGATCACTCCGTCCCGCGCGCAGCGCGAAACCAGAAAAGAAGAAGGGGTGCGAGAAACGCAGATTTCCTGCTTCAGGGAGAAGCTTTCGACGCTGAACAACCTCACCGTGACACGACCGGAAGGGCGCTGTCAGATTTTGGCCGCACTCAACGACCAGGTGCACCAAGACGGGTGAACACCGCAGCAGCGACAGCCCTGTGACCAGGCACTCCAAGGGTGCGGCCGTCTCGCGAGCGAGGCTCCCGGCCGTTCTGAGCGCACAGTTTCGACGCTGCTCTCATAGCGACCTCCACCCGAATGGGTGCAAGACAGCGATGTGGCGGCCAAAAACTGACAGAGCCCCCTCCGCCGTGTCAGCCTCAATTCCCCGAAGTCGCCGACCAGTCGGCGCCCCGGGCTCTTTTTCTACGACTCACATGACAAGGGAATGCACATGTTGCAGAACAGCGTCACTTCGGCCGCGACCAATCCCAATGCAACGTCACGAGGACATGCGAATGGAGATCACTCGCCCCGTGTCTTGCTCGATCGGATCTATCGATACGGCCGGTGTGTCGAGACCCGGGATCCTGACGCGTGGTACTTCCGGGGCGATTCCTGCGGCAAGGACTTCGAGCTCCTGCAACGTTCCGATGCCCGGTCGTTGTGTGCTGACTGCAGCGTCCGCACAGAGTGCTTGAGGGTGGCGCTGCTTCAGGAAGCCGATGCCGGATCCTGCTGGGGCGTATGGGGAGGGACGTCCGCCCGGGACCGAGCGCAGGCACTCAACCGTGCCCGACGTCAAGGCGTCGATCCCGCGGACATCGTCGACGACCTCATGGCGTGGCTGATCTGGATCACTGACTGGTCGGCCGCACCCCGACGGAGACAACGACGCCACCGGCCGCCGGATACGTCCGGCGATCGAGCGGAATCCACGCGCCAACGTCCCGCTGCCTGATTACTGCGCTCCCAGAGGTGGTGTGCATGCTCGTCAACGCTCAAGCTGTGCTCGTCGGCGCCTTCGCTGCCATGGGCTTCACGGCAGGTCTGCTGTTGGTCCGCCTGCTTCGTCCTTGGAGCGTGGGACTCTCCCGCCCGGCACAGGTGATCGCGTTGGCCACGTACCTGGGAATGCTGTCCACGCTGATCGCGTCGCGCTTTGCCGGCGACCCGGCGCTGCCCGCGTGGTGGTGGCTTGCCATCACCGGTGTGGCACTGTCATTGATCGACCTGGCCTGCCATCGTCTCCCACACACCTGGGTACTGGCGATGGCCGGCGGCGGACTGGCGGTGTTCACAACTGTCACCGCAACCACCGAACCCACCGGCACCGCCATGGTGCGCTCGCTTCTTGCCGCACTTGTCGTCTTCGGAACCGGGATCGTCGTCTTCCTGCTGATTCCGAACTGGATGGGATTCGGCGACATCACCACCAACGCAGCACTGGCATCGTATTGGGGCTGGATCGGATGGCACACGGTCCTCATCGGACTCGTCTCCTCCATCCTGCTGCTTGGCATCACCTCCGCCCTGACATGGATCCGTCTCCGCGACGCCGCCGCACGCATCGCCGCCGGCCCCAGCCTGATCCTCGGATCCTGGATCGGCATCCTCCTCCACACCTCCTGAAAGGCGATCACGAATGCCCTCAACACCCGTGTCCATCACCGCGCACGCCGTGCTGTGCTCAGTCGGGTTCGTCCTGGCCGGTTGTGCGACGGCACCGCCGGCCACGCTGCCTGCTGACCCGGGCATCGCTGCGCCTCCGGGCCCGCCCTCTGACGAACGCGCCGAGGTAGAGCGCGCGTATCGCGACTTCTGGCGGATCACCTGGAACTCCACAACCGAGCGCGATACAGCGTGGGACACCCAGATACGCCAGGTGACCGGGCAGGAGCTAGCGGACCAGATCACCTCACGTGCTCGCGAGCAACTCTCCGGCGGGACTCGGCTCTACGGCGCGGTCGTGGCCCATGTTTCGTCGATACAGATCACAGGGGATCAGGCGATCCTGCAGGACTGCCAGGACGCGAGCCGGGCCGGCCAAGCCGACCTCGCGTCCGGGAAACCGAAGAACGTCGGCATCCCCCGAAACCTCGTCCACGCCACGGTGGCCAAAGGGCCCGACATGGTCTGGCGAGTCACTCGCATCGAGTTCCCAGGAGGTGAATGCTGATGCGCTCCACAGCCCATGTGCCCTGCGTCCTCTCCGCATTGCTCGTGCTGGCCGGTCTCACCGCACCCGTGGCCCAGGCCCAGAATGGGGAAGTCGGCGTCGAGCCCGGCGACGTTGGTGGCTGGTACACCCCGCCCTCGATCGGTCTCTCCGCTAGCGCTCCAGGACGGCCGGGACGCCCGGCCACCTCCGCACCCGGGGCCACCAGCACGCGTCCGAACGGAAGCTCGACAGCGACGCCGGTGCCGTCGTGTCCGATCGTGATGTGCGATGCCCCGGGACAGTCACAGGATCCGGGGTTCATGCCCGCCTCACGGCCGCTGTGGTGCCGGGGACCGCTGTATGACGGACGGTGCATGCGGCCAAAAGCCGCACCACCGTCGACAGGATCACCCGCTGCCCCGACGTCAGATTCCGCTGTCCTGGCACAGCAGGCGACGCAGCGTTTGCGGTTGCCGTTACCGATGCCTCGGCATTCCCCGGATGTGCGGTTGCCGGATGGTCGTTCGGCGACGGTGGTCGGTGAGCACACCTGGTTCTGGACGGCTCCGGAGGACTGGCGTCCGCAGCGGGAGCGGGTGCAGGCCGGCGTGGTGTGGGCCGAGGTCACGGCGGTGCCGGTCCGGTTGTCGATGGCACCGGGAATGGGTGGGCCGGTGGCGTCGTGTAGCGGCCCGGGACACCGTATGACCGGTCGTTTGGTCTGCATGCGGCGTCGCCGGATTGCGATGTGGTGTACGAGCGTTCGTCGATGGATCAGCCCGGCGAGCAGGTCACAGCGCAGTGGTCGATCACATGGCGGGTGGTGTGGCAGGGATGGGACGGTAGCGCGCCTGTTGGTGGTGAGCTGGCGCCGATGACGTCGCGGGCGGTGGCGCGGTTCGCGGTGGCCGAGGCCCAAGCACTCCGCACCCGCTAAAACACAGAGCATTATTCTGGCGGTTTGAATACCGGACAATAGGGCAACGGCCCCGATCTAGTAAGATCGTTTTCCGACCAAAGAACACGACTTACAGGTGGAGCCGTTGCGTTACCAGTCTACTACGGGGCTTGCTGCAGACCAGATCGAGGAGCTCGTCGTCCGCGTCTGGCAAATCGTCCAGTGTCGTGAGGAACAACTGTGGCCTCCGGTGGTGGGACTGTATCGCGCGGTGGTGCTCACCCTGGTGTATGTCCGGCAGAATTTGAATCAGGCGGCTGTGGGCGATCTATTCGGACTTAGCCAGCCGACCGTATCGAGGGTCTATCGGGGCATACTGCCGCTGATCGGAGAGGCGTTGTGCCTGCATGTTCCAGACCTCGAGGAGGCCATTCGTGGTCGGCTCGTCCTGGTCGACGGAACCGATGTGCCGACCGGCAACCGTGCTGGTCACGAGGACAACTACTCCGGCAAACGCCGCCGCGCGGGACTCAACATCCAGGTCGCGGCCGACACCGATGGCGGCCTGCTGGCCGTGTCCATACCGCTGCCCGGCTCCATGCACGACCGTAAAGCCTTCACCGAGTGCGGATGGGAAGATCTTCTCGCGGAGACACCGACCATCGCCGATCCCGCCTATCAGGGAACTCACGCCACCACCCCACGCAAGAAACCGAAAAACGGTGAGCTCTCCACGCGCGACAAGGAAAGCAACAATACAATATCTTCGATCCGATCAGCCGTTGAACGATGCATCGCACATCTCAAAAATTGGAAAATACTCGCAACCGGATACCGCGGACGCCTCGCGGAACTTCCCAACATCATCCGGATCGTCACATCACTCGAATTTTACCGCCGTGGATGGTAAAAGCCAGAATAACGCTCACATTTCTCCTTTTCTCGTTCTTTCTTTGTATGCATTCATTTCTGGGAGTATCTATGTCCAGTAGTGGGATTTTCGCGGTCACGGAACCGGATTCCAGTCCGTCTGAGAAACAGGTGTCTGCGGGTTCGCCTCGGGTGCCTCGGCGACGGCGGTGGTGGCTGCTGGGTGCCTCGCTGGGACTGGTGGCTGCGTCGACGGTCGTGACAGTGATGGTGGTGTCGGCTGCGTGGCAGCGTGAGCCGATGCTGCTGCTGGCCCGCGACGTAGCCTGGGGCCAGCCGGTCACGGGCGCGGATGTGACCACTGTGGATCTTCCCCCGAGCGCTCGCCGGTATGTGGTCGCTGATGCCGATCGCGGCCGGGTGGTAGGTCAGGTGGCAGCGGGCAATTTGCGTGCCGGGCAGCTGCTGTCTCACAGCGACGTGATGGCCCAGAGGGTGCCTGCGGCAGGGCAACAGGTGATCGGTGTCCGGCTGCCGCAGGGCCGGTTTCCCGCGCGCGGGCTGTTTCCCCATGACCCTGTCGAGGTCGTGACGCTGTCGACCGCCGGCGTAGCGGCGGAGACGGTCCCGGGCGGGAGCGGGTTCCGGGCGCGGGTGGTGCAGGTGTCACCGCCGGATGCCGAGGGCACGATCGTCGCGGACTTGCTCATTGCTGACTCGCTGGCCGAGCAGGCCGACGCTGCCGCGGCCGGCGGAGCGCTCGTGAAACTGCTCGGCCCCTCCTCGTAGATCCGTGGTTTCTGTTGATGGTGAAGGGAATTGTTATGGCTGTGATCACGATGCTGTCCGCGAAATGCTCCCCCGGTGTGACCACGGCGGTTGCCGCGTTGGCCACCGTGTGGCCGCATCACCTCCTCGTGGTCGACGCGGACCCAGGCGGAGGTGATCTGCTGTCGGGCTGGGTCGGCCAGTGGTGGGTCGATGGGCGCCTCACGACCAGCCGTGGGGTGGTGAGTTTCGCCGCCTCGACCCGGCATTTGGATGCGGTGCCGTCGGAGGGTTTGGCGGGGCATGTGCAGGAGGTTCCGGGGCACGATCACCTCCGGCTGCTGGCAGGGGTGACCAACCGGGCCCAGGCGGGTGCGATCGGCGAGGACGGCTGGCGGCGGCTGGCCAGCGCCGCCCGGGACCTCACCGCCCACGACAGGCCCGACGTCCTCATCGACGCGGGCCGGTGGGTGCCCGAGACGCCCTGGGCCCTGGTCACCGAAGCCGACCTTGTCCTGGTCGGTGTTCGCCCGAGCTTGCGGCACGTGTCGGCCACCCTGCCGTTGATCACAGCGTTGCGGGAGCTGGTGCCGATCACCCGGCTGGGGGCTGCGGTATCGGCAACCACAAGCCGGGAAGCCGACGGGGTGGCGCGGGCGTTGGGGATCCCGGTCGGGCTGGAGTTGCCGGACGACCCGGCCGCGGCGCGTGTGCTCTCGGAGGGGTGCACGCACTCCCTCAAGCCTCGCCACTCGGCGCTGGCGCGCACCAGCCGCATGGCCGCGCATCGCCTCCACGTCCGTCTCAACCCGCCTCCGCCGCCGAACACCACGGTCACCAGCGGCGTCCTTCGGGAAGGTGCGGCATGAACACGGGGATCAACGAGCACCGGCAGCCCCCGATCGGTGTGGATCGGCCGGGGTTCGTGCCCGATCAGGCGACGGTGCGGGCGTTGCGCGCGAGGGTGGCACGGCGGCTGCAGGGCGAGGGTTCGCACGGGGTGGAGCGGGCGTCGCTGGTGGGAGAGGAAATCACCGCCTGGGCTCACGAACGCGCCTCTCGCGGGGATCCGCCGTTGTCCGAACAGGACGAGCGGGTGCTTGCTGCCGCGGTGCTGGCCGCGTTGGCGGGGTTGGGTGGGCTGCAGCCCTTGCTGGAACGCGGCGATGTGGAGAACATCCACATCCACGGCCACGACCAGGTGTTTTTGGAGTTGGCCGATGGTCGTCTGCAGCGCTGGCCGCATGCGGTCGCTGCCTCGGATGCGGAGCTGGTGGAGTTGCTGGAGGCGATGTTCGCGCGGTTGGGGCAGACCAGCCGGGAGTTCTCACCGGCCAGGCCGATCGGGAATCTCCGCCTTCCCGCAGGTGGTCCGTTGGGTGCGCGGCTGGCGGCGGTGCGGGAGGTCAGCGGCCGGCCACGGGTGGCCATCCGCCGCCACCGCCTGGCCCACGCCACCCTCACCGACCTGCACCACCAGGGCAGCCTGGATGCCGGTCTGCTGCATTTCCTGCAGGTCGCTGTGGCCGCCGGGCTCAACCTTGTGGTCACCGGGGGCCCGTATGCGGGCAAGACCACGTTGCTGCGGGCGTTGTGCGACGAGATCCCGGCCGGGGAGCACATCGTCACCGTGGAGGACGACTACGAGCTCGGTCTGCACCTGAACCCGGTGAAACATCCCCTGGTCACACCCCTGGAGGCGCGTACCGCGAACGCCGAAGGGGTCGGTGAGGTCAGTCTCGACGACTTGCTGAAGCAGACGTTGCGGCATTCGCCGTCGCGGGTGGTGGTGGGTGAGGTCCGCGGTGGTGAGATCACCGCGTTGCTGCGTGCGTTGGGCAACGGTGCCGCCGGCGGGATGGGCACCCTGCACGCGGCCTGCGCGCGGGCCGTGCCCGATCGCATCGCCGCGCTCGGTCAGCTCGCTACCCCACCTCTGCCGGTGGAGGCCGCGTATCGGTGGACCGCCTCGGCGTTGGATCTCATCGTGCACCTCGCCCGCCGGGATTACGCAGGCAGGCGGGAGCGGTTCGTGACCGAGATCGCCGAAGTCGGCCAGGTCGGTGACGCGGCGATCCCGGATCTCACCAGCCTGTTCGGGCCCCGGCCGGGTGACGGGCGCGCTATACCGGTCTCTGCCCCCAGCCGTGTACTGCTGGCCCGGTTGGAAGCCCGCGGCCTGGACCGCGGCATCTTCCAGCATCACCACGGTAGGTGGGACACCCACCACTGGGGAGGCGAGGACCGGTGATCCCCGCCTTTTCTGTCCTGTGTGGACTCATGCTCGGTGGTGGGCTGGTGCTGGGGTTGTTCACCTGTGCCGCGCCGCCGCGTCTCGACTGGCGTCCAGCGGGGCGCTTCCGGGTTTCGGTGTGGCGGCGTGTCCGCCGCTGGTGGCGACGTGGACTGCTCGCCACGGCCGTCGCGTGCGGGGTGTGGTGGTTCAGCGGGTGGCCGGTCGCGGGTCTCGCTGCGGTCGCGGCTGTCGTGGGTTTGCCGGTCCTGTTGGCACCGGCCGGGCCGCGGGATGCGATTGCGCTGCAGGACGCGCTGGCAGTGTGGACTCGGCGGGTGGGAGATTTGCTGGCCTCCGGTGCCGGCGGCCTGCATCAGGCGCTCGCCCGCTCCGCGGACACCGCGCCCGAACCTCTCACCGGGGCGCTGCGACGGTTGGCTGACCGGCTTTCCAGTGATGGACCGGAGCGGGCGTTGCGGGTCTTCGCCGACGAGGTTGCCGACCCGGCTGTGGACGAGGTTGTGCTGGCGTTGCTGCTGCGCGTGCGTTCCGGTGGCCGCGGTCTGGTGGAGAACCTGCATGCCCTTGCCGGTGGGCTGAACACGCGCGTCGCGGCCCAACGGGAGATCGAGGCCGACCGCGCCAAACCCCGCACCACGGTGCGGACTCTGGTGGCCATCACCGCGGTCATGGCCGGTGGGCTGCTGGTCTTCGCCCACCCCTACCTCGCCCCGTTTTCCACGTGGGAGGGGCAAGCAGTGCTGGCCGGGGTCGTCGGGATTTTCGCGGGAGCGTTGTGGCGGATGCACCGCCTGTCCACCACGCCGCCCAGGTCACGCTACCTCGGGAGCCAGCTATGAACCCCGTACTTCAGATCGCCGCCGGCCTGGGGGCGGTGCTGGGGCTCGGGCTCGCCGCCTGTGTGCGGGTCGTGGCCGGGCCGGCGCCGATGGACCTCGCCGCCGCCGTCCGCCACCTCACCACGCGCACGCGCGCGGTCGTCGGCTGGAAAGCACGGCGGGCTGGTCTGCTCGCCCGCGTGACCGAGCGTGCTCACCGGGCCCGGCACCCGTGGCTGGGCATTCCCGTGCACGATCTCGACCTGCTCGACCGCACCCCCGCCGGCTACGTGGCCGCGCGGGCGCGGTGGGCGGCCGCAAGCCTCACCACCGCAGCCTTCTTCGCCCTCGGTGCGACCGTCGTCGGGGTGGTGTTCCCGCTGGGTGTGTCGGTGCTGATGGTGTGTGTCGCGGGTGGTGTGGGGGCGATGGTGCCGGTCTGGCAGATCCGGGACCAGGCGCGGCGGGCGCGGGAGGACGGACGTCGTGCGCTGGCGGTGTACCTGGAGCTCATCGCCCAGCAACGCGCCGCCGGCCACGCCCCCGGCCCGGCGCTGCGCGAGGCCGCCAGTGTGGGCGAGCACTGGCTATTCGCGCGCCTGCACCGCACCCTCACCCACGCCGAGCACAGTGGACACTCCCCGTGGGATGCGCTGCGCGACCTCGGCGAGCGGGTGCGGGTGCGGGAGCTGGCGGCGGTCGCGGACCTGGCAGCCACCGCCGCCGACGGTGCCGCGATCTCCACCAGCCTCACCACCCAGGCCGCGAGCCTGCGCGCCGCCGCCATCAGCGCCGACAAGGCCGATGCCAACACGCGAACCGAACGGCTCACGCTCCCGGTCACCGCGCTCATGCTCGGGTTCCTCCTCTTGGTCCTCTACCCCGCCGTCGTCCGTCTTCTCACGGGATGAACCCAGAGTGTGCCGTTGTGCACCAACAGAAACAGGAAGGTAAACGCCATGCTGATCACACACCTCCGTCGCCATGTCATGACCGCAGTGATGCTCGTGACCGCCTGGATCGTCATCGCCGGCCAGGCCGTCCAGGACCGCTGGATGCGGGCACGCTTCGATGACCGTGGCTCGGAAAGCACCGAGAAGGCGGTGCTTACCGCGATCGCGCTCGCCGCCGCACTCGGCCTCGGTGCCGCGATTACCGCGGTGGTCTCCAAATACCAAGGACAAATCCACTAACCACCCCGGGATGCGCTCATGAACGCCACGTCTCTCCACATCAGACATCCGGGATCCCAGCGGGACACCGGATCAGTGACGGTCGAGCTCGCCGTGCTTGCGCCGCTGGCGCTGCTGCTGCTCGCCACGGTGCTGCAGGCCGGATTGTGGTGGCACACCCGCACCCTCTGCCTCGCCGCCGCCCAGCAAGGAGTCCAGGCCGCCCGCACCGTCACCGGCACCGCCCGCGACGCCCACACGGCCGCTACCGCGTTCCTGGCCCGCGCGGGCACGGTCGTGGACGCCCCGGTGGTCACCGCCGAGATCGGTGACCGGTCGGTCACGGTGCGGGTGGCCGCCACCGCACCCCGCCTGCTGCCCATCCCCGGGCTCGATCGCGTCGAGCAGGAAGCTAGCGCCGTCAAAGAGCGCTTCACCACCCCCGGGAGCACACCATGACACTGGACCCATTCGATGAGGAGGGCTCGGCCAGTGTGGAACTGGCCGTCCTGACCCCGGTTGTGCTGCTGGTGTTGGTGCTCATGGTCGCTGGTGGCCGGATCGTCACCGCCCACACCGCGCTGGAGCACGCCGCCACCGCCGCCGCCCGCGCCGCATCCCTGGCCCGCACTCCCACCGCCGCTCACGCCGCGGCCGTCGGCACCGGTACACGAGTGCTCGGCGACCAACACCTGCCGTGCACGGACATCCAGCACACCCTGGACACCAGCGGCTTCGGTACCCGCCCGGGACAAGCGGGGGTCGTCACGATCAGGGTGCGCTGCACGGTGACGCTGTCCGACCTCACCAGCCTGCCCGGCCTGCCGGGCACGGTCGGGCTCGATGCGGCCAGTAGCAGTCCCGTGGACCCGTACCGGACACGGTCATGACCAGCCACACCCAGCGGCTACCCGATGAGGGGTCGGTCAGCGTGCTCATCGCCGTGCTCGTGCCGTGTCTGCTGCTGGTGTTCGCGGTCCTGGTCGACGGCGCCGACCGGCTCCGCGTGCTCGCACGCGCCGACGCCATCGCCGCCGAAGCCGCCCGTGCCGCGCTCACCGCTCTGGACACCCGCGGCCCGGCCATCACCCTCGACCCCGTTCACGCCGCCGCGGCCGCGCGCCGCTACCTCACCACCACCCACCACACCGGCACGGTGACCCTGGAGGGCGCCGGGACCGTGCACGTCACCGTCTGGCATTCAGAGTCGGCCGCGATCGGGCTGCTGTGGAACACCCACACCGTCACCGGCGCCGCGACCGCGCAACTCGCCGTCGGCACCAACACCCCCGGCAGCACACCATGACCCCCATCCCGCCCCGCGCCACGACGGCCGGCCGGATTCGCGCCGGTGCCGCCGTCCTCGGCCTCACCGTGCTCCTCATCGGACTGCCCGTCGTTTTGACCTTCGCCGGGCAGGTCATCACGATGCCGACGCTGTCGTGGCCGGTGCTCGACGATTCCCCGTGGGCGCCGCCGCTGATCGACCAGCTCCTGCCCTGGCTGGAGGACACCTGGCACGCCCTGCGCCTCGACCTCGGCTACGACGGCGCCCTCCTCCTGCTCATCGTCGCTACCGGGTGGGGCAGCTGGCTGGTGATGCTGTGGTGGAGCCTCTGCGATCTCCTGCTCCTCCTGCGCTACGGCGCCGGCCGGGCGCGTGAGCGTGTCGCGGCGATGGGACCCCGCGGGTGGATCACCACGCTCGTGACCGCCGCGACCTTCGCCAGCACCCCCTCCACCGTCTCCGCTGCCCCGGTGGCAGATCCGGTGGCGGTCACCGCACCCCAGTACCCCGGTGGTGTCCTCCCGATGCCCCACGAGAAGGGCACCACCGTCTCGCTGGGTTCGGGCGGGCCCCCCGGCCTGCCCGAACCCAGCACCCCCACCACCATCAGCGACGACCTGCGCCCGGACTACCCCCGCTACGAGGTCGCTCGCGGCGACACCCTGTGGGGCCTCGCGGCACGCCACCTCGGCAATCCCCACCGCTGGCCCGACATCGCCGACCTCAACACCGACCGCATCGGCGACGACCACTGCCTGCTCACCGGTTCGGTCCTCCTGCTGCCCGGCGACGCCACCCATCTCCCCGCCCCCGCGGTCATTGCCGAGGACGCGCGGTGGATCACTGTCGGACCCGGTGACACGCTCACCGCGATCGCCGGACGCGAGCTCGGCGACCCCGACCGATGGCAGGAGATCGCCGATCTCAACGCCCACCAGCCACAACCGGACGGGCGCGTTCTGCGCGACCCGGACATGCTCTTCCCCGGCTGGCGGCTCGCACTGCCCCCGGCGGAGCACACTGCGCCCGCACCTGTCGATCACACGCCGCCCGAGACCACGTCACACCATCAGGCTCCGTCACCTGAGGATCACGGCCGGTCGGCTGCACAGCCGGTCGCTGCGCCGGAACAGGGGCCGGGGGTGGAGATCGCGCCCGGGGTGTTCCTCGGCCTGGGGCTGGCCGCGGCCACGAGTGCCGCACTGGTCCTCGCCCGCACACGCCACCGCCGCACCCAGCGCCCCGGGGCCGCACCGACGCCGGATTACCCCGTTGCTCCCACGGTGTATCAGCTCAAACTCGCCCACCTTCGCGCCACCCAACCCAGCCTCGACACCGAATCCCCCACCGCCGACCACAACCACGAGCACGAGACCGGTGATAGTGCCGCCGCAGCAGGCGAAGTAGTCGCGGAGCTCGGTGTCGACGACAACGCGACCGTGCGGCTGGACCTGACGGCCCTCGGTGGGCTCGGGCTCACCGGGCCGGGCGCCGAGGACGCGATGCGGGCGCTCATCCTCGATCTCCAGCACCGCCACGGCCCGCGGATTGTGCTGCAGAAATCCCTCGCCACCGAACTGTTCCCGAACTACGGCGGGTTGCCTCACCCGATGGAGGTGACCGACGACCTCACCACCGCTACCAGCGGCCCCGGCGAGGACGACCAGCGCCTCGAGGTTTTCGTGGTGCGCGCACCACTGCCGGTCCAGACCGCTGCCCTGTTGCGGCGATCGCACACGACCGCGGGCGGTGTGGTCGTGCTCGCGCTCGGACCGTCGGTCTCGGGAACCACGCTGACCATCGACGCCGGCGGGATCGTGACCTCAGCGATTCCCGAGGGCACCAAGGGAGATCTGGTGGGCGTCCGGATGTTCACAGCGACTCCGCCCGCCGCCGACGACCTCCTCACCCTCGCCCACCACGTCGCACCCCAGCAGCCACGAAGCAATGCGGCCGAGGCGGGAACGCCGTCGACGGCTTCCGTATCAACCTCTCTGCCAGAGGTTGATGGGACCTGCCGGTCCAGGGACAGCGGCGCCGCTGGCGGCACGGAGGACCCGGTATCCAGCACGGAATCCTTCGGGATGACCGAGACGCCGGACACCAACGCTGGGGTGCTGTCGCTGCGGGTTGTGGGTTGCTTTGCCCTGTCGTGCAGCGACGAATCCGGTACCGGGTGGGAGATCACCGGGGAGCTCGCGCCACGCCAGCAAGAACTCCTCACCTACCTCGCCGTGCATCCCGAGGGTGTTGCCCGCGACACGCTGATCGCCGACCTGTGGCACACCAGTCCCCCGGCGCGGCCCACCAACGCGCTCAACACCGCCCTCTCCCGGCTGCGCGCCACCCTCACCCGCGCTACCCACGGCCTGGCCGGCGAGATCGTCGACACCCACAACCGGCATCTACGGCTCAACCCTGATCTCGTCGACGTCGACTACCACCACTTCGCCGACGCCGATTCCGAGAGCCGCCGTGCACGCAGCACGACGCAACGACTCACCGTGCTACGCGAGATCGTGGATGCCTACCGGGGCGAGCTGGGTGCGGGCATCGACTCCGAATGGATCCACCCCGTGCGGCACGCCGCGCAACGCACCGCCATCAATGCCATCAGCGAACTCGCCCGCCACCACGTCGCCGACGATCCCCGGCACACCCTGGAACTGCTGGAAACCGCCACCGGGTTCGACCCCTACAACGAACATCTCTACCGCGACATCATGCGACTGCAAGACCGTCTCGGCATCCACGACGGCATCCCCCGCACCCTCGCGCTGCTCGAAGTGCGGCTGCGGGACATCGACTGCGAACCCGCACCAGAAACCCAGACCCTGGCCACCGCGCTGCAACACCGCCACGCCCAGCACGTGATCCGGTCGGTTCCCCCACCACCGCACGCCGACACCGTCATACGCCACACCGGTGCAGTTCACCCCGCCACGCCACACCCCGGTTGACAGCGCCCCTGACGGGAGCGTCCATATACCACTGGCCCCTACGAATCGAATGTCACCAATGGAGGTAACAGAAATGTCCTCAGTAGACCGTTCGCGGCTTCACACACCACCGGCACAGCAACTGCGTGCCCCTGGCCCACGGCTGAACCGGGCGCCGGCACCGCCGTGTCCCTCACCTGCCGCGCGTACCCGGCTCACCTGCACCCTGGGTCCCCCGCCGCCCATGCGTATGCCCCGCAACACCGGCGGCATCGTCATCACCTCCACCGACCGAGACCCCCACCAGGCCCTCACCGGCTTCACCGGGGCCTGGAAGCCGAACCTCAGCCCCGCCACCCTCCCCGCGGGAACCGTTGTCCTGCAGCTCCTTCCCCCCGCCGACGGCGACGATCCCGACCTGGTCGACGTCTGGCTGTGGCTCACCCGCCACGGACGCTGGCTGATGCTGGGCTGCTGGAAGAACGCAGGCCCAGGCTGGACCTACCGCGCCGCACCACTGATCCACGCCGCCCTGCCCGCACCACAGGCCAACACAGCACCCCAGAACACCGCAGCACCACAGGACACCGCAAGCTCACCACGACTGCGCGCCGTACCTGCCCGCCGCACATAAAAGCCCGTCGCCATGAAGAACCCGGCCAGCGGTGCCGACGGTCAGGCCGCCCCAGTGTCGAGGGGCGCTCTGACCGTCGGCACACCAAGTCCACCCGGCTCCGGCAGCGCCCCGCGCCGCCAGCAGGGCAGCCTGCCGGAGCTGCTAGACCGATGAAAACTGCGGAGGCGCCAACTCAGGGGCACGCATGGGATTGCGCGGCTCTTTCTTGGTGGTGTGCGAGTCCACCACCGTGAACTCCGCGATCCCCGCCGGGGGCTGTGGATCGGTCTGGTCTGTTTTCTCCGAGGCAGGCTTGTGGCTGAGGTGCTCGCGGGTACGCTGGGCCGCCTGTCGAATCTGCACTGTCAGGCCCCTGTTGGTCTCGCGGGCCTGGCGTTGATCACGCTCGCCGCGCCGGTTTCGGCTGTGGGCTGGTTCCCGACGCGCGTGGGTGATGTAGCGCTGAAGCAGGGCCCGAAGGTGCTGCGCGTGGTGGGCGTTGAGGTCGATCTCATAGACCACCCCGTCCAAAGAGAACGTCATGGTCTCACTCGGCGGGTGAGCCGTCGATGTCATCGACGAACTCGACCACGGTCTTTTCAGCCACAGCACCATCCACATATCAAGTCCAGAGATCCATGACCGGGACCCTGAAGTCAGCACGTACTCCTTGCCGCGAAAGCATAGAACACCGCTACCCGCGACAGCCAGCACCTGCGACACTTCCGGAAAATGCCGTGACCGTAATCCACCCGGACGCGGCGGCGCTCCGTGGGTTTTATTCCCGGGCGTTGCCCTACAATCCGTTTCCGTACCGGCGTCCGGCATTCACGATACCGGACAAACGAAAGGAACCACATGGCTGAGAAAGTCACCGTTGCGCTCGTCGACGACATCGACGGCACGCCCGCTGAGACCACCGTCGAGTTCAGCCTAGACGGAGTCAACTACACGATCGACCTGTCCCAGGACAACGCCGCCGAACTTCGGGACGCACTCACACCCTATGTGTCTCATGCCCGCCGGACCGGAGGGCGAAAGCGCGCGACCATCAAGCCCACCAAACCTGCCGCGCCGCAAGTCCCGGACAAAGAACGCAACCTGGCCATTCGCATCTGGGCTCGCGAACAAGGTTTTCAGGTGTCCGACCGGGGCCGTATCCCCGCCGAGATCGTCGAAGCCTACGACAACGCTCGATAATCGAAGGCGGGGCCGCCGGCCACAGGTCCGCGGCCCCGTCTCGCGCCACGCGGTGGACGGCGGGGCCGCGGGTCTGCGCCGGGGATATGGGGGTGCATAGGGAGGATCACCAGGGGGATCCGCAGGAGGTGGCGCTTAGACGACCACCCCTCGGGCGGCGGTCCCGCGCTGCGTAGCGTGCCTTACCGGGGATCCGCGGGTATCCCCGACTGGCCTGGCCACAGGCCGGGAGAAACATCGAGACGGGCGGGCGGCCAGGCATCACGTCAGGAACTTCCACCACGCCTTTCACTGCCCGTCTCCCGGTAAATAACCTCCCCCCACTATTATTGTTTTCATTTCATTTTTCAGAAACTGTTCAAGCCACCGCTTTCAGTGACTTATTCGCCGGCGCTTGGGATTGAATTGGAAATGTGGGCGATTTCGAAATAACGGCAGGTCGGCCCCTATTGGGTGATTCGAGAAGAGTCTTTGAAAATGGGGCGTTATTTGTTGAATCGTGCGCGGCACAGAGCTATCTTTGAACCATCACCGGGGGAACCGGGAAATCACCGAAATGCCGCCCCTGGCGGAGCTATGTTCACCGAGGGAGCTACCGTGCTGATGGCCGCGATCCACCCTGCCGCCGAAACCTGCGAATCCGGCGATGCCGCCGAAACCGGGACGCCGATTGTGTGGCCCACCGAAGGGGAATTGCACATGACACCGCCCGGTTCGCCAGCAACGCCCGCGCCCGCTCCGGTGCCCTCGGGTACTGCGGCGGGTGGGCGGTTGCGCAGTGGCGAACTGCGGCGGATCGTCGCCGAATGCCTCGCCGATCACGCGGGAACGGAATTCACGCCACGCGACATAGCCAAAAAGCTGGGTCGCTCGTCGGGCGCGGTCGGTAACGCGTTGCAGGTGCTCACCGATCGCGGGGAGGCCGAGAGGACCTCCCTCATGCCGTTGCGTTACCGGGCGACGGCCGCGACCGCCGGTGCCGCCTCCGCCCCCAGCACACCAGCGGGAAGCACCGCCAAGGCCCCGCGCCGCCCCCGGAAAGCCGCACCCGCACCCGCGCCAGCCGCACCGGAACCAGAGGCGCCGCACCCGACTCCCGTGCCGCCGGAGGAGGAGCCCGTGTCGGGTCCGGTGACCCGCCCGAACGGGCAGACCTACCACCCCCGGCAATTGTCCGGGTTGCCGGATGTCACCGCGTTGCGCAAGCTCCGCGCCGCAGGCGTGTCCTCCCTGCTGTACGGGCCCCCCGGAACCGGGAAGACCTCGGTCGTCGAGGCCGCCTTCCCGGACCTGATCACAGTGCAGGGCGACGGGGACACCACGGTCGCGGACTTCGTCGGCGAATACACCCAAACCCCGGACGGCCGTTACGTTTTCGTCCACGGCCCCCTGGTCACCGCGATGCGGGAAGGCCGGTGCCTGTTCATCGATGATGCCACCCTGATCCCGCCCACTGTGCTGGCCGTGGTGTACCCGGCCATGGACGGACGCCGCCAGATCACCGTGAAAGCCAACTGCGGCGAAGTGGTCACCGCCGAGCCCGGTTTCTACGTCGTCGCCGGACACAACCCCGGCGTGCACGGCGCGGTCCTCACCGACGCCCTCTCGTCACGGTTCTCCGCGCAAATCCAGGTCTCCACGGACTTCGAACTGGCCAAGCAACTGAACATCGACCGCCGCGCGGTGCGCGTGGCGCGCAATCTCGCGACGCGCCAAGGCAAAGGCGAGGTCCGCTGGGCCCCGCAGCTTCGCGAACTGATCGCGTTCGAACGCATCTCCGCCGTACTCGGCCCAGACGCTGCCGCCGCCAACCTCGTAGGTATCGCGCCGGAAGAGGACCGCGACACCGTAGCGGCGGCCGTACGCGACGCCTTCGGCACCGTGATCGAACCGCTCGCACTCGGCGCACGCATCTAACCCACCCGCCACGTTCGGAAGTCCTGGAAGGACGATCCCCATGAGCACGCATCTGATCACCGATACCGGTGTCGGCAAGACCCGCCTCGATTCCTCCCGTGACGCCGTGTGGTTGCGCCTGTCCGCCACACTCACCGACGAGGTTCCGGTCATAGCCGACCGGGAAGACCTCCTCGTCACCATCGCGCCCGGGGCGGGGCACGGGTCGCCCGCCTGCTACTTCCCGCACCACGCCACGATCGAAATCGACGGCACCCACCTCGGCACGGTGGACCCCGCCACCATGACCCCCGACCGCCTCGGCGACCGAGCCCGCTACGCCACCGCGTGGGGCCTGCTCACCCACGAATGCGCCCACGCCCGCCATTCCGTTTGGGAACCGCCCCGCGACGCCCCACCCGGCGCGGTCAACGCCGCGATGCTGCTCGAAGAATCCCGCATCGAAGCCCACCAGATCCGCCGCCGCCCCGACGACCGGCACTGGCTACGCGCCTGCGCCACCCACCTCATCCTCGCCGACACCCACGCCAACGACCCCACCCGCGCCCCCCGCATGACACCGCACGCGGCCGCCCACGCCGCCGCCCTGCTGCTGGCCCGCACCGACGCCGGAATCCTCACCCCCGACGAAACAAAAACCGTCGGCAACGTCGTCGACTCCCTCCTCGGCACCTCAACCCTGGACGAGCTACGAGTTTTGTGGCTGGCCGCCCACCACGTCGACGACAACGACGCCGACACCATGATCGACCTCGGCCGCCGCTGGTGCGAAGTCCTCGGCACCGACCCAGATCGTCCCTCCCCCACCAGCGGGGCAGGCGGCACGGAAGCCACCCCCGGTGATACGGGGACTCCCTCACCTTTGGCCAGCGCCATCGCCACGGCCGCCCGGCGAACCGCCGTAGCCGTCGCCGCCGAAGAGGCTCCCGCCGACCCCGCGACGGCCGAAGCGGACGCGGCGGGCGCCGAACGCCAGGCACAACAAGACGCCGCGAAAGCCGCGCGGAAGGTCTTCTCCGCCATCGGCGGGCCGCGTAGAGGGAAGACCACCATCACCGGGACACGACCGCCCACAGGGCAGGAACGCGCTGCCGCGCGCGGCCTCGGTCGCGCACTGAGCACCGCTGGAATCCGCGACCGTGTAGCGACGAAGACAACCTCGCCCACGCCACCCGGGCGGCTGCGGATGCGCGGCGCACTGGCCGCCGACGCGCAACGCGCCGCCGGAGCGCTACCGACCGCCGAACCGTTCACCCGCACCACCCGGCGCATCGCACCGAGCCCGCCACTGCGGCTCGGTATCGCCTGCGACGTGTCCGGATCCATGCGGGCCTTCGCCGGGCCGGTCGCCTCCGCCGCCTGGATCCTCGGCCACGCCGCCCACCACGCCCAGATACCGGCCGCCGCCGCGACCGTGATCTTCGGGAACCGGGTGCGCGCCATCACCCGCCCCGATGCCGCCCCCGCGCACGTGACCGAGTTCGACGCCGACGACAACTACGAGGACATCCCGCGCGCCATCGACGCCCTCGACGGAGCCCTGGACCTCTCCCGCCCCGCAGCCGCGCGGCTGCTGGTGATCGTCTCCGACGGCCGGTTCCGGGACGCCCCACGTGCAGAAGGACAGCGCCGCGTCGATCGGTTGCGCGCCAACGGATGCGCCGTGCTGTGGCTCGCACCCGACAGCCCCCGCGTAAACCCACTGCACGGCGTCACCGTTCACCCGCTCGCCGATCCCACCGCCACCGCGCACGCCATCGGCCACGCCGCCACCGCAGCACTGCGCGCCGCCCGCTAACCGCCCCGCCAGGTGGCCGGACACCCGGCCACCTGGCACCCGGTCGCCACCCCAAGCGAAAGCCAGTTCCACGGCACCAACTGACCACAGTGCAAACCCCAGGACAGGAGAGAGCGTTGCCAGAGAACCGTGTCAACAGCACCGACAAGATCCTGACCGAAGTCGCGGGTATTACCCGCGCAGAACTCGACGACACCCACCCCGTCGACATCGTGCTGAAGGTGATCGCAGAGAACTTCGCCTACCATCAGGACGCGGCCAAGCGAATCGCCGACGGCATCTCCCGCTACCTACACGGTGTCGCCGACGGCAGCCGTCACCTCTTCAGCCTCGCATCGTGTTCGGACTCGGGAAACTACGACGCCGCCGTCGCGAGCATGCAAGCCCTGCGAGAACCCCTCTCGGCCGCTGTCTACGCCTACCGGCAGGCGCACCGCACCGGGCCCCAGGACACCAACCCCGCGACCTGACCGAACACACCACGAACCCAATGCGGGGAACACAGTCGTGTCGCACAGCATCATTGTTGAAACCTGCCGTAGTACCTGGGACTTCTACGAATACCAACGAATCGCACGCATCGCAGACCGGACGGTCCGCGTACGAATCCATCGCCATCTCGACACCCCCAGAGCTACGCCATCGCCGAAATCCTCGCCGACAACGTGACCTGGACCCACCTCACCGACGACGCCCCGGAAAACTGGCTGACCGGCACCACACACCCCCGGACAAGCCGTCTCTCTCCCACAAACGAGCTCGGCCACGCAGCCGACCGGCTTCTCCACCGTGCCGAGGCGATCCTCGCCCACTCTCCCGGAGTCAACCTCCCCACTACCGAGCTGATTGCCACCCTGCACGCACTGTTCGCCACCACCTACGGCTACACCGGCGAGACCACGATCGAGCCCGACGACATTGCCTGGGCACAGTCACACGGACATCCCTTTCTGATCATCCCGCACATCAACGGCTCGATCACGCTCACCACAGCACACGAGAAGCAGTGCGCCTTCATCACCAGCTTCGGCCGGGACGAATGCAGCGACTGCCCCACACCCCTGCTCAACGACAGGGACACCAGCGGCGTTCTTGCCCCATGACAATGTCCGACTACCACCAGCCGGGAAGCCACGAGATGCCCCACACCGCCCCATCCCCCGCACACGGCCGTTGCGGGCTTGCTCTGCGTGCAGTCAACGTCGCACGGTCTCTGCGCGCAGCCGATCCAGACGGCTTCGACCACCGTCACGATAGCCCACCACAGTGGACCCTGTGGAAACGGCGCGCACGCGTGGCCCGCATGATCGCGGCCGCGCTGCAAGTCCCGGTGGCGTGGGTGACCGTCACCGACGATGCCCACCGCACCTACCGCGCCCGAAGCGGCCCCGTCCCCGGTGACCTGATCATCATCACCGACATATCACGCTCCTGGCGGTTCGTCCCCGACCTCACCACGACCGGCGACGGATGGCTCCTCATCGACGCCTGCCCCAGCTGCGGCGCGGACGTGCCGACTGCCCGCATAGCGACACTCGCCGACCTCGGCGACCACCTCGACCCCGACCACAACAAGAAACCCGTCCACGAGTTCTACACCGACCCCGCCCACCAACCAGGCTGCCGAAACACCCTCAGGGGCTGTCAAGTTTTCGGTGTAACTGTTGATTTCGGTTTCATCGGCGTCCGGCGGACAGGCGTCCGTCGAAGGTGATCTCGAAGGTGTTGAGGGCCTTCTTCCAGCGGTTGGACCAGCGCTTGCGGCCCGTCCCGGCGGGATCAAGACTCATGATTGCGAGATAGACGCACTTCAAGGCAGCCTGCTCGCTGGGGAAGTGGCCGCGAGCGTTCACCGCGTGGCGGATGCGCGCGCGGGAAGGGGGATCCCGGGGACCACGGCGACGAACGCCGCCAGGGTGAGCGCCCACACGGCGACCGCTACGGCGGGAAACCGCCGTGCACGGCCGACGATGGTGTCGATGCTCCAGTTGACGACGACGATGTTCCCGGCGGTAAGGGCGAGTGCGAGGACGAACCCCAGCGCCGCCGCCGGTGCCGCGAGCTTCGCCCCCCGGGGGTGCGCCCGGCCATCAGCGCGGCGCCGACGAGCGTGGTGACCGGGACCGTGACAGCGGCGTAAGTCGACCAAGGGACGAGCAGGGCGAGCGAGAACAGGCCCGCGCCTTGGTACAGGGGTGTGAAGTCGGTGCCGCCCAGGGTCGGATTGTAAAAGCGGAGCAGGTTCGTGACAGAGTGTCACGGATCATGGGTTTACTCCGCGCCCCGCACGGGACAGGCATGACAGATGTCATGCATCGACGGTTCGCGACACGGCGCGGCGGCTCTCGCCGTTGTTCGCGTGGACGTCACGCTCTCCCCCAGTCGACCGCACTCGTCATCTGGAGCTTCACGCGCTTCTCATGGGCCTCGGCGAGGTCATCACGCAGGCACTCCACCCCGATCTCCTCAAAGAACGCTGAGTGCAACAGCTTCCAGGATTCCCGCCACTGGGAGCCTGGCTTTCATGGACATGGGCGCGCCACCGCACCCATGTCCATGTACGGACACAGCAAGTGATCAGCGGGTCCGGGTGCGCGAAACAGCACCAAGATCACGATTCGACAGGGCTCAGCGTTGGTTCTCGGCGCCTGCCACCGGGAGGCCCACAAGTCCATCTCAACGGCCCGCTGCCCCCTCGACGGCAGCGGGCCGTTCTGCGCAGTGACGTCATTTCCCATGCACATCCCGGACAACCGAACCGCCTCAGCCGCCTCCCGAACCGATGAACAAACGCTGCTGCTGAAAGCGAACGAAGCCAATCACAGCATGGAAATGAGTGGCAGCGCTGCATCGCGGGTGCTTTGCATGGGATTTCGCATGAGACCTGGTGGCACTCCCGTCGGTGCAGCGCCGACCAAGTGAGAGCACTGGCTGTGGGCGGAAGGCTGTGTGCCCTCCACCCACAGCCCCCGAGCCCACGGCCCTTTCCTCCTGCGGTGAGTTCACGGTTCGGCACGGCAACGGCAGTCATGGCCAATCAGCCGTAGGCCGTCTTCTACCGGGGACACCCACGAATCCGCTGTGCCGGGTCACCGGCGATCCAGCCCATGCTGGCGCCACCGGGACGTCGCCGAGCACAGCGCGTCCAGTCGGGCATCAGCCCCTCGGGGTCGACGTGCCCTACCGGCGGGCAAGGCGACGCTCATTCCAGCCCACGGTGTCCCATGATTCACCCTCGCAAATTCGGCCGTGGCGGCTGTCGGCGGCCAATGCACCGCAGGGCCAGGCTCCCCTCCGGGGGCCTGGCCCTGCTACGTAATTTCCGTCGTCGGTGAGTGGTTTAGCTGGCGGGTGCGTCGGTTTGTTTGGCGGCGAACCGCTTGGGTTTGTCTTGGGTTTGCACTGCGTAGCCGTCGGCGACGAGCTTTTCCAGTGCGTTGTTGACGGCTCCGGAGGAGCGGTTGAGTGCTGTGCCGATGGTGTTGGGGCTGAATTCTTCGCCGGGGTGTTCGGTGAGGTAGTCCTCGACCATGCCGCGCAATTCACCCTTGCTCAGGCGAGGCCCCTTGATGATCGGGCCAGGGGCATCGTCGATGCCGCTGGCCTTTCGTGCGTCTTCCGCGGATTCCTTTTCCTCTGTAGTAGATGCGTCGTTCTGGTCGGGGCTTTGCGGCTGGCTTGGCTCCTCCACGGCAGCCGGTTGTGGCGTGGTGTCATCGCGTGCGGGGGAAGCTGCTCCGCGCGGGGGCGTGATCTGGTCGGTGTGGGTGATTGTCCAGCAGTCGGCGCTGCGGCGTCCGCCGTCGCCGATGCCGGAGATGCGGGTGACGCTGCCGTCTTTGGCCCACGTTGCCAGGATCTTTCCGGCTGTGGACCGGCCGACTCCGGCAGCGTCGGCGATGTCGGTAGTGGTGGCGCCCGGGTTGGCGTGGAGTGCGGCCCACACCTTGTCCTGGGATTCGGTGCGCGCGGGCGTCGGGTTGCTCTCGGTGTCGGCTGTGGGAACGGCTTTCAGGGGGCGCTGCTTGGCTGTGGTGCGGGCGTTGTCGTTCTTTCTGGGCATGACGGTTCGCTCCTGTTTGGGATCGGTGTCGGTCATGCCCCCCGGGGGGCGGTTGCAGCCCCCGGTGCGCTGCCGGTCGAGCGGGCTACACAGACATGGACGCTTCGTTGGACCGGTTCTGTCAAGCGGATTCCGAAACACGATGACTGTCTTGTGTAGACATTCCTCCGATCGGGCGCGCCGGTGCCCATTCCGCCGGTCGCAGCGAATTGCGATCGGCCCGGGGCGTGGTGATGTTCTGGAGGCACGGGTGTCATTGGTCGCACAGGGCCGGCCCGCCGTGCCGCTGGAAGAATGCGACCGGATCGGTTGGCTCCCCGTGCTCTTCGATCTGGAAGTGCAGGTGTGGTCCGGTTGATTCGCCTCGGTTTCCGACCTCGGCGATGAGCGCTCCAGTGCGGACTTGCTGGCCCGCTTGGGTGTGGTTGCGGTTGTTGTGTCCGTAGGTGGTGATGGTCCCGTCGGGGTGCTGGATGCGGATCCACAGGCCGTAGCCGGTGGCGGGTCCGGAGTCGAGGACGGTGCCGCTGCCGGCGGCGAGGATCGGAGTACCCAGTGGTGCGGCGATGTCCAGTCCGCGGTGGAAGCCGGTGCCGCGGGGCCCGAAGCGTGAGGTGCAGTGCCCCTGCACGGGTACAGTCCACTCCCCCGCTGCTGGTGTCCTGGTGCAGGGGTGTCCGTGCAGGGCGGTGAGGAGTTGTCGTGCTGCGGGTTCGTGGCGGGCGTAGGCGTGCGGGAAACCGGAGCGCTGGACTTTTTGTGCGGCGTCGTTGATGCTCATCGCCGGCCAACCGGGCACGGCGAGTAGGTGCCGGTAGAACTGGGTGGCGCTGTAGGCGGGGTCCAGGATCTGTTCTCGTTTACCCCAGCCTTGGGATGGGCGTTGCTGGAACAGTCCGAGGCTGTCGCGGTCGCCGTAGTCGAGGTTACGCAGCCGGGACTCCTGGATGGCGGTGACCAGCGCGATAATCCATCCGCGTTCGGGCACGTCGAGTTGTTTGCCGACCGTGATGATGGTTGTGGCGTTGGCGAGTTGCTCAGGCGTGTAGCCGGGTACGGCGGGCGTCTCGTCCCCGGCGAATGTGCAGCGTGTCTGATGGGTACCGCCGAGGACTGTGGTGACGACGCCGGCAGCGCCAGCGGCCATGAACACGATGAGGACGACGAGCCCGCCCACGACGGCGAGCACGGTCTTGACAAGGGCGGACAGGGCTAATCACCTCGAGACCCGGCGGGGCCCGGGTGCTGGCGGCATGGGCTCGGGCGGCGGGAGCACGCCCTTCGGAGTCACGCCCGCCGACGGGTCGTTCACGGTGCTGGGGGCCGGAAGACTCCACACATCAGCCAAGTCCTGCAAGGGGTACCGAGCGTCGCCTCCGGTGGTGGTGGTGAGGGGCGCCCAGATGGGTTCTGCGGGGCTGGGGTGGCTGGTACCGGGGTCGAGACGATCGGCTGCGGCGGTGGCGACGGGGACTCGGTGGGGTTGGTCGAGGTCGCGCCAGATGCGGTGGAGTTGGCGGCGGACGGTGACTTCGCGGCGACTGGTGGGCAGCCACACCAGCACGGGGGTGGTGATGGCGGTGGCCGTGGCGAGGTGGGCGTAGCCGTGGAGTTTGCGGGCGACGCGGGCCACGGTCTCGGTGCCGAGGTCGAATTCGAGGAAGAACTCGGTCTCCCCGCTCGCGGTGCGCCAACGGCCGTAGGCATCCGGGCGGACGAGGTCACCGAAGTGACGGGCACAGCGGGTTTCCGACCACCACGCACGCAGCACTTCCCCAGGGTGGTAGTGGGCGCGGCTAATGAGGGTGGTGAACCATTCGTTGACGCCGACGGTGTGGGCCAGGCGCTGGTGGTGGGAGATGCTCATGGTCCGATCACGGCGGTAGCCGAGGTCTTTAACGTCCAGCCCGTATTCGCCGGCGAGAACGGCAGCGCCGGCGGGACCGAGGACGTAATGCATGGGTGCGGTGCCGAGCACGATCGCGGGCTGGAAGCGGTCGATGACCGACCACTGGAACAGCTCGCGCAGGCGCTGGCGGCCGGAGCGGAACGACGGGAACGCGCAGGCGGTGATCTGGGTGGCGGTGAGCACGCGGTGTTCGTGCAGCATCCGGATGATCCACTTGTCGCGGGGCGTCAGCCGCCAGGCCAAGATGGCTTGGTGTTCAACGGAGTTGGCGACGCGCGGGGTCGGGCGTGCGGGTTTGAGTCCGTGCAACGCGTGCTGCCGGGTGGGTTTGGTGATCACGGGAAAAGCACCTCCAGACCAGAGAGTCATGGGCAGGCTGATATCGCCGCGACGTGTGCGGAGTCGCGTCGAAGGCTCGTGTGGTGGTCAGGTGTTGCGGCGGGGATCCGCGCTGCGCGCCTGGTGCTCGTCTTCGGTGGTGGGTTGTGGTGCCGGTTGGTGGTTGGTGTTCCGGGCGATGCGGCGGATCTCCCGGGCGCGCCCGGGGATGGGTGGTGGGAGTGGTTGGGTGAGCAGGGTGAAGGGCTCGGCTTCGGCGCCGTGCAGGACCAGTCGCGCTGCGGCGTGGTACACGTCCAGGTGCGCGAGGTCGTGGTCGGACAGCCGTGGCGACGTGTGGCGGGCGAGTTCGCGGGCGTCTTCGGGACTGGCGTTGAAGAAGATCTTGCTGCGGGCGTTGGTGGAGATCCCTTCCTTCAGCTCGCGTGGGAGTTGGCCGAGGTGCTGGTGCGCCAGGGTCATCGCGAGGCGGAATCCGCGGGCTTCGGCGAGCATGTCCTCCATCGGGTAGGGCAGGTTGAGGAAGTTGTGGCACTCGTCGATGACCATGCCCGCGTCCCGGCGCTGGGCTTGCGGAATAGCGGCGCGGGCGGTGGTGGCCTGCCAGACCCGTGCCACCACCAGCGAGCCGACCAGCCGGGTGGTTTCCTCGCCGAGCGTGCCTTTCGGGATCCGCAGCAAACAGATCCCGCCATCGAGGACCTGTGTCATGTCGATGGTGGAGGGTCCGGCGGCGATGGCGTCACGCACGAACGGCCGCAGCAGGAACGCGCGGAGTTTGTTCATCAGCGGCGAGATGACCTGGCTGCGGGAGGCGTCGGTAAGGTCCTCATACCAGGACCAGAATCCTGTGAGGACCGGGTCGGTCACGGCGGCGGTGACCCGGGCGCGGAAGGCGGGCTCGGACAGCAGGGTGGGCAGGTCGGCGAGGGTGGCGGTGCCGTCCTGGGCGCGCAGGGTAAGACACGCGGCGCGCATCACGTCGTCGGTACGCGGGCCCCAGAACGCGGAATAAACCCGGCGGAACACCGACACCAAGTTGTCGACGGTCAGGTCGGTTTCCCCACCATCGAGGGGGTTCAGGCAGGGTGGACGGGTGCGGGCGTCGGCGTCGAAAAGCACCACCCTCTCCGCTGCGGCGCGGGGTAGGCGGGAGAGGACGTCGGTGACCAGGTCGCCTTTGGGGTCGATCACCACGGTGCCGCGGCCGGCCTCGGCGTCGGCGAGGATCATGGAAGCCAGCAGGGTCGATTTCCCGGATCCGGTGGCGCCCAGAACATGCAGGTGGTGCCGGGCATCCGCCACCCGCAGCGCCACCGGGCGGGGATGGCCGGTGTTGGTGACGCCCAGTGGCTTGGCCTGCGGGCCGGGAGTGGCCACGCCCGGTGGTGGGGCGATGGCTTTGGCCCCGGCCCGCTGGATTCCGGGGATGGCGTCATCGGTGGGCAGGTGTGCCAGTGCCGCGAGCTCCGGCACCGACAGCACATCGCCCCGTCGCAGAGATCGCTGGGCGAAGGCGGTATCGGGGTGGCGGAGTCGGCGGCGGGTGTAGTGGTTGTGGCCGGTGTAGGAGGCGAACGAGGCCGCCAATGCGTGCGCCCGGCCCCGTGCCGCCGCTCTCGCCGCGTCGACCTCCGTCGTGGTCGCGGTGCGGGAAAGCAGGGTGGCGGCGGCGTAGCGGATGACGGTCTCGTACTGGCTGCCACGTTGTTTGGTCACGATCGCCCGGTTGGCCGCGGAGTGTTCCAGCGACGTCTGCGGATCACGACGCGCCACCTCCCGGCCGCTGCCGCGATGGCGGGTAGCCCTGCCCGGGGTGATGAGGTCCAGGACCCGGCCTGCCAGGTGACTGCTGGTGTGGGTGTGCCGGGCGGCGCGGCGGGCTTGGGTCAGGCGGCGCCCGGTCACGGGGCGGGCGAGGATGTGCACGCAGGCGTGCTCCTCGCGGTCCAGGCCGACCGGTGCCCCGATCAACGCGCGGATCGGGTCGGCGTCGAAGTCGGTCCGGATCGGCAGCGCGTCCGGTCGCGCGAGCCGGAGCTCTCCGCCGACCAGCACTCGCCGCTGCCCCGCACTGGGCGCGGGCAGGGGTGGTTCGGCGGGGCTGGTGCGGGTGTGTGCCCCGGGCCAGGCCGCTTCCACCGCCCGCTCGACCAGCCCAGGGGGAATGACGCCGGGCACCCACAACCGGATCGCGACACCAGCCTGGGAGAACACGTACTCACACGCCAGGTGAGGTTGGCCGGTGAGAAGGCGTTTCCATCGTGGGCGCAGCAGGCCAACGAGGTGCGCCCACAACGCCGCTCCCCCCGCGGGGTCCACTGTGGGCGGTGCGAGGATCGTCACCATGCGGGCGTTCTCGATGAGGCGCCGACGGCAGCGACCACGCCACCACCAACGCCCGCCCACCACACCGACGAGCCCGACGACGAGACCAGGCGCGGCGATAGGAGCGGCGGCGATCGCCACGTCACCGAGGTACCCGAGGGCGAGCTGCAGAGCACCCCACGGGTCCCGTAAATAGTCTTCGATCCCTCCACCGACCAGGCTGATCACTGCAGACGGCAAGGCGGGCATACCGCACCTCCTCGAGGTGACATGTCCAGTTCAATCGGCACGCGGGTGGTCAGGTTGAGCACGGGAGGCGAATGTCGCCCGCGCCAGTCCCGGGTTCATCGCCGACGAGGTGCGTCGTGGTCTGACCGAGCTCGACGTATCCGGAGTCCATAGTGGATTCCGAGTGTGGGGTGTCGGCGAGTTCGGCGGGATCAGTGGTGACGAGGGCGTGTTCGGTGGGTGAGGCGACGGTGTGGAAGGCCACGCGCTGGGTGCCAGCGGCCAGCAGCCCTTGCCCTTGCTCGGCTGCGAGCAGGAACTGGCGTTCACCGGCGGACAGATCGAAAGTGCGGGTGATCTCCTCGATCGCTTGCGGGGCCTGCCGCAGCAGGATCTGGGTGGCGGCGTTGGCGATGACGGCTTTGCCGAGATCGCTGCCGAGCACATCGGCGGTGTCCTGGGTCGCCACGGTCAACCCGGCCCAGTGTTTACGGGACGCCTTGGCCATCCGGAACAAAAACTCCGCGCCCGCGGGTTGCCGCATCAGCAGCCAGGCCTCATCGACGACGACCAGCCGCGGCCGGCGGAGCACGGGGTGGGTGACCCGCCGCCACACCGCGTCCAGGGTGAGCAGGGTGCCGATGGGTTTGAGTTCCGCAGGCAGATCCCGCAACGAGAACACCACAAGGTGCCCGTCGGGGCGAGTCGTGGTGGGCCCGTTGAACAGGTCCTGGAACGCTCCGTCGACATAGGGGTGCAGCCGCGCAGCGAGATCGGCCGCGACAGTGTGGCCGGTGGCGGTGAGGGTGTCGCGAAGATCGCGGAGGGTGGGGGCGGGGCGGGTCCAGGTGCGGGCATCCGGGGTGATCCCGGCCTGGCGGTAGGTGGCGGCGATCGCCTCATCCAGCACTGCCCGCTCCCCCGCCGACAGTGGCGCGTCGAGGAGCACACTGATCACGGTCTGCAGGAACAGGCTTGCACGCACGAGCGCGTCTCTCGGCGCGGTGCGCGTGCCATCGGCACCGGTAGTGACGGGGAGATCGAAGGGATTGACGCGGACACCGTCGGCACCGAGGTGGAGATAGGTGCCACCCACGGCCTCAGCCAGACGCCGGTATTCATCTTCGGGGTCGATGACAGCGACCTCGACCCCGCGATACAGCGAACGCAGCGCCTCCAGTTTGACGAGGTAACTCTTCCCGGAGCCGCTGCGGCCAAGGATCACACTGTTGTGGTTGTCGGCGGCGAAGCGATCCCAGTGCACCAGCCCTTGACTGCCCACATTGAACCCGTAGAGCACCCCCGCCGGCGCGGACACCGACGTCGGATCGGCCGGAGGAAGGTCGGCGCTGGTGAAGGGGAACGCCGCGGCCAGCGCGCTGGTGTCGAAGGTGCGACGCATCCCGAGTAAATCGAGTCCCATGGGGAGGGTGGACACCCAGCCCTGCAGGCTGCGGTAGGTGGCGGGTGCGGCGTCCAGCAACAGCGACGCCGCCAACGCCCGGACCGCGGCAACCTCATCAGCCAACGCCTCCTGTGTGCTGGCGTGGATCGTGAGGTAGAGGCCGAGGCGGAACAGTTTGCCTTCGCCGCGGGCGATCCGGGCGGAGAGCTCGTAGGCGTCCTCGGTGGCCGCGTCCATCTGCGGGTCCGCGAGGCGGCCATGCTCGGCGGTGTGCCGGCGACCGGATTCCAGTTTCGCCAACTGGTGTCGCAGGCGCCTCGCGGCGGTCGTGGGATCGATCGGTTCGACGTGCAGCGACACATCCAGCCGGCCGGGATAGGTCAACAGGGGCTGCAGCCACCCCGGGTGGACTTCGCGGGGATACCCGGTGATCGCGAAAGACGCAGCCCAGTCCCCGCCGACGGTCACATGCCGAGCCCCGATACTCAGCGCCTCCGGCGCGAACACCACCGAACTCGCTTCCTGTGCGGCACGCTGCCGTGTGCGGGCCCTCATGCCACTCGCCCCCACTCGTCCTCGCCGGCGATATCATCGTGCCGCTCGGGCGGGGTGGTGATGATGTCCTCCGCACCGGCCACAGCGGCGGCGAAAGTGGGCAGGACGCGGTCGGGGTTGCAGGCGGCGGCCAGCACACTGGTGGCTTGCCCCGCATCCAGGACCGTCACCACGATCCCGGCAGGCGCCAGGAGATCCGTGGCTTCGTCCAGCCGTCGTACCAGGCGTGCTTCGGCGGCCCGCCGCGCCGCATCCCCGGGGACGCTCGTGGTGGTGCGCTTGTGGCGCCGCCAGGTGAGAAAACCGGGTTTCGTGGTGGCGTGTTGCAGGGGTTCACGCAGGACGAGCAGGACCTGGCGGCGGAGCAGGTCGGCGTGCCCGGCGAGATAGTTGAGGTAGTCGGCGTGTTCGGCCGCGGCGGCTTCCAGCGCGGGATGTGGCAATCCCCCGGCACGATCTCGAAGGTCGGCGATCTGCGTGGTCAGGTCGAGACGTTCAGCGCGGACGAGCACCTGAATCGGGGAGGTCAGGGAATGCAGATACCGCCCGAAACCGGCCACCAGACCGGCCTGTTCGGCCGGGGTGCGCAGCGCGAAGTTGACCGTCGAGGCCACGGCCACCACCGCCAGCCCATCCGCGCCGAGATCCACCACACCGGCCTCGGCAGCAGATGCGCACCGCACTCCTGTCGCGGGCAACTCCACCGCCCCAAGCCGGGACGCGTCCAGCCCCGGGTGGGAGACGTGGTGCGCGCGGGCGGTCAGCCAGTCCGGGGCGGGCTGCACCCCGTCCGGGGCGGTCACGCGACGCGCGGGGGCCATGCGTTGCCGGAGGGCGGCCACGGCCAGCCGGTCCAGCGACACTCCGTCGCGCTGCCCCAGCACCAGCGCCACGACGAGCGCGGCGATCGGCAGCGCCAGCACCACAAAGACCGGCAGCGGCACGACAGTCCGGGTCGTCAGCCAGCCGAGATACAGCGCCGCGCCGGTGACGGCGAGGATAGCCAGCTGCCGCGCGGTCAGGTTCGCCAGGATGCGGTCTTCACGGTCCACATCAGACGGGATGCGAACCGTATACGACCCGCTTGTCCGGGTCTCGTGGAAGCTCATTGGTGGTCACCCATCCCTTTCATCCGTTGCTGGGTCGCGAGTTGGTGGTGCTGTTCGAGCGCCACACACGGCGCGGGCTGTGGTTCGTGTGTGAGGTCGACGGTCAGCGGCGGGTGACGTTGCGGCAGGAGTGGACCGATCGCGGGGTTCTGGCCGCCGAGCAGCGGCTCGCGGTCGAGGGCTTGGGGGCGTTGCGCGAGGTGATCGACGCGGTGCTGGGCCGCCGTTCAAGCACCACTCAGGCGGGTGAATGATGATCTCGGTGATCAAACTCGACAGCGACGGCTCGGCTGGGCCGGGAGTGAGGCGTGGTGGCCGCGGCCTGGTGTGGCGAGGCGGTGATGGCCGTGGCGAACATGGTCGAATCGGTGCTTGGTCGCGACTCCCGCAGCGGCGGTGGTGCTGGTGAACGGGGCGTCGAAGATCAGCACGGACCACCGGTCGCGGACGGCGGTGGTGTATGTGCGGCAGTCGAGCGTGATGCAGGTCCGCGAGCACGCCGAGTCGACCGCCCGCCAGTACGGTCTGTCGGGCGTGGCGGTCGAACTCGGCTGGATGGCCGAACAGGTCGTCATCGTCGACGCCGACCTCGGAGTGTCGGGCCGGTTCGGCTCGGAGCGCGATGGTTTCCGCGAGCTGATCTCGCGGGTGTGTCTGGGCGAGGTCGGGGCGATCTTCGGGCTGGAGGTGTCCCGGCTGGCGCGCTCGTCGGCCGAGTTCGCGCGGCTGTTGGAGCTGGCGCGGTTGACCGACACGCTGCTCATCGACGGCGACGGCGTCTACGACCTGGGCGACGTCAACGATCGCCTGTTGTTGGGGCTGAAAGGCAGCATGTCGGAGGCCGAGCTCCACCTGCTCGCCGGCCGCTTGCACGGCGCGAAGCTGGCCGCCGCGCACCGCGGTGAACTGCGCGCCCAACTTCCCGTCGGGTTTGTCTACGACCTCGACGGGCAGGTCGTGATCGACCCCGATGAGCAGGTCCGCACCGCGGTGGAACACCTCTTCGCCGAGTTCGCTCGCACCGGCTCGGCGTTCGATGTGGTCAAGGCGTTCGCCGAAACCGGGCGGCTGTTCCCGCAACGCGCCTACGGCGGTGCGTGGGCAGGTCAGCTGAAGTGGGGAAAGCTGGGCCACCACCGCGTACTGCAGGCGCTGAAGAACCCAGCCTATGCAGGGGCCTACACCTACGGGCGCAGCTACGACAAACGCCGTGTCCAGCCGGATGGCACGGTGCGTTCGGCGCGGCGCAAACGCACCCGTGACGAGTGGACCGTGCTGATCCCCGACCATCACGAGGGCTACATCAGCTGGCAGCAGTTCCTGGACAACGAGGCCAAACTCGCTGCGAACCAGACCAACGCCGGCGCCCGCCCACCCCGCGAGGGAAACGCGTTGTGCCAGGGCATCGTCTACTGCGGGGCATGTGGCGCACGAATGGGCACCCGCTACGGCAAGCGCCACTACGTGTTCTACGTCTGCAGCAGCGCCCGCGACCACGCGAAATCGGAGGAATGCCGCTCGGTCGCGGTGTCCACCGTGGACGACGTGGTCGGTCGGTTGCTGCTGGACGCGGTCACTCCAGAGCAGATCACTGCGGCGTTGGCCGTCGCCGACGAGGTCACCGACCGGCACGTGCGTTCGCATCGGGCTGCCGAGCTCGCGGTTGAACTCGCCCGTTATGAGGCTGACCGCGCCGAACGCACCTTCAGTCAAGTTGACCCGGAAAACCGTTTGGTCGCAAGGAGTTTGGAGTCCCGATGGGAGGCCAAGCTCGCCGCGCTGGCCGAGGCGGAGGCAGCGCTGGAGACCGCACGGGCAGCCAAGCCGCCCTTGCCGCCCCGCTCGACTCTGGAGGCGCTGGCGGCGGATCTGCCGCGGCTGTGGGACGACCCGGACACCAGCCCCCGCGACCGCAAACGCCTGCTGCGCACCCTCATCGCCGACGTCACCCTGCTGTCCACCGAGGATCCCCGGCAGGTCCGGATCGGGGTGCGCTGGCACACCGGCGCCACCAACGAGATCACCATCAACCGCAAGGGACCCGGACGCACCCCCGCCACGGCACTGGAGATCATCCGCCGCTATGGTGCGACAAGGACCAGCGAGCAGCTCGCCGAGCAGCTCAACGTCGCCGGGTTGACCACCGGCAAGGGACGTCCCTGGAACACCGAGGCCATCGCGCGAGTCCGTGACACCTACAGCATCCACGCCGCACGCACCGTGGCAGTCCGCGAAGGCGAGGTCAGCATCGCCCAAGCTGCCACGAAGCTGGGTGTTTCGGCCCACGCAGTCGGTAACTGGATCCGCAAAGGATGGCTGCCCGCCCGCCGCGGTGCGGCCGGCCGTTGGTGCATCCCCTGGGACGAAGCCACCCAAGACCTCTACCGGCAACAGGTCGCGAACTCGACCCGCGTCAAGCGAACCCAACCAACACCCGCAGGAGGTGCAGTATGAAACGACCGTCGGGATACGGATGGGCTCGGTCATGTGGGATCACCTTCCCCAGCTGTCGATGCCGGTGGTGGAGCGGGTAGGTCCAGAGGGAGTTCAGGCTGGCTCGGATCCGCTCCAGCCGGGCTCGCGCCGGTGCCGGTGGTGGCCGGCCGAGGGCGGCCGCGGGCGGGGCGCGGAAGGTCGAGCGGCAGGGCGTATTGGCCGTGCTTGCCGGGGCGAACGCCCTTGTATGCCGAGGGCGCCGTGGGTTTCGGGGGAACGCGGCGCGGTCGGCGGGCGCGTGCGTGCGGGTCCACCTCACCGCCGGGGGTGAGCAACGGGCGCTGCCCCGGCACCCGCACCGACCCGGGCTCCGGCTGAACAGCAGGTGGTGGTGGTGTCGGGACGGACTGCGTGATGAACGGTCCCACCAACGGCAGCGGGTACTGGCCGCCCGGCGGGATCTGGGTGGGGATCGCACCGGGGTTGCCCGGTTTCGGCGGCAAGGTCTGCGATCGCGGTCGCCCCGAACGGGTGAACAGCGGCAGCTGCACCGCGCCCGCCGGAGGGCCGGCCTCGGAAACGGGCGGGGCATCAGGGGCGGTGCGGTCGGGATCGTGGCGAGCGTGGATCGGCAGCATGCGCTGCTCACCCGGGCGCGGATTCAGGCGCATCCCGGACGGCCCCAAATCCGGTGGCAGCGCCGAACGCACCGGTTTGCCATCCACGGAGAACAAGGCCCCTTGCCGGACCCCAGCATTGCGCGAAGAGCGTGCCACCGGGGCAGGTTTCGTGCGGTTCTGGAATGGCTGCCGCAAACGGCCCCGCGTAAGTCCGGACAGCGGCAACACATACTGGCCGTCCGCGCCGGCACGGGAGTTCTCATAAGGATCCGCCGCGCTTGCCGTTGTCGCGCCGCGAGAACGCTGGAATCCGGCGATGCTCGCCATGCCGCCCCGGATCAGACCGAAGGTTTTGTAGGCGAGGAATCCTTTGATCAGCGATCCGACGTGGGACCGGCCGCCGCCACGAACAGTGCTTAGAACCCAGAACGGGATTTTGATCAGGATGTAACACATCGCGATAGCGACAAGGAAACTCGACATGCTCAACCACCCTTTTCTCGAGGGGTGTCAGAACAGTGTGACTCCGCCAGGGAGATAAAAGATCTTGATGGTGGCGATGAACGCCAGCGACTGGCAGACCTGAATGGCCAGCAGTCCACCGTAGGCTTTCCACCACCACAAAGCGATCGATTCGACCGGCGCCAACGCATGACACATCAACGCCAACGGCGCACCCACAAGAAGCAGGACAATCAACGCGACCCGGACAACATAGGTCAGCAACACCACGATGATCATGACCGCCAGCACCAATGCCGTGAAAACGGCATACAGATCGCTATACTGCGCCTCTTCAATCGGCAGGTTTCCCCGGAGCGTGTCGGTGAACGCTTGCGCGGTCTGATCGATCCCTGCCTGATCACCACCGAGCACAGCCCCCGAGAGGGCGTTAGCGAACTCGATTCCTTTCCCACCGAAAAACAGCGATAAGTTGGCGGCGGTGAATCCCACCACCAACCGAGGCAGCGTTTCCTTCAGCGAGGTACGACTCTGCACCGACTGATACGCCATGACCACCAGCCCGGCGATCATCACCACCAGCACCGAGGCGGCAATCATGATGCGCTGCGAACTTCCCCAAACCTGCCCCACGACCGGAATCTCATCCAGCCGGGGCGTGACCAGCAGCGAGGTGCCAAGCCAATCCAGCACCCCGTTGAGCGCGGAGGCGGCCAGGTCGGAGAAGAAATCCCAGAACCAGTCCGTCAGAAAGTGCTGCAGCCACCCGCCATGATCCTCACCCTCCCCCGGAACCGCAGGCGCGGTCGGTGCTTCGGGAATGCAGTACTCCCCGTCACATGGTGGCGGCTCCGGGGCCGGCAGTACGGGAACTGGCGGCAGGGGTGATTCCGCCGGTGACGCGGTAGAGCTCGGGCTCGGGGATTGGTCGAGGGACGGCTGTGCCTGTGCGGTGATGGGGCTGCCGGTCAGCGCACACCACCCCACCGCATGCACGACAGCGACGCCTCGCCAGGTGGCTGGGGGTGGGGTCGACACCGTCGCTCACATCCCCAGAATCCCGCGCAGGATCTCCACGACCACCGGTGCCAACGCGGTGAGCCCGAAGCCGATGCCGGCGCTTTTGAACGCCTGCTTGGCCTTTTCCACCTCGCCCGGGTTGCCGCCGGCCATCAGGTAGCGCAGTCCGCCGACGGTCAGGAACACCGTCGCCACCAACGCGAGAATCCCCATGATCCAGTTCCGGGCGTTGGTCAGCACCACCTCCAGATTGGGCGCCAAAGCGAGCACGTGTGTGGTCTCGGCCTGCGCCGCCGACCCCGTCAGTACAAGCCCGACAGCCACGATTTCGACGACCGGCAGCCACCGGTGCGTCGATGCCCGGCGGGCACGCCGACGGGGATCTCGGGGTACTGAAGCGGGTGGGCGGGGCTGGGACTGGCGGGAGCGTGAGGGGGTGGTCAGGCGCATCGGGGAGCCTCCTGCGTCGAAGGAGCCGGCGACGAGATCGCGGAGGGAGCTATTGGTTGTCCCCCGCATCCCTGAACTCCGCTGTCACTGCCCCGCCGGGACATACGTCCCCGGGATTTCTGCGCGAACCCACCGCCACGGTGTGTCACGGCGGCGGGCGGCTCAGTGGTGGTGCGTGCGGCGGCGGTGACGGCCAGGGTGTCCGCGACCTGCACCGCGACGTCCCCGCCGGCATCCCGCGCGCCGTCGGCGTTCTCCGCGCAGAGGTAAGCCAGCAGGCGCAGCTCGGCACGTCGCCGGGTCTTCTTGATGGCCTCGTAGGTGGCCCCGCGCTGCTGGGCGGCCTCGGCGAGCGGAAGGCCTTCCAACCGGGTGGAGCCGATCAGCTCCGCTTCCTCCGCGGTGAGCACAGCGTCGGCGACCGCCCGGGCGAGCACGAAGTCCGGATGCCCCCACGGCTGGCTCGGCGGCGCCGGCAGGAAACCGCTTCCCGACGGAACCGGCGCATCCAAAGCCTCACGAACAGTCGCGTGCCCGGCTCGATAGGCCGCCCACCGCAGCCGCAACATGATCCGCGGCCGACGCAAATCAACACGAGGGAGCTCGGCGAGGAACCCGACGAGTACGGCGGCGTGAATGTCGGCGGTATCGCCGGCGAACCGGGCCGACAGACGCGCGGCGATCCGGGTCAACCCGGGCAGCGCCACACCCACACAGCCGACCGTCCACGTCGCGCCCTCGGTGCGTGAACGCAGCACCAGATGCGCCCACACCGCATCCCGCGTGGCCTGCCCGCACCGACGGCGCAGCAACAGATCCCGCACCTCGTTCAACGGCACCAGACGATCCGGCAACCCGGCGAACAAACGCCCGTCCACACACACCGGATGCGGGCCCGTCACCAACCACGAAAACGCCGACCGCGCCGTATCCAGCGGCATCCCACCACGTCCAGCACCCAACGCCGTGAATCCCTGAAAATCCTTATCCCTGACCATTTCGCGACTCCTTGCAGCGAGCCGATACAACGACCCGGCAAGGACGCCACACCCGGTACTACCGAATTTCTACGACACTACTACCTAACACCGCGTGCACTACTACCTCCGATCTTCATCGGTTCCTTGTCGCGAGTTCCTCGAGCCTTATCCCATCACGAGATTGATCATCACGCGCTGAGTCGGCTTGATCGCGAGATCGCGCCGGTAGTAGCCGGTACGCTGGGCCAACACCCTGCGGTAGTAGCCGTGTAGTAGCGCGAGCGCGCGTCCGCAAGGACGGGATCTCGCGGAAATTCTCGGAGTTCCCAGGAATCGTGCCCGCGTTCCAGGAATCGACGTCGCAGTCTCCCCCCACACACGTCCCACGCGCCGGTGCCGTGCGTGTTCAGCACAGGAGCTACCTGTGAAATGCCGGAAAGAGATACCGCCCGACGCTGATCTTTCTGTGAAAATTCCGGGCGCGTTCTGTCCCTATCCGGGGCGTAGGACGGAGTTCAGGAATGTCACCAGCACCGTGGAGGCATTCCATGAACCCATCACAGCCCACCCCACACACCCCCCGCGCACGCCGCGCGCAGCCGGACCTCAACGGCCCGGCCTATCCATCAGCACCCCGCCGAACCCCACGAACCCCGCGCGAGCGGACGGGCGCGAGCACACCAGCGACCGTGTGGGCCTGCCAGACGCCCCCGATCGATCCCGACGATCCCTGGCCCACCGCGCTCCTAGACAAGATCGTCACGTCCTTCACCACACCGCACGACGAGGTCGTCTTGCTCGACCTGCAGGCCACCACCCGTCCCAAGCCCGCGACCCGCTCCGCTGAATCCGGCGGCCTCGCGACAGCACAAGCCGCCGTCAGCCAACTCGACCGCACCGTCAGCGTCACCCCCACCACCGCCGAGCCCAGCACCAGGCACTCGCCCGGCCAGCCCCGGCCCGGCTTCGCACCCGACGGCATCCCGGACACACCGCTGCCCCGACTCGTGTCAGCGGAAGGCGCAGGCAAGCGCCGCGCGCACTTGGTCATCGCGAGCCTGCCACCGCAGCACGCTGACGCGCGAACCTGCGATCACCTCGCCCAAGTCGCGGCCCGGCTACTGCGCACCGGCGGGATCCTCGCCGTACTCACCCACACCGGCACCGCACAGCGACAGCTCATCGACCCCACCGGCTCCGTCGTCGCGGCGGCACAAAGCGCGGACCTGCTCTACCTCCAGCACATCGTCGCCCTGCTCGTCCCGATCCGGCACGGCCGCCTCCACACCGATAACGACCACCCACACGGCTCCGCGCCAAGCGCCTCCGCAAGGCCGGTGCGGCATCGCCGTGTCCACTCCGACGTCCTCGTCTTCGCCCAACCACATCAGCACGCCGACCCGCTCCCACAATCCGGGCCCGACACCGGCGCCATCCGATGACGTACCCCCACCAACACCCCACTGCCGACCACGTCGACAAGAAGGACATCCCTATGCGCGATCACACCCCCGCCGGGCACCGCACCCCGTCCGCGCCGCACCGCCGGATCACCGTGACACCGCCCGCCCCGTGCCCGCCGGCGGTGTCGGTCTGGGCGACCGCGCAAACCTCCCCCGCCACCCAACGCAAAGGCCGCTACAGCCCCGACTCCACCGCACACCCCGCCAAAATGCTGCCCGCCGTGGCCGCCCACGCCATCGCCCACTACACCCAGCCCGGCGACCTCGTCCTCGATCCCATGTGCGGCATCGGCACCACCCTCATCGAAGCCCTCCACCTCGGACGCCACGCGATCGGCGTCGAATACGAACCCCACTGGGTCACCCTCACCCAAACCAACCTCGACCTCGCCCACCACACCAACGCCACCACCGCCGCCGGCCGCGTGGTGCACGGCGACGCCCGCCAACTCACCACGCTCCTGCCAGCCGAGCTTCACGGCCAGGTCGCACTGGTCGTCACCTCACCCCCGTACGGACCGTCCACCCACGGCCAGGTCACCACCGGCACCGCCGGCGTCCACAAACACCACCACCGCTACGGCAACACCCTCGACCGCGGCAACCTCGCCAACATCGGCCACCACCGACTCCTCGCCGGCTTCACCCGCATCCTCACCCACGCCGCCGTCTACCTGAAGCCCGGCGGGCACGTCGCCGTCACACTGCGACCGTGGCGCGAACACGCCGAACTCATCGACCTGCCCTCCCACATCCTCACCTGCGGCCGCCAAGCAGGACTCATCCCCACCGAACGCTGCGTCGCACTGCTGGCCCGCATCGCCGACAACGACCTCGTCGCCCGCGGCAGCTTCTTCCAACGCGACTTCATCCGCAAACAACGCGACAACGGACTCCCCCTGCACCTCATCGCCCACGAAGACGTCCTCATCTTCACCAAACCCACGAGGTCCTTGAGTTCCGTGGCACCACGGTGTTCTGAACACCCTCCCAGCTCAAGGAGCCGCCAACTTCCCTTCGTGAACACTTCCATCGGAGAACGGGTCGCAGCGGTGGCCGGCGGCGAGCCCGACGGCCGGGCCGCATGAGCACCCCGCCGGTAGCCACATCCGCGGCGACGTTGTCCGTCACAGCCACCCCGGGGCCGGTCCTGGGATCGTTGTGCACCGGCTATGGCGGACTCGACCTCGGCGTCCTCGCCGCGCTCGGCGGAGGCAGCATCGCATGGTGCGCCGATCCCGACCCCCACATCGCCGCGTTGTTGGCGCACCGCATGCCCACCGCCCCCAACCACGGGGACCTCCGCTCGATCAACTGGCGCACGGTGGAACGAGTCGACGTGGTGACCGCCGGATTCCCCTGTCAAGACATCTCCGCCGCGGGGCGGCGCAAAGGCATCGAGAAAGGCGAACGCAGTGGCCTGTGGACCGACATCATGGCTGGTCTTCGCCTACTACGACCACCGCTGTTCGTCGTGGAAAACGTCGCCGCGCTCCGCTGGAAAAACGGTGGCCTGCACCGAGTACTCGGCGACCTGGCCGAAGCAGGGTATGACGCGGCATGGCGAAGCGTCCGCGCCAGCGACATCGGCGCCCCACACCGACGAGAACGCGTCTTCCTCCTCGCCTGGCCCCACCATGAAAACACCGATGATGCCCACACCCACCGCACACGACGGAAACTCCAACGGCATCAGCGCAGCCAGCCGACAGGGTGGCCCCTCCCTACTGGACCATCTACGGCTACTGCCGACGGCGTCGGACGCCAAGAACCGCACCCAACGAACGCAGCAGAGCGGCCCTACACAGCCCGACCAGCCACCGCTTCTCCCCACCCCACGAGCCTCGGACACCGGAACACCCGGACGGCAAGCCGGAACCGGATTCCGACCGCCGCTGTCGCAGCAGATCCTGCCGCTGGTCGCGCCCGAGGCTTTGTTGCCGACACCGCGAGCGACCGACGGCACGAAGGGATGCCCGGCACAACGCGGCTCCAAAGGCGACCTGATGCTGCCCTCCGCAGTCATCCATCTCCTCACCAACCCTGGCAACAACCCCTGACCGATGACGACGCCACACGAAACGATGAGCTGCCGACCACAACCGACGATCACGCGGTGGACTGGGGTGTCTATGCCACCGCGATCCACCGGTGGGAACGAATACTCAGACGCGGCACACCGTTTCCCACCCAGCCGGGCAGACGCGGCCGCCCCGTCCTCTCACCAGCCTTCGTCGAACACCTCATGGGACTCCCACCCGGCTGGGTCACCGACCTCCCGCTGCCCCGCACCGCCCAACTCCACGCACTCGGCAACGGTTCGGGCAAGGGGTTGGTGGTTGTCTCAGCGTGGATGAATCGGCGTCCTGTTGGTGCTGCTCAGGGCGGTTATGGTCCGGCCTTCGTCGTCGTCGCGAGGAAGGCTGTTGTGGATCACTTCTTTGTTTCTGCCGCGAAGGTTCGTCGGTACTTCGCGCCACTGGCGGGCATCGATGTCGACGGGGTGGCGGTGGTCGAACGGGCTGGCGCGCTCGCCGAGGGCACCCCATTCTTCGTGGGACCGGACATGCTGCCGGCCGAACCGTTGTGCTCGTTCTTCTTCGAGATCTCCAAGTCGTTGCAGCCCTCGACGATGGCTGACTACGCGTCCGACCTGATGGACCTGGTCAGCTTCCTGCGCGAGCTGGACCCGCCGACGGATCTGCTATCGGCCACCGAGAACGACCTGATCGCCTACCGGGAGGCATGCACCCTACGCGGGACACGGCCGTTGGCCCCGGCGACCTGGCATCGCCGCCGTGCGGCGATCAACAACTTCTATGGGTGGGCCGTGGCTGCCAAGTTGCTGGCGCAGCGACCGTATTTCCGGCGACCGAACGGCCGGGACGCCCTGTCCTGGGGGTCCGCGCTCGATCTGGACGTGCGATGCCTGACGTTCGACCAGTGGCGCTGCCTCAAACGAGTGGGCCTGCGGGGCGAGTCGCCGGACGGCACGGCGGACGAGTCGTTTCGTGGCGCCGATCCGCTGCGCAACAGCGCGGCGGCGGAGCTGGCGGTGACGACCGGGATGCGGCTTCGGGAGTTCACGTCGCTGTTGAACATCGAGCTGCCCCAGCCCCGTCCGGACGGCGGGCCACATCGGCTGCGGCTGCAGGCGATCGCGAAGTACCAACTGCCCCGGGACGTGCTCGTGCAGCACCCCACGGTGCGGGAGATCGAGTTGTATCGCCGCACCGAACGGGCCGCCGCGGTGCGGCGCGGAGCGGGCGCGTTGGCCCGGCGGCGGGATGAGTTGTTCGTGGTGGACGAGGTGGACACCGACCGGATGCGGCTCTCTGGGCGCCTATGGGGACGCCGCCGCACTTTCGCCGTGCACCTGCTGCCGCCGGTTCTGCGGCGCATCGCGGTCATCGACGGCGAGCACGGGTTGGAGCCGATGGCGCTGTTCGTCGGTCGGGGCGGGCGGATGCTGTCCAAACAACGCTGGGAACAGATCTTCGCCGCCGGGTTCACCCGCGCCTCGCATTTCGCCGCTGGTGACGGATCGGTGGTGATGCCGCGCCGATTCCGGATCCACGATCTACGCCACACCTTCGCAGTGTTGATGTTGCGCGAGCTCACGCGCCTGGTGATCGAGCGGGAGACGAAGCGCCGCGAGGCCGGCGGGCACGGCGGCTACCTGACCGAGCACATCGCCAGGAACCCGCTGCTGAAGGTGCAGGAGCTACTCGGCCACCGCCAACCGTCCTCCACGATGCGCTATCTGTCCTATTTGGACGACACCGATGAGTTGGTGGCCCAGGCGATCGCGCAATGGAACGCCCACGACACCACCTGGGCCGACTACGCGGCCGTTTTGACCGAGCAGGGGGTGCGGTGATGTTGCGACGCGGAAACCGCGGCTCGGCCCGCCGCGCGGCCGGCACGGATATGACCGTCGGCGACCAGCCAGTGCGTGGGGTGGGGGTGCGGCAGGTGATCAGCCGGCACCGGGAAACCCAGCGCTGCTACCGGATTGACCCGGCGGCGTTCGCCTGCCCGACGATGGTCGGGCAGTTGGCCGATGAGTGGGTGGCCTACGCGCGGGCGATGGCGCTGGCCGACGCGGCTCGTTACGCGGCGGCGATCCGCGGATTCGGGGCGTTCGTCGCCGATGCCGCCCATGGCGCGGGGCTCGACCCCACGCTGGCTCGGCTGGAAGACGGGCCGGTCGACCTGACCGAGGCTCTGCATGGCTGGGAATTGTCACTGCAGCAGCGCTACGGCCCGACGTCGAGCCGTCCTTACGAGTTGGTCAACGCGATCCTGACGTTGATCGCGCACCGCGGGGCTCGCGGCGCGGCGGTGAGTGAGCCGTTGCGGGCGCGGGCCGCCGGACGGCCGTTGTCCGGGCGAGGCGCCATCGTCCCGCTGGATGAGTTCTCCAATGCCGAGCGGCTGCGGTTGCGCCGCTGGGCCCGCGCCGACGTCACCGCGTTGGAAGACCGGCTGGCCCGTGGACGGGCACTGTTGGCCCAGGGCGTTGACCCTCGGCTGGGTGGATGGAGTCAACCGGCGAATCTCGTGTGGGCCGCGCGCCACGGCCTGCTGAACACCCAGGCGCTGGCCGCCGAACTGCCCGCGAAGGTCACCGCGTGGCCACCGGCGCTGCGGGCCATGCTGCCCGCCGGCACCGGCACCTATCACGGCCGCTACGGCCTGCTGATGACGGTCGCCGGGTTGCTGTTCCCATCCGAGACGGACCTGCAGCCCTTCCGGGTACTGCTGCTGTTGGCCACCAGCCGGATCACCCCGGAAGAATTGCACGACCTGCGGCTGGACGACATCGAGTTCACCGACGGCGGGGTACGCCTGCTACAGCGCAAGGCACGGGCCGGACGCCACCGTGTCCGCCTGCACCGCGACACCCCCAACCTGGCCAGCCCCGCCGCCGGCGGCGCCCCGTCCGCCGGGCAGGCCAGCAGCGACAGTGACGAGCACGGTGACGGTGAGGGCGAGCCGGAGATCGAAGCGCATCGCGGGCACGGCCGCTGGGACGTTCCTGGTCTACTGCGGCGCCTGCTCGCCACGACCGCCACCACGCGCGAGGCGTTCGACGCCCAGCCGTGGCTGTTTCTGGCCGTGGAGTCCCGGGCTCGGCGCACAATGCTGGGCGCGGCGGTGGCCCGGTTCAAGCGAGAACCGCGCCGGTTCACCCACTGGATCGTTGCCCACCAGCACGCCGAGCCCCCCGGACCCCAGCCCGACGCATCGACCACCGCCGCCGAGTCGGCGGACGAGTCACCTCAGCCGGTGATCTCCCTGCCGCACGACGTGCGGCGCTTGCGCAAGACCGCCAAGACCGCACGGGTGGCCGCGCTGGGCGGCACGCTGTCGGATCTGGCCGGCGACGACCACCACGTGGAGGTCTTCCGCGGCCACTACGCGCATGGCACCACCGCCCACGTCCTGGCCGCCAGCGCGATCAATCAGGCGCAGGACAAGGTGTTCCGCCGCGCCGCCGATCACCCCGTGTTTCTCGACACCGACGTCCAGGACCGGCTAGGCAGCCCGAACACAGCGCCCGACACCGCCGCCGAGGTCGGGTTGACCGCCGAGCAGGCCACCGCCATCGCCACCGGGGCGGCGGATATGGGGCTGACGCACTGCCGCGATCCCTACGACTCGCCCCACACCCCCACCAGCGGCGTCTGCCATGTCGCACCGGCGATGTGTTTGCTCTGCCCGAATGCGGTGGTCACCACCGCGCAACTGCCCCGGCTTCTGCGGCTGGCCGAGCACATCGATGTCCAGCGCACGGCGCTGGACCCGCGGCAGTGGCAGGCGTTGTGGGGCCGGCAAGCCCGCGCCCTGGCCGAACTGTTCGCCGAGATCCCCGACCTGATCGAGGCCGCCCGCCACCTGCCACACCGGCCCGAGGACGAGCTGGACCTGCCGTTGGGCATGAGGACGGAGTACCACCGATGACCAACAGCAACGACACCGCCACCGCAGCCGCCCCTCCGTCGCCGGCCGCAGGGATCGCCTCAGCCCACTTCGGCGCCGACGAACCGATCTTCGCCACCCACCCGGACTGGTCGACCAAGGAGACCGGGCCTCGCTTCGGCGACCCGGTCTGGGCCGCCAGCGCGCTGCGCCGCCCGGCCAACAAGCTGGCCAGCGCCTGGACACTGCGATTCCCCCAGGAAAATCCGATCTGGAACCTGCGGCTGCGCGAGATCGCGTTCAGCCTGCTCAACCCGCACCACCGGGTCCTGCGCCAGGCCGGGGTGTTCCCCGCAGCGCGACCGGCCCGGTTCGGGACCGTGGCGCAAACCTGCCACCAGCTCACTCTGCTGACCCGGTGGGCCATCGCCACCCACAAGCCCGCCGACCTGCGGCACTGGGCCGACGAGGACTTCGACGCCTTCCGGGATCATCGCGCCGGCCAAGTGGGACCGTCCTCGGTGACCAACGCGGTCACCGCGATCCGGCACCTGATCGCCCTGGCACCGGTGCTCACCCACGGCGGGCCAGCGCAGGACCCGTGGCCGGGACGGTCGGCTAACCAGGTCGGTCGCCGCCCGGCCCGCATCGACTTCGCCACCCCGTCGATCCCGCCGGAGACCTGGTGGCCGCTGCTGCACGCGGCCTGGACCTACATCCACGTCTTCGCCGGTGACCTGCTCGACCTGCGGGACCGGATCACTCAGCCAACCCCCGCCCCAACCAACGCACCGCGTCGGGCAAGCCAGGCGATCAGCCAGGACTACGACCAGATGCTGCGCGCTTGGCTGGCCGAGCCCGCCAACCTGATCCCCGTCCGCGGGCGTGCTCACAGCCGTAACGGCGCGGCTGGCACCGTGCTCTGGGAATCGTTGGCACGCATGGTCTTTGGTCCCGAGTCCCTCCATGCCTTCAACCCCAGCAGCCCCGCCGCGCAGCGACGGCGAGAGATGGTCAAGCCCGTCGCCGCGTCCGGCCGCACCCGCATCGCCGACAACGACAAGGATTCCGCGATCGTGTCGTTGCCCTGTCCCGGGTTCGCCACCGTCACCCGACCCGACGGCACCCAAGGCCCGTGGCACACCAGGATCACCCGGGAACAACTCGCCCAAGAGCTGCGGATGCTGCGCGCCGCCTGCTACGTGTTCATCGCGGCACTGTCGATGATGCGCGACTCCGAGCTCCAGGAGATCCAGCGCGACGCGGTGACCACTCACTACGGGTCACCCGCGGTGATCTCCCGCAAGACCAAGCACGACCCGGCCACACCCGAGTCACGGTGGTGGATCATTGAACCGGTCGCCGAGGCGATCGCGGTCGCCGAACGTCTGTCCGGGCACCCCACGCATCTGTTCGCAAACCTCCGTCACCCCGTCGCGTCCTCCTCGCGCAGCCGCGCCAACGGCGACCCCGGTATCAACGCGGCCAAAGCGATCGACACGTTCATCAGCCACGTCAACACCCACCAGCACCGCACCGGTCTGCACCCGATTCCCGCATCCCGAGTGCGGCCCCACATGTTCCGCCGCACCATGGCCATCCTCGCGGGCGCTGAACCCGACTCCGAGATCGCGTTGGGCCTGCAACTCAAGCACGCCGCCCGCCGCGCGCTGGCCAACCGCACCACCCCCGGCTACTACAGCGCCGATGAGAACTGGATCGCCGAGTTCGACACTCAACTGGAGACCGCCGCCGCCCGCAGACTTGTCGACCTGCTCCAGCGCCGCCGCAACGGCGAGGCCGTGGCGGTCGGCCCCGGCGCCGCCCGGCTGCACTCCGGGCTGGATAACACCCTGGCCCAGCTGAACACCCAGCCCGAGCTGCGGGCGCACCACGCCGACCATCGCGCCGAAATCACCTTGCTGCGCGACGAGTTCACCGACCTGCACTTCGGCACGATCAACCACTGCATCTTCGACCCAGCACAGGCGGCCTGCCAAAACGCCCTCCCCACTGAGAAACGCGGCCACACACCGCTACTGGGCGCCTGCCAGCCGGCACGCTGCCGCAACTCCGTCGTCACCGACGCCCACACGCCGATCTGGGTGGCCGAAGAAGCCGACCTCACCCGCATGCTGACCCACCGGCGGCTCGCGCCGCCTCGACGCGAAGCCCTCCAATCCCGGCTCGCCGACGTCCAGCTCATCACTCGCGCCCTCACCCGGCAGGAGAACAACTGACATGGCCGTGTCGAAAGCCACCGAAACCAAGCTCCGCGACGCCATGCGGCGCCTGCTCGACGGCACACCTACCCGCACCGACGGCGCGCTGACCAAGGAAAACCTCGCCCGCGAGGCCGGTGTCAGCCATGCCACCGTCCACCGCGCCGAGGCCGTGCTGGCCGACTGGAACACCCACGTCCCCCGCCCGATCATCCGCACCGCCAGCGAAACCCGCCGCGACCAGACCATCGACGACCTGCGCGGCAAGCTACGCGAGGCCAACCAGCAGATCACCACACTCAACGGCAAGCTCGACGCCCTCGCCGCGGTCACCGCGAACCTCTACCGCGAAAACCAAGCCCTACGTCGACAACTGGGCCACCACACCCGCCTCGCGCTGCTGCCCGTCCCTCCGGAACCGGACAACCCGACACAGGAGGAGGACAATCAATGATCACGATCGAATCTCGATCACCGGCCACACATCGGCGCTCACTGAGACACCGCAACGGCTTCTCACCGACCTACACAGGCCAAACCTATCCACACGAGACACCCAAGCCTATGAGACACCGAAATTTCCCTAACAACGGCGTCGTCCCCCAACAAGCCACCCACGCGATAACACTGCTCCTGGCCGACTTCGCCGCCCTCACCGACGATCACATCGACGATGCGCGGCAGGTGAGGGCCGCATGACTCACCGAGCCGATGGCCCATCAGAACAGCCCCAATTTCAGCGAAGCCTCGGAGATCAACTCGCATCGGCAGTCAGCATCGGCGAAGAGGAGACACGACCGCGAACAAGCGGGCTCCCAGTCGCGCGCCTGCTCCCCTGCGTTCACGACAGCGGCATGTATTTCGCCGTGACAAAGATCGACAACCGTGGACGGCTCGCCGACCGATCGCCGATACGGGTCCTGGGCTGGTCACCGAACCGATCGGTCACGATCAGTGTCTTTAACGGGCTCTTTATCGTTGTCAGTCGATCCCATGGGCCTAACACCATCACCCGTCAAGGCCACCTCCGACTGCCGGCGGACGTACGGCACTCATGCCGTCTCGCACCCGGCGCCCAGCTTCTCGTCGCCGCCTGCCCGGAACGCGACCTGCTAGCGGCCTACACAGCATCCGCGCTTGAGGCGATGCTGTCCGCCTATACCGAATCTGTACCAAACGAGTCTCGGCCATGAAGGATGCCGACATCGAGGCGGCCCGCCTCCTACTCGCCCGCCTCGGAATCAGCCCCGAGCAACTTCTCAAGACGCCAGCGGAAACCAGGGCCGTTCCCACGATCCGTGAGTACATCAACCGCGTGTCGGACGCCGTCCCAGCCGGAACTCGCCGCGTCTACGACCCCTACTGGCGGCGCACCGTCGAACTCTGGGGTGACAGACGAATCGATGAACCCACCGCCCTGGAGATCAAGCAACTCGCCGAGCACATCAAGCTGAACGCCGTTCTCCGAAAGAACTCGCGAGGCGGCCGTACCGCAGCCGAGCATCTGATCTCCGCACTCCGATGTATATACCGGCACGCCGTTGCAGACGGATTGATCGCCGAACAGGACAACCCTGCAATACGCGTTGCCAAACCCAGACGGCTGGTCAGCACGCGACGAGCATTACGCGACACACGCCTCGCCGAGATCAACAAGGTCGCGGGATCGACCGGCAACGATCCCGAGCTCGACTCGATGTTGCTACGACTGCACACCGAAACAGCCTGCCGCCGAGGCGGCGCGCTGGCACTCCATCCCAAAGACCTCGACACCGAACAATGCCTCATACGCCTACATGAGAAAGGCGAGACGCTGCGATGGCAACCAGTGTCGCCAACCCTTATGCAGCATCTCGTCACCCACTGCGAGCAACGCGGACCAGCCGAAACCGACCAGCTCCTGCGATACCGCGACGGCCGCCCCATCACCGCGCGCCGCTACGACCACCTATGGCAACGCCTCGGCAAACACCTTCCCTGGGTCGCAACACAACAAGTCAGCACCCACTGGCTCCGACACACCACACTCACATGGGTCGAACGAAACTTCAGCTACGCCGTAGCACGCGCATACGCCGGCCACAACGGCAATAGCGACGCAGGCACCACCTCCACTTACGTCCGCGCCGACCTCCAAGAAGTCGCCACCGCGTTAGCCGCACTCACCAACGAACCGCACCCGCTTGCAATAGACAGGTAGCTACGCGCGGTGAGGTGACGAACGCCCTGATCACAATGTTTGTGTGCTCCGAAACCGCACCGTCGTAGCGCTAAATTAATCCATGTCCGCCCGCCAACCGCATGAACGCTGTAGCGCGATGGAATCGACCGAACGACACTCCTAGACCCCCGTAACTCCAGAGTACAACCGATCATCGGTGGATCCGACGAGGTCTCCAAATTCCCTCTGGCGGCGGTGAATACAGGGGCGTTCTACTGTTCGTCGTTGAACGGGTCATCAGGTCCCCAGAAGTCCAGTTCGACCCCTGGTCCGTCGCTGAGCCGTCGCGCGTGGAGTATGCCCTGCCTGGATGGGTTGACTCGAACTTCAGCCGTGCCCGCCGGGTCGTATCCCGGAGACCAGAGCTCGATCTCTCCGTTCCGGCCATTCGTCACACGCAACCAGGAACGTTCCTGCGGAACAGGGCCAGTCCACGTGACGTCGTCGAGCCGCTTCGTCTGCTTCCGCCATCGCCGACTCTGGGGCCAAATTGCCCGATTAGCAAAATTCAACCAGGCCTCGTGGGACTCCGTTGTCGGCCAGTCAGGTGAACTGGTGATCTCGGGGTCGAGGTGGGCGATCCAGTCCCGCATAGCTGCCAACGAGTCGAACGTTGCGTTGGCCGCCTCAACAGCGGAGATTGCGGCGCCACGGTGGTCAAAACCGGCTCGGATCAAGATGGAGGCCGGTCGCAGCAGAGTGCCGGTCTCGATCGCGGTCAGTGCCGACCCGTCGAGTGTGGCAGCGGCGGGGTTGCCTTGCGCGTCCTCGTACACGCGGGCAGCCTCCATGCCCCACACCAGCCGGTAGATCAGGTCCGATTCGATGAACTGGGCGATCGTGACACGGTCGGCCGGGCCACTGGTCTCGAATTCGCCGAGGGGGCGGCCACCTACCCAGCGGGCGAGGATCTCTCGCCAGTCCCTGAGCCGAGTCTCGGGCTGGAAAGGGGGCAACGAGAAGATCGTGGTCGCGATCTGTTCGAGCCAAGCTGTCGCGGTTGCGTAATCCTCGTCGGCTATCGCGGCCTCGGCCAGGGCGATGAGCCCAATGACGTCGCTTGCGACCTGAGCGAGTTCTCGTCCTGCGTTAACGCCGAGTCCAGCGAGATACCACCCGCGGCGCTGGGCTGGTGTGGAAGTGCTCCAGATGAACCGAGCTCGACTGGTAACTACCTCACGCAGGGCTGCAGCTTCTGCCGCGTCGAGACGCTGAAGTTGTCGCTCCCACAGGGAGCCCCTGAGGGCGTCTGCGATCAGTTGGGTGATCTCGTCGGGATCGGAATCGTCGTCGCCGACGATGCTCAGGATTCCGGCGTCAAGGAGGGCGAGATTCGACCGCCAGTCCTGAGCGGCTTCCTGCTGCTGGTCCGGTGTCACGCCTTCGACAACCGGTAGTGTCCATTCTGGACCGCCAGTGAGGTAGTCGAGGAAAGGCTGCAGTTCTTCAGATCTGATTGACGCGGTTATACGTCGGACGAGAGCGATGCTCACTTCGATCAGTCCGGATCGAAGCGTCTTGCTGGCGTCGCCACTGGTGAGTTGAAGCCATTCTCGCCGTCGCCGGGCGGCGGATTCGAAGATGGGATAGAGCACGAGTCCTTCGGTGTCGACGAAGGCGCGGCCTGCTCGTCCGATGACGTTGGAGAACTCTGCGCCGGTGAGGAGAGCCTGACCACGACGGAGTCCGTGGAACAACACGACGGATGCCGATAGGTTCAGTCCCTGGGCAAGAGTCGGTGAGGCGACGGTGACCTTAATGACTCCGGCGTGGAGGAGTCGCTCGACCTCGCGGCGGAAAGGTCCTGGGAGTGCGCCGTGATGGATCGCCACTCCCAGCTTGAGGCACTCCAAGATCGGATGACCGTCACCGAACCATTCGGCGCCGATCATGAGAGCGCCGGAGAGATCGACGTCGGCGGGCAGCACCGAGTCGATGAAGCCTTGTCGTCGAAGCTTGATGACCTCACGCGCGTAGGGCTCGACTGAGTTCCGTTGAGGGCAGAAGATCAGGGCGGTCTGGCCCTCCTCGACGAGTCGCCACGCGGTAGCGATGACAAGTTCACGTTGGTCGGCCGGGAAAGGCTTCTGTCGGGGGCGAGTAGGCGCCGTCGCCTCCAGAAACCTGGGGATGTACGGCCGGTCCTCCCCCACAGTCATCGACAGGCGGGCGTGATCCCCGCGCCATTCCACCAAGCCAAACCGCTGCAGGGTGGGACGCCATTCCTCGCGGTGGAGGCCATCCGGGGTCTCGTCGGTGATCCAGGAAACGAAGTCATTGAGGTCCTCGCCCGAGGGGAAGACAGCCGAAAGGCATACGATGCGGCGCGCGTGTGCATCGGGGCGACGCAGTAGACGCTGGATCTGAGCTTCGTAACGGATCTCGCGCTCGGACGGCCCGATCATGTGTCCTTCATCGAGGACGATCAGGCCAACGTCATCGAGAACGGCCGGATTCAATCTGAGCGCGAAGTCGAGCTTCTCCGGAGTCGCTACGACGATCTGACTTGTACGGAGAGCATCCTCATCAACGTCGCTTACGCCCATACTCCCATAGAGAGACGACACGCGGACTCCGAGAGGCGCGAAGGTTCGATCCAGAACCTGCTCGGTTTGAGCGGAGAGTGCCCGCAATGGGGTCACATACACGGCTCGCCGACCTTGCGCCAGACAAGACAAGATGCAGAGTTCTGCGATCCGAGTCTTGCCCGCACTGGTAGGGAGGGCAACGACCAAGTCGTGGTTGCCGTCAAAGATGCGGTCGACAACGTGCAACTGCGATGGCCACAGGTCGATCTCGGAGCGCCTGCGGGCAAAGAGGGTCGCCACGAAGGTTCGACGCAGATAGCGCCACCGACGCTCGCGTCGGTCGTCGAAGACTTCGAACGTCGCAGCCCCTACCGGGGGCAGCTGGGTGGGAATGTTGGCGCTGATACTGGTCTGAGCGAGGTCGTCGAGCAGTCGACGCGTGAGGCGATAGACCCACCATGGCCCAGGGGCACTCATGTCGTGCGACGCGCGCTCCCCCGTCTGCAGATCGTCGAGTGCCGCCGTCAAGAGGTCCGGCTGCCCGTGCGCCAAGGCGAAGAGAGCAGTGGCGACAGCCGACATGTAGTTCTCGCTGAGTAACAACGCGAGGGGGCCCAATTCACCTGTGGAGGCAACGGGCTCCACGTACCTGGATCCCTCCTCGCGTGGGTCTAGGAGAGCGGCTAACACGGCATCATCCGTCAAATTGGGTGATGACCTCAGACGTCGCGCCCGTTCCTCGATGTCATCGAGGGCGCGCGTGATCAAATCGGCCAGCGTCTGTTCCATCGGTGTTAGCCGACCGGATCGCATTCCCGTCTGGACCAGTGAGTAGGCACGTGCGGCATAGCCCCCTAGGTGGCTGGCCGCACCGGCGATCAAGCGGTGGAACGCGGTAAGCTCAGCGTTCGAGGCATTTCTGGTCGCCGCCTCGAGTGCGTAGGAGGCGTGAATAAACCCATCGCGGGCAAGATTTTCGTTACTGTCGGTCGCTGTTCCTCGCGTCGGCTCTTCCAGGTCACTGTTCTCAATGATCCGCAGGCTCGTGGAGATCAAGGAGTACCCGTAGCCGAGGAGGTCCTCGTCCAAGAACGCGTCGAACGAAGGGGCACCCTCAGGCAGAGTCCCATCGCGACGGATCATGGACTGGGCCTGGCCCCTTGCGAGGAGTCGACCGCGGAACTGGGGTGCGATGGCGGCGGCCAGGTCGTCGGACAGCATTCTACGGTCACGCACCATCTGCGATCGCCTTCTCGAAGGCTGTGCGAACGAAGTCCTGGTGCGCCTGGACCCGCAGGATCACCGCCTGCTGGGCGATCAGACCCCTATAGGTAGTCAGGTCGGCCCTGACGTGGCTACTCGGATCGTTGCCTGAAAACAGGAACATTAGGTGCGAGACATTTCCAGGCCGGACGCCATGTTCGAGCTGAAGCTTGATGATGGCCTCGCCCAAGTCGTCATCGACAGTGCTCAGCAAGCGTTCTGCAAACTGAGTCAACGAATGCGTTGAAGGCAACCCGTCCTCTCGCTGCAGACTTTCGCGCGCCTCTTTCACAACTGAAGCCGCTGCTCTTGCGCGACTCTTCGCCTCGCCCTTGATCAGGAGGACGTTCGACGCAGAGTCGAACTTAGCCCCGAGCACATCGTCGCCACGCATTGCCCACTCATGGTGGTCGCGCTGGATCAAACGACTGGGGCCGACAACGTATCCGCAGTCTTCCTCGAGGTAAGCGGAGGCAAGGATCTCGCCAAGATCCCCTGACCGTGCGCCTTGTGCCGGAGGAAGCTTGTTTCGTAGGAACGCAGAGACCTTGGCCTTCCCGAACCGTTCCGCGATGCGGGCCAGCGCCTCAGTTGCGGCATAGCGACTAGGCAGGTGCGCAGCGACGGCTCTGATGCCGGCATCGTCATCAACCGACACAAGGAGACCGACGGTGTGAGAGCCGACGGATACAACCTTGACAGGCTCACACCACTGCTTATAGCTCGTCACCTGGCCGCCCCCACAAAAGGCCGTTCACAACGTCGACGTGTCGCCCCGCTTCCGAGGACCAGTAGGGTCCGCCCTGCTCACTCATATACAAGACCAACCGCACCAGGCCCCGAAGGGCTCTTCTCGAGTGATCAGAAGCATAGCAAACTTGGAGCACCGTAATGCTGCTTCACGCGTCAGGCAGGTGTCCATTCATGGCTGAGGTTGAGCTGGGGGTGGTCTAGCTTGATCTTGCAGGCTTGATCGTCGATCATTGCGGTTGTGTCCGCGCCCGAACAGCCTGCGCCCTCGTATGAGGAGCTTGCGTGCCTGGTTGAGGGTTTGGTGGCTCGGGTTGAGGCCTGGAGGCAGAGAATGCCCAGCTGCGGGTGGAAAACGCTGAGCTGAGGCGCAAGCTGGGGATGGATTCGACGAATTCCTCGACCCCGCCATCGCAGGATTCGGCTGCGGCGAAGGGGAAACGCCGCTCGCAGCGGGTGCGCTCGAAGAATCGTAAGCCGGGCGGCCAGCCCGGGCATGCGGAGTCGGTTTTGCAATCCGCGGCGAAGCCGGATCAGACCGAGACCGCAGCCGAGCCTGCGCAGTGTGGTGCGGATCTGGCCAGTGGCCAGGATGCGGGGATGTCCTGGACACAGGTCTGGGGTATCCCGCCAATCCAGTTGCAACGGGTGCACTATCTGCTGCCACGGCGCCGGTGCGGCTGCTGCGGGAAGACCACGACCGCGGCGGTGTCCTCCGGGCAGGCCGGGGCGGGGTGCTTCTGGCCGAACGTCCACGGCGCGGCGATCCTGTTGTCCGCGGCCGGGAATGGGCCCGGTGGGGCGCACAGCGATGCTGGTGGAAGCCCTCCTTTCCGCTCCGGTGTCGACCGGGTTCGTCGCGCGCGCCCACGAGCGCGTCGCCGACACCCTGGATCAGACAGGTTTTGATGCGGCGATGCGGTCCGCGCTGGCCGCCGAACCGGTGTTGTGCGCGGACGAAACACCAGGCAACATCGCACGCCCCGATACCGACGAGGACGGACAACCGGTCCCGGGCGCACCGCTCGTGGTCTGTGTGCACACCCCGGAGCAGAGGCTGGTGTGGTACCGGCAACTGCCCGCCCGTACCAAAAAAGCGCTGCGTGCTCTCGGTCTTTTCGCTGATTACACCGGGTATCCCGTGCGGGATGACTACACGGCCTGGCACCAGTTCGATCCCACCCTCGCCGGGGTGCAACACTGTGTGGCTCACCTGTTCCGCCACCTGCAAGGCGTTCTCGACCTGCATCCCACTCAGCTGGGATGGGCCGGTACCGTCCGCGAGGTGCGCCGCGAGGCGCACGGGGCCGTCGAGGATGCCGTCACCGCCGGGCAGGATCGTCTCGACCCCGACATGCTGGCCGACCTGCGCGCCCGCTACGACAAAGCCGTGGCCTGGGGAATCGCGACCAACCGCCACCGCGATTGGGCAAAGGCAACCACCCCGGTTTAGCGTCCGACGATCGCACGCGACGCGCCAGATGGCTGATGGTCACGTCCGCCGGATGCCTCTTGCTGGTCAGCATTGGTGTCGCATTGCTGTTCTACGGTGTGCCGCTCTTCGGTACTGGGATTTTGAGCGCCCTTCTCGGTACTGCGGCGTTGCGGAGACGAGAAAAACCATGATGCGCACCTGCTCACTCTGCATGGCGCTTGCTCTTGAGCTGACCGCCATGACCTTGTCGAAGGTCTGCTTGAGCCTCAGCCTCGGAAGTTGCCGATCCTGCCGGGCAGCTGGCGCGTGAGAGCATGGGCGTCGTCCATTCTCCCAGATTTACTGGGATATACTAACTTTCGTCAGCGGCTGTAACCAGGAACCAGCTGGTACTTGATCACGGACGCAGCTATGGTCCGTCGCATGAACACCTGCATTGCGCAGGGATGCCACGAATACGTGTTCGATTCCCCCCTCGGACACGCACACTATTCACCCGGCTCGCCGGGTGAATTTTTATTTGGGCGGCCCGATCGGCCGGTTCGTAGCGAACTTGCAGGTCAACGGCCTGGTAGAGGTTGGCGAGCCGGTCCGGCTTGGCACCCGACAGCGCTGCGCCGACGTCGCCGAGCGAATCAATCATGGCGTAGATCTCAGCGTCGGTAAGCACGTTGGGCGCTGGCCGGTTCTCCAGCTCAGCGCGGGCGGCGGCGCGCTCGGCTTGCGCCTCGTTGATCACCTCGGTCAGTGCCTCGGGATCAACACCCGCGCCGATCGCCGCCTGGAAGCGACGCAGCCGCGCTTCGGCGTCAGCGAGCCGCTTCTTAGCCGTCTCCAGCGTGCCTGATGTGGCGCTGGGCGTGTCCTGCGACGCCACCAGTGCCGCGACGGTCTGATCGACGTTCTTAGGGGCGAACAGGCCACCGAGCCACCCGTTGATCTCGTCCCGGATCAAGTCCTCGCGGAGGTACACGGCGGGCGGGTGCTCGGCCAGCGCTGGCGAGCCGGGCGCGAGGGTGCGGGCCGGGCATCGGTAGTACATACCGTGGGCGCGCGGGCTGGCCTCCATCTTCCGCGTGCACACCCCGCACCGGATCCGGCCACGGAACAGATACGGCCGCTTGGTCGGGCGTCCGCTGCGCTCGGCCTTGCGGGCGGTGCGCAGTCCTCCCGCGCCTTTCGATCGGCGGAGCAGCTGCGCTTGGGTGAAGTCCTCCACACTCACGATCTCCGGGTGAGCCGGTCGCCGCGAACGCACCACCCGATCCGACTCAGCGCGCTTGAACCTGATCACGTGCCCTGCCGCGACGTCGTCCGGGTCGAGCAAGGTTTCCCGCCGCGTCCAGCGCCCGAAGAACGCGTATCCGGTGTAGCGCGGGTTGTCGAGGATCGATCGGACCGTGCTGCCCTGCCAGCCATCGGCGAGCCGGTGCCGGTTCTGGTCCGGACGCCGCGCCGACGGGCAAGGAACGCCGTCGCAGTTCAGCCCGTTGGCGATCGCCCGGTCACCCCTTCCGCTCAGATACTCGGCGAAGATCCGTCGAACCACCTCGGCCGACTGCTCATCGATCGCCAGCACCCGCAGCCGGTAGCCCTCGGCCGCTTTGCGCAGATTCGGGTGCGGTCCGCCATCGACGACGTTGTAGCCGTAGGGCGCCCGGCCGCCTTGGTGGCGGCCCTCGTTGAGCACCTGCGCGTCCATCGCAGCGCGCACCCGAGCCTGCACGTGCTGACGCTCGGACTCGCTCATGCCGCCGAGCATGCTCATCAACATCTTGTGCGATGGGTTTCGGGCGTCGAACTTCCCACCCAGCTCGGGCACCCACAGATCCACACCGTAGGCGGCAAACTTCGGAGCGATCAGCGAGAACTGGTTGCCGAACCAACACCGCGTGCCCTCACCGACGACCACGGCATTCCAGCCCCGGTTCGGATCCTTCAACGCAGCCAGCAGCCGTCCAGCCTCCCGGCGACGCTCCCACGGCACCGAACGGGACTGACCGACGTCGAAGTACTCGGCTGCGATCATCCCGCCCAACGGCTCGACGAACTTCTGCGCGTTGTTCAACTGCCACCCGCGCGACGTTTCCGGATCCTGGTTGTCCTCAGTGGAGCATCGGCCGTAGAAGGCGATGGGTCCGATCCCCACATCGACGGTGTCGAGCACCTCGACGCCGAGCAGATCGTCCAGCGTTGCCCACGGGTCGTTGCTGATTTCAACAGTCATGGGTTCCCTTCTCTGGAGGCCCACCGGGGACCTCGATCTCGGTCAGCTCGACCAGTATGCCAAGCAGTATGCGGCTTACTTCTGTCGTTAGTACAGGTAGTTCCGCCGGTAGATGCACCGTGACGTTTTCCCCTTCGGGCGCATCGGCGGTCATGGCTGATCAGCTTCCGGCCCATCGGAAGCGCTGATTTCATGGGTTACTCGATCGATCGCGGACCGGATGTCAGCCGTGAAGTACCCGCGCACCCGGCGAACCTCGCCCTCTTCGTCCGGAACGCGATGCCTGGTCGGTCGGCACTCCAGCTGCCCCATCTGCTTGGCAAACGTGCCGGGGTCGACATCGAGCGCTTCGGCCAGCTCGGCCGTAGGCACGAACTCACGCTGGTCCAGATCGTCGCCGAGGTGTTCCACGACCGATGCGAGCGGTTCCGGCAGGTCGGCCGGCGTGCTGTCCTCGGCGTCGGCGCCGAGCGCCTTCACCACAGCCGCTTGGTCGATCACTCGCGGGCTGTCGTCGCCAGCTGCGTGTCCGGTCAGCGTTCCAGCTGCTTCCCGGAGCGAGCGCCCGCGCTCGCAGATGGTCCGCCATTCCGCGTTGTGCATGTAAAACGTCCGCACGGTCACCGCGACCGTGTCCGCTCCGGCGTCGCTGTCACCGTCCGGCCGCAGGATGCCAACGCCCTTGTGACTTGGCAGCAGCGTGGAGGCATCGAACCCGCGTGTGTTCATCTGCTCGCCGAGCACAATGTTGGAGTCCCGCCAGTCCATCACTCGCAGGGCGAACCGCGAACCGAGCACCGCCCGCAGCCGTGATGGAATCGTGTTCGAGTCCGGCCGCTGCGTGGCGAGGATGACCACGATCCCGACCGCTGGCCCCTTGCGAGCGAGGTAGGTCAGCAGATCCGCGATGTACGCGCCGAGCGTGGCTTTCTTCCCCTCAATCTCCAGCCTCGTCGGGTTCTCCAGGTACACCTGAACTTCGTCGATGATCACAGCCGTGATTGGCATGCCCAGGTCACGATCCCGGGAAATATCCGGCGTGATCTTCGACTCCGGACAGATTTCGTCATCCAGCGTGGACATCCGAGAGAACCGCGCTTGCACCTCGGCGACCAGTTCGACCAGGTAGTCCTGGACGGCTTCGGCGTGTTCCTGCTCGTCGCCGCAAACGTACCGATGTGCGACCGCCTCGGCTGCTTGCCAGTCCTTCCCGCCCTTGCCGTCGAAGACGTACAGCTGCGTGTACGGATCGAGAATCAGCCCGGCCGCCGGTAGCCGGCTGGCGCAGGTTTTGCCCTGCCGAGGGATGGCACCAACGACCAGCGACGTCCACACCAGGGGCAGATCGATCCGGCGGTTCCGCGCGTCGCGCCCGAACGGGATCGGCCGCCAGGCGTCCCAGAACTCCACATCGAGAAGCGGGAACCGAAGCGGCGGCCCGGAGTACGGATCTTCATCGGCAACCCACAGGAAGGCTCGTCCGGCGTGACCGCTCCGCCCGCGCACCCGCTCGACGATCAGCTGCAACTCATCGACCGCCAGCGCCGACGCGAGCGCCTCCCGGTGCTTGATGACGTCGGCAGCTTTGCGGGTGGCAGGCAGGTCAACGGTGACAGCCCAGCCTGCTCCGTCGTGCGCGGCACGCTCCACCAGGCGCAGCGTTTCGTCCTTGCCGATCAGCTTCGCGTCCCGGAACGCATCGACCAGCACCTGCGGGTCCATGGTCCAGGTCAGCGTCCGCGGACCGGCCAGCACCGGTTTCCGGCCCGGTGCGCCATCCTTGCGGCGTCCGAACACGGCCAGCGCCGCCGAGCCGATGCCGGCTGCGACCCACAACGCCCGTCCGCCGTACACGACATAGGCCACGGTGACCGCTGCGGCAGCGGACAGCGCCACGACGCCAGTCACCTTCCAACGGAACAGCGTCAGCGCGCGAATCTCGGTGAACTTGTCCGCGAGTTTCTCCGACTGCTCGGCGGCGTCCCGGTAGTCATGAACGCGCACCCACCGACGCCAGCCCCGGACGGCCGTTGCTGCTCCCCTGCCGACTGCGGCCAGGAACCGCCACGGCGACCTCAGCACGAACGCCAAGGCGTCCATGGCCGCGTGCTTCGCGGCCTGCCACGACTTCAACATCGCTGGTATGCGCGGTGAACGCTGCCACCAGTTCATGAACCGTCGCAGCCAATTCGGCTGCGGCTCGGGCGGCAAGCCATCGTCGATCAGTTCGGCGTCGAAGATGTGCCGCTCGACATCCTGCGACTGCGCGGGAGCAGGAAGCGTCTCACCGCTCATCGCCGCTCACCTTCGCCAACAGCGAGCCAGCCAGCCGCGACGACAACCCACGCGAGCAGCCCGTGACCTCCCGAATCCAGGCAGGCGTCACCGTCACGTCCGGAGTCCACGCCTCCCGAGCACGGCTCAAGTACTCATCGAAGGACGTCCGCCGCTTCGCTTCCGGCGACCGCTCAGGAGCCGATTCGGGCGGTCGCTCGGCGTCCGCCTCCTGACCGGTGTCCGGGCAGCTGACCGCCGCGTTCGTGAACGCTGCCCGGACTGCATCACTGAGCTTGTCCCGGAGATCGGTCACGGCCTCGGCTGCGACGAACACGACCAGCGGCGGCACGGAATGCAGCACCACCATGTCCGCCGATCCGGACGCATACGCCTCCCAGGTGTTCATCACGTACGTGGCTGCGAGCGTGAACCACTTCGCGCCCCGCACCCATCCACGGGTTCGGATGCCGTACCGGGCGGTGACTTGCTCGGCCCGCAGGATTGCCAGCAGCACCAGCGACACCATCGGGTCCAGCAGCCACGCCGCCAGCCACGGCAACGACCACACGGCCGCACCGTTCGCGGCGAAGCTCTGAACGTTGGTCATCGTGAACGCCAGGCCGAGCAGAATCCCGGTCCAGCACAACCGGTCAACCTGCTTACTCGCCTGCTCGACGGCTTCGGCCTCGGCGAGGGTGGGCGGCATCCGCCGCCCACCGCCGAGCGTCGGCGACGCGCTCATTGCCGCCGCCCTTTCCGCTGCTGCGGCACGTCCATTGTGGTCACCGTCAGTGCCTTGGTCAGCGTGTACGACGCGAACAATGCAGGGACGCCGAGCACAGCAAGCAGCAGCGTCGTGTTGCCGGGGTGCGTGATCACGATCCATTGCACGCCCACGATCGCGGCGGCCGTGACCACGACCCGACCAGCCAACGACATCAGCCGGACACTCGCCCGAGCTGCTTCGGTCGCTCGCCGCGTGGCACGCGCACTCGCGCGCCACACCATGACCAGGGCAATCAAGCCACCGAGCGCGGCCAGGATTTCAACGGGGGTCAGTTGCAGCATCATCGGGCACCACCCCCTTCGGCACGCTCCCCGCGCTGAAGCCAGTGCGGATACAGCGCGCGCCGATCGTCCTCGGGCAAAGCTCCCCAGACGCCGACGGTGCTCTCCCCAGCGACGCGGAGATCAAGTTCGAGGCATTCGTCCTGGACCGGGCAGCCCGCACACATCCGCGCTGCCAGCTCGCGATCAGTCATCGGCTGGTCAGCCCAGGCGGGCTCGTCCTCCGGGATCCCTGCCATGCAGAGGCCGTTGCGGAGCACGGCATCGGCGAGCACCGCGCCCGGCACCCATCGCACGCGATCCAGCCGCCACGCGATGCCGGTCAAATGGACGTCGTTGAACGGGGTCATCACTGCCGACCCCCGGCTTGCGTCGCGCCGTTGTCGGTCGGCTCACCGAGCAGGCGAACCAGCTCGCTGGCAGGGATCAAGGAGCGACCGTTCCGTTGCACGGTGCGCAGCGTGCCGAGCCGGATCGCGCGGGAGATCATCGACGGATCGACGCTGAGAAGCCAGGCGGCCTTGCGGACGGTGAAGTACGCCGGTCGTCCGACGTTGGACATATCGGTACCCATTGGAGAAAGCCCTTCAGAAAAGGAATAAATGCTGATTTCAGTAACATACTGATGATTTCAGCGCACATTTGGCGCGAAAAGTCTGCACCGCGCGATAAGTGCGCGGTCATGTCACGGAATGCGGCACGTAACGGCTAACCTCTGCGCTGAGGCGGAGCGCGGAGGAATACGTGTCGGAAGATTGGGCGGCAGTCGCCAGAGCCATTAACGAGCGCGTGAATGAGCTCGGCTGGCGACAGCGAGAGCTTGCCGAGCGCTCGAATGTCTCGCAGGCGATCGTGCGCGAGATCCAGCACCACGTCGTGGAGCGCCGCCGAAGTTCGCGGACGCTGGAGTCGCTGTCGGTGACGCTCGGCTGGCATCCGCAGCACCTGATTTCCGTGCTGCACGGGCGAAAGCCGCCTGAGCCCGACGAACCGGTCACGGCCAGCGCCGACACCATCTGGTCCCGTTTGGACGCTCTCGAACATCGCATGATCGAGATCACCGAACGCCTCGACGACCTGAAGGACGATCTCGCGACGGTGATCGAGCATGTCCGCAAGAACCGCTAGGGCTGGGTGGTTTCGCTTGCTGGCTCGGACGTCTTTCATGCCTTCAATTCCAGTGCGAAACCGCTGGGCAACCCATGCATCAGCGACGCACATCCAGTGCATGAGCGGTGCAGATCCGGTGCACAAAGCAGCGGCAGGGGGCGCGGCTCGATGGATTTGGTGACCGGCTGGACGGGCCGCACCGCGTGCGCGCTACAGGCGGCGTTGCGAATGAGCAACGAGACGTTTGCGGAACATTTGGGAATTGCCGTCCGAACAGTCAGCGGGTGGCACAAGAAGCCCACTTTGGTGCCGAAATCCGAGATGCAACAGCTGCTCGACACAGCGCTTGAGCAGGCATCGCCGCCGGTCAAAGCACGGTTCGCCCAGCTGGTCAACGATGCTGCCGATGCCGGCCCCGCCGATCCGCCTGTCGACGACCAGGCGGCAGCTGATGCCGAGCAACGCCTGAGCACAGATCCCAACATCGGCACGGCACTGGAGTGGCTGGACGAACACGCGGGCTGGGAGCCGGGCACCAGTCGACGCGACGTTGCTTCGCGGCTGGCGCGGCTGGACGTGCGGGAGCTCCAGGGAAGGGCAAGCCTTCGCGGGCGCGTGGATCAACGGAGCGTCGCGCAAGTCCTCGGAAAGTACTACGGAGAGCGGACGGCAAACCACGGCAGGTACGCCGCGCGCTACGGCAGCGACACCGAGGCCGAAACAAGCATCTTGACCAGCGCTGACTGGCTGGACTTGGAATGTCCGCTGATCGCTTCCCATGACCGTCTCAAAGTCACCAGCGCGGCGGACGCTGACATGTCGCTGGACGATGACGCAGCTGGACGTGCGGCTCAGCGGTTAGCCGAGACGCTGGCTATGGGGACCAGGCTCGTCGACATGCCGCTGTACAGGCTGCTTGGCATAGATGTATCCCCAGGTTCGATCCGTGGATCGGTCGGCGTCACGCGGTTCGTCGAGTACGCCGTGACCATGGACCTACTCGAAGGCGAGCTGATCGACGCGATCGCAGCCGACGCCGACTCGGCGCACGAGGCGCTGCCGCTGCGCGACAAGTACCTACCGGACATCGCGTCCGTGGTCGACGTCTCCAGTCGGCTGTGTGCGGGCGGCCCGCTCGCACTGTGCGCGATCGCTCGCCCAGCAAGCCCATTCCGGGGCGAATCGGACTACGTTCTCCTGGTGCAAGAACGCTCGGGCCACGTACTCAACGCCGCGCGTCGACTGGCGGTGATCCCCAAGGGCTTCCATCAGCCGATGACGGACCTGCGCGTCGACGCGCAGGTCGGCGCGACGCTGCGGCGGGAGATGGAAGAGGAGCTGTTCGGACGCGAGGACATCGACAACACCTTCGGCGACCAGCGGACCGCCGATCCGATGCACCCGAGCCGCTTATCCGAGCCGATGCGTTGGCTAATGGAAAACCCAAGTGGGCTGCGTATGGAATGCACCGGTTTCGGCCTGAACCTGCTCAGCGGGAATTTCGAATTCCCCAGCCTGATCGTCATCGACGACGAAGAATTCTGGTCCCGCTACGGCGGCCAAGTCGAAGCCAACTGGGAATCGGCAGGACTCCGCCAGTACTCCAGCCTGGATGGGGACCTGCTAGGCGAACTGGTCCGTGATGTAGCGTGGAGCAATGAAGGACTGTTCGCACTGCTTCAGGGCCTTCGGCGACTCGGCCAAATCGGCGGCGGGCGAGTGAGCTTGCCACCGATCGAATGGGAGGTACGATAGTGAGCCGCAATTGGCACCACGGAAACGCAGCCGAAGACGGCAGCGAAACCCGCGGTTGGGTGCTCGGCCACTTCATCGACCCATCCGAAGGCGTCCGATCAACGAAGGACGTCGAAGTTAAATGGGGCATCCACCCAGCGGGAGAGAAACGCCCCAACGGGTGGACGACCGACGACCAGCGAACAACCATGCTTCTGCTGGTGCAGGGACACTTCCGCCTACACCTCACGGAAGGCAGTGTCGATTTGGCCAAGCAGGGCGACTACGCAGTCTGGGGACCGGGAATCGATCACTCCTGGGAAGCGATCTCGGATTCGGTCGTCGTCACCGTCCGCTGGCCGTCGGCATCCAACTAGCTCCACGTCACGAAGGGCAGGTTCACGCCGTCGCCACCAAGCTCACGCAGTCGGCGAATCCCTTGCGACAGCGCGAAAAGCCCTTCGTCGCTCCAGCACTCGTCAGCGACCAGCTCGGCGACCAGATGATCGTCCAAACTGGAGTACAGGCGCAGCCCCGACGCCTCCCAGTTTGCTTCGACCTGCCCGCCGTAGCGTGTCCAAAACTCATCGTCATCAATAACGACGAGGCATGCGAACTCAAAGTTTCCACTGACTAGGTTTAGCCCGAATCCAGTGCATTCCATCCGCACGCGGCCAGAATCCGCCATGAGCCATTTCATCGGCTCGGACAAACGACCAGGATGCAGCGGCGCAGCCGCGCGAGGCGCTCCAATCGTGCTGTCAACCTCGCTCCGCCCGAACAGTTCCTCTTCCATCTCACGCAGCAATGTGGTTCCCAACTGCGCATCGGCCTGAATATCGGTCATCGGCTGATGGAAACCTTTCGGAATCACAGCGAGCCGCCGCGCAGCGTTGAGAACATGACCGGAGCGCTGCTGAATTAGGAGCGCATAGTCCCGTTCACCACGATACGGGTCAGCGGGACGCGCAATAGCGCACAATGCAAGCACGCCACCCGCACACAACCGACCAGACAGATCGAGAACGGACGCAATGTTCGGCAGATACCGATCTCGCAGCGGCAGGTCACCGAGCCGATCCGTGGAAGCGTCACCAACAGAATCGACCAGTTCTTTTTCGAGAAGATCCATGGTCACGGCGTACTCGACAAACGGAGCGACGCCGACGGAACCCGTAATCGTCCCGTCCTCAACGTTGATACCCAGAAGTCGATAAAGCGGGACGTTCGCGACTCGTACGCCAAGCGCGGCGGCTTCGGCGAGCCGATGCACCGCATGGCCTATCCCTGTGTCATCCGGCGCAAGACGGCTTCCGGGTTCGCTGCTCAACGTCAGACGATCATTGCCCTGTCCGAGCGGACACGCGAGGTCCAACCAGCTCGGCCGCGTAAGGACGCTCGTCTGGATCGTCAGGTGTCCACAATGCACGCGGTAGGGAGCATGACCCTGCCTCTGCACATCGTCCGCGTAGTACGCCATCAGCGCATTCGCGATCTGGCTTCGGTGCACCTTGCCACGCCGCGCATGCCGGTCGAGCAGATCATCAGTGCTCAACTGCCCAAGGCGGGACATCACCTTGCGTCGAGTCGTCTCAGGGCTCCACCCAGCGTGGTCGTCCAACCAAGCAAACGACATGGCCATGTCGACACGCGTTTCCGGCGTCTGAACAGCTGGTGTCGAAGTTTCACGACGGCCCAGCCAGCCGATCTCAACCTGGCCGAACGCCGACTGCGGGACAGGAGTGGCTTCCGCGCGACGCTCAGCGGCAACCTCCACGTGCGTGGTCATCTGTCCCGGCGGAACTAGCAGCTCGTCAATGCCGAGACCGAAGATTCGTTCGAGCAGCCGGGCGGTTGCCGGTCGAAGCTGGCCAAGCGGCTGCCCGTCCCGCCCGCGCCCGGCGGTCAACCGCTGTAGGTGGCGAACGCTGAGCGTTCCGGGTTCGTCGTGTTCGCGAGCAAAGGTCTCGGCGAACTCGGCGAACTCCTGTAGCGTCTGCCGCCGTTCTTTGATCTTCAGTTCGAGCACTGTGCGTGCCGTCTGCATCGCTGTCTCCCGTCCGCGCTACCGGGTCGCCTTATGTCCTCAGCAGGTCGTGTCCAGGTCGTTCCGCTGACCGAGCGCTGATGTAAGCATGATTTCAGTCTGACACGAACCGCTTACACGCGGTCACCCCCAAGTCGTCCGGCGGCGTTGCACCCGCGCCCCCCGACCGTCGCCGGACACGGACCACGGCCAGAGCCGGCGGGCTCGATCCGCTCGGTTCTGGCCGTGGTCCTCCAGGATTGGAGATCACCCATGGATGCATCGACGGAACAAGCGAAGTGGTTCCAATTCAAGCCCGGCATCGTGGTCGATTCGCTGCGCGTCACTCACTGCGCCGCACCAACCTGCGACAATGACGAGATCCAGTCGTGGTGTCACCTGAAATTCCACCCGACGGACATCGAAGAGGCCACCGATCCGACTAGCCCGCCGGATTCCGGCAAACCTCCAGCGTGCGCACCCTGCAGCGCCTGCTTGCTGAAGCTCGCGGCAGCAGCCGACACAGCCACGGACAATGGTCAGCCTGCGGCAAAGTCCTCCGATGACAGCAAGCTCGCGGTCATCCTGCGCAAGGCGCAATGGCTTCTTGATGACGCCGCCTACTACCTGCCCCAGGGCCGATGCATCGCCGAGGACCGCGAAATACTCGCGACCACGCTGGACCAGCTCGCCGCGCTGGTCCGCGAGCAAGGCGCGCAAAACCTTGTGATCGAGCAGTCCGGCGCATGACCGCAATCGCGGAACCGGTGGGTAGACACAGCCTCAACCGCGAACCGGACAGCTACGTAACCGCCTGGAGCGGAGACCTGAACCCGGACCTGCCGACAAAGATCCTATCCCTCGCCGAACTGAAAAAGCCTGCGAACAGGGACTTCTCGACACCGTCGATCGAGACCCTGCAAGCCGTGCTTGATGGGCTCCGACGGCTGTAAACGAAGCAACCAGCGCCCGCCGCCACCCCCCTCATCGTTACGAATTTCGTGACGCATTCCGTGACGGCAGCGACTACACTTTAGGCCGCGTCACGGAATGCGTCACGATTGGGGACGACCGATGTCTGCTGACGTGTGTTTAGGATGCGGTGAGCCGCTGCCACCTGGTTCCCCGCGTGGACGGCGGGCTCGGTACCACGGAGCAGCATGTCGCCAACGCGCCCGCCGAGCCCGGCTACAGGCTGGAGGCTCGCGTTCCTGGGAAGCGGTAGAACGCGCCGACGCCGCGATGGCGGCCGTTCGGCGAACCCTGAGCAGTGGCACCGATCCCCAGCAGGCAATTCAAGACCTGCTGACTGCCGTGACCGACCTCGCCGAAGCCCACGGCATTGCCGCGCGAATCCCAACGGAAGACACCCCCGCTGCGGACACCCCCGAGCCGGATGTCACGGAATGCATCACGGAACCTGTTCCCAGCGACAGCCGGAGCGTTCCTGCCAAGGACGAACAGGAAGAGATGACAGCGGAAACCACCGCCTTGCCGCGGTCGCGGCAGCTGCCGAGACCGATCGGCCGAACGGAGATGGTGGATCTGGACACGGTCCGCATGGAACGATCATCCGATTTCGAGCAGACACGCAGATGGATCGTCCTATGTGGCGCCGGAGAGAATGTACGTTTAATCGGGTACTTGGACTCGGGCGGCACCAAGGCGAAGAAGTGGCAAGCGCTGGGGCCGATGCTGACTCGGGTCAGCGGCGGACCGTGCCGAACGAAACAGGATGCGCTGCTTCGGCTTCTGGACCCACACGTGCCCAGGCGCTGATCCAACCGTCAACGCCGAGAGGGGACAGGTCCCGCGTCCCACCGCTGGTCCCAACAAACAGGGCTTGGCAAGTGCGTTGGGGGACAGCTCGGGACAGCGGCCACCGCCCGTCCCACCCCGATCTATCGGCTGATTTACCAGGTCAACAGGTTTTCCGCCTGTCCCGCCGAGCCGTCCCAGGAGAGGATCCGGCGGGACACGAGGGACGGCCGAAACTCGGGTCTACGCCCTGTCGGTTGGCGATAGCGTTCTCACGAGCGCGACCGCAGCATGGTTATTGGGCTACCTGGTCGCCTCGCCTAAGCAGTTGCCTATTTTCTAGGCCACCTCGTCCGTCGCAACAGCAGTCTTCTTCACGGACTGGATCACCGACACGATGTCGTCGACCTCAGCATCGGTGAACAGGTCTTCGGGTCCGGACGGAGCCCTCGACGTGAACGGCGACTTGTACAACGCTTCCACCTCGACGATGCCGTTGCGGCACACGTGGTCGATGATCTCCTGAAGGAAGTGCAGTTGGTTCGCAGTGAAAGTCTTGCCTTGCTGGAAGCGGTCGAACGCCCGCACCGCAGCTTCCCGCTCCAGTCCGGTCAGCGAACGCAAGAAAATTCCAAGGCCACCGCGTTGGTGCACGACGTCAAGTTCCACGGAGGTCGCCAGACCGTTGTCAACGAACACATTCTGCAGCTCGTCGAGGTCGGCCGTGGTGATCTGTCGATTCCTGCGGATCTTCTGCACGACCATGTTGTCCTGGTGGGTGTTCAGGTAGATCCGGATCTTGTGCTCGAACAGGCTGAAGTCGTTTCCGAGGTTCATCCCGCTCAGCGAGGCGGCGGTCAGCTCCCCCAGCTCGTCTTCAAAGTCGGTGTAGACCGGGTTTCGCTTGGACTTGTCGATCAGCCGGACGAGGCCGCGCAGCTTGCGCCGCATGTTCTCCAGCATCGGCAGCGTGACGTTCTGCCACCACTCGTCGCCCGCGACCTCGTCGAGCAGCAACTGCTGTGCCTGGATCGCCGGAATCGTCAGCTGGTCGAGCAGCGCCGAAGCGATCTCCCGCACCTGCTCGCGCAGCCGGTCGTATTCGGAGTCACCGTGCAGGCTCCCCAACTGCAGCCGCAGCGCGAGCAGGTCGAAGCGCTTAGCTTCCTCCCCGTTGTCGTCGGTTTCGCGGAATGCAGTCGGCAGCCCGGCGAGGTGGTCAACGACCTTCGCGTGTGCTTCGGGCGTGAACTCCAACCACGCAGCGAAGTTCGCGAAGATGTCGAAGTATTCGCGGTGTGGCCGGACGAGGAAGTTGTCCGGGTTCATCTGAACGACCTCGTCGTGCAGCCGCTTCGCCAGATCCCACCGCAGTCCGGCATCGCTGTGCGCGCCGTCGGAATCCGGCTCGGTCTCCCGCTGGGAGTCTTCGACCTGACCGTCGAGCATCTGCAACAGGTCCGCGCGCTTCTCAAACAATCGCTGCGCGAGCGACGGTGCGATGTTGCCCTCGGCGGGCATCATGTCCTGCCGGAAGAATTCCAGATTCTGGCAGACGTCGAAGACGTAGAACCTGTCCTTGCTCTTGTTCGGCCCGAACAGGTCCGGCGCGAGCCGGGTCCCCCGCCCGAGCATCTGCCAGAACTTCGTCTTCGACCGCACGAGCTTGAAGAAGACCAGGTTGACGACCTCGGGAACGTCGATGCCGGTGTCGAGCATATCAACCGAGATCGCGATCTGCGGCTGCTTCGCCGGGTCGGAGAAGTCATCGATCAGGCTCTGCGCCTTTTCCTTCTGATAGGTGATGACCTGCGCGAACGAGCCCTTGCCGTCTGGGAAGTTCACGTCGAACCGTTCCGCGATGAACTCTGCGTGCTTGCTGTTCGCGGCGAAGATGATGGTCTTGCCGAGCGTGTCGCCACCGTCGACCTTGAGGCCGTACGTCATGAGCGTCTGCAAGACCTTGTCGACGGTGTCGGCGTTGAACAGGTGCTTATTCAGGTCACCGGCACTGACCTCGGTCGGCGGGCCATCGTCGCCCCAGTCGAGGTCTTCCCACTCTTCTTGTTCCTCTTCGGACAGGTCGTCGTACTTGATCCCGTCACGCTGGAACTTCAAGGGCACCTCGACCGCACGGGGCGGCACGAGATAGCCCTCGTTAACAGCCTCATCGAGACTGTAAACGTCGGTGGGAACGCCGTTTTCGAGTTGGAACACTCGGTATGTGTTGCGGGCGATCTCGTCTTTCGGCGTAGCGGTCAGCCCGACGAGCAGCGCGTCGAAGTAGTCGAAGATCGACTTGTACTTCTGGAAGATCGACCGGTGTGCCTCGTCGATGACGACCAGGTCGAAGAACCCTGGCCCGAACATCCTCCGGCCCTCGTCGTCGCCCTTGTCGATCAGGTTCATGATCGTCGGGTACGTCGAGACGAACACACGGGCGTGCGGGTCCTTCTCCTGCAGCAGGTTGACCACCGGCGTACCGGGCAGGTGCTGTTTGAACGCGTTGGTGGCCTGCTTCACCAACGCGGTGCGGTCGGCGAGGAACAGGATGCGGCTCGCCCAACCGGACCGCATCATCAGGTCGGTCAACGCCACGACGGTGCGGGTCTTGCCGGTTCCAGTCGCCATGACCAGCAGCGCATGCCGCATCGAGTCCCGCTCGAACGATTCGGAAATCCGCCTAATGGCACGGGATTGGTAGTAGCGTCCCGCGATGTCTTCGTCGACCGGCATTGTCATCAAGCGGCGACGCCCCGCTCGACGCTGGACCAGCTCACGGAGCTGGTCCTTGGTGTAGAAGCCTTGGACCTGGCGCGGCGGATAGTTCAGATCGTCGTGCAGATATGTTCGGTATCCGTTGGTGTAGAAGATCAGCGGGCGTTGCCCATAACGGTCTGTGAGAGCGTCAGCGTAGAGCTTGGCCTGATGCTGGCCGGCCCTGGCGTCTCTCGTGGTGCGCTTAGCCTCGACCAGCCCAAGCGGCTTGCCATCGTCGTCCCACAGCACGTAGTCGACCTTGCCCTTACCTGACGGCGCGGCGGATACCGGCAGCCCGGACACCGGAAATTCGCGATCTTCCGGCTTATCCAGATCCCAGCCCGCTTCCTTGAGTAGCAGGTCAATAATGTGCTTGCGAGTATCGTCCTCGTTGTAGTCGTGGGTGTCCGGTGCGGACTCATTGGCAGCCTTGGCCGCCTTGATCTGTTCTTGCAGTTCGGCGATCTCGGCGCTGAGGTCCCGATTCTTTCGTCGTTCCGCCGCCAGTGCCTCGGCCTGCGCAGTGAACTTCTCCGCCTGCTCCTTGAGCTCCCGCTGCTTCGCGATGCGCACGTCAGCGGGCACCGGCCGCGGGATCACCGACGTGTCGAACTGAAGCCCCGGCGCAGGCAGGTTCTGCTGGTCGCGACTGTAGGTGCGGGCCATCCAGTACAGGACGTGGAACAACTCAGCGAGCACGAGCACGGCATCACGGTTCGCTACCGGGGCCCTCCGGTGCACGGCGTGGTTCCCCTGGAGCCGGATCACGTCCATCTTCGCCCGTAGCCCCGGACCCGCGACCTTCACAAACGTCGGCTCCGTGATCAACGCCGACAAGTCCGAGCGGTACGGCCGCTCCACCGATGCGTCGGCGTCGAAGATCCACTCCACCGCGAGTTCGAGTACCCGGCGCGCGTAGAACGCCGACGCCCGAGGGTCAGCGAACGCCAACCGTTCGGCGTGCACTGCCTCCCGATGGAGATCCGGCCACTCGGCCTGCAGGAACCCGAAGTTACTCACGGTCGCGACCCCCCACTTCAGCGTGACGTGCCGATCAGGCTACCGGAGCGATCTCCTCAGCCCACAGCTCCCCACGAAACGCACGGTACTGAAGTGAGGCGAACAGGGCGTCGAGCTCGGCGAGGTGCGCCTCGTACTGACGACGCACCTGATTAACAGCTATCACCTTCTTGTCGAACTCCCGCTGGAGATCGACAGGTGGCACCAGAACCATCACAGAAGTGAGCGCTTGCTGGTTGATCTTGAATGTGCCGTTGGTTGTACGAGACAATGACTCAATTTGATTTCTAACAAGTTTTGAGGACCAGATAAATTGAAGATACTCTCGCATCAAACGCCGCGAGGGAGACACGGAAAACATTGTGTCCGGAAATGTTACTTCTGGCATATCAAACACGGGGAAGTAGCCGCGTCCAACCAGGTTAATATTTCCATTTCCGCGACACACTAGAAAACCCGAAGATCGAACAGACTTCGCCGGCGGTGGCACCACCTTGAACGTCGACGTTTTCCAAGAATTCGAATCAAATCTATCGCCCGTGATTGCAGACAATGTCAAAACTTTAGCTTCAACCGATCCGGCCTTCGAGGGAGATAATCCGTTCTGCGGCGACGATTCGAGCAAATCGCCGAACCGAACCTCTGGCCAGTCGAACGGGTTTTGGAGAGGATCCCCGAACATGTCAAGGAAGATGGACTGAGCAAGCTCGTCAAGTAGGGCAATCGCCTTACGCCGCTTGACTCGCAGCGAGTCCACCGCATCGAGGGCGCTTGCTATCCGCTGCTGTTCTCTGACCGAGGGAACAGGAATGAGTGAATTTTTGATTATCCGATCAGAAACGGCCGGATAACTTTGTCCAGTCGACTTAAGAGACATATCTGCAACGAACTCGGGAGACCTGACCCAATGAAAAAGGTACGCGGAAACAAGCTCGTCAGTAGGGCGAAGTACAGAAAAACCAGTAGACGCTGTCGCTTCATCAAGATTTCCGGAAACGCGAGCTACCCCATTCAGGTTAGGGCGTACCGTAGAAACAAGAACATCGTCTTCGTGGATTATCTGTCGCGCCCGACTTGGAGCGTCAGCCGTTGGCAACCGACGAGGTCCGACAATCTCTTTCAAGTCCTGATCAATCGAGCCCAAGTCAACATACGTGAAATCGGCTCCATCCTGGTCGCTCTGCGGGGTCCAGGATGAAATCGGTTTCGTCAGGTCGCCAATTCGCCTCATCTTCATCCCAGCATCCCCTTGAGCTCGCTCATGCTCTCCTGGATCTTAGTCTCGATTCCGTCAAGTTCGTCCAGGATCTCGCCGGGTGCTCGGTGTGCGACCTCGTCGTGGACGATCTCTTTGTAACGGTTGATGCTGAGGTCGTAGCCCTGCTTGGCGATTTCGTCTTTAGAGACACAGAAGCTCTGCTCGGTACGTGCCCGCTGCTGTTCGCTGCCGCTGCGGCGGTGCCACCTGGCGAGGACATCGGGAAGGTTGTTCTTGGCGTGCTCATCGTCCGTCAACCCGCCGTCGACCACCGGACCGAGTCTCTCAATCTCGAGCAGCGGCGTGCGCTTGTCATCGAGGCTGAATCCGTCGGCGGCGACGTCGTAGAACCAGACCTTGTCCGTGCCGCCGCTGTTGGTCTTGGTGAAGAACAGGATCGCGGTCGACACCCCGGCGTAGGGCTTGAACACACCGCTCGGCAGCTTGACCACAGCGTCGAGTTTGTGGTCGTCCACCAGTAGTTTCCGCACGGTCTTGTGCGCGTTACTCGACCCGAACAGCACCCCGTCCGGAACAATCACCGCAGCCCGGCCACCGTTTTTGAGCAGCCGCAGGAAGAGCACGAGGAACAGCAGCTCGGTCTTCTTGGTCTTGACGATCTTCTGCAAGTCGTTCGCCGTCGCGTCGTAGTCGAGGCTGCCCGCGAACGGCGGGTTCGCGAGGATCATCGAGTACCGGTCGGCTTCGTCGGCGACGTTCTCGCCTAGCGAGTCGCGGAAGCGGATGTCAGGGTTCTCGATCGAGTGCAGCAGCATGTTCATGCTGCCAATGCGCAGCATCGTGCTGTCGAAGTCGAAGCCGTGGAACATGCTCTCGTTGAAGTGCTTCCGCTGCTCCGGAGCCAGCAGCGCGTCCCGGTGCGTATCCTCGACATACTCGGCAGCGGCAACCAGGAACCCAGCAGTACCGCACGCCGGGTCGCAGATCTCATCTCCAGGCTGGGGCGACATCATCTCGACGATCAGCCGGATGATGTGGCGGGGTGTGCGGAACTGGCCGTTCTGCCCAGCAGTCGCGATCTTGCTGAGCATGTACTCGTACAGATCGCCCTTGGCGTCCTTGTCTGTCATGTCGATGTCGTCGATCATCGACACGGCCTTTGCCAGCAGGTTCGACGTGGTGATGGTGAACCGCGCGTTCTTCATGTGGTGCGCGTACGTCGAGTCGTCGCCGCCGAGGTTTCGCAGCCAGGGGAAGACGCCGTCCCCCAGGACCTTGAGCATGTCCTCCGGGTGCTTGCTCTTGAACACCGACCACCGGAGCTGCTGCGTCTCTTCGGTATAGATCGGGTTCTCGACCGGCTTCCCGGTGTGGCGCGCCACGCGTTCCTTGCCCTGTTGGAGCTGGTCAAGGCGCCGGATGAACATCAGATAGGTGATCTGCTCGATCACCTCCAGCGGGTTGGAGATCCCCCCGGACCAGAACGCATCCCACAACCGGTCGATCTTGCTCTTAAGCTCACCTGTCACCACGTGATCAGGCTAGCGCAGGGGACAAGGGCGATCGTGAGCACGTGACCGCACGTCGCCTCAAGCCTGGCTACCTGAAAGTTGAGTGCAGGGTGCGAGGATCCAAAGCCCGTCAACGGGATCAGCGCTCGCCTCAAGAACGATGCTGACGCATTGGGGTTGATGGTCCGCTCGCCACGCGCCGGCACGCCCGAGGGAACGTGCTACTTCTTGGCGGATCGTCCCTTTATGTGCGCCTGGTAATCGGCATGCACCTGCTCGTAGTATTCGTCCGAGAGCGATGCGAGGTACGTGATCGCGTCGCCCGACCAGACGTGCGAGACACCGTTGCTGTGCTTCCAGGCGTACTTCGTGTTCTCTCGCAGTGACTCCTTCCAGCAGATCGCCTGGTGGTCATACCTCGTCAGGTTCCGACCATTACGCTTCTCGTTTACCTTGTTGAGTAGCTCGGTCATGTTGTAGGGATGGGTCTGGTTCGGATCGGTCTTTTGCACAACCACTTGACCATCGGCATTGGGCGAGACAGCGACGATGAGGTCGGCGCTTGTCATCTTCTTCACCGACTGCATGTTGATGTCGTAGATTGTCGCCACTCTCGCCATGTCACTCCCAGACTCCTCTGCCTCATCCATCAAGCGGCGCAGCTCGTCGATGAACTGCTGCACCTCGGCGACCATCGTCGCGTTCTTGTCGATGCGCATGAACTGCACGGCGTCGCCCGGTGCGGTCGCTCCGAGCGGCAAGAGCTGCCAGGTCATCGAGTCGGCCAAGTCCTTCTTGAACCTGGCCAGCATGAAATCCCGGTAGTTCAATACATTCTGTTGGAGGAATGGGTAGATGGCAGCACCCAACCCCTGCGCGTTATACAGGTGAATCGCCCGGTCACGGTACTCTGCAAGTGCCTTTACGTTGGCAGTCACTGCCCGTCCGTCGATGCCTGACGGCCAGAGTTGGTTCGCAGCGACTCGTCCGAGCGCGTCGTCGAGTCCAATCGAGCGGTACCTCTCACCCCGCCGCTTCGGGTAGAAGATCGAGAGGTCCTTCTGGCACAGCGTTGCCTTGAGCGCCAGCTCCCAGGCATTCACGACCAGCATCACCGTGACCTCGTCGCGGTAGGTCATCTGCGGCTTGTTGTAGATCTCGACCGCCGACAGCATCGCCGCCAGCGAGTTGTCCGCCAGCCGCCTGATCGAGACGTACGGCGCGCCCACCCTGCCACCTCTCAACCTTGCCAGTCTCAGCTACCGCTGATCGCTCGGGTTCCTGCACCCACAGTAGGGCAGGGGACGGATATGGTGCCGTAGGTTATGGGTGAGTCCTGGGGATTCGTGCGAGCACCAACGACGAGCGTTGCAGCACAATCGGTCCCGTGGTGACACCCTGCGTAGTTCACCGTTCGACGAATGCTTCACGACCCGGATCACCTGCACCCGCACCTGATCCACTACCCGCCCAGACCCGTCTTTGTCAGGACTACGGGACAACCTTTAGGCGCCCCAGATGGACTCCAGGCGGGACAGCAAAAAGCCCCCTGCCTCAACCGATTTCGGGAAGCAGAAGGCGGGTGAATAGTGTGCAACTCCGTCCTCGGACACAAAAACTGGTGAAATTTCCCCACCAAACAAGATGGTCGTACCGCAGCCCGCAGTGGTCAGTTCGCCACTGCGGTTGCTTGCGTTCGCTGGTTGCTTCTCGCCTGGCGTGCGCTGGTCGCCGAGCTGGTGGCGGCCATGAGTGAGCGCGTCGTGGCGGGCCTGGTCCCACCTAAAAGGAAGACGGCCCAGCCCAGCGGGCCGCTGCGTGGCGGCGGCCGGGGCTTGCCGATGCCTACCGTTGCCGGACCGCAGCGGCCTTCGGCGACCTACGGTATAGGCCGGGTGGATCCCTCCGGCCGGATATCGGCCCGGCCGATCCTGCACACACTGGGATGGCACCCCGGCCGGCGAACCGCCCTCAGCGTGATCTCGGACGTACTTGTCCTCAGTCCGGACCCGTGTGGAATCCATCAGCTGCCGGACACGCCCCACATCGTGCTTCCCTTCGCAGCTCGCACCCGCTGCGGCATCCATACCGGCGACCCCGTCCTCCTCGTCGCCGATCCCGACAGGGACCTCCTGTTGATCGACACCATGACCGCCCTCGACCACGCCCTGGCACCACGACACGCCGCACTGCGAGACGGTGAGACCCCATGACCGAGAGCAAGATCACTACTGGGGCGAGCCCGGAGGAAATCGAGGCCGCACGAGTCCTCCTCGCCCGCCTCGGCGTCTCCCCACACGACCTCGTGAACTCCCCCACAACCCGGCCGGCAGCCCCGACCTTCGCCGAATACATCCCCAAGGTCGCCGCCGCCGTCAGCCCCGGGACCAGACGGGTCTACGGCACCTACTGGAAACGAGTGACCGAACACTGGGGCGACCGCAGGCTCAACGAGCCCACCGCCCTGGAGATCAAACACCTCACCGAACAGATACGCAGCCAGGTTGTGGTCCGCCGCAACGCCCGCGGCGGACGCGGCGCCGCCGAACACCTCATCGCAGCACTGCGCTGCCTCTACAACCACGCCATCGCTGACGGACACATCAACGAAACCGACAACCCCGCCAGAAAGGTCCCCAAACCCCGCCGCCTGCCCAGCACCCGCCGTGGACTACCCGACTCCCGACTGGACGAGATCAACCACGTGGCCGCGACGACAGGCAACGATCCCGCCCTGGACACGCTCTTGCTTCGGCTGCACATCGAAACCGCATGCCGGCGCGGCGGAGCACTCGCACTACGGCCCCGCGACCTCGACCCTGACCAGTGTCTGATCCTGCTACAGGAGAAAGGCGACACCGTCCGCTGGCAACCGGTCTCCCCGACCCTGATGAAGCACCTTCGCGAACACGGAGAACAACGGGGTGCCGTCGAGCACGGCGGGCAGCTGCTGCGCTACCGCAACGGCGAATCGATCACCAAACGACGCTACGACCACCTGTGGACACGCCTCGGCACACACCTGCCCTGGGTAGCCACACAACAGATCAGCACCCACTGGCTCCGCCACACCACCCTCACCTGGGTCGAACGCAACTTCGGCTACGCCGTAGCCCGCGCCTACGCCGGCCACACCGACAGCACCGGCGCAGACGGAGGAACCACTACCACCTACATCCGCGCCAGCATCCACGAAATCGCCACCGCACTCGCCGCACTCACCGGCGAACCACACCCACTCGCACCAGACACAAACCGAACATAGCCAACCAACCCGACCACCAACCCCACAACAAGCTAAGCCCCCACGAAGGGCCCGGGCCTGCCACCGGGCCCTTCACATCTCCCCCGGCACTACCGAAGCGACCCCGAAATTCAGCCAAGGGCGTATCAATATAAGACCGATGACCGGGATTCCCAACACTCGGATTGATTTCATTAAGAACTGAAATAATCGTATCGATTGATACAGCAGCGATCCTCCTGGAAGAACGCCAGCAAACACCCCGGGCCGATACGACATCAACTGGATGAACCCGCGACCCCTTGACCCCCAGTGCCGCCCGAACAAGTGCGCAACCTGGGAAAACAGAGAAACCGCAGGTTCGGGCGCTGCCGTTCACTACCATTCATTGCAGTACGCCGCGGTTGGCGTAAGCACGATCCTCCCACTCCCCTCCCACCGCTGGCGTCAAAACGGATCGCCTGAACATTTCCGGGCGGGCGTGTGGCGGTTCCGTTGTGGACCGCGCGACGCAGTTCAGTACTGTCTTGGCTCGATTGGTTGGTCGTCGGCTTGTCGATTATCGACGCCTCGGGCGAGTAGCGCGAGAAGATCTCCTTGTAGGTCCCGTCCGCGATCAGCTGGGAGACGGCATCCAAAATTGCGTCTCGCATTGCGGTGTCGTCTTTTGCGACGCCGATTCCGACGCTGGCTGCTTCGTAACCGCCGGGCGCGGCCGGATCGGTCAGGACAACGAGACCCTGTACTGGGGTCTGGTTCGCGGCGTAGACCAGCGCGGGCAGGTCGTGGACGATGGCCTGGACCGATGAGGTGGCCAGAGCAAGCTGCTCGTCGCTGAACTTGGGGGACGGCTTCGTGTCGATGACAGGCTTGCCGGCTACGGTGCACTTACCACTCTGAGTGCCAACAAGCCGTTCCTGTAGCAACCCGTCCTGCACGGCGACGGTCTTGCCGCACAGGTCGCCGAGAATCTTGATGTCGGCGGTCGATTTGTCGATCATGATCGCCGAGCCGGATCGGGCGTAGTCAACGAAGTCGATGGCCTGCTGACGCTCCTTCATGTCGAACAGAGTGGCCAGCAGCACGTCGTATTTGTCCGCTTGCGGACCTGTGATCAGTCCATTCACGGGCTGAACGGAAATCCACACCGGGCTCTCCCGATGGCCTTCCCAAGGTCGATCTCGAGACCGGCCAAGCTCCTGGCTGTTCGGGCCGGCGAACATCTCGTACGGGGAAACGGTGCGTTCACGACGCCGCTTTCTCGGTACTTGGCGGGAACCTCTGCGCGGAGCTTCTCATCCACGGCGACTTTCACCGGGGGACCCGACGGGGCCGGTGCCCCGCCAATCGGCGGATTGGCGCAGGCGCTCAGGCCCAGGGCAGCGAACGATCACTGCGGCCCATCGGGCAGCGCCCCGTGCCCCTCTCTGAAATTGCGGGCGCTCGTTCGGATTCCTCGTCGGACGGGGCGTTGGGGAGCCGACGCGGTGGGCGGGGCGGGAGTGGTGGGTTCGAACATCGCCAGAACGGCGTTGAGGACCACGACGTTCGGGCCCTCAGAGGCGAGGGCGGCGCGCAGCGCCGCACCGACGCCCTGCAGCGTCGTTTTGGTCGCCGGTATCCCGAAGGACTCGGCGAGGGCCACGTAGTCGGGCCGGGAGAGTTCCGTGGCAGACGGGGCATCGAAGGTGGCGGTCATGTACTCGCGCAGGATCCCGTAGCCGCCATCGTCAACGATGAGCCACGTCACAGGTGCGCGGTGCTGAACTGCGGTTGCGAGCTCGGCGATCGAGTACATCGCGCTGCCGTCGCCGCTCACGGCCAAGGTGCGTTGCTCGGTGCCTAGGGCCGCTCCGAGCGCGGCGGGGAGGCCGAAGCCGAGTCCTCCTGCAGCTTGCGCGGACTGGAACTGCCCGGCGCGGGAGTCCCAACACGACCATGCCCAATATGCGGCGATCGTCATGTCCCAGAAGGTGTTCGTGTCCGGCGGCACGGCGTCGCGCAGGTCTTCCATAAGCCGTCGCTCCGCCGCCAACGGCTGCGTGTCGAGCCGGGCTTGGATTCCTGCGAGCAGTTTCTGGACCACGCCTTCGGCGTAACCGTTTGACGGGCGTGGCCGCACCTGTTCAGCAAGTACAGCGAGGGTGCCGGCGGCGTCGGCGTGGATCCCAAGCGCCGGGTGGTTGGACTCAAGAACGGCCGCGTGCGCGTCGATCTGGATGATTCGTCCACGGGGAGCCAAGGTGAAGTAGTTGCTGGTGACCTCCCCGAGCGCCGAGCCGACGACGAGCAGCACGTCCGCATCGTCCAGCAGCTCCGTGGTTAGTCCGTCCTCGACCCAGGACTGCGCGGAGAGGGGGTGCCCCCACGGGAACACTCCCTTCCCGCCGGCCGTGCTAACGACCGGAGCGCGCAGGGCTTCGGCGAGTCGCATGAGCGGTTCTGAAGCGCCGGAGCGACGGGCACCACCGCCGGCGAGGATCACCGGACGATCAGCGGCTTGGAGCCAGTCGGCGGCGGTCTCGACGAGTTCGTCGCGGGGCAGAAGCGCAGGAACGGCAACAGGGATGTCACGGACCGGGGGAATGTTGGCCGGTGCCAGGAGAACGTCCTGCGGGATCTCGACCCAGACCGGTCCCTGCGGCGCGGTCAGCGCTGTGACCCAGGCTTGCTGGAGCACCGACGGGATGTGTGAACCGCGCCGGACCAAGTGCGTGCTCTTGCACACGTTACGGGCGCTCGCCTGCTGGTCGTCGAGCTGATGCAGCATTCCACGCCGCGCCCCGCCCAGACCACGCAGCGGTACCTGGCTGGCTACGACCACCATCGGCACACCCGCCGAATAGGCCTCCTGCAACCCAGCGAGGCTGGTCAGCGCGCCGGGACCGGTGGAGACGAACAGGACGCCGACCTCACCCGTGGCTCGGGCGTAGCCGTCGGCGGCAAACGCGGCGTTGTTCTCGACCCGAGCGCTAACGAAGCTCAGAGAACTCCGCCCGAGGGCATCGAACAACGCCAGGGCGTGCTGGCCGGGAATGCCGAAGACCGTGTCGGCGCCCAGGGCGCCCAGCGTCTCGACGACCAGATCTCCGCCGTGTCGGGGGGAGTGCGTCATACAACAGACCTCCGCTCGGAAAGTGCACATGCCCGAGCGGGCGGTGCGCCGATGCTCCGGAGGGACGGACCCCGCCGGGTGGACTAGATACTAACAAGAACCTGGACAGAAAATCGAGAAAAACTGGACTAAAAGTCGACCCTTGGTTTCCGCCCGGAGACCGGCACGCTGCGTGGGGGCGAACAGCGGGCGGTGGTCAGCCCGCCCGCAGGGTGAGCTGGAGTTGCTGAGCCTCGCCGTCCCATTCGTGGTCCACCGCGACCGTTTCGATGTCCGCCGTGGACACGACGTGCGTCCCCCCGCACGGGATGGCCCTCGGGCAGGGCGCATTGCCACGTGCGTAGATCCCCGAGGGGCTCGCCGCAGGAGCAGTCGACCCTCATCGGAAGATCCTGCGCGGTCCAGACGTTCGTCGCGGCCACGGCTCACACCAGCACTGTGAACACTTCGTCCATCGCGTTGACAACGTCGAATCCTTTGCGGCGCAGAGACTTCCCGAGTCGGTAAGTCTCGAGACTGTGGTCAAGAGCAAGTCGACTGCGCTGAATGGCCAGCTTGTCAAAGTCCGGAGAGCCGAGTGAGTCCGTCGGCACCTCCTTGCGCCAGTACGTGGCGAGTGCCCGGTTGAGCGCAAGAGCGAACAGGTGGGAGCGCGAGTGCGCGATGCTGAATCCAGCGCGGGCGGTTTGGATCCACTGCGAGCTCGACTTCGGCGCCGACGAGTAGTGCCGGATCGGGCAAATCGACACCGAGCCGGAGACCGACGAATAGCGCCGTCGCCGACCTGTCGGCCATCCGACCGATCGCTCAAGATTCGCGGCTTACCGTCGGCGTCGCGAGCGACGATGACGGTGTCTGGCACCGTGTAGACCTCATTCGCGACCGACACCGTGCCGGTGGCGGTCGGCTGGTCCGGCCACCAAAGGTCCTCGGGATGAAAGGGGTTCGAGCGGTGACGATGACCACGCCGGTCGGCGTGTCCAGTACCGCCGTCACGACGCTGCCGCCCGTGACCGCGCCACGCGGGAACGCACGACGCAGGTTCCAAGCGCGCCGTGTACGGCGATTGGCGCCAGCACGGGCCCCGCCGTGTCCTCGGTCGAGGCGCTCATGCTGCCCCTTCCTTTGCCTTGATCTCGTTAAGCAGTGTGTAAACCGTCGCGCGCGAGCAATCGAGCGCTGCGGCGACGTGCTGTGCGGCGTTCCGGGTGGCGAAAAGATCGGCCGCCTGAAGCTGCCGAACGATCTCCAGCCGATGTGTTCGGGTCAGGGCCGAGCGGGCGATCGAGTTGTCCCGGCACCAAATGTCGACCAGCAGCGCGATCTGCTCGCGCCAGTCACGTTTGAACAAACCGTCAGGCCTCGGCTCCGTGGCCTGCGGAGCCAGCGCGGACAGCATGGCGACCGCTTGGTCCACGGGCGAGCGATCCAGGTTCACGCACAACACGCCGCGCGGGGCGCCGGCGTCGTCCCGGATCACCGCACTGACTGAGGTCATCCGGCGCCCGTCGATGGTGACGCGCTCATAGGGACCCATCACGGCCTGGCCCTCATCGGCGTCTGGCAACTCGGCTAGGAGGGACTCGTCCCCCACCTTCCGGTTGGAGAGGTTGTTCCAGATTCCGAGCACGCGATCGTGCTCTAGGTCGTGCAGCACGATCTCGCCATGGGGACGAAGGAGTCGGGCCAGCGCCTCGACGAGCGGTACTACCGGGGCGAACCACGGTGGGATAGTCGGCATTTAGACATTCTATCCAGGTTGGGAATTTTGTCCTTGCTGGCTGGACGAGACCAAGCCGCCGCCACGGGACCGACGTGGTCTGGCTCTGCCATACCAGCAACCCCAAGACGAGCGAGAACCGCTGCCAATGCCTACGTCATCCGCAGCTGGTGACCACAGCGAGGGCGCGGAAGCGGGCTCAGACGAGGTCCGCGGCCCTGCGCCCGGCGATGTCGGCCAGTAGGTCGGCGCTGCGCACCCGGACGGCCACGAGCGACAGAGGATCCGCCAGGGTCGCGCGCAGGACGAAGTCGGCCACGTCGACCGCCCGGTCGTCCGGGGCGGGGCGGACGCTGGCGCCACGCTCCCGCATGACCTCCAGGAGCAGCCCGGTGATGGCGCGCTGCACGAACACCGGATCGGCGGCGAGCTCGCCGGAGGCCACACCCTGCTGCACCAGTCTGCACGTCAGCTGGTGCAGCTCGTCCCGGCGGCGGGCCTGCTCCTGCAGCTCGGGCGTGCGCAGCGCGTCGTCGTTGTAGAGACATCGGACGTCGAACGGGAGCCGGAGGACTGCGGCGACGTCTGCGTGCAGGAACGCGTGCAGCCGGGCTGCCACCGGCCCGTCGAGCTCCAGCGCGCGGGCCAGCCGGTGCAGCGCGGGCCGTAGGTCGAGATCGATCAGCTCCGCGAGCAGAAGATGCTTGGTCGCGAAGTGGCTGTAGAGCGACGGCTGGCGGATGCCGACAGCCTCCGAGATCTCCCGCGTCGAGGTCCCGTAGAACCCGCGTTCGGCGAACAGCCGCGACGCCACGACCAGGATCTGCTGACGGGTCACCCCGGCCTTGCCTCGCGCGCTACGCACCGCTTCCTCCCGCCGTCGCCCCGCTCAACAATAGCCCCTGGGCAAATAGGCTATCGATTGATAGCTTTTCCTCCCATCAGGATCCCGATCGACACCGGAGCCCCCGATGACCGACACCGCGCCCGAACTTTCCGCCGTCCCGCCCTCCTTGCAGATGCCCCGCACCGGTGGTGGCGACGGACCGCTCGACGCCGCCGTCGTGCCCCGGTACGCCGGCGAGAACACCTTCGCCCGGATCCCCCGCCTCGCGGACCTGCCGGGCGCGGACACGGTCGTCTGGGGGGTCCCGTTCGACACCGGGGTGAGCTACCGGCCCGGCGCCCGCTTCGGCCCCAACCACGTCCGACAGTCCTCGCGCCTGCTGCGGCCCTACAACCCGGCCCTCGACACGCAGCCGTTCACCATGCGGGAGGTCGCCGACGCTGGCGACCTCGGCGTCAACCCGTTCGACATCGGCGAGGCGATCGACACCATCGGTCACACTGCCACTGAGCTCACCGGCACCGGCCGGACCCTGCTGACCATCGGTGGGGACCATACGATCGCGCTGCCCCTGCTCCGAGTCGCCCACGCTCAGCACGGCCCAGTCGCCGTCCTGCACTTCGACGCCCACCTGGACACATGGGACACCTACTTCGGCGCGCCGTACACCCACGGCACACCGTTCCGGCGGGCGGCCGAGGAGGGCTTAGTCGACGGCGAGCACTCGGTGCACATCGGCATCCGCGGGCCTCTGTACTCCGGCCTGGACCTCGATGAGAGCGAGCGGCTCGGGTTCGCGGCGGTACACTGCCGCGACTTCGCCCGCAAATCCCTGGACGAGATCATCGAGCGGGTCCGTACCCGTCTCGGCGGCCGGCCGGTGTACGTCTCCCTGGACATCGACGTGCTCGACCCGGCATACGCACCCGGCACCGGCACCCCCGAGGCGGGCGGGCTGAGCAGCCGCGAGCTGCTGGAGGTGCTGCGCGGCCTGCAGGGGCTGAACCTCACCGGCGCCGACGTGGTGGAGGTCAGCCCGGCGTACGACCACGCAGAGATCACCGGGATCGCCGCCGCGCACGTTCTCTACGAGTTGCTCAGCATTCTCCCGACCACGCGCTGACCCGCGACCGCGCTCCCCCGAAAGGAACCCGACCATGCCACGCACCCCAGTCACAGTCCGCAACGTCGTCGACGGGCGCACGGTCGACGCCGTGTCCGGCCGAACCACCGAGCTCGTCGACCCCTCCAACGGGACCTCGTTCGGCACCGCCCCGGTTTCCGGACCCGAGGACGTCAAGCTCGCCAACGCCGCGGCCCGCCGAGCGTTCGCCGACTGGCGCGACAGCACTCCCGCCGAGCGGCAGCGGGCACTACTACGCATCGCCGACGCCGTCGAGGCGCGCGCCGGCGAGTTCGTTCGCGCCGAGAGCCTCAACACCGGCAAGCCCCTGGCTACGACGCTGGACGACGAGATCACTCCGATCATCGACCAGATCCGCTTCTTCGCCGGTGCAGCCCGGGTCCTTGAAGGCCGCTCGGCTGGGGAATACCAGCGGGGCACCACCTCGATGATCCGCCGCGAGCCGATCGGGGTGTGTGCGCAGATCACCCCGTGGAATTACCCGCTGATGATGGCGGTCTGGAAGTGGGCGCCAGCCATCGCCGCCGGGAACACGGTTGTCATGAAGCCCGCCGACACCACCCCGCTGACCACTTTCATGATGGCCGAGCTGATGGCGGAGTTCCTACCAGCTGGCGTGATGAACGTGATCTGCGGCGATCGGGAGACCGGCCGGGCACTCGTCGCCTCGGCGGAGCCGGACATCGTGTCCATCACCGGCTCCGTGCGGGCAGGCGAGCAGGTGGCGGGCATCGCTGGCCCGGACCTGAAGCGGCTGCACCTGGAGCTCGGCGGCAAAGCGCCGGTTCTCGTCTTCGAGGACGCGGACCTCGAAGCGGCGGTCGCCGGGATCACCACCGCCGCGTTCTTCAATGCCGGCCAGGACTGCACCGCAGCCACCCGCGTCCTCGTCGCCGACGCCGTGCACGACGAGTTCGTCAACGCGCTCGGCAAGCAGGCCCGCACCGCAGCCCGCACCGGGCGCCCCGACGATCCGCAGGCACTGTTCGGCCCAGTCAACAGCGCCGTGCAGCTCGCCCAGGTCCAGGGCTTCCTCGAGCGGTTGCCCGGGCACGCCAAGGTCGTCGCGGGCGGGGACCGCTGCGGCGGCGAGCTCGCCGAGGGCTTCTTCCACGAGGCGACGGTCGTCGCTGGCCTGCGGCAGAACGACGAGATCGTCCGGGAGGAGATCTTCGGCCCGGTCGTCACCGTGCAGCGTTTCACCGACGAAGCCGACGCCCTGCGCCTGGCGAACGACAGCCGCTACGGACTGGCCTCGTCGGTCTGGACCCGCGACCACGGCCGGGCCATGCGCGTCTCGCGGGACCTGGACTTCGGCTGTGTATGGGTCAACACGCACATGAACCTGGTCGCGGAGATGCCACACGGCGGCTACAAGACCTCGGGATACGGCAAAGATCTATCGCTGTACGGCTTCGAAGACTACACCCGGATCAAGCACGTCATGCACGACCTCGGACTCTGATACCCGGACCTGTGTCGTTCACCTGTTGACTGAACTAACTAGGGTGTTTTTGCAGTTCAGGGCCAGTGGCGCTACGGTGCACCCGCCGTGATCGCGTCCGAGGGACAGCCGAGGGATCTGGCTGAGTTAGTCGTGCCGCGGGCTGGCTGGTTGGAGGCCACCGGCGATCCGTGGGAGCCGTGGCGACTGCTTGATTCACACGGCGCCGCGGTGCTGCCGGTTACGGAGTTCTTGAAGGACCTGCAGGCGTGTGGCCGGTCAGACAGCACGCAGCGTTCGTATGCGATGGCGTTGCTGCGGTGGTTCCGGTTCCTCTGGGCGCTGGAGGTGCCGTGGGATCAAGCGACACGCGTTGAAACGCCTGACTATTATTGTTGGACTCAGTTCGCCGGCAAGTTTCGTCGGCGCCGGTCTGACGATCAACCAGCGGACGTTGACGAGAGGGAATCTCTTGCGCCGCAAGGAAAAACGAACTCGGTAACTGGCAAGACTACTCCAGGACAGAACTACGCCGCCACGACACGAGCTCACAATGAAAGTGTGCCGCGGAGCTTCTATGACTTCCATCGGGGCGCGGGTAGTGGCCCGATGGTCAACCCGTTTTCCCTTGGCGGTGCAAGGGAAACGGAACCGCGCTGCGGCCGGCGCGGTGGTGAACCGGTGGCTGCGGGCCTTCCTGCCAGCGGGGCATCGGCGCCGAGTTCGTGGGTGAACTACGCGCGTGTGCGGTCAAGGAGTCGGCGAAGTTCCTCGCCGAGCACGGGGTTGGGTTGTTCGGTACCCGCGAGCGGTTGAAGGCGGGGCTGAGCCGGTATGTCGAGCATCGGGCGGCCGGGCCGGTGCGGGCGCGGTTTGCGGCGACCACGTGTGGCTGCTGGCCCGGTGGCTATACGCCATCCGGAAAGCTTGGTCGGGCTGCGGGACATCGATACCGAACCGATCCCGGAAACCGTCCGGTAACGCTGGGAGTGCCTGCTGCACGACCTCATTTTCAAGCTGTGGTGGTCAGAAGACGACCGAAGGATGAAGCTGTCCGAGGACGCCGCCGCGTTGCTTCGCGGCTTCCGGATGCAGCAGGAACCACGCCTTCGCCCCAAGGACGGTGACCTGTCGATCGTCACGGATTTGTGCAGCCAAATCCCCGGGAACGCTGGTTCGTATCGCCGGGGTGTTCACGCTCGCCGAGAACCCGGACGAGGAAGAGGTCCCCGTCGAGGCGATGGCAGTGGCTCTAGATCTAGAGCTGGCCGAGTTCCTGTAGAACCACGCGAAGGGCGCCTTCGCCACGCTGGGGGAGCCGAGGACTCCACCGTGCCCGCCGCCGATGTGCTGGCTTGGTGCGTCGTCGGGCTCGGGAAGACCATGGCATGGACACGGTCAAAGTCCGCACAGTGTTTCAAGCCCTGAAGAAAAGCCGGTGGGACGCCGAGGGCAAGACGGACGCGGTGCGGCGGGCACTCGAAAGGTTGGCCGACCACGGCTGGCTGAAGCCGGTCGAGCCCACCCCTGGCGGACGACGGTCGAAGGTGGCGGCATACCGGGTTCACCCCAAGATCTCCACGACGAAGGCGTGAACAAGGTGAACAAGGTGAACAAGGTGAACAAGGTGAACAAGGTGAACAAGGTGAACAAGGTGAACAAGGTGAACAAGGTGAACAAGAGCAGATGTTTCCGGAGTTATGGTGAACGTGCGGTCCCACATGGGGTGAACATGCTCACCACCTACCGGGGTACCAGCAGTAAGGGCGAGGAAACGTCGTATACGCAGGTCATCGACTATGCGGAGACGGTCTGAGGGTGCTGATCTCATGAAGTACTGACCAGGTACTTCGGTGGTTCTATCGCCATTACTACCGGTATCCCCACAACCGGCACCAGGTCGCCGCGACAGCCGTCTCTCGTCGACGACCAGCCTCGAACGCCCTAGCCCTGACTTTTCATGTGGGTCGGTTGTGTTGCGGCGTGCCTGAACACAGAAAGTGCTCCTGACCTGGGAGGATACGGGTGTCTGACGTCCGTATCGCAACCAAGGTGAGGAGCACTTTCGAGGTGCAGGCTACTGGGTGGTCGCGGGGTTTGGAAGTCACCGCTGATGGTGAGGGGATCGTGTCGCACGCCGGGCTTGCGCTGCTGCGCGGGTTGACCGATAAGACGGGTTTGACCGCAGGCTTGTCGAAGGCGCTGGCCGGCACCCGGTTGCTGGTGCATAACCGGGGCCGGGTGGTAGCGGATGTGGCGTGCGCGATCGCCGACGGGGCGCGGGCGATCAGCGATTTCCGGGTGATGGGTGACCAGCGGGAGCTGTTCGGGCCGGTGGCGTCGGTGCCCACCGCGTGGCGGACGTTGGAAGAGATCGCCGACGGCGGAACCCGCACGGCGAAGAAGATCACCGCCGCAGTGAACACTGCCCGCCGGTATGCGTGGGACCAGATCGTGACACGCCACGGCACGCTTCCCGGGGTGCGCATCGCGGACAAGACCCTGGAGGGGGTGACCTGCGTCCGCATCGACGCGACGGTCACTGACGCGCATTCGGACAAGGAGTGGGCGGAGGCGAACTTCAAGGGGTTCGGCCATCACCCGCTGCAGGCCTACTGCGACAACACCGGGGGTGAGCCGCTGGCGTGGATGCTGCGCCGCGGTTCGGCCGGCAGCAACACAGCCGAGGACCACATCGCCATCACCGATAGTGCGATTGCCGCGCTGCCACAACAGTTTCGGAGGCGGTTGATGGTCACTGTGGACGGTGCCGGCGCCAGTCACGAGCTCATCGCACATCTGGACAAGCTCGCGTCCCGGCGCGGATACCAGCTCATCTACTCGGTGGGGTGGGCGCTGACCGAGCGGGAGAAGACCGCGATCCGGCTGGTGCCCGAGCGGGCGTGGGTGCAGGCGATCGGGCCGCGCGGGCAGCTGCGTGAGCGACGCGCCGAGGAAGCCTGCGACAACCCCCGGTGCACACACGCCCGCTGCTGGGTCGAGCAGGCCCACGTGGCCGAGCTGACCGGGCTGCTGCGGCAGGGACCAGGCGGCGACCAACTCTCCGCCTGGCCGGAGAAGATGCGGGTGTTCGTGCGTCGCGAACGTCCCCATCCTGGGGCGCAGCTGACCCTGTTCGAAACCCAAGACGGGTGGCGCTACACGCTGTGGGTCACCAACCGTCCCGAGACCACGAAGGGGTGGCTGGGGCAGTCGCAGTACATCGACGCCGCGCACCGGGTGCACGCCCGGGTGGAGGACTGCATCCGCACCGGCAAGGACACCGGCCTGGGCCGATTCCCCTCCCGCGACTTCGCGATCAACACCGCCTGGCTGACCACATCCATGACCGCCGCCATCCTGCTCTCCTGGCTCAAACTCCTCGCCCTCGACGGCGCTCTGGCCAAAGCCGAGCCGAAAACGTTGCGCTACCGCATCCTGCACACCGCGGCCCGCCTCGTCCGCGGCGGCCGCCGACGACGACTCAAAATTCCCCGCACCTGGCCCTGGGCCACCCAGATCGAGAGCGCCTGGCAGCGCATCACCGCCCTGCCACAAGCACCCTAACCAGCGCCAACCCGCCCCTACGACCCAAGAAAGACCCCGGGGCCCGTGGAACCCCGGCCACCCGGCCCGACAGCCGGGCAACCATCACGCCCAGGCCGCGAAAACCAGCCCCACCACAGCAAAACCCAACCCCCTCACCCGCTCACCGACCGCCATGAAAAGTCAGGGTTAGCTTGAGTTGATCTTGTTGTTGGTGGCGGGGATGATCTCGGGTGTGGTGGATGATGGCGTGGTGGCTGGGGCCCGGTTGACGGATCTGGTTTCGCTGGGGGTGCTGGCCTCGTCGGTTCCTCGGGATGTGGTCGATGAAGTGATCGTCGCGGCGGGGCGGCAGGCCAAGCGCTCGGATGGGAAGCTTCCGCCGCACGTCATGGTGTATTTCGTGATGGCGATGGCGTTGTTCGCCACGGAGGATTATGAGGAAGTCGCGGCCCGGCTGACCGATACGCTGGCGGCGTGGGGCTGCTGGGATCAGCAGTGGAGTCTGCCTACTTCGGGTGGGATCACCCAGGCTCGTCAGCGGTTGGGGGCCGAGCCGCTTGCGGAGTTGTTCGCCCGGGTCGCGGTCCCGGTGGCCGGGGAGCTGACCCGGGGTGCGTTTCTCGGGCCGTGGCGGTTGATGGCCATCGACGGGTTCGAGTGGGATGCACCGGACACCAAGGCCAACGGCGCGGAGTTCGGATACGGCGGCTCGGGGGAGAGCCGGTCGGCGTTTCCGAAGGTCCGTGTGGTGTCGGTCAGCGAGTGCGGCTCGCATGCGATGGTGGACGCTGAAATCGGTGGGGTCACCGGCAAGGGCAGCGGGGAACAGACCCTGGCGAGACGGTTGTACCGGCGCCTGCAGCCTGGCTGGTTGCTGATCGCCGACCGCAACTTCTACACCTGGCAGGACTGGTGCACCGCGGCTGACACGGGTGCGGAGCTATTGTGGCGCGTCAAGTCCAACACGAGGCTGCCGGTGCTGGGATCGCTGTATGACGGCTCCTACCGCTCGGTGCTGATCGAGGCGAAAATCCGGGGCAGGGCACGGCAAGCGCTCATCGACGCCGCCGCCCGCGGCGAGGATCTCCCTCCTGATCAGGCCAGGATTGTGCGGGTCGTGGAATACACGGTGCCCGACCGCGACGGCAACGGCAAGGGCGAACTGATCCGGCTGATCACCACTATCACCGACCCCACCGCAGCGCCGGCGGCGGCGTTGGCCGAGAGCTACCACCACCGCTGGGAACACGAAACCGCCAACGGACAGATCAAAACCGTCCTGCGCGGACCGGGAAGAGTGCTGCGGTCGAAAAGCCCCGACATGGTCCGCCAGGAGCTCTACGGCTACCTGCTCACCCACTACGCGATCAGCGCGCTGATCTGCCGGGCGGCCACCGAAGCCGACATCGACCCCGACCGGGTCAAATTCACCCGCACCGTCCGCATCGTCCGCCGCCGGATCGCCGATCCGGCGGCTTTTTCCCCCTGAACACCAGAAACGATCTCTGGCCGCTATCACCTCCGACATCACCGCCGCCCGCAACCTCAATCCCCGCCGCCGCCACCGCAGCTACCCCCGCGTGATCAAACGCGGCCGCCACAACGCCTACCGAGTCAAAAAACCCACCGACACCGGAACCCGCCACGACAGCCCGCCCAGCATCCAACTCACCCACACAGCAGCATGATCAAAATAGGCTAAGCGGCATTGAGGTCATGACCTCCTTGCGCTCTTCTTCACTCAGACACAGATCTCTGTGGTCGATCTCCCCGTCGACCACTTCGAGGACGCAGCTGCCGCATGCACCGCCCTCGCACGAGTAGTCGACGGGCACGTTCTCGCGCAGCACCGCTTGCAGGAGCGACTCGTCCTCGGGGACGCGAATCACTCGCTTCGACAGGACGAGCCAGGCGTCGAAAGCGTCGCCGAGCTTCTCCCCTGGTTCGGTTGTCACACCGGTAAAACTCTCGCAGCGAACGCGCGCCGGGTCGAAGTGGGATGTGGCGTCGGCGATCGCGGCCATGAGACTCGGTGGACCGCAGTAGTACAGGGTGGCTTCCCGAGGCAAGTCCTCCACGAAGGCCGGCACATCGAGCCGACCACCTGCGCTGGACTCGTGCAGGACCAGCTTCGCACCTGATCGCTCCAGGACATCCTGATAGGCAGCATCGACGCGGTTGCGTACGCAGTAGTGGACTTCGCTCGACGCTCCACGCGGCAATCCGCCCAGCAGCCCCAGCACTGCCGTGATCCCGATCCCGCCGGCGACGAACACGTGGTGCGCAGCGGCGGAGTCGATCCGCATGCCGCCTTGCGGGCAGGACACGAACACCAGATCCCCCAGCGCCAACTCGTCCTGGAACAGGACTGAGCCGCCGCGGCCACCGCTCTCCCTGCGAACCGCGATGCGGTAAGTGGAAAGATCGTTGGCTGGCCCTATGAGCGAGTAATCTCGTGGTCCCGTTCTGGTGCTGTACCTGGACGTGATCTCCCGGGATGAACGGGGGGAACTCGGTTCTGTGGACCGGCTCGAAGGTCAGTTCTCGGACGTCGGACGCTGGCCACGATTCAGCCTTCAGCCGGGCGGCCATCAACAACCGCACACTCATCCGGCGTCCTTCCCCACCAAAGCCACAGGAACCTCGATCGCGTTCTCCTCACCAGGGCGGAGAGGGCGCACGACGTCCCCGGGGCGGACCGTGCCGCCACGCAGGATCTGGCAATTGAGCCCGGAACACCCAAGCAGCGGCTCGAACACCTTCTTGTCGATCAGCCGTTCCAGGTACCTGCACGGAACGTTGAGGCGACCGCCGTACACGATGGCTTCCCCCACGGCGAAGTACTTCTCGACCAGCGAGTTGAGGGGAACTCCGCGGGTGACGACGTTGCGCCGCAACTCGACGCCGTCGATCGGTTCACCGATGGCACGGGCCACGTCGTCGATCACCTCTTGGGCGATCAACGTGAGCTGGCGGTCAGGGTGCCACAGGTGCGAGTAGTGGCCCTTGCCGAGCGCGTACCTGTCCCCCTCCATACCCACACCGGCAACCAGCTGCGCTGCGGTCACCGCGTGCATCTCGACACCCGCCGTTTCGGCGGCGAAGACAGCGCACACTTCTCCACGCCATGGTTGGTCGACAGCTTCGCCTCGTGTTGGATCGTTCATCGCGATCAGTCCTTGCACCTTCCCGATCTCGTACCCTGGGCGTGTCTCTCGATCGCGGGCCGACGCCTGATCGGCCAGCACATCGACTGCCACGCGGTTCACGCCGGAGGGGAACAACATGTCAAGGTTTGCCCATTGGGATCTTGTCGTCCGGTCGTGCAGTGTCCCGGGTGGCAGGCGCATCACTGCTGAGCGGCGAACGCGCCGTCTTGACCGCCCGCCGACTTCTGACCTCGAGCCGGTTCGCCAGCAGGGTCAGCAATCCGCACAGTCCGATGTAAACAACTGCGATGACCATGTACGTCGGAATGTAGGGGAACCCGAACTCCTGGCGAGCCCCCATCTGCCGTCCCACGTAGAGGAGTTCGTTGTAGGTGATGATGAAGCCGAGCGAGGTGTCCTTCAGCAGGATGACCAGCTGGCTGATGATCGCTGGAAGCATCGTTCGCACTGCCTGCGGTAGCAGGATCGTCCGGACGACCTGGTTCTTCCGGAAGCCGATCGCGTACGCGGCTTCTCGCTGTCCGACTGGGACCGCCACGAGGCCGGCTCGGAAGACTTCAGCGAGCACCGATCCGTTGTAGAGGGTCAAGCCGAGCACGACCGCCCACATCGGTGACAAACCGAGGTCGTACTGCAGGGATCCGTAGTAGAAGAAGAACATCAGGATCAGCATCGGAACCGCGCGGAAGGTCTCGACCACCACCATGGCCGGTACTCGAACCCAGGCATGGTCGCTGATCCGTGCCGATGCGAACACCGTACCGAACACGATCGCGAGGACCGCCGCGATTCCCGCTGCCCGCAGCGTGTTCCACAAACCTTCGAGCAGCTGATGCTGGATCGCTACGTACTGGAACTGCTCCCACCGGCGCAGCTCGAACTGCCCGGAATCGTACAAGCGGTAGATGATCCAGCCGATCGCGGCAACCAGGACAGCCACCACCACGACATCGGCGATCTTGTTCCTGACCACGGCCCGCGGACCGGGTGCGTCGTAGAGCACGTGGTTCATCGATCCGGCCTCCACCACCGAGAATCCAGCAGCGATAGTGGTGTTCTTCAGCAACGCGATCGCCGTACTCGTTAGCGGTGGCATGATCGCGCGGAAGGCCTGCGGCAAGACCACGATCCCCAAGACCTGGAGGAATGTCATGCCGACCGAGCGCGCAGCCTCCGCCTGCCCGGCAGGAACGGTGTTCATACCCGACCGCACCACCTCGCAGATGAAGGCGCTCGTGTACGCGGTGAGCGCCGCGATCGCCGCCCAGAAGAAGGAAGGTAGCTCGATGCCCATCTTCGGAGCGGCGAACACGAGGAAGGCGAACACCAATACCAGCGGAGTGCTGCGCACCGTGTTGACGTAACCGGTGCCGACCGCTCGCAGTGCCGGCAACGAGGACACTCGGCAGGCCGCCAGAAGCGTTCCCAGCACCAAACTCAGCGCCCCGGCGACCAGGAACAGCTTGATCGTGGTCAGGAAACCGATGCGGAACAGTTCCCAGTTGTCTAAGAGGGCATTTGATCTCGTTTGATGTTGATCTGTCCGTTTCGGATAGCGCCTGATATCTTGATCGACTTGTGAGTGTCCGGCGCGCGTACCCCAGCGACCTGTCCGATGCCCGATGGGCGTTGATCGAGCCGACGTTGACGGCATGGCGTGCCGCGCGGCGCGGGCCGGGCGTGGCGGCGCGGGTGCATGATCTTCGCGAGATCGTCAACGCGATTCTGTACGTGTGCCGGACCGGGATCGCGTGGGCGTACCTGCCGCACGACTTCCCGCCGTACCAGACGGTGTATGACTACTATGCGAAGTGGGATGTCGACGGCACGACCGAGACCTTGCATGATCTGCTGCGCCAACAAGTCCGTGTCGCGAAAGGCCGGGCGGCGACCCCGACTGCGGCGATCATTGACTCCCAGAGTGTCAAAACGTCGTGCAATGTCGGTGAGTCCAGCCAGGGAATTGATGCAGGCAAAAAGATCAAGGTCAGGAAGCGGCACATCGCCACCGATGTGTTGGGCCTCCTGTTTGTTGTGATCGTCACTGCTGCGTCGGTGCAGGATTCCGCTGGTGGAAAACAAGTTCTGGATAATCTGGCTGCTGAGCATCCAAGCGTGTCGGAGACGTGGGTGGATGGCGGCTACAACACGTCCGTCATATCTTATGGTGCGCAACGGGATATCGAGGTCGATGTCGTCAAACGCCCTACTTCCAAGGGCTTTCATGTGTTACCCCGTCGTTGGGTAGTGGAGCGCACCCTGGGCTGGCTGATGCAACACCGCCGACTCGTGCGCGACTATGAGGCCCTGCCCGGCGTTCACGCACGATGGTCCTCTGGGCGATGACTAACATAATGAGCCGCTCGCTGGCCGGAGAATCCACCCAAACCTGGCGAAACGATCCACGCAAAATGGGCATATTAGCCTAAATAGAGATCAAATGCCCTCTCAGAGCGAGCACATTCACCCGGACAGAGGCATGCGCGCCCACCGTCGTGTCGCGAATCCGCGCGGGCGCGGTCGACCCGGGCCGCACGCTCACCCTGATCAGTGCGCGGGTCGACTCGGTGGCGGTTCGACGTGACTGGACCAACATCCGGGATGTGCAGTGTGAGGCGGGGACGTGGCTACGCACGAACTCGGTGTAGCGGAAAGCGCGAAGCGTTTGATTCCGCTCGTCGGTGTTAACAACATCTGGCACTTCGCCCTTCCCCGAAGGGATTGTGCGTTGTGCGGTGTCCCGGGGATCTATCTGGCACTGGCAAACCCGCTGAGACCGAACCCGTCGGGGAACCGAGCAAGGTTGGTCACCGCAAAGCTCAGCCGAGGAGGGGCCCCATACCCCGTAGGCACAGGTCGAACAACAAGTCGTGTCGGGCCGATCTCGTGACCGTCAGCGGGCAAAATTCATGACCGCCACCGGGCACCCAACTGGCCGTACCTGGGCAGTTTCCCGCGGCCACCGATCCCCTCCGCCTCCAGGAGAAACACCGTCGCCGGGAATCGGGCAGGAGCTCCTCGAAGCCATCCTCCCCACTGAGCGCACACCTTACTGAGGTGCCGCCAAGGTTAGCGAGAACCCTGATTTGAGACCCTACAAGGTCCATCGGTGCTGGCCGGTCGGTTCGTCCAGCCACACCTCGTGGTCGCTGGCCGTGATCGTGAGCCCGTACCGGTCGGGTGATGGGCGAGAAGATTCGAGCCACCACGCGTACGCGGCATCGGCCTCGTCCCAAAGCCGGCGCGGGCCGAGCTGGTAGACCTCGAAGTCGGCCCCGCGCGCCATGGCCACGCGCGCCCACGATGCCGTACGAACGTCGTGCAGCTCGATGTGCCGATGATCGCCGTCAATATCCTCGATGGTGAGATAGCAGCTCGGAACCCGAAGCCCGATCGTGAACGCAGCGCGCGAGAACTCCGTCATCTCGAACAGCTCCACTGCGCTTCGGGAGGGTTTCTCCTTGTCAGCGCCGGAAATCTCGGCCTCGGTCGGGTCGAGGAACTCGCGGCGTTGCTCGCGGACCCGCATGAACCGGAGGTTCTTGCCGCACCGCCCGGACGCAGAACCGTCCGCCAGCACGGTGAGCCGGAGAAGAGTTCCGTTGCAGAAGTCGGCGCCCCACGGCGTCACAATCACGCCGCCGGGAAGGGTCTGCTCGATCCACGCTTGGGGAATTCGGCGCACGGAGGCGGTGGCGATCAGCCGGGGTCGTACGGCGCGCGATCCGGGTAGCCCTTGGTCCCGTCCGCGGTCACCACGACGACCGCGCACCCCGCGCCGATCAGCGCTCGGACCGCCTGCTCGGCGAGCTCGGGGTCCACCTCGATCGAGGTCACCTGGCCGTCGTCGCCCACGCGCTCGCGGAGGTTCGCCGCGTTCCAGCCGGTTCCCGTGCCGATCTCCAGCACCCGATGGTCCTCCTCCACATGAAGGGCATCGAGCATGTCGGCCACGAGCGACGGCTTGCTGCACGAGCTGCTCGGCTGAAACCCGACGGCTCCAGGCCGGGTCTTGCCGTCGTCGACCTGCGTGATGATCGGCTCGTCGGCCTCGACCAGTTCTCGCCACCGCGCCTCGTCGATCTTCCTGGACACCGAGACGAACCCGCCCGTGACGGGATCATCGACCCACACCTCGGGCGGGACGAACCGATCGCGCGGCGCACCGAGCCGCTCACACCAGCCCACTTCCGGAGCAGTCCCCGGGCCCCAACGCTTCGCGCTGCACCTTCGCCGCTCGACCTGCGAAGCTGGTGGACTCAACTTGACCGTCAGACAGGTTCAGCCTCTCCAGAGAAGTCTTGTCATAGAGCACGACGCGAATACCGCCATCGGGCGTACCCCAGTCGCGGTTGAGTCGGCCTGGAGCGCGGTGCCGGTGTTGCCGCAGGTCCGTTTCTCCAGGCCGCTCGCCGAGCCCGGCGTGCCCATTACTGAGCACCGGGCTCTCCACGGTTGCTGTCGTCGGGTGGTTGTCAGGTTGGCCAAGGGCTGGGGATCGTGTTGCCGCGGTAGCGGTACCGGGTGATCGGCGGTGTCCGCGACAAGTTGATCAACTCGGTGTCGTCCGCGGTGATCGGCAACCAAGCCCCGTGCGGGCCGAGAAGCCGCTTGCGGATGTCCTTCCACGACCAGCGATGCATTGTCTTGAGCCACATGATCACGCGACGCCAGAGGAAATCCCCGAGCATGTGGAAGGTGTGTTTCGCGACTGCGTGCCGGAAGTAGTTGGCCCAGCCGTGCACGATTTGTGGTTGAGCCGGATCAGCACGTCCTTCGGGTATGCCTGTGACGTCCTGCGGGGCAGGGCACGGATCTTGTCCTTCACCGATCGGATGGGCCGGTCGGCGATGAACGTGTAGACGTACCATTTGGTACTTCCTGGTTTGCGGCGCCACTGGATGTGGAACCCGAGGAAGCTGAACCGATCGGCCATGTTCACGATCGTGGTTTTCGCTTGTGACAGCTTCAATCCCAGGGGTTCGAGTACTTGGGCCACTTCGTTCTGAATGCTGCGGGTGTCCTCGGCGGAGCCGTGGACCAAGATCGCGAAATCGTCCGCGTAGCGGACGATCCGCCAGTTGGCCTGGCCGTGCCGACGACGTTTCCTGCGCTGGTACGGGCTTTCCATCCGCCCACCGGGCAACCAGTCGCGGTGCCAATGCTCATCGAGCGCAGACAGCGCGATGTTGGCCAGCAACGGCGAGAGGATGCCGCCTTATGAACAGCGCCGGGTTATGCGCAGCGTCGACCGGGATGGCCTGGTCACAGCGGTTTTGGGGGTCGATCACTGCGCATAACCTTCGTGATGAGTGCTGGGCTCACAAGCTGGCGAGCCAGTTGAGCAGTCCGGTGTCGTGGTACGGACGGACCCTCGACGTCGGCGCGGTGGCCGCCGTCGAGAACGTCAAGAACCCGGTGAAGGCCGCCCGGCTGGTGATGGACCACACCCCGCACGTGCTGCTCGTCGGCGAGGACGCGGACGAGGCGGGTCGAGCGCTCGTGCTCGACGTGGCCCGCGAGTTCGACACCGACACCATCCCCCGGCACCGCATCTCGAATGCAAAGTACTTCTGCACCGAGATGGAGATGGCCTCCCGGGTCGCGGACCGGGCGGTGCAGATACTCGGCGGCGGTGCTGGCGTACCGACCGTCGGCGGTGATCTGGCCACCACCCGCGTCCGCGACGGCGTCGGTCCCCCGAGCCCGCCGATGTGGTGACCTCAGCCATCGTGGTCTCGGCGAGGAAACCGGGGGACCAGTCGATGAAGCCGAGTGTCACCCCGGGATCACGCCATCGTCACGACACCCTCGACCTCGACCAGGAGGTCGCTGCGGCAGATGTCGACGCCGAGCACTTGGAGCGCCGTGTCGCTGCCGAAGGTCCGGCGGAACTCCTCGGCCACGAACGGGACATCAGCGGCATGTCGGACGTAAAGCTTGGCGAAGCGGAAGTCCGCCAATCCTATCGAGGTGTTCGTCTGCTCCCCGACGTGCTTGAGGAGATGATCCAGGTTCTCCACCGTGGTGCGGCACTGCCCTTTCAGGTCGCCCACGCATACTGTTTCGTGCCCGACGACGCTGGCCGTGCCCGAGACGTAGAGCAAACCGTCCGCAGTACCCGTGTCGCAAGGAAGCAGGCTGGCTCTGGCGAAGGTCGGGGAACGTGGGCCGTATTGCCGCGGGTAGTGGTAAGCCGGAATCTGGCGGGGGTTCTCGAAGTGCACCGGCGTCCTGGTCCGCGAAGCCAAGCAGTACATCACCACTCCGCCACCGAGGGCGCCGACGCCGCTGGCCGCGGGCAGATCAGCGATCCAGTCCCTCGTGGCGTGCTCCAACGCCTCCGCGCGGCCCTTGCAGAAGTCCCGGTACCGTTCCAGGCCGTCAGCGTTGTCCGCATTGATGTTCGCGATGTGATTCCAGACCCGGAAGAGACGGTAGCCGAGCCCCTGCACCAGTTCGACCAACGCGTCGTAGGTCTGGCGCACAGCATCCCGGAACCGTTCGGCGTCGGGTATCTCGGCCGCGCAGAACAGCGTCTCGCCGTCATGGCCGTAGATCAAGTTCCTGTACCGTCCGCTGTTGACCGTCCTGGTGCTGGTCCAGATTTCGTGGAAGGCCTGGTCCGGGCTGGCCGCGGTGTGCACCGTCGCCGAGGGCCACGGGTCCGCCGAAACCGGTTCCTCGGTCACGACCGCATGCCGGACCACACCGAGGACGCGCTCTGGTGGCACCGCCGGCGCGTGCGGGCTGTAGGTCATGGTGATCACGTGCTACTCCTTCGGTCTGGTAGAGACGAATGCGCGGACACCTGGGTCCAGGCGCCCCCAATCGCCAACAGGCGCGGCTATCCGGGGACAGGCTTAGGAGCGTTGGACGGGCGATCCGCACAGCCCAACGTCGAGCCGCTGGATACCGCGGGTCACAGTGCTGCGCCAACGGGACGGCGTTCCGAGCAAGATCATCTCGGGAAAGCGGTCGAACAGCGCGCGCAGGGCCACGGTCGCCTCCGCACGGGCGAGAGTAGACCCGATGCAGTAGTGCTTCCCGCCGCCGAAGACCAGGCTGCGCCGGATCTTCCGCGCCGGGCAGAAGCGGTCGGGTTCGGGGAATTCTCCCGGGTCCCGCTCGGCAGAAGCATAGGCCAGCAGCACCAGTTCACCACCGCCGGGAATCCGGGTTCCGCCGATGGAAAGCGGCTTGGTGGTGAAGCGGCCGGTGGAGAGCATCAGCGGCGGGTCAAAGCGCAACGACTCGTCGACCAGCTGCTCCACCGAGATCTCGCCCGCTCGTACCCGATCCCGCATTGCCGGGTCGGAGAGCACGGTGAACACGGTATTCGCGATCAGATTGGTGGTGCTCTCGTGCCCGGCGATGAGCAGCAGGTAGGTCATCGACACCAGTTCCTCAAAGCTCATCGCCGGCGCGCCATCGACCTCGGCATTGATCATCTCGGTCAGCAAGTCGTCCCCCGGACGCTCCAGCTTGGTGCGGACCACCTGCCGGATGTGCTCCCGGGACGCTGCGACCACATCACCACCGTCGCCGTCGGTCACGGTCGCGTTCGTCCAGGTCCGGAACGCGGCGCGGTCGAGGTGAGGCACGCCGAGCAGCTCCGTCATCACCGTGATCGTCAGCGGATAGGCGAACTCCTCGACCAAGTCCGTCTCCGCGGCCGACCCGATCGTGTCCAGCAGGTCGGCCACGATCGCCTCGATGCGGGGCCGGAACTGGGTGACCCTGGGCTTCGTGAACGCGCCTGCCGCAAGATTCCGGAGCTCGCGATGCCGGGGCTCGTCGCAGGTGAGCATGCCCAGGATCGAACTCCCGCCTCGTTCCGCCTCGGGCCAACCTGCCCAGCGGCCGAGGTCGCTGCTCAGGCTCGGGTCGGTGAGCACCGTGCGGATCTCGTCGAGGCCCAGCACCAGCCACGCCGGATCACCACTGGGGGTGCGCACGCGGTGCACCGGGCCGGCGTCGCGCAGCTCGCGCAGGACACCGTGCGGATCGCCGTAGTAGCGCTCCTTCAACACGGAGAGGTCAACGATCTGTCCAGAGTGGTCGAACATCTACACACTCCTTTCTCCTCAAGTCGTTTGGGTAGAAGCAGCTCCCGGGAGGGGCGGGACGGACGCAGGCACGGCAGCCTCATCGTGAGGCTGCCGGGCCGGTGCCGTGATCGGCAATCGGCCCGAGTGCCGATCACGAGCGTTCGACCGTGGACTTCCACGGTCGAACGCCGTCACCTCTCGTCGCGGTAGAGCAGTTTTCCCGTGGCCGAGCGGGGAAGTTCGGCACACAGCTCGATTCGGCGCGGGACCTCGAAGGCCGCGAGTCGGTCCCGGCTCCAACTCAACAGGTCGGGCACCGGGCCACCGTGCCGGGACACCACCCGGGCCACCGGGATCTGGCCCCGTGCCTCGTCTGCGGCGACCACGACCTGCACCTCTAGCACGTCCGGGTGCTGGCCCAGGACCGACTCCAGCCTGCCGCGGGTGGTCTTCCGGCCAGCGATGTTGATCACGTCCGTGGCCCGTCCAGTGATCCGCAACCCATCGGGACCGCGCTCGGCCAGATCACCGGTGCGGTACCAGCCGTCGCGCACCGGCAGCGGCCGGACCTCGCCTGCGTCGAGGTAGCCGTCGGCCAGCGCATCGGTCTGGATCATCAGCTCGCCTGCCTCGTCGACCTCTGCCCGCACTCCGGGCAACGGCTCGCCGATCCCATTGACCTCCGTGACGGTGGCGACGTCGGTGATGGTGCAGGTTCCGGTCTCCGAAGTGCCGAAGACGTTGAGCAGGGTGAACCGGTGATTCGCGCGGATCCGCCGTAGCGCGTCCACAGGCAGCGGTGCACCGGCAGACACGGCGCGGGTGAGCGCGGCGAACCGATGTGGCGACGCGGCCGCGATCAGCTGGTATTGCACCGGAAGCCCGATGAGGGTCCGCGCTCCGGTGTCGGCGATCGTGGCGGCCAGCGCGGCAGGCAACGTGGTGGGAGCGTGGAAGGTGGTCACCACGCCGGCCAAGAAACCGGCCACCAGGGCGTGGGTGAAGCCGTAGGAGTGGAAGATCGGCACAGCGGAAACCACCGGCTCCGGCTGCGGACCGTGCAGGGCGGCGGCGATGCGCCGGCTGTCGTTGAGCACGCGGGAGAACGACTTCACCACGGCGCGCGGGATACCGGTGGAGCCGGAGGTCCGGAACATCACCGAGTCCGGGGGCAACAGCTCTCCCCCGGCGGCCGGGCCGCGGTCCAGCGCGTAGCAGTCCGGGCTCACTCCGCCAAGTCGGTGCCCGTTCCGAAGCGGATGATCGCTGAGCAGGAGGCCTTCGTCACCGGGTTCTGCGGCCGGGTCGAGGTAGAGCACGGCGGCGCCGAGATGACCGGCGGCCACCGCGATGGTGGTGATCAGCCCGGCATTGGCCGTGGAACTGACGATGAAGCGCGGTCGCGCGAACCGGGTCGCGAGATCCTCGGCCATTCGCAACCCGGCCGTCCGCAATTCGGTGGCGGTCCAGCGGTTGCCGGCGACGGTGACGGCCGCGTCGTGCCCTGCGTCCGCCAGCACCTGGTCCAAGGTGGTGCCCATCACTTCCTCCTCAGTGGTCGGTGCGACGGTTAAACCCGTACCGCTAAGGCTTTCTCCACGTCCAGCGTCTGCTTCACGAGTGAGTCGGCAATTCGACGCCGAATTCGCGGGAGCGCGGCAACCGTTGCGAGGCAAGCGATCCGCTGCAGACTCGAACGTTGCCGATGCACATGACGGCGCACTACCTTTCCGTGTCGCGCAAGAATTTCGGCGACACCGAGGTTGCCTGGGGGCTTGACCTCACCTTGCCGCTAGAACGAAGTTTCCGGATTCTCCGATAGAACGGGTAGCCGAGGCATCGACAATGCGAATGCTCGCCTGCGCACCGCGTCGGCGGCTCTCGCATCCGGGCTCGACTCGGGTAGCGGTCCAGATGAACGCACCCGCCCCGAAGCAACCTCTCTGGAAGAACCCGGAAATCCGTGGTCGCCAACGCGGTTCGACTGCACTGGTAACCACGCAGCGCACGGACGAGGCCGGGTAGCGGGGGTGTGTTCTCCGGCCAAACTCGTCGCCGAGCAAACCCAACCGCACCCGGTGTGCCTGGCGTAGGGCTAGGTGCTGTCCCGAGGAGGAAGAACCATGGTCGCACCACAGGAGGACACTGCCGGACGCCGCGTCCGGGTGGCCGTCGTGGGCGTCGGGAACTGCGCGGCGTCGCTGGTGCAGGGCGTCCACTACTACGCCGATGCGGACCCGGGCACCCGGGTGCCCGGCCTGATGCACGTCAACTTCGGTGATTACCACGTGCGCGACGTGAAGTTCGTCGCAGCCTTCGACGTGGACGCGAAGAAGGTCGGCCGCGACCTCTCCGAGGCGATCGTCGCCAGCGAGAACAACACCATCAAGATCGCGGACGTGCCGCCGCTGGGCGTCACCGTGCAGCGCGGCCACACCTTCGACGGCATGGGCCGTTTCTACCGGGAGACCATCGAGGAATCCGACGACCAGCCGGTGGACGTCGTGCAGGCACTCAAGGACGCCGAGGTCGACGTCCTGGTGGCCTACCTGCCGGTGGGTTCCGAGGAGGCGGACAAGTTCTACGCGCAGTGCGCGCTGGATGCCGGGGTGGCCTTCGTCAACGCGCTGCCGGTGTTCATCGCCTCCGACCCGGAGTGGGCGCAGAAGTTCACCGACGCGGGCGTGCCGATCGTCGGCGACGACATCAAGTCGCAGGTCGGGGCGACCATCACGCACCGGGTGCTGGCCAAGCTGTTCGAGGACCGCGGCGTGCACCTGGACCGCACGATGCAGCTGAACGTCGGCGGCAACATGGACTTCCTGAACATGAAGGAACTGGAGCGGCTGGAGTCGAAGAAAACCTCCAAGACGCAGTCGGTGACCTCGCAGGTGGACCGCGACCTCGGCAAGCGCAACGTGCACATCGGGCCGTCGGACTACGTGCCGTGGCTGGACGACCGGAAGTGGGCCTACATCCGGCTGGAGGGCCGCGCGTTCGGCGACGTGCCGCTGAACCTGGAGTACAAGCTGGAGGTGTGGGACTCGCCGAACTCGGCGGGGATCATCATCGACGCCATCCGGGCCGCCAAGATCGCCAAGGACCGGGGCATCGGCGGGCCGATCCTGTCCGCCTCATCGTACTTCATGAAGTCGCCGCCGGAGCAGTACTCCGACTCCGCCGCCTACCAAGCGGTCGAAGACTTCATCGCAGGCAAGGTCGACCGCGGCGTGCGCCGTTCCGCGGAGTAGCCACCGCGGTGCCCCGAATGAGGAGCTGACTGGCATGTCCCTGTCCATCCGGCCCGTACCGTCAACCATCACCGTTTCATTCGCCTCCACTGCGGCCACCGCCCCGTTGACCTGGTCGCAGTTCGGGATCTGGCTCGCCGTGCAGGAGTTCCGGCCGCACGACGCGTACTTGAACGTGCGGTTCGCGGTGCCCGTGCCTGCCGGTCCGGACGTGCAGGCGGTGGGGAATGTGCTGCGTGACCTGCTGGCCCGGCACGAGTCACTGCGCACGACCTACGCCGAGCAACCCGATGGATCGGTGCTGCAACGGGTCGCGGGGATTGGTGAGCTGACCGTGGCGATCCGACCCGACACGGACGGCAGCGCAGCGGATCTCGCGGACGAACTGGCTGGCCACTCGTTCCAGCACGACACCGAACTCCCGGTACGTGCCACGATCCTGCATGACGCGGGGCACCCAACGTGGCTGGTGCTGGTGATCTCCCACCTGTCCATCGACGGGCTGGGCCGCAACCGGCTGGTCGAGGAGATCACCGCCAGGCTCGCCGGCCACCCGGTCCCCGACGAACCGCCGCCACTGACCCCGGTATCCCGAGCGCGGGACGAACACAGCCCAGCCGGGGAGACACGCAATGGGCGCGTCATCGCGCGGTGGCGTCAGCTGATCGAGCGGGTGGACGTGACCAACTTCGCCCAGGAGGTGCCGTTCGACTCGCCGGGGCGCTGGCTTCGTGCCTCGATGCACTCCCCGGCCCTGGGCTTGGCCGTCGACCACATCGCGTGCCGCAACCGGGTCACCACCCCCGCGGTGTACGTCGCGCTCACCGCCGTCGCGGTCTCCGTCCTGTCCAGGCGGCCGATGAGCGTGCTGCGATGCATGATCTCCAACCGGTTCACCGCAGCCGAGCAGAGTTACATCGGCAACATCTCCCAGGCCTGCGCGTTCGATGTGGCGGTGGGCGAGGCACCGTTCGACGAGGTCGTGCAGCGGTCGATGGCCGCCAGCGTCCGTGGCTACGCGATGGGCCGGTACCGCGTTCCGGAGCTGGACGCGATCCTCGATCCCACCCGCCTGGACGTGATGCACAACGATTTCCGCGATCTGGCTGCGGCAGCTCCCCCGGAGCCGGCACATCCCGTCGCGCGGCTCGGCGCCCTACGTTCGCGAACCAACTTGCGGCCGACGGAGGTCCTGGACTTCTACGACAACCGGTTCTACGTCGAGATCCGCCAGAGTCCGGTAGGCCCGGAACCGGTGGTGATGCTGGACCGGCGCTACGTGCCCGTGTCCGGACCTCGTCCAATTCTGTTGGCCATGGAGGAATTCGCCATCCGGGCGGCGACCGATGCCTCCACCGGCCCTGCACGCGGGGCGTTCCGGGAGGCGCTGGCCCATGGCGAGCGCAGTGCGGACGAACCACTACGCGGCCGAGGCATTCGGCCGGACCCCATTTCGCGCGGAGGATGCGATGCTCGATCGATCGACGGTTGTTGACCGGCTCACGACCTGGGTCGGCGAACTGGTGCCCGACCGCGATGTAGACGCGGTCGGGGAGGACAGCGACCTCGGGCTGGTCGCCGGGTTCGACTCCGTGGCGCTGCTGCAGCTGCTGGCCCGGGCTGAGGACGACTTCGACGTCTCCCTGAGCGACCGGGACGACGTCATCCGCGACGCCCGGTCGATCGGCTCGCTCGCGGATCAAATCGTGCGCATCGCGGCCGAGTGATCCGCTAGCGCCGTACATACGGTTCGGCTGACCCCGTGTCGGCACACCGGAAAGAAAAGGATGCAATGACTCCGACAAGCAGCGGCGGCCTCCGGACCGGAGCCCGTCCGATACATTCCCGTGCCGGCACCACTCCCATCGTGTGCGCTATCGACAGCCGATTCGTCCTACCGCTGTGCGTGCTCATGGAATCGCTGGCGCGCACCAATGCGCATTCGCTGGACAAGATGCGGTTGATCCTGCTGTACGAGGATCTGGCCCCGGACAGCGTCGAACGGTTGCGGTTTCACACCGCACGGCTCGACCTGCACCTGGAACTGCGGCGCACAGACCTGGTCGGGCGGGATCTGCCGGTCTCGTCCCGGATCACCAAAGCGACGTACCTGCGGTTGCAGATCGGGGATATGTTCCCCGACGAACAGCGGGTGCTGTACGTCGACGCTGACATGGTGATCCTCACCGATATCGCGCCGCTGCTGGAGCTTTCGACCGGCGGCTACCCGTTGGCGGCGGTGCCGGACCCGACCGGCCCGCAGTTCCGATTTCGCGAGGCCGCCGAACGGTGGCACAAGTTGGGCATTCCCCTCGAACGGGAGTACTTCAACGCTGGCGTGATCCTGTTCGACCTCGCGGCGTGTGCGGAGACCGAGTTGTTCCAGCGGGCCGACGAGTTCCTGGTGAAGTACCCCGAATGCGCGGTGCACCACGACCAGGACGCGCTGAACTGGGCAGCGGACGGACGCTGGCAACGCCTGGACCCGCGGTGGAACACCTTCCCGATGTCCACGATCGCGGCCCGGCCCGACTACGTGCACCGTTCCGAACACGTACTGCCGCTGCATTCCCTGCACCAGAGCGAATCCCGTGCGGCGATCCTGCACTTCAGCGGCCGTCACAAGCCTTGGCAGGAGACCTGCCCCGACGGCCCCTCGCTGCGGCTGTACCGCCGCTACCTGCAACGTGTCGTCGCACATGAATCCGGTGCGTCGCCGCCCCCATTCGCCGAACACCCCGAAGGACGATCGTGACCGCTGCATCGGAGCTGATTGCCGCGCACCAGCCGGCGTGGTCGGAGCCGGACACCCTGCGCGAGGTACTTGACCGGCTGCGGTGGCTGCCGCCGCTGGTGGAGGCCGAGGACTGCGCCTGCCTGGTCGAGGAGCTGGCGGCAGTCGCGCGGGGCGAGGGCGTCGTGCTGCAGGCAGGCGACTGTGCAGAACTGTTCACCGACTCGGCGCCGGACCGGATCCGGGCCAAGGCGGCACAACTGCACGAACTCGGCGGGCGACTGCGTCGAACGGGGCGAGCACCGGTCGTGGTCGGGCGGTTGGCGGGCCAGTACGCCAAGCCGCGGTCACGCCAGACGGAGGCCGGTGACGACGGCGTCGAGATCCCCGTCTACCTCGGCGACGCGGTCAACGACCGAGCCCCGACCGGGACAGCTCGACGGCCCGATCCACAGCGGCTGCTGGCGGCCTACGCGCACACGTCCCGCGGGCTCCGCACCCTCGCGTCGGGCCCGGCCACGTACACCAGCCACGAGGCGCTGTTGCTGAACTACGAACGCGCTCTGCTACGCCCGGATCCGGTGCTCGGCGGCGTCTTCGCTTCCTCGGCGCACACGGTCTGGATCGGCGAACGCACCCGCGACCCCGGCGGCGCGCACGTCGAGTTCGCCGCCGAGATCACCAACCCGGTCGGGGTGAAGATCGGGCCGGACGCCACCCCGGCCGACGTGGTGGCGTTGGTGGCGCGGCTGGCCGAGAACGGCGCGCCGGGCCGGCTGAGCCTGGTCGTCCGGATGGGCGTTGACCGGATCGGTGAGCGGCTGCCGCTGATCGTCCAGGCCCTGGGCGAACACGCGGACCGCGTTGTGTGGCTGAGCGACCCCATGCACGGCAACACGGTCCGTTCGGCCCAGGGGTTGAAAACCCGGGTCCTGCGCCGGATGACCGACGAGATCGAGCGGTTCTGCGCGGTGCTCCGGCTGCACGGGGTCCACCCCGGTGGACTGCATCTGGAGATCACCCCGGACGGGGTGATCGAGTGCGTGGACACCGGCGCGGACCTGGCAACGGGGCCGGACCCCTGTCGGTACACCTCCGCCTGTGACCCGCGGCTGAATCCGCACCAGGCTGTGGCGCTGGTCGACCGGTTCGCGGAAGTCCTCGCCACCGGCTGACCGCTTGGATTCGACGGGTGTGCCGGCCCGGCACGGCCGGCCCCGGGTGCCCGGCGACAACTGTTTCGGACAGCCCGAGCAATGTCCGCAATTAATGTCGCGCGCAATCCACCTCGGGCGACGAATGGTAAATTGCCTCCCCAGAACTACGGAAACACGAATGTAACAAGGCTTCCGCAAGCCCCCGAAGCGGCCTCGGCTGGTAAAGTGCGCACCACTCGTTATGGACTTCGACAAGCTTGCTCTGTTCGGGGGAAACAGACAGGAAGCCTTGTCGCCTGGTGGCTTTTTGACCGAGAATAACAAGCGAGATCGGGCGGTAGCGCGGCTGGCGCTACCGCCACCGCTCACGCCATGGGGGAAACGGTGCCCGCTGTCCACGCAAACGATGCTTCGATTGGCGTCGACGATATTCGCACTAGTTTATTATCATATTCACCGAACAACGAATTAACTTTAACAGGCAACGCCGCGACCACCGGTCAACCGATCTCCGTTGACCACTAATCGCAATTTTCCCGATTATTCGATACCGCCTCGTGCGGCACGTCGATTCCCGACGTCGCAGAATTGGCGGATCTCACACACCCCCGTTTCCTCAGTGGAACGACCGCTACCCGCCAAGACCTTGTTGGAGCGTCGGGAAAGCGATTCGCGACCGGGATTCCCGCTGGCGGACGAAGTCAGAACATCGCGCCGACCGGAGTCCGGGCTACCCCGCGCGCGCCTGGGCGCGGCCGCGAGCGCGACCGGCGGACAGTCCCAGGCCGGTGCGGGTGCTGCCCGTCCACGAGAATTGGAGAACGATGCCCACCGAGAAGGAAGCCGACGGCCTGCACCGACATCGCGTCGAGAAAGGCGCCGGAAGGCAGAGCGACTACCCGGCCCTCCGCCGGACGAACGCGGACGCCGTCCGCGAGACCAGGCCCGAGGACGCGCCCCTATCCGGTGTCGATCGCTCCAGCACGCAACATCTCCCGATAGCGAAACTGCTGCCGGCACAGCGCTTGCGGCTGTCCGGTGTGGACACTGACCACGTCGCGAGGCTCGCGGAAGCACTTCCCGATCTTCCGCCGATCATCGTGGATCGGACGACCATGCGGGTGATCGACGGGATGCACCGGCTTCACGCCGTCCAGCTGACCGGACAGTCCACCATCCCCGCCCACTACTTCGACGGCGACGAGCGGTCGGCCTACCTGCTGGCGGTGCAGTGCAACACCAGGCATGGCCTACCACTCAGCCGGGCCGATCGCCGGCTGGCGGCCGAAAGGCTCATCCGGCTGTACCCGCAGTACTCCGATCGCTCGCTGGCCCGGCTCTCCGGTCTATCTGCCAAGACGATCGGCGCGATCCGAACCCAGTCCAGGCTAGACGAGCCTGGCGACTCTCGGGTCGGCACGGACGGACGTGCCCGGCCGACGAACTCCGCGGAGCGCCGCCGCACGGCGATGGACTACATCGCCGCCCACCCGCAGGCCACAATCCGCCAGATCGCGGCCGCAGCGGAGATCTCGGTGTCCACCGCCCAGTCGATCCGCAAACGCATGCTCGAGTCGAGCGGCCCGGAGCGCGCGTCGGACTCGCAAGGAGCCCAGGACAGCAGGAAAACCCGTCGGGTCCAGGAGGAGCAAGCGGATCCGTTGCACCTCTCGATGACGATGGCGGAGGCCCTCGCCCGCGACCCGGTCCTGCGGGGCACGAACGCGGGACGGGTGCTGATCCAGTGGATGCGGCTGAACATCCAGGTGCACCAGGACCAGCACGTGTTCATCGCGAGTCTGCCCCCGCACTGCGTCAAGCTCATGCCGAAGGTCACCCGGGCGATGGCCGAAATGCTCAACCACCTCGTCGATTACGTCGACGAGGTGGAGAAGTCCGAGGAAGGGTCCAACCGGGACACCTGGATGGCGGGGTAGACGCGCATCTCCCCCGCCCGTTCAGCCGGCCACCTGATCAGTCGGCGACCACGAATTCCAGCAGGGTGCGGGACTCCGCCACCTGCACGGTGTCCCGCAGCAGGAGACCGCACGGCACAGCGAGCTCGGCAAGTTCGGCGCTGGTGCGTTCGCGACCCCCGAACGTGGTCAGCATGAACAAGTCGATCGCCGTGTCGGCGGCCTCCTCACGCAGCTGCTCGACGACGATCACGCGGCCACCCGGCCCGGCGGCGCGGGCACAGCCGGTGAGGATCTGCTGGGCTTGCGCCGCGTTCCAGTCATGGAGGATGTCGGAGAGGACGTAGGCGTCCGCGCCGGTCGGTAGCGGATCGAAGAAGCTCCCGCTCACCGCTTCGGCGCGGTTGGTCAGGCCCGCCTCCGCCAACACCTCGGTCGCGGCCCGGGCGGTCGGGGCGAGGTCGACCAGTCGGCCGGTCACCGTCGGGTGGGCACGCAGGATCTCGACCAGCAGGGTGGCCGCGCCACCGCCCACGTCCACGATCGTCGGGAACCGCGCCCAGTCGAACCGCCGCGCGATCTGCGGCGCGAGCTCGCGGAAACGGACGACCATCGTCCGGTCGAACGACTCCTGCAGCCCTGGCAGCTCGGCGAGGTCGCGCCAGAAATCACGGCCGTACCGCTGCGCGTACGCCGACGTCCCGTTGGTCACCGCGGGCAGCAGTTCCACGAGGGCCAGTTCCGCACGGCCTATGGCGCTGTTTATGTCGAGCAACTCCCAGAGTCCGCTGGGATCGCTGCGGCTCAGCTGCCCGCTCTCCGGTGTGGCGAGGTAGCGGTCGTCCTCCTGCTCGAACACGCCGATCGCGACGAGGTGGTCGAGAACCCGCCGCAACGGTTCCTCCGCGACCCCGGTCTTGCCCGCCAAGGCCCCTGCGGTAGCGCCCCCCTCACCAATGGCATCAGCGAGTTCAAGGGTGGCCGCAACACGCAGAGACATCGGCGTCGCCAATCCAGCCATGTCCCGCAACGATCGCACCGCGTTCGTCGACACGGATCCTCCTCATATAATTGCAGCGTGCAGAATCACTTCCCCAGTGGAAGATCGGCAGCTTAGCACTGTCGCATAATGCGAAGCCGGCGACCTCATCTCCGCGTCACCAGTCCGGCACCGGTTCATCTACGAACAAAATGCAGCAGCCGACTGTCGAAATCACCGGTCAGCGGCAAGTCGATCCCATGATTCATCAGTAGCACTCCCGACCACGCGCCCCCATCGCCCACCAGCTCATAAACCGCATCCGGTTCCAGTCCACGCAACCGCAGGGGCGGCTTCTCGGAGCGAAATTGCTGGGCGTGCAGCCAGGCGATCACCACGGTCTGCCGCCGGTCACGGGCAACGTACTGCACGGCGGTCCTGCGGTCTCCGGCCCCGGGCGCCTCAAGCCGATACAGCAGCCCCTGCTGAACAGTTGATCGAATGGCTTTGTACGAATCGATGTGCTGAGCCGCTTCGTTGAGCCGCTCTTCCGGCCAACCCAACAGGTCACCGCCGACTCCCAGCACCCCGGCCATCGCAACGTGGAACCGCCACCGCAACGGCGTGGCTCCGCGGTTCAAGTGATCGTCGGTCACCCATCCCAACATGACCCGAGGAGGATAGATCTGCGTGAAACCGTTCTGGATCGCCAATCGGTCGAGGCCGTCGGTGTTGTCGCTGGCCCATACGACATCGCTACGGGCAAGCATCCCGATGTCAACCCTTCCCCCTCCCCCCGAACACATCTCGAACGCAACATGCGGATGATCCTCCCGCAAGCGGTCCACGATCGCATACAGATTCGTCACGTGGTCGATCCAGACGCGTTCCGGATTCCTCTTCTCCATCGGCCACCCCGCTTCGCTGAGCGGCCTGTTCATGTCCCACTTGATGTAATCTATCTTCTGTCGACGCAGGAGTCCATCTACTTGCGCATGCACCCATTCAGCCACGTCGGCGCGAGCCAGGTTCAACACGAGCTGGTTGCGAGACTCGCTCCGCCGACGATTCTCGTAATGGTAAACCCAGTCCGGATGCGACCTGTACAAGTCACTGTCTGGATTCACCATCTCGGGCTCGATCCAGAGGCCGAACTTCATACCCAGCTCGTGCACCTCATCGATCACCGGGCTCAGACCGTTCGGGAATCGCCCGGGATCCGGCGTCCAATCACCGAGCCCAGAACTGTCGCCACTCCTTCCCTTGAACCAACCGTCATCCATGACAAACAGCTCGACACCGATACGACTCGCGATTTCGGCGAGCTTGACCTGATTCTCCTCATTGATGCCGAACCTGGTCGCTTCCCAGGAGTTGTAGAGAATCGGGCGCACTTCTCCCGGACACGGCAATACGCGCCGACACAAGTATTCGTGCCAGCTCCGACTCATCTCGCCGAAACCACGTGCCGAGTAGACGCCGGCGAAAACCGGCGTCGTGAACGGCTGTTCCGGCGTGAGCAGCCATGTCCGAAAACCATCTTGGCCGGCACCGCCGGAAACCTGAAACTTGCCGTTCGAAAATCGTTTACCCGCAATTGTCCAAGACCCGCTCCACGCCAGGGCACCGCTCCACACCCGTCCACTGTCTTCTTGCGCATTACCGTCGTCCACGGCGAACCACGGGTTCGCGAAGTGCCCGGTCGTACCGGTCCTACTATTGATCAGGAAGGACGATCCCGGAGCAATTTCTGCCCGGTCCAGCCGGTTCTCGCCATACCAGTGCCCGTGGAGATGACTCATCCGGTAGTTTGCGAGAAAGGGTATCGTCCAAGCCGCCGACGCCGAGACCAGAATTTCGATTTCGCCGTATCCGCCGCCGTCCTGACGAAGATCTACCCATCGCTCAATGACGCCGCAGTCAGCGATGGCGCGGTAGTTGAGAGTGACCCGAAGGGGGTAGTACTCGTCGACGAAGTGCAGGCGGAGCGTGGTAGCGGAATCGATTATTTCCGCCTCCGAGAACCGTAATTCAAGACCGCGGGTTCGATCTGCGAACCGAACCGCGAGCGACGGCTCGCGGTAGTGCAATCCGCCTTCGACGGGGTACTCTTCAATTCCATCGATGGCTGTTTCCGCGCCACCAACCCAATCAGTGTCCAACTTGCCCGCCAGTTGGACCGCGTCAGCCAGTGAAATACTGGATCCCCAGTGCAGATTGATCAGCCGACCCCCGGCCGTGAGATGAACGGCGTACGAGGTGGACGTCGTGGTGATCATCCAGACTCGGGCTTCTTCGGCGTATTGAATGAAATCGCTCATCGACAGCACCTTGCCGCTTCATTTGTCCGCCGGACCGTGACTGGATCAAGAATATCCAAGAAACCACTGCGCGAGATACCACGATTGTGGCTATTCAGCCCCGCCGTCGACCGGGATCACCTGGCCTGTGACATGCCCGGATCGCTCTCCGGCAAGGAATCCCGCAACGGCGGCAACATCCTTCGGGAAACCCGCCCGCTTGGTCGCGGTGTGCTCGATTATCGCCGTCCTGTGCTCCTCGGACAGCGCACCCCCGAAGAAGTCGGTGTCCTCGATCAGTCCCGGCGCAATCGCGTTCACGGTAATTCCACGCGGCCCCAGCTCGCGGGCCAGCTGGATGGTCCACGTTTCGATAGCCGCTTTTGCCGCGCCATAACCATCCACACCCTTGCGGGCGGCAATCGAACTGATGTTGATGACCCGACCGCTCGCGGCGATGCGGTCGGCGACTGCATTAGTCAGCAGAACGGCACCAATCACATTCGATTCGAAGTTGGCCAGCCAGGAGTCCCGTAGACCGGCAAGAGTTGTGACAGCCTCGGCGCCGATGTCCGTGTTCCCGCCGGCGTTGTTCACCAGCACGTGCACGGTGGCCGGCAATTCCGCGAGCGCGGCTTCGATCTGCGCGGGCTTGGTCACGTCAAAATCGAGGACGGCCGCCCCGATCTCCTCTGCAGTGGTCGTCAGAACACCACGGCGACGCCCGGTGATCACCACGCTGAAACCAGCCGTGATCAACTCCTCCGCGACGGCACGCCCAATCCCTGTTCCGCCACCGGTCACGATCGCCGTCCTTTTCAGAACCGAATTCATGCCGTGACGCTAACAGGTCGATGATCGGGAACGCGTGTTCGCGCCGAACATCGAGAGTGATCGAGGAGAGGAATGCCGATTCAGGCGCCATCGATGATCAAGTCGGCTGCTCGCCACGCCAACCCTGACTTTTCATGGCGGTCGGTGAGCGGGTGAGGGGGTTGGGTTTTGCTGTGGTGGGGCTGGTTTTCGCGGCCTGGGCGTGATGGTTGCCCGGCTGTCGGGCCGGGTGGCCGGGGTTCCACGGGCCCCGGGGTCTTTCTTGGGTCGTAGGGGCGGGTTGGCGCTGGTTAGGGTGCTTGTGGCAGGGCGGTGATGCGCTGCCAGGCGCTCTCGATCTGGGTGGCCCAGGGCCAGGTGCGGGGAATTTTGAGTCGTCGTCGGCGGCCGCCGCGGACGAGGCGGGCCGCGGTGTGCAGGATGCGGTAGCGCAACGTTTTCGGCTCGGCTTTGGCCAGAGCGCCGTCGAGGGCGAGGAGTTTGAGCCAGGAGAGCAGGATGGCGGCGGTCATGGATGTGGTCAGCCAGGCGGTGTTGATCGCGAAGTCGCGGGAGGGGAATCGGCCCAGGCCGGTGTCCTTGCCGGTGCGGATGCAGTCCTCCACCCGGGCGTGCACCCGGTGCGCGGCGTCGATGTACTGCGACTGCCCCAGCCACCCCTTCGTGGTCTCGGGACGGTTGGTGACCCACAGCGTGTAGCGCCACCCGTCTTGGGTTTCGAACAGGGTCAGCTGCGCCCCAGGATGGGGACGTTCGCGACGCACGAACACCCGCATCTTCTCCGGCCAGGCGGAGAGTTGGTCGCCGCCTGGTCCCTGCCGCAGCAGCCCGGTCAGCTCGGCCACGTGGGCCTGCTCGACCCAGCAGCGGGCGTGTGTGCACCGGGGGTTGTCGCAGGCTTCCTCGGCGCGTCGCTCACGCAGCTGCCCGCGCGGCCCGATCGCCTGCACCCACGCCCGCTCGGGCACCAGCCGGATCGCGGTCTTCTCCCGCTCGGTCAGCGCCCACCCCACCGAGTAGATGAGCTGGTATCCGCGCCGGGACGCGAGCTTGTCCAGATGTGCGATGAGCTCGTGACTGGCGCCGGCACCGTCCACAGTGACCATCAACCGCCTCCGAAACTGTTGTGGCAGCGCGGCAATCGCACTATCGGTGATGGCGATGTGGTCCTCGGCTGTGTTGCTGCCGGCCGAACCGCGGCGCAGCATCCACGCCAGCGGCTCACCCCCGGTGTTGTCGCAGTAGGCCTGCAGCGGGTGATGGCCGAACCCCTTGAAGTTCGCCTCCGCCCACTCCTTGTCCGAATGCGCGTCAGTGACCGTCGCGTCGATGCGGACGCAGGTCACCCCCTCCAGGGTCTTGTCCGCGATGCGCACCCCGGGAAGCGTGCCGTGGCGTGTCACGATCTGGTCCCACGCATACCGGCGGGCAGTGTTCACTGCGGCGGTGATCTTCTTCGCCGTGCGGGTTCCGCCGTCGGCGATCTCTTCCAACGTCCGCCACGCGGTGGGCACCGACGCCACCGGCCCGAACAGCTCCCGCTGGTCACCCATCACCCGGAAATCGCTGATCGCCCGCGCCCCGTCGGCGATCGCGCACGCCACATCCGCTACCACCCGGCCCCGGTTATGCACCAGCAACCGGGTGCCGGCCAGCGCCTTCGACAAGCCTGCGGTCAAACCCGTCTTATCGGTCAACCCGCGCAGCAGCGCAAGCCCGGCGTGCGACACGATCCCCTCACCATCAGCGGTGACTTCCAAACCCCGCGACCACCCAGTAGCCTGCACCTCGAAAGTGCTCCTCACCTTGGTTGCGATACGGACGTCAGACACCCGTATCCTCCCAGGTCAGGAGCACTTTCTGTGTTCAGGCACGCCGCAACACAACCGACCCACATGAAAAGTCAGGGCCAAGGCTGTAACAGGCCCAGTGGGATTGCCGGAGACCATGATCGGCAGCACAGAGGCGTCTACGACACGCAGGTTCGTTACCCCGCGCACCCGCAACCGCGAATCGACCACGTCGTCTTCGTCCGCCCCCATCGCGCAGGTGCCGACGGCGTGATAACCGCACAGGCCCGCTTCCATTCCGACGTCGACGATGTCCTGGTCAGTCTGCACATCGGGCCCGGGCACGATTTCGTGCTCGATCCAGCGCGAAAGCGCCCTCGTGGTGAACAGGCTGCGTATCCTGCGGAATACGGCCACCGCCGTAGTGCGGTCCGACTCGGTGGCGTAGTAGTTGGGATCAATGGCCAGCGGCGCGTCGGGATCCGCCGAGGTGACGTGGACGCTGCCCTCGCTGTTCGGCTGCAACGGATAGGCGATGCACCACATCCCCGGCGCTCGCTCGATCTCCGGAAGCTTCCCGGGTTCGGGCAGCCGCATCGAGAACGGTGCGACCTGGAACTGAGCATCGGGCCGACTCAGCTCTGGGCGGGTCTTGAAGAACCCAACGATGTCAAACGAAGGCAACGCCAACGGCCCTCGCCGGTCCCTCTGGTACATCTCGGCCGCAGCCCGCTGACCGTCCTCGGTGCCGAGCAACTTGTTGTAACCGACCTCTTCCGCGAGCCGGAACTGCAACCTGAACATGCGGTGCTCGCGCATGCGGTTGCCGACGTTCGGGCTGTTCACCACGACCTCTACACCCGCGGCACGCAGCGTGTCCGCCGGACCGATGCCGGACAGCTGGAGTATCCGGGGCGTAGCGATGCTGCCCGCCGCGAGAACCACCTCCTGAGCGGCGTGGCACTCGACGGCCTGTTCCTTCCGGCGTCCTCGAACGCCTATCGCCCGGCCGCCCTCGACCACCACCTGATCGATTGTCGTGTCCAGCACGACGGTCAGATTGGGACGGTCCATGACAGGGTGCAGGAACGCCGTGGCCGCACTGACCCGCTCGCCGTCGCGGATCGTCGCCGTCGCGTATCCGATCCGCTCCTCGTCCGTCTCGTTGAGGTCCCGCGCCCTCGACCACCCCAACTCGGTGCCGGCGGTGATCACATCGTCGAGCAACGGCTCCGTCCCGTCGGCGGTCGAGACGTGCAGCGGCCCACCCGTTCCTCGGACATCGGACCAGCCGAGCTCGTTGTTCTCGATCTCCTTGAAGACCGGCAGCATGTCGTCCCAGCCCCAGCCCGGATTGCCGAGCCGAACGAGTGCGTCGTAATCCGCGCGGTTCCCGCGGTTGTACACCATGCCGTTGATCGAGCTCGACCCTCCGAGCGTCCTGCCTCGCACCCAGTGCTCGACCTGCTGCGACGGCCCGAACGGGCGGGTGGAGTAATGCCATGCGGTCGCCGGATCGCTCAGCAGTTTGGGAAACGCACCCGGAATCGCGATGAGCGGATTGCTGTCCCGGCCTCCTGCCTCGATCAGCAACACGTTGACCGTCCGGTCTGCTGAGAGGCGGTTGGCAAGCACACACCCGGCCGGCCCCGCGCCAACGATGATGTAGTCGAACCGCGTCACGAAAGTCCCGCTCCCATCCCTATTTCCGCCGTGCAAGTCCACCATCGGTGACGGAAAGACTTCCGTGCCCGAGGCCCGCCGACGATCGCCGCGGCCAACTCCGCACAGCCACCCTAGAACGCATTCCTCACGCACCGTCGAACGCAGGAGGCCCCCATGTCAACTTCGGGGACAGTTTCTAGAACGGCACTTTCGGTACGACACAACAGGGTCAGGTTCAGCCGTCACTGCTACTGAATGACTCTTCTAAGGTGCGGCCGCGAATCAAACAAACCGATCCCCTCAAGTGGAGCCCCGAAGAGTGCTCCGCCACGACAATCGTGTTCGACTGCTACTTTCCTCAGTCGAGCACGTTCACGCCGGATCCGAAGCCAAGGTGTCCGCCGCCGATGTGGATGACGACGTAATCAGCGGTTGTCGCCGTCGCCGGTGCGGATGGGATTTCGGGCGGGTGCGAGTTGTTCGGCGCCGTCACCGTGCTGATGAGACGGTCGTTGATCGGGCGAGCAGGGCGTAGGCAGCCGGGAGGGGACCATCTCGTCGTCGACGTGGGAACCAGTCGGGCCGTGCGGTGATCGTGGCAGTGGCTGTAGGGTCAAGCCAGTCACAACACCAGCTGCCCCTCCCCAAAAGCTGGCAGCTCTTGGATGCTCAAGGGATGAGTCGTGATCGAGGTCGTCGACACCGAGGCCGCCCGACGCGCGCTGGCCGCCGGAAGGCTGCGCTGCCCCGAGTGCGCGGGGACGCTGCGGCCCTGGGGCCGCACCCGGGAACGCACGGTCGTCGACCATCACGGCACCCGCACCATTCGCCCCGATCGCGCACGCTGTCAGACGTGTGGCCGGACCCATACCGTGCTGCCCGCCGAGCTGCTGGCGGGCCGCTCCTACACGCTCGGGGTGATCGGCCCGGCGCTGGCAGCCGGCGTGCTCGGTGTCGGCCACCGCAGGATCGCTGCCCGGCTTCGCGTGCCCGCCGGGACCGTGCGGTCCTGGCTGCGCCGCGCCCGCGATAACGCTGCGGCGTTATGTCGGGTGACTGCCCAGAATCCCGGTTCGGCTCATCTCCTGTTGGCGGGAAACGTCGTCCATCTCGATCCGGCGGCAGCCGTGTTCGAGTCGATGCTGGAGGGATGGCGGCGGCAGCAGTCAGCTCGATTCCTGCGGCAGAACACCATCGAGGGGCGGCTTCGGCTGATTTGGTGCCGCTGCTGGCCGAGCGTGGGGTGGTGCTGTCCCGCGAGCAGGTCTACCGCCTGGTCACCCAGCCACCGCAGCGCATGAGCATGGACACTCTCATGGCGCTGTGCGACATCCTCGACTGCACCCCCAACGACCTGATCAAGCCAGAGGTGGTGAACAAACAGGTCCGCAAGACCGGCAGCGGAGGCCCGGAATCCGCGCCGCCGCAGCCCAAGCGCACCGTCATCCGACGACCTGGCCGGCCAGGGTCGGCATGAGCTCCGCGCCACGTCAACGCGCCACCGCCAGCGCACGGCTGGCCACCGTTCGGGCGCGCCTGGTCGCCCGCGTGGAAGCGGCAACTGGTGACACGTTGCCGCCGGGACAGGCGCAGCAACTGCTGGAGCAGGCACGAGCCTGGAATCCCCGAAATCGCCTACGCACTCGACGCACACCTGGCCGAGCACCGAGACGCCTTCACCCAGCCGTCACCGCATGCTCCGCTCGCCCTGGTCGAGCTGCTGCGGGCATTGGACGCGGCGGGCCACGGTGCGGCAGTGACGCTGCTGGGCTGCGCGGAATGCGGCCGCACCGGCTGCCGTCTGCCGCTGGTCGGCGCGGCCGGGCGCGTCTGCTCAACCTGCGACAACCGCCGTAGGGTGCGCCGCTGCGCCCGGTGCGGGCGGGACCGCCCAATCAACGCGAACCGTCCTGAAGGGCCGATCTGCCAGAGCTGCTATCGCAAAGACCCTGCGATTTTCAAGGATTGCGCGAGCTGCGGACGTTGTCGCTTGCCGACGTGATGGGCTCTGTCGCAAATTGCGTGATCAACTTTTTGGTGGCTGGATCTTGGGGATCATGTCGTGAGCAGGATGCGCTTGCGTAGTAGGTCCAGTTTGGCCCGCCCGAAGGACTGCCTTTTCAGGTATTTCGCCCTGTTCACGGCCCCTTCCGTTGGGCCATTGCTCCAGGTGAGGGTGAGCCCGGCGGTCACCGCGGCCAGATCTTGGCGGAGGCCGTTGACGAACGAGCGTAGAGCGGGCAGGTCGTCAGCGCAGACGCGGTCCATCCAGTCGGGCAGCAGATCGCCGCGCAGGTCGCGGATCATGCTGGCGAACGCGCCGACGTGGCGGCGGGTGGCCTCCAACTCGGGGCAGCGGGCCAGGACGGCCTTGAGTCGTTGCCCGTCGTCGTCCGGGAGGTTGTCGGGGTCGCGCATGATCCAGCCGACGACCTCCCGGATCTTCGGCGGCCTCGGCGCGGACTCGGGGGCTTTGCCGGTGGAGCGGAAGGGACGCAGGTAGCGATAGACGGTCTGAGCGCTGCCACCGTAGCCCTGCTCGCGGATCTCGCGGACCAACAGGGAGACGTTGGCGCAGCCGTCGTTAAACCGCTGGTGCAGGTAGGGCTTGTATTCGTCCAATAAGGATGAACGGGAGGCGGTCTTGGAGAGGAGTTCTTCGACGCTGCCGGCCTGGAAGTATCGGCGCGCGGTCTTGCGGTCGAGGTCGAGCTCGCGTGCCACCGCACGGATGCGCTTGCCCTGGGCACGTAAGGATTGCACGGCTGCGTACCGCTGGCGGATCCGCGCCGCCAGGCCGGATTCGGCGGCCTCGCCAGAGACGGCTGGCTCTGCGACCGGTGTCGGGCTCGGCGACACCTCGGCCGCGCCGTCGGCAACGGTGTCGCCCTCGCCGCGTGCATCGTCGACGGCGGGCTCGATCAGGCAGCCGCGGTGCCCGAGCACGGTCTTCTCCACTGCCTCGCCCAGGTTCTTCCACAGATGCCACCGGTCCGCGCATTGCACCGCCTGAGGCGCACCGCGGGAAGCGCCCTCGGCATAGGCTCCGGACCTATCGCGTGTAATCACCTGGATCTCGGGATGCTTCTTGAGCCACTCGGCGAGGGTGTCGGCCTCCCGGCCCTCCAGCACATCGACGGGTCGATGGGTGGCCATGTCCAGCAAGATAGTGGCGTAGTTCTGCCCACGTCTGATCGCGAAGTCATCCACCCCGAGCACGGTTACCGCTTCCACCGGCGGGTCGGGCACGGCTCGCACCAGCCGCAACAGCGTGTCCCGTCCCGCCCGCAGCCCCAGACGATTGGCCAGTCGGGCTCCCGCACGGCCGGCCAGCGCCAGCCCGATCGACTCCAGCATCCCGCGCAGCGGCAGGCTCCGCCGGGCATGGCGCATGGTCAGGCCCTCCACCTGCTCGGCGAACGTCCGCACCGAACAGTCCTGGTGAGTGCAGAAAAACCGCCGCACCCGCAGCCACAACACCACCGGCCGACCTGCCACCGCCACGTCCGCCACTGTGCGGTCGTACCGACTATGCACCCGCGCCGAACAGTTGCCGCAGGCCGGGCACGCCGCCGAGGAGGCCCTGGCCGATGCCCAGATCCGCACCCCCGCGTCTTCCTGCTCCACCCGCTCAACCACCACCCCGGCCAGATGCGGAAGCAGCACGCCAACACCGTGATCATCACACACGAACCATGATCGCAAAACCAGGCCAGCGCCGATCACCCAGGCAATAGTTGATCACGCAAATTGCGACAGAGCCCGTGATGGGACCACCGAGTTGCCAAGAGCAAGGGACCACCCGTGGCTGTCATCGAGCATCGGTGTCGATGCCCTGATCGTCAACTCAGGCGTGGTCGCCGCCGCTGGCCCGGGGGCGTTGGCGCTGCCGGTAGGACTCGCCTTCGACGACGAGTTCGTGGCAGGTGGAGGTCAGCCGGTCGACCGCGGACTGCGCCAGCAGGGGGTCATCCATCATGGCCAGCCACTCGCTGGCGTCCCGGTTGCTGGTGATCACCGTCGATGCCTTCTGGTGGCGCTCGACGCAGAGCTCGTAGAAGTCGGTGGTCTCGGTAGCGTCCAGTCGTTTGAGGGCGAAGTCGTCGATGATCAGCAGCTCAACGGCGGCCAGCTTGCGGATCTCGGCGTCCAGGGAGTTGTCCAGTCGGGCGGCCTTGAGCCGCTTGAACAGCTTGTCCGCCCGCGCCATGTGCACCGAGCGGCGCCGGCGGACGGCGATATGCCCGAGCGCGGTGGCCAGGTGCGTCTTTCCAACGCCCACCGCTCCCAGGACCAGGGCGCCGTGCGGGCCGTCGAGGAACCGCAGGCTGACCAGCTCGTTCCACAGCTGCCGGTCGTAGCGGACCGCCCCGGTCTCCTCCCAGGTGTCCAGGCGCATCGACGGGTCCAAACCGGCGGCGCGGGCGCGCAGCCCGGCGGAGGTGTTCTCTCGCCGTGCCACCTCGTCGGCCAGGACGAGTTCGAGGAAGTCAACGTGGGTGAGTTGTTGTTGGCGGGCCAGGGAAAGCCGGTCGGGAAGGGTGTCGAGCATCCGGCCGAGCTTGAGGGTCCGCAGGGCCTGCTTGAGTTCCGGGCCGATCACCGCCGGCGCGGCCGGGGCCGCCTTGGAGGTGGCCCTTCCGTTGGTTTTTGGTGTGGTCACTGGGGTTCTCCGTCCTGTTCGCTGCTGTCGTGTTCACAACCCCCGGCGACGCCGGGGAGATCGGGGTCCTGGCCGCCGCGCAGCACGATCAGCCGCCGGTTGGAGAACTCGGACGGGTCACGGGCGAACCGGGTCGGGCCTCCGGCGGCCTGGCGCGGACTGAGCGTCGGGGTGGTCTCGATGGCCTTTTCCAGCATCGAGGCGATCTTGGACACCGACACCACGTCAACCTCCAGGGCCTTGGCGCAGGCCGTCTCGACCGGGCCGGGCCCGTAGCGGCGCACCAGGCCCAACAACCGGTAGGCCTGCCGCATCCTGGTCCACGGCAGATCGACCCGCAGTAGCCGTTCGGCGTAGATGCCGACGTGGTGGCCGTGGCGGCGGGCGGCGCGCACCAGCGAGTCGAGATCGCGCATCGCGTAGCCGGAGGTCTGCGAGGGCAGGTCGGCCGGATCGGTCCACCGCCCACCGGGCCGCTGCCGAGGATGGACTTTCACCAGCCGGCCGTGGTGGAACAGCTTGACCAGCACGGAGTCCGCGCGCACCTCCAGCCGCTGCCCCACCAGTTGCGACGGGGCGGAGTAGAGAGCCTTGGCTATCTCGACGTGGAAGTCCTTGTGCACTTTGACTTTCGTGAAGATCGGGACGTCGTAGGCCTTGTCCGGCAACGCGAGCAATGCCGGCGCCTCAGCCTCGGTGAACACTTCCAGCGGGCGGGCCTGGATGGTGCCGTGCATGCGTTGCCCGGCCGTGGTCGAACACCACGATCGAGCGCGGGTTTGGGCGTCGGCCAGGTCCAGAAACGACTCTCCCGCAAAGAAATTCCCGCGCACGTACTGAACCATCCGCTCGACCCTCGGCTTGTCACGAGGATGGCGAACACGGGTGGCGTCTGTTCCGAAGCCGCAATGCTGGGCGTAGTCCAGCCACCCAGCGGTGAAGCGCGGATTGACCGGGTCGGCGTCGGCGACGATCGCGGCCATGTTGTCCGGGATGACGACCTTGAACACCCCGCCGAAGTAGGCCCACGCGGCCTCACAGCCCGAGATCACCGCGTCCAGTGTCTGGGAGAAGGTCAACCACACGAACATGTGCCGGGAGAACACGGCGGTGAGGATCAGCGCGTGGCAGACCCGACGACGGCCCCGCGCCGCGTCGTTGACCAGCCCCATACGGGCGAAGTCGATCTGCAGCTCAGCGCCGGGCTCACCATCGGCCACTCGCGTTGTCGTTGCCGTGCGGCCGAATCCGCAACGCTCAACGCAGAACCGGTGCAGCGTCCGATACGGCACCACCACGCCGATCCGCTCCAGCTTCACCCCGACCTTGACCACCGACAGCCCGGCGGCGACCCACTCGGTGATCTGTTCGCGCTGGGCCTCCAGAGCCTGCCAGGAGCCCCCGCGCCCGCTGGGGCGGACCGGACGGACCCGCTCGACCACCTCGCCGAGTAGCCCGTCGGTCAACTGGTCGTCCCCGCCATCGCGGGTCAGCCCCGCCTCTTGGGCGGCCTCCACATAGCGTCGGGCCGTTTTCCGGTCCACGCCGGCCCGCTCGGCCACCACCCGCAGACCCGCCCCCGACAGCCACGCCCGCAGCACCTCGCGTACTTCGATCACTCTGACCTCCCAGAATGCCATGCCAACGGACCTCCAAGTCGACCGACTTGAAATGATCCAAAATGGACGTCGGGTGACCACCCCCGACGACACGCCGGGTGGTCCCACTATTGGCAACCAGGGTGGCCCCATCCCCTTGGCAGAAATCCGCTCAGGGCGGTCCCATCAACCTGGCAGGCGACACGGACGTCGACGCCGTCCAGCCGCGCGCCGCGAGGACGCGGCGCCGCTATGCGGGACATGCGTTCCGCGACCAGAGCGCCGGTGCGCCGGCTGCGGCGACATGCGGCCGGTCAGGGCGAACACCGACCGCGGGCCAGTGTGCCGCAAGTGCTACGTGACCCCGCCTCGGCAGTGCGGGGTGTGCGGCGAACACCGGCCCATCGTGGTCCGTGCCGGCGACGGCAAACCGGACACCTGCGAACGCTGCTACCGCAACCTCGGCGACTGCGTTACCTGCGGTCGCCATCGTGACGGAAGCGTCCTCGACGGCCGGTTCTACTGCGCCACCTGCTACCCGGGCACCCAGAGCCCGTGCGCGATCTGCGGTCATACCAAGCGGGTCAAGGCGAACTGGCCGCTCGGGCCGGTCTGCGCGACGTGCCGGCAGCGGCGCGGCCGCGCCCCGGCGCCCTGCGGTCACTGCGGTACTACCCGAGTTCTGGTCGGTCGCGACGATCGCGGAACGGACATCTGCGGCCCCTGCGCGGGCCACCCTTCCCTCGACTTCACCTGCCGTCGCTGCGGCCATCCCGGCGACATCTACGCAGACGGCTGCTGCACCCGCTGTGTTGTCGCCGAGCGCCTGGCCGAGCTGTTTGACCGCGGCGACGGCACCGTGGCACCGCGACTACAGCCGCTCCTTAAGGTGCTGAAATCGGCGAATCCCTGGTCCGTCCTTAACTGGCTGAGACGGAACACCTCCACCTTGCTGGCCGAATTCGCCGCGCGCCCGGACGCCCTGACCCACGCCACGCTCGATGCGCTCCCACAAGACCAGGTCACCCGCTTCACCCGCGCAACCCTTGTCGTGGCGGGTGTCCTGCCCGACAGGCATGAACAGTTCGCGCAACTACGCTTGTGGGCCGACAACACGCTCCGAGAGCTTCCACCCCGCCAGCAGCGGATCCTGCGACCGTTCGCCGAGTGGGACGTGCTGCGCGCCGCCCGACGTCGAACCGCCCGCGGCCGCTACACCGAGAACGCCGCGGCCGGAGACCGCGCGGAAATCCGCGCGGCCATCATGTTCCTAACCTGGCTCGACGACCACGACCTCCAGCTGCATGACGTCACGTCCGCGCATCTGGAACGCTGGCTGGAACTCCACCCCACCCGGGCCAAAGCACTCCGCGCTTTCCTGTGCTGGACCCACGCCCGTCACCTGACCGTCAAGCTCACCACGACGTCACCTGGCCGCTGGCTGCCCTCGCAGTTCCTCACCGACGACGAGCACTACCAGCAGCTACGCCGCTGCCTCACCGAGAGACCCTGCCCCTGGACGTACGCATCGCCGGCGCCCTCGTCCGGCTCTACGCACTGCCGAGCACCCGCATCGTCGAACTCACCCGTAGCCAGTTCCACCGCGACGGCGAGCACGCCTACCTCACGCTCGCCCAGCACCCGGTACTGCTGCCACCATCGCTAGCCCGCCTTATCGAGCGCTACCTCGCCGAACCCAGCGCCGGCATCACCTACGCCACCACCGAAACACCCACCTACCTATTGCGCGGCCGATACCCACACAAGCCGCGCCACGCCGGGACGCTCGGCGAAGTCCTCATGCAGCACGGCCTGCACAACCGCCGAGCCCGCAACACCGCGATGATCCACGCGGTCACCGACCTACCACCGGTCGTCGTCGCCGATCTGTTCGGCGTACACATCACCACCACCTTCTCCTGGGCGGCGCTGGCAAGCACCAGCTGGACCGACTACCTCGCCGCCACAGCGCCGCGCTGACCGCCACCAGGCCCCGGTTTCCCAGGGTTTCCAATCGCGTTATGTGGAATCTCATTTGTCAAGTTCATCCTGGTTCATCGCTCGCCGAGGACAGCGGTTCGCCATCTACCACACGTCCGCCGTATCCGCGCTGGCGCCTTGTTATGGAAAAACTAAACAGCCACTTCTCGAGCCCGGCGGTGCGGGCCGGTGCTCGGACAGGAACAGCAGGCCGCATGCGCGGCCGGCGATCAAGCGGGGCAGAGGGCAACGCCGTCACGCCCCTGAAGCGTCACCGAGCCAGGCCGGGCAAGGCGCGCAGGGTGACCAGGTCGTTGGTGATCGCGAGCAGATCGGTGACCCCGCTGTCCCGCCAGGCCGTCAACCTCTCCGCGATACGCCGTTCGGGGCCGATGAGGGAGGTCTCGTCGACGAAGGCGTCCGGCATCGCCGCGACCGCGTCGGCGTGGCGGCCGGCCGCGTACAGCTGGTGTACCCGACGAGCCTCGGTGGCGAATCCGAGCCAAGCCATGCGCCGGGCGTGGTAGTTGTCGCCGGTGAGCCCCATCCCACCGATGTAGTGCGTGAGCCTTTCCTTGACGGTGGCGATACCGGCCTTGACGTCCCGGCACAGCAACGCATGCGCCAATGGGGCGACCCGGAAACCCGGTGGCGCGTCGCGTATCGCGTCGGCACATCCGGTGGCGCGGAACGGCGACCAGTGCATGGGCAGCCAGCCGTCCGCGATCCGCGTGGTCTGCGCGATGTTGCGTGGCCCCAGCGCGCCGATGAACACCGACGGCCCACCGCCCTCCCACACGCGGCGGAGGGCAGCCAGGTAGTCCCTGGTCGCGGCCAACGGGCTGCGCGGAAAGGACTGGCCGTACCAGTCGCGCACAGCGGCGGGCCTGGACAACCCCAGTCCCAGTAGGAACCGGCCACCACTGAGCTGGTTGAACACCGACGCCTGGAGTGCGGTCACCGCGGGCGTACGCGCCGCCATGTGCGCGACCGCCGCGCCGAGATGCACGCGGGTGGTCTTCGCCGCGATCCACGCCAGCGTGGTGAACGCCTCCGCACCCCAGCAGTTCGGCCCCCGGCTGTCCGAGGCCCACACCGAGTCGTAGCCAAGGTCATCCGCCTGTACTGCGATCTCGACCTGTTCGGCGGGACGGTTCGTATCCCAGTAACCCAACACCAACCCCAAGCGCATGACGCCCAACTTTAGGTCCAGCCAGGGCACATCCACTGGGCTATCCGGGTATGGTTCAGCCACGCCGAAGCACATGCTGCTGCTCATCTGTGCAGCATGCCGACATTCGCGGCAACATCACCAACCACCGGGCTCGGTCGACGATCGCCACCCAGTTCGAGCTGCAAGCCTGGCTCGGAGACGCCTCGGTCGAAAGCACCCAGCACTACGCGAAAATCACCCCGATCACCCTGTCCAAGGCCTACACCGACGCCGGCTACTTCGCCCGCAACGTCCGCACCATCGAGGTCCTGGTCGACCGCGACGCCATCACCTCCGGCGCCGCAGCCGCTGGCGAGCCCTGGCAGCACTACGACCTCGGCCACGGCTACTGCACCGACACCTTCTTCGAGCAGTGTTCCCACCGGACGGCGTGCGCGCGATGCGACTTCTACCAGCCCAAAGACTCCAGCCGCACCCAGCTTCTCGAAGCGAAGGCGAACGTGCAGCGCATGAGGATCGAGATCCCCACGACCGACGACGAGCAAGCCGCCGTCGACGACGGGCAAGAAGCGCTCGACCGGCTGCTCGAGAAACTGGCGGACACGCCGACCCCCGCCGGGGGCCCACACCACGCGACATCGCTCGGCAACCCCCAACAGGGGGGTCCCTCCCCATCGTGCAGATTGGAAACACCCCTGCTCAACGGCCTGATTCCACGTAACTGGTATTGGAAACGCGAAACCGCTATTCAGGCCGCTTCCAGACCGGCAGCCTGATGTGAGTCCAGTCCGACCCGAACTATGAGGTGAATCCATGTCCACTGTGGAAGTTCTTCCGGGGCTTGTGCTCGACGAGACCATTTACGGCGCCACTGCTGACGGCATGGCCACCTATGCTCCAGGGATCCTGGCGCTGACCTGGGAACAGTTCGTCGCGCCCGACAACTGGCTGCTCGTCCCCGACGATCAGGGGCACCTGTCGAAGGCGGAGTTGACGGTCGTCAAGACCGCTGAGCAGACGGTCAAGGTCAACGTGTGGTTCCGGTCAGATCTGCGCGGCGGAGACAAGCCGATGCCGCACGACCACCCGTGGAAGACCTTCACCGGGCACGTGCTGCTCGCAGGCTACGACGAGGACCGCTGGTGGGTTGACACCCGCGGCGATGTGCGCGCCGATCTCGGCGTCCGGCACGCCAGTCCCGCAGCCAACACGGTCGATCGCGGGACCTATCACGAGGTCACCGCCATCCACGAACCCGGCCGGACCGTCAGCCTCATGGTCTGCGGGCCAGGAGAACGCGGCCGGTGGGGTTACCTCGACATCGAGACCGGCGAGCACCGGCGAATCCAGCCGGTCAAGAACTTCGACGCGATGCTCGCCGCGCTCAACCCGCACCGCCGCTAACACCGAAACCTCGCCTGAATCAAGGAGAAACCTACGTGATCACCGCTTCCCGCCTATACCGAAACCGCCGTCGCGGACGAGGCATGGGTATGCCCGCTGTTGCTTCCGGCGACGCCGTTCGAGCACATACAGGAAGTGCTCACCGGCCTGGCCCGCGACACCGGCTGGCCGGTCGCAGCCTTCGCGTACGGTGACGTCGGCGAGCAGGTCGAGGAGCTGCTGCTCTACCGCGACCCGAGCAGAACCTTCGGTACTCCGCCGGCCGAGGAATGCGACACCGCAGTACGCACGCTGATCTCGACGACCGACTGGACCGTCGTTCCGGAACGGGCGCCCGTGGACGGCGTCCTCGTCGGTCTCGGCCTCCGGGAGGGCTACGAACCCGACGCGCCACAGCACGAGCCCGCCGAAGTCGCGGCACGACTCGCCACGCACGGCGACGGCCGGAACACCCGCACGGCGCGACTGGTGTCCGCACGTCAGACCGCAGCTGACCTGTTCTGGTACGACGAAGTGGGCGTCGTACTACATGCCCAGGACCGGCTGCTGCCCGCCATCACCGAGACCGCCAAAGCCTTCGCCCAGCAGCGGTTCGTCGTCACCGACCTGAACGCTCAGCAGACGCGCGTCTACCAACGATGACGCCAACACGCGGCTGACGCTCCAGGCCCAGCATGGGGAATTGCGCAAGATCCGAATAATGGCCTTTCACCAGTAATCACCGATCTGCACTGGAATGCCGGGCAGCGCCCGATCTCTGCCGAAGGCATCCAGTCCACAGCTCGGCGCAAAGTCGAGACGGAGGCGGGCGTGTTGCTGGGTCAGGACTGCGCTGAGCGAATCGTGCGCGGGATCCGACCCATCAGCAGCCCGCACACGATCAACTTCTGGACCGTGACCTTCACGGTGCACTTCCACCTTGCCGACACCACCGTCCAACCAGGACCGAGCGCGGCGCTGATCAAGACCGGTGACCTCGTCGAACTGCCGATTTGGCCCGACCACCGACGCGCTATCGAAGCGGCAATCGGTTATTGATCGGGAACTTATAGGTGTGATCTTCGTTGTTCTGGCATGATCGCTGGTGTGCGGGACACGCGGAGGTTATCGCCTGAGGCGCAGGAGGATCTGCGGCGCAGGGTGGTCGCTGCTGTTCATGGTGGGATGACGCAGGTCGAGGCGGCCCGGGTGTTCGCGGTGGCCCCGCAGTCGGTGTCCAGATGGGTGCAGGCGTGGCGGAAACGCGGCTCGAAGGGTCTCACCGGGCGTCGCCGGGGTCGCAAACCCGGCGAGCAGAAAGCGTTGAGTGCCCGCCAGCAGCGCAAGCTGCGGTATGCGGTGGCCGAGCACACCCCGGCCACGTTCGGGCTGACCGGCCTGGTGTGGACCCGCAAGACAGTGGCCGAGCTGATCCGGGTGCGCCACGGCATCGTGTTGAACCTGCGCACCGTCGGCAACTACCTGCGTTCCTGGGGATTGTCGCCGCAGAAACCGATCCGCAAGGCCTACGAACAGGACCCCGAGTCCGTACGCCGATGGCTGGAGGAGGACTACCCGGCCATCGCCGCCCGCGCCCGCCGCGAGGGCGCACTGATCCTTTGGCTGGACCAGACCGGGATCCGCTCCGACGCCACCGTAGCCCGCACCTGGGCACCGGCGGGCCAGACACCGGTGGTGGGCAAAACGGGCAAACGGTTCAGCGTGAACGCCATGTGCGCGATCGGGAACAAAGGCGAGCTGTACTTCACCGTCTACACCGGCTCGTTCAACGGCAAGGTGTTCCTGCCGTTCCTGGACCGGCTGACCCGCCATCTGGACCGCAAGGTCCACCTGATCGTCGACGGACACCCCGTCCACCGCCGCAAGACCATCCAGCAATGGATCACCAAGCACGCTGAGGCGATCGAGATGCACTTCCTGCCGGGATACAGCCCCGAACTCAACCCCGACGAGATACTCAATGCCGACCTCAAACGCACCATGTCCACCAGCACAGCCCCGAAAACCCGCGACGAGTTGAAACAAGCGGTACGCTCCTTCCTCCACCGGCTCCAGAAGCTGCCCGACCGGGTTCGCTCCTACTTCGGCAAACCCGAAGTCCGCTACGCCGCCTGACATCACACATTTGCCACCCAGATCAATAACCCCGGCCAGTCTTCGCTCAAAGCCCGGCACCGCAACCAACCCGCGCGGTGCCGGGCTACTGCCCCATTGTTCGGCATCCACCCGAACACCGCACAACTGACAGGAGGACTGACCGATGGCCGAAGAAGGAACCATCAACGCTAGTGACGTGGTGTGTTTCGTCGGTGAAACCGATGAGAACAACGCGGGCACCGCAACACACCGCGCGTCGGGGGACGCCCTGGTGAAGGTGAAGTGGGGCCACGGGCACCCGAAGTCCGGGGAGCCGTACAGCCACGAACCAGCCAACAACCTGGTCGTGGTGCGAACCTCCGAGCAGGAGCAACGTCGCGTGTGGCAGGAGGGCCTCCAGCGGGACAAGAATGCCCTGGAGGCCGGGGAGAAGCTGGCCGCCGAAGCGGCCGAGGTGTGGACGGACTGGGCCAACCGCCTGCGGGGCCTGCTGGATGAGCTGGACGGCGCCCGGGTGCTGCCTCCCATGCCCTATAGGAACCTGCCCAGCGGGGCCAAGCCGGTGGTCTCCCCCGCCGGGGACGACTCGATGGACGTGACGTGGGCTCGGCCGTTGATGGGCGTGGACCTCACTGGGCTGCGGGCCGACTTGCCTTCGCTGTTGCGCGACGCCTCCGCGCTGGCGTTCCAGTATGAGCAGGAGGAAGGGCGCTGCGAGCACGAGATCGAGCGGCTTGATGACCAATAGTCGTCGTAGCTACCCCTTGCCGGGCCTGGCCTAAGCCGGGCCCGGCTCTTCTTTTGCACGCAATGCATTGCTGTGAAGTGCTTTCGTACGCCGGGTCGGGACCGACCAAACCCGTCCGGCTCCCGAGTGGAAAGGAACCAACCGATGAACGTCGCACTGCCCGTGGATCCCGGCGAACCGCTGGCCCGGCACCGTGACCGCGCCGAGGCGACCCTCAACGCCGCGCGGGAGGTGAACTACCAGACGCAGATGATCGACGTAGCCCGGATCGTCACGGCCGCGCCGCCCACCGCCGCGTCGATCGACCTCGCCCGGGATTTGTACGACTTCCCGAACGGCCTGTGTCTGCTCGCGGTCCACGCGGCCGACGGCACGCCGCTGTGGGGCGACGAACTGGAAACAGGCAGCCGACGTGATCGTCGAGACCGTCGGCCGGGCCGTGAACGAAGATATCCCCGAGGCTGTCGCCGACAGGCGGCCGGACTGGTCGCGTCTGCGCATTGCGGGGCTGGTCGAGAGGTATCGCGTCGCCCTGCCCGACCGCGCCACGGTCGAAAACCACACCAGCACGCCCCGGACGACCACGCGCCCCGGGTGGAGGCCGTCGCTGACCGCGACCCGGACAGCGCGACTGAGCTGCACGTGTTCCTCGACGGCATGCCGGTCACGGCCGAGCTCACGGAGGTCGACCGGGACGGGGCTGGGGGCTCAGTGACTGGCGCGAGCTTGCCGCCAAGCACGCGGCCGCCGCCAGCCCAGCAGCAGCGGAACTGATCAGACAGCTGTTCCGGGAGGGCGAGTCGAACGAGTTCGTGACCGCCTAACGCGCCCCGCTTCTCACCGCGCCAGTCCGGCGTCCTGGTCCATGCCAGGGTGCCGGGCTTTTCCTGCCCGACTTCCGCGCCGCGATGACGCACTCCGGAGATCACCGTGAGCACAGCAAAGACCCACCAACAGCCGATTCCGCTGCTGCCGGTCCTGATGGCCACCTACCGCACCCAAGGCCAGCGCAGCACCGACTTCGCCTGGGTGCCCGAGGGGGAACTGGTCATCCTCGCCTCGGCCTGCGACCGGGACCGCGGCAACCCCGACGGCTCCTGTGGCTGCACCCGCGCATTCGCCGGCGTGAACAGCCACAAAGCCACCACCACAGCCGTCGTCACCGAAAGGTCATGACCCGCGACGACTACCTCCGCCGACTGCGGGCCAGCGCCCTCGACGCCGGATTCCTCGAACCCGGCGAGAACACCACCGACATCGACGACCAAGCCGACGAGCTGCTCGACATCGCCGCCGGCTGGCCGGTCGGCACCGTCATCGAACGCCGCGGCGACCTCCTCCAAGTCCGCCAGTGGCCACCGCCGCCGCGGTCATGCGCCGGTTCTCCCGGGCGGAGAGGACAGAGATGAAGGACAAGATCGGCCTCGACCGAGCACGAGGCGAGCTGCGCGCCATCGCCGCGGAGAGCCCGGAGCGCGTCGACCCACGCATAGGGCGCGGGCTGGCGCCCCGCTATGTCGAAAACGGCCAGCCCGCATGTCTGGTCGCCGAGGTCCTGGCCTGGTTGGGCTGGAGCATCGAGCAGCTCAAACAGCTGGACCGCGAAGGCCCGCGCGACTCTGGACGCAGCCAAGGCGGTGTCCGGCTGGCCAAGTCGCGGCACAAGGCCCTGCGCTGCATCGAACCGCAGGGCTTGACCGCGCTGGCCGCAGTTCAGGATCAGCAGGACCGCTGTGGGTGGTGGAACTGGGGCCACGTCGTGGACTGGTGCCTCACCTGCGGTGCGTAAGAGCCGAACGCGGGATCTGGCCCGCCGCTGGCTGGGCCGCCACCGTCACGACTGCGACCGGCTCGCGTGCCGCGACGAAGCCGCCGAGCAGCTGAGACTGTGGGAAATGGTCGTCGCCACCACAGAAAACTCAGCCGCGTTCGAGTCCGACGATCCGTCGCATCCGCAGTGGCGCGTCGAGGAGCACCGCGACCTGACCACCTGGGACACTGTCAGTGCCACCGACGCGGGCACCACCCGCGCGAAAACCCTGCACCGCGCCGACTACGCGACGGCGACATGCGCAGGTACGGGCTGTCCTTCCCCAGCACCGACCAAGTCACCGATTCCGACCAGCGCTAACACACCCCATTCCCCCACGCGAGCCGGTGGGGCGTGCGCACTCTGCCCCGGCGCCGGCGGGCGTCAAGCCGCGAAAAGCGTGCGGCTTGACGCCCTTTCCCGGCACCGAGGCCGGGACGAGTGCGCCCCACCGGCACGGCGGGACATCAGCACCACACAATGCACGACCAGGAAACACCTGGCCCGAATTCACAGTATCCCTTATATGGCAAGGAACTTCAGCATGTCCGAATCGACCTTCACCATGTCCTTGGCTCTCGCCGCCACCCTCAAGCAGAAGGACGACCAATGAGCGAATCGCTCAAATTTGGCTACAAAAAAGGGCTTCCGCCCGACGTGACGACCGCCTGGGGCTGCCGGGCGATCGTGCACGACAACGGCTTTGCCCTTGACATCCCGCCGGACCGCGAGGCCGGCTTCGGCGACTGGCACACGCTGTGCGGCTACCTCCGCGACCGCGACGGTGGCGAGTGGATCGGCAGGGCCACCGCGATGTTCACGACCGGCGAGCTGACAGTGCGCTCCAGCACGGAGGTCACGCTGTTCGAGGATGACCGCGCCGTGATCAAGGCGAACCCGCAGCGGAGCTACGGCTACCTCTACGTCTGCGCCTACTTCAAGCCCGAGCTACCCGTGGACCCGCAGGAGATCCGGCGAAAGATCGCCGCGGTGTTCGGGCACCACAGGATGAAGGAGAACCCGCACTCGCGGGTGGACTACACCGAGCCCGACGTGGTGAAGCTGGCGGACATCACGGCCGCCGACCTGGTCAAGGCTCACAACGAGGGCAACGACACCTACAACGTCGCCCTGCTGTTGGAGATCGCCGACGAGGAGGGCTGGTCATGAGCCGACCGATCATCTGCACGGTGTGCAACCTCGCGCTGGATGCGTTCACCAACGAGGACGGCGTGACCTACCTGCACACGATCTCGGACGCGATGGACGGCAGAGACGTCAACCACGAGCCGGTGCCGGTGCAGGCTCCGGCCGAGTGGCGTGGCCACTGCGACTTCTGCACCGCCGGGGAGCCCAAGTTCGTCGTGCCCGCACAGGACTTCACTACACCCAACGCCCCGAACGGGTTCAGCACGGGCGATTGGGCGGCCTGCCAGTGGTGCGCGCTGCTGATCGGCGCGGACCGCTGGCAGAGCGTGGTCAAGCGGGCCGCGAACCACTTCCAGCGGCGGATGGGCTTCCCGATGCCGCTGGAGTCGCGGATCTCCATCTGGACGCTCTACCGCCAACTCGCCGAGAACATCACCGGCCCGATCCGGCCGCTCGGAGGTGACTCCGATGAGCGTGGCTGACCTCCAGGAGCTGCAGGAGTGGCAGTGCCCGACCTGCCGGAATTGGGTGACCGGTGCCCACTGGGGCAACCGCAGCGAGTGCCTGGGCTGCCACGAGCGGGCGCTGCTGCCGATCCCACCGGACGGAGTGGAGGAGACCGGCGAGAGCTGGGCGGATGTCTACGTAGGCGGTGACGACTGGTGAGCACAACCAGGCACTCGCCGACACGCTCGGGCTCTAGGAGGGCAGCATGATCAATTGGAATCCCCGCGAGCTGCCAGACCTACGGTTACGCATGCTGGATTTCTGGAACGGGGCCAGCTGCGTCGACTGGGCCTCGCATGTCATGGGTCTGAAGGAAAGCATGTCCGACCACGTGCGGAAAGAGACCGCCGAGGAGGTCCGCACTAGCGTGGCCGACAGCGCGTTGTTCCATGTCGATGCTGTCACGACCGTGATCAGCGACATGGATGATCTGTCCGTCGACGAGTACGGATTCATGCCGTGGGATCTGCCCGCACCTCGCGGATTCATGTACTTCACCGACGGGCAGGAACCCACCGACCCGGATGACACGGACGAGCCGAGGGAACCTTCCGAGCCGGATGACGCAATGCCGCTGGTGTTGACGTGGTGCGTGTATGACGCCGTGGAGGGACTTGATTTCCCACACGGGATCGTGGACATCTTCGTGCACATCCCGAAGCCCAACGTGAGGAAGGAAGTCCTCGGGAACCCGGGGCATCCCACGAGGTTCGATGCCGAGTTTCCCGATTTCGTGCTCGTGCACTACGTCACGGTGGGCTTCGCGGAGAACAGCGAAGACCTCACGTTTCATGCGCTGGACGAGGCCCCGGCCTTCGTTGTGCGCCTCCTGTTCTCGGCGTGCCACATGCTGCGGCATGCCGAGATGACCACCGAAGTCCCGAACCGGATGTCTCGCCGTCGGCATCAGCGGGCCGGCCTGGAACCGCCCGAGATCCGCGTGATCCGCCTGCGGCGCTCAGCTCGACCCACCGAGACCGAGGAGCCCCGGAAGGTATGGCGCCACCGCTGGAAGGTGCGGGAGCACTATCGGCGCCAGTGGTACCCGAGCCTCCAGGCGCACAGGCCGAAGTTGATCGAGGAGTATGAGAAAGGTCCGAAGGGTGCGCCGCTGATCAGCGGGCAGAAGGTCTACAGGATCAACCCGGACTGAGTGGAGCCCCGCAGCTTCGACCACTGACGAGCCAGCACGCACCGAAAGTTGAAGTTGCGGCGGCGCCCCCGCGCGGTGGGGCGTGCGCACTCTGCCCCACCGCCGGCCGGGGTCAAGCCGCGAAAAACGTGCGGCTTGACGCCCTTTCCCGGCGCCGAGGCCGGGACGAGTGCGCCCCACCGGCACGGCGGGGCAGCAGCACCACACGGTGCACGACAGGAAACACTGAATCGAAGTCGCGGTTTCCCTTTTATCGCAAGGACTTTGGCATGCCGAAATACAAGCTGAATCGCACGACAACGACTGGTCCGAACATTCGCGATGCCATCCAGGATGTGGTTGATTACAACTGGGCCAGCGAACGAGCCGACTACGAGCAGCAGGACGCTGAAGACCGTCAGCGTCATATCTTCCGCGCATTGTCCACGATCGCGGAGTGGCTCGACAGGTCTCGGCCCAAGGACCCCGGTTCGATCGCCTCACCTGCGGCAACCGACCCACAGGATCCAGGCCGCCCCGGAGGCTATTCCGGATCGATCGAATGGGATCTCGTCGAGAACGACGATCCGCGCCGGGCCGCCGAAGAACTGTGGGAATTGATCAAAAACAGTCCCGGCCCAATTGTTGACCTGGTTGCCGACAACGGCGCACGAATCCAGGTCGACCTCGCCCTTGAGCCTGGCCAGGGAGACGTCAAACCCGTCACTGGCAACCGGTCGGTCATTCTCAGCGGGATCAGTTCCGCCTTCACCACGCCCGACGACTCGAGTGCCTCGTGCGCACAGCGGCCGAAGCAGCGTGCGGAGACGTCGACGACCTCAGTCCTCGCCAGAACGAACTCGCGCAGCAGGCGTACGCCTTGCTGCTTCAGGAGTAGCCGACATGCTGATGACCGAATCTGCCACCGCAGGCGAAACCTACGTCCGCCACGAATGGCTCTTAGCCCCAATCCACCGATGATCTTGGGTAACGGTTCGGTGGCGAGAGGACGAGATGCCCTTCTGACCTGGGATGATTGATCTTGTCAAGGGATCGATCAACTCGAGGCGAAAGGGCATCTCGCAGGTGCGATCTTCTCATAGTGCCGCGCGGGTGAGCGCGGTGTTCGATGATCCGAATCTGGTGGCCTCGGCGGCCCTGGTTCCGGTGATGCGGTTGGCCGAACGCGTGGGGTTGCACGAGGTGGTCTCCGAGCGTGTCCGTGTACCAGGATCGGTGGGCGCGAACGCCGATGTGAAGGTCGCCTCGATCGTGGCCGGGATGCTCACCGGCGCCGACAGTATTGATGATCTCGGAGTGATCCGGCATGGGGCGATGCCGAAGTTGTTCGGCGGGATCCGGGCACCGTCCACTGTGGGCACGTTTCTGCGTGCGTTCACCTGGGGGGATGCACGGCAAGTGGAGTCGGCCGCGCGGGAGGCGTTGGTGGGCCTGGTTCGGCAGACTCCGGTGCTCGCCGGTGCCGACGAGAGGGTGTTCATCGACGCGGATTCCACCCTGGGCCGGGTGTTCGGGCACGCGAAACAGGGTGCGGCGTTCGGGCACACCAAGATCGGCGGCCACAATGTGCGGCTGCGGGGCTATCATCCGCTGCTGACCACGCTGTCCACACGCCAGTCGGCGCCGGTGGTCGCCGGCACCCGGATGCGTGGCGGCAACGCGGGCTCGGCGCGCGGCGCGGCGTCGCTGGTCACCGAGACGATCAACCTCGCCCGGCGGTGCGGCGCCCGGCCCGACCGGATGCTGTTTCGCGGTGATTCCGCCTTCTATGCCGGGGAAATCGTTTCCGCCTGCCGGAGGCAAGGGATGGAGGTGTCGGTCACGGTGGCCCAGTATCCGAACGTGCAACGCGCCATCGCCGCCATCGACGACGACGCGTGGACGGCGATCCGCTATCCCCAGGCTGTCTGGGACGAGGCCGGCCAGTCCTGGGTCAGCGACGCCGAGATCGCCGAAACCCCTTTCACCGCCTTCGCCGACGACAAGAACCACCGAGTGGCCAGCCGGTTGATCGTGCGCCGGGTCAAGGACAAAAACCATCCCGACGCCCTGTTTCCCGTATGGCGCTACCACGCCTGCTTCACCATCAGCACCCTGCCGCTGGTCGAAGCGGAGAAAACCCACCGGCAGCACGCGATCATCGAGCACGTCAACGACGACCTCGAACACGGGCCACTGGCCCACATCCCCTCCGGGGTCTTCGGCGCCAACGCCGTATGGCTGACCCTGGCCGTCCTGGCCCTCAACCTGCTGCGCGCCGCCGGCAGCCTGACCAGCGCCTTTCACGCCAAGGCCCGCGCCGCGACCCTGCGCCGCACTCTGATCAACATCCCGGCGCGGGTGGCCCGACGAGCCCGCTCGATCACACTGCACCTGCCCACCCACTGGCCCGGGGAACACGACTGGCACCACCTGTTTCACGCCACCCACGCCCCACCAGCAACAAGCTGAACACCCCCTCCCGACCCGCCCGCACAGGGCCCGACCCCAGGACACCACGGAAAAGCTGGGCAGACCAGCGAATCCCGCGCGCCCACCCACAACCATCAAGATCAACACGACCTACCCACAACCCAAAGATCAACACCAAACCCCACCGGTGGATTGGGGCTCAAGGGTTATCTATTAGAAACGGACCGGCGGCAACACCGGCACCGCGCTCCAGGCCGACTCAACCGGTCGCGCCACTGCTCGACCGGCACACCTCGACCAAAGGGTGGGGCCGCTCCACCCCGCCGCCAAGATGAACAGGGCTCTCCATTTGTTCAATGCCGACCAGGAACCTGGGTCCGCCTCGGAGGTCGCCGCGCGGGGAGACGAACTGAATGCGAGCTATCTCATCGGCAAGGCCGATGACCTGGTATGACAGTGATCAGCGCGCGGTAACATGGCTGTGTCACAACACTTCGATCAGTCGTGCGACCTTGAGCCCGAGATGCAGCACGAGGCGTTCGTTACCATTGTCGAGGCTGACCTGTGTGATCTCCTCGATGCGTCGTAGTCGGTAGTAGAGAGTCGCGCGGTGCACGCAGAGTTGCTCGGCGGTGCGTTTCACATCGCTTGCGTTGTCGAGAAACGTCTCCAGCGTGCTGATCAGTGTGTCGTTGCCGTGGTCCCTGGAGTCCAGCAGTGACCACAACCCGGCAGGCACACTGTGCCGGAGACGGTCCGGCGGCAATTCCGCCAGGAGTGTGTAAACGCCGAGTCGTGAGTGCTGTACGACGGGGCCGAGGACCCGGATGATGCACGCGACCCGCGCTGCTTGGCGCGCCTCCCGGTGCGATTCGTGTATCTGGGCGAGCGTTGCGCGCTGCTCACCGATCCCAACCCAGCACTCGTCGGGCGCGCATCCGCTCTCGGCGAGCACGCGCTCATGCACAGCGGCACCCAACCCGGCGAGATCGCGCTGCAGCCCCGGACGGGCGCGCGACACGACCAGCACCCCATGATCGGGCCTTTCCAGCGCGATAGCGTGCCGCGCGGGCAGTCGCCGCCGCGCGTAGTCCAGGCCGGCCGCGAGTGCGAGCCTGTCCTTCTCTCCGATCTGCGCGCCGTCATGCCGGACAAGTGTCACGGTGAGCACGGCAGCAGTGCCGGCGACGAACAAATCGTCTTCGACCAGCCGCGCGGCGGCATCCTCATGCAGCCGCGGGTCCCCAGAGAGCAGGTCTCGGACGAGCTCTCGCTCCGTGCGGCGCTCCAGTTCCCCGACCAGATACTCGCGGTGCATGATCAGCCCCGCTGTCTCGGCGGCGCTGCGCAGCGCGTCGGCGACTTCGTCAGTGACCGGACCGTCAGAGGCCAACAGCCACAGGTAGCCGAGCAAACCACCCTGGTGCCGGACCGGCATCCCCACGCGAGCGATGTTGAGCCCAAGATCCGCTTGCGCGGGCACCGAGAACAGGTCGCTTGACTGCTTGACGTCCAACCCGTCGAGGTAATCCAGCAGGCTACGAGGCACATGCCGCTGCATAATCGAGCGCAACCGTGCTTCGTCGACCTCACCGACATGCGAGGTATAGGCGAGCAGCTGGATGGCCGCATCGTCGATGGCCACCGAGCGGCCGAGACGGTTCCCGAGGCTATCGACGAGGCGCTGGAGTTCGGACGCCATCTCGGGAGATTAGCCCCGATGGCGCTCTGTGAACAGGTCCGACCAGCGCCCTGAGATCCCCCGGTTGGATGTCCTGTCAGTGCGGCGTTCGTCCGAGGGCGCCAGTCCACAGCAACGACCGCATCAACCCATCACAGTCCCTGATGTGCCGCGGTTGGGGGTACGGCGGCGTGAGAAGGCGCCGAGGTCGATCTGGTGGCCGCCGTAGCGGGTGGTGAGCTTCGTGGCGGTGCGGTCGTGGTCGTGACCGTTTTCGACTCCCTCGATGATGGCATGCAGCAGTTGCCCGACAATCGGCGCGTTCTTGAATTGGTTACCGCTGGTGCCGATCGCCACGTAAAAACCGGGGAGGTCGGTCTTGTCGTAGATGGGGGTCCAGTCGTCGGCGACGTCGTAGACACCGGCGATGCCGTTGGGATGATCGGGCACGGTCAGGTCCGTCAGCCGGCGGGCGGCTCGCATGACCTGCGCGTCGAAGAGATCTTTGGTGACCGTGGGCCTGGCTTGTTCCGGGTCGTCCAGCCATTGGAACGGGTCGCATTCGGGTTCGGTGCCGCCGATCAGGAGACCGCCGCCGGACTCAGCGCGCATGTAGGTGCCCAGATCCATGTCCGCGATCGCTATTCCGGCCGGTCCGTGCGCGGCGATGCTCGGCGGGGCGCTGACGTGGTGCACTTCCTGGCGCATCGGCCGTACCCGTACCGTGAACTCGCCGCCGACCTCGGCGAGCTGGTTGAGCTGAGACGACCAAGGGCCCGCGGCATTCACGACGATGGGCGCGTGCACGACCTCGGCGCCGTCGAGCACGACCCCCTCGATACAGTCATGGTTGTGCAGCACGGCGGTCACCGTCCGGCGGAGCAGGAACCTGGCGCCGTGACGTTCCGCGGCGGAGGCGAGGTTTTGCGCGGCCAATTGCGGATCGGACACGAAACCGGCGTCCGGGGTGTAGAGCGCGCCCAGTTGCCCGACCGGGGCGGCCCAGAACCGCGCGTCCTCCGGGCGGGCGGGCGGCCAGAACCGCCCGACCTCGATCCCGGGAATCTCCCTCACTAACCTCGCCGCGTCCCAGACCTGGTACGGGATGCCGGCGCGGTCGAACAGCGGAAGATAGCGGTCGTGCGGCGCGATGTCGACGTCGAGCATGGCGAGCCCGGACCGGTGAAAGCGGGCAAGAGGCTCGCGACTGCCCGCGCCGAGGTGGTCAGCCCACTTCTCCCACCCGAATTTCGAATCCCATGCCGTGGCCACACCGGCCCATGACGAGAAGTTGAATCGCACCACCGCGCTCGACGCGCTGGTGGATCCGTGGCCGACGCCGCCCGCTTTGTCGACCACCACGGTGTCGTATCCGGCGCGGCTGAGTTCGAGGGCGATCGATGCGCCGATCACACCGGCGCCGACGATGATGACATCGCTGTGCATGGACTTCCCATCCTTCGCTGACACATATGCGGCAAGCCCATGGGTTCCGCTGAGTTTCGCCGGACCCGGCCGGGCAGACAGCGAACCAGTCAACACCGTCCCCATCGCGCACAGCATCAGGCAGATGTCACTTGCCGGCCCCTGTGGTTGCGACACATGTCGCGACCACAGGCGGCGCTGGAAGATCGTCGGCAGGGAGCCGAGGCACTCGGCCGTCACTTGCGCCTGAGAGACTGTTGGGTAACTGGGTGGTTACGCAGCGATGTTGGTTTCGGCGGTGAGTCGGCGGGCGGCTTCGCGTTCGGTGGCGTTGGACCACTTGACGGTCTGGTCGGCGAGCCGGGTGGCCATGAGGCGGATCATCGCGAGTTTGATCATGTTTTCGGAGTTCGCGGTCAGGCGTTCGTAGTCGCGAGCGAGGCGACGGTTGCGGATCAGCCACCCAAAAGTTCGTTCGACCACCCACCTGCGTGTTCTGTGGAATCTGATTTGTCAAGTTTATTCCCGTTTGCCCTGGTTGACGGCGACGATCGGCAGCAGGGTCGCCGGCGCGGGGACGCCGATCTCCCGTGGGCTGGCCCCGGCTGGTGTGGGGACGTCGGCCAGCCTCTCCAGGAGGTTGTCCAGGGCGTCCTGGCCCTCGTCGACTGCCGCTCGTTCGTCGTCGGTGAGTGGGATGCTGGCTAGCATCCGCTGCAGGTTTTCCTTGGCCTCCAACAGTTGCGCTTTGCTGGAGTCCTTCGGCGTGTAGAAGTCGCAGCGAGCGCAGGCCATCCGATGTAGACACTGCTCGAAGAACGTGTAGGTGCAGTAGCCGTGCCCGAGGTCGTAGTACTGCCACGGTTCCCCTGTCGCGGCCGCCCCGGAAGCGACGGCATCGCGATCGACGAGCACCTCGATGGTTCGGACGTTGCGGGCGAAGTAGCCGGCATCGCTGTAGGCCCTGGCCAAGGTGTTCGGGGTGATCTTCGCGTATCGCTGAGTCGCTTCCGGAGTCCGGTGCCCGAGCCATTCCTGCAGCTCGAACAGCGTCATCGGTTCCTTGGCGTTGTAAAGCTGGCTGGCGATCGTGGACCGGGCCCGATGGCTGGTGATGTTGCCTCGGACGTCGGCGGCCGGGACGCCGGCTTTGCGGCAGAGCATCGGGATGATCGTCTCATTGATGTAGTGCTTACTGACCCGCCGTGCTCGGTTGGCGAACAGGAAATCCACCCGTTCGCCGGTCTTGCGGTCCACCAGAGCGGGCTGGTTCGGCCGCGTGACCTCCCATGCCTCGAATGCCTTGCCCAGCAAGGGATCGACAGGCTTGGTGAACGCGGTGCCGGTCTTGTGAGTGGGGATGTCCAACAGACAGACTGCATCCTCGGCGAGGATCTCGTGCGAGTCACCAAGAATGGGAAATCCGTCATGCTGCCAACGGATGCAGCCGACCCGCAGGCGGACGATCTCGTCACTGCGCTGGCCGCTGAACAACCAAGCCAGGGCCACCGCGCGCAGGAGCTCGATCGGGTAGCGCAGGCTGTTGTAGCTGGTCGGCAAGTCATTGGGCTGGATGTTCAGCCCAGCCCATAGCAGCTTGGCCCAGATCTCGTCGGCGATGACCCGGGGATCGGGTCCGAGCATCGCCAGGACCGTTCTGGGAGTGGCGAGAGCCCGAATAGGGTCGAAGCGGCGCGGGATCCACTCCCATTCCTGGCAGTCGCGGAAGAACGCCCTGGTCGCGGTCAGGTATCCAAACTTGGTCTCTGCCGAGATCGGCTGCCCCGCCCTGTCGCCGAGCCCGCCGCGCCGCTGGTTGTAGTCCCCGATGCTCATCCGATCCAGCGCCGCGATCCAGGACGCGCAGATTTGCCGAGTCCAGTCGGCAGGCTCGGTGATCTCCGGGTGCTGCTCGGCGAGCCATCGTCCGATCTTGGACAGCACGGTGCGGGCGGTCGCGCGAGCCTTAGACGAGAGCGTCGAAGTGTCGTGCCACCGCTCGACCCAGTCCGCCCACGACCGCGCGGTCCCCTCGATCTCGGGCATCCGCCCGCGGAACGGGGAGGGCGGAGGTTCGCAGAAACCGAGCGAGGCCACCGCGCGTTGGATGGCATGAAGGGCACCGACGTGCGGGCGTCGCATGGCTGGATGCTGGCGCAGCCAGGCGAACGCCTCGGTGGTCAGGCTCTCCAGCAACGGGCTGCGGTTGAGCAGCAGGGCTTGGCAGAGGACCGGAGAAACTCGCGCGTCCGCACCGGAATCGATCCGGTAGCCCCATCCGTCGAGCACCCGATTGACCTGTTCTTGGGCGTGGTCGACGAGTTCCTTGCCGAACACGCGCCAGCTCAATGGGAGGCGCTGGAATCCGCCGAGACGGTCAAAGGCGGTGAAGCCACCAAGTAGATAGGCGTATGCGGCGAGGGTCGACCGCGCGGTCCCGTCGACCCAGCCCGGAGTGGACGCACTGAACGTTGCGGCGCTGGTGCCGACCAGCTGGAGCCAGTCTTCGGCGGTCCAGCACCAGAATGTCCTGCGCTGGTGGGCGCAGCGCAACAGAACGAGGGCGATGGCGTCGTTCACGCCTTGGCGGTGGTATGCGCTGTCCGGGCACCACAGTGACGCCCGGACGTCGTCCAGCGGGCGGAGCAGCCACCCGATGGCCGTCCATGCCGGAATCTGTGGGTCGTGGCGGTCAGGCCGGCGGCGAAGGGCCGTGTCCAACTGCTGAAGTGCCGAAACCTCTTGGGACGTGAGTTCGGCGCGCTGCTGGTAGCGAGAGGGGTCGAACGGCCATGTCCAGGTGAGGTCCGCAGCCGTCGTGGTGACGGCCGCCGAGGGAAAGGTGGTCACCGGGACGCGGCTCCCGTCGCCTGCCCGCCGAGGCGGGCGAGCATGTCGATGCGCCAGGAGTGGATCTGCTCCATGCCCTTGGTGAGCTTCTCTGCCAGGTCTCGACCGGACAGGTTGATGTAAGCGAGTGTGGACTCGGTTGAGCGGTGGCCGGCGAAGGTGGCGATGGCATGCAGTTCCCAGCCCATCCGGGCGAGGTCAGTCAGACAGAGGTGCCGGGTGGTGTGAGTAGCGAAGCGCGGGATCCCGGCAGCCAGTGCGATCCTGCGGATGACTTTCGACCAAGTCCACAGGCTCAGCGGCTGAGCGTGGTTGCGGCGGGACTCGGACAGAAACAACGGTCCGCGCGCCCGGCTGATCGTGGCGCGATGGGCGAGGTAGCCAGACAGCAGCACCCCAGTTGGCGCGGAGTACGGCACGACGCGCTCCAACCGGTTCTTCGTCGTCTCTGCCCGCACCCGCAGCGTTCGATGGGCCGGGTCGAGGTCGTCGGTGCACAGCGAGCACAACTCCTCCCGGCGCAGCGCGGCATCATAGGCCAGCGCGAGCATCACTCGGTTACGGATCGGCTCCTCAGCAGCGACACCGAGGATGTCCCGCCACTGCTGCTCCGTGGGGATCCACGGCAGCTTGGTCATCCTGGGCACGAGGCCCCGCTGATGCCCGCCGCGCCGACGTCCGGGCGTGTAGCGGCCCCGGCCGACCGGGTTGGACTCCCGCAGCCCCTCTTCCATCAAGTAGTCGTAGAACAGCCGAACAGGGACTAATCGCTGCTGGATGGTGGCATTGGCCAGGCCCGAACCCGAGTCAATCGCCACCACGTTCGCGCCGCGGCGGCTGGTCGTTCGTTCAGCTCCCGCACATAGACAGCGACGTGAGCCCGGTTCGCGGTCACGGGGGCGACGCCCTCGCGGTCGCACATCTCCAAGTACTCGGCCAGGCCGCGGGCATAGGCGTCGATCGTCCGAGGTGCTCGCCCGAGGTCGGTCCACACCCGCAGCCACTCGGCCGCCCGCTCGTGCTTGCCCAGCACCGGCCACTTCTCCTCCAGCACCACCGTGCTGCCCAACGTGTCTCCCTAGTCCCAAGGCCGTGTAGTTAAGGCGTGAGCCGGTTTGTCAACCCCCCCGGGAACGGGCAACGGAGTCCCTGCTAGAACGGTGTCGACCAAGATCACCAAATAACAGGAACTCCGTTGGATACCCAGTCTGTCATCACCCGCACGATCACCGTGTCCGGGGGCCGGTTCGCACCCGGCCACCTCGGTGAACTCACCCAGCACCTGCCCTTCGAGATGGTCGATGAGGCCCTGACCGCCACCCGCACCACGCAGTCCCGGCTGCGGGATCTGCCCTCACGCGTCGTGGTCTACCTGCTGCTGGCCGCGTGTCTGTTCCCCGAGATCGGCTATCCCGGCGTATGGCGCAAACTCACCGCCTCGCTCACTGGCCTGCCCCTGGTCATCCCCACCACCAGCGGACTCGCGCAAGCCCGCCGCAGGATCGGCGTCGCGCCCTTGCGATGGTTGTTCGACCTGCTCCGCGGACCGGCAGCCACGGTGGGGCAGCGCGGAACCTGGTGGCGTGGCCTGCTGGTCTGTGCGATCGACGGCACCACCCTGACCGTGCCCGACAACCCCAGAATGCTGGCCCGCTTCACCAAACACCGCGGCAACCACGGTGGCACCGGCTACCCCCAGATCCGGCTGGTGGCCCTGCTCGCCTGCGGCACACGCACCCTGATCGACGCGGTGTTCGGCCCCACCACCACCGGCGAGACCACCTACACACCACACCTGCTGCGCAGTCTGCGACCAGGGATGATCCTGCTGGCCGACCGCAACTTCGGCGCCAAAGACCTCATCACTGAGATCGCAGACACCGGCGCCGACGTCCTCGTCCGGCTGAAAAACGGCCGCAAGATGCCAGTCCTGGCCCGATACCCCGACGGGTCCTACCTGTCGATGCTGGGCCGGCTGCTGGTACGGGTCGTCGAGTGCGAGATCACCATCTCCACCACCGCCGGCCGGCACACCGGTGTCTACCGACTGGCCACCACACTGACCGATCACCAGCACTACCCGGCCGCCGAGTTGATCACCTTGTACCACCACCGGTGGGAGATCGAAACCGCCTACCTGGAACTGAAATCGTCCATCCTCGGCGGCCGGGTGTTACGCGCCCGCACCCCGGCCGGTGCCGAACAGGAGATCTACGCCCTGCTGGTCACCTACCACCTGCTGCGCACCGCGATGGCCGACGCCACCAACACCCAACCCGACATTGATCCCGACCGAGCCAGCTTCACCATCGCCTACCAGGCCGCCCGCGACCAACTCATCCAGGCCGCCAACGTCATCGCCGACACGGTCATCGATCTGGTCGGCACCATCGGCCGCCACATCCTGGCCAACCTGCTGCCCGCCCGACGACTACGGGTATGTCCCCGCATCGTCAAACGCGCCATCTCCAAATACCAGGCCCGAGGCCCGAACATCGACCGAACCAGCTACAAAGCCACTGTCGGCGTCGACATCCTCACACCCGCAGACCCTTGACGATCACTACAACAGCCAAACTTCACGGCCTTGTCCCTAGTCCGTGGTCACTCCGCAGGAAGATGTTCTTCCCTGCGGTCAGATTCCACGTAACTAGTAGCAGCACCTGGAACCCCTTGACATCGTCGCTGCGTTTGACGATTTCCAGTACCAGTCCGAGTTTTTCCTTCGCCCAGGCCAGCAGGCCGTTGACGACGGAGTTGGCGTATCCGCCATCGGCCCACACCAGTGCGATCGAGGGGAACCGGGCGGCCAGGCGCCGCAGGATCTCGCGCCCGCCGCGCTCCGCGCGGTCCTGCACCGATGCGGAGGTGACCATGATGACCAGCAGCAGGCCGAGGGTGTCCACGACCAGGTGCCGTTTGCGGCCTGTCGTTTTCTTGCCCATATCGAACCCGCGTTCCTGCCCTCCCTCGCTGCTTTTGATGGACTGGGCGTCGAGCACGGCCGCCGACGGGTCCGCCGTGCGTCCGGCCTGGCGCCGAACCTGATCGCGCAGCGCGTCGTGGACACGGTCGATCGTGCCGTCGGCACTCCAGTCCCGAAACCAGCGATAGGCCGCGTCCCAGGGCAGCAGATCGCGGGGAATCATCCGCCACTGACAACCCGAACGCAGCACGAAGAAGATCCCGTCCAGCACTAGGCGATCATCGTATTTCCTTGCCATACCGCCCTTTCGGCGGTCCCGTACCGGCATCAACGGTTCCAGGACCGCCCACACCTCATCGGTCAGACTGGACGGATAACATGGGCGGCGATCATCCCCGCCGATATCGCAGTTGCACACACAACAAGATCACGGCGGGGATGATCTCTTTGTCATCCCGACACGCAGGCCGCGATCAACATCACGCCACGCTCAGTATCGTCCCAGTTACCCAACAGTCTCTGAGATCATCAGACGTCCTCATGAAATGTGGTTTTAACCGCGACAGTGGTCAACTGGTAACAAAGAAACACGTTTCGACATCTGTCGTAAACAGGAGCTCCGCATTGTCACGTATGGATGAGGCTTCCCCGCATGGCGTGCCGCATTCTACTGACCACACAACCGTCCTTTGGTTCATATCCTGGAGTTCGCATGGTCGAGTCTGACAGCCAGTCACGGGCCGCGGCCGACGTCGGTGGAACGTTCATCGACTTCGTGGCCGTCGACAGCGCGACCGGGCGCGTTTCGTTCGACAAACAACCAGCCAGTTCGGGAAAACTCGTTGAGGAGTTCATGGCCGGTCTGTCGAACATGGGCCTGCCAGGCATTACTATCTCACAGCTGTTTCATGGCACGACGGTGGCGATCAACGCGGTGGTCCAGGAGCGCGGCGCTCGGGTCGGGTTGGTGACGACGGCCGGATTCCGTGACGTGCTGGAGTTGGGCCGTGGTGCCCGGCCGGAGGTATACAACTACCGTTACGCGCCACCCGCGCCGCTGGTTCCGCGTCACCTGCGGCTTGAGGTGACCGAACGGATACTGCCGACCGGTGAGGTGCTGATGCCGCTGGCCATCGATGAGGTGGACGCCATAGCGGCGACTCTGAAAGAGTCCGATGTGGAGGCCGTCGCGGTCTGTTTGTTGCACGCCTACGCCAATCCTGCCCATGAGCAAGCACTGGTTGAGGCCTTACGCGCGTCTCTTCCTGGTGTCGCGGTCACGGCGTCGCACGAGATCGCGTCGGAATGGCATGAGTTCGAACGTACGTCCTCGACGGTGATGAACGCCTACGTGCAACCGCTGTTCGGCCGGTATGTCAAGGAATTGACCGCACGATTGGCTGAGGACGGATACCGCGCGCCGCTGGGCATCATGCAGTCCAATGGCGGAGTCCTGTCGGCCGAGCGCGCGGCGGAGTTGCCGCTGCGCACCCTGATGTCCGGTCCGGCCGGCGGCGTGGTCGCTTCCCGGGAGCTCGCCCGCGAACACGGCATCGAACACGCGATTTGCGCCGATGTCGGCGGCACCACATTCGATGTCGCGCTGGTCGTCGACGGCGATTTGGTGGAACGTACCGAGACGAAACTCGGCGGCCGCCCCGTCCTTGGTGCGACGGTCGACATCACGTCGGTCGGGGCCGGTGGCGGGTCGATTGCCTGGGTCGACGACCGCGGCGCGTTGAAGGTCGGCCCGCGCAGCGCCGGCGCCGTCCCCGGGCCGGTCTGTTTCGGCAAGGGGGGTGTCGAGCCCACCGTCACCGACGCCCAGGTTCTGCTGAGACTGCTGGATCCCGACCAGTTTCTCGGCGGCAGGATGAAACTCGATCGTAGCGCGGCCGAAGAAGCCGTCCAGGAACGCGTGGCCGCGCCGTTGGGCCTGGAGCTGATGGCGGCCGCCCTGGGCATCGTGCGAATCGCCGAAACCAACATGGCAAACGCCGTGCGTGCGGTCACGGTGGGGCGCGGCTTGGACCCCAGGGACTTCGCGTTGATCTCCTACGGCGGAGGAGGTGGATTGTTCGCGGCACCCGTCGCCGACGAACTCGGCGTCACCCACGTCGTCGTACCCGTGGCGGCGGCGAGCTTCTCGGCGTGGGGAATCCTGTCCAGCGATTACACCGAAGACGCGACGCGCACTCGGATCATGCCGCTAAGCCCCGCGAATTCAGCCACCATCGAGCAGGTGCTGCGGGAATTGGCGGAGGACGTGACTTCCGGGCTGTCCGGATACGGGTTTTCCGGGGATCTCCTGCAGGTTCAGTACGGCGCCGATGTGCGATTCGTCGGCCAGCACCACACGGTGACCGTTCCGGTCGAGTCGACGTGGCTGGGGGAACCCGATGCGTTGACCGGGGGTGTGGAGCGGGCCTTCCGAGCGCTCCATGACCGAATGTACGGTCCACGCACACAGTACAGCGTGCTGGAGATCGTCACGCTACGAGCCCGCGGCACCGTGACGGTGGCCAAGCCCAAGCTTCCGCTGCTGGAGGCGCGGGCCGAGGCGGCCCCGCTGGGAACACGCGATGTGTATTTCGCCTCAGGCGTGGCGCAAACCCAGCTCTACGATCGACTTCAGATCGCCAATGGACAACGGATACCGGGGCCGGCGCTGGTCCTGGAGTGGGGAACCACCACCCTGGTCCCCGCTGGGTGGTCGGCCACCCACGACGAATCCGGAAATCTGCACCTGACCTCTACTCGCCACACGGACAATTCTGGAGCGCGACGATGACCACATCCACGAACGCGAACACCGCTGGTCCGGTGAGGGTTGATCCGGTGACCAGCGAAATCATCAACAATGCCCTGGTGGCGACCGCACACGAGATGAACAACGTCATCGTGCGCACGGCGTTCAATCCGCTCCTGTTCGACACCAAGGACTTCGCGATCGCCGTGCTCTCGCCGGACGGCGAGTTGTGGGCGGAAGACCCCGGACTGACCGTGTTCATCGGGTGCTTACCAGCCACGATCAAATCCGGCATCGCGAAGATCGGGCGGGCGCACTTTCGCGACGGCGACGTGCTCATCGTGAACGACCCGTATCTGACTGGCACGCACATTTCGGATAGCACGATTTACATGCCGGTTGTGCACGAGGGCGAACTCGTGGCCTTCGTCGCGGTGACGGCCCATTGGGCCGACATCGGTGGCCGCACCCCGGGCGGCTGGGACATGACCTCCACGGAACTGTTCCAGGAAGGATTGTGCTTCACTCACCAGTGGCTGGTGCGGGAGCACGAACCGGTTGAGGACATGCTGGATTTCATCGCCGCGAATGTCCGATTCCCCGATCTGGTGCGGGGTGACCTCGACGCGCAGATCTCGGCCTGCCGTATCGGCGCGGCGCGTCTCGTAGCGCTGTGCCGGCGGTATGGGCCAGAGACCGTCCGCGATTCGATGACCCAGGTCGTCGAATCCACCAAGGTCGCGGTCGCCAAACATATCGCCGCGTTGCCCGATGGAAGTTACACGCAGTCCGTGGACATGGACTACGACGGAATCGACCCGGACATCCGCCCGCGATTGTCGGTGACGATGACCGTACGCGGCGACAGGGTGACCGCTACCTTCGACGGCACGAGTGGCACGGCCCAGAGCTCGATGAATGTGCCCGCGGTAGGGACGCGGAGTGCCGTGCTGGCTGCGGTCAAGGGACTCCTGGCGCCACTCGAGATGACCAACGAAGGACATTTCGCCAATATCGACTTCGAATTTCCGGCCGATTCACTGATCAACCCTCGGCGACCGGCAGGTTGTGACTCCTACGGTCTGGTGGCGGATGCTATAGGCGAACTCACGCTCATGGCACTGTCCCCCCTGTTCCCGGAGACGGGCAGGGCAGGCTCGTACCAGTTGTTCGGAGTCTATTTGATGCGCACCAACCCGGCGTATGGCGACCCCTTCATTATGATCGAACCCATCGTCGGCGGCCATGGCGGCCACAGCGCCGGGGACGGCTCAACGGTGATCTTCGGCCTCGACGGCGACACGCTCAACCTTCCGACCGAAGTCATGGAGAACCGTTACCCCCTCCGCTGTCTCCGCTATGAACTCGCACTCGACTCGGCCGGAAACGGCGCGTCGCGGGGCGGATGTGGAGTCTTGCGCGAGTACCAGATTCTCGAAGAAGGAACCATCCTGACTTACGCCAACGAAAACACGCGCAGCGTGCTCGCGCGCGGTGTCGATGGCGGTCACGACGGGCAGCCGAGTTACCTGGTCCTTCACCCGGGTACCGACCGCGAGGAAGTACTCAAGATGCGCAGCAATGACGCCGCGGATTTGCGACCCGGCGATGTCCTTCGAACCGTCAGTGGTGGCGGCGGCGGCTGGGGCGTCTAGCCGACCCCTGTCATCGAGAGATTCTCGTACCCTGCTACTACAACGACCCCGCCGTCACTTCGTCCGCTACGAAAGAAAAAAATCCCGGCGGGGTCGTCCCAACTTTCGCAATGGAATTCGCCCCCTCCCCCACCTTTTCTTTCTCTTTCTGGAGCCTCACATGCATTCCGATGATACGCTGGATGCGCAATCTACGAGCGGAACCACGAGTTCGGAAACGCTACCGATCGGTGCGGCGTTCGCCCAGATGTCCCTTAACTCGGCACATGTCAAGATCGGTATCGCGCTCTTTGTCGCATTCGCGATCGAAGCATGGGAGATGCTGCTTTTCGGCTATATCACGGTAGACCTCCAACATGACCTGAAGATCAGCGTGGTGCAGGTCGGACTGGCCATGTCGGCCTTGTTCTTCGGGATGATCCCGGGCGCGGTCGTGGGTGGCGCCGTGGCGGACCGGATAGGACGGAGCAAGACGACACTCTACAGCTTCGCCGCGTACGGCGTGCTCGCTCTGGCAAGCAGCTTCATGCCCACCTTCGGACTTCTGCTGGTCACCCGGGCACTCGCTGGATTCGCGCTCGCCGGGTGCTTCACGATCGGCTTTCTGTATTTCGAGGAGCTGCTGCCGGTCCGCAGCCGGGGCCGGGCAACGGTGTATCTCGCGGCGGGCACTCCGGTCGGCTTGCTCCTTGCGGTTGGGGTGGCCGCGACCTTCGGGACTCAGAGCTGGCGGCTGGTCGTCGCCATCAGCGCCGCGGCCAGCCTGTGGGCCCTGGTTGTTTACCGCTGGGTGCCCGAGTCGCCCTACTGGCTCGCGCGGCAGGGCCGGTCCAGCGAGGCGTACGACGTGCTCGCCCGGCTTGGTGCCACCGGACTGAAGCGCGACCGGCGATTGACCGTGCCGAATTTGCGTCGTGGCTCGCTTCGAGAAGTCTTCCGGGGTGGACTCGCCCGGATCACAGCCCTGCAGGTCCTGATTAATTTCCTCTACTCATGGGGTTTTTGGGGTGTCCAGGCGTGGATGCCGATCCTGCTGCAGAACCGGGGCTTGTCGGCGGCGTCCAGCCTTGGCTTCGTGGCCATCAGCGCCCTGTTCATGGTGCCCGGCTACATGAGCGCATCCTGGCTCACCGGTCGCTTCGGCCGAAAGAAGATCTTCCTGGCCTACGTCCTCGGCGCCGCCGTCGGGGGTTACCTGTTCGCCTTCGCGCACTCGGTCGCCGCGCTCTACGCGGGCGTATTCGTCCTGAACTTCTTCAGCCTCGGCGCATGGGGCGTGTGGGATGCCTGGCTCGGGGAACTGTATCCCTCCCCGGTTCGTGGCATCGGATCCAGCCTTGGCTTCTCGGGCCAGCGTGTCGCGAACACCGTCGCCCCGACCGTTGTCGGGATCATGATTGCCCAGACCACCGGCTTCTCCACGACGGTCCTGCTCATCGACATCTTCCTCGTTGGCAGCGCCGTGCTCGCGCTTGCCCTGCCCGAGACGGAAGGGAAGGAACTGGCTTGACGGAACCGGCATTCCCATACGCCATCGCCCTCAGCCGAGGGCGATGGCGTATGGGAATGACCTCGAATAACAGGAGCGGATCGGGACCATGGCAGAGGATGATGTGGCTTTTCGCTCGATGAGGAGGACGATTGTGGAACCCGCGATGCTGAACGAGGTTCTCCGGCTGCACCACGAATCTGTCGTCGCCGACGCCCACAACGACCTGCTGATGCTGGTCACGCGGCGCCCGCGATCGGCGTGGGCGTCGTACTTCCGCGAACGCTGGTACCCGCAGCTGCGCGAGGGCGGCGTCGACGTGCAGGTGCTTCCCGTGTACATCGACAACGAATTCCGGCCGGAGGGCGCCCTCCGGGAAACGCTACGGATGATCGAAGCGGCCCAGCGGATCGCCGAGGGCAACAGCGACGTTGTCGCGCTGTGCCGCACCGGCGCGGAACTCGATGCCACACTCGCCGCCGGCCGGATCGCGCTGGTGCTCGCCCTCGAAGGCTGCCCGCAGATCGACGACGACATCGAACTGCTCCAGACCATGGCACGCCTCGGTGTGCGGATCGCGTCCTTCACCCACTACGGCCGCACGATGCTCGCGGACGGATCGGCGGAGGACGCGACCGGTGGCCGGCTCACCAGGGCCGGGGCCGACGCGGTCGCCCTGCTCGAGCAACTTGGCGTGCTGGTCGACGTCTCGCACGTCGGACGCGCGAGTGTCGAGCACATCCTGGAGCTGGCGGCCAGGCCGATCGTCGCGACGCACTCGTCCGCCTACGCCGTGCACCGCCACCACCGCAACCTCACCGACGACCAGTTGCGCGGGATCGCCGCCACCGGCGGCGTGATCGGGGTGAACTTCTTCGCCGGATTCCTCACCGACGAGAAACCCAGGATCGAGCACCTGGTCGAGCACATCGCGCACATCGTCGACGTCGCCGGGGAAGACCACGTCGGGCTCGGCAGCGACTTCATCGCCGAAGTGCTCGAGGAGAAGGTTCCCCCGTGCGACCGGCCACTGATTCTCGAAGGCGCCAACACAGAGATCCTGGTACCCGGTCTCGAAGGGCCCGTCGGCCTGCCACTGGTCACCGATGCTCTGCTGCGCCACGGCTTTTCCGAACCGGTGATCCGCAAGATCCTCGGCGCCAATTTTATCCGCGTTCTCGAAGGGAAAACGTGCAATAGTACACGGTAGACACCGCGGCCAACAGCTGCGCGAGGATACGCGCATCGACCTTGTCGGTCTTGACTTTCGCCTCGGCGATCGCCCGTGTCTTGAGTGGGTCGGACACCACCACGCGCGCCACACGGGGCGCGAGCAGTGCCACAATGGCGTCGCTGTTGCCGGTGGCCTCCAACGCCACCTCGTCATCCGCACGCAGCGTCGCCGCCCATGCACGCAACCGCTCCGGCCGACACTCCACCTGACCAGCACCGGTCACCGCACCGTTGTCACACACAGCGATCTGCGCGAAGTTCCCGGTGCACATCCAGCCCGATCGACCGTCCCATCACCGCCTCCTCCGGCCACGTCGATCAACAACACGGAAACGGCAGGGCGAAACGACACCTACGGATTCGCGCTCACAGCGCAGCCGGACCACCGGACCAGCCGCAGGGGCGGCCAGCTACTAACACGGGGCTCGCAGCCCATCGAGTAAGAACGGCCTGCCCATGCTCGTTTCCCAACGACGCCCCTGTTCCGGACGGTCGCACCGTACGACTAAACCCCACCCGGGGCCCGGCCAGCCAGACGAACAACGTAAGGCGCAACGACTTTCATACCCGTTACGAACGCAATTATAATAAGTCACTGCCGGGTAGACGGCGGGATTCGCACCCGCCGTCCCCCACAGATCCGGACGTGAGCCTCTCCGGTGGGGGGCTGTCAAGTTTTCGGTGTAACTGTTGTTTTCGGTTTTATCGGCGTCCGGCGGACAGGCGTCCGTCGAAGGTGATCTCGAAGGCGTTGAGGGCCTTCTTCCAGCGGTTGGACCAGCGCTTGCGGCCCGTCCCGGTGGGATCAAGACTCATGATTGCGAGATAGACGCACTTCAAGGCAGCCTGCTCGCTGGGGAAGTGGCCGCGAGCGTTCACCGCGCGGCGGATGCGCGCGTTGATGCTCTCGATGGCGTTGGTCGTGCAGATGATCGTGCGGATCTCGGTGTCGAACTGCAAAAACGGCACGAACTCCGCCCACGCGTTGGTCCACAGCCGCACGATCGCCGGGTACCGGGACTCCCACTTCTCGCTGAACTCGGCGAACCGGTCCAGCGCCGCCTGCTCGCTGGGTGCGGTGTAGACCGGCTTGAGGTCCTTGGCGATCGCGCTCCAGTCCTTACGGGAGGCATAACGGAAACTGTTGCGCAGCAAGTGAACGATGCACGTCTGCACGATCGTCTGCGGCCACACCTGCGCGATGGCCTCAGGCAGGCCCTTCAGCCCGTCGCAGACCACGATGCAGCAGTCGGCGGTACCCCTGTTCTTGATCTCGGATAACACCCGCAGCCAGTACTTGGCGCCCTCCCCGTCGCCGTGCTCGCCGGCCCACAGCCCAAGGACGTCGCGGGTGCCGTCCACGGTCACCGCGAGCGCGACGTAGATCGGCCGGTTGGCCACGTTACCCTCGCGGATCTTGACGTGAATGCAGTCGATGAAGATCACCGGATAGACCGGGTCCAACGGCCGGTTCTGCCACTCGGCCATCCCGTCCATCACCCGGTCGGTGATCGTGGAGATCGTCTGCTTGGACACCTCGGCCCCGTAGATCTCGGCCAGGTGAGCCGAGATCTCGCCGTGTGTCAACCCCTTGGCGGACAACGAGATCACCAAATCGTCCACCCCGGACAGGCGGCGCTGCCGCTTCTTCACGATCGCCGGCTCGAAACTCCCGTCACGATCCCGCGGCACGCTGATTCCCACCGGACCGGCCTCGGTCAGCACCGTCTTGGCCCGTGTGCCGTTACGCGAGTTGCCGCCGTCGCGGCCAACCGGGTCGTGCTTGCCGTAGCCGAGATGATCATCCATCTCGCCGGCTAGCGCGGCCTCGGTGACCAGCTTGGTCAGCCGGCCCAGCAGCCCACCCTCACCAGTCAGCCGCAGCCCTTCGGCACGGGCCCGATCGGCCAGCTGCTGGATCTGCTCATCCATCACCGCCAGGTCTGCCGCGGCGGCCTCGCTGGCCTGCTCGGTCTTCACCTCAGTCACTGGTGCCTCCTACATCTCAGGAGTTACACCGTTAAAATTACAGTCCCCTCGGTGGCAATCCCCTTAAACCGTAGAGGGTTGATTTGTAGGGATGTTGTTGGTTGTGGTCAGCGCCGCGCTGCTGGGGCGGGCGGGGCCGTGGGTCCTGCCCGTGCCGCTGCGCGTTAGGGGCCGTAGAGGCTCCGGGGTCAAGGGCGGGCCGTAGGCCCGTCGCGTAGCGATCGCGAAGCGACCCTTGAGGCCGGAGGAGCGGCCCCGTAGCCTTGCGCGGCGCGGTCTGGTGCGGACCGTGGCGGCGAAGCCGCCTCCATTGGTATTTCATGCCGCCGTTCTCCGATCCGGCGGTGCCTGCGGTGCGGGCTCATCCGGCTCGTGTCGTTCAGTTGTCAGGTCGTGTACCGCAGCGTCCAGTGCGCGAACAGGTTGGGTGACCGTTGCCGGACTCGTGTCAACCACGCCTGCGCTCTATCCTCGCTGCGTAAACATTCAGCGGGTTCGTGAGGGGTGAGCGGCCGGTCTCGCTGAAGGTGATCTTGGGTGGCTACGGTTGAAGGTATGGCTATCGAAGATGCTTGGGCTGTGGTCGACGCGCTCGCTGATCCGGAGACGCTGTATGTGTTCGGGGTGATCGCGGTGGGCGCGACACATGTGGGGATGAAGACTGAGCCGGGGACGCGGTCTATGCGGTATGTGACGACGTTCGGTGTGCAGCGCCAGACTTCGCTGTCGCGGGAGGTGGTGGAGTCGGCGGCCGCGCGGTTGAAGGCCGTGGGGTTGCTGGACGTCGTCGTCGATGAGGAACGTGGCTATGAAAGCTGGCGGGTGAGCGAGGCGGCGTTGGCGGCTGCGGCGGGCGAGGCGGTTCGGCAGGGTCGAGGCTGACCGGGTAGTCGAACCGGAGGGGGCCCTGCTGGTGTGTTGATCAGCGGTGGCGGCTGTAGTTTGATCTGGATGTGCCCGTTCCGGAGGAGATGTCGCGTGAGGAGTTGATCGCGCTTGTTGCCCACCGGGACTGTCAGCTCGCGGCGCGGGATGAGCGGATCGCTGCTCGGGATGAGCGGATCGCTGCGTTGTCGACACAGGTGGCGGGCCTGTTGGAGGCCAACGAGGAGTTGGCGGCGAAGCCGGCCCGGCTGGAGCACCTGCTGACCCGTAACTCGAGCAATTCCTCGATACCGCCGTCGAAGGATGACGACCCTGGCCGGATGCCGCCGGCGGTGAAGCCGGCACGGCGGGTTGGCGGGCCGAAGCGTGCGCGGGGTAAGCAGCCGGGGGCGCCGGGGGCGAACCTGGCCTGGGCCGACAATCCGGCCAAGCAGGTAGACCGGTTCCCGACCGGGCGTTGCGAGTGCGGCCATGACCTGGCCGGGGCCACCGATCTGGGGATCGTGGATCGCTATCAGCAGCACGAGATCCCGCTGATCAGCGTCACGGTGACGCAGTACGACCAGCATCAGGTGCGCTGCGGCTGCGGCCGGCTGCACACCGCCACCCGCCCCGAGGGCGCCCGCACCGGGTTGGTCGGGTACGGGCCGAATCTGCAAAGTTTCGCTGTCTATCTGATGGTGGTGCACTTCATCCCCGCCACGCGAGTGGTCGAGGTGCTCCAGTCGCTGACCGGCGCCACCCCCAGCGTCGGGTTCGTGCACGGCATGCTCGACCGCGCCGCAACACTGCTGGTTGAGGCGGACAAACGCATCCGCGCCCTGATCACCCTGGCCTACGCGGTCTGCGCCGATGAGACCCCGCTACGCGTCGGTGGCAAGACCCCGAAACCCGGGCGGAAGAAGGCCGACAAGTACCTGCTGGTGGCCTGCACCGAGCTCTACACCCACTACCTGCTCGGCAACCGTGACCTGGACACCTTCAAGGCGTTCGTGTTCAAGGACCTGATCGACTCGGTGGTGGTGCACGACCGCTACCACCTCTACGACTCCGCCGAGATCGGCGAGCTGACCCACCAACTGTGCGGCCAGCATCTCCTGCGTGATCTTGCTGATGCCGCCGAAACCTACTCCGACGCGCACTGGCCCACCCAGATCGCCGACGCGCTGCGCGGCCTGATCCACCACGCCAACCTCGCCCGCGACGCCGGCCGCCGCGCCCTCAACGACGCCGTCCGCGACAAGCTGATCAACAATTTCCGGGACGGGGTGAAGGTCGGGCTGTCCGACACCACCAGCCACGGCACCAAGCCCGGTGAGCGCAAGGCCAGGCTGCTACTGGAGGTCCTGCGCGACCGCGAGGACGACGTGCTGCGATTCGCCCACGACCTGCGCGTACCACCCACCTCCAACCAGGCCGAACGCGACCTGAGACCGGCCAAGATCCAGCAGAAGATCTCCGGGCGGCTCACCAGCGAAGCCCGCACCAAGGACCGCTACCTGATCCGCGGCTACCTCTCCACCGCTGCCAAGCACGGCCGCAACACGATGGACGCCCTGCGCGAAGCGATCCTCGGTCACCCGTGGATGCCGCCAGACCCCGCCCCAGCCTGACCCCGCACCCCCTCCGGCAACCCCGCGGCACCGCGGGCAATTCGGCATGCCCTCACGACCAGAAACCGCACCTCAAACCCGCCCCTGAATGTTTACCTCGCTGCGTTTCAGTCGCTTGTATTTCCACCTTGCCCAGCGCATCAGATGGCGATCGACGCGCTTACCGATCGGGATGACCGCGCTTGGGTAGAACGCGGTGAAGAACGCTCGTTTTCGTCCGGCGACCCGCCGACGGGGGCATTTCCCCAACGAGCAGGCCGCATTGAAAGTGCTCTATCTCGTGGAGCGTTATTCACGAGCGTTACCACCCAAGGCGGTAGAATTCGAGCGCTGCGATAATGCGGATGATGGTAGGCAGTTCGGCGAGGCGTCCCCGATAGCCGGTGGCGAGTATTTTCCAGTTCTTTACGTGGGCGATGCATCGCTCGACGGCAGACCGTATTGAGGAGATGGTCTTGTTGTTCGACTTGTCGTTTGTGGAGAGTTCACCGCCCTTGGGTTTCTTGCGTGGAGTGATCGCGTGAGTCCCTGGGTATGCGGGGTCGGCGATAGTAGGGGTGTCCGAGAGGCGATCTTCCCAACCGCACTCGTCGAATGCTTTGCGGTCATGCATCGAGCCGCGCATCGGCGCGGATATTCCCAACAGGTCACCATCGGTATCTGCTGCGATCTGGATGTTGAGGCCTGCGCGGCGGCGCTTGCCGGAGTAGTTGACCTCGTGACCAGCGCGGTTGCCGGTCGGGACATCGGTTCCGTCGACCAGGACGAGTCGGCCACGGATGGCATCCTTGAGATCTGGAATGTGCAGACATAATGCCTCCCCGATCAAGGGAAGAATCCCTCGATAGATCCGCGATACAGTCGGCTGGCTCAGACCGAATAAATCGCCGACAGCTGCCTGGTTTAAATTCTGTCGGACATACACCAAAGTGATCACGACAGCCCGATACAGTCCCACCGTCAGAGGCCACGGTTGCTTGCCGCGACACTGGACGATCTGCCAGATACGCACGACAAGCTCCTCGATCTGGTCAGCAGCAAGCCCTGTAGTAGACTGATAACGCAACGGCCCTACCTTTAAGTCGTCTTCTTTGGGAGAAAACGATCTTACCCGGTTGGGGTCGTTGCTCTATTTTGAGGTGATCACCCGCTGCCTGAATAACGCTCGTGGTGATTAAAAATCCACTCAAAAACCGTTACAATATCACCGGAAAAACGGTAGACCGAAAACAGCGTGTTGAACACGCTGGTCATGTATTATGGTGACCGGCTGCACCGTGCAGTCGTCCGAGATCTTGTGGGCGGTGTTCCTGTTTTGTGGTGGTGGGGGACCCTGCTGGCTAATTCGGCGAGGGGTTGGGTTTGGTGTCGCCGTGATCTGTTGATCTGGTGCATGATCTTTCTGCGGTCGACTTACCCGCTTCCTGGCCGCAGGATGGAGTGTGTGGTGTCTATGCAGCCCCGGCCGTGGCCGCGGATTCCGGAGGCGACCGTGCGTGCCGCGCGGGCGGCGGCGGGCACGAGCGAGTACCCGTTGGCGATGCGGGTCCGTGACGAGCTGGGTGAGCTGTTCAGCGATGCGGAGTTCATCGAGGCGTTCGGGGTGCGGGGGAAGCCTGGGTGGTCGCCGGGACGGTTGGCGCTGGTCACGGTGTTACAGATGGCGGAGAATCTGACCGATCGGGGTGCGGCCCACCGGGTCCGGTTCGGCATGGACTGGAAGTACGCGCTCGGGATGGAGCTGGACGATCCAGGGTTTGATGCGTCGGTGTTGTCGGAGTTCCGCACCCGGCTGGTCGCCCACGGGTTGGAGGAACGGGCGCTGGATCTGCTGCTGAAAGTGTTGCAGGACAAGGGATTGGTGGCCGCTGGCGGGAAGCAGCGCACCGATTCCACGCACGTGGTGGCGGCGGTGCGGGATCTCAACCGGCTGGAGCTGGCGGGTGAGTCGGTGCGGGCCGCGCTGGAGGCTCTCGCGGCCGCGGTGCCGCAGTGGCTGGCCGGGGCGATCGATGTGCCGGCGTGGGGACAGCGGTATGCCGCGCGGGTGGATTCCTGGCGGCTGCCCACCTCGGAGGCCAAACGCCGGGATCTGGCGGTGACTTACGGTACCGACGGATATGCGCTGCTGCGGGCGGTGTATTCCCCGAACGCCCCTGGCTGGTTGCGTGAGTTGCCTGCCGTGGAGGTGCTGCGGGTGGTGCTGCTGCAGAACTACACCCGCACGATCACCGGCAACGGACGGGAGGTGATCACACGGCGGGAGGCGGACACGGACGGTCTCCCGCCAGGGAGATGGCGCCTGACCTCGCCGTATGACACCGATGCCCGCTGGGGCGGCAAACGCGACACCTTCTGCAACGGCTACAAGGTGCACTTCAGCGAGACCTGCCGGCGCCCCGGCACCCAGCCGGAGCCGGCCGATGCCACCGTGCCACGACCCAACCTGATCACGAACGTGGCGACCACGGACGCGAGTGTCCCGGACGTGGCCATGACCGAACCGATCCACCAGGCACTGGATCGTCGTGGCCTGCTGCCCGGCGAGCACTACCTGGACTCCGGCTACCCCTCGGCCGAGCTGATCGTCAGTTCCGCGACCGATTTCGGTGTCACGTTGATCACCCCGCTGCTGGCCGACCACTCACCGCAGGCCCGGGCCGGCGCCGGGTTCGACCGCACCCGCTTCACCATCGATTTCGACCGCGAGCAGGCCACCTGCCCGCAAGGCCAGACCAGCTCCACCTGGAACCCGGCCACCCAGCGCGGCACCGACACGATCGTGATCACCTTCGCGACCGCGACCTGCGGGCCCTGTCCGGTCCGCGAGCAGTGCACCACCTCCCAGACCCGGCGCCGGCAAATCACCGTGCACCCGCGGGCCGTCCACGAGGCTCAACGCGCTGCCCGCGCCGACCAGGAAACCAAGGACTGGCAAGCCGAATACGCGCTGCGGGCCGGGGTCGAGGGCACCATCCGCCAAGGCATCGCGGTCACCGACCTGCGCCACGCCCGTTACCGCGGACTGGCCAAAACCCACCTGCAACACGTGTTCTCCGCGGTCGCACTCAACCTGATCCGCCTCGATGCCTGGTGGAACGGCCACCCCCTCGACCGAACCCGCACCAGCCATCTCACCCGCCTCGAACACGCCCTCGCAGCATGATCAGGAATTAACCAGCAGGGTCGTGGGGTGGTAGCTCAGTCGGTGTTGTGTTGGTGGGTGGTCCAGGTGGCGATTTGGGTGCGGGAGGTGAAGCCGAGTTTGGTGAGGATGTGTTCGACGTGGGCTTCGGCGGTACGGGGGGAGATGACGAGGGTGGTGGCGATGTCTTTGTTGGTCAGGCCCTGGGCGATGAGTTGGGCGACTTCGCGTTCGCGTCGGGTTAGCTGCGGCGCTGCGGACGGGGCGGTGGTCGGTTGGCTGGCCGGGTTTTCGCCGAGTGCGTAGGCCACGGCTTCTTCGAGGGAGAGGTGTTGGCCGTGTTGGAACGCGGCGTTGTAGGCGGGGTCGCCGAGGGTATCGCGGACCTGGGCCTGGCATTGGTTGCTCCACTCGCGCATAGCCTCCCAACCGGTCAGCGATCCGCCGATCTGCTGCCAGAACGCGTCGGTGATGCCGAACATGACGGCGGCCCGCTCGGCGTCACCCTCGGTTACGGCCACCCAGCTCAGCGTCTCGACACACCACGGGGTGCCCAGTTGGTCGTGCAGGGCGTGTTTGAGCCGGAGTGCCTGTTTCGCATGCGTGACCACCTGCGGCAGATCGCGCTGGCGCCAATGACAGAAGGCCAGATTCCACAGGCCCCATGCCCTGGCCCACTGTTCACCTCTGGATTGGCAGAGGTCGATGCACTCCTGGCACAGCGCGATCCCACGCTCGAGGTCGCCGAACTGGGCGACCATTGAGCCAAGCATGCACAACGTCATCGCCATCAATGAGTCTTCCGCGCCGGCGTGTCCGTAGTGAGCCAGTGCCCGTTCCAATGTTGTCCTTGCCGTTGGTAGGTCGTCGTCACCGATCCATTTGATCGCCCCGATGAACTCCAGCGCGCGCCCTAAAGCGGTCTCGTCGTTGAACTCGCGGGCCAGCTCGACGCATTCGGCCAGGACCGTGCGAGAGCGCGCGAGGTCGCCTTGACAGAAAGTAATGAAGCCGGCAGCCCACAGTGCGGTGGTCCGCTCCGGGCTAGGCTGCGTGTCGGCGGCCAGCACCCGCTCCAGCCACCACCGGCCATCCCGGAGTGCGCACACCATCCAGTACCAGTACAGCGCGCCGGCCATCCGCAGCCCGCAGCGAGCCTGGCAGGGTTCGGTCAGGCAGAACTCCAACGCCACCCGCATGTTGGGCTGCTCGGCACCGAAACGCTCAAGCCACTGCACCTGATGGGAGCCAAACCAGTCCGCCTCGGCGTGTTCGGCCAGAAGCAAGTAGTGGTCCCGATGCCGCCGACGGAGAGTTTTTTCTTTTTCCCCACCGAGTTGTTCGCTGCCGTACTGGCGGATCGTGTCCAACATCCGATACCGCACGAGCGGCCCCTGCTCACGCTTGATCACCAGGGATTTGTCGACCAAACCCGCCAGCGCGGTGAGCACGTACTCGGCCAGCACTCCCTCACCGGCACACACCTGCTCGGCAGCGGCCAGGTCGAACCCGGCCGGAAACACCGACAACCGGGCCCACATCGTGCGCTCCAGCTCCGTGCACAGCCCAAAGCTCCACTCCACCGCAGCCCGCAACGTCTGGTGCCGCGTCGGCCCCGCCCGATCACCGTGGGTCAACAACAAGAAACGGTCCTGCAACCGGCCCACGATTTGCTCCACGCTCAGCGTCCGCAGCTGCACCGCCGCCAGCTCGAGCGCCAACGGCAATCCATCCAGCTGCCGACACAACCGGACCACCGCGGCTACATTGTCCTCGGTCACCGCGAACCCGGGCACCGAATCCGCCGCCCGCTGCTCGAACAACACCACCGCCTCAGAGCCAATAGCCTCCCGCAGGGGTGAGCCCTCGGGTGGCACCGCCAACGGTGCCACCGGCCACACTCGCTCACCGGTGACCCCCAACGGCGCCCGACTCGTGGCCAACACCCGCAACCGAGGCGCGGCCCGCAACAACGTGGCCACCAAGCGTGCGCAGGAATCCAACAGGTGCTCGCAGTTGTCCAGTACCAGCACCAACCGCTTGTCGGCCAGATGGTCCACCAACACCGTTACCGGGTCCCGCGTCGACGTATCGGATACCCCCAACGCCGCCACGACCGTCTCCTCCAGCAAGCCCGGATCCCGCAACGCGGCTAGATCCACCAACCACACCCCGTCGGCAAACACCCGACGCAACTCGCCCGCCACATGCAAAGCCAACCGCGTCTTGCCGGTCCCACCCACCCCAGTCAGCGTCACCAGCCGATGAGATCCCAGCGCACCCTTCACTTCGGCCGTCGCCTGCCGGCGGCCCACAAACTCGGTCAACGCAGCCGGTATACGGGCCACACTCACCATCGCGCCCCCCCTCGGGCGCCCTCTACACCGCCGATCGGATCATCGACGTTACTCCGTTCACGCCTGATAATCGTACTGCAGATACACAACTCCTATCGGGCCACTGCGATGGCCCGATGGCGAAGGTCTCCCACCTCCACTCAAACCTAGTGAGGTCGGCTCGGAGCGCCCTGCCAGCGTTACCGCTGGTGGGTTTCTCCGAGCCGCCTCCCGCACCCGGCGTGCACCTCTCAGCGCACCGGGCGCTCCGCAGGCCCAAGAGGGTCGGTGGTTGTCCTCATGCGGAGCTCGGCCAGGGTTTCGGGATGCGTGTTCCTGTGCCGCTCGAAAAGTCATCGCCGCACGTCAGGCTGCGTAGCGGTACTCGTTGACCACGCCGCCGAGGACCCGGGTGCGCAGGACCCGGCGGGCGTCGAGGTCATGCACGGCAACGGGGTGGTCGTGAGCGTCGGGCGGTAGCTGGTTGCGGGCCTGGTGGGGCCGGTGCCCGTTGTAGTGCCGCTGGTAGGCGGCAAGCACACGCTGGGCATGGAACTCGTTCAGGACCAGGACGTGGTCGAGGACTTCGCGCCTGAGACTGCCGATGACCCGTTCGCAGTGAGCGTTCATCCGCGGTGCCCGCGGGGCGCTCTTGAGGATCTCCACGTCCTCGGCTTCGAAGACGGCGTCGAAGGCGCGGGAGTACTTCCCGTCGCGGTCGCGCAGCAGAAAGCGCAAGGACCCGAAACGGATGCCCAGGTCGGCGGCGAGATTCCGGGCCCGCTGCACGGCCCACTGCCGGGTCGGATGGGCGGTGACGCCGGTGATGTGCAGCCGCCGCGTGCCGTGCTCGAGGAACGCCAGCGCGTACAGCCACCTGCCCAGCACAGCGTCGACGTGCAGGAAGTCTGCCGCGATGATGCCCTCGGCCTGCGCGGTGAGGAACTCGCGCCAGGTTGGGCCGGAGCGACGCGGGGCCGGGTCGATGCCCGCCGCATTGAGGATTTCCCATACCGTGGATGCGGCGATCGGGTGCCCAAGACGGGCCAGCTCCCCCTGGATCCGCCTGTGCCCCCACCTCGCGTTCTCTCGAGCGAGCTGCAGGATCAGCTTCTTGAGCACCGCCTTGGTCGGCGGGCGTCCGGTGCGGTCGCGGCGCTCGGTGTAGTCCCACTTCGCGGCGATGAATCTGCGGTGCCAGGCGAGCAGGGTTCCCGGGGTGACGGGGAAGACCTCGCGCCAGCGCCGCCGGGGTATCAGCGCGGACAGGGCGGCGAACCAGAACCGGTCCGCCGGTTCGTAGCGGACCGGACCCTTGAGTTGGCGGCGTAGCACCGCGTTCTCGTGCCGCAGTACGAGTAACTCCGCGTCCCTGGCAGTGTCGCGGCGCAGCAGCACCGCCGTGGCGGACAGCAGCTTCCGGGTCACCTGGTACAGCAGCGACACGATCATCCGGACATGATGCCAGCCGAGGAAGCATTATCACTCTCAGCTGCGGCGATGACTTTCCGAGAAGCACAGCATCCAGGCTAAGACCAACGCTCTCACCAGCGACGTTATCCACACCCGTGCGCGGGTCCTGCGCGACCGCGAGCCCGACGTGCTGCGCTTCGCCCACGATCTGAAGGTGCCGCCCACCTCCAACCAGGCCGAACGCGACCTACGGCCCAGCAAAGTGCAACAGAACATCTCCGGGCGACTGACCAGCGAGAAACGCACCACCGACCGCTACCGAATCCGCGGATACCTCTCCACCGCGGTCAAACACGGTCGCAACGCCATGGACGTCTTGCGCGAGGCCATCATCGGACGGCCCTGGGTACCACCCGATCCTGCCCCGGCCTGACCACCCATCACATGACTGATCACCCGACCGACACCACCATCGTCGGGCACAACGCCACGTCACAACCGCCCACCCTCAGCACACCAGCTGAATGTTTGCGGCGGGCAGGCGCCCTCTGCTTGAGCTCCATCGGATTGTGATGGGCATGAGTGCGACCACCCCGTCCCCGCCGGGCCAGCGGAAACGGGTTGACCATCGGCCCGCTACCGGCATCCCGATGGAAATCGTAAAAACCCCGCAAGACGCTCTCACTATGTGCTTTCGTCGCCGCCGCATACTTCCGGCCCGGCGATGTCTTGCCGGTCACCGAGTTCGGTTTCCCTTGCACCACAACGGATTCCGCCACGACAGCATCCGCCGACCGACCGGACCGATGCCCGTGCGAACCCCCCGGTTTATCGACCAACTGGATCCAGCAACAGAAATCGCGGGCCTCAACCTGGGTCGCTTGATCCCAGGACACCCCCACCGCCCACAAGAACCGGAACCACCGCAGCAAAGCCATCGCATACGACCGCTGCGTGCTCACCGCCCGCCCACACGCCCGCAGATCCTTCAGGAACTCCGCAACCGGCACCAACACCGCACCATGCGGATCAAGCAGCCGCCACGGCTCCCACACATCGCCGGTCTCCATCAACGAGCCCGCCGACGGCACGACCAACCCCGCCAGATCCCTCGGCTGTCCCTCGGACACGATCATGGCGCAGGACCGTAGCAACATACCCCCTGAACTGCAAAAACACCCCCACTAGTTCAGTCAATAGATGAACGATGCACGTCTGCACGATCGTCTGCGGCCACACCTGCGCGATGGCGTCGGGCAGGCCCTTCAGCCCGTCGCAGACCACGATGCAGCAGTCGGCGGTACCCCTGTTCTTGATCTCGGATAACACCCGCAGCCAGTACTTGGCGCCCTCCCCGTCGCCGTGCTCGCCGGCCCACAGCCCAAGGACGTCGCGGGTGCCGTCCACGGTCACCGCGAGCGCGACGTAGATCGGCCGGTTGGCCACGTTACCCTCGCGGATCTTGACGTGAATGCAGTCGATGAAGATCACCGGATAGACCGGGTCCAACGGCCGGTTCTGCCACTCGGCCATCCCGTCCATCACCCGGTCGGTGATCGTGGAGATCGTCTGCTTGGACACCTCGGCCCCGTAGATCTCGGCCAGGTGAGCCGAGATCTCGCCGTGTGTCAACCCCTTGGCGGACAACGAGATCACCAAATCGTCCACCCCGGACAGGCGGCGCTGCCGCTTCTTCACGATCGCCGGCTCGAAACTCCCGTCACGATCCCGCGGCACGCTGATTCCCACCGGACCGGCCTCGGTCAGCACCGTCTTGGCCCGTGTGCCGTTACGCGAGTTGCCGCCGTCGCGGCCAACCGGGTCGTGCTTGCCGTAGCCGAGATGATCATCCATCTCGCCGGCTAGCGCGGCCTCGGTGACCAGCTTGGTCAGCCGGCCCAGCAGCCCACCCTCACCAGTCAGCCGCAGCCCTTCAGCACGGGCCCGATCGGCCAGCTGCTGGATCTGCTCATCCATCACCGCCAGGTCTGCCGCGGCGGCCTCGCTGGCCTGCTCGGTCTTCACCTCAGTCACTGGTGCCTCCTACATCTCAGGAGTTACACCGTTAAACAACCCTGATCGCGTCGACGTCGACTACCACCACTTCGCCCACGCCGAATCCGAGAGCCGCCGTGCACACAGCACGACGCAACGACTCACCGTGCTACGCGAGATCGTGGATGCCTACCGGGGCGAGCTGGGTGCGGGCATCGACTCCGAATGGATCCACACCGTGCGGCACGCCGCGCAACGCACCGCCATCAATGCCATCAGCGAACTCGCCCGCCACCACGCCGCCGACGACCCCCGGCACACCCTGGAACTACTGGAAACCGCCACCGGGTTCGACCCCTACAACGAACATCTCTACCGCGACATCATGCGACTGCAAGACCGTCTCGGCATCCACGACGGCATCCCCCGCACCCTCGCGCTCCTCGAAGTGCGGCTGCGGGACATCGACTGCAAACCCGCACCAGAAACCCAGACCCTGGCCAGCGCGCTGCAACACCGCCACGCCCAGCACGTGCATATATCACTGGCCCCTACGAATCCAATGTCACCAAGGAGGTAACAGAAATGTCCTCAGTAGACCGTTCGCGGCTTCACACACCACCGGCACAACAACTGCGTGCCCCTGGCCCACGGCTGAACCGGGCGCCGGCACCGCCGTGTCCCTCACCTGCCGACCGTACCCGGCTCACCTGCACCCTGGGTCCCCCGCCGCCCATGCGCATGCCCCGCAACACCGGCGGCATCGTCATCACCTCCACCGACCGAGACCCCCACCAGGCCCTCACCGGCTTCACCGGGGCCTGGAAGCCGAACCTCAGCCCCGCCACCCTCCCCACGGGAACCGTTGTCCTGCAACTCCTTCCCCCCGCCGACGGCGACGACCCCGACCTGGTCGACGTCTGGCTGTGGCTCACCCGTCACGGACGCTGGCTGATGCTAAGCTGCTGGAAGAACGCAGGCCCAGGCTGGACCTACCGCGCCGCGCCACTGATCCACGCCGCCCTGCCCGCACCACCTGCCAGCGCAGCACCACAGGCCGGCGCAGCACCCCAGAACACCGCAAGCTCACCACGACTGCGCGCCCTGCCGTCCCGACGCACATAAAGCCCGTCGCCATGATGAACCCGGCCAGCGCTGCCGACGGTCAGCCCGCCCCCATATGTGGCGAGGGGCGCTCTGACCGTCGGCACAACAAGTCCACGTGGCTCCGGCAGCGCCCTGCACGGCCAGCAGGCCAGCCTGCCGGAGCTGCTAGATCGATGAAAACTGCGGAGGCGCCAACTCAGGGGCACGCACGGGATTCCGCGGCCATTTCCTGGCGTGCGGTTCGACCACCTTCTCCGCGATCTCAGCCGGGGGCTTGGGATCGGTGTGGTCTGTCTGCTCCGAGGCAGGCTTGTGGCTAAGGTGCTCACGGGTACGCTGGGCTGCCTGTCGAATCTGCGCTGTCAGGCCCCTGTTGGTCTCGCGGACCCGGCGTTGATCACGCTCGGTGCGCCGGTTCCCGCGGTGAGCCGGTTCCCGACGTGCGTGGGTGATGTAGCGCTGAAGCAGGGCCCAAAGGTGGTGCGCCTGGTGGGCGTTGAGGTCGATCTCATAGACCACCCCGTCCACAGAGAACGTCATGGTCGCTCGGCGGGTGTGCCGTCGATGTCATCGACGAACTCGACCACGGTCTTTTCAGCCACAGCACCATCCACATATCAAGTCCAGAGATCCATTACAGGGGCCCTGAAGTCAGCACGTACTCCTTGCCGCGAAAGCATAGAACACCGCCGCCCGCGACAGCCAGCACCTGGGACACTTCCGGAGAATGCCGTGACCGTAATCCACCCGGACGCGGCGGCGGTCCGTGGGTTTTATCTCGGGCGGTTGCCCTACAATCCGTTTCCGTACCGGCGTCCGGCATTTCACGATACCGGACAAACGAAAGGAACTACATGGCTCAGAAAGTCACCGTTGCGCTCGTCGACGACATCGACGGCACGCCCGCTGAGACCAGCGTCGAGTTCAGCCTGGATGGAGTCAGCTACACGATCGACCTGTCACAGGACAACGCCACTGAACTTCGGGACGCGCTCACACCCTATGTGTCTCATGCCCGCCGGACCGGAGGGCGAAAGCGCGCGACCATCAAGCCCGCCAAAGCCGCCGCGCCGCAAGTCCCGGACAAAGAACGCAATCTGGCCATTCGCACGTGGGCTCGCGAAGAAGGTTGGCAGGTGTCCGACCGGGGCCGTATCCCCGCGGAGATCGTTGAGGCTTACGACAACGCTCGATAATCGAAGGCGGGGCCGCCGACCGGCAGGTCCGCGGCCCCGCCCCGCACCACTCGGTCCACGGCGGGCCGCGGGGCCTGCGCCGGGGATATGGGGGTGCATCGGGAGGATCACCAGGGGGATCCGCAGGAGGCGGCGCTTAGACGACCACCCCCTCGGGCGGCGGTCCCGCGCTGCGGAGCGTGCCTTACCGGGGATCCGCGGGTATCCCCGACTGGCCTGGCCACAGGCCGGGAGAAACATCGAGGCGGGCAGCATGCCAGGCATCACGTCAGGACACTCCCACCACGCCACTCACTGCCCGTCCGTCTCAAGAGCGCATCGTCGGTCTAAGTGCGATCCCCGGCCGACGAACGACCTCTCGTATGAACGCCCGTGTCGAAATCGAGGAATTCCATCCGCTCTCGGAACCAAAGCCTATCGACGGGATCAGCGCTCGCCTCAAGAACGAGGCTGACGCATTGCGGGTCGATGTCCGCTCACCACGCGCCGGCGCGCCCGAAGAAACTTGCTACTTCTTGGCGGATTGTCCCCTTCTGTGCGCCTCGTAATCGGCACGCACCTGCTCGTAGTGCTCGTCCGAGAGCGACGCGAGGTAAGTGATCGCATCGCCCGACCAGACGTGCGAGACACCGTTGCTGTGCTTCCAGGCGTACTTCGTGTTCTCTCGCAGTAACTCCTTCCAGCAGATCGCCTGGTAGTCATACGTCGTCAGCTTCCGACCATTACGCTTCTCGTTTACCTTGTTGAGCAGCTCGGTCATGTTGTATGGATGCGTCTGGTTCGGATCGGTCTTGCGCACAACCACTTGACCATCGGCAGTGGGTGAGACAGCGACGATGAGGTCGGCGCTTGTCATCGTCTTCACCGACTGCATGTTGATGTCGTAGACCGTCGCCACTCTCGCCATGTCACTTCCAGATTCCTCTGCCTCATCCATCAAGCGGCGCAGCTCGTCGATGAACTGCTGTACCTCGGCGACCATCGTCGCGTTCTTGTCGATGCGCATGAACTGCACGGCGTCGGCCGGTGCTGTCGCTCCGAGCGGCAAGAGCTGCCAGGTCATTGAGTCGGCCAAGTCCTTCTTGAACCTGGCCAGCATGAAGTCCCGGTAGTTCAACACATTCTGTTGGAGGAATGGGTAGATGGCAGCACCCAGCCCCTGTGCGTTATACAAGTGAATCGCCCGGTCGCGGTACTCTGCGAGTGCCTTTACGTTGGCAGTCACTGCCCGTCCGTCGATGCCTGACGGCCAGAGTTTGTTCGCAGCGACTCGTCCGAGCGCGTCGTCGAGTCCAATCGAGCGGTACTTCTCACCCCGCTGCTTCCGGTAAAAGATCGAAAGGTCCTCCTGGCGCAGCGTTGCCTTGAGCGCCAGCTCCCAGGCGTTCACGACCAGCATCACCGTGACCTCGTCGCGGTAGGTCATCTGCGGCTTGTTGTAGATCTCGACCGCAGACAGCATCGCCGCCAGCGAGTTGTCCGCCAGCCGCCTGATCGAGACGTACGGCGCGCCCATCCCTGTTACCTCTCAACCTTGCCAGTCTCAGCTACCGCTGATCGCTCGGGTTCCTGCACCCACCGTAGGGCAGGTGACGGACATGGCGCCGTAGTTTCGGCACATGGGTGAGTCCTGGGGATCGGACGAGCATGAACGACGAGCGTTGCAGCACAATCGGTCCCGCGGTGACACCCTGCGGAGTTCACCGTTCGACGAATGCTTCACGACCCCGATCACCTGGACCCGCACATGATCCACTACCCGCCCGGACCGCGATTACGGGCCAACCTTTAGGCGTCCCAGATGGACTCCAGGCGGGACAGGCGGGACAGGCGGGATAGCAAAAGCCCCGTGCCTCAACCAATTTCGGGAAGCACAAGGCGGGTGGATAGTGTGCAAGTCCCCCCTCGGACACGGTTTCTACCCCAGGTCAAGGCCTTGACATGGGGTTACTTCAGATCGACGAACTTATTGATCCGGGTGGCAAATGTGTGATGTCAGGCGGCGTCTCGATCGCCTCAGCGTGCTTGGTGATCCATTGCTGGATGGTCTTGCGGCGGTGGACGGGGTGTCCGTCGACGATCAGGTGGACCTTGCGGTCCAGATGGCGGGTCAGCCGGTCCAGGAACCGCAGGAACACCTTGCCGTTGAACGAGCCGGTGTAGACGGTGAAGTACAGCTCGCCTTTGTTCCCGATCGCGCACATCGCGTTCACGCTGAACCGTTTGCCCGTTTTGCCCACCACCGGCGTCTGGCCCGCCGGTGCCCAGGTGCGGGCCACGGTGGCGTCGGAGCGGATCCCGGTCTGGTCCAGCCACAGGATCAGTGCGCCCTCGCGGCGGGCGCGGGCGGCGATGGCCGGGTAGTCCTCCTCCAGCCATCGGCGTACGGACTCGGGGTCCTGTTCGTAGGCCTTGCGGATCGGTTTCTGCGGCGACAATCCCCAGGAACGCAGGTAGTTGCCGACGGTGCGCAGGTTCAACACGATGCCATGGCGCACCCGGATCAGCTCGGCCACCGTCTTGCGGGTCCACACCAGGCCGGTCAGCCCGAACGTGGCCGGGGTGTGCTCGGCCACCGCATACCGCAGCTTGCGCTGCCGGCGGGCACTCAACGCTTTCTGCTCGCCGGGTTTGCGACCCCGGCGACGCCCGGTGAGACCCTTCGAGCCACGTTTCCGCCACGCCTGCACCCATCTGGACACCGACTGCGGGGCCACCGCGAACACCCGGGCCGCCTCGACCTGACTCATCCCACCATGAACAGCAGCGACCACCCTACGCCGCAAATCCTCCTGCGCCTCAGGCGACAACCTCCGCGCGTCCCGCACACCAGCGATCACGCCAGAACAACGAAGATCACACCTATAAGTTCCCGATCAATATCAACGTCGCATCGGTACCCGTGTTTCTTCTCGACGAGCACCAGATCGTGCGCCCAGGAGAAATGGGGTCGCTGGAAGCGATCACCACATCGGCCAAGGCGAAGGGCTGCGAAGTCGAGGTCATGCGCCTGGAAGGCCAGTTCCGCTGTGGTGGCTCCGCGGCGTTCGACATCTGGGTGTCACGGCTGCTGGGACTCGAACAGGCCGCACCGACGGAATGGAGCCGGGTCGCTTCGCCCGTCGACGACGACTTCGTCGTCACCAACGCCGTTGGCAGTTCGTTACGAGGCCACAGTGGTCGTCGCGGCGATCAACGAATGGCTCTGACATATGAAACAGGCCCTAGCTACGGGTGTGGGGCGTGGTGATCGCTGCGTTCCGAGGTGGACCGTGCGCGTTTTTCGGTGCTATAGCGCCCGAAAACGCTCACGACACTCGTGCTGGCGGGCGGGTGCGTACCGAGGAACTCCCGTGGGCCAGGCCCGGTGCCCGGCACTCCCGTGATTTTGAGGACGTGATCGCCTGCACCCGTTGAGTCCCGAGGAGTCGCGCGAGATGCCGAAAGGGGCCCGCCTTCTGCGTCAGATCAGCTCGGGGCTCAGCCCTTGCGCTTGGTGATTTCCTCGGTGAGCTGCGGGGCGACCTTGAACAAGTCACCCACGACGCCGAAGTCGGCGATCTCGAAGATCGGGGCCTCGGGATCCTTGTTCACCGCGACGATCGTCTTGGCGGTCTGCATACCGGCCCGGTGCTGGATCGCACCGGAAATGCCCAGCGCGATGTACAGCTGCGGGGACACGGTCTTACCGGTCTGCCCGACCTGGAACTGGTGCGGGTAGTAGCCGGAGTCCACCGCCGCACGCGAGGCACCCACCGCGGCACCCAAACTATCGGCCAGCTTCTCCACAACCTCGAACGACTCCGCCGAACCGACACCACGGCCACCGGAGACCACGATCGAGGCCTCGGTGAGCTCCGGGCGGTCCCCGGCCTCAGCAGGCTGCCGACCCGTGATCCTCGCACCCGTAGCGGCCGGAACCTCCACCGACACGACCACAGCCGCGCCCGCGGCCTGCTCGGGCTCGATCGCACCCGGCAGCACCGTGACGACCGGCGTGCCCTTGGTGACCTTCGCCTTGGCGTCGTAGGCGCCACCGAACAGCGAGTGCGCCCCCACACCGTCGGCGTCGAGGCCCACGACCTCCGACAGCAAACCCGAACCGATGCGAATCGCCAGCCGACCGGCGATCTCCTTGCCATCGATCGACGCCGATACCAGCACCGCCGCCGGGCCGGCGCTGCCAACCAGGCTGGCCAGCACGCCCACCTGCGGGGTCACCAGGAACTCCGAGGCCTCCGCGGACTCCGCCGCATACACCTTCGCCGCACCGTAAGCCGCGAGGCTCTCGGCGAGCTTGCCGGTGGTGCCCGGCCCGCCCACCACGACCGCGGACGGCTCACCCAACCGACGCGCCGCCGTCAGCAGCTCGTACGTGACCTTCTTGACCTCGCCGTCCACATGATCGACGAGGACCAGAACCTCAGCCATGAATCAATGCCTCCTCGAAAAACCGTGAACGACTCTCAAAGCAACTTCTCGCCGGCCAGGAACTCGGCGACGGCCACGCCACCAGCACCTCGGCCACCATCGCCGGCACCGCACCGGTGCGGCCATCCGTGGCCTCGTTACCGGCGATCACCAGATCAACACCCTCGAGGGTCCCGATCACCTTCGCCAGCGCGCGAGCGGTCGACGGCGCATCCGTACCATGCAGCGCCTCATCCGAGAGATGCACCGCCTTGTCCGCACCCATCGACAGCGCCTTGCGGATCGCATCCGTGGCACGCTCCGGACCCATGCACACGACGGTCACCTCGCCACCCTGAGCCTCCTTGATCAACAGCGCTTCCTCCACCGCGCGCTCGTTGATCTCATCCAACACCGCATCGGCCGACTCACGGTCCAGGGTGTGATCCGCAGCAGACAACTTCCGCTCGGAATACGTGTCGGGCACCTGCTTGACCAGGACAACGATGTTCATGATGAATTGACTTTCTCTGGAAAAGAGAGGACTGGGAGTCTGCCGCCGAACGGCCGAGCTGGCTTCAGCTAGGGCCAGCGGAGCGGCTCCAGGCAACGGGACACGGCGGCCCGCACGTCCTGAAGGCTCTGCAGGTCGCGGAGCACCTCGTTGGCACCAACGCCTTTCAGCTCATCCTCCGAGTTGACACCGGTCGCGACAGCGATCACCTGTGCACCGCTCCTACGACCGGCGTCGACATCATTGAGGGAGTCGCCGATCAACACCGTATTGGCCACCGGTACCTCGTAGCCGGCCGCTTGCGAGGCACGTTTCCGCGCGACATCTACCAAGACGGCCCGGTCGAAGTCGTCGTCACCGTAGGCCGCGACGGACAAGTCCAGATAGGACTCGAGGTCAAACGCGGTGAGCTTCAAGTGCGCGTTGGCACGGAGCCCTCCGGTCAGCACGGACTGAAGCACGTTGGTCTGCCTTGCGAATTCACGCAGGGCCTGACGTACGCCAGGAAGCAGACGCGCAGTTCGGCACGCCGAATCCAGCCTGCGCATCCGTCCGGCGAGTTCCGACATGAATTGCTGGAGGGCGTGCGGCAGTTTGGCACGCGCGTTGTCCTCGGAGAATCCGTTGCCCCGCAGGGTTTCGAACATGCTTGCCGCCTCGGACCTTCCGGTCAGGGAGGCTACGGTCTCCGGTTCGCGTCCGAGCACAGCCGTGACCGTCGCGGTGAACGCGTCGAGCGTGATGTCGGAGACGTCGACCAACGTCCGGTCGATGTCCCACAGGAGCAACACGTCACAACTACGACGGTTCGGTTGCACGAGTCTTCCTCTTTCCCCTAATTAGCTGTTCTCAACGCCCGGTGCGAACCAGGGGCGGGATGCTCGATCCCGCCCCAAACCGAACGGCCCGCGGATCACGCCGACAGCAGTCCGGCTTCGTCGAGCAGCCCACGCAGCTGCTTGAGCTTGTCCTCGGGCAGCCGGCTGTACGGTGCGCGCGGCGCACCCAGCGACCGGCCACGGAGCTCAGCAGCGGCCTTCGTCGAAACCGCGTAACCCTCCGCACCGAGGAATTGCTGGACGAACCACACCTGCCGCCACAGCTTCTGCGCTTCGTCGTGCTTGCCCGCCCGAGTCAGTTCGAACAAGTCGACGCATTCACGCGGCATGAAGTTCGGCGCACCCCAGATCGAGCCCGTCGCGCCAGCCGCGAAGGCGGGGAGCACGATGGTGTCCCAGCCGACGAGGATGCCGATGCGCCCTTCGAAGCGGAACAGCAACTCGTAGACCTGGTCGAGGTCGCCAGAGGTGTCCTTGATGTACTGCACGCTGCTCGTGCACTCGAGAAGGTCCTCGTAGAAGTTGGCGTCCAGGTTCATCCCAGTCACCGAGGGCAGGTTGTAGGCCACCAGCGGCAAGCTGGTCTCCGACCCGATCGTCGCGAAGTACTCGATCACTTCGGTCCGCGTCGGGGCTTCGTAGAAGGGCTGAACCACGAGCACGGCGTCGGCACCGTGCCGCTCGGCATGCTGGGTGAGCGCCACCGCTTCGGCGGTTCGGGTCGAACCGGTGTGCGGCACTACCGCCACACGGCCGGCAGCCTGCTCGATCACGACCTCGGCGACGCGCTTGCGCTCATCGGAGGTCAAGGCAGCGAACTCGCCAGTGCTCCCGCAGGGCACCAATCCGTGCACGCCATTCGCGATGAGGTAGTCGACGTGGTCGCGCAGCGTCTTCTCGTCGACCGCGCCGTCCTCGCCGAATGGTGTGGACACCGCGGCGAGGACTCCACCGACACTTTTGCCCATCTGGATCACTATCTCCTCTGCTGTCCTGCGCTGCGAAGCGCACGATGCCGCCTGGACGCCCGGAAGATCGGTTGTGGTGCCCGCGCTCCGCGTCGGCTCTCACTAGCTGGGCTAAAACCCAGACCGAATTGTCGACAATCGACTTTGAACAGTTTGCCGACGGCGTGAACCCCTGTCAACCCCTGGACCGCTTCAGCGCTTCCGGGCGTTGTACCGACAACGAAGCTGTGATGACGGCGGTGCGCAGCCAAAACGGGGCCGCCGACCAGGCAGCCCCTGCGCACGGCCAACGTGTTGAGCGGTACGCCCGCAGCGGGCGCACCTAGGTGGCTGGTGTCGAACGGGGGTTTGTGGGGGCTTGATCTGTTCTGTGTTTGTTGAGCGGGTCGGTGTGGTCGCGGGTTTCATCGATCGGGGTTGGTGATGTGGCGGAACTCGGGCGTGATCGTTGCCGGTATGCCCTGACAACGGGGGCTCGTGCGTGTCCGGCGGGCCCGCCGGGGCCGGGTCAGGCGGTGGTCGTGGTCCATCCGGTTGCCGTGCGGGCGATCCCGAGCATGCCGAGGCGTGCGAGGTTGACCGCGGCGGCCAGTAGTGAAAAGTCGGCGGCTGTTTTCAGCAGTCCTCGGACGCGGGCTCGGCGCCCGCCGTGGCGGTGGCGCATGAGATGAGCGATTTTGCGTTCGACTTTGGGGCGGGTGGCGCGGTAGTCGGCACGCCAGGCGGGATCGGTCTGGCGCGCCCGCCCTGCTTGCAGCGCGGCCTCGTGGGCACTGATGGTGATCGTGCGTCCGGTCTTCGCGGTCGTGCACTGTGCCGCCAGCGGGCAGGCGGCGCAGGCGGCGCAGGCGGCGCAGGCGGCGCCGAAGTAGGCCACTCCGGCGTGACGCTCGCGGGCGCGGATGGGGACGGTGTGCCCGGCAGGGCAGGTCACGGTCCGCGCATCGAGGTCGACGTCGAAGCGGTCCTTCGGGAAATGACCTTTCACCGCCACCGGCGGCTGCACCTTCAGTCCATTGTGGATATCAGCCTCGTCCAGCCGTTCCAGCAACTCACCCGCACCGTAGGCCGCATCCCCATACACCGCCGCCCGATCTTCATCCTTAGCTTCGGCTTCGGCTTCGGCTTCGGCTTCGGCTTCGGCTTCGGCTTCGGCTTCGGCTTCGGCTTCGGCTTCGGCTTCGGCGGGCATGATGTCGGCGAGCAGGGCCTCGGCAGACTCGGCGTCACCGCTGTTTCCGGCCGTGACCTCGGTGGCGGTGATGATCTCGGCATCGGGCTCGATCGCGACATGCCCTTTGTAACCGTCGAAACCGCGAGCACTGGTCTTGTGCCCATGACGGGCCTCGGGATCCACGGTGGAAATGATCCGGTCCGGGGCGACCTTGCGGGCGATGCGGAACACCCCGTCGCCGTCGTCGGCCAAGTCCTGGCCCAGCACGGTGGCCAGCAGCCGCACGGCCTTGTCCACACCCTCGCCCAGCTCATGGCCGTCCAGCAGGGTCAACAGCGCGTACCCGTCCCGAGCCCGGGAGTCGATCAATTCCTCCCGGGCGTTGTGATCGTCCCAGTCGATCTGTGGTTTCGCCGTGCTGGCGTAGTCATCCCCGGAGGTGAGCACCGCCCGCAGCCGGGCGGCCTGTCCGGCATCGGCGGCAGCCAGCAGGCCGCGAATCGCCGAACGGATCAACGTGATGGTGTCCATTGTGGCCACCGCGTCATACAACGGGGTCGAGTCCAGCACACGCTTGCGGCCCACCAGCCCGGCCTGCCGGGCCACGTCCAGGACTGCCTCGAAGATCCGCTCCGGCCGTGCAGAGCGGGCCAGCCTGGCCCGCATGTCCACCAGCACGGTGTGCACGAACCCGGGATAGTCGAAATGCAGGCCACCAGCGGCATATTTCCAGCGGGCGTCGAAAGCGAACCGGTCGACCGCCTCCCGGTCCGACAAGCCCTCGATGCGTTGCAGCACCATCACCACCGCCACGATCATCGGCGGCACCGACCGGCGACCCACATCGGTGAACAGGTCAGCGAACATCTCATCCGGGAACAACGCGAAGCACTCCCGATGCAGCACCCCGTAGATCGAATCCGACGGGACGCGGTCCTGGCAGTAGTCCACCGTCGACCGCAGCAGGTCGGTCTGGCGAGGCGCACGTCCCAACGTCACCCGACCATCCTGCCAAAACGATCACCTCAAACCGGGCGAGACACACCGATCCTTAGCCACCCAAAACACCAGCCACCTAGGGAGTTCGCAGCGCTCGGTCAGTCCTCGGACTGGGCCTGCGAAACGGCGTGCGCCGATACCTCGACGTGAGTTCGCAGTTCCTCGGCGAACTTCGTCATGTCGGCCTGTTCGTAGAGGGACAGCAGCCGGCGGTGGGCCAGGATGACGACGTCGTGACTGGTGAAAGACGAGTGGTCGATCGCCAGATACAGCCGGAGCTGCGCCTCCCAGGAACGCCAGCAGTTCATCAGCAAGCTGTGGTTCGAACGCAGGTAGAACAGCCGGTGCATGCCGAGGTGGGCGTCGATCATGCCCGGCAGGTCGCCCGCCTTCGACCTCGCTTCGATGTCGTCGGCGGCCTTGTGAAGCTCACCGAATCCAGCCTTCTGGAAGTACGGCAGCGACAGCTCCGCCGCGTAGGGTTCCAACCGGACCCGCAAGGAGGCGACCTCCTCGATCACCTCCGGCCCCACCGAGGCGACAAACGCACCGCGGTAGGGGATCCGGGTGACGAGCCCCTCCTCCTCCAGCGTTCGGAGCGCCTCGCGCAGCGGTGCTCGGCTGACGTTCATATCGGCCGCGATCTGGGCTTCCCGGAGCGGACTCCCGGGCAGCAGGGATCCGCTCATGATCGCCCGGCGAAGCACATTGGCAACGTTGATCGCGCGTGGCGTGTGATCCAGCGGCTCGAAGGTCGTCATGCCCACCACTCTTGGCGTCGACAAAGTACAAGTTACCGTCCAGCATAATCCGCGCTCGACCTGATACCTGCACCCGTCCGGCGTCTGTGCCGTCGAGCTGTTCGCAACCTTGCAGGAGCCGCGGACGCCTGAGGCATGTCGGCGCCGGCTGGGCCGCGGACAGGCCTCGTCCAGTCGGCGAGCGTGGGGGCGACGAGGACGGGGGACCCGTCGCCCCCACGAGTGATACTAGTTGATTGTCGACTGTCGCCAATTTTTCGCCCCGTAGCCTTCGCTGTCAAGGGTCGCGAACGAGCCGAGGACACTTGCGTCAGGGCGATAGCCTGCAAATTTGTCTGGACCGCCGACCTACCACCCAGGGGTTGACACGGCGTCGCAGGCGGCTCACTATCTCCAAAAATAGTCGCTTGTCGACAATGTTCGTCGCTTAGATTCTGCTTTCAGAGCCCCGTCCTCCCCTGGCGCCCACCGTGGGCAGCCGGGGTACGAGCAAACGACGACGGCGGGGACCCGGATCCACCTCCAACAGTGAGGAGCTCCAAGTGGCCAGCAAGACCGATAGACGACCGCCTACCAGGACGGATGCCGGGCAGCGCAGCAGCATCCAGCGTGCGATCCTCGCGGCAGCAGTCGGCAATTTCGTTGAGTGGTTCTCCTACGGCATCTACGGCTACCTCGCCGCGACTCTCGCGCTGGTCTTCTTCCCCCAGGACGGAACCAGCACGGGCCTGCTCGCGACCTTCGCGGTCTTCGGCATCGCCTTCATCGTTATCCCACTCGGCGGCGTCTTCTTCGGTGCGCTCGGAGACCGAATCGGACGCAAACGGGTGCTGGCGATCGTCATCCTGCTGATGGCCTCGTCCACCTTCCTCATCGGCGTCCTGCCTCCCTACGCGGTCGTCGGCGTGCTCTCCCCCGTGCTGCTCACCCTGATGCGCCTGGTAGCGGGGTTCTCCGCCGGAGGCGAACCCGCTGGTGCCGCATCGTTCCTGCTCGAATACGCCAAGCCGGGACGCCGGGGACTCACCGTCTGCTTCTGGCACTTCTCGAGCTTCCTCGGCAACGCCATGGCCGGGCTTTTCATCGTGGTGCTGACCACCATGCTGTCCGAACCGACGATGCAGTCCTGGGGCTGGCGCATCCCATTCCTGATCTGCGGACCGCTGGGCGCGATCGGGCTCTACATCCGGAGCCGGATGGAAGACACCCCTGAGTTCGCCGACCTGGAGGCAAAGGGACAGGTCGCGTCCTCCCCGGTTCGCGAGACGATCGCCGCGAACAAGAAGCAGATCCTGCAGACCGCCGGTGCCGTCGTGCTCCAGGGCGTCGTGTTCTACCTGATCCTGGTGTACCTGCAGACTTACCTAACCGTGGTGGGCCACTCCACAGCCTTCGCGTCGTTCTCCACCATCGCCGCCAACCTGTCCGCCATGCTGGTGATCATCCCGTTCGGCGCGTTGTCGGACCGCATCGGGCGGCGCAACCAGATGGTCGCCGCAGCCGCTGGGCTGGTCGTGCTCGGCTATCCCCTATTCGTTCTGCTCAACTCGCCGAACCTGGTGTGGGTGACGGTCGCGCACTGCGCGCTGGCCATCCTCCTCGCACTGTTCATGGGCGCCTCCGCAGCCGGGCTTCCCGAACTCTTCCCCACGCGCGTCCGCTACACCGGATTCGCCATCGGTTTCACGATTCCGCTGGCGCTGTTCGGCGGCAACGGACCGGCCGCGGCGACCTATCTCATCTCAGCCACGGGTAGTACGCTGGCGCCTGCATTCATCGTGATCGCAAGTGCTCTAGTCGGCGGGATCGCAGTCACCACGATCCGCGCCAAGTCCGGCCACAACTGACCGCGCATCGCCTTCTGCCGTCGGCCTCCCGGTGGCCCTGAATTCGGGAATGGCCTGGTCTCTCGCGATTGATGGTTTATGGCAAGGGTCTGGACTTTGCCCTCCACACACTCACGAAAGGATATTCCACTCATGAATTCCCCCAAGCCGCGTATCTTGAACGGCCGTCTCGCAGCAGTAATCGCTGAGCTTCGCCACGGCGAGATGATCTTCATCGCCGATGCCGGCAGCGCTACCTCGAAGCAGAGTCTGACCCCGATGTCCGACGACGTCGAGCAGCTCGATCTAAGCTTCGTGCCTGGTAGCCCGAGCGTCGCCGACGTGTTGCCGGTGATCTGGGAGGCGGGGGACTTCGAGTCGATCATCGTCACCCAGGAAATGGCCGCCGCGAACCCCGACGGCCGCAGACTGGTCGTCACCGTGGCCGGCGAGGAAAATGTTCATGAGATTCCCTACAAGTGGGATTTCTACCGGCTTCGGGATCGGGCGAAGTTGTTCGTGCGGACCGGCGACTACGCCGTCCACGGAAATGTCGTTCTCGTCGGCGGCTACTCCAGCGGCGTCATCGACGTCGATCGACTCGTTCCGAAATCGCAGTAACACTCGGTGGACGTCCGGTCCAAGGCCAACTCGAAACGTCAGCGAGGAAGGAACGTTCATGGCTCCTACGGTCGGTGTTACGCCAGTGAAGGTCTCGCGCGCCCGTGTCCTTGCGATCACGGCTGGAGGATCGGTGCTCGAGTACTACGACTATGCGTTGTACGGTCTCGCGGCAGCGCTGGTCTTCAACACACAATTCTTCCCGGGTGTATCCCCCGGTGTCGGCGTGATCCTCTCGTTGGCAACGTTCGCGTCCGGGTCGCTCGTGAAGCCCTTAGGCTCCCTGGTGTTCAGCCATTTCGGAGATAGGCTCGGACGGGCGCGGGTGCTGTTCGCAACGATGATTCTTCTCGGGGTATCGACCACGGCAATCGGCCTGCTCCCGACGTATGCCCAGATCGGCGCCCTGGCTCCGGTGTGTCTGCTGGCCCTGAGGCTGGTCCAGGGCTTCGCCGCAGGCGCAGAGATGCCCGGGTCGGCGATCTTCGGCCTCGAAGCGGCCCCGGCCGGAAAACGCGGTCTCTACGCCAGCTTTACCTCGTTCGGGTCCGGGATCGGTGCGACGCTCGCTGTCCTTGTGTTCATGCTGATCTCAGCGCTGGGCGGAGCGGAGGTCCTCGCCGCATGGGCGTGGCGGGTACCGTTCTTGTTCGGCGTTGTCATCCTTATCTTCGTCTACTTCGCCCGTCGCGGAATCAGTGACATGGAGAAGCACGCCTACGCGACAAGCGAGGGCATCGCGGAGGTACCCCTCAAGGAGGTGTTCCGAAACTACAGGCGCTCGTTTCTCGGATCGCTCGGTGTTGCGACCGGTTACACCGCCTGTTCGGGCATCGCGGCTGTCTACTTTCTGACCTACATGAAGGCGAACGGCTTCTCGTCAACAGATACGCTCACCGCTCAACTGATTTTCCAGATCCTCATCATTCCGCTGGTGCCGCTGGTCGCGATCTTCTCCGACCGGACGAATCGCAAGGTCGTCCTCACGCTCGGCGCAGTTGCGACCGCGCTGAGCTTCGTTCTTTTCTTCACTTTCGTCCCTTCTGCCTCAATGACCGTGGTCTGTGTCCTCATCTCCGTTGTGGCCATCACCATCTCCCTGATGTACGGCGGGCTCCTTGGCTTCCTTGCCGAGCAGTTCCCCCGGCACGTCCGCTACACCGGCATGGGGGTCGCATTCGCAGTGGGTTCGGCGATCGGCGGCGGGCTCTCGCCGGTGGTCGCGGCGTCGGTGATGGAGATTTCCGGCCAGAGCCGCGCAGCGATGTCGTTGCTCGGCGTCGGGATAGCAGTGCTCGTGGCCGTAGCGACCCTGGCTCTCCGCAACCACTCCAGCACCGGGAACGAGCAACTGGACGAGGTGACGGCCGCCCCTTCGGACGCCGTGGCACGCGCGCAGAAACCTGGGCCAGCGTCGGCAATCGTCGCCGACTGAGCAACGAATTGCGATCCTGCTTCGGATCCTGCTTCCGATCTTGAGAGAGCCGAAACATGCCCTTCGTCGAATCTTCCCCGCACCGTTTCTACTACCGGAGATGGGGACTCCCGGAGCCTCGCGCGGGCGTGGTTCTACTCCACGGCCGTGGCGAGCATTCCGGCCTCTACCACCGCTTCGCGGGCGACCTGAATCACCACGGCATCGAGGTCTGGGGGATAGATCATCTCGGTCACGGCCACACCGGCGGCGACCCTGATGGATGCTCGGACTTCACCGCGCTCGCAACGAACGCCGGCGAGCTGGTGAGTATCGCGGCCGACCAGCGGCCGGGCCTGCCGCTGGTCGTCGTCGGTCATTCCTTGGGCGGTCTCACCGCAGCTGTGCTGCAGGCACGAAGCGCGCCACCGATCGAAGCGCTCGTTCTCTCCGGCACGCTCCTCGAGCGAGAGATCGGCCATCGCGCCAGGCTAGCCGAGCAAGGGGAACCGGTCATGTCGGAAGATCCGGCCTACCTCGACGCCCTCGCTGTCGATCCCCTCCTGTCGGCGGCCGGCGAACCGGACGCACAGCGGCTCGACCGCGCGATCCTGGAAGCCCTCCAGACGATCCGGACCGCCGCACCGCAATGGACCCTGCCGGTTCTGTTCGTCAACGGCGAGAACGACGTGGTCGCCCGCCCAGAGGTGGCCCGGCGGTGGGCCGAACGGATGCAGCGTGCGTCTTTCACCGAGATGGCTCGTGCCCACCATGACGTACTCAACGATCTCTGCCACCGAGAAGTCGCCGATTTCATCGCCAAGTTCGTGCTCGAACACACATCAGCTACTGCGGGCTCTGCCTGAGCCGGAGCAGGACGGCTGGTCCGCAACTTGCATGCCCTGATCATTCAGCACAATCGGAAAGGACTCACATGACCGGCAAGGTCCGCCTCCTGCACCCCAGGCTGGCTGGGATAATCGCGACGTTGCGGCACGGTGAGATGATCTTCGTGGCCGATGCCGGCAGCGGAACCTCGCCCAAGAGCCTCGTACCGCTGGATGACAGCGTCGAGGTGGTCGATGTCGCGGTGGCCACCGGTCTGCCGACCGTCGCGGACGTTGTTTCCGCCCTGCACGCGGTCGGTGACTTCGAAGCGGCGATCGTGGCCGCCGAGATGACGACGGCCAACCCCGCCGGGAGGAAGGCCATCGGCGATCTCGTCGGTGCGGCGAACGTGCATGAGATCCCGTACCTGCCCGACATGTATCAGCTGCGCGACCGCTGCAAGGTCTTCGTGCAGACCGGCGACTGCGGCGTGCACGCCAACATGATCTTGGTGGCCGGTTACCCGAGCCCGCCCATCCCGCTGGCGTGGATGACGTCGTCGCAGTGGTTCACGGATCTCGTTCAGCAGCGCGCTGCGGACGGGGAGGGCTGAGATGCCATTCGTCAACGACACCAAGGATGGCCTCTTCTACCGGCACTGGCCGGCCGCGGAGCCGTCCGCGACGGTGCTCGTGCTGCACGGTTATGGCGAGCATTCCGGGCATTACCGCCGACTTGCCGCTCACCTGTGCCGCGACGGCGCCGAGGTGTGGGCTGTCGATCACGTCGGGCATGGTCTCACCGGTGCGGCACCGGACGGTCTGTTCGACTCGGTCGAGCAGTTGGCCGACAACGCTGCGGCAGTGCTGAAGCACGCGCACGCGGCGAACCCTGAACTGCCCGTCGTGGTTGTCGGCCACTCCCTCGGCGCGATAACTGCCATGCTGCTCGCCGCACGCGCTCAGCACCGCATCAGCGGTCTGGTGCTGACGGGAGCACCTATCGCAGGTTCGCCGTCGGTCGATGCGGATGCACCACCCCCGATCATGAGCAAGGAGTCGTCCTACTTGGACGAGCTCGCTCACGACCCGTACGGTTTCGTCACCGCAGCCGCCGAGCCGAACCTCTGGCGGTGCCTGGACGAGGCGCTGGCGGAAGTCCACGCCTGCTCGGCCAGCCTGTCCATCCCGGTCCTGCTGATCTACGGGGACAACGATGCGTTCACGTCCCCAGCGCAGGCCGAATCGTGGTCGAGGACGTTCCCGGCCGCCCAGCTGATCACCATGACCGACGGATACCACGACATCGTCAACGACGTCGAGCACGAGACCGTCGCCAACCACATCACGACGTTCGTGCACGCCGCGGCACTCGAACGCTAGATCTTGCCGCTGCCGGCAATCCGCGGAGTGGAGGGACCAATGGCAGCGCCACTGCGGGAGGCACCGGAAACGGTCCGCAGCCTTCCCGGCGGAGGTTCCGCGACTGACCTCGACAAGTTCGACCTGAACCTGCTCAAGACCTTGGACGTCTTACTGCGCGAGCGCAACGTGACGCGGTCCGGACAGCGGCTGGGACTGAGCCAGTCCGCGACGAGCGCTGCGTTGGCGAGGCTTCGCCGGGCGTTCGATGACCAGCTCCTCGTCCGGCAAGGGCGGGAGCTGGTCCTCACCCCGTACGCCGAGGTCCTTCGGGCCCACCTCACCGAGGCGCTGGAGGCGACGTCTCGGCTCATGGCGTTGCGGCCCCGCTTCGACCCGGCGACGGCGAACCGGACGTTCACCATCATGACCAGCGACTACGCCAGCCTGGTGACGATGCACCCGATCCTGGCCAGGGCCCGCGCCCAAGGGCTGTCCGGCACCGTCGAGATCGTGCCGCTGCGCGACGACTTCCCCGAACAGCTGCGCCGCGGGAGCATCGACGCGCTCCTGATCAGTGAGAACATCCGCCGCACCGACCTGCCTGACGCCGCGCACCACTGCCTGTTCACCGACAGGTTCGTGTGCGCGGTGTGGCGTTTCCACCCGACGGTCTCCGGGATGATCAGCCGAAGCCAACTGTCCTCCCTGCCCTATGTGGAGTACCGCCCCGGTGGTGTCATCAGCGCCGCGGATCGCGAGCTCGACCGCGCGGGTGTGACCCGACAGGTCGCGGTCCGGACGGAGAGCCAGACGCTGGTGCCCTACCTGTTGCGCGGGACACCGCTCGTCTCGGTCGTCCCGGAACGGCTCGCCCGCATGTGCCAGGCATCCGCCGGTATCCGGTGGTCGAGCAGTCCGGTTCCCTTGCGCCCGATCGAGCAGTCAGTCGTCTGGGATCGCCGCCGGGGCGATGACGCCGGGCTGCAATGGTTGATCAGCCAGCTGACGGCACCGCCCGCCGCGACCGCATCCGTCAAAGCTCATCCAACGACCGATACGCGGTCTCCCGAAGGGTGAGCCCGGCGATCAGCGACACCAGCGCGAACGCCACCAGCAGGTATCCCGGCGCGAGCGGATCGGACAGGCGATCGGTGACGAATGTGGACAGGTACGGCGCGGTTCCGCCGAAGACCGCGGCGGCCAACCCGAAAGCCAGCGACATTCCCGCGTACCGCCTGCGGGTGCTGAACTGCTCCGGATACGCAGGGGCGGAGGCGCCCATGAACGCCCCGACCGTCACGGCCAGCAGCAGCGCGGCCGCCACCACCGCGGTCGGGCTGCCCGAGCCGGCGAGCCGCATGAGCGGAACAGCCCCTACCGCCAGGACGACGCAGGAACCGACCAGCACCGGTTTCCGCCCGACCCGATCAGAAAGCGCCCCGAAAGGCATGACGGCGATCATCGCGGCGACCACCGCCAACACGGTGACCAGGGTGCCGAAGCCGGCCGAGAAGCCGCCCTCTACTTGGAGGAACGATGCCAGGTACACGAAGACGGTGTAGAACCCGAACTGCTGGATCGCAGCGAGAAAGAAGACCCTCACAAGACTGGGTAGATCATGCCGGATCAGCTCGCGCAGCGGGCTCTGTGCCGTGGCGCTCTCCGACTGGAGGACACGGAACTCGGGTGTGTCCTCGACCCGCAGCCGGATGTAGAGCCCGATTAACCCTGCGGGCAGCGCAAGCAGGAACGGGATGCGCCAACCCCACGCAAGCAATTGTTCCGAAGTCATGACCTCGTGCAGGAAAAGCACCAATCCTGACGAGCACACCAGTGCCGCGAAGCTCGACACGTGCCACATGCTGACGTAGGTGCCGCGCCGACGGCTTGGTGCGTACTCAGCGAGGAACGTCGCAGCGCCACCGGGTTCGCCGCCCGCCGCGAACCCCTGAACCAACCGCAGCACGAGCAGCAGGATCGGCGCCGCGATCCCGATCGTCCGGTAGCCCGGCAGGAGCGCGACGAGGAAGGTCGCCGCCGACATGATCAGGATGGTGATCGCCAGCACCTTGTTGCGCCCGAGCCGATCACCTACTGAGCCGAAGAAGATCGCTCCCAAGGGACGCACCAGGAAGGCGGCTCCGAAGACGGCGAACGTCGCCAACAGCCCGGCCAGCGAGCCTTCGCCGGGGAAGAAGACCACCGCGATCGTGGTGGCGAGGTAGCCGTAGAAGCCGAAGTCGAACCACTCCACGAAGTTGCCGATCGACGCAGCGAGGGTCGCTTTCCGGAGTTGCGAACGCGGCGCCTGCCGACCGGTCGCCTGGCGCACTCCGCCGCCGGACTCCGCGCCCGCCATCACAGTCCCACCTCCGCAGCCGCAGGTGACGCGCTTTGCGCGACGTCGAACAACTCGGTCACCGATGGCCGAGCGGTGTCGATCAAGCTCGAGATCCGGTCCAGCACCGCCTCCCGTTCGGCGGAGAGCAGCCAGGATTCGTAGGCCGCCAGGTCCGGCCACAACGACGTCACGATCACGACGTCCTGATCGGTGCGGGAAACCGCCACCTCGCCTCCCCGCCAACCGTAGGGTGCGCTCGCCGACACCACGTTGTGCCGCAGGTAGTGGGAAACGAGAGCGTCTCGCTCCCCGGGGGCAGCAAAGAGCCTCAACAAACTTCTGATCATGCCAACCTCCGCGATCGGTGAATGTCGTCAACCACAGTGCGGAACAATCCGCCTGGGAATAATCCGACTGGCTTGGCGGGAGACGCTACTCGTGCACAACTCCACGGGGAACCAGCACGCCGTTGATAGCTGGTATCCACCGGACCGGATAGCAGCCACTCCCCGGAGAAACCTCTCCGACATCCGCGTTGACCTGCACAAACACCACATCGCGAACTCAATGGACCACTGCCATCCCCAGGAAATGGTCACTTCTCGCAGCCACGCGCCAACGATCCCATTGACCTTTTCCAAATCGCCGGAGAAGATTTCCAGATCAAACTTCCGCGAACGGTGGAATGAAGTATGAACAAAACAACCTCGCGGACCCGATCCTTTGTCGTGCGCCGGTTCGTCGACGGCTTGGGATCACCGGTCCGCAGCAACATTCGCGTTAGCCTCCACGACGGGCGCATCGTCGATGTGCGGTCAGCCCGAAGCGGGACGGCGTCGTCCAAGGACGACATCGACCTCGGAGACTGCACGATGCTGCCCGGCCTCGTCGATGCGCATGTCCACCTGGTGTGGAACGCGGGGCGCGTGCCCCACGAGGAGGTCGTGCTCGATTCATCGCAGGCGCGCACTGCCCTGCGCATGGCTGGGCGAGCGCGCACGATGCTGCGCTCCGGCGTCACCACCGCACGTGATCTCGGGGCCACCGATTCGCTTTCCATCCCGGTCGCCGAAGCCATCGAATCCGGCGAAATCGAAGGACCAACGCTCGTCGCCTGCGGGAGGGCGATCGCCATGACCGGCGGTCACGCCTGGCAGATCACCGCAGCGGCAGACGGCGCGGATGACATCCGCCGTGCGGTGCGCGAAGAGATCAAACGGGGAGCAACCGCGATCAAGGTCATGGCCAGCGGGGGCGTGTACGACCGGAACGCACGGCTCGACCAGGCGCAGCTCACCCTCGCCGAACTGTCCGCCGCTGCTGAAGAAGCCCACAAAGCAGGGCTGCGCGTCGCAGCACACGCCTACACCCCGGGGCCGATCAACCTCGCACTCGACGCCGGCGCCGACACCATCGAACACGGCAGCTTCCTCGACGAAGCAACCGCCCGCCGGATGAGGAAATCCGGTTCCTACTTCGTGCCGACGATGATGGCGTCGCACCTGATCGCCCAGCAGGCGGAGCTGCTCGGCACTCCCTCGCACATGCGGTGCAAAGCCGCCGAGGTTCGCGATGCGGTGCGAGATGCGGTCACCACAGCCCTGCGCGTTGGGACTCCCATCGCTGGCGGCTCCGATTCCGGTGGGGCGGGGATCGATCACGGTCGCTTGTCCTACGAGGCGCAGCTTCTCGTCGAATGCGGGGCGACTCCGCTCGAAGCAATGCGCATCTGCACGAGCGGGAGCGCCACCGCAATCGGCCTCGGCGACACCCACGGGTCACTCGAGGAAGGAAAGGCCGCCGACTTGCTCGTGGTCCGCGGCGACCCGAGTACTGACATCCGTGCGCTGAACGAGGTGCGACTCGTCGTGAAGGCAGGTCGGGAGGTCCCGTCGGCCTGAGGTTCATGGCGGCAACTGAGTGCTCCGCCGGTTCACACAACCCCCGCTCAACACTGCACGCTCTCACTCCCCGAGGTCGGGAGCCCGCAGCTTGAGTGAACCGTCCTCGGCGCACGATCGGTGGTCCAATAAGCGGCGGCAGCCGCTTGCGGTGTGAGACTCAACTGGCACCGCCGCGGGTTCTCAGGGGCTGTGCCCGCCGAAGGGCTCTCGGCGAGGCCAGTCCCCGACGTCGTGAATTGGCATTCATGATGTCGGGGATCCCGCAGCGAGAAGGACCCCTGAGGTTCCGCTACCCGCACCGCTACGCAAACCACTTTCGAAACAGGCGCTAAAGCGGCCGCTCTGTTGGCGCCGAGCAGCCCCTCCGGTCGCCGGAAGGAACCGACACGACTGTTCAGTCGAGGTTGACCACGACCTGCTTGAGCCGGGTGAACTCCTCAACGCCGGTCGCTCCGCCTTCCTTGCCATAGCCGGACGCCCCGAACCCGCCGATCGGCGCCTCTGGTCCGACCGCCATGTGGTTGTTCACCCAGACATTGCCGAACTCGAGGTCCCGGGTGAAGCGCAGCGCACGAGCAACGTCCCTGGTCCACACCGATGCGGCCAGACCGTAGGGAGTGGCGTTGGCGAGCTGGATCGCTTCCTCTTCGCCGGCGAAGGTCTGCACCGTGGCGACAGGGCCGAAGATCTCGGTCTGCACCAGTTCGTCGGTCTGCTGGAGACGACCGATCAGGGTGGGCTTGAAGAAGAACCCCGGCCCATCGGGGGCCTCGCCGCCGAGCAAGAGCTCCGCATGTGCCGGACGGTTCTCCACCAGCTTGCGCACGCTCGCCAGCTGCTGCTCGCTGATCAGCGGCCCGAGCTTGGTGTCTGCATCACCGGCGTCACCGATCTTCCAGCGGCCCATGGCGTCTGCGAGTTGGCTGGTGAACTTCTCGTAGAGGCCTTCGGCCACCAGGATTCGTGTCCCGGACATGCATTCCTGGCCCGCGTTGAACAGCACCGCGTTCGCCAGGATAGGCATCGCTTTCTCCAGGTCGGCGTCATCGAAGACGACCACCGGAGCGTTGCCACCGAGTTCCAGAACCAACCGCTTCGGGCCCGCGGCTGCCAGTTCTGCGATGCGCTGGCCCGCCCGGGTCGACCCGGTGAAGGAAACCAGGTCGACATCCGGGTGCGAGACCAGGGCTTCCCCGACGGTGTGACCCCGACCGTGCACCACGTTGAGCACACCCGCCGGCAGCACCTCGGCGGCCAACTCGGCGAAGCGTGTCGTCGAAATGGGCGTGTTCTCCGCAGGCTTTACCACCACGGTGTTCCCAGCGGCGACCGCTGGAGCGATCTTCCACACCGCCTGCCACAGTGGGAAGTTCCACGGCGTGATCGCCGCGACCACGCCAACCGGCTCACGCCGCACCATCGTGGTGTTGCCGTCCAGATACTCCCCGGCAGCAGGCCCCGTGCTGGAGCGCGCCGCGCCCGAGAAGTAGCGCAGGGCGTTGAGGATGCCGGGAAGTTCCTCTTCCTTGGCCGTGGTGCACGGCTTTCCGGCATCCGCGCTCTCCAGCGCGACGAACTGGTCCAGGTTCGCCTCGAACGCATCGGCCAGCTTGCGCAGCGCGTCCGAGCGCTCGCCCGGAGTCGTTCGAGCCCACTTCCGCGATGCCGCCTTGGCCGCCTGCACGGCCTGGCCGACCTCCTCGACCGTGCTTTCGCGGAAGGTGCCGATCTGCTCACCGGTCGACGGGTTGAGGACCCGGACAACCCGCTCCGACGAGCCCGGCCGGGTTTCACCGCCGATGACGTTCTCGATGGTCAGATTGGATACCTGTGCGTGCTTGCTCATCAGTCTCCGTTTTCCTTACCGCTCGAGTTCGAGCGAGTGGTCGATCCCGGAGATCCGCCCGCGACGGGACGCCGGGATCATCATGTACATGGCCCAGCCGAGGACGATGACGCCCAACATGCCGAGGCCGACGTTGATCCAGTCCGACCACACCAACAGCGTGCAGAGGACTGCGGACCAGAGCACGGCGATCACGAACACCGGCACCGATGCCGGCCCAAGCCGCCAAGGGTGCTCGGGCAGCGTTTTCTTGATGACCGCGAACAATCCAGCGGTGACCACCACCCCGTACGCGAGGGCCCACGCGAGTGCTGTCAGCGCCGTGAGGACCGACAACACCGACGACCAGAACGCGAAGACGGTGGAAAGCGCAGCGCACACCAAGGTGGCGTTGATGGGGATGCGCTGCCGGCTCACCTTCCGCAGCCAGCTCGCGCCCGGCAGTTGGCCGTCCCTGGCCTGGGACCAGAGCACGCGGACACCAGTCAGCTGCAGCATGGCCATGGTCGCCAGCAGAGCCGTGATCGCGATGATCTCGAAGAGGTTGGTGATGGTCGTCCCCACCGCCGAGTCCAGGATGTACTTCATGGGCGTGTCGCTGTTCATCACCTCCGCCACGTTCGGGATCGCGAGCACGACGAGGAAGAAGAAGACCAGCCCCACCAAGTAGGCGGACGTGTTCGCCAGAAAGGTACCCAGCGGCGCGATCTTGGCCGCGTTCTTCGTCTCCTCCGCGGCGTTGCCCGTCGCATCGAAGCTCGAGATGAGGTACGCGGGCAGGATCATGGCGAACAGGAACGGCAGCCACCAACCGCCGGCGGTCGTCCCCGCCGTCTCGGTGAAGATGGAAAGCGGTTGGGTGTCGTGCTTGACGATCAGCAGCGCGCCGATGATCAGCACGATGCCGGCGATCTCCGCCACCACACCGATGTTGTTGAGCAGTGCTGCCGCTTTCACCCCGGCCAAGTTCACGATCGTGATCAATGCGACGAGGCCGAACGCGAACAGCGAGGTCTGAACCCCGGTGAGATCGGTGAGGCCGAACCATGCAGCCACGAACGGAACCAGACTCACCGCGACCGCTGCCATCGCGACGGTGTGTGCGATGACGAGCCACCACCCGCTCTGCCAAGCCAGCCAGCGAAACGGCGTGATCCGGCTGATGATCTGGTACACGCCGCCAGAAAGCGGAAATGCGGAAACGAGCTCCGATACCGCCAGCCCGACGAAGAACACCTGCAGGGCTCCACCGACGACGTACGCCCAGAACGAGGCCGGTCCGAAGAAACCGAACCCGACAACGATGGTCGTGTAGAACGCCGACGCGATCGCGATGGAGGTGAACTGCACGCCGAAGCTTGAGAACAGCCCGAGGGTCCGGTTGAGTTCCTGCTTGTAGCCAAGCTTGTGCAGCAGCTCCTGGTCCTTGTCCACGCCCGGATTCCCGGACATTCGACCCGTGTCGAGGTCAGCCTCAGCGGATCTGCCTTCGGATGGTGGCTTTTCAGCACTCATGCTTGTCTCGCAGTGGACAGGGCTGGCTTCGCCAGCCGGTCTGGTCCGGCGGATCCCGGACTTTTCAAAGCTCGACGTCCAGCTCGTGCAGGATGGACTCGAGCGCGGCCTTGCGTTCTTCGTCGAGCACCGCGGTTGGCTCCCGAGTGGAGCCGGCCGGGATGCCAAGCACCTTCATCGCGTCCTTCACCCCAGCGGCATAGCTACCGGATGTCAGGAACCGCAGCACCGGAAGAACGGCACCCCACTCCCGCTCCGCAGAGCGCAGGTCTCCGCGACGAACCGACTCGTACACGGAAACCAGTTGCGGTGCGAGGAAATTCGATGAACCGGTGATCGAACCCGCTGCTCCTTCGAGGAATGCGGTCAGCAACAGCGTGTCCCGGCCGACGAATGTGGAGATCACGTCCGAGTAGTGGTGGATCAGTGCCGCTGCCTGGCTGAAGTCACCTGAAGTCTCCTCGACGTACCGGATGTTCGGCGACTTCGCTGCCAGATCGGCGATCTCCTGCGGACCGAGGAGCACTCCGGCGGCGGTGGGCGCGTTGCAAACGACCACAGGAATGCTGATGGCGTCCGCCAGTGCACGGAAGGCCGGCTTCACCTCGTCCGGTTCAAGCGATTGCTGGTACGGCGGTACCGCCATCACCGCCGAGGCACCCGCTCGCTCCGCATGCCGCGACAGCTCGATGGTCTCCTTCTTGGTCATGGCACCGGTGTGCGGCACGACGGGGACTCGACCACAGGTCTGGTCGATGACGATCTCCACGACCTTGCGACGTTCGGCGCTCGACAGCTGGGCGAATTCGCCCGTGGAGTGGCACGGCACGAGTCCGTGCACCTTGCCATCGAGCGTCCGCTCCACCAACAGCCGCAGTGCCCGCTCGTCGACCGAGTTGTCCTCGGCTCGAAACGGGGTTGCGACTGCGGAGAACACGCCCTGCAGGACCAACGGAGACACCCACTTGGATTGACTATTGGCGATTGTCGACAATTTTGCATCGGGCTTGGATCGTTTGCAAGAGGTCTCCCCCGCTAACTCAACGAAGTCGCCACGCGCGTCCACTCCTCGCACTCAGGCCCCAAATTCGGCTGATGTCAAGGAGATCGCCGGCCATGAGAGGCTTGGCCTCGCTCTCTATGCGGGTGGCAAGCACGAGCAACAACTGCGCAGTGGTCACGGCATCCCCAAGCGCGTGGTGCGGGGTGTGCACCGGGAGCCCGAGCGCACGCGAAAGCACTTCAAGCGATGGTTCATCGCCGCCCTGCGGCCAGAGCCCCGCGTACCGCGCCAACGCGGCCGTGTCCACCAGGTCGTCAGGCACGCGCTCGCCGCAGGACCGGAGGGCCCGGTTGAGGAAGGCGCGCTCAACCCACGCGGCATGCGCAACGAGCACGGAACCTGCCGCGACGGCACGCAGCTCGGCCAAAGCCTCCAAGATCCCAGGGGCACCGGCCACCTCGTCGTCGGTCAGCGCATGGACCTTCATCGCGGAAGACGAAATAGCGCACCGGGGTTTGACGACCCGGTACACCGTCTCATCGGTCACCCTGCCTCGGTCGACCACCGAGACGCCCACCGAAACGATCTCGTCGTGCGCCAGGTCCAGGCCAGTCGTCTCGATGTCGACCACCGCGAACCGAGCTGCTCGCCAAGCCTGGTTCCGGTCGCAGGACCAAGGGGTTGTGCGGCGGTACCTATTGGTCAACGCACGCGTGACACCCATCGCGAACGTCCGCAGTGGACAGATCGAACACCCGGCAGACCCCCACCGGCCGCTCCGCCGCGTCCACCACTACCAGGTGGTGCACACCGTGCTGGATCATCTCGAGGAACGCGGCGGCGGCCGACGTGGAATTGCGGACCGTTCGAGCAGGTACCTTGCCGATCGTGCGCACCGGCGCATCGACCGGCACATCCCCCGTGGCGACCAGGCGCCGGCAGTCGCTGTCGGTCATGATGCCGAGCCCCTGCGGCGTCTCGAACAGCACACATGACTGGTGCGCCTCCGAAATCAGCCGCGCGGACTCGCGGATCGGTGTGTCCGAACTGCACCACAGCGGCGGGCGCATGAACTCGGCGACGTCGCGCAACCCGTAGTCGGCCGCCCCCGAGGTCAGCTTCTGCCGGCTCACCAGAATGTTGTAGTGCGCGAAGGTCAGCCGTTCCGGATGAGCCAGGAACTCGCGCGGATCAGGAACGTGGTAGCAAAGCGTGTCCGTAACAGCGACGACCGACAACGGAGGCGGCAACCCGCTGAGGACGGAGATCTGCCCGAAGGTGTCCCCCGGCCCCAGCTCGTCGATCACTCGGCCCCGGTCGACGACGTGGACCACTCCGGCTCGGATCACGGACAGGTGCGCGAGCCTGTCCTCGTTCGCCCCGACGATCGTCGCGCCGGCGCGGTAGAACTCGACCTGCACCAACCGGGCGAGCCGCTCCAGGTCCCCGGCGTCGAGCCGGTCGTAGGGCGACTGCTTGCCCAGGAAATCGATGTATTCCTGCACTGCCGATCACCCCCGGTTCTTCAACGAATCCTGCACCGCCAAGGGACCCGCAGGGTGGTCCTGGAGAGGTGCCCCCGGCGCCGAGTGGACGTGGTGCGCGAGTGCGTGCCGGAACTCGTCGACGTCACCCGAGAGGATCAGGGTCATCAGATCCTCGTGGGCCGTGGCGATCTCGTGCAGATCGCTGTAGGAGCGATGGTCGGCCGCGAGAAAGAGTCGCAGCTTGGTCTCCCAACCGTCCCACATGTCCTGGAGCAGCTCGTGCCCGGAGTGCTCGTAGAACAGGCGGTGGAGCTGCAGATGCGCATCGATGCTTGCGGGGATGTCGTCCCGGTCGGCAGCAAGGCGCATCACCGTCACCGCTGCTCGCATATCCGCGTTCCGGCTTCCCTGCAGAGCTTTCGCCGACAGCGCTGCCGCGTAAGGCTCGACCAGGTACCGGATCGAGGCAATCTGCGCGATCGCTTCGGCGCTGACCTCGGCGACGAACGTACCGCAGAAGGCGACCTTGGTGACCAGGCCGTCCTCCTCCAGCTTCGTCAGAGCCTCCCGCACCGGCGAGCGGCTGATGCCCATGTCCGCCGCGATGTGCGCCTCGCGCAACTGCCCGCCTGCCGGCAGCGTGCCATCGAGGATCGCCTGGCGAAGGACTTGGTACACGCCGTCAGGTCGGGTGCGCAGCTCCAGCGGTGCGAACTTTGCCGTCATCTGGCGATCCCCTTCGACCACGGTCTTGCCTGCTCGGATGGCGTCAGTCAGCAGCCGTCATCCACGTGTCAGCGAGGGTGTAGCCCTGCGGGAACGGGTCGGTCGGATCGACGCCGACCTGGCTGAGTTCCGTGATCCAGGCCTGGCCGGTCACCGACGGCGTGACCGCTGGGACACCGCCGACGCTCGTAAACGACTCGATCCGGGAACCGAACTCGCTGCCGATGATGGATTCGTGGACGAACTCCTCCCCCACCCCGATCTGGTCGCGCGCGTGCATGACCGCCAGCCGGGCGGAGGTACCGGTTCCGCACGGAGACCTGTCCAACCGGCCCGGTGAGACGACCACGGTATTGCGCGACCGCAGCACTCCGTCCTCCCGCCGCAGCGGGCCGGTGAACTCGGTCTGCGTGATCCCGGCGTACTCGGGACGCTCGGGGTGCACGGCTTCGAGCTGCTCGGCCGCGGCTCGCTTGAGCTGCTGACCCACGTCACACAGTTCCCTGCCCTCATCGGGTGTGAGCCGGAAACCGATCGACCCTGCGTCGACGAGGACGTAGGCCATGCCGCCCCACGCGACGTCGACCGTCACCGTCCCCAGCCCCTCGACCTCGATCTTGGCGTCGAGGTGGTAGACGAAGGCGGGCTGGTTGGTGAAGGTGACGCCGGTGACCTTGCCGTCCTGGCAGGTGCAGCGCAGGCGGATGAGTCCGGCTGGTGCCTCCAGGACGAGTTCCGTGACCGGTTCGACCATGGGAACCATGCCGGTCTCCAGCAGGACGGTCGCCGTGGTGATGGTGTTGCTGCCGGACATCGCGGGGTACTCGGTTGACTCCGCGATGACGTATCCCATGGCGGCTTCCGGGTTGTTGCTGGGGAGCACGATGTTGGCCACGTGGATGACCCCGCCGCGCGGTTCGCGCAGCAGGAGCTGGCGGATGTCGTCGCGGTGCTGCTCGATGTAGCGCATCTTGTCGAACATGGTCTGGCCGGGAACATCGGCGAAGCCGCCGGTGACGACCTTGCCGATCTCCCCTGCGGCGTGGCACTCGACCACGTTGAGTACTCGGTTCCACCGCATCGTTGTCAGGCTCCTTCGGGGGTCGGGACATAGAAGTGCCCGCGCTCGAGGACGGGGTCCAGAATTCCGTCGCCTATCTGGTCGGCGGCCTCCTCCAGCCCCGCCGGATCCCGGCGCTGCCCGGGGTAGCCGACGGCGGCGCGGATCGCCGGGACCATCAGATACGCGCCCGCAGCAACGGTCGACAGGACGGTGAACGCCGAGCTGTCCTCGTCATGCATCCGCCGCAACCAATGCTCCAGACCGTCGCGGCTCGTGGGGGCTTCGGCCAATGCGGCGGTGATGGTGTCGAAGGCATCGGAGCGCGTGGCGAGCGCGATTTCCAGCTTTGCTGCGAACTCCGGACACCTGCTGGGCGGCGGCACTTCCTCGTTCCCACAACACAGGACATCTGCGATCGCCAGGTAGCGTTCCTGCTCGGCAGCGGTCAACGGGCGCGGCAGCGTCTTGCGCACCGGTGGGACCGACAGCCGCTCGATGGACGCACTCATGCCACTGCCTCCCGGTTCTTGGCGGTGTCCGCGATGTGCTGGCCCACTCGCAACGCCAGTGCGGCGATCGTGCAGGTCGGGTTCGCCGATCCGCTGGTCACGAAGATGCTGCCGTCGGCGATGAAGAGGTTGTCGACGTCGTGCGCCTGCCCGAAGGAATTGACCACGGACGTCTTCGGGTTCTCGCCCATCCTGGCGGTCCCGAGCAGGTGCCCGGGCTGGTCGACCCACAGCTCCACGGCGATGGTGTGTTTCGCGTCGACCGCGGCGTGCAATTCCTCCATGCGCGCAACGGCGAACTTGAGGAGTTTCCGGGTGTTCTCGCTGATCCGGTAGTGCACCGCTGGGGCGGGGATGCCGCTGTCGTCGGTGAGGTCCGGGTCCAGCGACACGAAGTTGGACTCGTCCGGCAGGTCCTCGGTGTTGGCCGCCCAGAGGATCCCTCTCGCGTGCGACGAGGCGATGTCGAGGAAGTTCTTCCCCCACATCGCGTCGTAACCGAGCTCGCGCTGCGTCTCAACCGCGTTCAGCGGTCCCGGCGTCGGCAGGGCGTGCATCTTCACGCCGCGGACGAAGTCGTGCTCGGCTCTGGTGTCGTAGAACTCCAGGCTGTGGATCAACTGCCCGGCGGGACCGCGCCAGCTCTCGAGGTCGTCGTCGTAGTAGCCCGTGACGCTGCAGTTCGGATGCAGCATCAAGTTCTTGCCCACCAGCCCCGACGAGTTCGCCAGCCCGTCTGGGTGGGCGGGCGAAGCGGACAGCAGCAGGGTGCGTGCGGTGCCGATCCCGTTGGCGCACAACACGACCGCGTTGGCTCGCTGCAGGTGTTCGCGGCCGTCGCGGTCGAGCCAGACAACACCGGTAGCCCTGCCGTTGGCCCCGGTTTCGACGTGGCGGACGCGTGCACCGGTGATCAGCGTGGCCCCCGACCGCAGCGCGTGCGGCCAGTAGGCGACGTCGAAGCTGGCCTTAGAGCTTTCCGGGCATCCCCACTCGCAGGTTCCCCATCGGGCGCACTGGGCGAGCTCCTTGAACTTCTGGCTCGGGATAGCGTTCGTGCCGGGCCACCAGTGCCAGCCCAGCTTGTTCGCGGCTTCCGCGGCTTTGCGCCCGGCCTTGCCCAGTGGATGCGGCGGCAACGGGTACTCCAGCCCTGGCGGGTAGGCGGTGTCGCCGTCGAGCCCGGAGACGCCGATGAACCGGTCCACGGCGTCGTAGTACCGGACCATGTCCTCGTAGGTGATCGGCCAATCGTCGGCAACGCCGTCGAGGGTCCGCACCCGGAAGTCGGAAGGCAGCAGACGTGGCCATTCAGCGCCGTAGTAGATGCTGGAGCCCCCGACCGCGTTGAACATCACCGGATGCATGTCCGAGTCCGACACCCCGACCGGGTAGTCGGACGGGAGTTTGCGGACGTTCGGGTCGTGGGCCCACTGGTCCTGGATCTGCAGTTCCCACTGCGCGTTGTTCGCCGGGAAGTCCGTCGGGTTGACCCAGTCGCCCTGTTCCAGGCAAACCACCTTCAGCCCGCGTTCGGCCAGGGTGTGAGTGACGACCGCCCCAGAGGGCCCCGCCCCGACAACGACCACATCGGCCACGGCGCTGTCAGCCATTGGTATCTCCGTAGTTGTTGAGGTCCGAATCGGCCCGGCTAGCGGCACGAGCCGACCCGGAAGCCGGGATCACGCCTTGCAGAGAACGCCACCGTCGACGACGAACGCGGTACCGGTCATCGCCGAGGACGCGTCGGAGATCAGGAAGGTCACCGGCTGCGCGATCTCCCGTGGCTCGATCGGCCGGCCGATCGGCTGGAAGCTGGGAAGCCCCTCTTCGAGTGCCTCACGTCCACCGAGCTTGGTGTAGTGCGGCACGTTGAGCGGCGTGTCCACGAAGCCCGGGCACAAGGTGTTGGCCCGAATCCCCTGCGCAGCGTGGTCCAGGGCGATCGCCTTGGTCAGCATCAGGACCGCACCCTTCGACGCGGTGTAGAGCGCGAGCTGGGGTTCTGCGGCCAGCGAGTTGATCGAGCCGAAGTTGACGATCGACCCGCCGCCGGAGGCGAGCATCGCGGGGATGGCGTACTTACATCCCAGGTAGACACCCTTGACGTTGACGTCGAAGTGGAAGTCATACTCCGCCACCGACGAGCTCGGCACGTCGTTCGGCGCGAGCACGCCGGCGTTGTTGACCAAGCCGTCGAGCCGTCCGTGCTGGGCGACGGTGTTGTCGACGAGGCGGCTGAATCCGCCGGCATCGGTGACGTCGAGCTCCACAACTTGCCAGCGGGGGTCGTCGTGCTTCGCGGCCAGTTCCTCGACCTGCTGCTTCTTGCGAGCGGTGGCCACGACGACGGCCCCCTCGGCGAACAGGTCCTCGGCAATGGCCACCCCGATACCGCCTGCCGCACCGGTCACGATGACGACCTTGTTCTCGACCAGATTCACGAGCATCTCTCTCTTGTCGACAATCGACTATCAGTCTCAATGCGTCCCCACCGGTTCGTCAAGAGGAGGAACCGCGGACGCGACGTCAAAGTTCGGACGATCAGCCACAACACTGCGCCACCAGCCATCTCGGCACCGCAGCGGCGAGCACTGGAACAGCGATCAGAATTGTCGACAATCGACCACGAACAACTCCTCGGAGTATGTGCCCCGAAAACCGACGGAGTCAACCCTCCGCGTTGACTCATCCAAAATGCCCGCGTAGATGAGTCGTTGCCTCACGTAAGAATGCCCGCGTACGGCGTGTCGTGCGTCACCTGTGGGGGCTGGTGTGCTCATCGTGACCGATGGGACTAACGATGAGCCAGCGCAAGGCCGTGACGAAGGCAACCGCGATCCGGTATCGTTCGGCGTCCAAAAAGGACAATACCGTGATCTTGGCGGAGTTGTGCGAGCTGACGGGCTGGCACCGCGACCACGCGCGGAAGGCGCTGCGGCTGGCACCGGGGCCGAAACCCGTTGCCAGGAAACGGAAACCGCGGCCACCGGTGTATGGCGAGGACGTGCTGGTGCCGCTGCGCAAGATCTGGGCGGTGCTGGACGCGCCGACCGGTAAGCGGCTGGCCCCGTTCCTGCCCGAGATCGTGGCGGTGCTGGAGCGGGCCGGTGAGCTCGACCTGGAGCCCGGGGTGCGGGCCAAGCTGGTGTCGATGTCGGCGGCCACCATCGACCGCCGCCTGGCCCCGGACCGCAAGAAGATGCAGCTCAAGGGCCGCTCGGGCACCAAGCCGGGGTCACTTTTGAAGTCGCAGATCCCGATCCGCACCTGGGCGGACTGGAACGAGAACACCCCCGGGTTCGTCGAAATCGATCTCGTCGGGCACGAGGGCGGCAACCCCAGCGGCGATGCCACACCCTGACGGTGACCGACATCGCCACCAACTGGACCGAAACCGCCGCGGTGCGCAACAAGGCCCAGAAGTGGGTTTTCCCGGCCCTGCAAGGCATTCTGGACGCATTCCCGTTCCCCGTGCTGGGTATCGACTCCGACAACGGGTCGGAGTTCATCAACGATCACCTGCGGCGCTTCTGCGAGAAAAACAAGATCACCTTCACCCGGTCACGGCCGGGCAACAAGAACGACGGCTGCCACGTCGAGCAGAAGAACTGGTCGTGGTGCGCCAGGCGGTCGGGTAGCACCGCTACGACACCCCGGCCGAACTCGAGCTGCTCAACGAGCTCTACGCACTGCTTCGCCTGCAGCTCAATTTCTTTTCCCCACAACAAAAACTGCTCTCCAAACACCGCGAAAGCGCCAAAGTGATCAAAAAAAATACGACACCGCCCGCACCCCGTACCAACGGGTCCTGGCCGACACGAACATCCCGAAGCAGATCAAGACAGCGCTCACCCGCCGGTACCACACGCTCAACCCCGCCCAGATCCGCCGCGACATCCACGCCATCAACGACCGGCTCCTCGTGCTCGTCACCGCCAAGCAACCAGCACGCCTGCCCACCACCCCACCCCAACCATCCCGGGCAAAATCATCTGAGTCAACGAAACCCCGTTCGCGGGCATCTTGACATGAGTCATCGGGGAAGTCTGGCATGTCCTCCTCACCATGCGGGGACACCGTCGAATACCCGACGATTCCGTAGGATTCCAGGGATCCAGGCAGTGGCTGGAGCGCCTCGCCGCACTGTCCAGAGGACTGGACCCGACCGAGGTAGCGGAATGGTGCACGGATTACGCGATCAAAGCCCTTGCCACCGGAAGCCTGTGCCTGCGTAACGGCTCGACCGACCTCGTGTCCTCGGCCGCAGGTCGATTGCTGGTCGCCCTGGTGTCGTCCGCACCACGACGATTCGTCGAGGCCGCGGTATCGGCGTTCGAGTGGGGTCGGTACTTGACGGCGACGGTACTTGCAGATGAGACACCGGACGGCAGGCCCTGCCTCGACATGTATGCGCTCGCCGCGTCGCGAATCGGCGTCGATCCCCAACATTGCCTCGCGCTCGAAAATTCCTGCGGTCGACTTTCCTTTGCCCGAGCAGCCGACATGGAGGTCCTCTCGATACCCAAGTCAGCGTACCCGCCGGAACCGCATGCCCTGGTCACTCAACTCAGGGCGCTACTCGCCACGGTCTCACCGACACCACGGTCGACGGAGACATGAACGGACTGCGCATCGGCACGCCTGAGCTGATGCGGCGGGGATGACGCCCACCGGCATGCCTGAGCCGGCGGCCCTGAACGCGCGAGGGCCGGACGAGGCGGTCGAGCCCGAACGCGTGGTGCCAGAGGTCACGGCCTCGCCTCGGAGGCGGTTCACCGGCGTGCGCTATACGGTGGACCAGACCTGACGAGGCCGCCCCGCCGGTTGTCGCCGACCACCTCATCCCGCATCGCGGCACGGTGCGCGCGAAGCCCGGGAGGGGATGGCCGAGGCGATATCCATGCCATCACGTCCTTCGACTTCCTCACCACCACGTTGATGACGTGAACGATCAAACCCGGAAAGGAGTATGCAGGTGCCGAAACTCGTCGTTGGGGTGCCGAAGGAAATCAAGGACAACGAGAACCGGGTGTCAGTTCAGCCCGACGGCGTCGCCGAACTCGTCCACCATGGACATGAGGTGCTGGTAGAGACGAACGCCGGCACCGGTTCGCGATTCACCGACGCGGAGTTCACCGCGGCCGGAGCCACGATCCTGCCCAACGCGGACGAGGTGTTCACCGGCGCCGACCTCATCGTGAAGGTCAAGGAGCCGATCCCTGCCGAGTACCACCGCTTCCGCGAGGGCCAGCAGCTGTTCACCTACCTGCACTTGGCCGCAGACAAGCCGCTCACCGAGTTCCTGATCGAGCGCAAGATCGACTCCATCGCCTACGAGACGGTGCAAACCGCGGACCGGAAGCTGCCGCTACTCACTCCGATGAGCGAGGTCGCCGGTCGAATGGCAGTGCAGGCTGCAGCGCATCACCTGGAGAGCCCATCCGGTGGTGCCGGACTATTGCTCGGCGGTGTGCCCGGGACCCCGGCGGCGAAGGTACTGATCATCGGCGGCGGGGTGGCCGGCACTGAGGCGGCCAAGATCGCCGCCGGGATGCGGGCCATGGTGCGGGTGCTGGACACCAATCCCTCCCGGCTGGCCTACCTGGCCGACATCTTCGCGGGCAGGCTCGACCTGGTGGTACCCAACCGGGCCCGGCTGACCGAATACGTCGCGGAGTCCGACGTGGTCATCGGCGCAGTGCTGGTGCCGGGGGCCAAGTCCCCCAAGCTGGTCACCCGGGAAATGATCGCCCGGATGCGTCCCGGCAGTGTCGTGGTGGACATCGCCATCGATCAGGGTGGCTGCTTCGAGACCAGCCGCGTGACCACCCACTCCGACCCGACCTACGTGGTCGACGGAGTGATCCACTACTGCGTGGCCAACATCCCTGGCGCAGTGGCTCGCACCTCGACCCTGGCCCTGACGTCGGCGACCCTGCCCTACCTGATCAATGTCGCCGACCAAGGCATCCGCGCTGCGGCCCGTCAGGACGACGCGCTGGCCAAGGGCCTGAGCACGCTGGGCGGCGCCTTGGTGAACGAGCCGGTGGCGCAGGCGCACAACCTCACCTACACCGACCCCGCCACCGCGCTCGCGGGCTGACCCCGACAAGGTGCTTGCTCGATGCTGCTTTGCGCCGGTTTCGAGGTGTTGAGGTTGACGATCATGAGCCGTTTCTCAGGGACCCGACGACGGGCGCGTTTGTGGCCTTGGACGAGGGTGCAGTGGTCAGTTGGGTATGGGGCTTTCGGCAACGTTCGTCACGTGTGCGGGTATTCGCAGGTGCAGCGGGTATTCGCAGGTGCAGCTGTATGAAATCGAGGAGACGCGGCGGCGGGGCGTTGGCCGGGCGTTGCTCGCTGCCTTTCGGGATCTCGCGGCCAAGGAGGGCCATCGAAAATGTGACTGTTCACCTCGAACTCCTGCTGCACAAGGGAATCACAGATGATCGGATCGCCGACCGCACCTGTCCAGCGATGAGCTGAGCCAGCCACGGCACGCGGATTCCGCGCACGCAGCTCCGCATTCAGAACTCGATCAGTCCGCTTGCATCTCGTGGCGAGGAAGTCGGAGCACGAACCTGGCCCCTCCTTCCGGCCGGTTTCCGGCTTGGATGTCGCCGCCGTGCAGCCGGGCCTTGGCCTGGGCGATCGCGAGCCCGAGACCGCTGGTCTCCGAGCGGGTCCGCACCGCGTCCGCCTTGTAGAACCGGTCGAACACGTGCGGCAGCAGTTCGGGACGCAGCCCAGTGCAGTTCAGCGGTTGCCGCCGGCGCGGGATTTGCTGCGTCATAGGTCGAGGATTGCGGCTATGGGGATTGCTGCCGCCAATCCGGTGAGCAGGACTGCGGCCAGCGCGCCGAGGAACGCCAGCTCATCGCCGTACCGGCGGCGGCCAGCGACAGCAGCGTGCAGGAGATCGCCCAGCGCCGCTGACCCGAGATCGCGAGAGTCGCGGCTACATCTCAGGAGTTACACCGTTAAAATTACAGTCCCCCGCTACAGACCCGAACTGCTCTCCGGAGGCCAGTGACAACACTAGGCGTCACGCGCGGCGATCGATCGGGTCCGGCCTTGAGAGACGGCTACCGCCGCCGTATGGGGCCGAAACTCCCGTAATCACCTTGCTGGCCGGACGGGTGTGAGGAGGCCCAGGCCGAAGTGGCGGTGGGCGCCGAGCATGAGGGGCCGGGGTTTTTCGGTGAACTTTCGGGTTGTCGTGGGGGTGAGTTCGAGAGTGAGGCCAAGTCCGGGGAGTCGTTGGTTCGGTGGGGAGGTCGAGTTCGGCGGCGAGTTCGGCGCGGAGTTCGTGGGTGACGAACTCTTCGGTGGTTTCTTTCTTGCGGTGTCGCCGGAAGCAGACCGGGGTCAGGGTGCGCCACGCGGTCGCACGGTCAACCGCATGGCAGGGGCGTACCGGTCACGCAATCGGCTTGACTTCCTCATTGAGACTCTCTGAAGTGGCGATGAGTGATCGGCGCGCGTCTCACCTGTAGGTGGGCGATTGGCTGGGCGGCGATGGCAATGACGCAGCAGCCTTGACCAGTCAACTCAGTCATTTCCGCGACAGGGCTCTGAGTCCGGCGGCTGCCAGTGGCGCGACCGCCTTTCCGACGTCGGCGAAGCCGTCTCCTCGTGTGTCGCCGCGTTGGTGGCGCCCGTGTATCCCTTCCGCGATCACGGCGATCTTGAAGTAGGCGAGGGCCATATGGAATTCGAGATGCACCAACTCTCGTCCCGATACGGTGGCGTAGCGCTGCGCGAGATCAGCGGGGCCCGGCATGCGATGGGACGTCGATGCGGCGGAGCCGCCCAGGACAGGCGCGAACGCCGAGTCGCGATAGGCGAGGTGCACGGCGAGATCCGCGAGTGGGTCGCCGAGTGTGGCCATCTCCCAGTCGACGAGTGCACGCACTCGTCCCGGGTCGCCCGGGGCAAGGATCGCGTTGTCGACCCGGAAATCGCCGTGCACGATCGCTGATCCACACTCGCCCGGGCACAGCTCGTCGAGCCTCCGGTGAAGCGTCTCGATGTCCGAGGACTCACGGGTACGTACCCGGTTCCACTGGCTGTACCAGCGCTCGACCTGTCGCCGGAGGTAGCCTTCTGGTCGGCCGAAATCGGCCAGGCCGACTTCGCCGGGGTCAACCGCGTGGAGCGCGGCGAGCACGTCGACGAGGCCGGCCGCGCACGCTCGGACTTCGCTGTCAGACCAGGTGGCCAGGTCTTCCTCGCTGCGGACGACAGTCCCGGGGACGAACTCGACGACGGCGAAGGGAACTCCGATCACGGAGTCGTCGGCTAGCACGATCGGTTTCGCGACCGGAACCGCACTGTCGACAAGAGCGGAGACGATCCGGTACTCACGTGCCATGTCGTGTGCGGAGGGCGTCAAGGTGCCCAGCGGTGGGCGGCGCAGGACCCAGGTGATGTCACCCGTCGTGAGTCGGTAGGTCAAGTTGGATCGCCCGCCTGACATGAGCTCGGCCCGCAGGCCACCTGCGTAGCCAGCGAGGCGCTCCGCGAAGAATCGGTCGAGCGCGGTCAGGTCGAGGCCCTCGACACCATTGGCCGCGATCACGCCGACGCCTTAGCGGAGTGCTGCCGGACCGCCCGCCGCGCGATCGACCACCGGTGCACCTCCGACGGACCGTCATAGATCCGGAATGGCCGCACCTCTCGAAGGAAACGTCCCAGCAGGACGTCACCGGACACTCCCAGGGCCCCGCACAGCTGCAAGGCCCGGTCGACCACGCGCCACACGGCCTCCGCGGTGAACGTCTTAGCGATCGAGACTGCCTGCCTCGCCGGCTGGCCCTGGTCGAGTTCCCAACACGCTTGCAGGATCAGCCCGTGCGCGGCTGCCACGTCGATCTCATTGTCGGCGATCATCTGCTGGGCCATGCCGAGCTCGGACAGGCGCGACCTGAACAGTCGCCGGTCCGTCACGCGCGTGAGAGCGATGTCCTGGGCTCGCCGGGCGATGCCGAGCCAGCGCATGCAGTGGGTCATCCGAGCAGGGCCGAGTCGCACCTGTGCGTAGCGGAAGCCTTGGTCGACCTCGCCGAGGACCGCATCGTCACCAACGACGCAGTTGCTGAACTCGACTTCGAGGTGGCCAGCGTAGAGGCTCTCGTCCAGCGTCGGAATGTGCCGGCCCACCTTCATGCCCGGGTTGTCGGCGTCCACCAGGAACATCGTCGCGCCACCGGGATCGCCGGGCTCGCCGGCTGTGCGGGCCATGACGATCGCGAACGCCGCGCCGTCGGCGCCGGTGATGAACCACTTCCGCCCGTCGATGCGCCAGCCGTCCCGCACTCGGGTTGCGCGCGTGGCCAGCGCGTCCGGGTCCGAACCGGCGCCCGGTGCGGGCTCGGTCATCGCGAAACAGGACCGGATCTCACCCGCGGCCAGCGGCGCCAGGTAGTCGTTCTTCTGTTTCTCGGTAGCTATCGCCTCGAGCAGGTGCATGTTGCCCTCGTCGGGAGCCGCGATGTTGAGGGCAAGCGGTCCCAGCAAGGAGTAGCCCGCCTCGGCGAAGACCGCTGCACGGGCGCGCATGTCCAGCCCGTGGCCCCCGAACTCCGCGGAGACGTGCGGCGCGAACACTCCGCTCTCGCGCGCCTGCCGTTGCAGCTCTCGCCGCACCTGTTCGGACGGCGCGACCCCGCCGGTGGCGAGCTCGACCGGGATTACCACCTCGCCGACGAAGTCCGCGGTCCGTTTCGCCAGGTCGGCTACCTCGGGGTCGGGCGAAAAGTCGACTGCCATATGTCACTCCACCTTGGCTAATCACTATTAGCCTTTATCAAAGCCCACGTCACACTGATAGGCAAGTGTCCTGCCAGATATGCCACACTGGCGGCTATCGAATCATTGCCCCAGGAGGTAGCTGTGCCCGATCGGCGACGCAAGGGGCGGGCGGCGGACATCCGGAACGCCGCACTCGACCTGTTCGTCCGCCGCGGCTTTGAGGCCACCACGATGGCAGACATCGGTGCCGCGGTGGGTATCCGTGGCGCGAGCTTGTACAAGCACGTCGCGTCGAAGCAGGAGCTGCTGGCCACGATCACGACCAACACCATGGAGCAACTGCTGGAGGGACATCGACTGGCTGTGGCCGGCGCCGGTACCCCCGCCGAACGATTGCGCCGAGCTGTGGACGCACACGTGCGCTATCACGCACGACATCGCCGCGAGGCGTTCGTCGGCAACAGAGAACTGCGCAGCCTCGTCGAGCCCTACCGCGCGGTTGTGCTCGGCCGCCGGGCGGAGTACGCCAATTGCTTCGAGGATCTGATCGCAGATGGCATCTCGACCGGCGATTTCCGCGTTGACTCGGCCCGCCTGGCGGCGTACGCGATCCTCGATCTCGGCATGGGGGTGGCGGTGTGGTTCCGCGAGGACTCCGGGCCGACGGAGAACGAGGTCGCGTGGCAGCACACGGAGTTCGCGCTGCGGATGGTGGGTGCCCGTGACTTCTGAAAAGCCGACCGACCGTGGTCGGGTCGACGATCGGATCACGATGTGGCCGCGCGACGAACCCATCCGCTGCCACCCTAGCGAGCCCGTGTGTCATCCTGCCGGAAAGGTGTCGCTCAGGAGGTCCTCGATCGATACGTCGTACCTGTTCGGTGAGCCATCCCGCCGGGCTTCTGCCAACGGCTCAGCGCTGCGGCTCCAGTCGCGTCGGCGACGCGATGCGCGGCGAGCAGCGACCTCGCCGCATGAGGCAGAACGCCACTTCTTTCCAGACCAGTCGCGTCGGCCTTGTCACACCCCTGTCCGCAGCCGATCCCGACGGCAAACCTACAGTATTATGTGTATTGGGGGTTTCGTCAGGGTTGGGATCCGGCTCTGCAAGCAACGAGGGGGCGGATTGGACGGCGAGCGAACAGCTCTGATCGCACCGCTGGGCTCAGCTGGCCGCGCCGACGAGATCGCGATTCGCATCACCGAGGCCATCCAGCTGGGGCTGCTGCGCGACGGGGAGAGACTTCCCCCGGAGTCGGAATTCGCGGCCCAATTCGGGGTTTCCCCGGTCACCTTGCGTGAAGCGATCGCGGAGCTGCGCGACCGCGGACTGGTGGAGACCCGGCGAGGCCGCTGGGGCGGCACGTTCGTCAAGCGGTCCCTGGAACCCGACGAGGGGCCGGACATGGCTCGGCTCGCGGCTCTCACCTCCGCGGAGTTGCGCGACATCGCCGATGAGCAGACCGCGATCGCGGGGTTGGCGGCCCGGCTGGCCGCCGAGCGGTCGTCTCCTTCAAACCTGGAGCGCATCCTGTCACTGGTCGACCTGCTGGCCGCGGCGGAGACCCGCGGGGCGCGGATCAAGGCCGACAGCCGGTTCCACATCGAGATCGCGATCGCGACGCGTTCGGAACGGCTGACCCGGCGGGAGGTGGCGCTGCAGGCCGAAACGGTCGGCATGCTCTGGGGATCCCACCTGCCCGACAGCGAGCTGAAGAAGATCGCTATCGAACACCGGGACATCGCGGCGGCGATCTCGGCCGAGGACGGCATTCAGGCCGGCACGCTGGCCGAGCAACACGTGCGCAACAACCTCCGGCGCCTGACCTCGGGCCGTTTCGCGCTCGTCGATGCGATCGGGAGCCCGCAGTGACCGGGGAAGGCGGTCTCGAGACCCGTCGGGCGAGCGTTGCCCAGGTCCGGCAGCGTCTGAACGATCTCCTCGATGGCTGGCGCGCCCCGGTGGCGGATCTGGCGGCGGCGGTGTCCGCGATCGCCGAACCTCCTCACGACGGCGACGACAGCCCGGCCGTCTCCGAAGCCGCGCTTGACGATCTGGTGCCCTCGGTGGAGCGGCTAGTTCAGTCCGCGCGAGCCATCATCGGCGCCGGTTTCATCGCGGCGCCAGGATTGGTCGACGGCTGCGAGCGGTACATGTTGTGGCTGCAGAACCGCGACGGTGCGGCTAGGCGGCTGCGGCTCAATTTCGACACCTCGGACGTCGACGCCTACGACTACGTGCGCATGGACTGGTATTCGCGGGCGCGTTCGACACGCGGAGCGTGCCTGACCGGGCCCTATCTGGACTACTCGGGCTCGGACCACATCGTGGTGACGTTGACCGTTGCGGCCAACTGCGGTTCGCAGTTCGCGGGTGTCGCGGGCATCGATCTGTCTGCCCATGCCGCGGAGGGCCTGCTCGTGGAGCAGTTGCGCGCGCTCGAGGCCGATGCGGTTGTCTTCAACGACGAACGCCTGGTCGTGGCGGCCAACTCGGCGCGGTGGATGCCAGGGGAACGGGTGCCAGCCGTGCGCGGCGAGGCGCTGGGCCTCGACCAGTCCGAACGCCTGCTCGCCTGGTCGGGCTGGACGCTGGGAGTCGCACGCAGCGAGATCCAACAGCTCCGGTAGCGGCACCAACTGGGGCAGGTCACGTGCGGATGAGTGAGGGGCCGATCGACCTAGTGGTCGATCGGCCCCTCACTCGTCTCAGCCCGTGCGCACCGCCGGGTCAGCGGGCGTGGGCAGCGGATCCGGCTTCGCTCTGGGTGTCCACTCCACTGAGTCCGCGCCGGTGATCTCGTCCTCTTCGGTGACCCTCAGCTTCATCACCGCGCCCAGCACGAATACCAGCAGCAGCGCGGAGACGACGGCGATGGCGACAGTGACCGCGACGCCGACCAGCTGCCACCACAACGTGATGCGAGCGTGCTGGAAGCCGAACTCGCCGGTGAGCCCGAAGTACCCTCCGGTGGGTGTGCCCCAGGCGAGCGCGCCGACGATCAGGTCACCCACGATGGCAGCGCAGGCCAGTGGGAAGACTTTCGCGTCGTCGATACCGCGGCGGTTGACCAAGGTGTAAACGGCCGCGACCACTAGCTGCCCGACCACGGCGACCAGCAATGTCTCCCACGGTTTGAGCACGTCGAAACCGGTGGTGTTGGCGACGTACCCAGCCAACGGTCCCAACAGCGCGTGGGTGGGGTTGCGAGTGGTGTGGGCGATCAGCGCTCCCACCGCGCCGCCTCCGGCGAACGAGACGACCACGTTGACGTAGATCAGGCCGAGGCCGGTGGTGGTCATGGAGACGCCGTAGAAGCCCTCGCCTGGAACGATGAACCCGCATCCGATGACGATGAGCGGAGCGGCGAACAGGAGCACCACAACACCGAGCGCGGCCAGCGGGACGCTGTTGGGGACCCAGCTTGCGGGCTTGCCCGGTTTCGGGAACAGGCCTGCCCGCGGTCCCAACCGCAGGGTCAGCACGAGGCCGAACACCCCGGCGAAGATGTAGGAGCTGTACGAGCCGACGAAGTCGTGCACGCCGGCGTTGGTCAATGGGCTCGTCGATCCCCACGTCAGCCAGAGCAAGACCGGATAGACGATCCCGCCCACAGCGGCGCAGATGACGTAGTACGGCCCGCTGCGGATGCGCTCGGAGACGCTGGTGTGCAGCAGGGCGCACACGAACCCACCGTAGAGGGCGAGGAACACAAAGAAGATCTGCGAGTTCCCCACACCCGGTGCCACCGCGGGATCGACGTTCTGTGCGTATTCACGCAACAGCGACCCGCCGAACCACCAGTCCTTGAACGCCTGACCGAAGCTCGCCTCGACCCCGAGAGCCTGGTAGTACTGGAAGTTCCACAGGGCGAACCCACCGACCATGTAGGCGACGGTTCCGACGAGGAACCCGATGATCTTCTGGATGCTCGTCGTGAGCACGTTCTGCCGCCTGACCAGACCCGTGTCGATGAGGATCAGCCCGAGCAGAGCGAGGACAACCGCCGTCGACGACAGGATGTAGAGCAGGTTCTGCGTGAGCGCGTTCGTGTCGACCTGATCGCCGAAGTCCGCCGAGAAAAAGGTCGCGGGCATCGCTCACCTGCCCAGGTAGGTGTGCAGGGGGAAGGTGCGGTAGCGCAGCCGCGGCAGCTTTTCCACGGTCACGAAGCCGGCGGGCGCGGCGATGACGTCGGGGACCCGGTTCACCAGCTGGGTGCAGGTGGTGACCTGGGTCGGCACCGTACCGTTGGACAGCACGAGGTCGGGTTCGCCCTTGATCTCCCACTCGTTGATGTCCCCGTCGCCCGCGCCGTAGACGCGGCCGGACATTTCGAAGTTGAACACGGGACCCTCGGTAGTGACGATCTCGTCGATGTCTGTGAAGCCGATGACCTGGCCCGGGAGGATCTCGCGCTGCAGCGCCTGCGAGAACATGGACGTCTCGGCGATGTCGGGACGCGTGTTGGTCGTGACGGACTTGACCGTCAGCCCCGTGTCCGCGACCAGCGCGTCGAGCACATTGCGCCCGAAGGTGGGCGGGCGCTCGGCACTGGCGAGCCACTCGTCGAACTCTTCGACGGTTTTGCCGACCTGCTGGTCGCCGGCGACCTCCGGGCCGTAGTCGTCAACGTTCCAGCTCGCGTGCCCGGTCACGGAGTCGATGCGGTGCGCCGTGCCCATCATCAACGCCACGATGTTCACCCAGTAGGTGTCCTGGTGGCCGGTGCCGGTGAGGGTGGCGCCGGTGCGCTTGGCGATCTCGTCGAGCTCACGGGTGATCTCGGGCGAGGTCTGCCAAGGGTAGAGGGCCTCTTCCGAGAGGGTGACGGCGTTGACGCCGTGTTCGGCGCAAGCCCGCAGCTGCTCCACGGCATCGGTCATGTAGCTGTTGACGGCGATGACCGCGACGTCCGGTCGAGTCCGCTCGAACACCTCGTGGGGGTCGTTGCTGATCACCACGTCCAGGCTCCGCCCGATGCCGGTGACCTCGCCGAGATCGTTGCCGACCTTGGATTCACTGCGCGAAATCGCGCCGACGATCTCGACGCCCTTGTCCAGGAGCAGGCGCGTCGCGATGGAGTTCATCGCGCCGACACCGTAGACGACTGCCTTGATAGTCACTGGTTGGCTCCTTTGCCTTGATCCGGACCGGACGGCGGGCCGGGGTCCGGCCCCTCACCCGCCAGCAGCACCTCGTCGGCGAACTCACGGTGTACCGCCTCGAGGTGATCCCACCTGGCGGCGACGATGCGCTTGGTGTCCCAGACCGGCATCTTCTGCTGCCGGAACCGGGTCATCCGCTCGGGATCGACCTCGAAGACATGCTCGAAGCGCTGCACGACCTGGTCGGTGACGCGCTCCGGTTCAGGGGGGACCTGTTCGGACGGCACGTAGCGGCCGAACCGGTAGGGGCTGCTGCTCACGACCGAGCTCCCTCCAGGTACGCCTCGTCGAGGCTCTGTTTGCCGGGGTTCATGATGTTGTTCGGGTCCAGCGCCCTCTTGATCGTCTTCATGACTTCCCAAGACGCGCCCATCTCGGTCGGCACCAGTTCCGCGTCACCCGCACGGGTGGCTCCGTGGCAGGCCGACATGGAGCCTCCGTGCTCGATCGCAACCTGCGCGATCTCGCATTTGAGCGAGACGAAGGCGTTCCAGGACGCCTCGTCCATGTTGTCCTCCCACAGCCCCATGTCGATTTCGAGGAGGACGTCCCCCCAGGGCTTGTGCGGTGCGTTGGTGTAGGCGAAGGCTCCCCAGTCGTCGAAGATGTCGTACTGCTCGCAATAGCGGCGCGCGATCTCGTGCCACTTGCGCAGCACCTCGGGAACCTCGCTGTAGGGGATCGCCGCGTCCTCGCAGTGCCACGACATCGGGATGACGTTGCCGTCCGCATCACGGCCGTGGAGCGGGTTCGCGTAGCGGTCGTGGCGCGCTGCCCAGTCACCCGAGGCGATCTCGTCGCCGATGTAGCGGCCACCGAGGCTGCGTCCGAGTTGCATCACGACCTTCTGCGCCGGTTCGACCTCGGCGCGGGCCCCCAACAGCGACACCGCGCACACGGCCTGCACCCACTCCGGCTGCACGATGTAGGCCTCGTCGTCGCGCCGCAGGTACTCGACTTTCTCCGGGTCGAACAGCATGACCCCGGCCAGGGTGGCCAAGCCGCTCTTCGCGAGCAGAGAGAAGGTGCGGTAGGCCGTGTCGTAGTCCTCGAACAGGAAGAACGCCGCGAACTCGGTCTCGGCGCGCGGGACCAGTTCCAGCGTCGCCTCGGTGACGATGCCCAGGGTTCCCTGATGACCCATGAACAGATGCTTGAGGTGGTACCCGGTGGAGGACTTGCGGATCTTGCGCCCACCACCGTCGCCGACCTCGATGACCTCGCCGGTCGGGAGAACTATCTCGAACGAGATCACCAGGTCTCGGGTGTGGCCGTAGCGCGCCCCGAGCAAGGACAGCCCGCTGGTGCCGATTCGTCCGCCAACGAGAGCGCAGGCGTAGGACGCCGGATCGTCGGGATAGACCACCCCGTGCGGCTTGAGGTGCCGGTTGAGGGTCTGCATGTTGATGCCGGGCCCGACCGTGACGGTGTTGTTGACCAGGTCGATCTCCTTCACCTGGTCCATCCGCTTCACATCGACGAGGATCCCGCCCCTCATCGGGACGGCGCCGTCGGCCAGACCCGTGCCGCCGGCCCGCGGCACGATCGGAATCTTGAATTCGTTTGCCAGCTTGACGATCCGCGAAACCTGCTCCGTCGTGCGGGGCAACACGACCACGTCGGGCAGGAACTCCTCCCACCGGTGCACCGGGAAGGGTGCCGGCACCCGCGCGCGGTTGAACCTGCTGGAGCGGCCGGTCAGGACCGCGCCCGGCTCGTCGACGATCTCCTCGAGCCGCTGGATGACTTCGCTGCTGATGGTGACGGGCGCGGTCATGCCCGGGTCCTCCCACCGATCTCGATGCCGGCGGACTCGGCGACCAGCTCGATGATGTCGCGCACCTCGATACCGGCCTCGTCACCCGCGGCTGTAAGCGGCCGCTCGGACCAGACGCACGCGCTGACGAGCAGGTCCACGTCCAATGTCGACGCCTGCTCCAGTCGTCGACGGCTGATCTCGCCGGTGATCTCCGGCTTCTCGATGGGCAGACCCCCACCGCCGCCTGAGCAGTAGGACCATTGCGTGACGCGGTCGACGTCACGGAAGTCCAGCCCGGGGATGGCGCGCAGGATCTCCCGCGGCGCTTCGTGGATTCCCTTGCGCTTGTTGAGCCGACACGGGTCGTGGTAAGTCGCCACCCGGTTGATGGAGTTAACCAGCTCGAGGCGGCCGTCCCGGATCAGTTCGGCGACGAGGTCGATGATCTGGACGACCTCGAAATCGAACTCCTCACCGAAGTAGGCCGGGTAGTCCTCGGTGAAGTGGACGTAGTCGTGCGGCTCGATCGCGATGATCCGCTTAACGCCCGAGCGTCGCCAGTCATCGACGTTGTGGCGGGCGAACCGCATGGACTGCTCGACATAACCCATTTCCGCGGCCGGACCGCCGCAGCACCACTGCTCGTTCATCAACCCGAACTCGACACCGGCCTTCTGCAGGATCTGCGCGGTGGCACGCGGCACGGACGTCCGGTAGTAGGCGGCCTCGCAGTCGACGAACATGATCGTCTCGCCCCCGATGGGGATGTTCAGGCCCTCGCCCCAGTCCCGGACCTGCGCCTGACCGTTGGCCTGATCGCCCTCGACACCGAGGACCGGTTCGTTCTTCAGCTCGTTGGTGAGCCGGTTCCAGACCTTCCACTTCTCACGGTCGAGACCCTTGTCCACCAGCATCGCCCGCATGGCGCGCACGACCTTCACCGTCTCGGTACGTGCCCGGTAGAAGTCACCGACCATCAGCGTGTTGGGGCACCGCACCTCGCAGCCACCGCACTGGGTGCAGTGGACGTAGTCGTCGGCGACGTCCTCGACACTCAGATGCCCCTTCTCCAGGGCGATCACGTTGGCGTGGAACGCGGTCGGGGTGTGGTTCTCGTTGCGGGTCACCTGCGTGACCGGGCAGACCTCGCGGCAGAACTTGTGTCCCGAGGAGAAACAGCCGGTCGCGTTCTCGTGCCATTTCTCCACGAAGGCCTGTTCCACGTCACCGAGGTGCTTCGGCATGGCGAGGTCGACCTCGTTGCCGGACCCGTTGGCTGAACCGTTGCCTGACTGCATCCCCGTGTCCGCGGTCGGCGCCTGAGATTCCTGCTTGTCGCTCACGTGTTGCTTTCCTCTCAGGCGAACTTCGTCATGACGTGCTTGATGCGGGTGTATTCCTCGAGCCCGTAGACCGACATGTCCTTGCCGTAGCCGGACTGCTTGAACCCACCGTGGGGCATCTCGGAGACGACCGGTATGTGGTCGTTGACCCACACACAGCCGAAGTCCAACTCGCGGGCACCGCGGACCGCGGCGCTGACGTCGCGGGTCCAGACGGAGGAGGCGAGTCCGAAATCGACGTCGTTGGCCCACTCGAACGCCTGGTCCTCGTCACGGGCCTGCTGCACCGAAACGACCGGGCCAAACAGCTCGCGCTGCACCACGACGTCTTCCTGGCTGGGTTCGAGGACGACGGTCGGCTCGATGAAGAAACCCTTGTCGCCACGTTTGCGGCCGCCCGTGGCGATCTTGCCGTTGGTCTGACCGAGGATGCCCAAGATCGAGTCACGATGCGCCGCCGAGATGACCGGCCCGAGGTCGAGATCCTCGGTTTCGGCCGGGTCGCCCACCTTCAGCGCTTCGACGGCGGGAATGAGTTGCTCGACCAGTTTGCCGTAGACACCCGGAGTGGCGATCACCCGACAAGCGGCGGTGCAGTCCTGCCCCGAGTTCACGTAGCCAGCGAGCGCAATCCCTGCGACCACCGCGTCCACGTCGGCGTCGTCGAGCACGACGACCGGCGCTTTACCGCCCAGCTCCAAATGCGACTTCGCCACGTGCTCCGCCGCTCTGCGGGCGACGTGCTTGCCCGTGCTCGTATCGCCGGTAACCGACACCATGCCGATCCGAGGGTCGCTGATCAGCGAGTCACCGAAGTCTCCGGCGCTACCAGCGAGCACGTTGAGCACACCCGCGGGCAGCACGTCCTTCGCCAGGTACGCCAGGTGCAGCGCGGAAAGCGGCGTCTGCCGGGACGGCTTGAGGATGCTGCAGTTGCCCGCCGCGAGAGCGGGGGCGAACTTCCACGTCGCCATCAGCAGCGGATAGTTCCAAGGTGCGATGCCGGCGACGATGCCGACCGGCTCGCGTCGCACATAGGACTCGTACCCGGCCAGGTACTCCCCGCCCGAGCGGCCCTCCAAGCAACGGGCGGCGCCGGCAAAGAACCGCAGATTGTCTACGACGAACCCGATTTCCTCGCGGGCCACCGGCAGCGGCTTGCCGACGTTGCGCGACTCCAGGGCGGCCAGATGCTCAGCGTCGGCCTCGACGGCAGCGGCCAGCGCGAGCAGCCTGTCCGCCCGCTCCCCAGGCGTGGTGCGCTTCCACGATCTGAAAGCCTTCGTCGCCGCGGTCACCGCCGCCTCGACGTCCTCGGCGTCACTCGCCGGAACCCGGGCGAGGACGGCCTCCGTGGCCGGCTCGATCACCTCAAGCTCGCGGCCGCGGCGTGCGCCGACCAGTTCCCCGGCGACAAGATTGCGCGTGCGAATCTCCGCGACGGTCATGTCACGTTCCTTTTCCGTGATGGGACCGAAACCCCGTGGTCTCGGCTGTGCGTGTCTGGTTGGGTCAAAGTCCGGGATCATGCCGCCGGTGCCCGTTTACCGGGTGTCCACCCGATCCGGCTCATCCGTCGCGAAAGCGGCGCGAAGCCGTTGCTTGAGCGCGAACTTCTGGATCTTCCCCGTCGCGGTTCTGGGGAGCGTGCCGAACTCGAACGCGTCCGGCACCTTGAACCGAGCGATGCGAGCCAGCAGGTGTTCGCGAAGCTCGGTCTCGCTCACCTGGGTGCCGGCCGCGGTCTCGATGAACGCCACCGGACGCTCGCCCCAATGCTCGTCCGGCCGCGCCACGACGGCCGCCTCGACCACCGCAGGGTGTGACAGCAGCGCCTGCTCGATTTCCACCGAGGTTAGGTTTTCCCCACCCGAAATGATCACGTCCTTGGCGCGATCACGGATCTCGAGGTAACCGTCGGGATGGCGCACGGCCAGGTCCCCTGTCCGTAGCCAACCGTCCGGGACTGCTGCCTCAGTGGCAGCCGGGTCGTTGAAGTAGCAAGGCGTGATGTTGTTGCCGCGCAACGCGATCTCGCCGATCGTGGCGCCGTCGGCGGGCACGTCCGCGCCGTCCGGGTCGACGACACGCAATCGCTCGGAGACGATGTTGCCGACGCCCTGGCGCGCCGCGAGGCGATCTCGTTCCTCGGCCGGGTGCTGATCCCACTCCGGCTTCCACTGGTTGATCACGGCCGGGCCGTAGGTCTCGGTCATGCCGTACAGATGGGTCACATGCAACCCGCGCGCGTATGCCCGGGCCAGCACCGCCGGCGCGGGCGGTGCTCCGCCCACCCCGACCCAGATGGACCGGTCGCCGATCTCACCGGCCTCACCAGGCGGGACCAGGGTCGACAGCACGGTGGGAGCGGCGCACATGTGCGTGACACCGTGATCTTCGATCGCCGGCCACACCACCCGCCTGTCGACCTTGTCCAGGCACACGTGCGTCGCGGCGGCCGCGGTGACGGCCCAGGTGAAGCACCACCCGTTGCAGTGGAACATCGGCAGGGTCCACAGGTAGGACGACTCCGCCGTCAGGCCGGCGTGGAACGCCATGGCCAGCGATTGAAGGTAGACACCGCGGTGGGTGTAGACCACGCCCTTGGGAGAACCCGTTGTGCCGCTGGTGTAATTGATGGCTATCGGCCCCAGCTCGTCACTGACCACTGCCTCGTAGGGCGCGGCCTGAGCGAGCGCACGTTCATATCCCTCACCGGTGCGGATAACGGTGATCACCTGTCGGCTCCGAGCGACTGCCGCGGCGGCAAGGCCCGCCAGTGATTCCGAAGTGATCATGATGTCGGCGCCTGAGTGATCCAGGATGTAAGCGATCTCCGCAGCGCCGAGCCGCGTGTTGATCGGCACGATGACGCCGCCAGCGAACGGAACTCCGTAGTGCGCCTCAAGCATTTCGTGCCTGTTGGTGGCGAGCACCGCGACCCGGCCACCGGCGCGCAAATCCAGGTCGACCAACGCCCCGGCGAGTTGCTTCGCCCTGTGGTACAGCTCGGCGTAAGTGACCCGGAACTCGCCGTCGATGACGGAGGTGCGGTCCCCGTAGACCGCCGCCGAGCGCGCGAGGAAACGCGCCGGCGACAAGGCTTGAAAACTGTGACTCACGAGATCGCCTCCACGCGCATTCGCGTCCCCTTCGACGCCAGCGCCAGCACGGGAAGCTCACCCATCGAGCGCAACCCGGCGGGTGCGTCCACCGCCGCTGCCGCCACGTTGACCGCGGCGGCGATCGTGCTCAGGAACGACTCGAACCCCGTAGCGGAAGCCAAGGTGATGACCTGGTCACCCCCCTCGATGCGGTACTCGTCGCCGGGCTGGACGTCGTCGCTGTCGTCGAAGAAGCCGAACATGATCTCCAGATCGATGACCGCGTCCCCACCGCACAGTCCACGAGCCCGATGGGTGACTGCGGAGATCGTCCCGGCCTCGATCACAGCGTGCGCCCCCTGGCGCCGGGACCTGCTCACGATGGCGGGTTCGACATCGTCGACAACGATCTCGTCCAGCTGCCAGTCCAGTCCGGCGCCGACCGCCGCGATCACCTGCTCGAAACCGACGTGCCCGATGACGGTTCCGGCCTCGCGCTCGGCGGCGAAGTCCCCGGGTGCCAGTCCGAGCCCGAACTTCGACAGGATGGTGCCGTAACGCGACATGTTCGTCCGCCGCCGCACCACGACGCGTTTGGCGCTCTGGGTCAACACGCTGAGCAGCAGCGGCAGGGTGTCCATGAGGACACCCGGATTCGCTCCGGTGCCCAGCACCGTGACGCCGTGGGCCCGTGCCGCCGCATCGAGTTTCGACGCGAGTTCCGGGTGACTTTGCCAGGGAAACGCGAGCTGCTCGCAGATGCTCACCACGTTGATCGACCGCTCGAGCAACGGCATCAGCGTGTCGGCGACCTGGACGAGGTCCGACGTCGTGGCGACCACCGCCACGTCGACGTCCGGGAGCAGCTCGATCTCGGTGACCACCTCCACCCCCAGCGGGCCGAGCCCGAGGAGGTCACCCAGGTCCTTCCCTCCGACGTCAGGGTTCTTGTCCACCGCCCCGATGAGCTCGCAGTCGACCCGGTTCGCCAGTGACCCGCCGATGGCGAGCCCCGTTGCCCCGAGTCCGACGAGCGCCATTCGCGTGACCGACACTGCGCTGCTCCTTTGGCCATCGAAGGAGGTACGACCGCTGCGCGTACCCGATGGCGGCCAATCATACATAGCTGTCGCTTTAAAGCAAGGAACAGCGAAAATACAGTCCCCTAGGCTTCCGACCTCGACAAAGACTCCACCTCGACCAGCTCGCCCCACCAGCCTGAGAGTTCTCGCGGTCGTCCAGATCGAACCGCACCACAGGGGCAAAACTCAGCGAATACGACTTCGCTCGCGGCACGCACATCTCAATCCGCGCACAGCGCAGGCGCTGAGCATGTGCAAGTCCCGCTTAAAAACGACAGGATTGTATGTTTAACTGGGCGGGTCCTGGTCGAGGCGCCTCCCGGGCCAGATCAAGTTCTTCCGCGCACTCCAGGACACCAAGAGCACACCAATGAAGGGGTTTTCATGGCGAAGACATACGACACGATCGTGAACGGCGGCCGGTTCGCTGGTGTTGCTGCGGCCCCTGAACTCATGGGGCAGGGACTCGACACGCTCGTGGTCGAAGGACGCGATCGGCTAGGCGGTCGCGTCCTGGGCCCCCAAGTTCGCCGGAAAGAGGCTCGTCGAGCTCGGCGGCACGTGGGTGTACGGGTTCCAGCGGCACGTGTGGTCGGAAGTGCTGCGCCACCGCCTCGAGATCGTCGAGGACGCTTCCCCGGACCGGCACATCCTGCCCGAAGGAGCCGACGGCGTGCGCGATCCGACGGACGCACGGGGTGAGTCGAGCCGCCTCGCCACGGAGTACTTCCCCAATATGTCCGCGAGTTGTTAAACACCGTTCACACCGCTGCCACGGCGGAAGGCGGTCGCGGAGGCCGACGAGTTCTCACTCCGCCAACGCTTGTCCCACATGGGTTTCACGCGGGGAGGAAAAGGACCTCGTCGCGGGAATCTTGATGTTCGGCGACCTCGACGACGCCTGGTCCAGCTTCGCTCAGTGATGGTCGCTGGCCAGCTGGGACTTCGACCTGTTCTGGGACACGCTGGCTCACTATCTCCTGCAGGCAGAACCATCTCCCTGATCGACGCCATCTTCGGGGACTCGACCCGCCAACGCCTGGAACTCCCGCGAGATCGTCCCGGCGCTGCCCAGCTCCCCCCGGAAGGTGTCAGAGGAGAGCCTGTCCGTTCGGTACACGCACAAGATCTGGGTGCACATTCGTGGACTGAAGGACCGCGTCTACATCCAGCAGCCCGAAAATGCGCCGCTCTTCTCGATCTGGAGCTATGCCGATCTGGCCGACGGACACCTGCTGGTGAGCTTCGGCGGCGCCCACGGGTTCGACCTCCCCGACGAAGAAGCGATTCGCGACCTGTCCGCCCACGTGCTGGCCAAGGCCGAGGTCGTCGTGACCACGGACGCATGGCTGGCTCGCCGACGCGCAGCCTGCGGGGCCCGACAGACGGGATTCGTGGGCGAAAGGCCAACCGGCCCACGTCACCGCCGGGCGCACCAACGAACGCGGCATGCACCTACCAACCTCTGACCGGGACCACCTACCTATAAAGGACCACCACCATGGCCGACCCACAAATCCAGCGATCGTCACCGCAGACTGAGCCGGACGCCGACTCGCAGCAAGTCCGGTCGCTCGGTATGAACACCGAGTTCGCGCGGGACATGAGCCCATGGGCCAACTTCTCGCTCGGTTTCACCTACCTGTCGCCGGTGGCTGGCGTCTACGTGCTGTTCGCGTTCGCCCTCGCGACCGCGGGGCCGCCGATGATCTGGAGCTTCGCCATAGCCGGGGTCGGCCAGTTGCTGGTCGCGCTGATCTTCGGGGAGGTTGTCTCGCAATTCCCGCTCGCCGGTGGGGTCTACCCGTGGGCGCGCCGCCTCTGGGGACGGAAATTCGCCTGGATGACCGGCTGGATCTACCTGTTGGCGCTGCTTGTAACGATCGCGTCCGTCGCCTACGGGGCCGGTCCCTTCGTGGCCGCAGTGCTGGGTCTCGAGCCCTCGACCAAGCTCGTCATCCTCTGCGCCTTGATACTGCTGGCTCTGGCGACCGGGATCAACTTCGCGGGCACACGCGTCCTGTCGATCGCGGCGATGTTCGGCTTCGCCGCCGAACTCGCCGGCGCCCTCGTGGTGGGCGGCTGGTTACTCATCTTCGAGCGGCACCACGGTCTGGGTGTCCTCTTCGACAACTTCCGCCCTGCAGGAGAAAGCTCCTACTTCGCGGCGTTCGCTGCCGCGGCACTTATCGGCATCTTCCAGTACTACGGGTTCGAGGCCTGCGGGGACGTGGCCGAGGAGGTCAAGAACCCCGGTCGCGTGATCCCGCAGGCGATGAAACGCACGATCTACATCGGCGGCGCTGCTGCCACATTCGTGTGCCTCGCCCTGATTCTTTCCGTGGCCGACATCCCGGCCGTGATCTCGGGCGTGGACACCAACCCGGTCAATGCCACCCTGGAACAGGCCTTCGGCACCCCAGGGGCGCGAATCGTACAGGGCATCGTGCTCATCTCCTTCCTGTCCTGTGTCACGAGTCTCCAGGCCGCCGCCAGCCGTCTGGCCTACGCCTACGGCCGCGACGACATGATCATCGGCAGCAAATACCTCAAGGTGTTCTCCCACGCCCGTCGGGTGCCGCCTTACGCACTGATCGTGGCGGCGCTCGCCCCGGCGCTCATCATCGTCGGGAGCAGTGTCAGCGCGGACGCGCTTACCAAGATCGTTTCATTCGCGGCCTTCGGTATCTATCTGGCTTTCCAGATGGTCGTACTCGCAGCCTTGCGGGCGCGGATCCGAGGATGGGTGCCTTCCGGAACGTTCACGCTCGGCCGCTGGGGACTGCTCATCAACGTGGGAGCAATTGGGTACGGCGTGGTCGCGTTGGTCAACATGTGCTGGCCGCGAACCCCGGGCGCCCCCTGGTACGACAACTGGATCGTCGCCCTGTCGGGGGCGGTGGTCGTGGTGAGTGGCGTGCTCTACCTGTGGTTGCGTCGACCGCATGCGGCCAGCGACGCCCCCTATAGCGATGCGATCCCTGCCGACCGGCGAACGGAGTGATGAGATGATCGAGCAGAGCGGCTCGCGGAGTCGGACGGCGCTTGTGACCGGTGCGTCCCGCGGAATCGGGTTCGCGATCGCCGAGCGAATGGCGACGCGCGGATACAGCCTGTCCATCACAGCACGGAGGAAGGACAAGCTCGACGACGCTGCGGCCGAGCTACGCGGCCTGGGAGCGCCAGAGGTACGGGTCGAAGCAGCGGACTCAGCCGACCGCGACGCCCTGACGCAGGTTGTTGGCCGGCACGAGGCCGCCTTCGGTTCCCTGGACGCTCTTGTGATCAACGCGGGAGTCGGAACCGCCGGAGCCGTCGAGGCGATCAACCTGCGTCGGCTGGACAAGATGCTGGAGGTGAACTTCGTCGCCGCCGTGGTGCTCATCAAGGCATCAATGCCGCTGCTTCGGAAGGCGGCCAAGGCCTCCAACGGATCTCGGATCATCGCAATCTCGTCCATCACCGGTGCGTACGCGGAGCCGAACCTCGCGGTATATGGGGCGTCGAAGGCGGCGCTAATGTCGCTCATCGAAACCCTCAATACCGAAGAGACCGTCAACGGGATCTCGGCAACCGCCATCGCGCCAGCCTTCGTCGACACTGACATGTCAACATGGGCACGTGACGTCGTGAGCGCTGAGTCGATGATCCCGACCAGCGACGTCGTCAGGGTGGTCGAAATGCTGCTCGACTTGAGTCCCCGCTCCGTTATCAGCAAGCTGATCATGGCACGCGCGGGCACCAGGGGTTACAGGGCTTGAACAACAGTCAATGCCCCTTCGACGGCTTGGTTCAGCGCTTGCGCGCTCGACTGTGACGGCGGTTCGCCAGCCGCACAGGTGCCCCCAGCACTGGCATCAGGAGACGCAAGAAGGGAACTCATCCCGAAACGCGCCCCTGGCCCCGGGGCGCCCTCGGCTCATCCGGCTCCTCCCAGAAGTCCAGCGAGTCCAGCCAGCGCATCAACAGCTCGCCAGTGCCGCGGAAGTGGGCAGCGGTGCCGGCCCGTGCAGCCTCGACATCCCCGGCCGCGAGCGCATCGATGATTGGAGCGTGCTCGGTGCGGTTGACCTCGGACCAACCGGGGACCACGTGAAAGTTCTCGGGGAACTGCAGCGGAACCAGCCTGCTGGCGGCCCGGGCGAACCAGTCGAGCTTCGGAGCGTCCGCGATCACCGAGACGTAGTGGTGAAGGGTGGAGTTCAGCTCGGTGGCGAGGTGCCCGTCCTCCGGGTCCGCCTTTTTGATGCACTGATCGATTTCACGCAGGTAGTCGATGTCCCGTGCGGTCGCCCTGGTGGCCGCGCGAGCAGCGATCTCTCCCTCTGCGGTGGACCACATCAGGTAGGTGTCCTCGACGTCCTTGCGCCGGATCGCTGCGACGCGGAAACCTCGGTTCGGCTCGTGTCGCACCCATCCGTCTTGTGTCAGCAGAAGGAGGGCCTCGCGTACCGGGGTCACGCTGACGCCGAGTTCCTCCGCCAGCTGTCCGAGTCGGAGAGTGTCTCCCGGGTACACGGTTCGCGCCATGATCTGGTCACGGATCGCGCTCGCGACGTTGCCCCGCAGCTGTTCCTTCCCCGCTCGTGCCACAAGCGGAATCTTACCGGCGGAGTTTGATCGTGGGCCCGTGACCACCGGCTCGGTGATCATGGGCCCGTTTGGCTCAGATTTCTTCACATCAGCCCGGTCAAAGGTCTAGGACGAGGCGGGGTGACCGAGAGCGGGAGCAGCACGGCATGATGACCTCGCCGGAGGCCTGCTCCTCAGCACTCAGGTAGGAGTCCCGGTGCTCCGGCTCCCCTTCCAGGACGTAGGTCTCGCAGGTGCCGCAGGTGCCTTCCCGGCAGGAGGTCGGAATATCCACCCCCGCCGCCTCGATCGCCTCGGCCAGGGTCTGGTCGGCCGCGACGGTGAGGGTGAGGCCCGAGGACTCCAGCTCGACCTCGAACGGACTGTTCGCCCCATCGAGCACCCCCTCCTTGGGCCGGAACCGCTCGAGGTGCAGCGCCCCAGCAGGCCATCGCTCGCATGCCTGTTCGACGGCGTCGAGTAGCGCCCCGGGTCCGCAGCAGTAGATCGCGGTGCCATCAGTGGGGGTGCCGAGGATCGCGGCCAGGTCGAGGAGACCGTGGGTGTCCTGCGGCCAGAACGTGACCCGGTCGCCGAAGGGTGCGAGCTCGGCGCGGAACGCCATCGAGGACTCCTGGCGCCCGCCGTAGAACAACCGCCACGGCTTCCCGGCCTCCTTACACGCCGCGATCATCGGCAGAATCGGGGTGATCCCGATGCCGCCCGCGATGAACAGATACGCGCCCGCCTCGACCAGCGCAAAGTTGTTCCGCGGCCCGCGGCACACGACCCGGTCGCCGACGGCCAGCCGCTCGTGGACGTGTGCCGAGCCCCCACGACTCTCGGGCTCCCGCAAGACGCCGAGTCGCCAACTGGACAGATCCGCCGGGTCTCCGCACAGCGAGTACTGCCGCTCGAGGTCCTCGCCGAGGGCGACATCGATGTGCGCGCCGGGTGCCCACGCTGGCAGTTTATCGTCGACGGAGGGCACCAGACGGAGCGAGACGATTCCGTCGGCTTCCTTCGCGATCTCTGCGACGGTCACGGTGATCTCGGCAGGGTGTTCGGTCGTCATGAGCGCCCCGGGCCAAGTACCATCGCAGCCACAGCCTTCGTAGCCTCGGTGTCCCCGGTGAGCACCTGCACGGGGTTGACGACCATCATCTGGCTGATCTGGTCCTCGGTGACCCCGCGCTGGCGCAGCTCGGGAAGCACGTAGTCGGAGATGCGGTGGTGGTGCCAGTTCGGGGTGTGCTTCGCGCGCCAGGACGGCGGGGTGTTGATGGAGAAAAACCCGGCGTCGTGGGAGAGCGTAATCTTCTCCGCGTAGCCCTGTTCGAGGAGCTTGGCCAGGGTGTCGACGCGGGACTCGTCGTCGAGAACGAACTCCATTCCGAATCGGTCCATGCCGATGAAGGAGCCGTTGTCCATCAGCTCCTTGAGGTAGTCGAGGTCGGTGGAGTCGCCGCTGTGGCCGATGACGGTGCGCTCGAGGTCCACACCGTTGGCCTTGAACCACTTCTGCTGGTCACGGCCGTTGGCGAAGCTGACATTGGTGTGCGTGGAGATCGGCACACCGGTCTCGGCCTGCGCGCGAGCGGCGGCTCGGTAGACACGGTCGAGGTCCGGCGTGATGCCGTGCTCGTCGGTGACGATCTTGATGATTCCAGCTTTGAGGCCGTCCGTGCGCGGGATGCCTGTGGTGATGTCGTCGATGAACATCGTTTCCAGCACGTCGGGGCCGCCGAGGGTCTTCCCGACGAGTCCGTCCGGGGCGTGGGTGTGGAAGTAGGTCGGCAGGTCCTTGGCGGTGTAGTAGCCGGTGGCCACGACGATGTTCAGGGGCACCTCCTCGGCGAGGCGCTGCACGGTGGGGACGTCCCGGCCCAAGCCGAGCACGGTCAGGTCGACGAAGGTGTCGATGCCCTTGTCCTCGTGCAGGGAGGTCAGGCTCTTCCGCGCCCGCTCGAAGATCGTGACCTCGTCGTACTCCGGGTGCACGATGTTCTGCTCGAGCTCCGGGTTGCGGGCCATGATGTGCTCGTGCATCAGCGTGGTGCCGATCTGCGAGCTGTCGATCGGGCCGCGCAGGGTGTTGACGGTGTTCATGCGGTGGCATCTCCTTCGGTGTCGCTGGTGGGGTGAGTCAGGGCGGCGCGGCGGTCACGGGCAGCGGCCAGGCCGTCCTTGAGGAAGCTGACGTCCGAGCCCGCAGTGACCATCCGGAAACCGCGGCGGGTCTCCGCAACCGGGTCACCGGTGATCCCGGCAGTGATGCCTGCGGTGGTGCAGGCGGTGACGATCTCAGTGACGGCGGCGCGGTGCCGTTCGCTGCGGGGGCCGGTGACCGGGTCGAGGCCGAGGCTCACGGCGAGATCGCCGGGCCCGACGTACACGCCGTGCACACCGGCGACCGCGGTGATCTCCTTCGCCCGGGCAACGCCCTCCGCGGTCTCGATCATGACCAGGCACAGCACCTGGTCGTTGACCGTGGCAGGGTTCGGTCCGAGGCCGTAGGCCGATCGGGTCGGTCCCCAGCTGCGCATCCCCGCAGGTGGGTAGCGCGCCGCTGCGGCGGCTCGTCGGGCGTCATCGGCCGACTCGACGTTCGGCACGATCACCCCCTCGGAGCCGGCATCGAGCGCGCGGCCGATCAGCACAGGATCATTGGCCGCGACCCGGACGAGCGCAGTGGTGCCGGTCCGGGCGGTGGCCCGCAGCATCTCCACGGGGCTGGCGAGCCCGCCCACGCTGTGCTGCTGGTCGAGGTAGAGGTAGTCGAACCCTGCCATCGCCAAGGTCTCCGCCACGTGCGGGTCTCCCGTGTGGCAGGCCAGGCCGACGGCGGCTCGTCCCGTCTCCAGGATCTGCCGGAGCCGGTTGGGATGGGCTTCGGTGGTGACGGCGTAGCTCATGGCTTCGCCTGCGCCAGCGCCTTGTCGAGCCGGTACCACTGCCGCGCGGACTCGTGCATCACCTTCGGCCGCATGGACTCCGGCATGAGGGCCAGAACCCGGCCGAGGTCGTCGGTGTGCAGGTGTGGGTAGTCGGTTGCGAACATCAGGATGTCCTCGGAGCCCAGCCACTCGATGATCCTGCGGGCGTGCTCGTCGGGGCCGAGGTCGGCCGGGGCGATGGAGAACCGGAAGTGGTCGCGGATGATCTCGGTGGGCAGCCGGTCGACCCAGGGGATCTCGCGGCGAAGGCCCTTCCACTTCTTGTTGATGCTCCAGCTCCAGGTGGGCACCCAGGCGAACCCGCTTTCTAGCATCGTCACGCGCAGCTCGGGGAATTTCTGGAAGGTCCCCTCGTAGATCAGGCTTGTCAGTTGCGCGCCGTAGACCTGGATCTCCGCCGCGTACTCCTCGGCGTACCAGGAGGCATAACCAGTCGGGGACGGCGCGTCTTCCGTGGTCCCGCCCCAGCTCAGGCCCATGACGAGGTCGTGGCGGGTCATCGCCTCGTAGATCGGCCAGTACACCCGCTGCCCGTAGAGCCGCTCCGAGCGCACCGGCATGGTGACCTGCACGATCCGCGGATGCGAACCGACGCGCTCGATCTCCGCGGCAGCCGCGGCAGGGTCGCGGGCCGGGATCACCATCGAGCCGACGAGGCGGGGGTCGCGATCCAGCCATTCGGCGATCAGCCAGTCGTTGACCGCCCGGGCCAGTGCAGGAGCCCAGTCCGGGTGGCGCAGCGAGTCCACGCCGTAGGCGGTGTTGACGAGCGCGATCTCCGTCCGCCACGGCTCCAGGACGTGCTGCTGAAGGTCTTCCAGGCGAGACGCCGGCGGCCGCCCGTCGGGTCGCCACTCATCCCGCGCCGTCGTGGGCGCGTTCGGCGGGTATGCCAGTGCCTGACCGTTGGGGCCCTTCCAACCGCGCTCCTGGGCACCTTGCACCCACACCGGGTCGGTGTAGGGGAACAGCGCTTCCAACGACGGCGGGGTGGCGTGCACATCGCAGTCGACGACCGGGCCGGTCCACAGGGCATCTCTGTTCGTTGCGTCCTGTAGCAGTGGGACGTTCATGACGATCCTCCTCGGGCCGGCCGCAGGGACAGCACGATGTAGTCGGACTCGACCGTCACGTCGACGGTCTCGGCGGTGTAGGGGCCGGGAATCCGGTCGAGTTCGCCGCGGTGGAGTGCGGCCTTGACCTCATCCGCACCTTCGAGGGCGATGGAGAACGGCCGCGCACGCAGCCTCGGGTTCCAGTAGGACTGTCCCGTCTCGACGTCGAACTCCCAGTTGTGGAAGGGGCAGGTCACGAACGTCTGGCCCTCGTCAAGGCGGACGTCGCCGGGAACCGGTGAAGTGACCTGGTTGACGACTCCCCCCTCGCACAGCGGCGCTGCCAGGTGCGGGCAACGGTTGAGCACCGCGTAGAACCGGCCACCGATGTTGAACACGCCGATCTCCCGACCGTTCGCCTCGACGATCCGCCGCTCTCCCGGCGGGATATCCTCGACCCGGCCGACCACAAACCGGGTCGGACGGGCCGGGCGCCGTGCGGGTGAGGTCGTCACGGTGCCTCCACCTCCTTCGTTCGGTGGCCGGGAACCGTCTCCGGGTCCAGCCAGGTCGGGTCCAGGTCGGCGACGCTTGAGCAGCCCATCAGCCGCATCGACCGGACCATTTCGGTACGCAGGATCTCCAGCACCCGCTCGACGCCGGCGGTGCCCGCCGCCGCCAGCCCCCAGGCCGGCAGCCTCCCCACGAGCACGGCCCGGGCACCCAGCGACAGCGCCTTCAACACGTCACTGCCGCGGCGGATCCCGCTGTCCAGCAACACCTCGACGTTGTCGCCCACCGCGTCGACGATCCCGGGGAGTGCGGCCAGCGAGGCCGGTGAGCCGTCCAGCTGCCGACCCCCGTGGTTGGACACGATGACCGCGTCCGCGCCCGCGCCGACTGCGCGCAGGGCGTCCTCGGGTGTGATGATCCCTTTGACTACGAGTGGCCCGTGCCAGTGCGCGCGGAGCCAGTCGAGATCGGTCCACGTCGGCGAGTGCGAGCCCGCGCCGCCCTTGGTCATCTCGGTGAGCACCATCGGCTTGCCGTCGACGGTCACCTCGGCGGTGTTCGGGATTTCGAACGGCAGTCCGTCAAGCAGATAGCGGATCAGCCAGGCGGGCTTTGGCAGCAGCTGCGGGGCGAGCTTCACCGCGTTGCGGGCGTTGACCCGCATCGAGTAGCTGAACCCGTTCTTGTAGTCGCGTGGGCGGAATCCTGCCACCGCCGTGTCGACCGTGACGACCAGCGCGGAGTAGCCCGCAGCCTGCGCACGGCCGACCAGGTTCTCCATCGTGGCCTGTGAGGAGAAGCGGTAGAGCTGGAACCATTGAGGCCCTTCGACCGCGGCGATGTCCTCAAGCGTGTACCCGGCGGCCGAGCTGGCGACGTGGATCGTGCCCGCACGCGCGGCGCCGGTCGCCAGCCCGAGGTCGCCGTCCGGGTGCACCAGGCGCATCCCGCCGCACGGGGCGGTGAGCACCGGCAGGTTGATCGGGGTTCCGAGCACCGTCGCCGACAGGTCGGGCTTGTCAACCCAGGTGGCCATGCGCGGGGCGAACGCAACGTCGCGGAACGCCCGGGCGTTGCGCTCAAGTGTCACCTCGCCCTCGGAGCCACCATCGACGTACTCGCGGATCCCCCGAGGCAGGATCCGGGCCGCGACGCGCTGGGCATCCGCGTGGTCGAGCAGCCAGCTGGCCCGCCTGCGGCGCGCCTTCTGGAGAAACGTTGAGAGCTCGGCCATGTCAGGCACCCACCGCGGGGATGCCGTGCCCAGGCCGCAGCGGAATCTTGTAGAGCGCGCTCGCATTCGCCCCCAGGATCCGGCGGCGCCGCTCCAGGGGGAACGACTGCGGCACCGACTCGTACGGCGAGTCGAAGTCCCAGTGCGGGTAGTCGGAGGAGAACATCAGCCGATCCGCGAACCCGGACTCCTCGAACATCGCGTAGACGTCCGGAGTCCACAGTGGGCTCTCGGGCTCTTCGATCGGCTGGGTGGAGAACCAGAAGTGCTCCCGCAGGTACTCCGACGGCTTCCGATTCAGGTGCGGGAGTTCGTCGCCCAGTTTCGCGAAGGACGCATCGAGCCGCCACGAAAACGGCGCGGCCCAGTCCCAGCCCAACTCAAGCAGCGCGATCTTCAACTTCGGGAAGCGCTCGAACACGCCCTCGAAGACCAGACTAGACACCATCGAGATCGGCAGGACCGCGAACGCCGCATGCATCTCGGCGTAGAAGTTCTGCCGCCCCGCACCGGTGGGCTGGCGGCCCATGCCCGGCACGTGGAAGCCCAACGGAATGTCGTAGTGCTCGCACGCCTCGAAGATCGGCCAGTAGCGCTGCTTACCCAGCGGATCCTGACCGGCCGGGGACATCAGCACCTGCACGTAGGCGTCGCCGTTCGGGCCCTCCTTGCAGCGCGCGATCTCGTCAGCGGCACCAGCGAGGTCGCGGGGCAGGGTGATGCTCGCCTTGAACCGGTCGTCCGCGCTCGCCCACGTGTGAGCCAGGGCGTCGTTGTAGGCGCGGTAGATCGCGAACGCGCACTCGTGGGGCATGTTCGCCCCGCCGTGGGTGATGATGTAGGTCTGCGGACATGTCAGCACGACAGCGGACATGTCATACTTGTCGACCACCTGTTCAATGGCCAGCTGCGGGTCCACCCCGACGCGTCCACGCTCGTCCACTGCATCCAGCCGGTGAGTGAACTCGCGCTGTGAGGGCGAGACACCGCCGCCGAAGCTGCCCAGGCCGTAGCGCGCGATGTAGTCGCGCCAGCGCTGCGGCAGGTGCTCGGCGACCTGCGGATCTGTCGGCAACGGCATCGGGTGGAAGTCCGTATCGATAATGCCGAGTTTCTCCCCGGCAGGCGTGTCGACAGGACGGACGTCGGTGACGGTCATGATGATCTTCCTCTGCGGAGTCGCGACTTACAGGGCACTGCGGCTGGTCTCGGCGGCGAAGAACACCGCGATCACCGTGAGCAGGCAGGTCGCCCCGATGAACAGGGAGATTCCTGCTGTGCCACCGCCCGAGACGGCGACCAGCGAGGTGCAGATCAGCGGGGTGAACCCGCCGCCGACCGTGCCGGCGATCTGGTAGCCGAGCGAGGCGCCGGTGTAACGCTGAGTCGTGGGGAACAGCTCGCCCAGCCACGCACCGAGCGGGCTATAGACGATGGCGTGCGTGAACGCCGCCAGCGAGATGCCCAGGTACATCGCACCGACGCTGCCGCTGTCCATCAGTGCGAACATGACCGGAATGCTGAGCGCCTGCAGCACCGCGCCGACCCCGACGACCACGCGACGGCCCCAGCAATCGGACAGGTAGGCGAACACCGGCTGAAACACGAGGCCGATCGCCGCAGCGATCAGCACCGCCTTCAGGATTTCCGCTCTGGGGAAGCCATCCTGGATGCCGTAGCTGACAATCCAGGTGCCATACACAGCGCTCGCCGCGAACGCACCAAACACGAGCGCGATCGACAGCAGCAGGTTCTTCGGATTGCGGAGGACGTCGACGAGCGGCACGCGGGACTTCTCCCCTGTCGACTGGTCAGCGGGCTTTCGGGCCTGCTTGAAGATCGGGCTTTCCTCGACCCCGAGCCGGATCCACAAACCGATCACCACGAGCACGGCAGAGATCAGGAACGGGATGCGCCAACCCCAATCCAGGAAGGCGTCCCCGGTCGCAGCCGAGGCCAGCGCGAACACACCGTTGGCCAGCAAGATTCCGCCATAAAGGCCCATCTGCGCTACCGAGCTGGACAGGCCCCGACGCTTGGGCGAGTGCTCCATGGTCATGAGCACCGCGCCGCCCCATTCACCACCTGCGGAGACACCCTGGATCAGCCGCATCAACACCAGCAATAGCGGTGCCCAGATGCCGAGCGTCGCGTAGGTGGGAAGCAAGCCCACAACAGTCGTCGAGACCCCCATCAAGACAATCGAAAGCACGAGCATGCCCTTACGGCCGACCTTGTCGCCGAAATGCCCCCAAATGATGCCGCCAAGGGGTCGGGCGATGAAGCCCGCAGCGAGTGTCCCGAACGAAGCGAGAGTGCCCGCCACAGAGCTGAACTCGGGGAAGAACAGCTGGTTGAACACCGCCGCGGCCGCGATGCCAAAGAGGTAGAAGTCGTACCACTCGATGACGGACCCGAAGAAGCTCGACAGGAGCACCCGGTTCCGCATGCGGCGGCTGGATTGCAAGGCGGGATCAACCCCCGGAGTGCCATCAGCACTACGGGCAGCGATCTGCGAGTCGGTCACCGTTGACCTCCGTGATGGGAGCACGACCAGCAGAGAGGCTGATCGTATATTCTCATGACGAAGAATATACAGATTGAGGTTCGAGAGTCCAGACCTCCCGCTATCGAGCACCGGGCGCAGTGGGACGTGGTGAACAAGGTGCCGCGCGCCGAAGACGTGCTCGCGTGCACCCGCCTGGCTCGAGTCGGGCGCTCGACCGCGCATCTCGTCTAGCTCCCGGACGAGTTCCGGCAACGCGACGTCGCGTTCCGGTTCCTGGAGCAGGGCATCGACACCACCGCCACCGCTGAAGGCCGGCGGGTCTACCGCATGCTGCCCGCGGTCGCGCGCGTTGACTCATCCAAAATGCCCGCGTAGATGAGTCGTTGCCTCACGTAAGAATGCCCGCGTACGGCGTGTCGTGCGTCACCTGTGGGGGCTGGTGTGCTCATCGTGACCGATGGGACTAACGATGAGCCAGCGCAAGGCCGTGACGAAGGCAACCGCGATCCGGTATCGTTCGGCGTCCAAAAAGGACAAGACCGTGATCTTGGCGGAGTTGTGCGAGCTGACGGGCTGGCACCGCGACCACGCGCGGAAGGCGCTGCGGCTGGCACTGGGACCGAAACCCGTTGCCAGGAAACGGAAACAGCGGCCACCGGTGTATGGCGAGGACGTGCTGGTGCCGTTACGGAAGATCTGGGCGGTGCTGGACGCGCCGACCGGTAAGCGGCTGGCCCCGTTCCTGCCCGAGATCGTGGCGGTGCTGGAGCGGGCCGGTGAGCTCGACCTGGAGCCCGGGGTGCGGGCGAAGCTGGTGTCGATGTCGGCGGCCACCATCGACCGCCGCCTGGCGTCGGACCGCAAGAAGATGCAGCTCAAGGGCCGCTCGGGCACCAAGCCGGGGTCACTTTTGAAGTCGCAGATCCCGATCCGCACCTGGGCGGACTGGAACGAGAACACCCCCGGGTTCGTCGAAATCGATCTCGTCGGGCACGAGGGCGGCAACCCCAGCGGCGACTTCTGCCACACCCTGACGGTGACCGACATCGCCACCAACTGGACCGAAACCGCCGCGGTGCGCAACAAGGCCCAGAAGTGGGTTTTCCCGGCCCTGCAAGGCATTCTGGACGCATTCCCGTTCCCCGTGCTGGGTATCGACTCCGACAACGGGTCGGAGTTCATCAACGATCACCTGCGGCGCTTCTGCGAGAAAAACAAGATCACCTTCACCCGGTCACGGCCGGGCAACAAGAACGACGGCTGCCACGTCGAGCAGAAGAACTGGTCGGTGGTGCGCCAGGCGGTCGGGTATCACCGCTACGACACCCCGGCCGAACTCGAGCTGCTCAACGAGATCTACGCCTGCTGCGCCTGCAGATCAATTTCTTTTCCCCACAACAAAAACTGCTCTCCAAACACCGCGAAGGCGCCAAAGTGATCAAAAAAATACGACACCGCCCGCACCCCGTACCAACGGGTCCTGGCCGACACGAACATCCCGAAGCAGATCAAGACAGCGCTCACCCGCCGGTACCGCACGCTCAACCCCGCCCAGATCCGCCGCGACATCCACGCCATCAACGACCGGCTTCTCGTGCTCGTCACCGCCAAGCAACCAGCACGCCTGCCCACCACCCCACCCCAACCATCCCGGGCAAAATCATCTGAGTCAACGAAACCCCGTTCGCGGGCATCTTGACATGAGTCATCGGGCTCCCCCCCTCGGACACAAAAACTGGTGAAATTCCCCACCAAGCAAGGTGGTCGTACCGCAGCCCGCAGTGGTCAGTTCGCCACTGCGGTTGCTTTCGTTCGCTGGTCGCTTCTCGCCTGGTGTGCGCTGGTCGCCGAGGTGGTGGCGGCCATGGGTGAGCGCGTCGTGGCGGGCCTGGTCCCACCTAAAAGGAAGACGGCCCAGCCCAGCGGCCCGCTGCGTGGCGGCGGCCGGGGCTTGCCGATGCCTACCGTTGCCGGACCGCAGCAGCTTTCGGCGACCTACGGGATAGGCCGGGTGGATCTCTCCGGCCGGATATCGGCCCGGCCGATCCTGCACACACTGCGATGGCATCCCGGCCAGAGAATCAACCTCAGCGTGATCTCGGACGTACTTGTCCTCAGTCCGGACCCGTGTGGAATCCATCAGCTGCCGGGCACGCCCCACATCGTGCTTCCATTCGCCGCTCGCACCCGCTGCGGCATCCATACCGGCGACCCCGTCCTCCTCGCCCGCCTCGGCGTCTCCCCACACGACCTCGTGAACTCTCCCACAACCCGGCCGGCAGCCCCGACCTTCGCCGAATACATCCCCAAGGTCGCCGCCGCCGTCAGCCCCGGAACCAGACGGGTCTACGGCACCTACTGGAAACGAGTGACCGAACACTGGGGCGACCGCAGGCTCAACGAACCCACCGCCCTGGAGATCAAACAGGCATCGATGGTGATGATCCGGGTCCGGCGCACGATCAGCCGGGCGGTGACCGCACGGCCGGGATTCTGGGTGACGTTGGTGAACGCCTCCAGTGTCGTTTCGGCGATCTCGCCCTCATAGATCCACTGCTTGGCGCGGTCGTCGAAGACCGGCCGGTTGAAACGCACGGTCTGCCATGTGTTCTCCTCGATCCCGGCGATCGCGGCCTTCACGGACGCGGTGTGTTTGGCGGTGACCGAGAAAAACGCCCCGGCTTTGCGGATCGCGGCGATGACCGGGCCCGTGAAAAACGCCGAATCACCCCGCACCACGATCGTCCCCGTCGCACCACACGCCCGGGCCGTCTTGATCGCCGAGGTGATCAGTGACGCCGCGCCGCGGGCGGAATTGGCGTTACCGCCCCGCATCCGGGTCGCCGCCACCACCGGCGCCGTACCGGGGGTGGAGATCGTGGCCATCAGATAGTTCAGGCCCCGCACCTTCGTATACCCATACGCCGAGCCCTGCTTCTCCGCCCCGTAGACCTCTTTGATCTTCGAGTCGATATCGACGAACACCAGCTCATCGGCCCCCGGCAACAACCCGCACCGCCCGGCCAGGCGTTCCAGCACGATCCGGCCCAGCTTCTCCAGCTGCGCCACATGACCATAGGTGAACCCACGCAGAAACGTGCCCAGTGTCGAGGGCGCCCGGATCCCGTCGAACAACCGCGACATGCCACCGTGGCGGATCACACCCAGATCTCGAACGAGTCCGCACCACAGGCCATCCCCGCCACGATCGACGACACCTTCACACCGGGATTCGCCCCCGCCGCCCCCACATCCGGCGACAATTTCACCGTCTGCTCAGCCAGATCAGCCACACCGACCTGCTCGGCCAGCCGCAATACCGGCACCAATCCCGCACACGACACGAGATTCGGATCACCGAACCTCACCGACACCGCGCCGGCACTATGCGATGCTTGCATCCAGCAGATGCCCTCTCATCCAGGAACCGATTGTCTCTCTTCCAAGAACAATCATCCCAGGCCAGAGGGCATCTGCCCCACCACAACACGACCCCCGCCTGCACAAACTTTCACCACAACACCGGTGGATCCGGGCATAGCTACCCAAAAGACTCACGGCCCTCGTCGCACAGCCGTCAGCCGGACACGTCTTCGTACGACGTGCCGACCTTGGCATCGGCCAGGTAGGCCGTGGCCTCGCCGGTGATGCCGTCGGATCGGTACACACCCCACTTGTCGGTCACAAAGTCGGCGCACAGCATCGCAGCCGGCAGCTGGGTCTGTCCATTGAGGACCTGCTCTTCGCCGTTGTGCCAGAAGTGGACCCAGCCTTTGAACGGGTCGCTGGAGATGCGCACGCCGACGACGAAGCTGTTCCAGCTGTCCTTGGGCAGCGGGATCTTCCACAGCTGCGTCATCTTCATGTCCGGATCGCAGTACTCCAGGTCGAGCACGTCGCCGCGGGCTCGCAGCGACCGGGGCGGCGTGGCGGCTCCCGAGCCGTAGTCCTTGATCTGCCACAACGCGACCCAGTCCCCTGTCTTGGTCGGCAACGGCCCCCACATCGACTTCCAGCCGATGTAGTAGGTGTCGCCTTCGGTGAACCGGAGCCGGTCGCCGTCCGGGGTCTTGTGGCCCCGGGTCTCCACCCACGCCCACTCGGAGCCCTCCTGCTCCCCGGAGGTGTGCAGCCGGTACACGTCACCGTGCTGCCCCTGTGGATCAAACACCACCTCGACGCTTCCCGGCTTGGTCTCGATTCCCTCGAAAACCGAAGTGCCGCAATCGGTTTCGTCCGTCCACAGCGGCGCCGGGATGCGCGATTCATCGGTTGCGGTCGCAGCCAGCGGTGCCGGGGCCGGCACCTCATCCGGTACTGCGGCCGGCAGCGCCAGAGCTGCGGCGAGCGCGACCCCCGTGCCGAGCAGTCTCCGCACCAGGTATCCCCTCACTTGACCCGCTCGCGGACCTACACGCCCGCGGGCTTGAGCTGGTCGGTGCCCGGGTACGGGCCGTTGTCGCAGGTCCCCTCCTTGAACACCGCGCCGGAGCGGGAGTCGTCGGAGTAGTTCCAGTTTGGTCCAGCTGATGTTCTTCTGGGCCATCAGGTCGACGTACTGCTGCGCCATGTCGAAGTCGTCGTTGCCGTCGCCGGCGGCCTCCTGCGTGCCGAACTCGGTGACGAACTCGGTGACGAACATCGGCAGCTTGTCGGCCGCGCGCGACAACGTGTCCAGGTACTCCGCGCCGTGGAGGCCGCGTAGAAGTGGAACGTGTACATGAGTTGTCGGAGTTGACCGGGTTGTCGACGATCTCCTGCTCGTTGGAGTCCTCGGAAACCCCCAGCGACGACCAGGCCCGGGTGCCGACCAGCACGACCGAGTCCGGGTCCTGCTCGCGGATCACCGGGATGATCTCCTCGGCGTAGCTCTTGATCTGGGACCACTCGATGCCGCTGGGCTCGTTGGCGATCTCGTAGAGGACGTTGGTCTTGTCCTTGTGCCGCTGGGCCATCTCGGTGAAGAAGGTCTTGGCCCGCTCCAGGTTGTAGTTCGGGTCACCCGGGTCGAGCATGTGCCAGTCGATGATCGCGTACATGCCTCATTGGCTGGCAGCCACGACGTACTGGTCGACCATCTCGGTGAACTTGGCCGGGTCTTCCTCGTAGCCGCCTTCCTGGATGTACATGGAGATCCGCAGCACATCGGCCTGCCAGTCCCGGGCCAGCGCGTCCAGCGACTGGTCGTTGACGCACTGGCTGTACCACTGCAGGCCGTGCGTGCTCATGCCGCGCAGCTGCACGGGAGCACCGCTGTTGTTGCACAGGGTCTTGCCGCAGACGGACAGAATCCCGTTGGCAGCAACGAGATTCAGCTCGGGTTCTTGGGTTGTGGCCTGGGCCGCGGTGCTGGTCAGCAGCAATGCCGCGGCGATCGTGACGGCTCGGACGGAGTTCTGCCACCTCATCGATCCTCTTCGGTCGAAGAGCGGAGCCGCAGTTGCGACTCTCGATTCTGGCGGCGGAAACTGGAAACTTAGTTTCCAGTTCGCCTCACGATAGCGATCCCGGCGAAATACCGTCAGGTACCCCGGAACAGGGACTTGCCCCGGGGCGCATCGATTCAAGGGAAACCACCGCGGTGGTTTCCCTTGAAATCGCAACGAACCCGGATTACATGAGGGCGTCCACTCCCGTGAGGGCGCGGCCGATGATCAGCTTCTGGACCTGGCTGGTGCCCTCGTACAACGTCAGCACGCGCGCGTCCCGGACGTACTTGCCCACCGGATACTCGTCGATGAAGCCGTAGCCGCCGAAGACCTGCAGCGCGTTGTTGGATACCCGGACGGCGGTCTCACTGGCGTGCAGCTTCGCCATCGACGACGCGGTGGTCAGCTCCTGGCGGGAGACGCCGCGTTCGGCCAGCGACCCCGCGCGCAGGGTCAGCAGCCGGGCGGCTTCGACCTCGACGGCGGAGTCGGCGAGCAGTTCCTGCACCAACTGGCGCGCCGCGATCGGCTTGCCGAACTGCACGCGCTCCCCCGCGTAGCGGGTCGCCGCCGACAGCGCGGCCTGCGCCACGCCGACCGCGCCGGCCGCGACCGAGATCCGGCCCTTCGTCAGCGCGCCCAGTGCGATGCCCAGGCCCTTGCCGACCTCGCCGAGCCGCGCCGAATCAGGCACCCGGACCTCGTCCAGCACCAGCTCGGCGGTCGCCTGGCCGCGCAGGCCGAGCTTGCCGTGCACCGTGTTCGCGGTGAAACCGGGCGAGTCGGTGAGCACCAGGAACGCGGTGATGCCGCGGCCGCCCTCGTCGCGCGAACAGCAGCGCGACCTTGGCCCAGGTTCCGTTGGTGATGAACATCTTCTGGCCGGTGATCACCCAGTCTTCGCCATCTCGGTGGACGCGGGTGGTCAGCGCACCGAGGAGTCGCCGCGCCCGAGCTCCTCGATGACCAGCGCGTAGCTGACCATGTCGGCTTCGACGCCGCCGTACTCGTCCGGGAGCGTCAGGCCGAGGAAGCCGAGTTCGCCGAGCTTGCGCACGATCCCCAGGTCGGCCTCCTCACGGCGGTCCCATTCGCGCACGTGCGGCACGATCTCGGCGTTGACGAACTGCGCCGCCATCTCCCGGAAAGCGACCTGGGTATCGGTGAGTTCAAAGTCCACAGTGGTCCTCTTGCATCTCGCGCTTCGTGTTGTGCTGCCGCACGCCGGACTGGCGGTTCGAGGCGAACGGACCGCTCGTCCCATTAGGAGGAGCGAACCGTCAATTCATCTCGGTAGATGAGGTGAACAGGCTGTTCGCTCCAATAGCGTCGCGCCCTTCGTGGTTCGAGGCGAACGGACCATTCGTCTCGATAGGAGCGGACAGGCCGTGCTCTTCAGCCGCCGGGGAGCCGCGGGTCAGGCGAGCAGGTCTTTCGGCGTGGTGCCGGTTCGGGTGAGTTCGAGGCCGAGTTCGGCGCGTTCGACCAGCCAGCGGCTGGGCCGGTAGCGTGGGTCGCCGGTGGCCGAGTGGAGGCCGCGCAGCACGGTCAGCACGCGGCACGGGCCGATGTGCTGACCCCACTCCAGGGGGCCGCGCGGGTAGCCGAGCGCGAGACGCACCGCGGTGTCGATGTCGGCGGGCGTGGCGAGCCGCTGCTCAGCGATGAAGCAGCTGGTGTTCACGATCGACGCCAGCAGGCGCTGCGCGATCATGCCCGCCCCGTCACGGACGACTGTCACCGCCCGGCCGGTCGCGGCCAGCGCCGCCCAGGCCGAGCGCGCGAGTTCCGGATCGGTCGCCGGGTGCACGGTCAGCGTGAACCGCTTCTCCGTGCTGAGCGGATCCACCCCGCAGACCCGCGCCGGGGGCAGGTCGGCCGAAAGCGCAGCGGTCGCGGCGCTGTGGCCGTACGGCGCCAGGAGGATGACCGCCGCGTCGGAAGGCTCGTCGCCGCACTCCACCGGCACGCCCGCCGCTTCCAGCGCGTCGAGCAGCTCCGGGTTGTCCGACCAGATCGGGCGCGTCTCCGCCGGCGGCACCTGCGGCTCGGGCTGCTCCTGCTTCACCCCGTCGACGTAGGTGTAGAAGCCTTCGCCGACCTTGCGCCCGAGCAGCCCCGCTTCCAGGCGGGCGCGGGTGATCGGCGACGGCCTCAGCCTGGGGTCGCCGTAGTAGCCGGACCAGATGCTTTCCGTCGCCGGGTGCGTGACGTCCAGGGCAGTGAGGTCCATCAGCTCGAACGGGCCCATCCGCAGGCCCAGCACGTCGCGGCAGATCCGGTCGATCTCGGCGGGCGCGGCCAGGTCTTCGCCCAGGATCTGCAGGGCCTCGGTGATGAGTCCGCGACCTGCGTGGTTGACCAGGAAGCCCGGGGTGTCGGTGGCGCGCACCGGCTGGTGGCCCAGCCGCCGCACCAGCTCGACGAGCGCATCCGGGAGCCAGTCGGCGGTCCGGGCGCCGGGGATGACCTCGACCAGGCGCATCAGCGGGACCGGGTTGAAGAAGTGCAGCCCCACCAGCCGGCTCGGGTCGGCGAGCGCGGTGGCGATCGAGGTCACCGCCAGCGAGCTGGTGTTGGTGGCGAACACGGTGTTCGGCGGGCAGATCTTCTCCAGCTCGGCGAACAGCTCGCGCTTGGTCTGCAGATCCTCACGGACGGCCTCGATCACCAGGTCGCACTCTGCGGGCGCCAGCGAGTCGTCGACCGGCCGCAGCCGGTCCCGCGCCGCGGCGGCGTCCTCGATGGTCATCCGACCCTTGCCCGCGAGCTTGTCGAACATCTGCCCGACGTGGTCCACCGCGGCCGACACGGCCTCCGGGCGGGCGTCTGCGAGCTCCACGGTCAGCCCGGCGGCCGCTGCCAGTTGCGCGATGCCGCGTCCCATCACGCCGGTGCCGATCACCCGCACGGTGTTGACCCGCTGCGCCCACTGCATGGTCGACCTCCCAAGGTTTCTCCGACGCACCTTCGCACGACACGCCAATACCGTCCAATACCGATGGCATATCAGTGAGACGGTGTCTTACATAATCCCGCGTGTTTCCTCTGCTCGCGGCGCTGTGCTACGAACGAACCGGCGGCGGAGCGGCCGCCACCGGGACTCGAAGGAGCAAGCGATGCGCTAAGCGGTGATCTGCGAACCGCTGCGGACCCCGATCGGCCGGTTCGGCGGGGTGTTCAAGACCGTGCCGGTCGTCGAACTGGCCTCGACGATGATCAACGCCCTGGTGGAGCGCACCGGGCTGCCCGGTGGGGCGATCGACGAGGTGATCCTCGGCCAGTCCTACCCGAACTCCGACGCCCCGGCGATCGGCCGCGTCGCCGCGCTGGACGCGGGCCTGCCCGTCGAGGTCGGCGGCACCCAGGTGGACCGGCGTTGCGGATCCGGCCTGCAGTCCGTGCTGGACGCCGCGATCCAGGTGCAGACCGGCGTCAGCGACGTGGTGCTGGCCGGCGGCGCGGAAAGCATGAGCAGCGCGCCGTTCTCGGCCGTGGAAGCCGAGATCGCCGCGATTTTCCGGCCTCGCTGGGTCGGCGAGGTCCTCACCATCACCCTGACCGGCCACACCCCGGCCGAGTTCCGCTGGCGTGGCGCACCGACCAGAAAGCCCGCAAACGTCTGGAGAACCGGTTCTTCGGCAAGCGGATCCTGTTCACCAACCGTACTGAGTGGACCGTCGCAGAGGTGGTCGCCGCCTACCGGTCGCAATCTGAGGTCGAGTCCGGGTTCCGGCAGATGAAAGACCCGCACGTGGTGTCGTTTTCCCCGATGCACCACTGGACCGACTCCAAGATCCGGGTACATGTCTTCTACTGTGTGCTGGCCCTCGCTGTCACGCACCTGATGCGTCGCCAAGCAAAACACGCGGGCCTGCACCTGTCCGTGCGGGAACTGCTCGACGAACTCGGCGGCATCCAGGAAACCGTCCTGCTCTACCACGACGGCGGCAAAGGCCGCCCCCGCGCACAGCGCATGCTCACCGAGACAACCCCTACCCAGAAACAACTCGCCGAACGTTCGACATCCACCGCTACGCTCCCACCCGCTGACCAGGCCACCAGCCGCATTAGGTAATACGTCCACCTCACCCGGAAACCCATGCTGGCCAGCACAAACACCACTCAAGAACGGACTAGCGGGGAAACTCCGGCTAGGCCCGCCGAAGACCGAGGAGTCCGCCCGTACCATCTCCCTTCCGCCGTTTCTCATCGAGATGCTCCGAGCCCATCTCGACACCCACTCCCATTCCCATTCCCATGTATTCCTCACCAAGGACAACGAGCTTTTGCGCCGCAGCAACTTCTCCCGTCGCGCGACGCGCCCCGCTGCCGATGGGACCCTCCACAAGCCCTGCGCCCGGCACCATCTCCAGGCAATCGTGCCGGGCTTGGTCTTCCACAGCTTCCGCCACAGCCACAAAACCTGGCTCATCGCCGACGGCATTCCACAGGTCGCCCAAGCCCGCCGCCTCGGCCACGTCATCCCGGACAAGATCGAACACATCTACTCCCACGTAGCCCCCGAAATCGAAACCCGCCCTTCACCAAGGACTCCAACAGCGTTGGGCTACAGCGCTCACCGCATTGCTCGACCAGCAGAGCACCCGCAGCGCTACGACCACAACCGAGGCCATCGGGCTACGAACACTCCCTGCCATGACAGCAGCATGAACAACTTGACGTCGTTGCGGACGAGGCCCTAATGCTCGCGACGAACGAGTTGCTGTGGATGCTCGACATGACACCGAAGAGCCCGCAACGGCCCAAGCACCCTGCGGAAGTTCGAAGAGATCAACAACTCGCATCGGCCCCACCAGGCATCGCGAACGCCCGGCCACTGCACCTCTTGCCGGAGCCGATCGCCGATCCAACCCAGATCGCTCGTCTCGACATACGAGGACGCGAGCGTCTGGGCGGCATCCTCAACGAGTACCAACACGCAGCCTGACCTCGATGGATGACATTTCCGGCAAGCGCAACCTTCATCCGACCAGTTGCCGTTAGCCCACTACCGAGATAACCTGCCAACCGGTTGGTAGACACAAGATGAACCGGCCAGGCCGACCGCCCCGCGAGAGAGGTGCTCATGGACATTGGGGAAAGCGGGACGAAATCCACCGAAGATCCCGCCGGCGCCTGGACCGAGGAACGGCACGGACAGGTGGTCCTGGCCAGGTGGACGAGACCTCCGATGAACTACTTCACCGACGCTGGCCTCGCCAAGCTTTCAGCACTCCTGGACCGTTGGGAGACCGAGGGCCTCGGCGCGCTGGTGCTGGCGCGGAGTTCCCGGACGGTTCATCACTCATTTCGATGTCGACGAAGTCCTCAGCGGACAGCGTGTGATGGATCCGATAACCGCGCCTCGGCGCAGCGCGGTCGCACAGGCGCTGACGCTGCGGCTGCACACGCTTCCCTTTCCCGTGATCGCCGCCCTCAACGGCGACGCGATGGGCTGGGGGTTCGAGCTGGCGTTGGCCGCCGACGCGCACATCGGCGAACGCGGCGACCATCCCTACGGGCTCGTGGAGGTACGCCTCGGCATCGTGCCGGGTGCGCGTGGGCTTACCCGCATGGCCCGTCTCGCCGGGTCGGGACGGGCGCTGTTGCACGGCCTGTCCGCGCGACCGGTCCATCCCGGGGAGGCCTACGAGCAGGGGCTGATCGAAGAACTCGCCGACGACGCCGTCGCCACCGCCATGGCTCACGCGCAGCGCATCGCGACCATGCCCCGCACGGCGGTGGCGATGGCCAAGAGAATCGTGCGCCGAGGTTCGGAGTTGCCCCTGCGAGCCGCACTCGAGCAGGAAGCGGAGTGCGCTTTCCGCGCGAAGCTCGTGCCGACTCGTCACCTGCTCTTGCAGCGTACCTACGAGTCCCACCGGCTACCAGAAGGAGTTGGCTGGAAGCCGAACCACACGTCTCCTGAACGCATTTTCCGTCACCCGAAGCACATCATCGAGGAGTGCGCCATGACCGAACCCCAATCCTTCCAAGATCGCGTCGTCGTGATCAGCGGCGCGGGTCGCGGCCTGGGCCGAGAACACGCGCTCGCATTCGCCAGGCGAGGCGCCAATGTCGTGGTGAACGATCTCGGAGTCACCTCCGACGGGGACGGCAACGACGTTTCGGTCGCCCAGACGGTAGTCGACGAGATCGCCGCGCTCGGAGGGAAGGCAGTCGCCGACACGCACAGCGTCGCTGACCCGGAGGCTGCGGCCGCTGTGATCGACACTGCGGTGCGGGAGTTCGGCCGCGTCGACGTATTGGTCAACAACGCCGGCATCATTTCCTACGCCACCTTCGAAGACATGACGGACGAGAAATGGGACCGCATGCTCTCAGTCACCCTCTACGGCACCTACCACATGTCCAAAGCCGTCTGGCCGATCTTCAAACGTCAGGGTGGTGGCCGCATCGTGAACACCACCTCCAACGCCGGCTTCGCCGGTTCACCGCAGCTCAGCCATTACGGCAGTGCCAAGCTCGCTGTCGCAGCACTGACGAAGAACCTCGCACTGGAAGGGGCTGACGACGGGATCGTGGTGAATGCGATCGCGCCGATGGCCATCACTCGGATGAACCAGGAAGCGTTCTTCGGCGGAATCGAGGTGGAGCAGGACAGTTGGCAGGACGATCTGCGCAGTGGGCGCGTTCCGATGGGACCGGCCTCCATCGTGTCACCGACCGTGTTGTGGCTGAGCCATCCCGACACCGCGGTCACCGGCCAGGTTTTCAGCACGTCGTCGGGCAAGGTCGCACGGGTCGCATTCGTGGTCGGTGAAGGCTACTTCAACCCCGACCACACGATGGAGGACCTGCAACAGCACGCCGACCGGATCATGGACCTCGGTGCATTTCTCGATCCGCGCGACACCGGCGCCGAGCTGGCGGTGATCCCGCCGTTGTTCCAGAAGTCGTAGAGCATCAGCACGCGTGGTGGGGCAACCAGTCCCACCACGCACCTTCTCCACGGCCATCGCTACGCAAGGCAGGAGTAGCGGGTACCGCAGTTTCCACGCCCTGCCGCCATCCTCTGACGTACTGGACCGCCCCGGGTTTTGTGGAGACCTGATCATCTGTCTCGTGGGGCTATGCCGCTGTCGGGGGCTGCACGTGTCTGCGTTGCCAGAAGGCTTGCTCGAACTCCATCGGTGGCCTGTCGCCGCACCAGGAGTGCAACCGTTCATGATTATACCAGTAAACCCATTCCGCGGTCGCCAAGGTGACCTCGGCAGCGTTTTTCCATGGGCCGTTCCGGCCGATGAGTTCCTTTTTGTAGAGAGCGTTGACCGACTCTGCCAGCGCATTGTCGTAGGAATCGCCCGTACTGCCAACAGATCGTTCGATCCCGGCGTCGGCAAGCCGTTTCCCGTAACGGATCGAGGTGTATTGAACACCTCGATCGCTGTGATGCACCAATGCTTTACTGAGATGCTCTCTCCGGGACCACAATGCCATATCGAGCGCGTCTAGCGCAAGCTCGGTTCTCAGGTTGTCCGACACCTGCCAGCCCACGATCGCACGGGAAAACACATCCGTCACGAAAGCGGTATAGCAGAAATCGCCATCGAGAATGTCCACATAGGTCACATCGGTGACCCACAGCTGGTTCGGCGCCGGCGCCCTGAAATCTCGTTCCACCAGGTCACGCGGCCTGGTGTCCGCACTGCCGGGGATCGTCGTCCGCGGCCGGTGCCGTGTGGCCACGACCCCGGTCATGCCTTCGGCACGCATCAGTCTCTCAACCGTGCACCGCGCCACCTTCACCCCCTCGCGTAAGAGCTGTTTCCACACTTTCCGGGCTCCGTACATGCCTTTGCCCTGCTGTTCCCAGACCGCCCGGATCTCCGGGATCAGTTCCTCATCCCGCAACCGGCGATCCGACGGCTGCTCCTGACGTTTCTTCGTCGCGTAATACGTCGAGACCGCAAACCCGATCACCTCACACACCGGGGCGACACCGAATTCGCCGCTGTAGGTATCGACGAACCCGGCTATCTCGGCGGTCGAGGGTCCAGTTCCCGTGCGAAAAAAGCAGAGGCCGCTTTCAGGATCTCGTTCGCCCGGCGAAGCTCGCGGTTCTCCCGCTCCAATTCAGCGATCCGCGCGTCAGCCTCCGACATCGAGCCCGCCACCCGCTCGCCCGAGGGCCGCCGCCCCTGATCGTCCTGACGTAACCAGTACCGCAACGCCTCCGGATTGACCCCCAACTGCTGGGCCACCCGCGCGATCGCCCCACGCCCCGGACCCAGCTCCCGCTCCAGATCACGCACCATCCCCACCGCGCGCTCCTTCAACTCCACCGGGTACTTCCTCGCTGCTGCCATGCCGTTCATCCTTTCCAGAACCAACGGCCTCCAACAAACCCGGGGTGGTCCATACGGCCGGAAAAGCCTAAGCCTGGATCCATTGTTGATCTTGGGTAACGGTTCGGCGCTGAGAGGGCGGATGCCCTTCTGGCCTGGGATGATTGATCTTGTCTAGGGATCGATCAACAGGAGTTGGAAGGGCATCTCGTAGGTGAGATCTTCTCATAGTGCCGCGCGGGTGAGTGCGGTGTTCGATGATGCGAATCTGGTGGCGTCGGCGGGGCTGGTTCCGGTGATGCGGTTGGCCGAACGTGCGGGGGTTGCATGAGGTGGTCTCCGAGCGTGTGCGGCTGCCGGGATCGGTGGGCGCGAACGCCGGTGTGAAGGTCGCTTCGATCGTGGCCGGGATGCTCACCGGCGCCGACAGTATTGATGATCTCGGAGTGATCCGGCATGGGGCGACGCCGAGGCTGTTCGGCGGGATCCGGGCACCGTCCACTGTGGGCACGTTTCTGGTGCGCCACGAGGCGCTGTTGTTTTTTCGGATGGAGGTGAGAAACCGTCCATCTCCTCGCCGTCGTAGCGGTGGGGTGAAGCTGGAGGCAGCCCGATCCGGGGGTCGCCGGGGAGGGCAGGAGCAGCCTCGACAAAGTCGCGTCGGTTCAGCACTGCCGGATGGGCCGGGCGCGGTGAGCGAGACGGGAAGGTATACGCGAGAAACCGGTGTTGTTACGCCTCTTGAGAGCCCGCCAGCTCTAACCCGGTGGATTCGGGCTGGTTCGCGGTGCGCACCCGTTCCGCTTTTTTCGCGGGCGGGCAACTCCGGGCTGGATCTCAGAAGTCTGGGCCCGGAGGCCACGGTGAATTGTCTACGGCGTAGCCGATGGCGATGCCGCAGGGGTAGAGCCGGATGCCTAACCCGTCGACCGGACAACAGTGAACGTGGGAACCATCCGCGTACGTTCCCTGCCTTCCTCCCGTCCACGGAGGCTGGGGCGGGGATAGGTGCGACGCCGGCTGAAGGCGTGGATGGGACGGAGCCGTCGTAGTACTCCGAGCGCGGGAGAGCCGCGTACATGGGAAAGGGCGGCAGCGTGTCAGTCAAGGAAGGGAAGCAATGCCCGAAGACGCGCCGGTGAATACCAGCGCCGTGACGTGGCCGGATCCTGATTCGGCTTATTTCGCGGTACGGAGGATGCAGACCAAATTGCACCGCTGGCTGTGATCCGTTCTTCCGAAACCGCCGCTGGCGGGGGATGGAAGGGGCCAGGGCAGATTGTCCTGGTTACAACTGAATTGTCCGATGGCCGGTGCGATCCCGGCTCCTCATGGTGCATGGAGGAAAAGCGACGTCCTCATGGCTGCGACTGGTTATCAAGGCTGTGGAAGCAGGGATGTGACGGGGATAACCGGCGACCTCGACGTCCGGGACGCCTCTAGCAGGCCGCCTATGGTCAGGAGACGAACACACGCCCGAACTGTCGTTAGCAGCATCAGACCCACGCGAGGTAACGGGTCTGGCCCGCAAGGGCATGGTCCATCGGGGCGGATAGGTCCATCGGTGTCCGCCCGTGCATCCGCCATGGTGGCCCGGCAGACAGTGCGGACCTACGGGCAGCGTCAAACGGACGATTCGGAACGGAGTAACCCCGTGCAGGCTCTCACCGGGTTTGGTGAGTAGGCGACCAGGCCGCATGCCGGTATGGGGAGGGATTGCCCGAGAAGCGAACGCGTGGGGTAACGCCCACGATAGGCCGACGCGGGCACGGTCATGTGGAAGGAAAGGGGTGTGAGTAGTGGGGAGAAACGGAAACGACGGCCGTCCCGGTGACGGGCGGTCGATCGGAGACTGGGCATCGGTTCCCTGGCGGAAGCTGGAGACCACGGTGTACCGCCTGCAAAAGCGCATCTTCCGAGCCTCGTGTCGTGGCGACGTGGCGGTAGTTCGTAGTTTGCAACGCTTGTTGATGAAATCGGAAGCCGCTCGCTGTCTGGCGGTGCGCCGGGTGACGCAGGACAACCAGGGCAAGCACACGGCCGGGATCGACGGAGTGGCTTCCGTCCCGCCCGACCAGCGCTGGCTACTTGTGGATCGCCTGCGGCGTCCGGAGACGATCAAACCGAGACCCGTGCGTCGGGTCTGGATTCCCAAGCCCGGCAAGGCGGAGAAGCGCCCGCTGGGTATTCCCGTCATGCTGGATCGGGCACTTCAAGCACTGGCGAAGCTGGCGCTGGACCCCGAGTGGGAAGCCAGGTTTGAGCCGAACAGCTAGGGTTTCCGCCCGGCCCGTTCGGCGCATGATGCGATTGCGGCGATCTTCGATGCGACCTGTAAGAAGGACAAGTCCGTCCTGGATGCAGACATCGCCGGATGTTTCGACAACATCGCGCATGAACCACTCCTGGCCAAATTCGCCACGTTCCCCCAGTTGCGTCGTCTGATCAAGGGATGGCTCACCGCTGGGGTCATGGAGGGCAAGGCTCTGGAGGCTACCTGGCGGGGCAGCCCGCAAGGTGGGGTCATTTCACCGTTGCTGGCGTTGATCGCCCTGCACGGTCTGGAAACAGTGATCACCTCAGCGTTCGGCAGCCGAGACCGACCTCAGGTCGTGGTCTATGCCGACGACTTCGTGGTCCTGCATCCAACCCGTGCGGGGATCGAGAAGGCCCAGCACATCGCGGAGGAATGGTTAAGCGGGATCGGGTTGCGGCTGAAAGCGGCCAAGACCCGGATCACTCACACCCGGCTTGCCCTCGATGGGCCAGCCGGTTTCGAGTTTCTGGGTTTCCACATCCGTCGCTACGTGACCAAGGAACATCGGCCAGGTAGTGACGGGCGGAAACAGCCCGTGGTCAAGACGCTGATCAAGCCTAGTAAGGATGCCGTCAAGCGGCATCATCGAGCCATGCGGGACATCGTCCGAGCGCGGAAGACAGCGCCGCACGAGGCGCTGATCAGCGCGCTCAACCCGGTGATCCGGGGTTGGTCGATGTATTACCGCACGGTGGTCGCCAAGAAGGTCTTCGCCTCCTGTGACTACCGATTGTTCTCGACGTTGCTGCACTGGGCCGGCCGCCGTCACCCGAAGAAGAGCGCGGGATGGGTATTCGCGAAGTATTGGCGACGACGCGATCAAGGCCGTCTGGAGTTCGCCACTCTGGACGGTCCGCGGCTCGCTGTACATGCGGACATTCCCATCAAGCGCCATGTGAAGGTGCGCGGCCACGCCAGCCCTTATGACGGGAACCTGGTCTACTGGGCCAACAGGCTGCGCGACCACCCGCTGACGACGAGCAGGACGGCGATCCTGCTTCGCCGCCAAAAAGGGAAGTGCGCACACTGCCGACTGCTGTTCACCGATGCGGACACCACCACCATAAAACAGTTCGCCCCTCCCCAATGGAACGGGCTGACTGACCTCACGAGGATGCGTGCCCTGCATCAGCACTGCCGCGACAACACCAGCGACCCAGGGAATCGGTCCAGGCCAGGTTCGCCCCCGGAGTCCCGGGCTGCTTGCCCTTCCGCTTCGACGCGCCGCCGCGTTTCGCCTTCGCCGGAGGCGGTGTCCTGCCCGGGCCGTCGTCTTTGGACGGAGCAGATGACGAATTCTTGCTATTCCGGGACAGCACATGCTCCAGCTTCGCCAGTCTCTCGCCCAGCGTCTCGTTGACCTCCGCCAACCCGGCCATCTGCGTGGCCATCACTGTGATCTGCCGGTCTCGCACCGCGATCTGCTCGCCTAGCGCCGTGATCCGCGCGCCCTGCTCACCCACGAGCTCGATCAACTCGTCACGGGTCATCTCCTCGGGCACAGGCACCCCAGCATCACAGCAGTTCCGAACCAGAAGATCAGCCAGCGACACGCCGACACAGAAACCACACAGCCCCAGCAGTCACAGACCGCTACGCCAGCACCGCTGGCACTACGCACAGTGCACCGGCTGAATGTTTACACGTGGAGAGCCCGGTACTGAGAGATCAGTACGCCGGGTTCGGGAGGGGGTCTCCCGCTCTGCCCGGAGTTCAGGCGAACTGAGGGATTCTCAGCGGGAACCCAAGGGTGTTCGGGCTGTGTGGGGCGGTTGGACCCTTGGGTTCGTGCTCAACCCAAGGTGTCGTGGTGGGCGCTGTGCAGGAGATTACGGGCGGCGGCGCTGTATCGGATGGCGGTGGTCTCGTCGAGCCCGAACACGGCGGCCAGGTGGAGAGGGTCGGGGCCGTGGGTGAGGGCTTCGTCGAGTTGACGATCGACGCGCAGGGCTTCGAGGGTGGCGGCTCGGCGACGGAACGATCAAGGGGAGGAAGCGGCACATCGCCACCGATGTGTTGGGGCTCTTGCTTGTTGTGATCATCACTGCTGCGTCGGTGCAGGATTCCGCTGGCGGAAAACAAGTTCTGGATCATCTGGCTGATGAGCATCCAAGCGTGTCGAAGACGTGGGTAGATGGCGGCTACAACACGTCCGTCATATCTCATGGTGCACAACGAGATATCGAGGTCGATGTCGTCAAACGCCCTACTTCCAAGGGATTTCACGTGTTACCCCGTCGTTGGGTAGTGGAGCGCACCCTGGGCTGGCTGATGCAACACCGCCGACTCGTGCGCGACTATGAGGCCCTGCCCCGGCGTTCACGCACGATGACCCTCTGGGCGATGACTAACATAATGAGCCGCTCGCTGGCCGGAGAATCCACCCAAACCTGGCGAAACGATCCACGCAAAATGGGTATAATAGCCTAAATAGAGATCAAATGCCCTCTAAGGAAACCGGGTCGCCCAAGGGCTGCCCGGTTTCGCGGTATGCCGTGCGTGTCAACGCCTCCCCTGACCGGTCACTTGATGAGATGGCCAGCGTCGACCGGCAGGGCAACGCCGGTGACGTAGCGGCCCGATTCGGAGACCAGGTACAGCACTGCCTCGCTGATGTCCTCGGGCTCGACCACGCCGACCGGGAGGAGATTGCCCATCAGTTCTCCGAGACGAGGGTGCTTCTCCGCGTACTGCCCCATGACCGCGTTGGTGACCATGGGCGTGTTGACTCCGGTGGGGTGCACGCTGTTGACCCGTATCGAGTGCTGCGCGAGGTCGGCCGCCGTGCACCGCATGAGACCGACCATGCCGTGTTTGGCGACCGTGTACGAAGTCAGGCTCAGGTCGTTGTTGGCAGCGAACTTCAGCCCCTGCGTGGAGCAGGTGAATACGATCGCGCCACCGTTGCCCGCCTCCACCATTGCGGGCGCAGCCGCCTCCATAGTGTTCCACGCTCCGCCGATGTTGATGTCCAGCGTCGTCTGCCACACCTTCTGCCGATGGCCCGGGTCGGTGGGCTCCTCGACGGCGATGGCCAGGATTCCCGCGTTGGCCACGACGATGTCGAGCCGCCCGAACTGGGCGACACCGTCGGCCACGACCTCACGCAGCGCGGCCTGATCGCGCACGTCCACGACACGGCTCAGGGCCTTCCGTCCGCGCTTTTCCACCTCGCGCACGGTCACGTCGAGATCTTCGGGTGCGGGCATTGCATAGCTGACGCTCTCTACCGGGGCACAGATGTCGATCGCGATGATGTCCGCGCCCTCTTCCGCGAGCCTGATCGCGTGGCTGCGGCCTTGACCTCGGGCAGCACCCGTGATGAATGCGACTTTTCCTTCTACACGCCCCATGACGGCAGTTCCTTTCGAATTCGTTCTCATCGTGGTTCCCCAGCCGCCTGTTCCGTCACGGATGGCTCCGCGTTTCTCCGCCACGGTGTCCGCGGACCCAACGATCTAGACGTGGACAAGGAATGCGTCCATGTCCACCTCGTTGAAGTCGTGGTCCGCGTCACCACCCTGCACCGGGGCGCTGGCCGGTTCAGCAGAAACTGATCTGCTGACACCTCGGCTGCTGGCACGCAAGTCGCCACCAGTTCGTGGGCCTGGTATGCCGCGCCCAGGACATCCAGTACCGGGATCGGGCCAGCCGGGTCATATGGCCCAGACCGGAGGGTCACGGTGCCGGTTCCGCGCCACCTGGTCCGTCCGGAAGTCCCGTTCCAGCTCTGCCCGCCGCTGCGGGCTGACATCGGGGCGCTGGCGTAGAGCGGGGTCCACGCGGTCGGCGATATGGCGTTCACTGCGATGCCGACCTGGCCTCCCTCGACAGCCGCACCGTGCGGGTCGCCGAAGAACGCACCGCGCGAGACAGTGTTGACGATGCGCCCGTAGTTCTTCGCGGCGAGGTGCGGCCACGCGGCCCGGTTGACATGCCACGCGCCGCGCAGGTGGATGTCGACCATCCGCTCGAATTCGTCGTCCGGGTAGTCGGCGAAAGAGTGGAACTGCACCACCCCGGCGTTGTTGACCACGATGTCGAGGCGGCCGTACGTGTCGAGCGCAGTCTCCACGACGGCCTGGGCGCCGGAGGTCGTCCCGATGTCGGAGGTATCGGCGACCGCGAAGCCCCCGGCGCGGTTGATCACTTCCACGGTTTCCTCGGCGACGGGCGTTGCGCTTCGGTGCCGGGGCGGATCCGGTTCACCACGACTTTCGCGCCACGCTCGGCGAGCAGGCGGGCGTAGGCGTTCCCGAGCCCGCGTCCGGCGCCGGTGACGACCGCTACCTGGCCGTCAAGTCTCATCGGTTCCATGGGTCAGTGTCCTAATGAGTCGTGAGTCGGCCGTCCGGCAGACTCGGGTCTGGTAGCCGCCGGCAGGTGAGCACTTTGTTTTCCCGGACGTTTGAGTCCTGATGAAAGAGCGTGCCCCTGCGGTGGGCCGGGAGAGTTGATCGCTGATGGGATGTCGTGCCCACGGGTTTGTGGTGTGAGCACTGATTCATTAGGTCGCTGAGAGTTCTCCCGCGGGCTGCCGGTGGTGGTGATCGAGGACGGGAGAACAGGTGCTGTTCGTAGGAGACGACTGGGCGGAGTCGCATCACGACGTCGAGTTGATGGATGCGAAGGGCCGGCGGCTGGCGAAGGCCCGGCTGCCCGAAGGTGTGGCGGGCATGGCCCGACTGCACGCGATGATCGGTGAACAGCTTGGCCAGGATGCCGAGGATGTGGAGGTGATAGTCGGTATCGAGACCGACCGTGGTCCCTGGGTTCAGGCGTTGATCGCCGCCGGGTACACGGTGTTCGCGGTCAACCCGTTGTCGGTGGCCCGTTATCGGGAACGCCACGGGGTTTCCGGCGCGAAAAGTGATGCTGCCGACGCGCTCACGCTGGCCGACATGGTGTGCACCGACTCCTATCAGTTGCGGCCGGTGGCCGGTGATACCGATCAGGCCGAGGCGGTCAAGGTCGTCGCGCGAGCCCATAAGACCCTGATCTGGGAACGCACCCGCCATACCCAACGCCTGCGCCACGCCCTGCGGGACTACTTCCCCGCGGCGGTGGAGGCCTTCACCGACCTCGACGCCGGCGACACCCTGGAACTGCTGGGCAAAGCACCCGACCCGGACGCTGCCGCCCGGCTGTCTCTCAACCAGATCCGTGCGGCGCTGAAACGGGCCCGCGGCCGGGACGTCGACACCAAGGCCGCGGCGATCCAGGCTGTGCTGCGCGCGGACCACCTGGGCCAGCCCGCGGTGGTCACGGCGGCCTACGCGGCCACGACCCGGGCCGCTGTGGCGGTGCTGACCACCCTGCGCGAGCAGGTCAAAGAGTTGGAAAAGCAGGTGCAGGCGCATTTTGGCCGACACCCGGACGCTGAGATCATCCTGTCCCAGCCCGGTCTGGGACCGATCCTCGGTGCCCGGGTGCTCGCCGAGTTCGGGGACGACCCCGACCGCTTCGCCACCGCGAAGTGCCGCAAGAACTACGCCGCGACCAGCCCGATCACCCGCGCCTCCGGGAAGAAAAAGGCCGTGCTGGCCAGGTTCGTGCACAACGACCGGCTCATCGACGCGTTGATGACTCAGGCGTTCGCCGCGCTGAACGCCTCGCCCGGCGCCCGCGCCTACTACGACCAACTCCGAGCACGCGGCGCCGGGCACAACCCTGCCCTGCGCCAGCTCGCCAACCGCCTCGTGGGCATCCTGCACGGCTGCCTCAAAACCCGCACCCTCTACAACGAGACCACCGCGTGGTCGCACCGCGTCGAGAAGACTGCTGCTTGACATTCAAGCTCCTGGGATGTCTTTCAGACGGAGCCCGGCGCCCGGAGAACGCCGTGAGCGCCTCCGCCTTGTCGCGGCCCGTCGGTGTAGGTCTGGTCCGGCTCCTACCGGGTGGCCAGTGCGACTTCGAACGGCCACCGCGGCCGTTCGAGCGTGGCGAGCTGCCCCAAGCGGTCACAGCAGCTCGAAGATCGTCGCGTTGGCCTGACCACCTCCTTCGCACATGGTCTGCAGCCCATACCGGATGCCCTCCCGGCGCATGTGGTGCAGCAGCGTCGTGGCGATGCGCGCCCCGGAGCCGCCCAGCGGATGGCCGAGGGCGATGGCGCCACCGCAAGGATTGACGAGCTTGTCGTCAGCACCGGTTTCGGCGAGCCACGCCATCGGCACCGAGGCAAAGGCCTCGTTGACCTCGAACGCTCCGATGTCGGTGACTCCCAGGCCGGACCGCCGCAGAGCCTTCTCCGTCGCCGGGATCGGACCGGTCAGCATGATGACCGGGTCCGAACCCGCCAACACCGCTGTGTGGACCCGGGCGAGCGGGCGCAGACCCAGCTCCTTTGCCTTCTCCGACGTCGTCATCAACAAGGCGGCGGCGCCATCGGAGATCTGTGAAGCGTTGCCCGCGGTGATCACACCGTCCGGGCGGAAGGCCGGCTTCAGCTCTGCGAGCTTCTCGACAGTGCCGCCCCGGCGGATCCCCTGATCCTGGGCAAAGAGCGTGCTGTCGGCGCGGATCGGGGCGATCTCGTCGATGAACAACCCGCTGTCCTGCGCCGCGGCCGCACGCTCATGGCTGCGCAGCGCGAACTCGTCGAGCGCGGTGCGCGAGAAACCCCACCGCTGCGCGATCATCTCCGCACCGATCCCCTGGTTCGGCACCACACCGTCGAACCGGCGCGCGAAACGCGACCCGAGCGGGTCCATGCCGTTGGTGGAGGATCCCATCGGGATGCGGGTCATCGACTCGACGCCGCCGGCCACGGCGACGTCGTACTGGTCGGCGACGAGCCCGGCCGCCACCGAGTGGATCGACTGCTGCGACGAGCCGCACTGCCGGTCGACGGTGCAGCCGGGCACGGTCTCCGGCCAGCCAGCGGCGAGGACGGCGTTGCGGGCGATGTCGAAGGTCTGCTCACCGATCTGGGAGACGCAGCCCCAGACCACGTCTTCGACGAGGGCCGGATCGACTCCCGACCGGTCGGCCAGCGCCTCGAGGACGTGGGCCGAGAGGTCGACGGGATGAACCGGCGCCAGGGCGCTATTTCGCTTGGCGATGGCCGTCCGCACGGCCTCGACGATCACGGCGTCACGCACGTGGGTTCCCTTTCTGTCCGATGTGGTCTATTCGCCGGTCCGGCCCGGCCGCGGTCCGGCCGCGATCGCGGCCAGGGCGACGAGTCCGATCGCGGCGGCGGCCATGACGAAGAAGGCGGGAGCGAGTGCGCTGCCGGTCGCCTCGACCAGCCAGACACAGACCACCGGCGCCGTTCCTCCCGCGACGATCACGCCGATGTTCCAGCCCAGCGACATGCCGGTAAAACGAATGGCGCGCGGATACAGCTCCGGCGAGAGTGAGTACCCGGTGACCTGCAGGAACGATTGGCCATGATCACCAAGAACGCCAGGCCCGCTAGAGCGAGGTTGCCCTGCCCCATCAACCACATGCCCGCCCAGGTCACCACGAGATAGCCGGCCAGCCCGACAGCACCCAGCCGAGGCAGGCCCCACCGGTCGCCGAGCCTGCCGACCGGGATCATGAGCAGCGCGGTGATCACCACGACGGCCGTCGTCACCCAGTACACGCCGGTCTTGGGGTACCCGAGTCGCTGGATAAGGTGGATGCTGACGTAGGTCAGTCCGAAGTAGGCGGTGCCGTTGACCGCGGCCGACAACCCTGCATTCTTGAGGATCGGCAGCCACCCTAACCGCACGACGTCGAGCAGCGGGGTCCTCTTGTCCGTCTGCTCGACGGGATGCGCCTCGGAGGTGATCCGCCGCCGGATGGCGAAGCACACCAGCGTCAGCGGCAGGGCAAGCAGGAACGGGATCCGCCAGCCCCAATGGGCCATCTGCTCGGCAGTGGTGAGGGAGGACACCAACCCGGCCACGGCCGCCGCCACCCCGAAGCCGAGCGTCGCTCCTGCTGGGTTGAACGCGCCAAAGCGGCTCTTGACCCCATTCGGTGCGGCTTCCGAGACGAACGTGGCCGCACCAGCGACCTCCGCACCCACCGAAAACCCCTGGCCCAGCCGAAGCACGATCAGCAGCACCGTGGCGGCGACACCGATCGTCGCGTGGGTGGGTAGCAGGCCGAGCAGCGTGGTGGCGACGCCCATGCAGAGGATCGTGGCGACGAGCACCTTGCCGCGGTCGACCCGATCTCCGATGAGGCCGAACGCGATCCCTCCCAGTGGCCTGGCCACGTAAGCCGTGGCGAACACGACCAGGGCGAGCAGCAGGGAGACGACCGGATCTCCGTTCGGGAAGTACAGCGGTGCGATGAACACCGAAAGGTATCCGTACGAGCTGAAGTCGTATCCCTCGACGAAGGTGCCGACGCCGCCCGCGATGGCCGCGCGCCGCGCGCGGTGCAGGGTCTGTTCAGCCGGGGCACTGCTGGTACCGGCCGCGGTGCTACCGGGTTCGGAAACCGTGAATTCCGTGGACATGCCTGGTATTCGCCTCTCGCCTTTGAGATGGGCGGACGATCCAATATGGACTGTTCAGAGAAGCGCGATCGCGTTCGCCGGTGAGCTGACACCGCCGCTGATCGGGAGCGGCACCCCGACGAAGAGGAAGTCGGCGCGTCCCTGGCGCGCGCAGCTCGCGGCCAGCGCTTCGAAGTCGAGCAGCTCTGCCAGTGCGAAGCCGAGGGCAGGAATGAGCCTGCGGTGCAGCGAGCCGTCCTCGCGGGTGCCCGGCCCGCGTTCGACGGCCGGATTGTCCGCGGCAACCGCAGCGATGCCGTTGTCCCACAGGAAACGTGCGGTGGATTCGGCGCCCGACAGGCCCGACCATGCCTTCACGGCCGAGGGCATGTCGTCGCCCGCGGCCGCGCGCCGCCGGTACTCGGCAGTCCAGCCGAACCGCAGGCAGAGGATATCGCCCCGGCGGAGTTCTATGCCTGCCTCGGCGGCGACCGCAGCCAGGTCCTCGGCGGTTACGGGATCACCTCCGAAGGGGTCGTGCGGCACTCCGGCCCGCTCCCAGTGCGCGGCGATGTCGAGGAGCACACCCCGGCCGACGATGCCGCGCGCGGCCCAGTGGTGCATGCCCAGCCGCTCCCTCACCTCGGCTTGGTCGGTTGTTCCGCCGAACCAGCCGTGCTCGCGAGCGCGGACGTGGCCGAGCCCGTCCCACTGCGACGACGCCTGCGGATTGAAGGAGCCGAGGGTGTCCTCGAAGGTGTTGCGGTCGTGCGGAAACACCTCGTGCGTCACCGCGGCACGGCCGAACAGGGGCGGGTCGAAAGCGTCCAGGCTCAGGTTGAGCGGCACGACCTCACCGGTCCGCACCAGGCCGGCCGCGTGCACAACCTCATCCGGGGACAGACGGGACAAGGTGCCCAGCGACGCCGGCAACACATCCCACGCGTGGGGGACGCCGAGAGTTCCGAGTTCGGGCAGCGCGTCGTAGGCCGGTTCGCTCATCGCACGTTTCCCTTTCGTCCAAGCCGGATCTCCATTCCCGGCCGCGTCACGTGCAGTGAAGTCACCGAACTCTCCTCCGCTATGAGGTCGACCAGCTCCCCGACGATCGAATTCGCCGAGCGCCGGGGGTCCGTTCTGATCGGGCCTGCCGTCTTCATGGCGTCGACCTCCTCGTCCGAGGTGAGGTAGCGCAGCAGCAATTCCTCGTCGGAGATGCCGAGGGGGAACTTGCTCCGGATCTCCTCGATCGATGGCTGTGGGCGCACCCAGTCCGCGAGCTTCTGCGCACGGTCGCTCGCGAGGATCCTGTCCTGGACGTCCGGGTCCAGCGGAGCCGCCAACGGGCCGTAGTGCTCCAGCGCGTAGTGCACGACCTCGTCCGGGACCAGCCGGTAGCGGTCACCGGTGACGATGTTGAGGACAGCCTGGATGCCCACGAACTGGGAGAACGGCGTCGCCATGATCGGGTGCCCCAGCTCCTCGCGGACCCTGGGGATCTCGTCCAGCACATCGTCCAGCCGGTGGGCCATCCCGTGGGTGGCCAGCTGATTTTTCAGTGTCCCGGTCATACCGCCCGGAAGCTGGTGCTGGTAGATCCGCGGGTCGTACTCGGCGGGGGTCCCGGGCTCGAACCCTGCGTCACGCGCGGCCCAGATGAAGTTCTCCTCCACCGGTGGCAGCTGGTCCACGTCGAGGCCGTGCGAGTAGCCCATCGTGTCCAGGATCGGGAGCATGCCCTCGGTGCTTGGCAGCGAGGGCCCGTTGGCCATCGGCCGGGACGCGGTGTGCAGGATCGTGAACCCGGCTTTGACGCCCTCGATGTAGTTGTGCTGCGCCAGGCCCGTGGAGGCGTGGCAGTGCAGCTCGAGCGGGATTGTGCCGGTGGCCTCCCGGATCGCCGGGAGCAGCGTGCGGGCGCGCTCGGGGGTGAGCACGCCGGGAGCGTCCTCGACGTAGATCGTCTCCACGCCTTCCCAGCTCGCCATCTCCTTGGCCCTCGCGGCGAAGAACGCGTCGTCGTGCACACCGGTCAACCCGTACATGATCGCGGGCACGGCTTGGCCACCGGACTCGTAGATCACCTTCGCCAGCCGGCGCATCGTCGACATGTCGTAGAGGCAGTCGTAGATCCAGAAGCTAGTCACGCCGTGCTTGATCAGGGTCCGCACCCACAGGTCGACGATCGCGTCGGGCGCCATCGCGAACCCGATCACGGCGGTGGTGCGCATGCCCGCGCGCAGAACGTTGTTCGGGAGGTTCCGCACGAGGAAGTCGGTCGAGGCCCACGGGTCGTCCTTGAACTCACGCAGCAGCACCGTGAACATCCCGGGGCCCGTCAGGTCGACGACCCGGAACCCGGTGCGATCCAGGTGCGGCAAGGCGTCCGCGGCCTGGTAGGCGCGCATGCGCAGACCCCACAGGCTCTGCTGGCCGTCACGCAGCGTCTGGTCCACGAATTCGATGGTCGGACTGCTCACGGATGTCTCCTTTGACCGCGCAGGATTCGGTCGCGCGCCACGCTGGCGAGACGGACGTGACGGGAACGAGCCCCAGAAATCTACCAAACAGCTGGTTGTCTATCAACGTCCACCATGTATTCGCTGGTGACAAACAGAAGACGACACGTCGATTGGATGGCACACCTGTTTGTTCAACAAATCCGGTTGGTTGTATTGTGGTCGGCAGGGACGTAACCGAAGAGGCTTCGCGACGATCATCGACGAAGGCGACACGAGGGGACGAGAATGGCGACGAAATCCAAGGCCAGGACGACCGACCGGCGCAACCGGGAACCGGAGATCCTCGCCGCGGCGATCCAGGTCTTCCACCGAAAGGGCTACGCCGCCGCGTCGCTTCAGGATGTCGCCGACATCGTCGGAGTCCTGAAAGGGAGCCTGTATCACTACATATCCTCCAAGGAGGATCTGCTCGCGCGCATCTGCGTGGAGTCGCACCAGCAGTCCTCGGTGATCATGCAGAAGTCTCTCGACGCCGCCGACAATCCACTGGACCAGCTACGCGCATTCCTGCACGCGACCGCGGTGTGGTACCTCACCAACATCGAGCGGGTCAGCATCTACTTCAACGAGGGCAAATGGCTCACCGGCGACCGTCTCGACGAGGTCCGCGGCCAGGGCAGGGAGTTCCACACGTTCATCCGGTCGCTGATCGACAAGGCGCGCACCGAGGAGCGGATCCGCGCCGAAATCGACCCCCGTGTCGCCGCACAGCTGATCGTGGGCGCACTGAACAGCATCCCCACGTGGTACCGACCGGACGGCCTGTACTCCCCGGAGGAGGTCGCCGGCATTTACACCGACATGACGCTCGCGTCGCTGTGCAACCCCGCCCCACCCGCCGCTCAGGCGAAAGCGGACTGACGGCGGCAGGGGCGCTCACAGCATCCGCGAGCGCCCCTGCCGCTCCGGCATTGTCAGCTCACCGCCGCACTGGGCAGCTTCACGCGGGGAGCAACCTCCTGCGCGAGCAGCCGCAGCGACTCGTTCCACGGCGACGGGTCGTCCATGTAGTCGTAGTCGTAGATCATGATGGTGCCGAAGCCGCCGACGTTCTCCTGGAACTCCTCGAACTTCGCCGCGACGGTGTCCGGGCTACCGCAGATCCACACGTGCTCGGCGAGGAAGTCAAGATCGATGTCGGCCGAGTTCACACCGGTTCCCTCGGCCAGGCCGTCGATGATCCCGAACTGCTTGTAGACCGGCAGCAGGTACTCGGTCCACGCCTTGCCCATGCCACCCTCCTTGGCCAGACGCTTGGCCTCGGCGTCGGTCTCTGCGACGAACACGTCGCGCACCACGTGGTGATCCTCGCGTTCGGCCGGGCGACCGGCCTGTGCCGCGGCGTCGGAGTAGATCTTCCAGTGGTTCTTGACGAAGGGGACGCCCGAGTACACCGACAGCGGCAGGTAGCCGTGCGCGCCGGCAAAGCGGATCGACGGCGAGTTGGCGCTGAGGCCGGTGACGCCCATCCGCACCTTCCCACCATGCGGCAGCACGTTGCGGAACGGGTGGTTCGGGTCCTCCTCCGGGAAACCGGCCTTGAAGAACTCGCCCTCGTGGTGGAAGGGTTCCCCCTTCCAGATCCGCTCCATGATTTCGATGGCCTCGGAGAGCATCTTGTGGTTGTCCGACAGGTCTGTAAAACCACGCAGCGTCCCGTCCGCGGGGTAGGCGCCCGCGCCGACCCCGAGGATGTACCGCCCCTCGAGCACCTGCGTCAGCCAGGCGATCTGGATCGCCAGCGACGCGGGGTTGTGATACGGCAGGAGGTGCGCACCGGGAGCCAGGATGATGTTCTCGGTGTTGAGCGCACAGGCCGACAGCACCATCTCCGGGTTCGGGAGGCATTCCCAGGACTGAGTCGCGTGCTCGCCGACCCAGTACTCGGTGCAGCCGACCTGGTCGGCAACCGTCGCCCGATCGACCGCCCATTTGAACACCTCGCGCGCCGAGCGCGTAGGCGGCATGAACGGGGTCTGGAACACAGCAGCGTGCACGGGTAGCTCCTTTGCCGATTGTGTACGTGCTTCCGTCATGCGAGGGAAGCCTAGCGATACGAAGCCGGACAGGATTTACACCAACCAACCGACTGTTTTGGCGAGCATATCCAGGGCTTGACACCTAGTCAACCTGGCGTTCTCAGCTTTTTTGCGGTCGACATAGCTTGCCTACCTACCGGATGTTTTGCTAATTTCCGAGCGTCGGACTCCAGCGCGGGGGTCCAATCCCGCCCGCGAGTCTGACGTCCTCCAGCCGTCCGTCTCCCCCCAGGCGGGTGTCCTCCCGCCGACTCCGAGGAGTACGCATGACCACTTCGAACAAGGTTGGCCCACTCGAGTTCGCCGACAACTTCATCGACTCCTACAACAGCGGCGACCTCGACCGGATCACCGCCCTCCTGTCGGAGGACGTTCGGTTCGTCCACCACAACCGCGGCGTCGACGTGCAGGGCAAGGATGCCGCTCGGAAGCTGCTCGAGACCTACGGGGAGCTCTTCCCCGGCAAGGCGTTCAGCAACCGCCGCAGCATCGCTACCTCCGGCGACCGGGTCTTCGTCGAGCACACTTGGGGAGGCAAGGCCATGGCAGACGTGCCGGGCTGGGCCGCTGCGGGCGAGACCGTGAGCCTCGACCTGGGCACGTTCATGACCGTGCGCGACGGACTGCTCGTCGAGTACCACGACTACGGCTGATTCCTGCTGCCGGACAACCGGGGAGTGCTCCGCCGAGCGGTGTAGCACTCCCCGTCGTCGTTTCCGGGACTGTGCCGAAGAAATCCGTCCCACCCGGTACCCGCGAGCGCGGGCACCGGGTGGCGGGCTACTACTCTTGGAACAGGCCCTGCACTAGCTCTCGCAGGGCGATCACGTGTCGCAGGTACACGTGCACGCCCATTTCCCAGGTGAATCCCATACCACCGTGGATTTGGATGGCGCTCTCGATGACCTCACGCGCGGTGGCCAGGGCGTGCAGAGTCAGGCGGCGGGTGCTGATCGATTCGACGCCTTCTCGGAAGTCATCGGCGGCTGCCCACAGCACCGCGGTCTCCGCGCGCTCGGTCAGTTCGAGCATGTGCGCGGCGCGGTGCTTGATGGCTTGGAAGCCCCCGATGGGTACGCCAAACTGCTTGCGCCCCTTGGCGTATTCCACTGCGTCACGAAGGCACCGTTTCGCTGCCCCAACACTCTCGGCGGCCCACAGGACCGCGAGCTCACGCGAGGCAACGGGGTCGAAGACGGTCGTCTCCCCCACCTGCGTCGGGCGCAGGGTCAGCGGGAACGAGTCGGTGACACCACCGGTGGCGGACAGGAAGCCGTCACGCCTGGCCAGGACGCGGATCCCGGGCTCGTTCCCGTACGGAGCCAGCGGGCCGACGCCGGGCGAGAACACCGACACAGTGACCGGACCGCGGTGCTCACGAGCCGTGGTGGACCACCGTTTCGCGGCCAGTGAGACCACGAGCGGCAGCGGGACGCAGAACTCGCCCCACACCATCGCGACCTCGACCAGGTCACGCAACGACGCGCCAGCGCCGCCGGCCTCCTCGGGTACGCCGATCTCGTCCCATCCGCCGTCCCGCAGGGTTTTCCAGCCCAGCAGGTCTTCTTCGGTGTAACGGGCGATCGGTTCACCGGCGAGCGAGCGAGTCAGCAGGTCCCGGATGCCCTCGGCAGCCAGGGCACCGATCTTGCCTGCGATCAACTGTGTCATGGCACCTCACTTCGGCAGGCCGAGCACGCGCTCGGCCATGATGTTGCGCTGGATCTCCGACGAACCGGAGTAGATCGACGACGCCCGGGTCTCCAAGTACTGGTGGCGCCAGTGGGCGCGGTGCTCCGGACAGGATGTCTCGATCGCGAGTTGGGTCATCTGCTGCCAGAGCTCGCTCCAGGTCAGCTTCAGGACCGAAGAGGCACGGGCGAAGGCCACAGGGTCGTCTACCAGTTCGACGGCCTTGCTCACCTGCCACCGGACCAGCTCGAGCCGGACGTCGAAGTCCTCGGTATCGAGCGTGCGCCCGACCCTGGCCGCGCAGCAGCGCAGCAGCAGGTCCATGTCACCGCGCATCTCGACATATCGCGTGATGCCCTCGATCGCGCCGCGCTCGTTCTGCAGCACGGTCATCGCGACCTTCCAGCCCTCACCCTCACCGCCGAGCCGGTCGTGGTCGGCGACCCACACGTCCTCGAAGAAGACCTCCGCGAAATGGGAGGTGCCGGAAATCTGCTTGATCGGGCGCACGGTCACGCCGGGCTGCTTCATGTCCAGCAGAAGCATCGACAGGTTGCGGTAGCGCGGGGCGTCGGGGTCCGTCCTGGCCAGGAACAGGCTGCGGTCGGCGACGTCGGCGAAGCTGGTCCAGATCTTCTGGCCGGTGACCCGATAGCCATTCCCATCGCGCCGCGCCGTGGTGGAGACGCTGGCCAGGTCCGATCCGGCGCCCGGCTCGGAAAAGCCCTGGCACCAGATCTGCTCACCGGACAGGATCCCGGGCAGGAACCGTGCTTGTTGCTCAGGGGTCCCGTGCACGATCAATGTAGGCGCGGTGAGGATCTTGCCGATCCGCCCGAATCCCTCAGGCGCATGTGCGCGGGCCGCGAGTTCGTGGAAGGCGACTTCCTCAGCCAGCCCCACCCCCTGTCCGCCGTACTCCCGCGGCAGCGACAGACCGGCGTACCCGCCCCGGTGGAGCTGCTTGTCCCACTCGCGGCGCACTGCGGTGATCTCCTCGGGCGACAGCGAGCTCCGCTGCGTTCGCCACCGTTCGGGCACGGCCTCACGGAGCCACTGCTCGGCGTCTTCGGAGAACCGCGACAGGTTCCCCCGCTCGGACGGCGTCATCGCCACCTCACCTTCCCAGTTCCCAACCGACTATTAGGTAGACTACGAATCAACTCATCGTTCCGTCAATGACAACGGGTCAACTCAGGAATTATGATGCTTACTAAGCCTTGAAAAGATATTCAACCAACCGGTAGGTTGTGATCCTCACAGTGCCGTGATGAGGAGGACTGGTGCCCGAGCGGAACGAAACTGCGAACGACACATCTTCCGAGATGCGCCTCGAGCGCGAAGGGCCGATCGCGTGGTTGACCTTTGATCGGCCGGATCGGCTCAACGCGCTGTCCATGCGCATGCTCGACGAACTCGCCGCGCACCTGGCCACGCTGGAGAGCTCCGACGCGCGGGTGGTCGTGCTGCGCGGCGCGGGCCGCGCATTCTCGGCCGGTTACGACGTGTCCGGTGACTCCGAGGAGATCGGCGACGCGCACACTCGGAGCTCGGTGGCCGACCGCGACCGGCAAGCGGCCTACATCGACCGATTCATCCGGATCTGGCGACATCCGCAACCGGTCATCGCCGCTGTCCACGGGTACTGCATGGCCGGGGCCACCCAGCTCGCGTTGTTCTGCGACATCACCGTCGTCGCCGAGGACACGCAGATCGCTGCCTCTCCCGCGATCCCCCTGGGTGGCGGGTTCATCTCGCCCCTGTGGTCGTTCCAGGTCGGACCACAGCGCGCGAAGGAGATGTCGTTCGTGCCCGGTCGCCGCATCGACGGGCGCACGGCCGTGGGGTGGGGCTTCGCCAACGCGGCGGTCCCGGCCGGGGAGCTGGAGAAGTACGTGCGCGAGCTGGCGCTGTCCATCGCGAAGACACCCGCGTCGATCCTGCGGATGAAGAAGCTCGCCGTCAACCGGGTGCAGGAAATGAGCGGGTTCCTAACCGTGGCCGGCATGGGCGCCGATACCGACGCGCTGATCCACACCACACCCGACGTGACCGAGTTGCAGGAACTGGTCAAGGAGATCGGCCTCAAGCAGGCCATCGCACGCTTCCGCAGCTGACGAGCCGGTCGGCCGGAACAAGGAGGTTTCCCAATGCTCACGACACCAGCCGAAGCAGTCCGGCGGGCCGTCACGGCACTCGCCGAAGGACGGATGATCGTCGTGGTCGACGACCACGACCGCGAAAACGAGGGCGATCTCGTCCTCGCTGCGGACAACGTGACTCCCGAACAGATGGCGTTCCTGGTGCGGCACACGACCGGCATCGTGTGCACCCCGATGACCGGTGATCGTGCGGACGCGCTCGGCCTACCGCTCATGGTCGAGGACAACACCGACGCCCACGGCACCGCGTTCACCGTCTCCGTCGACCACGTCGATGCAGGCACCGGGGTCTCGGCGACGGCCCGCGCGCTCACCTGCCGAGCCCTGGCCGATTCCGCCACCTCGCCGGAACAGCTACGCCGCCCAGGACATCTTTTCCCGTTGCGCGCGAGAGAAGGCGGCGTGCTCGTTCGTGCCGGGCACACCGAGGCTGCGGTGGATCTCTTGCGGCTGGCCGGACGCGGCCCCGTCGGTGTCATCAGCGAGCTGGTCGCCGCCGACGGGGAAATGCTCCGCGGCGCGGAGCTCACCGAGTTCGTAGTCGACAACGACCTGCCACGGCTCGCGATCGCCGACCTCGTCCGCTACCGCAGGGCGACCGAGGAGCTGGTCGAGCCGATCAGTGAGTCCGCGATGCCGACCGTATTCGGCGACTTCCGCGCCCTGGCCTACCGCTCCAAGCTCGACGGCACCGAGCACCTGGCGCTCGTCCTCGGCGACATCGCCGCCGAGGGGCGCACCGAACGCGGCGCCCTGGTGCGCGTCCACAGCGAATGCCTCACCGGCGACATCGTCGGCTCGCTGCGCTGCGACTGCGGCGCCCAACTCGAACAGGCGCTGCGGGCGATCGCCGAGGAGGGTTGCGGCGCCGTCGTCTACCTCCGTGGTCACGAGGGCCGGGGAATCGGGCTAGGCCACAAGATCCGCGCCTACGCGCTACAGGAGCAGGGCCTGGACACGGTCGACGCCAACCTGGCGCAGGGGCTGCCCGTCGACTCCCGAAGCTACGGCGTGGGCGCCCAGATCCTTGGCCACCTCGGTGTTCGCAGGCTCCGGCTCATCACCAACAACCCGGCCAAGTACGGCGGGTTGGAGGGCTACGGGCTGGAGATCGCAAACCGGGTCTCACTCCCAGTCAACCACAACCCGCACAACGTCCGTTACCTGCGCACCAAACGGGAGCGGCTGGGGCATCTGTTAGCCGACGCCGAACGATCGACCGCAGACCAGCAGAGGAGCTCGTGAAACATGACGGGACGTGTCGAGGGCAAAGTCGCCTTCATCACCGGAGCTGCCCGCGGCCAGGGCCGCGCGCACGCGATCACGCTGGCTCGGGAGGGCGCGGACATCATCGCGGTCGACATCTGCGAGGACATTCCCGGCGTCCCCTACCCCGGCGGCAGCCGCGAGGAACTTGCCGAGACGGCGAAAGCCGTTGAGGCACTGGGCAAGCGGATCATCACGTCGGTCGCCGACGTGCGTGACCTCCCCACTCTGACAGCGGTGGTCGACCGAGCGGTGGCCGAGCTCGGCAGACTCGACATCGTCGCCGCCAACGCGGGGATCGCGGCGGCACCCACCACGGCGCCTGGCATGGACTACTCCGTGTGGCAAGACATGATCGACATCAACCTTAACGGCGTCTATCACACCTGCCGGGCTGCTATCCCGCACATCCAGGCGGGCGGACGCGGCGGCGCGATCGTCATCACCAACTCGGTCGCCGGCCTGCATCCCTTCGCCAACATTCCGCACTACGTGACCGCCAAGCACGGGATCGTCGGGTTGGCCAAGTCCCTCGCGCTCGAACTCGGCCCCGGAAGCATCCGCGTCAACAGCATCCACCCCACCCAGGTGGCCACGCCGATGGCGGACAACGAGGCGACCTGGAGGATGTTCCGGCCCGACCTTGACAATCCCACGCGCGAGGACTTCCTCGAAGCCGCCCGCATGCTGCAGGTGCTGCCTACCCCGTGGGTCGAACCCGAGGACATCGCCAACGCGCTGCTGTTCCTGGTCTCCGACGACGCCCGCTTCATCACCGGCGCCGCGCTCCCCGTCGACGCGGGCGCCCTGCTGAAATGACGGATGCACCATGACCAAACCGGAGATCGCCGAGCTTTACGCGCGCTACGCGCAGTACTACGACGACGGGCGCGCCGAGGAGTTCGGCTTGCTGTTCACCACTACCGCGACGTTCATCCGTGCACCCGGTGCCGAGCCGGTGACCGGGCGGCACGCGATCGCCGACCTGGTCACCGCCGCCGGGACCCCGACCGGAATCCGGCATCTGGTCTCGTCCGTGATCGTCGACAGCGGGCTCGGCGAAGTGGCTTATGGAGCCGCCTACGTGCAGGTCCTGGCGGTGGATGAGGACGCGGTGCGCCTGGTGACGCTGGGCCGCTACACCGACGAATTCCATTACGAGGACGGCGCCTGGCGGTTCCACGCCCACCAGTACGAACCGTTCACCGGGGCGGTCCTGCGCGGCGCCATCCTCGCCGGAGACGCCTGACAGTCCCTTCTAGTTCGTGGAAGGTAAAGATGATCCAGCTCGAACCGCTGACCGGCGACCCGCGCACGCTCCGGCAGGCCTTCGGCTGCTTCCCGTCCGGGGTAACGGCCGTGTGTACGCTGGTCGACGGGGTACCCGTCGGCATGGCCGCCAGCTCGTTCACCTCGGTCTCGATGGACCCACCTCTCGTGTCGGTCTGCGTGCAGGACACGTCTGCGACGTGGCCCAAACTCCGGCCCCGGACACGCCTCGGCGTCAGCGTCCTCGCCGAAGGGCATGATGCCGAATGCCTGAGCCTGTCCCGGAAGGAAGGCGACCGGTTCGCCAAGGTGTCGTGGGAAGCGACGTCCGATGGCGCCGTCTACGTCCATGGCGCGACGGCGTGGCTGAACTGCTCCGTGGAACGTGAGCTGCCTGCGGGCGATCACGCGATCGCCCTGCTTCGCATCCACGGCCTGCGCGCCGATCCTGGTGCGGCTCCCCTCGTCTTCCACGGCAGCCGCTTCCGCACCCTCGCCGCAGTCGACTGAGGACGTCATGATCACACCGCTCAGGACTGTTGCGCAGTTGATCACCTACGGGCGCCGTCCATCACCCCAGACGAATCGCGGTGATCGACCCCGGCGGCCTTGGAAGGGCTCGCCGAGGCCGCCGGAACTCGCGTGATCGAGGACTGGGGAATGACCGAGAATTCCGGCTCTTCTGCTGCTTCCGTGGGTGTCAGGTTCGTCGTGGGTGGGTGGCCGTCGAGGCGGCGAAGCCTCGTGGACGGCGCAATTTCGCGAGAAATTGGCGTTCACCCGGGTGACGGTCAATTTCTCGCGAAATCGCCACCTTGCAGGCGGGGCGGTTGGCGATTTCGCCCAAAAAGTTCCGGCTGTTTGCCGGCTGATCGGCCCTGGAGGAAGTCCACGCCGATCAGCCGTGGACTTCCTCCAGGGCGGAGACGAGCTCGCGGGCCATCATCATCTGCCGCAGCGGGAAATGCAGGCCCATCTCCCAGGTAAAGCCGAGGCCGCCGTGCACCTGGACGGCCAGCTCGGCGATGTCGATGCCGCGATCGATCGCGAACAACGCGCCGCGGAACGCCTCCCCTGGCCGCTCGGCGGCCCAGATGACCGCGGTCTCTGCCAGTTCGGCCGCGATCGCGGCGTCGGCGAGGTGGTGTTTGACAGCCTGGAACGCACCGACCGGCCTGCCGAACTGCTTGCGCTCGGTGACGAAGGCGGTCGAGTCGAACAGAAGCCGCTCGGCACCGCCGGCGGCCTCTGCCGCCAGCAGGATGGCGATCTCCCGGGCGACCGTATCCGTGAGCGCGGTCCTGGCATCCGACTCGATGCCGAGCATCGTTAGCGCCAGGGTATCCGATTCACCCCCGGGCACGTCGGCCAGTTCGTCGGCTCCGGCACCGAGCCCCGTCGCCAGACGGATGCCCGCCACCTGGCCGAACGGGACGTAGTACCGCGTCGTGCCGGACAACGGCAGCGCCAGCGTGACCGGCCCATCATGCCCTGCGGCAGCCGCGGAGTGACGCTTGGCGACGAGAGTCGGGATCAGCGGCAGCGGGACACAGCCATACCCCCAGGCGCGAGCGACCTCCGCGAGATCACGAACAGAAGCGCCGTTCTCGGGATGACCGATGAGATCCCACCCGCCGGAGGCCAGGACGTTCCACGACACCGGCGATTCGCCCTCGGCGTAGGTGGCTATCGGCGAACCCGAAGTCGCCCGGCGCAGTACGTCCCGGATCGCCTCCGCGCCCAGAGTGCCCACTTCGGACGGTGTGGTGGTCATGGTGTGTGTCATCGCGGCAGTCCCAGGATGCGTTCGGACAGGATGTTGCGCTGAATCTCGTTGGTTCCGGAGTAGATGCTCACGGCTCGCGCCTCCAGGTACTGGTAGCGCCAGTGCTCGCGGTGAATGTGCGGGGCGGTGGACAGCCCCAGACGGGTCACGTCCTGCCACAGTTCACTCCACATCACCTTGAGGACCGACCCCGAACGCTGGAACGCGCTGTCCGCATCGACCTCGCGGTCGACGACCTTGGCGAGCTGCCAGCGCAACAGCTCGGCCCGGACGTCGAGTTCGCGCAGGCGGTCGGCCAGCTCCGGCCGGTGCCCGACCGTCTTGAGCAGCAGGTCGAGATCGGAACGGATCTCGACGTACCGGGTGGCCGTCTCGACTCCACCGCGCTCGTCGCCGAGCACCCGCATGGCGACCTGCCAGCCCTCGCCGTCGGCGCCGACGCGGTCGTCCTCGGCGACGAAGACGTCGTCGAATCGGACCTCGGCGAAATGGATGGCACCGGAGATCTGCTTGATGTCGCTGATCGTGATGCCCGGCTGGGTCATGTCGACCAACAGCATGCTCAGGTTGCGGTAGCGCCCGGCGTCGGGCTGGGTCTGCGCGAGCACGAGGCAGCGTTGTGCGTGCTGCGCGAAGGACGTCCACACCTTGCGCCCGGTCAGTAGGTAGCCGCCTTCTACCTGGCGCGCGCGGGTCTGGACGCCGGCCAAGTCGGATCCGGCTTCGGGCTCCGAGAAGCCCTGGCACCACACCTCCTCGCCGCGCATCATCGGCGGTAGGTAGGCCCCGCGCTGCGCGGGCGTACCGCTCTTGATCAGCATGGGCGCAACGAGTGTCTTGCCCACCCGAGTGAGTCCGTCGGGTGCCTGGACCTTGCCTGCGAGGACGTGGAACACCACCTCCTCGGCCAGACCGAGGCCGCGTCCACCGTACTCCGCGGGGATGGACAGACCTGAGTAACCGCCCTCCCACAGGATGCAGTCCCACTCACGGCGCAGTGCGTCGGAATCTTCACCGGTCAGCCGGCCGCGGTTCTCCCTCCACCGGGCGGGCACCGCGGTCGCGAGCCACCTCTGCGCCTCGGACGCGAAGGTCTCGAGGTCGTTGGCACCGCGTGTCGCCACGGATGTCACGATCTTCCTCCATAAGCGGTTGTGTTCACCACGAGCGCGGGCGGCGCTTGCGGTTCAGGCGTCGCGGCCGAATGTGTCGGTGAACGATGCGTTGAACGCCGCGATGGCACCTTTCAGGCCGAGCGACTTGATCGACTCCTGGAAGTGCTTGACCTCCGGAGTCTGGTGCAGCAGGGCATCTGTCTCGGCGCCAGTGCGAGCGTGGGTGAGCAGACCCTGGTGCTCGACCATGCGGTTGACCGCTTCCTTTTTTAGGCGCAGCAAGGGCGCGGGGGTGCGCGCAAGCGAATGCGCGGTGCGCCGGACGTAGGTCGCCAGCTCCTCCGCGGGCACCGCTTCCGCCGCCCATCCCCAGTCCACCGCGACCTTCCCCGAGATCTTCCGGCCAGCATCGAACGACATCAACTTCGCTCGCTGGGGCCCGACCCGGTGCACCCACAGCGGAGAGAGGTAACCGCCTCCCAACGGCAACGCGGGAGACGTCATGATCCCCGCGTCCTCGGCCACGATCGTGATGTCGCACAAGGAGGCCAGTTGCGCACCGCCAGCCACGCAGTGGCCGTGAACCTGCGCGATAACCGGCTGCGGGTGCCGCCATATCCGGGTGAACAACTCGATGTTGGCCAGCAACCGATCACGGTCCTGCACCGGCGTGCGCTCGGCCGCGTAACCGACCTCCGCGGAGTCCGGCGCGATGTCGTAACCCGCGCAGAACGACCGTCCCGCGCCGCGGATGACGACCACACCGGCGTCGGTCGACTCGCTTTCCTCCAGCGCGTAGCCGAGGCTTTCCAAAAGCTCGTCGGACAGCGCATTGAGTCGCTCGGGGCGGTTCAGCGTCAGCCAGGTGACAGGACCGTCACGCTCGACCAGCAAGCATTCCCCCACGGCAGTTCCCCTTCCGCAGCTTCAGGCCGAAGTCCGGAGTCGACACCGCGAACGAACGGCTCCCGCCGGGGTTGCCGATCAGATCGAGGATCGCGTCGACGATTTGGTTCGCACTGCGCCGCGGGTCGGTCCGCACCGGGCCGTTCGCGATCGTCTGGTCGACCTCTTCGTCGGAGAACATGTACCGCAGCAGCAGTTCCTCGTCGGAGATACCGCTCGGGAAGTGATTGCGGATTTCGGCCAGCGAGGGATCCGGCCGTTCCCAGTCCGCCAGCTGTTTGGCGCGCGGAGTGCTCAGGATCCGGTCCAGCACGTCGGGCGCGATCGGTGCGGGCAGCGGACCGTAGTGACCGAGGGCGTAGTGGACGACCTCGTCGGGCACCATCTCGTAGGGCTTGCCGGTGACTGTGTTGAGCACGGCCTGGATGCCGACGAACTGCGAGAAGGGCGTCGCCATGATCGGTGAGCCCAGCTCGACGCGGACCTGCGGGATCACCTCGAGGACTTCCTGCAGGCGGTGTCCCATGCCGTGGCGCTCGAGCTGATTGATCAGCGTCCCGGTCATCCCGCCCGGCAGCTGGTGCTCGTAGATCCGCGGGTCGTACTCGGCCGGCGCGCCGAGCGGATGGTTTCCCACCCGGGCAGCCTGCTCGAATGCCTCCGCGACGGGACCGAACGTCGAGGTGTCCAGGTCCTGCGTATGGCCAAGGCTCTCGACGATCACGCTCATCATCTCGGTCGAGGGCAGCGACGGTCCATTGGCCAGCGGTCGCGACGCGGTGTGCAAGCGCTGGAATCCGCTTTCCATCGCGACGATGTAGTTGTGCTGCGCAAGCCCGGTCGTGTTGTGCGCGTGCATCTCCAACGGGATGTTCCCGGTCGCGGCGCGGATCGCCGGCAGCAGCGTCTTCGCACGCTCCGGCTTCAACACGCCAGCGGCGTCCTCGATGTAGACCGACTCCACACCTGGCCACGAGGCCATGTGCCCGGCTCGCTCGGCGAAGAACGCGTCATCGTGCACATCGGTCAGGCCGTACATCAACGCGGGTACCGGCTGCCCGCCTGCCTTGGTGACCACGTCGACCATGTGCCTCATGGTTTCCATGTCGTAGAGGCAGTCGTAGAGCCAGAAGCTCGTCGAACCGTGCTTGATCAACGTCGTGATCCACAGGTCGAGGATCACCTGCGGAGTGGGCGCGAACCCGACGCAACTGATGGTGCGCAAGCCCGAGCGCAGCTCGTTCTCGCCGAGACCGGCGACGAGGAAGTCCAGGGTTCCCCACGGGTCGTCGTGGTACTCGCGCAGCAGCACGGTGAACATGCCAGCGCCGGTGAGATCGATCGTGCGATACCCGGCGCGCTTGAGGTACGGCAACGCGGGCGCGGCCTCGAAGGCGCGCATTCGCATGCCCCACAGGCTCTGCTGACCGTCGCGCAGGCTCTGGTCGACGAAATCGATGTGCATGAACTCTCCTAGTCCTCCAGCCACGAGGGCAGGAACTGCTCCTCGAGCCAGCGGGTAGTCACCGGGCCTTGGGCGAATGCGGGATCGCCGAGAATGGCGCGGTGGACGCCGACGGTTGTCGAAATGCCCTCGGCACGGGTGCGCTCGAGCGTCCGACGCATCAGGTCGACGGCCGCGGGGCGGTCAGCCGCATGCACGATCACCTTCGCGACCAGCGAGTCGTACCAGGGAGCGACCACAGCACCGTCGTGCGCGTAGGTGTCGACGCGGACACCCGCCCCCTGCGGAACGGTCCACTTCTCGATCCGGCCCGGGGTGGGCCGGAAGTCGCTGCGCGGGTCCTCGGCGTTGATGCGGCACTCAATGGCGTGACCGGCCAGGCGCACGTCCTCCTGCCGGAACGACAGCGGCTCACCGCGGGCGATACGCAACTGCTCGCGCACGATGTCGACGCCGGTGACCATCTCCGTGATCGGATGCTCGACCTGGACGCGGGCGTTGACCTCGAGGAAGACGTAACGGTGGGTCTTGGCGTCGACCAGGAACTCCACGGTCCCCGCGCCCACGTAACCCAGCGCCCGGCACAGCTCCACCGCAGAGGTGCGGATCGCCTCGGCGAGCTCCTCGGGCAGGCCCGCGCCCGGTGCTTCCTCGATGATCTTCTGGTATCGGCGCTGCGTCGAACAGTCCCGCTCGCCGAGGTGACAGACGTTGCCGTGCGTGTCGGCGAGGATCTGCACCTCGACATGGCGCGCCTTCTCGATGTAGGGCTCCAGGTATACGGTGCCGTCACCGAACGCACGCTCGGCCTCGGTGGAGGAACGGGCGAAACCCTCCCGCAAATCCGCCACGTCGCGCACGATCGTCATGCCGCGGCCGCCACCCCCTGCGGAAGCCTTCAGCAGCAACGGGAAGTTGTCCAGCGCTTCCGCTGCGCGCACGGCGTCCTCGACGTCACGCAGGCCGGGGGTGCCCTTGCCGGTCGGGATTCCGGCCTTCTCCGCCACCTCGCGGGCGCCGAGCTTCGACCCCGAACGGCGCATGATGTCGGCGGGCGGCCCGACATAGGTGATCTTGTTCTCCTCGCAGGCGTCGACCAGCTCCGGACGCTCGGACAGGAAGCCATAGCCGGGATGCAGAGCGTCGCACCCGGCGTAGAGCGCCGCCGCGACCACGCGATGGACCGACAGGTAACTCTCCGACGCCGACGCGGGCCCGATGACGACAACTCGGTCGGCCAGCCGGGCCGCAAGCGAATCGGTGTCGGCCGCCGAGACGACCAGGACACTCTCGATGCCCTCGTCGAAGCAGGCGCGCACGATCCGGACGGCGATCTCGCCACGGTTGGCGATGAGAAGGCTGCGCATTTCAGTTCTCCGGCTGGATCGTCACCAGAGGCGTGCCGAACTCGACACCCTGCGCGTTCTCCACGTGCACCGCGGTCACGGTCCCGGCCACGTCGGTTGCCACGTTGCTCATCAGCTTCATCACCTCGACGATGCCGATGGTGTCACCGGCGGAAACCTTCGAGCCGACCTCGACGAACGGCCTCGCCCCGGGCTCCGGGGCACGCCAGAAGACGCCGACGCTCGGCGCGGTTACCACGTGGCCACCACCCTGCCCGGCGGGCTCGGGAGCCTGCGGAACGGGAGCGGTGGACGCCGCGGGGCCAGACTCGGGAGGAGCCGGGGCCGCAGCGGCGGGAGCTGGAGCGGTCACTGGGGCCGGATTCGGGGCGGACGCGGAGTCGAGCGGCGCCCCGTTGCGGGCGACCGCGACCCGGACGTCCCCGACGACAACCTCGGCTTGGTCCCATTCGGAGTCCTGCAAGGCGGCGACGATGAGCTTGATGTCCGCCGGGGTGAGCGTCATTGATCTGTCCTTCGGTCGAACGGTTCGGTTGATGTGGGAGCACGCGCCCTGGCTTATGCGAAGGCGAGAGGACGGATCGGCGAACCGGTGCCGCCCTTGATGCGCAGCGGTGTGGCCACGAAGAAGAACCCGTCGTACACGCCGTCCGACGCGAGCCCCTCCAGGTAGACCGACTCCATGATGGGAATCGCGGACCTCACCAGAAAGTGCACGTGGACATCAAGCGCGGGCACCGTCCACTCGGGCTTGTGCTCGAAGCTCGCGGTGTCTCCCCCCACCGCGAGAACTCCCCGCGACGACAGCCATTCAGCCCCGGACAACGACACACCCGGCAGCCCCACGCCGGTGCCGAGGTAGCGGTCCGGGGTGTCCCAGTACTTCATCAACCCGGTTCGGAACAGGACGACCGAACCGGGCCCCGGCTCCGGCCGTCCGGCGAACCACTCCTCGAGCTCTCGCGCGCCGAAACCATCGCGGTTCGTCATCTCACGTCCGAAGAGTTCCTCCCCGTCGACGAGATGCCCTGTCCCGACAAGCGGTGGGAGCTCCTCGACCGAACCGATCGGCACTCCCTCCTCTTCGGACTGCAGGGAGGTGATGTCACGGTCGCCCGTAATACACCCATCGACCGAGATATGGCCGAGGGAGTCGACGTGCGTGCCACAGTGACCGGGCATCGACATCACCTCCATCGCCGCTGAGATGCCCTTGGGGTAGTTGTGGTCGCCGTGCCGTTGCACGAGCCGGTAGCCGTAGCGCTCGTGGGCGGCATGCTGCGTCATGCCCACTTCCAACCGCACCGCTAGGTCGTAGGCCTTCGACGTCCGGTCGGGCCAGGTCGTAGCCCCCTCCCAGGACCGCCCGCCCCAGCGCACCGGTACTGCACTCGTCGCCGTCATCGCGTTCCTTTCCCTGGTCACGCCGGAACGGCGTCGATGAGATCGAGACCGCAGCGCTCACGAAGCTCCTCGATCTCCACGCCACCCGCGAGCTCGATGACGCGGAAACCGTCCGGAGACGGCTCGAAGACCCCGTGATCGCTGTACACCCGCTCCACGCAACGGGTTGCGGTCAACGGATAGCTGCAGGACTTCACGAGCTTGCACTCGCCGGAGCGCGTGAACAGGTCCATTGCCACGAATACGTGACGGGTCCCGACCGCGAGGTCCATCGCGCCACCGACCCCGGGGATCACCGTCGGGGACGTCGTCCGCCAGTTGGCGAGGTCACCGTCCTGCGACACCTGGTAGGCACCGATCACGCAGTAGCTCAGGTGCCTGCCGCGGATCATCCCGAACGACTCGGCGTGGTCGAAGTAGGCAGCGCCGGCTTCCTCGGTGACGTGGACCTTGCCAGCATTGATCAGGTCCGGGTCGATCTCGTCCTCGGCCGCTGCGCGCCCCATCCCCAGCATGCCGTTCTCGGTGTGGAGGATGAACTGCTTGCCCACCGGTACGTGGTCGGCCACCAGCGTGGGCATGCCGATCCCGAGGTTCACGTAGGCGCCGTCCGGGATGTCCAGCGCCGCCCGGGCGGCGATCTCGTGCCGCGACCAGCTCATCGTCCTTCCTCCGCTCCGCTGTCCGCCCCGAGGACTACCCGGTCGACGTAGATCCCCGGCGTCACCACGATTTCCGGATCAAGCGTCCCGACCGGAACGATGCCGCCCACTTCCGCGATCGTCACCTCGGCGGCAGAGGCCATCAACGGCCCGAAATTCCGGCCTGTCTTGCGGTAGACGAGGTTGCCGTGCGCATCGGCGCGGTGCGCACGGACGAGCGCGAAGTCGGCGACGAGCGGGCGTTCGAACACACACGGGCGGCCGTCGAGAACCCGAACTTCCTTGCCCTCGGCGAGTTCGGTCCCATAACCGGTCGGCGTGAAGAACCCGGCCACGCCAGCGCCGGCGGCCCGGATGCGTTCCGCCAGCGTCCCCTGCGGCACCAGTTCCAGCTCGATCTCCCCAGCGAGGTACAGCTCGTCGAAAACCGTGGATCCGATGGCCTTGGGGAACGAGCAGACCACCTTGCGCACCCGCTTGGCCGCGAACAGGCCCGAAATGGCCTTCCCGCCTGCGCCCGCGTTGTTGTTGATCACGGTCAAGTCCGTGACGCTCGATTCGTACAGGGCCTCGATGAGCAGGTCCGGCTGGCCAGGCGGGCCAAATCCACTGATCATCACCGTCGCACCGTCACCAATATCGGCGATGGCCGCCGCGGCCGAGGGGACGACTTTGTCTACCGCCACTCGCGACTCCTTCCGATCCAAACGATTGGTAGGCTACCTTCGACTGCGCCGAAACGAAAGAGACAACCGAGGAGTCTCAGGCTAGTGGACTCCTGCAGCCGTCGCGGAGACCTCAGCCCGCGCTCAGACTCGCGCGAACTGCGGTTATCCTCTTCATCGAAGCTCGTACACCGACAGGATCCCGCCGAGACCCAGCACACCGTCCTACTCGAGCGAAAGCAACCACCGCCCAGCGGCGACCGAAGCATCCGCGCTAGTTCAACTCCCTACCGTTTGTTTGGCAATGCGCCCGCCGTTGTGCCATCATCGCCCACGGCTTCCTCACCCTCGTTCTCGTTGTGCCGTTGGCATCGAGCTCGTCCGGCTCACCCCAGCGAGCACGAAGCTCGGCCATGCCCGCTTCCTCGCTCCCCCATCGAGAGATGGCGAGTGCGCGACACCATGAAGCTGCTCGAGGTCGAGCACGCGAAGACGGGCGTGTGCACCAAGCAGGAAGTCACCGTCGTACTGGCAGGAAGACAACGTCGACCTGCATTGCCGAAACAGTCGGCGTTCAGTCCGCACCTTCTCGGGTTAATAACACGTAGCGGTTCCACACGGCCGCGAATGACGGAGGAAACGATGAACGTTGTCGTGTTGGTGAAGCAAGTGCCCGACACGTGGTCCGAGCGCAAGCTGTCCGGTGCACACCACACTCTCGACCGCGAGTCGGCGGACGCCGTGCTGGATGAGATCAATGAGCGTGCCGTCGAGGAAGCCTTGCTGATCAAGGAAGCACATGGCGGCGAGGTGACGGTGGTGTGCATGGGGCCGGACCGGGCCACTGATGCGATCCGCAAGGCTTTGTCGATGGGTGCGGACAAGGCCGTTCACCTCGCGGACGATGCGCTGCACGGGTCGGATGCGGTGCAGACGGCTCGCGTACTGGCCAAGGTCATCGGCACCATCGAGTCGGTGGATCTGGTGCTCGCGGGAAACGAGGCCACCGACGGCCGCACGGGTGCGGTGCCTGCAATGTTGGCCGAGCTGTTGGGCCTGCCGCAGCTGACGTGTGCGCGCAAGGTAGCCAGCGACGGGTCGACGATCACCGTGGAGCGCGAGACCGATACCGGTGTCATGCACGTCGAGGCGAACCTGCCCGCAGTGGTGTCGGTCACCGAGAAGATCAACGAGCCGCGATATCCGTCGTTCAAGGGCATCATGGCCGCCAAGAAGAAGCCCGTGCAGGTTCTGACGCTGGCCGATGCCGGGATCGACGCGTCCGAGGTCGGTTTGGCCAACGCCGGGTCGAAGGTCATCGAGTCGGCTCCGAAGCCGCAGAAGCAGGCCGGTCAGCGTGTGATCGACGAAGGTTCCGGCGGTGTGCAGATCACAGAGTTCTTGGCCGGTCAGAGGCTGATCTGAATTGGTCCACAGCCGACGGCAGAGCTCGACCCCCTGTTCCACTGGTTTCTCGAGGAGAGTTTCGTTATGTCTGAGGTTCTGGTCCTGGTCGACCACGTGGACGGCGAGGTCAAGAAGGTCACGTTCGAGCTGCTCACCGCGGCCCGCCGACTCGGCGAACCCTCGGCTGTCGTGGTGGGCGAACCAGGAACCACCGGGAAGCTCACCGAGGCGCTGCGCTCCTACGGCTCGGCCAAGGTCTATGCCGCCGAGTCTGCCGAGGCCGCCCAAGTCCTGGTGACCCCCGAGGTGGACGTGCTGGCCAACCTGGTGTCACAGACCTCTCCAGCAGCGGTCCTGCTCCCAGCGTCGACCGACGGCAAGGAGATCGCTGGACGGCTGGCCGTGCGGATCGATTCGGGTCTGCTGTCGGATGCCGTGGACATCGACGCCCGAGGGGTCAGTTCGCACTCGTTGCACCCAGATCATCGCCGAGAGGATCTTGAACGCCGCGAGAACCGACACCGCCGCCGTGCTCGCCGGCAGCACACTGCCTAGCAGGTACGAGAGCGGAGCCGACCACACCCCCGCGTGCAACAGGCCCGAGGACTCCTTGAACGCGCGGAGACCCGCGATGCCCGCGCCCTCCAGCAGCACCACGGCCACGACGAAATGCGCCTGCCAGAAATTCGACCCCGCAAACCGCGACACCCGCCCCGCCCGGCGCGGGTGATTGGCCCGGCGTACCCCGTTCAGCCAGAACCCGCCGGCGATCGTGGTGATCCCCAGGATCTCCACCAGCAGGTTCCACGGGCCGGACTCACCCAGCAGCGGGAACTCGAACGCAGGGTGGAAGACCTCCCGTACGCCTCGGCCACGCTCAGGCTCAACCCCAGGAAGCCCAGCATCACGAACCAGTGGGCCACACCCACATGGCCCCACTTCAGCATCCTGGTGCGCCCAAGGATCTCCTTGAACATGGTGCCGAACCGGGCACCGAACGGTCCCTTCCGAGTCGGATCAGCTTGTCCGAGCCGGACCGACGACACCATCCGCCGCACGGTCCTGACCACCATCACCACCGCGACCACCGTCACGGCGAGACACATCAAGCCCAGGACCAGCTGCACGGCACCCATGCCATAGCCCTTCATTCAGAGTTTCTCGTTCGCACACCGGGAAAAACGAGCAGCCCACGAATTCTAGCGAGTCCTTTTAGGACAGTACTGCCGACCGAAGCCGACAGATGACGGTTTCGATGTCAGCCACCGGCTTCGAGGCCTGCCCGCGAGACTCCCCGGTCAGCCGTTGCGCTTGGTGATCTCCTCGGTGAGCTGCGGGGCGACGGTGAACAGGTCCCCGACCACGCCGAAGTCGGCGATCTCGAAGATCGGCGCCTCGGGGTCCTTGTTTACCGCCACGATCCGCTTCGAGGTCTGCATACCGGCCCGATGCTGGATCGCACCCGAGATCCCCAGCGCGATGTACAACTGCGGCGAGACGGTCTTACCGGTCTGCCCGACCTGGAACTGGTGCGGGTAATACCCGGAATCCACCGCCGCACGCGAGGCACCGACCGCCGCACCCATCGAGTCGGCCAGCTTCTCCACCACCTCGAAGGACTCCGCCGAGCCGACACCCCGGCCACCGGAAACCACAATCGACGCTTCGGTGAGCTCCGGGCGGTCCCCGGCCTCCACCGGCTGCCGCCCGGTGATCCGCGCCGCCTTGGACGCATCCTGCGCCGGAACCTCCACGGCTTCCTCCGCCGCGGCACCCTCGGCCGCCTCGGCCTCGATCGCACCCGGCAGCACCGTGATCACCGGCGTGCCCTTCGTGATCCTGGCCTTCGCGTCATACGCGCCGCCGAACAGCGAGTGCGCACCGACACAGTCGCCGTCGAGGTCCACGACCTCCGAGAGCAGACCTGAGCCCAGCCGCAGGGCCAGCCGCCCGGCGATCTCCTTGCCATCCACCGACGCCGGCACCAGCACCGCCGCCGGTGACACCGAACCCACCAAGTCGGCCAGCACGTCCACCTGCGGGGTCACCAGAAAGCCCGCCGCCTCCGCCGACTCCGCGGAATACACCTTCGCCGCGCCATAGGCCGCCAGCGATTCGGTCAGCTTCCCGGTGGTGCCCGGCTCACCGACCACGACCGCCGACGGCTCGCCCAACCGCCGCGCCGCCGTCAAGAGCTCGAACGTGACCTTCTTGACCTCAGCGTCCACGTGATCGACGAGGACCAGAACCTCAGCCATAACTTCCTCTCCTCGAAATACCGGACGGCGTCAAACCAGCTTCTCGCCGGCCAGGAACCCGGCGATGGCCACGCCACCCTGGCCCTCGTCGGTGACCTTCACACCCGCGGACTTCGGCGGCTTCGGCGCCGAGGCCACCACCTGCGAGGCGGCGCCAGCCAGCCCGACCTCGCCCGCCTCGATCCCCGCGTCCGCCAGCGACAGCACGCTGACCGGCTTCTTCTTCGCCGCCATGATCCCCTTGAAGGACGGATACCGCGGCTCGTTGATCTTCTCCGTCACCGACACAACCGCCGGCAACCCAGCCTCGACGTTGACGATGCCCGCGTCGGTCTCCCGCTCGGCCTTCACGCTAGAACCGTCGGTCTCGACCTTGCGCGCGAAGGTCAGCTGCGGCCAGCCCAGCACCTCGGCCACCATCGCCGGGACCGCGCCCACCCGGCCGTCGGTGGCCTCGTTACCGGCGATCACCAAGTGGACGTCCTCGACGGTGCCGATGACCTTCGCCAGCGCCCGCGCCGTCGCCGGCGCGTCGGTGCCGCCCAGCGCCGCATCGGATAGGTGCACCGCCTTGTCTGCCCCCATCGACAACGCCTTGCGAATCGCATCCGTGGCGCGATCCGGGCCCATGCACACAACGGTGACTTCACCGCCCTGGGCCTCGGTGATCTGCAGCGCCTCCTCCACCGCACGCTCGTTGACCTCATCCAGCACTGCATCCGCCGACTCACGATCCAGCGCGTGATCCGCACCCGCGAGCCGCCGCTCGGAATACGTGTCCGGCACCTGCTTCACCAGAACGACGATGTTCATTCCTCTCCTCTCCCCACGGCGCTGTCCAACAGGCCATCCGACTCCGTTGCTCTTTAGGTCGGTTCCCGGGGTCGGCCGCCGGGAGGCTTCCCGGCGGCCGACGCCTCAGCCACGCCCATGTGCGCCAGGTACCGTTAAAAGATCGACTCGCGGTCAGGCGGCCGCAGCGCCAGCGTTCGCGACTTCCTCGTCCTGTTCGCCGGTTCCGCCGGCAACGCCAATCGCACCGACGACCTCACCATCGACCAGGATCGGAACGCCGCCCGCGAAGGTCACGAACGGCCGGGCCTGGGCAGTCTGCAGGCCGAAGAACGGCCCACCAGGTTGGACCAGTTCATTGAGGTCACCGGTCGGCATCTTCATGGACACCGAGGTGTAGGCCTTGTTGGACGAGATCTCCGGTGATGCGAGGAGAGCGCCATCCTGGCGCAGGAAAGCCACGGGTTCCCTTCCGCTGTCGAGGATGGAAATGCTAGAGGGCGAGTCGATTTCCGTGGCCTTCGCGGCGGCTGCGACCAGAATCTTTTGCGCGAGCTCGGCCGTGAGCTTTGCCATGACGATTTTCCTTTCTGAGCGGATGACGCCGACTTGTGCTGCGAAGAAACGAGTCAGACAGTCGGCCTATAAACTGGTCCTCGTTCCACAACGGGCTCTAGAAGGTGGATATAGGTTTCCACCTCGTCGTTCGCGACAGGTCGATTTTCCTGCCCCGGGTAACCGATGAGCGCGCGTACCTCGGGGTTCATGAGGTACGCGCCGGCGACGAGCAGGCTGAACGCGTCGAACAGTTCGGGGCTGTTCTTGTGGAGCGTCTCGATTGCCTTGGCAGGAGGTTCATCCACAGCTTCGGCCAGGGACGCCCGGAACCGGTCGGCCAGGTCTGGGCGGGCACCGAGCGCGTGCTCGATCCAGAATGTATGCACGTCCATCTGCGTGGCAGCAGGCATCCCGGCGGCGTTGGGGATAAGGACATCGGCGCGGGCGCCACAGATGTCACGCTCGTGATCGGTCAGCGTCACAGTGGGGTACGAGGTGGTCATAGGGGGACCTCCTGGTTTTTCCGGTTCGCGATGAGCTGCTCCGTGGCGCGCAGCGTGAGCGCGGTGATCGTGGCAGTTGGATTGGCCGCAGCCGATGTGACGAACGCGCTGCCATCGATGACATAGAGGTTCGGTACGTCGTGCGCGCGATGCCACTCGTTGATCACTGAGTCGGCGGGGTCGAGGCCCATTCGAGCCGTTCCCATGATGTGCCAGCCGCAGTCCCGCATGAGGGGTGTGATGTGGACCTCGGTCGCACCGGCGGCTTCGTGCGCATCGCGGGCTCGTGCGAGGTTGAAATCCATCAGCCGTCGCGTGTTCTCCGACGTCCGATAGATGACCTTTGGCGATGGGATGCCGTCGGAGTCGGTCTGTTCCGAGTCGAGGACGACCCGGTTTTCCATGTCAGGCAAGTCCTCTGCCGTGATTCCCCACTCGAACGACCGGCCGAGAGTCCTGCGGATCCGGTGGTGGAAGTTCTCGCCCCAGACCTCCTCGACCGGACTGTCGCTGTAACCGGCGCGCAGCCCCAGGGGACCGCCGCTGGGCATGACCTGCCACTTGCCTCCGCGCGCAAAGCCACGGCTGGCATCAGTTTCGTAGAACTCGAAGGTCTGGATCGCGTGCCCGGCAGGACCGAGCCAGCTCTCCAGCGGATCGTCGTAGACACCCGTCGCCGCGGCATAGGGGTGCATCATCAGGCGACGGCCGACAAGACCGGAAGAATTCGCGAGCCCGTCAGGGTGAGCTCGCGACGTCGAGAGGAGCAACAGGCGCGCGGTGCCGATGCCGTTGGCAGCCATGACGACCACATCGGCGGCCTGATGCCGCTCTACGCCGTTCCGATCGATATAGACTGCCCCGGTCGCGAGGCCCTTCGCATTGGTGGTGACCTCCCTGACCCTCGCCCCGGTGACCAGGCGCGCGCCCGCATCGATGGCGTCAGGCCAGTGCGTGATATCCACAGAGCCCTTCGCACCTTCGGGACAGCCTGTCAGGCATGTCCCCCGGCGGACGCAGGCGTTCATGTGGCGATATTTCCTCGCCGAAATCGCGTTGGGCGCGGGCCACCAGTGCCAACCCAACTTGTCCAGGCCTTCCGCCGCCTTCCGGCCGATCTTGTTGATCGGCATGGGCGGATTGGGATAGGGCGCCTCGTCGGGATACGCGGGATCGCCTGCGAGACCCGAGACGCCCATGTCGATCTCGGTCCGTCCGTAGAAGGGAGCAAGGTCTTCGTAGCTGATCGGCCAGTCGTCGCCCACGCCGTCACGGGTTCGGGTCTGGAAGTCCGACGGCAGCATCCTCACCCAATGTGCTGCGTACAAGATCGTGCTTCCGCCGACGCCGTTGAACATCAGCGGGTTGACATCGGATTCGCTGGTGTCGATCGGGTAGTCCGAGGCCCGAGCCCGCGTGTTCGGGTTGGGATGCCAGTCCTTCTGTGCCTTGAGCTCCCACTCCGGGCGGGCTCCCGCAAACTCGGTCGGCCGGGTCCAGTCGCCTTGCTCCAGGCACACCACCGAGAAGCCCGCCTTCGACAGCTCGACTGCGGCGAAAGCACCGGAGGCGCCCGCTCCCACGATCAGGACGTCGGCCTTCTCCTCTCCGAGATTGTCACGGCCGTTCATGCGCGCCTTCCTTCCGTAGTCTTGCCGGTTCAAGGTGCCGCTCTAGGGCGTCGGTCGAGAACTGAACTGCTTTCCGTTCGGCCACGATGTGCAGGACATGGTCCCGCACCAGTTCCAGGTGTGCGGGGTGGTCGAGGTAGCCGTCGATCTCATCTGCGGATCCGAGTTCAGCCACGACACCGAAATCGAAGTTGCCGTCGCGAGCCCCGAGGTCCCGCCCGTAGCGGTACGCCTTCAAGCAGCCGGTACGCTCCGGCATGGTCGCGAGTTCCGCTTCGAATTTCGCTATTTGATCATCGGTTACACCGTCGCGGAAGCGAAACATGGCGATATGAGTGATTGACATCTCAGGCGCCTCCCGTCGCCTGGTCGAGATTGCATGACCTCAGCGAGACCAGTGCTCTGTCCCTGCTCCGGAACCGTCCTACTGTCTCTCGCGTGAACAACGCAGTCACGATAAGCGCGACGAGCATCAGACCGGCGAGGAAATAGAGCGCGATATTGTAGCCCGTGGGCGACGAGAACCCTCCACCTAGCGCGATGAGCGCACCGACGAGGTACGGGCTGAACCCGCCGAGGTAGATCCCGACATTGACGATCGAACTCGCGACGCCGGTCGATCCCTTTCCCGCAGAATCGAACGCAATGGCATAGACCAACGTGTAGGGGGCGTTCAGCGCGAAACCGACGAACAACTGAATCCCGATAACGGCACCGAGGCTGGTGTCGGCGAACTGGAAGAGAACGATCCCCACTGCGATCCAGCCGAGTACGATCATGAGTGAGAGTTTGCGGCCGATGCGGTCGGAGATCGCACCCCACACGATCTGCCCGATCCCACCCGTGATCGTGAAGAGCACCGAGTAAGCAGCGACTTCAGCGTAGTTGTAGTGGGCCACGAAGGCCAGGTATTGCGGGAGCCAGAAGCTAAGCCCGAAGTATCCGACGATCGACATCATCGCGATGAGCGCGATCACCCCGATGTTGGGATTGCGCACGGCCTGTGCGGGCTTAATTGAATCCGCGTCCACTGCCTCAGCTTCGAGCGGCTTCGCGTGCCCTACAGCCTCGACCGACTCGACAACCGTGTCGTACCGCCGCTTGTTCGCGAACCACCAGTAGATCGTGAAGACGACGACCACCGGGATCGGGAAATAAAGGAACGCAACACGCCAGTTCTCCGGGCCGTACGCGGCCAGGACCGCTGAGACCGCGAAGCCGCCGACCAGCGTTCCCCATGGATAGCCGGTGTGGTGGATTCCGAGGGCCATTCCTCGGCGCTGCTTGGACCACCATTCACCGGCCGAGGCCACCTCGATAGCCTCGCCCGCACCACCGATCGCGTGGGAGAGCACCTGCATGAGGACGAGCACGGCTAGCGACGCGGTCAGTACGTTGAAGCCGGTCAGGAACGTGAACAGAGTGTAGCCGATCACGATCGGAAGGTGCCGATATTTTCGCCGCCAGCCGTGTCCGCCCTTGTCGGCCCACACCATCACCGGGACGCAGATGGCCGCCGTCGACAGCGTGATGAGCGTAGTCATAAGGCCCGCCGACGTAGGCGTCAGATTGAACTCGGTGGTGATCGCGGGCAGCACCATGTAGATCATCTGCCGCGAAATCGAGTCAAGCCCGTAAATCAGCCACAAGAGCACCAGGGAAATCGCGGAGGTAGTGAGTCCGCGGCGAATAATCGCCCGGGTGCCCTGCTGAGGGAGCGCAGTTTCCATCGACATTGATGTTGTCCTCACAGTGAATGTACGCAGGGCAAATTGCCCGGGCGCGGTGGCCCCCAGGAATGCGCGGGAACCGGCCCTCAGGGGGATATTTTCGGCTCCCATCACGCCGTGCCGACGCGTGGCACGACCGAACGACGTCAGCCGGGTGACATTACCCGGCGAGAAGACGCTTGGGCGCCTCCGATGTCATGTACCGGAGCTCGTCCGGGGTGAAGCCCTCCTCGAGCATGCCTTCGATGAACAGGCGGAACGCCTCGGCGGGATGCGGGTTGACCTTCTGGCCGCCGTCGGTGGCCAGGTGGCATGACTCCATTCCCACCTTGCGGATCAGTTCGGCGATGTGCCCCATGGTTTGCGGCGGCACGATGACCTTCGTGACGAACGCGTATTGGAACTCGTTCATCGCGCCGAACGACGCCAGCTCCCGCATGTCTTCGGCGCTGGCACCGACAAACAAGGCGTGCGGGTGTGTGACGATCATACGGGTGATCCCGAGTTCGGCCGCCCGCCGGAAAACCTTGATCGCTTCGGAAGGCGAGACGTGCCCGGAGGCGAGGATCATGTCGTGCTCTTTAATCAGCTGCAAAATGTCCTCGATCTCGGGCTTGAGGTTGCCGTTGTCATCGACGACGACAATTCCCTCACTGCCGACCGGGGATTCGGCGCGCAGGACCGGAACGTTCTCCGCGTGTGCCAGAAAATGCCGTGCGCTCAACGTCGGCAACCACACGATGCGGCCACCCTGCTTCGCGGACTCGAGCACTGCGTAGGGATTGAGCCCACCGACCGGATAGTTGAGCGCGACACCGCCGCGGACATCGAATCCGGTGGCAGTACGCGCCATTTCCGCACGCGCGGCGGTGTCCGTCGAGTGGCTTTTGACCACGATCGCGTCCATCCCGGCGGCCTTGGCCTCCTCGGCGGCCTCGATCGCCGTCACCGAGCGCGGGAAGATGTCCGGCGCGGTGTGGATGTGAAGGTCGACCGCACCCTGCAGCAGCTGGTAACTGAGCTCGACCCGTCCCTGCTTGGTCATCGCCTCGGTCATGCCGAGAGCCCCCCGTCAACGACGATCGCCTGCCCGGTCATGTAAGACGCGGCGTCCGAGACCAGGAAAGCGTGCCACTTCGCAAGCTCGGGTGGCGCCGCTTCGCGGGACAGCGGAACGCTGGCCTTGACATTGGCCAGGTGCGCCTCCTTACCGCCTTCGAAGGTGATCACCGGGTCGTTGAACGGAGTGTCAACCCATCCCGGGCACAGGCAGTTCGCCCGGATGTTGTCCGCGGCGACTTCGACGGCGAGCGTCCGGGTGAACGCGATGACCGCGCCCTTCGACGCGCTATACGCCGTCATGCCTGCAAATCCCTTCAGCCCGGCCAGGGAAGCCGTGGTCGTGATGCTGCCGCCACCGGCTGCCCGCAGGTGCGGCACCGCGTACTTCGAGGTCAGGAAGCAGGACCTGACATTGACCCGAAGCTGGTCGTCCCAGTCTGTCTCGTCGAGCACCTCCACTGCGCCGGAACGCTGGATCCCGGCGACATTCACCACGGCATCGAGCCCACCGAGGCCCGTGACCGCCTCGTCGACCATCGCGGCGACCGAACCCGAGTCGGCGACATCGCATTTGATGAAACTGGGGTCATCACCGGGATCGCGCAGATCCACGCTCACCACGGACGCGCCTTCCGAGCGTAGTAAGCCCACCGTGGCACGGCCGATGCCGGACGCTGCTCCCGTGACGATGACGCGCTTGCCGGAACCTGCCATGTCGCCTCCACCTTCCCTGCGCCGACGCTGACGCGAGGACTCGACTCGCTTGTCATGTCATTTGGCCGTATTTGTACGACCAACTTGGTGCGCTGACCTTAACTATTGGCCCATGTGGGTGTCAAGGGTCACAACACCCACGCTTACCTGCACTTTTACTGATCAACACCGAGCCAGATCGGCAACGCGGCGAGGACCCTCGGTCTCGTGCGCCACCTCCGAACGTGGCCATCGGCCGACCTGCCCACATAATGGCCGCACAAACTAGAAGTGGCTCTGCGCCGGAACGAGGGCGATGGCCCGGAGCCGGATGCCTGACCAACCCGTGCCCGGCAGGCACCCTCAGCCGGGTATACACCGGGGTGCCCCAAAGCCAAGGTCATCCGCGACTAGTCTTCCCGTCAGCGACTCCGGACCGGGACAGGGGCGCTCGGGACGACCCTGCTTGCCGTTTTGTCCGGCTAAATGACATATAGTTGAGGACAAACCGTCCTCAAGCCTTCACTTTCGGGGGTAGTGAGATGCCAACCAACGAGCCGAACCACCAGGTGCTCTCGCGAAACCTCCGCGTGCAGATCCGCCAGGGTGAGTTCTCCGATGGTCATCGCCTGCCCACAGAAGCCGAGCTCGCGGAGCGTTATGGGCTGAGTCGGCAAACGGTGCGGCGCGCTTTTCAGGACCTCGTTTCCGAAGGTCTCGTCTACCGGATCCGGGGCCGGGGTACCTACGCGCGCTCCGGTGGCGACGGGTACGTCCGCCAGGTCGGATCGGTAGACGACCTCATGGGGCTGTCCGAGGACACCGCCATGGAGGTCGTCCGGCCGCTGACGCGGAAGGTCGATCCGATCAACGCGGGACGGCTTCGCCTGGCTGCGGATGTCGTCTACGAGATGCAATTCGTGCGAATCCACGATGGAGTACGGTTCTGCACCACGACGGTGGCGCTGCCGCCGAGCGTGGCCAAACTCCTAAATTCCGTCGAGGAACTACACAAGGTCGGCTCGGTGAGCACCATCACGATCATCGGGCTGCTCGACAGCCGGCTGCCGTTCGCGGTCAAGGAGGCCCAGCAGAGCATCACGGTTGACCGTTTCTCGGAAACGGACGCGAAGAGTCTGTCCACCGAGGTCGGTAGCCCGAGTCTGCGGGTCGACCGGCTCTATTTCGGCACCGACGGTGACCCGGTCGAACTGGCGATCAGCCATTTCGTACCTGAGCATTACTCGTATCGCATCAGCCTCCGGCGGAACGCCTGACACCTTGCTCGGGTGATTGGACGGCACCGCCACATCGGGCGGGATGGGGCGGTGCCATGGCGTGTACCGCTCAGCGCTTCCCGCGAATCGCGGCCAACACCTCGCCATAGGCGCGCGAATCAACCCGTACATCCACGATCGACGGACCGTGCTGCCCGAGCGCCCGCGCCAAGGCCGTGTCGAGTTCATCGGCGGAATCGGCGGAGAAGCCAGCCAAGCCATAACCCCGGCCGATCTGCGCGAAATCGGTCTCGCCGTACCCGATCGCGTTCTCCCCGCCGTTGCCATCGGGCTTGGCCTTGATCGCGATCAGGCTCAACCGCGAATCGTTGAAGACCACGATCGTAACGTTCAAGCCCAACCTGCTGATCGTCTCCAACTCACCCAGGCACATACCCAGCCCACCGTCCCCGGTGAAACACACAATGCGCCGACTCGGCCGGGCGAGGGCCGCCGCGACCGCGGCGGGAACGGCGAAGCCCATCGTCGCCAGACCACTCGAGATGATCAGCTCGTCCACGTCCTCGGTGGTCCACAGCGAGGTCGCCGGAAGCATGTGTGCCCCCGCGTCGACCGTGGCGATCGTGCCGGTGGGTACTGCTGCCCGCGTCCGTAACACCACCTCTTGTGGTGTGACGCCCTCCGGGGTCCCGGGCGTAGCCGCACACAACCGGGCCAACTCGTCGTCGCGATGCCGGTTGCCCGCGTCGGGCGGCCAGGTCGTCGCCGGCCAGATCTGCGACAGCTCAGTGACCAGCTTCTCCAGGTTGCCGACGACCTCGACGTCCGGGCGCAGGTAGGGGCTGGTCTCCGGCCAGGACGAGAACGAAACGACCGGCGCCTGGTAGGGCCAGGCGTTGGGAATGAACTCGACCGTGTCGACTCCGATCATCACGATTAAGTCCGCAGCGTGCAGCAACGGTGCCTCGGTGGTCGCGCCGGTGACCAATCCAGCGGCGTTCGACCAGGAATCCGGCACGAGCCCCTTGGCCCGATAGGTCATCAGCGTGGGAGCCGCCGACTCCGCCAGTAGCGTGCGTACCGGTCCGGCGAGCCCGCGTGCACCGACGCCGAGCAACACGAGGGGCCGCTTGGCCTGGGAAATAAGACGTAACGCATCATCGACCGTATCCGGAGAAGGCTCTGCGGCGATTTCCGACGGGGTCGGCGACGAGGTCGCGCTGGGGTCGAAGTCGAGGTGCACCGGCCCTCTCGGAAGCGACATCGCCGCACCGACCGTATGGCGTACCGTCACCCCCGCGTCACCGCCGCTTCCAGCGGTGGCGGAGCGTTTGGTGACCGGCGCGTACAAAGCCCGCTGATCGAGACGCTGATGCGCGATCCGCTCGGCGTCCGCAGCGCTGACCGTGTCGGTGACCAGCACCAACGGCTGCCGATCAAGCATAGCGTTGGCAACCCCGTTGACTGCGCTCGCGGCTCCCGGCCCCCGAGTGACGACGCAGACGCCCGGGCTGTCGGTCAGATCACCGTAGACGGACGCCATCATGGCCGCCGGTGTCTCGGCGTGGGCGAGCACAAATCGGAGGCCGGCGGCTTCAGCCGCCCCGATGAAGTCCAGGTTGTTTCCGCCGCCCGGCATGCCGAACACCGTGTCCGCACCGGCGGCCGCCACGGCCTCCGCGATCGTGGCGGCCAGTTCGTTCGAGCTCATAGGTCTCCTTGCGTGGGCGTCTGGAGCGGGAGTGTGCGGGCCGCGCATCACACGTTGAGTTTGTAGTCTTCGAGAACCCGCCGGCCGATGATCATCCGCTGGATGTCCGCGGTTCCCTCGCCGATGAGCAGCATCGGCGCCTCCCGATAGAGCCGTTCGATCTCGTACTCCTTCGAGAATCCGTACCCGCCGTGGATCCGGAACGAATCCTCCACAACCTGCGCGCAGTATTCGGAGGCGAGATACTTCGCCATTCCGGATTCCAGATCATTACGCCGCCCCGAGTCCTTTTTGCGCGCAGCGCGCACCATCATCTGATGCGCCGCTTCGACCTTCGTCGCCATCTCGGCAAGCCGGAACAGCACGGCCTGATGCCCGGCGATCGCCTTGCCGAAGGTTTCCCGTTGCTGGGCATAAACGACGCCGAGTTCAAAAGCCCGCAAGGCCACGCCGCAGCCGCGCGCGGCTACGTTCACGCGACCAACCTCGACCCCGTCCATCATCTGGTAAAAGCCCCGGCCCGGCACGCCTCCCAGGATCTGGCCCGCACTGATCCGGTGGCCGTCGAACACCAGCTCAGTAGTGTCCACGCCCTTGTAACCCATCTTCTCGATCTTGCCCGGCACCGTGAGCCCCTGAGCGGTCTCGCCGAAGCCTGCTTCCTTGTCGACCAGGAACGTCGTCATGTTCTGGTAGACCCTGTCCGAGCCCTCGTCGGTCCGCACGAGGACGGCGACCAGGTTGGCTGAGCCGCCGTTGGTCAGCCACATCTTCTGGCCATTGATCGTGTAGTCGCCGTCGTCGTCCTTGACCGCCTTGGTCCTGATCGCGCTGACATCGGAGCCACAGCCGGGCTCGGACATCGAGAAGGCCCCCCGCACCTCTCCGGTGGCCATGCGCGGCAGATACTTTCGTCTCTGCTCCTCGGTGCCGTGCTGGAGCAGCATGTAGGCGACGATGAAGTGGGTGTTGATGATGCCGCTGACGCTCATCCAGCCGCGGGCGATCTCTTCCACACACAACGCGTAGGTCAGCAAGGATTCCCCGAGGCCGCCGTATTCCTCGGGGATCATCAGGCCGAACAGGCCGAGCTCCTTGAGGCCGTCGACGATTTCCGCCGGGTATTCGTCGTGGTGTTCGAGCTCGTTGGCGACTGGAAGGATCTCCTGCTCCACGAACGACCGCACGGTCTTGAGGATCTCTTGCTGGACGTCGGCGAGTCCGTCGGTCTCACAGAGGTGGCCCATGGTTCAGCTCTTCCTTCCGTTGCTGCCTGCCGAATCGACGGACAGACCACCGATGACCTTGTCGTTGTGTTCGCCCAGCCGAGGGGGCGCCAGCCGGACTACAGGGGCGATTCCGTCGAACTTCCACGGGGTGTTGACGACCCGGGCCTCGCCCACATCGTCGCGGTGGAAATGAAGGACCATCTGGCGCTCGTGCGTGTCAGGGTCTTCCAGCACGCTTCCGATGTCCAGGACAGGTCCGACGGGCACCCCGACCGCTTCGAGCTCGGCGATGACCCGTTCGGTGCTCATGCGGGTGAGTGCCGCGTCGACCTCACGCAGAAGCTCGTGCTTGTGAGCCAGCCTCAGCGGGTTGGTGCGGAACCGCGCGTCCTCGGCCAGGCCGGGCTGTCCGAGCGCCTCGCACATCCGCTCGAATTGGGAGTCGTTGCCGACGCACATGTTGATGAAGCCATCGCCCGTGCGGAACATGCCATAGGGAGCGATCGTGGAATGACCGTTGTGGTCGGATTCCGGCGCGACACCGGTTTTGAGGAACCGGGCCGCGTGGTGCGTCAGCATGGAGACGAGGCTGTCCTGCATCGCGATGTCGATTGCGCGGCCGAGTCCGGTGCGTGAACGTTCGAACAGCGCACTGACGACGGCGGTAGCGGCGAACATGCCAGACGCGATGTCGGCGACCGGCACGCCCCACTTCGTCGGCTCACCCGGGCGGCCCGTCATCCGCATGACGCCGCTGGTGCCCTGCACAATCTGGTCGTAGCCGGACCGGGTTCCCTGGCCCTGCCCGAAACCACTGATGGAGCAATAGACCAACGCGGCGTGTGCGGCGCGCAGGGACGCGGCACCCAATCCCAGTCGGTCAGCCGTACCTGGTCGCCAGTTTTCGACTACGACGTCCGCGGTGCCGATCAGCTCGCGCGCCCGCCTGCGGTCCCCGTCGTCTTTGAGGTCGAGTGCGACGCTGTACTTGTTGCGGTTGACCGACATGAAGTACGCCGCATCGTTTCCCACAAATGGCGGCCCCCAATGACGCGCATCATCACCACGATACGGACTTTCGACCTTGATCACCTCAGCACCGAGATCAGCAAGCATCAGCGTGCAGTACGGGCCGGACAGCGCCTGGGTGAAGTCGACGACCCGGACCCCCGCGAGCAGGTTCAGCCCCTCGGTATGTGCGAACCCTGTCATCTGGTCACCTTCGTCACGATGGTCTTCGTCTGGCAAAAGCCCTCGAGCGCTTCGAAGCCCTTCTCCCGGCCGTAGCCGGATTTTCCGAAACCGCCGAAGGTGTATTCCACTCCTCCACCCCCGCCGTAGGTGTTCAGGTAGACCTGGCCCGCCCGGATCTCCTCCGCCATCACGTGGGCCACATCGAGATTTTTCGTCCACACTGCGGCGATCAGTCCGTACTGGGTGCCGTTCGCCAGCTGGATGGCCTCATCGACGGACCCGAACGACATCGCGGCCACCACGGGGCCGAACACCTCCTCCTGGGCGATCTCCTGTGCGGGATCGACGTCGGCGAATACCGTCGGCGGAAAGTAGAAGCCACCCTCGGGCAGTTCGACCTGCCCAGGACCGCCGAGCTGCCGGGCGCCGGAGTCGGCTGCCCGCTGCACCATCTGCGTCACCCGGTCGCGCTGCTTGGCCGAGATCAGCGGCCCGAGGTCGAGATCCTGCGGTCCGGGCCCGATACGGACGCCGCGCAACGCCTCACCGATCCGCGAGAGGACCTCGTCGCGCACCTCCTCATGCACCAGCAGTCGCGAACCGGCCGAACAGGTCTGTCCGGCGTTTTGGAGAATCGACTTGACGATCGCGGGAATGGCGGTGTCGAGGTCGGCGTCGGGAAATACGATGTTCGGCGATTTCCCACCGAGCTCGAGCACGACTGGAATGACGTTGTCCGCCGCCGCGTGCGCGACCGTCGCACCGACCGGCACCGACCCGGTGAAGGACAGGTGGTCGATGCCAGCGTGTCCCGCCAGCGCCGCGCCGGCCTGTGCCCCCAGGCCCGGCACCACATTGAGAACACCGGCCGGCAGGCCGGCTTCGAGTGCGGTGCGGGCGACTTTGAGCACCGACAGCGGCGCCTCTTCCGCGGGCTTCACGACGGCGCAGTTGCCGACCGCGATCGCGGGGGCGATCGTGCGGCAACCAATCTGGAGCGGATAGTTCCAGGGAATGATGTGCCCTGTCACTCCGAATGGAACATGCCGGGTATAAGCGATGAAGTCACCGTTGGGCGGCAAGCTGTGCCCGAAGAAGGCCTCCATCGTGTTGGCGTAATACTCGAAGTAGCGGGCCGCGACATCGGTATCGGCGCGCGCTTGCGCCAATGGCTTGCCGGTGTCCTGGCTCTCCAGCAACGCGAACTCCCCGCGGTCGCGCCGGATGAGCTCACCGATACGACGAAGGATCGTCGAGCGCTCGCTGTAGGGCGTATGCGCCCATTCACGGCTCGCCGCACGGGCGGCCGCGACCGCAGCGTCCACGTGTTCAGCCGTGCCGCGGAGGGTGCGGTCCAGCAGCGTTCCCGCCGACGGGTCAACGACGTCGAGCGTCTCCGGGCCTTCCACCAGCTTGCCGTCGATAACGGCCGCCTGTGCCGGCATCTGTCTCCTCCTGAAGGGGCCGAGGCGCTAGGACACGCCGTGGGAATCCGCGTGCGCGGACGAGGGGCCGCGGACTGTGCCGGCCGCGACCAGTTGACGAACTCGTTCCCGAGACATTCGCAGCTCCCGGGACAGGATTTCTTCGGTGTGCTGCCCGAGAATGGGCGCCGGCCTGGGCGGCTTCGGAGACGCCGCGAAGGTCAGGGGCGAACCGGGCGCCAGATGAGGCCCGACGCCAGGCTGGTCGATGACCGACATCAAGGGGTTGCCTCCCTCCGCCGTCTGAAGAGCCGAAACCGTCTCGGCGAAGGTGCGATACGGCGCCCACACCAGCGAGCTGCCCTCGAGCAACTCACACACCTCAGGCTGCCGACGCGCGGCGAACCATCGCTGGAACAGCCCAGCCAGAACCTCGCGATACTCGAAACGGTCACCATCGCGCGAGAAGTCCACCCCGAGGCTCTCCTCCAGCGCCTGCACGGGGTACTCCAGGCCGGTAATCCGCAGAAGGTCCTGCCAGTGCCGCCGGGTCAGCGCCACGATCATCAGCCGCTGACCATCGGCGCAGGTGAAATCACGCGCGAAGCCGCCGTAGAGGTGGTTCCCGATACGCTGCCGCTCCACGTTGTTGACCTGGGCCTCGGCTAGGAATCCCAGGTTTCCCGCCATCGCCAGCGCGACATCGGCAAGCGCCACCCGAACCTGGTCGCCCTCGCCGGTCAGTTCTCGCCGCCTCGCCGCAGCAGCCACGCCGAGCGCCGCGTACAAACCACACGCGATGTCCCAGGCAGGCAGCACGTGGTTCACCGGATCGGCCAGCCCAACCGGACCGGTCACCATCGGAAACCCGACTTCCGCATTGACGGTGTAATCCACCGCGGCCAAACCGTCGCTTCGTCCATCGACCTGCACATAGATCAGATCGCGACACGACTCGCGCAAAACGTCATACGACATCCAGGAGCGTCCCCCAGCGTTCGTCAGGACGACCGCAGAGCCGGGAGGAGACGCCGAGACCAAGTCACGGACGATCGAGCGGCCCTCGTCGGAGCGCATGTCGACCATCATCGATCGCTTTGACTTGTTGAGGCCCGCCCAATAGAGACTGGTGCCGTCCCTGCTCACGGGCCACCGGTCACGGTCTGCCGCACCACCGATCGGATCGATCCGCACGACCTCAGCGCCCAATTGCGCCAGCGTCATCCCACCGAGCGGAGCCGCGACGAACGAGGAGATCTCGATGACGCGCAGCCCAACCAAGGGACCGGTAACTCCCATGTCTCCTCCAGCTCCGACGCAAGCCGGACAATCACCGTTTATGTACGGCCATTTGTCTATCATGTCGGGCCAATTTGTGGCAAGATGCGCCATGTGATCCAGCAGATCCCCTGCACCGATCAGCACGCGTCCGCCAGCGCCACCCGAGCACGCGACGCGCCGAAGCGCCCGGTCACCGCAGTCGCGGGCGGACACTCGCGGCCGCAGACCGATGTCGATCACCGCAATGGACAAACGGCCTCACAAGCCGTCGAGCGCGCGGGGGCCGTAGAGCCCAAGGGGTGTCGCTTGCCGACGTGATGGGCTCTGTCGCAATTTGCGTGATCAACTTTTTGGTGGCTGGATCTTGGGGATCATGTCGTGAGCAGGATGCGCTTGCGTAGTAGGTCCAGTTTGGCCCGCCCGAAGGACTGCCTTTTCAGGTATTTCGCCCTGTTCACGGCCCCTTCCGTTGGGCCATTGCTCCAGGTGAGGGTGAGCCCGGCGGTCACCGCGGCCAGATCTTGGCGGAGGCCGTTGACGAACGAGCGTAGAGCGGGCAGGTCGTCAGCGCAGACGCGGTCCATCCAGTCGGGCAGCAGATCGCCGCGCAGGTCGCGGATCACGCTGGCGAACGCGCCGACGTGGCGGCGGGTGGCCTCCAACTCGGGGCAGCGGGCCAGGACGGCCTTGAGTCGTTGCCCGTCGTCGTCCGGGAGGTTGTCGGGGTCGCGCATGATCCAGCCGACGACCTCCCGGATCTTCGGCGGCCTCGGCGCGGACTCGGGGGCTTTGCCGGTGGAGCGGAAGGGACGCAGGTAGCGATAGACGGTCTGAGCGCTGCCACCGTAGCCCTGCTCGCGGATCTCGCGGACCAACAGGGAGACGTTGGCGCAGCCGTCGTTAAACCGCTGGTGCAGGTAGGGCTTGTATTCGTCCAATAAGGATGAACGGGAGGCGGTCTTGGAGAGGAGTTCTTCGACGCTGCCGGCCTGGAAGTATCGGCGCGCGGTCTTGCGGTCGAGGTCGAGCTCGCGTGCCACCGCACGGATGCGCTTGCCCTGGGCACGTAAGGATTGCACGGCTGCGTACCGCTGGCGGATCCGCGCCGCCAGGCCGGATTCGGCGGCCTCGCCAGAGACGGCTGGCTCTGCGACCGGTGTCGGGCTCGGCGACACCTCGGCCGCGCCGTCGGCAACGGTGTCGCCCTCGCCGCGTGCATCGTCGACGGCGGGCTCGATCAGGCAGCCGCGGTGCCCGAGCACGGTCTTCTCCACTGCCTCGCCCAGGTTCTTCCACAGATGCCACCGGTCCGCGCATTGCACCGCCTGAGGCGCACCGCGGGAAGCGCCCTCGGCATAGGCTCCGGACCTATCGCGTGTAATCACCTGGATCTCGGGATGCTTCTTGAGCCACTCGGCGAGGGTGTCGGCCTCCCGGCCCTCCAGCACATCGACGGGTCGATGGGTGGCCATGTCCAGCAAGATAGTGGCGTAGTTCTGCCCACGTCTGATCGCGAAGTCATCCACCCCGAGCACGGTTACCGCTTCCACCGGCGGGTCGGGCACGGCTCGCACCAGCCGCAACAGCGTGTCCCGTCCCGCCCGCAGCCCCAGACGATTGGCCAGTCGGGCTCCCGCACGGCCGGCCAGCGCCAGCCCGATCGACTCCAGCATCCCGCGCAGCGGCAGGCTCCGCCGGGCATGGCGCATGGTCAGGCCCTCCACCTGCTCGGCGAACGTCCGCACCGAACAGTCCTGGTGAGTGCAGAAAAACCGCCGCACCCGCAGCCACAACACCACCGGCCGACCTGCCACCGCCACGTCCGCCACTGTGCGGTCGTACCGACTATGCACCCGCGCCGAACAGTTGCCGCAGGCCGGGCACGCCGCCGAGGAGGCCCTGGCCGATGCCCAGATCCGCACCCCCGCGTCTTCCTGCTCCACCCGCTCAACCACCACCCCGGCCAGATGCGGAAGCAGCACGCCAACACCGTGATCATCACACACGAACCATGATCGCAAAACCAGGCCAGCGCCGATCACCCAGGCAATAGTTGATCACGCAAATTGCGACAGAGCCACGTGATGGGACCACCGAGTTGCCAAGAGCAAGGGACCACCCGTGGCTGTCATCGAGCATCGGTGTCGATGCCCTGATCGTCAACTCAGGCGTGGTCGCCGCCGCTGGCCCGGGGGCGTTGGCGCTGCCGGTAGGACTCGCCTTCGACGACGAGTTCGTGGCAGGTGGAGGTCAGCCGGTCGACCGCGGACTGCGCCAGCAGGGGGTCATCCATCATGGCCAGCCACTCGCTGGCGTCCCGGTTGCTGGTGATCACCGTCGATGCCTTCTGGTGGCGCTCGACGCAGAGCTCGTAGAAGTCGGTGGTCTCGGTAGCGTCCAGTCGTTTGAGGGCGAAGTCGTCGATGATCAGCAGCTCAACGGCGGCCAGCTTGCGGATCTCGGCGTCCAGGGAGTTGTCCAGTCGGGCGGCCTTGAGCCGCTTGAACAGCTTGTCCGCCCGCGCCATGTGCACCGAGCGGCGCCGGCGGACGGCGATATGCCCGAGCGCGGTGGCCAGGTGCGTCTTTCCAACGCCCACCGCTCCCAGGACCAGGGCGCCGTGCGGGCCGTCGAGGAACCGCAGGCTGACCAGCTCGTTCCACAGCTGCCGGTCGTAGCGGACCGCCCCGGTCTCCTCCCAGGTGTCCAGGCGCATCGACGGGTCCAAACCGGCGGCGCGGGCGCGCAGCCCGGCGGAGGTGTTCTCTCGCCGTGCCACCTCGTCGGCCAGGACGAGTTCGAGGAAGTCAACGTGGGTGAGTTGTTGTTGGCGGGCCAGGGAAAGCCGGTCGGGAAGGGTGTCGAGCATCCGGCCGAGCTTGAGGGTCCGCAGGGCCTGCTTGAGTTCCGGGCCGATCACCGCCGGCGCGGCCGGGGCCGCCTTGGAGGTGGCCCTTCCGTTGGTTTTTGGTGTGGTCACTGGGGTTCTCCGTCCTGTTCGCTGCTGTCGTGTTCACAACCCCCGGCGACGCCGGGGAGATCGGGGTCCTGGCCGCCGCGCAGCACGATCAGCCGCCGGTTGGAGAACTCGGACGGGTCACGGGCGAACCGGGTCGGGCCTCCGGCGGCCTGGCGCGGACTGAGCGTCGGGGTGGTCTCGATGGCCTTTTCCAGCATCGAGGCGATCTTGGACACCGACACCACGTCAACCTCCAGGGCCTTGGCGCAGGCCGTCTCGACCGGGCCGGGCCCGTAGCGGCGCACCAGGCCCAACAACCGGTAGGCCTGCCGCATCCTGGTCCACGGCAGATCGACCCGCAGTAGCCGTTCGGCGTAGATGCCGACGTGGTGGCCGTGGCGGCGGGCGGCGCGCACCAGCGAGTCGAGATCGCGCATCGCGTAGCCGGAGGTCTGCGAGGGCAGGTCGGCCGGATCGGTCCACCGCCCACCGGGCCGCTGCCGAGGATGGACTTTCACCAGCCGGCCGTGGTGGAACAGCTTGACCAGCACGGAGTCCGCGCGCACCTCCAGCCGCTGCCCCACAGTTGCGACGGGGCGGAGTAGAGAGCCTTGGCTATCTCGACGTGGAAGTCCTTGTGCACTTTGACTTTCGTGAAGATCGGGACGTCGTAGGCCTTGTCCGGCAACGCGAGCAATGCCGGCGCCTCAGCCTCGGTGAACACTTCCAGCGGGCGGGCCTGGATGGTGCCGTGCATGCGTTGCCCGGCCGTGGTCGAACACCACGATCGAGCGCGGGTTTGGGCGTCGGCCAGGTCCAGAAACGACTCTCCCGCAAAGAAATTCCCGCGCACGTACTGAACCATCCGCTCGACCCTCGGCTTGTCACGAGGATGGCGAACACGGGTGGCGTCTGTTCCGAAGCCGCAATGCTGGGCGTAGTCCAGCCACCCAGCGGTGAAGCGCGGATTGACCGGGTCGGCGTCGGCGACGATCGCGGCCATGTTGTCCGGGATGACGACCTTGAACACCCCGCCGAAGTAGGCCCACGCGGCCTCACAGCCCGAGATCACCGCGTCCAGTGTCTGGGAGAAGGTCAACCACACGAACATGTGCCGGGAGAACACGGCGGTGAGGATCAGCGCGTGGCAGACCCGACGACGGCCCCGCGCCGCGTCGTTGACCAGCCCCATACGGGCGAAGTCGATCTGCAGCTCAGCGCCGGGCTCACCATCGGCCACTCGCGTTGTCGTTGCCGTGCGGCCGAATCCGCAACGCTCAACGCAGAACCGGTGCAGCGTCCGATACGGCACCACCACGCCGATCCGCTCCAGCTTCACCCCGACCTTGACCACCGACAGCCCGGCGGCGACCCACTCGGTGATCTGTTCGCGCTGGGCCTCCAGAGCCTGCCAGGAGCCCCCGCGCCCGCTGGGGCGGACCGGACGGACCCGCTCGACCACCTCGCCGAGTAGCCCGTCGGTCAACTGGTCGTCCCCGCCATCGCGGGTCAGCCCCGCCTCTTGGGCGGCCTCCACATAGCGTCGGGCCGTTTTCCGGTCCACGCCGGCCCGCTCGGCCACCACCCGCAGACCCGCCCCCGACAGCCACGCCCGCAGCACCTCGCGTACTTCGATCACTCTGACATCCCGGAATGCCATGCCAACGGACCTCCAAGTCGACCGACTTGAAATGATCCAAAATGGACGTCGGGTGACCACCCCCGACGACACGCCGGGTGGTCCCACTATTGGCAACCAGGGTGGCCCCATCCCCTTGGCAGAAATCCGCTCAGGGCGGTCCCATCAACCTGGCAGGCGACAAACGCGTAGGAAACATCTCCGCCTGGGTAACGGCCATGCCCGCTCCCGTGATGCTGAGGCCCAGAACCAGCAGGGCTTGCGCGAGGATGGCCGACCCCAAGCTGGTGCCTTGCGCGATGAAGAACGCTGGAACACTTAGGACAGCCAGCGTGGCACTACCCAGATACAGCACCGGTTTTCTACCGACTCTGTCGCTCAGCAGACCGAACAGCGGGGCGGCGACGAGGAACGGCGAGTAGGCGACCACGGTCGTCAACAGCGCGGTGGTCTGCGGTATACCGACATTGATGGTCAAGAAGGTGACGAAGTAGCCGCTCACGATGTAGAACACGACGCCGGTGAGCGTGCTGAAAGCCAGGACGTAGGCGATCTCCTTGGGGTACTCCTTGATAGCGCGTACCAGTGGAAGCTTTTCCACCGTGTCCGTCGCCGCCACCTCGCGGTACGCGGGGGTGTCCTCCATCTTGAGGCGGATCCACAGGCCCACGATCGCCATGGGGGCTGCGATCAGGAATGCACGCGCCAGCCCCAGGTGGCGTATGCGTCCGGGGACAGCAACGACGTGAACGCCATCACCGTCAGGGCGCCGACAATAGTCGGCAGGACCGTGGAGCTGAGCGATATGGCCGCCCAGAATCCTCTGCGCCCGGCCGGTGCGTACTCCAGGATGAAGGAATTCGCGCCGGGGAACTCACCGCCTACCGAGAAGCCCTGGATGAGCCGCGCCACCAGCAGCAGGAGCGGAGCCAGCAGGCCGATCTGGCCGTAGACCGGCAGGAGACCGATGATCGTCGTCCCTGCCCCCATCAGCAGGAGCACCGCAGACAGCACATTGCGGCGGCCGATCTTGTCACCGAGGTGCCCGAAGAAGAACCCGCCCAGTGGGCGTACCAGGAAGCCAACGCCGTAGATTCCGAACGTGGCGAGCAAGGCCGCGGTCGTATCCACCTTGGGGAAGAACAGAGTCGCGATAATCGGCGCGGAAAACCCGTAAATGGCCCATTCATACGTGTCCATTCATGGCTTGGGTTGAGCTGGGGTTGGTGGGGCGTGTCTGGCTTGATCTTGTTGGCTTGATCGTCGATCATTGTGGCCGTGTCCGTACCGCCCGAGCAGCCTGCGCCGTCGTATGAGCAGCTTGCGGAATTGGTGACGGCGCTGTCGGCCGAGGTGGCGGCACTGCGGGCGGAGAACGCGGAGCTGAAGCGCAGGTTGGGGATGGATTCGACGAATTCCTCGACCCTGCCGTCGCAGGATTCGCTCGCCCAGCAGTCTCAGTGAACTTCGAGCACCCGCAGGCAGGATGACGGAGGGGGACGCGTATCGCGTCCAACTCCGTCTCCTGTGCTTACTCGGAAGGTTAACGGCGAGCTGCCGACTTCGTCTCGATCTCACCCGCTGGACTAGGCCCGGGGCTGCCGGGGGCGTGCGCGGGGATGGTGGGGCGTCGTGCGAATTGTGCGAGGGATAGCAGGAGGAGAACGGTGGCGGGGATCGCACCAGCGAGCGTTAGGCCTATTCGGGGGCCGAGGTGCTGGTTGACGGCGCCGAGCAACGGTCCGCCGAGGGCGCCGGTGCCCATGAACACGAGAAGGTAGACGCCCACCACCCTGCCGCGAAGCGCACTCCCGGCGGCGAGTTGCACGGTGGCGTTGACCGCGGTGAACAACTGCTGGGTGGCCATGCCGACCGCGGCGAGGGCGCACGCGAGGCTCCACAGCGTCGGCATGGCGGCGGCGACCAGGTACAGGCCGGCCAACGCACACCCGGTCCAGGTCAGTCCACGCAGGGTGGTGCGGGTGCGGCCCGCGGCGATCAACGCGCCCAGCACGGAGCCGAGCGCGACGGTGGAGGTCAGCAGCGCGTAGCCGGCGGGTCCGCTGTGGACGGTGCGGGCGTAGGCGGCCAAGGTGCCGGGCAGGTTGAGCGAAAACATGCTGAACGCGCCGACCAGCACGATGGGCCGCCAGATCTCCGGTCGCCGTGCCAGCGCGCGCAGACCGCCTGGGGCGGGTGCGGCAGCGCTCGCCCCAGGCGGTGAGTGCGTGAGCCGGCCGGGGTCGATGCGGGCGAAAGCAACGAGCGCGACAGCGTAGGAGACGGCGTTGAGTGCGAAAGCCCAGCCCGGGCCGACGACGCTGATCAACACTCCGGACACCGCCGGGCCGGCAAGGGCACCAAGTTGCCACACCGAGGAGTTGAGGCTGACCGCGCTGTGAAGCTGGCCGTACCCGACCAGGTCCAGAACAAACGCTTGCCGCACAGGCTGATCGATCGCGGCGATAGTGCCGACTCCGGCCGCCAGAAGCTGGATCTGCCAGGCGGTGATCTGGTGGGTGAGAGTGAGCCCGGCGAGCAGCGCGGCCAGGATGGCGGCCGCAGCTTGGGTAATTTGCAACACGCGGCGCTTCGGGAAGCGGTCCGCGATCCACCCGCCTGCCAGCCCGACGACCAGCATGGGCGCCCATTGCAGACCAGCAGTGACGCCGACGGCGGTGGCGCTCCCGGTGAGGCTGAGGACCAGCCAGTCCTGGGCGATGCGCTGCACCCACAGCCCCGTAGTCGCCACCGCCTGGCCAATAAGAAACAGACGGAAGTTCCGGGAGCCCAGCGCGGCAAACCTGACACTCCGCGGGGTAGGCGGTCTCGACCGGGTGGGGAAATGCTCGCGTCTGTGGGCCGCCCTAGTCACGGCGAAGCGCCTCCTTCGTTAGCCGGATCTGCTTCTCCATCATTGGGTGCCCATACCAATTTAGAAAGAAAATTGGTACAATAATTCCGATTACGAATCGCGATGAATCGCCGAAATATTTGGGGTAGTGGTGTTTCCTCCGGAGCAGGTGCGGACGTTCCTGGCGGTGGCGCAGTCGTTGAGCTTCACGCAGGCCGCGGCGGCGCTGGGTCTCGGGCAGCCCACGGTCAGCCAGCACATCCGCAAACTCGAGCAGACAGTGGGCCGGCCGCTGCTGGTCCGGGACACCCGCCGCGTGACCTTGACGGTCGACGGGGAGGCGATGGTCGGCTTCGCCCGCTCCATCCTCGCCGCAAACGCCCAGGCGACGGACTACTTCACTGGCGCCGGGGTGCGGGGCCGGTTGCGATTCGGAGTGACCGACGATCTCGCCTTGACCCAGGTGCCACGGATCCTGCGGGACTTCCGGCACCTCAACCCCGGTGTCACTCTCGACCTCACCGTGTCCCAAAGTGTGCAGCTGCAACGCCGGGTGGAATCCGGCCACGTCGACGTCGCCTTCCTCAAAACCGCCGCCGGAGACGGGCGCGGTCGGCTGGTGCGCCGGGACCGGCTGGTCTGGGCGGCCGCCGATGGCACCGGCCTACGATGGGACGAACAACGACCAGTACCACTGATCGTCTACCAGGCCCCCAGCCCAAGCCGCGCACTGGCCGTGCAAGCCTTGGAACAGGCTGGCATCAAACACCGCGTGGCCTGCACCGCGCGCGGAATCAACGCCGTACTCGCCGCCACCCGCGCCGGCCTCGGCGTCGCGATCTTCCCCCGGAGCCTGCTGCCCGCCGACCTAGCCGAGCTACCCCACAGCACCGGACTACCCGAACTCGGCGAACTCGACCTGGTCCTTCTGACCAATCCCCACGCCCCCGCCGAACCCGTAGAGGCACTCACCACAGCGATCCTGGCCCACAGCAACCCCATCCGCCCCATCCAGGACACCCGCCACTGGCCGACCACCCCCACAGGACCCGGCATCCCCGGAACGCGTCCATAAATGGAGGGCTGAGGCCGTGCCTTTCAACCAGTGGCCAAGCGGGCGACCGCGCCGCCATAAGCACGGAGCAGCGGTAGCTCTCCCGCCAACACCCGTGAGCGTTTTTGGGTGCCATAGCACCCACAAACACTCACGGGTGTTCTTCGCTTACGCGGATTGCACTGGTGAGACTGATCCTCGTCTCATGCCCGCAGGAATTTGGACTTACTCGTCCAGTATCCAGCGCACGATTTGTGTTCGGGACGTGAAATTGAGTTTCACGAGTATGTGTTCGACGTGGGCTTCAGCGGTGCGCGGCGCGACGACCAGTCGTGCAGCGATGTCCTTGTTACTCAGGCCTTCGGCGATGAGTTCGGCGACTTGGACCTCTCGGCGGGTCAGCGGCGATGGCCTATCCGTACTCTCCTGCGACGGAGCGGCCGATAATGCGGATTGTGATTTCGTAAGCGCGAGATCCAATGCTTGCTCGTAGGTGAGGTGTTGACCTTCGCGGAAGGATTCGTCGAATCCCGGTTCGCCGAGCGACTTGCGGAGTTGGGCCTCGGCCAGATTGTGGGAAGAGATCAAGATACCCAAATCTGGGAGCGATACCCCGGTGCGTCGCCAGAGGGTATGTGCGGCACCGAGCAGCTGGGCGGCCCGCTGGCCGGGTTGAGTCGCGGACGTGACCCAGGCAAGTACTTCCATGACCCAGGGCGTCCCCCAGCGGTCCTTGAGGTTATAACAGTGCTGCATCGCTTCGCTGATCAAAGCCGTGGCGCGAGTGAGGTTGCCCAGGCGGAACTGGGCGACACACGCCGTCCACAACGCAAATTCCAGGAAGAATTCGGCCCCTGAATCGCGGGTCATGACGAGAAGTTCCTCGCTGAGGGGTTCGGCGGAGGCGTCGTCGGTCAGGGCGGCGCCCATGGCCCAGTTGAGCAATGCGAGCCAGGCTTGAACGGTGTCATGGTGGGCGCGGTGTCCTTCGGTGGCCTGCCGCAGCAACGGAGCCGCCTGGGCGAAGTCTCCCTTCTGCCACAGCGCGATCATTCCGGACAGGTATACCGCGCCCGTGAGAATGGAATCATCGTCCAACTGTTCCGCCATGTTGTGGTAGTCCCGTAGCAACCGTGGCGCGTCGGGGTCTCCTTGCAGACATGCCAGGTGGGTGGCGGCCCACATCGCCCAGGCTCGGGTCAAATCAGGTTGTTGAACACGCTCCAACGCCCGCTCGATCCAATAGCGGCCCTCGCCCGGCAGCCCGATGATGAACCAGAAAAAAAGCGTTTGCTTGAGGATACGCAACGCCGCCGTGACCTCATGAGGTTCGGCCACGCAGAATTCCAACGCTGCGCGCAAGTTGGCTTGCTCGGTGACCAGCTGAATGAGCCAACGCCCTTGGCGCGGGCCGAACAACTCGGCGTCGGCCTGGGCCGCCAGTCCTTGGAGCCAGTCGCGGTGCCGGCGACGCAGCATCGTTTCCTGGCCGCTCTCGGCCAGTCGTTGCATGCCGTACTCGCGAATGGTGTCGAGCATCCGGTACCTGGTCTGCGAACCGTGTTCTTCACGGAAAAGGATCGACTTGTCGAGAAGCGCGTTGATCAGCTTGAGCACCTCATATCGGTCGGCCCCCTCTTCGTGGCAGACCGCCTCGGCGCCGCCCAGGTCGCATCCCCCGGCGAAGACCGACAAGCGCGCCCACAATGCCTGCTCCCGCGGTGAGCACAGGTCGAAGCTCCAGTCGATGGCCGCCCTCAGCGTCTGCTGCCGAGCGGGGAAACCCTGGCGCCAACTCGTCACCAGACCGAAACGGTCTTCCAGCCGTGACGCCAACTGCCGTACGGTTAACCCCTGTAGCTGCGTCACCGCCAACTCGATAGCCAACGGAATTCCATCCAGCCGGCGACATATCTCGACGACCGCAGCGTTGTTGTCGGCACTGATCGCAAAATCTGGTGCCGTAACTGCTGCACGATCCGTGAACAGCCGCACAGCCTCACAGTCTGCGATCTCCTGCTCTGACGTGACCGCAGGGTCTGGTACCGACAACGGCGGGACGACAACCACGTGTTCGCCGGCGACGTCGAGTACGCCACGGCACGTTACCAGGAACTTCACGCCTGAGGCTCTGCGCAACACCGCGCTGACCAGGTTCGCGCACGGCGACAGGAGATGCTCACAGGTGTCCAGGATCAGCAGCAACTGCTTGTCGGCCAGGTAGTCCACCAGTGATTCCAGCGGCGGCCGACTTGACCGTTCGGTCAATCCGACCGCGCTGGCCACCGTCGAGGCAAGCAGTTCCCCGTCCGCGAGACCGGACAGCTCCACGAACCACAACCCGTCGGGAAAGGCCCGGCGGCGCTCGTGCGCAATGCGCAACGCCAACCGCGTTTTCCCTACTCCACCCGCACCCGTCAACGTCACCAACCGCGCACCAGCGAGTGCCCGCTTTACTACGGCGAGTTCCCGGCGACGGCCTACGAAACTCGTCAACTCGGCTGGAATTACACCGACTAGCATCACGCACCCCTCGCCATGAACGCTAGCACCACCGGGAAACGTCGGCGCTGCACCACTTCCACTCATAGATCCGGAATCCCGATTTCCAGATTAGCATTGTTCGCATTCACTGCGTTGCGGTGCGTGTCATTTGGCGATTGTGGCGTGACATCTGGTGATGGTGTTAGCCCTGACTTTTCATGTGGGTCGGTTGTGTTGCGGCGTGCCTGAACACAGAAAGTGCTCCTGACCTGGGAGGATACGGGTGTCTGACGTCCGTATCGCAACCAAGGTGAGGAGCACTTTCGAGGTGCAGGCTACTGGGTGGTCGCGGGGTTTGGAAGTCACCGCTGATGGTGAGGGGATCGTGTCGCACGCCGGGCTTGCGCTGCTGCGCGGGTTGACCGATAAGACGGGTTTGACCGCAGGCTTGTCGAAGGCGCTGGCCGGCACCCGGTTGCTGGTGCATAACCGGGGCCGGGTGGTAGCGGATGTGGCGTGCGCGATCGCCGACGGGGCGCGGGCGATCAGCGATTTCCGGGTGATGGGTGACCAGCGGGAGCTGTTCGGGCCGGTGGCGTCGGTGCCCACCGCGTGGCGGACGTTGGAAGAGATCGCCGACGGCGGAACCCGCACGGCGAAGAAGATCACCGCCGCAGTGAACACTGCCCGCCGGTATGCGTGGGACCAGATCGTGACACGCCACGGCACGCTTCCCGGGGTGCGCATCGCGGACAAGACCCTGGAGGGGGTGACCTGCGTCCGCATCGACGCGACGGTCACTGACGCGCATTCGGACAAGGAGTGGGCGGAGGCGAACTTCAAGGGGTTCGGCCATCACCCGCTGCAGGCCTACTGCGACAACACCGGGGGTGAGCCGCTGGCGTGGATGCTGCGCCGCGGTTCGGCCGGCAGCAACACAGCCGAGGACCACATCGCCATCACCGATAGTGCGATTGCCGCGCTGCCACAACAGTTTCGGAGGCGGTTGATGGTCACTGTGGACGGTGCCGGCGCCAGTCACGAGCTCATCGCACATCTGGACAAGCTCGCGTCCCGGCGCGGATACCAGCTCATCTACTCGGTGGGGTGGGCGCTGACCGAGCGGGAGAAGACCGCGATCCGGCTGGTGCCCGAGCGGGCGTGGGTGCAGGCGATCGGGCCGCGCGGGCAGCTGCGTGAGCGACGCGCCGAGGAAGCCTGCGACAACCCCCGGTGCACACACGCCCGCTGCTGGGTCGAGCAGGCCCACGTGGCCGAGCTGACCGGGCTGCTGCGGCAGGGACCAGGCGGCGACCAACTCTCCGCCTGGCCGGAGAAGATGCGGGTGTTCGTGCGTCGCGAACGTCCCCATCCTGGGGCGCAGCTGACCCTGTTCGAAACCCAAGACGGGTGGCGCTACACACTGTGGGTCACCAACCGTCCCGAGACCACGAAGGGGTGGCTGGGGCAGTCGCAGTACATCGACGCCGCGCACCGGGTGCACGCCCGGGTGGAGGACTGCATCCGCACCGGCAAGGACACCGGCCTGGGCCGATTCCCCTCCCGCGACTTCGCGATCAACACCGCCTGGCTGACCACATCCATGACCGCCGCCATCCTGCTCTCCTGGCTCAAACTCCTCGCCCTCGACGGCGCTCTGGCCAAAGCCGAGCCGAAAACGTTGCGCTACCGCATCCTGCACACCGCGGCCCGCCTCGTCCGCGGCGGCCGCCGACGACGACTCAAAATTCCCCGCACCTGGCCCTGGGCCACCCAGATCGAGAGCGCCTGGCAGCGCATCACCGCCCTGCCACAAGCACCCTAACCAGCGCCAACCCGCCCCTACGACCCAAGAAAGACCCCGGGGCCCGTGGAACCCCGGCCACCCGGCCCGACAGCCGGGCAACCATCACGCCCAGGCCGCGAAAACCAGCCCCACCACAGCAAAACCCAACCCCCTCACCCGATCACCGACCGCCATGAAAAGTCAGGGTTAGGACGTGTTTTATAAGCGGCGGCAGCCGCTTGCGGTGTGGGACTCAACTGGCACCGCCGCGGGTTCTCAGGGGTCCCTCCCACCAGTCCGGTGGGCCGCACCTGAGGCAACGGTCCTCGAACGCTTACATCGGGCTGGCCCCGGACCGGTTCTGGAGGACTTTCTTCCGCACCACGTAGCCGGCGAGCACGACGGCCACGCTGGCCAGACTGGTGAAGAACTGCCCGGACAGCCCGGGCTGAGCAGCCATCATGCCGAGTACCACCACAATGGACAGGATGACCGCGATGGTCAGCCACGGAAAGAGCCACATCTTCAGGGCCAGCTCCCGTCCTTCGCGCTGCATCCGGCGCCGTAGCCGGAGCTGGGCGAAGCCGACAAGCAGGTAGATCAGCAGCATGATGGCGCCCGACGCGTTCACGAGGAAGGCGAACAGACCGTCCGGGGAGAAAACCGCCGCCCCGACGGCGATGTAGCCAACCGCACCGCCCGCGAGCACGGCCCTCGTGGGAACGCGGGTGTGGCTCAGCCGGGAGAATGACCTCGGGGCGTCTCCGTGCGTCGACAAGCTGAACAGCACTCGCGAGGAGACGTAGACCGCCGAGTTCATGCAGCTGAGCACGGCCACGACGACGATGATGTTCATCATCTCGCCCGAAGCGGGGATGTGCATGCGGTCCAGCGCCGCGACGAAAGGCGACGCGCCGGGGACGATTTCCCGCCACGGCACCACGCACACGATCAGGAACACCGAACCGACGTAGAAGGTGAGCACGCGCGCGATCACCGAGCGCGTCATCTTCGCCACGCTCCGGGCCGGCTCGCTTGACTCCGCCGCGGCGATCGTGGCGATCTCGGCTCCGCAGATGGCGAAGATGACCGTCGGGATCCCCGCCAGAACGGCGGTCAGTCCGTTCGGCATGAACCCGCCGTCGTTGACGAGGTTGACCGTTGTCGGGCCGGTACCGGAAGTCCACCCTAACGCGTAGGACGCGGCCACCGCCATGAAGACGATGATCGCACCGACCTTGATCGACGCGAACCAGAACTCCGTCTCCCCGTATGACTTGACCGCGATCAGGTTGACCGCCGTCATGGTGATCACGAGCGCGAGCGCGAGCGCCCACATGGGCACGGGAATCCAGCGTTGCAGCAGTTCGGCGCCTGCCACGGCCTCGACGGCGACGACTATGACGAAGAAGTACCAGTACAACCAGCCCGCCGTGAACCCGCTCAGGTTGCCGAGGCTGGTGCGTACGTACTCGGTGAAGGTGCCGACGTCGGGCAGTGCGACCGCCATCTCGCCGATCATGCGCATGACGAGCAGGACGATTAGACCGGCGAGCGCGTAGGTGACGGTCGCGGCAGGCCCGATGTTGGCGATGGCCGCGCTGCTTCCGACGAACAGGCCGGCTCCGATGATCCCGCCAAGGGAGATCATGGTGACGTGCCGCTGCCGCAAGGCGTTGCCGAGGCGAGGTTTCTCCTGAGTTTCTGCTTTGTGCTGCGCGGTGTTCTCGAGCATCATGCCCTCCAGGATTCCCGACCGATCCAATGGAATCGCGTCATCCGCTCATCGTTCACGTTCCCCGAAAGGTAGTCACTGGACATCGTGTCCGGCTTCGGCGGAGTAGAACTCCATCATGTCGGTCTCGCCGTCGTCCGTCCACACCATCAGCGACAGCAGCAGTTCTGCTCGGACATGCGCGGAATCGATGTCTATGCCGAGGAGATCACGGATCTGTTCCATTCGACCCCGAAGGGTGTGCCGGTGTACACAGAGCACAGTGGACGCCACATTCCATTGCCCGCTGTGTTCCAGGTACGCGCGCAGAGAGGTCACGAGAGCGGTGCCGTTCTCGCGGTCGAAGGCGGACAAACGGCCGAGCCGCTCGCGCGCCAGCTCTGCGAGGGCCTCCCGGGTCCGTGAGTCGAACACCAAGGCATGCCCGGCCAGTTCGCCGAAACACACCAGTAGTGCGCGTCGTGCTCGTGCGGTACGGGCCGCGGTGAGAGCCTGGTGCAAGGCACCCGGCACGTGTTCAGGCGGCACCGGCTCTGATAATCCGCCGTACGCGGAACGAGACCTCCGCACCAACGCGGCAGTCAGAGTCCTCGCCAGGTCGAGCCCGTTCCCGGGCAGCAGAACCACCAGATGCTCGTCCCGCTCCACCGCGACGGTCGGCAGCTCCTCGCCGTCGAGCAGTTCGTCTGCCTCATCGAGCATCAACCCCGGATCGGCTCCGCCGCAAGCCAGGACCCTCAGCTCTGTCCCGGTGAGGCCGACGTCGCGCAGGTGTTCCTCAAACCGCCACGGAGACACCGACCGCCCGAGGCCGAGACCGAAGATGGTCCTGTTCAACCGGTTCTGCGCCGCCCGCAACCCCCGCGGCTTGACGCGATCCAGGACGATCAGGGAGACGGCGTGCGAGATCAGCGTGTGATCGGCCGGTCTCAAGCTTGACGGCCGGGCCAGCACGAGCCACCCGTGCCGCCTTCCGCCGACCCACACCGGTTGGGCGATGGTGGTCCCGTTCTTGTCCATGGCGGTGAACGTCATGGTCGAGTCCAGGTCTCCTTCCGGCAAAGAGAACGACAGCTCCTCGGCGTCCGCTGGTGAGGCCGCGAGTACCGAGCCGTCGCTGCTTCGCAGGAGTACCTGTGCTTCAAGGGCTATCGCGAGCTCGTGCACCACAGACTCCGGCCCTTGCCGCACCGCGGCACGGGTCATGCTCGACTGCACGCGGGAGTTCCGGAGGAGGTCGCCGTGGCACTCTTCCGCATACCGGTCGACCACCACTCTGATTACGTCGCGGAAAGGCGTGGACAGCGGCACCTCGACCAGCGGAAGGCGGAGCTCCTCCGCGGCACCGACGACCGCGTCGGGAATGTCCTGATAAGACAGTCCGACCCCGAAGCCAAGCGCCGCGCTGCCGGCCTCGGCGAGCCCGCGAACGTAGTTCCGTTGCGCGGACCGCTGGGCAGGCAGGCCGAGTCCCGTGGTCAGGACGAGCTCACCACCGGCCAGCCACGGCGAGGGGTCGGCGAGGTCGATGGCGTGGACCCAGGAGAAAGCTCGGTCCAGCTGGTCGGCGCCCGCACGAACCCGGAGGCCGAGTTCCGGGCGCCCGACCAGCCACCGCAGCGGCACCTGCATGCAGTCACCTCCGGGGTCCGGGCCGCCGTCAGCGCGCGGCCAGCCGCCACGACTCGCCGGCGAGCTGCAGCGTGATGTGCCCGTCTGCCGTCATTCCCTCGAGGACCTGCTCGTCCAGCATCGCGTGCATGGCGAGGCCGTCGGAGAACGCGACGAGCTCAGCGGCGAGCTTCGTCGTGTCGGCGTCCGCGGGTACCTGGCCCGCCTCTTGGCATTCGGCCACCACCCGGCGCACGACTCGCCGCCAGTTGGCCAGGTAGTCGACGATCTCTTCGCGCGCCGCGGGGTTCGCGGCCGCCTCTGCATAGAAGACGAGGAAGATCCGTGTCATCGCGATCCTCCGGTCGTCGAGCGGGAGCACGCTCTCGATCAGCTGACCGAGCCGTTCCAGGGGTGTGAGCGAGGCGTCGTGCCGCAGCTGTTTGAACATGCGCCCCTGCGTCTCGGCCGCCCGACGCAGCGCGCCGACCAGGAGGTCGTGATGGGAGCTGAAGTAGTGGTTGACGACGCCGGTGGACCACCCGGCCGCCTCGGCCACCGCGCGCAGCGTCAACGCCTTGATGCCGTCCTTGGCGATGATGTCCAGGGCGGCGTCGGCCAGCTCCGCTCGGCGCTGGTCATGATCGACGATCTTGGGCACGCATCCCCCTCCAGTGGCTTTTAAGTCGATCGCAACATATACGACCTCGCGAAGAGGTGGGTTGCGGCCGGGTATTTCAGGCGTTCTATTGACATAAAAGCGAGGCTCATGCGAAGTTAATTTATATCGCTTGACCAATATAAACAAGAGGGGGGTGACCGTGTCCATCCGTGCGCTCGGCGTTCATCGCACCCGGGTACCGCTCCGCTGGCGAGACCTTGATCATCAGGGGCACGTCTACCACGGCACCGTGCTGACTCTGCTGGACGAGGCCCGCACCCGGTGGCTGCGTACCGCGATCGGGGTCGAGCATCCCGACGCCTACGTCGTCGCGCGGATCGAGATCGACTACCAGCAGGAGATCCTGATGGACCACGACGCCGCCGAGATCTCGATCGGCATCAGCCGCCTCGGCCACAGCAGCATCCGTACCGCCGAGTCACTGACCCTGCCGGGCGGCGAGCAGGCCGCCCGAGCGGAGGTGGTCGTGGTGATGTGGGACCAGAAGGCGCATTGCTCTCGAGCCCTCACCGCCGACGAGCGCGCCAGGGCCGAGGCGGTGGCCCGTGCGTGACGCGATGATCGTCGCGGCCGCGAGGACTCCGATCGGCCGTATGACCAAGGGCTCCTTGGCACGGGAGCGCCCCGACGACCTCGTCGCGCAGGTCATCCAGCACGCGCTCCGCGCGGTTCCACAGCTCGACCCCTCCGACGTCGACGACCTGCTGCTCGGCTGCGGGTCGCCCGGCGGGGAACAGGGCTTCAACATGGCCAGGGTCGTGGCGGTCCTGCTCGGCCTGGACGAGGTGCCCGGGTGCACGGTCACCCGGTACTGCGCGTCGAGCCTGCAGACGACCCGTATGGCGATGCATGCCATCCGGGCGGGCGAGGGCGACGTCTTCCTCTCCGCCGGAGTCGAGAGCTGCAGCTCGTACGCCAAGGGCGAGGCCGACTCGCTCCCGGGGACCATGAACCCGTTGTTCGACGAGGCGCGCGAGCGCTCAGCGGCCGCCGCCGAGGCGACCCCCGAAGGCTGGGAGGATCCCCGCGCCCACGGCTTGCTTCCCGACGTGTACATCGACATGGGCCAGACCGCGGAGAACGTCGCCGCGCTGCACGACGTCACGCGCGCCGATATGGACGCCTATGCCCTGTTGTCCCAGCAGCGCACGGCGGCCGCGGTGGACAGTGGCTTCTGGGCCAGGGATCTCGTCCCGTACCGCCGCGCCGACGGCACCGTCGTGGACCGGGACGACTGCCCGCGCCCGGACACCACACTCGACGCGCTTGCCGGTCTGCGTCCGGTGTTCCGTCCCGGTGGACGGTCGACTGCGGGCAACAGCTGCCCGCTCAACGACGGCGCGGCGGCGCTTCTCGTGATGAGCGACAGCAAGGCGCGCGACCTGGGAGTGACACCGCTGGCGAGGATCGTCGCCACCGCCGTGTCAGCCCTGTCGCCCGAGATCATGGGGCTCGGTCCCGTCGAAGCCACCCACCGGGTCCTGGAAACCGCGGGGATGTCGCTCGGCGACATCGACCTGTTCGAGCTCAACGAGGCCTTCGCGGCGCAGGTACTGCCCTGCCAGGACCAACTCGGCATCCCCATCGACCGGCTCAATGTCCACGGTGGAGCCATCGCGATCGGGCATCCGTTCGGCGCCACCGGCGCCCGCACCTCGTCCACAATGTTCAACGCCCTGTCCGCGCGGGACAAGGAGATCGGCCTGCAGACCATGTGTGTGGGTGGCGGCCAGGGCATGGCCATGATTCTGGAAAGGCTGTCATGACCACGAAGGCGCACGAAGCGGAGCCGCGCTACTTCTCCTCGCTGCGGCTCGGCGAGAAGCACGTGTCGGCGGGCAGGACCGTGACCGAGGCCGACATCGTCCTCTTCGCGGGACTGTCCGGTGACTTCAACTCGCTGCACACCGACGACGAATGGGTCAGGGCGAACACCGGGTACCGGCGCCGGATCGCGCACGGCCTGCTCGTGCTCGCGATGTCGAGCGGGTTGCGCACGCCCGGACTCGACCAGCTACACGTCCTCGGTTTCCTCAACACGGAGCGCGCGATGGTCGCACCGACCTACCCGGGCGACACCCTGTACGTCACGCAGATGATCACCGCGCTGCGGCCGAGCCGCTCCAGGCCAGGGGCGGGCATCGTCACGATCGAGGTCGAGACAGCCACCCAGGACGGCACCGTCGTCCAGCGCGGCACGGATGTCCTTCTCGTCGGAGGCAAGGATGAAAGCTGAGCAAGCACACGTGCATGCGGACCGCAGATATCTCGTCACGGGTGGCGGTTCCGGCATCGGTCGCGCGACCGTGCTGACCCTCGCCGCGCGCGGCGCCAGGGTGGCGGTGGCCGACATCGACACCGACGCGGCGCACCAGGTCGCGAAGGAGGCCGGGACAAACGCGCTGCCGGTCGCCCTGGACGTCGGCGACCGGGCCTCGTGGACATCCGCCGCGGCCACCGTCGAGGATCAGCTGGGCGGACTCGACGGCCTGGTGAACAACGCGGGCATCACACGTGACCGCTCGATGGCCCGGATGTCCGACGAGGAATGGGGCCAGGTGCTCGACGTCCACCTGCGCGGCGCCTGGCTGGGCTGCCAGATCATGGCTCCGCTCGTCACCGCGACGGACGGCGGCGCGATCGTCAACCTGTCCTCCTCCGGCCGGTACGGCACCTTCGGCCAGACCAACTACTCCGCCGCGAAGGCCGGAGTCGTCGGCCTCACCAGGACGGTCGCGGTCGAGCTCGCCTCACGCGGGGTCCGGTGCAACGCGGTCGCCCCCGGCGCCGTGGACACACCGATGATCGGCACGGTGCCGGACTCGGTCCGGCAAAAGTGGCTGGACACCATCACCCTCGGCCGGCTCGCGGCGCCAGGCGAGATCGCGAACGTCATCGCGTTCCTCCTCTCCCCCGAGGCGTCCTACATCACCGCGCAAGTGATCGACGTGACCGGTGGCGAGCTACACCTATGAGGGCACAGCTGCTCGACGGCGTGGAACTCGGCCGCGTCAGCCCGGTCGCCGACCTCATCGAAGCCGAGGCCACCAGGCCCGAGGCCACTCTGCTGCGCTGGCCGGGAAGTTCGTGGACGGTACGGGAGTTCGCCAGCGCGGCACGCCGTTGCGCCGCTGAGCTGCGCGGCTGTGGCATCCAGACCGGTGATCGGGTCGCGGTCCTCAGCGGAAACTCGGCATGGCGGCTCGCGTGGCAGTTCGGCATCTGGTGGATCGGCGCCGTCGAGGTCTCGGTCAACTCCGAGCTCAAGGGCGACTTGCTGGACTTCGTGCTGGCCGACTGCGACCCCGCGCTGCTCGTGGCCGAGCGTGAGTTCACTGGCTGCCTGCACACCGCACTCACGGTGCCGCGACGACTTCTCGACGACGCCCCACCACCGGAGATCGACGCCGCGACCGCACGCGAGCTCGACGCCGTCCAGACGGAGCTGGCACCGTCCACTCTGGCCACGATTCTCTACACCTCGGGCACCACAGGATCGTCAAAGGGGGTGATGCTGCCGCGCGGCTACTTCTCCAACCAGGGCGCCGTCATCGCGCGGGTGCTCGACCTCGACGAGCGCGACACTGGCTACTTCGTCCTGCCGTTCTTCCACGTCGACTTCCACGTCGTCCTCCCGGCCGTGATCCAGTCGGGTTCCTCAGTCGCGTTCGACCGCCGCTTCAGCGCGCGACGATTCTGGCCGCATGTCAGGGAGTTCGGTTGCACCTGGGCGTTCGCCATCGGGGCCGTGCTCTCGATAGTCCGGAAGCTCGGCGCAGAGCCCGCGGCCGGAACCACGCTGCGGCGCGTCCTCGGCGCACCGATCCCCGACGAGGCGTACACGTTCTTCGAGGACCGGCTCGGCATCGACATCCTGAGCATGTTCGGCCAGACCGAAGCCGACGGCCCTACCTTCGAGACGACCGGCCGGCGCCGCCGAGGCAGCGCCGGAACACCCTGCTCTCATTTCGACGTCGAGATCCACGACGACCGTGGACATCCGGTGGCCGCGGGCACGGTCGGCGAGATCGTCTACCGGCCGCACAGTCCCGACTTGATGATGCTCGGCTACTGGCGCCGGGACGACGCGACGGTCGCCGCCTGGCGGAACCTCTGGTTCCACTCCGGCGACCTCGGCCGGATGGACGATGACGGCTTCCTCTACTTCGTCGGCAGGATGACCGACAGCATGCGTCGCCGAGGCGAGAACATCTCGGCCTACGAACTGGAGATGTCTTTGCGCAAGGCCCCCGGTGTCCAGGAGTGCGCCTCCATCGGCGTGGTCGACGAGGTCGGCGGCGAGGACGAGATCAAGGTCTTCGTCGTCCCCGTCGACGAAAACGGTTTCGATGTCGACGCGTTCTTCGACTACTGCGAGCGGCAACTGCCCCGCTACGCCGTCCCCCGCTACGTCGAGATCACCTCGGCCGAGACGTTCGTGCGCAGCGTCGGCACCGGCGTGATCCAGAAGCGCTGGCTCTCCCGCGCCACGAGCGGAGCCGGGGTCCATGACCGCGAAAACCTAAGGGAGGCACACCGATGAGCTTCACCTGGAAAGACGCGCTGGCCGAGCTGGACCGCAGGAGAGCGCTCGCGCGCGAGCTCGGCGGCGAGCGTCGCGTCAACCGCGCCCATGACCAGGGCCGGTACACAATCCGCGAGCGGATCGACCGGGCTGCGAGCGCGTTCTACGAGGTCGGCGAGTTCGCCGCCTACGAGGACGTCGATGCCACGGGAAAGCTGCGCGGCATGATGCCGGCGAGCTACGTCTGCGGGCTCGGCGAGTTCGCGGGTCGCGCGGTCGCGGTCGGCGGCGAGGACTTCACCGTGCGGGGCGGAGCGCCACAGACCTATCTGGATCGGATGAAGGGCGGCCTCGGCGGCTTCGTGGAAGACCTCGCGCACGAGTACCGGATCCCGCTCGTGCTGTTCATGGAGGGCATCGGCGGCGACGTGGCCGCGCAGGCGGAGAAGGGCCACTCCTACCTCGTGAGCTCACTGAGCTGGCAGCGCTCCTACGAGCTGCTCGCCGAGGTCCCGGTACTGACCATGGTCAGCGGCGCGGCGGTGGGCGGCACTGCGGGACGGACCGTGCTGAGCCACTTCTCGGTCATGACCAAGGATTCCGTTCTCTTCGCCGGGGGCCCACCACTGGTGAAGCGCGCTCTGGGAGTGGACGTCGACAAGCACGAGCTGGGCGGCGCGCGGGTGCACACCGCGGAGTCCGGGTGCATCGACAACCTCGCCGAGGACGAGGACGACGCGATCCGGCAGCTGCAGACCGTGCTCGGCTATCTTCCGCAGAACGTCTGGGAGATGCCCCCGCGAGGCGATCGCAGCGACCCACCCGACCGCCGGGTAGACGAGGTACTCGACATCATCCCGGAGAACCGCCGCCGTCCCTACAAGGCGTCCAAGGTCGTCAGCGCCGTCGTCGACCGAGGCTCGTTCTTCGAGGCCGGCGCGCGCTGGGGCCGCGCGGTGACCACCGGGTTCGCCCGCATGGACGGCATCCCCGTCGGGATCGTGGCGAGCAACCCGCAACACCTCGGCGGCGCGCTCGACGCGGCCGCGGCGGAGAAACAGGTGCGCTTCGTCGACACCTGCAGCACCTTCCACCTGCCCATCGTCTACTTCGTCGACGTGCCGGGCTTCATGGTCGGGCCCAACGCCGAGCGCGGCAACGTCGTCCGCTGGGGCATGCGCGCGATCCAGTCGATCATCCAGGCCGAGGTGCCGGTCGTGACCATCCAGGTCCGCAAGGCCTACGGCATGGCGGTGTCAGCGACGTCGAGCCCGGACAGCCTCAGCCTGCGCCTCGCCTGGCCCACCGCCGAATGGGGCGACCTGCCGGTCGAGGGCGGCGTCGAGGCGGGCTTCAAGCACGAGATCGAGAACGCCGAGAACCCCGAGGAGTACCGGCGGCTTGCAGAGGAACGGATGCTCGCGCTCGCGGACCCATGGAAGACCGCCGAGGCATTCGGGGTGGAGAACATGATCGACCCCAGGGACACCAGGGAGATCGTGTGCGCCTTCCTGGAGGCTTCGCTGCACCGGGTGCGCACCTCCCTCGGCCCGCAACGCAGGCAGTGGAGCCTGCGGCCCTGAACCACAAGACAGACCTCGCGAAGGGAACCCTCATGGCAACAGTGGAATCCGAGACGACCGCGGTGGTGTGGAAGGTCCTCGTCGGAGTCGGCGACACCGTCGAGGAGGGCGACGCCGTCGTCATCCTCGAGTCGATGAAGATGGAGATCCCGGTGGAAACCGGAGAAGCGGGCACGGTCACCGCGGTGCACGTCAAGGAAGGCGACGCCGTGGACGACGGCCACGTGTTGGTCGATGTGAGCTGAGGTCGCCATGTTCACTCGAGTTCTTGTGGCCAACCGCGGCGAGATCGCGGTGCGCATCCTGCGAACCCTTCGGAAGATGGGCATCGAGTCCGTCACGGTCCACTCCGATGCGGAGGCCGACGCGGTGCACGTCCGCGCTGCCGACCAGGCCGTCTGTATAGGCCCCGGACCGGTTTCGGAGAGCTACCTGCGGATCGACCGCGTCCTTGACGCCGCGCGAAGGACGGGCGCACAGGCCGTCCACCCGGGATACGGGCTTCTCGCGGAGAATCCGGAGTTCGCCGAGGCCTGCGAACGGGCCGGGCTCGTTTTCATCGGGCCGACGCCCGAGGCGATCCGGATGATGGGCTCGAAGATCGAGGCGCGAAGGGCGATGTCGGAGGCCGGAGTCCCGGTGGTGCCAGGCGCTCTCGAACCCGTCTCCGGTGGCGACCACGCGCTGGCGCTGGCCGATTCGATCGGTTACCCCATCGCGGCGAAGGCCTCCGGGGCGGGCGGCGGCAAGGGGTTCCGGGTCGCCCGCGATCCCGGCGAGCTTCCCGGCGCCGTCGAGGGCGCGCGCAGCGAAGGGGTACGGTTCTTCGCCGATCCCACCGTGTACCTCGAGCGCTACCTCGACGACCCCAGGCACATCGAGGTCCAGCTGCTCGGCGACACCCATGGCAACGTTGTGCACCTGTTCGAGCGCGACTGCACGATCCAGCGGCGGCACCAGAAGCTGGTCGAGGAGGCACCTGCGCCGCGGTTGCCGGAGCCGCTGCGTACGCACATCGGCGAGCTGGCGATCACGGCGGCCAAGGCCATCGGCTACCACTCGGCGGGCACCGTGGAGGGCCTGCTCGCCGGTGACGAATTCTTCTTCCTGGAGATGAACACCCGCATCCAGGTCGAGCACTGCGTCACCGAGATGGTCACCGGCATCAACCTGGTCGAGCAGCAGGTGCGCGTCGCCGCGGGCGAACGGCTGTCATTCGGGCAGACCGATCTGCGCCTTGATGGGCACGCGATCGAGTGCCGGATCAACGCCGAGAACGCCGCAAAGCACTTCCTGCCCGCACCCGGGACCATCAGCGGATACCAGGAGCCACGCGGAGCGCACGTGCGCGTCGACTCCGGCGTCGGCGAAGGCTCCGCCGTGCTTCCTTTCTACGACCCCATGATCGCGAAACTGATCGTGTGGGGAGAGGACAGGGCCACCGCTACCGACCGCATGCTCCGCGCCCTCGACGAGTTCCGGATCGAGGGCGTCACCACGCTCCTGCCGTTCCACCGCGCGCTCCTCGCCAGTGACCAGTGGCGGCGCGCGGAAAGCTGCCGTGACCTGCTCGAGGACAGCGCCTGGCTGAAGCAGACTGCACGGCATGAGTGACGGCAACCGCGGCGCGACCGACTTCGACCACACCTCGATCGCCGTGCACGACGCGCCGAGCTGGCTGCGCCGGCTCCGGGGCACCCTCGGTGCGACGCCGCTCGTCGGGCAGGTGCTCCCGGAGTTCCGCTACGTCGTCTGCCAGCTCGGCGACGAGCACTCCGGCGGCCGCCTCGAACTCATGGACGCCCAGCCCGACGAGACGGACGGGTTCCTCACCCGCTTCCTCCGCCGGCACGGCGAGACAGCACACCACCTGACCTTTCTCGTGCCCGACGTCGCCCGCACCATCGAACAGGTGCGCGAGCTCGGCCTCCGGGTGGTGAAGACCGACCTCACGCACACCCCGTGGCGGGAGACCTTCCTGCCTCCCGACGATGTCCACGGCGTGACGATCCAGCTCGCCGACAGCGACGTCGGCTACCTACCCCTACGCGAGCTGCTCGGCACCCGGACGCGAGATCCCGCTCGAGTACCAGGCAACCGCGAGGGCCGGGAGCCCGGCTGGTGGGAGTTCGCCTGGGACGTGCCCGCCGGTCCACTGGTGCGCCTGCGGTCCACGACGCTGCGCTCCACCGACCCGGCCTTCTCCCACCGGCTGTTCGCCGATGTCCTCGACGCGGAGACACACCCTCGCCACGACGGCGTCGAGTACCGCTGGCCGGGAGGCAGCCTCGTGGTCCGGCCGGACACCGTGGCCGGAATCAGCCACCTCACGGTCACCGGTGGCCCGGCACCCCGCTACCGCATCGGCGCGACGATACTCGTGCAGGAGCACACATGACCGACGCCCGTCCCGTCCACATCAGTACGGCTGCTGAGGGCGTCTTGCTCGTCGCTATCGACCGGCCGCACGCCCGCAACGCGATCAACGACGAGGTCGCGCGCCTCGTCGCCGAAGCCATGGACCGGCTCGACACCGACGACACACTGCGGGCCGGCATCCTCACCGGCAACGGATCCGGTTTCAGCGCGGGACTCGACCTGAAAGCCTTCCTCGACGGGGAGACCGGCGAGCATCCCGAACGCGGATTCGCCGGCCTGGTCCGCCGCCCACCGCGCAAACCCCTGATCGCGGCCATCGAAGGATTCGCCCTCGCCGGCGGACTGGAGGTCGCGCTCGCGTGCGACCTGATCGTCGCGGCCCGCGACGCGCGCCTGGGCATCCCGGAGGTCAGCCGCGGGCTCGTCGCCGACGGCGGCGCGCTCCTGCGCCTGCCACAGCGACTCCCCCGCAACATCGCCGCGCAACTGGCCCTCATCGGCGACGAGCTACCGGTGCCCCGGCTGCACGAGCTCGGGCTCGTCAACGTCGTCACCGAACCGGGAGAAAGCCTTGCCACAGCTGAGGACCTAGCCACGGCCATCGCGGCCAACGCCCCGCTCGGCGTGGTCGCGAGCAAGTACGTGCTCGACCACGCCGGCAGCTGGCCGGCCGACGAGATCTGGCAACGTCAGGCGCGGGCCGTCGAGCACGTGTGGGCCTCGCGCGACGCGACCGAAGGCGCCCGCGCCTTCGCCGAGCGACGGCCGCCGCGCTTCACCGGCCGGTGAGCAAGAGACGCAACTCGCCGCCCAGCGGCGCGCACAGACTCGCCACGGTGGGGAGATCCATCACGCGCCTGCCGGGTACGACGTGACGTGGTCGAGGAAGTCGGCGACGTGCCGGGCAAGGGCCACCCCGGCCAGCCTGCACACGGCGACGTCGCGGCGCGCCGCAGGGTCGGTCAACGGCACCCGCACGACGCCGTCGTTGCCCCTGGCGGTCGGCGGAGCGACGGCGACCCCGACACCGGCCGCCGCGAGCGACACCGCCATCTCCATGTTGTCGGTCTCGAAGATCACCTTGGGGTGCAGGCCCACGCTCTCGAACATCCGGTCCGCCACCGCGCGGGCGGCGTAGCCGGACTCGGAAAGGATCAGGTTCTCCCCCGCCAGCTCCCGGACGTCCAGCGACGCACGGCCGGCCAGCCGCGTGCCGGCCGCCACGACGACGTCGATCCGCTGCTCGAACAGGACGGTCGCTGCGATCTCGGGGCGCTCAGGAGGCGGGGCGATCATCGCGACGTCGATCTCACGCTCGACGAGCATCTCCGCGAGTCCGTCGCTGCTGCCCTCGCGCAACGAGAACTCTACGTCGGGCCAGCGCGCGGCGAAGCTGCCGACCACGGCGGGCATGTAGTCCGAGCCCAGCGACCGGAGCAGCCCGACCCGGACCAGCTTCGTGCCGGTCAGCCGCGCCTCGCGCAGCCCGATCCGCACCTGCCGCAGCGCGAGACGTGAGTGCTCGGCGAGCAGCCGGCCCGCGGGGGTCAGCTCGATGCTGCGTCCGCTGCGCAGGACCAGCGCCATTCCCAGCTCGTTCTCCAACCGGCGAATCCCCCGGCTCAGTGTGGACGGCGTCATCCGCAGTTCCGCGGCCGCGGCGGCGAAGCTTCCGTACTCGACGATGCTGGAGAGATACAGGAGGTTCGGGCACAGGGCCATCGACGCCCGATATTGGTGCATATGTGCACCGTATCAGTGCAATATCCGCCATTGACGCACCAGAACGGCGTTGCTTGACTTACCCCATTCATTCCCACGGGTGACCGAGCTCACTCGATCATCGCGCCGAGCACCCCGAATTTTGGAGAAAGAGTGACTGATGCGCACGCGCTCGACGGACTGCGGGTCCTTGAGGTCGGCAACTATCTCGCCGGGCCCTACTGCGGCACCTTGCTCGCCGACCTCGGCGCTCAGGTGACCAAGATCGAAGACCCTCATGGCGGCGACGTCGTCCGCACGTATGGCGCCGTCATCGACGGCACACCGGACAGTTCCGCGTTCCTCACCCTGAACCGGAACAAGGGTTCGGTTGCGGTGAACCTCAAGTCCGAAGAGGGCAAGGCGATCTTCCGCGCACTCGCCGTACGGGCCGACGTCGTCGTCGAGAACCTCCGCCCTGGCGCGATGCGGAGGCTGGGCCTGGACTACGCGAGCCTGACGGAGGAGAACCCCGGGCTGATCTACCTCGCCGCGTCGGGGTGGGGCCAGGACGGCCCGCTCGCGACGAACGCCGGGCTAGACATCATGGCGCAGGCTCGCTCCGGCGTGATGAGTGTGACGGGCTTTCCCGGCGGCGAGCCCGTGAAGGCGGGGGTGCCGCTGTGCGACATCGGCGCCGCGATGTACGGGGCCATCGCGGTGCTGGCGGCGCTGAACCACCGCAACCGGACTGGCGAGGGCCAGTTCATCGACGTCTCCCTGTACGAGACCGGGGTCGCTTTCGCCATCTGGGAGTTCGCCAAGCACAGCGCCACTGGCGAGATCCCCGCTCCGCAGGGCTCGGCGCACCAGACCGCGGCGCCGTATCAGGCCATCCGCGCGTCCGACGGCTGGTTCACCGTCGGCGCGGCCACTCCGAAGACTTGGCTGGCGTTCTGCCACGGCGTGGGTCTGACCGAACTGATCGATGACGAGCGATTCGCGTCCAATGACGACCGTATGCGGAACCGGTGCGAGCTGATCGCCACGATCGAGGAGCGGACCCGCACGCAGCCCCGCACACACTGGCTGAACCTCTTCGACGAGGTGGGTGTTCCCGCAGCCCCTATCCACGACTACGGACAGGTGTTCTCCGACGAGAACCTCATCGTCCGTGATTTCTTCTGGGAGTCGACGACACGCGACGGCACACCCGTACGGCAGATGGGCTCGCCGATGCGGCTGTCCAGGACGCCGACCGTCCGGTGCACCCCTGGCCCGGGGCTGGGTGACCTGACCGGCGCGGTCCTCAGTGGACTGGGCTACACCGAGGCCGACATCGCCAGGCTCGACGCGGACGGGGTGGTGCGCGCCGCGCGGAACCCCGCTCCCATCGGAGGCGATGGCCATGGCTGAGTTCCATGAGGTTCCCCTGCTCGCCGAACAGGACGGCCCGGTCTACCGGATGACCTTCAACCGGCCGCACCGGCTGAACGCCGCGACCCCGGAGATGGAGGACCTGATCGTCGCGGGCTGCGAGTATGTCAACCGCACCCCTGAAATCCGGGTCGTCGTGTTCGACGGTGCCACCGGCAGGAAGCCGTCCTTCATGGCGGGCGGGGATATCGAAGGCTTCCGGGGCATGGAGTCTGCCGACGACGTCCGCGCGGTGGAGTCGCACGCCGAACGCACCCTCCGCGCGATCGAGAACCTGCGCGTCCCCGCGATCGCGGCCCTGGACGGGCCCGTGATCGGGCAGGGCGCGCTCCTCGCGGCCTGCTGCGACATCCTCGTCGCCGGGCCGGGGGTGCGCTTCGGCTTCCCCATCGCCCGCACGGTCGGCAACTGCCTGTCGGTACGCAACCTGACGCGGCTGACCGAACTGGTCGGCCTGCCGCTCACCCGCAGGATGATCATGCGGGCGGCACTGCTCGGTATCGGCGACCTGGTTCGCACCGGTGCCGTGAGCGACACCGTGGACACCCACGACGAGCTGCGCGACCTCGCCATGCGCATCGCTCAGGAGATGGCTGGGCTCGCACCGCTGACGCTCTCGTTCACCAAGTCCTCGCTGCTGCGGGCACGTGAGCCCGGCTCCGGCAACGAAGACCTCGTGGTGCGCAGCTACCTCTCCGACGACTCGCGGGAGGCCGTATCGGCCTTCCTGGGCAAAAGATCACCGTGCTGGCGCGGTCGCTGACCTGACGCACGGCAACGCGTTTCCCGGAAGATGCACGACCCACATCTCATCCGTCACCCTACGCAGGAGTCCTCGACATGACGGTCCAGTTCGTTGCCATCGGCATTCTGGTTCTCGTGTTCGTCCTCGGCGCCGTACGGGGAGTGCACATAGGCGCGCTGGCGCTCACCGCGGCGGTCGGAGTCGGCCTGACTCTCGGCCGGCAGCCGTTGGAAGAGGTACTCGGCGGCTTCCCCGTGAGCCTCATGGTGCTGCTACTGGGGATGACCTATCTCATCGCGATAGCGCGGGCCAACGGCACACTGGACTGGCTGGTCGACGGCGCGGTACGTCGCACCGGACGGAAGAAGTTCCTCCTGCCATGGCTGATGTTCGTGATCGCACTCGTCATCGCAGGACTTGGCAATCCCTTGGCGGCCCTCATCGTGATCCCGATCGCGATGCTGCTGGCGGAGAAGAACGGCCGGGACCCGATGGTGATGGGGCTCGGCGCGGTCAACGGCTCCATCGCGGGCGCCTTCGCGCCCACGAGCCTCTACGGCGTGCTCACCGTCAGCATCGGCGAACTCGGCGGCGTGGTGGTCAATCCCTATGCGCAGTTCGCGTTCGTTCTCGCCCTCGTCGTCGCGCTGCAGGTGGCAGCGCAGATACTGTTCCGGCGGCACCGGACCGGGGACGCCGGGGACAGCACAGTGGGCGTCCCAGCCGGGCCCCCCGAGCCCATCGGCGGCGGTATGCCTAGCGGATCGAGTGGGGCTTCGGTGTCGACCGCCGAGCGGGTCGAGCGCACGATGTCCAGCCCGGCGACGGCCACCCGCACCACGCTCGCTCAGCGCTTCACGCTGCTCTGCCTCGCATCTCTGGTTGTCATCGTGATCGCAGTTCCGGCTTTCGGAATCACCATCAACATCGGCGCGGTGGCCCTGGCCTTGGGTGTCGTGCTCTCGCTCGCCTTCCCTCGCGACTCGGCCGCGGCGATCGCCGACATCGACTGGAGCACGATCCTGCTCGTCGGCGGCATCGTCACCTACGTCGCACTGCTGCAGCGCATGGGCGCGGTCGACGCGCTTGGCGACCTCGCCGCCGCGATCCCCTCGCCGCTCGTCGCGGTCCTCATGCTGTGCTTCGTTGGCGCGCTCGTGTCGGCATTCGCGTCCACAACCGCATTGCTGCCGATCATCATCCCGCTCTCGCTGCCGCTCATCGCCGAGGGCGGCATCTCCGCCGCAGGGTTGATCATCGCGCTATCTGTGTCCGCCACGATCGTCGACTCGACGCCGTTCTCCACCTCTGGAGCCGTCATGGTCGCCTGCACACCCGAGGCGGACCGGCCGCGAGTCACCCGGGTACTCCTCCGCTGGGGCCTGTCCATGACGGTCATCGGACCACTGGTGACCTGCGCGGCCCTCGTGATCCCCAGCCTCCTGTAATTTCGGCGATTTCGCGCGAAATTGACACGTGGCACGCGTGGCGAGCGGCGATTTCGCGCGAAATCGGCACTCCTGCACAGCGCGCCCAGCACGCAAGAGTCCACTGTGGATCGTCTTGGCAGTCGTGAATCGCAGTCGTCCGTAGTTACGAGTTGTGCCGGGATTTCGTCAGGATGTCGGCGATTTCGGCCGGCAGTGCGATCCGGCGCCGTACAGCGGAGTTCGACCACCGGCACCGTGCTGGTCCGGCGACGGCAGCCGCACATCTCAGAGGATCGCGGTCGGTGCCCGGTAGTCACCGTCCGCAAAGCGGCGCAGCCGGAAGGGGTGGACGTCGTGGTCGGGACGGGCGTTGTTCACCAGGGCAGCGACGACTTCACCGACGGCGGGTGCGAGACCGAATCCGTGACCACTGAACCCGGTCGCCACGACCAGGCCAGGGTGCTCAGCGGGGCGGTCCAGCACCGGCAGGCCGTCGGGCGTGGCATCGATGACACCGGCCCAGAAGCGTTCAGCGCGCAGCTCGAGCTGGGACGGCAGGGCCGCCCGCAGACGTGTCAGGCTGCGCCTGGCGAGAGCAGGGGACGTGCAGGGCTCCGTGGACACCTCGACTCCGGTGAACCGGTGCCGAAGCTCGCGCAGCGCCTCGGCGTTCACGCGCAGCCGCATTCTGCGGTGGTTATGCAGGAAGGCGGTCATGAAGTGGGGAGCCTGCAGGAGAGTGTCCAGAGTCAGATCGACGTCTCCGCCGCCTCCGGTCGAGAAGATCATCCGACCGTCGGGGCGCTGCCGGAATGCCAGGCCCGGCGCCCACACGCTCGTGGTCGACACGGGCGGCACGGGCGCGGTTAGCCCGACCGTTCCCCGGACCCGATTCTGTGGCAGTCGGATCCCCGCCGTACGCAGCAGTCGGCGCGAGCCCGCGCCGGCGGCGCACACGACCGTTTCCGCCCTCAAAGGTCCGTGGTCGGTGTGGACTCCGATCACCCGGTCTCCCCGTCGTTCGAGCGCGAGGGCACGCCAGCCGGTGAGCACGACCGCGCCGGCCCGGGCCGCGGCCTCACCGTAGGCCCGGGTGGCCGACACCGGGTCGGCGTGCCCGTCCGAACTGGTGTAGATCGCCGTGTCGTGCGGCAGACGCAGACCCGGCACGAGCTCCTGCACCTCGAACGGATCGACCAGTCGAGTGTCGAGACCGTGTTCCGTGCCGATCCCGGCCCAGGTCACGTACTTCTCGGCGGCGTCCGCACCGGCCAGAGCGAGATTGCCACCCTGAACCCACTCGATCTTCTCGTCCAGCTCGTCCTCGAGGCCGCTCCACCGCCGGTTCGCGGCCCGCATCATCGAAAGCTCCTGCGGGCTGCGACCTTGCTGCCGGACGAACCCCCACCCCCGGGTGGACTGGCCGGAACCGAGGACGTCTGCGTCCAGGAGCGCGACCGCGATTCCTTCCCGGCCGAGCTCGTACGCCGTCGCGAGTCCGATGATCCCGCCGCCCACTATGACGACGTCGGGACGGCGACCTTTCGTGGTCGGCATTAAGTTCCTCCCGCGTTATTTCGTTCTTCCGGTCAACGGCCGGATCTCTGCCATCGTGACGGCGCAATAACCAACTGACAATGCACAACATGTGTCATCTTGTGGCGATCTGTTGCGCGAGTTGTTTAGGCTTCGCTGATGGTTCCGACTCTTCGTGAGGTCCTCCAATTCGAGCCCTTTCGCCGGGCCTCGGCCCGCGTTGTCGCGGCTGACGACGCCCTCGATGTCGCGGTCCGCTGGGTCCACATCAGCGAGATGCCCGATTCTGGGCGCCTGTTCCAGGGCGGCGAGCTGCTGTTGACCCAGGGCCGCGGCATCGCATCCGAGGCATCGGCCCAGCGCGCCTGGATTCGCGAGTTGGCTCGGGCCGGCATCGCCGGTGTGGCGGTGGAGGTCGGCGTGGTCCTGCACCGGATTCCCGGCGCGATGTGCGATGAGGCGCGCCACCACGGGCTGCCGGTCATCGAGCTGCAGCACCCCGCCTATTTCATGGACATCACCGAGGCCGTCCACACGACGATCATCAACAGCCGGGTCGGCGCGATGCAGCGTGCCGAGTCCGCCGGACGCCGCATCGCGCGCTTGGCGCTCGATGGGGGAAGCCTCACCGAAACCATAGACGAACTGGCCCGTTCGCTGGATCACCCGGTGGTCGTTTCCGACGCCGCGGGCGAGGTCCTCGCGTACGCTCCACAGACCGCCGAGACCGACCGGCGGGTCGGGAACTGGGCGGCACACGCGCGTGTGGGACACACCCCCACCTCCGACGGCCTACCCTGCCGGACCACTGCGGGCGGTACGACGTGCGTCTGGGCCGCGATCCCGGTCCGCGGCGAGTGTTGGGGCAGCGTGCACGTGCTCGAGCCGGGAGACCCGACCGATGAGGCCGGGCGACTCATTCTGGACCGAGCCGCCACCGCCATCGGGCTGGCCTTCGCCAAGGATCCGGACGCTGGGCTCGGGCAGCAGAACGCCCGCAGTGTCTTCGTGCATGATCTGGTCGGCGGACACGTCGCCGACCAGCGCGAGCTGCGGTTGCGCGCCGCGGCCTTCGGGATCGACCTCTCCGGCAGCTTCCGGGTACTGGTGTTCCGACCGCTGGAGCGGTCTGAGCGGCTGCGTGCAGTCGCCACGTCGGCACGCCGGCTGCTCGCGTCGGATGCGGGGGACCGAGTACTCACCGCGTACGACGGGGGGCAGTTGCTGACGGTGCTGGGTGGTCATGTCCACTCGCCTGACGACGTCCGTGCCCGCGCCGAGCAGGTCGCTGAAACCTGCTATGCGGATCACGGCGTGCCGGTGGTGGCCGGCATCAGCGATCCCGTTCCGGTCACTGGCCTGCCACGGGCATTCGCCGACGCAGCGGACGCCGTCCGGTACGCGACGCGCATTGGACGCGAGCGCGGGGTGCTGCTCTCGGGCGATCTGGGGATCGACCGGCTGCTCATCGACCTCGATCGCGCCCAGTCGCTGAGTCGGCACATCGAGCGCGAGCTCGGAGCGCTGCTTGATCACGACGCCACCGCGAGTACACCGCTCCTGCCGACATTGCAGGTTTACCTCGAGCACTCCGGTCGTAAGGCCGAAGCCGCGCGGGTGCTGTCGATCGAGCGACGGACCTTGTACTACCGCATCGAGAAGATCACGAGACTGCTGAACGTCTCGCTCGAGGACCCCGATGTGAATCTGCGCCTGCTCATCGCATTGCGGGGGCTTGAATTCCGGCGCCGCATACGCAACCGTTCCTAGGACTTCGCGTGGCGGAAGAACACCCGTGAGTGTTTGTGGGTGCTATAGCACCCAATAACGCTCACGGCGTCCTGCCCAACCCGCGCCGCCCTGAGCAACTCGTGCAACTACAGCGAACCGGACTGCACACTCCGTGACTTGTTCCGCGCTTCGGTCGGCGGTCACAGTTGTCGCCAAGCCATCGGGCTCTATCCCTCCCGCACCATGCCGAGGCCGTCATGGTGCGGGCCGTTACGCCGAGGAGATCAATGGATCCGATCACCCGCGAGGTCGTACGACACCGGCTGACCTCCATCGCCGACGAGATGGAGAGCGCGTTGCTGAGGGCCGCCTACTCGACCATCGTCAAGGAGGGGCTCGACGCCTCCTCGGCGGTGTTCGACCGAGAAGGCAACAATATCGCCCAGGCCGCGTCCATCCCCATCCACCTCGGCTGCATGATCCCAGCTGTGGGTGCGGTACTCACCCGCTGGCCTACGGACGAGATGAGCGAGGGCGACGTCTTCGTTCTCAACGACCCCTACGCCGGCGGAACCCACCTGCCCGACATAGCGGTCATTCGCCCGCTGTTCCACGACGGCAACGTGGTCGCGCTCGCCGCGACGATGTCGCATCACCAAGAAGTCGGCGGGATGGTGCCCGGGAGTCTCCCGCCCAACGCCACCGACCTGTTTCAGGAAGGACTGCGCCTTCCCCCGATGAAGCTTGTCGACGGCGGCGAGCCCGTCACCCCGATCTTCGAGGTGATTCGCGCCAACGTGCGCACCCCCCGCGTCGTCCTTGGCGACCTGCGTGCGCAGCTCGCCGCATGCTCGCTTGCCCAGACCCGCGTGAGCGAACTCGTCGGCGAGATCGGAGCCGACACCTACGATGCCGTCGTGGCCGCGCTGCTGGAGCAGTCCCACGAGCTCACCCGCAACCGCATCGCCGCCATCCCCGACGGCAGCTACAGCTTCGTCGACTACCTGGACGACGACGGTGTGGACGTAGGGAAGCCGATCGAGCTCCGGGCAACCGTCACGGTCGACGGCTCGTCGTTGCACGTGGACTTCACCGGGACCGCGCCTCAGACCCGGGGCCCCTACAACTGCGTTCCCGCGTCCTCGATCGCAGCGGTCTACTACGTCCTGCGAGCAGTGACGGGCGACGACATCCCGAACAACAGCGGCTGCTACCGCTCGGTACAGATCACGCTGCCCCCAGGGACCGTGGTGAACCCCGAGGAGCCTGCTCCAGTCAACTCGCGGACCGCGACCGTACTCAGGCTGTGCGACGTGCTGTTCGGCTGCTTCGCGCAGGCGTTGCCGGAGCGGATCCCGGCGGCACACAGCGGCCAGTTGCTGGTGATGAACTTCGGCGGCGTCGATCCCGTCACCGGCGAAACGTTCGTGACCAGCGAGCTCGGCCCGGGTGGCATGGGAGCCCGACCGGGGCTCGACGGGGTCGACGCCGTCGAGTCGAGCGCCTCGAACTGCATGAACGTTCCGGCGGAGGCGCTCGAATTGGCCGCTCCGGTGCGCGTGGAGAGCTGGTCGATCTGGCCCGACTCTGGCGGAGCGGGCCGCTGGCGCGGCGGGTGCGGCACCGAGAAGGTGTTTCTAGCAGGGACCGAGGTTTCGGCCAACTACCGAGGCGAACGGCACACCTCGCGTGCGTGGGGCCTCGACGACGGTATCGGTGCGCCGCACAGCGAAGCGGCGATCCTGCGAGCGGACGGGTCCGAAGAGTCTCTGCCGTCGAAGACGATGGTCAATCTCGAACGCGGTGACCGGCTGCGCGTACGGCTGTCCGGTGGAGGTGGGCACGGGGATCCGATGAGCCGACCGCCGTCCCTGGTCGCGACCGACGTCGCGGACCAGCGGGTCACGGTCTCACAGGCACGTGAGGTCTACGGCGTCGTGCTCGACGCCGACGGCGCCGTGGACGACGCAGCGACCGAGGCGCTGCGGGCAGAAAGCAAGGAGGCATGATGGGAGCATCTGTCGGCATCGACGTCGGGGGCACCTTCACCGACATCATCGTCTGTCCGGATGACGGCGGCCCCGCCACGATCGGCAAGGTCCCCACCACCGTGGACCAAAGCGAAGGTCTCGCCGACGGTCTCGCCCGCACTCTGCGGGCGGCCGGGCTGACCGGCGCGGACGTCACCTCCCTGGTGCACGGTACGACGGTCGGGACCAACGCCCTGCTCGAACAGGGCGGTTCGCGGATCGGCATCGTCACGACGGCTGGTTTCGAAGACATCCTGTACCTCGGCAGGGCCAAGCGCAGCCGGATGTACGACCTGTTCGCCGGAGCGGACACCCCCGACTACCTGTGTCCCCGTTCCCGGGTGCGAGGGGTGCGGGCTCGAATGAGTCCCTCCGGCGAGGAGGTGGACGCTCTCGATGAGGCCGCTTTAGTCGCTGCGGTCGACGACCTCGTCAACCGGCACCATGTCGAGGCGATCGCCGTGTCGTTCCTGTTCTCGTTCGTCGACTCCGGGCACGAGGAGCGTGCTCTCAAGCTCATCACGGCGCGCCACCCCGAACTGACGGTCAGCCTGTCGTCGCGTATCGACCCGCGCTTCCGTGAGTTCGAACGACTGGTCGCCACCGCGGTCGACGCCTACATCCGTCCTCGCATTGCGGCGTACCTGAACCGCGTCGGGACGAGGCTGCAGGAGCTCGGGGTGCCGGCCGCGCTGCAGGTGATGGAGTCGCATGGCGGCGTCGTTTCGGCTGAGCTGGTCGCCGAGCGTGCCGTGGGGACCGTGCTGTCCGGCCTGGCCGGCGGCGCGAGCGGGGCTGCCGCGGTGGCGCGCGACGCCGGCCGCCGGTCCGTTCTCGGATTCGACATGGGCGGCACGAGCACCGACGTCGCCCTGGTCGTGGACGGCAAGCCGCTGGTGCACGATGAGGCCGTGGTGGTCGGCCATCCGCTTCGGGTACCGACCGTCGATGTCCACACCATCGGCGCGGGTGGCGGCAGCATCGCCTTTGTCGATGCCGCAGGCAGCTTGCGCGTCGGACCGCGCAGCGCGGGATCCGTACCCGGCCCCGCCGCCTATGGCCGTGGCGGAACCGAGCCCACCGTTACCGATGCCAACCTCGTGCTCGGATACCTCGGAAGCGAAGGCCTCGCAGGCGGGCGCCTGTCCCTGAACCGGGAACTCGCCGTTTCCGCGTTGCGCCGGCGGGTCGCCGAACCGCTCGGCATGACCGAGACCGAGGCCGCCTGGGGTGTGCACCGAATCGCCTCGGCTTCCATGTCCGCGGCACTGCGGGTCGTCTCGGTGGCCCGGGGGCACGACCCCCGCCGTTTCGCCATCGTCGCCTGCGGAGGAGCGGGACCGATGCACGCATGCACCGTCGCCGACGACCTGAGGATCGACGAAATCCTGGTGCCACCGCATCCGGGCGTTCTGTCCGCCTACGGGCTCCTCAGCGCCGACATGCAGGTCCCGCGGCAACGGACCTTCAGCGGGCGCCCCGGCCACACAAATCCGGCCGAGGTTCTTGCGGCGCTCGAAGCGGTCGCCGATCTCGCTCACGCCGACATCCGGCGCGCCGGAGCCACCGGCGAGATCACCATCGCGCACGCCGTTGACGCCCGCTACGTCGGCCAGTCACACGAGCTGACCGTGCCCGTGGCGGCCAACGACCCGAAACTGCTCGACGCGGTGGAGACCGGCTTCAACAGCCTGCACGAGCGCCACTACGGGCAGCGGGACCCCGAGGGCATGGTGGAGATCGTCGGCGTGCGCGCCACGGCCTCGATGGCCCGACCGCGCCCGTCGATCGCTCCGAGCACAGCACCGGTGCACCGCGGGGAACGCAGCATCTACCTGCCCGGGGAGGACCGCTTCGCCGCCGTGCCGGTGCTGTCGCGCTCGGCGGTGCCGGACCAACTCGACGGGCCAGCGGTAATCGTGCAGGAAGACACCACTGTGCTGGTCCGTGAGGGCTGGCGTACCGAACTCACCCCCACTGGAAATCTGTTCCTCAAGCGTTCCTGACCCACCGATGGGAGTCCATCGTGGCTGACACCACTACAGGATCCCGGGGCCGCCTCGACAAGGCACAGCGTGGTGCCTTCGTCGGGGCCTTCCTCGGATGGCTCTTCGACTACTACGAGATCTTCCTTCTCACCTTCCTACTGGTCCCGATCATCGCGGAATTCGGCCTGTCCACGGCCGCCGGTGCATGGCTCGTGTCCGCCTCGCTGATCGCCATGGCTGTCGGTGGGGTCGGTTTCGGGATGCTGGCTGACCGCATCGGCCGCCGCCGCGTCCTGATGATCACCGTGCTGATGTTCACGATCGCGACCTTCGCCCGTGCGATCGCACCTAACTACGAAGTGCTGGTCGTCCTGACGGCCATCGCCGGACTCGGGCTCGGCGGCGAATACGGCGTCGGGCAGTCACTCATCTCCGAGATCATCGAACCGAGCCGTCGAGGGTGGTGGGGCGGCCTCTACTACGGCGGCGCCTTTCTCTCGATCATGCTTGCTGCTCTCGTCGGGGGGCATCTGCTTCCGGCGATTGGGTGGCGATGGACGTTCGCGATCTCCGGAGCGCCGGTGCTGCTGGTCATCTATCTCCGCTCACACACTCCCGAGTCTCCCCACTGGGTCAAGAACGCTTCGGTCAACCGCCTCAAACTGCGGGAGTACACGTCCGGGACGTTCCTCCGCCCGTTCGCCCTGTGTCTTGTCCCCGCCGTCCTCTACTTCTGGGCCTACTACGGCTTGACGACGCTGCTGCCGAAATACCTGACCTCGCTCGGGTTCAGCATGGCCGCGGCCTCGTGGTGGATCTTCTTCACCGCCGTAGCCGGCCTTTGCGGATGCCTGTTCGGTTCCTGGGCCTGCGACCGGTGGGGACGCCGTCCGACGGTGACCATCGTGATGGTCTTCGCCGCCGTCGGCGGGTTGATCGTCTATCTCGCCGGTCCGTCTGCAATCGGCTCATCAGTGCTACTCGTACCGTTTTTCATCCTCTACTTCGGATCGACTGCGCCGACCATCTTCGGGACCCTCTTTAGCGAGGTATTCCCGACGCGCTTCCGCTCGGCAGGTGTTTCCGCGGCACTCCAGCTCGCCCGCGGAACCTCCGCGCTTCCTCCGCTCATCGCGGCGGGGGTCATCGCGAATGCCGGCTACATGCCGATCTTCCTCGCGGCGACAGTCCTTTACACCGCGGTGGGTGCGTGGATCTGGCTGTTCCCCGAGACACGGAACTCCCGCCTGGAAAACCTCGAGGACGGCGCCGTACGAGCCGCTACATCACCGGAAGGAACTCCCACCGCCAATTCCTGATCGTCGTCAACCGATGTGCGGCCGTTGGGAAAGACCGTAAGCATCGAAGACGGCACGGCGCGGTCCGCAGCCAGCAAGCGAACACTGGTCGACGACAGTGCCGGGACGCAAGTCGACCGGATCGGCCCACTTCCGCTCGGAGGTGGGCCGATCCGGTATCGACCGAGGGGAATGAACACACCGGGCACTCGCCGCAGGACTCGGGAGTCTTGGGAAGCGGTGAGCGGCGCATCGATTCTCCGCAGCGCACCTCCGCCCCACGATCTGCTCACCGCCCTGCACCGAAACAGCGCCCAACCCGGAGGTCTCCGCTAGCTAGCCTAGGGTGAGCTGGCGGAAGAACACCCGTGAGTGTTTTTGGGTGCCATAGCACCCAAAAACACTCACGGGTGTTCTCTGCTTACCGAAACGCTCGTCGCGAACCGCATAGCCGCGAACACGCCCCCGCTGCTTCCCGCCATGGCGCGGCCAGGCGTTGTTCGATAGCGCGGATTGCCCTGGTGAGACTGGTTTTCTGGAGCACCCAGGCACCGCAGGGACAATCGGTAACGGATCATGGACGCCGTCGCCTCATGCCCGCAGGAATTTGGACTTACTCGTCTAGTTCTAGTTGGAGAGGGTTGATCACCGTCAGCTGGGGCGCTCCCCAGACCCGACCTGACCGGCGTCGCAGTGCTACAGGGGCGCGTTTGCACGTTGGTGCTACCGACGGTGTACCAACCCGGCTGCTCGAAGTCAGCCGTCGAGCTGGAAACGGAGACGGTAGGTTCCAATCCACACCGCATCGCCGTCGCCGAGCTCCGCACGGTCGATCAGCCGTCCGTTGACGTACGTGCCGTTCAGCGAGCCGACGTCGGTCACCACGTAACAATCGTTGATCAGCAGCACCTCGGCGTGAAAACGGGACACAGTGGGATCATCGAGCACCAGGTCGCAGCTGTGATCACGTCCGAGCATGCACGGTGAGTTCACCTCATGCCCGACCCCGGCGTCGGGGCCACGCGTGTAGATCAGCTTTGGGTTCGCCCCGCGGGAAACGGGCTCCCGGGCAGCCTGCGGGATGCCGACGGGCTTGGGCGGTTCGGTCGACGGAATGGTGGCTTCCGGTGAGCGCCGCACCTTCTTTGTTGGCGGCACATCATTTGCGGGATGGCTCATAACATCTCCTGACGCGAAACCGGTCGAAGTGACCAGCCAACCCGAGCGTTCGGGGAGCGAGATGACCAGCACTCCGGCACAGCGGCCCATGCCTGGCCTGCGCACCTGATCGGGGATCCACACCCTAATGCGCCAGCGGCCCCGTGGGAAGAGAACCGCAGCGCAACAGCGCACCCGCCGTCTCCTGCGCCTCGCAGGACCTCCGACACCACTCCCGTCGCACCGAGATCCGGCCGATTGAGGCTGGGCAACAACTCGTCGGGGGTCGCCTGCGGTGACCTTGAACGTCTCGAAGCCACGACCGGCTGGAGTGTCTTGAAGCCCCCACAACCAATGCCAGGTTAGGGGACCAGGTAAATCACGCTGAACAGGCCAATCCACACGATGTCCACGAAGTGCCAGTAGTATGAGACGACGATCGCCGCGATCGCCTGCGCCGGCGTGAACCGGCTCAGGAGAGTGCGGACCATCAGGAACACGAATGCCACCAGGCCGCCGATGACGTGCAGGCCGTGGAACCCGGTAGCCGTGTAGAAGGCCGTCCCGAATGCCGAGGATGAGATCGTTGTGGCGTGCTCGGTGACCAGCATGCGGTACTCGTTCGCCTGGCCCAGCACGAAGATCGTCCCCATCACGAGGGTGACGACGTACCAGCGGCGCAACCCGTATACATCCCCGCGTTCGGCGGCGAACACACCCCACTGGCACGTGAAGGACGACGCCACCAAGATCACCGTGAACGGCACCGCGTAACCCAGGTCCAGCTCGGCCGGTGGCGGCGGCCACGGCCCGCTGTGCTGTGCCTTGACCGTGAAGAAGATGGCGAACAGGCCTGCGAAGAACATCAATTCGCTGGCCAGCCACACGATGGTGCCCACACTGACCATGTTCGGTCGGTTCAGCGTGTGGACACGCCCACTCATCGAAGCAGTCGAATCCGACACGTCCGTCAGTATGCGATACCGACCGGCTCGCCGAGACTTGATGAAACGGTGCGACGAGGTATTCGGGCGCGGCTGCGGTACCGGATTGGCCGGGCAGAGCGTCAACTCGGCGGTGATGTTCGACTTCAGCCGGTACATGCACGACATCGTCGAGCTCGATCCACAGCTGCGCATCGCTCGGGTCCGGCCCGGCGTTATCTGCGACCAGCTGCGCAAGTGGAAGACCAACTGCGCGAACACAGCTGAAGGAGGAGACCCGGCGGCACGTGCTCGCGGTGGCACCGAATGCTGGACAGGAATTCTGGATGACCTCGCTGTCTGCAAGTGAAGGTGTCGTTGCCGCATAGGCACCGGCGCTAGAGACCTGATTCCTGACGGTCCCGCGAAAGACACCATTGCATCCATTGCAGTCGGCCACCTGGCACAGGCCGGTAATTTCATAGGCGGTCCACCGCCCGTTGCCATACCAACACCCAGTAACAGAACAGGATACTCACACCCCCGGTGACCGTTTAGTTCCCAACAAGCTGGCGCCTTCGGGTCAGCGCCGCGGCGTACGGTGAGACGCATCGGGGTTCAGCATGTTCGAACGGGACAGCACGACGGTGCCGACACCGATCAAGACTGCTCCGGCCGTCGTACCGAGCAAGAACCACCCTTCGCGCGCCTGCTCACCGAACACCGACAAACCGCACGCCACGGATACGAGCGGATTGGTCAACGTGAAACCGGGTTGCGAGGCAACAAGGTTGCCCGCGTGCAGTGCGTTCTGCAAGAGGAAGAACGCCCGCGTTTCCCCACGCTCCATCAGGGGGATCGCAGATTGTGATGGCCAGCGCTCGGCCCAACACCATCAGGTGAACCAATGGCAACAGCTCAGAATATGCTGTCGAGCGCGATCGTGGCCCACGGAGCGCAATCGCTTCTCGTGCTGGCCGGTCCAGCAAGCGAGCAGCATTCAGCTGGACTCACCAGCGGTCGACCAACTCATCGTCACCACCGAGCCGGTATCACTCGGGGTAATCACGGCCTCGTCGGCGAGGCGGCGTATCAGCGGCAAACCCCGACCGCCTTCGACGCCGGCACCCAACCCCAGCGGCACCCAACTACCGCGATCAGTGACCGTCACCTGAACCCGGCGCTCGGCAGCGAAGTGCACAGCCTCCACATCCATCTCGCCCGAGTGCGCGTACGCATGCTCGACCACGTTCGCCATCGCCTCGTAACACGCGAGCGCAAGCGCCTGCACAGCGTCGCTGCCCAGGCCCGCGCAACGGCCCCAACCGGCCAACTCATCACGCAACGCAGGAAGCTCTCCCGGCGACGCCCGGACCCGCTGGTAACGCAGCGCCGGAACCGGGCACTCCCCGTCGCCGGCAGCACCCGGCGTAACACCTCCGTTCGACATCATCTCCAGCCCCATCCGTCCAAACCATCGCGGAACATCAGGAGCCAGCGACGGCGGCCAACGCCTGTTCCTGGGAAGAGAAGAACTCGATCTCCTGATCGAGCCCAGTCAGCTGAATGGGCCGCACCGTCGCCGGGCCGTCCACGACCACCCGGAAACCGATATCGGTTCCGGCACGGTTGTGAGCACGGACCAGCACGGCGAGCCCCGCCGAGGACAAGAACGTCACCCCACTGAAATCCAAGATCAGAATCTCTGGCCGCAGATCGAAAGCGTTCATGATCGCTGACTCGACGCGAGGAGCGTTGAGCAGTTCGACCTCACCCCCGACCTCCATCAACAGGACGCGGTCAGACCATCGGGTCACCACGCTCAACGGTGTCGCTTGGTCGCTTGAGCCAGAAAACGTGGACATGCGCCCATGGTGGTCCCCGCACCACCCGAAAGCAAAGATGCCCCCGCAACGCCGGGACTACCATGTTCTACATGCGAACCTCGGTCAGTTCCTCCGACGGCGCGGAAGAGCGTTTACGGCAGATCGAGCTCGTCACCGACACGGCATTGGCACATCTCGAATCCGACGACCTACTACAGGAAATGCTGCGCCGCAGCAGCGACCTGCTCGATGTCGACGCCGCCGCGGTCATGCGTTACGAACCCGCCAGCGAGCTGCTGGTCGCCACCGCCGCAGTGGGAATCAAAGACCTGGTCAGCCAAGACATCCGCAGCCACGTCGGCCCCAGCTTCGCCCACACCGCCGCCGGCCGCCGACGGCCGATCCTGGACAGCGCGCACGACCCCTCCGTACTCCTACCCGCGTTCCAACAGCATGGAATCTCAACACTGATCGGCACACCGATGCTGGCAGGCGGCGACATCATCGGTGTGCTCTACGTCGGCACCTACCGCACCCGCCGCTTCAGCGAACACGACATACACCTGCTCCAACTCGTCGCCGACCGCATCGCACTGGCAATCCGCGCCAGCACCACCCACGCCGAACGCGCCGCGACGAAAGCCCTCCAACACAGCCTGCTACCCACGAAACTCCCCACAGTTCCAGGAATAACCCTCGACGCACGATACGTCTCAGGCACCGACCCCGGCGTCGGAGGCGACTGGTACGACGTCTTCACACTACCCACCGGCCACATCGGCATCGTGATCGGAGACGTCGTCGGCAACGGCCTGCCCGCAGCCATCATCATGGGCAGACTACGCAGCGCACTACGCGCCTACGCCCTCGAAACCGAAGACCCAGCGCAGGTCTTGCACAAACTGGACCGCAAAGTCACCCACTTCGAGCCGAACGCCATGGCCACCGTCGCCTACTCGATCTACGACCCCGCAGCGGCCGCCCTACGCATCTCCATGGCAGGCCACCTACCACCAGTAATCGCCAAACCCTCCCGCCGAAGCAGCCTCGCCCCAGTACCCGTAGACCCACCCGTCGGACTGGGAGTCACCCACCGTGACCGGCGGACCAGCGTGATCGAACTACCCGCACACGGAGTCGTTTGCTACTACACCGACGGCCTGGTCGAACGCCGCCACCGGTCGATCGACATCGGACTCGATCAGCTCTGCGACGCAATCAACCCCGCGCCAGCCAGCACCGTCTGCACCACGGTGATGAACAAGCTCATCGGCACCCAGCCACCCGACGACGACATCGCACTTCTCACGATCAGCCACTCTGAAACCACCAACACACCCAGTCACTAATAGTTCAGATGAGGGGCCTCGCGTTTTCCGGACGGGTGATTGACTGTCCATTTCACGCGGTTTTCGATAAGTTCAGGTGTTCGGTGTGGACTTCTCGTGGAGGCCGATACCCGACCGCCGAATGGAGCCTTCGCTGATTGTACCAAAGTTCGATATAGCGGGTGATGTCTTGTCGGGCGGCTTCTCGTGTTAGATAGGTCACGCGGGAAACGCGCTCGTTTTTCAGGGCGCCGAAGAACGATTCGGCCATAGCGTTGTCGAAACATTATCTGGCTAATGATCTCGGTTTCCGGTGATTGACCGGTTAACGCTTTCAGTCGTTTCTGGCTGTGAGGCGTCGGAGTTGTTCTTCGTGGTGGCGTACTCGGGTGGCGAGGGCGTCGAGTGCGGTGCGGAGGGTGGCGATCTCGTCGGTGAAGCCGGTGAGGGTGCCGTTAGTGCTGGTCTGGTGTCGGTGGTGTTCGATGACGGCGCGGAGGGTGGGGTTGCGGTAGAGGGTGGTGCGGCCCAGTCCGGTGCGAGCAGCAATGGCCGTGAAGGTGACGGCGTGGCCGTCGTGGATGAGTTGGGTGCAGGCGCGTTCGACGCGGTTGAGAGTGCTGGTTTTGGTCATCCTGCTTGGGCCTCGTTGATCAGGGTGTCGAGTCGGGCGATGAGGCGTTGGTGTCGTTGAGCTTCGGTGATCCAGCCGCGTTGTTCGGCGTCGCGGGCCAGTGCTTCGGCGTCGACGCGCTGGGCGGCGAGGATGGGCAGCGAGCTGGCTTCGGTGTGGAAGCTGGGGCAGTGCTCGCAGATGTTGGCGTAGGGGCAGGCGTCTTGGGCGGGTGCGCGCAGGCAGAATCCGCCGGCGAGGCGGGATTTGAGCAGAGGGGTGTCTTTCCAGTCGGCTCCGCCGGTGATGTCGGTGATGTCGGCCAGTGGCAGGCCGATCCTGCCGGTGGTGGGGGTGCGGGCCTGTTGTTTGGCGAGGTCGAGGCCTCGTTCGTATTCGGCTCGGACGGTGGTATCGAACAGTCGCCCGTAGCGCAGGCTCATTTCGGCGGAAACATGGCCCAGCAGCGCCATCAGTGCTTGGAGTGAGACCCCGGCGTTGACCAGGGCGGTAGCGTAGGTGTGGCGGAGCTGGTGCGGGGTGAGGTGGTCAAGTCCCGCGGCCTGAGCAGCGCGGTTGAGTTCGTGACGGACTGCGCTTTGGGACAGTCGCCGGCCGTGGTGGGTGAACAGGAACTGGACGGGACGCCGGTAGCGGGGGTGCGGCATGGGTCGTCCGTGGGCGCGGATGGCGGTGATGTGGTCGATCAGGTCGAGGATGTCGTCATCGATGGGGATCATCCGCTCTGTTTCCAGTTTGCCGAGCGGGATTTTCAGCCAGTGGCCGTGGTCGGGGACTTCGTGGACGCAGTCGAGTTCGAGGTCGAGGACCTCTCCGATGCGCAGCCCGCAGGCGCGTTGCAGTCGCAGGGCTGTTGCGGCCAGTTCGTTGCCGGGCTGTTCGGTGAGCACCTCGGTGAGTCGTCGGTCGATGTCGACTGGTAGGTAGCGGGGCAGGGTATGCGGGAGTTTGGGGACATCGTCGCGGAACATCAGCTTGCGGGGTGGTGCTTGCGGCCAGCCCCACTCGGTGATGTCGGTCAGAAAGCCCATCAGTGCGAGCACTCGCCGGGACCGGTCCGCGACGGTGATGAGCTCATTGTTCTTCGCGCTGATCGCGTCGACCAGCGACGTCAGGTAGGGCTCGATGTGTTTGCGGCGATCCAGCTCGGCGATGGAGCCGAGTTCGGGGTCGATGTCGGCCAGGAACACTCCGAAGTGTTTGAGCCGGGTTGCGATCGCCGACACCGTTTTCGGTTGGCAGGTTGCCCGTTTGCGTTCCAAATAGGCGATCATCGTCTCGCGGATCGGTGGCTGTAGGTCGGAAAGCCTTTGCGTGAACGGGACCGGGCCGCCCGAGCGTGGCAGCTCATCGACGATTCCCAGGTGAAACAGCACGCGCTGGGCGTTACTGGCCGCCGCCAGATAGTGCTTGTGGCCCTTGCCAGTTCGCGTCTCGCGCTCCTGACACGCAGCCCGGAACTCGTCCAGATCGGCCACGGTGATCCGGTCCAGCGACCGTCCAGTCTGGATGAGCAGCCGGACCGGTACTTGGGAGCCGGTGGCGAACCGGACCCGTTCGGTGAACCCGAGCTCGGCGGCCGCGGTCATGAACCGATCGAGGTCTGGTCTCAGCGGTGAGTCTTTGATTTCCCGCCAGATGCTGGAGAGTTTGCGTTCCAGCAGATAGTCATAGCCCGGTTGCAGCACCCGGTGCAGCATCAGGAACGTGATGATCGGCCGAGTCGAGCTCCCAGCCGACAAGCGAGTCTCCAACGACTCGGCCACCCACCCTCGCGGGTCCGGCCAGCGCCCGAAGAACACCCGAGCCGCCCACGAGTAAGCAGCGTTTCCCCGTCCTGTCTGCTGAAGATAGTCCAGATAGGCGATGTGCAGATCATTGCTGGGATTGGGAGCGGAGGCGATCGCGAGCGGCATCGAATTCTGCTTTCACGTGGGCCGGAGCCAGATGGATGTAGCGGGCGGTGGTGTCGACATGAGCGTGGCCGAGCAGGGCTTGCATCACCGCGAGATCAACCCCCGCTTCGGCCAGGGCGGTGCCGAAGGTGTGTCGCAGCGCGTGGGGATGTCCTCCGACGATGCCGGTGATTCCACGGTGATAGCGGAAGATCGTGCGCAGCCCGGCCGCGGTCAACGGCTGGCCCCGGTTCGGTCCCTTGGCCACGAGAAACAGGCGGCCACTGCCGGATTCGGGCCGCTCGGCCAGCACATACACCTGGATGACCGAGGCGACATCAGGGTCCAGCGGGACGCGGCGTTCCCGCTGGCCCTTACCGAGCACCTGCAGCCATCGGCCGCCGATATCGACATCGGCGATGTTCAGGCCCAGCACTTCGGCGGAGCGCAGCCCGCAATACAGCATCAAGCCCGCGATCGCCCTGTCCCGCCATGTGCGGAAGCTCGCCAACAGCTCCGCCGCATCGGACTGCGACAGCGCCGTGGGCAGGCGGCGGGGCTCCCGAAGCCGCAGCGACGAGCGGTTCTTCGGCCGACGAACGGTATACGCGAGCATCCCGCTGCGCTCACCCGCTACCCGCCAGCGGGCCTCCTTGCCTTTGGGGACCGGATTTTTCATGTCCGGGTCCCGCATCGCCGCGAACGCGAACAAACCCGAGATCGCGGCCAACCGACGATTGATCGTCGTGGCGGCGTACTGATCCATCCGACGCCCCGACAACGTGATCACGTTCGGCCCCGGCCGGCCGGGAACCGTCGCCTCACGGCAGGCGCGCAAGAACCGCAACAGCACCTCGGTGGTCACCTCCGGCAACGGCTGCTCCTCGGAAACGAGCCACCGGCAGAACGCCAAAAGGTCGTATCCGTAGGCACGCACGGTCTTCGGTGAGTAGTTCCGATCGGCCAGATGAGCCAAGTACTCATCCACCAACCCAAACCCCGACGCGGCCGGCCCGGCCAACACCCAGCCACCGTCGTGTTCCTCAAGCCGAATACCGGCCTCGGTGTTCATAGGGACAGACGTACCAGCACTGACCACTTCGAGCAGGCAAGTACCACTACCGCAGCATGTCGCTGACCAGCCCAAACACGACTATTAGCCGGTTAAGAGGGAGATCCCGGTGCGGCCGGCGGATCTCCTGAGATCAAGCTTCCTTAGTTCCTTGCTGAAATCGGCCGACATGTAATTGCTGCCGCGGTCGGTGTGGAAGATCGCGTGTTTCGTGAGTTTTCTGTTCCGTGCGGCGTTGCGTATGGCGCGAATGATGAGTGGAGTCTGGTAGTTGTCGTCCATGGCGTAGCCGATGACTTCTTTAGTGCAGCAGTCGATGACGGTCGCGAGATAGAGCCAGCCTTCCCCGGTCGGGATATAGGTGATGTCGCCGACCAGTTTGACACCGGGGGTCTCGGCGGTGAAGTCGCGGCCGACGAGGTCCGGGACGGTGCCGGCCGCGGCCTGCGTGAGGGACCATCGCTTCGGCTTCGGTTGGCAGGGAACCAGATTCAGCTCGCGCATGAGCTGGCGGATCAACTCCGGGCCGGCGGTGACACCCCATCGGGCGAGCTGGGCATGGATACGCCGGTATCCGTAAGTGCTGTCGGACATTTCGAACGCCTTCGTGATGAGCAGTTTCAGTTCTTCGCGTCGCTGATCCGTCGCGGAATCGGGACGCTGCCGCCATTCGTAGCAGCCGGATCTGGACACGTCGAGCATGTCGCACATGAACTCGACGGGATACGCATACTCCGCGGTGCCGAGTCTCATCGTTTCGATGAACTCGTACTTACTTGCTACCGGGGTTCCTTCGCGAAGTATGCTGCGGCTTTTTTCAAGAAGGAGACTTCCATCTCCAGTTCGCGATTACGGCGTTCGAGTTCTTTGAGTCGGGCTCGCTCCTCCACCGACAACGACTCGTCCGGATTTCTGTGCTCGCGCTCATGCCGACGTACCCACGTACGCAGCGTCTCGGGATGCATGCCGAGCGACCGCGCGACATCGGCTACGGATTTGCTGGATTCCAGGGCCAGCTGGACCGCTTCTTCGCGGAACTCTGGCGAGTACTTGCTCGGTGGTGCCACTAGATCTTCCCTCGATTCCCTTGCAGGGTAACCCTATTGGGTCCCTGTCCGGGATCTTCGAGGCCCCTCAAGAGCACTCTTTGATAGAGCCTTGACGCACTGGTCACCGCAGCCTTTAGCGACCGGTCAGTGACGTCGCGACGAGCACGTAATCATCGGCGGACACGCCACCTGCCGCTGCGAAGCCTGGCTCAGTTGCGCGTTTGCCCAGCGACTGCTTGGGAATCCGACTGGGCGCAAGCAAGTGACGAAGGAGACAGGCCGGTGCAAGCCCATGAGAACACTCGGCGCGTGGTCGTCGTCGGAGCGACCGGAAACATCGGTACCAGCGTTGTCAATGCGCTCGACATCGACCAGGCCATCGGCTCGATCGTCTCCCTATCCCGCCGAGAGCCTCCCGTCACCAGCAAGAAGACCCGCTGGGAACGCACTGACATCAGAGAAGACGATCTCGTAGCGCGTTTCGCATCAGCTGATGTCGTGATCCACCTAATTAGCTAGCGTGGTTGTTCCAACCTACCCACGATCCGATCACGACCTGGCGCAACAATGTGCTCGGCAGCATCCGGGTGTTCGAAGCGATCGCCGCCGCCGGCGTCCCAAGACTGGTTTACGCATCTTCGATCGCTGCTTACAGCCCGGGACCGAAGGAGCAGCCGATCGACGAAACTTGGCCGACGCACGGATGGCCGGCCGCCGCGTACAGCCGGGAGAAGGCATACCTGGAGCGCTATCTCGACACCTTCGAGGTGCACCATCCTAGCGTCCGGGTAGTCCGGATGCGAACCGCATTTTGCTTCAAAGCTGAGTCAGCCGCTCAGCAACGACGTCTGTTCATGGGTCCTTTGCTGATGAACCGGCTCGTGAGACCAGACTTACTTCCGGCTCTGCCCACGCCCAAGGGCTTTCGGTTCCAGGCAGCGCACAGCAATGACATCGGGGAGGCTTACCGGCTGGCAGCACACTCCACCAGCATCGGTGCGTTCAACATCAGCGCAGATCCGCTGATCGACACCGATGTCCTCGGCAAGCTGTTCAGCAAGCCCACGGTGAGCCTTCCGTCGTGGATTCCGCGGACCGCCCTTTCGGCCGCTTGGAAGCTGCACTTGGTCCCCGCTTCACCGGAACTGTTCGACACGTTCCTCCGACTTCCCGTCATGGACATCACCCGCGCTCGCGACGAGCTTGGTTGGACGCCACAGCACAGCTCAACGGACGCCGTTGAAGACTTCCTCCGCGGATTGCACGACGCCACGGGCGGAAATACCCCGCCTCTGCAATCGCACATACCCGGAGGGCGCCTGCACGAAGTCGGAACAGGAGCGGGTCAACGACCGTGACCACTCACCAGTGCTCATGACCCGCCGGAACATGGTTTGCGTCCGCCCGATCGGGTAGCCGTTGGGTGCTCAGAATCAGGTCTGACGAGCACGAACAAGCGAGGGGTGCACGTGTCACATTCACAGCAGTCAAGAACCCGCGATCTGGTCCTGGCTGGAGCGCGCGGCTTCGTCGGCGCCATGGCGATGACAGGTATCCGCACCGTTACCGGCAATATCGGCCTCGTCCACGAAACCCCGCCCGAAGCGATCGTCGGCAAGCACGCGCCAGAATCCGTCCACAGGCTCACCGAGGGGCATCGCGCCGCACTGACTGAGACCGCGCACTGGTTCTATGGCGCACTGGCAGGACTCGGATACCGGCTTCTTCCTCGTAAGATCCGCGCGAGACGGTGGTGCGGGCCGGCCTACGGTCTAGTTATCTGGCTGGTTTTCGAGGGCATTATAGCGCCGCTTCTGGCTGTGCGCCCGGCTCGCCGAAAGCTACTTGGACGACTGCTCATCGCACTCGATCACGCCGTCTACGGCATAGTCGTGGCCGGCAGGCTCGCGCCCGAGCCCGACACGATTGAACACCGGTCAGCATCACAGGAAGGATCTCGCCACGTCGTGAATTCCGCCCTGGGAAGCAGCGAGGCAGGCCCGTCCAGACCCGAATATCGTGAGTAGCCGCGATGAACGAGTGAATCGCCGGAAGCCCTTGGGTGCCATTGGATTCCGGCGGATGTATCACAGGCCCACGCCGTCCCCTCATTCACAGAACTCCGCAAGGCGTCGTTCGAGGTCGTCCTGCGCATTCGGGAAGCGAAACGCTGGTGCGGCGACCATTCCGGGGTTCTGCCCGTTCGTCGCCTCCAGCAGGAACTGCTCTACCTGCGCAGGGTCGGGCAGAATGTCCTCGCCCATGAACTCTAGCACTGCGGTGTCCCCGTGGCCGTCGGTCTCGATGCGCAGCCCCCAGCCGCTGACCTCATCCCAAGTCAGCAAGAGCGGAAACTCCGCGAGGGTTGGTACGTGCGAATTCACCAGAACAATCGCGGTGGCCAATTCCCGATCGAGATTGACATCGATCTCAAAGACATCGCCGCCGAGGTCGTCGGCCACCGACCTCACGTAGGTGACCAATCCGTCGGCCGCGCGGCTGGTCGTGTCCATGGCCGCTCCTCTCGTCCAACCTCACTTCCTGCTCAGAACCACTAAGCTGCTCTCAGGGTAACCAGAATGCTTCTGGCCTAGTCCTCCCAGAACTCAGGGCCGCCTCGCTCTTCGCTGGCAACCCGCGCGTTTTCCGGGCCCTTCGTGCGGCAATGCAGTAGGGGTCGAAATCCCCGGCGAGCGAGGTGTAGTGCTCAAGAACTCCCGGAACGTGGTCAGCCCGGGGCCGTTCTTGAGCCGAAACGGCATCCTGATGTGCACGCAGCCGTGGCCGAAGTGGCCTTAGAGCGCCGGACGCTCGTAGCCGTACCGCTGGAACAGCGCGAGCAGGTCGCGCAGGTAGTCGCCGAGCGCATTCGGCGACACGGCCGAATCCTCCCAGCCTTCCCAGCTTTCTGGCATGTCCGGGGGATGCGCGTTGACTCCCAGCCCCGCCTCGCGAGTCTTGAGCATCCGCTGCTCCTGTTCGGGATCGTCCGAAACGGCGACGTCATCGTCCGAGGTCGACTTCCCCAGAGCGGCAAGCAACTCGTGCAGCTGAGTGTCGGCTTCCTCGCTGGTGTCGCCGCCGAACTGGACCATCAACCAGCTGTTCCCCTGCGGCAGCATCGCGACCGACTCGAGGAACTGGCCTTCCTCCCGCATAAAGTGCACCAGTTCGCCACCGATGGCTTCCAGTTGCATCGGCCGGCAATGCGCGATGATCTCCGGCACGGCGTCGGCGGCCGCAGCGATGTCGTCGTAGCCGGGCGCGAGCATGGCTGCAGCCGGCACCACTGGCACCAAATCGATCTCGGCGTGGAGCACGGTGGCCAGCGTGCCCTCGCTGCCGACCACGAGTCCGGCCAGGTCGAATTCCGCGCCGAGCAGCGAATCCAGGTTATAGCCGGACACCCTCCTCGGGATGTCCGGCGGATGTCCGGGTAGCGCTCGCGGATCTCGTCGGCGTAGCGGTCGCGAATCTCCCGCAAGCGTGCGCACAACGCGCCGAGCCCGCCGCCCGCGTCGATGCGGTCCTCCAGTTCTTCCCGCGTCCATCTGCCCGCCCAGGCCCGGGTGCCGTCGTAGGTGAGAATCTCCAGCCGGGCCACGTTATCCACGGTCTTGCCGTATTGCTGGGCGCTGGCCCCGCAGGAGTTGTTGCCCACCATCCCGCCGATCCTGCAGTGGCTGTGCGTGGCCGGTTGCGGCCCGAACTTCAGCCCGTGCTCCGCGAGTTGGCGGTTGAGGTCGTCCAGCGCGATCCCGGGCTCGACGACGCAGGTCCGCGCTCGCGGGTCGACCGAGACGAGCTTGTTGCTGCTCCAGTCCAGGACGACCGCGGCATTCGTGCACTGGCCCCCGAGGCTGGTGCCGCCGCCGCGGGACAGAACCGGCGCGTCATGGCGGCGGCAGACCGCTACCGCACGTGCTCCCGCCTCCACCGTGCGCGGCACGACGACGCCTATGGGCACCTGGCGGTAGTTCGACGCGTCCGTCGAATACGCGCCGCGGGTGCCCGCGTCGAAGCGGACTTCCCCATCGACCTCCGCGCGGAGATCGCGTTCCAGCGCTTCGATGTCCACTTGAGACGGTTCGGAGATCCGCGCACGAGCATCAACCATCTTCCCCTCCCCTTTCAGGCGATCCGAGAGGCTTCGGCGTCAGCCGCCTTGAACGTCATGCCGTGCCCCGCGCGCGAGAGCTCGGGGCGCACCCACCCACGGTCGGATCGAGCACCCCGTCGAAGAACATCCGCTCGATCCGGTCATGGTCGTGGAACCACTCCAGATGCCGGAGGTTCGGCGTGGCCAGCGCGACGTGCGCGGCGAGGTTCTGCGCGCAGTGCCCGGAGATCTTCCGGTTGCGAGCAGCCGCCACCGCGGCGGCCCGCAACCACTCTCCGAAACCACCGCAGCGGGTGACGTCCACCTGCAGGCAGTCCACCGCCTCGCAGCGTCCCACAGCGCGATCTCCACCGCCGACATCGCGCACGAGACCAGGCCCGAACGCCCGACGTTGCGAACCGCCTGCTGCATCGCCTGCCACGCGGCCGAGACATCGAGCCCGTCGCGGCCTTCGACGGCGGAGGCCAGGATCCCGTGCACGAGCTCGGTACCCGCGACATCGGCGTAGGTCCAGCCCAATCCGACCACGTCACCGACCTCGGCGCGCACCACCACGATCGTCGTGGCCGACCAGGCCAATGTGCCATCGGCCTCATCAGCATCGGTTGGCACCCGGTACGCACTCGCCCGCACCGGCCCGATCCGCGCCCGGTGGTGCTCATCGCTTGTGGCGGCCACCGGGCAGGAACTCCTGCACCTTGGACTTCACGCCCTCACGGACCACCGACCAAGCCTCGGGGTCTCCCTTGAGCAGCGAGCTGGTCACCTTCTCCAACTGGTCGAGGTCTGCCCGGGGCGGGATCGGCGGCACCGTTGGGTCTGTGACGAACTCCAGCACGGTCGGCCGGTCGGCGGTCAAAGCCTGCCGCCACGCCTCGTGGATCCGGCCGGGATCATCGACCTTCGCCGCCCGCAAGCCCAGCTGGTCGGCGACTGCGGCGTAGCCGACGTCCGGAAGGCGCTGCGACGGGATGAACTGCGGAGCACCGCTCATCGCCCGCAGTTCCCAGGTGACCTGGTTGAGATCGCCGTTGTTGAGCACCGCGACCACCACCCGCGGATCGCTCCACTCCCGCCAGTAGTGCGCCACGGTGATCAGTTCGTTGATGCCGTTCATCTGCATGGCACCGTCGCCGACCAGCGCGATCACCGGGCGATCCGGGTGTGCGAACTTCGCCCCCGTGGCGTACGGAACCCCCGGGCCCATCGTCGCCAATGTCCCCGACAACGAACCCCGCATGCCAGCGCGGATCTTGAGGTGGCGCGCGTACCAGTTCGCCGCCGAACCGGAATCCGAGGTGAGGATGACGTCGTCGGGCAGTTGGGGCGAGAGCTCGTGGAACACCCGCTCCGGGTTGATCGGATCCGCCTCGACGTGCGCCCGCCGGTCCATGACCTCCCACCACTCCCGCACGCTGTCCTCGACGCTCGTGCGCCAAGAGCGGTCGCTCTTGCGCCGCAGCAACGGCAGCAGCGCGCTCAAGGTCCGCTGAGCATCGCCGAGCAGGTTGACCTCGAACGGATAGCGCATGCCGATGCGGTTCGGGTCGATGTCGATCTGGACCCCGCGTGCCTGCCCGAACTCGGGCAAGAACTGGCTGTACGGGAAGCTCGACCCAACCACCAGCAACGTGTCGCAATCACGCATGAGCTGGTACGACGGTTTCGTCCCCAGCAGCCCGGCCGCCCCGGTGACGAACGGCAGGTCGTCGGCCAGCACATCCTTGCCGAGCAATGCCTTCGCCACACCCGCGCCGAGTACGTCGGCGACCTGGACGACCTCGTCCGCGGCATCGCGCGCGCCCTGACCGATCATGATCGCCACGCGCTCGCCCGCGTTGAGCACCTCGGCCGCGCTGCGCATACTGGCCGCGTCCGGTAGCACCGAGAAGCCGGACATCCCGATGCTGGAGGGGACCATCTTGAATTCGTGCGTCGGCGCGCTGTACTCCAGGGTTTGCACATCGCCGGGAATGATCACCGCCGTCACCGTGTTGCGCGCATGTGCGGTGCGCATCGCCCGGTCCAGCACGTTGGGCAGCTGCTCGGGCACCATGACCATACCCAGGTACTCGCTCGCGACGTCCTTGTACAGCGCCATCAAGTCGACTTCCTGCTGATACGAACCGCCCGCGGCCGAGCGGGCGGTCTGCCCGATGATGGCCACCACCGGCACGCCGTCGAGTTTGGCGTCGTAGAGGCCGTTGAGCAGGTGGATCGCTCCGGGCCCTGAAGTAGCGGCGCACACGCCGACACGGCCGGAGAACTTCGCGTATCCGACCGCCTCGAACGCCGACAGTTCCTCGTGCCGGGATTGCACGAAGCGCGGCCGATCGCCGGCCCGCTCCCATGCGGCCAGCAACCCGTTGATCCCGTCACCGGCATAGGCGAAAACGTGCTCGACGCCCCACTCCCGCAATCGGGACAAGACGCGATCCGCAACCAACTCCGCCACGTTGAGCACCTCCTCGAAAAACTCAGGGGACAATCCCCAGGGCCGATCTACCCGAAGTGCCGCGACACTAACCACGGTCGGCCGTCCACCGAAGGCGACCGAGCTCTCGAAGTCCTGGGCCGACTCAGGAGGAAGGACTCGGCTGAATGCACGAGCGAGGCCCTCGACTTGCTGCCGCCAAACGCTCTGCCGCCGAGCACATCTCCCAGCGCAACAACGACGCAGCACGGCTCACTGGTTTCGCGGGCGGTCGGCCTCGGGTTTGCCGGGCAACCCACCGATCCCGTGCCGCGGTTCCGGCGAGCCGCTGGGCTCGACCGGAGACTCGCCAGCAGTGCCCTCGGCCTCCACCCGCCGGTCATCCTGCGCCCCGCCCGACGGAGTCGCGCCATCTCGCAACTCCTGCGACCGTTTCTCCAAGATCTCCATCACTTGAACCCGGTTGTTGTGCTCGCGCTCGTAATCCAGCAACTGCTGGATCTCCTGGCCATCCAGCGAGCGGATCCGGTGCTGCAAGGAGCCAACCGGTCCGTTGTCGTAGTCGATGAGGGGAAGCTCCTGCGGGGACATCTCTCCTCCTCTCCAGTCCTGCCAGCGGCGCGTGCAGCGCACGCACCAACCACAAGTGTTCCCATTCCCGGCAGGAACATGCTTAGCCCTAACCCACAGGCCTCTGGGCCCGATGTGTCGAGTGGCCGAACTGCCGCCCGCTCCGCCCGCTTGTAGCTGAACGCAGCCACGTCTGGAACCAGGACCACGCGAGCAGTCGCGTGGTCCTTCTCAGTCCTAGTAGCGGACGCCGATTTCCTGAAGCGTTTCATGGAAGGCCGCGCCGGCTCCGAGCCGGCGGACTCGACCTGCCCGCGGCGCCGTCTTCACGCCGGATCGCCCATCCAGCGTATCGCCGCACCATTTCTTGACGTCGTCGCCGACGGCAGCTTCCTTACCAGCGCTCTGCAGCCGAACGCGGTGACGATGCTCCGGGCTTGGTGGCATACGTTTCGAGCGCATGAAAGGGCAGTTCTTGCTGTTTTATGGGCAATTTTCCTCTCCTTTGTGCGGATCAGCGGCTCGGTCGTCCATGCTTGGAGTTGGGAACCCAGGGAGAGCCGCAGGAAGAAACGGTGGGGAGGTGAGGCGTGTTTTGATCAGCTGGGATCGCCAAGGTGACAATACCATCGTCATTTTCAGTCCTCGCCAGATCCGTTGGCTGCGGAAACACTTGACCGATTACCTGCATCGCGTGGATCGAGCACTCGGTGGGCGCTTCGACGATCCGGTAATCTCAAGCTTGTTCGGAGACGATTGCCTTCGCGAGCGCGACCTCTTTTCACGGTTCAGCAGGACTCAGGCAGCGATCACGACTCTGCTCAATGATTTACCCGACCGCGGTGGGGCCATCGTCATTCGCGATGGCCAGCACCGCATGACCTGGACCTGGACAGTTCACGAACTGCGCATCGCGCTCGCGGCACGACTCGGCCTGCCTTCGCTCGACGTTGCGAGGCAATCAGATCAGCCCAGTGCGCAAAACAGGCTCATGCAGTGGTTATCAACCGTAGCCGACACTCTGGCTACAGCAGGCGACCGCTCCTTCGTGTCCGAATGTTTCGAACAATGATTCCGGTCTCGCGTCGGCTAAAGGAGGACAACTGTGGTGCAGCAACAATCACGTCACGAACGTCAAGACGATGACGAGCAGGACTCGCACCAGAGTGAAACCGCCCGAACGACTGCACATGACAAGGAAAAATATAACAAATTTATGGAAGAATTGGATGAGCTGCTGCCCCAAACTGAGGGGGAGGCCAAACTCATCTGGGAAGGTTATATACAAAAGGGCGGTCAATGAACTTTCCCTCAGTTATTGACCCTAGGTGCTTGAAGTTCATTGAGCGTTATTCACGAGCGTTACCACCCAAGGCGGTAGAATTCGAGCGCTGCGATAATGCGGATGATGGTAGGCAGTTCGGCGAGGCGTCCCCGATAGCCGGTGGCGAGTATTTTCCAGTTCTTTACGTGGGCGATGCATCGCTCGACGGCAGACCGTATTGAGGAGATGGTCTTGTTGTTCGACTTGTCGTTTGTGGAGAGTTCACCGCCCTTGGGTTTCTTGCGTGGAGTGATCGCGTGAGTCCCTTGGTATGCGGGGTCGGCGATAGTAGGGGTGTCCGAGAGGCGATCTTCCCAACCGCACTCGTCGAATGCTTTGCGGTCATGCATCGAGCCGCGCATCGGCGCGGATATTCCCAACAGGTCACCATCTGTATCTGCTGCGATCTGGATGTTGAGGCCTGCGCGGCGGCGCTTGCCGGAGTAGTTGACCTCGTGACCAGCGCGGTTGCCGGTCGGGACATCGGTTCCGTCGACCAGGACGAGTCGGCCACGGATGGCATCCTTGAGATCTGGAATGTGCAGACATAATGCCTCCCCGATCAAGGGAAGAATCCCTCGATAGATCCGCGATACAGTCGGCTGGCTCAGACCGAATAAATCGCCGACAGCTGCCTGGTTTAAATTCTGTCGGACATACACCAAAGTGATCACGACAGCCCGATACAGTCCCACCGTCAGAGGCCACGGTTGCTTGCCGCGACACTGGACGATCTGCCAGATACGCACGACAAGCTCCTCGATCTGGTCAGCAGCAAGCCCTGTAGTAGACTGATAACGCAACGGCCCTACCTTTAAGTCGTCTTCTTTGGGAGAAAACGATCTTACCTGGTTGGGGTCGTTGCTCTATTTTGGGGTGATCACCCGCTGCCTGAATAACGCTCATTGATTGTTGAACACTTATTGTGACCATTGGTCAGAGGGGAGCCGGTCGCCGAAGCGTGCGGCGAACGCGTTGAGAGCTCTATTCATCCGTATGTTCCGGTTCCCCGGATGCCGGCCGCGCGGCCCAAGTGGACACGTCTATCAGGATCTCCGATCCCCGCCCTCGCTCTGGTAACCCGCGCTCACGCCAGGTGTCTCCTCCATCCTGACAAAGAGGGCGTCGCCCTTGCCCATGCAACCGGATCTCGCCAGACGGATGGCGCGGAAGGTCCGGCGAACCCGGCGAGAGATCTGCATGCCGACCGGGCACGTGCTCGAACCCCAGCAGCAGCCACCCGTCAGGACATCAGTCGCCCGCACACCCTCCCACCGCCGGAAACGATTCCCACATCCACTCGCGAATACATCGGGCCCAGCCTGGGAAACCCCATAGGCACTGATAAGGCCCGAAGAAGGAGAGTGTCATGGGAATTCTTAGCTGGATCCTGTTCGGGTTGATCGCTGGCGCGATCGCCAAGTTCATCTTGCCCGGCCGTGACCCTGGCGGGATCATAGTGACCATCTTGATCGGCATCGTCGGCGGACTACTCGGAGGCTGGATTTCAACCCGCGTAATGGGCGGCGCAGGCGTCAGCGGTTTCAACGTGATGAGCTTCGTATGGGCAATCATCGGCTCGCTCATTCTGCTGCTGATCTATCGGCTGATCATCCACCGCACCCACGCATAAGAGCAACATATGAACGACCGCATCACCCGTAGCGGTGCGGCCGTGTACACGAGAGAGACGTGGTTAGTCATCGCGAGGTAGCAGAGGGCCGAGCGGCCCGAGGTCCAGGTTGAGGTCCTCAACGGCGAAGCCGAAGCGGTCGCGGAGTTCGGCCATCGCCTCTTCCAGCTTCATCAGAGCCAGGCCCAGCTCTTCCACCTGGTCCTCGTCGAGCCCGCCCGCATCCACACGGCGCAGGGCCTGCCGTTCCATCAACTGGCGCAGCAGTTCGACGATAGTCAGGACGAGCCGGACCAGGTCACGTTGTACCGACTCCGCGTCGGTTTCGATGCGGTGCGGCAGTCCCCGTTGCCTCTCGGGTCGGTGGTCACGCGAAGATTCACCCATCGTCGACCTGCTCCCACGAGTCGGCATCCACCGTGACCTCGTGGATCGAGGTGATGATGGCCCGTAAAGACACCCGCACCAAGTCGACACCCGCCAGCGAGATGGTTACGTCGCCGGCCAGCACGACGCCGCCCGCCAACAACCGGTCGAGCAGGTCGACGAGTGCGATCTCCCGGGAGTCGCGAACTGTGAGCGGGCTGATGTCGCGGCCCGCGTCTTTCGCGCTCACCGCTGATCCGCACCTTCCACCATCGCGAACGAATACGGGGCCCACGGCCCGGTCAGCTCGATCCGCAGGGCACTCTCCGCGGCGATGCTCTCCACCGCCGCAATGAACTCCTCGGTGCGCGCATCGTCCACCAGGTAGGCACCGTTGAGCACCATCAACCCCTGGTAGCCCGCGAGATCACGATTCTGCGGCGGGTGTACCCGGTTCGCATGCGACAGATCGCTGAGCGCGGCGTGGACCTCCTCGGCTTGCTGCAACGCATCGCGCTCCGCCTCGGCCTGTCCCTTCCGCCGTTCCCGGAGCTTGCCGAGGTATGCCTGCCCCGGCCGCTCCTGGGACCCTCCGGGACCCGAGGCGGTGGGCTCCCGCTGCTCCCTCTTGCTGACGTCAGCGAACGCCTTGACGCCCCACTCGGCATGACCGGAGATAAGCTCCAGGATGTCGGCAAACGCGGGTCCGCGCTCCGCGAGAGCGGCCCGAACGCGGTCATCGCTGTAATAGACCGTGGCCAGGGCCAGCGGGGCGACAGGGGCGGCGCTGATCGCGGCCTCGACGACCCGGCTATGTGCCCGGACCGTAGTTTCCAGCCACCCCATGTCTTCCAGGTTCTTGCGCAGCCCTTGCTCGCCGAACTCGCCGGCGTCGACAGTGCTGACAAGTGCGGCAAGGCCACCGGAAGTGACCAGACGGACCTCCGACCCGGCGATTCCTGCCACACGCACGGAAATGTCCACGCCCGCTCGCAAGATCGCGTAGACGTAAGAAAGCGTTTCAGCCACGGTCCTGCTCCTCGGTGCTGCGTTCGCGCACCTCCCGATGAGGTTCGGGGAACGGCTCGTCCGCACCTTCCTCCAGCGCGGCCTCGGTCGTGCTGCGCCCGGATTCGAGTTCGCGCACCTGTGATCGCAGCGACCGGTTCTCTTCGACCAGGTCACGGTGGCCGGAGGACAGCGTCGGGTCGTGCTCCCACCAGTCGATCCCCATTTCGCGGGCGCGCTCAACCGAGGCGACGACCAGCCGGAGCTTGATCGTGAGAAGTTCGATGTCCAGCAAGTTCACCTGGATGTCACCGGCGATGACGATGCCCTTGTCCAGGACCCGTTCCAGGATGTCGGCAAGGTTCGCGGACTGCGGTTGTGCGGACGTCGCTCGCTCGCCGTACCACGTCGGTGCGCGGGCACCGCCTCCTCGCACCGCAGGAGCGGTGGCCCGGTCGCTGCCGTCATAGCCGTTCATCGTTCGTTGCCTCGCCCTCTGGCATAGCGGTCGACCCGGCGGTAAGAAACGAGATCACCGTCGTCGTCCAGTTCTGCCTCGTACACGGCCAAGACGTCGGCCGTGTCCGGAACCCGGCGGCTCTCGACCACCTCGACGCCTACGACCCAGCCCGTTTCGGACCGCTCGAGAGAAGTGACGCCTTCCGGCTGCCGACCGGTCAACTCGTGCACTTGGCGTACGGCCAGCCGGGCCACCTGGGCCGCTTTGAGTGAATGCTGTTCTTGCGCTCGGCCTTTGTCATCGTCGCTGTCGTGTTTTTGGCGCGCCCGCTCCGGATTCCGGCCCTGCTCCGGGCTGCTCTTGGTTGTCGGCGTCCTGGATGCCGGCTGCCGCGGGGGGTTGCGCCGACGGCGCTCCGCCGGCGGCTCGCGATCTCCTGATCCCTCGCGCCGCACCGTAGCCACCAGGTCACATCTCCTCTCCTCGACGTCGCCGCTGCGCCTCGAACAGCCTGTTCAGCAGGTCTTCGTGCAACCGGTCGCGTTCCGAGTCGGACAGCGCACCGGCCGCGTAGGCATCGTCGACGTCCGCAATCTGGCGCTGGATGAGCGCGGGGTCGTAATACTGCTGTTCTGCGTGCTGCTTCACCTGTTCGGCAACCCACACGACGCCCCGTACTGGTGCCAGGGGCAGCGTGAGAAGCCCGGTGATGAGTCCCATGTTCAGGCCCCCGGCAAGAAGTCGTAGGGCGCGAGCGGACCGATCAAGCGCAGGTCGATCCGTCCCGCCCACCGCTCCCCCAGTTCGTCCACGGCTTGCTCGAACTGCGGGATCTCCTCGCGATCGACTAGGAACGTGACGTGCACGGCATCGTCTTCGGCTGCGACCGCATGTGAAAGTGAAGCAGCGGAGGACGGTTCGAGCGAGGCTATCAGCGTCTCCGCATCGGATTCGCGTTTCTGGGCAACGGCGTTGCTGACAAGTTCACCCAGCCGCAAACGCTCTGCGTAGCCCGCGTCTTCCGGCAGACCGCTGAGATCTTCGCGGAGCTGTCGGACCTCGGGTACGTCAGCCACGATCTCGCGCAGGTGCGCGCTCTCCGCGTATCTGCCCCGAACGGTGAACTGAACGAGTCCTTCAAGTTCGGTGAGCATGGCCTCGAAGTGGTCGTGGTGGGGGTCCAGCAGCTCCTCAACGACCGCTTTCTCAGTTGTCACGACCGAGCCAAAACGCATCGGTATCACGGTCGTTTCGGCGGCGAGGGTGTCGAGGACACGCTCATGCGCAAGCAGATCCTCACGGGTGCCGAGCGGTCGAACCAGCCGCACCTCGCTGATCAACGCGGAGAGTTCGCCGCGCGAGGCCAGCACCACCTTGGCCTCGTCGCCCCCGACAGAGGGAAGCTCGTCCGGCAGCTCTTCCCGGCGACCGATGATGCCGTAGACATACACGGCTTTCTCGGTTCCTTCTTGCTCGGCGCCTTCTTGCTCGGTCCGGACCCCCTCGGCGCGCCTCGCGTGCGTGGTCATCGTTCACGCTCCCGACTCCGCGGTTCCCTGCGCTTGACGGGCTGCTTCTCCCGCCTCTCCGCCTGCTCACTACCCCGGAATTCGTCGAACTTGTCCTTGGCAGCGTCGATCACGCCTTTGGTCTTGCCTTCGACGCCGCTCTGCGTCATGCCCTCCATCAGCTCCGGAAGGTCCTTGCCGCCCTTCTGCTCCAGGTCCAGTCTGTTGGTCACCTCGGCGAACCGCAGGTAGGTGTCCACACTGGCCACTACGACCCGCGCATCGACGGTGGCAATCTCGATTCCCACCAAGGAAACCCGAACGAAGACGTCGATGACGAGTCCCTTGTCCAGGATAAGTTCGACAACCTCCGCCAAGTCGCCCGACGATCCGCGCTGCACCGGCGATCCGCCGCCCCCTTGCATGCTCGCGACGGTCATGTGATCACCTTCTCCGGCTGGACGTCACCGCTGCACGGCGACGCCGGCCGCGCTGGCCTTCGTCTTCGCGGGCTTGGTCCTCGTCGTACTTCTCCTCGCCTTCATCCTCGTACTCCTCGGCTTCCGACTCTTCGCCCCTCTCGTTCTCTTCGTCGCCGTACTCGCCCTCCTCTTCCTCTCCGTATTCCTCGGCTTCTTCCTCCCCTTCGTCGCCGTACTCGCCCTCCTCACTGCCCTCTTCGGCTTCGCCGTACTCGCCCTCGGACTCTTGCGGCTCTTCCTCGCCAGCCTCAGGGCCGTACTCCGCTCCTTCTTCCTCTTCGCGCAATGCATCTTCGTGGGTCTTAACGACCTCACGATCTCGGATCTCGCCACGCCAACCTTCGACCGCGTCCTGCTCCAAGATCGTCCGCGTCATCAAGTGCCGCTTGATGTACTTGAAGTCGGCGCGAACACGGCGGCCCTGCGCGCGCCACATGTACGCGGTCTTCTCGAAGAACCCTTGCGGGTAGTACTCGATGACTAGCAAGATCCGGGTCATATCCGGCGCGAGCTCGTGGAAGGTGACGGAGCCGTCCACTGTCCCCTTCGCGCCTGTTGAAGTCCACACGATCCGTTCGTCGGGAACCTGTTCGACGATGGTGGCTTGCCAGCTCCGCTTCGAGAGGAAGATCTGCGCCTGCCAGTTGACCTTTTCGTCGGACTCCTGATCCACGCTAAGGACTTTCTTCGTCATGCTCGGGAAATCCTCGAATCTGGTCCACTGGTCGTACACGACGCGAATCGGCAGCCCAACATCATTGTGCTCGATGATGTTCACTACCTTGGACTTCCCCTTCTTCCCTCCTTTTCCGCCGCCCATGCCCAGTGCGCCTTTGGCTTTTTCTGCCATACCCGTCAACCCGGCCTTCAGCGCCGACTTAACCGGGGATCCTCCTTCTGCCAGCTCCTTGCTGCCCGTAACCGCTGCCATCAGTCCGGCGCCACCGTTCTCCGCCGATTCGCTCAACCGTTCTGCCATTTCTTCGACCTTGTGGCCGACGAAGCCGGCCGCACGCTCCCCGGCCGACATCAGTAGCTCCTTGGCGCCGACCTTCAACGGCTCGAGCGGCAGATCTCGCAACAAGCCACCCGATCTGGATGCGCGATTTTCGCTGGACGGTTGCGCCATGGTCATCACCCAGCCCCTCAAGATGTCTTCCTAGGAACAGACGGCTTAGACCTGGGAGTCGCCGCCTGCTTGCGCTGGCCCTGCCCCGCCGAACCGCCGCTCCGGCTCCCAGCCCGTCCGCTCGCACCACTAGAGGACTTGCCTTGCGCACTGGATTGCGACGTCCGCACGGTTTCCTTCGCCTCGGTGGCAGACCTCGCCAACCGACCGCTCAAGGGTGTGGAGTGTTCGGGCGTGCGGTGGCGTTCCGTTCTGCCGTCTGAGGACTGCTCCGCAGCCTGTTCTTCGCCGTCTCCCCCGGACTCGATCTCGTCTTCGTCCGCTGCGGGAGGTTCTTCCGAGTTCGCCCTCCGCCGCATCGCCTTCTTGCTGAGGCTGGTCACTTCTTTCCCGGCGCCCGAGAGCTGCTCTCCGGCCCCTTCGACGTTGACCGTACGCAAACCGGCGGCACGTTCCGTTAGGCTGTCACCAAGCGATTCGATCTTGCTCGTCGCTGCCGCCAGCACTGCTGATTTGGCCGCGTCCAACAACCGCTCTCGCGCCTGTCCCGTAAGCTTCTGCACCTCAGGAGACGCTCCTAGTAGTTTGCCGCCCTTGGCCAGCAACTCTTTGGGATCTGCGAAACGTCGTCCCGCGAGCATCCCCGCAGCAGTGATCGCGAGCTTCATCTTGCGACTGCGCCCGAGGGCATAACCGACGGCTACTGCCAGCGCGATTTGAGGTCCCGATTTCATATCAGCTCCCTGCCCCGAAGTGCCGGGCGGGCCTGTTGCCCGCAGTCACGATCAACTCACGCAACCGAGTGCAGCCAGTGTCCGGCGTTACTATCTTGAAATCGACCTAGCGTCGAAGCCCGATCAGCCGACTACCACGATCATTTCAATAGGCTACCCACCCACTGACCGCCGGACACCTCCGCCACGGGTCGATTTCATGATCGGTTCTGATTTTGAAATTCATCAACCATCGCGGCTGTCCCTCACGATGGAATATGCCTAACTCGAAATCGAGATCACCGGACTACGCCGGCCCCAGGAGTTCCACGTCCACTCACCCAGTCTTGTAGCGGCCATGAAGATTCGGAGCAATGCAGTGGCCTTGATGGTCGAGTTCCACTGGGCGACCCCCTCCTGAGCGGGACCTCCGGCTCCCGAATTAGATGGCCGTGGCTCGGTACCGGGTCAGCGTTGGGCCCCCTTCTTCGCTGCCTTCTTCGCTTTTGTCTTGGGTGCCTCGCGTGCGGCCGGGATAGCACCCTCTGGCGGAACGATTGTCTCGTCCCTGCTCTCGCCCAGCGACGCAGCTCCTTCCCCTGGAGTGCCTTCGCCAGACGGCTGCTCGGCTTCGCTGGATTCGAGCGCGACCGAGCGAGTCATGCGATACGCAGCGTATGCAGCGCCGGCGCCAGCCATAACGCTTGCAGCGGTCACACCTGCGCGCTGAAGCCGTAGCCTTCTGTGATTCGAGGCTGCCCGGCGGCGGGCAGGCATGCTGCTCAGTTTCTTGCGTGCCAGCAGGCGCGCGAGGCGCAAGGCGGCTTTCCCCATGCGCCATCGGCCCAGCAGGTAGCCGACGAAAGCTGCCAGGTACACTTTGATCCGGACCAACATCACGACCCTCCCGATGCCAAGATCGCGGTATGCACGCCAACGTCCGAACACTTAAAAACTATGCTGCACTCTTCCGTTTCCAGCGTTTCCGTTTCCAGCGTTCAACGCGATTCGTCAGGGCTTCCCGACACAGTCAGTCGATGAAGGTTCAAGGGCTGTTAGCAGCGATGACGAGGGCATGTGCTCTGAACACGACCCGGGTCATGCAACTCTGAATCACCCCACAATCACCATAAAGTAAAAAGTTCCTCAGTACGCCGAACCCGCATCGTCCTGATCACCGCGACAACGATCAGGAACAACAAGAGCAGCACGAGCAACACGGGCCCCAACAGTAGGACAAGGGCAAGGCCAACGACCAGGAGAACCTTGACCTTGACGCTCAGTCCGGCGACCGCGGCCTTCACCGCCGGCCACAACGGGTGCTTCCCCCTAATGGCAGCGGAAAGCCCAGCCAGTCCAGATTGCACGCTCGGCGAACTGCTCGCCGAGTTGGCGAGTTTGTCCAACCAGGCGGGAACCTCTCGGTGTAGCACCTCGGAGCCCTTGACCAGCAAGTCGCGGACGATCCGCCCGGCGGCCTCCCGTAGCCATCCGGCCAATCGCGCTAGGAATTTCCGAGGCCTGGCCCCGGCCTTGTCCAGCGAAGCCATGCACCGAGGCTACCCCACTGGTGCCTGTCGATAACCGATCTAGTGCCCCAACTGTCCGGGGCGACGACGGGCACAAGTAGTTCACACTTCGTGGTTTCAACCGCCGGAACTGGGGAACACCGAGCGCAACAGCTCGGACATCGCCGAGGTCGAGTATGCGCACTATTGGGCGGACGCGATCTCCGGCAATGCGATCAGCGCCGGAGGTTTGCGATGACCCGGATCAAGGTGTTTCTGGCGATCGTCATCGGTTACGTGCAGAGGTGGTTGATGAAGCTTAAGCTGCGAATGACCGCCCGTAACGTGGGCCGGAAGCTTCGCCATACCGTGGGTAGGAAGTTGCCGAACGTCCCGCTAGTCCGTGAGCGGGCCCAACCCGTTTCGAAGCGCGCTGGTCGGACCATTTCCGACGCTGCCACGGACCTGCCTAAGTCTCGCACTGGACAAGTAAAGGAAAAGATTGGCGAATCCAGTAGTAGCGAGGGACGGCTCGGACGGCTGCGCACAGGCGTGACCCGCAGTATCGGGATGGTCGCGGCTACCACAGGCGGCGCCCTTACCCGAGCCGGTGAGAGGCTGAAGGGCTCCGACGACGGCGCTCGAACACCGACCGATGCCGGCATGACCCCGCAAGCCCCGCAAGCCAAAGGTGCCGCAAAGGAAAAGGAAGGCCGACCGGCGCGCGGGGCCGACCGGAGCACATCCAGGCCGCGCACCGAGAAGACACATACCAAGAGCACACCGAAAGAAACCGGTTCCCACGATGCGACAGCGCGCGGGACAGGAGAGAGCGGCAAACCGGTTCGCAAGCGGCGCAGCCCGGTGCGGGCACCACACCCACACCCACCCGCATCCGGCAAGAGAAGCACCCACCACCACGAGTAGGCCCGCATCGCGCCGAGCAGGTATTCGTGCCGTGCGGAAGCGTGCGCACTGTAGGGTTGTGATCACCTCCCGTACCCGCTTTTGCAACGGCTTGCGGTTGATAAAGGGGACGGTGAGGGCCGGGGGATTCTCGGTCGGCCATTCACCTAGATGATTGATTCCGTGAAGATCACGTGACGGGAGGGTCGGTGAGTGGGTAGCGGAGAAGGGTGTTCAAGATCAATGTTGAATAAAGAACTAAACACCCTTCTGACCGCACTCTACGTGCTCGCCGACGACCACGTTGTTGGCGCCCGCACAGGGTCTCGGACGCTGGCGACGACCTCTGGCCGTCGTTCGTGCGTCGTGCTTCCCAGCAGGTTCGGCAGGGTGCTCTCCGCGAGCCAGCGCGCGGTGCCCTCGCGTTCCGCTCGATCCGCGACCGTGAGGCGGTTGACACGCTGCTCGTCGTTGTCGGCGACAGCCCTGGTGTCGACGAGAAGCAGACCCGCGACCCGTTGCGGCGCGGCCCGCGAAGGTCGCCACCTGGCCGTGAGTGTTTTTGGGCGCCATAGCACCGAAAAACGCTCACGAACCTCGGTCCTGCACCGCACACACCCAACCGTCTGATGTGGACCGCACCACCGGCTGCCCAAGACGTCGCGACCGCTTCCGCCGCCGGCTCGGTGTGCACCGGGGATGGGATGCCGGTCATGTGGTGCCTGGCCAACCCCAAGATCGGCGAACGTGAGGTGCTGGCGGCCTTGCTCGACCACAACCACCCTCTGATCCGTGACGGCCAAATCCCGCTGACCGACAAGGGCTTCTCCGGCAAGGACTTCAAGAAACTCACTGAGGCGATGGCTCTGCGTCTGCTGCGCCCGGACCGCTAGGACGAGACCTACCGCAACGGCAACCTCGGCGGAATACGCCAGTGGATCGAGTCGGTCAACCAGACACTCAAGGGACAACTCGGTCTCGAGCAGCACGGCGGGGGGTGGGGGCGGTGGTGAGCGCTGTGTTCCGAGGTGGCCCGTGCGCGGTTTTCGGGGCTACAGCGCCTGAAATCGCTCACGACACTCGCGCTGGCGGTCGTGATGCTCTGCGGTCATCCGGCAGCCCGAACATGACCGGGGTGTGCTCGGCCACCGCATACCGCAGTTGCGCTGCCGGCGAGCACATCAACGCTTCCTGCTCACCGGGCCTGCGACCCCGCCGACGCCCGGCAAGACCCTTCGAACCCTGTTTCCGCCACGCCTGTACCCATCTGGACACCGACTACGGCGCTACCGCGAACACCCGCGCCACCTCAACCTGCGTCATCCATGGACAGCCGCGACCACCCTGCGCCGCAGATCCGCACACCAGCGATCACGCCAGACCAACGAAGATCGCACCCTTACGTTTCCGATCAATAAATCCGGGGGCCTCCGCACTACGTTCCTCCGGTGAAGCGGCCTGGCCGCGGTGTCGGTGCCGCTCGCGTGCTATTGCCGTGTTCGTAGTCTTTCCTGCGCGCGTCGGCGTATGAGGATCGGCAGGAAGGTTCCTATGGTGGCTTGCGGTATCAGCTCGGCGGCTGCGGTGTTGATCGCGTGCGAGATCTGTCCGGGCTGTGCGTCGGGAACTGGCCGGATAGTTCTTCTCGTACCAGGTCCAGTTCTCGTTGAAGCCGCGCGTGATCGATGCCCATCATGGGTTCATCGCCTGTCGGCTGGAGGCAGGCGCTTTCGCCGCTGGCGAGTCGTCGGCCGTTCTCGGCGCTCGGGCGTCGTGCCTGCCCCGAAGTTGTCCCGAGTCGGGCCCGACGATGGCTGCGGTGACGGGATCCTGGCGGCCACATATGGAGGTTCACCATTGTTGGAGCAGGAGGCTGATGGCGGTGGCGGCGGTCGCCATGCCCGCGGCGATCATCCAGCCGTGCGGGAGTAGCGGGCTGGACCCGAAGAATTGGCTCAGCCCGGGCGTCTGGACGACGGCGGCCAGGGCCACGAACGAGACAAGCGCACACCCCACGACCAGTGGTGTCCGTCCGCGCACGACCAGGGTCTGTCCGAGCTGGGCGGCGACCAGCGCCACGAGCGCGACCGTGTTGGCCTGGCGCAGGGATCCGGTCGCCCTGCCCAAGATCCACGCACAGATCGCGGCCCCGGCGGTGACCGCGGCGCGGCGGTAGATGTCGTGGGTCAACGCCGCGCCCAGCGAGGCTTCGGGGCCTTCGGCCAGCAGCATCTCGGCGGTGATCGTCGGCGGTGGCCTTACCGCGATCGCCATCGCCGGGAGGATGTCGGTGAGCAGGTTGACCAGCAGCAGCTGCCGGGCGTTGAGGCTGCCCCCGCCGTTGATCAGACCGGTGACGACGGTAAAGCCGATCTCGCCGAGGTTTCCGCCGAGCAGGATGGCCAGCGAATCGCGCACCGATGCCCACATGGCGCGGCCTTCCACGATGGCGTCGACGATGGTCTCGATGCGGTCGTCGGTGACCACGAGGTCGGCGGCCTCGCGCGCCGCAGGGGTTGCGCGCTGCCCCAGCGCGATGCCGATGTCGGCCAACCGGATCGCCGGGGCGTCGTTGGCGCCGTCCCCGGTCACCGCGACCACACGGTCGTTGCGCTGCAGGGCGTCGACGATGCGCGCCTTCTGTGCCGGGCTGACCCTCGCGAACACCGCGACGGTGGCTACTTCCGCGGCCAGTTGGTCGTCGTCGAGGGTGTCCAGTTCGGTGCCGGTCATGACGCGGCGTTCGTTGAGCGCGTTGAGTTCGGCGGCGATCGCCTCGGCGGTGCTGGGGTGATCGCCGGTGACCATCACGACCTCGACACCTGCCTGCTGGAGCTGTGCGACCGCGGCGGCCGCGGTGGGCCGTACCGGGTCGGCCAGCGCGACGAATCCGATCAGCCGCAGATCCCGGATCCGGGACTCGTCGAGATCACTGCGGTCCGAGGCGGCCCGCTCGGCGACAGCCAGCACCCGGTAGCCCTGCCGGGCGAGGTTTTCGGCAACGCGCTCGACGTCTCGACCAGCGGTACCCTCCAGCGGAACGTCGCCGTCTGGTCTGCGCCACCGGGTGCACTGGGCCAGCACGATCTCCGGGGCACCTTTCACACTCAGCAGATTGCCGTCGCTGAAGGTGCCGAGCACCGCGTGGTAGCCGCGGGAGGGCTCGAAGGGCATCTCGTCGATCGGCACCCAGCCCTGCTTGCCTTCGGCCGGGTGCACTCCCGCGCCGCGCGCGCCATCGACGACCGCGCGATCGGTGGGATGCGGGAGCAGTTCACCGTTGTCCACCAACGGACTTGCCCGCAAGGCACCCGCGAGCACTCGGCGTTGCACTGTGGATATGTTTTCGAGCCACCGGCTCGACGCGCCGTCGGATACCCGCCGTAGCGCGATCCGCCCTTCGGTGAGGGTGCCGGTCTTGTCGAAGCACAACACCTGCGCCCGGCCCAGCGCCTCGATCGTCGCGGAGTTGCGCACCAATGCCCCGCGTTTCGACAGCCGCCGGGCGGCCGCGAGCTCGGCGACGGTGGCAACGAACGGCAATCCCTCGGGAACGGCCGCCACCGCCAGGCTCACCGCCCGCCCCAGCGATGTCCCCAACCGACGCCCGCGCAGTATGTCCGTGACAAGCAGAATCCCACCCGCTCCCAGGCAGATCGGCACGGTCACCTTGGCCAGCGTCTGCAGGCGAGCCGCGACACCATCGGCACCTCGCCGGACCTCGGGCCCGATCGCGCTGCCGGCCTCGGTGTCCGCGCCGGTCGCGACCACGACACCCACCCCTCGCCCGGCGGCGACCGCGGTGCCCCGGTAGATCATGCAGGTCCGGTCCGCGACCGGCACCGCCGGAGTCGCCGTCACCGTCTTGGTGACCAGCATCGACTCGCCGGTCAGGCTCGACTCATCGAGCTCCAGCCCGTCCGCCTCCAGGAGCCGGCAGTCGGCCGGAACGGCATCCCCGGCCACCAACTCCACCACATCGCCGAGCACGAGCTGGTCAGCGGGCAACTGCGTCACGTTTTCCTTGCGGCGCACCACAACCCGAACAACGCTGGCCGCCAGCAGCTTGTTCAACGCACGGTCGGCGGTGATACGTTGCACGCCGCCGATCAACGCGTTCATTCCCAGCACGCCCAGGATGATCGTCGCGTCCGCAACGGCACCGATGCTCGCCGAGATCGCGGCCCCACCCGCCAAGGCAGGCGTCAGCGGACTCGCCAGCTCCTCCAGCGACGCCCGCAGCACACCCATCCGGCGGAAGTCCGCTCCTTCGTCGTGATCCGGGAAACGCTGGCGCGCCGAGTCATCGGTCAGTCCCTCTGGTGAACTGTCGAGCAATTCCAGCACCGTGCCGGGCGCCATCGCATGCCAGGCAGTGCGCGGCACGGCGCGCGGAACCGGGCGCCACGCAGCCTGCATCCCCCACCACGTTCCCGCTCCCAGCGCGATCGCCGCACACACGGCCACCGGAATTCCAGCACGGGCCTGACTCCCGATAGCGGGCCCGAACGCGGCTAGCGCCGCCCCGCCGACCGAACCGATCAACGACAGCTGCGCGCTGCGCCTGCTGACCTGACGCGCGGTCGACACGTTGCGCAACAACGCACACGGCTCCCCCAGACTCGCGCCCGCGATCAGGTGCGCACCCCACGGAACCACACCATCACGGGTCACACCGAAACCGACATCCGCAGCCGCCAGCGCCGCTCGCGCCTGCGAGGACACCACGGCAACGACGCTGCCCTCCCGCTGCATCTCCCGCACCACGGAAGCAAGCCGCACCCCACCCGCAACCACGCGATCAACGCCGATCCGCGCCGCCAACCGGCCCCCATCCCCAGCGACGACCACCGACCCGACCCCGCGAGCCGCCGCGACCAACTCCTCGGCGAGAGGATCCAATTCCTCGGCGGCAAGGACCCACGCAACCCTCCGCGAATCGTGGCGCAGCGCGAACACCTCAATTCCGGGCCCCGCCGCGCCACGCACATCAGAAGGCAACCGCGACCGAGCCACCGAAGACAGCGACCAACCCTCACGCCGCGTGCCATCCGCCTTGGTCACACCCACCAAGTGGTGCGCACGTTCCCACAGCTCAACGGCCGCGTGATCACCCTCCGCGGGAATCACGTCATGCACCAGCCGAACACCGGTGCGCACAACGCCGGCGTCGATCACCACCGTGTCGACCCGGTCCAACCGCCGCAACACCCGGGGTTCGAACACCAGAGTCGTCCGCTCGGACAACCCATACCCGAGCTGAGCCGCGAACGCGCCCCGGCCCACCAAAGCCGCGCGCGGCGCGCCCGCGACCAACATCGCCTGCGCACGCTGAAAGCTCCGCGTCACCCCGAGCATGCCCGCGAACGCCGCCGGCCCGGCAAGAGCCGAACCGTTCGCGGCGCGCTCGACCGGGCCGTCGGGCAACGGCACAGGGCGCGCCACGACCGCCACCGGCTTACTGCGGTGACTGGCGGGATGCCTGCCGACGCCGGCTTCCCACCGGGCCCAGCTACGCTGCGCGGCCTGGGTCTCCCGCAACAGAAAAAACCGGTACGCCGATTCCGCCAGCAAGCTCGACCGGCGCTGCGCAAGCGTGTTCGCCACCGCGCTGCCGATCCCGAACAGCACATCGGTGGCCGTCTTGCCCAGCCGAGTTTCCAACGGCCCCCGGACCCGGGAAGCCGATTCCCCGGTCGACACCAGCGCCGGAACAGACGGCGGCAGGGCGGGCAACGGCAGCAGTTCGGCCCCCATCGTGATCGCAGCGCCGGCCAGGTTCGCGCCCAGCATCGCCACCTCAGCGAACACCTTGACCGGATTGTCCGGATGATCGGCGCTGACCGTCGCGAACGGTTCCCCGTCCAGCCCCGTTTCCGCCTCGGCGTCCTCCACCGCGCCCACCAGCCCGGCGATCCCCACCAGGTCCGGATCGTGCCCGATGACCACCCGCCCCACGGCGGCGTTGATCTCGACCCAGGCAACGCCCGGCACCTTCTCCAGACGCCGGACGACCCGCTCGCCGGCATCCTCAGATCCCGGCTGGTGAACACCGCGCACCTCTACGTGCGCACGCCCATCCGACGCCCAAGCCCGCCGCCCGCTCTCCAAGCCCGCGATGCTCCTCGCGGCGGCCGCCACCGGAGCTACGATCTGCGAGGCCAACGCGCCCAAGGTACGCAGCATCGAACACCCTCAACCGTCCGACACGCAGCCGGCCGACGCCCATGGCACCCCCGCGCCCGTCGCCTCCACAACCGGCCATTCGAGCACCCCACCGTCCCGCACCACGCGGGCCGCGTCCTGCCCACCACACCGCACCCAAACACCCGGCCGACGAAACCCCACCGCGACGGGCAAGCTGACCGTCCCGGCTCGCGACCACGCCCCATGTCGCCGCGCGCCCGCACCAGGCGTTACGTTCTGCACTGTCCTAGCCACGACCACCTCCCGCCCACAGATACCGTGGTGAGTCCGAGCGTAGGACCGGCGAGCGAAAAGCGAACCTCGAAACAGCCCTACACCCGTCCTCTCCGCGGCCCGCGAGCCGATCAACAACACCGACAGGCTCCGCCCCACTGCTCGACCCGCCAACACGCCAGTACCGCTGAGCTGAGAGCATCCAGCACGTACAATCCGCAGGAAACTCTTTCTGATCGGCCTGGCCCGCGATGAATTCGAACTCTACCTGTTCCCGCTCGCGAACCAGGCCGCCGCTTTTTTCAAAAAGCGATATACATCTGGCCCGGGCATAGCCCTTGCGCAGCTTCTCCAGATCCGCCCGGCGAACTCCGTCGACTCGCCATCCCCGTCCTTCCTGCCGCCAGTGAACATTATGATCACTGTCGACGGAAGCGGGATCACTTCAATCCGTTATTCGCCGTTGCGCCGTTCGAACTAGAAGGTGCCGTGCGGGAGGTAGCGTTCGGGATCGACGCCGGACGCAACGGCGTAACGCGACGCGGCTAGCTTGTCCGGCGGCCGCTGCGCCGGCGTATCGGTCACCTCGGCCATGCTCGGTACGGTCAACGTCATTGTTTTGCCTCTTCCCCCACACTGGCACTCTCGACACCGGCACGGATGCCGCTCGCGGGTCGATCATGCGGCCGCACCGCGATCACACAGCCGATGCTGACTGCGATCGCGACCAGCCCGTACAGCATGATCGGCACCCACGAATCGGTGAGCTCGAGCAGCGACGCGGCGACGAACGGGGCGATTCCACCGCCGAGGATGCCCGCGAGCTGGAAGCTGAACGACATCCCGCTGTAGCGCATCTCGGTGGAGAACAGCGTGGACATGATCCCGGCGTACGGCGCCCAAAAGGCCTTGCCGGCGATGCCGTTCGTCAGCGCCACCACCAGGATGGCGAGTGTCGGCTGCCCGGTGTTGAGCAGCGGGAAGAATGCGGCTACGCCGATGGCGAGCCCGACCAACCCGTACACCGACAGTCTGCGCGCGCCGACCCGGTCGGCGAGCGCGCCCAACGACCCGGCGGCGCGGGAGCGCCGGCGCCGGCAAGTGGTGGCAGGTGCGTATTCGCTGCGGCGGCGGGAAGGTGCGCGGGTGACGATCGCCGCGATGGGTGCCGTGGTGCCCGAGGCGCTCGCGGCAGCCGACCGGCTCGAGGCCGTAGGCACGATCGCCGACGTCATCTGCGTGACCAGCCCCGACCTGCTATATCTCGCCGTGCGCGCGCGCCAGGGGTTTGAGCAGGCAGAGTCGTGGATCGTGGACCAGGTGTTCGCTGCGGACCGGGCGACACCGCTGGTCACCGTCCTCGATGGACATCCACACACACTGTCGTTCCTGGCCACGATTAACCGGGTGCCGACTTCCGCGCTTGGAGTCACGCGGTTCGGTCAGTCGGGCTCGCTCGAGGACGTGTACCGCTACCACGGGCTCGACGCCGACAGCATCGTCCGTGCCGCCCTCGACCTCGCCGAATGACGTTAGGAGAACGACGTCCAATGAGCACCCATGTGACCATGCCTGCGCTCGGTGAGAACGTGACTGAAGCCTTTATCACCCGCTGGCTCAAGCGGGCCGGCGACACCGTTGCTGCCGACGAGCCTTTGCTCGAGGTGGCGACCGACAAGGTCGACACGGAAGTGCCTGCACCCTTCGCCGGCACAATCCACGAGCTGTTGGCCAAGGAGAATGACACCGTCGCGGTGGGCGAACCGCTGGCCATCGTCGAGCCCGCAGGGGCAGGGCCCGCCTCGCACAGTGACGCACCGCCTGCCCCGGAACCAGTCACGCCGCCGGCGGTACCCACTGTCACCGAACCCGCCCCGGCCCCGGCCGTCACCGCAACCGCCCCAGCCGTCACCGCAACCGCCCCAGCCGTCACCGCAACCGCCCCAGCCGTCACCGCAACCGCCCCAGCCGACGATGCCCGCGTCGAGAAGATGTCGCGGCTACGGCAGACCATCGCGACCCGGATGGTGGCCTCGCTACAGGGGTCCGCGCAGCTGACAACGGTGCTGGAAGCCGATGTCACGACGCTGGCACGCCTGCGTGCCCGCACCAAGGACGCATTCGAGGCACGCACCGGCACGAGGCTGTCTTTCCTGCCGTTCTTCGCCAAGGGCGCGATCGAGGCGCTGCGCGAGCACCCTATGCTCAACGCCTCGGTCAGCGACGACAACACCACAGCCACCTACCACTCCGCCTGTCACCTCGGGATCGCCGTCGATACCCCGCGTGGGTTGATGGTGCCTGTCATCCGCGACGCGGACCGCCTCGATGTCGAGGGGCTGGCAGTCGCCATCGCCGACGTCGCCGGGCGCACGCGAGATGGCCGGATCAGCCCGGACGAACTAGCCGGCGGCACGTTCACGATCACCAACACCGGCAGCCGCGGCGCGCTCTTCGACACACCTATCCTCAACCCCCCGCAGACCGGGATCCTGGGCACCGGAGCCATTGTGGAGCGCGTGGTTCCCCGCCCCGACGGCACGGGCGGGCACACGATCGCGGTGCGCTCGATGGCCTACCTGTCCGTCAGCTACGACCACCGACTGGTCGACGGCGCCGACGCCGCTCGGTTCCTGTCCACGATCAAGAACCACATCGAACGGGCTGATTTTTCAATCTAGCCAACAAGACAGCGCGCTTTCACACGTTTCGTGATTCGAAGGAGGCTTACTCGTCCGGGCTGTCGAACCTCGCGACGGCGCTCAGGTGACCGCCGTGAGCGCTATTGGGTGCCATAGCACCCACAAACACTCACGGGTGTCCGGGCGGAACGGGCCGGTCGGCCCTATTCCACAGGGATGGCAGGACGGACCGTGGACGTTGTCCATCTTTCGCGAACGGAGGACACCATGACTAGCTTGCAGCCTCGGCCGAGCCTAGGCCTGCCTGACATCTTCCAGATGTTCGAAACCGAGTGGCCCTTCGGTGAACGGCATGCGATGCGCGTGGAGACCTACACTGAGAAGGACGAGTTCGTGGTCCGCTGCGAACTCCCCGGCGTGGACCCCGAAAAGGACATCCACATCAACGTCGAGGGCAACCAGCTCAAGATCACCGCGGAGCGCAAGCACGAAGAACGCACCGACCGGCACAGCGAGTTCTACTACGGCTCGTTCAGCCGCACCCTGCTGCTGCCGACCAGCTGCAACACCGAAGACATCAACGCCGAGTACGAAGCGGGCATCCTCACCATCCACATGCCACGCCGAGAAGCCGAGACCCGCAAGGAAATCCCGGTGATGCGCAAGGGCAAGTGAACGACTGGAGGGCGTGGCGGACAGCGGCCGCGCCTTCCCCTTCCCCGGCACGCCACGTCATCTCGCGGTAGGACGAACAACACTCCTGGCGGCCGGGGCGTGAACATCGCTCACGAAGCGGGGGCTCGCCACGCCGTCGGCGATCGGACGCACGTCGCGGTACTGCGTTGCGTGAACAAGCAGGACCAGTGACGGAAATGAGCTACGGAGAGTTGCGGGAACAGACCCTCACCAGCACTAACGAACTCTGCACGGCGCTGGACTTCCTGGACTTCCTCGTCTTCGTCGAAACCCTCGGCAATGCCAGCGGAATCCGCATCGACGAAGACGACTACGACAGACTCACCACAATGGACTCGGCAGTCGACTTCCTCACCGCTTGGTCATGACGCCGGAGCCAGCTCCGACTATTGGGGATGTGCCGCTGATGTCCGAACCACGCTCAGTACCCAGGTGGCCGAACGCTGCACGCCGCGTTCGGCTGTGGTTCGAGCCAACCCTTCTCGCTGTCACGGCGGGCGCGTTGCTGCTCGGCGTCATCGCCTGGGCGGTCGGCGCCACCAGCACGGCCGACGCGGCATGGGTGGCCGGAACCGCGGTAGCGATCGTGCCCGCGCTGACGTGGATGGCGCACGCGCTGTGGCGCGGACGTACCGGGGTAGATCTCATCGCCGTGCTCTCGCTCGGTGGCACCCTCGTGGTGCACGAGTACCTCGCCGGATCGCTGATCGCGGTCATGCTGGCGTCCGGGCAGGCCCTGGACGCCGCAGCGCAGCGCCGCGCCTCCCACGACCTGCGAGCCTTGCTGGAACACGCGCCGCGGTTCGCCCATCGATACGCGGATGGCGCGCTCGAAACCGTCGTCGTGGACCAAGTGAGCGTCGGCGACCTGCTGCTGGTGAACCCCGGCGAGGTCGTGCCGGTGGACGGCCAGGTCGGAAGCACTGCCGCAGTCCTCGACGAATCGGTGCTGACCGGCGAGCCCGCCCACGTCGAACGCACTGCCGGAGAGCCCGTTCGCAGCGGGGTCGTCAACGCCGGCTCCGCCTTCGACCTGCGGGCCAGCGCGACCGCCGAGGAAAGCACTTACACCGGAATCGTGCGGTTGGCGCAGGACGCCGGTGCCGAGCGGGCACCCGTTGTCCGCCTCGCCGACCGGTATGCGACGTGGTTCCTACCCCTGGCCCTGCTCCTGGCCGGTGGCGCTTGGCTGATCACCGGCTCCCCTGTTGGCGCTGTTGCCGTGCTGGTGGTCGCCACTCCGTGCCCGCTGCTGCTGGCAGTCCCGGTCGCCATCGTGTCGGGCATGTCCCGAGCCTCCCGGATCGGCGTGATCATCCGCGACGGCGCAGCTCTGGAGAACCTCGGCCACGCCACCACCGTGATCGTGGACAAAACCGGCACCCTGACCGCAGGACGCCCGACCGTCGTCGACGTCATCGCAGCACCGACCGTCGACGCGTCGGAAGTGCTCCGAATGGCCGCCTCACTCGACCAGGCATCCCCGCACGTACTCGCCGACGCCATCGTCGCGCACGCCCGAAAGCAGCACCTCGCTCTGCTCCCACCGCGCGACGCGACGGAACAACCCGGGCGAGGAATGAGCGGCATCGTCGACGGCAAGCGCGTCGAAGTCGGCAGACTCGCACTACCGGAGAACAGACCCCGTTGGGCCGACGCCGTGCTCAACCGAGCCATGCTCGACGCCACCGCCATCGCCTGGGTCAGCTGCGAAAGCGAACTGCACGGCGCCTTACTGCTTCGCGATCCCCTTCGCAGGGACGCCCCCAGAACCCTCAGACGGCTGCGGAACGCGGGATTGCATCGACCTCGCGGTTATCGCCAACGCGCTACGTGCTCTGGGCGGCAGTCACCGAGGTGAGCTCACCGTGCCGCACTCCATGGAGGACGGTGTCGGCGAGTGCGAAGTATCTGGTCGTCTCCGATGCGCCTCGTGCGGGATCAAGCCGTTCGCCGCACGGACTAGCCGTGCAGGTGTGCGAGCTCGCCGGTCAGCTCGGTGAGATAGATGTCGACCGACCAGTGCTCTGTCGTGGGCATCGCGAAACTCCTCGTCATTCGGTCTGGATCTGCCAACTCTCGGACATGAACAGCGCTGCGGCGAGTGCCCCGGCAACGAAGAATCCGGTACCTTCGTTGAACACCACGCACAGCAGGGCGAGGAACGCCGTCACAATTCCGAGAGCCCTGCGAACCGTGAGCCACCCCAAGACCTTCATGAATGGGCGCACATGGGTCATCCTTTGCGCGAACTCCGGGTCTTCGGAACACAGCTGCCGCTCGATCTCCTCGAGAAGGCGCCGTTCGTAGCGTCTCAGCATCGGAACCTCCCGAGGTGCACCGAGCGAACCGAACCTATGAGGAAGATGACGGCGACCTTCCCACTGCTCGAGTCGACGCCTCACGATGAAGGGCGGAGCCAGCGCCGCAGCAGGGTCCAACGTCCCCATACCATGCGCAGTTCGCGGCGAATCGGTGCCAACGCCTGGTCGGAGCCACCGCCGCCTACATCGCGCCGACCGTGATCGCTGTCGCCATCACCGAGAACCGCGGCCCCACTGACTATTTAGGGCCGAGTGGCCTTATGTGCCGAAGCTGGCCCGGGGTACCCAGGAGGCAGGCAGTGGGAGGTTTGGCATGGAGTCGAGTGGGCGGGTTGTCGTCGGAGTGGATGGCTCCGAATCGTCGCTGACGGCCGTTCGGTGGGCTGCTGGAGAAGCCGATCTGCGGCCCGCCAAGCAACTGTACGTCGTGATGGCGTCCGGTGACCCGATGTGGGACGACGAGGCATGGGAAATCCTCGGGCCCGTGACGGACCAGATCGCAGGCGACCACCCGAGCCTTGAAGGCTCCTCGGACGTCGTGCCCGGTGACCCCGCGGACGTCCTGCTGCAGCTCTCCGACGGCGCCGAGCTGGTCGTGGTCGGTTCACGCGGACGAAGCGCACTGGCCGCGACCTTGCTGGGCTCGGTCAGCGCCAAGGTGGCTACCCACGCGCGGTGCCCGGTCGTCGTGGTCCGAGACCACCGCGACAGCGGCCCGGTCGTAGTCGGGCTGGACAACTCCCCGCACAGCGGCGCCGCCCTGCACTACGCGTTCGACGCCGCGTCCCGGTATGAGTCCGGGCTCGTGGCCATGCAGGTATGGCAGGACATCGAGTACGCGCCGGTCGTGCCCCACCTGGAATACGAGCTGGCCGATCTGCGCGACGAAGCGCTGCGCGGGGTGGCAGAGCAGCTCGCCGGCTGGGCCGAGCCCTACCCGAACGTGCCTGTCCGCAAGCTCGCCCAGCGGGGACACCCGGTGGCCGAGCTCGCCGCCGCAGCCGAAGATGCACGGCTGCTGGTTGTCGGGCACCGCGGACGCGGCGGGTTCACCGGACTGCTGCTGGGGTCGGTGGCCGCCGGCGTGCTGCACCACGCCCAGTGCCCGGTCGCTGTCGTCCGTGACGCGGAAGGTTGAGGGAGTGCCATGTCAACACCGGACCAGCCCGTCGTGGTGGGCATTGACGGATCAGACAGCTCGATCGCGGCTGCCGCCTGGGCCGCCGCGGAAGCGGATCGCCGCCACGCGCCGCTTCACGTCGTGATCACCAACGACGATCCGGCCCGCGCCGATTACGCCGAGAAGGCGGTCCAGAAGGCCGCGGCGGAGTGCAGTGCCAACCGGCCGAATCTTGCGGTGACCGCCGAAGTCGCGACCGGTCATCCCGTCGAGGTGCTGTTGCGTCAGAGCGCGAAAGCACAGTTGGTGGTTCTCGGTGCGCGTGGGCATGGCGGTTTCACCGACGCCCTGCTGGGCGGGGTGAGTGTCGGCGTGGCCACCCACGCGGCCTGCCCGGTCGTCATCGTGCGCAAGGGCATCCCCACCACCGTGGGCCCAGTGGTCGCCGGTGTGGATGATTCACCGTGCAGCCAGGAAGCGCTGCGGTTCGCGTTCGCCGCCGCAGAGCGGCTGGGCACCGACCTGGTCGCGATGGAGGTGTGGCACGAAGAAGGCCTGCTCGCCGTGCCCTTGACGCCCGCCGACCGCGAACAGGTGGAGCGGGGGATCAAACAGTCGCTGGGCAAGCAAACCGCTGCCCTGCGCGAGGAACACCCAAAGGTCACGGTGCGCGAGGTGGCCCAGCGGGGACACCCCGTAGCAGCCTTGACCGACGCGGCCCGCGACGCGTGTCTGCTCGTCGTCGGGCACCGGGGCGGCGGCGGGTTCGACGGGCTTTTCCTGGGCTCGGTAGCCGCAGGCGTGCTGCACCATGCCCAGTGCCCTGTGGCTGTCGTCCGTACCGCAGGAGGACATCAAGCGAAGTAGGGCCGGCGCGTTACCCGGCGCGCAGGACCGCGACCGGGCAAGAGGCGCGGTTGACGACCGCGTGGCTCACCGAGCCGAGCAGGCTGCGACGGATGCGTCCCCTCCCAAGGCTGCCCACGACCAGCAGGCTCGCGCCCTCGGCTTCTCTGAACAGCGCCTCGGCGGGCTTTTCCGGCGTCACCACCCGCCGAACGCTGACATCGGGATTCATCCCGATCGATCTCCCCTCACTGCTGACTCGCCTTAATCAAGCGCGGGATCGAGGGAGGCCACGCCGGCCTGTTCATGTTGCCCGGTCCGCTCCGGCATTCCTTCGGGGACGACCAGCACCGGGCTTCGTGCCTTGTGGATGCACCGCAGTGCCGTGCTACCCAGAATCGCGTCGGCGCCCCTCCCGTGACCACGATCACCCAGGACCAGCATCGTGGCGTGCGCCGACCGCTCGGCCAACACCTCGGCAGCATCACCCTCGACGAGTTCGATGTGGACCTCCGGCGTCGTGGTTCCGCCCATGCAGCCGCGCACCACATTCTTCAGGTCCTCCCAAAGCTGTTCCCGCACGTGGTGCGGCGCCAGGCCAGGACGCATCAACATCGGGCCCGGCCCGGCGAGAACAGCGTGCGACGTCCAAGCCATGACCGCGTGCACCGGTATGCACCGCCGCCGTCCTTCATCGAGGGCCCAGCGCAGCGCTCGCGCGCTCGCGTCCGATCCGTCCACTCCCACCACGAGAACCTCATAGCCGGTCACTGCTCCCACCTCGCACTCCTGCCTCAACGCAAGCGAGTCCACATCGGTTCGACAACGTCCCGCTCCCGGCGTCGCAACGGGTTGGGAATCGACCGCAGCGCCTGGACCAGCCATTGTGGGTTGTCGCCAGGTGAACCGTTCATCACTGGCTCCCCGAGCGGATCGGTGTCGATGCCAAGGCTGCGCCATGCATTCGACCGGAATTAGGGCACTTCGTCACTCGCGCCTCCGGTGCAGTTCAGAGGCACTTGGACCCTCGCCCCGGCAAACTCCGAACAGTCACAGTGACGGGCATCGAACGCGCGGATGAGGAGTCGTGAATGCGAGCGTTCCCCGCGGCCTTCGGGCTGACATCCGGCCAGACGGAGCAGATCATCCGGCTGGCCGGGATGGCTCCATCGCTGCACAACAGCCAGCCGTGGCGCTTCCGGATCCTGCCCCAACTGATCGAACTGCACGCGGATCCGAAACGGCACCTGCCGGTCGCCGACCCCGAGGACAGGGAACTGCGGTTGGCGTGCGGGGCGGCGCTGTTCAACCTGCGACTCGCTCTGGAACAAGCGGGCATCCGGCCGGTGGTGACGTTGCTACCGCACCTGGCAGCCGCCACCACGCTGGCCGAGGTGCGCGGCGGCGGCCAAGCGCATCAGCGCCCGGTCGACCTCCGGTGCTATGAGGCGATCACCGAGCGGCACAGCCATCGACAGCCGTTCCGGAACATACCTGTGTCCACAGAGGACCGGCACTTGCTGATGCGCGCTGCTCACGAAGAGCAAGCCTGGCTGCACGTGGTACAGCCAGGCGAGCACGGCACGCTTGAGGGGTTGGTGCATCGTGCGCATCGAGCGCAGATGGCCGACCCGCGCTTCCGAACCGAAATGGCCGCATGGATCGGACGCGCCGATGACACGACCGAGGGCGTGCCGGTGTCGGCAGCGGGCCCCAAACCGGAACCCAAGGACCAGTGGGTGCACCGCGACTTCACCGCCGGGCACACCGAGCGGGCGCCGGGAACCGAATTCGAAACCCATCCCTTGCTGGTCGTCTTGTGCACCCGCCACAACAGCCGGGAAGCAGATCTGCAGGCCGGGCAGGCGCTGCAGCGGTTGTGGCTGACTGCAACCGCACAAGGCCTGTTCGCGTCGATGATCTCCGAGGTCGTCGAGGTGCCGGAGACACGCGAGGAGCTCCAACGGCTGCTCGGTGGAAACGTCACCCCACGAGCACTGCTGCGGATCGGCCACGGCGCGCCGTCGGTCGCTTCACCCCGCCGGGACATCGGCGACATGCTCGTCAACGGCGCCGCCGAAGCGTTCGAAACCTGAGCTGTCTTGATCAGAGCCGTTCACGCAGCGTGTGAAAACGTTCCGCGAGCCAGCACCTTACGGTGCCGACGTTGGCCAGCGTCCGTGCAACGCTGGGGCCCCATCCGTGGCCGTCACCGCACCCCGTCTGCCCACGAGAGAATCCCTTTTCCAAGTAATTTGGCAAAAGGTGCCGTGCGTCCTCTCACTCGATCAATGTGCGTGCGAGGTGGGTGAGGTCGTCGACTTCGACGTCGAAGGCGTCGGTGGGTTCTGGGGCGCCCTCTCCTGCCCGGGCCACGTATGCCGTTCGGATGCCTTTCGCCGCTGCGGCGCGCAGGTCCCAGGGGTGTGCCGCGACGAGCATGCTCTGCTCGGGTTCGACGCGGAGAAGATCCAGCGCCATCGCGTACACCACGGGGTCGGGCTTGTAGGAGCGCACGAGTTCGCTGGAAAGCACGCAGTGCCAAGGTAGAGCGCCTCGGCGGCTGATAGCGGCGAGCATCGCCGTGGTCGCGTTGGACAGCGCCGCCAGGGTGAAACGTCCGGATAAGGCGCGGAGAGCAGGCGCCGCATCCGGCCACGGGCGCAGCCGTCGGGTGACCAGCGCGAGCCGGTCCAGGGCCGAGGCGTCAACGGTGAGTCCTTGTTCTTCGACTGCTGTGGCCAGGGCGTGGCGGTTGATCTCCTCCAGCGGCGCCCACGACTCACCTCCGAGAATCGAGTTCAGCCGCTGGGTACACTCGCTAAACCACGTTGCGGCCAGCGGCTTGCCGTGTCCGCTCTGACCCGTTGCGTCGTGTACGGCCCGTTCGAACTCGTCCGCTGCCGAACCTGCTTCGTCCACCACGGTCCCGAGCACGTCGAAGAACAGGACCCGAATCTCGCACACATCGATCGCCATTCCGGCGATCTTTCCACGGGAATGCGGGCGGCGGTGCGGTCGTGAGTGATGATGCCGGTTCTTACCGGACCACTCACTCACGACCGGCGTCCATCGGGCCGTGAGCGGCAATGCCGATTCTTACCGGTGTCATGTCTCGGTAGATGTGTCAATCCCCGGACACGCCTAACCTATGGAAGAAGCAGAAGAGCCCCTTTCTCGCCAGAAAAATCACTCACGAGCGCGCCTGCTTTGCCGCAGCGCGCAGGGTGGCGCGCATGATGGCTTTGACGAACGGCGATACCGTCCGCCAGTAGAGCGTGAAGATCCGGCGCGTGATCGGATCGTCGAGCGTGGTGCGGATGTCGTAGGTGGCCAGGCTTCCGCGGCGGCCGTAGGGGCGCACCGAGAGCGAGGTGACGATCTTTCCCCTGCCGGGCTTGCCGTACTCTGCGAACTCCTCGGCCGTGATCTCCTCCATGCGCACGATCGGCGTCCAGAACCTGCCCACCGCACCGAAAACCACTTCCCGGCCTGGCTGTTCGCCGAGCAGCACCCAGTCTCCGCTGATGCACAGGTCGTCGTAGGTCAAGCGGGTCGGAACCCGAGGCGGAACGCGGCGTTTGAGCCGTTCCGGCAGTCCCCGCGCCCACATGGCCAGGTCCGCGGTTCGCGACCTGATGGTGAGCAGGTCGAGATGTCGCAGCGCCTGGTACATCGTCTCGGGCTGCGCGTCGACGACCAGGTGTTCGACCGCGCCGACGTCGTAGCGCGCCGCGAAGTCGTCGACGCTCACCGAACGCTCGGTGACCTCCCACGTCGCTGAGGCGACGTCGGGGTGCTGGGTCCGCGTCTTGTCGGTCTCGTCATTCATCAGCTCTTCTCCCTTCTTCGGCGAAATCGAGGTCCTCGCCGTGGTGGGTTTCGCCGACGATCACGACCGGGCAGTCCGCACGGTGCAGGACGCTGCGCGCGACCGAGCCGAACCCGAGTACCCTGCTGTGGTGGCCGAGGACCAGCAGCTGGGCCGAGGAGGCGGCGAGGCTCAACTCCTCGGCGGGATTGCCGTAGCGCACGTCAGTGCCTAGTTGAACGTTCGGGTATTTTGCCGTCCAGTCAGCCAGATTCACTGTCAGGTCGGTTCGGGCTTCGTCCACTGTCGACAACCTCGCCATCGATGCGGGCGCGGTCCGGAACTGCCTGCCTGGGACCGGTCGCCACACGTGCACCACCAGCAGCGGGGTGTCCCGCAGGGCTGCTTCTGCGAAGGCGAACGAGACTGCCGCCGAATCGAATGGCGGGTCTGCCACACCGAGCACCACCGGGCCCAGGGCGAAACTGGTCCGGCGCTGCGGAACGACGACGACTGGACAGCTCGCTCGTTCCGCGACCGCTCTGCTCACCGATCCCAGCAGCGTCTCGGCAACGGCGCCCCGGCCGCGCGAACCGACGACGAGCAACTGGGCGTCGACGGACTCCAAGGCCAGTGCATCCGGTGGGAATCCGTGCACCACGTCTTCGGCACTATCGATCTTGCGATGCTCACGGCGACACAACTCGCCGGCGCTGCGCACGACGCTCCATGCCTGCGAGCTGTCGCCACTCGCGACGACCGTCACCAGCCGCAACGCCACACCACGCAGGGATGCCTCGTCAGCTGCCCAGAGTGCCGCAGTCGCCGACTCAGCGGAGCCATCAACGCCCGCCAGCACGCACCGCATCCGCGTTCCCCCACGTCGAAATCGGGTACATCGGATCGTCCCCAGCTCGTTCTCGGGTACCACTTGCGTGGTACGCCCAACCCAGGCGTCACGTCCGGCGCCTGCGTTCGGCGAATACCGTCATCCGGTGCCGGTATTCTTCTTCGCCCATTTCCCCGCGGGCGAAGCGCTCCGCCAGCAAAACCACGCGTCCTGCCCGTGGCTCCCGTCCATCTCGGCGCTGGCGACACTCATCGCGACCCCTCTTTCTCCTGGTGTGCGACGGAGTCCTGGGCGATGCTGCGGACGAGATCGACCGCGGTGAGCACGCCGCACACCCGCCCGTGCCGCATGACCAAGACGGCATCGGTGTGGGCGTCGATCATGCGTTGCGCTGCGACACCGATGTCGTCGGCCGCGTCCACCCGGGGTCCCTGCGCCGGGCACAGCGAGCCGACCGAAGTGGTCGTCTTCGGGTACTGGGCCGCGATGCCCTGCAGCAGGTCTGCCGCGTTCACCAGCCCGACGGTGTCCTCGTCGGCGACCACGGCGAGGTGGTGCACGTCGCGGCGGTACATCTCATACAACGCATCCATCGCGGCCAGCTCGGGTCGGACCGCGACCACGGGGGTGCTGGCGAGGTCGAGCGCGGTTTCCTGGTCGGTCATGTTCCACCTCGAAGGGCCGTACCCGGTCCCGACCGTCGCGCGCCCGCGGCGTCTCAGCTAGGGGAGATGGTCACTCGCCGCCGGACGCGGAGCTTGCAACTGGGGACGGCTCTGAGTCATCGTGCCTCGCCGAACAGGTGTCCGCCTGGACTGAGTCCTACCCGGAAGTGGTCGTGCGCCAGATCGTGTCGAACATCCCGCCGGCGCAAGCACTGCGCGAGGCCGCACAGCATGCGCAGCTGCTGGTGGTGGGCCATCGTGGGCTCGGGGGATTTCCCGGCCTGCTGGTGGGTTCGGTGGCCAGAGGCGTGTTGCACCACCCGCCGTGTCCGGTCGCGGTGGTCCCGGGCTGAAGGCCTCTTCCCGGAGGGGGAGTCCGTGAGGCGAGATGCGTTTGTGGAATGGGAACAGCGGTTCGGGCACGGCGAGACCGGAGTGCTCGGGCGGTTGCATGCCGCTGCTGCGCGACGGGAGCGCATCAGCGCGAGCGACCTGCACGTCATCGCCGAGGAGGTCCGGCGGCCGGTGGCCGCGGTCACCGGTGCGGCGTGATTCTACGCCGATTTCGCCGGTCCGCGCGGCACTCGTCACGTCCGGATCTGCGCCGGAACCTCGTGCTTCGTCTCGGCAGGACGGGTCGTGCTAATGAGCGGCGTGGTACTCGAGGTGCAGGTGAGACGGGGAAGCAGCAGCACCGACCCGCTGTGGCCGGTGCCGGATCCGGTTATAGTGTCCCGCCCGCTGTGCGCGGGGCTGCGGACTCGTTCCTGTCTTCGCCGACGGGGTCTCGTTTGAGGTAGTCCTCCATGTCGAACATGTTGCCCTGCGAGCGGTCCATGACATCGAGCATCGTGGTCATTTCCGCGACCTGTTCGACCTGTTCGGTCAAGAACCAGCGCATGAACTGCTCGCCGAGGTAGTCCTCATCCTCCCGGAGCTTCTGCGACAACGTCGTGACTTCGTCGGTCACGGCACGCTCCTTCTCCAAGGCGAGGGCGATGAGCTCACGGGGATCCTCGAACCTGCTGCGGACGGCCGGAACTCCGGGAATCTCGACCTCGATGTTGTTGTCCAACATGTATTGGACGACCCGCATCCCATCGTTGCGCTTCTTCACCGAGTGCCGGTAGAAGTACGAAGCCAGCCGGGGCAGATCCCGCTGGTCGAACCACACCGCGATCGCAAGGTACTGCTGCGCCACGGCCAACTCGTTGCCCACCTGCTCCTCGAAAAGGTTCTGGACACGCGAGGTGCGCGGCACGATCTTCACAACGGTAGCCATACACAAACGCTACGGCGCACCGTTGACCGCCAAGAACCCGGTTTCCAGCATTCAAACCAATCGAGCGACACCGTCCCGCCACACCAAACCCATCTGCGCAAGGCCGATCCTGTTCGAGGAGATCGGTGTTCCTGACGGTCTCGATCCACGAGCGTCGTCCCGTCGGCGCTTCGCTAATCCGACGAGGCGGCGGTCAGCAGTGCACCATGACCGTCCACAATGTACCCGCGCCGCACCCGATCCTCCAACACGGGCTGCAGTGGACCACGCCCTGGCTACCTTGGTGCGGAAGTGGTCAGAAGTGAGCCATGTGGGCTCTGTGGTGGGGTTTCATCGAAGTCCCGGGTGGACTGACGGTATGGCGTAGAGCCGGTGCGCTGACCGAGGATGGCCAGGTAGTGGACGATGTCCCTTGCGTGGGAGGATCAATGCGACCGACGGTGCGCTGGTTGCTGGGGCTGGGCAGATTACGGCTTCGGTCGTTAGTGGATGCCTATGTCGACCGGCCCATCCGGTGGGTACACATCAGTGAGCTGGAAGACCCGGCGCGTTTCTTATCTGGCGGTGAGCTTCTGCTCACAACCGGAAAAGGCATGGCAGACGTCGAATGGGACGCCTACGTCCGATGCCTCGTGGAACGCGATGTGGTAGGTCTGGGGTTCGGGATCGGCGTGGCCCATACGCACGTGCCCCCGCCGTTGATCGAAGCCGCGTCTCGCCGGGGACTGCCGCTGCTGTCGGTTCCCGAGGAGACTCCGTTCATCGCGATCAGCGAGGCTATTGCGGAGGAGATCGCCCGCCTGCAGGAACGGGCGCTCAACAGCGCGTTGGAGGCGCAAAGCGACCTGATTCGGGCCGCGTTGTCCGCGCGAGGCCCAAGAGCAGTGCTTGTTGAGCTTGCTGAGGCACTTGATTCGTGGGTGCTGCTCCTGGACACGGAGGCGAGAATCCGCTACGCGGTGCCCACCGCGGCACGCAGGCGCGCTGCGCGAATCCGGATGGATTTGGATTCACTCGGGTTGGACGTTCGTACTGGCGCGGCATCGCTTTCGGTCGGCGGGGACCAGGCTGCGGTGCTGCCGATCGATGTGCGCGGGCGGGTCCAGGGCTACGTGGTGGCCGGTCGGACTACGCCCTTAACGCCGGTCGAGCGTTCGGTGCTTACCGGGGCGATGGGCTTGCTGTCCCTGGACCTGGTGAGTGAGCAGGAGGCGAACGAGGCTGAACGACGAGACCGGCGCGCGGTGCTACAGCTGGTGCTAGGAGGTCACGCCGCTCTCGCTGAAGAGGCGGCGGACACGCTCGCGGTAACCCTCCCGCCCGGCCCGGCGCGGATCGCGGTGCTCGGCTGTTCCCGCGAAGCGCTTGGTGATCTTCTCGCGGCGGCTGAGGAGCAGCATGGCCTCATGCAGTCGGGAGCGTTGGTCGCGCAGTACGACCGGCGGAGCGTACTGATCTTGCTTTCCGTCGCGGAGGGGGATCTCCAGGCTTTGGAGGAAGTGCTTCATCGCGTTCCTGGGGCGCGGGGGGTAGCCAGCGAAGGAGTGCAGCTTGCCGACGTCCCCGACGCGTTGCGGCGCGCACGCTCGGTTTACTTCGGGACCTCGAAAACGGAGCGGCTCCTGCTCGCCAGGGATGTCGCGACCGCAGGTCTGTTGGCCCAGTTGGACAACCCCGGGGCCCAGGGCTGGGCCGCCGCGCTACTGGAGCCCCTCGATCGCCACGCACAACGGTCCAAGCTGGATTTGATCTCGACTCTGCGGGTCTTCCTGGCGAACAACGGCCTCGTCGATGTCTCGGCCACGGAGCTCGGTATCCACCGGCACACGCTGCGCTACCGGCTCAGGCGAATCACGGAACTGCTCGACTGTTCGCTAGATGATCCCACAGCTCGCGCCGAGCTGTGGCTAGCGCTGCGCATGCGCGAGCTCAGCTAAGCCGGCGTCGCCGCTACTGGCCAATCGGGACAACTCCCGATCGGATTTTCGCCCTGGCGCGCATGGTTACGCCTCCTCATAGATCGGACTCTTTCTCCACCTTCCGTCAGACCGAGGAGGCCTTTCATGACAAAGGCGCAGGGGCGAGCCGAGCTCGACATCTCCTACGAAGATGATCCCCGCGTGGTGCGGGAAGCCGCGACCGAGGACTACTCAATGCATGCGGTTCCCCGCTCGTGGCGAAGTGGACGTCTATCGCTGTCCATGGCGTGGGCTGCCTTGTTCAGTGCGATGTTCTGGTTGGTCGTCGCGGCGTCGGTGGCGCGGACGGTGGGCACACGGGACGCGCTGATTGGAATCGCACTGGCGGTTCTGACCCATGGTGGCGTGAACTTCGTGCTGTCCCGGTACGCGAACCGGACAGGACTGACGGTCGCGCTGATGTCGCGGCGCCTGTTCGGCTATTTCGGTGCCGCGCTGGCTCCACTGATCTTCGCCGCGACCGCGATCTACTACGCCGTCTTCGAAGGTTCCGTCGTCGCCGTGGCCCTCGAGCACTACTTCGATGGGCTGGCCCTCCGATGGTGGTACCTGATCGTCGTGCTCTACAGCATCCCCTTGGTCTTTGGGGGCGTCCGCGTTTGGCTGGACAAGTTCAATGGCGTCCTGCTGCCGTTCTACGTGCTCGGCTTGGTGGGCGCCGTGGCGTGGGCCGGGTCGCAGTATGGATTCAGCGCTGACTGGTTGCACGCCGTGCCATCACAGCCGGTGCAAGTTGCCGGTCCAGGATGGGTATTCGCGTTCACCGTCTACATGGGCGTCTGGATCATGATGCTGTACACGATCGACTTCGCTCGTTTCGGTCGCCGATCGGATGCCACGTTCCACGGCGTAGTCAGCTTCGGCCCGGTTTTCTACCTGGGTACGTTCATGGTCAACGGCCTGGCTGGCATCTTCATCTCGCAGACCGTGCCCACCAATGGCGCCATCAGCGAGGTCTCTGTCGTCTACTCCATCGTCGGCCTGATGGGTCTGGCCGGCGTGCTGTTGATCTGGGTCAGCCAGACCCGCATCAACACCGCGAACTTCTACCTTGCCTCCACCAACCTCGAAGCATTCTGCTCCCGGATCTTCAAGATCAAGTTGCACCGTACCGTGTGGGTGGTCCTCGCCGGTGCACTGGTCTACCTGCTCATGCTCACCGATGTGCTGACCTACCTCCTGTCGGCGCTGCAGTGGCAGGGCGTTTTCGTCGTTGCATGGGTCGGTGTGGCGCTCACCCACATCGTGCTGGCACGCAAGGATCGCGACCAGCTTCCGGAGTTCCGTCCGGGACGGCTTCGGCTTGTCTCGCCCGGCCTCCTCGTGTGGCTCGTGGCAGCCGGGACCGGTATCGCCGTACTGGAGGGCACCGGCACCTTCGGCGGAACGTGGTCGACTCCGATCACCCTGCTCGTGGCGGTGCTCGGCTATGCGATCGTGGTGCGCACCTGGGACCGGGTCGTGCTTGATCGGGGCACCGATCCACGAGACGAGGTCGATGACATCTGGGAGGCACGAATTCGGTGCCACCACTGTGACAAGTCCTACGTGGCCGTGGAGATGGATCGCGATCCCAGCGTGGCCGGAGCCGCGATCTGCTCGGGCTGCGCGGCAGCCAGTCCGAGCTTCTACCGAGCAGCGCGTGCCGAGGCGGAGGCGATGGCGGCATCGGAGCGGGGTTTGGTGGCGGAAAGACCGTGACTGCAGAATGGGCGCTGTCCAGCAGCAAAGGACGGCGCCCATGACTTCAAGCACAGTGATCTGCCGGACTCCCCCGGCGGGTGAACGGCCCGCGATCGCCTACCGGCAGGCCGGGGACCGGAGCATCCTCGTCGAGTACGGCGAGCCGGACGTCGACCTGCGACTCAACTTCGTTGTCGTGGCGGTGCTGGGCATCCTGCTGGCGGAGCCGCCGGCAGGATTCGTGGAAGCAGCGCCCGGTCTGCGCGCCATCCTGATCAGTTTCGATCCTGAGCAGAGCACGCGCGAGGCGATCCTGCGTGAACTGGAGGAGATCCACGAAAGGCTCCCCGCGCTTTCGTCACTGATCATCCCGAGCCGCCGGATCACTCTCCCGATCGCATTCGACGACTCGACATCACGTGAGGCGGTGGAACGCTACGTCGCCACGATCCGGCACGACGCACCGTACACGCGCGGCGGCAGCAACATCGACTACATCGTGGAGAACAGCAGCTTATCCGGCCCGGAGGAGCTCTACTCCACCGTTACCGGGGTGTCCTGGTGGACCGCGTTCACCGGGTTCTTCCCCGGCCTGCCGTTCCTGTTCCCGCTGCATCCCGGCAAGAAGCTGTTCGCCCCCAAGTACAACCCGCCGCGGGCCTGGACCGCGGAGGGCGCGGTCGGCATCGGGGGCGCGTGCGCGGCCATCTTCCCCGTCGAATCGACAGGAAGCTACCAGCTGTTCGGCAGGACGGTGCCCATCTACGACATCTACGGCCAGCACAGGGTGTTCCACCGCGAACCGATCCTGATCCAGCCCGGCGATCAGGTGCGCTTCGTGCGAGTAACGGAAGAGGAGTTGCTGGAGGCGCGGCGCGATGTCTTCGACAATCGCTACGAGTACTCGATCGAGGACGCTCCGTTCTGCGTCGCTGACTACCTACGTGAGCTCGGGAACCCGGCGGAAACGACATCAGGGGGCACCGCATCGGCGCTCGGATCGCCCGCGAGGCCATCGTGAACCACGAAATCATCCGCCGGTCTCCTGACGAGCATGCGTTGGAAGTGCTCGATGCCGGGATCCAGACGACCGTCCAGGACTGGCCCGGACGGCGCGGGATGCGGCCTCGAGGTTTCTTCCCCTCGGGTCCTATGGACCACTTCGCCGCGCGAGTGGCCAACGTCCTCGTCGGCAACGCCGGCGGTGCCGCGGTGCTGGAGATCCCGGTTGGGAGGTTCAGCGCGCGCGTGGGTGCCCCCGGGCTGGTCGCCCTCTGCGGAGCCGAAGGAGCAGCCCCGTCGCTCAACGGCATCGAGGTTCCCCTGTGGGAGTCTTTCGAGGTTCGCCCCGGCGACTTGGTGAGCTGTTCACGCGCCAAAGGCCCTGGGTTCCGGCTCAATCTGGCTTTCTCTGGTGGTTTCGCGGTTCCCGAGGTGTTCGGGTCCCGTTCGACTCACCTCGTCGCCGGCGTGGGCGGGATCGATGGCCGAGCGCTCATCCGGGGCGACGTACTCACCACCGGCACGCCGAAGGCCCGGGCGATCCGCAGGGCCAGGCTTCCGCAGTCGTTGCGCCCGACCTATCCCGAGCACTGGGAGATCGAAGTCATGCGGGGCCCGCACACTGACCCCGAGTTCGTGACCGAGCAGGACTGGGCGGATTTCGTCTCGGCAGCATGGCGGGTGAACATGAACTCGGACAGATCGGCCACCCGCCTCAACACCCACCATTTCCAGTGGTCACGGACGGACGGAGGGGCTGCGGGCGGGCATCCGTCGAACGTGCCCGACTTCAGCTATCCGCTAGGTGGTATCCACATCAACGGCGACACGCCGATGATCCTCGGCCCCGACGGGGCGTCTTCGGGCGGCTTCGTCGTGATCGCCACCGTGGTCCACGCCGCGCTCTGGAAAATCGGCCAGCTCCGACCGGGCCGCGACACCGTACGGTTCCGGGAGGTCGGGATCCAGGAGGCATATGCCCTGGCCGCTCACACCGAGTACGCCCTGGACCCGCGGCATCTCGAAACGCTATGACCTGCTCACGAGGCTGTCTTAAATGTTGCGGCGTACAGGGCAGTAGGGCGGGTTTATGCTCGGAAGCGGCCCCGGCCGCTTAGGGCTTAGCCCACCCTCGCCACTCTCACCGAGCCTGAAAGCAGGCTCTCAGGGACGGTTTGCGATCACCTCGGCCATGGGCGCCACCGTGACGTCAGCCGCGCTGAATCGCTGCCGGACTGCCTGGGCGATCTCGATCGCGTTCGGCCGGTCGCCGTGCAAGCAGATGGTGTCGGCGTCCACTGGCAGAGTCTTCCCACTGGTCGAGACCACTTCGCCCGCAAGGATGGCCATGGCCTTCTCGGCGCAGTGCTCGGGAGACTTCGCGACCGGATCGGGCTCGATGATGATGTGGCCGTCATCGTCGTAGTCCAGGTCGGCAAAAGCTTCCCGAGCCACCCGCACGCCACGTGCTGCAACCTTCTCGGCGGTCGGGCCCGCGAGCAGGACCAGGATCAGCTCCGGGTCGACCGCGGTAACCACCTCGGCAATGGCATCGGTCACTTCCGGGTCCCGGGTGGTCAACCCGTAGAAGGCACCGTGCGGTTTGACGTGCGTCAGGGCGATCCCGAGCGAGTCGGCGAAGCTGCGCAGGGCGCCGAGCTGGTACAGACATGCATCAGCGGCTTGTTGCGGGGTCATCGCGAGCGCTCGCCGACCGAACCCGACCAGGTCGGGAAATCCCGGATGTGCCCCGAGTGCGGTTCCGTGCGACTTGGCCAGCCCGGCCGAGCGGCGCATGGTCGCCGGGTCGCCCGCATGCCACCCGCAGGCCACGTTGACCGACGACACCAGCGGCATCAGGCGCGCGTCGTCGCCGAGCCGCCAGCGGCCGAAGCTCTCCCCCGCATCGGCATTGAGATCGATCAATTTCTTCATGCCCACTCCGTTTCGTCAAAGCCCACCGGTCTACCTGAAAGCAGAGACACTCCTGTGGCCACAGTGCCGCATCGACACTTTGAGCACAGTGTTGGCACGCGCACCGCCCAGCAGAATCAGCGGTTCGGCCACATTTGCCCCTGCTTTTGTCCAAGTCGGCCAGTGGCCGACCACTGCGGTGCGGGTTCACAGTGACCCCCATGCCCCGTGAGCCGATCAGGCAGCGGGCGTGACTGATTGGAGAGAAGCTGTGGCAACGGCATCGCTGGAGCTGCCGCCTGCGCACTACCATTTCGGCGCGGACGAGTTCGTCTTCGTTGAGATCGCTCAGGCGATGAGCCTGGAGGCGAACTTCAAGGCCATGACCATCACCGCCGCGTTGCGCGATCAGCACCTCGACGGAATCGTCGACATCTGTCCGTCGAACGCCTCGTACATGATCCGGGTCGACCCCGACCGTCTCCACCCCGCCGAACTGGTCGAGCATCTCCAGGGCTTGGAGCGATCCGCCACCAGCCTCTCGGCGGACCACGTCCTGCACACGCGGGTGGTCGACGTCCCCGTACTCTACGACGACCCGTGGACCCGGGAGACGCTGCTGCGCTTCCGGGACCGTCATCAGGACCCGGATGCCACCGACCTGGAATACGCGGCGCGCATCAACGGCTTCGAAGACGTCCAGCGGTTCATCTCGGCGCTTTCCGGAGCGCCCTACATCGTGACCATGATCGGCTTCGTTCCCGGCCTGCCGTTCTGCTACCAGCTCGTGTCACCGGACCGCCAGATCGAGGTACCGAAGTACGTGCGGCCCCGCACCGACACTCCCGAACGCGCGTTCGGCTTCGGTGGCGCATTCGCCGTGATCTACCCGGTACGCGGCGCCGGCGGATACCAGCTGTTCGGACTCGCGCCCGCCCCCGTGTTCGACCTGTCGCAGACACTGCCGGACTTCGCCGACAGCATCGTCTTCCCCAAGCCTGGCGACGTGCTGCGCTACCGCGCGATCGACCAGACGGAGTTCGACCAGGTCCGCACCGAAGTGGAAAGGGGCACGTTCCGGTACCGGATTCGGGAGTTCGAGTTCAAGCCGGCCGAGTTCCTCGCGGACCCGGACGCGGTCAACAGCGAACTGCTGGAGGTGCTGTACCGATGACCAAGCTGATCGTGCAATCGGGTGGGCTGTTCACGACCGTGCAGGACGCCGGCCGCAACGGCCACTACGACATCGGCATGCCACCGTCCGGCGCCATGGACCAGTACTCCTACGCTGCGGCGAACATGCTGGTCGGCAATCCCGTCGGCGCCGCCGCGCTAGAGGCCACCTACATCGGCCCGGAGCTGGAGTTCACCGACGACCGGCTCGTCGCCGTGACCGGCGCGGCAGCGCCCGTGATGCTCAACGGCGAACCGGTCGAGACGTGGCAGACAATGGCAGTCGGCGCCGGTGATGTCCTCAAGTTTTCGATGATCACCGCCGGGACCCGGTTCTATATAGCGGTCAGCGGCGGCGTGGACGTCTCGGAGTACCTCGGGTCCCGGTCCACCTACACACTCACTGGCATCGGCGGCCTCGACGGCCGGAAACTCACCGAAGGTGACCGACTGCCGCTCGGCAAGACCAGCGAGAACGGCAGTCCTCGCCCCGGTGCGGCCGTCCCCGAAGAGCTGCGCCCGGCACTGCTGCCGCAATCGGAAGTGCGCGTAGTCGTCGGCTTGTGCGCATACCGGCTCACCGATGCCGCCCTCCACTCGTTCCTGAAAACCGAATGGAAGGTCACCAAGGACGCCGACCGCATCGGCTACCGGCTGCGCGGGGGCACGCTCGACTTCGTCGAACGAGAGCAACCCGCCGGCGCCGGAAGCGACCCGGCGAACGTCGTCGACCTCGGTTATCCGATCGGGTCGATCCAGGTTCCCGGTGGCGACGAGCCGATCGTGCTGCTCAACGACGCCGTGACCGGTGGAGGCTACGCGACAATCGCCACGGTCGTCTCGGCCGACCGGGACATCTTCGGCCAAGCCAAGACAGGAGACCGAGTTCGTTTCGTCTCCGTGGACCTGGAAACGGCACTCGCCGCACGGAGCCAACGCCGGGAGCGCCTCGAACGCCTCCGCGCCACGCTCACCCCCTGACGAAGCCCGACCAACCCGCACAGGAGAGTCATGCCTACCATCAAGGCCCCGATGCCCGGCGTGTTTTACCGACGCCCGTCCCCCGACGCCGACGCCTATGTCGCCGAGGGAAACTCGATCGCTCCCGGTCAAACCATCGCGCTCATCGAGGTGATGAAGACCTTCAACGAGGTCAAGGCCGACGAGCAGGGTACCTTCTCGCGGTTCCTCGTCGAGGACGGTGACGAGGTCTCGATCGGCGACGACATCGCGGAGGTGGAATCCGCATGAACGCCCTGACTCGCGTTCTCGTCGCCAACCGAGGTGAGATCGCGCTGCGCGTCATCCGGGCGTGCCACGAGGCCGGTATCGAAGCCGTTGCTGTGTACTCCAAGTCCGACGCGAACTCGCGCTGGGTCCAGCTCGCTGATGAGTCCGTATACATTGGAGGGTCACCGGCCGCCCAGTCCTATTTGAACATTGGCGCGCTGCTGGCGGCCGCCGAGGAGACGGGCGCCGACGCCGTGCACCCCGGCTACGGTTTTCTCGCCGAGAATGCCGATTTCGCGCGCCGCGTCGAAGCGGCGGGAATGACCTTCATCGGGCCTTCGCCGGAGGTCATAGAGCGGATGGGGGACAAAGCCGCCGCGCGCCGCACTGCCAAAGCCGCAGGGGTTCCGGTCCTTCCCGGGAGCGAACCCGTGACCGACCTGGCAATGGCACAGTGGGCCGCCGAAACCATCGGCTACCCGTTGCTGATCAAGGCCGCCGCCGGCGGCGGGGGCCGGGGCATCCGCCCAGTCGAGTCGCCGGACCGGCTCGCCGACGTGTTCGCCACGGCAAAAGCGGAGGCCAATGCGGCCTTCGGCGACGACACGATGTACTTGGAACGCGCTCTTGCCCGGGCCCGGCACATCGAAGTGCAGGTCTTGGCCGACGACCGGGGAAACGTCGTGCACGCCTACGAACGGGACTGCTCGGTCCAGCGTCGCAGGCAGAAGCTCATCGAGGAAGCACCCGCACCCGATCTCGATGCGGCCACCCGGTCGGAAATCTGCGCTGCCGCCGTACGTCTTGCCGCCCACGTCGGATACCGCGGCGCAGGCACCGTCGAGTTCCTCCTCGACGAAGACGGCTCCTTCTACTTCATGGAAATGAACACGCGCATCCAGGTCGAGCATCCCATCACCGAATGTGTCACCGGGATCGACCTGGTTGCCGAGCAACTGCGCATCGCGCAAGGCGAAGCATTATCGGTCCGGCAGGACGAGATCTCCCTGCAAGGCGCCGCAGTCGAGCTGCGGATCAATGCCGAAGACGCTGAGAACGACTTCGCACCCACGCCTGGAGAGCTAACCCGTTTCGACCTGCCCGGCGGGCCGGGAGTCCGCATCGACACCGGTTTCGTCACCGGAGACCGCATCAGCCCGTTCTACGATTCCATGATCGCCAAGCTCATCTGCTGGGGTGCCGATCGGGAACAGGCGTTCGCGCGCGCTGAGCAGGCGCTCGGCGAACTCCACGTGCAGGGAGTGCCCACGGCCCGTGCTCTCTACGGCAGCCTGCTTGCCTGCCCGGAACTGCGCAAGGGCACTGTCCACACAAGTTGGTTGGAGGCTTGGTTTGAGTGACTCGCAATACCTTTCCCGAGCCACACCACCCTCGACCGCGCCGGCCAGCGTCAGGTGAATGAGGCGAACGGACCGTTCGCGCCACCTACCGACGCGAACGGTCCGTTCGCCTCACACCAACAACCCACGGCTACCGTCCGGTGCGGCGGGCGGGCCGGGGAAAGGACCGGCACGCTTATTCGGCGCACCATGCCGCGAGGAAGTCCCGCGTGGGGTCGGTCGCGGCCCGCACGCCGAGAGCGTTGAGCTCGTAGGCGATCGCGGCGATGGTGTGCAGTTGCGGCCCCGGTCGGGCCGACTCCGCCATGTGCGCGATCCGGATCACGGTGGCGGCGTCGCCGTCCATTCCGCCCGCGATGTGCACACGGTGCCGCTGCGCGAGCCGACGGCGCAGGGTCCGGGCGTCGATGCTGCCCGGCAGCCGGAACGCGCCGACGGTGCTCGACTCCGCACCCGGCGGCGCCACCGGATGCATCCCGAGTACGGCCATCGCCGCGCGCAGGCCGGCGCCCGTGCGGCGGTGCCGTTCCCAGCGTTCCTCGATGCCTTCCTCCGCGGTCAGTTCGAGCGCGCGGCGCAGCGCGACCACCAGGTTGGTCGGCATGGTCCACGGCAGTCTGCGGTATCCGGACTTCAACCTGCCGCCCTGCTCCCCGGGAACCCACTGGTCCCACCACCGGAGCAGGTCGAGGTAGTAGCCGAGCGGCGGCCGTCTGCGGCCTTCGATCTCGCCGCGGGCGCGCTCGCTGACCGCGACGAAGGCCAGCCCGGGCGGCGCGCCGACCGACTTCTGGGCCGCTGAGGCGCATAGGTCGATGCCGAGGTCGTCGAAGTCGATCGCGGTGCCGCCGAGTGAGGACACCGCGTCGACCAGCAGCAGCCCGTCCCGCCGGTGCACCAGGTCGGCGTACTCGGCCAGGTCGTTGACCATGCCGGTGGACGTTTCGTTGTGTACGACGCCGAGAACGGGCCGGTCGTGCCGGTCGAGTTCGGCCTCGATGTCGCGCACCGCCAACGGCTGGCCGGAATCGTGCTTGAGCTCCACGACCCGCATGCCCAGCGACCCGCCGATAGCGGCCATCATGCGGCCGAACGTGCCGTTGGCCGGGACCACGAGAGGACGGTCGACGGGGTCCGCGCTGGCCAGCGCGGACTCGACGGCGCCCCGGCCGCTCGCGGGCAGCACCACGACTTCGCCCCCGGTGCCGTAGATCTGCTTGAGCAGTTCGCAGGTCTCGTCCATCAGCTGGGCGAACTCGGCGCTCTGGTGGTACATCGGCGGGGCCGCGAGTGCTTGGATGACCCGGTCGTCGACCAGGGTCGGGCCTGGCTCCATCTGCAATGCCATTGCGGTCATGGGGAATTCCTGTGCGTTCGAGGTCGAGTGAGTGGATCGGGAGCTGACGGCGCGGATCGGCTCGGCTGGTACGCCGTGGGCGCGGAGCTTGCCGGTCTCCTGCTCGCGGGCCAGCAGGAAGCGCTTGCCGTTCCGGTCCGCGATCACGGGCGCAACCATCTTCGGCACGTCCATTCGGATACCCGGGGGGGGTGTGAGCAACTGCTTGATCGGATCGAATCCGAACTCGCGCTCGATTTGCGCACAATCGCTGATGACCCGCACCGGGCACTCCTCATTTTGCGCCGAAGAAACCGTTCCAGGTGGAACTGCTGACGTCCGGTCAATGCGGACACAACGCTAGGCGAATCGGTTTCGGAATGTCCAATGCTTCGTTTGGAAGTTCCGATTCAACGATTGAATCGATTACCCGTGCTTCAAATAATCGAGCAGCGCGGCAAGCGCGGGGTTGTCGTTGTCGCGTCTCCAGACGAGGCTGAGTTCCACCTGGCTCGACTCGGGCAGCTCAACCGATCGGAAGACGACCTCCGGATAGCGGAGCTGGGTGGCCCCAGCTGGGACCAGGGACAGCCCGAAACCGGCGTTGACCAGCGCCAACACGGAGTGGATCTGGCTCAGGTAGTGCGAGAAGACCGGGGCGCATCCAGCATTTCTAAAAATACTGGTGAGCAGGTCGTGGAAATACCTGGATTCCGCTGGTCGATACATGATTACGCTTTCTCCGTCGAAATCGGCGACGGAGAGCGGTTCCGGCGATTTCGCGAACGCATGACCCACCGGAATAGCGGCGAACAGCTGTTCCCGCAAGTAGATTCGCGAGTCGAGATCGTGCCGCCGGACGGGAGGGCGGACCATCATTCCGAGGTCGAGACTGCCGTCGGACAGCGCCTCCAGCTGTTCGTTCTTCACCATTTCGCGCAGGATGATCTCGACCCCCGGCAGGTTCTTCCGCACCACGCCCAGCACCGCACCCAGGGTGCGGTAGGCGCTGGCCGCGGTGAAACCGAGTGCCAGGCTGCCGATCTCCCCGGTGGACGCCGAGCGGGCCATCCGCGCGGCCTGCTCGGCCTGGCGGAGCAGGCGCCGCGCCTCCGGGAGGAAAGCTCGGCCTGCCCTGGTCAACCGGATGGCGCGGTGGCTGCGGTCGACGAGCTCGACGCCGAGTTCGTTCTCCAGCAGTTGGATCTGGCGGCTCAGCGGCGGCTGGGTCATGCGGAGTCGTTCGGCGGCGCGTCCGAAGTGCAGTTCCTCGGCCACGGCTACGAAGCCGTTCAACTGGAACAGTGAGAACATGTTCTCCTTCGTCGTCCGCCGGGGAGGAACTGCCGGACCCACCCGGCCGTGCCCGTGGTGGTCGACCCGATACGGAGCATGGTCGGGGCGCTGGGTGCGGTTCCCTGAGCCTGCCCGACGGGGCGCGGATAGTCGAGCAGGACCGGGACCGGCCGCGTATCGGCTTGCGCGTGGTCACCACCCGCGTCGCGCCGAACATCCCCACGCTCTCGCGTGACTCACCAAGCCGCCTGCTCGCGGGATCCGGATCGCGCTTCCCGAACGGAAAGCATCGAAAACCCTGCATCGACGGCGAAGTCCGGCGATGAGGTCATCGTTCGACCAGGGCCTCGACGATGCTGGCCCGTCTACTCGCGCGGTGGCGTCGCAATCGCGATGCGCGGAGTCCAGCAGCCGGTAACCGGGGCTGGACTTCCGGAACATCCCCACCTACCGTTCCGGCCATGCGAACGGCATTGCGTTGAACGGAGCATCTATGGATGAGGTCTCCCTCGGGGTGGAAATCGGTGGCACCTTCACCGATCTCGTCGCCTACGGGCCTGCGGGCCTGCGGACGGTGAAGGTGCCGTCAACCACGCATGCACCCGAGCAGGGCGCGACCACGGCGGTCCGAGAGGCGTTCGCCGACCTCGGTGCCGTCGCGACCGTTGTGCACGGCTCGACGGTCGCCACCAACGCCGTGCTGGAGCGACGGGGCGAACGGGTCGGACTTCTCGTCACCGCGGGCTTCGGCGACCTGCTGGAACTGCAGCGCCAGGACCGCACCGACACCACGGTCCTGAAATACCGCAAGCCGCAGGCCCTGGTACCCCAGAGCGACGTCGTCGAGGTGATCGAGCGGATGGCCGCGGACGGCAGGGTGATCCAGGAGATCGACAGGGCATCCGCCGAAGCCGCTCTGGACGCGTTGGTTGCGACCGGGATCGACACGTTGGCGGTCTGCCTGCTGCACTCCTACCGCAACCCCGCGCACGAGTTGGCCGTCGCCGAGCTCGCCGTGCAGCGCCATCCCGGTCTTACTGTGGTCCTCTCCCATCAGGTGTCACCGGAGCCGCGGGAGTACGAGCGGGCGAGCACGACCGTCCTCGACGCCTACATCCGGCCAGCGGTCGACGGCTATCTCGGTCGTCTCGGGCACGCGCTGGCGACCGGCGGGTTCGCCGGGGACCTTCACGTGATGCAGTCCAACGGCGGGGCGATGCCCGCGGACATCGTGCGGCGCAATGCGATTCGCATGCTGCTGTCCGGTCCCGCAGGTGGCGTCAGCGCCGCGCTGGCGGTAGGCCGGGAGCTGGGTCTGCCCGATCTACTCACCTTCGACATGGGTGGGACCAGCTCGGACATCTGCCTGATCCAGGGCGGACGCGCCGAGATCCGGCACGACTCGGCGATCGACCATCTGCCCATCCGAGTGCCCATGCTGGACATCGTCACGGTGGGCTCGGGCGGCGGAAGCATCGCCGCGGTCGACCACGGCGGGATGTTGCACGTCGGGCCGCGCAGCGCGGGTTCTGAGCCCGGGCCGGCCTGCTACGGACGTGGCGGCACGCAAGCCACCATCACCGACGCGAACGTGGTGGTGGGACTAATCCGGCCGGAGCGGTTCCTCGGCGGCGGCATGCGGCTCGACATCGACGCCGCCGAGCGCGCGTGCGCGGAGGCCGGCGCGAGGCTGGGCACGGACGCCGCGGGCGGGGCCGCCGCGATCCTGCGGGTGGCCGGGACGGACATCGCCGCCGCGCTCCGCCTAACCTCCACCGAGCGCGGGGTGGACCCCGACGACTTCTGGCTGCTCACGTACGGCGGCGCGGGCGCGCAGCACGCCGTCCCACTGGCCGAAGAGCTAGGACTCAAGGGAGTCGTGGTGCCGGTGGTTCCGGGCCTGTTCTCGGCGTACGGGCTGCTCATCGCCGACCTGTCCCCGGGACTGGTCAGCTCCGGTCCTCGCTCCGCTCGACACCGTCGACCGAGACGGTCTCGCCCGGACCACCCAGGAGCTGCAGGACCGCGCCGAGCTCGAGTTCGCCCGAGCCGGGGTGGACGTCGCACGGCTGCAGTTCACCCGCACGCTGTCGCTGCGATACGTCGGTCAGGCGTTCGACCTGGAGCTCGAGGCCGACGGCGAGCTGCCCGACCTTGAAGTGCTGAGGAAAGCGTTCGATACCGAGCACCGCCGCCGCTATGGACACGCCTCCGAGGAGGCGCCGGTCGAGGTTGTCACGTTGCGGGTGACCGCGACCTTGCCTCGAGGCACCCGGGCGACCGCGCTCGCCGAGTCCGACGTGCCGATCCCGCAGCCGGAGTCGCTCGACCGTCCCCACCTGGACGCTGAGGGCCCGGTGACCTTCGTCGACCGCCGGGCCGTGACCGGGCCGCTGGCCGGTCCCGCCGTCATCGAGGAACACAGCTCCACCACCTGGGTCCCGCGCGGCTGGACGGTCCGTCCCGCGAAGGGTGGCCATCTCCTCATCACCCGGAGCGTCGCATGAACACCCCCGAAATCGACCCGGTCACCGCTAGCGTGCTTGGCACGACCTTCCCCGCGATCGCGGAGGAGATGCACCGCAACCTGATCCACAGCGCGTACTCGACGATCGTCCGAGAGTCCCGGGACGCGTCGACGTGTCTGCTCACCGCACACGGCGAGCTGTTGGCGCAGGGACGGTCGACCATTCCAATGCTACTCAACGCATTCGCGCCGATCATGGTCGAACTGGAGCGGCGTGGACTGCTCGCCGACGCAGGCCCCGGCGACGCCTTCGTGACCAACGACCCGTACGGCGGCGGCCAGCACCTCGACGACATCGCGCTGATCGTCCCGGTGTTCGCCGGCGAGGTGCTGATCGGGTACGCGGGCGCGATGGCCCACCACATCGACATCGGCGCGGCGGAGCCCGGGCTCAACCCGCTGGCCACCACGCTCCGGCACGAGGGTCTCCGCCTGCCCCCGATGCGAATCGACCTGGACCGCGACTTCGGGCCGGGCGGGGTGCTGGCGGCGGTGCTAGAGGCGAACATCCGGGTGCCCGACCAGACCCTCGGCGATCTGCGCGCGCAGGTCGCGGCCGTGCGGACCGGCGCCCGGCGGCTGCGTGAGCTGGCGGACCGGTATGGCGTGGACGTCTTGGCCGCGGCGATGCGAGCCCGGTTGGACTACGGCGAGCGGATGATGCGACACGCGGTCGCCGCGGTGCCGGACGGCGAGTACACCGCCATCGAGCAGCTCGATCCGCTCGACGGCGGCGCGCCGCTCACCATCCACGTACGCGTGGTTGTCGAGGGCGAGCGAATTCACGTCGATCTTGCCGGTACCGACCCTCAGGCGGCGAGCCCGGTCAACTCCCCGCTCGGCAGCACTGTTTCGGCCGTGACCACTGCGGTGACCCTCGTGATCGGGGGGCAGGAAGTCCCCGTCAACGCGGGAAGCCGGCGGGTCCTGACCCTCGACGTGCCATCCGGCAGCCTGCTCAACCCGGTCGAGCCCGCGCCGGTCAGCGCGCGCATGAGCGCCTGCTTCAAGGTTTTCGACGCCGTCATGGGGGCATTGGCGCAGGTCTTGCCGGAATCGGTGATCGCCCCCTCGTACAGCGCCGTGGCTGCGGTGGCGCTGTCCATGACCGGCGAGGACGGCCGGACCCGGATCTACCGGGAGGCCCTCGGCGGCGGCTACGGCGCCGGCGAGGGGTACGCGGGAGCCGACGGCTGTGCGATCACTCTGACCAACACCGCGAACGTGCCCGCTGAGTTCGCTGAGCAAGCCTTCGGACACTTTCGCGTCGAGGCCCACCGGCTGCACGGAGAACCGGGCGCGGGCGCAGAGTCCGGCGGCCGCGGCGTGGCGAAGGCCTACCGGATCCTCGCAGACGGCGTGCAGTTCGCCGCCTACTCCGACCACCACCACACCGGACCCGCAGGCCTGCACGGTGGCGGGTCGGGTGCCCCCGCGCGGTTCGTCGTCGAGCGCGACGGCCGCGAGATCGAGCTGCCCCCGCTCGTGGTCACCCGACTCTCCGCCGGTGACTTGCTGCGCGTACACACCGCCGCAGGCGGCGGCTATGGCACCCCCGACGAGGAGCACTGACATGAGCAGCGAGGTGATCCCCATCCCCCCTGCTGCGGCTGGTCGCGTGAACGCCAGGGCACTGATTTCGACCCCCTATAGCGGTGAGGTCGGTTGCGACCGCTGCGGGCTGCGGCTGCCCGAAGTCGAGGCTGTGGGCGGGTGCCCGCGCTGCGCGTCCGAGGGCGTGTACGTCAACCTGCGCACCGTCTTTCACGCCTACGACCCTGTCGCGGCCTTCGACCCGACCCAGCCGGGCCAGTTCGGCTGGCGCGCCGGCTTCCCGTTGCCACGGGAGGCGGCGGTGGTCAGCCTCGGCGAGGGAAACACCGCCACCGTCGACCTGCCGGGCGAGGCCGCCCGGCTTGGGGTGGCCGCCGTCGCAGTCAAGGACGAGTCCCGCAACCCGACCTGGTCGTACAAGGACCGGCTTGCGGCGGTGGCGGTCAGCCGGGCGCTCACCGACGGCGCGGACACGGTCGTCGTGGCGACGACCGGCAATCACGGCGCTGCGGTCGCCGCGTATGCGGCGGCGGCGGGCCTGCGCTGCGTCATCCTCACCGCGGCGTCGGCGTCGCCGGTGATGCTGGCCCAGATGCTGGCCTACGGGGCTAAGGTCATCGCACTGCCGACCGCTGCGGACCGCTGGACCGTGATGTCCGTGGCGGTGCGCGAGCACGGCTGGTTCCCTGTCTCAAGCTTCCAATCCCCGCCGGTCGGGTCGACACCGCTGGGAATCGACGGGTACAAGGCGATCGCCTTCGAGTTGCACCGCGACCTCGGTTGCGGCCCCGACGTCGTCGTGGTCCCCACCGCGTACGGCGACGGGCTCGCCGGTATCCACCGCGGTTTCGTCGAGCTGCACGCGGCCGGCCGGATCGACCGGGTCCCCCGGATGGTCGCCGCCGAACCGCTCGGCACGCTCGCCGCGTTCGCGACCTTCGCCGCCGGATTCCTCGTCCGGCCGATCGGCGGGGCCATCGCCGGGCACTTCGGGGACCGGGTCGGGCGCCGGAAGATGCTCATGATCACGGTGCTGGTCATGGGCGGCAGTTCCACCATCATCGGTCTACTGCCGACCTACAACCAGATCGGGTACTGGGCAGCCGTACTTCTGGTAATCATGCGGATGGCCCAGGGCCTGGCGATCGGCGGCGAGTGGAGCGGCGCGATCCTGCTCGCCATCGAGCAGGCCAAGGGCGGGAAGAAGACCGGGCTGCTGGGCAGTTTCCCGCAGGCCGGGAACGCCGTCGGCCTGCTGCTCGCGACCGGGAGTTTCACCCTGGTGTCATCACTGTCCACCCAGGAACAGCTGCTCGGCTGGGCATGGCGGCTGCCGTTCCTGGCCAGCGTGGTGCTGCTGGTTGTCGGTCTGGTGCTGCGCTCGTCGCTGACCGAGACCCCGCAGTTCGAGAAGCTCGTGGAGAGCGGGGCCGGGCCGGAGCGCCTGCCCCTGCTCACCGTGCTCCGCTCGCAGCCACGCAACTTCCTGCTCTCCATGGGGTCGCGGCTCGGCGTGGACATCAGCTTCTACGTGTTCACCGTCTACTCGATCAGCTATGGCGCGACCGCACTGGGCCTGCCGTCGAGCACGGTGCAGATCGGCCTGTTCATCGGCGCCGGTCTCGGGATCTTCACCGCCCCGCTGTTCGGTTGGCTGGCCGACCGCTTCGGGGTGCGTCGGACCTATGTGCTCGGCCTGGCCTTCATCGGGTTGTTCGCCTTCCCGTTCTTCGCGATGCTGGGCGTCCGCAACACGGTGGTCACCTGGATCGCACTGGTGCTGGCGTACGCGGTTGGGATCATGGCGGGATGGGCGCCATTCGCGGCCTTCCTCTCGCGCCTGTTCCCCGCCCGGGTGCGCTACAGCGGCACCGCGTTCAGCTTCCAGCTCGCCGGCACTCCTCGGTGGCGCATTCGCCCCCACGATCGGTGTCGCGCTATACGCGGGATTCGGCACCCCGTACGCCGTCGCGAGCTACCTCGCGCTCGCCTGTGCGATCAGCATCATCTGCTCGCTGTTGGTCCGGTTCGTCCCGGACGACGACGTCGAACAGATCGGGGAAAGGGCCTCATCCCACGCCGAGGCATAATCCTGATCGAAACACCCGACAGGGAGGAGCAGTGTCATGAGCACCAAGGACGAGAAGTCCCCGGAGTCGTTGACGGACCGGGTCTTCGCGGTGCTCCTGGCGTTCGTCGACGCCCCCGAGCTGGGCATCAGCGACATCCACCGGCGCACCGGACTTGACAAGAGCGTGGTGCACCGGATCGTGCGCAGCGCGGTCGCGCACGGCTTCCTCGTCCAGAATCCTCGGACCCGGAGTTACAGCGTTGGACTCCGGGCCTGGGAAATCGGTCGTGGCTACGGCGGCGCCGACCGGGTCGTCGCCCTGGCCACGCCGGTGCTGGAGGAACTCAGCAAGGAACATCAGGTCACCTGCTACCTTGGGCGCCTCGACGACCTGGAGATCGTCTACCTTGCCTTGATCGACAGTCCCGGGCCCATCCGGATCGTGCAGGAGGTCGGCAGCCGGGTTCCCGCCACCACGACGGCGGTTGGCCGGGCCCTGCTCGCCGAGCTTGACGACGCCGAACTCCACAGGCGTATCGACGGCCGCGTGGCCCCTGCCGACCAGGAGCGGCTGCTCGCCAAGATCGCGGAGAGCCGCGCCGTCGGAACCGCAGTCAACCGCGGCGAGTTCACCACCGGGGTCGCCTCGGTGGGTGCGCTCGTGCCCAGCACCACCACGCCCGAGCCCATCGGGATTTCCGCCGCGTTCCTGCTGTTCGACGACAACGAGGGCATGTGGACCTCCCTGCCCCCCGCTGTACAGGAGGCGGCCGCGCGCATCGCGCGCGATCTCGACGGGCGACCAGTCTCCCGAAAGGACCAACGATGACCGGCATCGACATCGATGACCAGACCGATGGCCGGTCCAGGACATCGTTCAGCCGGCTCCTGGCCGCGTGACTGTCGGCGCGCTGACAGTCGAGCCTCAGCCGTCGCCGAACTCCGCGAAAAGGGCAGGCAGCCCACCGGTGTACACGAAGACAATGCGGTCGTCCGGGCCCCTCAGGCCCGACCGCACATGGTCGAGTAGGCCGGCGAATCCCTTGCCGGAGTAGATCGGGTCCACGAGAAGCCCCTCCCTCCGGGCGAGCAGCGCGATCGCCTCCCGCGACGCCTCGGACGGGATCCCGTACGCCGGGCCGACGTAGGAGGTGTCGTTCACGACCAGCCCGGGCGTGACATCCGAGTACCCCAGCGCGCCGGCCGCCGCCGGCACGAGATCGGCGATCCCGCGCTCCGGAATTTTCTACCGATGGGGATCGGCCTGCGGGGAGCTCACCGGCCGCTCGCCGGGCCGCGCCTGGCTGCTGCGCGATGCCGTGCATCGCACAGCAGCCAGGCGGACGGCATTCGCCGACAGGCTCTTAAGCGCGTACGGCGACTGTGGCGTCGAGCTCGACCAACGCGCCCTGCGGCAGGCCGGGCGCCGGAAGCGCAGTCCGGGCGTGCCGGCCTGCGTCGCCGAGAACGTCGATCAGCAGTTGCGATGCTCCGTCGACCACCTCGGGCTGGTCGATGGCATCGGCCGTGCTCGCCACCCAGGCGTTGAGCTTGAGCACCCGCACCACGTTCTCCAGGCCGACCGCGTCGTCGATGCGGGCGAGCAGGTTCAGGGCGCTGACGCGGGCCGCGGCGATGCCCTCGGCCACCCCGATGCCGTCGCCCAACCGACCCCCGAGGATCTCGCCCGCGCCCGTGCGGGAGATCTGCCCGGAGACGTACAGCAGCTCGCCGGCCCGGACGACGGGTTCGTAGGCGTACTTCGGCGGGCCGAGCACGGGGAGCTCCAGGGACAGCTCGGCGAGCCGGCGGCGGACTTCGGTCCCGGCGGCGCTCATCGCTTGCTCACCACGTACGTCCGGTCCCGGCCGACGTACCAGAGGTCCTCGGTGCCGATCGCAACGTTGTCGTACCGCCAGGGGATCTCGGCGGCGCCGTACGACCCGACCTGCAGGACATGCTTGTAGCCGGGCCGCAACTCGTTCGCGAACGACTCCTGCTTGCCCATGAGGTGGCCGACGTTGCGCTTCCGGTACTCGGTGTCGAAGTCGATCTCGGTGCCGAGCATCCCGATCTCGCGCATCCGGTCCAGGTGCGGCGCCAGGTAGCGCAGGGTTCCCTCGTGCACGTCCTCGCACACCACGCCCGGTCGCAGCTGGCCGATGATGCCCTCCCGGACGACGTCGAAGAAGAACGCGTAGGCCTCCTTCCCACCCTCGGTGCGGGGCAGCGACCGGGCCATGTCGGAGGTGGCGACGGTGACGCCGTCGGCGACGACCCGCACGCCGGCGTCGAGCTGGATGCAGGTCGTGTCCTGGTTGATCGGGAAGTCCACCGGGGGTCCGGGGAAGAGCATCCGGTTCGACGAGTGCAGGTTCGTGAAGTACGGCTCGATCGCGAACGGGATGTCGTGGGTCGTGCGGAACTCGGTGATCTTGTCGAGGTAAACGGCGTGGATGTCGAGCTCGGTGAACTCGCGGCCGTCGTCGATGCCGCGCTCGGCCCAGGCGAGCGCGGCCTCGATGGCCGACACGCTGGCTCGCGCGGCGATGACCTGGAAGGCGAGGTCCTCGTGGTCCCGGACGTCGCGCCAGTGGCCGAGATCGGTCGAGATCCCGACCAGCTCGGCCCCCGCGCGCTCCAGCTCGCGAGCGAGGCCGATGCCGACGAACTCCTCCTCGACACCGGTCCGCGTGCCCGGGCTCACCTCCGCGACGGCTGCCCCGACCGACGGGTACTCGCCGATCGGCGCCCCGGGAAGGCCCGGGGTGCCGCTGGGCGCGAGCACAACCAGCCGCTCGGCCGCGGGCAGCCACACCGCGACGGCGCCCGGCGGCTGGGCATGTCCGGTCACCTCGGTGTAGTTGGGGGTAGCGGCGAGGAGAACCGCGTCCAGCGCACGCTCGTGGGCCAGCGCGGTCAGCGCCGGGAACCGGGTGTCCTCGGCAGCGGAGAGCTCGTCCGCGAGCCCGTCGAGGTGCTCGACCCCCTCGATCAGCCGGCGTGCGACCTGCACGCCCTCGGCCCGCCAGTCGGCGAACCGGGCGAGCACCGACGCGGTGTCGATCTCGTATGCGACCACCGGAACCGGGTCCTGGTCGTCGGCGGTCACCTCCAGCGTCCCGGCGTCGGAGAGGACACGGTGGTGTGCGAGGACGACGTCCGCGGCCAGGTGCACCCGGCCGTCGGCCGCCAGGTCCGCAACCAGGCTGGTCAACGATTCCGCGGCCGGGGAGTCCGCAATGATCCGCGGGTCGATCGTGACCCACGGCGCGTAGAACCGGATCTGGTCCGCTGGGACGCCGGCCGAGAGCGCGTTGCCCTGCTCCTGCTGACGGACCAGCAGGAAGCATTCGTCGCCCCGCTGCGCGATCAATGGCGCGACCAGCGGGTGGGAGTCGAGGCGGATCGCGGAGAACAGCAGGCTCCGGCGAGCGTCGAGCCCGTAGCGCTGCTCGACCTGTGCGGCGTCGGCGGTGAGGTGCAACATGACGTTCCTCCCGGTGTCGGTGTGGTCAGCTGATGCCGGCGATGACGCCGATGTGCGACTCGATCTCGGTCGCGTACTCGGAGAAAGCCGGGGAGAAGCGGTGTTCCTTGTCGCGGGGGCGCGGCAGGTCGATCTCGATGTCGGCGACGATGCGACCCGGCCGGTCCCCGAGCACGACGACGCGGTCGGCCAGCCACACCGCCTCCGGAATGCTGTGCGTGACGAAAAGGACGCTGCAGCCGGTGGTGCGCCAGATCCGCTGGATCTCGAAGTTCATCGAGTCCCGGGTCATGGCGTCGAGCGCGCCGAACGGCTCGTCCATCAGGAGCAGCTCGGGGTGCGACACCAGCGCCCGGCAGATCGCGACCCGCTGCTGCATGCCGCCGCTGAGCTCGTAGGAGTAGCGGGTCGTCCGGTCTCCCAGCCCGACCATCTCGAGCAGCTCCCGGGCGTAGCGCTCGGCCTCGCCCGTGCGGGTGCCGCGGAACTCCAGCGGCAGCAGCACGTTGTCCAGGTTGTTGCGCCAGGGCAGCAGCACCGGGCTCTGGAACACCATCGCGATGTCCTCGAGCCCCTCCTTGATCGGCCGGCCCTTGACCAGGATTTCGCCCTCGGTCGGGTCCTGGAGACCGGAGATCGTCTTCAGCAGCGTCGTCTTGCCGCTGCCGGACTGCCCCACGATCGAGACGAACTGTCCAGGCTTCACGTGGAAGTCCAGGCCCTGCAGGACGGTGTTGTCCTCCCCGTCCCGGGAGCGATAGGTCTTCCCGACGTTGTTCACCGAGATGGCGTGCTCGTGGTTCATCTGACTCTCCGTCCTGCCGTCACGGCGCCTGGATGGCATCGCCGCGGTGCAGCGGTGCGAGGTAGGCGTTGCTGTACACGTCTGCGGGGGTGAGGCGGGCGTCCGGTTTCAGCCCGAGGAACTGGTGCGCGACGTCGATCATTTTCTGGACGCCCGCGTCGTCCATCACGCCGTACTCGTCCGCCGCCGCGCCGGTGCCCCAGTTCAGGGCGCATTGCTCGTTGATCGCTAGGACAACGGTCCTGTCCTCGTAGCCGCTGACTTCCTTCTGGAAGTCGTGCGCCGCCTCCTGCGGGTGCCCGCAGGCCCAGAGGAACCCCTTCTGCATCGCCCGGTTGAACCGCTCCACCTGGCCGGGGTTCGTCCGCAGCTTCTCGCCGGAGACGATGATCCCGTTCCCGTAGAGATCGATCCCCAGGTCCGACCACTTAAGGACGACGGCCTTGCGACCGAGTGCGTCGATCGCCGGCTGGTCGGACACGTAAAGGGCGAGGTTGGCGTCCCATTGTCCGGCCAGCAGCCCCGGGATCTTGGCGGCACCGGTGGCGTGCACGACGTTCACGTCGTTCTTGGACAGCCCCAACTTGTTCAGCGCGTACGGCCACATCGCGGGCATCGCGCCGGCCGCCTCGGTCGCGACCGTCTTGCCGCGCAGGTCCTCCCAGCCGTCGATGCCGGTACCGGCCAGCGCGACGACGGCGTAGGCGGAGCGGGCCTGCACCAGATTGACCTGCTTGATGTCGGCGCCGCGGGCCCGGCTCGTGACGGTGACGCCGAAGTCGGCCCAGCCGACGTCGACCTTGCCGGTGTCCACCGCGGTGACGGTGTTGCCGGAGCCCGAGCCTGGCATGACGGTGAGGTCGATGCCCTCCGCCTTGAAGAAGCCACGCTCGACAGCCGAGATGAACGGCGCGTGCTTGGGCAGCCAGCTGACGTCGAGCATCAGCGACATCTGGTCCCGGCCAGTGCCGCCGCCGCAGCCGGCGAGGGTCAGCAGGAGGACGGCCCCGAGCGCGACGGCGGTCGTGCGGATCGAGTGACGCATGCGAGTCCCCGCCCTCACTTGGTGTGCTGCTTCCACGGCACGAGCTTGCGTCCCGCGACGTCGACGATGAAGAACAGCGCCAGCGCGATCGCGGCGAGCACGATGAACGCCGCGAACATCGACGCGAGGTCGACCTGGCTGTTCGCCAGCATGATCACGTAGCCGAGGCCCTTCGAACCGGCGATGAACTCACCGACCACCGCGCCGCCAACGGCCAGCGAGATCGAGATCTTGGCCCCGGAGAGGACCGACGGGATCGCGTGGATGAACTCGATCTTCGTCATCTTCTTCCACTGCGAGGCCTTGTTGATCCGCGCCAGTTCCTGCAGCTCGTGCGGCACCGAGCGGAGCCCGTCATAGGTGTTGATGACCAGCGGGAAGAAGGCGATGGCCATCGCCACGAACGCCTTGGACTCGAAGCCGAACCCGAACCAGACGATGAACAGCGGGGCCAGCGCGACCTTCGGGATGGTGTCGATGGCGATGAGCGCCGGGTAGAGAAAGCTCCGGATCGTCGTCGAGTAGTGCAGCGCGGCGCCGCAGAGCACGCCGAGCGCGGTGCCGAGCGCGAACCCGGCGAGCGCCTCCTGCAGCGTGATGAACGTGTTCTCCGCGAAGTAGCCGGGGCGCTCGGCCAGCTCGACGAACGCCGAGATCGGCCCGACCAGCAGGTACTCCGGCGGGGCGAACAGCGCGACGACGAGCTCCCACAGCGCGAACAGGGCGATGATGCCCGCGATGGCCTTGACCGCGGCGACGACCGAGTCGCGACGCGGTCCCCGCCGGCGCGGGCGCTGCTCACCGGGTCCGGCCGGGGTGGCCGGAGCCGGGGCGGATCGCCCGCGGTCCTTCGCCTTGATGTCAGGAGTGACCACGTCGAATGCTCCCTTCGGGGTAGTGAACGGCGTCGGGCTCGTGCCCGCGGCCGCCGGAACGGGTGGGATCGCCCGGCACGGCCAGGAGCGCCCTCGATGGCGGGGATGGTGTCATGCGTTCCTCACAGCGTTGTGAAAGATGCGCGGTTGTGAAAGGTGCGCGGCCGTGGCCGCAGCGGGAGTGGTTCCGGGTCGGCCCGCGTCTCAGCCGGCGGCGAGCGGCTCCCGTCCGGTCTCGCCGTCGGTCCGCCGCCACAGACGGTCCGGGTTGCCGTCGGCCAGGTCGGCGGGGAGCAGCGCGGCCGGGACGTCCTGGTAGGCGACGGGCCGCAGGAACCGCTCGATCGCGAGGGTGCCCACCGACGTGCTGCGTGGATCGGTCGTGGCGGGGAACGGGCCGCCGTGCACCATCGCGTAGCCGACCTCGACCCCGGTGGGCCATCCGTCGAACAGGATCCGCCCGGCCCGCTCCTCCAGCAACGGTAGGAGCCTGTGGGCGAGTTCGTGGTCGGGGGCGTCGGCGTGCACCGTCGCGGTCAGCTGGCCCTCCAGCGCGGCGACGGCTGCGGTCAGCTCGGTGACGTCCGCGCACCGGACGAGCAGCGACGTCGCGCCGAAGACCTCGGTCTGCAGCTTCGGGTCGGCGAGGAACCGGTCGCCGGCCACGGTCAGCAGCCGGGCACGACCGCCCGCAGCGGTGCCGTCCCCACCGCCACGGGCGAGCTCCACCACCCCGGGCAGGGCGGCCACCGCGTCACCGGCGGCGGCGTAGTTCTCGGCGATCCCGGTGGTCAGCATGGTGGCGCCGGTGTCGGCGGCCACGGCCTCCGCGGCGGAGTCGGCGAACGCGTCGAGCCCCGGGCCCTCGACCGCCAGCAGGAGGCCGGGGTTGGTGCAGAACTGCCCGGCGCCGAGGGTGAGCGACCCGGCGAAGGCGGTGCCCAGCTCGGCACCCCGAGTGGCCAGTGCGGCGGGCAGCAGCAGCACCGGGTTGATGCTGCTCATCTCGGCGTACACCGGGATCGGCACCGGCCGCGCGGCGGCCGTCGCGGCGATCGCGAGCCCGCCGGCACGGGAACCGGTGAAGCCGACCGCCTTGATCCGCGGATCGGCCACGAGCTGCGCACCGATCTCCGTCCCGCTGCCGACCAACTGGGCGAAGACGCCCTTCGGCATCCCGGTGTCGGCGGCCGCGTCGGCGATCACCCGCGCCGCGAGCTCCGCCGTCCCGAGATGCGCGGAGTGGGCCTTGACGACGACCGGGCATCCGGCCGCGAGGGCGGAGGCGGTGTCGCCGCCGGCCGTGGAGAACGCTAGCGGGAAGTTGCTCGCGCCGAACACGGCGACCGGGCCCAACGGGATCCGGCGCTGCCGGATGTCGGCCCGCGGCAGCGGGGAACGGTCGGGCTGTGCGGGGTCGATCCGGGCGCCCTGCCACGTTCCCGCACGCAGCTCGGTCGCGAACAACCGCAACTGCCCGCTGGTGCGGCCGACCTCGCCGGTGAGCCGCGGGACGGGCAACGCGGTCTCGGCGTGGGCCCGTTCGACCAGGTCGTCCCGGCGCTCGTCGAGCAGATCGGCGATGCGCTCGAGGAAACCGGCTCGCCGGGCGGCGGGGATCTCCCGGTAGACACCGAACGCCGCTGCGGCCAGCGCGCAGGCCTGCTCGACCTGCTCGGCCGACGCGGCCGGGTACCCGGGCTCGAGCGCGGCCCCCGTGCGGGGGTCGGTGGATCGGACGTTCTCGCCGGTGCCGGTCACCGGCTCGCCACCGATGATCATTGCGCCGGTCGGGCCGGTCATGAGGGGAGCAGACATGCGCGTCCTTCCGCGTCGTCGTCGTGAGCCGTGATCAGGCGGTGACCGACCGCGACACCGCGATCACCTCGGAAAGCAGGGCGCGCTCCCGGTCGTCGAGATCGGTCAGCGGCGGCCGCACCGGACCGGCCGAGTGCCCAGTCAGGTCCAGGCCCGCCTTGACGATGCTCACCGCGTAGCCCGGCTTCCGGTCGCGGATGGCGGTGTAGGGCAGCACGACCTCGTCGAGCAGCCGCTGCACGGTCGCCCGGTCTCCGGCCCGGACGGCGGTGTAGAAGGTCAGTGCGAACTCGGGCAGGAAGTTGAAGATCGCCGAGCTGTAGGTCGTCACACCGAGTTCGAGGTAGGGCAGCGCGAAGGTCTCCGCCGTCGGCAGCCCGCCGATGTAGACGAGGCGATCGCCGAGCCGGGAGTGGATCCGGGTGATCGTCTCGAGGTCACCAACCCCGTCCTTGAAGCCGATCAGGTTCGGGCAGGTCTCGGCTAGCTGGGCGACGGCCTCCGCGCTGTACACCGCGTTGGCCCGGCTGTAGATCACGACACCCAGCGAGGTGGCCTCGCAAACCGCGCGAACGTGCGAGACGAGACCGTCCGCCGAGGCCTCGGTCAGGTAGGGCGGGAAGAGCAGCACCCCGTCCGCCCCGGCCGCCTCGGCGTCCCGGGCGAAGCCGATCGCCTGGGCGGTCCCGTGCCCCGCCGGGGCCAGGATCGGGGTGTCCTCCGGCGCGCTCTCGACGGCGGCGCGGACGACATCGCCCACCTCCGCGGGCGTCAGCGAGAAGAACTCACCGGTCCCACCGGCGGCGAACAGGCCGGCCACCTCGTACTTGGCGAGGCGGACGATGTTGTCCCGGTACGCGGTCTCGTCGAACGCGAGATCGCGGGTGAAGTGAGTGACGGGGAAGGACAACAGCCCCGAGCCGAGACGCTGCGCGAGCTCGGTGGGAGCGATGGCGGGCATGGGCGGGTTCCTCCTAGGCGGTAGGCGACAGCAACCGGCGACGAGCCTAAGAAGCAGCAAGGATGCCTGTCCAACACTTCTTTCGCATTAACTGATGCTTAGACTGAATCGGTGTTTACCTTCAGTCAACTGGAGAGTTTCGTCGCGGTCGCCGAGACGCTCCACTTCGGACGGGCCGCCGAGCGGCTCTCCATGACCCAGCCGCCGCTGACCCGGCGGATCCAGCTCCTGGAGCGCGAGCTAGGTGTCGAGCTGTTCGACCGGGCCGGGCGGACGGTGCGGCTCACGGCGGCCGGACGCGCGTTCCTGGCCGACGCGCGGCGAATCCTCGGCCTGTCCACCCAGGCAGCGCTCGCGGTCCGCCGGGTGCCGACCGGCGAGGTCGGGACGGTGGCGCTCGGATTCACCGCCTCGGCTGCCCACTCCGTGCTGGACGCCGTGGTGGAGGCCATACATTCGCACCTCCCCGGCGTCGACCTGGTGCTCCGCGAGCGGGTCTCCAGCACGCAACTGGAGGAGCTTCGCTCCGGGGAGCTGAACCTCGCCCTCGTCCGCCCGCCGGTGCCCGTCGGCCTGTCCGGGCACCTGCTGCATCGGGAAGCCTTGCTGGCAGCTGTCCCGGCGGGCCACCAGCTCGCGGATCCCGCCCGGGCCCTGCACCTGCACGATCTCGACGGCCAGCCGTTCGTCATGTATTCGCCCACCGAAGCCCGGTACTTCCACGAGGTGCTCGTCGGCGTCTTCCGCGGTGCCGGGATCGCGCCGCGCTACGTCCACCACCTCAGCCAGGTGCACACGATCCTGGCGCTGGTTCGAGCCGGGCTGGGGCTCGCCCTGGTCCCGCAGGCGGCGACCGCACTCGGCCTCGACGGCGTCGTCCTGCGACCGGTGGAGGGCATCGCCGGAGAACCGGTCGAGCTGGTCGCCGTCTGGCGGGCGAACGACGAGAACCCCGCGCTGCACGCCGTGCGCGACATCGTAATCGCCGCGACATCGGACGAGCGACGGGAACGCCCACCCGACGGCGACCGCCCCGCAGAGCCCTAAAGTGCTGCTCGCGCGCCCACGGGGCAGCCAGGCTAACCGGGCCCGATGGAAACCCAGGTAAGGCGACCGCTTGCGGCGCTGCGGGTACCGCCATGGAAAGACCCGAGCCAGTACAGCTCTCGCTGCTCTAGCTCGGGTCAACGCCAGCGGCGCAAGTCGCTGGCTCGATGAACGTTTTTACACGTTTCCCGAACGGTGTGCTGTCACCGCTCGTGGTCGCCACGCTCGGCGCGTCCCTGGCACACCAGCCCATCGGTCAACGCTTTGTGAGTTGCCGTTCAACTCCGACGCTGTCGATGTCTTCGCGGAGTTCTACCCCGTGCCCTGGTCCCTCTGGTACGGACAGGATTCCATTGACCACCTGCGGAACGCCAGTCACCAGTTGCGGGTACCAGGTGCGGAGGTAGGCGCGGGAGACCTCTTGGATGAACCCGTTCATTTCGCTCATCACCAGGTGCGTGGACGCAGCCAGTGAGACGGGGCCCGTGCAGTCGTGGGGTGCGAGCGGCACGGCGAACGCGTCAGCCAAGGCGGCGATTTTTCGGGCTTCCCCGATTCCACCTGTCCATTGGATATCGACCGTTGCATAGTCGACAATGCCGGCGGCGAGCAACGGCTGGAATCCTCGCCGGCCGACGGACGTTTCGCCGATTGCAATCGGCATGTCCACCGACTGCCGGAGACGTACCAGCGCATCGATCGCGTCCGGTCGCAGCGGGTCCTCGACCCACAGTGGCTGAAACTCCGCGATCCCCTTCAGAATCCGTGTCGCGGCGGGCCGGCGCCATAGACCATGCATCTCGACCATGATGTCGATCTTGTCGCCAACCGCCTCGCGAATGTCCGACAGGACCTTGATGCCTGCCTTCAGTTCGTCGCTGCTGATGTCGTTCCCGTTAGAGGCTTCTGCGGCCTGGTCGAAAGGCCATATTTTCATTCCGGTGAAGCCCTCGGCGACCAGGTCTTTTGCCAATTGGCCCGGCCGGTGCAGGAACGCGTCGAGGTCCTCCAGGTCGTTTGGCTTTGTCGCGTCAGCCGGCAGGCCCCAGTTTTTTGAGGACATCTCGGTCAGTGTGGTCATGTATTGCGTGCCGCCACAAGTGTTGTAGCAACGAATGCTGTCGCGGACCGGGCCACCAAAAAGCTCAGCGAGAGGTCGTCCCGTGGACTTTCCGAGAATGTCCCACAGCGCCAGGTCGATAGCCGCGTTACCTCGGGTCTCGGCGCCGGATCCTTGGTACCCGACGTATGGCCTCAGCGCCATCATGACATGCTCAGGATTGGCGTTATCCATGGAGAATAGTATTGGTGCCGCGCTTTCATGGATATAGGCTTCAACGGCTTTCGGGCCGAAGAACGCCTCGCCCAATCCCGTCAATCCTTCATCCGTTCGGAGCCGGACGAAGACTAGATTCGACTGGATCTGCGGCCGGATCGTCTCAACTTCTATGATCTTCACTTGTCGCCCACTCCTCGCTGTTGGCATCAAACGCTTGTCGCTCTGCCGGTACGATCGACTTCTGCTTGCCGGCGTGTTTCTCGGGGAGCCAGCTAGTATCCCGCTGTGGTGTCAACCACGCCGATGAGTTGGTCGCCATTGTTGAGCGCGTTGATATTGTGCGTCACCCGCTCCGCGAGAAGTGGTGCGACCAGTTCTGCGGGATCTCCCGAGTGCGGTGTGATGATGCAACGATCGCAGCTCCACAGCGGGCTTTCGTCCGGCAGGGGCTCGGGCTCGACCACGTCGAGGCCGGCGGCTGCGATCTCACCGCACTCGAGCGCTTTCACCAGGTCCGGAGTGTGGACGAGCGCGCCCCGCCCGACGTTGACGAAGATCGCGGAGTCTCGCATGGCACGGAACTCTTCGGCGGCGAACATGTGGTGCGTCTCCTCGGTGAGGGCCGCGGCGACAACGACCACGTCGGCGTGCGGGAGCACGTCGCGGAGTTCCTTGGGGGTAACGGTCGCCACGGCACCCTTCATCGGAACCGGCTTGCGGCGTACCGATACAACGCGCACGGAGAAGGGGGCGAGCAGCTGAGTTAGCGCCAACGCAATGCCGCCGGCACCCACGATGACGACAGTTGCGCCGTAGAGCGAACGGCCCTTCGGCTGCCTCCACGTGGCGGCACGTACACGTTCCGGTAGGTACCGCAGTAACGCGAGCACCAGCATCAGCGCGTGTTCAGCCACCGGTTGCGCGAAGCTGCCTTTCGCGCTCGTGAAAACGACATCCTTGCCTCCGAACTCGCGAAGGACATCGTGGTAGGCGTCCACCCCGGCAACCGGCAGCTGCACCCACCGGAGGTTCGGGTAACGGTTGAGGGTGTCCCGCAGCCGTTGCGGCGACCCGTCCATCCAGATCAGGCCTGCCGCGGAGGAGATGTCTTCGGTGAAGTCGGTGGCACGCCCCAGCGCAGCGCTTCTTTCGCTAGGCACCACGGTCACCGGACCTGCCGGAGGTCGCGCATGTTCAGGCGGGAAGTACTCAGGCTGCCCCATCACTGCCTCCAAGCCTTTCTGGTGGGAGTTCGAAGCCGCCCAATCTGGTAGGCCGATACCGCGGTCCATTCAGATGCTCCAATTGATGCTGCGGTGCCGTGTCATGGAATTTCAACCTTCGCTGAGGGTTCCGGAGCCGAGTTGGCCGTGCCCGGTAGTTTCTTCGGGCGATACGTATCCGGGCTGAGGGAAAACGCCAACGCGCCCACTCCGCACACGAAGATCGCGATCGCGGCGACTGGCCAATAGCTCCCGGTCACGCCAACAAGCGCGACGGCGATGAGCGGGAATGGGCCACCAAACAGCGAGGAGGCGATCTCCCGGCTTGCCGAGAAGCCGGCAAATCGGCCGCGCATGGTGAATAGCTCGCTGAAGTAGGCACCTTGGGGCGCGATGAGCGCGGCATTTCCGACCGAGAGCCCGATGATCAGGGCGATGATGATCACCGCGTTGACACGCGTGTTCAACAGCATGAAGAACGGAAAGGCAAATGCGGCTCCTGATGCGGCGCCGAACAGGAGGATCGGCTTCCGGCCGTATCGGTCTGAAAGCCAGCCAAACAGCGGCACTGTGGCGGCCGTCGCGACACATCCAATACCGACACCGAGCGGCCCGATACTGGCACTAAGATTCAGCGTGCCCGCAATGTAGGTCGTCGCAAAGGTCAGATAGACATACGAGTTGATCTGCTGAGCAACCTGGCCACCGATTACGGTGAGAGCGGCCTTCTTTTCGTGCTTCAGGATATGCCGGAAAGGTGTCTTTGACACGACCCCGGTCTCCTTGGCTTCCCGGTAGATCGCGCTGTCCTCGATCTTGTTTCTGACAATGACAGCAACAACGATGGCGACGGCGCTCAGGAGGAACGGGATCCGCCATCCCCACGACAGAAACTGGTCCGGGCTGAGGAGATTGACGAACAACGCGAAGAGTCCGGATGCGAGCGCGATGCCGATGAAGACCCCCGATGCGGGCCACGCACCCTGGAAGCCGCGGCGTTCTCGCGGTGCCGACTCCATCGACAGGATTGATGCGCCGCTGAACTCGCCCCCTGCCGCAGCGCCTTGAACGATCCGAAAGAGAACCAGCAGTATGGGCGCAAGGATTCCGACGCTCGAATAGGAGGGCGTGAGGCCGATTCCGATCGTCGATAGACCCATGACGAAGATGGTGATAGTCAAGACTCGTTTTCGGCCCAGTTTGTCGCCGAGGACGCCGAAGAAGATGCCACCGAACGGGCGAGCGAAGTAGCCGGTTGCAAATGTCGCGAATGCGAGTAGCGTTCCGACGAACGGATCATGCGACGGGAACATGATCTTGCTGAAAACCAGCGGCGCCGCGGTCGCGTACAGAAAATAGTCATAGTACTCGACGACAGATCCGATAAGCGCCGCAAGAGCCACTCTCGCTGGCGAGCTGCCCTTACTGCTCGAAGCTGATTTCGTTGGACTGTTCACTTGGCTCATCTTTGAGCTCCACAGGTAGGTCATCGCGTTGTATCGAGACGCGAACGTTGATGATACTTCGGATTAACGATCTCGTTGAGCGAGCATCCTTTTCAAGTTTGGATGAAGATTCAGGCTGAGCTCTTTCTCATGCACCATCAGGGCTCCGGCCGGATATTCAGGAGCTACGTGGGTGGGGCCACTGGTGTCACCGCCTTACTCGGGGTCGTGTTGTCGGTGGGGTCGAGCATGGCCTTGACCACGGCGCGAGTGCGGGTCGCGGCGAAGGCCTGCTCCCACTCGGTCAGGGCGAACACGCTCGCCAGCGGTCGAGGGTCGAATGCGCCGCGGGCCAGCAGCGCCAGCGCGGCGTCCCAGCTGGACCACGACGACGACAGGGAGAACGCGATGTCGGCGGCCCGGTTCATCGCCAGCCCCCACGGGACGCGTATCGGCTCGGGGCCGGGGACCCCGAGCACACACATCCGGCCCTGGCGGCGCAGCGCACCGATGCCCTCAGCGATGGCCTCGGCCGCCCCGCTGGTCTCCACCACCAGGTCCATTCCGCGCCCACCGGTGCGGGCGTAGGCGGTGTCGGGAACGTCGCAGCGGCTGGAGTCCCAGACCTCAACACCGAGATCGGCGGCCAGCGCGAGTCGGCCGGCCGAGGACGGGCGGCCGACAAGCACGACCTGGCCCGCGCCGACCGCGGTGGCGGTGAGCGCGGCCAGGATGCCGATCGGGCCCGGCCCGAGCACCAGCACGGTCCCGCCGGGGGGCACCGGGGTGCGCTCGAACGCGGTGATCACGATCGACAGCGGCTCGACCAGCCCAGCGGCGACGTCGTCGACGGTCTCGGGCACCCGGTGCAGCAGGTCCGCCGGGACCGTGACCTGCTCGGCGAACCCGCCGTCGATGCCCCAGCCCGGGGACCGTTTTTCCGAGCACAGGTGCGCCAGGCCACGCCGGCACAGGTGGCACCGCCCGCACGCTAGCGAGTGAGGCTCGCACACCACCCGCTGGCCCACCGTCCAGCCGGCGACTCCGTCACCGAGTTCGCGGATCGTCCCGGTGAATTCGTGCCCCAGTGTGACCGGCGGCCAACTGGCGAACTCGTCGGCCACGATGTGCAGGTCGGTGCCGCAAATCCCGGCTAGCCGCACGTCCAGCACCACCCAGCCGGGCCGCGGCCGCGGCGTGGGCACCCGCTCGAGGACCAGAGCGTGGACGCCCCTCGCAGGCTTGCGCAGCGCTCTCATCGTCTGCGCGGTCTTCGGGTCGGCGCTCATGACATGCCCTGCACGAGGACCTTCACCCCGACACCGCGCCGCAGCTCGGCTAACGCCCCCGGCGCCTGGTCGAGGGCGACCGTGCGGGTCAGGAATGGTTCGGGATCGAACCGGCCGGAGACGATCAGCTCGGTGGCCACCGCGATGTCCTGACGGGAATACACCCGGGTTCCCACCACGGACAGCTCAGCGAAGGTGACCGCCTGCAGGTCGAGTGCGGGTGGGTTGCCGTAAACCCCCACTACGACCACGGTCCCGCCGGGCACGGCCACGTCGGTGACCACAGCGGCCACGGCGGGGTGCGCGGCGGCGTCAAACACCACCTCGGCGCGCAGCCCGACCGCGTCCGCGACCGTCTGAATACCCAGCGAGGCGGCGAACTCGCGGCGGGTGGGTACCGGCTCGGCGAGCACGACCTGCCCGGCGCCGGCGTTGCGCGCGCACAGTGCGACCGCGACGCCGATCGGGCCGCCACCGATAACCACCACGTCCTGGCCCAGCTGCAGCCCGGAGCGACGCACGGCGCGCACCGCGACCGCGAGCGGCTCGGCGAAGGCGAGGTGCCGCAGATCGACCGGAGAGGTGACCGGGATCAGCCGGTCGGCGTCGACCGCGACCAGGCGGGTCGCCCCGCCGGGGACATCGATCCCCACCAGCCGCAGCCGCTCACAGGTCTGCGAGCGCCCGGCCCGGCAGGCACGGCACGCCCCACAGGCGATCAGCGGATCGACCACCACCGCGGTGCCGGCCGCCAGCCCGGCAACAGGCTCCGCCACGGTGCCGGCGATCTCGTGGCCGATCACCAGCCCGGGCTTGGCTCGGGGATGCTCGCCGGCGCAGATGTGCAGGTCGGTCCCGCACAGCCCGGTGTAGCCGACCTCGACGAGCGCCTGGCCTGGGCCGGGCGTGGGTTCGGGAACGTCGGCGATGGCGACCTCGCTGCCGCCAGCCCAGGTCAGTGCCATCATCGGGGCACCTCCGTCGGACTCGCCTCGGTCACGCCGCCGACCACGGGGCTATTCACTGGGCAGCGCGGTGACCGGCCGGCCAGCACCCGTACCGCCTCACGGGCAACCTCCGTCTTGAGCCGCACGAACGACTCCTCGGAGTACCAGGCGGCATGCGGGGACAGCACCACCCGCTCGTGCCGGGCCAACGCGTCGCGGACGGCAGGGTCGATGGGTTCGCTGTCGAGCACGTCCAGTGCGGCCCCGGCGATCTGGCCGGCATCAAGCGCGGCCAGCAGCGCCGGTGTGTCGACCAGGCCGCCGCGGGCGGTGTTCACCAGCACCGCGGAGTCCCGCATGGACGCCAGCGCCCGGGCGTCGATAAGCCGCGCAGAGCGGGAGTCCAGGGTGGCGTGCAGCGAAATCACATCGCTGGACGCGAGCAACTCGTCCAGGCCGACCCGGATGATCGGCGTACCAGCCAGGGACCGGTCCTGCATGGCCTCGAAGCCGAGCACCCGCATCCCGAACGCGGCGGCGCGGGCGGCTACGGCCTGGCCGATCGTGCCGCATCCGACGACGCCGAAGGTGCGGGTGTCCAGCCGATGCAGCGGCCGGGCGACCTGGTAATCCCAGACGCCGGCGCGAACCGAGCGGTCGTATCCGGTGACGCCGCGCAGCAGCGCCATGGCCAGGGCCATCGTGTGGTCGGCGACCTCAGTGGTGCCGTAGTCGGGCACGTTCGCCACCCACACCCCACGGCGGGTGGCGGCGTCCACGTCGACGGTCTCCACGCCGACGCCGTAGCGGACCACGAGGCGTACGTCGGGCAGGGCGTCGAGCACCTCGGCGGTGATCGGGGCGTACTGGTTGACCAGGACTTGGGCCCCGCCACATTGTGCGATCACGTCCTCGGCGGTGCGGCACTGCGCGCGGCGCAGCCCGATTCCGGCGGGGTCGAGCACGCTGTGCTCTGGGTCGAGGTTGGGGTGGTCGGAGTCGGTGACCACCACTGGCGCGCTGAGGTTCTGGTCGGTCATGCCTGGCTCCCGCCAATCCGGTGCGGACGCAGCGCGTCGAAGTCGAGGGTCAGCCCGTGTCCGGGCCGATCCGGCGCAACAGCCACCCCGTCGACGATCTCCAGCGGCTCGGCCAGGTAGCTGTCGAGTCCGAACCCGTGGGCCTCCATGTAGCTGCGGTTGGGCGTGGCGGCCATCAAATGCACGGTCAGGTCATGCGCGCCGTGCGAGGTCAGCGGCAGGTTGTGCGCTTCCGCCAGCGCCGCGACCTTGCGGAACACCGTCACCCCGCCGATGTTGCACACGTCCGGTTCCGGGAAGCTCACCGCCCCCGCGTCGATGAGCTGCGCGAACTCGTAGAGCGTGTGCAGGTTCTCCCCGTTGGCCACCGCCAGCCCGCCGGCGCGCAACACCCGGGCGTTGCCGGCCACGTCGTCGGGAATGGTCGGCTCCTCCAGCCAGACCAGGTCGAATTCCGCTAGCGCGCGGGCGACCTTGATCGCCTGGTCCACGGTCCAGCCCATGTTGGCGTCGACCATTAGCGGGAACTCGTCGCCGAGGTGTTCGCGCATCCGCGCCACCCGCTCGACGTCCTCACGCCAGTGCGGCCGACCAACCTTCATCTTGATAGCGCGAAACCCGGCCTTGCAGAACCGATCGGCCTGCGCAAGCAGCTCCTCGACCGGGAACTCCAGGTCGATGCCTCCGGCATACACGGGTACCCGCGGGTCGTAGCCGCCCAGGTACCGCCACAGCGGCTGCTTCGCCCGCCGGGCCCGCAGGTCCCACAGCGCGATGTCCACCGCGGAAATCGCGGAAGTAGCGTGCCCGCCGCGGCCCGCGTAATGCAGCCCCCACCACATCCGCTGCCAGATCTGCTCGGTACGGTCTACGTCCGCGCCACGCACCAGCGGCGCCAGATAACGGTCCACCAGCACCGCGAACGCCTCGGCACCCGAGTTGACCGCGTAGGTGTAACCCACCCCGGACGCTCCGTCGGAGTCCTCGACCCGCACCGTCACCAGCTCGAAATGGGTCATCTCCCCGTGCTTGGCATCGGTCAGCACCACCGGCAGCGGCACCCGGTAGAAGTCTGTCCGGATCGCAGTCACCTTCGCCATGCGCCACTCCCGTTTAGAAAATCGGTTTTCTGACGCAGACAGTGCCTCCTTCCCGACGTCGAGTCAACCCCTGACATCGAAAAATTCCCACCGGAAACCGGTTTCCTGCTAGGATTACCGCAGCCTAAACGCGGGGGGTTCTTTTGCCGGCACAAGATGGAGCCAGCGGACGCGACCAGCGAGTGCGGCTGATCGACGTCGCGACCGCCTCCGGAGTGACCAAGTCGGTGGCCTCGCGGGTACTCAACAACGACCCCACCCTCAACGTGCGCCCCGAGACCCACCAGCGAGTCTGGGACACCGCCGCCAAGCTCGGCTACCGCCCACACGCCGGAGCCCGGGCCCTGGCCGGCGCCGAGGCCCGCGCACTGGCCCTGCTCATCCCCGACCTGACCAACCCCGTCTACTCGCGAATCATCCGCGGTGCCTACCGGCAGGCTCGCCGGCACGGGTATGTCGTCCTGCTCGCCGAGGACACCACCGACGATCAGGCCGGCAAGTCGTTCACCGAACTGGTCGAGACCGGCCGCGTCGACGGGTTGCTCATCGCCTCCGCCCGCCCTCACCACCCGCTGATCGGATCCCTGGCGCGGGTTCCGCACGTGTTCGTCAACCGCGAAGTTCCCGGATCTGGTCGTAACGTGGGCATGGACCTCGCCGCGGCCAGTGCCACCGCGGTACGCCACCTACACCAGCTCGGCCACCACGTCATCGGCATGGTCAGCGGGCCAGTCGACCTCGAGCCGGCCCGGGCCCGCTACGCGGGATTCGTCGATCAGATGCGCGCACTTGGTCTCGACCCCGGTCTGGTCGAGCGGGGCGAATTCAGTGAGGCGGGCGGCGCCGACGCCGCCGCCCGGCTACTTAGGGCGCACCCCGGTATCACCGCGCTCTACACCAGCACCCTCAGCCAGGCCGTTGGCGCCATGCATGCGGTGCGCACCGCCGGACGGCGGATGCCCGAGGACCTGTCGATCATCGCCTACGACGACTTACCCCTCGCTGACTACCTCGCGCCCCCACTGACCACCATCGGCATGCCCCTGCAAGCCCTCGGCGCCGCCGCCGTCGACGCCGTCCTCGACCAACTCGCCGGCCGGCCAACCGCCGACCGCACCATCGACACCCAGCCCGTCGTCATCGAACGCGCCTCGACCATGCCCCACGCCGGGATGGACGGCGCATAACCTGGATCGCACAGCCGGGCCGGTTGGAAGGCGACCAGCCCGGCCAGCAGATCCTGCTGGCCGGGCTGCCAAAGAGAAACCCCGCGACGACCTTGCCGCCTGCTCAGACCTGCATGAGTACGCCGGAATCAATTACCCATTCCGCACCTGTAACTTGGCTTGCCAATGGAGAGACAAGATAGGCAATCACGCGAGCGACGTCCTCGGGTTCGCTTACCCGTTTCGACAGTTGCGGACGAACCGAAGTGGCCATGTAGTCGACAATGCCAGCAAATTCGATCCCGCGGAGTTTTGCCACTTTCTCCCCGAAACCGCCGGGGCTTTCATAGATTGCCGTCCTGGTCAATCCAGGAGTGACCACGTTTGATCTGACTCCTTTGCCGGTGAACTCGGCGGCCAAGGTTTTTGACAGGGACAACAGTGCCAGCTTGGCTGCCGCGTAGTCGGGATTCAGCATTGTCCCCAAATGCGCAGAAGAGCTGGATACATTGACGATCGCGCTGTTACCAGATGCGAGGAGTGCCGGTAGTGCGGCTCTGCTCATGCGCCGCGCGGCATGGAAGTTCAAGTCGAACATGTCTAGCCACTGTTCCTCGGTGATGTCGAGGAAGCCGCTTCGGAGGTCCAACCCACCGGCGTTGTTGACCAATCCATCGAGGCGGCCGTGGCGTTCCAGTACTGTTTCGACGATGCGATCACTTGCTTGCGGGTCGGTCACATCGGCGATGACGTGATCGATCTGTCGATCCGGGTCGCTCGGCCCCGGGTTGCGGCTCACGCCAACAACCGTGGCTCCCTCCACTGCGAGCAGTTCGGCAGTTGCCCGTCCGATGCCGGCAGATGCCCCAGTCACGAGTATTACTCGATCCTTCAGTTCAAGGTCCATTTGCCTGCTCTCAAGATGTGACGAGATAGGAACGTGGGTGGATGGTTCCGCGAGGACCGGATTCGGCACAGTGTCTGCGCGTGTCCACGAGCGCGGAGACCAGCACCCCGCTCACCCAGAGGATCGCTGGCTGGGTAAACCTGTCACAGGAGGTTTCTGCCCCCAGGCTGCGATGCTCGCGATGCACAGGTCATCGAACGAGGGGCTCTCGATCTGGTCGGCAAAAGCCGCGAGCTCGGTTGCGGTGATCCCGAAGTCTGTATTCAGGTCGGCCGCGATGTGTTCGGCAGTCAGCCGCCACGCGCGGCCCATCGGAGTGGCTCCAACACCGTGACTCGAGGCGTGGACACCAGTGTGGACCAGCCCGTTCGCGCGCAACTGAGACGGGAACGCTCGCGACCATTCGTAGTCGCTTCCCATTCGCTTGGTGGCGATCGACAGCACGGCCTTGCTGACCCTGCGGTACAACTCATTTGGCGATGAATCGAACGGGAACGGCCCGGTGTCCTCCAGAAGGAGCCAGCCACCTGGGGCCAGCCAGCGGACGGCCTTGGCGAGCACGGCGTCACGCTCTTCGAGGTGCTCGAACACAAACCTGGAATGAATCAGATTGAAGGTGCCCGCGGGGAAATCATCGACAGTCGCATCGTGCTCGATAGTCTGCAAATTCTGAATAGCACCCCCATTAGCATTAGGTGACTCGCCGACCGATAGGGTTGAAATCTTCAACTTTCCTGGTACTTCGGCAGTACACCACAGCGGGGCGAACGAGGGAAAAAGGCAGAATGGTTGCCCGTTCGACTCGATCCATGCCCGTCCGCGAGATCACCGCGCACGGCCTCGTCGAGGCTTCACGGCCCTGCGTGACCTCGCCGATCGGGCTCGGAAAGCCGTTCTCGCCGACGATTTGATCGGCTACCTCGGCATCGACCGACAGCTCCACCTGGCCCTGCTGGCGCACCTCGGCCACCCTCGGCTGGTGGATATCGTCGGCCAACCCCGCGACCAGACACGGCTCTGCGGTCTCGACCGTTTGGTCGGCACACAGGTACCGGTGGCATCCATCCGGGAACACGACGAACTCCTCGACGCCGTCGAAGCGGACCGGACCGAAGACGCGGTCGAAGTCATGAGGCGACACCTCAAGCATGCGCGTGGGCTCTGGGCAGGCCGGGCCGAGTCCAAGTCCGACGGCTGAAACAACGCCGTCACACCTCGGCAGGGTTCGTTGCGGCTCGTGCGCGCCGCCGACGGCCCGGTCCTCGGACCGCACCTGGTCGGCGAGCGCGTCGGCGAACTCGTCGGCGAAGCCCAGCTAATCTACAATTCGTGCACGCTCGCCCCCACCCAGACCGAAGCCCTCGGCGAGGCCCACCTCGCCCTGGCAAACCGCTGCACGCGCACGGCTGACCAGCCCGTAGATCACCTGCGTACTTGCGGCCGGTTTCTCACGAGCCGCCGAGCTAGGCTGGAACAGCTATGACCGACGTGTCCGCGCCGCGCTTGCAGGGAAAATGGCCGACCGAGCTCACCAGCTTCGTCGGCCGGCGCAAAGAGCTGAGCCAGGTCAGGCAGGCGCTGTCCTCCTCCCGGCTGGTCAGCCTGACCGGCGTGGGCGGCGTGGGCAAGACCAGGCTGGCCTCGCGCGCCGCGTGGAACATGCGGCGAGCCTTCCCCGACGGTGTCTGGCTGGTCGAACTCGCGGGCCTGGAAGACGAGGGGCTCGTTCCACAAGCGATCGTGTCCGCACTTGGCATTCACGATCAGTCCACACGCTGGACCGCCGAGACAGTAGCCGAGCATGTCGCGGACCGGCGTCTGCTGCTGGTGCTCGATAACTGCGAACATGTGCTTCATACCTGCGCGCTCACCGCGGCGGCCCTGCTCGAACGATGTCCTGAACTGCGGATCCTGGTCACCAGCCGTCAGGCACTCGGCATCGCCGGCGAGTCCATCCTGCCGGTCTCCGCCCTGCAATGCCCGGATGCCGACAGCGATGTTAGGCCCAGTGCGTTGGCCGGTTACGAAGCTATCGCGCTGTTTTCGGATCGTGCGAAAGCCGTCCTGCCGGACTTCGTCCTCGATGACCGCAACGGACATGTCGCCTCCGGCATCTGCCGACGACTGGACGGCATTCCCCTGGCAATCGAACTGGCGGCGGTGAGCCTGAAAGTGCTGTCCCCCGAGCAGGTCCTGCGACGGCTGGACGACCGGTTCAGCCTGCTCACCACCGGCAACAGGGCCGCGCTGCCGCGACATCAGACACTGCGCGCCCTGATCGAATGGAGTTGCGATCTGTGCTCCGGCAACGAGAAGGAGCTGTGGGCACGTACCTCTGTCTTCGCCGACAGCTTCGATCTCGACGGTGCCGAGGCGGTCTGCGCGGACGAAAACCTGACCCAAGCCGAGGTTCTAGACGCACTGGCAGGACTGGTGGACAAGTCGATCCTCTTCCGCGATGACCGTGGCGGCCAGGCCCGGTACCGGCTGCTGGAGATTATCCGGCAGTATGGCCGCGACATGCTGCGACATTCCGGCCAGGAGACGCCGGTTCGCCAACGGCACCGGGACTGGTGCCTGAACCTGGCCGAGCAGATGCAGCAGCACTGGTTCGGTCCCGATCAAGCCCGTTGGTTTGCACGCCTGCGAACCGAACACGCCAACATTCGCACCGCACTCGAATTCTGTCTGAACGAGCCGACAGGTACCGTCGCCGGAACGCGCATCGCCGACGCCCTCCACGACTACTGGCGCGTGAGCGGACTCACCAGTGAAGGCCGCCGCTGGTGCGACCGAATCCTTCAGCATGGCACCCAGAAAGACGGCTACCGGCTGCGTTTGCTTATTAGTGCCAGCTACCTCGCCCTTCTGCAAAGCGATGTTCCCGCAGCATCCACTCTCATCAGCGAGGCCCGCACGCTCACTGCCGATCACGACGCGGATACGGCCGCACTGCTCCGGGTTACCGAAGCCCTCAGGGCGGCACTGCAAGGCGATTTCTCAAATTCGATTAAGCTCTGTGAAGAAGTGATCCCCCGGCTGCGGTTTTCCGGGAATCTGCCCTGGTTTTCCACCGACCTAGTCGTCCTCGGCACCAGCGCTTCGCTGCACGGCGACTCAGAACGCGTCACCGCCGCATATGAGGAACTTCTCGCGCTCTCACGCAAATACGGCGAAAGCTGGCGCTGCTCCTACGCCCTCTGGGGCCTCGGCGTCGAGGCCTGGCGCCAAGGCCAGCCACAACAAGCCGCCACACTCGCCCGCGAAAGCCTCGACCTCCTGCAGGAATTCAACGACCACCACTGCACCGGACTGTGCGCCGAAACGCTCGCATGGGTAGCCACAAGCGAAAACCGTCACGACGATGCCGCCCAACTGTTCGGCACCGCCGAAACCATCCGCCGCGAAGCCGGCGCACCACTGCTGACCTTCTTCAGCCACTACCACGACGAATGCGAACAACGGACCCGCCACGCTCTCGGCGACGACCAGTACCGTCACCGCTACGCCCAAGGAGCGGACGTCAGCCTCGAACAAGCCATCGCGTACGCCCGCGGCAAACCGCCACGCACCGAGTCCGCTCCCCGGCAAGAGCCGCGCGCACGCCTCAGCCGACGCGAGCGGGAAATCGCCGAACTCGTGCGCCAAGGAATGAGCAACAAGCAAATCGCCAGCAACCTGGTCATTTCCCAGCGCACCGCCGAAGCCCACGTCGAGAACATTCTCGTCAAACTCGGCTTCACCTCACGCTCCCAAATCGCAGCCTGGGCCACCGAGCATGACAACACCCCGCACGCCAGCTAAGGCCTGTTTCGAAAGTGGTTTGCGTAGCGGTGCGGGTAGCGGAACCTCAGAGGCCTTCTCGCGCATGTGTTCCCGACATCATGAATGCCAATTCACCGCGTCGGGGCTGTCCTCGCCGAGAGCACTTCGGCGGGCACAGCCCCTGAGAACCCGCGGCTGTGCCCGTTGAGTCCCACACCGCAAGCGGCTGCCGCCGCTTATAAAACAAGCTAATTAGTGCCGAGGGCGGAATTGACCTCATGGTCACCCTGCCTCGGTAGCCCCCTCGGTGACCAGAGCGAGCACTCGAGTGTTCGCCGAGACGTGCCGGGGCCTCCGTCGGCGCGCCTACCCGCAGCGAGCGCAGCAGGCAAGCCGCGTCGGTGGGTTCTCGGGCAGCTCTCCGTCCGGGAGCTGTGCTTCGATCTCACCGAACAATGTGGCGTAGCCGTCGATCACCGTACGGGGCACTTGTTCGTAGCCCGGCCGAGCACCGCGCGGGTGAGGTTGGAGTGACAGTGGAAATCGAAGTCCTCCCCGGTGACCAACCGGTTGACGTACGGGTCGCACCGGGCGCCGAGTAGGTCGTGCACGCGGCCACCGTGCTCATCCGGGCCGTAGCCCTCGAGGCTGTCCCCTGTGATGGTGAGCAGTGGCCGCAGGTAAGGCAGCGTGGACCAGATACGGTCGTAGGTGGATACGTGCGCACGCTGCAACTGGCGGGTCCGCGACGCCCACATCCGCTCACTCGGGTTGTGCCGGTGCCACACGTTGAGTTCGCCGACCCGCGGGCCGTCGACGGCAACGATCCGGCAGACAGCGCCAGCCGGTACTTCCAGGCCCGCCCGGAGCACGGCGGAATGATAAACGACTCGACCTGGATCCGCTGATCCGGTGAGGCGTTGCCGATGCGCCCGGAGGTCCCGGTCGGCAGCGAACGTGGTGTTCGCACCGGGCTGGTATGCGGCAGGGTAGGTGACCGTGGTGCCCAGGCCCACGGCGGTGGCCCGGATTGCGGTGGGAAGAGCTCGTTGGGATAGATCCATTGCAGGATCGTCGGACCGCCGATGGCGAGCGCGTAGAGCACGAACAGCGTCACGATCACCGGGGTCGGAGCGGTGGGCATCAGGCCGAGGAGCAGCAGCGCGACGGTGGCCACAGCGAACGGCCAGATCAGCAATGTTCGCCGGTTGAGCCGGTTGGCCACCAGTGTTGCGATCATGCAGCCGACCAGGAAGAACACGCCTATGGCGGCCGAGCCGAGGTTGGCCTGCCTCGGGTCGTCGAGATTGAGCGCGCTGAGCAGAGCGGGGCCGAAGGCGTAGATGGCGCAGACGGGCCAGAGCGAGCAGGCCCAGAACACCGCGACGAAGACGGTCCGACGCAGGTAGCCCTTGGAGATCAAACCGCGCAGGCTGGTTTGGCCGGTTCGGCGGGCAACTCGTCCAGCTCCGCGTCCGGTCCGAGTGCTTTGCGCAGCGCCGGCCTTGGCTTCCTCGGTGCGCCCCTTGGACAGCAGCCAGCGGGGCGACTCGGGTGTGCCGAAGCAGGCCACCATCAGCACGGCTGCGGGGATCGCGGGAGACAGCAGCATCCACCGCCAGGCGTCCGGGCCGAGCTGGAGAAGCGCCTCGCCGACCAGGTACGCGATGGTGTTGCCTGCCGCCCACATGGTCGTCAGCCAGCCGAAGCGGTGCAGGACCAACGACCGTGAGCGTTTTTCGGTGCTACGGCGCCCAAAATCACTCACGGCCAGGTGGCGACCTCCGCCGCGGCGGCGCGTGGGGTCGGTAGCGGAAAGTCGCGGCCGCCGCCATCCTGGCCCTGCTGGACCGGTTGGAGCTGCCGCAGGTCGTCCTGGGCGGATGCTCGATGGGCGGCTCCGTCGCGATGGCGGTGCCGCGGGCCGCGCCGCAACAGGTCGCGCGTCTGCTTCTCGTCGACACCAGGGCTGTCGCCGACAACGACGAGAGCGTGCCCACCGCCTCAAGGTCGCGGATGCGGAACGCGAGGGCACCGCGCGCTGGCTCGCGGAGAGCACCCTGCCGAACCTGCTGGGAAGCACGACGCGCGAAACGACGGCCAGAGGTCGTCGCCAGCGTCCGAGTCCCTGTGCAGGCGGGAACAACGTGAACACCCTCCCGCAACAGGTCAACGTCGTGCCGGCAGCGGCAACCCTGACAGTCGACCTGCGCGCCCCGGAGGAGGCGGTGCTCGCGAAGGCCGAAAGCGCAATCCGCCATTTCGCCGAAGACGTCGCCCTGGCCTACGGCTGCGAGCTGACCACCTGCGAGCGAATGTCCCGAACCGCGCCCGCGACGTTCGATCCGGCCGTGGTGGACCGGGTGGCCGACCGGGTCGAGGCTCGCGGCCTGCCAGGGGCGCAGGCTCTGGTCCGGCGCCGGGCACGACGCGCAGCAACTCGCCACGATCTGCCCGACCGCGATGGTGTTCGTCGTAGCCAACGTGACGGTATCTCGCACTCCCCCGACGAGTGGTCACTGCCCGAGGACTGCACCCTCGGCGTACAGCTCATGGCCAAGGTGGCAATCGGCCTGCTCAACGACTGACCGGAAGCCACACGATCACCCAGTGCCTTCCGGGCACGGCATCACCCACGATCGGTGGTCACCCGGGGTGGGCGCAATTTCTCGCGAAATTGCACCCACCCCGGGTGAACGGATGCTGCGATGCGGACTCCTGCCGCCAGCGGCATCGTTCTCGGGGAGGAGGTTGGCTAGCGTGGTTGCTGGGTTGTCGTTGGTGGCGGGTTGGGAGGCTGTCGGATGCGGGACGCGGTCGTGGTGCGGCATGCGCCCATCGCCCAGGATTTCGACGAGTCCGCGGTCCTCGACGGAGCGTTGGACTGGCTCGGCGTGCATCTGGTGTGGTTCGAACCGGACACCTGGGACGCGTATTTCCCGCCCCGCGCGTTTCCCGGCACCACGATCCTGGAACTGCTGTTGTTGTGCCGGTCGTTGCGTCGAGGGCCGCAGGCCGCGCACCACGACGAGTTCGTCGAGGCGGCACTGGACATCGCGGATCGGGTCGTGCACCACGAGGAGTTCCGCACCGATCTGTCCCAAGTGGACATCCAGTTTCCGTACCGGCTCTGGCTACTCGGCCTGATGCATCGGCTGGGCCGAAGCCCGCGGGAGCCGCTCGCCGCGGCGCAAAAGCTGGTCGATGCCCTGGACGGCGATCCCGGCAGCGACATCGGTTCGGCGCGCGGTCGTCTCGAAGTGGGTTACGCCCTGGAGCTGTGCGAACTCCGCCATGCCATGCCGGAACGGGCCGAGCTCTACGGCGCGTGCGGCGTGGCCGATCTCGATCCGGCGTCCGTCACCGAGGAAGACGCCTACGAATTCACCCACATCCTGTTCCACGCCACCGACATGGCCGCGCGGAGTTTGCCCTTCCGTGACGCCGCCGAGCGGGACAAGCTGGCCGCGGCGGTGCACAGCATGCTGGCCGGTTTCCTGGCCGCCGAGCACTTCGACCTGACGGCCGAGTTGTTGCTGTGCGCGGAGATCGTGGGCATCTCCGACGCCGGGGTCGCTGCGCGAGCGGGCGCCGATCTGCGGCAAGCGGATTCTCGGCAGCGACGCCCCCAGCCACTCCCGCATATACCCAGTGGGTTGCCGCCTCTGCGCTGCCGCACACACCCACTCCCCGTAAGCCCCGGTGCGGGTGCCGTCAGTCCGCCCCCGACCGGTACCCGCACCGGAACCACGCCCCGAAACAACCGCCCGAACACGGCTATTGCGGCGCAAAGCCGCTCACAAGTTCGGTCCGGTGCTGTAGCCGCCGATCCCCTTCGAGGCAACGGACCGCGCCTGGCCAAGGCGCGACAACCCCGTACCGCTGCCTTGGCCAGGCATCCAAACCTGTCTGCCTGGGCCGCGGTGGACAACCGGTGGGTGACCAGGACCGTGGTGCGGCCCGGCGAGAGCCGGTCGTACGCGGCGAGCACTGCGGCCTCGGTCGCCTGGTCCAGCGCGGCGGTGGGTTCGTCCAGCAGCAGGATGTCCGGCCGCACCAGGGCGGCGCGGGCCAGCGCGATGAGCTGGCGCTGCCCGGTGGACACGCGCTGGCCGCGTTCGCCGACCTGGAACCGGAATCCGCCGGGCAGCGCGGCGACCACGTCCAGCGCGCCGACCTCCCGCACCGCCGCGGTCACCTCGGCGTCGCTGGCGCCGGGGCGGCCGTAGCGCACGTTTGCCGCCACGTCCCCGCTGAACAGGTGCGGCTCCTGCGGGACGAGACCGAGGCGGCCCCGGTAGTCGGTCATGTCGTACTCCCGCAGTTCGATCCCGTCGACGGTGATCGAGCCCTCGCTAGGGTCGTACATCCTGGCCAGTAGCTTCACCACTGTGGACTTCCCCGATCCGGTCGCGCCGACCAGCGCGATCCGCTCCCCCGGCCGCATCCGGAGATCCAGCCCGGACACGGCCGGGGCGGCCGAGCCCGGATAGCGGTAGCCACGCCGCGCAGGTCGATCTCGCCGCGCAACCGCCGTGGCACCGGGACGGCCTCCGGCGCCTGCGGCACCGAGGTCGGCGTGTCCAGCAGCTCGCCGACCCGCCGCACGCCGACCTTGGCCCGCTGATAGCTGTCGAACGCCATGGACAGCTGTTGGAACGGCGCGAAGAACAGCGTGAGGTAGAGCAGGAACGCGATCAGCACCCCCGGCGTCAGCGTGCCGGCGACGACGCCCGGATGGCCTTATGAGCCCTTATGATCTGACGAGTTGTCCCGTCAACGGTCTTGCACCTGCGGGAAAGATGGAGCGCACCTGGTGCCGCAGGACGAGGTCCGGGGCGGGAAACGTTGGTTGGCCGCCTCATTGGTTTTCTGACATCGGCGTGCTCACCGCACGTCACAGCGGTGACCGACGACCACCGAGACCGGGCCGTCCAGCGGCTCTGCGGAGCAATTCGTGAAGCCGACGTCGGTCATCCAGTCCACGCAGTCCGCGCCGCTGTAGTCGAAGCCACCCGGGCTCTCTAGCAGCATGTGCAGGCTGGTCAGCAGGCCGAATGTGTTGGTGCGCCGGTCGTCGTCGATCATCGACTCATACACCACCACCGCGCCGCCGGGGGGTAGCGCCTCGTATGCCTTCTTTAGCAGCATGCGCTTGGTGGCGAGGTCCCAGTCGTGCAGCACGCGGCCGAAGACGATGACCTCCGCGGACGGCAGTGGGTCGGTGAAGAAGCTGCCGGACACGAAGCGCATCCGCCCGGACAAGCCGGTGCGCTCCACGGTGCGGTCGAAGTTCGGCTGGACGGCCGGGCGGTCGAAACCGGTGCCGGACAGGTGTGGATGCGCGGTGAGGACCGTGTTGAGCAGGATGCCCTCGGCGCAGCCGATGTCGGCCACGAGCCGTATTTCTGCCACGGGAAGGCCCTGGCCAGGGCCTGGGAGGCGGCCAACGACCCGCCGGTCATCGCCTTCTGGAAGCGGCTCGCGAGTTCGGGGGCGGCGTAGAGGACGTCGAAGGGGTCGCCGTCGTCGGCGCTGAGGTTGTTCTGTGGCTCGCCGGTGCGCAGGGCCTCGGTGAGGTTGCTCCAGGACCGGTACCACTGTTCCTGGGCCATCTCCAGCAGGCCACCGATGTAGGTGTCCTTGGCCTGATCGAGGTAGCGGTCGGTGTCGGGGGTGTTGGCATAGACGCCGTATGTGCGCTCTAGCAGACCAAGGGCAACCTGGCTGTCGAAGAAGTCGCGGGCCCCGCGCGGGTGCAGGCCGAGACGTGCGGCCAACGTGGTGGCGTCCGTGGCCCGTCCGCGGCCAACACGGAGTACACCCCCAGCTCCACCGCGGTCAGCAGCACCTTGGCTGGCCAGAAACCGAGGCCGAGCTGCACGATCCGGTCCTGCGCGGTGCCGTTCGTCAGCTGGGGCTCTGTGCGGCTACTTCATCGGGCAGCCCGCCTCAACTCTCGATCAGGCGGTGCAAGAGGACAGTGTCGAAGATGTCCTCCATGCTGGTGGCCTTGCCCTCGCGCAGCGTCCAGGAGTGCACGAACTGGTGCGTCTCGGTGCGGCCGCCACGGGAGGTGATGTGGCGGACGCCGAAGACCACGATCCGGTCGCCGGACTCAATGATTTCGATTGGCTCCAGCCGCATCCCGCTGAGCACGGTGGGCACGTGCGCCAGGAACTCCCTGACACCCGCGTGGCCTTTCTTGGTGCCGCCAAGACCGTAGGTGTCCATCCCTTCGGGGTGTACCCAGGCGACGTCGGGGGCGAGGGTGGCCAGCAGCGCTTCAACGTCGTGGTCGTGGAAGGCCCGGTAGGCGGCCTGAACAGTCTCCACGTTGGTAGGGCTGGTGACCATGGTCGGTGAGCTCCTCGTAAGCAGTCGGGTACGCGGCTGGTGCCGCTGTCGGTAAGCGAGGCCGAAACCGCGGTTGCGGTGCCCGCAAGGTGACGGACACCTGTTCAGCCATCGGAGCCTGCCTGGACCAGTTCGGGGTACATCACCTGGAGGGTGCGGCGGATGCCGTCGCGCCAGCCGATTTCGCATGGCCCGGTCAGCTGACAGCGCAGGGTCGGGTCGAACTGGTAGGTCTCGCGGGTGACCTTGCTGGGCACCAACTGCGCGGTGACGCCGGTCAGTTCCTGCATGTGCCGGATGCAGTCGGTGATGCCCACCGACTCGTCACCGCCCCAGTTGACCAGAGTGGTCTCCACCGTGGCGGCGTCCCACAGCTTCGGCACCTGGCGCACCAGGTCGTCGGTGTAAAGCAGCGAGCACCAGTTCTGGCCCTCGACGGGCACCGGGATCGGCTCGCCGGCCAGCATCCGCTTGAAGTACAACATCGGCACGCCCCCGTAACTGCCAGGGCCGTAGGCGATGTTGAGTCGGGCGACCGTGGTGGGCAGGCCGAGCACCCGGCCGAAGGCGCGTACGGTGCCCTCGGTGGCGATCTTGCCGACCGGGTAAGCGGGCAGCCACTCAGCCTTGCCGTCGATCGGGTCGGTCTCGGTGTAGAGGTGGTCAAGCGTCTGCCGGGCGTAGATCGCACCGGTGGAAACGTACAAGAACGCCTCGGCGGTGCGGCAGTGGGTCATCAGCCGGCCCGCGGCGACCGAGTTGACGGTGACGGCGGCGGTGAAGTCACCGTCCTCGCCGCGGCGGACGGCAGAGTGGATGACATGGGTGAAGTCCTCGGGCAGGCCCTTAAGAGTGTCCGCGCCGAGGTCGTCCATGTCCCAGCGGAAGGTCTTGATCCCGCGGGCGGCGAGTTCGTCGGCGACGCCGAGGGTGCCGAAGCGGCCGAGGCACCAGACCTCGTTGTCCGCAGCGAGCGCTTCGGCGACCGGTCGGGCGACCTGCCCGGTACCGCCGGTGACCAGGATCTTTTTGCCCTGCATTACTTCGCCTCCATGGGGGTTGCGTCTCTTGCACCGGCTCCCTCGCCCATGGCCCGGTCCAGTTCCCGGCGCAGGATCGCCTGGAAGGTGGCCACATGTTGCGGGCCCATGAGGGTGTAGTGCTCGCCAGGGACGTCGATGTAGCGGGTGGGCTCGGTGGTGTAGTCGTCCCACCGACGCAGCTCGTTGGCGAGCCAATCCTCCTTGGTGCCGCGCAGCGGAACCGCGTAGAAGACCGTCATGGAGCGGACGGCACCGCTGGGTTGGTAGCTGCGGCCGAGGTCGGTGAGGCCGTCGGCGAGCTCCGCCCATGCCGCGAACTTCTCGACGGTCAGGTCGAGTTCGGCCAGCCGGTCAGCGGGGGCGATGTCGATGAAGTACTGGAGCTGCTCCTCGCGGCTGAGGCCGCGCAGCCGGGTGGGAAGTTCCAGCGACTGCTTCTTGTTAATCAGCGCCAGGAAGAAGGCGAGGTTGGCGGCGGTCTCGACGAAGTCGAGTTCGTCCATCCGGTATTTGATGTGCGGGGGCAGGTTAAAGCTGCCGACGAAATCCACTCGTTCGCCCTGGGACTCCAGCACTTTGGCGATCTCAAAGGCGACTGCGCCGCCGTAGGAGTAGCCGGCTACCGCGTACGGTCCGCGCGGCTGCTTGGCCCGGATGGCGGTCACGTAGCTGTCCACCATCTCGGCGAAGCTGGTGAAGGGCTTCTCTCCGCGGTTGAAGCCGCGGGCGCGCAGGGCGTAGAAGGGCCGGTCGCCGACGAAGTACTTGGCGAGGTTGACGAAGACCAGCACCTCGCCGACGCCTGGGTGCACGCAGAACAGCGGGGTCTTGGTGCCGCTGGTCTGCATCGGCACGATCGGGTCGTAAGGGAGCTCGTCGCTCCCGCCGACCCGCTCGGCGTCAATGTGGGCGGCCAGCGCGCACACGCTCGGTGCGGTCAGCACCGTGATGATCTGCAGATCGGCGCCAAAGGTCTGGGCGACGTTCAGTCGCAGCCGCAGGATGTCCAGGGAGGTGCCGCCAAGGTCGAAGAAACTCGCGGTGACGGAGATCTTGTCGACCTCGGTGTCGAACATCTCCGCGTAGATCGCGGCGAGCTGCCACTCAGTGTCGGTCCGCGGCGCGGTGTAGCCGCCGAGTTGACGCAACGTCAGCTGCTGCACGGCGGCGACCTGTACGTTGAAGTCGCCGGCCTCCAGGCGCTTGCGCATCAGAGCGCGCTGGATCTTGCCAAGGCTGGTCTTGGGGAAGGACTCGCGCGGCAGTGGCAGCACCAGCGCGGGCCGGAAACCCCAGTGCATGACCACAGTGCTGCGGACCGCGGTCAGCAGCCGGAACAGGCCGGGTTCGTCGTCGGCCAGCACCTCGGGGTGAAAGGCGATCACCAACTGCTCGGTGTCGGCGCCCTCGGCGCGGGTCGGGAACGCCGCGACGTAGGACGCGGCCACGCCGTCGAGCTGTTCAAGGGCGGTCTCGATGTCGTGGCTGTAGTAGTTGACGCCGTTGACGATGACGCTGTCCTTGCTGCGCCCGACCAGGGTGAGCCGGCCTTTGTCGATCCGGCCGAGGTCGCCGCTACGGAACCAACCGTCGGAAGTGAAAGCGTCGGTGGTCGCCTGCGGGTTGTTGTAGTAGCCGGAGGTGATCACCGGCCCGGACAGCTGAAGCTCGCCGGTCGCGCCTTCCGGCAGCGCCTGGTTGTTGTCGTCGGCCACCCGCATGGCAAGGCCCGCGACGGGCTCGCCGAGGTTGGCGAACTCCTGGCCCGCGTCGGTGGACGGGAAGCCGGTGGAGTAGATGCTGCCAGCGCAGGTCTCGGTCATCCCGAAGGCCGGCCACAGCGCAGTGGGGGCCAGGCCATAGGGGGCGAGCAGATCCAGGAACGCCTCGCCGGTGGTACGGACCACGGCCTCGCCGCCGCTGATGATGTGCCGCAGCCGGGACAGGTCCAGTTGCTCGGCGGCGGGGTCTGGCAGCGCGGAGACGGCGGTGTTGACCAGGCCGAGTAGGAAGTTCGGGGTGAAGGTCACGGTGACCTGGTGGTGACTGATCAGCCGCGGGAACTCCAGTGGCTCACCGAGCACCACCTGTGGCTCGACATGGACCTGCTGCGCCCCGGCGTACAGCGGGAGCAGGTGGCACTCCAACAGGGCCGCGACGTGGTCGAACGAAACCCAGTTCAGGGTGGTGTCCTCGGCGGTCAGCCGGTGGTAGCCGTTCTTGCCGGCCATCGAGGCCAGCAGGTTGGCGTGGCTGAGCATCACGGCCTTGGAGTTGCCGGTGGATCCGGAGGTGAGCACCAGCAGGGCGAGGTCGTCGGGCTCGGCGTCGTGCAGGTCGTCGGCAGGCGAGAGGTCGCGCAGTTCGTCCAGTGGCACCGCGGTCAGCGCGGCGCCCGCCGGCAATTCGGCGGCAAGCGTCTCGTCCGCGATCAGCAGCGGCTTGTTCAGCAACTCGTCGACATAGGCGAGTTGCGCCGACCAGCGCTCCGGGTCGCCGCGTAACGGCACCAGCGGGCACGGCACGAGGCCGCCGAGCAGGCACGCCCAGAACAGTTCGATGAACTCGCGCGGGTGCTCCACCAGCAACGCGACCTTGTCGCCGGGCTCGGCGCCCTGCGCGCGCAGCCCGGACAGCAGTCGACAGGCCTCGTCGAGCAATTCGGGATAGGACTGGAAGGAGTGAGGCGCGAGCACGCTTCCGTGACAGTAGCGCAGCCCAGCACCGGGCCAGGTGCTGGCGGCGCGGACCAGCAGACTGGCGATGGTGCCCATATCGCCGTCAGCGATGGTTGCGCCGGATACATCTACGTGCACGACATCACCTGACCTCACGAGACCAGTCACAGATCCTCCCGGATGTCTTGCTCGGTGCTGAGCCGGTAGGCGCCGGACTGGAGATCCGCTCGACGCTGACCAGCGTGTGCTCAAGAAACTAGTCGATCTTATGCACAAAAAATCTTGCGCATAAGAAAGAGAAACTTTTGGGCATAAAAAAGGGCCTTTAGGGACAAATAAAAGGACAGTCTTGCAATAATCACCGTGCCGAGTCATCCTCGAACGGCATGACCATCGCAGCAGGCCGTAGAGCATAAGCCGGTCACGATCAATCGTCACCAAGCTCCTTATCTCTTGATCAGCTCCTACTACTGATCACCGGCAGAACTTGGTGCAGTCAACAGAACGGTGCGTCCTCGTACTGCGGGCTCACTGCGGGCGTGGTGCCTGGTGCCGAAGACGTCCGAGAGTGTCAGCACGGACGGCATGAACCGCTGATCAGTGACACGCCACATGTCAGGGCTCAAGCGGTGCGCTCAGGGTGAGCGGCGGTGATGTCCGCATCGCGGTACCCGCGCTGAAGTTGACCAGCTCGATGTCGGTCTTGCCAACGCCTCGACGATGCACGGGAGAAAACCGTCCAGGAGATCGCCGAACTGTTCGCCGTGCCGCCGCCTGGCTGATCTCGAAAACAGGCTTGTTGGATAAATCGCCACGAATTGGCGGAATGCAACCCCAAGCAGAGCTACCACCGAAGTTAACCCACAGTCAACAGTAGTTGCGATTTCAATTTATTTTTCCCTTTCTGCTCAAAATCTTTCCCACAGGTGCAATGCCGTTGACGCGGCAACTCGTCAGCCCATAAGATCATCCGGCCAGTAGCCACTTCCCGGAAAACCGCAAGAGGATGGCTGAATGAAGCAATATTTACGCCATTTGCCGTCGGCGCGTCGTTTACGCCTCAACCGACTTTTTCGAAATAATCCACAAAGGACGTTGATCGTCCCGCTCGACCATCCACTCACCGATGGCCCCGGTGCGGGCCGCGGGGCCAGCCTGAACAATCTCGTCGGCCAGCTCGCCGCGAATGGCGCGGACGCCGTAGTCCTCCACAAAGGAAACGTGCGTTTCGTCGACCCGGCCTGGTTCAAGCAACTGTCTCTGATCGTGCACCTCAGCGCGAGCACAGTGCACGCGCCAGACCCGGACCACAAGGTGCTCGTCGGGACGGTCGAGGAGGCGCTGCGACTGGGTGCCGACTTGGTCAGCGTGCACGTGAACATCGGTTCCCGCGAGGAGGCGCGGCAGCTAGGGGATCTGGCGGCGGTGGCCGAGTCCTGCGACCGCTGGAACGTTCCGCTCCTGGCCATGATGTACCCCCGCGGTCCGCGGATCACCGATCCGCGGGACCCCGAGATCGTGGTGCACGCCGTAACTGTGGCGGCCGAGCTCGGAGCCGACATGGTGAAGACCTACTACGTCGGCTCGGACGATGCAATGGGCCGGATCACCTCAACGTCGCCGATTCCGATCGTGGTGGCTGGCGGGCTGCGCACCGCTGACGAGAAAGACCTGCTGGAGCTCGTCGATGGGGCGATGCGGGGCGGCGCGGCAGGGCTGGCCATGGGCCGCAACATTTTCCAGGCTCCGCATCCCGGAAATCTCACCCGGAAGCTTGCGCAGCGGGTGCACGGCGACATCGTGCCGGCCGCTCCGACCGAGCTGATTGCAGCCCAGCGGGACATGGCGTAAGCCGACTCGAATTCTTCCGCCCGAGCCCTTTGACAATTCCCTGTACATCCAAGGATGCAAATTTTATGAAGCTCACCTGGGTCGACGTGCGTACCTGCCCGACCAAGTCCGCCGTTCTGGAAGAGGCGCTCCACATCAAGGTGGATGGAATCCTATCGGATTCCGCCGCCGATTTCGACGGGTTGCCGCCGACGGTGCGGAAGATCCTGTTCCCGACCGGAAAGAGCTTGCCGGACGATTTCGGCCAAGCCGACGTGGTGATCGTCGTCCCCGACGAACACGGGCAGCTCGACGAGCTCGCCGCGGCGCATCCCGAAATTGAGTTCGGGCAGTACGTCGAGATCACCGACGCCGCGACGCTGGACGAGGCGTGCCGGTCGGCACGGAGCAACCAGTGGAGCCTGCTGTACTTCCGCGATCCCACGAAGATTCCGCTGGAGATCGTGATCGCCGCCGCCGCGGGCTCGTCCGGGAAGCTGGTCACCATCGCCCAGGACGTGACCGAGGCTGAAATCATCTTCGGCGTGCTGGAGCATGGCTCGGACGGCGTCATGCTGGCGCCCGCGGCGGTGGGTGACACGACGGCGCTGAAGGACGCAGCGGCGGACGGCAGTCCCGCACTGGACCTCGTCGAGCTGACCGTGACGGCGACCGAGCACGTCGGCATGGGCGAGCGTGCCTGCGTCGACACCTGCACCTATTTCCGCAAGGACGAGGGCATCCTGGTCGGCTCGCACTCCAAGGGCATGATCCTGTGCGTCAGCGAGACCCATCCGCTGCCCTACATGCCCACCCGGCCGTTCCGGGTCAACGCGGGCGCCATCCACTCGTACACCCTCTCCGCCGAGGGCCGCACCCACTACCTGAGCGAGCTGAAATCCGGCAGCAAGGTCATGGCGGTGGACACCTCCGGCCGGACCCGGATGGTCACCGTGGGCCGAGTCAAGATCGAGAGCCGCCCGCTGATCTCCGTGGACGCGGTGGCTCCGGACGGGCAGACGGTCAACCTGATCCTGCAGGACGACTGGCACGTGCGCGTGCTCGGCCCGGAAGGTGTGGTGCTCAACAGTACTGAGCTCAAGCCGGGAGACACGGTTCTCGGCTACCTCCCCACGCAGGACCGGCACGTGGGCTACCCCATCAACGAGTTCTGCCTGGAAAAGTGACGATGAGCGACACGAGACCACTGGAGGTCGCGGTCGTGGGGGCGGGCATCACCGGGCTCGCCCACGCGGCGGCTCTGCGGCGGGCGGGCATCGGCGTCGCGGTGTACGAGAAGGCGAACGCCTTCGGCGACATCGGCGCTGGCATCCAGCTCGCCCCGAACGCGGTGCGCCTGCTGCACCGCCTCGGGCTGGCGGACGGCCTGGCGGCCGTGGCGGTGCGTTCGACCGCCATCGAGATGCGTGACGGGCGCACCGGTCAGGTGCGGGGCCGCGTCCCGCTGGACGACTGCGAGAACCGGTACGGCGCGCCGTACTACCTGCTCGCCCGCTTCGATCTGCACGCGCTGCTGGCGTCCCTGCTTCCCGACGGCGTGGTCGAGCTGGGCAAAGCCTGCGAGTCGGTGGCCGAGCACGACTCGGCCGTGCAGTGCCGGTTCGCCGACGGCACTGCCGTCGGCGCCGACGTGCTGGTCGGCGCCGACGGCATCCGGTCTGCCGTGCGCCGGGCCAGGGTGGACGACCAGCCCGTGTACTCGGGTTTCAGCGTCTACCGTGGCCTAGTCGACGCCAGCGGGTTGCCCGCCTCGTTCACCGAGCCCCGGTCGATCGTCTGGACCGGGGAGGGCAGGCATTTCGTGTGCTACCCGGTGGCCGGCGGCAGGCTGGTCAACTTCGTCGCGACCCTGTCCGCCGAGGAGTGGGGCGCGGAGTCCTGGTCGGAGCCGGGAAAGGCCCAGGATGTGCTCGACGCCTTCGCCGACTGGGACAACGTGCATCCCCTGGTCGAGGCCGCGGAAACGGTCACCCGCTGGGGCCTGCACGTCCGCGAGGACGGCCCGGCCTGGACCACCGCCCGGACCGCGCTGGCGGGCGATGCCGCGCACCCGATGCTGCCTTTCACCGCTCAGGGCGCGGGTCAGGGCATCGAAGACGCCGTTGCCCTGGCCGGTGCACTGGCACGCCACGGAGACGACGTCTCGGTGGCGTTGCGGACCTACGAGCAGGTGCGCCGCCCGCGGGCGATGAAGGTCCAGCAGCTCTCAGGTGACATGGGGCGCAACCTCCACCGGGATGCCTCCGAATCCCAGCAGCGTCCCGATGCCCACCCGATCGGCGACACCCTCGACTGGCTTTTCGACCACGACGCGGAGGCACTGTGACGACTGCCGAGATGACCGCCGAGCACAGAGGACACCACGATATGCTGCCAGCCCTCGCTGACCACTACGTCGACGCCTACCTGGCGCGAATCGGCGCTGACCGCCCGGAACGCCCGGACCTGGAGACTCTACGGCACCTCCAGGAACGCCACGTGTTGTCGATCCCGTTCGAGACAATCGCGGTACACACGGGGGAACCGGTGCCGCATACGCTCGACGCCGTGCGGAAGATCGTGGAGCAGCAGCGGGGCGGGTGCTGCGTGGAGCTCAACTCCGCGTTCGGCATGCTGTTGGGCGCGTTCGGTTACCGGGTGGAACTGTTGTGTGGCCGGAGCTACCGGAAATCGGTGCTCGCCAAGAGCAGCAGCCACATGGCACTGAGGGTCACATTTCCGCAGTCCGAGCAGGACGAGGTGTCCTGGCTCGTCGACGTCGGCCAGGGAAACAACAGCAGGCACCCGCTGCGGATCGACCTGCGCGAACCGCAACCCGATCCGCACGGCACCTACTTGCTGACCACCGCGCCCGACGGCGACATCGACGTATCGATAAACGGTAATTTGCTGTACCGGCTGGAAACCAGGCACCGCGACGTGGAGTACTGGCACCCGTTTCTGTGGTGGTATCGCACGTCGCCGCGCTCGCCGTTCGCGGCAGCGCCGATTTCCATCGCTCGCACCGAGCGGGGGAAGCGAACGCTGCGAGGGAACGATCTGATGGAGGAGTACGACGGGCGGCGTACCCTGCGGCGGCTCGACACCGACGAGGCACTGCTGAAGACGTACCGCGAGTACTTCGGAATCGAGCTGGATCGGGTGCCCTCCGCGCAGGAACGGGTGTCCACCGCGATAGCCACCGAGAGGAATGCCGCGTCGGCCAAGAAGCGGTAATCAGCGGGCTGTGACAATCCGATCGGTGCGTCCTCGTGCTGCTGGACGCCGACCCCGCTGATGACGCCGCCGGGGGCGGGCGACGCCAAGGGGGCCGTAACACCACGCCGGTCGGTCACCGTCACTGGCGGCCTCGATGACCAGCCGGTCATGCCGCGATTACGGCGTGCCGACTACCTTCTTCGACAAGCAAGGGAAAGACTCACTGTCCTCGAAGGACGATCGGACAGCGGGATCCGGTCCACGCCGGGTCCCGCTTCGCCGACACGATCGACGCATCGTTTGTTTATGCAGACCGACGGCCTGCTCGACGCCGGAGCCGCGATCGCAGCAGCCACCTGGGCCGAAGCGGGCATCACCGGTGCCCGGCGGAGCCGGGTGCGGACAGGGCCGGGATGTCCGGGTGGTCGAGCAGCGTCTCGACGACGGCGTCCACGGCCGCGCGCTGCGCTGCCACCCGGCGCCGCACGATCGCGACGTTGCGGTGCACCGGCGTGCTGAGCTCGCGGGTGACGACCGGGATTCCGGGTGGGACGGCCAGCGCGGGCAGCATCGCCACCGACCGGCCGGACTCGACGTGCTGGAGCAGCAGCAGGTAGTTGCTGAACCGGCAGGCCACCCGGGGTTCGAAGCCGGACTCGCGGCATAGCCGCTGGGTCAGCTCGGCCATGTACGAGCCCGGCCGGTCGCACGCCCAGGTCTCCTCCGCGCACGCGGCGAGGTCGATCACCCGGCGCCGCGCGAGCGGATGGTCCGGCGGCAGGACCAGCACCACCGGGTCGGTCCCCAGCGGGACGACTTCGAGGTCCCGGTCCCACGGGAACTTGACATAGTCCGTGGTCGTGACGATCACCTCCACCTCGCCGGTGCGCAGCGCGGCCCCGCTCTCGTGCGGTTCGGACTCGATCAGCTCCACGTGCAGATGCGGATGCGAGTCCGCCAGCCGGGCCGCCGCCGGTACGGCGAGCGTGTATATCGCGCTCTGGAACACCCCGAGCCGGACGGTGCCGATCGGCTCGTCGTTGAGGGCGCGCAACTCGGCCTCCGCCTCGGCCATCTGATCCAGGATCTCGCGGCCCCGGCGGGCGAGGACGATCCCGGTTCGGGTCAGCCGCACCCGACGCCCGGACCGCTCCAGGAGCCGGCTGCGCGTCTCCGTCTCGAGCACCGCGAGCTGCTGGGACACCGTTGATGGGCTCAGGTGCAGCGTCTCGGCCACCGCGCGGACGGTGCCGAGGCTGTCGAGCAGGCCGAGCAGGCGCAGACGCCACGGGTTAAGCATGCCACCATTGTGCGGCTCCATCGAACAGCATCGTCGAGATCGTGTGATGGACGCGAAGCAGCGTCCTTCGTAGCGTCGGGCCCATGCTGGACGACATCGCGCGCACCGCACCAGAAACCCACCTGGTCCGCTACTCGGGTCGCGGCGCCTTCAGTCCCGGGATCATCGCCCGCGCCGAGGGCAGTTCGGTGTTCACCGAGGACGGGCGCGAGCTGCTCGACTTCACCTCGGGGCAGATGAGCGCGATCCTCGGACACGCCCACCCGGAGATCGTCGCGACCGTTCGCGAGCAGGTCGCCCGGCTCGACCACCTCTACAGCGGGATGCTGAGCCGCCCGGTGCTCGACCTCGCCCAGCGGCTAGCGGGGACGTTGCCGGAGCCGCTGGACAAGGCCATGTTCTTGACCACCGGTGCCGAGGCGAACGAGGCCGCGTTGCGGATGGCCAAGCTCGTCACCCGCGGGCACGAGGTCGTCTCGTTCGCCCGGTCCTGGCACGGCATGACCCAGGCAGCGGCGAACGCCACCTACAGCGCCGGGCGGGTCGGGTACGGGCCCGCCGCCCCGGGGAACTTCGCCCTGCCGGTGCCCGACCGGTTCCGGCCCGGCATCGTCGACGCCGACGGGAACCTGGACTGGCGCCGGCAGCTCGACCTCGGCTTCGACCTGATCGACGCCCAGTCGGTCGGCAGCCTCGCGGCCTGCCTTGTCGAGCCCGTGCTGAGCTCGGGTGGCGTCGTCGACCTCCCGCCTGGCTACCTGGCGGCGCTGCGGGACAAGTGCCGGGAGCGGGGCATGCTGCTGATCCTGGACGAGGCCCAGACCGGACTGTGCCGCACCGGTGACTGGTACGCCTTCGAGCGCGACGGCGTCGTCCCGGACATCCTCACCCTGTCCAAGACCCTCGGCGCCGGGTTGCCCCTCGCGGCCGTGCTGACCAGCACCGAGATCGAGCAGGAAGCCCACGACCGCGGGTTCTTGTTCTTCACCACGCACGTCAACGACCCGCTTCCAGCGGCCGTTGGCAACACAGTCTTGGACGTGCTGAGCCGCGAGCGCCTCGACGCGCGCGCCCGCGAGCTGGGCATGCGGTTGCGCGGCGGTCTGGCGGAGCTCGCCGGGCGGTATCCGGTGATCGGCGACGTGCGCGGGCGCGGTCTGCTGATCGGGCTGGAGCTGGTCGACGGGCCGGGTGGCGAGGACGCCGACAAGCTCGGCGCCGCCGTCACCAGGCGATGCGCTGAGCTCGGCCTACACATGAACATCGTGCAGCTGCCCGGCATGGGCGGGACGTTCCGCATCGCCCCGCCGCTGACCGCCACCGACGCCGAGATCGATCGCGGCCTGGCGATCCTCGACACCGCCCTAGCCGAGACCGGCGGTCGATGACGGGCTGCCGGGGGTGATCGCGGTGCCGCGGTCCGGTCACGCCTGCAGGCAGCACGGGAGTGCCCGGCACCGGGCCTGGCCCACGGGAGTTCCTCGGTACCCACCCGCCCGCAGCCCCGGCAGTCGATGCGGTGGATATCGGCTTCTATCCATACCTGGCAGACACCGAAGTCCAGATGCCGCCACCGGCGGCGGGAGGTGTCGTCGGCCGCGCTGCTTACGGCCGCACGGGCAGACCAGCAGCCGACGGCGCCGCCGCAGCCCCAGCACGATTCCCTGATCTGTGAACGACACCGACTCCACAGACGCCCCTGGCAAGGCCAGGATCGGTTGAATACAGTAGTAACGCGCACGTGAGCCTTCGGGTACGGATGGTATAGGCAACCTCCGAACCTAGCCGCTCACGTGCGCCCTTATTCCCGCAGGTCACACCTGCGCATTCCGTTACCAAGCAATGACAATCCGTCTACTCCTCGCCGATTTACACCCACAGAAAGCCGAGGAGAGGAACACCAGTTCGCACGTCTTTTATGGTCGCTTGATCAGGTGAAACACCCGGCCCGAAACCCAAAACCCAACCCGCGCGGAAGCGAAACACCGGAATCCACTACGCAGCAACGAAAACCAGGGCACGACGAAGGCGACACCCGACGACCACCACACCACCAGCACGACCATCGTGAGCGGTTTCAGGCGCTATAGCAACGAAAACCACGCACGGGCCACCCCGGAAAGCAGCGATCACCACCGCCCCCACCGCGGGCGCAAAGCGTGGGCACCATCAGGACACCGACGCCGCTGTGGGGTGCGGCGTGCCGTTCTGGGGTGATGGCGCCGTCGTCGACGAGGAACGACACGAACCAGTCCCGGCCGTCGCGGGACACTGTCGCGGACCGCACGGCACCGCCGAGCTGGCGGGTCATGCGGAACTGCACCCACCCCAGCTTCGGGAGCTTCGCCCGTCCCCACCGCTTGTTCAGCCGCTCGACCTCGATGAGCTTGCCCATCGGGAACCGCAACGACGGGTTCCAACGCTGCTTGCCGCGCCACTTAACCCGGAACGTGCCGTGGTCGCGGCACGCCCGGTCCAGGTCCTTCAACGCCTGCTGGAGGATGTGCGACGGCGCGGTCTGCAACCAGTCGTGCTCGGTTTTCGCGTCGGCGAGCTGTCCGGCTTGCTCGTTGTAGTTCATCCACGCCCCCCGCCGCCGGTACTCGCGGCGTTGTTCCAGGGCGGTGTTCCACACTGCCCGGCAGATATTGCCGAACTCCTCGCACTGGGCGGCCTGCGCGGTGGTGAGCTTCAAGCGGTAGCGACGTCCCGTCAGCATCGGCTCACCGGGCCTTCTGCTGTTCGACGTAGCGCTTGATGACCGACAGCGGTGCGCCGCCGACCGTCGCGACGAAGTAGCTGTTGGTTCACAGCGTCGGAAGCTTCGACCGCAACCACGGGAACTCTTCCCGCAACACACGCGACGAACGTCCCTTAATCGCCTTGACCAGCTTGTGCACCCCGTACTGCGGGTCGACTTCGACGAGAACGTGGTCCGGCATCGTTTCCAGCTCCACCAGCCACGCCCCCTTCTCCTCGACGACTTCCCGGATGAGCTGCTTCAAGCGTTCCTCCATCCGGCCACCGATGACCCGGCGCCGGTATTTCGGGCACCACACGACGCGGAACGCGCACTGAAAGGTGATGTTCGCGTTCGATCGCAGCGTGACGGCCATACCCAGAACTATACAGCACCGAACTATCTAACGTTGGCAGGGTTACCGCTGGGCACGTCAGGATCGGACTTGACGTGCTAACCCCACAGATAAATCCGGGGGTCTGCGCACTACCTCTACCTGATCAGCGCCCCGAGCACCGGTCCCCGGCCACCGAACAAGCTCGTGCCGCCGAGCACCACCGCTCGCGCAAGCTCGGCCGTTCGTCGGCCTCCTGCGCGGGCGACGTCGCCACTTGTGGCCCCAGCAATTCTGCTCACCCCAGGCGACGTTGACGATCCGCTCACCATGACTGGTGACGGCGAGGTCCTTCACACCAAGGTCCACCCCGACGGCATGCCCGGTTTTCGGCATGGGTTCGGGGTCGGCGGTGTCGACCTGGAACGTCACGTACCAACGACTGCCCGCATCACGACAGACCACGACCATTGTCGACCATTGTGGGATCCCCGCACTACATTCCTTCGGTGAACCACTCCGTCTACCTGCGCGGGACGAACGCGTTCGCCGTACTGGTCAACGCGAACTCCTTGCCCGCGGCGGCCCCGGTAGACCACTGCACCTCAATCCGGAACCTAGCCCTCAGCACGGGTGTCAGCTTCGATGATGCACGCGAGTCGGTGACCCGTCCCATCAACGCGCTTCTGTCAAGGTGCTAATACATATTAGTCCTGCAGGACAAAATTCGGCCAGGGGCTTGATCCACGGGAATACGGCGTTCAGTCTCGGTGTCTGATCCGCGTTCTCGACGAGGAGGTTACTGCAGTGGCAGCGGGGCTCAGCATGCGACAGGCGGGCATCGCCGGAGTCGCGACCACAGGAGACTTCTCCATGCTTGCCTGCACGAGGGTGGTTGCGGCAATCTGTCGACTCCGGACCGAGGTTCACCTGTGATCGTCACGTCTGATGGTGTCCGCCTTGAGACCGCCTGGCATCAGGGCGGTGCGGATGCTGTGGTGCTGGCCCACGGCATCACCGCTGACCTCGCAGAGCAAGGACTGTTCCCGGTCCTGGCGGATCGGCTTGCGGCTGCGGGATTCTCGGTGCTGCGGTTCTCTTTCCGCGGGCACGGCCGCAGCGAGGGCAGGCCACGCGACATGACGATCGCGGGAGAACGGTTGGACTTGCGGGCGGCCGTGGAGTCCGTGGGACGCCCGGTTTCGGTGGTGGCGTCGAGCTTCGGTGCAGTGAGCACCACGCTCTCCTTGGGCGAGTTGCCCATCGACTCGGTAGCGCTGTGGCAGCCAGTGCTCGACCTACGGCGAACCTTCCTGGAACCGGAGCTGCCGCGCGGGCGGCAGCTCTACTGCGACCTGAGTTCCTTGCGACAGCGGGGTTTTCTCGATATCGAGGGACGGTTCGAACTGGGCGCGCGGCTCTTCGAAGAATTCGCGGAGCTCGACCCGCGAGCTGCCTTTCTCGCCAGCGACATCCCCGCGCTCGTCGTGCATGGCGACGTGGATGAGCACGTCTCCTACGAGGTAGCCCATGAGGTGGCAGCCCGGCGGCCGCGCACGAACTGGCACCGCGTACGAGGCGGCGGACACGGCTTCCAGGACGTGGAGCGCGAGGTCATCGACGTGACAGTGTCGTGGCTTCTCGACCAGGCTGACGTCTCGGCAGCACAATCCCAGCCTCCAGCATGACGCAATCGTGACCGTGGCAGTCGGTTAATACGCTCCTGCTCCCGACACGCGGCGTGGCACTCAGGACTCCGCTGCCAGGCGCCCCCTCTCCAGGATCCGCTGCAGAGCTGGTGCCACCCAGTTCGCGGGTGCGCGGACTCCCGACGCCTGATTTCAGCGGGAATTTGCTATTCAGCCCATTTCACCGACGTCGCCAGCGGACAGCGCGCCACCCGCGTGGTCGGTGGTCTGGTTCCCTTGCCGACACGCAGGACCGCCAGTACGGCGTTGTCGCCGGAGGCGTCTCTGGTCGAAGGGGTCCCGAGTCCGCCGAATTCTCCCAGCAACGGTTGAGCCGCGTATCCCTGCTCAACCAGGGACAGCCACAGTTGCATCAACGTCTCGCCCGCGCTGATGCGGTCAGCTACGGTCTGACGAGGGCCACGCAGCACGAGTACCGCGCCGCAATTGCGCAACTGCCGGGCACGCCCGTGCTCGACGACCCCTGCCAGTACGTGGCGTTTGGCCACGACCGGGATCGCAGATCCCGCCAGAGCCGATGCAAGACGTCCGGCTAAACCGGAGATTCCGAGCAGGTCGTGAGGTTTGCCGAACCAACTGAGGCCGAACTCGGTATCGGCGCGCTTGCGCACCCACGCCCACAGTTCGTCCTCGTTGCCGATCAACGTGGACCTATCGCGTGCGGTCCGGCCGAGGAGACTGCTTCGAGCTTGCGAACCTTTCATCGTCTCCAGGCTGACATTTCGGTCGGTACACAGTTTTTCAACCTGCTTCAGGGTCGTGCGGTCGATCGGGGTGGACAGCATGTCGCCTCGGTACGTCGAACGTGCCCCCAAAACGCCCTGGCGGGTCAAGAAGTCGTCACGCAGGCGATCGAGGCGGAATCGGCCTGCGGACCAGTTCTGGTCCGTGAGCGCACCTTCGTGCGCTACCCATTCGCCGTGCGCGAGGTACGAAAGAGCTCCCAGCGCGCATCCGAGGTTCTCGGCCCAGCCCAACTGGTCCGGATGCGCTGTCGGCCAGCGTGCCCCGTTGAGCGCGAGCTGGACGGTGTGGTTGCCGACGATTCCGAAACGCCACGGCTGGGAGTTGTACGCGGAGGGAGCGAGACGGGCGCCGCCCAGCACGGCGGTGAGTTCCGGGGGCAGTTCGCGCTCCCGTTGCCCGCTCCGCACTGGCCGGGACCGCCTTTTCTCGTCACCTGACGAATGGTCCACAGAGTTCGGGCGAGTTCCAGCGGCATACGCGCCCGGTGTGCTAACGCCGCGGCTCTCGGCATGGCCGCAGCATGGAGGTCCACCGTCACTACGGATTTGACCCGTCGGTTCATCAGCAAGTTGAGCACAACCCTGCTGCCGAGCGCGCCGAGACCCATCACGCAGTAGGAAATCTGCGGCCAGGTACCGCCGTTGGCCAGCCGGTCGGACATGACGGGGAGGTAGTCGCTGGGGAAGTGCGTCCTGCCGAACCAGCGCACGGAGTCCCACAGACGGTTGTCCCGGTGCGCTTCCGCGGTCGCCTTCCCGTGGAACGGCAGCGGGTTGCGGCGGTAGTCGAAGACGAACAGGGCCGGTTTTCCGCCCCAGTCGACTCCGGCGACGACGGGAATGCCGCGACGGGCGGCGCGTTCGTGCAGCTGGTACTTGACCCACGCGGACATCGCGGGATCGATCGCGTCGAAGGCGACGTGCGCGCCGTCGAGCGCCTCGTCGAGGTTTTCCAGGGTGAGACCGCCCGGGTAGGTGCGCACCTCGGCGGTGGGACTGATCGCGACTACCCGGCGGGCGAGCACCTCGGGTTTCGGCAGGCCGACATCAGCGACCACGCACGCCTGCCGGTTGAGGTTCGACACGTCGAATCTGTCCGGGTCGGCGAGCCGGAAACGGGTGACGCCCATTCGCGCCAGCGGTTCGACCACGGCACCACCCACGCTGCCGCAGCCGGCCACCAGCACGGTCGCGGCCCGGAGTACCGCTTGTTCACGCTCGGTGAGAATGTCCAGGTTGCGGCTCACGGCCTCCGCACCGAAACTCGCCGTCCCCGTTGAGAGCGGATCAGGACCTCTGAAATCCGAATGCACGATTTTTCTCCAACGGTCGCCTGAAGTTCACCTTCCGTATTTCCTGAAGTTTCGCCGTTACGTAGCGGTAGCTTTGCTGGTCTGGACGGTCTCGTTGAATAGGATGGGGGTGGCTTGAGCTGCGGTGGCTTCGGTTATCCGAGCGCGCCGAGGACGAGGATCGTCAGGTTCGCCAGGCCGAGGGGTGTGGCATCAGTTTCTGCAAATTGTCCCAAGATCGGTACGACAGCAGGCAGTTACGGACGGAGTCCGCTACCCGCTGTGGGTCGCGCTCTTGAAGCGCACCGGGAGGCTCCTGAGGCAGCGCACTTTCCCCTGACGCCATTGCAACTCGCGGGGGTGGACTGCAAGTTCGATGTTGATCGGTGCGTGTAGCAGCGCAGTCACGACGGTCTGTGTCAACAATGTGGCGAGCGGGGCGCCGGGACACCGGTGGATTCCATGGCCGAACCCGAGGTGGTGGTTGGGGTGTCTGTCTATAAGGACAGTGTCGGGTTGTGTGAAGCGTCGCTCGTCCCGGTTGGCGCTGGCCAGGCACAGAAAGACGTGATCGCCCTCTTTGATGGTGTTGTCTCCCAAGGTGAGTTCTTCGGTTGCCACACGGTGGACGGGGGTCAGGGCCGGGCCCTCGTAGCGCAGTATTTCCTCTATCGCTTTGGGTATCGTGCCCGGAGATTGGTAGAGGAGTCGGCGGCGGTCTGCGTGACACAGAAGATGCAGGAGGGTGCTGGAGATCAGGCTGATGCTGGTATCATGGCCTGCAACAAGAAGCAGCATCACCATGGTCAGGATCTCGGTCGCGTGTAGTCGGTTGGTATCGGCGGCCAGGAGTTTGCCGATTAGTCCGTCGGTCGTTGCTTGTTCGGGGTTCTGCAGGAGCCAGGCGGTGTATTCGCGCAGCGCTTTATGGCCATTGGCGCTGACGCGGCGCGCGTTATCGTCCAGTTGCTCGGTCATGAGGTCATGGGACCAACGCACGGTCTTGTCTAGATCGGCCTTGGGCACGCCGAGAAGTTTGCCGATAGTCAAGGCGGAGATCGGTTCCGCGATCTCCGCTACGGCATCGACCACCCCGCGCTTCGTGACGGTGCTGATCAGTGAGCGCGTTGTGTGGTCGATGAACGGGCGCATGAGTTCGGCTTGGCGGTGGGTCAAGTAGCGGGCGACGCTCTTGCGCAGGCGAGTGTGCTTGGGCGGATCCGTTGTGAACAGACTCTGGGGGAACGCGACGCGCGAAATGTGCTGCAGTAGGTCGGGGTCGGCTGGGCACCTGCCCTTGGAGGGGTCGCTGCTGAGCCGAGTGTCTGTGAGGGCCTGTACGGTTTCTCGATACCGGGCTACAAACCAGGTGCTGTCGGAGATCCGGTTCACAGCGCCTGTGCTGCGTATTTCGGACAGCAACTGGTGGGGGTCACGGAGTTGTGTGAGGCCCTGGGGGAACCCTGCAGGAAAAAGGTTTCTGTGCTCGGATTGTGGAGGCCTGTCGGATGGGTGTTGCAGCATCGGTTGTTCACTCCGTCATGGCAGCATGGGATAGGGGAGATGACGCCACAGCGTGCTATATGGGCTCCTTGAGAGTGGGCGTGGTGTTACCAGGTGACGGGTAGTGAGGTGGGGGCGCGTAGGATCGATCCGGAGCGCCAGGTCACTTCTTGATCCGGGACTGCCTTTTGGAGGCCCGGTATGCCCTCGATGAGCGTTTTGAGAGCGACCTGGATTACCATGCGTGCCAGGCTGGCACCGACGCAATGGTGTGGCCCGTGGCCAAACGCGAGATGGTGGTTGTCTGGCCTCGTGAGGTTGAGGGTCTCCGGGGCGGCGAAAACCGCTTCGTCGCGGTTGGCCGACGGAATGGAGACCAGCACGGCGTCGCCCTTGCGGATGAGCACGCCGCCCAGCGAGACGTCTTCCGTGGCGACGCGGGCGAAATCGGCTCCGTTACTGAGGGGGGTGTATCGCAGTAGTTCTTCGACCGCTTTCGGGGTGGCTTCTGGGTGTGCCAAGAGCCAGTGCATGTGCTCGGGGTAGGTAATGAGGAGGTAGACGAAGTTGGCGATCTGGCACGTCGTCGTCTCCCAGCCCACGACCAGGAGGGCCGTTGTGATGTCGAGTAGCTCGGCGTCGGTGAGTCGCTCGCCGGCTTCGTGCGCGCTGACGAGCGTGCCCAGGAGATCGTCGGTTGGGTTTTCGCGGCGGGCGGCGATGTGCTGATTGATGACTTGAGCCAGGTCCTGACGCGCCCGGGTTACGTCCTCTGCTGTATGGGAGGTGCTGGACATCACCACGTCGGCAGCAGCTACCAGGCGGTGGGTGTCTTCGATGGTGACACCGAGTAGTTTCAGCAGGACGTTGATGGGGAGGGGGACAGCGAAGTCTGCGACGATGTCGCAGGGCGGGCCGTCGGCCACCATGGCGGCCACGAGTTCTTGAGCGATTTTCTTCGTATGCGCGCGGAGTTGCTCGGTACGTCGCTTGGTGAGACTGGGGGCGATCAGTCGCCTCAGTTGAGTGTGCTCGGGCGGGTCCATAGCGATGATCGAGGTCTCTTTGGCAGGCTGCGGTCGCATGCGGGGTATGTCTTTGCCTGCGGCGGCCGCACGACTGAACCGGGGATCACAGAAGACCAGTTTCGCGTCCTCATAGCGGGTGACCAGCCATCCCCTTCCTCCGTAAGGCATCTGCACCTCGACCACGGGCTGCGTGGATCGCAGCGACGCGTACTGGGGTGGGACTGCGAGCGCGGGGGGTGGCTCGAACGGGTAACGCAGTACATGCTCGGTGTTCATCGGGTGGCCTCTTCCACCCACGGATGGATGATCGTGCGTTCCGTGTCAATGGTGACCAGGCCACCACCGATCTCTGACCAGTCGTGGTCAACGCCGTGGTACCGCGGGGAGCATCGCGTATAGAAAGCGGTTCCGGACGCGATGTCTCCCAGGCACTCCAGGTAGCGCAGTAGGCCACTCGTGAGCTCCGGATGTGTTGCGATGAACTGTTCGCGGCAGGCGATGAACTCTTCTTCTGCCGATTCCACCAGACCCACTACCTTGCGGACCGCGTCACTGATCCGCACATGCTCCATGTTGCACTGCGCCGCGATGGAGTTGGTGAGATCCTTGCCTGCCATATACTCCTTCCGGAAGGAGTACAAGTCGTTCACGAGGGAGGTATATCGGCGAAGGATTCGCCATATTTTGGAGAAGGCATCGGCGTGGGCTTCGAGTTCACTGTGGAGATCTATTCCCAGCATGAACTCAAGGACGGGGAAGTCGACGTCGATCCCTACGTTGACATCCCTGCGCTCGAGAGTCTCATCCAGAGTCAGACATCTGCCGCTGCCCCTGTCAGACGCCTCGGCCTTCCAAGATTCCATGGTCCCTTGCAGTGCACGGGCGATGCGCGCGCGGATCGAGGGCGGTGCCAAACGGCACAGGCGGTACCAGACGTCTGACAGGCAGCGTCCCAGGACAAGCACATCGGCTGTGTCGGGCGATGGCTGGTTCCTGTCGAACTCCTGCCCGTCTCCGTTCAGAATTTCAATGGCCCGGTCCAAAGCCCGATTACGCGTGGCGTCATCGGCGTCCCGGAACGGCCCTGGCGCGCTGTGAACATCGTCGGTCATCACCATCCAGCCGCCCAGGTCACAGATGATTCTGAATGTATCTACGTTTCCGCACGTGAATTGGTGAGAAGTCCACACATCTGCGAAGCCCTGCGCCAGCCACAAGTCGATATCCCCTCGCGGCGCACAGAAAGGGGCCCAATTCCGAATTTCCGGGAACCCTTTGATCCATGCCCTCGTCTCGCCCAGGGTGCGCGCAACGCCTGAGTGCTGCCGCAGGGGAAGCCGTGTCTTGAGGTCGGGAAGGTAGTACTGGTCCTCGCCGCAGTCGAAGAGGGTCGTCCTGGCCATTTTTTTCCTTGTCTTATTCATTTTCACCGTGTCGAGCTTTTCTTCGCCGACGAGCAGGAAACTGCCCGTCCAGGGGGCTCGTCTTATGGGTCCACCCGCTCGTCGAGCAGCCGGACAATCTTGCCGCTGCGGGGATTCACCTTGATCATGTCTGCCGGGACGAACTCTACCACCAGCGGGTTAATCAGTCCGGCGCGCACGTGTTCGCCGAACATCGGGCGTAACTCGTCAAACCGCGCGGATATCGCTTCGGCAAGCGGCTGCGGATCGTTGATCTCTCCACCGATCCGCAGCACGAGTTCGTCCTTGGAGTCCCGTCGACGTTGCACCGCCTGGAATCCCGCGGTGGGCTGGTCGCCGGTCAGTTCCTCGATCACCACACGCAGGTCCTCCAGGTAGACGGTGACCGGACCGACCCTGGCTCCGTCGTCGGCGCGGCCCAGCAGGCGGAACCGGCGATCGTCGTAGTCGACCCACGCGGCGCGGTCACCGACCGGATACCGGATGAGCGGCATCAGCCGCCGGACGAGGTCCGTGGCCAGCAGCCTGCCGGGGCGACCTGGTTCCCTGATCGGATCGCCGGTTTCGTCGTCGACGATCTCCATCAGTTTTTGGAGCCGGTGGACGCGATGCACGCGCGCGTCCGGCTCGTCCTGGACGGGCGCGGCCAGCACCCCCGCGTCCACCGAGGCGTATCCCAGCAAGCGGACAACGGCGTTGGGGAACGCGTCGGTGATCAGTCTGCGCTGATCCGCGTAGAATGCCTCCCCGCCGAAGAGGAAGAGGTGGACCGCGGGCGCCGAGTCGCCTCGCGCGGTCAGTCGCGATGCGACCTGGCTGGCCGTGGTGGGCGTGGCCAGCAGCACGGTCGCCTCCTGCTCGATGATCAGGTCCGCCATGACCTCAGGCGGCGGGCTTCCCGCGATCGGCAGGTGTACCACGGGGACGCACGTCTCCTGCAGGCACAGGACGTTGAACAGGAAACTGGCGTACAACTCCCCGGCGTAGAAGAGGTTTGCAACCCGGTCACCGGTCCGCAGTCCCGCGGCCGCGTAGCCGTCTCCCTGCAGCCGGGCCATGGCGTGCAGTTCTGCCCTGGTGTAAACGGTCAGTTTGGGGCTGTTGGTTGTCCCACCGGTTTTGAACACGACACCGTCATCGTGGCGACTCGTCAGCACCCGGTTGTCCTTTACCGTGTTCGCCTCCCAGAAGCCGGTGTGCTCGACGATCGGCAGGTCCTCCGCCCGGATCGGTCCGTCGGTGGCAACACCGGCGTACAGGTCCCGGTAGTAGGGAGCAACGGGGCCACAAGGCGGGCCTGCACGACATGCAGAGAATGGTATTAGGTACTCCTCACCCTCCGCGTCCGGTAACATTTCCCGTTTCGGCCTGCGGAAATCGGTCCATCCTGGATGTTGCAGCTGGGTTTCAGATTCGGCCGCCAATCGGAGCAAATGTCCTTAATCGCAATTTTCGTGGCAAAATTCTGACTCTTTGCCGCCAGGGACGACAGCGTTTGATCATGACTCTGCCCGTATGGTCATCAATACGTGTACATTCGGGCGGACGCGGTCGTCGAAGTCGGTCTGGCTGGTCACGGCAGCCCTCATAGGCAGGCAGAAACGCCGAAAGGATCAGACCGGCGAGCGCCGAGGACCGCCGCGCGAGGCAGGAGGACGCAAGCATGACCGCCGTCACCGTCCTTGAAGCATACGGTGACCAGCACTTAGCTAGTGAAGGGCGGATTTGCGTGTGTCACCCCAGTGCATATCAGTAAGCCACGGTATGGGGTTGCCGGGCGGGACGGCAAGAGTCTTAATGGCGTAATGCGCGCCTACACAGGTGCCCCGAGCGCATAGGATATGGCCTGGTGGTGGGTGAGGTTGTTCCCGTCCTCGAAAGCAGCGTCGAATGCCTGCGGGCCGAGAACTCTGCGGGCCTGTTCCTCGCTTGCCCGATGCCGGGCCACGTACGGCGCGAAGCCGAACAGCGGCCTGCCTATCTCGCGCCACAAGGTGTGGCTGGCCCCAAGCAACCGAGCGGCGCATTCAGCGTCCTGGTTGACCGCGGACCAGGCGAGCAGCTCGATGGCTATGGCCATTCCGACCAGGTCGTTGAGCTGCTGCTTGAGCCGCAGGCATTCTCGAGCGTATGAGCTGGCTTGCTGTGCGTTGCCTTCCATCCAGGCCGCGACGCCCAGCACCCACAGCGCCCAGGAGCTCGACCAGGGAACGCTGTACGAGTCACGCATCGCCAGGCACTCTTCGCAGAGAGCACGAGCCCGCTCGCAGTCACCGAGAAGCAGCACAGTACTCGCCAGAATTGGGCGGCTCACCACGGTCACTGCGCTGGGCTGTCCCCCGGCGTGCTCCCTCGCCAGGGCTTCTTCCAGATACGCCACCGCACGTCGCTGGTTGTCGCGCACGTGCTCGGCGTAGCCGGACACGCACAATGCGGAGGTCAGCTCCACGTCGTCTCCAATGCTGCGTGCCAGCTCACGAGATTCGTCGAGCATGATCAGCGCAGGGCCGACATCCCCCTGCAAGGTGGCGATCCATGCGTTGGTCCACAACGCCTTCGCCCTCTCCTCGCTCGGTTCCGTCGCTCGCGGAAGCAGGTGATCAAGCCAGTAGCGACCCTCCGCGACCCGACCGCCGCCGACCCAGCAGAACCACAGCGCCCCGGCCAACCTCAAGCCGGTCCGCGCCTCTCCGGACTCGGTGAGGCAGAACTCCAGTGCGATTCGCAGGTTCGCATGCTCGGAGGACATGCGTTCATTCCAGGCCACCTGCTCGGGACCGAACCACTTCGCCTCGGCCCGCTCGGCCAACCAGCTGTAGTGGTCCCGATGCCGCCGCCGCAGGAGGTCTCCCTCCCCTGACTCGCGAAGCCGCTGCCTCCCGTACTGACGGGTCGGGTCGAGCAACCGGTAACGGGTGCGCCCGGCATGGTCCTGCCGGCTGAGGATGGACTTGTCCACCAGCCCGACGACCAGCTCCAGCACGTCCGCTTGCAGCAGCACCTCGTCGGAGCAAACTGCTTCCGCCGTCTCCAGGTCGAAATCCGCGAACACCGAGGACCGCGCCCATAGCCTCCGCTCGGCCGGGCTGCACAGCTCGAAGCTCCAGTCGAAGATCGCCGGCAACGTCTCGTGGTGGCGCCCCGGTTGGACGCCAGGCCCAGGTAACCCGGCCGCGCCGGTCTCGGGCCATTCGTCCAACGCTGCGAGGATCTCTTCGACCGACATCGTCCGGAGCCATTTCGCGACCAGCTCGATCGCCAGCGGTAGCCCCTCCAACCGACCGCAAATCTCGGCCACCGCGTCGCAGTTGGCAACGTCCACGGTGAAGCCCGGGGCAAGTTCCGCAGCACGCTCGGCGAACAATTTCACCGATGCGCAGTCCTGCGCCGGCTCCATCGAGAACATCTCTGCGGCGCTGTCCGGAACCGGCAACGGCGGGATCGTTACCACGTGCTCGCCGTCGGTGCCCAGCACCTGGCGGCTGGTGATCAGGATGCGCAGCCTGGGCGCCTTCCTGAGCAGCGCGTTCGCCAGATCCGCGCAGTCCTGAACGAGATGCTCGCAGTTGTCCAGAACGAGCAGCAACCGCCGAGACACCAAGTACTCCGACAATGCGTCGATCGGCCGTCCCAACGACCAGTCGCCGACTCCGAGGATGCTCATCACGGTGTGTGGCAGGAGTGCGCCGTCATCCAGCTCCGCCAGTCTCACCAGCCACACCCCGTCAGGAAATCTTCGGCGCACCTGTGCGGCAACGCGCAGGCCCACGCGCGACTTGCCCACCCCGGGAGGCCCCGTGATGGTCACCAACCGTGCCCTGGACAGTGCCCGTTTGCCCCCGGCCACCTCGTGTTGGCGTCCGACGAAGCTGCTGCTCTCACCCGGCAAGTTTCCCGCCTGCCGCCCGGCACGCATGCTCCTCACCCCCGAAATCGCCAAGGGTCTCCTGCAGTCCGTGCGCCAGCGCCGAGCGGTCGTCCAAAAACGGCCTCGGGGCCGCGCACGGGCTGCTCACGCAACCCCAACTCCACCGCGACCGTGGTAGCCGTGGGCGATTGCAATTTGGCCGACTCGACCAGGCACACCCCGTCACGGAACGCCCGTTGCACTCCCCTGGTCACTCGCAAGGCCAACCGGGACTTGCCCACTCCGCCCACGCCGGTCAGCGTCGTCAGCCGCGACGCCATCAACACACACCTGACCTGAGCGATCGCCTGCCGACGCCCGACGAAACTCGCGACATCCGCCGGATGGCCACACGGCGTTCCGGGCGACGACTTGCCCACGTCTCCACTCTACGACCGACGCCCTCAGCCGCATCTCAAACCGGCTTCGACCGTCGAGGCGCTGATCGCTGGGCCGCGGGCGGGGCCGTCTCATCGAGATTCCGCCAGGAACGCCCCTTGGAGCGAAGACTCCTCGCGCTGACAGGTGAGTCACTGTGCCCCAGACGGGGTAGTCATAGACCGAATAGTTTTCCATCTTTGGCGGTGAGAGCCGTGTTGCCGCGCACTCAATCGGACGACTGCGTCCTTTTCGACGGCAATTGGGAGGACATCGTCCTCAAAGCGGAGGCGGCGGGCGGCGTCGCCGCGCAGGAACTCGCACTTCTACGCCACACGAACGAACCAGAACACCGATGCCGGGTTGAAGTCGAAGTGGGCCCGCCCGGAAGCCCCTTGGCAGCCTGGCTCCTGTGCACACGGCGAGCCACTCGCTCCGACGTCGGCACGGCCTTGGTCGACATTGATGCACCAGGAACGGATATCAACTCGGCGGCATCACTTCACGTGCGGGCGGCGTATGCGGCCGCGTACTGCACCGTGCTGGCTGAGGAAGTCGGCGCCATAGCTGAGCGGCGTGTCCTGCCCACAACCACACCGCCGGTTGCCATACCAAGACCCCGTGCAGAACCGGATACTCACGCCCCAAGCGACCGTCTAGTCCCCACCTTTCCGGTGCAGCTCCGAGGCGTTCGGTGAACCTCGATCGGGGAGCACTATTGTGCCGACACCGACCAAGACTGCACCCCGTAGTGGCAGTTACTGATGGCAGTGCCGCCGCACGATGGCCTGCCACCCACTCGCGGCGGCCGCCGATGCCCAGGTGAATGAAGCGAACGGACTGTTCGGGCACGCCGCACGAGGCGAACAGGCCGTTCGCTTCGCGACGCAGCCCGCCTTTTCAGAGACCGAGGCCGATGTACTTGGTTTCGAGGTACTCCTCAATGCCGTGGCTGCTGCCTTCGCGCCCCAAGCCGGATTCCTTGATGCCGCCGAACGGCGCCGCCGGGTTGCTGATCACTCCTCGGTTGATCCCGGTCATCCCGCTGTCCAGCGCTTCGGCCACCCGCATCGCACGGGACAGGTTCTGGCTGAACAGGTACGACGCCAGCCCGAACGGAGTGTCGTTGGCGGCAGCGATCGCCTCGTCCTCGGTGTCGAACGGATAGATCGCCGCCACGGGCCCGAAGATCTCCTCGGTGCGCAGCTCCGCTTCGTGCGGAACGCCTCGCAGCACCGTCGGCGGGTAGAAGTAGCCCTTCCCCGTTGGCACTTCGCCGCCAAGCAGCAGTTCGGCGCCCTTGGCGACCGCGTCGTCGACGAGTCCGGCGACCTTGGCCCGCTGCCGGTCGTCGATCAGCGGGCCCAGCGTGCTCGCCGGGTTCAGTCCAGGCCCGGGGCGGAACGACGCCATATGCTCGGTGAGCTTGCGGGTGAACTCCTCGACCACCCCGGACTGCACGTGGATCCTGTTCGCGGCGACGCAGGATTCGCCGCCGTTGCGGAGCTTGGCCACCACGGCACCCTCCACCGCGGTGTCGACGTCGGCGTCGTCGAAGACCAGCAGCGGAGCGTTGCCGCCGAGCTCCATCGAGCTCCGCAGAACGTGGTCGGCGGCCTGGCCGAGCAGCAGCTTGCCGACCCGGGTCGAGCCGGTAAAGGAGATCTTGCGCAGCCGGGGATCTGCCATCACCGGCCGCACGAGTCCGGCCGCGTCGGTCGTGATGACCACGTTGACCACTCCGTCGGGCAGCCCGACCTCGCGCAGCACCTCCGCCAGCAGCAACGTCGTCAGCGGGGTCTGCTCGGCGGGTTTGATGACCACGGTGCAGCCCGCGGCGAGGGCGGCACCGATCTTGCGGGTGCCCATGGCCAGCGGGAAGTTCCAGGGCGTGACGAGCAACGTCGGGCCGACCGGTCGCTTCGTCGTGACGATCCGGTACTGGCCACCCGGCTCGACGCCGTAGCCGCCGTCGAGGTGCAGGCGGGTCGCGCTTTCGGAGAACCAGCGGAAGAAGCCCGCCCCGTAGTCCACCTCGCCGCGGGCTTCGGCCAGCGGCTTGCCCATCTCCAGGGTGATCAGCGCGGCGATCTCTTCCCGGCGCTCGATCAGCGCGTCGTAGGCGGCGCGCAGGACATCGGCGCGGGCCTGAGGTGGCGTGGCGGCCCAGTCCGCGGCGGCGTCGACGGCCGCGTCCAGTGCCGCGATTCCGTCCGCTGGGCCCGCGTCAGCGACCCGGAGCAGGAGTTCCTCGCTGGCCGGATCGACCACCTCGAAGGTCGCGCCGCTGCGCGACGAGACCCACTTGCCACCGATGAACAGCTCAGTCGGCACGGCCTGCAGCAGCCGTGCCCGGTCGAAGTCGACCATGCGCGCTCTCCCAATCCTCGACACGTGAACAACGGGAAAACCGGGCGCTAACCCTTGTCCCCGATAACGTATTCACTGTATACAGTCCGCATGGCTGCTGACCACACCCTGCGGAGAGGTTCCCCGCGCAACCCCAACGACATAGCCGACGAGCTGCGCGCGGCCATCGTCAACGGTGTCTTCCCGCCCGGACACCGGCTGGTCCACGAGGAGCTCGCGGCCCGCTTCGGGGTCAGCCGGATCCCGCTGCGGGAAGCCATCCGGACCCTGGTCGGCGAGGGCCTGGTACAGAGCCCGCCCGGGCGCGGCACCTTCGTCACCGAACTGGACCTCGCCGAGATCGACGAGATCTACGACCTGCGAAAGCTCGTCGAGCCCAGCTTCGCCGAGCACGTGGTGCAGCGCTGCTCGCGCGCAGACGTCGACCGGCTGCGGTCGATGACCGAGCAGATGGACCGCATCGACGAGCTCGGCAGCGAAGGCTGGTCGAGGGTGAACTTCGCGTTCCACCTCGACATGTACAGGCTGGCCGGATTGCCGATGCGCTACGAAGTGATCTCCCGGCTCTACCACCAGCTGGAGCCCTACTCCCGCTTCTACGTGCACAGCACCCACGCTCTCGACCGCGTGCAGGCCGAGCACAACGCGATGGTCGCCGCGCTCGCCGACGGCGACGCCACCGCGCTCGCCGGCCAGATCCACGCCCACATCGACGGTGGCCAGCAGGGCCTGCGCAGCGCCTGGCACGACCGGGCCGAACACCCCGAATCCGTCCTGGAGCAACACCAATGACCCACGCATTCGCCCGCCCGGCAGACCGCTTGGCGGCCATCAAGCCTTCGCCGATCAGGGCGATCTTCGACCGCGCCGCGAAGCTGGAAGCCGACGGGCACAAGATCTACCACTTCGAGATCGGCCGCCCCGACTTCGACAGCCCGGCCGTGGCCAAGCAGGCGACGATCGACGCGTTGGAGAGCGGCAAGGTGCATTACGCGCCGAACGCCGGCACCGCGGACCTGCGCGCCGCGATCTCCGAATACCTCGCGGACAAACGCCACACCCAGTACCAGCCCAACGGCGAGATCATCGTCACCGTAGGCGCCAACGAAGCGGTGTTCCTCGCGATCATGGCGTTCTGCGGGCCCGGTGATGAGGTCGTGGTGCCCGTACCGGCCTGGGCCCACTACCAGTCCTGCATCCGGTTGGCCGGTGCCACACCGGTCGAGGTGCCGCTCGACGCCGCCAACGGTTACCAGCTCGACCTGGAGGCGCTGAGCGCCGCGATCGGCGACCGCACCCGCATGGTCGTGCTGTGCACGCCGAACAACCCGACCGGAACCGTGGCCAGTAAGTCCGATATGGACGCCATCGCTGAGATGCTGCGTCCCACCGACGCCCTGCTGCTGTCCGACGAGATCTACGCCGACCTCACCTACGATGTCGGCCACACCTCCCCCGCGTCCTACGAACAACTCCGCCCGCGCACGCTGTCGGTCGGCGGGTTCGCCAAGGCGTTCGCGATGGACGGCTGGCGGTTGGGCTGGCTGGCCGGCCCGGCCGAGCTGATCGCACCCGCCCTGCGGGTCCGGCAGTACACCACCGTCTGCTCCACCACGTTCATCCAGGACGGCGGCGCTGCGGCGCTGCGCTCGGCCCGCGACGAGGCCGAATCCATGCGCCAGTCCTTCGAGGCCCGGCGCAACGCGGCGCTGCGGGTGATCTCCGGTACCGACAAGTTGCGCGTGGCCTCCCCCGACGGCGCCTTCTACCTCTACCTCAGCTACGACCCGGAAACCGCCGAACCGGCCGAAGAACTCGCGGTGCGCCTGCTCGAAGAACACCACGTCGCCGTGGTTCCCGGGACCGCCTTCGACCCGCACGGCGGGACGCACTCGTTCCGCGTGTCCTACGCGTGCCCGCTGGAAGACCTGGCCGAAGGCCTCCGGCGCATCATCGCCGCACTGTAACGGCGGCCGACCCGGCGCAGGTCGCACCAGTGCCGCGGTCGCCGGTCCGCCACGCCCACCCCCGACCTCGAGAGAAAGCAGCCGCATGAGTACGACGACGCAACAACGCCACAAGAACGTGGTCGAAGCGGTGCTCGGGATGGACCCCGACGCCGTGGCCTACGTGCCCAGCAACAGCATCGCCGGAATCATCAACGGGCTCATCGACAACGCCGGCCCGGACACGCGTGTTTTCCCCGTGTCGCGGGAGGAAGAGGCTGTCGGCGTCATCGGCGCGCTCCCGCTGGCCGGCAAGTTCGGCGTGATCGTGGTGCAGGACAACGGGTTCGGCAACGCGCTCACCGCGCTGACCACCTTCGCCACGTCCTACCACCTGCCGGTGCTCATCCTGGCCAACACCCGCGGCGGGCTCGGCGAGTACAACTCGATGATCCACTCGATCTCTGCTCCAGTGCCCGACATGCTGCGCGCCGCGAACATCCCCGTTTTCGGACTCGACCGGCGCAACTCCCCGGAGGACTGGCAGGCGACCGTGACCGAGGCCGGCAAGCACGCCCGGATGACCTACCGCCCCGTCGTGGTCCTGATGGAATTCTTCGACTTCAACGACAAGGAGAGCCGCGCATGAAGCGCATCGAAGCCCTGCGCGTGATCACCGACCGGACCCCCGACCTCGCGGTGACCGCGACCTGCGCGGCCACCAGCCGGGAACTGGCCGCCGTGGCCGACCGGGACAATCACCTCTACCTGCTGGACGCCATGGGACTCACGGTGTCCGTGGGCACCGGCGTCGCGCTGGGAATCGCCGGTACCAAGGTGTCGCGCAGCGTGGTGATCGACGGGGACGGGTCGCTACTGATGAACCTCGGCGCGGCGGCCACCGCCGGCTACCTCGCCCCGGACAACCTCGTGATCCTGTTGCTGGACAACGGGGTCTACGCGTCGACGGCCGGTATCCCCACCCAGGCGGAGAAGCTGGACCTGGGCGCGATCGCGGAATCGGTGAGGCTGCAGGTCCTGCGGGCCGCGGACACCACCGAACTGGGCAACGCGCTGCAGCGAGCGCTGGCCGAGCCGGGCCCGTGGTTCGTGCACGTGCGCATCGAGCCGGGCAACGAACCGGGCACACCACTGCTGCTCATCGATCCCGTCGTCCACGCCGACCGCTTCCGCCGCTGGCTGACCAACCGAATCGCGGCATGACCGAGATCGCGGTCAACACCGACATCGGGGAAGGCTTCGGCGTCTGGCAGTTCACCGACGACGAAGCACTCCTCGGGCTGGTCAGCGCGGCCAACGTGGCCTGCGGTTTCCACGCCGGCGACCCCGACATCCTGCGCCGCACCTGCGAACTGGCGGTGCGGCGCGGTGTGGCCATCGGCGCCCAGGTGTCCTACCGGGACCTCGCCGGTTTCGGCCGGCGGTTCCTGGACGTGCCGCGAGCGAGCCTGGTCAACGACCTGCTGTACCAGATGGGCGCGCTGCGGGCATTCGCCGAACTCGCAGGCGGTCGAGTCGGCTACGTCAAGGCGCACGGAGCCTTGTACAACGCCTCGGCTCGTCATCGCGAGCACGCGGCCGCGATCGTGGAGGCAGTCGCCTCATTCGACCGATCGATCCCGCTGTTGTGCCAGCCCGGCACGGAGACATGGCGGCTGGCGGCGGAAGCCGGGATCCGGCCGCTGGCCGAAGGCTTCATCGACCGCGGCTACACAGCCGAAGGGCTGCTGGTGCCGCGCGGCCAACCTGGCGCGCTGGTGACCGATCCCGGGGAAGCCGCGACACGTGCGGTGCGGATGGCCACGGAAGGCAAGGTAACCGCAGTGACCGGGGAGGACGTCGAGCTGTCCCCGGGCACGCTGTGCCTCCACAGCGACACCGCAGGTGCCGTGGAAATCGCCGCTGCGGTCACCGCCGCGCTGCGCGCCGCAGACGTTTCACTGGCCCCCATTCGATGAGGTGACATGCTTCAGCGCATCCCCGCGCCGACCACGGCCCGCCTGCTGCGCGCCGGCGACCGCGGCTGGCTGGTGGAACTGCCCTCCGGCGGCGCCACCTCGATCGCCGCGGCCGTCCACGATCAGCCGTGGGCGGCACAGGTCGCCGAGGTCGTCCCGGCCGCGAAGACCGTCCTGGTCACCGCGATCGACTGCGCCTGGACAGACGCGCTGGGCAGCGCTTTGGTTTCACTGCTGGAAGAGGCTCTCGATCGCCCGGGGCCCGGCCGGCGTCCCCGGACGATCGAGATCCCGGTGCACTACGACGGCCCGGACCTCATCGAGGTCGCCGATGCTCTCGGCCTCGGCGTCGCTGACGTCGCTCGCGAACACGCCGCCGCCGAACACGTCGTCGGTTTCTTCGGTTTCGCACCGGGATTCGCCTACATCGACGGCTGCCCAGACGTCCTGGCGCTACCGCGCCGAACCAGCCCGCGCACCCGGATCGAGGCCGGGTACGTGGCGATCGCCGGCAACCAGACCGTCGTGTACCCGGGCGGTACGCCGGGTGGCTGGCACCTGATCGGTCACACCGAACAGCGGTTGTGGAACCCAGGCAACAACCCGCCGAACCGGCTGGAAGTCGGCGATCGAGTGGCCTTCCGGGTGGTGACGAGGTGTTGACAGCTGCCCGATCCACGCCGGTCCCACCCAAGAACGACACCGCGCGGTTGTCCGTCATCTCGCCAGGCCCCCTCACCACCGTGCAGGACCAGGGACGGACCGGTTACGCGCACCTCGGGGTGAGCCCATCCGGTGCCGCCGACCGGACCAGCTTCGCACTGGCCAACCGATTGGTCGGCAATTTCCCCGCAACCCCTGCCCTGGAATGCACCCTCGGCGGGTTGAGCATCCGGCTGGACGCGGCCCGGGTGGTCGCGCTGACCGGCGCGCCGGTGCCCGCTCTGGTCAACGGCCGCCCGGTGGCGGATCCGACGCGCTTCCGGCTCACCGCCGGAGACGTGCTGTCGCTGGGACGCCCCAACGCCGGCCTGCGCACCTACCTCGCGATCTCCGGTGGTCTGCTGGTCGAACCCGTGCTCGGCGGTGCCGGGCACGACGTGCTGGCCGGACACGGACCGCACCCGCTTCGCGCTGGTGATGAGTTCGCCGTCGGTGCGGCCAGCCCGTGCCCGCAGGTTCCCGTCGAGTTGGCGATCAGCCGACTCCCACAGGCCACCACGACCGTGCGATTCCGGTGGGGTCCGCGACACGAACTCTTCGACCGGTCCGATCGACAACGGCTCACCACCACCCGGTGGCGGGTCTCCGCGGATTCGAATCGGGTCGGGGTCCGGCTGCAGGGCGATCCCCTGCAAATCGGCAAGATTCACCTGGCCAGCGAGGGCATGGTGCGCGGCGCGATCCAGGTGCCGCCCTCAGGCGAGCCCATCGTGTTCCTGGCAGACCATCCGGTCACCGGCGGATATCCGGTGATCGGCGCGGTCGTCGAGCGCGATCTGGACCTGGTGGCGCAGGCTCCACCAGGTATCGGGTTGCGCTTCCAACCCATTTCCAGCGGAGGTCGCGCCATGAAATTGGCTTCCCGGCAACGAATTACAACCAGATCTTGATCCCGCAGGCGCCGCGACGCGCGGCTGCCGGGATCAAAGCACATCGCTAGGGCACGAAAGAATCCAACCAGCCCTTCCTCGGTCGTCGAGCGGTGGCCATCTCCGCTCACGGCACCGGCACAGCTCGCCGAATCAGTTCCCGATCTGCCCGAGCATCCCCTGAAAACGCTGGAGTGATCGATGTCCACCTCCGCCGGAGTCCACACCCCACATATCGGCAGCAGCCGACAGACCACGCGCAAAGCCGCGATCGCCGCGATGACCGGAACCGCAATCGAGTACTACGAGTTCGGGGTCTACGGATACCTCGCGGTCACCATCAGCCCACTGTTCTTCCCCAGCAACAACCCGACGGCGGCGCTGCTGTCCACCCTGGCCGTCTTCGGCAGCTCGTTCCTGGTCCGCCCGCTCGGCGGAATCCTCCTCGGACGGCTCGGTGACCGGATCGGCCGCAAGGCAGTCCTGCTGCTCACCGTCATCGGCATGGGCAGCGCCACCGCAATCACCGGCCTGCTGCCCACGCACGCCTCCGCCGGGTTGCTCGCACCGATCGCATTGCTCGTCGTCCGCCTGCTGCAAGGATTCTTCGCCGGCGGCGAGGTCACCGGCGCAGCCGCATACGTCGCCGAATCCGCACCGACCGGCCGACGTGGCTTCTTCGGCGGCTTCACCCCGATGGGCGTCGCAATGGGCGGTGCAGCAGCAGCCACCGTCGCAGGTGTGGTGTCGATTGTGCTGACGCCAGAACAGATGTCGGCCTGGGGCTGGCGAATCCCGTTCCTGTGCTCGATCCCGCTGATCGTGCTGTCGCTGGTGCTGCGGAAGAAGATCGAAGACACCCACGCGTTCGAATCCGCCAAGGAGAACCAGGAACTGGTCAAGGCACCGCTGCGGGAAGTCCTGACCGGACACTTGCCGGCGGTGGCCAAGGTCGTCGGGCTGTCGTTCGGACAGAATGCCGGCTACTGGGTCGGCCTGGTGTTCATGAACATCTACCTCACCAAGAACCTCGGCTACAACCAGACCGCGGTCTTCTGGATCATCATGGCAGTCAACCTCAGCATGGGACTGCTGATGCCCCTCTACGGCGGCCTGTCCGACCGCAAGGGCCGAAAGTTCGTCCTCACCATCGGATTCGTCGGTTACATGGTCCTGGTGACGCCGATGATGCTGGTGATGAACCACAACAACATCTGGCTCGCGTTTCTCGCGATGGTGGTAGCCGCGATCCCCTTCCCCATCGTCCAGTCCGTCGGCTACCCCACCTACGCCGAGCAGTTCCCCACCCGCGTGCGCTACACCGGTCTGTCGCTGAGCTTCAACATCGGCACCATCCTCGGCGGCGGCCTGATGCCCTACGCCGCCACCTGGCTGATCTCGACCACCGACAACCTCCTCGCCCCCGGCTGGCTGCTCATCGGCGCGTGCGCCATCGCGCTGCTGTCCCTGCTCGCGGTCCGCGAAACCGCACGATCGGAGCTCGCCGCATGAGTGCCCCCGCCAGCCCGCGGGAGCTCCGTCGGTTGATCGCCGCCGGCAGCTGGACCGGCCCCACCGCCGGAGTCCTCGACGGCTACCAGCAGGCCAACCTCGCCGTCGTCCCACGGGAGCTGGCCTTCGACTTCCTGTTGTACTGCAACCGGAATCCCAAGCCTTGTCCGGTGATCGCGGTGACCGACCCGGGAGACCCGGTCATCCGGCTCGGCCGGACCGAAGCCGACCTGCGCACCACGCTGCCACGCTACCGGGTGTGGCAACGCGGCGAACTCGTCGCCGAACCGACTGACATCACCGCATACTGGCGGGACGACTCCGTCGGCTTCCTCCTGGGCTGCAGCCACACCTGGGAGGGGCCGTTGCGCACCGCAGGAGTCCCGGTGCCACACGCGGCGGATTCGATGGCACCACCGGTGTACGTGACCGACCGGCCCACCCACCCGGCCGGCCGCCTGTCGGGTCCGCTCGTGGTGAGCATGCGGGCGCTCCCGAGCCATCTGGTGGCGCGCGCGGTAGAGGTGACCTCCCGTTACCCCACCGGTCACGGGGCCCCAGTGCACATCGGAGACCCAGCAGGCCTCGGCATCGCGGATCTGTCCACACCGGACTTCGGACCACCGCCACGACTCGAACCCGGCACCGTCCCGATGTTCTGGGCATGCGGAGTCACCCCACAGCTGGTGCTGCCCGACTCCGGTGCCGAGTACGTGATCACCCACTACGCAGGCCACATGTTCATCTTCGACCACCACGTCGACGAAACCCCGTGAGCAGCGATCGACCGGAGGTGAGCGCCCGGTGGTCACTGTGCACACGGCCCAGGCAGGGGTGCGACGGGTCCATCGCGCGGGAAGGTCGGTCCGACGAAGGGATCGTCCGCGCTGCGGCTCCGTAGGTGCTCCCTTTTACGAGTGCGCGGTCCGCGTCAGAGCCGGATCCCGCCGTTCACGTCGAGGACCGCGCCGGTCATGAACGACGACGCGGACGACCACAGGTAGAGGACGGCGTTGGCGATCTCCTCGGGCCGCGCCAAACGCCCGACGAGTGCCCGCTCGGCGAGCTCGGCGTGGAGCGCGGGGTCGTCGCCGAGCATCGCCGTCGTGGTGCAGCCGGGAGCGACGCAGTTCACCCGGATCTGCCGGGACGCCAGTTCGCGCGCCGCGCCCTTCGTCAGGCTGATCACCGCGCCTTTGGAGGCCCCGTACACGGGACCCCCGACGTACCCACCGCCGGTGTAGGCGGCCACCGAGGCGCAGAGGACGATCGAGGCGCCGGGAGCGAGATGAGGTGCGGCGGCCTGGATCGTGTTGACCGAGCCCAGCACGTTGACCAGCAGACACCGCTCGGCTTCTTCGAAGCTGACCTCAAGTAGCGGGGTCTGTAGCACAATGCCGGCTGGGACGAAGACACCCGTGACCGGGCCGTTCTCAGCAGCGGCGGCGAACCCCTTATCAAGCGACTCCCGGTCGAGGACGTCGGCCTTGTGGTAGGCCGCGCCCGGGAACGCCTCGGCCACCTCCGGGGCGTGCTCGGGAAGGTCGAGCACCGTCATCGAGTCGACGCGGTCGGCAGCGAGACCGACCGCGGCCAGGCCGATGCCGCGGGCGCCGCCCACGACGACGGCGTTGCCGCCGACCCGGAGTTCTTTGTTGGAGGGAGCAGTCATCGGTCCTCCGATGTGGTAGGTAACGGGTGTTGGCGTCGGTGTCGCCGGTCAGCGGTCCAGGACCAGCCGCCCTGGACCATCGTCCACCGAGACGATCAATTCACACCAGCCAGTTCACGATCAATACACCCCCGAATTGGGCAACAGAGTCCTTCCGGCGGGGAGCAGTCAATCGACCCGGGCAGCAGGACAGCCGTGGCACGCCGTGCAGCATCAGCCGAAGCGGAACGAGCCGATCACGCCCAGCCCGCTGAATGGCCAAGCAGTTCGCCGCCGTGCTGCGCTAGCGAACCCATTCGCGCCGCACCCGCGGTCGACCTCGCGGGCATCTGCTTCTTCCCCCACCCTGGAGATGTGGGATGCAGCGGGCTTGGCTCCGGTTGCCGTTGACGCCAACCTGGGCTGCCGGCGCCACCGAAGGATGGTATCCAGCGATGACGTTCGCACGCCCGATAGTCCAGATCCTGTTCAGGAGTGGCTCACCGCGATTTGGCCGGCGCGGTGGTTTCGCCGTGGTGGCCTACGCGTTCACGGTAACCATGATCGGGACCACCCTGCCGACACCGCTGTACCCGATCTACCGAAGCGAGTTCGGTTTCTCCGAGCTGATGGTGACCGTGATCTTCGCGACGTACGCGGTCGGGGTCATCGCCGCGCTCCTGCTCTTCGGTCACCTGTCCGACCAGATCGGTCGGCGGCGTGTGCTGCTGGCAGGGCTTGCGCTGTCCGCGTTGAGCGCCGTGGTGTTCCTCGTCGCCGACGGCCTCTGGCTGCTGCTGGTGGGCCGCATACTCTCGGGCTTGTCGGCGGGAATCTTCACGGGCACGGCGACGGCGACCCTCGCTGACCTGGTGCCGCGGAGCTCGGCCGGGCGCGCGACCGTGGTCGCCACATCGGCCAACATCGGGGGCTTGGGCTGCGGCCCGCTGATGGCCGGCCTGCTCGCGCAGTTCGCCGTCGCACCGCTGCGGCTGCCGTTCGGGGTGGATCTCGCTCTGGTCATCCCCGCGATTGTGGTCGTGTGGTTCATCCCGGAGCCGGTGCAGGCCGAAGGCCGCGTTCGCCTGCGCCCGCAACGTCTGCGGGTTCCTCCGCAGGCACGACCGGCCTTCGTGCGGGCCGGCTTGGCGGCTTTCGCCGGTTTCGCCGTGCTGGGCCTGTTCACGGCGGTGGCACCGGATTTCCTCGGTGAGGTGCTCGGCATCGACGACCACGCAATAGTCGGTCTGGTCGTATTCGCCGTGTTCGCGGCATCGACAGCCGGTCAGACCGCGCTGGTGGCGGTCTTCAGGGCAGGCCCGCTCGTCATCGGCTGCGTGGGTTTGATCGCGGGTATGGGCCTGCTCGCTCTCGGCCTCGCGCTGCCTTCGCTGGTCTTGGTGATCGCCGGGGCGGTGGTGGCCGGACTCGGCCAGGGGCTGAGCTTCCGCACCGGGCTGGCGGCGGTCAACCAGGCCGCGCCGCCGAGGCAGCGGGCGGAGGTCGCCTCCAGCTTCTTCGTCGTGGCGTACGTGGCGATCTCCGTGCCGGTCGTGGCCTGCGGCCTCATCACCCAACTGCGAGGTGTGCAAGTGGCCGGGCTGATCCTCGCCGCCATGGTGGCGGTGCTGGCATCGACCGTCCTGGGGCTGCTGGCCCGCAAGTCCCCAGCCGCCAGGTGAGGAACACCCCGTGGCCACGCGGGCGACCGGCAGCGGCGCCTCAAGCAGAAGGCCCTGACCGGCGGTGTAGCCGGCCAGGGCCTTCTTGGCGATCAGCCCACGTCAGCCGTCGGACTCCGACGACGGAATGTAGGCGCCCGGCACGTCGGCCGGCGCGTAGACCTTGTCCTCACCCGGGTAGGGCTGCGTCCACCCGTGCGCCTGGTACCACGTGAAGTGGTTCATCTGCGCGGGGTTCGCGAAGTCGGGCTTGGCGTCGGGCCCGGACAGGTGCTGCTGCGTCAGCCACTCGTCCCACTGGGCCGCGACCTGCTGCTTTTCCGCCGGCACCGTGTCCGACGGCACGGCCGCGGCCGCGACGTTCTGCGGCGCGGGGGTGTCCGCACCACAGGCAGGCTGGGCCTTCAGGCCCGCGGTCAGCGAGGTCCGGTTGGGCAAAGCGGTGAACGGCGTGTAGTCGGGCGCCGGGGTGAACGCCCCACGCATCGGGGTGGCCGCACTGTCCTTCTGGTTCATCGGGTGGACCCCGAGGATCTGCTCGATGGTCCGGATCATCGTGATCTGCGAGTAGTAGTGGCTGTCGACGGCGCCGTGCTTGGCCCAGGGGCTGATGATCTGGATCGGGGCGCGGTGGCCGTCGACGTGGTCGAGACCGGCCTGGGAGTCATCCTCGACCACGAAGATCGCCGAGTCCTTCCAGTACTGGCTGTGCGAGATCGTGTCGACCATCTTGCCGACCGCGAGGTCGTTGTCCGCGACCTGGGCGGCCCCGTTCGGCGGACCACCGGTGTGGTCGCTGGAGAGCCAGAACATGTTCAGGTTCGCCGGTCCGTTCTTCTCGAAGTCGCGCTTCCAGATCTCGTACCGGTAGAGGTCCGGGACGCTGGTGTCGAACTTCGGGAAGCCGTGCACCGACACGTCGTTGAGCGACGGGATCGGCGAGGACGAGACCATCGGGTAGGCGGTGTCCTGGCCGGTCGCCGCCATGTTCTTGGTGTCGCAGTACAGGTTCTGCCAGGTCGCACCGGCGGGCTTGGTCAGGAACTGCTGGAACTCACCGAAGTTCCGCACGCTCTTGCCGGCCGCCTGCGCACCGCTCCAGAGGAAGCCCGTGCGCTGGTGGCCGAGCGCGTCGTCCTCGGTGTCGTAGCTGCGCTTGTACTCACCGGCCGACGACTCGGTGTACTCCGGGTTGTTGGCCTGCATCAGCCAGTTGTGCCCCTCGGCGGAGTTCGTGCCGATGTCGTAGGTGTTGTCGTACAGCCCGAACTGCCGGGCCATCGCGTGCTGGTTCGGCGTCACGTTCTCGCCGAACTGCGCCAGCGCCGGGTCGCCGTTGCCACGCTGGTCGTCACCGAAGACCTGGTCGTAGGTCCGGTTTTCCTTGACGATCAGGAAGACGTGCTTGATCGTCGAGGGGTCGCCGAGGCGCTGCGGGACCGGCACCGGCTTCGCGTCGCCCTTGCCCTCGGACAACGTGATCGAGCTGCCGTTCCAGCCGTTCTGGGTGAAGACCTTGCCGGTCTCGCCCTTGATGGCACCGTCGTCCGGCAGCGTGAACCGCTGCAGGCTCGACGTCGTGTCGTGGGTACCGTGCCCGGCGGCATTGGTGGGGCGGCGGGCGTCGATGCCACGGGTGTTGGAGACCAGCACGTCGTTGCCGACGGTGGTGATCTCCGCGGGGAAGTAGTCCGTCGGGAGCAGGCCGACGTAGCTGACCGGCTCCAGCGGGCTCGTGTACCGGTAGACGGCGACCGCGTTGGCGCGGCCGAGGGTAACCAGCAGGTGACCGTCGTCGGTGAGCGTCACCGCGTCGGGCTCGTAGCCGACCGACGCCTCCGGCCACGGCTGGGTGGCGATGGTCTGCACGACCTTGTTGCTGGCGGTGTCGATGACCGACACGTCGTTGGTGGCGGTGTTGGTGACGAACAACGCCCCGTTCTTGGCGTACAGGGCGGTCGGGTGCAGACCGACGTCGATGCTCGCGGCGGCAGCGGCCGGGTTCGCCAGGTCGATGACGCTGACCGTGCCGGTGGTGGTGGCACCGGTGGAGGGGTCGGCCGGAACCTGGGTGTTGTAGGAGTTCAGCGTGGTGTCGCCGGGTGCCGCCGGGCGCCCGCCCTCGTTGCTGACGTAGAGCTTGGAGCCGACCTGGACCATGTCACGCGGGGCGTTGCCCACGGCCCAGCTCTGCCGGATGGCGCCGGTCCCCGCGTCGATGGCGACCACGCGGTTCTGGCCGTTGACGGCGGAGTACACGGTCGAGCCGTCGGGCGAGAACGCCGCCTCGCCAACCAGCGCGTGCTTGGGACCGTCCGCCGGGATCGAGACGAAGGCCGGGTTGCCGACGGTGCCGTCCGGGTTCACGGTGAACTTGCGGTAGCCGTCGATCTGACCAAGCCACAGCTGCGAACCGTCGGGCGAGTACGTGGGGCCTTCCTGACCCACGTCGTTGCCGCTGATGCGCAGGTCCGCCGACGCGGAGTTGCCGACGAGCTGCTGCACCTTCCAGTTCTTCAGGTCCACGATGGACAGCGCCATCCCACCGTCGGTGACCGAGGCCGCGAGGTGGGTGCCGTCCGGGCTGACCGAGGAGGACATGATCTTGCCGTTGTTGATGACGAGGCGGTCACCGATCGGGGCGATGTACTGGTCGGCGGAGACGACCTGACCCTGATCGGTGGTCTGCCCCACCTGGTCGGTGCCGAACTGGTGCGTCTGGGCGAAACCAGTGCCGGCAACGGCCACGGCGATGACGGTGGTGCCTGCCGTTACCAGGGGGATGCGGCGGCCGATGCGTCGACCGAGAAGACCGGAGAGGCCTTTCTCGATGCGCCGCCTACGGCGTGTTACCTGCATTTTGCAGTTATCCCTTCGGGGTGGTGGGTAGCAGCTCGACGTTGCCGTCGAACTGCCAGAGCGGGTTCGGTGCGTCCCCGGCCGGGGTTCGCACCTGGAAGTAGCCGTTCACTTCCTTCGGTCCGTCGCCGTCGGCGACGAACCGCCCGTCTGCGGTGACGTCGAGCTGGTAGATGGCCGTCCCTGCGGCCTCGACGTCGGGGAGATGCCAGGAAACGACGCAGCGCCAGTCATTGCCCGGCCCCTCGGGCGCGACCTGGCCGTCGCCCTTGTTGCACGCCGCGGTGGCCCTCAACTGCGCCTCGGTGACGTCGGGTCGGTTCAGCTGCCTGGTCTGCAGGCGGTAGAGGTGGGCGAAGGCCGTGGCGACCGAGCTCTGCACTTTGTCCTGCTCGATCCCGGAGCCGGTGGCTCCGGTGGCCGTGGGCACGACTGCGGCGGTCACGGCGAACAGCCCGACGAGCGGCAGGAGGCCGGTGATGATCGCGCGGCGCCCGGAACCGTCGTGAGTGAGGTTCGTGAAGTCGCGCCGCAGGAAAAGCAGGTAGGCCAAGGCGGTCGCGGCAACGGCCCACACGAGGCTGACCACGATGCCGATCATCAGCGGCCCGAGTTGCGCCGGGCTGGTGAACAGACCGTTCCAGGCGATGAAGGCGTAACTGGGCAGGGCGAGGCGCACCGCGACCGGCACCGGCAGCATCTGGACGAGCTGCATGGCGAGGGCGACGACGATGGGCAGCAGCAGTCCCATCGGGGACCGTCCAAATGCGACGGAGCCGAGCAGTCCGATCGCGCCGAGGGCCAGGGACGGGGCGAGCACGCAGACCCATGCGAGCAGGACCTGCCCAGCGGCGTCCGCCGGCGCCAGCAGGTGGCCGTCGAGCCCGACCAGCTCCCTGTTGCCGACCGCGACGACCCCGCCGATCGCGCTGGAAGCGACCAGCCCGGCCACGAGCAGCAGGATGACGGTGAGGCTGGCCAGTGCCTTCGCGACGAAGATCCGTCGCGGCGAACGGACCGCCACCAGCAGGTGACGCCAGGTGCCGAGCCGGTCTTCAGAAGCGAAGACGTCACCGGCGATCAGCGAGGTCAGCAGCGGGAGCGCGTAGGTGCCCGCGAAACCGAGCATCACCAGCGATCCGGCCCAACCCGTGGCATTCATCCAGCGACCGAAGAGGGTGTCGACAGGCAGCGAACTCTGCTGGCTCACCGCGGCGACGAAGAGCGCAGGCGCGAGCCAGCAGGCGAGGACCAGCAGGCGCACCCGCCATTGCGAGAGCAGTTTGACCAGCTCGAAGCGGTAGCCTCGCGCCACCGAGACAGGGCGGGCGGCGGAAGCGGGGGCATCGGCGACGGTCGCGGTCATCGGCTGGACTCCTGCTGCTCGGTGAGGGCGAGGAACGCGGCTTCGAGTGGGGACACCACCGGCGCGAGCTCGCGCAACGCGATGCCCGCGTGTACAAGCCGCACCACCAGTTCGTCGAGGGCGGGCACCGACGCGCGCACCACGAGCACCTCGGTGTCGTGCCGTGTCCCGACGTCGTCGGCGACGCGGACCCCGGTTGTGTCGGCGGCCAGCCTGCGGGCGGCCTCCGGGTCGGAGGTGAGGACCCGGTAGTCGATTTCCTGGTTCTCGGCGGCGAGCTTGCTCAACGGGCCAGAGAAGACGACCCGTCCGGTGGCGACGATGGTGACCTCGGCGGACAGTGCTTCGAGGTCATCCATCCGGTGGCTGGAGAGCACGACGGAGGTTCCGTCGGCCGCGAGCCGGGTGAGGACGCCGTGCACGTGCTGCTTGCCGGCCGGGTCGAGGCCGTTGGACGGCTCGTCGAGCACCAGGAGGCGGGGCTTGGTGAGCAGGGCTGCGGCAAGCCCGAGGCGCTGACGCATGCCGAGGGAGAAGCCCCGGACCCGGTCGTCGGCGACATCGGCGAGCCCGACCTGGTCGAGCACGTCGTCGATCCCCGCCGTCCGCGCGTCGCGGCCGCGAAGCACGGCCAGCGCGGCGAGGTTCTGCTTGGCGGTGAGCGATGGGTAGAGGCCGGGCCCGTCGACGAATCCCGCTACGGCGTCGGGAGCGGCGAGCGACCGGCCGACCGGCTTACCGAGGATTTCCAGCGTGCCGCCGTCGGCGACGGCCAGACCCAGCAGCAGACCGAGCAAGGTGGTCTTGCCCGCGCCGTTCGGCCCGACCAACCCGTGAATCTGCCCCTGCGCCACATCCAGATCGATGCCGTCAAGCGCAACGACATCGCCGAAACACTTGGTGATCCCACGAGCCCGCACTGCGGGGGGTGTGTCCATTGTTCCCTTCCTTCGTCAGGCTAAGAACTTAGGGACAGCCATCAACTCGGGCAGGGACTCCGGCTGAACGTTCAGAAAACGGAGGGCAACCGGGGACCGCCAGGTCGCCGGTTGATCACACCTCGACGGACATTTGCCATTGTGAGCAGCAAAATGCCGAAAACGGAGAAAGCGCCCAATGTGGCGATCATCCGAGATCCACGACCAGGCAAGAAAAACTGCTGACCTACGTGCTGGTCAGCAGGCCCCCGCCAACATCGGGCTACCGACAGAAGCGCGCAGTGCGTCCACCGGGTCTTTGTCGTTGTGCTCGGCGCGCCACCTGGCCGTGAGTGATTTTGGGTGCCATAGCACCGAAAAACGCTCACGGACCTCGGTCCGGCCCGTAACGCTCCCCCCGACCGTTCATTGAAGGCGCGCCAGCAGACCACGACCGCACGCTGCAGGTGGCGAAACGGTCGCGGTGCGCAACGAGGTCACGCCGGGTCGAAGGCCCGCACGACTACGCGGTGCTTGCCGCCCCGAGTGAGTTCCATCGGCTCGTCGGTCGTCAGGTCGACGTCGACCACGCTGCCCACCACGCGTCGAACTTCGCCGAGGATCATCGAACGTTCGTCCGCGTCGAAACCCGGTTCGACCTCGAGACGCACCTGGATGCGCCCGGGCTCCGGCTGGACGAACTGGTAACGACGCACGTGACGGGCGTCGAAGAAGCATTTCCCGAGCGGGTGCATGGAAACGTGCCTGCCGTTGGGCAATTGCAAGCTGTCGCCATGCCGACCGACCACCCGCTCCAGGAAAGTGCCTTCCGTGCCACACGGACATGTCCCCGCGCCGAGTACGGCCCGGTCCCCGATCCGGTACCGCAGGAAAGGAAGTGTCCGGGCGTGCAGGTTCGTCACGACCACGTCGCCCTCATCACCCGGTGGGCACCGGTGGCCGGCGTCGTCGAGGACCTCGACGATCGATACGTTCTCGGCGAGGTGAAGCCGGCCGTGCGAACATTCTTGCGACATGATGCCGCCGTCGTTGCACCCGTACTGGTCGCGCAGCGGCGCCTCGAAGGCTTGCTCGATGCGCTCGCGCCAGGTCGGGAACAACAGCTCAGCCGTCGTGACGATCACCTTCGGCGCCGGCACGCGCACACCGGCTTCCAGTACGGCGTCGGCCATCGCTGCGATATGGCTCGCGTATCCGTACCAGAGCGCTCCCCGCGCGCGCCCGGCGGCAAGTGCGCGTTCCAGGCTCGTCTCCGGGTCGATGTGGCATCCCGCTGCGGAGATCACGCGTCCCTCCAGGACGGAGCGCAAGCGAGTCTTCAAACCCTCGCTCGCGGACTGCAATGAGGGCGGGGAACTCACCATTACCAGGCGCTCCCCGTAGCGGTAGCCGGCGCTTTCCCAGAAGTACAGGTTCGCTCCGTAGACGTGCACCCAAGCGCGCTTGTCGAGCGGGTACTGGAACGGGTCGCCGGTACTACCACCGGTCTTCTTGGCGATGTGCGGGATGTCTCGCCAGCCCCGGCTCAAGAAGTTGTCCATGCACGGCCGCATCATCGCCTTGTCGATCACGGGGAGCTCGGTGAGGTCCACCCCGTCCACGTCCCGCCCGGCCAGCACGTCGCGGTAGTACGGCACCTCGTCCCGAGCGTGCCGCAGGACATCTTGCAACCGGTCCCGTTGCCAAGCTCGGCGCTTTTGCTCAGGCCACGCGAAAAACTCCGGCAACCACCGGGCGGTGCTCAGATAGGGTGTCCGGAGAACGGGCTCCACAACGCCGCGTGTGACGGCAGAGACCACGCGCGGGCGCAAGGCAGCGTGCAGGCGGAGCAGAGACATCATCCGACCTCCCGGACCGTTCGATCAGCAAGTCTTGGTGACACAAGCAGAATCAGTTCTGTGGTTCTCGGACCGGGCCGATCAGGGCTCCGTGGCGCGGTAGCGCGCTACGACCCTGGTGAAGTCCCAGTCGCGCTGGGCAATCCCGCTCCCCGCGTCATGGCTCGGGTCGCCGGGACGGTCGCGGTTGACCGCCCAGAAGGTGAATCGGCCGAGGTGATGGCCGTTGGCGTAGTCCAGGAAGTTGTGGAAGTCCTCCAACCGCACGGTTTCCTCGAGCCCACCGTTCTTCGACGATATGCCGGCCTTCTGGTACGCCTCTTTCTTCGGTATTGCGAAGGTGCCGGCGATCTCCGACACGAGCCCTTCGGCGGCCGAGATCGTGTCGCGGGTCATGTCGGTGCCCCCGAAGCTGAACGGCATGATCGTGAAGACGTCGACGTTGGCGCCGAGCTCGTGCGCTCGTCGGATGAGTCGCTTGCCGAGGTCGTCCGGACCGGAGCGTTCCGTGGGAAATACCATGATCGTCTTCAGTTCGGGGTTGCGCTGCTTGAGGATCTTCAGCGCGCCGAGTTCGCGATCTTGCGCTTCAGGGGATTCGAACTCGCCCTTCTCGATGTCGATGTCGATCGCTTTGAGCTGGTAGGCATCGATGACCTTCTGGTACGCGTTCGCCAGGGCTTGCTCGTTCGGGCAGACCTCGCCCAGCTTTCGGCCCTCCTGGGCGCTGCCCCCCATGGAGACGACGACATCACCGCCCGCATCGCGGATTCTCTTGATCTGAGCGGCATCGTCGCCGTCCAGCGGCCTTTCGCCGTCCCATGCGGGGTCGCAGCCATTACCGGAGAGGATGAAAGCAAGGGTGAACGCCTTGATGCCGGTTTCCTTCATCACCGCAACCGGGTCAGGGGGGTTGCCCCACCCGAAGAACAGGTATGGCGATGAAGTCACCACGGCCGTGCTCCGGGAAACGTTCTGGCTGTGCGTTCCGCACGCGACAAATGCCCAACCGATCATGAGGGCGATGAAAAGCGCTCGCATCTTGGGCATGGCCCGATTCTCCCCTGCCGCCACCAGAGCCGCCTGCCGCGTCACCACATGGATGGTCCGATAATCGTGTACTCGTTCGGCCAGCGACAGCTGACGTCACTCGATCCGGCCGCGTTTTTCAGCTGCAGAGAAAAGGATCTTCTTCCTCCACACAGGATATGCGCACCCATTCCGCGAAGATAGCTCGCCTTTCTCCATCGTGGTCACCTTGCGCGCCCGTCGTCAGGCGCGCAGGTGACGACACTGCGTCCCACTCCCGAGGCTCGCCCCTTCGTGGATAGTCAGAACCGCGCTGACGCTGTGCGACGAATCGACGGATTATCCACTTTGGTATTGCCAAGCAAGCGGATTTCCGCATGAAGTCCAACGATGGCTCACCGGATCCCTGTTGTACCCCAACCGGTTTCTGGAGGCTTTAATGGCTCGAACGGACAGCATGCGCGTTGCAGTAGTGGGTTACGGCTACTGGGGTTCCAAGCACGTACGCGTTCTCAGCACGTTGCCCGGCGTGGAGGTGGTGGTCGTCGACCAGGATCTCGGGCGACTGGCCGAGGCCCACCGCAATTTCCCGGCGGCGGGCACGGCGTGCGCCTTGGACGAGGTCCTCCCCAGCGTGCACGCGGTGGTGGTGGCAACTCCGCCGTGCTCGCACGCACAGATCGCGCTGCGGTCCGTGCTCGCAGGAAAGCACACCCTCGTCGAAAAGCCGCTGGCGACCTCGATCGAGGACGCCTGCAGACTCGTCGATACCGCTGATGAACGTGGCGTGGTGCTCATGACCGGCCACACCTTCGAATACAACGCCGCCGTGTGGAAGCTCAAGGAGATCATCGATTCCGGCGAGCTGGGACGAGTGCTCTACATCGACACCTCGCGGCTGAACCTCGGTCTTTACCAACGGGATGTGAACGTCGTCTGGGACCTCGCACCGCACGACCTTTCGATCATCTCATTCCTGATGGACGAAACTCCGGCGTCGGTCACCACGTGGGCCCATCACCACGTCGACGGACGACACGCGGACGTGGCGCACGTGCGCCTGGAGCTGGAGAAGTCCGGGACCTACGCCTTCGTACACGTCAGCTGGCTCAATCCGCAGAAGGTCCGCCGCGTGACGGTCGTCGGTGACCAGAAGATGGCGGTCTACGACGACACTTCCGATGAGGACCGGATCCGCGTCTACGACATCGGCGTCGACTCGCACGGCCTCGACGATCCGGCGGACGCGCACGCGATGCCGATCACCTACCGATCCGGCGACATCGTCTCGCCGCACGTGGTGTTCCGCGAGCCGCTGCTCGTGCAGGACAGCCACTTCATCGACTGCGTGCGCACCGGCCGAACCCCCAACACCTCCGGTCGCAGCGGCCTGGAGATCGTCCGGGTGCTCAGCGCGTCGGACCTGGCGCAGGTCGCCGGTCGGCCGGTGCGGGTGCTGGACGTTCCGGCCCAGCGCTCCTCCGACGACGTGGAAGCCGCGCAGCTGGTCGCAGGGCCGGCGGCTTACGGAGAGGCTGTCCAATGAATGGGAACACCGGTGCGGTCCCCTTCCTGGACCTCGTGGACATCAACGCCGAACTGCAGACGGATCTGGAAGTGGCGTGGAAGGCGGTCCTCCAGCACGGCCGGTTCATCGGCGGGCCGGAAGTCGAACGGTTCGAGACGCAGTTCGCCGCGTACTGCGAGTCGCGCAGTTGCGTCGGCGTGGCCAACGGCACCGATGCCATCGAACTGATCTTGACCGGGCTGGGCATCGGAGGCGGCGACGACGTCATCGTTCCAGCGAACACCTTCGTCGCCACCGCGGAAGCGGTGCGTGCGGTCGGTGCGCGGCCGGTATTCGTCGATGTCCGCCCCGACACGCTGCTGATCGATCCCGCGGCGGCCGCCGCAGCGGTGAACCGGCGTACTGCTGCGATCATCGGGGTCCACCTGTTCGGTCAGATGGTCGATGTGCCAGCGCTGAGCTCGCTCGCTGACCGCTGCGGTATCGCGTTCATCGAGGACGCGGCACAGGCGCACGGAGCGCGCTACGGCGGACACGCCGCCGGAAGTGTCGGACGCGCCGCCGCTTTCAGCTTCTATCCCGGGAAGAACCTCGGGGCACTGGGCGACGGCGGCGCCGTCGTCACCAGCGACGTCGAGTTGGCCGACCGGGTGCGGCGCCTCGCGAACCACGGTCGAGCCGCGCACGACCGGCACCGCCATGAGCTGCCGGGCCGCAACAGCAGGCTCGACAGCATCCAGGCCGCAGCGCTGTCCCTAAAACTCCCGCGGCTGGACTCGGACAACGCGCGTCGGCGCGAACTGATGCGCCGGTACCGGGAATCGCTGCCGGCGTCCTTCCAGCCGGTAACCGTGGACCCCGCAGCCGAGCACGTGCACCACCTCGCGGTGGTGCGGACGTTGCGGCGGGAACAGGCGGGTGCGGCGCTGTCCGCGGCCGGAGTGGGTTGGGGCGTGCACTACCCGGTTCCTTGCCACCGGCAACCGGCTTTCGCCGGATGCGACGAACGGATTCCCGTCGCCGAGGAGGCGGCCACGCAGATCTTGTCCCTGCCCATCTCCCCGACGCTCGACGACGGCGCCGTCGTTCGGGTTTGCGATGCATTGCGAGGTGTCTGACCTTGACCGAAACCCAGCACTCCAACGGCGAGCCGGTCAACGCTGCGCGCTTGGACGCCGCAGCGGTGACAACCCGTGCCGCGCCCATCGGTCCGCTCCTCGGCGCTCAGGAAGACCTGCCGACCCCGCCGCCCGCGCCGGAAAACCGGGCGTGGTCCGCACTGCTGGCCAACAAGCGGCGACTGCTTGGCGTGTCCCTGCTGATCGTGCTGATCGGCGCTGGCACCGCATTCACCGGGGCACTGGTGTGGCCGCCGGTGTACGCGGCGCGCGCGCAGATCCTCTTCGAGATCAGCGAAGAGAAGTCGACCGGTTTCCTGCGCGAGGACCGGAGTCTGACGACCCAACTGGTGCTGCTGCGCAGCAGGCAGGTGCTCGGTCCGGTGGCCGCCCAGGAGCAGCTTCCGGTGGAGGACCTGGAGAAGACGGTGACCATGTCGCTGCTGGACAGCAGCGAGGTCCTGCAGGTCGAGTCCAGGGCCGGCACCCCCGACGTCGCGCTGCGCCGGGCCCGGGAGATCGTCGACCGCTACCGGGACATCGCGCGGACCAACAGCGAGTCCGGAGTGGACGGTTATGTGCGCGGGCAGCTCGCCGATGTCCGGACGAATCTCGTCGAGGCAAGCGCACAGGTCTCGCGAGCGCGCGCAGAACCCGGCTCGCCCTCGCTGGCCTCCGCCGAGGCTCTGGTGCAAAGCCTGCAGCAACGCGAGCAGCAGTTGCAGTCGCAGCTCGACCAGCTCAGCATGACCGAACTCGCGCGCTCCGAACCCAAGGTCGTGGTGCCGGCCTACTCGGTGACCGACCCCGTCAGCCCCCGCCCCATGTTCGCCACGGCAGCCGGAGCGCTCACCGGACTCCTGGTCGCAGCCGTCACCGCTGTGCTCCTGGTCCGCCGGTGGAGCAACCGGTGAGTGCCCGCGCCGCGCTGCGCGCCGACCTGTCCCGGCCAGCCGTCAGGAGAACGGTGCGGCGTTCTGCCGTCGTCTCCGGCGGAATCCTCATCAGCCGGCTGACCGGGCTGATCCGGGTCGTCGTGGTTGGCGCGGTGCTCGGCCCGACCTACTTCGCGAACGCGTTCATCGCCACGAACATGGTTCCCAACCTGATCTACAGCGTGATCGCGGGGCCCGCGCTCGCTCTGGTGATCGTCCCAACCGTGGTGCAGGTGCTCGCGCGCGGCGGACCAGACGTGGCAACCAGGCTGCTCGGCCGGGTCAGCGGATTCCTGCTGATCGCCTCGGCGGTGCTGGCCGGACTCGTGGTGCTCGCCGCGCCGGTGCTCGGGTGGTGCCTGAACTTCGCCATCCCGCAACCCACGCTCCGGGAGCAGGCCGAGCAGACGACGACAATGCTCGTCCTGCTGGTCGCGCCCCAGGTCATGCTTTACACGGCGGCAGCGCTGGGAGCCGCTGCTCAGCAGGCCCGCGAACGCTTCGCGATGGCGGCCGTGGCTCCCGCAGCGGAGAACGTGGTGCTCGTCGCCGCCGTAGTCGTGGTGGGCTTGCACTGGGGCCCGGGGCTCGATGTCGCGGAGGTTTCGGCTGGTCCGTTGGTCGTTCTCGGGCTGGGCAGCACCCTCGCCGTGGCGGTGCACGCTTGCCTCCAGTTGTTCGGGGCGTCCCGGGCGGGGCTGCCGGTGCGTCCGTCGTTGCAGTGGCGATCGGACCCGGAGGTGGCGTCCGTCCTGCGACGGCTGCGCCGTTCGATCAGCCTGCCCCTCACACGGTCGGTCGCGCTGTACGTGCTCTTGGCCGTCGCGTCGACAGTGCCTGGTGGAGTCATCGTGGTGCAGAGCGCGTACACGGTTATGCAGGTGCCGACCGCGTTGGGGGCACGGGCAGTGTCGACCGTCGTGCTGCCCGGGATGTCAGCCGCAGTTGCACGTGCGGACCACAGCGGTTTCGCCGCGTCGTGGCGACAAGCGCTGACGCTCGCGTCGATCACCAGCCTGCCGCCGTTGCTCCTGCTCACCGTGCTCGCCCACCCGGTGGCGAGCATGCTGGCGAACGGGCAGTTGCACTCGGACAAGCTGATCGACCAGCTCGCGGCCTGCCTCGCGGTGATCGCAGTCGCCCAGTTCGCGGCGAGCGTGCACATGGTCGGCCTCGATGCGCTGTTCGCGCGGCTGAACACCCGCTGCCCGCGGCTGGCCAGCTACGCACTGCTGGCCGCGTCGCTCACCGTCACCGTCACGTCGCTGCTCGTGCCGGACGACCAATCCCGCTTGGTGGTGCTGTGCGCGGGCCTGCTGGCGGGTGAGTTGGCCGGAGCGGTGACCGTGCTCTTCGGTCTGCGAGCCGCGTTGCGACCCGAACGCTGGATCGACCGCGCGCAAATCGCGCGGGCCTTCCTCGCCTGCATCTCGATGGTGCCGATCGTCGCTTTCGGCCGCTGGTTTCTGAGCATCGGCGAGACCAGCCGGGCTGGGTACGTGATCATCCTCGGCGCGTGCGGACTGGCGGCCATCGCCGTCTACGCCGGGGCGGTGCGCATCAGCTGGATCGGACGGTGCCCGTGAGCGTTTTGCTGCCCCGACGCGACGAGATCTCCGGCCGGATTCCGGACCGTGCGGAAAGGCTGCTGATAACCCAGGCGGCCTTGTGTGCATCGCTGGCGGGACTGTCCATCGCCGTGGCCGGGCCGCTGGTCGCCGGATCACTGGTGGCTGCGGGGCTTTTCGCCGCGGCCGCGTACCGACCCGCGTTCGCGACCTACGCCTACCTGCTGGCCTTGCCGTTTCTCGCGGGTATCGACCGGGGCACGCTGATCCCGGGAGCACGACCGAACGAGGCGTTGTTCGCCGTGCTGGTGGCCGGGGCGTGCGTCGGTGGCTGGCTGCGGCTGCTACGTGGTGACCCGATCCCGCTGCGCCCGCGGCCGCTGGACGTTGCGCTGGCCGGTTTCGTGGTGTTCAGCACGGTTTGGCCGATCGCGTCGATGATGTTGCGGGGCAACGAACCTCACGGCTCCGATCTAGTGGCGCTGCTGCCGGTGTGCAAACTCGCGGCGCTGTTCCTGCTCGTCCGGTTGACCGTGCACACCGAACAACAGCGGCTTCGCTGCATCCGCCTGGTGGTCTGGCCGACCGCCGGGTTGTCGATAGTGGCGATCCTGCAGACGCTGGGTGTCGAACCCGTGCTGACGTTGCTGAGCGCGTTCTGGAATGCGAGCGCGAACGATGCCAGCGACCGCGGCACGGCGACGCTGGGCTCCTCGATCGCGACCGGCGACTACATCATGGTCGGGTTGGCACTCCTGCTGTACTGCGGCACTCGCGGAATCCTCGGCAAGCGGGAACGGATCGGGCTCGGCGTGCTGCTCGGTGCCGGTGTCCTCGCAAGCGGGCAGTTCTCGACCTGGATCTCCGCACTCGTGGGCGGGGTGCTGATCCTGCGCCGTTACCCCCAGGCCCGGCGTCAAGTGGCCAGGTTCCTGCCGATCGTGGGGATCGCCGCACTCGTCGGCGCGCCCGCGTTCCTGGGCCGCATGGCGGACTTCGCGCAGGGCTACGCCGTGCCCCGCAGTTGGCTCGGCCGGTGGGACAACCTCACCACCTTCTACCTGCCGCAGTTGGCGGAAGGACGTTTCGTCCTCGGGATCTCGCCGGACTCGGTGCTCACTGCCCCGGAGACCTGGCGAGACGTGATTTACCTCGAATCCGGTTACCTGCAGTTCCTCTGGGTCGGCGGGATTCCGCTGCTGCTCGCGTTCGCCTGGCTGTCGGTTGCGGTGCTGCGCGAGGCCCGCCGGCTGGCCTCGCGTCCGGGCTCGGTAGGGGCGTGCGCGGCGGCGCTGGAGATCGCGTGGTGGATGGTCCTGGTTCTGTCGCTGATCGACATCCACCTGGTGGTCCGCGGGTTCGGCGATCTGCTGTTCGTTCTGCTGGCGATCATGTCTGGGAGGCTTGGTGATGACGAGCACAGCGCTCAAGATCCTGCTCTCGATCGGTCTCGCGCAGCCTAGGAGACCAACGCGGGCGGTGCGGGCGGAGTGCCCACCGGAACCGTTGACGCCGGGCGGTCGGCGACCTCGGTGGGAGCGGTCCGTGATGCGCGGGATCGACGTGGTCGGTGCAGCCGTCGGGTTGGCCTTGCTTGCGCCGCCGATGCTCATCATCGCCGGGATCATCCGCCTCACCGGCCGAGGCCCGGCGCTGTTCCGGCAACGCCGGGTCGGTCAGGGCGGAAAGCCGTTCACGCTCTACAAGTTCCGCACCATGCGACTGGGGTGCAGCGAGGAACCGCTGCGCGAAATGATCGCACGCGAGTTGCGCGGCGAGGACACCTCCGCCGACGGCAGTTTCAAGCTGGACCGCGATCCGCGCATCACCGCGGTCGGTTCTTGGCTGCGGCGTACCAGCCTCGACGAATTGCCACAGCTGCTCAATGTGCTGCGCGGCGACATGGCGCTGGTGGGCCCACGTCCGTGCCTCGAGTGGGAGGCCGCGATGTTCCCGCCGGAGTTCGCCGACCGGAGTGCGGTGAAACCCGGGCTGACCGGGCTGTGGCAGGTCAGCGGCCGCAGCACCATGGCCACCTTGGACATGCTCCGGTTGGACCTGGTCTACGTGCGGTCCCGCAGCTTGCGGACCGACCTCGGCATCCTGGCCCGCACCCTGCCGTCGATGCTGCGCGGGGACGGTGCCCGATGACGACACTCTTCGTGGCAACCACGGGCGGTCACCTTGCCCAGCTGCACAGCCTGTCCGAGCGGATTCCCGCGGACGGCCCGGCGGTGTGGGTGACCAGCCGCAACGAGCAGAGCACGTCGATGCTGGCGGAGCGGGACGTCGTTTACGTTCCGCCGGTCGGAGGCCGCAGCGTGCCGGGAGTGCTGCGGTGCCTGCCGATCGCACACCGGCTGTGGCGTGACCGGGGGATCACCCGGGCCATCTCCACCGGTTCCGGCATCGCACTCGGTTTCCTGCCCTACCTGGCCGCACGCGGCGTCGAGTGCCACTACATTGAAAGCGCCGCGCGGGTGAACAGCCCGTCATTGACCGGCAGACTCCTCCGCTGGGTTCCCCGGGTCCGGGTCTACACCCAGTACCCGCACGCTGCCGGCCACGGCTGGCGCCACGGCGGCAGCCAGTTCGACGGCTACCGGGCGACGGCCGCAGGCCGCCCGCTGGGAGACCGGTTGCGCGTGGTGGTCACGGTCGGCGCATCGGCGTACCCATTCCGCCGGATGATCGAATCGCTGGTGCCGCTGCTCGAGCCGGACGGTGCGCTGCACCGCGCGACCGGCCTGCCGGTCGAGGTGCTTTGGCAGACCGGTCCGGCGGCGGTGGACGACCTGCCGATCCAGACCAAGCCGTACCTGCCAATCACCCAGCTCGCGGAGGCGCTTTCGTCGGCCGACGTGGTGATCAGCCACTCCGGTACCGGATCCGTGCTGCTGGCCTTCGATGCGGGGAAGGCGCCGGTGGTGGTCACCCGGCAACGCCGGTTCGGCGAGGCCATCGACGACCACCAGCGACAGCTCGCGACCGAACTCGGCCGCCGCGGCCTGGTTCTGCACCGGGAACTCGGCGAAATCACCGTCGATGACCTGCTAGTAGCTCGGTCCACGGCGGTGGGAACGCTGCGGGAGCCACCGCCGTTCCAGCTCTCCCGAACGCCTGCGAAGGCGGCCCTGATGCGCAGCACCACACCCGAGATCGTCACCGTCGACCCGCGGAAAGACTCACGATGGGCCGAACTCTCCGCTGGTCCGCAGGGCAGCGTATTCACGTCCCAGCCGTGGCTGGAGGCGGTGTGCCAGACGTACGGTTTCACCCCTGAAGCTCGCATCGCGGTTGACGCATCGGGAGCGGTGGCCGGCGGCTTTGCCTGGGTCCGCGTGCGGGACATCCGCGGAGAACGACTGTGCAGCCTCCCGTTCTCCGACTGGGCGGACCCGTTCGCCCCCACCGAGACAGTCTGGCACCAGCTCACCAACGGGGTCGTCGACCAGGGCATCCCAATTGCGTTGCGGTGTTTGCGTTCCGAAGCCCCAGTGCGGGATCCGCGGTTGCGCGAAGCCGGTCGGCTCGCCTGGCACGCGACACGGTTGGACGCTCCCCTGCCCGAACTCCATCAACGGATCTCCGCCACCGCCCGCCGCAACATATCCGCAGCCGAGCGCAACGGCGTCCGGATCAGCGCCGACACCGGGGTGGAAGCGCTGCGGAACTTTCACCGGATGCAGGTCCGGCTGCGCAAGCACAAGTACCGAATGCTGGCCCAGCCGATGGAGTTCTTCGAGAACATCTGGGAGCAGTTCCATTCCGGCGATTCGGTCGTGACCATGACAGCGCACGTGGGCGACGAACCCGTCGCCGCTGCGGTGTTCCTGCAGTGGAACGGCGTGCTGCACTTCAAGTTCGGTTCGTCATTGCAGGACCGGCTGCGACTGCGCCCCAACGATGCGATCTACTGGGCCGCGATCCGCTGGGCCGTGGAGCGCGGGCTGCGGCTGGTCGACTGGGGTGTTAGCGACCTCGACCAACCAGGGCTGCTGCACTTCAAGCGGAAGTACGCCGACGACGAGAAACAGGTCGTGGCCTTGCGCTCGCCAGGCGAGTCGTCGACTACGCGGTCCGAAGTGGACGATCTGCTCGGCGGCATCACCGGTTTGCTCACCGACGAATCCATCTCCGATGACATCACCGGGAAAGCCGGTTCCCTGCTCTACCGGTACTTCTGCTAGGAGCCCTCATGCAGCGAGATGACCGAACAACCCTGAACACGAAGCGTGCCGTTGCATTTCCGCGAGCGGACGGATGCAGGAAAGGCCCGGAAGAAGTGACCGGAATGCCCGGTGCACGAGTTGTCATCGTGGGCCAGGGCTACGTTGGCCTTCCCGTCGCCATGCGCGCCTGCGAGGCGGGATTCGACGTCGTCGGTCTTGACGTCGACAAGGACCGCATCGATCTGCTCCAGAGGGGCAAGTCCTTCATCGACGACGTGGACGACGAGCGACTCGCCGCCGCGCTGGCGACGGGCCGGTACCTACCGACCACCGAGCACGCAGAACTGCGCGGTTTCGACTTCGCTTCGGTGTGCGTTCCTACGCCACTGCACGACGGCGCACCGGACCTGCGTTACATAGAAGAGGCCGCCCGTGCGTTGTCCACGCACATCACGCCCGGCTGCTGCGTGGTGCTCGAGTCCACGACCTACCCCGGGACCACGGAGGAAATCTTCGTGCCGATCCTGGAGACCGGCTCAGGACTGCGCGCTGGAAACGACTTTCACGTTGGTTACAGCCCGGAACGCATCGACCCGAGCAACCCGACCTGGAAGTTCCACAACACGCCCAAGATCGTGTCCGGTGTGGACGCGGAATCGCTGCGCGTCGTCCGCGACTTCTACGACCAGCTGGTGGAGGTGACCGTTCCGGTGCCCGGAACTAGGGAGGCGGAGCTGGCAAAACTTCTGGAGAACACCTTCCGGCACGTCAACATCGCGTTGGTCAACGAACTCGCGGTGTTCGCACACGGACTCGGGGTGGACGTGTGGTCGGTCCTCGATGCGGCGGCCAGCAAACCGTTCGGGTTCATGCGCTTCTCGCCCGGTCCCGGGGTCGGCGGGCACTGTCTGCCGATCGACGCCTCCTACCTGTCCTGGCAGGTGCGGCGTTCCCTGGGACAGGAGTTCCGATTGGTCGACGTCGCCAACGATGTCAACAAGCACATGCCGGACCATGTCGTCGCACGCGCCACGGAGCACCTGAACCGGCGACGCAAATCCGTGAACAGCAGCAACGTCCTGCTGATCGGGATGACCTACAAGGCGAACTCCGGCGACGCGCGCAACTCCCCGTCGATGGCCGTGGCCGAGCGCCTCGACCGGCTCGGTGCCGAGCTTCGCGCGGTCGACCCCCTCATCGACCCGGACGAAGTTCCGCCACACGTGCGACTGGTGGGGTTCGATGCCGACCAGATCTCCCAGTCCGACCTGATCATCGTGCTAACCGACCACGACATGCTCGACTGGGCGCTGCTGGAGCGCTACGCCGACCGCGTGCTGGACACCCGCAACCGGCTCCGCTCTCCGCAGGTGGAACGGTTTTGACCAACTCCGCGGCACGAACGGAGACCCCACATCCAACGCAGAAGCGGAGGTGCGCACCCGAGGTGCGTTTCCGCTTTCGCCTCGCGACGTGGTTAGCCGTTGACCTTGGACCGGAGGCCGTCCAGCACCAATTCGAGTCCCCGCTCGAAGTCGGCCGGTCCCCCGGGCGCCCGATCGATCGCGCCGGCGCTCGCAGCTTGCAGCGCCATCTGCTCCTCCACGGTGTGGCCGAAGACGAGGTGCAGGAGGGCGCGGGTGCCGACGTCGACGAGGTCGTCGGGCAGGCCGCCGTCCCGCAGTGCTTCCTGCAACTGGCTGGCGGGCTCGCCGGCGCCGAGGCCGAAGGTGTATGCCGTGACGACCACCTCGGCACCGTCCCGGTAGGCGAGCATCGCGTCCCGGAGCTCGGCGCAGACCTCGACCACGCGCCGGTCCCATTTCCGGGCCCGCCGAGGTCGCCGGCCCCGGGTCAGGATTTCGTCGGCGACCGCCGCCAGCAGCGTCTGCTTGTTCGGCACGTGGTGGTAGAGCGCGCTCGGTTGCACACCGAGCTCGGCGGCCAGTCGGCGCATCGTCAGCGACTCCAGCCCGTACTCGTCGAGGACCGCGATCGCGCGGTCCACGACGTCGCCCCGGTGGTAGCGCACGCGGATCCCTCCCGTTGACCCATCTACCCGCCCAGTCTAGCCTGAACAGCGTTCAGGTGAACACTGTTCAGGTTGCTTCACCAGCCGACACCGGAGAAACAACGATGAGCGCCACCTTCCAGCACCTCGCCGATGCGATCCTCGCCGGAAACCCGGCCACACCAGAAGACGCCCGCTCGGTGCTGCGCGCCGACGACGCCGAGCTGATGTCCGTCGTAGCCGCCGCCGGCCGGCTGCGCCGCGCGCACTTCGGCAACACGGTGAAGGTCAACTACCTGGTGAACCTCAAGTCGGGCCTGTGCCCGGAGAACTGCAACTACTGTTCGCAGGCGCTCGGCTCCAACGCCCCCATCCTCAAGTACTCGTGGCTGTCCAAGGACGAGACCCTCAAGCAGGCCGGTGCCGGGCTCAAGGGCGGCGCCAGCCGGGTGTGCCTGGTCTCTTCCGGCCGCGGACCGTCCACTCGGGACATCGACAAGGTCTCCGAGATGGTCGTGGCGCTGAAGGAGGAGTACCCAGGCGTCGAGGTCTGCGCCTGCCTGGGCCTGCTCCAGAACGGCCAGGCCGAGCGCCTCAAGGACGCCGGTGTGGACGCCTACAACCACAACATCAACACCGCCGAGAGCAACCACGCCAACATCGTCCAGACCCACACCTACGCCGACCGGGTGAACACCGTGGAGAAGGCGAAAGGTGCGGGGATCTCCCCCTGCTCCGGCCTGATCGCCGGCCTGGGTGAAACCGACGATCAGCTGGTCGAGGCGCTGTTCGCGCTCAGGGAACTGGGCTCCGACTCGATCCCGGTCAACTTCCTGATGCCGTTCGACGGCACCCCGTTCGAGAACACCTGGGAGCTCTCCCCCACTCGCTGCGTGAAGATCCTGGCGACGGCGCGCTTCGTCTGCCCGGACAAGGAGATCCGGATCGCCGGCGGCCGCGAGATGCACCTGCGTTCGCTGCAGTCGATCGCGCTGCAGGTCGCCAACTCGATCTTCCTCGGCGACTACCTCACCTCGGAGGGCCAGGACGCCAAGGCGGACCTCGAGATGATCCGGGACAACGGCTTCGTCGTCCTGGGCTCCGAAGAGGACCTCGCCCAGCAGGCCAAAAGGACCGATCGGGTGGAGCCGATCGATCCAGCCATCCGTCGCCGCGGCGCGGGCACCGACGTCCTCCCCAACGCCTGACATGACCCCGGAAGCACTACTCGCCTTCGACCGCGAGCACCTGTGGCACCCGTACACATCGATGACCGACCCGACGCCGACCCGTCTGGTCACCGGCGCCGCGGGCAGCCGGATCACCCTCGACGGCGTCGGCGAGGTCGTCGACGGGATGGCGTCGTGGTGGTCGGCCATCCACGGCTACCGGCACCCCGTGCTCGACGAGGCGGTGCGCCGCCAGCTCGACCAGATGTCGCACGTGATGTTCGGCGGGCTCACCCATGAGCCTGCGGTTGAGCTGGCCCGGCGCCTGATCGACCTCACGCCCGCCGGTCTCGACCGCGTCTTCCTAGCCGACTCCGGGTCGGTGAGCGTCGAGGTGGCGATGAAGATGGCGCTGCAGTACCAGCGCGGTGTCGGCCGGCCGGAGCGGACCCGGTTCCTCACCGTCCGCGGCGGCTACCACGGCGACACCTTCGACTGCATGAGCGTGTGCGACCCCGACGGCGGGATGCACGCGATGTGGTCCGGCGTGCTGCCGGAGCAGGTGTTCGGCGAACGTCCACCCCGACTCGACAGCGACGTCGACAGCTGGGCCGCGGGCTTGCGGTCGCTCGCGGCAGAACACGAAGACCGGCTCGCCGGGCTGATCGTGGAACCGCTCCTGCAGGGCGCCGGCGGCATGCACCCCTACCCCGCGGACTGCCTGACGGTCTTCCGCGAGATCGCCGACGAGCACGGGCTGGTACTGGTCTTCGACGAGATCGCCACCGGATTCGGCCGCACTGGCACACTTTTCGCCGCCGAGGCCGCTGGCGTGACGCCGGACGTGTTGTGCGTCGGCAAGGCGCTCACCGGCGGCTACCTGTCGCTGGCCGCCGCAGTTTGCACGGCGGAGGTCGCCCGTGGCCTGTCCGCCAGCGATTCCGGCGTTCTCATGCACGGCCCCACCTTCATGGGAAACCCGCTGGCCTGCGCGGTCGCCTCGGCCAGCCTTGACCTGCTGGCCAGCGGCGGCTGGGCGCGAGACGTGCGACGGATCAACACCGGGTTGCAGGCGCTGCACACGATCGACGCCGTCGAGGTGCGCACCCTCGGCGCAGTCGGCGTGGTCCAGCTCGACCACGCGGTAGACGTGGTCAAGGCGACCGAAGCCGCGCTGGCACAAGGCGTGTGGCTGCGTCCGTTCCGCGACCTGATCTACACCATGCCGCCCTACGTGTGCACCGACGATGACATCGCCGCCATCTGCGCCGGGATCGCGGCCGCTGCGGAGGTCGGATGAACACCTGGGCGGAGTGGTTCGCCGAACAGCGGGTCGTACGCGAGGACTCCGGCTTGCAGCGCACGCTGCGGCCGCGTGCGGCCGACGACGACGTCATCGACCTCGCCAACAACGACTACCTGGGGTTGAGCTGCCACCCCGAGGTACGACGAGCGGCCGCCGACGCCGCCCTCACCTGGGGCGCCGGGGCGGGTGCCTCCCGGCTGGTGACCGGCACCACTACCCTGCACGCCGGCCTGGAGCGCGAACTCGCCGAGTTCACCGGCCGCGAGGCGGCGCTGGTCTTCTCGACCGGATACCACGCCAACCTGTCCGCAGTGACCGTGCTCGCGGACAAGCAGTCACTGATCGTCTCCGACGCGCACGTGCACGCCTCGCTGATCGACGCCGCGCGGCTGTCTCGCGCGGCGATCGAGGTGGTCCCGCACAACGACGTTGCCGCAGTCCGGGCCGCGTTGGCCGGGGCCGGCGGCAGGCGAGCGATCGTGCTGACCGAGTCGATCTTCTCCGTGCTCGGCGACGCCGCCCCGCTCGCGGACTTGGCCTCGGCCTGCGCCGACCACGACGCGCTCCTCATCGTCGACGAGGCGCACGGGCTCGGCGTAGTCGGTGACGGCGGCCGAGGACTGGTGCACGCCCACGGCATGGCCGACCACCCGAACGTGGTGATGACCGCGACGCTGTCGAAATCGCTCGGCGCGATGGGTGGTGCGGTGCTCGGCTCCGCTGCGCTGATCGACCACCTCACCAACCGGGCCCGCCCGTTCATCTTCGACACCGGACTGGCACCGGCTCCCACCGCCGGCGCGCTGACCTCCCTCCGCCGGCTGCGCCAGCAACCGGATTTTCCGTCGCTGATCCACGAGCGTGGTGGTGAGCTGGCCGACCGACTCGGCGTGCAGCGGTCGGCGGGCGCTGTGCTCTCGGTGCCGATGCGGTCCCCGCAGCTCGCCGTCGCCGCGCAGGCCGCAGCCCTCTCGGCCGGGGTCCGGGTGGGGTGCTTCCGGCCGCCGTCGGTGCCGGACGGGATCTCCCGGCTCCGGATCACCACCCACGTCGGCCTCGACGACAAGCGCTGGGCACACGCGGTGGACGTGCTGACCCGCGTCATCGACGACCACGGACGGCAACCATGATCATCATCGTCACCGGCACCGACACCGGTGTCGGCAAGACCGTGGCCACCGCAGCGCTCGCGGCCCGCTCCGGACCGGGAACAATCGTCGTGAAGCCCGTGCAGACCGGCATCGGCACCGAAGAACCCGACATCTCCGTCGTGGCGCGCCTGACCGGCTGCGAGGTCGCCGAGTTCACCCGGCTCGAAGACCCGCTCGCGCCGGACACGGCCGCCCGACTGCGCGGCATCGGGATCCCACCGATCAGCGAACACACCGCCCGCGTTCGCGAACTCGCCCGGACCCACGACCTCGTGATCGTCGAGGGTGCCGGCGGCATCCTGGTCCGCCTCGACGCCGACGGAGGCACCCTGCCGGACCTCGCCGTCGAACTCGCCCGGGATCACCCGGTGCAGGTGTACGTCGTGACCCGCGTCGGACTCGGAACCCTCAACCACACCGAGCTCACCGTGAACACCCTGCGTTCACGAGGCCTGGAGCCGGCGGGACTGGTGCTCGGCGCGGTGCCGAAAGAGCTCGGCCTGGCCGAGGAGTGCAACCTCGCCGAGCTACCCCGCGTCACCGGAGTGCCGATCGTGGCCGCCCTCCCGGACGGCGTCGGCGGTCTCGATCCGGAGCACTTCCAGACGCAGGTCGACTCCTTCTTCGTGCGCCACAACACGCCCAAACCAGCCAAGTGCAGCCAGCGATGCTGTGCCCGCGAGATCGACGGAAACACCAACGCACGGAGCTGCTCCGTGGCCAGAACATGATGTACAGCAACCAGTTCCAGCACCAGACGATCCCGAGGCGTCAGCTTGGCCCACGGCGCCCCGTCTGGCTCTCCGGCCGCCGCTGTGCGGGTGCGCACCCGCACAGCAGACGTGAAATAAGGCTGATTGTGACCAATCAGTCAGAGTCTGGTGCGGCGGTCCTTGTCCCCCGCCCTGACCTGCGGATCGTACTCACGGCTGGCGGCTTCTCGCGGGCGTGCGGACCCACGTGACGAATGGCTGTGATGGTCAGAACTTCAGTTCGGTGATCGTGTTGAGGTCGATGCCGTAGCGGGCGTAAATCTTGATGGTGTTCTCGCCAGTGAGGTCGGCTTCGGTGCAGCCGAGCAGCGAGGCGACGCGCACCACCTCGTCCTTGGAGCCAGCTTCGATCTCCAGGTAGGGCGGGATTTGCGGCCAGGTGTCGATCTCAACCTATGCTCCGTCGAGGATGAAGCTGGTGCGCTTGGTCTCTTGGTAGGACTTCGGGGTGAAGCCCAGCATCGCGAGCAGGGCGTTGGTGGCGGCGAAGTCATCGACGCCGACTTCGACCTCGTGGGTGCCGTCGATGGCGTCTGTTGATCGGTGTGGGCCGGGCGATCGATGTCGGCAGGTTGGTGTTCACTGTTCGGCCGATGGCTGGCAACATCTCACTCCGGACGTGCGCGCGTGATGCCGTCGGGGGTCCGCGGCGTTCCGGCTCTTGAAGACCATTCCGTGACGAGGGAGATCATGACCAACCGAGAGGACAGCACGTGGATCCGGCGGTTCCACCCGCGGCCGACCGCCGGGAACCGACTGGTGTGCTTCCCGCACGCGGGCGGGTCGGCGACCTACTTCTACCCGCTCTCGGCGGCGATGCCGCCTTCGGTCGAAGTGCTCGCAATCCAGTACCCCGGCCGGCAGGACCGCCACCAGGACCCGTTGGTCGACGACCTTGCCGTGTTGGCCGACACCGTCACGACGGTGCTGCTGGACTGCGCTGATCGGCCGCTGACCTTCTTCGGGCACAGCATGGGCGCGACCCTCGCGTTCGAGGTGGCGCGGCGGTTGGAGCGGATCGGCGTGGTTCCGGCAGGGCTGTTCGCCTCGGGCAGGCGCGCGCCCACCTGCCACCGCGAGGAAGCGATGCACCGCAGCAGCGACCAGGAGCTGCTCCGCGAAGTCGTGGAGCTCGGCGGCACCGAACCGCAACTGATCGACGACGAGGTGGCACGCATGATCCTTCCCGCCCTCCGCAACGACTACCGGGCCGTGGAGACCTACCGGTACGAACCGGGCTCCGACTTGACCTGCCCGGTGATCGCGTTCATCGGGGATGCGGACCCGAAGGTGACCTCCTCGGAAGCCCAGGCGTGGGCCGGGCACACGACCGGCGAGTTCTTCCTCCGGATCTTCCCCGGCGGGCACTTCTACCTCAAAGAACACAAATCCGTCATCGTCAAAGCCATTTCCGACCACATCCTCACGGCGGGCGCGCAGCGCTGACCCGCCATGATGGACGCCTTGCCCGCCGCCCTGCACTGACACCACGGCGGCGGGAGTGGGTTGACCCCGCAGTCGAACTCGAAGATCAGCGCCCGGCCGCCGGCCATGTGGCTGTGGATCTCGCGTCGAACCCGTTGGCCCGTTGTGCGCAAGCCGGTCGATCACGGAAGTCCGAAATGGACAGTTGGCTAATCAACGGTCAGCCCCGGGCGGGGCCAAGTCCCGGTGCCCGGGTGGTGATCGCCGTCGAATTCCACGTCTCCGGCGTGACCACGGCCGCGCAGAGCACCGGGCGACGACCGGTCGACGTTTGGAGTCCTGCGCGTCCGGAAAAACCTTCGAGCATGGATCAGCCTGGGCGGGACCGCGCCACGCAGCGTATCCGCGTGGCGCCGGAAAGGATCACGGCCTGCCTCTTCGACCTCGACGGCGTGCTGACCAGCACCGCCGCGCAGCACATGGCGGCCTGGCAGCAGACCTTCGACGCGTTCCTGCGGGAGCGGGAGGGCGAGCGCTTCTCGCCGTTCACAGAACGTGACTACCTGGAGCACGTGGACGGGCGGCCGCGGTCGGACGGCGTGCGCCAGTTCCTCGCTTCCCGCGGCATTTCGCTGCCCGAAGGGCGTCACGACGACCCACCGACCTCGGAAACGATCCACGGCCTGGGTAACCGGAAGAACGAGACCCTGCAAGCGATCATCCGAGAACGCGGGGTGACTCCGTATCCAGGGTCGGTACGCTACCTGGAGGCGGCGCGGGACGCCGGCCTCGCCATCGGGGTGGTCACCTCCTCGGAGAACGGCGCGTCGGTGCTGGAGGCGGCGGGCCTGAGTCGCTTCGTGCAAGCCCGGATCGACGGCCTGGTGATCACCGAGCAGAAGCTGCGCGGCAAGCCGGAGCCGGACTCCTTCCTGGCCGGGGCCCGGGCGCTCGGCGTCGCGCCGACCGAGGCGGCGGTCTTCGAGGACGCGCTGGCGGGTGTGCAGGCCGGCCGGGCCGGCGGGTTCGGGTGGGTGGTCGGCGTGGATCGCACCCACCACGCGGACGAGTTGCGGGCGCATGGCGCCGACGTCGTGGTGTCAGACCTGGCCGGCCTCCTGGTCGTGGATCGCTGAAGCACGAGGTGGTGGACGACGTGACGACTCCTCGGCTACCGGGTTACGAGGTGGCCCCGTGGGAGCTGCGGTGGCGGTGGCTGGACCTGGACGCCCTGCGCCGCACCGAATCCACCTTCGCCCTGTCCAACGGCCACATAGGTTTCCGCGGCTCGTTCGAGGAAGGCGAGCCGCGCGGCCTGCCCGGTACGTACCTCAACGGCTTCTACGAGCGGCGACCGCTGCCGTACGCCGAAGCCGGGTACGGCTACCCGGAGGACGGGCAGACCGTGGTCAACGTGACGGACGGCAAGATCATCCGGTTGCTGGTCGAGGACGAACCGGTGGACATGCGCTACGGCTCGGCCCCGCACCACGAGCGCGTGCTCGACTTCCGGTCGGGGACGCTGCGCCGCAACACCGAGTGGGTCTCGCCCACCGGTCGGCACGTGCGCATCACCTCGGAGCGCCTGGTCTCGTTCACCCAGCGCGCCATCGCCGCGATCCACTACGAGGTCGAGCCGTTGGACGGGCCTGCGCCGCTGGTGGTGCAGTCCGAGCTGCTGGCCAACGAACCGATCGAACGGGACGTCGACGATCCTCGGGTGGCCTCCGTCCTGGAGGGCACGCTGATCTCGGACTTCGCCGTGGGCGAGGGCAGCCTCGCCGTGCTGGGCCACCACACCCGCCGGTCCGGCCTGCGCATGGCCGCGGCGATGGACCACGAGGTGGACGCGCCCGGTCCGATGTGGACGGAGGACCGGATCGAGAGCGACCTGGCCCGGCTGACCGCGGCCGCCGAGGTGCCGCAGGGGCAGAAACTCGCGCTGACCAAGTACGTCGCGTACGGCTGGTCCAGCCAGCGGTCCCCGCAGGCCCTGCGAGCCCAGGTGGAGGCGGCGCTGGCCGGCGCCCGGCAGAGCGGCTGGCAGGGTCTGCTCGACGAGCAACGCGCCTACCTGGACGACTTCTGGGAAGCCGCGGACGTGGAGATCGACGGCGACGCGGAGCTGCAGCAGGCGGTCCGGTTCGCGCTGTTCCACGTGTTGCAGGCCGGTGCCCGCGGGGAGACCAGGGCGATCCCGGCGAAGGGGCTCACCGGACCCGGCTACGACGGGCACGCGTTCTGGGACACCGAGTCGTTCGTGCTGCCGCTGCTGACCTACACCGTCCCGGAGGCCGCCCGCAACGCACTGCAATGGCGTCACTCCACATTGGACAAGGCGCGGACCCGGGCTGCTCAGCTCGGCCAGGCCGGCGCCGCGTTCCCGTGGCGCTCGATCAACGGCGACGAGTGCTCCGGCTACTGGCCGGCCGGTACGGCGGCGTTCCACATCAACGCGGACGTCGCCGACGCCACCGCCCGCTACCTCGCGGCCACCGGGGACGAGGACTTCGAGGCCTCCGCCGGGCTGGAACTGCTGGTGGAGACGGCACGGCTGTGGACGTCCTTGGGACATCACGACGCGCACGGCAGGTTCCGCATCGACGGGGTCACCGGTCCCGACGAGTACACGGCCGTCGTCGACAACAACGTCTACACCAATCTGATGGCGCAGCGGAACCTGCACGAGGCGGCCGTCCACTGCGAGCTGCACCCGGAACTGGCCAGCAGGCTGGGCGTGGACGAGGAGGAGACGGCCCGCTGGCGGGACGCCGCCGACCGGGTGGTCGTGCCCTACGACGACGCGCTCGAGGTGCACTCGCAGTCCGAGGGGTTCACCAAGCACGCCCACTGGGACTTCGCGAACACACCCCCGGAGGACTACCCACTGCTGCTGCACTACCCGTATTTCGACCTCTACCGCAAGCAAGTGGTCAAGCAAGCGGACCTGGTGCTGGCCATGTTTCTGCGCGGGGACGCCTTCACCCCGGAGGAGAAGGCAAGGAATGTGGCGTATTACGAGGCGCTGACGGTGCGGGACTCATCGCTGTCTTCGTCCGTGCAGGCGGTGCTCAACGCCGAGGTCGGCCACCTCGAACTGGCCTACGACTACTTCGCCGAGGCGGCCCTGGCGGATCTGCACGACATCTACCAGAACGTGCGCCAGGGACTGCACATCGCCGCGCTGGCCGGTGCGTGGATCGCCGCGGTCGCCGGGTTCGGCGGGTTGCGGGACCACGGCGGCGAGCTGAGCTTCGCGCCCCGGCTGCCGCCCGCGCTCAGCCGCATCTCGTTCCGGCTGTGCTTCGCCGACAGCCGGATCTGCGTCACCATCCACCGCGACGAGGCGACCTACGCGCTGCGCCACGGTGAGCCGGTGCGGACTTCGCACCACGGCCAATCGATCCTGCTCACAAAAGACCAGCCGATCACCTTGCCGATACCACCGCCGCCGGAGAACCCACCGCCCCGCCAGCCCGCCGGGCGCGCTCCGACCCGCCGCCGGCTCCAACCGACTCCCGGGGGCTGAGAGTTCTTTGCAGAATGCGGTAGAGAAAAATGGTTCTTCTGCTTCTTCCGTGGGTTAGGCGTGTCCGGGGATTGACACATCTACCGAGACATGACACCGGTAAAAACCGGCATTGCCACTCACGGCCCAAGGGACACCCGTCCGTGCGAGAGCACGCACGGCCGCCCGCAAAAACACCCGGGTGGTCCCGAGATCCAGAGCCCGCCACCGACGACGCCCCCCACCCCGGTTATCCCAGTGCGCCGGATCGCCACACATGGTCCCGGAAGGTGATGTAGTGCCGCTGGACTTCGCGGAACCCGCCGGCTCCTGTCGTACCGGGGGCGCATTGAATTCCATCGAGCTCAGGACCGGCCCTCACCGCCGGTACCGGGGCGGCGGTCCGCCGGGCGCACCGGCGGAATCGGTCGGCTGGGCCAGCGTCGCGGTCCGGACCACAGGGCGGGCACGGCGTCGGTCGCCGCCGCGAGCGCGTACGCGGTGGACTCGTAGTTGACCCGCCAGCCCCGGAAGTGCGGCCACGCCGCCTCCGGAGCGCGCTCCACCGGGAACCCGACCGCGGTCAACCGGTCGACCGCGGCGCGGTATTCGTCGTACGACAACTGAATTCCGGAGTCCGGATCCGGATCCTCGTCGACCGGAATGCCCACGGCGAAGGCAATCTGCCGCAGGGCGGTGAAGCCCATCCGCAGGCACAGCCGCGGCTCGATGCGGTCCCGGCTCGGGCACAGCGCGAGCAGCAGCGCCGCCGAGTCCAGCACGGCCAGCAGTCCGACCAGCCACGAATGGCGCGGCTGCGGGGAGCGGAACCAGACCAGGACCGGGTAGTTGCTGTGGCTCTCGCCGATGTCGGCCGCCCACCTCTCCCAGAGCCGGTACAACTCGGTGAGGTCATCTTCGCCGAGCTGGATGCCGTACCTGGTGCGGGCGAGCAGCTCCGGCCCCCAAGGCGGAGATCCCGCCCGCGCCCCCAACAAGGTCACCTCGGTCTCGCGGCGGTTGAACGCCGAGTACAGGGCCGGCAGGTAGGCGATCTGGAGGGCCACGATCAGAAGTCCCGTTCCGGCCGCCAGGAAATCGATGACGCTCGGCCCGGCGGTGGCGGTGGTGGAGAACCCCAGCGTGAACAACGATGACCCGGCCTCCCGAGCGGCCTCGGCCGGACCCGGCTCCCACGGGAACAACAGAAGGGTGTAGCCGAGGAAATAACCCGCGAGCCACGTGGCCAGCATGACGGCGAGGAAGGTGACCGCCTGCGCAGCGAGGACCCGGTCCCGCGTCGGGTAGTCGGGCGCCGACCTGGTGAGCAGCACGAAGAGCGAATTCACCACGCGGCGGACGAAACGCGTGAGACCACCGGGGCGCGCACGTGTGATGACCAGCGTCCGCGCGACGCTCACCGTCACCACCGCCACGAGCAGACCGCCCATGACGGCCGCGACGACCGCAGCAGCCGTGCCTAGACCCCCGGTCAACACAGCGGCACTGCCGTCCAACTGCCGATGCACATCCGTACGCCATCCACTGTGGACTTTCCTGGCCTGCCGCCGACCCTTCGGTCATTCCGAGCATCGATTTGACCCGAAAAGTCTAGTGTCGAATGCGGCAATGCGGGTAGGGGCTACCTCGAAGCCACCACCGTCGTCTGTGCGGCAGTGCGAGAACCGCCCGGCAATCGATCCGTGACCACGACACGCTGGCGCTGCCCTTCGGAACGCGCCGAACCTCCCCCATCGCCGCCAGCGACGTCGCCAACGGGCCCGGCTGACCTGGCCCGAAGGGCTTGTTACCTGCGCCGGTGCGAGGTCGTGTCCGCTAGGACGATGCCGGTGGCGGCGCGGCCACCACGATTGGTGCCCTCGATGAGGCCTTCGAGCACGCGTGCCCGGCTCGCCTCGATCTGTTCGACCACGATCTCGCGGGCGCGCGCCGCGTCTCGCGCGAGCAGCGCGTCGTGCAGGTCGTGGTGTTCGTGCACCATCTCCGATGCCCTGTCCCGGTTGCCGAGACTGATGAAGAACAGGCGCTGCATTTCTTCGAGGAGGCCTTGCAGGGCTCGGGCGAGCCGCTCGTTGCCAGTCGCCTTCGCGATGCGGACGTGGAACTCGCGGTTGTCCTGGAGGAACTGCTCGTAGCTGCGGGTGTCGCCGTGGACGTAGGTCTTGTGCGCCAGCGCGTGCAGGGCTTCGAGTTCTTCCTTCGGTGCACGCAGCGCGGCGAACTCCACCGCTACCGGTTCGAGCACCAGCCGCATCTCGAACAGGTCCTGGACGCTGGCCAGCGTGACGACGGAGACCCGGTAGCCCTGCCTGGGGCGCACCTCGACGAAGCCCTCCTGCACCAGGCGGCGCAGGGCCTCGCGGACCGGTGAGCGGCCGAATCCGGTGGATTCGGTGAGCGCGACTTCGCGCAGCTCCTCCCCAGGCGCGAGTTCGCTGGTAAGGATCAGGTTCTTGATGTGCTCGTACGCGTTCTCGGTCGCGCTGCCGCGCTGCCGGGCGTCCTCCGGTGGCGCCGTCATGAGGCGGAGCCCCCTTCGACCGCTCTTGCGAGCCGCTGCCATGAAACGTTTCGTGACATATCAGGACCGATGGTACCGGTCGGCGGCGCGACGGCGGATCATGCCGGGGTGAGGGCGTCCGGCGGCCAGTCCGCCAGCGGCCGGTCCGGGGCGAGGAAGCCGACGTCGCGCGCGGTCCGCCCGTCGATGACCAGGTCGGCGACGACGTCGCCGATGGCCGGGGCGAACTTGAAGCCGGCACCGGAGAATCCGCAGGCGAGGATGACCCGCGATGCCTCGGGCAGCGGTCGGAGCAGCGGGTGGCCGTCGGTGGTGTAGCCCTCCACGCCGACCGTGGTGGTCACCGGATCCGCGTGCAGTCCGGGGTGTCGTAGCCGATCGGGTGTCCCGTGGTGTAGATCCCGATCTTGATCGTGGCACCGTCGAGCGTGGGGAAGCCGTAGGCGTTGACGTCCCCCACGCGTTCGAAGACCGGGAAGACCTCCTCGCGGTACCGGTCGATGTCGTCCGGCACGTACCAGGCCTGCACCAGGCGCCTCGGCAGCACCGCCGCGCGCATCGCCGGGAGGACGTCGCGCGTTCGAGCGCCGGGCGCGACGACGACGTGGGCGTAGCGCCGGGAACCGCTCTCGGTCCGCACGACGAACCCCGTCGGCGTCGAGCTCCAGACCCAGCACCCGGGTGTGGTCGAAGATGACGGCACCGAGCTCCTCCGCCCGTCGCGCTGCGGTGACCACCGACAACTCCGGCCGCAGGAAACCCGCTTTGGGATCGATGACGCCGGCGTCGGTGGCCCGGGTCAGGTGTTGCGGGAATCGTTGCTTCAGCTCGGAGCTGTCCAGGAGTTCGTGGTCGAGGCCGGCCGCTCTCGCCGAGGCGTGCGCGGCGACCAGCGCGGGCGCATCGCAGGGTCCGAGGATCAGGCCCCCGGCGAGGTGCAGGAGGCAACGCCCGGTCGCGCTCTCCAGTCCGCGCCAGAGGTCCAACGCATGCAGCGCGAGCGCGGTGAGGCGCGGCTCGCGCTGGCTTTGCACGGAGAACCGCCGCGTCTGCCCGGAGAACGCGCCTCGGTCGTGCCCGACGCCGAACCGTTCGTAGCCGTGGACACCATGGCCGCGCACTGCGAGCCGCCACGCGGCCATGGATCCGATCGCGCCGAGACCGATCACGGCGACGTCGGCTGCGTACTTCGTTGCTGGACGCATGGACGGCTGCCTCAGGCCGCGGCGGTTTCGCATTCCGCCATCCGCCCTGGGGGAGGGTGACCACCCGCAGGTTCTTCCGCTGCGGACCACCTACGCGGAATGAGCCCAGGAACCGGTTTTCAGCGGGATTTCCATGAACACCGCCCGCGACACCCCGGCGGTGTCGTCCTCGACCACGACCGAGCCCATGGACAGCCAGAACGGCAGGGCGCCCGGCGAAGCCGGAAGGTGTGCAGGGCGACGGCGTCGTAGTGGCCCTCGCGCCGCACGCGGTCGAGGACCTGGCGGATCAGGACCCTGGCGATGCCGCGTCGCCGGTGCTCGCGGAGGAGTAGACGCGGACCAGCTGGCCGGTGCGCCCGTCCCGGTAGCGTTCGACCAGGTGCGGTGGGCTGAGCCCGTCCTTCAGCGCCCCGCCGCGGACGCCTGCCGTGGCCAGCAGTTCGCCGGTGTTCCGGTCGACTGCCACGAGCAGGAAGGGCGCCTCGGGCTCGATGTACCAGCCGGCCATGTCGTCGATGTCGGCGTGCACGACCGGGTCGTAGGGGTCGCCGAAGTCCTCCCAGACGGTGCGCAGCATCAGCGCCCGCGCCTCCGGGATGTCGTCGGCGGCCAGTTCTCTGACGGTGTATCCGGCGTCGTGGTCGGTCGGTGCTGTCATGGACGCAGACCTCCAGTTCGACTGCGCGGCGGACTGGCCGCAATTTCCATTGAAATCGAAGGTCCGATTTCAATGGAAATTGCGTTACAACTTCCTATTGCCGGGTGGCGAGTTTCGCTCGGTAGGCGGCGCGCGCCTCGGCGCTGGCGTGGTGCCCGGCGAGCTCGTGCAGATCGGCTGGGCGCTTTCCGTCGACGATCGGGTGCAGGTGCACGAGGACCGATTCGAGGTGCGGTGTCGCGTGCAGCAGCTCGTGTTCGACCCGGTCCGCGATGCGGTGCCCTTCCAGGACGCTCAGATCGCCCGGCACGGCAACGTCCGCGTCGGCTTCCATGCGGTGCCCGTTCCAGCGGGCCCGGAGCCGGTCCACCGCCACGACGCCGTCGACCGCGGCGGTCGTGCGGGCCATCTTGTCGATGACGCCGGGTTCGACGCCGTCCATCAGCCGGCGGAACACGGTTCGCATCGTGCTGATAAGGATGCCCAGGATCACCAGCGCGATGATCAGCCCGATGATGGCGTCCGCGCGCTCGAAGCCGAGCCACACGGCGACCACTCCGACGACGACGGCGACCGAAGTGAGCCCATCGGCGCGGGCGTGCTGCCCCTCGGCGATCAGGGCCGCGGAGCCGATCTTGCGGCCGGTCCGGATCCGGTAGACCGCCACGATCTCGTTGCCCGCGGCGCCGACGAGACCCGCCGCGAAGACCCACCACAGGTTGGTCAGCGGGCGCGGGTTGATCAGGGCGTCGATGGACTCCCAGATGATCAGCACCACGGACGCCGCGATCACCAGGGCGATCAGCACCCCGGCGAGGTCTTCGGCGCGCCGGAAGCCGTAGCTGTAGCGGTTCGTGGCCGCCCTCCTGCCCAGCCGGAAGGCGATCACCAGGGGGATCGTCGTCACCGCGTGCCCGAGGTTGTGCACGGTATCGGCGAGCAGAGCGATGGAGCCGGAGATCGCCACGATCGCCATTTGCAGGATCGCGGTCGCCATCATCCCGGCCAGGCCGATCCACGCCGCCCGGATCCCCTGACCGCTGGTCTCCTCGGCCGACTGGATGGCTTCGTTGGCGTCGTGCGAATGCGGCACGACGACGTTCTTCAGCTTCGCCAGAAACCCTTGTCCGTGCTCATGTCCGTGCCCGTGACCATGACCATGACCATGACCATGGGCGTTGCGCTCACCGTGTTCGTCGTGTTTTTGCGCGGAGTCGTGCCCGTGGCCCACCGCCCGAGCATCGGCCGCACTGGTCGAATTTTCGCTGCTCATGAGACCGAGTCCCGTCTGTGGGGGATACTACGCGAGAGTGTTCAGCACGTGATGTTTCACGACACACATTACAAATGGTCCACCGGGCAGTCAACCACCGAAGGCCGCCGGGAAGACCGCTGACTCAGGTTGTTAACAAGCAGGACTCAGCTCGTGACATCGGCCGGAGCCATTCCGCCCCTCGTCGCGAACGGCCTGGCAGACAAGCCTTCCTCGCCCGTTCAGACGCGCCACGACGAGATCCGGCCGGTCGACAATCCGCTGAGCAGAAGACATTGTTGACACCTCTGATCGCTGTCCGATGATTTCCCGCATCGTTGCCGAGCCGGTCTCCGGCTCACCGCGGTCGGCCGCGCTCCCCAGCGGTCGGCGCCCGCGCCGTTGCGAGCACTTGCAGGCCATGCGCCACGATTCTTCGTTCCTGCCAATGATTTTCAATAGCTCGGCCAAACAGCGGAACGGGAGACGAGAAGTCGACGAGGCGGTGCCCTCGCCGGAAACCGTCGACGACCACGAGTTCGTCGCTGACGCCTGGCAGTCGCGGCCTATCAGCGGCTGTCCCCCTCACCAGGTGGTTCCCATGAGAAGCTCACGACTCGTCCAATTCGCCGTGCTCGCCGCGTCGGCCGCGCTGGTGCTTCCCGCGTGCGGCACCTTCGGAAACGGCTCCCCCGGCGGCGCCGACGCCGGATGGTGATCAGCCTCCAGTTCACCCCCCGGTCCAACTATGCCCTCGAAACCGACGACGCCCTCGTCCTGAGCCAGATCGGTTGCCTCGAAACGCTTCTCACCTACGACGCCGAAGCCGGCGAGCTGAAACCGAAACTGGCCACCAGTTGGCAGCAGAGCACCCCGACGACGTGGGACTTCAAGCTCCGCGAGAGCGTCAAGTTCCAGGACGGCACAGACCTCACCCCGGGCGCGGTGGTGGATGCGCTGCGCCGCCTGCTCAAGGCCGAAGCACCGCCCCGCGCCTTCACCCCGAAGGTGATCTCGGCCGTCGACGCCGTCGACCCGTCGACCGTCCGGATCAGCACCCACAAACCGAGCGCACTGGTGCCTTTCCGCCTGGCCAGCGCCAACACCGGGATCCTCGCACCCGCAGCCTACACCGACTCCGGCATTAAGCCCGTTCGCCAATGCACCGGCCCCTACACACCAGTTTCCGAGGTGCCGAGCCAGTCGATCTCTTTGGAGCGCCACGCGAACTACTGGGGCAACCCGGCAGCACTGTCCCATGTGGAGGCTCGTTTCATCCCCGAGGGAGCGACCCGGGCCACGCAGCTGCAAACCGGCGAATCCCAGATGCGCTCGGTATCCCCGCCACCAAGCTGGCCGACCTGCGCGGCAACGGCGAACTCACCGTGAGCGAGGCGTTCACCCCGCGCACCACCGGCCTGTACTTCAACAACTCCCGCGCCCCGTTCGACAAACTGGGCGGATCCGTCGTGGTCGAGGTGATCTTCTCCATCCCTGGCATGGGACGCCTGCTCTACGAGTCGGTGGTGAACAACGACGTCCCCGCGCTCCAGCCCGGGATCATGAGCCTGGTCGGGCTGGCGGTGCTCATCACGACGCTGACCGACCAGCTGTACGCGTGCATCAACCGGCCGATATCCGCACCTGGCCGGTGAGCCTCCGCTTGGGCGTCGCGGTCTTCGGCGCGGTGCTGGTGGTCCTGGTCCTGACGCCGTGGATCGTCCCGCACGACCCGGGGCGTCGCGCGTGCGATCACCACCGCTGCCGGTTCCGGAACCGGTGTGTGACCGCGCACGCGGCGCACGTCGAACACAAGTGCGCCGACATGGAACCCGCACTCGTCGATTCGGGGACGCCCGGGCACCTGACCCGATGCTGGATCCCCATGCAGCGGACCGAGGAGTCCCGATGAGCATTTCCCGCTCCCCCGGACCGGCCTTCGGCCCCGCGAATTCGTGCACTCCATCGAGGGAGTCACGCTCCGCGTCCGCCACGGCGAAGTGCTCGGGCTGGTCGGCGAATCCGGTTCCGGGAAGAGCACACTCGCCCGGGTCATCCTCGGCCTGAGCCCCACGACCTCCGGCCGGGTGGCCGTCGACGGCATGGAGATCAGCCAGTTGCGCCGCGCGGAACGCAAGCTGCTGACGCGCACCGCGCAGTTGGTCTTCCAAGACCCGCATGCCGCGATGGACCCGCGCATGACCATCGCTGAAAGCCTCACGGCCGTGCTCGCGCAACACGGGATCGGGACCAAACACCAGCGCGTTCAGGCGGTTTCCGAAGCCCTCGCCGAGGTCGGACTGGACGACGGCTACTTGAACCGATATCCGCGCGAGTGCTCCGGCGGGCAGTTGCAGCGCGTGGTCATCGCCCGCGCGTTGCTGCTGCGACCGAAGCTGGTCATCTGCGACGAGCCGACCTCGGCGCTCGACGCTTCGGTGCAGGCGAGGATCCTGAACCTGCTGCACCGCCTGCACCGGGAACACCAGCTCACGATGGTGATGATCTCGCACGACCTGCGCGTCGTGCGGTTCATCGGCGACCGCGTAGCGGTCATGTACCTCGGCCAGATCGTCGAAGTCGCCGACCGCGAAGACCTCTTCCGGAAGTCCTGCCACCCGTACACGCTGGCGCTGCTCGCGTCCGCGGGGGAATCCACGCTGGTGGGGGCCACAACAACACACCGCGCGGACGGGGGCTGGACGGGCTGGTACACGCGTGAGCCGATCGGCGTGGTCGCCGCGATCACGCCCTTCAACGACCCGCTCAACCTCGTCGCCCACAAGCTGGGCCCCGCGCTCGTCGCCGGCAACGCCGTGGTCCTGAAACCCGCGCCGCAAACCCCGCTGACCGCGCTCGCGCTGGTCGAACTCCTGCTGCGCAACGAGGTTCCCGCCGAACGCCTCGCCGTCGTACCGGGCGAGAACGCCGGGCACTCGCTGGTCCGCGACGGCGCCTTCGGCGTCGCGGGGCAGAATTGCCTTTCAGCGCAACGTGTTTTCATCGACGCCATCCGCTACGGCGAGATTCTTCGGCGCGTCGTCGACGCAGCGGAGGCGCTGGTGGTCGGCAGCAAGAAAGATCCAGCCACGAACATCGGTCCCCTCGTCAGCGAAACCGAGGCCAAGCGCGTCGAGCGCTGGATCGGCGAGGCCGTGGCGGCCGGAGCTATCCTGCACACCGGTGGACGACGACGCGGCACCTTCGTGACACCCGCCGTCCTCACCGACGTCCCGGCGGATGCCGCGCTCCGGAACGAAGAGATCTTCGGCCCGGTCGTCCTGCTTGATCCCTTCTCCGACCTGACGGCGGCGATCAACTCCGCGAACGCCGTCGACACCGGACTCCATGCCGGTGTCTTCACTCACGACATCCGCCGCGCCATGACGATCGCCAACGCGCTGACCGTTGGTGCCGTAATGATCAATTCCAGCACCGACTTCCGCATCGACGCCATGCCCTTCGGCGGTTTCAAACGCTCGGGCATCGGCAGGGAGGGCATCGAGTCAGCGGTGGAGCAACTCACCGAACCCAAGATCGTCGCGATCAACACCGGGTTCGCACCGGAATGATCCCCCAAAAAATGCGCGTGCCCCTTTTTTCTCGCGATCAGGTTGGCGATCGACTGGACGGCCGCAGCGGACATAGCACGCTGGGCAAGTCAAGCCGCACACCGCGTGAACTACCGTGAGATTTCACTCAGCGGGCTCAGCGGTCGGCGCAGGTGTGCCAGGGTCTGGGCTCATGCGGATAGCTGAGCTGGCCACGTGGATCTGCGCGGGCCTGGCGATCGTGGCCGTCGGGCTCGCCGGCTGGCAGCTCTGGCTGGCCCGCCTCGCGGCCCGCCAAGCAATAGAACGAGCGGAAACTCTCCGCCGCTTGGCGGACGCCGCCGAAAGCCACGCCGCGAAGGCCGCAGGGGCGGCCCGAACCGCACAAGCACAGGCCGAACGCGCTTGGGAACAGGTCAAGCTGGCCAGCGGCCAGCTCGACGAGGCGCGGCAGGAGCGCCGAGCCACCACGCAGACGGAACAGTGGGAATGGGCGTACTCGGTGACTACGGCTGCCAGAGAGCTCGTCGACACCAGCCAGGAGCTGATCCGCAGCGCCCTGGACCCCCACGTGGCCCCGCACCACCGCGTTGCCGCCGAACGGTACTACCGGCAAACCGCCCGGCGTTGGCAGGAAACGATGATCAAGGCGGTCGCACGCACATCTCCACCCCTGGAAGTGCAGCAGCAGTTCGTCACTTTCGTCGACGTGCACCAACGCCTGCACGGCCACCTCGGCGTGCTCCTGCGCGCCGTCGAAACGAACACGCTCTCCGACGGCGACGCGCTGACCAAGCAGATCTTGGGTCTGCGCCACGAGATCAACAACGCGCACCGGAACCTGCGGCGGACCATCAGCGCGAGCCTGACCGCCCCGGACGCCCCAACCCAGCAGATCACCGCCTGACCACCGCCACACCGTGTCCCTGTCAGACCGGTCGCGACGGGGCGGCGATCCGCGCTCGTAGCCCTATTCTCGGTGCACGCTGGGCGTCAAATCGCCGGTGAAGCCGCGGAAACCTATACTCCGAACCAATCGAGAAGGACCGCCGTCCGGCGGCGAGGCCGATGAGAGGTCGGCATGCGTACTTCCAGATCGATTTACCGTAGCGCCCTCACCGGAATCATCGGCGCACTGGCGCTGACGATGGCCGCCTGCGCTCAACCAGCACATCCTCCGGCACAGTCCGCCATCGACTACCACCAATGGCACTCCGCCGACGATTTCCAGTCGGGCACCGCCGAGGGCGTGCGCAGTGGCGGAACGGGCATCCAGATCGGCGAACGGATCGGCACCGTCGCACATCCCGCACCCGATGGGCGGGAGCGCGACTACGACTACGCGCGGTGGACGTCGCCGCTGCAGGCGACGGGGTTCGGGGCGACCCAGTTGGTCGCCTCGTGGAACGCGGCGACACCGCCCGGCACCTGGCTGCGTCTCGAAATGCGGGGGCGGACCAACACCGGCGCTCGAACCCGCTGGTACGCCATGGGCGAATGGGCGTCAGGCGATGCCGACATCCACCGCACGAGCGTCGCCGGGCAAGCCGATATCCACGGAACCGTCAACGTGGACACATTCACCACGAGTCCCGGAACGACGCTGTCCGGCTATCAGCTCCGCGCCACCCTCTACCGCGCCGTTGGCACACCGGCGTCGCCCTCGCTGTCGATGCTGGGCGCGATGACCTCGAGGATCCCGGACCGGTTCGGAGTTCCCACCTCCGGCCCCGGCGGGGCATGGGGTACCGAACTCCCAGTACCGCGATACTCCCAGAACGTCCACAGCGGACACTTCCCGCAGTACGGCGGCGGCGGCGAGGCCTGGTGCAGCCCCACATCGACGGAAATGGTCGTCGAGTACTGGGGAAAACGGCCACCCGAGCAGGACCTGGCCTGGATCGGTCCACAACACCCGGATCCCGCCGTCGACCACGCCGCGCGCCAGACGTTCGACTACGCCTACGACGGCACCGGGAACTGGTCGTTCAACGCCGCCTACGCCGCCGCCCACGGCTTGGAAGCGCACATCACCCGCCTGAACTCGCTGGCCGACGCGGAACGCTACATCCGCAGCGGAATTCCCTTGATCACATCGCAGTCGTTCGCCGCCAACGAACTCAACGGCGCGGGATACGACACCGACGGCCACCTCATGGTCATCGTCGGCTTCACCACGAACGGGGACGTCATCGCCAACGATCCGGCTTCGTCCGACGACGCGGCCGTGCGCAACATCTACCCTCGCGCCCAGTTCGAGAACGTCTGGCTGCGCACGAAGCGCCGGGACGCCACCGGAGCGGTGGTCGACGCTTCCGGCGGCATCGCATACATCATCACGCCGCCCCGATTCCGGACCTAAAGTTTTCGGCGATCGTCCCACGGGAATGCGGTCGGCCGGTCGGCAACCAAAAGTTAACCACCGGACCCTCGCGCCAGCGGGTGGTGATCGACGCCGACGGAGGCCTCACCAGGGCCTGACACCCCATGACCGAACCAGGGCATCATGGTTCGCCCGCCGGGCCCCGTGGTGCGGGGATGAGGTCCCGGAGGTATTCGCGGTGCTGGGCGGGTAGTGCTCTACCGCCTGGTCGTGGTGTTCGCTTTGGGTCCACTGTGGGTGGTGGGATGAACGCGGGTCGCCCACCGCGCATGGTGATTTCCCATCGCTGGTTGTGCAGGGTCCGGTGGTGGTGACCGCAGAGCATCACCATGTTGCTCAGCTCGGTGGTTCCACCGTCGGCCCAGTGGGCGAGGTGATGTGCTTCCGGGGTTCCCGGCGGCCGGTCGCACCCCGGGAACGCGCACACCCCGTCCCGCTGCAGCAACGCCGCGCGGATCTGGGCGGGCGCGGTCCGCTTCGCCCGGCCCACGTCCAGCGGGAGCCCGTCCCCGTCGAGGACCATCGGCAACACCTCGGCATCGCAGGCGATCCGTCGGGCGTTCTCGGCGGTGATGGCCCGTTCGGTGTTAAGGGTCCCGGGCATACCGGTCTCGGCGGCGACGAACCCGAGCCCCTTCTTCAAATCCTCGAAATCGATAGAGATCGTCAGGTGCGGGCGCTGCCCACCCGTGCGCGGAACCCCGTCATGATCCAGCGCCAGGTCCAGGATCGCGGCGAACCCGTCGGCGTTGCGCTGCCCCACCGTGCGCGGATCCTTCTCCCCCTCCACCTCCGGACGGGGAGCGGCCAGGGGCTGCATCAGCGCGGCGAACTTCGCCCCGGCCTCGCGGTCGAGGCGGGCTTTGATGACCGTCATCCCGTCCCGGGCAACCGTGTAGTGCAGCTCCCGTGACTCGTGCTGGTCTTCCTCGTCGTCGTAGGCGCCGTCCTGGTCCAGCAGATAGCGGATGCGCTCGGCGAGTTTCTCCAGCTCACGAGGCGTCATCATCCGCGCATACCCGACGAGGGTCGATTCGACCTCACCGACCTGATGACAGCGCGCATACTCCGGCAGCCGACGGACCCCGTCCACGATCACCCGCGCGTGCTCCAACCCGATCGCACCCTCGGCCAAAGCCGCGGCGGTCTCGGGTAGGTCGGCGGGCATGACCTCGCCATACAAGCTCTGCCGGTCTTCAACATTGCGGGCGACCTTGACGCGGGTTTGCGCATCACGCGCATCGATGTTGAGCAGCCCCTGCAACCACACCTGCGCCGACCGGAACCCCAACTCGGCATACACACCACGGTGGTCGGCTTCGGCGATGCACAGCAACTGCTCCATCATCAACACCCGCATCCCCTCCTCCAGTTCACGGATACGGGCGGCGAGTTCGGCATCCGTGCACGACACCGCCGACCGGGCACCAGCGGTGCCGACGGCCGGATCCTGGGTGTTCAACAGCGGTGTCATACCAAGTATTCTCCCGCATTAGCACACCAGTTCGCACGTCTTTTATGGTCGCTTGATCAGGTGAAACACCCGGCCCAAAGCCCAAAAACCCAACCCGCGCGGAAGCGAAACCACCGGAAACCACGACACAGCAACGAAAACCAGGGCACGCCGAAGGCGACACCCACCCACCACCACACCACCAGCACGAGCATCGTGAGCGGTTTCAAGCGCTACAGCCCCGAAAACCGCGCACGGGCCACCTCGGAACGCAGCGATCACTACCACCCACCCCGCCCACCACCACCCACCCCCAGTACTCCGCCACCCTGCAACGCAAAGCCTCACCCCGCCAGACCGCTCCTGGCCATCCCCGTGGCACAAAGCCGAACAGGTGCTGCGGGACGGATGTCAAGCCGTTCACCCCCGAAGGGGCGGCCGAAGGCCGGGCTTGACCTCCGGCCCGCAGCCCCCACACTCCACCCGCCACGGGGATGGCCACCCACAACCAAACCCCCACAAGCCCCAACCCCGGCAAGCCCCAAAACCGGCAAAAAGCCCAACCTAGAAAGCGACACCCACCGCCACTCTCCCCGCCCCCGTTTGCCGGCGCCGTTGTCGACCACGACGGCCAGCACCTCGCCGGGGACGACCTCGAAGTCGGCGCCGTCGATGGCGATCACCCAGCCGTAGCACTTGACCAGGCCGCGGGCGCAAAGCGTGGGCACCATCAGCTCTTCCTCCTCGCCACGCGGTCCACCACGACCGCTGCGAGGGCCAGGGCCCCGATGGCGACGTCGTGGTCGCACCCGCTGTTGCAGCGTGCTCCGCAATTGCACCGTCGGCCCCTCCCCCTGAAGCGGGACACCTCCTGGCCCGATCCAGCCCCTCGTCCTACCTGGTGCGAGCTCACGGTCACATCCGGCCGCCGTCCGTCCGCTAGCTCCGCGCACTACTCAAGCCAAATGCGAGGGCAGCATGAGTAGTTCACCCCGTACCTGGCTCCGGTGCCGGACGTCACAGTGGATAGCGCGACCGAAGCAGTTCGACCCACCAGGCATCCGCCGACGAATCGGGGTGTGACCATGTCCCAGCTCACCCAGCGCTCCCACACCGCATCACTGGCTTCCTGCCTCCTAGACGAACTTGATCGTCGCGCCAAACTCGCCGAGCTCTGCATGAACCACGCGCTCGAACAGCAGTGCTGGGACCTCGTGTCGCGGCACCACCGCGAACTGCTCGTCGTCCGAGCGGAAATCCGTCGGCGCCTGGACGCCCTCGAGGACTTCCCCGGCCACGTCGGATCGCGCCTGGACGAGTGGACAGACGATACGGTCGGCTCCGGTTGAGTCCCGACAGATCAGACAGGGCGAAAACCGCTCCGTGCGACAGCGCGAGCGCGATGGCCAGGGCCAGCGCGATGGGCGCTGGGGACTTGGTCGGAGGTGAATCCGTTGCGAAGAAAACCAGTTGCCCGAATGGCACGCCGCACCCTAGCCTCCTCGGTACACAGGAAGGGAGGTGGTCCAACGTTGAATACCAACAGGACTTGTGAGGTGGCTGTCCGCTAGGACCGCCCACGGCACTCCAGCCGACCCGTGTCGTCTGATCCTGCGGGATTCGGCGCGGGCATGCGGTCGGCGAATACCAGGCAGCTACCCGACCCCGGGGCCCCGAACTGCGTCCGGTTCGGCCTGTACGGACAAACCGGCAGGAATCGGCTCCGGGGTTGCTGCTTCTTCGGTCGGGGTTTGCCATTCGCGAAGACCCGGTCGAGCTCAGGACGCGGTCGGCGCGGCAGGCCAGTCGGCTCCGGTGTGCACGATCGCGGGCCTGTTCGCGTTCGTCCCGGCGCATAGGGAGAATTCCGCTGACGATGCCGAGCTCGACGAAGAAGCGGACGCCGAGGAGACGACCCAGTTGCAAGTAACCGCGATCGACCCTGCCAGCCCCAGCATCAGCGGGGTCGGCTTAGCACCCTTCCGCGGTTGGCGCGTCGCGCCCGAGCGCCTGCGTGATCTGGCCGGGCGCTACGCCACGCCCTGGGATCAACATGCCGGCGCCTGGGACGGGTCGGCTGAGGAAGCAGCGAGCGTCCTGCGGTCCTGGCAGCGAAGCGGCGCGCTGGTGCGCGAGCCCGCCCGCGCTCTGTACGCCTACGAACAGACCGGCCCGCGCGGGTCCCAGCGCGGGCTGCTCGCTGCCGTCCACCTGGACAGCCGCCTGTTGCCGCACGAGGACGTCATTCCCAGTCGCGCCAACGGTATTGGCCGGGTCCTGGAGGTCGGTCGGCTGAACCTCGAGCCCTTGCTGCTGGGCTACTCGGGCGGTGGGCGCACCGCAGCCCACCTCGATGCAGCGACCCGGCGCACGCCGGCGTCGGAAGTCCTCGCCTCGGACGGACAACGGCACCGGTTGTGGCGCATGACCGACCAAGCGGCGCACGCTGACATCACGGCCGAGCTCAGCCGCATCCCGGCCTTCCTCGCCGACGGGCACCATCGTTGGGTCGCGGCCCGGCAGCTCCGCCGCTACCTCCACGCCGAAGGTCGCGGCACGGGCCCGTGGGACTACATCTCCGGTTTGCTCGTCGACGTCCAGCGCAGCCCGATGGCGCTTTCCCCGGTCCACCGCGTCCTGCCGCACGTCAATCCGACAGCAGCCCTGAACTCGGCGGCGACCCGATTCCGGGTAGCCAGGTTGCGGGGCGGCCTCACCGAATGGTTGCGCGTGCTCCGGCAGAACGCCCAGCACGCAATCGCCTTCGTGGTGGTGACCGGGCACGAGGCGTTCCTGCTGACCGACCCGCACCAGGCGTTCGTGGCCGAAGAACTGCGCCGGGTTCCAGCGGCACTTCGCCGGATGCAGCTCACCGTCCTGCACGCAGCTGTGATCGAAACGCTTTGGCGCGTACCGGACTCGCCCGAGGACATCCACTACGAGGCCAGCCCCACCAAGGCCGCGCGCCAGGTCCAGGAGTTCGGTGGCATCGCCGTGCTGGTCGCGCCACCACGGCAGGCCGATCTCCAGAACGCCGCCGGGGCGGGCTTGAGGCTGCCGCGCAAGTCGACCTCGTTCGGCCCCAGGCCGCACCCCGGTCTCGTCCTCCGCCTCTTCGACGAAGACTGACTCCCCAGCAGGGGAGGAAGTCAGCGATCGGTGCTGGACCGGCAACTGACGACTGCCGCCGACGGCGCGCCGCAGGTCCGCTCAGTCGTGGCTGGCCTTGAACCGAGCGCGGTCGTGGTCCGCGTCCGCGTCGTTGTGCAGGTCGTCGCCCAGATCGACGCGGACCCAGTGCAGCTTGCCGGTGAACGCGTTGTCCCCCACCGGGTAGTCGTCGGTGACCGGTGTGGCACGGTCGACGCCGATGTCGAAGGTCTCGTCGAAAGCGAAGTAGTACGGGATCGTTTTCGGGAGCACGACCTCGCCGACCTGTTTACCGTCAACGTGCAGCGCCACGTCGCCGCCCCTGCCGACGCCGCCGCCGTGGTACGAGAACTCCATCCGGATCTCGTGGCGCCCGCCCGCCAGCGGAACGCGTGCCCGCGCCGCGTGCACCTCCAAGCCGAAGTAGTTGTAGGCGTAGCAGAGCCGCCCCTCGTGGAAGTACACCGACCAGCCGCCGAAACGGCCACCTTGCGCGATGATCACCCCCGCCGCAGCGCTGTCGCCGGTCTCGACCTGGGCTGTCACGCTGTGCGAGCGGTTCTTGACGTTGGGCGCGGTTTCCTCCGTCAGCCGCTTCGCTCCCGCGTGGAACGTGATCGATCGGCGATCTCCCATGAGGTCGAGCCGTCCGGCCTCCATCGGGTTCTCCCGCTCGGTCATCCGGTCGTCGAGCGGGAACACGTTGTACCTGCTCGCCTCGATGAGGAACAGCTGCTTGAGCTCGTTCAGCTTGCCGGGATGCTCGGCGGAGATGTCGCGCGCCTGCGTCCAGTCCGCAGTGGTGTCGTAGAGCTCCCACACGTCGTCGTCGAAGTAGCGGCGCTGGTCGCCTTGCACCATCTCCCACGGCGTGCCGTGGCGGGTCACCGCCATCCAGCCGTCGCGGTAGATGCCCCGGTTGCCGACCATCTCGAAGTACTGCAGCCGATGCCGGTCCGGCGCTTCGGCGGCGTTGAAGCTGTAGAGCATGCTGGTACCCTCGATCGGCTGCTGGGCGACACCGTCCACCTCGACCGGGTGCGGGATGCCCGCGGCTTCGAGCACGGTGGGCACGACGTCGATCACGTGGTGGAACTGATGGCGCAGCCCGCCCCGCTCGGCGATCCCGCGCGGCCAGTGCACGACCATGCCGTCCCGCGTGCCCCCGAAGTGCGAGGCGACCTGCTTGGTCCACTGGTAGGGGGTGTTCATCGCCAACGCCCAACCCACCGGGTAGTGGGCATGGGTCGTGGCATCGCCCAACGCGTCCGCGTTTTCGACGATGAATTCGGCGGTGTCGGGTATGCCGCTGGCGAACCGGTGCTCGTTTAGTGTGCCGCCGAGTCCTCCCTCGGCGGACGCCCCATTGTCACCGAGGATGTAGATGAACAGCGTGTTGTCCAGCGCGTCGAGTTCCTCCAACGCATCCACGAAACGCCCCACCTGGTCATCGGTGTGCTCGGCGAAACCCGCGTAGAGCTCCATGAGCGACGCGGCCGCCCGCTGCTCCGTCGCCGACAGCTCGTCCCAATGCGGCACGCCTTCCGCCCACGGCGCCAGCTCGGCGTCCACGGGCACCACGCCGAGTTCTTTCTGGCGCCGCAGGGTGATTTCTCGCTGCCGGTCCCAGCCGTGATCGAACTCGCCCTCGTACTTGTCCCGGTACGCGCGGGGGACGTGGTAGGGCGCGTGCGTGGCGCCGAACGGCAGGTAGACGAAGAACGGGTGGTCCGGCTTCAGCGACCGCTGGTCCCGCACCCAGTCGATCGCCTGATCGACCAGATCCTCCGACAGGTGGTAGCCGTCCTCCGGGCGGCGCGACGGCTCGACGGGAGTCGTCCCGTCGAACAGCAGCGGGTACCAGTGGTTCATCTCGGCGCACAGGAACCCGTAGAACTTCTCGAAACCCTCCCCCGTGGGCCACCGGTCGAACGGCCCGGCCGCACTCACGTCGCGGGCCGGGGTCTGGTGCCACTTGCCGAACGCCGCGGTGTTGTAGCCGTTCCCCCGCAGCACCTGCGCCAGAGTGGCGGCACTGCGGGGCCGGATTCCGCTGTATCCCGGTGCGGCGCTGGCCATCTCGGTGGTGACCCCCATGCCCACCGAATGGTGGTTGCGCCCGGTCAGCAGCGCCTGCCGGGTCGGCGAGCAGATCGCGGTGACGTGGAAGCGGCTGTAGCGCAACCCGCCGTCGGCGAGCCGTTCGGCGGTCGGCATCCGGCATGGCCCGCCAAAGGCGCTGGGAGCGCCGAAACCCATGTCGTCGATGAGCACTACCACCACGTTCGGCGCTGTTTCCGGAGGTCGCACCGGCTGAACGGGTGCGAACTGAGGCTCCTGATCACGCACGTCCACGGACGTGGCCGGGGTGCCAACGGCATCTGGAATCGGCAAACGTTCGCGGGAAACGACCGCGTCGCTCATTCAGACCTCCTGGACAACATCCGAGTCCTGCCCGAGTTGTGAAACGGCAGCATTCAGCGGAACGGGCGAACGGAAATACCAAAATGGCGAGACCCCGCCCTCGGATAAGTCACCGGACGGGGTCTCGCCAGCCCTCACGGCTGATTGCGCGCGGCCCGCTCGGTGCGGGCCGACCTGCACGTCGGGATCAGACGAGGTCGAACCGGTCGAGGTTCATCACCTTGTCCCACGCCGCGACGAAGTCGCGCACGAACTTCTCCTTCGCGTCGTCGCTCGCATAAACCTCGGCGAGCGCCCGCAGCTCCGAGTTCGAGCCGAAGACGAGGTCGGCGCGGCTGCCGGTCCACTTGACCTCGCCCGAGGCGTCGCGTGCCTCGAAGGTCTGCGCGTCCTCCGACGTCGATTTCCACGTGGTGCCCAGGTCGAGCAGGTTCACGAAGAAGTCGTTGGTCAGCTTCCCCGGGGTGTCGGTGAGGACGCCGAGCTCCGAGGAATCGTAGTTCGCGCCGAGGACCCGCAGACCACCGACGAGGACGGTCGTCTCCGGCGCGCTCAGCGTGAGCAGGTTCGCCTTGTCCAGCAGCAGGTACTCGGCCGGGAGCCGGCTGCCCTTGCCCAGGTAGTTGCGGAACCCGTCCGCGGCGGGCTCCAGCGCGGCGAAGGACTCCGCGTCGGTCTGCTCCGACGAGGCGTCTACGCGGCCCGGCGTGAACGGCACCTCGACCTCGTGGCCGGCGGCCTTGGCGGCCTGCTCGACGGCCGCGCACCCACCGAGCACGATCAGGTCGGCAAGCGAGACCTTCTTGCCTCCGGTCTGGGCGGCGTTGAAGGACTCCTGGATGCCCTCCAGGGTGCTCAGCACCCTCGCCAGCTGGTCGGGGTTGTTGACTTCCCAACCCTTCTGCGGCTCCAGGCGGATCCGCGCGCCGTTGGCGCCACCGCGCTTGTCGCTGCCGCGGAACGTCGAGGCCGACGCCCACGCGGCGGAGACCAGCTGCGAGACGTCCAGACCCGAGTCGAGGATCTTGGCCTTCAGGTCGGCGATTTCCTCGGCACCGATGAGCTCGTGGTCGACCGCCGGGAGCGGGTCCTGCCACAGCAGGGTCTCCTCCGGCACCTCCGGGCCGAGGTAGAGCGACTTCGGCCCCAGGTCGCGGTGGGTCAGCTTGAACCACGCCCGGGCGAAGGCGTCCGCGAACTCGTCGGGGTTCTCCATGAACCGCCGCGCGATCGGCTCGTAGATCGGGTCGTACCGGAGCGCGAGGTCGGTCGTCAGCATGTTCGGCGCGATCCGCTTCGACGAGTCGTGGGCGTGCGGCACCGTGCCTTCACCCGCACCGCCCTTCGGCTTCCACTGCTTCGCGCCGGCCGGGCTTTCGGTCAGCTCCCACTCGAAGCTGAAGAGGTTCCAGAGGAAGTTGGTGCTCCACCTCGTCGGCGTCGAGGTCCAGGTGACCTCGAGACCGCTGGTGATGGTGTCCGCTCCGCTGCCGGCGCCGAAGGAGTTCTTCCAGCCCAGGCCCTGCTCCTCCAGCGGGGCGGCCTCGGGGTCGGCCGCGAGGTTGCTGTCGGGCGCCGCGCCGTGGGTCTTACCGAAGGTGTGACCACCGGCGATCAGCGCGACCGTTTCCTCGTCGTTCATCGCCATGCGGCCGAACGTCTCGCGAATGTCGCGGGCCGCGGCGATCGGGTCCGGGTTGCCGTTCGGGCCCTCCGGGTTGACGTAGATGAGGCCCATCTGGACCGCCGCCAGCGGCTTTTCGAGGTCCCGCTCACCGGTGTAGCGCTTGTCGCCGAGCCACGTGGTCTCGGGGCCCCAGTACACGTCCTCGTCGGGCTCCCAGACGTCCTCGCGACCACCGGCGAAGCCGAAGGTCTTGAAGCCCATCGACTCCAGGGCGACGTTACCGGCCAGGATCAGCAAGTCGGCCCACGAGATGTTCTGGCCGTACTTCTTCTTGACCGGCCACAGCAGGCGGCGCGCCTTGTCGAGGTTGACGTTGTCCGGCCAGCTGTTCAGGGGCGCGAAGCGCTGCTGACCGGCGCCGGCGCCACCGCGGCCGTCGCTGATGCGGTACGTGCCCGCGCTGTGCCACGCCATCCGGATGATCAGCGGACCGTAGTGCCCGAAGTCGGCCGGCCACCAGTCCTGCGAGGTCGTCAGCACCTCTTCGATGTCCCGCTTGACGGCGGGCAGGTCGAGCGCCTTGAACGCCTCGGCGTAGTTGAACTCCTCGCCCAGTGGGTTGGCCACCGGCGGGTTTTTCGCGAGGATCTTCACGTTGAGCCGGTTCGGCCACCACTGGCGGTTTCCGCCGCCCTCGGTCGGGTGCGGGGCGCGTCCGTGCGCGACCGGGCACTGGCCTGCGCTCTCCTCCTGCGCCTCGCCAACAACGGCGTCAGTGCTGTCAGTCACGGGAATCCTTTCGGGCTCTCTTCAGCGGGTTTTTTCCGGAACTGGCTCGGGGGAACAGGCCGGGCACAGTCCCCAGTAGATGACCTCGGCCTCGTCGATCGTGAAGCCGTGGGCATCGGAGGCAGCCAAGCAAGGTGCGGCACCCACAGCGCAATCGACGTCGACGATGACGCCGCACGACCGGCATGCGAGGTGGTGGTGGTTGTCCCCGATCCGCGCCTCATAGCGGGCCAAGGACCCCATCGGCTGGATGCGACGCAGCAAGCCCGCGGCGGTCAGCGCGCGCAGCACGTCGTAGACGGCCTGGTGGGACACCTTGGGAAGATCTTTGCGCACGGCACCGATGATCGATTCCGTGTCAGCGTGCGGGCGATCATGCACCGCAGACAGCACTGCCACCCGAGGACGGGTCACGCGCAGTGCAACCCCGCGCAGCATGCGCTCGAGGTCCGCAGTCGTTGGCACGCGCAGCAGTCTGGTCCATTTTCTTGAATTAATCAAGAGTGGGTTGGCGCTCGTCCCGCACCAGCCGAGCAGGAGATGGCGATCGGCGCCAATCCACCACTGCCCGTCGCCCGCTGTTCATCCGTCGCTCTCCAGCGCCCGGTAGCGTGGCGGCACCCAGGGAGGTCAGGCGTGGAACTGCGGCATCTCGTCTCATTTCTAGCTATTGCCGAAGAACTGCACTTCGGCCGGGCCGCGGCGCGGCTGCACCTGGCTCAGCCCTCGCTGAGCCAGCACCTGCAGCGGCTCGAACGCTCGGTCGGGGCGGCGCTGGTAGCCCGGAACTCGCACGAGGTCCGGCTCACCCCCGCCGGGGAAACCTTCCGCGAGCTCGCGCAGGACATTGTCGCCAGGGCGGAGCGGGCGGGGCAGGCCGCGCGGGCGGCCGCTGCCGGGCGGGCCGGCACGGTCCGGGTCGGGTACAACTTCCCCGCCGGGCAACGGATTTTGCCCGCCACGCTGAGCGCGTTGCACAGCCGCCACCCGGCGATCGACGTGACCATGTTCGAGATGCGGACCGGCCCGCAGCTGGCGGCTCTCGCCGACGGGCGGCTGGACGTCGCGATGGTGTACGGCAAGCCGGCGGCGACCAACCTCACCAGCCGCCTGCTGCTGCGCGTACCGCTGGTCGCCGTGGTCGGCCGGGAACACAGCTGGGCCGGTCTCGACCGGGTGCCTTTCGGCGAGCTCGCCGGGGAACCCTGCGTGCTGTTCAACCGGGCCCAGTCGTCGGCCATGTACGACACGATCTTCTCCGCCGCCCGGACCAGCGGAATCCAGCTCACCGTCGCCGAGGAGGTCGACGACCCGGGTGCGACGGCCATCCTCGCCGCGGTCAAGCCGGTTGTCGGCTTCGCCTCGGCGCTGCGGGGCGGGCTCACCGACGTCCGCTCCCCCGGCGCGCGCACCACCACCGTCCCGCTGGTCGACCCCGTACCCATCCTCGAGCTCCACGCCGTCTGGCCCACCGAGCATGGCCCGCTCGTGAACGCGTTCCTGGAATGCCTTCCCCCCGGTGCGCTGGAGTAAGGATTCACCTGCAGGCGGCGTGCTCTACGGCTGGCGGCCCGATGGCGGAACCGGCTGCTGCGTCCTGTTCGCAGCGTCATTTCAGGCCGGATCTCACGAACGCGTTCACGATGTGCCGTTGCAGCACCAGGTAGAGCGCGAACACCGGAAGGCAGGTCAGTCCCGCGGTGGCCATCAGCGGCCCCCACTCGTTGCCCTCGGTGCCGAGGAAGCTACGCAGGCCGAGCTGCACCACCGCGTTGCTGCGCTGCAGCACCATGGCCGGCCAGAAGTACTCGTTCCACGCCGTGATGACCAACAGGATGCCCAATGCCGCAAGCACCGGGCGCAGCGAGGGCACCACAACCGTCCACAATGAACTCCAAGATGACCGGCCGTCCATCCGGGCCGCGTCGAGCAGCTCCTTCGGGAAGTTCTTGAGGTGCTCCCGCAGCAGCAGCACGCCCAATGCCGAGCACAGCGTCGGGATGATCACCCCGGCCAGCGTCTCCAACAGGCCCAACCGGGCCAGCAGCACGTAGTTGGGCAGCATGGTCGCCTGGAACGGCACCAGCCAGGTGCCCACGAACATCAGATGCAGCAACCGCTGGAACGGGAACGACCAGGCCGCGAAAGCATAAGCGGCGAGCAGCGCGATCAGCAGCTGCCCCAGCGCGCTGAGCACGGCCACGATCGCGGTGTTCAGCAGCATCCCGGCGAGGTCGATCTTGCCGAGCGCGTCGGCGTAATTGCCGGTGGACAGCGGCCACGGCAACACCGACAGCTGGTAGACATCACCGGGCGCGCGCAACGACGTGGCGTAGAGCCAGTAGATCGGGAACACGCAGAACAGGCCGAGCAACCCGAGGGCGGAGTGGCCCAGGGCCCGCTGCGCCGGGCTGCGCGCCCCGACCGGCTCGTCGTTCGCGCTGTGTTCAGTCGTCATGATGGCTCAACCGATCCGCCAGGCTCGCCAGCAATGCGGCGAGCACGATGAATCCCAGGAAGAAGACGATCCCGGCCGCTGCGGCCAACCCCGCGTCGTGGCTGCGGAACCCGTACTCCCACAACAGGTAGTAGACGTTGGTGGTGGAGCCGACCGGGCCTCCTTGGGTGAGGGTGTCGATCAGCGGGAAGGTCCACTGCGCGGACAGCAACACCGTCATCAGCACCAGGAAGGCCAGCGTCGGCGAGAGCAGCGGCAGTGTGACCCACCGCGTGATCTGGCCGCGCGAGGCTCCGTCGACCTGCGCGGCCGCCGCGTAGTCCGGGTTGATCCCGGTCAGCCCGGCGGAGACGACCAGCGCGGCGAACCCGACCAAGTGCCACCCGGTGATCACGATGATGACCAACTGCGCGGTCCCGGTGGTGTTGATCCAGTTCAGCTCGGTTCCGAGCAGCCGGTTGACCACACCGGCGGTCGGATCGAGCAACCACTGCCAGACCGCGGCCCCGGCGACCGGCGCGACGAGCATCGGCGCGAACACCAGGCCGCGGTAGACAGCCGCGGCGCGGCCGCGCACATGGCGGGTCAGCAGCCCCACGACGGTCGGGATCAGCACGGTGAACGGCAGCATCCCGGCGATCACCGCGAAAGTGCGCAGCACCGACTCGCCCAGTTCCGGCGTGGTCAGCAGGCGAATGTAGTTCGCGAACCCGACTTCCCGCATGGGCGAGGTCGGCACGAGGTTCCAGGAGTGAACCGACAGGTACGCCGTCTGCGCGAGCGGCTGGTAGGTCCACAAGACGAGCAGCGCGACGGCAGGCGCCAAGTAGAGGTACGGCGGTGCGATCCGCCGCACCCGGCTCCACGCCGACCGGCGTGCGGCGGGCACAGCCTCCGTGCCCGCCGCACTCGGGGAGGGGATCTCCACGAAAGTGCCGGTCACCAGGCCCCCACCACTTCGTGGACCATCCGCAGGCGCTCGGCCGCGTCCACGTCGTAGACCTGGTCGGCCGTGGACAGCGGGACCGCGGTGGACACGATCTGGTCGCCGAACACGTCGATGCGGCTGAACCCGGCGTCCGCTCCGGCGCGCAGCCGGCCCTTTGGCGGGACCGCGGCCACGCCGTAGGCGAGTGCTGGTCCCACCCAAACCGGGATTCCGGCCAGCGCACCGCACCCGGTGTGGTGCGCGTGCCCGCTCACGATCAGCCTCACGTCGGTGCCCCTGAGCACCTCGGCCAGCCGGTCCGCGCCGCGTAGCCGGAGCAGGTGCACCGTCGGCACCGGCGAGGGCAGTGGCGGGTGGTGGCTGATCAGGACGGTGCCCCGGGGAGCCGAGGTGGCCAGCACGCGGGCCAGCCAGTCCAGTTGCGCGTCCGACAGGTGACCGTCGTGGTGGCCGGGCTCAGTGCTGTCCATCGTCACCACCCGAAGGCCGTCCACCGTGGACACCGAGTCGCACTCGCCCGTCGCGGGTTGCTCGTCGAGCAGCTCGGCGCGGAACGCCGCGCGCTCGTCGTGGTTTCCCATCGCATAGACGATTTCGGCGCCGAGCCGGCGTGCGGCAGGTGCGACGATGCTGCGCAGCCTGCGGTAGGCCGCCGGGTCTCCGTCGTCGGCGAGGTCACCCGTGAGCAGCAGCGCCGCCACGTCGGCCTCGGAGTTCTCGACCATCTCGACGGCCGTGGTCAGGTTCGCCGTCGTGTCGACGACACCGTGCATCAAGCCGTCCGCCGGCCGCAGGTGGGTGTCGCTGAGCTGCACGAGCGTGAGGTCTGGTTGGGTCACCTGCCACCACCCGGCAGCAGCTTGGACACCTCGGCCTGCTTGGCTTGCAGCGTTGTCGCGGCGTCCGCGCCTTGGAACACCGAGCTCTCGACTGCCTCCATCATGCCGTCGCGGATCTGCAGGTAGTTGGGGCCGGGCATGGACACCCACGGCTCCATGTTGGCCAGCTGCGTCAGGTTCGGCTTCAGGTAGGGGTTCTTGTCGGCCCACGACTTGAGGCCGTTCGGATCGTCGACCAGTCCGGTGCGCAGCGGCAGGTAGCCGATCTTGCTCGCGATCTTGGTGTAGGCCTGCTCGCTGGTCAGGAACTTCATCAGCTCCCAGCTGGCCCGCTGCTTCTCGGGCGAGTGCGAGAACACGAACAGCGCCGCGCCCGAGTTCGTCGGTACCGTCGGCTTGCCCTGGAACCCCGGCATCGGGGCCGCTCCCAGCCGCCACTTCCCAGCGGCGCCCTTGAGGAAGTTGCCCTGCGTGGCGCTGGATTCGAGGATCATGCCCAACTCTCCGCGGGCGAAGGCATCCACCGCCTGCGTCTGGGTGCGGTTGGGCATCGCGCCGGAGCGCACCATGTTCTGCATGCTCTGCACGGCCTCGACCGCGGGCGCCTCGGCGAAGGAGAGGGAACGCCGGTCCTGGGCGATCACCCGACCGCCGTTGGAACGCACGAGCGCCTGGAAGCACCAGTCCTTGGACGCCTTGGTCATGCAGTCGACGTAGGCACCGTCCTTGCCGGTGCGCTCCTTGACCGCCAGTGCCGCCCGCTGCACCTCGTCCCAGGTCGCCGGCGGTCTTGCCGGGTCCAGCCCGGCGGCGGCGAAGAGGTCCTGGTTGATGTAGAGCGTCGGGGTGGAGAAGACGAACGGAACGCCGTAGGTCTTGCCGTTCCAGTCGCCGAGTGTCCGCGCGGTCGGGGCGTACGGGTGTCGCGATCCGTCGAAGTTCCGCTGCACCTCGTCCTTTCCGACCAGGTCATCCAGCGGCGCGGCACCGAGCTGGTTGACGGCGAAGTCCAGGTCGCTGAAGCCGAGCTGCGCCACGTCCGGCGGATTGCCCGCGGTCAGCTGGCTCTGCAGGCTGGGAATCGTGTCCGTGGCCGGGTTCGAGCTGTTGCCCTGCGGTTTCTGCGCGGTCACCGTGATGTTCGGATGGGTCTTTTCGAACTCGTCGATCAGCTCGTTGAAGGTGTCGGTCCAGGCGCCGGCCTGGCCGAAGTTGTAGCTCTCGAAGACGATCGAGACCTTCTGGTCGGGGGCCAGCTCCGGAACCCGGCCCACCGCCGCCGGGGTGTCGGTGGTGCCGAGCCCGCAGCCAGCGGCGACCAGCGTGAGAGCCGTCGCCGCGCACGCCGCGACGAGGGACTTCTTCATCAAATTCTCCTTGTTCTGATGGGAAATCAAACGCCTGCGGCGACCGGAGCAGGCCGCCAGGCCAGCCTGCGGCCGCTGCCGGGGTCGAAGAGGTGCAGGTGTTGGGGGCGGGTGGCCAGGTTCACCCGGTCGCCAGGCCGCAGGCCGAGCGGACGGGGTCCGCGCACGCAGATCGGGCTGGCGCCGGCCTCGCAGAGGGCGACTTCCTCGCTGCCGAGGTTCTCCACCGCGGTGACCGCTGCGCGGATGCCGTCTTCCTCCAATCCGGCCGGGCGGAGGTGCTCGGGCCGCACACCGAGCACCACCTCGCGCTCGGGCATTTCGCCCTCGATGCCCAACCCGAGCTCGACGCCGTTTGCCCGAGCCGTGAGAGCGCCGCCTTCGGCACGCACGGTGACGTCCAGCAGGTTCATGGCAGGCGAGCCCAGGAACCGGGCGACGAACACCGAGGCCGGTTCGTCGTAGACCTCCTCAGGGGTGCCGACCTGTTCCAGCTTTCCCCCGTCGAGCAAGGCGATCCGGGTTGCCATGGTCATCGCCTCGACCTGGTCGTGGGTGACGTAGACCATCGTCGCGCCCAACCGCCGGTGCAGTGCGGAGATCTCCGCACGGGTGCTCGCCCGCAGCTTGGCATCCAAATTGGACAGCGGCTCGTCCATCAGGAACGCGCCTGGGTCGCGGACCAACGCCCGGCCCAACGCCACCCGTTGCCGCTGGCCACCGGAGAGTTCACGCGGCTTGCGGTCGAGCAGCTCCACTAGGTCGAGGGTGGCGGCCACCTCGGCGACCTTCGCCCGGATGTCGGCCCGGGACCAGCGCCGGGCCCGCAGCGGGAAGCCGATGTTGCGGGCCACGGACAGGTGCGGGTAGAGCGCGTAGCTCTGGAAGACCATGGCGAGGTCGCGCTGCTGCGGTGGGACGTCGGTGATGTCGGCGCCCGCGAGCCGCAGCCGTCCCCCAGTCGGCGGCAGCAGCCCGGCGATCATCCGCAACAGCGTGGACTTGCCGCAGCCGCTCGGGCCCAGCAGCACCACGAACTCCCCGTCGGCAACATCCAGCCAGACGTCGTTCACGGCGGTGACCGAACCGAATCGGCGGCTCAGACCCTGCAGTTCAATACGGCTCACTGCGCACCTTTCGCCTCTCTCGACGGGCTCCCGCCGAACGCGGCTTAGTGCAACAGGCATTCGTATACGGCAGGTGAACGACCGCTGCCACCCGCCGGACCGGGCGAGCCCCGAAAGCGCCGGTGACCAGGCAAAACACCGCCATTTTCGGAAATCGCCCGCCGGACGTCGATCGGAGAACGCAATCGACCGAGACGATCCGCCGCTGGCGCGGCCTACGTCGCGATCATCGTCCTTTTAGGAGCGGCGCCCCGGTCACTTGATCCTCCCGATCAGCGAATGGGCCAGGGCATCGAAGGAAGCGCGGATCTCAACGGACATCGACAGCGAGGCGAGGCAGTCGTCAACCCCGGCAAGATGCGTGGCAGCTTCCCGCTCGGCGAACGCACGCCCACCAGCCTCCTCGATGAGCTCCGCCGCTAATCGCAGGTCGAAGTCGGTGCGCACGCCGCGCCCGAGCAGAGCCCCCAGCCGCGAGCTCGCGGGCACCTCGGCGGTCAGCGCAGCGATCACCGGCAGCGTCCGCTTGGCCTCGCGCAGGTCCCCGAACACCTGCTTGCCGGTGTTCGCTGGATCACCCCAGATGCCAAGCACGTCATCGGTGCACTGGAAGGCGAGGCCCAGATGGCGCCCGAGCCGGTCGAAGCAGTCCGCAGCCGCAGCGTCGGCACCGCCCAGTAAGGCGCCGGCCGAGGCGGAAAAGGCCAGCAGCGCACCGGTTTTGGCTTCGGCCATCGCCTGGTACTCGGCGATGCTCACCGCCTGCTCGCCCGTCCACGGCCGCTCGGTGAACCGAATGTCCTCGACCTGCCCCACGACGACCTCCCGCATGGCGGTGGCAAGGCGCGCAGCTGCCGCAGCGGCGTTCGGGCCGCCTCCGCTGAGCAGGATCCCGAACGCCTCGGAGTGCAGCGCGTCGCCGATCAGGATCGCCGCCGGAACCCCGTACTGCTTCCACACGGCCGGCTGACCGCGTCGCAGTTCATCGTTGTCGATGATGTCGTCGTGGATCAGGCTGAAATTGTGCACGAGTTCAGCGGCGGCAGCCGCGGGCAACGCATCCGTTGCCGCGGCGCCGACCGCCTCCGCCGCGAGCAGGGCCAAGGTGGGCCGGATGGCCTTGCCCCCGGTAAAGGAGCCCCCTGCGCGCCAACCGAAGTGGTATCTGCCGATACTCGCCAGCGACGGACCGAGCCGGTCGATGAGATCCCGCAACACCGGTTCGGTAAGCGCGCGAGCACGTCGAGTCGCGTCGAGCCCCAGCTCGTGATCACGGCTCGCGGTGGCCGGAAACGTCATCATGATCCGCCTCAATCCTGGTATCGCCCTTGACCCGATCAACGGTATCCAGCCGCGGAGTCCGCCGTATCGGCCGAAGTGGCAGCAAAGATCAACCGATCGACCGAGACAACGACTTGGCACCTCATACTTTCGGCCCGGTTCACCGACGCCGCCGTCGTCGTCGGATCATCTACCGCTAGCGATACGGACTGGCACCGACATCAGTCCGGGCCGAGCGGGGGCTGGCCTGCGTCGTAGACCAGCACGCCCCGGTCGGCGACCAGGCGCGCCTCGGGGCTGGGGCGGTGCGGTCGCACCGTTCCGTCGTGCATCAGGTGGGCGACCTCCACCCCGCGGACCAGGGTCAGGAAGTCGGCGATCATCTTGCGGTGGCAACGCCACCACACCGACTCGGCGCACATCACCGCGGTTGGTTCCGCAGCCGCGTCGGCCAGCAGGTCGTCGATGGCGACCCGGAAACCGCCGGAGCGCATGTACTCGGCGTAACCGCTGAACGACCGGTTGCGCAGCGCGGTGTCGGGGCTGTCCGGGTGCGCCCGGCGCCACCCACCGAGCCGGGCGTCCCATCGGTAACCGATGTGGGCCGCCGGCAACCACTGCGACATCGCCGACCGCGTCGCATCGGGGTTGTACCGGCTGCCGGGTGCGGTGCGCACGTCGACCAGCAGGTGGACGTCGGCGCCGCGCAGCAGGCCGGTCATGGTCGCCGCGTCGGCGGTGCCGTGCCCGAAGGTCAGCACCCGCATCGGGACCACGCCTGTCGCGGAAGGACCCCAGCGGTCGCCGACGCTGCTGAGGACGCTTCCCGCAGGTGGAAGCGAGCTCTCGCCCAGCGGTTCTCGTGGTCGTTCGGCAATCTCACGACAACCTCCCGTGGCAATTGACGCAGATCCGTCGCATCGCGGCCAGGTCGCCATCCCGCTGCGGTGCAAGACCGCCGACGACGCTACCGGCGCCTGATAGGTGCGGCTTATCCGCATTTCGGAAACATCACATTGCCGCACACCGGAATTCCGGCGGAGAATCCAACCAAATTGAAGATCCTGCTGCTGCGGCGCGGAAACCGCTCTTGTCCCGACTCCGGACTCCGCTGCCGAGGAACGAGCTTCGCCTCATGTTCGGTGCACCGCAGTGCGGGGAAGAACCGGGAGGTGTGCCATGCCGGCTTGGCGAGTGCGCGATTTCCACGACGACGACCTGGACCAGGCGATCCACATCTGGGACCAGAGCAGGGCAGGCGGGGAGCCGGTGTTCTCCGCCGCAGAGGTGGTGTCGATCGCGCGGGCCGGGCATCCGGCCCTGGTCGCGGTGGTGCAGCAGGACGTCGTCGGCATGGCGGCAGCCAAGGTCGAGGGTGACAGGGCCTGGCTGGCGCTGTTCGCCCTCGACGCCCGGTGGCGCAACCGGGGCATCGGCAGCGCGCTACTGGCCGAGTTGGAGAAGAAGCTGCGAGGCCTGGGCGTGCACCGCATCACCAGCCTGGTGTCCGAGGGAGCCGCGGGTTTCCGGGCGATGGTCAACTCCGGCTACCGGCCGCGCACCGACCTGACCTACTTCGAGAAGGTGGAAGAACTCGACCCTGCCGAGTTCGACGTGCTCGAACATCTCGGCGGCACGCTACTGCCGCCCGGTAGGTGGGACGCGCTGGCGGGCATGCGGCAGGAGAAGGACATCATCGATCGCCGGGTCGTGCTGCCGATCTCCCACCCCGATCGGGCCGAACGCCACGGCGTGCTGCCGCCCAAGGCGATCGTGCTGTTCGGGCCGCCGGGCACCGGCAAGACCAGCTTCGCCAAGGCCATCGCCTCCAGGGTGAACTGGCCGTTCGTCGAACTCTTCCCTTCCCGGCTCGCCGCGTCTTCGCCGGGCGGGCTGGCGGCCTCCCTGCGCGAGGCGTTCTCGGAGCTGGAGGAACTGGACGACCTGGTCCTGTTCATCGACGAGGTCGAAGAGATCGCCGGAACCCGTTCCACACCCGCGGCGGGCCCTGCGCACGGGGTGACCAACGAACTGCTCAAGCTGATCCCGGGCTTCCGCGAACACGACCACCGCCTGCTGGTCTGCGCCACCAACGCGGTGGGCTCGCTGGACCCGGCCTTCCTGCGCCCGGGCCGGTTCGACTACATCATCCCGGTGGGGCCGCCGGACCCACCTGCGCGGCGGGCGATCTGGTCGCGCTACCTCGGCCCGGCGCGCGACAACGTCGATCTCGACCTGCTTGTGCAGCGAACCGAACTGTTCACCCCGGCGGACATCGAGTTCGCCGCGCGCCAGGGCGCCCAGGCCGCGTTCGAGCGCGACGTGCTGCACGAGGACCGAGAACTCGCGACGACCGACGAATACCTGAAAGCGATCGCAGACGCACGCCCGACGCTGACAGCCGAGGTCATCGCCGAGTTCGAGCAGGATATCGACACGTACACGAGGCTCTAGCGCGGCTCTAGCGCAACGCCGGGTTCGCGCCACATCGCGCTGCTGGCGGTCGACCTCATCGGGCCGTCACCTGGGGTCGAGCACGAACACGGGGATCTGCCGGTCGGTCTTCTCCTGGTACTCGGCGTACGACGGGTAAGCCGCGACCGCACGCTCCCACCACCCGGCCCGCTCGGCACCCTCGACCTCGCGAGCGACGTACTTCCTGTTCGCGGTCCCGTCCTGCAGCGAGATCTCGGGGTGCGCCTTGATGTTGTAGTACCAGGTGGGGTGCTCCGGTGCGCCGCCCTTCGACGCAACCACGGCATAGCTTCCGCCCTGTTCCACGCGCATCACCGGGGTGTAGCGCAGCTTGCCGGTCCGCGCGCCGCGCAGCGTCAGCAGCACGATGGGCGACCCGAGGATCTCGATGCCCTCGGTGGTCCCGGTCTCGAGCACCTTCTTCGTCTGGTTGCGCACCCAGTCCGTCGGGCTGAACTCCGCATCCTCGCGTGCAGCATCCACTTCGGACGCTCCTTCCACCGGTGGCCCGTCAGCACCCGACGACTGGTCAGGACGGTGAGCCGTTCGATTCTGCCGAGCCCACAATAACTCGCTCCCCAGACCCGAATCATGATCCGAAGCTGCGCCGACTCCGCTGACGGGTGAGACACGGCGCCCCGCTTCACCCGCGGTCAGCCTGCCCGGCGATCTTTGCCGCGACTTCGGCGGCGGTACTGCTCCGCGCGTCAACGGATGGTGACCGAACGGCGCGGCCAGGCCAGCGCCTCGGTCCGTTCCGCCAGGCGGTCATCCGAGGACGAACGGGAGTTTCGCGGCCAGTTCGCCGAGCTCGGTCTGCTCCGCGTCCGTCGGGGCCCGGCGTCCGGTGCCCACCAGCAGCGCGTCCTTGTCGGACCACGACGCGGGAAACGGCTCCCCGGCGATCTCTTCCAGCATCTCCCGGGTGCGAGACAGGCTTTCGGTGGGCGGTTCGGCAGCGTCGTGGAGGTGCGCGATCAGGTCGAGGTGGTGCAAGGTCCATTCCAGGACGTACGCGGAGAGGTAGTCGCCCGCGGTGAGCACCTGGTCCTGGGTGCTGACCCGGACGCCCGGATCCGCGAGCTCGGCGGCGCGACCGGCGGCGGAGCCGACGTCGTCGAGGTGGAACTTCAGCAGCCACGGCTGCTCGTACGCGGCGGCCAGCCGGACGATCAGCGCGTCGAGCGGGTCGTCGCCGGTCGGCGGCGTTCCGGCGACGTTCCAGTAGGTCACCGCGTTCCGGGTCGGCTCCGCATCGGCGGGGGTCACGAGAGTGATCAGGACGTCCTGGGCGTCGAGGATAAGGTGGCATACCAGGTCCCGCACGAGCCAGCCGGTGCAGCCGGACGGCCGCTCGAAGTCCTGGTCCCGGAGTTCGGCGACGGCCGCGCGCAACGCCGCCCAAGAGCTCGAGAAGAGATCCACAGCGCCAAGCTAGCAGCGCCCGGCCGTGGTGACGACCGCTTTTCGATCTCCGCAGCGCACCGGCACCGGCCACGACGGGCCCACGATGTGATCACTGGACCTCGGCGTCGCAGATCGTGCTAGGATCGTCAGCGGTCGTTAGTTTCTGGGTACGTGTTCCCGCATGTTCGCAGGATCTTGTGCGGATGTGTTGTTGTCTTCAAATCGATCTGGAGAAAACCGCCATCTGAAGGCCCGGTTCGCCACGCGGTGTGGTGTTCCGTCATCCAGCGCTCGAAGAAGGAGAAACAGCGTGGCACAGGGAACCGTGAAGTGGTTCAACGCGGAAAAGGGCTTCGGCTTCATCGCCCCGAACGACGGTGGCCCGGACGTTTTCGTCCACTACTCCTCCATCGACACCAACGGGTTCCGCAGCCTCGAAGAGAACCAGGCGGTGGAGTACGAGGTCACCCAGGGCGCGAAGGGCCCGCAGGCCAGCGGCGTGCGCCCGCTCTGAGCCTTCCGCTCTTCGCCGACCCGACCGATCGGAACCCCGGCTGAGCCTCGATGCGGCTCCCCCTCCGGACCAGGAGGGGGAGCCGCATTGCGCTTCGCGCCAAGAATCCCCCACCATCGCCGGGGCCGCGCAGCCCGTAGGCTGGGGTCGCTCGCGGTGGCCCGCGGCGAGTGGGCGACCGCGACCAGCCACCTCACGGAGACCGGCGCGTGCGTCCCGGCGTGACGGTCCGGCTAACCGCCGTTCTGCTCGATCTTGTTCCCAGCGGGCGAGACCACGTACCAGGTGCCGCCGTCGGAGTACACGGTGTCACCGTTGGCTTCGCCCGGAACGTCGTCACCTTCGTAGTAGTACAGCGGGTGTCCGTTGTAGACGACCTGGGCGCGGCCGTCCGGACGTGTGACGACGCCGAGCAGAGCGGGGTTAACGCCTGCACCGGCAGTGGGCGGGCCGGTCGTCGTGAGCGGCGGCCAGGCCGAGGTGCACCCGCCGACGCAGGTCGGCTGCGAGTCCCGGTCGTTGCTGAACAGGTACAAGGTGCGACCGCTGGGGCCGGCGAGCACGGTGCCCAGGTTCGGCACCTCAAGGGTCTGCAGCGCGATGACCTCGTCCGTGACCGGTGGGGCCGTCGTCGGTGGTGGCGGCAGTCCACTTCCGACACCGTCCGGGTACTCGCCGGGTGAGCATGCGACCGCGACCAAAGCCATTGCACCACAAGCGAGCCCGCCCCAGCGGAAGCGCGGGCCGATGCTTCTCCGCCCAGTACTGCGGTCTCGAGTCGAACGAGTCATCATGCCCTCTCCTTGGCCGGGACGGCGCCTTTCCGGCGGTCCCAGCTCGACCGTTGCCCCCGCGGAACGGATATCGATCCCAAGGCTGTTGCGGACCTCAGGCAATGGTCGCGCGCGCACTCGTCAGTGGCCCCGGGCACGAGCCTGAACCTCGTTGGGAACGGCAGCATAGGGCCGTTGGTCCCCCACGGTGGTCACCGAAGAAAGGTAGCGCGGATGCTTCGTCTTGAGGGCGGGGAAGAAGCGCACGTGGTCGGTGGACACGGGTGCCGGTACTTCGTGACGAAAACCAAGTGAGCATGCGTCAGGGAACTCGTTTTTGCCGGTACGGAACTCGCTGTCGATAGCCGTTAACTCACTGCTACGGTGATCCACATGACAGCAGCGAAGGCCGGGGAGACCGGGCACGCCCGGTACACGGCCAAGGCGCGTGGTGACCAGTCACGCGATCTGGACGAATGTCCAGGTCGCGTACCTGCTGACGTACCGAGACGCTCTCTCGAACGCGTCTCCGACTGTTGACCGGGACCGTGGCGCCGAGGGGCGGCTGTCACGCATCAGTCGATCTCGGTGCTCAGTGCCCCATGAGTGCCTCACCGCCGGGAACGTTCTACCGCCAGGCGTTGTCGACGAGGTTGCGCACCATTTGACCGGGTAGCGCGGGATCACCATTCGACCGTGCACCGCACGGGCACGTCGATCCGAAGGCCGACCCGCCAGCGGGCTGGTTGGCAGAAATACGCAATTTTATTTTCGTCGACGCGAACAACGCATCACTGCGAAAAGGTCGGCTCGATCGGCATGTAGACAGTTCATCAGGAGGAATGCATGACCCAGTGCCTCCAGAGCCGGACGATCTCCGGAATTCTGAAGGACAACGCTCGTCGGTTCGCGGACAAAATCGCGTACCGCGACGAGCACCGCTCGGTGACCTACACGGAATTGGCCGCGCGCACCGAGCGGTTGGCCGGGAACCTGGCCGGACGCGGCGTCGGGCGCAATATGCGCGTCGCGCTCCTGCTGGGGAACTCGATCGAGGCAATCGAGGGTCTGCTGGCGATCACGCGGGCCGCCGCGGTCGGTGTGCCGCTGAACCCGCGCGGTTCCGACGCCGAACTCGGGTTCCAGCTGCACGACTGCGATCCGGTGCTGGTGATCACGGACCCCGTCCACGAACCGCAGGTCCGTCGGATCTGCGACCTGCCGGTGCTGGTCACCGGCCCGGCTTTCGAACATCTCGCCACTACTGCCACCGCCGCACCACCCGATGACCTGCCTCTGGACGATCCAGCGTGGATCCTTTACACGTCAGGGACTGCCGGACGAGTGCGAGGTGTGGTCTCCAACCAGCGAGCGGCACTGTGGAGCGTCGAAGCCGGTTACGAATCAGTGCTCGGCCTCGGTCCGCACGACACCCTGCTGTGGCCACTTCCGCTGTACCACTCGTTCGCGCACTCCTTTTGCATTCTCGGTGTGATCGCGGTCGGCGCCAGTGCCCGTATCCTGCCCGGCTTCGTCGCCGAGCAGGTCCTCGCGACCCTGCGTGCGGGCAGCTACACCGTGCTCGGTGGTGTCCCCACCATCTACCGGCAGCTCGCAGCCGGTACGGACGGAACCGTGCCCGGACCTCGCATCTGCCTGACCGCGGGCGCACCGAGCGGTGTCGAACTGCGCAGGGCCTTCGAGCAGGCCTTCGGCACACCGTTGCTCGATTTCTACGGATCCACCGAAACCTGCGGCGGGGTCACGATGGCCGCACCCGGCAGTCCACCCTCGGCCGGCAGCCCGGTGATACCCGGTCAGCAGGTCCGGGTCGTCGATCCGGACACTGGAGAGGATCTGCCACTCGGGGACGAGGGTGAGGTGTGGCTGCGCGGTCCGAACCTGATGCTCGGCTACCACGGCCGGCCCGCACTCGAACCAGGCGAGTGGCACCACACCGGGGACGTGGGCCGGTTCACCGGCCACGGGCGGCTGGAGATCACCGGGCGGCGCAACGAGGTGATCAACTGTGGCGGCGAGAAGTTCCACCCGGCTGAGGTGGAGCAGGTGCTGGCCGAGCTGCCCGAGGTCACTGACGTCGCGGTGACCGGACGGGCCGACGAACTGCTCGGCGAGGTCCCGGTCGCCTACGTGGTCGCGGCGCCGTTCGAGCCGGACCGGTTGCGTGCTGCGTGCCGCCGCGCGCTCACCGCGTCGAAGGTTCCCGTCGAGTTCCACCGGATCGGCCACATACCGCGGACCGCGTCCGGCAAGGCACTGCGCCGGCAGCTGGCGGTGGCCGAACTCGACCTGCTCGACGTGGTGCTGCGGGAGACCGCGGCGGTGGCCGGGCTAACCGAGCAGGACGCGTTGGCCTCCGACCGGCCGTTCACCGAGCTGGGGGTCACGTCGCTGCTTGCGGTGGAGTTGTGCGCCCGGCTCAGCGGGCACGCCGGCCGGAAACTGCCTGCGACGCTGCTGTTCGAATTCCCGACGCCCGGGCAGCTGGCACAGCACTTACGCCAGGCCGGACCGGCACAACGGCCGCCGGTCCCCACCACTGCGGCCGAGCCGATCGCGATCATCGGGATGGCCTGCCGCTATCCCGGCGGAGTGCATTCGCCTGCGGACCTGTGGCAATTGCTCGTCGACGAGGTCGACGCCACCTCGGAGTTTCCGGCCGATCGTGGCTGGGATCTCGCCGGGCTGTTCGACGACGATCCCGACCGGGCCGGGCACACCTACCTTCGTCGCGGCGGGTTCCTGCACGACGCCGCCGAGTTCGACCCGGCTCCGTTCGGCATCACCCCGCGGGCCGCGCTGGCGATGGACCCCCAGCAACGGTTGCTGCTGGAGACCGCGCTGGAGGCGTTCGAACGGGCCGGAATCGATCCCGCGTCGCTGCGGGAGAGCGACACAGGTGTGTTCGCGGGGGTGATGTACAACGACTACGCCTCCCGCATACAGCACTCGTCAGCTGAGGTGGAGGCACAGCTGGGCCTGGGCTCGGCGGCCAGTGTCGCCTCCGGGCGGATCGCCTACACCTTCGGTCTGCGCGGCCCGGCGATCACCGTCGACACCGCCTGCTCGTCGTCACTGGTGGCCATGCACTGGGCCGCAGCGGCGTTGCGTGCCGGAGAGTGCTCACTGGCACTGGCCGGTGGCGCGACAGTGATGTGCACGCCGAATTCGTTCGTCCAATTCAGCCGTAGCCGCGCGCTGGCCCCGGACGGCCGGTGCAAACCGTTCTCCGCGAACTCCGACGGTGCCGTGTGGAGCGAGGGTGCCGGGTTGCTGGTGTTGCAGCGACTCTCCGACGCCCGCCGCGACGGTCACCCGGTACTGGCCGTCTTACGTGGCTCGGCCGTCAACTCCGACGGCGCCTCGAACGGGCTCACCGCACCCAGCTGCTCGGCCCAGCAGCGAGTGATCGAGCGCGCGCTCGCGGCCGCCCGCCTGCAGCCAGGTGACGTGGACGTGGTGGAGGCGCACGGCACGGGCACCCCACTTGGTGACTCGATCGAAGCCCGGGCGCTGATCGCCGCGTACACGCCGGGTCGGCCCGCGGACCGGCCGCTTCAGCTGGGCTCGATCAAGGCCAACCTCGGGCACACCCAGGCTGCGGCCGGAGTCGCCGGCGTGATCAAGATGGTCGAGGCGATGCGGTACGGCGTGCTGCCCGCGACCCTGAACGTCGGCGTTCCCACGCCGGAAGTGGACTGGCCGGCCACGATCGAAATCACCGACCGCACCCGTCCGTGGCCCGATACTGGTGGCCCCCGGCTGGCGGCGGTGTCCTCGTTCGGCATCAGCGGCACCAATGCCCACGTCATCCTCGAACAAGCCGGCGAACCCGCCCTCGTCGAATCATCCGTCCGAGCCGACGTCGAACTGCCCTGGTTGCTCTCCAGCGCTACCGATGTTCGCGCACAGGCCGCCGAGCTCGTCGAAGTGGTGCCAGAGCTACCGGCCTCGGCGGTCGGCCACGCGTTGGCCCGTCGACCCGCGTTCACCCAGCGCGCCGCGGTGCTGTCCCCGGCCGCCCTGCCTGCCCTCGCCGCGGGCGAATCCGATCCTCGAGTGATCACCGGCGTCGCCGCTGCCCGGGGGAAGCTCGCCTTTCTGTTCAGCGGGCAGGGCGCGCAACGCCCGGACATGGGTGAGTCCCTGCGTGTCTTCCCGGTTTTCGCCGACGCGTTCGACCACGTCTGCCGCTTCCTCGATCCGTTACTGGACCGCCCGGTGCGTGCAGTGATCACCGGCACCGACCAGTCGCTGCTGGACCGGGCGGACTTCACCCAGGCGGCCCTGTTCGCCTTCGAGGTCGCGTTGTTCCGGCTGCTGGAGTCGTGGGGCATGCGACCGGCCTACCTGGCCGGGCACTCGTTCGGCGAACTCGCCGCCGCGCACGTGGCCGGAGTGCTGACCGTCCGGGACGCCGCCGAACTCGTCGCCGCTCGCGGCGCGCTGATGCGGGATCTCCCGTCCGGCGGTGCGATGGTGTCGGTCGAGGCCGACGAGGGCGAGGTGCTGGCGAGCATCGCGGGCCTGGAGGACCGGCTCGGCGTGGCGGCGGTGAACGCGCGGCGATCGGTCGTGCTGTCCGGTGCCGAACCCGAAGTACTCGCGGTCGCGACGCACTTTGCCGCGCGGGGCCGGCGGACCAAACGTCTCGGCCTGCGCCTGGCGACTCACTCTCCGCTGGTCGAACCGATGCTGGACGAGTTCCGGGCGGTTGCGGCCCGGCTGTCCTATCAGGACCCGCGGATCCCGGTAGTGTCCGGGCTGACCGGGCGGATCGCCGAACCTGGCACGTTGAGCAATGCCGAGTACTGGGTGCGGCACGTCCGGCAGCCGGTCCGTTTCGCCGACTCGGTCCAGACGCTGGCCGATGCGGGCGTCCGCCTCTTCGCCGAGCTGGGGCCCTCCTCGGTGCTTTCCGCGCCCGCGCAGGAAACCACCGATCGCGTGGTCGCCCCGATGGCGCCTTCGGTGACCGCGGCCGTGGCCAAGTTGTGGGTGCACGGGGCCGAGCTGGACCGGGCGGCGATGTTCAGCGGCTCGCCGATCGCAGCCCTGCCCACCTACGCGTTCCAACACTCGCGGTTCTGGCTAGAGGATGACCGGGAGGACCAGTTCGCCATCGCGGGAACCGGGCAGCGGCTGTTCACCCGCACGTTGTCGGTGTCGGCCCATCCCTGGCTGGCCGACCATCGGATCGCCGGCACCCTGGTGGTGCCCGCGGCGGTGTTAATCGAGATGACGATGCGGGCCACTGAAGCCGACCTGGCGGAGTTTCTCCTGCGCACACCGATGGTGCTGCCTGAAACCGGGACACTGACGGTGCAGGTACTGCTCGACGAGAGCGGTGAGCTCACCCTGCACGCCCGCCACGACGACACGGCGCCCTGGGTGCTCCACGCCACCGGCCGCGTTGCTCCTCGAGAGGTACCGCCGGAGAGCGACGAGTGGCCGGCTTTCGAGTCGAATGTGGACAGTGTCGACGTGGCCTACGAAGTACTCGCCCGCCGCGGCTACCACTACGGCCCGGCGTTCCAGTGCGTACGATCCGTCCACCGGGCCGGGGACACCATTTACACCGAGGCCCGGGTCCCCGACACCGGCCGGTTCGCACTGCACCCGGCGCTACTCGACGCTGTGGCGCACTCGACACTGTTCGTCGACGAGGTCGACGGACCGGTCCGGCTGCCGTTCGCCTGGACCGGCGTACGCCTCTACGCCACCGGGGCGACCGCCGTGCGGGCCAAGCTCACCCCAACCGGGCCTGACACGGTGGCCGTTGCCATCGACGACTACCACGGCAACCCGGTCGCCCGCGTCGACGCACTGGTAGTCCGGCCACTGCCGGCGGACGCGATACCCAGGGCCGATCTCCCGTTGCTCCGGCCGGCCTGGCAGCCGGTCGCCCCCGGTTCGGCACGTCGTGACTTCGACGTGCGGGAGCTCACCGATCCGGCGCCACATGTAGTGGACCGGACGCACTCGCTGGTCACCCGCACCTTGCACTGGTTACACGAATCGGTCGATGGGGACCGGCTGCTGGTGCTGGTCGCCGAGGACAGTGATCCGGCGACTATGGCGGCGTGCGGCCTGATCCGGGTGGCGCAGCACGAGCATCCCGGCCGGTTCGTCCTCGTCCACGGCAACCCGGCCGATCGTGCCTCGCTCGCCGACGCCGTGGCCACCTGTGAACCGGAAGTTTCCACTGTCGACGCACAACTCCGGGTACCGCGGCTCACCGTCGCGCCCGCGTCACGGAGCCGGTACTCCTTCGATCCGGATGGCACTGTCCTGATCACCGGCGGCACCGGTGCGCTCGGCAGCGTGCTCGCCCGACATTTGCAGGCAAAGCACGGGATACGGCGGATCGTGCTTGCCAGCCGGCGCGGCCCGGAAGCTCCGGGGGCCGGCGAACTGGACTCGGAGGTCGTCTCCTGCGATGTCGGCGACCGTGCCGACCTGGCACGGCTGCTGGCCGAACTCGGTCCGCTGAGCATGGTCGTGCACGCCGCCGGAGTGATCGACGACGGCATTCTGACCGCGTTGACCCCTGACCGGATGACCGCCGTCCTGCGGGCCAAAGCCGACGCCGCGTGGTGGCTGCACGAACTCGTCGGCGACTCGGCGATGCTCGTCCTGTTCTCCTCGGCCACGGGCCTGCTGGGCAACGCAGGACAGGGCAACTACGCCGCGGCCAACGCCTTCCTCGACGGCCTCGCCAACCACCGGCGCGCCCTCGGCATGCCCGCTCTATCCCTCGCCTGGGGCCTGTGGGACACCGACCACGGCATGGCCGCGCAGGCCGCCCGTTCCCCGTCCCTGGTCGCCCCTGTCTCGGCGGAACGGGGTCTGGCGATGTTCGACGCCGCACTGGCCGGGGACGAACCGGTGCTCGCTCCGATCGCACTCGACCAGCGCGGCGTACGGCCCGGGCAACCGATCCCGCCGATGCTGCGTGGACTGCTCCAGCCGGTTCTGCCGGCCGCCGCACGCACCGGGCCGTCCGCCCAAACCGGCGACCGTGACCCGCTCGGCCTGGTCCTGCGGGCGGTCGCGAACGTCCTCGGCAACCGCGATGCCAGTGCCATCGCACCGGAGGAGTCCTTCGCGGCGATCGGCTTCGACTCGCTGACCTCCATGGAACTGCGCAACCAACTCGCCGGAACGGTCGGTACGCGCCTGCCCGCGACCGTGGTGTTCGACCACCCGACGCCCGCCGCGCTGGCCGGGCACCTCGCATCCTTGGTGGGCACCCCCGCGCCCACCGCACCCACCACCAGCGGGCTGGCCTCGCTGTACCGGAGGATCTGCGAAAAGGGCGAAGTGGTGCTCGGGATGCACCTGCTGGTCAGTGCCTCCGTCGTCACGCCGAGTTTCGGCCTGGCTGACCTCGGCGATCACCGGATCACGCCGGCCACTCTCGCTCGTGGCGAGCGGGCACCCGCACTGATCTGCCTGCCGTCATTCAGTCCCGTTCCGGGCGAGTACACGCGGCTCGCGGCGTTGTTCGACGGTGAGCGCGACGTGCACATGCTGCCCCACCCCAGCTACGTCGGGAGTGCAGTTCCCGCCGATCGCGAGACGCTGATCCGGTTGCACGCGAACGCGGTCGTGGAACTCATCGGAGACCGGCCGTTCCTACTGGTCGGCCGATCGAGCGGGGGTTGCGTGGCGCACGCCGTGGCCACCGAACTGGAACGTGCGGGCGCCGCGCCCGGCGGCGTGGTGCTGATCGACACCTTCCACGTCACCAAGCACAACGAGGACGCCGAATGGTTGCTCGCTCTGCCCGCGCGCAGCGCGCTCGCCCTCGGCGCGGGCTTCGACGCCCTGCCTGACAGCGCAGTGGTCGCGATGGGTGCCTACACCTCGATATTCCGGGGCTGGCAACCGGAAAAGGTCACCGCACCGACGCTGCTCCTGCGCGCGGCCGACGCGGTGGCGGACGAGGGCTGGCCTGTGTCGCACGACCTCGTCCGCGTGCCAGGGGACCACTTCTCCATAGTCGAAGAACACGCCGCCACCACCGTCGCGGCCATCCGTGCCTGGGAAGCCCGGTAACGAAGCCACTTTGCCCATCAATACTCGAAGGAACCGCACGTGACAGCAATGACCTACAGCACTCTGGCGCCGGCAACACCACCCGAGCACATTCTCGGCGTGGTGCGGCACCTGCCCACCACTGCGGGATCGCCTCCAGCGGCGCCCTGGCCATCGGTGGCGGTGCGCTCGGCCGCCGACCACGACCAGGCCTTTCATGAGGTCTGGACGAGCAGCCGAACCGCCTTCGGCGGGCAATACAAGAACCTGAGTTACCGCCACGACGGCGAAACGTTCTTCTGTGCGGCCGAAATCCCCGATGCGGCCCGGTTGCGCAATGCTGTCCGCGCGACTTATCAAGCGGTGGTAGAGCTGACTCGCCGGCTCGGCTACCGCCTGCTCCGGGTCTGGAATCACGTCGGGAACATCAACGCGGGCAACGCCGACGGCCTCGAGCGGTACCGGGACTTCTGTCAAGGCCGGGCCGAAGCGCTGGAAGACCTCACCGGGGAATGGCGCGTCCACCTGCCAGCAGCCAGTTGCGTCGGCGCTCTCGCCGGTGGCGCGGTGCTGTACTGCCTGGCCACACGGTCACGACAGCCACTTCACTTCGAGAACCCCCACCAGGTCCCGGCCTACCATTACCCGCCGCAGTACGGGCCCCGGTCCCCGAGCTTCGCACGAGCCACGCTGCTGCCCGGAGACACCGGCCCGGCGGGCGGCCAGCTCTTCGTCTCCGGCACGGCCAGCGTCGTCGGCCACGCGACCACGCACCCGGACGACGTTGCCGAGCAATGCGACACCACCGAGGAAAACCTCGAGCACCTGCTCAAGCACGTCGGACAGCAGACCGGCACCTCCCCCGGTCTGCCGGATTTCCGCTTCGCCAAGATCTACGTCCGGCACGCGCCCGACATCCCTTATGTGGCCGGGAAATTCCGGAGAGCTTTCGGCGAGAACACCGAGATCCGCGTGCTCAATGTCGACCTCTGCCGCAGTGATCTGCTCCTCGAGATCGAGGGCGTCGTCGCGATGGCCTGAATCCCCAGCCACCAGTCCGATACCGAACAGGGAAGACCATGAACGGAGCGAACGGACCAATCGCCTCGTCTATTGAAGTGAACAGTCCGTTCGCCTCACACCGGTTGGCGAGGCGGCACCAGGCCGCTCCCGCTGCGGCGGCCACCGGAACCCCTCTTTGTCAGCGCAGGTCCGGGTTCGTCTCGTCGTGAGGCGGCGTCGTCCGCGAGGGACATCAGAAGTGGGTCCCGCCGTCGATGCGGACCTCGGTGCCGGTGATGAACTTGCCGTCGTCGGAGCCCAGCATGGCGACGACCGACGCGACGGTTTCCGGACCGGCGTAGCCTTCGCCGATGGCCGGGCTCAGCTTCGCGAAGAGGGACATGTCGGCGTCGGCGGGCAGGCCCGGGCCAACGCTCGACCGGCTGGCCCCGCTGCCATCGGTCATGCCCGACGAGATGGAGCCGGGCTGCACGGCGGTGAAGCGGATGCCCCGCTTGCCGTACTCGCTTGCGAGGGTGTGCGTCATGGACTGGATGCCGCCCTTGCTCGCCGCGTACGCCGCCATGTAGGGGTGCGCGAAGGCCGCCGAGGTGGAGCTGAAGTTGACCACGGCAGCGCTGTTTCCCTCCAGCAGTGCCGGAATGGCTTCGCGGATCATCAGGAAAGTGCCGGTCAGGTTGATCGAGATAATCTTGTTGAAGTCGGCTAGGCTCATCTCGTGGCTGTGTGCAGAACGCAGGATCCCGGCCGCGTTGACCAGAACATCGAGGCCACCGAGCACTGAGACGGCCGAGGCGACGGCGTCCCTGACCGACGCTTCGTCGGAGATGTCGAGCACGAGCGTGGTGAGCCGGTCGGCGACGGTGCCGGCTTTCTGGACGGTGTCCGCCAAGCCCGGCTCGCTGATGTCAGCCGCGACGACGTTGCCGCCTTCCGCAAGCACGCGAAGCACGGTCGCCTGACCAATGCCCGAGCCAGCACCGGTGATGAGCACGCGTCGGCCTTCGTAGCGGTTCATGTTCTCGCTCCATGTCTCCATCGACCTCGTGGTGTCCTAGATGATTGATTCCGTGAAGATCACGTGAAGGGAGGGGTTGGTGAGTGGGTAGCGGAGAAGGGTGTTCAAGATCAATGTGTGAATAAAGAACTAAACCCCCTCCTGACTGCACTCTACGTGCTCGCCGACGACCACGTTGTTCCCGCCCGCACAGGGACTCGGACGCTGGCGACGACCTCTGGCCGTCGTTCCTGCGTCGTGCTTCCCAGCAGATTCGGCAGGGTGCTCTCCGCGAGCCGGCCGCCGGTGCCCTCGCGTTCCGCTCGATCCGCGACCGTGAGGCGGTTGGCACGCTGCACGTCGTTGTCGGCGACAGCCCTGGTGTCCACGAGAAACAGACCCGCGACCCGTTGCGGCGCCACCGCGGCGAAGGTCGCCACCTGGCCGTGAGTGATTTTGGGTGCCATAGCACCGAAAAACGCTCACGGGCCTCGGTCCTGCACCGCGCACACCCAACAACAGCAGTCCGGATACGACAAGCGTTTGAGGAACGCAGCTTTCAGCGCCTCTTCCACGCGCGCGCCGAACCGCCTGGTGCGCGAGGCGATCCCAATGGTCTCCGGAGGAATGCCGTGTCGCATCCACCGCTGGACCCGATGCACGATTGCCGTGATCCCTGCGGGGCTCGTCCGCGAACCCCGCAGGCTCGGGCTGGTTTCCCGCCGGTGATGGATCTGCGGGCTCCTACGACTGACTTCGCGGCCGTTACCGCGACGTGGCAGCGGCCGCCGGCTGCCATTGCAGGTGGTCTGCGATCAGCCTGCCGATGACGGCCATCGGTTCCGCCTGCGTGATGGTGTGGTGGGTGCACGCGATGTCGTGGGAGATCACCTCACCCGTGATCCGCGACCGCCACTCGCCACCATCGGTGATGTGGTCGGCCTGCGTCGCGCGGAACTGCAGCAGATCCCCGTCGAAGGTGGACTCGGTGTAGGTCGGCAGCAGCGCGGCGGCGTTGATGAGAACCGTGGTGAGCGCCGCGAGGTGCTTCTCCCCCAACGCAGGGTGCACCTCGGCTTCAGGTGGCAGGCCCGCCGCCTGAAGCAACATCGACCGGACGTCCTCGCGCTTGGGCGCGGCTCGCTGTGCCTGCGGGTCGACCGGCCTGGCATCGAGCAGGGCGAGCAACGCCACGCGCTCGCCGTCGGCCTGCAGGCGGGTGGCGATCGCATGCGCCAATGCGCCGCCGAGCGACCAGCCCAGCAGATGGTAGGGCCCCGCCTGTTGCACCGAGCGGATCTGGCGCACGTAGCCGTCGATCATCTCGCGAAACGACGAGGGCAGTTCGTCGTTCCCGGTCAATCCGCTGGACTGCAGGCCGTAGACCGGCACGTCCTCGGGCAGGTGGCGCGGCAGGCCGGCGTAGCACCAGCTCAGGCCGCCCACCGGATGCACGCAGAACAGCGGCGGTCGCGAACCGCTGGCACGCAGCGGAAGCAGCGCGTCGAAGGCGTTCGACGACGTTTCCCGCTCCAGCACGCGCACCAGGTCGGCCACGGTCGGAGCCTCGTAGACGACGCCCAGGGGCACCTCGGCATCCAGGTCAGCGCGGAGGCGAGTGACGAGTTCGGCAGCGAGCAGCGATTGCCCGCCCAGCTCGAAGAAATCGTCGTCGATGGTGACTTCGCCAACGCCGAGCACCTCGGCGAACAGGGCGCACAGCTGCTCTTCGCGAGGTGTGCGGGCGGCACGACCGGCGCGAATTTCGGCGGCAGGCAAGGCCGAGTGGTCGAGCTTGCCGTGCACCGTCAGGGGCAGCTCGTCGAGCACGACGAATGATGCGGGCACCATCGAAGTGGGCAGTCGTTTCGCCGTCCACGACCGGAGTTCCGCTGTGTCGACCGGCCCTGGACCCGGAACCACGTAAGCGATCAGCTCGGGCTCGGCGGACTTTGTCGTCGTCACCACCGCCTCGGCGGCTCGTGGATGCGCGGTTAGCACCGCCTCGATCTCGCGCGGCTCGATGCGGACGCCACGGATCTTGACCTGCTCGTCGGTGCGGCCGAGGTACTCCAGCACGCCGTTCTCCGTCCACCGGGCCACGTCGCCGGTGCGGTACATGCGCGTGCCGGGCGGCCCGAACGGATCGGGCAGGAAGCGCTGCGCGGTCAGCGCCTCCTGGTCGAGGTACTCGCGGGCGACCTGGTCGCCGGCCAGGTACAGCTCGCCGGGCACTAGCGGCGGCTGGGGTCGCATCGCCCGGTCGAGGACGTAGGCGCGAACATTGTGCCCCGGACGGCCGATGACTGGCCGATCGCCCTCGATCCGGCAGTACACAGCATCCACTGTGGACTCCGTAGGCCCGTAGTAGTTCCAGGCCTCGACACCGGGGCAGTCGCGCAGCGTCGACCACAACGCGGGATCGACCGCTTCGCCGCCGACCATCAGCAGCCACGGGAACTTCTCCGGCCCGGACAGCAGGCCCTCGGCCAGCAGAAGCCGGAGGAAGGACGGGGTGAGGTCGGCGAAGTCGATCCGGTGCCGGGAGAAGTAGCGCACGAGCGCGGCCGGGGCGAGGCGCACCGCGTCCTCGACGAGGTGGACCTCCTGCCCCGCGGCCAGGAACAGCAGGCCCTCCCATGCGGTGTCGAACGAGAACGACGCGGTCAACGCCGCACGCAGTCGCCGCCCCGCCGGCGCGATCAGCTCGCGCTGGTGGTCGTGGAAAAGGTTGGCGAGGTGGCGGTGCTCGACGACCACTCCCTTCGGCCTGCCCGTCGAGCCGGAGGTGAAGCAGACGTACGCCGCGTGGTCCGGCCGGTGGGTGCCGGTCGGATCGGTGCCGGGATGCCGGTCGATGCCGACGTCGTCGAGCACCAGGAGCGGCTGCTCGACCGGAAGAGTCGCGCTGGTCGTCGCGGTGGTGAGCACGTGGAGCGGCCGGGTGTCCGAGAGCAGCGCCTCGATGCGGGCGGGTGGATGGCTCGCGTCGAGCGGCACGCACACCGCGCCGGCCTTGAGCACCCCCAGCACCGCGACGATGTAGTCGGCAGTGCGTGGCAACGCCAGCGCGATGCGCGTTTCCGGACCGGCGCCACGTGCGATCAACAGGTGCGCCAGGCGATTGGCTCGGGTGTTGAGTTCGGCGGCGGACAACGTCGTCGAGCCGCAGACCAGCGCGGTGGCATCGGGCGCCGCGCGGACTCGGGCCTCGAACAGTTCCGGCAACGTCGTGGCCGGCGTCTCCCGCCTGGTGTCGTTCCACGTGTTCAGAACCAGTTCGCGCTCATCCGCGGACAGCATGTCGATCGTGCCCACCTGCTGCTCAGGGTCTGCGGTCGCCAGTGCGTGCAACAGCGCGAGGAAACGGCGGTGGTGCGCCGCCGTGGTCGCCGCGTCGTACTTGGCAGGATCCGAGTTGAAGTCGATCCGCAGTGATCCATCGGCGGGCCTGTCGTAGACGTTGACGCCGAGGCCGGTCACCGGGCCGTTCGAGAGGTTGCGCAGCACTGCGGGGTGGCGGCCGAACCGGAGCTGGACGTCGTGGGTCATGACGTTGATGCCCCAGTCGCCGAGGTATCCGCCGCGGTGATGGGCGATCCCCAAATCGCGCACCAGGTGCGTCGAGGAGTAGCGCTGGTGACGCAGCAGATTCTTCGCGCTGTTCGCGGTGGTGCGCACCAGCTCCGCCACGGTGGTCGACGGCGTCATCCGGGTCCGCAGCGGCAGCACGTTGGCCACCATCGACGGCACGCCGCGCGCGACGCTGCCCGCCCGGCCGTTCACCGTCAGGTCCAGCGTGACCTCGTCGTTTCCCGCCAACCGATGTACGTACAGCGCCAGGGCGGACATCGCGACCGATGGCAGGCTCGTGCGCACCTGCCGCGCCAGCGCCCGCAGGGCTTCGGTGTCCGCCGGGGTCACGTAACCGGTCTCGCGGAGGAAGGTGTGCGGAACGATCGACGACGGTCGCTGCGACCCGCGCGACGCAGGCCAGTCGGCCAGTTGTTCCGTCCAGTACTGCTGATCGCGGGCGAACCGCTCGGATGCCTCGTATTCGGCCTCATCGGCCAGGATCTGCGCCAGGGAGCCGAACGGGCACGGCGGAGCGGGACGCCTCTCCTCGGCCGCCGTGTAGAGTTCCGCGACCCGCTGGATGAACAGCGAGAGGCCGAAGCCGTCCAAGATGATGTGGTGCAGTCCGAGGTAGACGGTGAACCGCTGCTGCCCCGTCCGCAGCAAGGCGAACGAGAACAGCGGCGAGCGGCGGAGGTCCGCCGCTCTGCCCAGATCGGCCCACATCCACGCCTCGGCCGCCGCAACTGGATCGGCGGCCCCGCGCAGATCGACCACCGGCAGCTTCCAGTCCGGCAACGGTTCGATCGCCTGCCAAATCCGCCCGTGGCCGTCGTCACCGAATCGGGCCCGCAGTGCTTCCGCCTCGTCAACAGCCTGGCGCAATGCGACCTCGAGCAGCGCGACATCCACCGGGCCCTCGATCTCCAGCGCCTCCGCGGCCCGGTAGATCGGGTTGGCCGGATCGAACTCCTGGGCGAACCACACACCCGTCTGGGCAGCCGTCAGCGGCAACGTTTCGCAGCCGATATCCGTAGACATGCACGCTGCGTATCACGAAAACAGCAAGCTCACACAGAGCAACGGCCCGCGCGTCAGGGGGTAAATCGAATCGATCACGGTGTGAGCGCGCACCCCGCTCCAAATCGGCGCGCTCAACGGCGGCGGACAGCCTGGTGGCACGAGGCGGGATGCGCGGGGCAAGGTCCGCGAGGCGACCGGCCAGTACCTCACCAAGCGGGCCGAAGCAGAAGCCGAACGCCAGGAGCACCCCGCCGCCCCGCACGTGACCTGTGCAGACGAAGGCGGCCCGCGATGCCCGGTTGGGCGCCAAGTGGCGATTTCGCGCGAAATCGCCGCCCGCCAGGCGTGGAAAACGGCGATTTCGCGCGAAATCGCCACACCTCCACCGACGAACCGCCGGCTGCGACATTTGCATGAGGGCGCACGAGATCGCAGCAGCGAAAGGCCATCGCGGTACACGCCGGGGTGATCACGACTGCCGCTAGCAAGTGAGCGGAGACAGGACGACGATGGATGCCGCCAAGCTGAACGAGGGTGCACGCGAGCTGCTGGAACAACTCGCCGACCGGCTCCCGAAGCGTCGGCTGCCCTCGTACCGGGCGCTGGGCGAAGCGGGCGAGTCGACCTCGTTGCTCAACGAGATCTGCAAGATGCTGGTCAACCGCCACACCGAAGTGACACCTGCGGAGAAAGACACGTTGGCCCAGCTCCTCGGCATGGTGCCAACCGACGCCAGCGACTACGACTACATCAACAACCGCGATCAGACATTGGCTTCGCTCCAGGTTGCCGATCAACCACGAGTGGTCACCAACGTCGACCAGAACTGGCTCAACACTAAATCTCAGCAGCTGCTTGAGCGCTTCGCAGACCGGCTGTCACCACACGATCTCGAAAGCAACCGCACCCTGAGCTTCGCCGGGGAGCAAGCGATCATGCTCAACAATCTCTGCGCAGCCTGGTCAAGGATGAGATCTCGGTGACGCCGCATGAACAGCGGGCTCTCGCCGAGTTGCTGAACTGGTTCCGCCCGGCCACGGTCGCCGAACTCGAATACATCCGCGACCGTGAGAACACGCTTGCCTCGCTGAACCTCACCGACCAGCCCTGAGCGGTTTGACAGCAACCAGCCGTTAGCCCGCGCGAGGTAGGCGATGAACAGGACGTGCAAGACGGAGTCGGGTGCCCAGTTCGCCTGTGGCGCCGGATCGACGGCGAGCTCGGCAGGCGCTGGACGACGGGACGCATGACGCGGTCGTGGTGCTCCGGAGGTGCTTCGCCGCCCATCTCGGTTGACACTCCGGTCCAGTTCCGAATTCCCGACCGACGGAGTGGACCAGTGAGCCTAGACGACGCACGCGCGGTGGCCGACGCCGTTCTGTTCGAAGGATATCTGCTGTACCCGTACCGGGCTTCTGCGTTGAAGAACCGGATGCGCTGGCAGTTCGGCGTGCTGGCACCGCACGGCGAGGAATCCGAACCATCGTTCGCCCGCACGGAGTGCTTGCTCGTCGCGCAGCCGGGCGCGGAACTCGAAGTGCTGGTGCGCTGCCTGCAATTGCGCACTCGCAAGGCTGAACCCGATTGGGACGAAGGCGGCCTGCGCGAGATCGTTGCGACGGTCGAACTCGATCGACACGACGTCGCAGCGGATATCCCGTTCGAACTGCCGGGCGGCGAGAACGAGCGCGAACGCTGGCTGCCCCTGCGCGGGACGATCGGCATCCGCACGACTTCGATCGGGGGAGGTTTGCAGCGCCTAGCGGTCGTGGTCGAGAACCGGACGCAGCGGAACCCCCGTTCGCAGCGCGAAGGCATGCTGCGGAGCTCGCTGGTTTCGGCGCACACCGTGCTTGCGTTGCGCGGCGGGCATTTCATCTCGCTGCTGGATCCACCCGAAGGCGTTCGCGAGGCCGCGCAAGCGTGCCGCAACGAGCACACCTGGCCGGTGCTCGTCGGGGAGCAGGGGCGACGAGACGTGGTGTTGTCCGCGCCGATCATCCTCTACGACTACCCGGCGATCGCTCCGCAGAGCCCGGGAGATCTGTTCGATGCCACGGAGATCGACGAAATCCTCATGCTGCGCACGATGACGCTCACCGACGACGAGAAGCGCGAGGCCCGGGAAACCGATCCCAAGGCCGCGGAGATCATCGATCGCGCGGAGCGGCTCTCCGCGGAGCAGCTCTCCCGGTTGCACGGCACCATGCGCTACCCGGACGGCCGTCGATGACGGGACCGCGAATCCTGATCGCAGGGGTCGGAAACGTGTTCCTCGGCGACGACGGTTTCGGCGTCGCGGTCGCCGACCGGCTGGCCAGCGAACCACCGGAGGGCGCTCGGGTCGCGGACTTCGGAATCCGCGGCATGCACCTGGCGTACGAACTCATGGACCGGTACGACCTGCTGATCCTCGTCGACGCGGTGGCGCGCGGCGAGGAACCCGGAACCGTCTCGGTCATCGAACCCGACCTGGCGGCGATCGAGCCCGCCGCCGGCGTGGACAGCCACGGCATGAACCCGGATGCGGTCCTCGCCTGCTGCAAGGGCTTCGGCGTGCCGCTGGGCCGCGTCCTTGTCGTCGGGTGCGAACCCGCGGACTGCTCGTGCCGGTGGGGACTCACCGAACGGGTGGCCGAATCCGTCGGATCAGCCGAGAGAACTGTGCGGAACCTGGTCGCCGACGCGATCGACGCCGGAACCCGAACCAGCGGGTAGCGCATGATCCTGGTGCTGCGCCGGGCAGATGGACTTACGGTGGCGGCGGGCCTCGCCGCCACGGTCGGCCGTCAGGGGGAGCCGACGTTGCGAAGTGGTTGGCGGAAACCGGAGATCCGGAGTGGCATATGAGTGCTGTGTCGACGCCGTCGAACATAGACGAGGTCCACATCCTGTGGACCTCCGAGGGCATGAGCTGCGATGGCGACACCGTGTCGGTGACCAACGCGACGCTGCCCAGCATCGAGGACGTGGTGCTGGGCACGGTCCCGGGAATACCGAAGGTGCACCTGCACAACAAGGTGCTGGCCTACGAGACCGGCGCGGACTTCATGGCCGCGTTTCACCAGGCCGACCGCGACGAGCTTGGCCCGTTCATCCTGGTCGTGGAGGGCTCCATCCCCAACGAGCGGATCAACGGCGACGGTTACTGGACGTCCATGGGAAACGACCCCGAGACCGGGGAGCCGCGCACCCTCAACGAGTGGCTCGACCGGCTCGCGCCCAAGGCGTGGGCGGTGCTGGCGGCGGGCACCTGCGCGACCTACGGCGGCATCCACGCCATGGCCGGCAATCCGACTGGGTGCATGGGCCTGGCCGACTACCTCGGGGCGGACTTTCGCTCCGCCGGTGGGCTGCCGATCGTCAACGTGCCCGGCTGCCCGGTGCAACCGGACAACTTCATGGAGACCTTGCTGTGGTTGCTGCACCAGGCCGCCGGGCTGGCGCCGACCATCCCGCTGGACGAGCAACTGCGTCCGACGTGGCTGTTCGGCAAGACCGTCCACGAGGGCTGCGACCGCGCCGGCTACTACGAGCAGGCCGACTTCGCTCTCGACTACAACTCGCCGAAGTGCCAGGTGAAGATCGGCTGCTGGGGACCGGTGGTCAACTGCAACGTCACCAAACGAGGCTGGATGGACGGCATCGGCGGCTGCCCCAACGTGGGCGGGATCTGCATCGGCTGCACGATGCCGGGATTCCCGGACAAGTTCATGCCGTTCATGGATGAGCCGCCCGGCGGCAGCTTCTCGTCTGGCCTGCTGCGGGCGTACGGGCCGCTGGTCCGGACCTTGCGGAGCATCACCAACCACAGTGCGAACCGAGAACCGAAGTGGCGGCACAACCGGGCCGAACTGACCAGCGGCTTCCAGCCGCGGTAGCAGAGGTGGAGGTAGCAGCGGCATGAGCGCGCAACAGCGGAACCTCGTCGAGGTGGAGTTCGATCCGATCACCCGGATCATCGGCAATCTCGGCATCTACACCAAAGTGGACTTCGACAACAGCGAGGTCGTCGAGTGCCGCAGCACCTCATCGCTGTTCCGCGGGTACAGCGTGTTTATGAAGGGCAAGGACCCGCGCGACGCCCACTTCATCACCAGCCGGATCTGCGGGATCTGCGGGGACAACCACGCGGTGTGCTCGATCTACGCGCAGAACATGGCCTACGGAGTCAAGACCCCACCGCTGGGCGAGTGGATCATCAACCTCGGCGAGGCCGCGGAGTTCATGTTCGACCACACGATCTTCCAGGACAACATGGTCTTCGTCGACTACTGCGAGAAGATGGTGTCGGAGACCAACCCGTCGCTGCTCAAGCGGGCCGAGCAGACCGATGCGCCGCGCGGGAACGTCCACGGCCACCGCACGATCGCCGACATCATGCGGTCGTTCAACCCCTTCGAAGGCGAGACCTACAAGACCGCGCTGGAGATGTCGCGCGTGACGCGCGAGATGTGCTGCCTGATGGAAGGGCGGCACGTGCACCCGTCGACGCTTTACCCGGGCGGGGTCGGCACGGTCGCCACCCCGCAACTGTTCACCGACTACCAGGTGCGGCTGGTGCGGGTGCTGGACTTCATCAAGCGCGCGGTCGCGATGAACGACGACGTGTTCGACTTCTTCTACGAAGCCCTGCCCGGCTACGAGGAGGTCGGCCGGCGCCGCACCTTGCTTGGCTGTTGGGGGTGCTTCCAGGATCCCGAAGTGGTCGACTACGACTACCGGAACATGAGCGAGTGGGGACGCGCGATGTTCGTGACCCCGGGGATCGTGGTCGACAACGAACTGCTGACCACCGACCTGGTCGACATCAACCTGGGCATGCGCATCCTGCTGGGCAGCTCCTACTACGAGGACTGGGCGAACGAGCAGACGTTCGTGGACCGGGACCCGCTGGGGAACCCGGTCGACCAGCGCCACCCCTGGAACCAGACGACGGTCCCCCAGCCGCAGAAACGCGATCTCGACGGCGGGAAGTACAGCTGGGTGATGAGTCCACGCTGGTTCGACAAGCGTTCCGGCGACCACCTCGCGCTGGACACCGGCGGCGGTCCGATCGCGCGGCTGTGGGCCACCGCGCTCGCCGGGCGCGTCAACACGCCTTACGTGCGCTCCACGGGGCACAGCGTGCAGATCGACCTGGCCAAGGGGCAGTCGCTGCCGGACATGCAGCTGGAATGGCGCCCGCCGCAGTTCCCCAACACGTTGGAGCGCAACCGGGCGCGGATGTACTTCGTCGCCTACGCCGCCGGGATGGCGCAGTACTTCCTGGACCGCGCGCTGGCCGAAGTGCGGTCCGGCAACACCAAGGTGTTCGAGGACTTCAACGTGCCCGACGAGGCGATCGGCGTCGGCTTCCACGAAGCGGTCCGCGGCGTGCTGTCGCACCACTTGGTGATCCGGGACGGCAAGATCGCGAACTACCACCCGTACCCGCCGACGCCGTGGAACGCGAGCCCGCGCGACAGCTACGGCACACCCGGCCCGTACGAGGACGCCGTGCAGGGCCAACCGATCTTCGAGGAGAACGGGCGCGACGACTTCAAGGGCATCGACATCATGCGGACCGTGCGCAGCTTCGACCCGTGCCTGCCTTGCGGTGTGCACATGTACCTGGGTGGCGGGCGGGTGCTCGAACGAACGCACTCGCCGATGTTCGGCGCGGGCTCCTGACCATGCCTTGGGACGCCGAGCAGGTCCGCGACGAGATCGTGCGCGCCGAGACGTTGCTCTCCGACCTGGGGTCCGGGGTGGAACCGGTCGCGGGCACGCATGCGATCGAGGCCGTGCAGGCAGTCGTCGGTCTGTACGGGGAATGCCTGGCGCGGTTGCTGCGGCACATCGAGCAGGCCGGGCACCCCGAAGTCCTCGCCGACGTCGCCCGCGACGAACTGGTCTCACACCTGCTGCTGGTGCACGACCTGCATCCGGTCGGCATCGAGGGCCGGATCGGCACCGCGCTGGCCGAGGTGGAGGACGCTTTCGAACCCGGTTCCCTCGATCTGCTCGACGTGCAGGACGGCGTTGCCCGAATCCGCGTGGCGGTTCGCGGCTGCCAGTCCACGGCGGCGCGGATGCGCACCTCAGTAGAAGAGGCGGTGTTGGCGGCAGCACCGGAACTCGAAAGCGTGGAGATCGACGCCGCCGCGCCGCAGGGGTCCACCGTCATTCCCGTCGAGGACCTGTTCGCGACCGGGCGACTGGCCGGGGAGAGGTGAGCACGATGCCTTCGACGTTGCGGCAGCTCGCCCACCGCAGGCCCGCGCCGAGGGCCGGGCCCGCCGAGCGCTGCGATCTCTGCTCCGACGAGCTGCCCGACCAGCACAGCCACCTGCTCAACACCGCCACCCGCGCCCTGTCGTGCAGCTGTCCTGCGTGCAGCGTGCTGTTCGATCACCACGCCGCCGGCGGCGGGCACTACCGCCGCATCCGCTCACGACCGCGACCGCTACCCGAGTTCGTGCTCGACGACGTGGGGTGGGCCCAGTTCGGCATCCCAGTCGGGTTGGCGTTCTTCGTGCACAACGCCGAAAGTGATCGCGTCACCGCGTTCTACCCCAACCCGGTCGGCACCATGCGCGCCTCCGTCGATCCGGGCAGCTGGCGGTCGTTGGTCGAAGCGAACCCCGAGCTGCCCACGCTGGAAAGCGACGTCGAGGCGCTGTTGATCAATCGGCTCAGTAGTGGGCCGGTGGCGTGGCTGCTGCCGCTGGACGAGTGCTACCGGCTGGTTGCGCTCCTGCGCACGCATTGGCGTGGTTTCAGCGGCGGCGACGAGGTCTGGCGACAGGTCGCCGAGTTCTTCGCGAACCTGCACCAGGGCAGAGCCTGAGGAGGAAACGTGATCAAGGTCGGCAAACCACAAGTGCACCGCGACACTCCCGCGCACGTCCGGGGCGTTGAGCAGGGCAACCAGGTCGGGCACTACCAACGCCAGCCCGGACACCACCCGGATGGGACGTCGACGGCCCGCCGGTCCACCGGGATCGGCGCCGCGCGGCACAACCCCATCCTGTCGTCGATGCCAAACCTCTCGCCAGCATGACCGCGGGGTTGCCCAGCGCCATGCCGGAACTGGCCTTCGCCGTCACCGGGGCGGAACCGGTGCGCATGGCCGCAGTGCCCGCGCTGAGTTTCGAGCTCCACGTGCGTCGGGTCGGAGGCGGCTCCGTCCGGTCCATCAACCTCACCACGGCGATCCGCATCGCTGCGGCCCGCCGCCGCTACCGCGCCGCGGAGCAGGACGAGCTCGTGGAGCTCTTCGGCGTTCCCGAGCGGTGGGCGACCACGATGCGCCCGCTGCCCTGGGCGCGCCTGACCACCGTCGTCGGACCGTTCGACGACGACGTCGTGGTGCCGTTGCAGCTCGTCTGCACCGACGATGTCGAACTCGCGGTCGCCAAGTATTTCCACGCGGTGCGCGATGCCGCCGTGCCGCTGGATTTTCTGTTCAGCGGCACGATCTTCCACCTAGGTCCGGACGAGCGGTTGCGGACCGCGCAGATCGACTGGTCCCAGGACACGACCTTCGATCTGGCAGCGGGCCTGTGGCACGAGGCGCTCGGCGGAACCCGATGGGTGCGGATGTCCGAGGACAGCTTCTCGCGGCTGCACGACTACCGGCGTGCGCGGGCCCTCGGCACGTGGGACGAGACGATCAGCGCGCTGCTGGCGCGCACCGAACAGGACGTTTCGTGAGCCCGGGCGCGGATTCGGTACCGACCAGCGGAATGCGGGTGCGCCTGCGGCCAACACGTCGCGCCGACATCGTGGACATCGCTCTCGCGGGCAGGCTCGCCGAGGTCGAAGGCGTCGAGCACGGTGCGGACGGCCGGGTCTACGTGATCGTGTCGCTGCTCGGTGACACCGCGGTGGATCTCGGACCGATGAGCCAGCTCGGTCACCGGTTCTTCTTCTCCCCCGAAGAACTCGAACTGCTCCCCGGCGGAAGCGCGCGCCGGGTCCTGGTCGCGGGGGTCGGCGACATTTTCAGCTCCGGCGGAGGCCGAGCGCATCGGATCACCGAAGACCTGCGCAGGTCGGACCTTCCGCCAGGCGTGCGCGTCGCGAACTTCGGGATCCGGTGGCAGGATTTGCTTCGCTCGCTGGAGGATTGCGACGCCGCGGTTCTGCTGTGCGCCGGTGCTGCCGGCGAAGTCCGTTCGATCGAGATCGCAGATCTGCCGGGGTTCGCCCACTCGGGTGCGCAGCTTCAGCCCGCAGTGGCACACCGGTGCGTGCGGATCACCTCGGTCGGCTGCGGTGAAACCGGTGGCGCTGGTCCGGCTGGACGAGGACTGGCCATCGAGGCTGTCATGTCCGTTGTGGACGATCTATTGGCTGATCGAGCTTTCGAGGGAGGAACCGTCGATGAAAGATGACATCCATGTGCCGCGCAAGGCCGTCTACGCGGCACTCGGCGTGCTGTCCGCGGTCGCGGCGGTGGTTCTCGCGCTGCAGGTGCCCGCGATCACGAGGTACGTGAAAGCTTCTCGAATGTGATTGCAGGGCAAGCAGATCAAGTTGTGCGCCGCTCATGACGGACCTTAGCGTTGGTACGCCGCACGATCGCGAATGAGGATGTGACCCCGATGCCGTGGTCCGGACAAGCAGCTGCTCGTGCCGTCGACGAGATCTTCGAACGACGGGTGCCGCCGCTGCAGACTCTCGTCGGAGACGCCGAACGCGTCGCCCGCGCATGCCATGCGATGGCCACCCGGTTCCACGCGGGCGGCAAGCTCATCGTGTTCGGCAACGGCGGGCCGAGCACGGACGCCCAGCACGTGGCCGTCGAGTTCGTCCACCCGGTGATCGTGGGCAAAAAGGCGCTTCCGGCGATCTCGCTGACCGCGGACGTCGCGACGGTGACCGGGGTGGCCACCGGCGAAGGGCTGGACGAGGTGTTCGCCCACCAGGTCCGGCACCTGGCCGACCCGGAGGACATCGCCCTGGGCATCTCCACCGACGGCAACTGCGGGAACGTCCTGCGCGGCCTGGCCGTGGCCCGTGATCGAGGCCTGCTGACCGTCGGGCTGGCGGGCGGCGGCGGTGGGCGCATCGCCCGTGCGGGCCTCGACCACGTGCTGATCGCCGATGCGGTCGATCCGCGGGTCGTCAAGGAGGCGCACGTGACCATGTACCACGTGCTGTGGGAGCTCGTGCACGTGTTCTTCGAACACCCGGGCGCGTTGCAGCAGGGGGTGAGCGCATGACATCCGGAGATCCGGGGGAAACCTGCCGCGGCGATTCCTGCGTGACCTGTTCGGACGAGGCAACGGAAGTCCGGGTACTGCGGCTGCTGGGCGACGAACTCGCCGCCGTGGCCACCGATTCGGGTGAAGAAGTGGTCAGCGTCGCCCTGGTTCCGGCTCGTCCCGGTGACACGGTGCTGGTCCACGCCGGTGAGTCGATCGCGATCGTGGAGGAGTGACCGCCGTGAGTTCAGGTGCCGATGCTGTCGAGTCGCTGTACCCGTTCTTGTCGACATCGGACGGCGACGTCGATGCGGTGCTCGCCGAAGTGCGCCAGTCCACGCAGGACAAGGCGCGGGAGATCATGCAGTTGCGCGAGGCGGTCAAGCAGGGGTACCGCGACGAGATCGTCGCGTGTTCGTCGGCGATGGCCGAACGGTTCGCCCGCGGTGGGCGGCTGCTCACCTTCGGCAACGGCGGCAGCTCCACCGATGCGCAAGACCTTGCCAGCCTCTTCCTGAACCCGGGCGCTACCGCACCCGCGCTGCCCGCGATCGGGTTGACCAGCGATATCGCGGTGGTCACCGCCCTGTCCAACGACATCGGGTTCGACGTGGTGTTCGCCCGCCAGATCGGCGCCTTCGGCCGCCGCGACGACATTGCGGTGGGGCTGTCCACCAGCGGGAACTCGCCGAACCTGCTGCGGGCGTTCGAAGAAGCGGCGCGACGCGGATTGCTCACGATCGGGATAGCCGGCGACAAGGGCGGCCGGATGGCCGAGTGCGAGCACATCGACCGCCTTTTCGTGGTGCCGTCCGCCTCGGTGCACCGCATCCAGGAAGCGCAGACCACGCTCTACCACGCGCTGTGGGAGATGACCTTGCTGACGCTGCACGGGACAGGAGGAACGGCCGATGTGCCTCGCGATCCCCGGTGAAGTCCTCGAGATCCTGCCGGACCGCCCGGATCTGGCCAAGGTCGAAGTCAGCGGCGTCCGCCGCAACATCAACGTCAGCCTCCTCGGCAGACCACCCGAGCCGGGCGAGTGGATCCTGATCCACGTCGGATTCGCAATGTCCACAATAGACGAGACCGAAGCGCGTGCGGTGCTGGATTTCCTGGAGGGCTTGGGGCAGACCTACACCGACGAGATCGATGCGCTGCAGGACTCCCGCATCGAATGACTGATTCCGCTGCCCGCACCGCTATGCAAAAAGAGACTGGAAAACGCTCAAAGGGGGGCGGATGCGATTCGTCGACGAGTACCGGGACGCGGACAAGGCGCGGGCGCTGGCGGCCGAGATCGCCGCGCTCTGCGAGCCGGGCCGGCAGTACAAGTTCATGGAGGTCTGCGGCGGCCACACCCACACCATCTACAAGCACGGGATCGAGGACTACCTGCCGGCGAACGTCACCCTGGTGCACGGCCCCGGGTGTCCGGTGTGCGTGATCCCGATGGGCCGGGTCGACGACGCCATCCACATCGCCCGGCAACCGGACGTGCTCATGACCTCGTTCGGCGACATGATGCGGGTACCCGGCAGCAACGGGAACTTCTTCGATTCGAACGCCGAGGACACCAACATCCGCATGGTGTACTCGCCGCTGGACTCGCTGAAGCTCGCCCGGCAGAAACCGGACCGGCACGTTGTGTTCATGGCGATCGGGTTCGAGACCACTGCCCCGTCGACGGCGATGACCCTGCTGCGCGCCGAGCAGGAGGGCCTGGAGAACTTCTCCGTCTTCGGCAACCACGTGACGATCATCCCGGCGATCAAGGCGATCCTGGACTCCCCCGACCTGCGCCTGGACGGGTTCCTCGGGCCGGGGCACGTGTCGACGGTGATCGGCTGCCGGCCGTACGAGTTCATCGCCCGCGACTACGGCAAGCCCGTGGTGGTCTCGGGCTTCGAACCGCTGGACATCATGCAATCGATCTACCTGCTGCTCAAGCAGCTCGCGGAGAACCGCTGCGAGGTCGAGAACCAGTACGCCCGCGTGGTGCCGTGGCAGGGCAACACGACCGCGCTGGAAGCGATCGCCAAGACCATGGAGCTGCGGCCGTACTTCGAGTGGCGCGGGTTGGGTTTCATCTCGCACTCCGCGCTGCGGCTCCGCGAGGCGTACGCGCGGTTCGACGCCGAACGGCGCTTCGACCTGCCCGGGGTGCGGGTGGCCGACCCCAAGGCATGCCAGTGCGGCGAGGTGCTCAAGGGCGTCCTCAAACCGTGGGAGTGCAAGGTGTTCGGCACGGCCTGCACGCCGGAAACACCGATCGGCACCTGCATGGTCTCGCCGGAAGGAGCCTGCGCCGCGTACTACAACTTCGGCCGGTTCAGCCGGGAACGCGTCAGGGAGGCGAGCCGAACATGAGCGCGGAACCCCGAGCGGAGCTGACCGACGAGCAGCGCGACCCCGAGCAGCAAGTACTCGACCGGATCGAGAAGGCCCGCCGCCGCAAGCCGAAGGTGAAGGAGGAGCGGATCACCCTCGCCCACGGCTCCGGCGGGAAGGCGACGCAGACGCTCGTCGAGGCCGTGTTCCTGGAGGCGTTCCGCAACGAATTGCTGGAACCCCTGGAGGACGGTGCGGAGCTGGCGGTGGACGGAACCCGGCTGGCTTTCACCACGGATTCGTTCGTGGTGTCGCCGCTGTTCTTTCCCGGCGGGAACATCGGCGACCTGGCCGTCAACGGCACGGTAAACGACCTCGCCGTCTCCGGCGCGACACCGCAGTACCTGTCGGCCGGTTTCCTGATCGAGGAGGGCTTCCCGGTCGCCGACCTGACCCGCATCGTCGAATCGATGTCGAAGGCGGCGCAGGCGGCCGGGGTGCGGGTGGTAACCGGCGACACGAAGGTCGTGGAGAAGGGCAAGGCGGACGGCTGCTACATCAACACCTCGGGCGTCGGCGTCATGCGGACCGACCACCGGCTGGGCGTCAACACGGTCCGTCCGGGTGATGCCGTCCTGGTCTCGGGCCCGATCGGCGATCACGGGGTGACGGTGATGCTCGCCCGCGGCGAACTCGACATCGACTCCGACGTGGTCTCCGATACCGCGCCCGTCCACCAGCTCGTCGCCGACCTGCTCGCGGCGGTTCCGGACGTCCGGGCGCTCCGCGATGCGACGAGGGGCGGTGTTGCGACGATCCTCAACGAGATCGCCCGGGCCGCGCAGGTAGCAGTCGTCGTGGACGAAGCGGAGGTACCCGTGCGCACCGAAGTGCGGGGCGCCTCGGAGCTGCTGGGGATCGATCCGCTCTACGTGGCTTGCGAGGGACGCATCGTCGTAGTCGTCCCAGGTGCTCGGACCGAGGCAGCGCTGCAGGCGATGCGGGCGCATCCGCTGGGAGAACAGGCCGCGCTCATCGGACGCGTCGCGGACGACCCGCCGGGGCTGGTGCTGCTGAACACGACGTTCGGCGGCACCCGCATCGTCGATCTGCTGGTGGGCGACCCCCTCCCGCGGATCTGCTAGCCGTGCACGAGCTCGGCATCACCCAGAGCATCGTGGACGCCGTGCTGGACGCGGTCGAGGAGCCGGCCATCAAATGCGTGCATCTAGAGGTCGGGCGGCTCTCCGGCGTGGTGCCCGACGCGATCCGGTTCTGCTTCGAGCTGGTGGCGGACGGCACGCGACTGGCATCGGCCCGGTTGGACATCACCGAGCCGGCCGGTCGCGGCGAATGCCGTTCGTGCGGACTTGAAATCGACATGGACGACCTGATCACGCGCTGCGCGTGCGGCGGCGTCGACATAGCGGTGCTCGCCGGACAGGAACTGCGGATCAAGGCAGTGGAGGTGGGATAGATGTGCGGTACGTGCGGATGCGCCGACGAGGAATCGAAGACCATCGTCCTGGAGCAGCAGGTGCTGGCCAAGAACGACGGCCTCGCGGACGCGAACCGGAACTGGCTGCAGGCCAGGGGGATCGCGATGATCAACCTGATGAGCTCGCCCGGTTCCGGCAAGACGAGCCTGCTGGCCCGAACCGCGCGCGAGTTCGACGCTGCCCCGCTCGCGGCCGTCGAGGGTGACCAGGAGACCGGCCTCGACGCGGCTCGGCTGCGGGACAGCGGCTGCCCGGTGGTGCAGATCAACACCGGTACGGGCTGCCACCTGGACGCGACGATGGTGGCCGACGGACTGCGGGCGCTGCGGCCTCCGCACCATTCCGTGCTGTTCGTCGAGAACGTCGGGAACCTGGTGTGCCCGGCGCTGTTCGACCTAGGCGAGCAGGCCCGCGTCGTCCTCGCCTCGGTGACCGAGGGCGCGGACAAGCCGCTGAAGTACCCGCACATGTTCCGCGCGGCGGATCTGGTGCTGCTGAACAAGATCGACCTGCTGCCCCACGTAGACTTCGACGTGGCCGGCTTCATCGACGCCGCTTCGATGGCCAATCCCGGCGTCCGGGTGCAGCGCCTCTCGGTCACCACCGGCGAAGGCATCACCGAGTGGTACGACTGGCTCGGTGAACAGGCGCACGGTTATTGATAGGGAACTCAAGGGTGTGATCTTCGCTGGTCTGGCGGGATCGCTGGTGTGCGGGATGCGCGGAGGTTATCGCCTGAGGTGCAGGAGGATCTGCGGCGCAGGGTGGTCGCGGCGGTGCATGGTGGGATGAGGCAGGTCGAGGCGGCGCTGGTGTTCGCGGTAGCGCCGCAGTCGGTGTCCGGATGGGCGCAGGTGTGGCGGAAACAGGGTTCGAAGGGTCAAGCACGACCAGCTCGCCATTGCGGTGCCGGTTCGCCCGGCAGCCGACCTGATCGACCTACTCGCTTCGTGCGGCGTGAGTTGTCTCTACGAGGCGAAGCCAGGGCATTCCGATCGCGTCCGGGCGGCCTGAAGGTGTCATGTCGTTCTTCCTGAAGCGCAGGGCGGTCGGTGACCGGGCGCGTGGGGCATTCGCGCCCGGTCACCGGGGAAGGGCTGGTGCGGCGGAGGCCAGGGGAGGCGCCGCACCGGCCCGGCTTGGGGAGGTCAGGTCTCGTGAGTGATCCTTCCGGTAAGAACCGGAAGGATCACTCACGAGCGTTCAGACACACAGGTGGCGCCACCCGGTGGGCTCCTCCCGGGGCGCCGAGCTCGCCTGGGTCGGCTGGGGAGATCCCGGTGGTCTGGGGAGGTGTTCTTGTTCCGCCCGGTGTCTTCGGTGCGGGTTTCGGCTTCGATGCCGGCTATGAGGTGCCAGACCGTGTAGGCGGCTTCGCCGCCGCCTCCGGCGTGCTGGCCGGATCGAGAACGCGAGGGCTCTTGCGGGTAGCTGGGTGGAGAATATGGCGAAGATCAGCAGGGTGAACAGGACGAACGTGCTGAGCTGGATTCAGAACATCGGTGGTTCTCCTTCGGTGGGGCGAAGGGGTGCCAATTTCGCGAGAAATTGACGTTCACCCGGGTGACGGTCAATTTCTCGCGAAATTGCGCCCTCCTCGGGTGACCACAGGCGGGTGGTGAGGGTGTGTCGGCAGCGCATGTGTCGCCGCAGAGACCGATCCGCAGGCCTACGAGCGGGACCCCGAGGCCGTGCGCCGGCACAGCGCTCCGGCGACGGCGGCCTGCCCCAGGCTGATCCCCCCATCGTTGGCCGGGACCTGTGAATGCAGCAGGGTGCGGAACCCGCGTCGGTGCAGCATGGTCGTGACGCGCAGCAACAGCAGTGCGTTCTGGAAGACGCCGCCCGAGAGCGCCACCGCGGCGATCCCGGTGGATTCCCGCAGCCGGTCGCAGACATCCACCACCGCCGCTGCGAGTCCGTTGTGGAATCGTGCGGCGATCACCGGTACCGGGGTCGCGGCCCGAAGGTCGGTCACGACCGCACGCACCAGGTCCGCGCCGCGCACCCGCAGCACGGGCCCGCCGCTGATCGACACCGGGTAACCGCCGGTTTCGGCGCTGTCGGCCAGCTGTTCGAGCTCGATGGCGGCTTGTCCTTCGTAGTTGATCGCGTCCCGCACCCCGAGGATCGCCGCCACGGCGTCGAACAGCCGCCCGGCGCTGGAGGTCGGCGGCGCGTGCCGGCGCTGCCGCAGCAATGCGGCGACTTCGGTCCAATTCGGGTTGCGCCGCAACACGTCGAGGTCCGCGGACAGGCGATCGACCTCCGCCAGGTAGGAGACGGCGGTCCGCCACGGCTGCTTGATCGCGGTTGTCCCGCCCGGCAGCGGCACCGGGTCCAGGTGTCCCAGCCGCCGGAAGCGGGCCAGGTCGGCGACCAGGAACTCCCCTCCCCAGATCGAGCCGTCGGTGCCGTACCCGGTCCCGTCGAACGCCACCCCGATCACCGGGCCAGTTTCGCCATTGTCCGCCAGGCATGACGCGATGTGCGCGTGGTGGTGCTGCACGCCCACCAGCTCGACGCCGTCGAGCTCCGCGGCGAACTTCGTCGACAGGTACTCGGGGTGCAGGTCGTGGGCCACGACCTGCGGTTCGACGTCGAAGAGCCGTCGGAAATGCGCGATCCCGCCGGTGAAGGACCGCAGCGTCTCGTAGTTCTCCAGATCGCCGATGTGGTGGGAGACGAACACGTGCTCGCCCTTGGCAACCGCGAAGGTGTTCTTCAGCTCGGCTCCGCAAGCCAGCACCGGCTGCGGGAACGGCCACGGCAACGTCAGCGGTTCCGGTACGTAGCCGCGAGAACGCCGGATCGGCATCTCGCGTCCGCTGACAACGCGGACCACGGAATCATCGGTGCGCATGTGGATGGGCCGGTCGTGCATCAGGAACGCATCGGCGATTTCGCCCAGCCGCTCCAGCGCGTCGTCGTCGCGGTAGGCGATCGGCTCGTCGGAGACGTTCGCGCTGGTGAGCACGATCGGCCGGGGAAACCCGCGGAGCAGCAGGTGGTGCAGCGGGGTGTACGGGAGCATGAGGCCCAGTTGACGAGTACCGGGCGCGATGCTCGGTGCGACCGCGGCGCCGGGCAGCCGGTCGAGCAGCACGATCGGCCGGCGACGCGACATGAGCAGCGCTTCTTCGAGGTCATCGATCGCGCACAGCGACCGTGCCTGCTCCACCGACGCCACCATGATCGCGAATGGCTTGTCCTCGCGGTGCTTCCTCTTGCGCAACGTAGCCGCCGCATCGTCATCGGTGGCGTCCACGGCCACGTGGTAACCGCCCAGTCCCTTCACGGCCAGCACCTCGCCGCGCGCCAGGGCCGCCACCGCTTCCGCCAGGGGATCGCCTCGGCGGGCCACGCCGCCACGATCGGTCAGCCGCAGCCGCGGACCGCAGTCCGGGCAGCACACCGGCTGGGCGTGGAAGCGGCGGTTCGCCGGATCGCGGTACTCGGCTTCGCACTTGGCGCACAAGGCGAATTCCGACATCGTCGTGTTCGGCCGGTCGTACGGCACATCCCGGACGATGGTGAAGCGCGGCCCGCAGTTTGTGCAGTTGGTGAACGGATAGCCGAACCGCCGGTCACCGGGGTCGGCGATCTCGTCGGAGCAGTCGGCGCAGGTAGCGCTGTCGCTGGAGACGAGGGTCGCCCGCGGTCCGGCAGCGTCGCTGTCGACGACGCGGAATCCCTCTTCAGCCACCGTCTCGGCGTCGGTGGCGGAGACCCGGGCGACCGCCGCCAGCGGCGGAGCCTGTTCTTGGAGCAGGGCCAGGAATCGCTGGACGACCGAATCCGCGCCCTCCACCTCGATGAACACGCCGTGCACGTCGTTGCCGACATGCCCGGCCAGCCCCAGGCGGGTCGCCAACGAATAGACGAAGGGGCGGAAACCGACGCCCTGCACGATTCCCTCGACCCGAATCCGCTTCCGGACCAACTCACCCACCGACCCAGTCTCCGGCGAGTCGGTTGCCGGTGCATCCGCTATCCGATCCGGTCGAACGCGCGGCTCTAATCCCGGTTCACCCGGCGCGGGAACGAAACCGCATCAAGCCGCGGAAGCGGTTTCGACCACGAGGGCGATCGGCGTCGCCCCGGGAACGGCAGGGTGACCGATCTGCTCACCTGGCGCGCAGGACCGCGACCGGGCAAGGCGCCCGGTTCACCACGGCGTGGCTGACCGAACCGAGCAGGCTCCGGCGAATGCGGCCCCGGCCGTGACTCCCGACCACCAGCAGCCCTGCCCCGCGCGCCTCGCGCAACAAGGCCTGCGCGGGTTTTTCCGGCGTGATCGTGCGCCGCACGTCGACGTCGGGGTACTGCTCGCCCCAGCCGGCCAGGGATTCGGCGACCGCTTCCTCGGCTTCGCCCCGCACCTCGCTCCACGGCAGCTCCCACTGCTTGACCCGGGCGAAGGGGTCCAGCGGCAGGTCGCTCCAGGCGTGCACGGCCACCAGGTCGCAGCCGTGCCGGGAGGCGAAGTCGTAGGCGAAGCCGATGGCCAGCTTGCTGGCGGACGACCCGTCGACACCGACCACCACAGGTGCCGTCCCCGGCTCCTCGACGCTGCCGCGGACCACCACGACCGGGGCGCCGGTGCGTCGCGTCAGCAGCTCCGCAGAGGTCGAGCCGAGGACCCCCATCTCCACCTCGATCCGCGGCCCACCGAGCACCAGTACCTCCGCGTCCTCGGCAATCTCGCTGAGCACCTCGGCCGGGTCCCCGAACGGCAGGTGGCTGCGCACCTCCAGCTCCGGGTCGAGCTCCCGGCAGGCCTCACCCAGCACGTCGAGCTCGCGCCGCAGGATCTGCTGCAGCGGTTCGAGCACACCGTCCTCGCCCGGCACCTCGATCGTGGTGTGCGCGTCGAACGGCCACGTGAGCACGTGCACCAGCAACAAGGGCCGGCGCCGATCGGACGCCTCGCGCGCCGCCCAGCGAACCGCCCGGCGGGACGGCTCCGACAAATCGAATCCCACGATGACCGCCTTGCGCGCTGTCGCCGCCACCCGAAACGCCTCCCCCTGCCATCGGTCGGTCGATGCTTTACATGGTGGATCGGACCTCGACGCGCGGCACTCGATCAGGGCACATCACTGGCGGTCTCCCAGGCCGCTATGAGGCCGTCGGACCCTCGTCCACGCTAAGCCGACGAGCCGCAGCGACGGCATCGAACGACGGTGGATTCGCGCATCAGGTCGGGTATCCGAGAAGTGTTGCTAGTCCGACCACGGTCTAGGCGGTGTGGAGAACCGGAGTCCGCATGGCCACCACGAACATCGATCCCCGTCGCTACCACGCGGTGCTGTTCGACGTGGACGGGATGATCGCCGACGCCGCCTCGGCGAGCGCGGGGCTGTTCGACGACGCGGTCCCGTTGGTCGCCGCGTTGCGCAGCCGAGGCGTCCGGACCGCGGTCATCTCCGCCAGCCGCAATTGCACCCAGGTCCTGGAACAGGCCGGAGCAGGACAGCTATTCGACGTCCGGGTGGACGGTGTGCTCGCCGATGAGCTGGGGTTGCCCGGCAAGCCCGATCCCGCGGTGTTCCTCGAAGCCGCGCGTCGGCTCGACACGCCGCCCTGGGCGTCCGTGGTCGTCGAAGACGCCCAGGGCGGGCTGGAGGCCGCCAGAACGGGTGGTTTCGGCCTCATCATCGGGGTTGCCCGGACCGGCCCGCCGAGCCGGCTGCTGGAGGCCGGGGCCGACGTGGTCGTACCGGCGCTCACCGACGTTTCCGTCGCGGCGTCCAGCGAGCGGCGGCTGTCCGAGGTCCCCGACGGCCTCGGCCGCTGGGGCGAGATCGCCGACCGCCTCCGAGGTCACCGACCTGTGGTTCTGCTGGACTTCGACGGCACTCTCGCGCCGATCCGGAGCGACCCGACCAAGGTCACCATGCCGGTGAAGACGCGGGAGGTCCTGCAGCGGCTCGTCCAGCGCTGCCCGGTGGCGATCCTCAGCGGCCGGGACCTGCAGGACGTGCGCAGCAGGATCCGCATCGACGGCCTGTGGTGCGCGGGAAGCCACGGATTCGAGCTGGCCGGCCCGGGCGACGTGTCGATCGCACTGCCGGCCGGTGAGTCCGCGCTGCCCGATCTCGAGGAGGCCGAACGGCGGCTGTCCGATGAGCTGGAACTCGTCGCAGGCGCCCGGGTCGACCGGAAGCACTTCGCCCTCGCGGTGCACTACCGCAATGTCGCGCCGGACGCCGTCGACCAAGTGATATCCACCGTGGACAGCGTCGGTGGCGCTTTCCCCGCGCTTCGCACGGCGCACGGCCGGCGAGTGGTCGAGTTGCTGCCGGACATCGACTGGAACAAGGGCCGGGCGCTGCGGTGGCTCTTGGACCGAATGGGCCTCTCGGGGCCCGACGTCGTTCCCGTCTTCGCCGGAGACAACTACACCGACGAAGACGCGCTGCGCGAGGTCCACGACGACGGGATCGGAATCGTGGTGCGCAGCGCAGAACACGGCGATCGCCTGACCTGGGCCCACTACTCCGTCGACGCCCCGCTTTCGCTGACCGCGTTGCTCGCCCGCTTCGCGTCGTCACCGGGGAGCGCATGAACCCGTGGCAACTCGACTTCCGCGACTTCGACCCGGACGACGAAGGTCGCCGGGAAGCCTTGTGCACCTTGGGAAACGGGTACTTCGCCACCCGAGGAGCAGCGCCGGAGTCCCGCGCCGACGGGGTGCACTACCCCGGCACCTACGTCGCGGGCTGCTACGACCGGCTCACCACGACCATCGCGGGAAGGGAGGTGGAGAACGAGTCGCTGGTCAACATGCCGAACTGGCTGCCGCTGAGCTTCCGCATCGACGAAGGCGCGTGGTTCGACCCGGTGCAGGTAGAGCTGCTCGACCACGAGCAGGAACTCGACCTCGAACGCGGCATCCTGGTCCGCCGGTTGCGCTTCCGCGACGAGCGGGCGCATACGACCAGGGTCGTGCAGCGCAGGTTCGTGCACATGTCCCGGCCGCACCTCGCCGGACTGGAAACCACCCTCGTCGCCGAAGACTGGTCGGGCCCGATGACGTTCCGCTGCGGCATCGACGGCCGGGTGACCAACTGCGGTGTCCAGCGCTACCGAGACCTCGCCGGAAGGCACCTCGTCGACCACCAGTCCTTCGAAGTCGCGCCGAACATCGCCGTCCTGCACGCTCGAACGTCCCAGTCCCGCATCCGCGTCGCCGAAGCCGCGCGGTTCCGGGTGTTCGTGGCGGGTGAGCTCGTTGACCCCGGCCCTTCCCTGGTCCGGCAGGACGACCTGATCGCCCACGACATCGCGCTGGACGTCGAGCAGAACGCCGAAGTGCGGGTGGAGAAGATCGTCTCGCTGCACACCTCGCTGGACCGCGCCAGCACCGAACCGGTCACCGAGGCCGTCGACGACGTGCGCGATGCCGCCGGGTTCGACGATCTGGCCCGATCGCACAGCCTGGCGTGGACGCACCTGCACCACTCATTCTACTGTGGACTATCGATGAGCGAGCCCGCGCAACAGGCGGTGCACCTGCACCTGTTCCACCTGCTTCAGACCACCTCGCCGAACACCGTTGACCTCGACGCCGGTATCCCCGCCCGCGGATTGCACGGCGAGGCCTACCGCGGCCACATCTTCTGGGACGAGCTGTTCGTGCTGCCGACCCTCGACCTGCGCCTCCCGCAGCTGGCCCGCGCCCTGCTGCTGTACCGCTACCGCCGGCTGCAACAGGCGCGGAAAGCCGCCCGCGACGCGGGCTTCGCCGGCGCGATGTTCCCCTGGCAAAGCGGCAGCAACGGCCGCGAGGAAACCCAACGCCTGCACCTCAACCCCCGCTCGGGCCGCTGGCTGCCCGACCACACGCACCTGCAGCGGCACATCGGGCTCGCCATCGCCCACAACGTCTGGCACTACCACCGAGCCAGCGGGGACGAGGAGTTCTTCGCCGACTTCGGCGCGGAGATGATCCTGGAGATAGCCCGGTTCTTCGCCTCTCTCACCCAGTACGACCGCAGCCGGGACCGCTACGTCATCCGCGGCGTCGTCGGCCCGGACGAGTACCACACCGCATACCCCGGGCGGGACCGGCCGGGAATCGACAACAACGCCTACACCAACATCATGACCGCCTGGCTGTGCCGCACCGCCGTGCACGTCCTCCGCGAACTGCCCGGCCAGCGGCGCGGAGAACTCATCGACGCGCTGGAGATCCGCCACGCCGAGATCGACCGCTGGAAGCGGATCTCGCAACGCATGTTCGTCCCGTTCCACGGCGACGGCATCATCAGCCAGTTCGACGGCTACGACCGGCTCGCCGAACTCGACTGGGACGCCTACCGGCAGCGCTACGGCGACATCCAGCGCCTGGACCGCATCCTGGAGGCTGAGAACGACGACCCGAACCGCTACCAGGCGTCCAAGCAGGCGGACGTGCTGATGCTGTTCTACCTGCTGTCAGCGGAAGAACTCGGGGAGATCCTGGGCAGGCTCGGCTACCCGATGCCCAGCATTCCCGACAACATCGAGTACTACCTCAAGCGCACCAGCCACGGATCCACCCTCAGCGCCGTCGTGCACGCCTGGGTGCTGTCCCGCAGCCGGCGGCACCGAGCACTGGAGTTCTTCGACGACGTGCTGGCCAGCGACGTCCACGACACCCAGCACGGCACCACCGCCGAAGGCATCCACCTCGCCGCCATGGCAGGCAGCATCGACCTCCTGCAACGCTGCTTCGCCGGTATCGAAATCCGCGACGGCGCACTGCACCTCAACCCGCTGTGGCCGAGCGAACTGGGGCCGCTGGAACTCTCCATCCGCTACCAGGGACAGCCGGTCACCATCAAGGTCACCGGCCGCACCGCCACCATCCGCACCAGCCCGGGAAGGAAACGAGCCCCCATCACCTGCACCTGCGGCACCCGCACGGTCTGCCTGGGCCCAGGCGAAACCGCCCGCTTCTCGCTGGAACACCCCGTCCGCGGCGCGGACCCGACGAGTTTCGCCTGATCCTGGCGGTCTGGCGGAACAACGCAGGCTATGAACCGTCCACCATCGCGGAGGAAACGGCAGTGCGACGAGAACATGTAGGCCCTTCGGCCGTAGTCCGTCGAGCCGATCGCTGGTGCACTCGCACCACGGACGTCGTCCGCTCGCCGAGTCGCCATTGCCGGAGTCACCATGAGCGCGAACGAGAACGCCGGGAACTTAGCTCGACGCCGATTCCTGAAGCTCTCCGGCGCCGCCGGAGCCGCCGCGGTTCTGGTCGGTTCCGCTGCGGCGGCCGGGACGAACCTGCCCGCGGCCGCCGCCCAGACCGACCCGTGCGGCGCCTACGGCGACACCGGAATCAAACTCTGGGACCACGCCAAGGCATGCGGGGAAGCCCAGCGCGACCCCACGCACCACCCTATGCCCAGCTACTGCAAGGGCACGAACGCGTACGACGTCGTGCTCGACGGTGCGGACCCACCTGGAACCCACAACTTCTTGCTAGTTCCCACGAGCCGCCTCAAGGGCATCGAGTGTTCGAAGATCAGATTCGGGAGAAACTTCTGGCAAGACGCGTGGGATCAAGCTCAGCCAGGTGGAGTCGCCCCGGTGACCTACAGCGGCGGCCAAATCGGCCTGGGTGTCAACGCGGCCCAGGACACGGCCGGCAAACCCGTTCGAGACCAGGACCAACTGCACATCCACATGGCCGGCATCTCGACGAAGGTGCTCGACCAGCTGAACAAGGCGGGCATCAAGAACGATGTGAACGGCTGGGCGGCATCGCGCGTGAAACTCGAGTTCAACGGCGACACGCGTTACTACCGAGCGCTCCAGGTCACGAACTTGAACCAGAACCTCTTCGCGCTCATGTTCGACAACGTTGCGCGCCCGACACGCGAAGACATCGCGATCCAGATGATGATCGTGACGCAAAGCCCACACGGATTCTACGTGCTGACCAGCAATTCCGGCTTGACCGGCGCCGAACACGGAATCGGCGGGACGAGCAGTTGCGACCGCTTGCTCGTGTACACCTGATCGCGACGGTGGTGGCATGGCCCGCATCTCAAGACCGCTTCTGCTGGTGGCCGGGGGAATCTTCGTTCGCAGCTGGTGACGCGGTTGATCCCCGGTGCGGTGTTGCAGAGGTTGCTGCGGGGAACGACCCCGCGGAGGAGGAATCCCCTGCGAGCGAAGACCAGAATGCGCAGACCGGAATGGGGACGACGATGCCGAGCACCGGCCGAACACTTCCCTCATCGCGCTGCGATTCCCGTCGCGGCGCTACTACTCGCGGCGCTGGCCGGATGCGGAGGCGCACCGACCACCGGTGTGGTGGACCCACATCCACGGCATGGGCGACCCCGCGCACCTCGCCCAGGTCGTGCGCGCAGCGCTGGACGCCACCGCGATCCCACCCGCTGCCGCTGCACCGGCTCAGCAGCCCGCGATCGATTTGGACACTGCCGGGATCGACAATGCCTTGGGACGAAGGGGAAGCGCTGACGGCGGTATTTACAGGTTCACCATCGCCCGCAACGACGCCGCCCAGGACAGCGGGCACGTCGTCCCGCCGGGCACCGGGGTCAACACCGCGCTGAACTTCCAGCCCGTGGGCGGCGGTAGGGCCGCGATCAACGGTGACTTCGTCGTGACCGCTCCCGAAGTCCAGAACGTGATCCAGGCGCTTCGCAGGGGCGAAATCACGTGGTCGAACTGCACAACCAACAGCCTGACCGACGAGCCCCGGCTGTTCTACATGCATTTCTGGGCCGTCGACAACGCCGTGGCACTCGCCAAAGCACTGCGGACGGCAGTCGACGCCACCAACGCCAAGCCGGCACAGTAGGCCACTGCGGCGAAGGTGGTCCGATTCGCCGGGGCGCCCAACTGTTCGGGGAGCTGGGTAAAGATGGCGCTCCCTCAGGCGAAGACCGGCTGTTCCAGGGCGGCCACCCGGGTGTCCCGGCAGTGCAACCCGGGTCGCGTAGCCGTCGAGGTGCCCGAGTTCCGAGGTGGGCCGTGCGTGTTTTTCGGTGCTATAGCGCCTGAAACCGCTCACGGAACTCATGCTGGCGGCTGGCGGCGTCGCCAATGTGAAGAGGCCGTTCGCTTCACAGCGGCTGGCGAGGCAGAGCCGGGTCACTCCCGATGGGAGGCGCCGATTTCGCGCGAAATCGGCGAGGGCCCTGGGGGGAAGGCGCCGATTTCGCGCGAAATCGACCGGTGGCGGAATCGTGCCCCGGCGCGGCCCACACCACCCGCACGGTGTCGTGATCCACCACGACCGTCAGATAGCGGTGATGGCGTTTGTAGGGGATCTCGTCGATGCCGATACGCCGCAGGCCGGCGAACCGGTCAACCTGGGTTTCGGCCTCGGCCGACACCCGGGCCAACGATCGCCCCCACGGTGCGCCAGGCGATCCGCATCGGCTCGCCCACGCCGTTCTCCGTCCCCTCGGTTCCTCACTCTGGACAAGCCAGAAACCTAGACGAAGCAACGGCGTGCCCCCGTCTCCGGGCCCAAAACCCAGCTCACACCACCCACGGATCAGTCACAAGAGCCGTAAGAATGTGTCGTTTCGGGTTGGTATGGTTGCAGCGAAGGAACTTGGCAGGCTGGCGATAGCCAAGCCAGTCTGTCGGGAACCTGGTTTGCAAACATGGTTGGGTGGCGGCGAGTTGCGTCGTGACAGCCCGATGGAAAGCCAGTGTAAGACCAGCATGATGCTGGCGGCGGGTATCGCCACGGGAAGACCAGCGCCGGACGGGCGCTGGCCAACGTCGGCACCGTAAGGTGTCGGCTCGCGGAACGTTCTTACACGTTGCGTTTACGGGAGGCTGCAATGCGAGCAGCTGCTCACGGCGCCCCCCGGCGGCGCGCACGTTGGACGCCGTCGTCGACCGGGGTCTTCGTCGCGGCGTTGGCGGTAGCACTGGCCGCGGCCTGTTCACCGCCGCCGACGACTGTTGCCCTGCCGCTGCGTGCCGTGGGCGAGGTGGAGCTACCCGGGAGCAGCTCGCGATTCGACTACGCCAGCCTGGATCCGGAACGCGGACTGCTCTTCGCGGCGCATCCCGGAGCCGGTGAGGTCGTCGAGGTCGACGTTCGCGCGCACCGCGTGGTGCGTGTGATCCCGAACGTGCCGCAAGTGCACGGTGTGCTCGTCGTTCCCGCGCTTCACCGGGTGTACGCCACGGCAACCGGCAGCAACGCGATGGTCACGATCGACGAGGAAACCGGTCAGGTGATCAACCAGACCCCGACCGGCGCGTACCCCGACGGCTTGGCGTTCGACCCGCGCCGAAACGCCGTGTGGACCACCGACGAACGCGGTGGTTCGGAGACCGTCATCGACGCCTCCAGCGGCACCGCACGAGGCACCGTCGCTCTGGGCGGGGAGGTCGGCAACGTCGCATACGACCCGGTCGCAGATCAGATGCTGGTGGACGTCCAAGCCCACGACGAGCTGGCCATCATCGACCCCACCAAGCTCACCGTCACCAGAACGATCCCGCTGCACGGCTGCGACCACGACCACGGACTGGCGCTGGCCCCACCCCAACGACTGGCGTTCGCAGCCTGCGACGGCAACGACGAGCTGCTGACCGTCGACATCGACACCGGAGCGGTCACCGCGACCGCACCGGTCGGCCACCAACCCGACGTCCTCGCCTACGACCCGAGCGCGCAGCGGCTGTACGTGGCAGCCGAAAGCGGCTGGCTGACGGTGCTGGACCAGCACGACCACGAGCTGGCGGTGAGGGGCTCCAGCCATCTCGCCGACGACGCGCACGTGGTCACCGTGGACCCCACCACACACCGCAGCTATTATCCCGTGCCCAGCGGAACGAGCGGCCACCCGGCCCTGCTGGAACGAGAACCCGTCGGCTGACCAGGACATCGCGGTGCGCCGCTGCGGCGGTGCTACGCAGCTTCCCGTGCAAGGGTCATTCGCCTTCTGTTGCGGTATCGGCGTGGCGCCGCAGTTCGGCCTCCACGGTGGTAGCCTTCGCCCCCTGCTCACCAGGAGTCGGTTTCCTGATGTTCGCTTGCTGCTGCGGTCCCTCGGCCGGTTCGGAGGAATGTTCCCGTGGTGTCTGCTTTTCCTGCGTCATGACATCCGCCTCCGGACATGATGCGACGATCGGATGACGGAGCATCCGTCCCCTCCTCATTCCCCCGTGGCCGGTACGGCAAACATCGGAGATCGCGGGCCTGATCGCAGTCCTGTGTTTCTTCGCCCAGAAGGGCTACGCGATCTACGACGACGTCAACGACCGCAAGCTCCCCGGACTTCTACGACCACTAGGGCGTACCTGCGCACACACGCCACGCACATGCAGAAGGGGCACGGCCGCGGAGAGGGCCTGGGAAGCCCCCATCCGCGCCCGTGATCTCGACACCGGACCGCTACACCGCCGATGGGCCTTGCGGGTGCGGGATGCAGATCGCCTGTCCGATCTGGATGACGTTCGGGTTGGCGATGTGGTTGTAGTACGCCAGGAGCTGCCACCTCACGTGGTTCTGCTCGCCGATCTCGGAGAGCGTGTCCCCATCCTGCACGGTGTAGGTCTTGCACACGTTCCCGTTCTTCGAAAGGCGCAGAACTTGGCCGGGGAAGATGAGGTTCGCGTTCTCTATGTTGTTGATGCGCTGGAGTTCCTGCCAAGGGACGTGGAACCATTCGCCGATCTCGGAGAGCGTGTCGCCCTTCTGCACCGTGTAAGTGTTGCAGTTCGTCATTGCTCAGCCTCCTCGTGGTCAGCTGCGCGCTCGGCGCACAGACATCCCGTGTCCATATAAGGCGCCGCCCGCGTGCTGTGGCAATGAGCAGCGGGATCCATTGAGGATCCATCCGCCCACGAACATCACCGGTACGCCGCGCGAGCCGGGCATTGCTCAGCGTGTTAGCAACGGTTTGGCCGCATCGATGCTTTTCCGCACGTCGTTCAGGAATTTCTCGTCGTTGCCGGCCAACGGCCTGCCGCCATCGGCGAGGCCTCGCTGCAGCAACTCCATGTAGTTGTAGGCCTCGGCGAGCTGAAGGAACGCGTCATCCGCCATGCGGCCCGCCAAGGCCGACCAGTAGACCGACCACGACTGAGCCCAAGCCTTGTCATTCCAGCCCAACGGCCATTCCCGGGTTTCCAGGGCTACGACCACCGCAGTGCGCGCGTCTTTGAGCTGGGACCGCACGAGCTTGCTCGCCGCTCGGGCAGCGTTGCACTCCCTGCGCAGGTCGAGCACGAAATCGACGAGGCCGGTCAAGAACCCGCCGACGATGACCCCCACGAGTCCGAAGATCGCCGCAGTCAACGTGATCCACCCCTTCGAGGGTGAGCACCGACCGGTTGGCTCTGGCGGATGTCGTTACCGCCGGAGGACAGCCCGCGGTTGGCCGTCACGCAACCGGCCGTATTCCCGCATTGCGGCCCGGCCGGTGAATGTGGGGTTGTCGCTGTCCTCGTCGGCAAGCAGTTCTTTGCGTGACCACAGCAGGCCGCCGACGCCGACCACGTGGCCCATCTCGTGGGTGATCACGTCGTCGAGCGTTCCCGCTTCTTCCATCTTCGCCAGGTCAGCCGTGTCGAACGACATCGCCCCCTTCGCGGGCAGGAGCGCCGAGGCGCCTGCGCCGGCCGTCCGGAGGTGCGTCGGGCCGGCCTGACCGAGGATCCTGCCGGGGCCGTCGATGTTCACGCCTTGAGCGAGGATGAGGACGTCGTCGATGACGTCACCATCGATTTCGACCTCCGGCAGATCACCCACGATGACGCGGACCCACCGGTCCGCGGCCTGGGTGAACGCGGCCTGTTGCACCTCGGTCAGCCCGCCGAGGAACCGGACCTCGATGGTGAACGGGGACTCGGTTGCGGCAATCGCCTTCGCTTGACCCGCATCGGCACGGGCGGTGTAAACCGTGCGAGTACGTGTCGCGCTTTTCGTCATGGCAAACACTTCCTCCGCGAATAGGAAAGCCGGCAATGATCTGGAATATTCCCTTCCAGTCCAGATGCGTTTCGAACATGCACCGCTGCGCATGCTCGCGCAACAGCCGAAGGTCCTGAATTCTCGTCCCGGAACCCGTTGCAGGACAATAATTATCCGGCTTCCATCTACCGCAGATCTAGCGGTCGACGAGCGAGGACCAAATGCCATACCCGCGACAGTCCTCGGCACGGTAACGTGAACTTGAGCCGGGCGTGCGATGTCCGGTGACCAGCTGGAAGCGGAACTGCTTCTTGGCCGAGTGCCGGTGGCGGCGCCGGGGTGTTCACAATGATCGAGCTCATCATCGTTGCCGCGACGAGGTTCTACCGTGAGGGATTGGCCCTTGCCCTGCAAAACGTCGACGGATTCGCGGTCCTCTCCACCCTTGCGCGACCGGAGGAACTGGAACCCGATCTGACCGCACGCAAGCACCCGGTGGTACTGCTTGACATCGCCGACTTGCCGGACGGTCCCAGTGCCGTGATCTCCTTGCTGGCAGGGAATCCCGGGCTGCGGATCATCACCTTGGGCGTGTCCGACCGGGAATATGACATTCTTGCTTATGCTGAGTTGGGCGCGGCCGGTTACCTGACACGGGAACATTCGATCTCCGAACTGATTCGGACGATAAGCAGCGTTGCCAATGGGGAGTTGCGCTGCTCGCCGCGCGTTGCCGCTGCCCTGTGCCGCAGGGTGGCCGAGCTGTCCGCGGAGGTGCAGCCCAGTCCGGACGCGGGGGTCCTGAGTCGCAGGGAAGTGCAAGTCGCCGTGCTGCTGGAGCAGGGACTGTCCAATCAGGAGATCTCCCGGCATTTGTGCATCGCCTTGGCGACGGTGAAGAACCACGTGCACAACATCCTGGACAAGCTGGGATTGCAGGGTCGTGCCGCGGCCGCTGCCTGGGCCCGGCAGCAACGCTTGGACCACTCCGTCCTTGTCCGTTCCACGCTGCACCAGACCCTCCCGCCCAATAACAGACCGCACTCCAACTGCCGCCCGGATTAGCCCGCGGGAGGTAATTTCATGGCACGGCTGGTTACCGTCGGATCACGGATGTTGGTTGATACCAGGGGGAATGATGTCCGGGCATGATGTCGTAGCAGAAGCACTGCGCCACGAACGCGATCTGCCACGGATCGAGGAAGAGTTGTACGACGACAACGCGACTGTCGTCCGTAAGGTCGCGCCCGGGCGCTCGAAGTACATGACGAAGCCATTCGTTGGTGCCGAGCCGGGCGAGCTGCCACGGCTGGAGGCCGAGTCACGCGGTCACCTGGAGGAGTTGGTCCCGGCCGGGCGTACCGCTGTTCGGAAGCTTCTGCGCGATGGTGCCCGCGCCGACGTCGACGCGGACGAGCGCGCAGCCTTGGAGGCGATCGTCCTGCTCATGGCCAGGCCCGCGATCCTGGTGCAGGACGGTCGGTTCTTTCCAGCGCCACAACCCTGGACCGACGAACTCGAACAGCACCGGTCTGCCATCGAGGACGTCCTGCCCCGCGTCGGACGGATCGAGGTCGAGGGGCATCCGGACATCGATTGGGTGGGGACGGGTTGGTTGGCGGCAGCGGACGTCGTGATGACCAACCGGCACGTCGCAACCGAGTTCGCCAGCAACGACGGTCGCGCGTGGTCGTTCGCCCCCGGCATGACGGGACGGGTGGACTACAACGAGGAACTGTCGGCTTCGCAGCCCCGAGAGCTGCAACTGACCGAGATCATCGGCATGCACGACGCAGTCGACCTCGCCTTGCTGCGGTGCGCGCCGGACGGCCCTGGCGGAGCGCCTCGCATGGATCCCCTGCCCATCGCCCGCGCCCCCGGTGTTCGCAGCGGGACCAAGGTGTACGTCGTCGGTTATCCGGCCGCCGACTCCAGGCGCAACGATCCGGAGGAGATGCAGCGGATCTTCGCCGGCGTCTACAACGTCAAGCGACTGCAGCCGGGCGAGGTTCGTTCCGCATCGGGCAGCGTCATCCACGACTGCTCGACCCTCGGCGGCAATTCGGGATCGTGCCTGCTCGACCTCGAAACCTCGATGGTCATCGGCCTGCACTTCGGAGGTCGATACCTTCAGGGCAACGAGGCGGTGCCGCTGTGGCGGCTTACGGGAGACCCGCTCCTCCAGCGGGCCGGGGTGGAATTTTCCTGAGGAGCACCCAACGAGTCGACCACGATGCGAAAGGCCCGATCATGCAACACAGGCTGTCCGTTCCGCTCTACATCACGGTAGAAGTGGGGGAATCGACCGCAGCCGAATCCGCTCAGGTCGAGTACCTCGATGGCACGCCGCTCGAAATCTCCCGCCCCAGCTCCTACTACGAGGGCTACACCGGGTACGACCCGGAATTCCTCGGGCCCGAATTACCGCTGCCGGAACTATCCGATGAACAGCGGCGCAACGCCGCGACGACCAGCAACGTCCCGCCTGGCGGAGATCCCACCGTCCTCCCGTACACGCACTTCAGCATCGTCGTGAACCGGCGCCGCCAGCTCGCCTACTACACCGTGGTGAACATCGACGGCAGCAGGAGCGTCGATTTCCAGCGGCTGGCGGACAGGTGGTACCTCGACTCCCGCATCGCGGAATCGGAGCAGATCGGCGAGTCCCTCTACCGGCGCAACGCGCTGGACCGGGGGCACCTCGTCCGGCGGCTCGATCCGGTCTGGGGAGACGACCTGGCACGAGCCAACGACGACACGTTCCACTTCACGAACTGCGCGCCGCAGCACGAGAAGTTCAACCAGGGGAAAGAACTCTGGCAGGGTCTTGAGAACTTCATCCTCGAGAACGCCGACCTCACGGACAAGAAGATGACCGTGTTCACCGGTCCGGTCATGGCCGATGACGACCCGCTGTACAAGGGCGTCCGGCTCCCGCTGGCGTTCTGGAAGGTCGTCGGCTACTGCAAACCCGCTGGTGCGCTGCGCGTTTCCGGGTACCTGCTCGAGCAAACGCAACTCATCGAAGACATGCTCCCCTTCGAAGCCGTTTTCGATGCCGGAACGTACCGCGTCTCGCTGGAACAACTGCGAGAACGCGCGGGTCTTGACTTCCAGTACCTCGAACCGCACGAGACCCCCTTGACATCCGACGGGCTCGAAGCGCGGGTGGACCGGGTGCCGTTGAAGGACGACTACTCGAACTTGGTGCTCTAGACGAGTAAGTCCAAATTCCTGCGGGCATGAGGCAACGCCTGGCCGCGCCATGGCGGGAAGCGGCGGGGGCGTGTTCGCGGCTATGGGGATCGCGATGAGCGTTTCGGTAAGCAGAGAACACCCGTGAGTGTTTTCGGGTGCTATGGCGCCCAAAAACGCTCACGGCTGTTCTCTTCGAAGGCGGCCATCGGCAGACGTGCTGGACCGAGGTGACACGCTGAGATGGTCAAGGATCGCGCTGGTCTGGTGCTGATCAGCGACAAGGGGTTCGCCTCGAAGGCCTTCGAACGGTCACTGTCCGAACAGCGCAGCACGTTGCTGCGGCCGTCGCGTAAGAAGGAGGTTCTGCGAGCAGGCGAGCCGATGCTCAAGAAAGTCCGCCAACTCACCGAGTCGGTCAACGACACCCTGAAGGGACAGCTGGACCTGGAACAACACGGCTGGACCTGGAACAACACGGCGCCCACACGGCCGAGGGTGTCAGCGTGCGCGTCGCCCAGCGTGTGCTGGCCCTGGCCGCCGCGATCTGGCACAACTTCCGCACCGGCCAGCCAGTCGGGCGGCGGACGCCGACTGGTTCGCCGGTGGGTGGACCGCCTGGATCCTATTTGGATCGGTGTGCTCATTGCTGCCGCATGCACGCGACCGGCTTACTGGTCGTGCCCGCCCGCGTTCCGGCGAACGGGCAGCTGTGTAGCGAGAGTGGAGGAACCCATGCGGTACCGCCCGATCGATCGAGATCCAGATGACCAGCGTCTGGGGCGTTTCCTCCCCGACGATTGGCGCCACGTCGAGCAATACCCGTTGACCGCCGCGAGCCGCCCCGCAGAGGTACCGGTGGTGATCGGCATCAACTGGTACACCGAATTCGACCGCCCCCAAGCGGGCCAGGACGGTGTTCCGTTCGTGGCCCGGGAGGGGGCGAAGTCGCTGACCAGGATTCGGGGCGGGCACGCCGTGTGCCTGGAACCCGGCGGAGAACCCGACCGCGAGGAGTGGTGGAAGTTCTACAACCAGGGCAGCGAGGGAGCCTGCGTCGGATTCGCCTGGACCCGGTGCATGACGATCCTCAACGACGAGTTGTACACGGCCTGGTGGTTGTGGGATCGGGGCAAGGAACGCGATCAGTGGCCCGAGACCAACCCGGGCGATTCCAACGGTACGTCCTGTCGCGCCGCGGCCGAGGTCTTGGCCTCGGCAGGGCACGTCGACTGGGAGAACTCCTACGCCAACAACGACTACACCGAGCGCGCCCGCTACGTCGCCGACGCGGCCGACGGCATCAAGGTGTTCCGCTGGGCAGCATCGGTTGATGACGTGCATGCCGTGCTCGGCAACGCTCGCGCGGACGAGCTGGGCGCCGTGCCGATCCTGAACTCCTGGGGCACCGACTACCCGCACCGGGTGTGGATGCCGGACGAAGTCCTGGATCGGCTGATGCGGGAAGACGGAGAAATCGCCGTACCGACCGACCGCTAGCCGGGCCCAGCCCTTGCCAGCGATGAGCCGCGTCTTGAACCTGCTGGATCCTCTTTGGTCCCTGCGGAACCGTCTCTTCGTGGTGGGAGCCCTGCGACCTGGGGAGGAGAGATGGAGTCACATTTCGGCGATGTGCCCTACTGGGAGGTCGAGTTCGATGCAGCGGGCGTGCTCCGCCAGAGTGAAAGCCTGCCCGAGACCACCGCGGGGCTGCGCGAGCTCTTCGTCTTCAGCCATGGCTGGAACAGCTCCTTCGACGGGGCACGTGACCTCTACGCGGCGATGTTCGGACTCATCGCGGGGACGCTCTCGGCCGAGCAGCGGGCCAATACGGCGTTCGTCGGCGTGCTGTGGCCCGCACTCCTGTTCCCCGAGGACGCCCCGGCAGACACCGGCCCGCCGGTCCCGCGGTCATCGGCAACGCGGGACCTAGGAGCTCTGGCGTCCCCACAACCCACCGGGGAGACATCCACCGGTGCCGACCTCGCGAAGGCGCTCTCGCCTGCCTTCCCGAACCAGGAGGAGCGGCTGGAGGAGATCGGCCAGCTGCTCGACCGGCAGCCGCAGGACCGGGACCGGCTCTTGGAGTTCCTCCGCCTGGCGAGAGGACTCGTGACCACTTCCAGCAACGCCCCGGAGGACGCGGGCGAAGCAGCGGTGCTCAGCGCACCACCGGGACGGGTGTTCGACGCGATGGCGGCCCTCGCACCCGTCGACGTTGGAAGTGAGCGGGCACTCAACCCGTTCGGGCGGATGTGGCGGGGAGCGCGAGAGTCGTTGCGGGTCCTCAGCTACTACGAGATGAAGGAACGCGCCGGGGTGGTCGGCCGCGACGGCCTCGGCCCCCTGCTCGGAGAGGTGGCGCACACCATCCCCGGCGTGCGCGTGCATCTCCTCGGCCACAGCTTCGGCGCCCGGCTCGTTTCGTTCGCCCTCAGCGGGCTCCCGCCTGAGCTGCGTGGCGGTCACAGCCCGGTCAAATCCCTGTACCTGCTGCAGGGCGCGTTCAGCCACTTCGCGTTCGCACCGCGAGCTCCGGTGCGGGACGGCGCCGGTGTGCTGGCCGATTGCGTCGACCGGGTCGACGGCCCGCTCGTGTGCACGTTCAGCGAGGCCGACCGCGCAGTCGCCTGGTGGTATCCCAACGCCAGCAGGCTGGCGTGGCAGGACGCCGAGTTGGTGGACCGGATCAACTACCGCTGGGGAGCGATGGGCTACGACGGTTACCAGCAGAGCGGGGTTCAGACCGTCAAGATGGCCCAGCAGGGCACGGACTACGGGTTCCAGCCGGGAGTGTTCTACCGTCTCGACGCCAACGACGTCATCAACCGGAACTTGTCCCGGTTCGCCCAGGCCCACTCCGACATCCGGCATCCGGAGGTGGCGTGGGCCGCGGTCTCGGCCGCTCGATCGCCGCGCAGGTGAGAGCCGTGAACGCCCCGCGAAACGTTTCGCGACGAGACTCCGGTTGGCGATGGCCTTGGGGGTTCAGGGCACTCGCCCGCATAGACGAGCTGAGGGCATTCGTGGACTGGGCGGAGAACTGCTCCGCGCCGAGCGAGCTGTGCACCGAGAAGTTGGCGGCCCACGCCCGCGACCACCTCGAGTGCGCTCACAGCGATGTCCTCGGCACTCGGTGGCCGCGGCGGGCGCACGGGGTGGACAGCACGCTCGCCCACATCCACGCGGCCCACCTTCTCGTGCTCCAGATGGTTTCGCTCGAAGATCTCCACAGCATGCTGGCCGACCTCCTCATGCTGATCGAGGCGAGCCTGCCGCCCGAGGACAGGCGCCGATTGGCCGTCGAGCGGATCTTCAAGAGCTCCGAGGGCGGCAGAATCACCCAGTCGCAGCGACAGACCGTGATCGACGCGGTGCGCGAGGCGTACCGGGCTCAGGAGCGCGAGGTCGTCCGCGAGCGCAGTTTCTCCCAACTGGTGTGGTGTTGGACCATCGGCCTGCTGGGCATAGCTGTCACGATCGCGATCTTCAGCGCGCTCATTCCGACGCTGCTGCCGATCTGCTTCGGGCCCACCCCCAACGTGCCGTCAGCACAGGTTATCGAGCCACCTCGCGAACTGGTAGTCGTGTGTCCGCTCGGCCAACACCCGTTCACCGGAGATATGGACTTGAGCTCGGAGTTGGCCGCGTCGAGTGGCGACTACGCAGTCGTCGAAACCGTCGGGTTCGTTGCGGCGGCGGTGACCGCTGCCGCAACGCTTCACCAGCTCAGGGGCAAACCGACCGCGTCCAACGTGCCGCTCGCGCTCGCGTGCCTCAAGCTCCCGGCCGGTGCCTTGACAGCCGTGCTCGGGCTCCTTCTCATGCGCGGCGAATTCGTACCCGGTCTGACGTCCCTCGATTCATCGGCGCAGATCATCGGCTGGGCCGTCATCTTCGGAGCTGCACAACACCTGTTCACAAAGGTCGTCGACGCCCGAGGCCAAGAAGTCATGGAGGCGGCGCCAAGTCCGCAACCCGCGCCGGCGCCCCAAGGGGCACCGGCGCAACGAGAATCTCTCCACGGCCGAGCGTGATGCCAACGCCTGCGTCGACGCGTTCTGCCCTTCCTCACCGGGAGAGCGAACAGCTCACCGCACCCAGGATCAGCGCCGAACGGTCCACCTCGGTGCGGATGCCGTTCGCCACGACGTAGCTCGTCACCTCCACCCGCCAACCGGTAGCGGCGTTGACCTCACCGGTCCGCCACTGGTCGGTGTCGATCAGGTCCGCGGGTCCGGTCACGCGGCGCACCGATACGTCCGCGAACTGCGGCAGGGCCTGCTGCTCCATGGTCGAATTCGGCAACCGCAACGGCATCCCGTTCACCCGGTACGCCTCGTCCCCGACGGGCAGGGGTACCGCGGCCAGCGTGCGGTCGGGCTGGCGAATCCAGAGCTGCCCGGCGGTCGTTCGAGCCGAGACGTTCTCCGCCGACCGGCACTCGGCGTGACTGCGCACGTCGTCCAGGTACAGCCATCGGTGGTCCGCGGTGTCGTCGCCGAGCGCGTTCTGCGCCTCCAGCATGTAGTCGGCGCGCACCGTCGCACGGGGCACCGAGGTACGGCTGAGTTCTGCGGTCGACTCGAAGAACTCGTCAACGGTGGTGCCCTCCGGTCGGGTGCTGCTGCTGAATACGCCCCGGTCGGAATTGACGTGCATGAACCACGAGGTGCCGGTGGACAGCGGACCGACCGGGATGAAGTCCGAGCGGGCGGCGTTGGACGGCGGCCGGACGCCCACCACCCCCGGCTCCAACGGTGAGCGGTAGACCTCGTCGAACGTGTCCGCGCCATCGAGGGTCGAGGCGTGGTACGCGCCGGTGAAGGCGTAGGCGACCGGGCCGGTGTGTTGGTCCACCGGCCCGGCCGAAGCCCAGGCCATGCCCGGCAGGGCGGCGGTGATCGCGACGACGCCGATGGTCGCCGCGCGTCGGCGGAGGCGGGACACCCGCATCGATGTCTCCTTGCTGCGTCGGGGAATTCGTCAGCAGCAACACGTCCGGCCGGCCCCCGCGGTTGCCTGCTCCCGCGGTCGCCGGTGGCGGGCGCTGGATCTCGGGACCACCCGGGTGTTTTTGCGGGCGACCGTGCGTGCTCTCGCACGACCGGGTGCCCCTCAGGTCGTGAGTGGCAATGCCGGTTCTTACCGGAACAATCACTCACGACCGGAGCCCCTCAGGTCGTGAGCGGCAATGCCGGTTCTTACCGGAACAATCACTCACGACCGGAGCCCCTCAGGTCGACGGTGCCCCGCACCTGTGGTGCGGGGCACCGTACAGGTGGCGGGTGGCGACTAGGATCGGCCTCTCGTTTGTTCCCATTGTCGGCTCATGGCCTCAGTGAGGAGATATTTTCTCATGCGCCTGGCAAGAAGATCCACCAAAGCTTCGATTTCTTTCATGTCTTGCTGGCGAACCGGAAGACATATGCGGGATGTATCGTCGATTGGCGAATCTTCGGCATTTCTGAATTGCTCAACATTTGACGGCTTGAGGATGCCGAGCTCGTATCCCAGAATCACAGCACCGACACGATTGCGTAGATTAAACTTGCGGTAGATACTGCACAATCGGGATTTTACGGTATCTTTCGAGATGAACAACCGCATCGCAATTTCATTGTCCGTAAGTTCGCAGGCGATGCAATATATGACGTCCCTCTCTCCCTTGGTGAGATTTATCAACTTGTCGGTGCTGAATCTTTGCGGTGACGTTCTCACTACATTAAAACCGTTCGTACTAGTTTGAAAATGACGGAATCACGTGGGTGCGGCCGGTTGGCGGCCGGAGGATCTCCAGCCGCCAACCGGCCGCGACGGACCGATGCCGGGCCGGGGGGCACGACACCTGAATATCCAGTGTCGACCGGCACCGGGCCGTGTCTGGGGTCATGCGGTACGTCTATGACGTCCGATAGCCACGTCGGCGGGTGACTCTTCCCGCATTGCCTCTTCAACGCAGTCGCGACACGGTCTCACGAGTGGTGGCGTATTGGACTTACCCATGTTGAGTCCGCATCGCGACGTCGCGATGGTGCCGGGCTTACGTTCGTGTACATACCCGAGATGGTCAGTCCAAACCACCCGGACCCCAGGCACACACGCGTACCCTTCCATCGCGGACACTGGTCCGAATACGACCGATCCGCTCACTCTGTGCCCCCGCCTGATCGCATGGCATGCGCCCGAACGTGAAGTACATGGGAGAGTCGCCGCAATTTGTCCGCTAGCGCCACCTGATTCTCCAGGGGGTAGTCCCCCCGCACGACATTGAACTGCGCATCGCTGATTGCCCATTGGATTTCAGCAAGCATCACAGCAAGCGTATCGGCCGGAACCTGACTCACCACGGGTGGAATATCGACCAGTCGATCAGCTCGGCCAATGACGACCAGCAGGCAAGGAACGCACGCTGCCCCCTCACCCTCCTCGCACACCTCCACCTGCACGCGTGGGAACTTCTCCCCAGACACGGACGTCACCGTGCCATCCCGAGATTCTTCCGCACAGTGCAGGACACGTTTCGACTCACGGACGACGCCATGTTTGTAGCGGAACCACCGCACGTTGCTACCCTCGGGCGTCTGGTCGGGCGGACCAGCTGGACCAGGTGGACCAGGAACGGCGCTGTGACCCGTCATAATGCCTCCCACGAGTGTTGACCTAGCAAGTACGCTGATGCGGCAAGGGGTGATCAGCGCCAACAAAAGATTGGATGATGTTGAAATGACATCGCAACTGCTCTAAACGGGTGATCGTGCCCGTATAACACGTAAGGATGTATCGCATGGCTACAGCCAACGGGTCACCGCGAGCTAGAGCGCTAGCGGCTGCGTTGCGTCAAGCTCGCAATGACCGTGGTATCAGCGCTAGACAACTAGCAAATAAACTATCGATAGATCAAGCACTCTTGTCCAGAATTGAGACCGGCAAGAGAATTGCTGACGTCGAAACAACAGCAAGGATTCTAGGCGCGTTGGGCACGGCGTCTGCGGAGTGCGAACGAATCCTTGACATAGCGCGTCATGCGAACGAGCCTAATTGGCTGACCACTGGAGTTCCCGGTATTCCGCAACAGCTAGCGGGGGCTGTTGCGAGCGAACGGGACGCATCAGTAATAATGGAATGGTCACCGATGATCATTCCTGGACTACTGCAAACTAATGATTACGTTCGGGGAGTTGCACAAGCTGACGGACACCCGAAACATGATGTTGAGTCACGTGTAATGGTTCGAGTGTCGCGCCGGGAGATCCTTACAAAGCGGAATCCGGTTCACTATGAGGTGCTTGTTGGTGACGTTGCCTTGCGTCAGCAAATCGGGTCAAATGTCGCAATGATCGACCAACTGCGATACTTGATCAAATTCTGTGCAGAAAATTCAAACGTTACGCTTCGCGTAGTCCCAATACGTACCGGCTGGCATCCGGGAACCGCTGGACCATTCGTGCTCTACGAATTCTCAGACGCACCGCCTTATGTGCACTTCGAACACTATAGTTCGAGTGCGTTCGTTACCGATTCCGATGATGTCGATGCGTATCGCAAGGCGCTTGACATGATTGGTGAATACGCACTGAGTCCGAGCAAATCGATTGATCTGATAGCACAAACAATAGTTGAGGAGCACCAGAAAGATGAACCCGAAATATTGGCGTAAGAGCTCGTACAGCAACGTGAACGGCAACTGCGTCGAACTGACCACCACGTTAGACGCAATCCGCGATTCTAAGGACCCTCACGGACCGACCTTGAGCGTCAACGTGAGCACCTTCGTTCGTGCGGTACAGCAGGGTCGTTTCGACCGCTGAATGCATGACGCCCCGGTGCGTGGCACCGGGGCGTCATTGTTAGTTTCCCCCGTTGCATCTTCGATGAATGGAGTTAAAATGCTAACGCAACAATGGATTAAATCGAGCTACTCCAGTGCGAATGGAGATTGTGTCGAATTAACTACGACACTGGACGCAATCCGCGATTCTAAGGACCCTCACGGACCGACCTTGAGTGTCGACGTGTCGACCTTCGTTCGTGCGGTACAGCAGGGTCGTTTCGACCGCTGAATGCATGACGCCCCGGTGCGTGGCACCGGGGCGTCATTGTTGGTTTCTGCCGTTGCATCTTCGATGATCTTCGATCATGCCTCGCCATGTCGAGTAGTCGCGCCCAACAACGTCGAAACTGCATTTGTTGCACACCCATCGTTGGTTCGAGCGCGTCAGGGTGTGTCCGGTTGCCGTGTCTTGGTAGGGCCGTCCGTGGTTGAACGGGCATTGGCGGAAACTGAAGTCGGACTGTTGCCGCCGGTCCCTTGCCTCAACCCCTGTGGGAAGGCGCGCCTCCCCGCACCGCCGAGGCCTGTTCTCATACGGCTGAGCAGAGCCGGAATGCGTCCAGCACAGCGGCGTGCACGCTGCGGCTGCTGACCGCGTCGCCGATGCGGAACAGCTGGAACCTGCCGTCCTCGTTGCGCAGCCGGTCCTGCGGTGATCGGTCGAGGAGCTTCGCGTAGTCGATCTCGCCTTCGTTGGTCGAGTGCGGTTTGAGCTGCTCGTAGAGCTCGGCGTTGGGCAGCGTTCCGTGCTCGACGACGACGTGGTCGAAGCGCCGGGTGAACGAGCGACGGGTCGGATCGCTGGTGAAGGTGGCCAGCAGCGCGTCTCCGTCGCGCTGTACGCCGACCAGCCGGTGCATCAGGCTGATGCGGACGTCGTGGTTGAGCATCGTGCGGAGGTACGGCGGTGCGTTGACGCTGCCGACGTCGACAGCGACCGTCCGTTCCGGGCTGGCCCACTCCACCTGCGCCACGCTGCCGGCCAGCAACTCCACGACGTCCAAGCCGGGATGCCCGCCATGGTCGTCGTAGACCAGCACCGAACCGGTCGGGAGCACGGCACCGGAGATGATGTCCCACGTGTCGTGCACCAGATCCGCCCCGAAGTCCAGGAAATCGGTGTTCGGCACTCCCCCGGTCGCGATGATCATCACCTCGGGAGCCAGCCCGCGAAGCTCATCGGCTTCGACGAGATGGTTGAACTTGAACCGCACCCCCGCGCGGGTGCATTCGGCCACCCGCCAGTCCACGATGCCGATCAGATCCCGCCGCCGCTGCACCCGGGACGCCAAGCGCAGTTGGCCACCCGGCTCGGGAGCAGCCTCGAACACCGTGACGTGGTGGCCGCGTTCGGCCAGCACCCTCGCGGCCTCCAGGCCGGCGGGACCGGCACCGACCACCACCGCGTTCTTGGCTTGCGGCGCTGCGCTGATCCGGTGCGGTAGGCGGAGCTCCCGGCCGGTCGACGGGTTGTGGATGCAGTAGGCGGGTTCTCCGATGTAAGCGGCGTCGATGCACAGGCTGGCCCCTACGCAGGGACGGATCCGTTCTTCTTGCCCGGCCTCGATCTTGGCGACCAGGTGCGGGTCGGCCATCAGGGCGCGCGTCATGCCGACGAGGTCGAGCAGCCCCTCGTCGATGGCGTGCCGCGCGGTGGCCACGTCCGCGATCTTGGCCGCGTGCATGATCGGCACGTCGATCTTGCGCTTCACCCGGGCGGCGAGGTCCAAGTGCGGTGCCGAGGCCTCGCCCATCGGCGGAATCACGTCGGACAGACCGCTTTCGGTGGCGATGTGGCCGCGGATGACGCTGATGAAGTCGATCCCCGCGTCCACCACCACCGCAGCGATGGCCAGGCCCTCGTCTTCGTCGACACCACCGGGGAGCTGTTCGTCGACGGCCATGCGGATGCCGACCACGAACTCGTCGCTGACCGCGGCGCGTATCGCGGCGATGACCTGGAGGGGGAAGCGCATCCGGTTGTCGAAGGAACCGCCGAAGTCGTCGGTTCGGTTGTTCAGCGCGGGAGACCAGAAGCTGTCGAGCAAGTGCCCGTAGGCCTGGATCTCGATGCCGTCGAGGCCGCCCGCCTCGCAGCGCGCGGCGGCGGCCGCGTAGTCGGCTGCAATGCGTTCCAGGTCGGCGATCTCGGCCTGCTTGGTGAACGCGCGGTGCGCCGGTTCCCGGAGGTTGCCGACCGACACCGTGGGAAGCCACGACTCGGTGTAGTTGCTGGTGCGGTGGCCGAGGTGCGTGATCTGGCACATGACCGCCGCGCCCTCGGCATGCACCTCGTCGGACAACTGCCGCAGCCACGGCACGATCTCGTCGGAGTACAGGTGCAGGTTGCCGAACGACGGCGGACTGTCAACGCTCACCACCGAGCTGCCGCCGATCATGGTCAGGCCAACCCCACCGCGCGCCTTCTCCACGTGGTATGCCCGGTACCGCTCGGTGGGCATCCCGTCCTCGCCGTAGCCGGGCTCGTGCGAGGTGCTCACTATCCTGTTGCGCAGGACGAGGTTCTTGATCCGGAACGGGGTCAGCAGCGGGTCGCGGGTGACTGACATCGATTCCTCCTTAGCCGGCTCGTGCTTCGGACTGCTGCGGGACGGCAGCGGATTCGTGCAGCGCCTGCCCCTTGGTCTCCGGGGCCCAGGCCACGCACATCGCGGTTCCGATGACCGAGAGCCCGGCCCCGACGAGCATGGTCGGACCGAGCCCGATCGCTTCCAGCCCGACCGGGAGCAGGTAAGTGCCCGCGGCCGCACCGATGCGGCTGATCGCGCTGGCCACGCCGACCGCGGACGCCCGGATGTCGGTGGGGAACAGCTCTGTCGGATAGATCCACTGCAGGATGTTGCCGCCGCCCTGGGCGAGCGCGTTGACGACGAACATCAGGATGGCCAGTGCGGCGGCCATACCCGGGAACGAACCCAGCGCTGCCAGCGACACGGTCACACCCACGAAGGTCCAGATGATGACGGGTCTGCGCCCGTAGGTCTCCACCCACCTGATGCACGGCACGCAGCCGGCCAGGGTGACCAGGCTGACCACCATGGACCACAGCAGCGCGGTGTCGCCTGCTTCGAACCCGTAGGCACCGAGGATCACCGGGTAGAAGGTCCAGATGGCGAACGCGGGCGCGACCTGGCAGAGCCAGAACCCGCCGACGAACAACGTGCGCCGCAGGTAACCTCCGGTGAACACATCGGACAGTCGGGAGCTCTTCGCCGGTTCGGTCTCCGCCAAGCGCGCGAGTTCCTGCTCCGTCGGGTAGCGGCCGAGCGCCGTGCGAATCGCTTCCGCCGCGTCCTGCGGGCGGTCGTGGCGCAGCAGCCAGCGAGGGGATTCCGGTGTTCCGATGCGGGCCAGCAGGATGATCAAGCCCGGTACCGCCGCACTGGCCAGCACCCAGCGCCACAGGTCCTCCCCGCCGGCGGCAGCCACGAGGTAGCCCACCGCGTAGGACGCGGATGCACCCACGAACCACGCGGCGACCAGGGCTCCCATCGTGCGGCCCCGTCGGTGCGCGGGCAGCCATTCGGCGAGCAACGACGTGGCAATCGGGTAGTCGGCCCCCACCGCCACCCCGGCGACGAAGCGCAGCAGGACGAGTTGCCACGCCTCAGTCACGAACAACGACAGCGCCGAAGCGGCGACGAGGGCGATCAAGTCGATGGTGTACATGACCTGCCGGCCGACCCGGTCGGTCACCCAACCGAACACGAACCCGCCGAGCAGCACGCCGACCAACGCCGCGGCACCGACCAAGCCCTCGGCGAAGGACGTCAGCCCCAGCTCGCGCGTCGCCCCGGTGATGGCCACGCCGATGACGCTGAGGATGTAGCCGTCTAGGAACGGCCCGCCAGCGGAGAGGAAGAAGAGCTTGCGGTGGAAGCGCCCGTAGGGCTGGTCATCAATGATGGAACTGCTCACGAAGAGCTCCTACATCGCAGGCCTGCCCGGGCGTGGCGGACGCGCAGGGCACCGACTGCGGGGTCCGGGACCTCCGGACCCCGCAGACTGCGTCCCGTGCCTTCGCACCGCCGGAGCGGGCGGTGTCGTTGTTACCGAAGCGAACTCGCGGGTGCCTTGTGGGGCGTCGGCGGCGTGGCCACCGGATAGCGACGAAGTATGCGAACGGTCCGAGTTGTCAACAATGCCCGTGGACATCTGCTGAGCACGGCCGTTTACCTGAACCAGAAGTCCGCCTACTCTTCTGCCATGGTCGGCAGGCCCCGCAACGCCGTGGTCCTCACCGATACCGAACGGGCCGCACTGCTGAAGTGGACCCGCAGCCGGACCTGCTCGCGGGCCCTCGCGCTGCGGGCCCAGATCGTGCTGTGCTGCGAGCACGAGCGCACCAACACCGCGGTGGCCCAAAGCCTCGGCATTTCCCGCGGCGTGGTCGGCAAGTGGCGGTCCCGCTTCCTCGACCAACGGCTGGACGGCCTGCACGAGCAACCCCGTCCAGGACGGCCCCGTGCGGTCGACGACGACGCGGTCGCGACCGTCCTCATCCGCACGCTCGCCCCAGCCCCAGGTGCCAGACACGCCTGGTCGACGCGTTCGATGGCGGCCGAGACCGGTCTGAGCCAGACCACCGTGAACCGCATCTGGCGCGCCCACCGCATCCACCCGGCGGCCGGCTCCTCGCCGCGGCGCGCCGACCAGGCTTCGCTGCTGCCGGCGGAGATCCACGACGTGGTCGGCCTGTTCCTCGACCCCCCGGTGCGGGTGCTCGCCGTCTCGGCCACCCCGCATCGCACACCCCTTCGCGATCGACGGCCGGCCGGACGCGGCGCGGACCGGCGGAGCGCCGAAACGCGCAACCTGTTCGCCGTGGCGAACGCCTTCGCCTCGCTCCGGGGCATGACCGCCGGAATGTCCGGGGAGGGCGTTCCTCTGCGCGCATTCCTCGGGCACCTCGACCGCACCGTGGCCGCCAGCATGAACGTCCACCTGCTCGCCGGCGGCCTGGACGAGCCGGCTCTGCGAACGGTTGACGAGTGGCTGCACAGCCAGCCGCGCTTCCGCTGCCACAGCGCACCCGACCAATCGTCGTGGATCGATGAGATCGATTTTCTCCTGGCGAACAACCCGCTGCCCGGCCACGAGAACCTGTTCGGTTTCGCCGCGTCGCTGACCAAGGTCCGCAACGACGTCCGGGCCTGGTGCCGCACCTGGACCCCGCGCACAAGCCCGTACTCGTGGGCGAAGAGCCCTCGCGCCCTGTGGAGCGGCGACGCCGCCAACCGCCGCCTTAATAACGACTCGAAATCCGCGAGCGAGACCACGCCGGAGCAACCCGGACGCGACCTGGAGCCCACCAGCGCAATACCAGACGATCCGGCCACGGCGTCCGGAACCACCGACCGGGTCGTGCATCTGGTGCGTGAAGCACTCGCCGCGGGCCAATACCACGCCGGAGAGCGCGTCAAGGAAGCGCCGCTGGCCGCCCGGCTGGGAGTTTCGCGGGGCCCGATCCGCGAAGCCCTGCGCATCCTGGCCGAGGAAGGAACGCTCGAGCGGCTCCCAAACCGCGGAGCCGCAGTCCCCGACGTCAGCGCGACGAACATCCTCGACCTCTACGCGGTGCGCGCCTCGCTGGGAGCGCTGGTGATGCGCCGGGTCGCGGTGCTCGGCCAGGCCCACCTCCAACCGGTCAACACGGCCCTCGCCGAGGTCCGCGCCGCGGCGCGGAACAGCGACGACGTGCGCATCGGCGAAGCCGACCTGTGCTTCCAGGACGCGATCGCACGGACCGCGAACTTGCCGCAGGCTTCCTCGTTCTTCGAACGCCTCACCATGCGCCTGCGGATGTTCATCTCCGTGCTGCGACTGGGCTATGCCGAAGCCGGGGACTTGATCGCCCGCGAGAACGCCGCGATCTTCGACGCGCTCCGCAACGGCGACGGCAACGAAGCCGCGCGCCTCTGGCGCGTGAAAGTCGAACGCAGCGTCCGCTACATGGTCGCGCAGCTACCGCGGGACCACTTCGACCCGGACCTCTGGATCACCATCGCGGGCAAGCCGAACCCGCGCCCAAGCGACCCGCGAAACCTGCCGCGCTGACGCCCCGCCGACCGGCCCAGCCCCGACGATCGCCGGTGGGCTCGCACCGCTCCGCTTGATCAGCACCGTTGCTCGTTCGAACCCACGGCTTCAGGGAGGGCTGGCCGGGACCTAGTCCGAAAATCAATGGTGAGTGGGCAGGCGGTAGCACCCGGCGGAGCGCAGCGGAGCCGGGTTCGTGGTGATGTGCTGGGTCAGGCGGCTGGGGTGAGGGTGACGGTGTAGCCCAGGGCTTCGAGTTCTAGATGATTGATTCCGTGAAGATCACGTGAAGGGAGGGGTCGGTGAGTGGGTAGCGGAGAAGGGTGTTCAAGATCAATGTGTGAATAAAGAACTAAACACCCCCCTGACTGCACTCGACGTGCTCGTCGACGACCACGTTGTTCCCGCCCGCACAGGGACTCGGACGCCGCGTCGTTGCCGGCGACAGCCCTGGTGTCGACGAGAAGCAGACCCACGACCCATTGCGGCGCCGCCGCGGCGAAGGTCGCCACCTGGCCGTGAGTGATTTTGGGCGCCATAGCACCGAAAAACGCTCACGGTCCCTGGTCCTGCACCACGCTCGAAATCCGTGAGCGAGACCACGCCGGAGCAACCCGGACGCGACCTGGAGCCGCCGCTGGCCGCCCGGCTGGGAGTTTCGCGGGGCCCGATCCGCGAAGCCCTGCGCATCCTGGCCGAGGAAGGAATGCTCGAGCGGCTCCCAAACCGCGGAGCCGCAGTCCCCGACGTCAGCGCGACGAACATCCTCGACCTCTACGCGGTGCGCGCCTCGCTGGGAGCGCTGGTGATTGCTCGTTCGAACCCACGGTTTCAGGGGGAGGCTGGCAGGGACCTAGGCTGGTAATGGCGAGAGGGGGCAGGAGGCGGGATGAAGCGACCGAGTTGGGCACCGCTGGACGTCGACATGAACCAGCCGAGCATCGCCCGGATCTGGGATTGGTTCCTGGGCGGCGCGCACAACTTCGCGGTGGATCGCCAGGTCGCCGAGGAAATGCTGCAGCTCATGCCGGAGGGGCCGCAGATGGCCCACATCAACCGGATGTTCCTGCGCCGGGTCGTGCAGTTGTGCGTCGCGGAGGGCGTGACCCAGTTCCTCGACATCGGCTCCGGGATCCCGACCGTCGGCAACGTCCACGAGACCGCGCAGCAAGCCGACCCCGAATGCCGGGTGGTGTACGTGGACATCGACCCGGTGGCCGTCGCGCACACCCGGCGCTTGCTCGCCGACAACCCGCGCTGCGCGGTCATCCAAGCCGATCTCCGCGAGCCGGAGGAGATCCTGGCCGCACCGGAGCTGCGAGACCTGCTCGACCTCGACCGGCCGGTGGCCCTGCTGATGATCGCGGTTCTGCACTTCGTGCACGACGAGGAGGATCCGCTTGGCTTGATCGCCCGCTACCGGGACGCGCTGGCCGGCGGCAGCTTCTTCGCCATCGCGCACGGCAGCCGGAGCACCGAACGGATGCCTTCCGAACACCTGTACGCCGCGCGCAGCAAGTACGAGCGCTCCGTGGCCCAGGTGAGCCTGCGCTCGCAGCCGGAGGTCGAGGCGATGTTCGCCGGTTTCGACCTGGTCAGCCCCAGCGTGGTCTGGCTGCCGGTTTGGCGCCCCGCCAACGGCGAGACCCCCGAGGACAGCGCGGCGCCGAACGCCGGCTACGGCGGAGTCGGCCGCAAGCCCCGGACGAATCGTCCACAGTAGCCAGCCCGTTCCCGCTGCAGCATTTCGTCGTCGCGAATGATCAGCTGGGACGCCTCGCCGTCCGCTGCAACCACGAGGTGCGCGGTGTTCGCCATGCCTCGTCCTCCACTCGGGTTTCCGTGCACGTTCGCCGTTCGGTGTCGCTCCGCAGGGGAGGGAAAGCACACCTGCGGAGTGACACACGTACCTGTACCCAGGTGCGCCAGTTCCCGAACCACCAGCCCGATGGCAGCGCAGCTCCACCCGGACTGTCCTCACGGCGGTAACTGCTCTCGCGCCAAGAACAGAGCCCCCAGCGGCAGCCACCATGACGATCACGGCGCCACCATGAAGATCCCAGTCCCATCGGCACCTCGCGGCTGGGCTCAGGTAGCGGGATCAGCCGTCTTCCCCGTGCCAGCGCATGCACAGTGCCGCTGCGAGACAGCGGGTCAGCAGACCGAAGGCGACGGGGTTCAGGCAGGGGCACCAACGGGCACGGCCCGCTCACACGATCACGTGAACTGCGCAGTTCACGTGATCAACAGGAGCCGTGCCCGCCTCTGCCCAAGGTGTCAACAGACTCTGCCGGAGTCCCTCACCTCGTCTGATCCGGCTCAGCGGGTCCAGACCGGTTCGGTTTCCGGGGGTCGGCGTAGTACGTCCATTGCTCGGTGTATGGCCACCGTGTCCAGTTCTGGGGGAAGTAGGCCGGCGTCGCGGATGTGGGCCAGTAGGTCCGGATCTGGCGCCAGGTGGTGGTGTTCCAGGTAGTACGCGATGGTGTCCGGCCAGATCCAGGTGCCGTCGGTGCGGAAGCTCATTGGGACGACCGCTCCGCGGGTAGGATCGACGACGTCCTCCAGGGTGGCCGTCGTGATCATTAGGGCAGTGCCGGCGCGTAGGTAGTCGAGGATCTGGCCACGTTCGGCTTCATTGTCCATCCGGGGGTGGTCCGGGGCGAAGCTCGGGCCGGAAATCGGGTCCACCGCGTCGAAAACCCGCGCCACCGTGATTTCCGGCGCCTCGGTAGCGGCCCACAGGAGCGCACCGTAAGCTCGGGCCGCCTGCTGGTACGTGGGCACTGGGCCGACGGCCGGGGTGACCTCGACCTGCGGAGCCGCTTCACCGGCGGCGACGAGCGCTTCCTGCAGCCGAGCGGTGAGCGCGGGTAGGTCGTCATCGTCGGCTTCGACGACGTAGACAGGTCGCGGCGGCGGATACGGCGCGCCATCCGGGACCATTCGCCATGCACGCCACATTCCGTGCGCGGCCGGCTCTTCACCGAGGACGTCGATCAATGCCGCCACGGCGGAATCGTCTGTGGAGTCAACGGAATCCGGCGGTTGGGCGCTGAACCGCCACACCAGAGGCGGATCGTCGATCGTGGGCTCGATGCTTTCCAGGACGTCCAGCGATACACCCTCCGCCTCGGAGACGGTCACGAGCACATCCAGATCCTCCACCGTGAGCGGCAGGACGTAGCGCGCGACGGTGGAGACTACCGCGCGGGCAACCTCGTCGAACCGGTCGTCCGCGAGCCAGGCACGAGCCTGCGTGACCAACTCATCCGGTGCGAATCCGGCCTGTCGTAAAAGTACTTCGTGCAAGGCGGCCCTTACGTCCGCTTTCTGGTCAGGTGTGGTCATTTCCTTCTCCTCGAAACGTTGTCGGTACGAAAACTTGGGGGACCGCCCGGTCGCTAGCCATCAAAATCGGAACCGAGCTCAGGGGTTTCGATCCATCGCGTCCGGGGCCGTGTCATCCGGCTGGGCGCTGGGGGCATCGCTTAACCTCCCCCGGCGAAGTCTTTGGTTTGCCGTTTTGCGTTGGCGTTGCTCGTCGGTTAGCTTCGGCCTACCCGTCCATCTGATCACCGGGGTCGGATGGGTTCCGTCGGGATAGCGCGGCGGCGCCGAGCCGCCCAGCGTTACCGCGGCACCCAGGTCCGGCCCGGCCGTCCACAGTGATTCACCCTCGGAGCCCAGCAGGTCCCAGTGTCCGGTGCCCAGCCCGTTTTCGAACCGCGGCAGCAACGTGCCGTCCCCGGTGACCGTGACCTGGGTGGCGTGCACACGCTTGTCCTTGGTTTGAACCACATCGTCGGTTGTTGTCCACACCCATGTGCGCAGCGCTCGGGCGAACCGCTGCGCGAACGTCAATTCACCCGGCTCAAGTTCTCGGTTGGCGGCGCATCCCAGCAGCGCGATTGTCAGTCCCGGGACGAAACGCGGGTCTTGTCGCACCTCGTCGGCGAAGGCTTCGGGTGTCACCTTCCGGCCATCGGGCAACACCGCCAGTCCGTCGGGTGTCACGTGCACGCCGACGGGCTGGGTGCCCGGCAGGTCGGGTGCCGACCGCTCGGCCTGTGCGATCGTCTCAGCGGAATCACCGGGCCCGGCGAACAGCAGCGGTTGCGGTCGTGGCGGGTGGGTCACCTCGATGGGCGGGTCGACCGGCCACGGCCGGCTTCCGTCCTGAGCGGTCCTGGCCCCTCCCTCATCTATAGCTCGCCTGGAGTCGCCGTCCCGCGCCAAGCCCAGCCGGTAATTCCGCAAAGACTGCTCCATTTCCAGCATCCCCCCCAGCTTCGACGCGATCTTGTACACCTGCTCCAGGGGCCAACTTCCCTGCTCCGCCGCCGCCTTCGCAAGTGCGAACTGGGCCCGCACCTTCGGAAGGGAATCCGCGGGCAACGCAGCCAAATGCCCGTCCAGAAGCCCGACCAACCTCTTCAACTCAACAACCACGTCCCCCGTAATCTCGTCTAACTGCCGTTGCAGCTCCTCCCGCTCGTCCCGCATAGCCTCATCCAACGTCGGCAACTCCTGCCCCCACTGCAGAACAAAATCCCGATCCTGCAACGCAAACCAATCCTGCCGAGACTTAATCCCCTTCAGCGACGCCCGCACCTGCGCAACCCAGTCCGCCAGCGACGCCCGCGCCTGCTCATCCGACGCCGCCTTCTCGCGGGCCCCACTCTCCGTCATCTGTGCTGCATCCGGCACGCTCGCAGCAACACGCCCACCGACGGACGCCACATCAGACGATCCCGAGTCCTCCTCGATCGCCCAAAGCTCCGCTTCCTTTCTGCGGATTACCGGAATTTCCTCCTTCCGCAGGTCGTCTAACACTCCCTGCAGATCCTCGATACACCGAAGCTCCTCCTGTCGAGCCCGCTCGAGCTCCTCCTGTCGAGTCTTATCGGACCATGGCAACGCCGCCAGCCGAGCCTCAACTTCCGCCAGCCGAGCCTCAGCTTCCCCCAGCAACTTCTCCGCCTCGTCAATCAGCTTGTCCCGCTCCCTCTTGAGCCTAGTCATTTCCCGATTGTTCCGCTGTTGATCCTCTCGCTGGGCATCGCCGAGCCCCGCCCGGTAACGTTTGTCGTATTCCCTCGCCCTCTCGCGCTCTTTCTCTCGCTGGGCAGCGCTTAACCTCCCCCGGCGAAGTCTCTGGTTTTCCGTTTTGGTTTCCTTCCTTCTCTGTTCGCGTTCCTCCTCGGTCTGTGCCGCTGACGCCCGAGCCGCCTCTTCATCTCTAAGTATTTGCGCACTCGTCTCCTTCCGCAGGTCGTCCAACACCCCCTGCAGATCTCCAATACGCCCAAGCACCGCCTGCCGAGCCCCATCCCCCACCGGCAACGCCGCCAGCCGAGCCTGAGCGGCTCCCAGCAACACCTCCGCCCCCAGAACCAGCTCATCCCTCTCCCTCAGGAGCACTGTTCTGTCCCGCCGTACCTGAGCCTTTTTCTCCCTAAAGCTGGGATCCGCGGCATAACGTTGTCTCTCTGTCGCCGAGTATTTTTCCTTCTGTTCCGCAGTCTTCACGTACGAGCGCTTGCCGTTTCTCCCTGTCCATCTGATCACCGGGGTTGGGTGGGTTCCCTCGGGATAGCGCGGCGGGGCGGTGCCGTCCGGTGTGACCGCGGCAGCCAGGTCCGGTCCGGCCGTCCGCAGTGGTTGGCCTTCGGGGTCTAGCAGGTCCCAGTGGCCGGTGCCCTGCCCGTTTTTGAACTGCGGCAGCAACGTGCCGTCCCCGGCGACGGTGACCTGGGTGGCGTGCACACGCTTGTCCGTGGTTTGAACCACATCGTCGGTTGTTGTCCACACCCATGTGCGCAGTGCTCGTGCGAATCGCTGCGCGAACGTGGGTTGGCCCGGCTCTGGTGGTCGGTTGGCGGCGCATCCCAGCAGTGCGATTGTCAGTCCCGGGACGAAACGCGGGTGTTGTCGTACCTCGTCGGCGAAGGCTTCGGGTGTCACCTTCCGGTCATCGGGCAGCACCGCGAGTCCGTCGGGTGTCACGTGCACGCCGACGGGCTGGATGTCCGCCGGCAGGTGGGGTGCCGACCGTGCGGCCTGTGCGATCGTCGCGGGGGAATCCTCGGGGCCGGCGAACAGCAGGGGTTGCGGTCGTGGTGTGGGGGTCACCTCGGTGGGGGGGTCGACCGGTCGTGGCCGGCTGCCGTCGGCGCGGTGCAGCATCCATTTCGGGCCCCGGCCCCGGTTGACCCGTGCCAGCACGTCCGCGCCGGTATGGTCGCGCAGGGTGGTGACCTCGGTGTTGGGGATGATGGTGTCGTCGTGCCCGAGGACCAGCAGTGGTTTGCTGCCCTCTGGGCGGGCGGCGGCGTGATACGGCGAGCGGGTCCAGGTGGTGTAGTCGGCGGTGTCGGTGGCCCCGTGGATGGCCAGAGCTACCGGCGCGCTGCGTGCGCCCCAGCGGAAGTCGGATCGTGGCGCGGTTCCCGCTTGTGCCGGGGTGCCGGTACTGGCCAGTGCTGCGACGAGATCCGCGCCGGGAAGCCGGCGGGTGCCGCCCGCGGCCGACAGCAGGTGCCAGTGCCCGGCGGTGGCGGAGCGGACCTCGCCGCCGAGTATCGCTTCGGCGCGTTCGCTCCATGTCGGCGCCCCGCCGCGAACGAAAGACAAGTTGCCGGTGACCACTCGGCCGTCGGCGGCATGCCAGACCTCGTGATCGGCCGCGATCACGTCGACACCGAGGGTGTCGCGCAGCCGGGCCGCATCAGCGAGGTCGAAAGATCCGTCGGTTCCCACCAGCACGATCGGCCGTCTGGCCCAGCCCGGGAGCTGCTCGATCCGCGCGGCCAGTTCGGGCACGGTGAGGGTGCCGCCGGAGGCGGTCAGCCCGACCACCAGGTGGCCACGGATCTTGGGCAGCAGCCCGGCTGCGTGCTCATCGCCGGTGTGGGGTGTCCAGACCGCGGGCAGCGCGGCCGGGCCCAGGGCCGCGGCCGGGGCCGGTGCGGTAGCGGGTGTGGTCGGCTTGGGTGGGGGTCCGGGCAGGTTCTTCGCCGCGGCCTGTGTGGATTCCACCGCGAAGTACCCGCCGTTGGTGATGGTCACCTCGACCTCGGCCGTTTTTCCCGGCAGGGCAGCAGAAAAGACGCGACGCTTGGTCAGGCCGGTGATCGTGTAGACCGCCTCGGCAGCCCGGTAGACGTGGTAGAGGCCTCTCCTCTCGGTGGTGACCTCCCGGGTAGTGCCGCCGGTGAATTTCTGGACGCGCGGGTCCGACCAGGTGGCCGATAGCCCGACCGAGGGATCAAGCGTGCTGGTCTCGCCGGGAAAGAGCATGTCCCCGGTGAGCTTGCCGTGTTCACCACTGGCCCCGGGTCCGCCGCTATCGACCGTGGCCTGCCCGATCACAGCCGCGCTGGTCTTGCCGCCTTCGGACTGGACGAGCTCCTGCTCGGTTTTCTGTTCCTGGGTCAGCTCGCCGGTCGCGGTGAAAGAGTCGACGTACTCGATCCCGGTGAACCGCAGGCGCACCGCGAGACCGTGCTCGTCGTCCCAGACCATCCCGGTCTCGACCATGGCGGGGAAGACCACCGGGTCGGCCAGCAGGTCCGGCATCATCGCGGTCAAGCCTTCTTCCCCGCCGAGTTGCCACAGCATCTGCGCCGGCAGGGTGGCCGGGCGGACCCAGCCGTTGCCGGCGGGCGCCCGCATCGACCCCTCCGAGGTCTGCGGGTCGGCGTCATCGGCTGGTTCGGGTGCGGGATGCGCCAGCACCGCGGCCAGCCACGGGAACAACCGCTCGCTTCCGGGCAGTGCCAGCGGGATCACGTCCACCCCCCGCAGATCCTGCGGCAGTGGCCCCAGCCGCTGCGCACCTCCGGCGGGCACCAGCCGGCCGCCGATACGCACCGGGCGGGGGAGCGGCGGCGTGGTCGTGGTCAGGCCCCCCGGGATGATGTAGCGGGCCGTGCCCTCGCTGGTGAACCCCCGCTGGAGCGGGGTCCGGGTGTCCTCCCGCATCGCCGCCCACATTTCGATACCCTGCCTCGGCTTGTTCAGCAGCAGGGTGTTCAGCATCGCGTTCGGGGTCCACGTCCGGTACATCTCCACCTGGAACCACGTCGGCCAGGTGTAGGAGTAAGAGATCGCCTCGGTCCCCAGCACCCGCGACTTGAACGTATCGCTTTCGGAGTCGCGTTGGATCCGTGACGATTCGTTGTCGTAGCCCACCTGGGGGTGCGCGCCCCCCCGGCGCAGGTTCCCGCGGCCCTTACCGGCCACGAGCACGCTCGCGCCGCCGCCGACGGCCCGCGACCGGGCCACGGTGTGCACCCGTTTCTCGGAATGCAAAAACGACGTGTCGGACTTGGTGTCCTTATCCGGGGTGGCCACAGCGTCCGGCGCGTACCGTGCGCGGATGACGAACTCGATCGTCTCGGTGCCGCCCCGATACGGCCGGGCCGCCAGCAACGGCACCCCGGACGTCGCTTCCTGCCCGAACCGGGCAGCCAAGGCGTTCACCGACGCCAGTGTGTCCACCGACCCCGCGATCCCGGTCGGTACCTCCAGCCAGCGACCCGACCGGAAACCGGGAGCATGCTCGGAGATCATGCTCTTGATCAGCGGAGCGACCTCGTGTGCGTTGGAGATCTCGGTAACGAGGGTCGGGCCCAGCGCGGCACCGGAGAACACGAACTCCGGCGGATACCGCACCTCGGTCACCGGTGCCGGTTTCGGCTCCACCCCCGCGGGCAACTCAAGGTGCCGGGTCCGCGGGGGCCGTCCCTGCGCTGCCGGTTCCCGGACCGGGTGGGTGCGCAGCCGCTGCGCGACGATGTCGGACAGCAGGAACTCCACACCACCACCGACCACGACCGTCTCGGTACTCCCGGCAGCCCCGGACTCCCCGTAGCTGGTGATCTCGAACACCCCATGCGCCCGGTACAGATGCGTGGCCCCGGTCGTCCGGCCGACCCGCCGGCGTTGGGTGCCACGACCGAACGTGGCTCCTTCCTCCTCACCGAACCTGCCCCGCCCGGTCAACGACGGAGCCACATAGGCCCGGCTCGATTTACCCCCGAACAACATCCACGCCGAACCACGCAAACGCCCCTCGAAACCTCTGCCCCTCATCTCCTGACCGTCCAGCTTCAGCCCGCCCTCGGTACCCACTTCCAGATTCAGCTTTTTCGCGGCCGTCCCCACCGGATGAACATCGAACAGCCGCAACCGCACCCGGCTCCCCGCGATCACCACCCCACCCGGCGACACCAACTGGTCGAATTGCGCTTCCAGCGAATCCGGCGAGTTCTCACCAGCCGTGGTCAAGTCCTGCCGCTGCCCACCCGCACGGTCCTCCAGGATCGCTTCGATAGGCTCACCCAACACCGTGGACGGCGTCGCCACACCCTGCGGCATCACGAACTCCACATGCACCTGGAACGGGTTACCGTCCTGGTCGTCGTAGTCGAAGTCCCTGATGACCGTACCCAGATTCCTCAGATCACCCTGCTCGGTGATGGGTGCCAACGGCTCCGGAACCAGCACCCGCGTCCAGCCATCGACCGTGGAACCACTGACCGTCGTGGCACTGCTGGACGCCGAGGCACCACCAAAACTCCCCACACTGTCCGAGTCACTGCCCGCCGTCACGGTATCCCCGGACAACGTGTCAAGCTCGATACCACCGCTATCAGCCTCATCAGACCGCCTCCCCCACCCCCCCAACAGCCCCAGTCCCCGGTACCACGACCCCGACTGCCCGGCCTGCGACCCCTGCTGCCCGGCCTGCGACGGCTCCGGCTGCCCGGCCTGCGGCTCCGGCTGCCCGGTCTGAGACGGCTCCGGCTGCCCGGTCTCGGCAGGGATGGTCTTCGTCGACACGGAAATCGACCAGGTCACCCGCCGGTCGAAGGTGACCGCGGGCCCCACGAACCTCGCGCGCCGGTGGACCTTGTGACTTTGCCCGACAGTGCCGGTATAGCTGTGCGAGAACTGGACCGACCCGGTGGCGAGGAAACCCAGGGTGCGCCAGAAATCCTTGCGTTTGGTGCCGACCGTGGCACCCGACTCGACACCGATCCGCTGCTTCGTGCCCGCTTTCGCCTTGCCCTCGCCACGGATCGCGTTCCTCGCGGTGACATCCACATTGGCCTTCTCCACCCGACCGGTCCCGACCAGCGCACCCAGTCGCGGCCTGACCTCGATCGTCACCAACCGGTCACCGACCCGGATCGTCTCGGTCGCCCCACGCAACTCGCCACTGAACTCCCGGAACAACCCCGGCGCACCGAAAGCCGAGGACAACAAGCTCTCCACGACCGACCGCAGGTCATGGTCCAGCGACGCCAGCTCCTCACCCACCGACTCCCGCAGCAACCGCCGCACTTCCGGAAGCACCCGCTCGATCCCCGGCGCCCGATCCACCACACCACCACCGGTGCTCTTACCCGCCGCCAGCATGTCGGGCTGCCGGCGCCCACCCACCGGAATCGTGATCTCCGGACGCTTACCGTAATCAGCCAAGATCGACAAGGCGAGCTGCTCGGCCCTGTCGTTTCCCAGCCGGGCATCCCCTCCCCCGGCTTCAGCTTCGGTTACGGCTTCGGCTTCGGTTACGGCTTCGGTTACGGCTTCGGTTACGGCTTCGGTTACGGCTTCGGTTACGGCTTCGGTTTCGGTTTCGGCCGGCGTGCGGGTGACCTCTGGACGCACACGATCCACCAGGTCACGGAAGTTCTGGCTCTGCCGCAGCCTCTCCGGAACCGCGGGGGGTTCGTGCGGCCCGTCGTGCTCCTCGGCGACCCGCAGAGCGGAGTGTGCCGCGGAAATCTCCTCCAGCCGCGCGAATTCCTCCACCGGCATCCACAAAAACACCTTCTCCGCCACGGTATCCGAGCCTTCCAGCGCCGGATCCGTGGAATACCGCTGCACCCGCATGTCCAGCGTCGCCTCCACCAGAACGGAATCGCCCTCGATGCTCGCGACGGTCTTCTTCCCGGAACTCGTGCCCACCACCTGCGTCAGCGTCTCACCTGATTCCGCCGCACCGGACACCGTGAACGGTGTGATCACCGTATACGCGCCGAGACCGCGTCGTTGCTCCTTCAGTTCGGTGACCAGTGCAGGCCCCACACTCGCCGAGGCTTCAGCACTCGCCGACTGTGCCACGCTCGTGTCGGACTTCGTGTCACCGCCGGCGATCTGCCGCAGGTTCACATCCGGCACAACACGGTCATCGACCCGCCGCACCGACCGCAGTGCCGCGGACACCTCCAACGACAACGTGTTCAGCGTCGCACCCGGCAACCGCAACGGGCTCGACCGGTAACCACCACCGGTGATCTCCCCGAACTTCACGATCGCGGCGTCTTCCGCCAACTCACGCGACACCGCATCACGGACTTCCACACCCACCTTCGGCAATGGCAACCCGGCCAGAACCCGCTGACGGATCCGCCGCACCGCCGCGGCTTGCGGCACCACGAACACCTCATGCAAGGCGGAAGCGGGCACAGGCAGCACCGGCCCACCCGGGCCCGGGTTGATGGTCGCCGGTGGCACATCCTCCCCGTAAAAACGCACCAATGCCACATCACGGATCACGTCGCTGCGGTACGTCCGCGGCGGCTCCTCCCCCACCCGCACATCGATCACGAAACGACCATCGACGACGAAATGCCGCTCCGGAACCTGGATACTATGCCGCTCCGCGGGCCGGCTGTTGATCCCGCGGGAAAACTCGGTCGTCGACACCAGGTTGCGTTGCTCGTTGGTCCCCCACGACGGCCGCACCGACGGATGCAACAGCCAGCTACGAGCCACCCCTTCGGTCGCCGCACCCAGCATGTTCGGGATACCAGCGGGCAGACTGTACTGCGGGCCCCCTTCCCGCGTGATAGTCCGGCTCGCATCGGCCGAGCGAATACCCCACTCCGTGAAACCCTCACCCTTGGGCACCTGCACCGGCGTCGCCGCGGTCCGTTCGAACTTCACATGCAGCTCACGGGAATCGACCTCGACCCGGATACCTTCATCGGCAAGACGCCGCAGCGTGTCCCCGATCTTGGCCTCGGAGAACAACTCCTCGACCACCGCCCGGGCGCCCTCGCGCACACCGACCGGCAACGCCGCAAGAACCTGCTCCGGATCGATCTCGCCGGGCCTCCAGATCTTCCCGCTGCCCATCGCACCATCGCCCGTATACGACGGCAGATCGACCTGCCGGACCGTCACATCCGCGCGATCCGCCGCGATACGGGCCTGAGCCACCGCCTTGGTGGCCGTCCTGGCCGCGTCCACAGTGAAACCACGCTCGGATTCCACCCGGGCAACCGCCACAGCGATATGCTCACCCGCTTCCCGATCCGCCCTGGCCAGCCGATCAACCCGCTCCTGCACAGCGGTCAGCGCCGCTTCAGCGGTCTTCACCCGCGCTGCCGCGGCAGCGTGCTGGGCACGCAACTTCTCCCGCACAACCCCCTGGTCCTCGTCCTCGTTTCCCAGCAACTTCACCCGCTCCCGGGCCACCCTCTCCTCCGCCTGCTTCTGAACCAGGTCCTTTTGTGCCGCACCAAGATCCTGCGCTGCCGCCTTGAGTTCGGCACGCACTTCGCCCTGCCGCTGCGTGGCCGCCGTCAACTCTTGCTGCGCGGCCGTCCACTTCCCGGCTTGCCGCGCAGCACGCTCGACACTCGCCGCGGCCGAGGTAGTGACATCCGTCGCCGCCTTGACCAACACGTCGGTCTCGGCGGAACCGGCCGCCGTGACAGTCGTGGCCGGCTCCTCCGGCACCGGCGCATCCACCATGCTGTAAACCTGGGTGAGCCGGTCATCAGCCGCCGTGATCGCACTGCGAGCCTGAACCACCTTCGCGGTCTGACCGGACTCCCGCAGCCACGCCAGATCCGGCTGCGGCCCCGTCCGGAACCGCGCCGTCTCCGCACGCAAATGCACCCAGCGAGGACTCAACCCGCGCCGGCCCGGCGGCAAGGAAACATCAGACGGGGACTGCCCCGGTGGCCAAGCCTCCGGCCGGGTCGTAACCCACGGGACCTCCTCCGTTAAGTCAGGACGCAACGTGAAGTACTCATCCAAATACCAGCCACCGACCATGGATGAAAACCCCTTGGTATCCGGACCGAACCACACAAGGCCCCGCGTCCAGATCACCTCAACACCCGACGCCCCATCCAGCGCCGTCGCGAACTCCTCCGAGACCTCACAGGCATACAACCGGATCTTCCTCTTCCCGCGCAGCCCCCCTTGAATCAAACTAGCCAACCGCTGAGCATCCACACTCTTGCCGCCGAGAAGCACTCCACCGTGCCCATCACCTTTCGCCACCACCGCCAACACGCCATCCTCAACCGGCAAAGCACGCGCTACAGCAACGAGATCCTCCCCCAAATCCGACGGCGACACCATAATCCCCGCCGGAATCTCCTCAACACCCGCACCCAACACCTGCCCAGACACAGACGAAGGAAACCGCTCCGGCACCTCTGACCGTTGCTCATCGGAATCGCGAACGTTGTAATCCTCATCGAACTCCGACTGCATGTCCTCATCGGTCTCCGCCCGCGCATCGTCAGCGGACGGCGTCGGCATGTCCCCATCCTGCTCCGGACTCGCGACCGTACTGCCGGCCGTTATCGCTGCCGAAATTTCGGCCAGCTCCCCCCACAACGCGTCGACAGACTTCTCGCGTTCACTCGGTGGCAAATCAGGAGACACCGTGCTCAAGTAATCGGCCATCACGTTCACGAATTCCGGATTGGAATTCAGGGGCCACCCCAACTTCCTGGACGCGTCCTCCAAGAAACGGAGCTCGGATTCATCACCCAGCTTCTTCAACCGCGATGCGGCCGCACCGCTCAATCCCCCCAGATTCTTCAACGTCACAGCGCGAGGGTCAACAGTCGCGGCAACAACAGCCCGCCCACCAGCAGACGAAGCGCCTTCCCCACCAGACGATCCCGCAACGCGCCCCTGATCCTCCCCCAAATCCGACGGCGACACCATAATCCCCGCCGGAATCTCCTCAACACCCGCACCCAACACCTGCCCAGACACCCCACTGTCATGAGGCGCCGACACAACCGGCGGCAACGGAACATCAAAGGGGGGCTGTTCTGGTGGCGAATCGCCCCTCCGGGTCGAATTCCAGGTGCCATTGAATCCCGGAACCATCATGAGTAGATCATCCAAGTACCAACCGGAATCCGTAGCGGCAAACCCATTGACCTCAAAATCGAACACATTGTCGGGCGTCCAAATCACCTCAATACCCAACGCCCTATCCAACGCCTGCACGAACGCTTCCGAGACCCCCCGGGCATACAGCCGGATCGACCTCTTCCCGCTTGCTCTGCCCCGAATCAATCTAGCCAACTGCTGGGCATCCGCACTCTTGCCGCCGAGAAGCACTCCACCGAGCCCATCACCTTCCACCACCACCGCCAACACGCCATCCTCAACCTGCAAATCACGCGCTACAACACGAACATCCTCCCCCAAATCCGACGGCGACACCATAATCCCCGCCGGAATCTCCTCTTGCAACTGAAAATTCCGCAAATACTCCTCGAACGCCGTCCGCATCGCATCCAGCTTCGGCCCGATCCGCTGCAATTCCTCTTGAGTCCAACCCTCCTGCTGCACCGCATCCCTCACCGCCGCGACCCCGGCACGCACATCCGGAGGGAAATCCGCCGGCAACGCCGTCAAATGCTCCTCTACACGCCCCACCAACCCCGCCCGCTGAGCCATAAGCTTCCTCTTCTTGCGGGCCCTAGATTTCCTCATTGCCCTCTGGTGCTGCTCCTTGTTCGCAATCGTGGCCAACTCCTTCCGCACCCCCTCGATAATCGCATCCCACTCCGCCCTCTGATCCGTATCCGGCACCGTCAACTCCGTGAACGGCGCCCCCTCTTCTGCGGCATGCTGTGCCTGCTCTTCCGCAGTCCTGCTGGTCCGGCTTGGTCTTGGTGTGCCCGCCCACCTGAACACCGGGGCCGAGTGTGCTCCTTCCGTATGACTCGGCACAGCCCAGTCGTTGACCGCCGCCCGCAACTCCGAACCACGCGCCTCCACCTCCCTGCCGCGCAGCTCCGGCAACGCCTTCCACGCCGCCTGCCGAGCGTTGACCGCCGCCCGCAACTCCGAACCACGCGCCACCTCGCTGCCGCGATAACGGAGGGACCAATAGCCGGTTCCCTTGCCATTGTCAAACACCGGAAACATAAGACCATCCTGCGTCGCAGCCGTTTCCGTAGCGTGAATCGCAGCATCAGCGGTCTGCCACACGTCGGCCTCGGTGGCCCACATCCACTCCACACCAGACGCGTCCTCGAACAGTTTCGCAAACGAGTCCCCTCCTCCCGGCGGCTGCCGCAACGCACCACAAGCCAAAAACGCCACCGGCACACCCGGCACAAAACGCTCGTCCCTCAGCACCCGCGCTGCGAAGGCCTCAGGCGTTTCAAACACGCCATCCGCCGACTCCGCCCACCCATCCGGCGTCACATGCACACCCACCACCTGCACACCCCGCAAACCGCTGGCCAACTCCACCGCCCGCGCAACCAACCCGAGATCATCATTTTCGCCCCCGAACACAACCGGCTCCAGACGCAACCACCGCTCGAACTTCCGCATCCACCCCAGGTTCGAGGCAATCAAGCTCAGCTCCTCCGGGTCCAGTTCCCCTTCTGCGCCATCGCCCTCGCTTGCACGACCCCGGCACGCACATCCGGACGGAAACCCGCCGACAACACCGACAAATGCCCTTCCAACCGCTCAACCAACCCCACGAACTCAACAACCCCAGGCGAGCTGACAACCTCGGCCAACCACCGCTCGACCTTCCGCATCCCCGCCAGCCTCCGATCCTCCGGTGTCCAGCTCCCCTGCTGCGCCATCGCCCTCGCTTGCACGACCATGGCACGCACATCCAGAAGGACATCCGCCGGCAACACCGACAAATGCCCCTCCACACGCTCGACCAACCCCCCCAACTCAACAACCCCAGACGACCTAACAACCTCATCCAACCACCGCTCGCGCTCCCGCATCCGCTCCAGTTGCGAATTAATCAAGAGCAGCTCCTCCGGGGTCCAGTTCCCCTTTTGCGCCATCGCCTTCGCTTGTGCGACCCCGGCACGCACATCCGGACGGAAACCCGCCGGCAACTTCGACAAATGCCCCTCCAAACGCCCAACCAACCCCACGAACTCAACAACCCCAGGCGAGCTGACAACCTCGGCCAACCACCGCTCGACCTTCCGCATCCCCGCCAGCCTCCGATCCTCCGGTGTCCAGCTCCCCTGCTGCGCCATCGCCCTCGCTTGCGCGACCATGGCACGCACATCCGGACGGAAACCCGCCGGCAACTTCGACAAATGCCCCTCCAAACGCCCAACCAACCCCACCAACTCAACAACCCCAGGCGACCTAACAACCTCACTCAACCACCGCTCGAGCTCCCGTATCCCCGCCAGCTTCGAATCAATCCGGGGCGGATCCCCCCGGGTCCAGCTCCCCTTCTTCGCCATCGCCCACGCTTTCTCAACCTGGTCATGCAAATCCGGACGGAAATCCTCCGGGAACAACGACAAATGCCCCTCCACACGCCCAACCAACCCCACCAACTCAACAACCCCAGCCGGCGCCTCCCGATCCGCACCCTCATTTCCCCTGGCCGTTGCGCCGCTCCCCATATCGTCGTTCTCAATCGCGGCCAACTCCGCCTCCACGGCCGCGATACTCCCCTCCACCTTCTCCCACTCTGTCCCCGGAACCGCACCCGACTCCTCCAACTTCGCCCGCTGAGTCATGAGCGTCGCCAGCAACGTATTCGCCTTCATGCGGGCCTTATTCTTCTTCTCTATTTCCGCATTCTTTACCTTCCGCTCCGCCTCCAGTTTCGCAATCGCGGGCAACTTTGCTTGCACCTCCGCGATACGCCCCGGCAACTCCTCCAACTCCTCCAACTCCTCCCCCGAGTCTCGTTACGCGCCGTCAACGCCTCCAACTCCGCCTGCCGAGCCATGAGCTCCCTCAGCGACTGACTCTCCTGCGCCCACTCATCCTGGTAGCGTTTGTTGCTTCTAGTGTTGCGTGCGTTCCGCTGGTTGCGCGTTCGCTCGTGTTTCTGCAGCACCTCCTGCGAGGCCGCTTCATCCTCGAGCAACGCCTCCCACTTACTCCGGGACTTCTTAAGGGACTCCGGCAACCTAACCGGATTCGCCTCCAGAACCGCCGTAAACCCCGGCAACTCCTCCAACTTAGTTCGGCCAGCCCGAGCCGCCGCCAGCAACTCCTCCGCATCCGCAACCTTCCGCTTCTTCCTTTCCTCGTAGCTTTTCTGATAACCTGCACGCTTTGCCCTCCTGGCCGTCCGGTCGTCCGCGATCTTCTTCAGCTCCGCCTGCGCATCCTGTACCTCCCGCTGCAGCTCCCCCCATTGCCTCGGCTCAGTCGCATCCGGCTCCTGCGACGCCGCCAACGAAGCCTGACCAGAGTTAGCCCGCTCCACAAACGCCTCCAACTCCGCAACCCGCGCAGCCTCCTTCTTCTCCTCCTCCTTGTTGCGAGCCCTCCTCGCCCTCTCTTTTTCATTCCTTTCCTCGTTTTTCGCAGGCCTGATGGTCCGGCTTCGTCCTCGTGTGCCCGCCCACTTGTATACCGGGGCCGGGGGTGCTCCTTCCGGATGACGCGGCACGGCCGAGTCGTTGACCGCCGTCCGCAACTCCGAACCACGCGCATCCACCTGCCTGCCGCGATAACGGTGGAAGTCGTTGACCGCCGTCCGCAACTCCGAACCAAGCGCACCTACCTCCGTGCCGCGATTACGCAGGGACCAATAGCCGGTTCCCTTGTTATTGTCAAACACCGGAAATATACGACCATCCTGCGTCACAACCGTTTCCGTAGCGTGAATCAAACCATCAGCGGTCTGCCACACGTCGGCCTCGGTCGCCAACATCAACTCCACACCAGACGCGTCCTCGAACCGTTTCGCAAACGAGCCCTCTCCTCCCGGCGGCTGCCGCAACGCACCACAACCCAAAAACGCCACCGGCACACCCGGCACAAAACGCTCGTCCCCCAGCACCCGCTCCGCGAAGTCCTCAGGTGTTTCAGACACGCCAGCCGCCAACTCCGCCTGCCCATCATCCGGCGTCACATGCACACCCACCACCTGCACACCCCGCAAACCGCTAGCCAACTTCACCACGTCGGGATGAACTCCGAACACAACCGGCTCCAGACGCAACCACCGCTCGAGCTTCCGCATCCGCCCCAGGTTCGAGGCAATCAAGCTCAGCTCCTCGGGGGTCCAGTTCCCCTTCTTCGCCATCGCCTTCGCTTGCACGACCCCGGCACGCACATCCGGACGGAAACCCGCCGACAACACCGACAAATGCCCTTCCAACCGCTCAACCAACCCCACGAACTCAACAACCCCAGGCGAGCTGACAACCTCGGCCAACCACTGCTCGCCCTTCCGCATCCCCGCCAGCTTCGAATCAATCCAGGCCCGGTCCTTCGGGGTCCAGCTTCCCTGCCGCGCCATCGCCTTCGCTTTCACAACACCGGCACGCACATCCAGAAGGACATCCGCCGGCACCATCGACAAATGCCCCTCCACACGCCCGACCAACCCCTCCAACTCAACAACCCCAGGCGACCTGACAACCTCACCCAACCACCGCTCGAGATCCCGCATCCGCTCCAGTTGCGAATCAATCCAGGCCCGATCCTCCGGGGTCCAGCTCCCCTGCTCCGCCATCGCCCACGCTTCCTCAACGTGGCCATGCAAATCCGGACGGAAACCCGTCGGCAACACCGACAAATGCCCCTCAACACGCCCAACCAACCCCACCAACTCAACAACCCCAGCCGGCGGCTCCCGATCCGCACCCCCGTTTCCCCTGGCCGTTGCGCCGCTGCCCGTATCGTCGTTCTCAATCGCGGCCAACTCCGCCTCCACGGCCTCGATACTCCCCTGCACCTTCTCCCACTCTTCCCCGTGAACGTCAACCGACTCCACCAACTTCGCCCGCTGAGTCCTGAGCGTCGCCAGCGACGTATTCGCCTTCTTGCGGGCCCTATGCTTCTTCACCTTTTCCGCATTATTTGCCTTCCGCTCCGCCTCCAGTTTCGCAATAGCGGACAACTTCGCTTGCACCTCCGCGATACGCCCCGGCAACCCCGCCAACTCCGCCAACTCCTCCCCCCGAGTCTCATCACGCGCCGTCAACGTCTCCAACTGCGCCTGCCGAGCCATGAGCTCCCTCAGCGACTTACTCTCCTGCGCCCACTCATCCTTATAGCGGTCCCTGAACTTACGCTTTCGTACGGCAACCTGGTCGCGCATCCGCTCATGGTCGTGCAGCACCTCCAACGCCGCCGCTTCCTCCCGCTGCAACGCCTCCCACTGACGCCGGGGCTCCTTATAGAAGTCCGGCAACGTAGCCGGATCCGCCTGCAGAACCTCCGTAAACCCCGGCAACTCCTCCAACTTAGCTCGGCCAGCCTCAGCCGCCGCCAGCGACGCCCGCGCATCCGCCTGCCCCCTCTTTTTGCGGGCCCTTTGCTTCCTCATTCTTTCCGCATTCTTTTCCTTCCGGTCCTGCTCCTCGTTCGCAATCGTGGCCAACTCATTCCGCACCTCCTCGATACTCGCATCCCACTCCTCCAACTCCGCCCTCTGATCCGTATCCAGCACCGTCAACTCCGCCAACACCGCCAACGGCGCCCTCTGAACCATAAGCTGTTCCAGCAACTCGACCAGCTCATTCGTTTCCCTCTTCGTGCGTCCGTACTTCCTCTTGTGCGATGCCAGATTCCTTGCCTTCCGGTCCGCCTCCTTTTGCTCCACCGCGGCCACATTCGCCTGCACCTCGGCGATACGCCCCGGCAACGCATTCCACTCCTCCGCCTGCTCCGCATCCAGCCCCGGCAACGCCTTTAATTCCGCCTGCCGAGTCGTGAGCTGCTCCAGCAACGCCCGCCCATCCGCGACCAGGGCAGCCTGCTTCTCCTTGTCGCGAGCCCACCTCGTCCTCCCTCTTGCATTCCCTTCCTCGTTTTCCGCAGTCCTGCTGCGGCTGGGTCCTGGTGTGCCCGCCCACTTGAATACCGGGGCCGGGGGTGCTCCTTCCGGATGACGCGGCACGGGCGTGTCGTTGACCGCCGTCCGCAACTCCGAACCACGCGCCTCCACCTGCCTGCCGCGATCACGGTGGAAGTCGTTGACCGCCGTCCGCAACTCCGAACCAAGCGCACCTACCTCCCTGCCGCGATTACGGAGGGACCAATAGCCGGTTCCCTTGTTATTGTCAAACACCGGAAATATACGACCATCCTGCGTCACAGCCGTTTCCGTAGCGTGAATCAAACCATCATCGGTATGCCACACGTCGGCCTCGGTCGCCAGCATCAACTTCACACCAGACGCGTCCTCGAACCGTTTCGCAAACGAGTCCTCTCCTCCCGGCGGCTGCCGCAACGCACCACAACCCAAAAACGCCACCGGCACACCCGGCACAAAACGCTCGTCACTGAGCACCCGCGCCGCGAAGTCCTCAGGTGTTTCCAACACGTCATCCGCCGACTGCGCCTGCCCATCCGGCGTCACATGCACACCCACCACCTGCACACCCCGCAAACCGCTGGCCAGCTTCACCACGCCGGGATCAACTCCGAACACAACCGGCTCCAGACGCAACCACCGCTCGAGCTTCCGCATCCGCCCCAGGTTCGAGGCAATCAAGCTCAGCTCCTCGGGGGTCCAGTTCCCCTTCTTCGCCATCGCCTTCGCTTGCACGACCCCGGCACGCACATCCGGACGGAAATCCGCCGGCAACACCGACAAATGCCCCTCCAACCGCTCAACCAGCCCCACGAACTCAACAACCTCAGGCGAGCTGACAACCTCGGCCAACCACCGCTCGCCCTTCCGCATCCCCGCCAGCTTCGAATCAATCCAGGCCCGGTCCTCCGGGGTCCAGCTCCCCTGCCGCGCCATCGCCTTCGCTTTCACAACACCGGCACGCACATCCAGAAGGACATCCGCCGGCACCATCGACAAATGTTCCTCCGCACGCCCGACCAACCCCTCCAACTCAACAACCCCAGGCGACCTGACAACCGCACCCAACCACCGCTCGAGCTCCCGCATCCCCGCCAACTTCGAATCAATCCGGGCCCGATCCGCCGGGGTCCAGCTCCCCTTCTTCGCCATCGCCCACGCTTCCTCAACGTGGCCATGCAAATCCGGACGGAAACCCGCCGGCAACACCGACAAATGCCCCTCCACACGCCCAACCAACCCCACCAACTCAACAACCCCAGCCGGCGCCTCCCGATCCGCACCCCCGTTTCCCCTGGCCGTTGCGCCGCTGCCCGTATCGTCGTTCTCAATCGCGGCCAACTCCGCCTCCAGGGCCGCGATACTCCCCTGCACCTTCGCCCACTCTGCCCCGTGAACGTCAACCGACTCCACCAACTTCGCCCGCTGAGCCTTGAGCGTCGCCAGCGACGTATTCGCCTTCTTGCGGGCCCTATTCTTCTTGTCGTTTTCCGCATTCTTTGCCTTCCGCTCCGCCTCCAGTTTCGCAATCGCGGGCAACTTCGCTTGCACCTCCGCGATACGCCCCGGCAACCCCGCCAACTCCGCCAACTCCTCCCCCGAGTCTCGTTACGCGCCATCAACGTCTCCAACTGCGCCTGCCGAGCCATGAGCTCCCTCAGCGACTTACTCTCCTGCGCCCACTCATCCTTATAGCGGTCCTCGAACTTACGCATTCGTGCGACCCCCTGGTTGCGCATCCGCTCATGTTCGTGCAGCAACTCCAGCGCCGCCGCTTCCTCCCGCTGCAACGCCTCCCACTGACGCCGGGGCTCCTTATAGAACTCCGGCAACGTATCCGGATCCAACTGCAGAACCTCCGTAAACCCCGGCAATTCCTCCAACTTAGCTCGGCCAGCCCGAGCCGCCGCCAGCGACGCCCGCGCATCCGCCAGACCCCTATTCTTGCGGTCCCTATACCTCCTCATATTTTCCGCATTCTTTTCCTTCCGGTCCTTCTCCTCGTTCGCAATCGTGGCCAACTCATTCCGCACCTCCTCGATACTCGCATCCAACTCCTCCAACTCCGCCCTCTGATTCGTATCCAGCACCGTCAACTCCGCCAACTCCGCCAACGGCGCCCTCTGAACCATAAGCTGTTCCAGCAACTCCTTCCGAGCATCGACCAGCTCATCCTGTTCCCTCTTCGTACGTTTGTACCTCCTCTTCTGCGATGCCAAATTCCTTGCCTTCTGGTCCGCCTCCTTTTGCTCCACCGCGGCCACATTCGCCTGCACCTCGGCGATACGCCCCGGCAACGCATTCCACTCCTCCGCCTGCTCCTCGTCCAGCCCCGGCAACGCCTTTAATTCCGCCTGCCGAGTCGTGAGCTTCTCCAGCAACGCCCGCCCATCCGCGACCAGGGCAGCCTCCTCCGCTTTCTTGCGAGCCCTCCTCTTCCTATCTCTTGCATTCCTTTCCTCGTTTCCCGCAGTCCTGCTGGTCCCGCTTGGTCCTGGGCTGCCCGCCCACTTGAATACCGGGGCCGGGGGTGCTCCTTCCGGATGACGCGGCACAGCCGAGTCGTTGACCGCCGTCCGCAACTCCGAACCACGCGCCTCCACCTGCCTGCCGCGATCACGGTGGAAGTCGTTGACCGCCGCCCGCAACTCCGAACCAAGCGCACCCACCTCCCTGCCACCTTCACGGAGGGACCAATAGCCGGTTCCCTTGTTATTGTCAAACACCGGAAATATACGACCATCCTGCGTCACACCCGTTTCCGTCGCGTGAATCAAACCATCATCGGTATGCCACACGTCGGCCTCGGTCGCCAACATCAACTTCACACCAGACGCGTCCTCGAACCGTTTCGCAAACGAGTCCCCTCCTCCCGGCGGCTGCCGCAACGCACCACAACCCAAAAACGCCACCGGCACACCCGGCACAAAACGCTCGTCACTGAGCACCCGCGCCGCGAAATCCTCAGGTGTTTCCAACACGTCATCCGCCGACTGCGCCTGCCCATCCGGCGTCACATGCACACCCACCACCTGCACACCCCGCAAACCGCTGGCCAACTTCACCACGTCGGGATGAACTCCGAACACAACCGGCTCCAGACGCAACCACCGCTCGAGCTTCCGCATCCGCCCCAGGTTCGAGGCAATCAAGCTCAGCTCCTCGGGGGTCCAGTTCCCCTTCTTCGCCATCGCCTTCGCTTGCACGACCCCGGCACGCACATCCGGACGGAAATCCGCCGGCAACACCGACAAATGCCCCTCCAACCGCTCAACCAACCCCACGAACTCAACAACCCCAGGCGAGCTGACAACCTCGGCCAACCACCGCTCGCCCTTCCGCATCCCCGCCAGCTTCGAATCAATCCAGGCCCGGTCCTTTGGGGTCCAGCTCCCCTGCCGCGCCATCGCCTTCGCTTTCACAACACCGGCACGCACATCCAGAAGGACATCCGCCGGCACCATCGACAAATGTTCCTCCGCACGCCCGACCAACCCCTCCAACTCAACAACCCCAGGCGAGCTGACAACCGCACCCAACCACCGCTCGATCTTCCACATCCGCTCCAGTTGCGAATCAATCCGGGCCGGATCCGCCCGGGTCCAGCTTCCCTTCTTCGCCATCGCCCACGCTTCCTCAACCTGCACATGCAAATCCGGACGGAAACCCGCCGGCAACACCGACAAATGCCCCTCCACACGCCCAACCAACCCCACCAACTCAACAACCCCAGCCGGCGCCTCCCGATCCGCACCCCCGTTTCCCCTGGCCGTTGCGCCGCTGCCCGTATCGTCGTTCTCAATCGCGGCCAACTCCGCCTCCAGGGCCGCGATACTCCCCTGCACCTCCTCCCACTCCGGCCCCTGAACCGAATCCGACTCCACCAACTTCGCCCGCTGAGCCTTGAGCGTCGCCAGCAACGTATTCGCCTTCCTGCGGGCCTGACTCTTCTTCTCCTTTTCCGCATTTTTTGCCTTCCGCTCTGCCTCCAGTTTCGCAATCGCGGGCAACTTCGCTTGCACCTCCGCGATACGCCCCGGCAACCCCGCCAACTCCGCCAACTCCTCCCCCCAAGTTTCATCACGCGCCATCAACGTCTCCAACTGCGCCTGCCGAGCCATGAGCTCCCTCAGCGACTTACTCTCCTGCGCCCACTCATCCTTATAGCGGTCCTCGGACTTACGCATTCGTGCGGCCCCCCGGTTGCGCTTGCGCATCCGCTCATGGTCGTGCAGCACCTCCAGCGCCGCCGCTTCCTCCCGCTGCCACGCCTCCCACCGACGCCGGTCCTCCCTATCGAACTCCGGCAACGTAGCCGGATCCGCCTGCAGAACCTCCGTAAACCCCGGCAACTCCTTCAATTTAGCTCGGCCAGCCTCAGCCGCCGCCAGCGACGCCAGCGCATCCGCCTGCCCCCTCTTTTTGCGGGCCCTTTGCTTCCTCACTCTTTCCGCATTCTTTTCCTTCCGGTCCTGCTCCTCGTTCGCAATCGTGGCCAACTCATTCCGCACCTCCTCGATACTCGCATCCAACTTCTCCAACTCCGCCCTCTGATCCGTATCCAGCACCGTCAACTCCGCCAACACCGCCAACGGCGCCCTCTTAACCATAAGCTGTTCCAGCAACACCTTCCGAGCATCGACCAGCTCATCCTGTTCCCTCTTCGTACGTTTGTACCTCCTCTTCTCCGATGCCGCATTCCTTGCCTTCCGGTCCGCCTCCTTTTGCTCCACCGCGGCCACATTCGCCTGCACCTCGGCGATACGCCCCGGCAACGCATCCCACTCCTTCACCTGCTCCTCGTCCAGCCCCGGCAACGCCTTCTTCAATTCCGCCTGCCGAGTCGTGAGCTTCTCCAGCAACGCCCGCCCATCCGCGACCAGGGCAGCCTGCTTCTCCTTGTAGCGAGCCCACCTCGTCCCCTTTCTATTATTCCTTTCCTCGTTTTCCGCAGTCCTGCTGGTCCCGCTTGGTCCTGGGGTGCCCGCCCACTTGAATACCGGGGCTGGGGGTGCTCCTTCCGAATCACTCGGCACGGCCGAGTCGTTGACCGCCGTCCGCAACTCCGAACCACGCACCTCCACCTGCCTGCCGCGATCACGGTGGAAGTCGTTGACCGCCGCCCGCAACTCCGAACCAAGCGCACCCACCTCCCTGCCACCTTCACGGAGGGACCAATAGCCGGTTCCCTTGTTATTGTCAAACACCGGAAATATACGACCATCCTGCGTCACAACCGTTTCCGTAGCGTGAATCAAACCATCAGCGGTCTGCCACACGTCGGCCTCGGTCGCCAACATCAACTCCACACCAGACGCGTCCTCGAACCGTTTCGCAAACGAGTCCTTTCCTCCCGGCGGCTGCCGCAACGCACCACAAGCCAAAAACGCCACCGGCACACCCGGCACAAAACGCTCGTCCCTCAGCACCCGCTCCGCGAAGTCCTCAGGTGTTTCCAACACGTCATCCGCCGACTGCGCCTGCCCATCCGGCGTCACATGCACACCCACCACCTGCACACCCCGCAAACCGCTGGCCAACTTCACCACGTCGGGATGAACTCCGAACACAACCGGCTCCAGACGCAACCACCGCTCGAGCTTCCGCATCCGCCCCAGGTTCGAGGCAATCAAGCTCAGCTCCTCGGGGGTCCAGTTCCCCTTCTGCGCCATCGCCTTCGCTTGCGCGACCCCGGCACGCACATCCGGACGGAAACCCGCCGACAACACCGACAAATGCCCTTCCAACCGCTCAACCAACCCCACGAACTCAACAACCCCAGGCGAGCTGACAACCTCGGCCAACCACTGCTCGCCCTTCCGCATCCCCGCCAGCTTCGAATCAATCCAGGCCCGGTCCTTCGGGGTCCAGCTTCCCTGCCGCGCCATCGCCTTCGCTTTCACAACACCGGCACGCACATCCAGAAGGACATCCGCCGGCACCATCGACAAATGCCCCTCCAACCGCCCGACCAACCCCTCCAACTCAACAACCCCAGGCGACCTGACAACCTCACTCAACCACCGCTCGAGATCCCGCATCCGCCCCAGCTTCGAATCAATCCGGGCCGGATCCGCCCGGGTCCAGCTTCCCTTCTTCGCCATCGCCCACGCTTGCTCAACCTGCTCATGCACATCCGGACGGAAATTCTTCGGCAACACCGACAAATGCCCCTCCACACGCCCAACCAACCCCACCAACTCAACAACCCCGGCTGGCGGCTCCCGATCCGCACCCCCGTTTCCCCTGGCTGTTGCGCCGCTGCCCATATCGTCGTTCTCAATCGCGGCCAACTCCGCCTCCAGGGCCGCGATACTCCCCTGCACCTTCTCCAACTCTGTCACCTGACCCGCACCCGACTCCACCAACTCCTCCCGCCGAGTCCTGAACGTCGCCAGCAACGTATTCGCCTTCTTGCGGGCCCTTCTCTTCTCCTCCTTTTCCGCATTCTTTGCCTTCCGCTCCGCCTCCAGTTTCGCAATCGCGGGCAACTTCGCTTGCACCTCCGCGATACGCCCCGGCAACCCCTCCAACTCCGCCAACTCCTCCCCCCGAGTCTCAGTCTCATCACGCGCCGTCAACACCTCCAACTTCGCCTGCCGAGCCATGAGCTCCCTCAGCGACTTACTCTCCTGCGCCCACTCATCCTTATAGCGGTCCTTGAACTTACGCATTTGTGCGTTCACCTGGTTGTGCATCCGCTCATGTTCGTGCAGCACCTCCAACGCCGCCGCTTCCTCCCGCTGCAACGCCTCCCACTGACGCCGGGGCTCCTTATAGAACTCCGGCAACATATCCGGATCCAACTGCAGAACCTCCTTAAACCCCGGCAACTCCTCCAACTTAGCTCGGCCAGCCCGAGCCGCCGCCAGCGACGCCAGCGCATCCGCCTGCCCCCTCTTCTTGCGGTCCCTTTGCTTCTTCATACTTTCCGCATGCCTTGCCTTCCGATCCTGCTCCTCGTTCGCAATCGTGGCCAACTCATTCCGCACCTCCTCGATACTCGCATCCAACTCCTCCAACTCCGCCCTCTGATCCGTATCCAGCACCGTCAACTCCGCCAACACCGCCAACGGCGCCCTCTGAACCATAAGCTCTTCCAGCAACACCGTCCCACCCTCGACCAGCTCATTCGTTCCCCTCTTCGTGCGTTCGTACCTCCTCTTCTCCGCTGCCGCATTCTTTGCCTTCCGGTCCGCCTCCTTTTGCTCCACCGCGGCCACATTCGCCTGCACCTCGGCGATACGCCCCGGCAACGCATTCCACTCCTCCGCCTGCTCCGCGTCCAGCTCCGGCAACGCCTTTAATTCCGCCTGCCGAGTCGTGAGCTTCTCCAGCAACGCCCGCCCATCCGCGACCAGGGCAGCCTGCTTCTCCTTGTCGCGAGCCCACCTCGTCCTCTTTCTTTCATTCCTTTCCTCGTTTCCCGCAGTCCTGCTGGTCCCGCTTGGTCCTGGGGTGCCCGCCCACTTGAATACCGGGGCCGAGTGTGCTCCTTCCGGATGACGCGGCACGGCCGAGTCGTTGACCGCCGTCCGCAACTCCGAACCACGCGCCTCCACCTGCCTGCCGCGATCACGGTGGAAGTCGTTGACCGCCGTCCGCAACTCCGAACCAAGCGCACCTACCTCCGTGCCGCGATTACGCAGGGACCACTGGCCGGTTCCCTTGTTATTGTCAAACACCGGAAATATACGACCATCCTGCGTCACAACCGTTTCCGTAGCGTGAATCAAACCATCAGCGGTCTGCCACACGTCGGCCTCGGTGGCCCACATCCACTCCACACCAGACGCGTCCTCGAACAGTTTCGCAAACGAGTCCCCTCCTCCCGGCGGCTGCCGCAACGCACCACAAGCCAAAAACGCCACCGGCACACCCGGCACAAAACGCTCGTCCCTCAGCACCCGCGCTGCGAAGGCCTCAGGCGTTTCAAACACGCCATCCGCCGACTCCGCCCACCCATCCGGCGTCACATGCACACCCACCACCTGCACACCCCGCAAACCGCTGGCCAACTCCACCGCCCGCGCAACCAACCCGAGATCATCATTTCGCCCCCGAACACAACCGGCTCCAGACGCAACCACCGCTCGAACTTCCGCATCCGCCCCAGGTTCGAGGCAATCAAGCTCAGCTCCTCCGGGGTCCAGTTCCCCTTCTGCGCCATCGCCTTCGCTTGCACGACCCCGGCACGCACATCCGGACGGAAATCCGCCGGCAACACCGACAAATGCCCCTCCAACCGCTCAACCAGCCCCACGAACTCAACAACCTCAGGCGAGCTGACAACCTCGGCCAACCACCGCTCGCCCTTCCGCATCCCCGCCAGCTTCGAATCAATCCAGGCCCGGTCCTCCGGGGTCCAGCTCCCCTGCCGCGCCATCGCCTTCGCTTTCACAACACCGGCACGCACATCCAGAAGGACATCCGCCGGCACCATCGACAAATGCCCCTCCACACGCCCGACCAACCCCACCAACTCAACAACCCCAGGCGACCTGACAACCGCACCCAACCACCGCTCGAGCTCCCGCATCCCCGCCAGCTGCGAATCAATCCGGGCCCGATCCGCCGGGGTCCAGCTCCCCTTCTTCGCCATCGCCCACGCTTCCTCAACGTGGCCATGCAAATCCGGACGGAAACCCGCCGGCAACACCGACAAATGCCCCTCCACACGCCCAACCAACCCCACCAACTCAACAACCCCAGCCGGCGCCTCCCGATCCGCACCCCCGTTTCCCCTGGCCGTTGCGCCGCTGCCCGTATCGTCGTTCTCAATCGCGGCCAACTCCGCCTCCAGGGCCGCGATACTCCCCTGCACCTCCTCCCACTCCGGCCCCTGAACCGAATCCGACTCCACCAACTTCGCCCGCTGAGCCTTGAGCGTCGCCAGCAACGTATTCGCCTTCTTGCGGGCCCTATTCTTCTTGTCGTTTTCCGCATTATTTGCCTTCCGCTCTGCCTCCAGTTTCGCAATCGCGGGCAACTTCGCTTGCACCTCCGCGATACGCCCCGGCAACCCCGCCAACTCCGCCAACTCCTCCCCCCGAGTCTCGTTACGCGCCATCAACGTCTCCAACTGCGCCTGCCGAGCCATGAGCTCCCTCAGCGACTTACTCTCCTGCGCCCACTCATCCTTATAGCGGTCCTCGGACTTACGCATTCGTGCGACCCCCTGGTTGCGCATCCGCTCATGTTCGTGCAGCAACTCCAGCGCCGCCGCTTCCTCCCGCTGCAACGCCTCCCACTGACGCCGGGGCTCCTTATAGAACTCCGGCAACGTAGCCGGATCCGCCTGCAGAACCTCCGTAAACCCCGGCAACTCCTTCAATTTAGCTCGGCCAGCCCGAGCCGCCGCCAGCGACGCCAGCGCATCCGCCTGCCCCCTCTTTTTGCGGGCCCTTTGCTTCCTCATTCTTTCCGCATGCTGTGCCTTCCGGGCCTGCTCCTCGTTCGCAATCGTGGCCAACTCATTCCGCACCTCCTCGATACTCGCATCCAACTCCTCCAACTCCGCCCTCTGATTCGTATCCAGCACCGTCAACTCCGCCAACACCGCCAACGGCGCCCTCTGAACCATAAGCTGTTCCAGCAACACCTTCCGAGCATCGACCAGCCCATTCTTTTCCCTCTTCGTGCGTTCGTACCTCCTCCTCTCCGATGCCGCATCCCTTGCCCTCCGGTCCGCCCCCTTTTGCTCCACCGCGGCCACATTCGCCTGCACCTCGGCGATACGCCCCAGCAACGCATTCCACTCCTCCGTCTGCTCCTCGTCCAGCCCCGGCAACGCCTTTAATTCCGCCTGCCGAGTCGTGAGCTTCTCCAGCAACGCCCGCCCATCCGCGACCAGGGCAGCCTCCTCCGCTTTCTTGCGATGCCGCCACTCCGTCGTACTTGCTTTCTTTTCCTCGTTTTCCGCAGTCCTGCTGGTCCGGCTTGGTCCTGGGGTGCCCGCCCACTTGAATACCGGGGCCGAGTGTGCTCCTTCCGGATGACGCGGCACGGCCGAGTCGTTGACCGCCGTCCGCAACTCCGAACCACGCGCCTCCACCTGCCTGCCGCGATCACGGTGGAAGTCGTTGACCGCCGTCCGCAACTCCGAACCAAGCGCACCTACCTCCCTGCCGCGATTACGGAGGGACCAATAGCCGGTTCCCTTGTTATTGTCAAACACCGGAAATATACGACCATCCTGCGTCACAGCCGTTTCCGTAGCGTGAATCAAACCATCATCGGTATGCCACACGTCGGCCTCGGTCGCCAGCATCAACTTCACACCAGACGCGTCCTCGAACCGTTTCGCAAACGAGTCCTCTCCTCCCGGCGGCTGCCGCAACGCACCACAACCCAAAAACGCCACCGGCACACCCGGCACAAAACGCTCGTCACTGAGCACCCGCGCCGCGAAGTCCTCAGGTGTTTCCAACACGTCATCCGCCGACTGCGCCTGCCCATCCGGCGTCACATGCACACCCACCACCTGCACACCCCGCAAACCGCTGGCCAACTTCACCACGCCGGGATCAACTCCGAACACAACCGGCTCCAGACGCAACCACCGCTCGAGCTTCCGCATCCGCCCCAGTTCCGAATCAATCAAGCTCAGATCCTCCCGGGTCCAGTTCCCCTTCCGCGCCATCACCCTCGCTTGCACGACACCGGCACGCACATCCGGACGGAAATCCGCCGGCAACACCGACAAATGCCCTTCCAACCGCTCAACCAACCCCACGAACTCAACAACCCCAGGCGAGCTGACAACCTCGGCCAACCACCGCTCGCCCTTCCGCATCCCCGCCAGCTTCGAATCAATCCAGGCCCGGTCCTTTGGGGTCCAGCTCCCCTGCCGCGCCATCGCCTTCGCTTTCACAACACCGGCACGCACATCCAGAAGGACATCCGCCGGCACCATCGACAAATGCCCCTCCACACGCCCGACCAACCCCTCCAACTCAACAACCCCAGGCGACCTAACAACCTCACCCAACCACCGCTCGAGATCCCGCATCCGCTCCAGTTGCGAATCAATCCGGGCCGGATCCCCCCGGATCCAGCTCCCCTTCTTCGCCATCGCCCACGCTTCCTCAACCTGGTCATGCAAATCCCGACGGAAACCCGCCGGCAACACCGACAAATGCCCCTCCACACGCCCAACCAACCCCACCAACTCAACAACCCCAGCCGGCATCTCCCGATCCGCACCCCCGTTTCCCCTGGCTGTTGCGCCGCTGCCCATATCGTCGTTCGCAATCGCGGCCAACTCCGCCTCCAGGGCCGCGATACTCCCCTGCACCTCCTCCCACTCCGGCCCCTGAACCGCATCCGACTCCACCAACTCCTCCCGCCGAGTCCTGAACGTCGCCAGCAACGTATTCGCCTTCCTGCGGGCCTTATTCTTCTTCTCCTTTTCCGCATGATTTGCCTTCCGCTCCGCCTCCAGTTTCGCAATCCCGGGCAACTTCGCTTGCACCTCCGCGATACGCCCCGGCAACCCCTCCAACTCCGCCAACTCCTCCCCCCGAGTCTCAGTCTCATCACGCGCCGTCAACACCTCCAACTTCGCCTGCCGAGCCATGAGCTCCCTCAGCGACTTACTCTCCTGCGCCCACTCATCCTTATAGCGGTCCTCTAACTTACGCTTTCGTACGGCAACCTGGTCGCGCATCAGCTCATGGTCGTGCAGCACCTCCAACGCCGCCGCTTCCTCCCGCTGCAACGCCTCCCACCGACGCCGGTCCTCCCTATCGAACCCCGGCAACTCCTCCAACTCAGCTCGGCCAGCCCGAGCCGCCGCCAGAGACGCCCGCGCATCCGCAACCACCCGCCTCTTCCTTTCCTCGGAGCTTTTCTGATCAGCTGCATGCTTTGCCTTCTTGGCCGTCCGGTCGTCCGCGATCTTCTTCAGCTCCGCCTGCGCATCCCGTACCTCCCGCTGCAGATCCCCCCGCTGCCTCGGATTAGCCGCATCCGACTCCTGCGACGCCGCCCACGAATCCTGACCAGAGTTAGCCCGCTTCAAAAACGCCTCCAACTCCGCAACCCGCGCAGCCTCCACCGCTTTCTCGCGATGCCACCGCTCCCTCCCTCTTGCTTTCCTTTCCTCGTTTCCCGCAGTCCTGGTCCGGCTTGGTCCTGGGGTGCCCGCCCACCTGAACACCGGGGCCGGGGGTGCCCCTTCCGGATCAGTCGGCACAGCCGAGTCGTTGACCGCCGTCCGCAACTCCGAACCACGCGCCTCCAACTCGCCATCGCGAGAACGGAGGTACCACTGGCCGGTTCCCTCTCCATTGTCAAACACCGGCAACATACGACCATCCTGCGTCGGTTCCCGGTTCGCGTTCTCTTGGCGCAGCAACCGAACAGCATCGGCAACTTCCGTTGCCCGGCTGCGGATCGCGGTGGGGTCCAAAAACCCCCTTAGATTCAACCACTCCGCGATCTTGGGTTCATATTCGTCCCGCCGGTCAGTGTTTGTCTCCGCTTCCGCCAAAACCTGCCGCAGAGACCCCACCGCATCTTGCAAATCGCGGATCACAAAAACGGTGCCGCCCCAGGGCCCAGATCTGTAAAATCGCTTCCCCAAAGTGTCGTGGCTGTATTTCCCGCGACGCAGGTCCTCAAGTGCCGCATTTCGCAGCACCTCGTTGACAGCATCGTCTTGCAACCCACTCAGCGCCTTGCCAATCGTCAGGCGGCGGTTATACATCAGCTTGCCTCTAGATCTTATGTCTTCAGGCAACGGCCCCATCCCGGCGGAAAGCAAGTTGTCGGCCGTATCCGGGTCCGCACCGCCGGTCAAGTCACCAGCCAGGTAACGGGCCAGTTCCCACCGCAACTGCCGCAACTGCGGATCATCCTGCGGGTTCGTCATAAACCGCTGCAGCTGCTGATCATCCCGCAGGTTATTCCGCCTCATCAGCAACTCGTGTGCCATCACATCCCGGAAGGGCTCCGACTCCTTAAGAGGCCCCAAGACCTGGTCCGCCTGATCATACAAAAGGTCCACAGCATCTTGATCTTCGGTGCGGGCCCACTGCCGCAACTCCTGACCAACATCCTCGAATTTATGCTGTATCGAGCTAATCCGGGAAATAACGTCCAGCGCTGGATCATCAGCGAACCCGCGCACCATCGGGGCAGCAGCCTCCGCCGGATTCGCAGCACGATCTTCCTGCCAACGCGCCTCTTCCGCTTTCGCCGTCTCGAACTCGTCGAGAGTCAAACCACTGACCGCCACGCCAAGGTCAGGGTCACCGGCCAGGTAACCGGCCATAATCCCCCGCACCGCCTGAGCACCACGACGGTCACCCGGATGCTCACCCAACCACTGCGCCAGCACAGTCCGGAACCGCAACGACACCCTTAGCGACCCCAAGACCATGTCCGCATCAGCCAACAACCGGTCCACAGCATCACGACCCACGATCCCGGCCCACTTATCCAACCGCGTCGCGTCCCGCTCGTACCACTCATCCCAGTTCCGCACCGTCGTCAACTTATGTAGTTTTCGCTCGAACTTCCGGGTTTCCTCGCTATCCCCCGGATAACGCAGCATGTGGTGCGCCATCACATCCCGGAGACCGTCATGGCCCCCAAAAGATTCCATGTGCGGCTTCACTGCATCGATCAGTTGGTCTACTGGTAGCTCCTGCTGGCGCATGCTGTCCAGCCCAGCGTTCGCGTTAGTGATCAACTCACTCAGCTCGGCCGCCGCAGAAGGCTCCTCGGACCGCCCCGCTATCTGATCAGACCGACCAGCAGGCGAAGGCCCTCCCGCGCCCAACCGCGCAGCCCGCGACTTACGCTGTTGTCTCTCCCTCCATTTATTAGTGCGTTCCGCGCCCCGGGCACGCACTTGCTGATCCTTCGTCTTAAGCCCGTCGAGCACCGCCTGCCACCGCGCGATACGCCCCTGCAGCTCCTCCCCCCGCGTCCGCGAACCTGCATCCGCCTCGTCCCGCCCTAGCGACGCCTCCAACGAAGCCTGTTCATCCCTAAGCGGCTTCAGCAAATCCTCCAACTCCGCAATCTTCGTACGCCGTTTCGCAGTTGCAGTCTCGGCCCGACGCCGGTGTCCCTCCACATTGCGCGGTACTGCAGCCGACGAAGATCCCGACGGACCGCCGTCCGCGGTGTGACCCTCCGGCCCGGCTCCGGCGTGGATGACCGGTTTGCTGCGCCGCGTACCCAGCCAGTCCGCCAGTGCCCGGGAAAACTTCACCACCTGGTCCCGGTGATCCTTGCCGAGGTCGTGGTACTTGGCCGCGACCAGCGCCACCACATCCTCCAGCGGCACGACAGCATCCCCGCGAGCCAAAACCTGGACGTCATGCGCGAGCCACACAATCTGCGCCGCCGCGTCCTTTTCGTCGCTGGACAAGCCCAGCTCCCTCGCCCGGGCGATCGCGCGGACCAGTTCCTCCTGCGTCCACTGCCCGACCGGTATCCCACTGGTATCCCGTACCATGCCCGCCCCGGCACCGGGCGTGGTCGACGCGGGCTGTACCTCCCCAGCCACCGACCTCGCCTGGGCAGACCCCGTCCCGGCAGCCGGTGCCTCACCCCGGGTCTTGCCACCGGAGGCGGCCGGGACCGTTGCCGAGGCGTCCGCCAGACCGGCCACGCCCCCACTCCGCCCGCCGGCCAGCACCGCAGCACCAGGCCCGGCCAGCGACTTGGGACGAGAACGATCCGCGGGGAACACCATGAACTGCGGCTCGCGCCCGGCCTGTCCCGGCATCATCGCGACAACGTTGCGGCCCAAATCCCGCGCCAGTGCCAACCCCTGGCCCCGCGTCACCACCACACCCGCGTTCGGATCGCTGGGGGACACCAGCAGCACAGGCCCGCCCGGGGAATCCGCGCCATGGCTCCGCACGAACTCCGCCAACCCCAACCTGTCACCAGCAACCACATTCGCGGGCACCGGCACTCGCACCGTGTCCGCCGGCAAGCCCGCCGGCAGCACCGCCGCCGGATCCCGATGCAGAGACGGCGCCGCCGGCGACCCCTCCCCCGGCAGTGTCGCCGAGTCCGGCGACACCACCGCCCCGTCCTGGCGATGCGCATCTCCACGCCCCGCAACCGAGTCCGCACCGGGGTCCCCATCGCGGCCGGTCACCCCACTCGGCGACTCCGGATGCCCCCCGGACACACCACTGCCGGAGTCCGCAGCAGACCCGGACCCGACAGTCTCCGATGCCGGATGCCCCGCAGGCACACGACCGTCGGGGCCCACGACAGACCCAGGCTTGCCGGTCTCCGGGCGCGCGGCATCCGCGGGTACATCGGAAGCATGTGGGGTCACCGTCGGGGAGTCTGGTGTCTTCGAGGCAGACACCTCCAGCGGCCGCTTCCCGGGCACGGCCTGATCGCCACCGGGACCCGGACTGTACGGCGGCGGTGGTGTGCCCGGCCGGTCCGGACCAACACCCGGTACCCCACCGAAATGTGCGGGTAGCGGTGTGCCCGGCCGGTCCGGGTCAACACCCGGTACCCCACTGGAATATGCGGGTGGTGGTGTGCCCGGCCGGTGCTGCCCGGAACCGGGCACCACGGGAACATCACCGGCCGCGTCCCTGCCCGGCACACTGCCATCGGCGCCCCGCTTACCGTCCGTGCCGTCCGTGCCGTCCTTACCGTCTGTGCCGCCCACAACAACGGCAGACACCACAGCGGAACCGGGCACCACCAGGCCGTCACCAGAAGGCACCGACACCGCAGCCGAATCCACCGACCCCGTATCCGAGAACACTGAGTCCACATCAGACACACTCGAGGAATCCGAGCCGGCCCCGGAATCCGAGCCAGCCCAGCGATCCGATCGCGAGCCATCCGAGGAATCGGAGGCATCGGATGGGATGAACACGCTGTCTTTGTCTGGGGAGCCAGGGATGTCCCCTGTCTGCGACCCGGACCCTGCCCCCGGCAGCGGGGTCTTCTCCCCACCGGACCCGCCACCATCGTCGCTGCCGCCCCCGCCCCCGCCGGTGCCCTCGAGGTATGGGCTCGGGCCTTCCGGGTGCAGCTTGCCCCGCAACGCCAAACCCGCCAGGTTGCCCACACCGCTGAACACCGTCTCGAAGAAACCCGCCGTCAAACTAAACGGGTTCCAGGTCACCTTCTGGCCCGTGGCCGCCGCATACAACGCTTCCCCGAAGAACTCCGACAACGAGCCCGCCAACGCCTCCCCCACGCTATGCCCGAACCGCGCCAGCCACATCGCCCCCACCGACATCCCCGCATAGTTATCCAGGCTCTTGCCCACCGCGTCCGCGAACTTCGCCATCGCCGACACCGGATACAACTCCGCGTGCTCGGCCACCGCTTTCTTCGCCGCCGCCTCCAGGATCGCCGCGTCCACGTCATCGCCCAGGCCCTTCACCAGGACCTTCGTCAACGTGTTGCTGACCAGACCGCCCACCGCCGACATCGGCAGCGCCACCAACGCTGAGAACGCCCCCATCCCCGCCGCCTGCTCGGTCAGCGTCCTATCCCACTTCTCAGCCGATTCCTCACCCCGCATCGTTAGCTGGGCCTGCACGTCCGGCAGCACGTTGAACACCACACCACCCGCCGCCATCATCGCCAACCGCATGAACAACTGCCTCCACCAGCTCGTCAACAAAAACCGCATCACCGCCATCCGCGCCGCCAGCCACGCCAGCGTCGCGCCAGCGGTCGCCCCCGCAAACTGCATCGCCCACGACATCTCCACCGCCAGCAATTCCAAACCATAAATCGTCACCAGCTTCAGATACCGCACCTGCTGCGACGTCTTCCGCACGAACGCCGCTAAATCCAGTAACCCCGCCTGGCCCGAGGACAACAACCCATCAAAAATCCCCAACCCGTCCGCGAACCGGTCCGCCGCTTTCCCCGAAAACTCCGTCCGCACCTTCCCCACCAACTCCGCCACCAACGCCCGCACCTCACCCAGCCCCGCCGCACCCGACTCCAACACGTCCGCCACCGCGAACAACGCACCCTCATCCGCATCCGTCATATCCTCACCGGTCAACACCTGAAAAAGCCGCCTCACCCCCTCCGGCACCATGATCGACGAAAACATCACACCCACCCCACCCCAACGCCACCAACACCGGCGTTCCTGATGACACCCAAGGCAGCAACGATGTATGCGGGAACCAGCCCCGTGACCTGCCGGCGCGGTGACGCGTCAAAGCCCGGTAGCCGGGCGGCCTCAGCCGCCCGGCACCCGAACCACAACACGTCTCTCACCACGAACACACGACTCCTTCAAGCAACGTGCACCACGCCACTCGAATCCATGATGATATCACCCTCAACGGATACGCTCGCGAGCGAAAAAGGGGGACCTGCAACACGTATCCGTACTCACGAGTCAAAGCGCATGACACGGAACTCGAACGGTACGGTTTCGATGAGCGGCTGAGCACGCCCATCCATCGGGTCAAAAAGCTGAACGCCCTCGGTCTCGTTCACGGCCACCAACAGATGCCCGACGCTCTCCCGGCCCCGGGGATCCCTCCTGCGCAGCCACACCAGTGCCTGGGTTCGCGCGGGAAAAGAAGCGATCTCCTCCAGAACCCCGAACCAATGCTCGTGAACGCTGCTACCGACCACGGGTCCGAGCTCGGCCACCATAGGACCGAACCACGCTGCCTGCGCGGGCTCAGGCGGCGGCATCAACCCCGGTTTCCCGGCGTTCCAGTCATCCAGCCACGTCCACGGATCACGGTTGGGCAAACCGAACGGCTGTTCACCGGCCGCTTTCGGGACCACCACAGCCGCATCCAGCATCTGGTCACGCCAGTCGCCACTACGCTGGAAACTCCGGGTGGTACAGGCGAACAACCAGCCACGCTCGGTCTCATCGGCCGGATCAGGACCGACTAGCTCCACCTCGCCGTCATAGCGGTACGCCAGCCACGCCTGCGCCTTCTCGACAGCCCCGGCGAATTCGTCCGCCGCGGCCTCCGACGGCAGCAGCCCGCCGACCGACTCATCTTGCCGACGGCGGAAACGCGCCACCACAAGCTCAGCCACCTCGGCGTCATTCTGCTCGGCGACAGTCCCACGTAGACCGTCGAGAAAGACCACAGCGTCATCCGCGTAGTCCGCATACAGCAGGTGACCGGCCAGTTCACGCCCACCGAGCTGACGACGCAACCACACCACGGCCCGAGTCCCCACACCCCCGTCCACAATGGCCCTGCTCGCATCCGCCCACGTCGAGCAGATCAACACCTCAGCATCGGGGAAATACGCCGCCAGCATCCGATCCCACCAGCCCGGCGTCTCACCGGCCGGATCCCACGGCAGCGCCGAGGCAGGCCAGCAATTCACCGCGGCATCGGTCGCGATCACACAGTTCCGTGCGTTGACCCGCCAGCGCCACGCCCTCGGCTCGGACCGTGACACATTGAGAGCCTCATCCAGCGGACCGGCATTAGACGCGGGAAACGGATCCGCCCCGTCCCGCGGCACGCAGATCGTCGCCGCCAACATCGGCTCATCAGACTCCACATAGCGGCAACCGAAGAACGCCACCCGCTCCGTCGAGAGGATCGCCTCCTCATCCCTCAACACCACACGCTGCCCATAGGTGTCGTGCAACCAGGTACGCGCCCGCTCCGCGAGCTCGTTCATGCCGCTGCGCCCCCTCACTCACCAAACCATTTCCAGCGTAGTATGAGGCCCACCACACCCAGACCCCAAACCACTTACCCGAACGTCGGGCACAACCTGCCCGCCCGGACTACCGTCTCCCCGGTGGCGTAAACGAGAGATTCCTCTCCGTGACAGCCTCCGACGCCCGAGCGGCGGCAACGAATCGCCGGCTTGACGAGTTCGACCAAGCGGGTGTGCAGGTCCGCCTACCCACGGGCAGGCCCTCGCACTGCAGGGTTTGACGAGGTCAGGCGTCCAGCGTCAGGTCTGAGACGGGCACGGCCTGGCAGGTCAGACAGGCGTCCTCGGACAGGTCGTCGGTGGGGGCCACCAGGTGCGCTACGCGTCCGTTCAGGACGGTGACGGCACAGCTCTCGCACTGTCCGAGGCGGCAGCCACTGGGCAGTGGAATGCCGCCGTCCTCCGCGAACTGCAAGAGGGGGCCGTCGGCTTTGCGCCAGCGCAGCGTCTTCCCGGTCCGCGCGAAGTGCACCTCCGCTGCGGCATCATCGGGGATGGCCACCTCGCGGGCCGCGGCGTGGAATTTCTCCGCGAAGATCTCGAACCGGGGCACCCCGCGCGCGACCAAGCCGGTGGAGAGATCACGCAGCATCTCCTCGGGGCCGCACAGGTAGAACCGGGCGCGCTGGCGGATCAGCTCGGCATCGACCTGCCCGGCGTGCAACCGACCGCTGCGGAAGGCCGACCCTTCCCCTGCCGGACGGCTGTAGTGGTCGATGACCGTCAGTTGCGGGATGGCCCGTTGCAGTTCGCGGATCCGGTCGCCGAACGGGTGTGAGTGCTGGTTGCGATTTCCGAAGTGCAGCACCACTTTCGGCACGGTGCCACCGGTTGCGGCCAAGGTTTCCAGGTAGCTCAGGAACGGGGTGATGCCGATCCCGGCGGCCAACAGCACGACCGGCAGGTCGATTTCGGCCGGAATCACGAACGAGCCGGCCGGAGCGGCGACGGAAACCTCCGCGCCCGGCCGCAGCCGCTCGTGCACGAACGTCGAGAAGTCGCCGTCCGGGACGTGGCGCACCGCGACGGTGTAAGCGTCGCGCTCGTCCACTCGCGCCGCCCCGATCAGCGAGTAGCTGCGGGTCGTATCCAGGTGGTTGAGCGTGATGTGTTGGCCTGGCCGGAAGTCGGGTAGCACTCCCCCGTCCGACGGCCGCAACCGGAGCGCGCGAACCCCGTCGGTCTCCGCCGCGATGTCTGCGACCGTGAACGACCGCAGCCCGGGCCAGGCCGCGGTCGGTTCCGGCCGCACATCGCAGCCGAAGGACCGCATCGGGATCGACCCGCTGATCGGATCGTGCACGTCATCGCTGATCAGCAGGTTGTAGTTGTGCCCGCCCTGCTGCAGCGGGTCGGAACCGGGCAGCCCGAGGTCGGGCGCGTCCTGCCACCAGCCGTATTCGGCGACCACGACCCGCGGATGCAACGCCGGATCTATCCTGGCGCGCATCCGCACGGTGCCGTTGTCTGTCACTATCGACACCCACTGGCCGTCGCTGATCACGCGCTCCGCGGCCGCCTGCGGGCTGATGTCCACCACTGGTTCGGGCGATCGCTTCCGCAGCGAGGAGATCCCGCGATGCTGGCTGTGGCAGAAGTATCCGTTCTTGGCGCAGGTCAGCACCAGCGGAGCGGTATCCGTCCCCGGCGGCGTGACGTGCTCCGGCACCGGGGAATACCCGTGGTCGGCGAGCTGCTCGGAGTACATCTCCACCCGACGAGTCGGGGTGCCGAAGCCGAGCACCTGGCCGTCGTCACCGACATCGGCGTACTTGCGGTACCGCGTGTCCAGCGGGATCTGCATGCCGCCCGGGCGTCGTCGCAGCTCGTCCACCGTCACACCCAGCGGCGCCAACTGGTGGTTCCAGGCCGCGGTGATATCGCCGTCGAAGAACTGCTCCCCCATTCCCAACCGCTGGGCGAGGTCGAAGACGACGTCGGTGTCCGAGCGGGACTGGCCGACCGGCTCGACCAGCCGGGGACGAAGCTGCACGTGCTCCTGCGCGCGCTGGGTGATGTCGAAACCGGCCCTGATGGCCTCGCGCTCCCACGGGCTGTTCACCGGCAGCACGATGTCGGCGAAATCCGCGGTGGGGTTGGCGAACAGGTCGAGGTGCACCTGGAACTCCAGGCTGCGCAGGGCTTCTGCCGTGCGGCCGGGATTGGGTTGCGACACCAGCAGATTGCTGCCGAAACCGACCAGCGCGCGAACCCGGTAAGGCTGCCCGGAAAGCACGGACTCACACAGCGCTCGTGCCGACACCCAACCCTGCGTCGGCGGACCGAGCGGGAATTCCGACGCCCCCAGCGCCTTCTCGCGCTGTTCGGCCGTCAGCTGGCCCGGGGTGGTCACCTGGTTCACCGGTAGCTTCGGCAGCACCACGTTGCCGCCGGGAGCGTCGAAACTGCCAGTGAGCGAGTACAACGTGGCGATCGCCCGGTCTGTCTGAGTGGCATTGGCGTGCTGCCCGACACCGGTCCAACCGTAGTAGGCGACCGAGCCGGCATTCGCGAGGTCCCGGGCGAACTCGTGCAGTGCCCGGACTTCCACGCCGGTCGTGGCGCTCGTGCGTTCCAGCGGCCATGCCGCGCAGGCGGCCGCATACCGCTCGAACGCCGGGACGCACTCCACGTCGCCGTGCCGGGTAGCCACACGACGCCTGCCGAGAAGCGCGAACCGCTCGGGATGTGCTGCCGCTCGCTGCGTGTCGTAGGTGACGGCTGAGCCGATCTCCTCGTCCCACACCACGAATCCGTCGAGCTCGGGGTCCAGTTCCTCGGCCCGCAGGAACCGGCCGTTGTCGGTGCGCACCAGCAACGGACCGTTCGACCATTCACGGACGAACCCCTCGTCGTAGGCTTTGGTGCGGATCAGCTCGTTGGCCAAGCCCAGTGCGAGCGCCGCATCGGTGCCCGGCAGCACCCGCAGCCAGTGGTCGGCCTGCAGCGCGCTGGTCGACCGACGCGGGTCCACCACTGCGACCGAGGTGCCGCGCGCCCGCGCCTCGGCCAGCGCTGCCGACTGCGCCAGCCAGGACTTGGCCGGGTTGTGGCCCCACAACACCGCCAGGTCGGCGCCCGCGTAATCCGGCGTCGGCAGAGCGCAGCCGAAGGTGAACGCGTGCGCGAAGTCCTTGTGCCAGTTGCAGATCTCGGTCGCATAGCAGATGTTCGGGCTGCCGAAGAGCCGGATGAACCGCTCCACCCAATCGATCGAGTCCGACATCGGGGTCGCGCTCGGCGAGGTCACGGCGAAGGCAACCGCCTCCGGGCCGCTCGCGTCGCGGATCCGCGCGAGTTGCTCGGCGATCTCGCGCATCGCCTCGTCCCAGCCGATGGCTTGCCAACCGGGATCGGGTTCCGTCTTCGGCCTGGTGCGGCGCAACGGCTGCGTCAACCGGCGCGGACTGCGGACGATCTCCGGCGCGGCCCGCCCCTTCGGGCACAACGCCGCACCGGTCGGGTGCTCGGGGTCGGGTCGCACCGAGGTCAGCGCTCCCGCGTCGACGGTGTAGACCGCGCCGCATCGCGAGCGGCACAGCGTGCAGAAGCCCCGAACTTCCTCTGACATGCGCCGCTCCCGGGAAGTCGTTTGCCGGTGACACGGTATTTCCGGCCAGGGGCCTGAGTCCAGCGGCTTCTCGTCTCAAGCGGAGGGGGCAAGCGCGCCGAGGGAACCTGCAATGCGAAGTCGGTCTGCGGTAGAGCCGTCAGGGCTTGGTCTGCGGGATGATCCGGCGGAACTTCCCGCCGGGTTCCTGCTGCGGGGCTTCGTCGGCGCGTTCGAGCGTGACGTCGGCGACCTCGTGCTCTTTGAGCAGGTGGGTGATCTCGCCCCGCACGGTCTGCCAGACCTGCTCGGCGGCGGCGCTGTCGGCGGGCCGCAGGCGCACGCGCAGCGTGCTGGACGCGGTCTGGACGACCTGGTACTGCCCGATGCCGGTGACGCGATCCAGCACGGTGCCGAAGAGCATCGGTGACATGGTGACGGGCTCGCCGTCCTCGGCGGGGAACGTAAGCAGGTCGGCGGCTCGGCCCTGGACCTGGATGGCGGGGAACACGCTGCCGCAGGGGCATGGGTCGGGACGGAGCAGGATGCTGTCGCCGAGGTCGTAGCGCAGGAATGGCTGCACCCGGTTGGCGAGGTTGCTGAGCAGGACCGTGTGCGACAGCTCGCCGGGCGGGGTCGGGCGGTAGTCGGCGTCCACCGGCTCCAGGACGGCCCAGTCGCTGCTGACGTGGTACCAGCCGTGCGCGCAGCCCATGGAGAGGAAGCTGCACTCGGTGGCGGCGTAGGCGGCCCGGACCTTGGCGCCGAATGCGGTGGCGAGCCGCTTCCCGAGGCCCGTGGTCAACGTCTCGCCGCCGGGGATGATCAACGCGGGGCGGATGCGCAGCCGACCGGCTTCCTGCTCTCCCGCCAGGAGCGTGAGCATGCCGAGAAAGCCGCTGAGAACAGCGGGATTGAACCGGTTGAGCTCCTCGACCAGCTCCGGAAGCGGCCGGTGGATCGAGAAGACCCGCAGCCTCCGGCCGAGCCGCGGGTGGTCGCGTTGGAACCGGGCCGTTCCCGCCACGGTGAAGAAATGGCCGCCGGGTGCGGTGACGATGGCGGTCCGGCCGCCACGGGCGAGCATGCGGATGGCGTCGCCGGCACCCAGCACGCCGCTGGCGCGCGTCCCGAGGGCGCCCTCCATGTTCATGCTCCGCTCGTCCAGCAGGAAGAGGCCGCGCAGGCCGCTGGTGCCGGACGTGGTGGCCACCAGGTACTTGTCCAGGAACCGCTTCCCCACGGCGTCGGGGTCGGCCACGAACGCCTCGGCCTTCTCCCGGGTCACCTCGCGGTCGGTCACCCAGTCGTCGAACCGGGCCATCAGTTCCTTCTTGCTGGTGACCGGGAGCACGGTCGGGTCGTCGACCCCGTCAGGCAGGTCCCGGTAGAGCTCGCGGTAGTACGGCGAGTTCGCGCGCGCATGAGCCACCAGGTCGGTCAGGTGGGCGCGCTGGTGCCGTGCGATTCCCACAGGACCTTCGCGGACGGCCTGCCGGGCGTCGCGGGCGAGCTCTCGAACGCTGTCCCCCATGCTCGTCAGATCCTCTCTTCGGTTTGTTTCTGATCTCTGGTTCGTGGCCGCACCGAGAGCAGGCCATTCGTGGCGATGTCGAGGGCGTGCTCGGCGGCCTCCCACAGCTCCTGCTGCGACCGACCCAACTTGGCGCTCGCAAGGCTGGCCTGCTGGATTGCGCCAAGCACGGATCCGGTCATCGCCGCCGCGGTGACCGGATCCAGCTCGCCGGGGAAGGCGTTGAGCAGCTCGGCCGCGATCCGCTGCTGCAGGTCCAGCAGGAGGTACGCCCCCTTCGCCTGCAGCGCCGGCGTCGTCAGGGCCAGCCGGGCCGCCGCCGACACCTCCGCGGGCTCCCGCCGGGGAACGTTGGGCCTGCGATGGGCGGCGTACTCCTGGACCGCCCTCCGCAGCACCTCACCAGGGCTCTCTTCGGATCTGCGGTCCCGGATCGCCGCGAGCAGGACGTCGAACTCCAAGTCGAGCTCGTTGAACAGCACCTCGTCCTTGGTCCGGAAGTAGTTGAAGAACGTCTTCGGATCGACATCCGCCGCCTCGGCGACCTGCGTCACCGTGGTCTCTTCGTACCCCTGTTTGTCGAACAGCCGGATCGCCGCCAAGACGATCCGCTGCCGGGTCAAGCGCTTCTTGCGTTCACGCCGCGACTCCTCCACGCCACGAACGTACACCGACTAGAAATTTCCATCAACTGGAAAAATAGCGCGACCGGGAATTCTCCAGCGGCGATCCAGGTCTGCACGAGAAAGCTGACCTTTCAGAGCTCCGATTTACGGAACCTGCGTCCACACAGGACGGTCCGACCCGGCTTCGAGGGCGAATGATCGACGCATCCGTGCCCGCGCACGCCATTGAGGTCCTACGGCGAAGCCGCGGCAACAGTCATGTCGTGCTCGATCCAGAGGCCAGTCGGCGTCAGAACCCGTTGGCACAGATCAGGATTGGACATACTTCCGTAGGAAAAACCGTTGCCGATCGGTCGGGAATCTGTCCATCCCAGGGCTTTTTCGATTTCTGAAACTATTCCGTGATCCACGGATGATACTCCTTTGGTTGCGCAGCAAAGAGAACGGCGGCGACAGGACAGGCGCCCTGCCGCCGCCGATCATTATTGATAGGGAACTCAAGGGTGTGATCTTCGTTGGTCTGGCGGGATCGCTGGTGTGCGGGATGCGCGGAGGTTATCGCCTGAGGTGCAGGAGGATCTGCGGCGTAGGGTGGTCGCGGCGGTGCATGGGAGGCAGGTCGAGGCGGCGCGGGTGTTCGCGGTAGCGCCGCAGTCTCTGTCCGGATGGGCGCAGGTGTGGCGGAAACAGGGTTCGAAGGGTCAAGCACGACCAGCTCGCCATTGCGGTGCCGGTTCGCCCGGCAGCCGACCTGATCGACCTACTCGCTTCGTGCGGCGTGAGTTGTCTCTACGAGGCGAAGCCAGGGCATTCCGCTCGCGTCCGGGTGGCCTGAAGGTGTCATGTCGTTCTTCCTGAAGCGCAGGGCGGTCGGTGACCGGGCGCGTGGGGCATTCGCGCCGGGTCACCGGGGAAGGGCTGGTGCGGCGGAGGCCGGGGGAGGCGCTGCACCGGCCCGGCTTGGGGAGGTCAGGTCTCGTGAGTGATCCTTCCGGTAAGAACCGGAAGGATCACTCACGAGCGTTCAGACACACAGGTGGTGCCACCCGGTGGGCTCCTCCCGGGGCGCCGAGCTCGCCTCGGTCGGCTGGGGAGATCCCGGTGGTCTGGGGAGGTGTTCTTGTTCCGCCCGGTGTCTTCGGTGCGGGTTTCGGCTTCGATGCCGGCTATGAGGTGCCAGACCGTGGCGGCTTCGCCGCCTCCGGCGTGCTGGCGGATCGAGAACGCGAGGCCTCTTGCGGGTAGCTGGGTGGAGAATATGGCGAAGATCAGCAGGCTGAACAGGACGAACGTGCTGAGCTGGATTCAGGACATCGGTGGTTCTCCTTCGGTGGGGCGAGGGTGGTGCCAATTTCGCGAGAAATTGACGTTCACCCGGGTGACGGTCAATTTCTCGCGAAATTGCGCCCTCCTCGGGTGACCACAGGCGGGTGGTGAGGGTGTGCCGACAGCGCATGCGGGTGTCCTCGCGGATGCAGTCCCATTTCGGCTCCGCCGCGTTCGGCTGGGGTGGTGTGGACCCGCAAGGCGGTGGCCGAGTTGATCCGGGTGCGCCACGGCGTCGTGTTGAGTTTGCGCACCGTCGGCGACTCTCTGCGCTGTTGGGGTGTGTCGCCGCAGAGACCGATCCGCAGGGCCTACGAGCGGGACCCCGAGGCCGTGTGCTGGTGGCTGGAGGAGGCTATCCGGCCATCGCCGCCCGCGCCCGCCGCGAGGGCGCGGTGATCTTGTGGCTGGACCAGACCGGGATCCGCTCGGATGCCGCAGTGGGCCGAACCTGGGCACCGGCCGCCCGGACACCGGTGGTGGGCAAGACCGGGGAAACGGTTCAGCGTGATCACTTGGACCGTCAGGTCCAGGTGATCGTCGACGGTCATCCTGTCCACCGCCGCAAGACCGTCCGCAAGTGGGTGGACGATCACGCTGCGGCGATCGAGATGCACTTCCTGCCCGGATACAACCCGGAGCTCAACCCGGACGAGATCCGGGGTGCCGACCTCAAGCGGACCATGTCCACCGGCACAGCCCAGAAAATCCGCGACGAGTCGAAACAAGCGGTCCGCTCCTTCCTCCACCGGCTCCACAAGTCGCCTGACCAAGTTCGCTCCTACCTCGGCAAACCCGACGTCCGCTACGCCCGCCTGACATCACACAATTGCCCTACGAATCAATAACTGGCCACTCCGGGATGTTCAGCCCGTCGCCACCCTGTTCACCGTGGCCGTCGCCACCGCCGGACTTGGACGGGTCGCCGTGCACGAGATTGAGCCGGTCCTGCACGACCGACCGCTGCCGGACGCTGATCACCAACAGTTCCTGTTCTTCCATCGGGATCCCCTCCTTCCTGCTTCCACGCGGCTTGCGCCGCTCTTCCTTCCACCCCCAGCTACGGCGTGACAGCCGCAATCCGGGTGATCCAAGGGGCCACCGGATCACCGGTATCGAGTAGTCGGATCACCGATACCAAGTAACCGTCTTCCGGCGCGGCCCGTACCGGCGCCCATTAGCCGGTTACGGCAGTACCGCGCTTTTCCGTGCAGTTCTCGGCGCCTCCCTGCGCGTCAGTGCGCATCTTTCGGAGCACTTCCGTACCCGCCCGGACAAGGTTCTCCAGGGCCGCTTCAGTGACGATCATGTCGGTCGGCTACGAGTACCAGATCCAACGATGACCTGCATCGAGATCGGACGTAACGAGCTGTGGAATGCTGTTGCCGACACCCGGATTCTCGGCGAGTCGGGAATCCGGACCTGACCAACTACAGTGAACGTGTGCTGCTGGAACGCGACATTGACCCGATCACCACCGAGCTGATCTCGATGGCCATCGAGCGGCGGCTGCGGCCGTTATGCTGACACATCGAGCCGGGCGCAACCGGCACCACGGCGACCGGCTACGTCACCGTATCCCTGCTGCATGAGGCCGAGTTGATCCGCCGCGCGTGGGCAGACGCCCTGAACCTGCACGCGACTTTCGATGGCTACGCGGGCAACGCCGGAGCACTCATCGTCCGCTTGCCTGCCGCGATCGACCCTGACGAGCACTGCCGAGTCTGCACCCGTCCGTTCGATCCCCGGGATACCCGGCCGGCCGGGCGCGCTCGGCACCAGAGTGGCGACGTGTGTCGATCCTGCGTCAAATCCGGGTGGGACTGACCAGTGTCACCACTCGTTCCCTGCAGCGTGGTCGTGACCAGTTCGGGTACCAACCGCCGAAACTCCGCCGGGGATTTGCACTGGCTGGTATGTAATAACGCCCTAACGTCGGCGCCCGTCGGCTACGACCTGGCCAAACTCCTGGTCACCACCGCCATGACCTACGGTCGCCTCGCTCGGCGTGCCGCCGACGAAGTGGTAGCCGCCTACACCCGCGAGCTCGGAGAACCCTGCCCTCACAGCGACATCACCTCTGGGCAGAACGGTCGAAACCTGCCAGCCCGTACCGAAACAGCACGGGCTCGGGAGTTGCTGGGTGCGTGCGAACTCGCGCAGTGCCTCGTGAACTCGCGCGATGGGAAGTTCAGCATGAGGAGACATGACCATCATGTGCCCGTCCATGGTGAAGTAACCGACGTACCCGGCATTCGTGCCATCAGCGGGAACGAGGGCGGATGTGGCGTCGAACCACATGAGCGACCCGATCGTGCCGCGCACACCGAGGGTCAAAGTCGGCGCATCCTCGTCGGGCTCATGGAGGAGAAACCACGCAAGGCCAGCCTCGGGACGTTGGCACTCTTGATCGTGCTCGGCGAGCCCGCGGATGATTTCCTCGATGTCCATCGTCGGGGTGAGCAGAACCTCTTGGTCATTGAGAACGTCGGCCCAGAAACGTTCATGCTTGCCCCCTGTAGATCTTGGAGAACGGCCTGCCGTCGTAGTGGTGCCGTGAACGGTCAACGTGTACTCCTTGAGTAGGAGTCGTTTAAGCACTTGATCGCACCCGCGTTTCTTACCCGGCTAACCACACGAAACATGGTTGATCACCAGCTCGCTGCGACGTTCGGTTTTTCGATGATCGTAAGAAAGTGACACGGCACGTGGTGGAGAGCGCACACGTGAGCGGTGGGACCGCTTTCGCTGGGAAGCGGCCCCACCGTTGTTTCGTGCTTATTGTGTGGCCGCCGGACCCTCCTCAGATTCTGGGGCATCGATAGGTAGGTCGAACCAACACAGGTCACCCATTTCAGGCTCGGTGTCGTTGGCGATCAGGTCGGCTACTTCTTGTTCAAATGCGTGCGGCCGATTCGTCGGGACTGGTAAGCCACGGGGTGAAGCCCTCAGCTTTGGTAAGATTTCCTGGAACCACGGCACGGTCCCTGACAAGTTGAGCTGCGGCTTCTCCGGCTTTTCTCAGCAGGTCATCTGCCGATCCTGTGATGTCGCGAATCATGACCTTGAGTTCGGCGAAATACACCCAGTCGTCTTCGATTGCTTCTATAAGAGATTTTCGAAGTTCATCAATCATCGGAAATCCATTTGTCCTTGTTGATGTGGATTTTGATTTTATCGTTGCCCAGTGTATTGATGTATATCGTCGGTTCGACCGAGGTTCTGGATTTGGTTCGATAACCAATGAATTGATCTCAGTAGGGGGTTATGCGAGTCGGCCGTGTTCGAATTGGGTGAGTACGAGTGCGGCTTTGACGATGAGGCCGATTTTGCGGGGGCTGGTGGTGAAGTGTCGTAGGACGCGCCAACGGCCGGTGAGCAGGGCGAATCCACGTTCGCCGAGGGCGCGCAGGCCGCGCAGCAGTTTGTTGTAGGTCTGGTTGTCGACGTCGAGTGGGCGGCCTTTGCTGGTTTTGGGGCGTTTGATCGGGGTGAGGACCCCGGCTCCGGCACCCTGGTAGCCGCCGTCGGCCAGGGTGGGTAGGTTGAGCTGGGAGTAAGCCCAGTACAGGGCGCCGAGGACGTGGTTTTCAGCGGCGGTGATGTCGTGGATGGACCCGGGCTCGACGTCGGAGGCCCACAGCGGGAACCCGTCCGGGTCTGTCAGTGCTTGGATGTTGCCGGCTTGTTCGCGGGTTTTCCCGGAGTACCACAGGTCGATCTCGGCGCCTTTGGCGCTGGTGGTCTTTTCGCCGAGACGGTCGGAGGAGAAGTTTTTGCCGTCCAGGATCAGATAGGCGTCGCCGTTGTCTTTGGCCCGTTGCAGGGCGTCGTGCAGATCCGGGGCCTGCGCGGCCAGTGCCTTGATGCCCTCGTCGACATACCGGTAGCCGGTGGCACGGGCGACACCGTGATCGCGAGCCAGTTTGGTGATGTCGGTATCGTCCCGGAACCACCGCAGGACCAGCACAGCCTGCCAGAACGTGGTCAACGCCCGGCGCCCCTTGCGGGTCCCTTTCCGGCGGCGTTCACCGGCCAACAGCCGGCTGAGGAAGACCACCAGTTCACGGGGAACATCGAGTTTGGCAGAATACGTGACCACGTGGGGCCCTCCCTGGTCGAAGATCCTTTCTTGGTCGAACTTCTTCTACCAGGGACCCCACGTCCCACTCTCCCCGGGCCAGCCCTACCCGATCACACACCCATTCCGGCAGGCCGCCCTCCAGAGACTTCTTACTGAGATCACCTCAATGTTTGTGTCATCTGGAAGTTTCACCATTCTTCCTGGATATGCCGGCTTGTCGAGTTCTTTTCCGCTGACGGACAGCGCGGTAAAAAGCGCGTCCAGTTCTTCCCGCGACGCTACCTCGCGCACGTGGTTGCGCGTGGATCTGCTGTTGGGTCTGCGGCCGATGTCTCGTCCGGTTTCCTCAGCGTGGACGGCAGCGGTTCGGCGTAACCATGTTCCCGGCTCGGGTGGGGTCGGGACAGCGGCGCTTGTGGCTGAGCTGGTGAAGCCGGCTCCGATGCTCGCCAGGTAGCCCTGGACCGTCGATTGGGTCTTCCAGATGATCTTAGCGGCATCGGCAACCGTGAAAGGTGCGGCGGCAAGAGCGCCAAGACCGTCTACCACGTCCGATGCCACTGAGCCGGTCAGGGCGTGGGCTGTCAGTTCGTGGGCTTCCTCGGCCAGCTCTTGGGCCTTGGTGAGCCATGTCTGGGCGTGGTCGCACTTTCCTAAGAACAGGTAGAGGCACGAGACAACTTCCCCCAGCGATGACACGCACCGCTCCTTTCTAATTGCTGACAATCATCATGGCCGCGCGGCCCGTGCCCAGTCCACTTGCTCTTGCTCTTGCTCACGGATGCTTAGGGGACGTCACGTCGGGCGGAAGATCACTGCGACGCAGACCGACCGCAGCGCCTCCACTGCCCGGCGCGGTTCGGCGTCGCGGAGGTTCTCGCGGTAGGGCTGGCTGGCAAGTCAGCATTTCCACGGGAACCCGCAAGGCGCGCGCCACGTTCGCGAGCACAGCATGGGTCGCGGCGTGCCCGCCGCATTCGATTTTGCCGAGAAGCGACAGCGAAACATCAGCCATCTCAGCGAGTCTGACTTGAGTCATACCGTATGCCTTGCGGCGCAACTTGATCGCTGCGCCGACGTGCTCGATCTCGTGCATGGGTCGCTTCCTGTTCCTGATGCCGCTCGCCGCCTGGTCGCTGCCCAGCGCGGCAACGTGTGTGGCTTTTGTGAACGTCCGCGATCTCTCCCGGGTCGAAACTGTGTGTGCCTTGCCAAGCACAGACAGTACCCACCATGTAGGGAGAACTCCGTGAAGATGGATGAGCTGTTCCGCGGCGAACTGGTGGAAGGCACGCCGTCGGCCGCCGAGGCGATGGGCACCAAGGCGCCTGGCCCGACCCGGACTACCACGATCGGTGACCCACCCGACCCATACCAAGAACTTCCTCGGGCTCATGCAGATCGGGCTCCGGCCGCTGGCCCCGCCGGCACCCGAAGAGGCCGGGCCCTTCGCCTCCCGGATCGACACCGCCAGCCTGCATGCCGAGGTCACCACACGGGTCGTCTGGCCCCCGAGAAGCACCTGACCACCATGTACAGGGAGTGGAGACGCCACGACACCGGTGAGCGCCCCACCGACGTGATCACCCGCCGCGTCCTGCCCGCTGAAGTCCTGACGGCCCACCTCGCCGAGTCTGGGTTCGAACTTCTGGAGCAGTTCCCGGACCGCCCACCACAATACGGACAGCCATATCTCGGCGCGGGCAGTCTTCACCGCCGCCCGCTACCGCGGCTGACACGACCCGCCCGGCGTTGGCCGATCAGCTCGTCGTGCTCGATCCCCAGGGCCGTAAGCCGGTGGTCTGGTCAAGGCGCATCCGCGCGTAGGATCACGACCGTTTTCGGGAACCACACCAAAACGCCGCAGACAATTCACCTGAGAGGGGCACTCCCTATTTCGAATGGCCCGCAGTTCACCGTCCGCGCGCAAATCAGCTGAGGCTTGCCTGGGACGGGAATCCCCTTGTCTGCAACGACCTTGGCAGACCGGATCCATACCCTGAGCCGGAGCCCAGAAGAGGCTTCCCTACTCAAAGCAAGCCTTTCCTAATTGCACGACAAATGACGGAAATAAGGTAAGACTTTCCTTGATTGCAACCCGGATAATACCGGGATAACGTCCCTAATCGTGGCTATCACGGATATCGCTGATCACTCCCTCGATGCGGATTCTCCCGAGCTGGATCGGCCGCGCACCGTCCCGCTCGAACAGCGGCTCAACGCGCTGCGGGCCGGCGTTCTCGGCGCCAACGACGGGATCGTCTCGACCGCGGCAGTCCTTGTCGGTGTGGCGGGCGCGACGGCCTCCACGGGACCGATTCTCACGGCCGGGCTTGCCGCAGCGATCGGCGGGGCGGTGTCCATGGCCCTCGGCGAGTACGTGTCGGTCTCCAGCCAGCGCGACAGCGAACGCGCGCTCATCGAGCGGGAGCGCCGTGCGCTGAACGAGGACCCGGCACGCGAGCAGCGGGTTCTCGCCCACCTCTACGAGCAACGAGGAATCTCCGCGGACACCGCGCACCGGGTCGCCGAGGAGCTCTCCGCGCACGACCCGCTCGCGGCACAGGTGCGCGAGCGGCACGGCATCGACCAGGACGACGTCGCCAGCCCGTGGCACGCCGCCATTGCCTCATTCGTCTCCTTCGCGATCGGCGCCGTCCTGCCGATGCTCGCGATCCTGCTGCCCGGTCCCGGTTTGCGCGTGCCGGTGACGTTCGCGGCCACGCTCGCCGCGCTCGCCCTGACCGGCGCGATCGCCGCCTGGATTGGTGGCGGGTCCCGAGCACGAGCCGCGGTCCGGGTCGTGGCCGGCGGCGCGCTGGCACTCGGCGCTACCTACGCCGTCGGCGCGCTGCTGGGCACAACTGGAGTGCTTTGAGCCGATCCGATCAGCACGCTGCACTCGGAGTCGTTTCCACTGCGATCAGCGGCCCCAGCAGGGCATCGCGAGCACTCCCGCCGTCCGTTGACTTCACCAGATGTCGCCGTAGTAGACGTGTTCCGGATGCGGGTGGCTGAGGAAGTCGTGGTGCGAGATCTCCCAGCCGTAGGCTCCGGCGTGGCTGAAGACGAGCACGTCACCCGCCCGGATCTGCGCCACCGGCACGTCGCGCGCGAGCACGTCCTTGGGGGTGCACAGCTCGCCGACCACGGTGACCCGGGCGTCGCGAAGCACCGGACGCGGTGCGCTCGACGACCACTGCTCCAACGGCAGCACGGTGAAAGGGTGGCTGTGCTGCCAGGAAGCCGGGAGCCGGAATTGGTGGGTGCCGCCGCGCACCAACGCGTAGTCCACGCCGTGGTTGCGCTTCACGTCGAGGACTTCGACCGCGTACGAGCCGGATTCGGCGACCAGGTACCGGCCGCACTCGAAGTCGATCTCTCGCAGGTGGTCCGGGAATCCGGCGACCACCGCGGGCAGTCCGCGGGCGAAGTGCGGCCAGTCGAACTGGTCGTCCAGGTCGCCATAGTTCACCCCGATCCCGCCGCCGACGTTGAGCACCTCGCAACGCAGTCCGAACTCCCCTTCCCACTTGGACACGGTGCGCCGGTAGTGCTCCAGGAGTTCCAGATGTGCTGGCGCGGAAAGGTTGTTGGACAGCGAATGCAGGTGGAAGCCGGTCAACCGCACCCCGGGAAGGGTCTGCGCCGCGATGATCGCATCCGGCAGGACCCGTTCGGAAATCCCGAACTGGGTGGGGCGCCCGGCCATCGCCAGGGTTGCGCTCGGGAACGGGCCGGCCAGGTTGACCCGCAGCAGCACGTCCGCGGTGCGCCCGAGCCGGGTCGCGGCTTCGGAGATCCGGTGCAGTTCCAGCACACTCTCCGCGTGCAGGCGGGTGACTCCCTGCACCAGCGCCTGCTCGATCTCCCGCGGTGTCTTGGCCGGCCCGCCGAAGATCACCGGGATATCCGCCCCGATCGCCCGCGCCTTGGCCAGTTCCCCACCTGAAGCGACCTCGAACCCGGTGACCAGGGGCGCCAGGGCGCGCAACATCCGATCGCCGCTGTTGGCCTTCATCGCGTAGAACATCCGGCACCGCGGCGGGAGTGACTCCACCACGGTGCGGACGTGTTCGGTGAGCTGGTCGAGGTCGTAGGCGAACAGGCACACCGGTTCGCCGTCGGCGCGGTCCTGCACGAGTTTCGCCAGTTGGTCACGCATGGGTCCCCCGGTGCTGGTCGAGGTGGGTGCGCAGCGCGCGGGCCGCCAGGCCGCGTTCCTCGCCGAGGATGAAGGTCCGGACACCGGCGGCTTGCCACTGCTCATGGTCTTCTCGGGTCCGCGGGATCGCGCAGAACGGCACGCCGCGAGCCTTGCACTCGGCGTGCACGCGCTGGAGTGCTTCGCGGACCACCGGGTGCCGGGTCTGCCACGGCACGCCGTAGGACTGGGACAGGTCAGCGGCGCCTTCCAGCACCAGGTCGACTCCGCCGCCGGCCAGGATCGCCGGGAGTTCGTCGACGCCTTCGGCGTCCTCGATCATCGCGATCACCATGATTTCCGCGTTGGCGCGTCGGACGTACTCGGTCAGCTCGATGCGTCCGAAGCCCGGTACCCGACCGCCGTTGAGGCTGCGCATGCCCTCCGGCGCGTACCGCGCGGCCCGGATCGCCGCGTCGAGATCGGCTCTGGTCCGCACATGCGGCACGACCACGCCCAGCGCGCCCGCGTCGAGCGCCCGCAGGATCGCGCCCGGATCGGCTTCCGGGACGCGGATGAAGGGGACCAGGTCGACGGCTTCTGCGGCGCGGATGAGGTTTTCCAGCTGCTGCGGGTCCACGAGGCTGTGCTCGGTGTCCAGGACGACGAAGTCGTACCCGGCGCAGCCGATCATCTCCACCAGCGCGGGAGACGGGATCGAGCAGAAAAGCCCGTAGCTCTCGCCGCTTCCGGAGAGGCGTTCCTTGACGGTGTTGTGCCTCAGCACCGGTCCACCTCCGCGAGCGGGTTCGGCACGGTGTGCAGCCGGAGTTCGGTGTCGGGCAGGAGACGGCGGGTGGTCAGCTTCTCTACCTCGATGGTCGGGGTGAACACGTCGAACAGCGCGAAGCGGTCGGCCAGTTCGCCGAACCGCTGCTGGTAGGCGCGGATCTCGTCGCGCACCAGCCGCCAGAACCGCCGCTCGTCGAGCTCGCAGCGGTCCGCGAGGAAGATGGCGAGCTCGCCGAGGTTGATGAAGAAGAACGCATCCAGCAGGAAGTCGGTGACCAGGCCCAGTTCGTCGGTTTCGACGAACGAGTTGCGGTTCTGGTGGTGCGCCGGGGTCCCGGCCAGTTCCGGGCACCGCTGCGGCTCGGCGAGGTGCGCGCGGGAGAACCGCACCCCGTCGTGGAAGTCCTTCAGCACCACCCTGGTCGGCGTGCCGTTCTCGTGCACCAGCACCATGTTCTGCGCGTGGGATTCCAGCGCGATGCCGTGTCGGCAGAGCAGGTGGACCAGCGGCAGGACGCTTACCCGCAGCAGTCGCCGCACCCATTCCTCGACACCGAGCTCGCGCACCCACGGGTCGATCAGGGGCGTGCCGTCGACTTGGCACGCGGTCAGTCCGGTGAAGGGCACCGCGCGCTCCCCCGGTTCGAGGTGCCGGTGCAGGCTCTCCCGCCAGATGCAGGCCAAGGCCCCGTAGGTGTCCGCCTGCAGCAGCCCGGACTCCGGGGTCACCGCCACGCCGAGGTCCTCGCCGAGCAGGACGGGGCGCAGCTCGTCGCGCAGGTAGTCGTCCCCGGCGACGACCTGCCGCAGCCAGTCGGTGATGCGCGCGGCGTTGCGCACGGTGTGCGCGGCCAAACCTCGGCTTGTCGAGGTGTTCACGATGGACATCGACAGCTTCAGGTAGGGGCGCCGCGGCGCGTCCCAGCAGGCCAGGGTGCGGATCGACTGCTGCGCGCCGAAGTCGTCCGGATCGGTCCCGAGCGGGATCAGCTCACCGCGGCCGAGCTGGTCGGAGAACGCCCTGGCGATCCGCTCCCGCCACTGCCACGGGTGCACCGGCACCAGCACGTAGTCGCCCGGATCGTGCCCGAGCTCTTCGATGCGGCGGTGGAATTCGACGGCCGAGGGACCGAGCTGGCCGGCTACGTAATGGGCGTCGACCGATGCGGAGGCGCCGATCTCGGTGATGCGGCGGTGCGCGGCCAGCCACAGCGGGCGCACCGGGTTGGCGAACTCCGGCCCGAAGGCGATGTTGTCCGCCGCGTCGAAGCCGAGCCGTGATTTGTACGTGGGGTGGTAGCGGTGGCCATCGGTGATGGCCGATTCCAGGGTGTCGTAGTCCGCAGTGGACAGATCCGTCTGCCGCCCGGTGCGGACGTGCTCCGACAGCGCGTCCTTGAACAGGGTCTCTTCCAGCTCGCGTGCGAAGCCGGTCAGGTGTTCGGCATCGGCGTCCAGCGAGTCGCGCACTTCGGCCAGGAACAGCGTGATCGACTCCGCCTCGACGTCGCCGCGCCGCACCACCGAGGTGAGGCCGACTCGGTCGAAGCCGAACCGGCGCACCGCGCGGAAGGAGTAGCAGACCCCCGCACCGGCTGTGTCCACGCCGTCGACGAAGTGCTCGTCGCCGTCCTGCCTGGTCTTCAGCGCGCCTTCGTAGACCAGGGACTCCACCAGCTGGCGGAAGACCCGGCGCCGCACATTCTGGAAGCTCGGTGCGGTCAGTGCCGCATGCACCAGCTCCGCGGTCATCGGTTCACCTCGCGAATCGGGTTGGGGACGTCTACGTAGAGCGGGCGCTCGCCGCGTTCGGCGAACCGGCTGAGCAGGTTCGCCTTCGCCGGCAGCACCGGCGTTGCCAGCAGTTCCGCGGCGTAGCGACCGGGGCACTGGTGCAGGAAGTCCCGCACCACCGACCACAGCTGCCGCTCGCTCGCCGGGGTGAACCGGCCCAGCACCGCCACTAGGTGGCCGAGGTGGTTGGTGACGAGGTGGTAGCGCAGCCGCATCCACGCTTCGGCGTCGTCGTAGAGCACCGGGCTGCCCGGCGGGACGATCCCGGGCCGGACGCGGTCGCGGCTGGCGCTGGTGCCTTCCATGTCACGCACGAAGAACCGCCGGGGCCAACCGTCCTCGAAGTGCAGCAGGGTGTTCTGGACGTGGGCCTCGAAGCTGATGCCCTGGTCGGTGAACACCGCGAGCACCGGTCCCAACGAAATCCGCAAGTACTCCAGGAACCAGTCGGCGACGTGCCCGGGCGAAAGCGGGCCCGCTTCCGCCACGAGGTCCACCAGCATCGGGGCGCGCCCGTCGAGCCGGTCTTCCAGGAGCGCGGCGAGCACCTGCGGGGCCGTCCCGGAGCCGGTGAACGAGTTTCGCCGGAACAGCACCGCGAAATCCGCCGCCAGGTCACCGACGACGTCCGGGTCGACGGTTCGGTAACCGGTTTCCGGCAGCACCTCGAACCCGCCGTGCCGCCAGCGGTTCGCGGCATCGCCGACCAGCCGGCCGGCGTCGGCGGCGCGGCGCAGGTGCTCGACCGGGTTGTTGCGGACGAAGTTGGTGATGCGCACGTGCAGCGGTAGTTTCCACGCGGTCCCAAAGCTGGGATCGCACACCGTGCGCACCGAGGACGTCGCATACACCTCCGCGCCCAACGGCCCGAGGGGCACGAGCCGTCCCGCGTCGACCAGCGCCGAGACCTGCGGCTGCCGCTGGAGGTAAGCCGCCTGCCACGGGTGCACCGGAAGCAGCTCGTAGTCGGACTGGTCGGGGTGCAAGGCGGTGCGGGCCTTCTCCTCGACCTCGGTCGGGATCCAGGGCCCGTCGGCCACCCGGTCCTCCAGCAGCAGATCGGGTGCCACCGCCCAGTGGTGCAGCTGGAACGACGCACCGAGTTCCGGTGCGTAGCGGGCGAGTTCGTCGTCGCTGAATCCCTCCGCGCTCTTCGGCGTCGGGTGGAACGGGTGCCCCAGCAGCAGCGACTGCTCGGCGTGCTGGGTGATCTCCGCCGGGGTGACGGGGGTGGGACGCTGTTCGCGGGCCAGGTAGCGCGCCGTCCTGGCGACGCTGTTGGCGACCTGGCGGCTGAACTCCTCCGCCGCCCCCGCTGGTGCCTCGACTCCCCGTTCAGCGAGCTCACCGGCGATCAGCGCCACGAATTCGTCGTGGTCGACCGGGAGCCGGCTGCCGTCGACGAGTTCCCGGAACACCTCGGGCCCGTAGGAGTGGTGGCCGGACTCCGACCGGTACCGCACCTCGGCTCGCAGCACCCCGTCCGCCGCGCGCAGCGGTATCCGCAATGCCTCGTTGCTCACCTCGCCGCCGATTTCCCGCGCCAGCGCGTTGAGCATGCGCTGTCGCGCCACGGCACGTGCCAGAACGTCCTTCACCTGATCTCCAATCTGCGGATGCCCCGTCCTTCAGGGTGGGGAGGAGCAGATCCCGCGTGTCGGTCGCGTAGCGACCGCTGATAGTCTTGATCTCGGTAAGTGAGACCTACCACCCCCACGCAAGTGGGAACACCCGAGCAAGTACGTGGGTACCGCTGGTCGAGCGGGAACCCGGACCACCCGGTCCGAACGCCTGAGTGAGATCGTGTGAGACCGAACCGCCACGGTGGGGACGCTGCGGTCGTTGAAGCAGGAAACTCAGTCCGCGAGGACTGAATCTCCTTCCTCCAGGGAGGAGAGAAGTCAACGCAACACCTTCTCGCGAATCTCAGCCGGCCGGACGGGTTCCGCGCCGGATTTCGATCGGCCGGCCAGGGCCAGCAACGCGGCCACGCCCAGCAACGTTCCGATCAGGGAGAACACCGCCGCGGGCGGCAGCAGGACCGCCAACGCCGCGCCCGCGAGCGGTCCGAGCACCTGGCCGAGGTCGAGCACCCCGGTGCTGAAACCGAAGGCGGTGCCGCAGCCCCGGTCCGGGACCCGGCGAGCCGTCACGTGCAGCACCGACTGCACGAGCGCTGCGAAGCAGAAGCCCTGCACCAGCCGCAGCGGCACCAGCATTTCCACGCTCGCTACCGCCTGGAGAGCAACCGCGAGCCCGCAGCAGGCCGCGGCCGCGGCGAAACCCAGCTGCGCGGGCCGGATGTCGTTGCGGCGACCCCACCACGGGCTGCCCGCGCACGACGCCAGCCAGGTCACGGCCTGCAGCACACCTACCCAGGTCGCCGCACTCGCCACCGAACCGGTCATTTGCTCGACGTGCGGCGCGAAAACCACCACCAGCGCGTAGATCGCAGCCTGAGCGGCGAGCCCGGCCAGCAGCATCGAACGGCTTTCCCCCGACCGCAGCAGGATCCCGGCCACCGCCCGCGCTGATCGACGTTGCCGAGCGCGGCCCGGTGGTTCGGTCAGCAGCACGGCGGCCAGCACGCTGGACATCACGAGGAGCCCGGCCACCACCGCGAATAACGGGCCGAATCCGAGCTGCCCGGCCAGCAGTCCGCCCACCAGCGGTCCGAGCAGCGACCCGGCTGCGGTGGCGCCGAACAACGAGCCGAGCGCACGACCGCGGCGGTTGGTCTCCGCTGCGGCGTTCGCATATGCGGCTGTCGCGCTGACCACGCCGCCGCAGAGGCCCTGCAGCAACCGGCACGCCAGGAACTCGCCCGGGGTGCTCGCCAGCGCCATGAGCACGATGGCCAGGCCCAGACCGGCATGCGCGCGCACCACCATCGCCTTGCGGCCGAAGCGATCGCCCACCCAACCCCACAGCGGACCGCTGACCAGTTGCACCACCGCCGGAGCCGCCAGCGAAACCGCCGTCCACCAGGGGATTTCGGCTTCCGGCGTGCCCAGGCCGGCCAGGTAGAAAGGCAGCAGCGGAACCACGATAGTCAGTCCTGCGGTCGCTGCGAACTGACCCAGGCAGAGGACGGCGAACGTCCGGCCGGACGATCGCATCAGCCCACCATCCCGCTGGCCAGCGGATTCGGGACCACACCAAGGCCAGCGGGCATGCTCACACCGCTGGACCGGCCCTGGCGCAGCAGCGGCCCAAGCACCTCGCGGCTGGGCCAGGTCTCGGCATGCAGCAACCGCGCACGCAGGACCTCGGCTACCGCAGCCGGCAACGGTTGCAGGCATTCGCGCACCGCAAGGCGCAACTGCGTCCACAACACGCCTTCGTCAAGGCCGAAGTGGCGGCACAGCGCATCGGCGATGCCGTAGAGGTTCACCTGGAACCCGAGGGTCTGGAGGTAGCCGACCAGCGATTCGGCCGACTCCAGCCGAAGCGACTGCGCAGCCCCGGGCTTGATCGCGTACTCCGGGTCCCGCGCCCCGGCGCTCGCCATCCACTCCGGGAACAGCCGCAACGTGTCGTGGTCGCGGAGCACGAATCGCTGCACCCGTGCGCCGCGCAACTGCACGACGACGTTCTGCCCGTGCAGCTCCGGCAGGACCCCGTAGCGCAGGAAGGCGAAACCGAACTCGCAGAACGACTTCGCCAGCTCCCGGAAGAAATCGACCGGGTCGAACCGGTCCGAGATCGCCGGTGCCAGCACGTCCCACTCGTGGGCGGCCAGCGCGGCCATCGGAAGCACCAGTCCGTCCAGCTCGGGGTAGACCCGCACCTGGGCGGCGAGCTGGCCGGGCCGATCACCGAACTCGTCGGCGGGGTCATGCCAGCCGCACCAGATCCGCTCGTCGCACAGCGCGACCCTGCGGCGCAGCAAGGTATCCCGATCGACGAGTTCCCGCATGCACTCCTGCGCCCGCTCGGCGTTGGCCAGGTAGCGCGGGGGCAGCAACCTCGTAGCCCCCAACGTGGCCATCCCGAGCGGGAGTTTGACGTGGCGCCGGGTCTCGGGCGCGGTGGTCAAGGTGCGGATGGAAGCGGTGGGGTGGCATCGGCCGAGACCGCGAACCAGCGGGATGACGGCCCGGGTGGCCAGCTCCTCGCCGAACTGCGCGGGCAGCAAGTGGTCGAACTGCCACGGGTGCACCGGAATCGCCAGGTACTCGTCGTCGACGAGGTCGGCGAGAACCTGCCGCCCCTCCGCGGCGAGGACCAGGTCCGGCAGCCGCTGCGAATCGGGATCCGTGCCGAAGCGCAGCCGGTCCCGCCGAACCGCCACCCAGTCCAGGGCCAGCGGTTCGGCGCGCATCGGCCCGTACCGGGCCACCTCGCCGGCGGTCCACCCCGACGCGGCCCGCGCGGTGGGGTGGAAGGGGCGGTTGCGCGTCGCCGCCAACCGCTCCCCCGCCAGCAACCGCCCTTCCTGCGGCGTCAAGTCGAGCGCGGCGCGCTGTCCGAGCACCACCTCGGTGTGCTCGACCGCTGCGCGCACATCCTCGGACACCTCGGCGGCATCGGCCAGCTCACCGCTCGCCAGCACCAGCAGTTCCTCCGGCCGCAGCGGCCGCGCCGCCGAACCGCCGCCGCCCAACCAGACCGGGCCGCGGGCGTACCGGTAACGCTGCAACGCGCCACCGGGCCGCACCCGGCAGCACACCCACCCTGCCGCCAGCTTCACCCGGCACCACAGCTCACCGGGAGCCAGCGGTTCGCCGGCGAGCTCCGCGGGCTGGCCGGCTTCGGCACGGGCGCCGAAGCCGGCCAGGTCCTCCTGCAGCAGCACATCGACGAGATCCCGCATCACCAGCTCGGCCGATTCCGCGCTCATCAGTACAGATCCAGCCAGGTCCCGATGCCTCGGCTCTTCGCCCGCTCGTACACCGCACCGGCGCAGGCGATGTCCTCGACCGCCATGCCCATCGGGTTGAGCAGGATGATCTCGTCGTCGTCGGTGCGCCCGGGCTTGGTTCCGGCCAGGATCTCGCCGAGCTCGGCGTGCAGCTGCTCGCGAGAGAACGAGCCTTCCAGCACCAGCTGGTTGATGATCTTCTTCTCCCGGTTGCACTGCTCCCAGTCGTCCACGACGACCTTGTCGGCGTTGAGGAATACCTCCTTGTGAACGTCCATGATGGACACGTTGCACAAAAGTGCACCCCGCTTGATCCAGCTGAACGGGAGGTAGGGCTGGCTGGTGACGGTGCACGGCACGACGAGATCACCGGCCCGCACGGCATCCTCCGCGGTGCCGGCGACCCGCGCCTTGACCGCCGGGTGGGCAGCGCTGATCTGCTCGGCCAGCGCGTGCGCCGCCTCCGCCTGCTTGTCGTAGAGGTGGACCGACTCGATGTGCCCGAACTGCTGCAGCAGCGCGGCGATCTGGGTGCGACCGATCACCCCGCAGCCCACCAGCGCGACGTCGGTGAACCCGCTGCGCGCCAGGTGCCGGGCCGCCAGGCAGGTAACCCCGGCGGTCCGCCAGGCGCTGATCATGCTGCCTTCCAGCACGGCCACCGGGTAGTTGCTCTCCGGGTCGTTGAGCACGATGACCGCGCTGGCCCGTTCCCGGCCGCGCCGGATCGGGTTGTCGTGCTTGCTGCCGATCCACTTGATCCCGGACAGCCCGGGTTCGCCGACATGCGCGGGCATCGCGATAATCCGGTCGGCGATGTGCTTGCCGGCGGCTCGCAGGTAAGGCTTGAGCGGCTGCACCGTCTTGCCCTCGGCGTGCGCGATCAGCCCCGCGCGCAACGCCTCCACGTAAAGCTCGGCCTCCGCACCACCGACCGCCGCGATGTCGCTGCGGCTCAGGTAAAGCATCTTCGGGGATTCCTCAGTGGACATTAGATCTCCTCGTCGTCAGTTCGTGCAGCGCTGCCTGGCGGCGGCGAACCAGTCTTCGTCGTAAATCAGGTCTAGGTAGCGGTCGCCGCGATCCGGGAAGATCGCGACCACCCGGCAGGGGCGCGGCAGCCCGGGCAGCGTGCGCCGGATCGCCGCTATCACCGCCCCGGTCGAGCCGCCGGCGAAGATGCCCTCTGCGGCCAGCAGGTCGCGGCAGCCCACCGCCGTTTCGAAGTCGTTGACGTGCACCACGTCGTCGATCTCCGCCGGGGCGAACAGCTCCGGGACCCGGCTGGCCCCGATGCCCGGCACGTCGCGCGGCCCGGCCGGGCCACCGAAGATCACCGATCCCACGGCGTCGACCGCGGCCACCCGCAGGTCCGGGAAGCTCTCCCGCAGCCGCCGGGAGCAACCGAGCAAGCTGCCAGTGGTGCTGACCGCGCCGAACAGGTACGACGGCGGTCGGATCAGCTGCTCGGCGAGTTCGGCGCCGGTGCCGTGGTAGTGGGCCTCCCAGTTCCGGTCGTTGGCGTACTGGTTGATCCAGATCGCCCCCGGCGAGCCCGCCACGATCTGCTGCACCCGGCGGATCCGGGTGTGCAGGTAGCCGCCCATCTCGTCCGGTTCGGTCACCACGTCGACCTCGGCCCCGAGGTGCCGCAGGATCGCGACGTTGGCCGGGGCCGCCTTGGGGTCGAGCACGCAGGTGAACCGCAGGTCGTGGATGCGCGCGGCGATCGCCAGCGCGATCCCGAAGTTGCCGGAACTGCTCTCCACCAGGTGGCTTCCCGGGCGGATGGACCCTTCGCGCAGTCCACATTCGACGATGTGCCGCGCGGAGCGGTCTTTCATGCTTCCGCCGGGATTCATCAGCTCAAGCTTCGCGATCACCTCGACATCGGGTTCGGGGAACAGCCGGTTCAGCGCGACTACGGGCGTGTTGCCCACGCACTCGAACACGGACTCGGCGACGGATTCGGTCAGGGTGTCGACAGCCACGTTTCTCCTCAGCTCGACGACCGGAACGGGCAGGGCGACAACCAGAACGCTAGCAAAGGTTAGGCTAACTTAACAGAAGAAGATCAAGAGATCACCATCACACAGACGTGACAAGGTTGACCCGAACAGAGCAACGATCACTCGCGGCTCCAGACCGGTACGCACGTACCGATGCCGCCGCCCCGCAACAGATCCGGACAGGCACCGAACCCGGCCCGTGCCGCTCAACGACAGGCGAGCGAGGTTGCAATGTCCACAAAGTCCTGAACCGGGCGGACACCGCAGGGTCAGCACGGCACGCGGCCCCAACGGCCTGATCAGCGGCTTCTTCAGCCCAACGGGACGACACGATCTGAACCTGCCCCCTAGGACAAGAGCTGTCTACAAGAGACACCTGATCAGTGAAAACCAGAAACCGCAGTGCAAACCGTCCGGATCAACTCTAGGGTGATGTCTCCGCCCCACCGCCTAACAGCGACGGGACGGATTCGCCAACAACGTCCCGTTCATCGGGCACGAGATGCGTTTGTTGTTTTCCAGGGCGGTCAATACCCTTTGCCAGGCTGGCACTGCACGCACGTCGGCCGCACTCCGGTGCCGCCCATCCTCGGTGAAGCGACATGGTTGGTCCCACACGTAAACCTCGCAGACCGGTCGAGGAGGGGTCTCGACGATCTCGCACACCAGGCCATCAACTTCCTTACCGGTGTAGCCTGGCGAATGATACGCAAACCGCTAACGTGGCGGAAGTATGCGTATTCGCTGGCGTTGTGGCTGAACTTCCTGGATGTGCTCGGGTGTGAGTGGGATGCGGTGTCGCCGGAAGATGCGGAGGCGTTCAAAGAGCGGCGGATCACCTCGGTGGACACTCGCCGGCCGAGATCACGAAGACCGGATCGCTGGCTTCAGCGGAGGTTGCTGGTGTGCCCGAGGGAGTACCGGCCTGGCTGTGGCATGTAGGTCAGGCCATGCGGACCGGCGCCGACCCGGATGCGGGCCAGGAGTTGGCCCGTGTCGGTGTCTGGACCGCCCCGGGTTTTGTGGAGACCTGATCATCTGTCTCGTGGGGCTATGCCGCTGTCGGGGGCTGCACGTGTCTGCGTTGCCAGAAGGCTTGCTCGAACTCCATCGGTGGCCTGTCGCCGCACCAGGAGTGCAACCGTTCATGATTATACCAGTAAACCCATTCCGCGGTCGCCAAGGTGACCTCGGCAGCGTTTTTCCATGGGCCGTTCCGGCCGATGAGTTCCTTTTTGTAGAGAGCGTTGACCGACTCTGCCAGCGCATTGTCGTAGGAATCGCCCGTACTGCCAACAGATCGTTCGATCCCGGCGTCGGCAAGCCGTTTCCCGTAACGGATCGAGGTGTATTGAACACCTCGATCGCTGTGATGCACCAATGCTTTACTGAGATGCTCTCTCCGGGACCACAATGCCATATCGAGCGCGTCTAGCGCAAGCTCGGTTCTCAGGTTGTCCGACACCTGCCAGCCCACGATCGCACGGGAAAACACATCCGTCACGAAAGCGGTATAGCAGAAATCGCCATCGAGAATGTCCACATAGGTCACATCGGTGACCCACAGCTGGTTCGGCGCCGGCGCCCTGAAATCTCGTTCCACCAGGTCACGCGGCCTGGTGTCCGCACTGCCGGGGATCGTCGTCCGCGGCCGGTGCCGTGTGGCCACGACCCCGGTCATGCCTTCGGCACGCATCAGTCTCTCAACCGTGCACCGCGCCACCTTCACCCCCTCGCGTAAGAGCTGTTTCCACACTTTCCGGGCTCCGTACATGCCTTTGCCCTGCTGTTCCCAGACCGCCCGGATCTCCGGGATCAGTTCCTCATCCCGCAACCGGCGATCCGACGGCTGCTCCTGACGTTTCTTCGTCGCGTAATACGTCGAGACCGCAAACCCGATCACCTCACACACCGGGGCGACACCGAATTCGCCGCTGTAGGTATCGACGAACCCGGCTATCTCGGCGGTCGAGGGTCCAGTTCCCGTGCGAAAAAAGCAGAGGCCGCTTTCAGGATCTCGTTCGCCCGGCGAAGCTCGCGGTTCTCCCGCTCCAATTCAGCGATCCGCGCGTCAGCCTCCGACATCGAGCCCGCCACCCGCTCGCCCGAGGGCCGCCGCCCCTGATCGTCCTGACGTAACCAGTACCGCAACGCCTCCGGATTGACCCCCAACTGCTGGGCCACCCGCGCGATCGCCCCACGCCCCGGACCCAGCTCCCGCTCCAGATCACGCACCATCCCCACCGCGCGCTCCTTCAACTCCACCGGGTACTTCCTCGCTGCTGCCATGCCGTTCATCCTTTCCAGAACCAACGGCCTCCAACAAACCCGGGGTGGTCCAGTCGAACACGTAGACCTCGTTGTGGTACCGGCCGGACAACCACAGCTGCTTGCCGTCCGCGGAAACCCCGCCCATGTCCGGGCTTCCGCCGCCGGGGATGTGCCACTTGCCGATGGGCTGGTGGGTCGTGGTGTCCAAGACCGCCACGCTGCCCTCCCCGCAGGACGGGACGGAGGGTTGTCCGCCCCACAACGGCAGTGCCTCGCGCAACCCCAGTCATTGCGCGGGGCGCTTTCGTCGTTCCTGGTTCAGCTCAGTGCGGGCGGGGTGGGTCGACGAGTTCAATGCCGATGGCGAGGACGCCGAGGGCTTCGCGTTCTGGTGGGTAGATCTGGCGAATGTTCGCCAGCTGCTCTTCGCGGTTCGCGGTCGGGTTGACCGATGCCACTGCCTCGTAGGCAAACATCTCGTCGAAGCTGGCGTAGCGGGCCACGCGAGTGACCCGGGTGAGGACTTCGTCGCCTTGGCAGCGGAACCGGATCAGTGAGCCCTGCTTGATCTTTTTGCGGCTGGAGTCGTTGACTCGGATCGGTGGTTTTACGTCCGGTGGCGATTAAATCGAAGTAGCGTTTGTAGATGCCCATTTCGTGGGCGCGGATGGTGGGTTCGGTGGGGCGTGCGGTCATGAGTCGGCCGAGTTCCTTGACGGTGAATGAACGGAAGAAGTGTTTGGGGTCGGAGATTAGTTCGCCAACGAGTCATACCAGCGCGTCGACGTAGTTGTCGGTGCTGCCGGGCCACGCGGTGGTGTCGAGCATCCAGGGTTCGACGTCAGCGGGCAGTGCGCTTGCACCACGTTCACGCAGCAACGATTTCGACAGCTTTGCGCCGGTGGGCGCTAGCACCTGCGGGGTGAAGATTCGAATGGGCATGTGGTCAGGTGGGGCGTGCAGCGCGCCGAGCGCGCCGTCAACGAGCTGGCAGCCGAACGCCCAGTCGCCGCCCTTCATCATCACGTGCATGGTGTCGGTGCTGCGGCCCAGCGCGCGTTCCTTGACCAAGTTGCGGTACAGCGTGGCCAGGTCCAGGTACGGGGAATCATCCTCGGGGTCGATGTGTGCTTCGTAGGGCCCGTGGTCGAGGCAGACCGCGGTGAACGTCGCGCCGTCCTCGTCCAGGTGGGCGAGCTTGGTTCGGTCTGCTCGTTTTTCGGCCCAGCCGCATTCTGGGCAGGGAATGCGGGTGTGGACGACGCCGTGCGAGGGGGCCAGCCACCAGCAGATTTCGTCCAGCCGTTCCAGGGTGCGCAGGAACTCCGCCCGGAACCCTGGCGTGGCCTGTTGGTCGGTGTAGGTCTCCACCTCGTAGTCGGTGTCGGTGGCTTCGGACAGCGAGTCGAAGAACCCCCGGTAGTAGCGCTCGATCAGCTCGGCGATCTGGTCCTTGCCGAGTGCATGGTAGTAGGTCTGCTGGTAGGCGGTGTGGGTCTCGGGGTCGAGCACCACCTCGTAGGGGGCGTTGTCCAGTGCGGCGAACCGGACCCGGGTGTCGGTGGAGAATTCCCGGCGGGCGAGCTTGGCCAGTAGGAATGCCGTGGTTTGCACGAGGTTCGTGCCCAGGTGCGGAGCACCGTTGATTTGGGTTCCCACCACGAACTCGATCCGCGCTGGCCGGGTGGCCAGCGCGCGGGGCCGCAGGATGTCGATCGAGCGCAACAACGCGTTGGCCAGGACACTGTTTGGCGACAGCAGCAACGACGGTTTCCCGTTGCGGCGCAATGTGATCACGCTCCTCGACTAGGTCTGGGTAGGCGAAGGTTGGCGCAGATGAAGTCCAGGCGGGCCGCCGTGGAGTCGGGGGCGACGAACACCGGCTCGTAGCCCGCGTCGTAGTAGCCCTGCACGATCAACTCGTGCACTCGCCGGATCTCCCGGTCCTTGGCCCACACGATGTCGTCGGGATCTTCGAAGGTGTCCAGCGGATCGAGCACGAAAACCGTGTCGTACCGGTATCGCTGTGTGGCGTCCTCCAGCTGCGGAGTGGCCTTGAGGCCGAAGAATCCTTCCCAGCCGTAGCCGTCGGGAATTCCGCGGTTGTAGAAGCGGATCCCGTGAGTGTGCGCGGTGTACTCGGCGATGAACGCGTCCAGCACCTCTAAGGAGTAGGCGCGTCGATCTTCCTTGCGCAGGTGGCGACCCAGTCGCTCACGGTGCCTGCGGTAGATCTCGCGGCCGGGCTCCTCGGTCATGCACGGGATCCCGGCCACGTGGATCGCCTCGATGAGATCGTCCTTGCCGGACGAGGGGCCGCCGGTGATGACGTAGCGGCGTGGCTCCCCGGTGGCCGCTTTCTCCAGTGCGGCGCTCAAAGCGGGGTTGGTGCTGGTCACGATGCTTGTCCGTTCTCTTCAACAAGGGGGTTCACGGTTGGTGCGGTCCGGGTCAGGAAACCGTCGATCCAGACTTTCCCGAGCCCGGTTTCACCGTGCAGAGTGGTAACGAATGCCTCTCGGCTCACACCTCCGCTGGCGGCCTCGGTCAGCCGGGATACTTGCGCCGCCGTCAGCGCTGGCACCCATCCGGCCACGTTCAGCAGCTCGTCGGCGGAGGCCTCAAGGTCGGGCGCGAACGCGGTCAGGTAGCCGATCGCCTCGGCGCGGGCCGCAGCCCACCGCCACGCGGCAGTGACCGCAACGCGGACGACGGCTTGCCGATCGACTTGGAGGCTGAGCAATCGCTCGACCGCGAGCAGTTCGGCGCGGGCCGCGTAGATTGCCGACCACAACCGCGTCAGCTGCTCCTCGTGCTCGGAGACTTCCCACGCGAACGGATCGGCCGGTATCGGCTGGCGGACACGAACAGGGGCCAGTCGCGGCGCGATCATGGGCGAGCGGGTGAACCGGTCCGCATCCGCCAGCAGTTCATCCGCGATCTTCTCCACGAGCTGAGGTTCGACGCGCTTGCGGAAATGGTGCACCTCGTGTCCGGCTTGCTCGGCTGCCAGTTCTCTGCGGGCCGTGAGGTTTAGGCCGGGCTCGGCGGGCGGCAGCCCGAACAAGGCACGGGCAGCGGAGGCGTAGCGGGCGTCGTCGAACCGCGCTAGCAGACCGCGCAGCGTGCCATCCAACGCAGCCATGCGGCTGGCCTCATCCTCGGGATCGACCGCACGGCCCACGACGCCCCGCAGGTCGAGCAGCACATCCACCGAACTGGCCGACGTGACGGGCAGGCCGCGCCGTAGCAGCAGTTGCAGATCCCCGACAACGGCTTCGACTGGGCTTTTTCTGGGCATGGCAGTAGTGGACCACGATGCCCAGAAAAGCCCAGCGTTTCAGGGCGCGATCACCCGGATGGATTCGGCCGGTCGATGCGGCGAGGGGCACCGCAACGACCGGCCGTCGGGGGATTGGAACCGGTCGACCGATGCAACGACGGGCAGTGCACAGGTCGACCGCACGACTCGGTGCCGATCGGGGGGATTTACGGCACCGAGCTGGGTTTACAGGCTTTGCAGGGCGGCGAGCAGCCGCCGCAGCATTCCGGGAGGTCGTGCCATCGCGTCCCGGTCATCGACCGGCAAACCAGACCCGACCAGCGGCAGGAGCCGGGTTTCCTCGACTGCGAGCGCATCAGCCAGATCGCCGCACGATCTCGAACCGCCCGCGAAACCGTTCGCGCTCAACTGGTGGCCACACGTGCCCGCAGGGCCGCTCGCCGGCCGAGATCCCGAAGACCGGATCGCTGGCTTTAGCGGAGGTTGCTGGTGTGCCCGAGGGAGTACCGGCCTGGCTGCGGCATGTAGGTCAGGCCATGCGGACCGGCGCCGACCCGGATGCGGGCCAGGAGTTGGCCCGTGTCGGTGTCGAACACGTAGACCTCGTTGTGGTACCGGCCGGACAACCACAGCTGCTTGCCGTCCGCGGAAACCCCGCCCATGTCCGGGCTTCCGCCGCCGGGGATGTGCCACTTGCCGATGGGCTGGTGGGTCGTGGTGTCCAGGACCGACACGCTGCCCTCGCCGCGGTTGGCGACGAACGCCCGTCGCGAATCGCGGGAGAAGTAGATCCCGTGCGCGCCCTTGCCGGTGGGCACGAAGCCGATCTGCTGGTTCGCCGCACCGTCGAACAGGTACACGCCGCCGGCCATCATGTCGGCCACGTAGAACGTCCTGCCGTCCGGCGCGAGCCGGCTGTCCTGCGGCATCCCGTCGGGGACGCGGTCAAGCTGGAAGGTGCGCACCGGCCGGCGGCCGGCGACGTCGAGCACGATCATCTTGTTGGCGAACTCGCACGTCACCAGCGCGAGCTTGCCGTCGGCGGTGAAGTCCATGTGGTTGACCCCGGCGCAGTCCGGGACGTGCAGCTGGCCCTGCGGCTGCCAGGTGTGCGGATCGTAGAAGTCCAGGCGCTTGTAATACTCGGCGACGACGATCGCTGAGCGGCCGTCCGGGGTGAAGTACAGGTTGTACGGGTCCTGGATCGGCAACGGGGTGCCGGGCTTGCCGGTCTTCGGGTCGATCGGGGTGAGCGTCCCGGCCGGGACCTTGTCCGCGGTGACGTAGAGCGTCTTCAGGTCGTAGGACGGAACCACGTGTTGCGGTTCCTCTCCCCCGGGAAAGGCGTCCACGACCTTGAAGGTGTTCGGGTCGATCACCGAGACCGTGCCGTCCAGGCTGTTGGGCACGTACACCAGGTTGCGCACGCCGTTCATCGCTTCCGACAGGTGGCCGGGACGGGCTGCCGCGTAGACATCACCCTGGTCGAGCGGGGGTGGCATACCCGGCAGGACGTTGACCTGCGGTGGTGCCAGAACCACCTTGGGCGTGTCGGCGAAGACCGCGCTGTCCAGTTCTGGGCCGCTGCATCCCGCCGCCGCCAGCCCCACGATGCCGACCACCGCTAGGAGCGCTGTCCTGATCTGCATGGCCGCGACGGTACAATCCGCGATCGCCTGGTCCGGGCAACGACGTGGGAACACCACGCTTCCGAATCCACCACAGCCCCCGCACGGGTGAGGGTCAGGCCCACCTGGGCTACCCGGGCAGTGGTGACCAAGTCAAAAGCGTCGTCCCACCGAGTGCACGAGCCGTACCCCGGCGAGGCGGTCAGTCGTCGGCGAGAACCTGTTCCAGCCACATGGTGTGGACCGGGCCGTCGGCGAGTTCCGCGTTGCTGGTCAGTCGGCGGTGCAGTGCCACCGTGCTCGCGACACCTTCGACGTGGAACTCGGCGAGCGCCTGCCGCGCCCTGGCGTAGGCCTGCTGGCGGTCCGTTCCCCAGCAGATGAGCTTCGCGATGAGCGAATCGTAGAACGGGCTGATCCGGTCCCCTTGCGAAATACCCGTGTCCACCCGCACACCCGGGCCGCCGGGCAGCTGAAGTGCGGTTACGTCGCCAGGCGTTGGGGCGAAGGCGCGCGCCGGGTCTTCGGCGTTGATGCGCAGTTCGATGGCGGCACCCCGGCACTCGATCGAGTCCTGATCCAGCGTGAGTGGGGCGCCACCGGCGATTCGCAGCTGCTCCGCGACGACGTCCACACCAGTGATCGCCTCGGTGATCGGGTGCTCGACCTGGACGCGCGCGTTCATCTCGATGAAGTAGAAGTTCTCATCGCTGTCGACCAGGAACTCCACGGTGCCGGCGTTCCGGTAACCGACGTGCTCGGCCAGTCGCACCGCCGCCGAGGTGATGGTTTGCCGGGTCGTCTCGCGCAGGGCCGGTGCGGGCGCCTCCTCGAGGAGTTTCTGCCGGCGCCGCTGCACCGAGCAGTCCCTTTCGAAGAGGTGCACCACGTTCCCCTGCGCGTCGGCGAGCACCTGCACCTCCACGTGCCGGGCGTTGGGGACCGCGCGCTCGAGGTAGATCGTCGCGTCCCGGAACGCCGAACGCGCCTCTGCCTGGGCTCCGGGCAGCACGTCCAGCAGTTCTTCGGCATCGCGGACCGGCCGGATTCCCCGGCCTCCCCCACCCGCGGCCGCTTTTAGCAGCAGCGGGAACCCGAGCTCCAGAGCCGCCCGCGGCGCGTCCGCCGGATCGGTGATCGGGCCGCTGCCGGGCACCACCGGGACGCCAGCGGCCTCAGCGGCGCGCCGCGCGGCCGCCTTGTCGCCCATCTGTTCCAGGACCGCCGGGGGCGGCCCGATGAACACCAGGTCGGCCTCATCGATCGACCGGGCGAAAGCGGCGTTCTCCGACAGGAATCCGTAGCCCGGGTGGACCGCGTCCACGTCGGTGGACCGCGCCGCCTTGAGCAGCGCATCCGGGTCCAAGTAGGACTTCCGCGCGGCGGACCGGCCGATGTGCACTGCATCGTCGGCCATCTGCACCCACCGTGCGTGCTCGTCGGCGTCGGAGTAGACCGCCACCGCTTCGATGTCCGCCGCGTGGCACGCGCGGATGATCCGAACGGCGATCTCGCCGCGGTTTGCCACCAGCACTCGCCGCAGCCCGGTCATGGCTCATCGACCTCGAACATCGTCTGGCCGACGTCCACCTCGTCGCCATCGTCGAGCAGGATCTTGCTGACCCGGCAGGCCCGGTCCGCCTTGACCTCGTTGAAGGTCTTCATCACCTCGATGAGCCCCAGCGTCTGGCCCGGCCGGACAACGCTGCCGGGTTCGATGAACGGGTCCTCGTCGGGCGACGGTCGCCGGTAGAAGACCCCCGGCAGCTGAGCATCCACTGTAGACATCGACTCCCCCTTGAACGGCGCTAAGCGGGTGCTACCGCCGCCCGCGCCTTCTCCAGACGTGCACGCCGCTCCTGTCGGGCAGCCATCGCCGCCTCGACGTCCACCGGCACGAAATGCACCCGCCCCCCGGTCCTGGTCTGCGCCAAGCGGTCCCGGTCCACCGAGATCACCGTGCCGATGGTCGCGTACCCACCGCCGGTGACCGCGTCGTTTAGCAGAACGATCGGCTCGTCGCCGCCGGGAACCTGCACCGAGCCGACCGGGTAGCCGAGGTCGACGACGTTGGCCTGGTCGCTGCCCGCACCGAACGGCTGCTCCCGTTCGACGAACTCCAGCGATCCGCCGCGCAGCCGGTATCCGACCCGGTCGGCGTCCTTGGTGACCTTCCACTCCGTGCTGAGGAACGATTCCAGCGCGCGCCCGGTCAACCGGTAGGCGCACAGCCCGACGACGAACCGGAGTTCGGTCACCGCCGGGAAATCTGGGCGCAGCTCCTCGGGCACCTCGGTCCCGGCCGCCGGGGCCGGTCCCGCCTCACCGAGCGGCAGCTGGTCGCCGCTGATCAGCGCACGCCCCTGGAAACCCCCGATACCGGTGAGCATGTAGGTCGAGCGCGAGCCCAGGTAGGGAGGCACGTCGATACCGCCGCCCACTGCGACGTACGGACGGGCACCAGCGCGGACCTGTTGGACCGCCAGCACGTCACCTGCCGATACCCGCAGCGCCTGCCAAGGCGGGGCGGGTTCCCCGTTGATCGTGACGCCGCTGTCCGCGCCGGTCACCGCGACGGTGCGCGAGTCGGTGAATTCCAGTTCGGGTCCGAGGTACGTCGCTTCCAGGGCAGCAGCCCCGTCCGGGTTGCCGACGAGCAGGTTGGCGACCGCGAAGGAGTACTGGTCCACGGCCCCCGACGGCGGCATTCCGATGGCGTACCGCCCGTCTCGACCGGTGTCCTGCACGGTCGTGGACAAGCCGCCCGAGCGCACGATCAGGAAGCTCACCGGTACAGCACCTCCAAGAGCCGGCCGTTCACCGCGTCCGGGTCGGCGAGCAGTTCCGCCGGAACCAGCTCCACGTCGCGGATCCGGTAGCGGAAGTGCCCGACCTCCACTTCCGAACGGGTGCGGTCGTATTCGTCCCGATCGATCGCCCGGTACCGCAGGACGTCGCTGGGTCGCGGGAACGCGATGTCGTCGGCGAAGTCCGGCAGCCGCTGCGCGAGGTCGAACACCGGAGCGGGAGCTATCCCGAAAAGCTGGTACCCGCCGGCCCCGCGCACCGGGTAGACCACGGCGAAAGCCCCGCCGTAGCCGAATGCCCGTTCCGGCGTGTCGGTCCGCGGACGCACGTACTTCGGCACCTGGATCTGCCGGTCGCGCGGCACCATCTGGTAGCAGAACGGCAGTCCCGGGACGAAACCGAGCATGGTGACCAGGAATGGTGCCGCGGTGATCGCCTCGACCAAGGCCCGGACATCGGTGAAACCGTTGATGCGGGCGGCGTATTCGAGGTCCGTGGCGTCCGGATCCTGGTGCCGGTCACGGAACTTCAGCAGGGTTTCGCGGGTCCACGGATCGTCGAAGAGCACCGGCACGTCGACGATGCGGGTGCGCACCGCATGATCGTCCGGCAGCGCGCCGGCCGTGTGCTCCAATCTGCGCAGTTCTTCGACCAGTTCGGCCGGGTGCAGGCGATCGGGGTTCAACCGCACCAGGTACGAGGCGTTGGACGGGCAGATGTCGATGACTCCGTCGATGTTCTCGCGGCGCAGCGCACCGGTGATCGCCATCGCCTTGAGGTTGGCTTCCAGGCTCATCTCCCGGTCGAGCTCGACGAAGACGAACTCGTCGCCGCCGAACTCGTAGCGCGCCGGCGGCAGCTGAACCTCCATCGCGGTCACGGGCCCACCCCCCTCGCCAACATACGAGTTGAGGATGCGCCGCGGGAATGTTTCGCGCAGCTTGGTCGTGCGTGGGTGAGGCACCTTCGGGTGAGGCCGCTTTGTGACCGCTCTGCGTGCGGCGGTCCCGGCACCTATCATCAGCGGCCGGCCTGGAGGCGACCGGTTGCGCAGTTCGGTGCCCTGCAAGCGATCGCCGCACGCCACGGTCCCGCGATCTCCCACGTCAAACCGCACCGTGCCGAGCGGGGGTTCCCGGTGGTGCGGGAAGCGTTCGCCGACCTGGACTACGACGAATCCGGGCACATCATCATCGAGCCGGATCCCTGGGCCAAGTCCCCGCAGCGCTGCGGGGACCAGGCGGTGGCGGTGCTCCGCGGCGAAGTGACCTCCGTCGCGGGCACGCCCATCGCTGTCGAGGCCGACACGATCTCCTGCACGGCGACCGACCGAATGCGGTGGAGTCAGCCTGCCGGCAGCAGGTGGTCCGATGGCTCGATGCGCGAATCGCCCAGGTGATCCCCTTCCGGGCTAAACGGCGGCACGGTGTGCGGCACGCAGTCGGCCACCAGCAACGAGTCCACCGCTCGCTCCTCGGGGCCGGCGCTCACCACCGCGGTACCGTTCGGCGCCCAGATGCCGGAATTGCCGCGGTACTCCCACTGTCCGCGTTCCGACACCTCCCAGCCCCGCCGATTGGCGTAGGCGACGAACACCCGCCACACGGCTGCCATCGCGGGGATGATGTGCTCGGTGGCATCGGGATAGGGGACCAGCGTCGGAGTCCCGTCCTGGAGCGTGAAATGCCGGTCGGCAGCCGTGGGACCGACGATCAACCGCGCACCGCGCCGGACCAGGCTCTGGTAGAGCGGCGGGAACTCGCACTCGTAGCAGTTGAGCAAGCCGACCGGGAATCCGTTCACCTCGACCACCGGCGGAATCTCTTCGCCTGCGGTGAAGTTCACGCGTTCGGCGGCGCCGTACAGGTGCGTCTTGCGGTAGTTGGCGATGAGCTCGCCGTCGGAGGCAATGGCCACCGAATCGTGCAAGGCGCCGCTTTCCGCCCGTTCCACGTAGGGCAGGACGACTGCCACTTCGTGCAGCTTGGACAGCTTCCGGGCGAGTTGGACGGACTGGCCGTCGTACGGTTCCGCCAGCAGTTCGCACTGTTCCCGCCCGAGCGCGTAGCCAGTGTTGAAGCACTCGGGGAACGCGCAGAGCTGGCTCTCGTAGCCGGCCGCCAGGGCCAGAACTTCCTCCATCCTGGCGAGGTTCTCCGCCTTCGCTGTCGGTGAACCCGCCGGGTTCTCGCCCTGAAAGAGCGAAACCCGGATTCCAGCACCGGGCCGTGGTGGTTCGCGGTCGACCAACCTGCTGATGATTCTGACGGGACGCATGGTTCTCCTCTCCGATCAATTCACAGTGGAGACGAACTCTTCAACAGCGGCCGTGAAATCCTCGACCGCCTCTAGCGTGAAATCGCTGCGGACGACGACGCGCATCGCTTCGACGCCGTCCAGTTCCGATGGAAGCATGTAGACCGGCACTGCCCAGTCGCGGTCGGCCAGGTGCATCGCCAACCGCCGCAACTTGATCGGCGGCTCCGCGGTCAGTGCAACCACCGGCAGCTCGCTGCCGTCACCAAGCAGCCGGAACCGCCCGGTGTCGTGCAGGCGGGCGGCCAGCTGCCGCGCCAGCGACCTCGAACGCGTGTGCACGGCGCGGAAACCGGCGAATCCAAAGCGAACGAAGTTGTAGTACTGAAGGACCACGGGCGCTGCCGACCTGGAGAAGCTCAGCTCGTAGTGGGTGTCGTCGCCGCCGAGATAGTTGATCCGAATCCCCAGTTCGGGGCGGCGCCGGCACCGGTCGCACCACAGCAGCCAACCCAAGCCCGGCAGGACCATGCCCGACTTGTGGCCGGAGGCATTGATCGAAACCACCCGCGGGATGCGGAAGTCCCAGCAGAGCTCGGTGTCCAGGAACGGTGCGATGAATCCGCCGGATGCGGCGTCGACGTGCACGGGCACGTCGATTCCGCGCTGTTGGTCGAGCCTGTCCAGCTCGGCCGCGATCTCGGCGATCGGCTCGTAACGACCATCCAAAGTGGACCCCAGGATGCCGATCACGCCGATGGTGCCTTCGTCGCACAGGTCCGCGGCCGCAGTGCCGTCGAGGGCCAGCCGACCTGCCCTGGCCGGGGCGATCCGGGCCTCGACTCCCCAATGGCGGCAGAACTTCTTCCAGCAGGCGTGCGCGCCGGCACCCATGACGAGGTTCGGGCGGGACAGCTCGCCCCTGGTGCGTTCCTGCCAGCTCCGCAGCAACGAGACCCCGGCCAGCAGAGCGGCCTCACTGGACCCCGTGGTGGCGCTGCCGACCACTCGTCGCGAATCCCCGTGCCACAGCGCGCCGATGATTCGCACGCATTCGCGCAGCAGTTCGTCCATCGCCGGGTACTGCTCGCGGTCGACCAGGTTGTAGTTCAGGTAGGCGCGGTAGAGCTGCTGGGCCTCCGGTTCGATCGATGTGGTGAGGAAGGTCGCGAGGTTTCGCTCCGGACGGCAGCCGCCGCGCAACCTGCCCGCCACGGCATTCAGCGCTGCATCCGCGTCCATTCCGAAATCCGGGATCCCGCGCCGAAGTTGCGTCGAGGAACATAACGGTTCCTCGGCCGCGTTCGCCAGAGCCGACATGGTTGAACACTCCTGTTGCTGGTGGTGTGCGACAACATCGGCCACGCTACGAGCGATCAGGAGCAATGCGCCATGAACAATTCGGCCCAGCGCTTTCGTACTAGTGCCGGACCCACCCAACCGTGCTGGGCCGTCCGGGGTATCTCCTGCGGCATTCGAGCGATTTGATCGCCGTTTCAGTTATCTCCGCTGGTCGCGTGGCGAAATAGGAAGTGCTGATCGACGAACCGGGTACCGGGCGACCCCGGCCGAACCGCCCGAGTGGAGGCATTTGATGGCCCGTTCCCACGACCGGGCGCTAGACCGGGCGATAACCGCTCTGCTGCACGAGGCCGTTGAGCATTCACGCGCGATGCGCCAGGTCCTGCACCAGGTCGGTCAGCTTGCTGCGCTCCGGATCGAGCTGACCCGACCAGACGAGAACGATGGTTTTCCCAAACTCGCTGCGAACGGCCACGTGCTGTCCCCGCTGACCAAGCGGGAACGGGAGGTGCTCGACCAACTCGTTCGCGGCCGCTCCAACAGGGAGATCGCACGATCGCTGGGCATATCGGAGCGCACGGTCAAGAACCACCTCCGCAACATTTTCACCAAGCTGGGCGTGGGCGATCGAACTTCAGCGGTCGTGAAAGCCCTAGGGGGCAACCGCTAGCCCACTCCGCGGTGGCATGAGATCCGCAGAGCAACCCGAGTACCAGGCCAGCCGTACGAGTTGGCCGGCAACCGATGCAGGAGCAGAATCACCCTTTCGGCCGCGGTCGGGAATTATTGATTCGTAGGGCAATTGTGTGATGTCAGGCGGGCGTAGCGGACGTCGGGTTTGCCGAGGTAGGAGCGAACTTGGTCAGGCGACTTGTGGAGCCGGTGGAGGAAGGAGCGGACCGCTTGTTTCGACTCGTCGCGGATTTTCTGGGCTGTGCCGGTGGACATGGTCCGCTTGAGGTCGGCACCCCGGATCTCGTCCGGGTTGAGCTCCGGGTTGTATCCGGGCAGGAAGTGCATCTCGATCGCCGCAGCGTGATCGGTCCAGCCACTTGCGGACGGTGTTGCGGCGGTGGACAGGATGACCGTCGGCGATCACCTGGACCGTACGGTCCAGGTGACGGGTCAGACGGTCCAGGAACGGCACGAACACGCCGGCGTTCAACGACCCGGTGTAGACGGTGAAGTACAGCTCGCCCCTTGTTACCGATCGCGCACATGGCGTTCACGCTGAGCCGTTTCCCCGGTCTTGCCCACCACCGGTGTCCGGGCGGCCGGTGCCCAGGTTCGGCCCACTGCGGCATCCGAGCGGATCCCGGGTCTGGTCCAGCCACACGATCACCGCGCCCTCGCGGCAAGCGCGAGCGACGATGGCCGGATAGTCCTCCTCCCCCCATCGGCGCACGGCCTCGGGGTCCCGCTCGTAGGCCCTGCGGATCGGTCTCTGCGGCGACACACCCCAACAGCGCAGGTAGTCGCCGACGGTGCGCAAACTCAACACGACGCCATGGCGCGCCCGGATCAACTCGGCCACCGCGCCCCAGCCGAACGCAGCGGAGCCGAAATGGGACTGCATCCGCGAGGACACCCGCATGCGCTGCCGGCACACCCTCACCACCCGCCTGTGGTCACCCGAGGAGGGCGCAATTTCGCGAGAAATTGACCGTCACCCGGGTGAACGTCAATTTCTCGCGAAATTGGCACCACCCTCGCCCCACCGAAGGAGAACCACCGATGTCCTGAATCCAGCTCAGCACGTGCGTCCTGTTCACCCTGCTGATCTTCGCCATATTCTCCACCCAGCTACCCGCAAGAGGCCTCGCGTTCTCGATCCGGCCAGCACGCCGGAGGCGGCGAAGCCGCCACGGTCTGGCACCTCATAGCCGGCATCGAAGCCGAAACCCGCACCGAAGACACCGGGCGGAACAAGAACACCTCCCCAGACCACCGGGATCTCCCCAGCCGACCCAGGCGAGCTCGGCGCCCCGGGAGGAGCCCACCGGGCGGCACCACCTGTGTGTCTGAACGCTCGTGAGTGATCCTTCCGGTTCTTACCGGAAGGATCACTCACGAGACCTGACCTCCCCAAGCCGGGCCGGTGCAGCGCCTCCCCCGGCCTCCGCCGCACCAGCCCTTCCCCGGTGACCCGGCGCGAATGCCCCACGCGCCCGGTCACCGACCGCCCTGCGCTTCAGGAAGAACGACATGACACCTTCAGGCCACCCGGACGCGATCGAAATGCCCTGGCTTCGCCTCGTAGAGACAACTCACGCCGCACGAAGCGAGTAGGTCGATCAGGTCGGCTGCCGGGCGAACCGGCACCGCACGCAATGGCGAGCTGGTCGTGCTTGACCCTTCGAACCCTGTTTCCGCCACACCTGCGCCCATCCGGACACCGACTGCGGCGCTACCGCGAACACCAGCGCCGCCTCGACCTGCCTCATCCCACCATGCACCGCCGCGACCACCCTACGCCGCAGATCCTCCTGCACCTCAGGCGATAACCTCCGCGCATCCCGCACACCAGCGATCCCGCCAGACCAACGAAGATCACACCCTTGAGTTCCCTATCAATAACCCCGAGATCTCGAACGAGATACCGCTGCCTCAGTGGGCGTGCTCCGAGCCAGGACAGCTAGCCCGACTCACGCGACTCCCAGGAGAGCCGGGCACGCAGCGCTGCGGGGCGGCGCCGTAGCGTACGGCGTCGGCGGCGATCTCGGGTTGATAGATAGATCGGCTCAACGCGCCGAGCTCCCCGTCTGCGTCGACGCGGTCCGCTAATTAGGTGACAGATTGCTGAGGTGAGGTCGACCAGCCATTCCTGTTGAGCGTGCGCGGTATCGTCCCTGACCGGACAGGAAGATCATCACAGGGTGCCTGCGGGGTCTGGGTGGAGTGCAGTTTCCGGGGTCTCCCGCAGCAGCTCTCCTAATCAGCACACCGCTGGCCGCGCTGAGGCAGCAGTGTCGGTGAGCCCAACGCCTCAGCTGGCCGGGTCCGGTTCGGTATGAGTGACTCCGCCCGCTGCTGGTGCGCCACCGATTCCAGGCGGCGGCGCTCCAACGCCGGCACCGACCTGGCATCGGCGGCAGGTTCGTCGGGCATGCGGTGCTCCCGGTCGGCAGCACCGGCTGGCCGGGAACCTCGATCGCCGAGTCAGCGGGAATACGGGGCGCGGTACAGGATCGGACGCAGAACTGGCGGCGATGGTGTTGGAAACCGCGTACTCACACGTCTCCCGATGGCCACCTTCGCGTGGCCGAAGAACACCCGTGAGCGTTTGTGGGTGCTATGGCACCCAAAAACACGCACGGGTCTTCCTCGCTTACCGCTTCCGGCACGGCGCGGCCCGCCACATCGCCGATACATACCCTAATTAGCTCTTCCGGCGTCCATTTATCCGCCCGGGCTGGGTGCCGTCGTGGCCATCGGACCTCCGCGCGGAGGCCGCACTCCAGCGGTTCGAAGTCCACTTGGGACCGTTCGGAGATCCGCGCACGAGCGGCAGCGCAGCTTCGGGCTGGCCGAGCCGAACGTGGGTAAGCGCCCGGCGGCAAGGTGGCGGCAGTGCGCCATCGTCGGCAACGCCGCACCTTGACGCGGCATCGTCGCCGCGGCGCCCACCGCCCGGTCGTAGTCGCCGAGACAATGCGGACGTCGGCGGACTGCATCGCGATCAGCGACGGCCCGAACGTCGTGGAGTAGTCGTTGCGGTCCTCGCCGAGCCGCCGGGAAACCTCGGCTGCGGCGTTGAGGTATTCCCGTGCTGCGGCGCCGTTCCCAGCTCGTGCTGCGGCGTTGCCGAACTGCATCAGGGGTACGTCGTGGGTGGGTCGGTAGAACATCTGACACCCGGTAGGTCCAACCGTGTTCGGGCGGACATCTTTTCCTTCGCCTTCGCCGCAATGTCGATCCTGCCGTCCTTGCTCAGCGGCAGAGCCTCCGACCGCACTTCCACGCACCAGTCAAGATCGCGATCGACGCGCGCGAAAAAGTCGTACCTGCGCGCTGGTGGTCGAGCCAGCGGTGTCTGGTCGATCTGTCAGGTCTGCCAGCACATCCGCGAGCGCTTCGGCGCCCACCTCGCTGTCGACCGGCTCGACGTGTTCCTCCGGGGAGTGCGAAATGCCAGAGGGGTTCCGGACGAAGAGCATCGCCGTCGGCACGAACGGCGCCAGCACTCCAGCGTCGTGGCCGGCACCGGTGTCCAGGATCGGGGCATCCGGGAGCACTCGTGCGATGCGGCGTTGGAGGCTTTGGTCGAAATGGGCCGTGGGGCTGAACGACTCTTCACGGATCGCGACCGAACAGCCTTCTCGGGCCGCGGATCCGTGCGCTTCGTCCGTGATGGTCCGCACGAGCGCGCGTGCTACCTCGTCGTCCGGGTGCCGCACGTCGAGCCAAACGTCCACAGAGGAGGCGATGACGTTGGTGCCACCCGGGACCGGCGCGATTCGTCCGACCGTCGCGCGGGCAGACGGCGTGGAACGTGCTGTGTCCTGGGCTGCCAGGACGATGCGCGCCGCCACGGTCATGGGGTCGCGCCGGTCGGACATCAGCGTCGTTCCCGCGTGGTTCCCCTGCCCTGTCACGGTGAACCGCCACCGGCCATGCCCGATGATCGACGAGCCGATCGCCACGGGCTGAGCGAGGTCGACGAGACCTCGCCCCTGTTCGACGTGCAGCTCGACGAATGCCCCGATCCGGCCGATCGCCTCCCGGTCCGGTCCCAGCCGGTTCGGGTTCAGGCCGTTACGACCGACGACGCCGGCCAGGGTGTCGCCCTCCTGGTCCGTGAGGTCGAGCGCCCGCGCCACGTCCACGACCCCGGTCATGATTCCCGAGCCGAGACAAGCCAATCCGAACCGGGAGCCCTCCTCTTCCGGGAAGACAGCGATGGCCAAGGGGCGTTGTGGCTGGTGTCCTCGACCCCGAAGCAGGTCCACCGCAGCGAGCGCGGACGCGACGCCCAGGGGGCCGTCGAAGGCTCCGCCGCCCGGCACCGAGTCGAGATGGCTGCCCGTGACCACCGCGTCGGTTCGCTCCCCTGACGGGACGTCGAGCCAGGCCCACATGATGCCATTGCGGTCGGTCTCGACATCTAGCCCCCGGGCGGCAGCCTCCGACGTGAACCACGTCCGGAGGTCGAGCTCGGCGTTCGAGAAGACGGGACGCGAATACCCGCCTCGAACTGGGTCGGTACCGACATCGTGGATGTCGCGGAGCAACGACGTGACTGTGCTGGGCCGGTCAAGCATGGTGCGTCCCCTTCGTCGTGGGATCCGGGTTCGTTCGTGGCACCGGGCGAATGGCACCGCTCAGCCGGACTTGACCGCAACGCGAAACTCCGGCGGCACGATGTGGGCGTCCGAAGCGTCTGCGGCACTCGCCAGGTCGGCGGCCAGGACACCGATCAGGGGTGCGAACTTCGCCCCGTGCCCGGAGCAGGGGGACACCACGGTGACCCGGTCGGCGCGGTCGAGGACGAAGTTCTCATCGGGGGTGTTCGTGAAGAGGCACGTGGTCTCGGCATAGGGCTCCGCTGCCAGACCGGGGATGTTCTCCTGCACGTAGGAGGTGACTCGTCGGCGGTTGCCGGGATCGACGACCTGGTCCTGCTGCGAGGCTGACGTCAGCCGCTTGCCCCCGTTGAACTCCGCGACCTTCTGGCCGCGGAAACCCGCGTCCTCGCCGCCCGGCAAGCCATACACCTGGATTCGGTCGCTCTTGTAGACGAAGGTCGGCCATGGCGCGGCAGGCGTACTGCCCCCGGCGGCAGCCCGGTCCCGGTACGGGAAGTGGTAGGCCTGTTCCTGGCAGACCACCAACGACGGCATTCCGGACAGGAACCCTTGCGGGAGTGACAGTTCGGACAGCAGATCGGGCAACCATCCGCCGGCGCACACCACAACTCGTTCTGCGTCAACGACGTCACCGCCGGCTGAGACCAGCCGGTAGCCGGCCCCAGCCCGAGCAGCCGACGCCACGTGCCAGCCCGTCTCGAGGCGTGCTCCGTGCGCCACGGCGAGGTCGACCATCGCCGCCACGGCGGCCTGGGCGTTGATCACGCCGGCCCCCGGATGCCACAGGACGGGGGTGTCGAAGCGGAACTCCGGCCACCGCTCGGTGGCCCGTTGGACGCTCAACAACTCGTGGTCGATGCCGAGGTCGCCGAGGACCTGCGCGAGGTGTCCGGGATGGCGTTGCGCGCCGAAGTCGAGGGCACCGGTCGGCGTGATGAGCTCCCTGCCCGCGCTTCGTTCGACCTCGTCCCACAACGGCTTCGCCGCCAGCATCAACCGGGAGTAGAGGTGCTCGGCGTAGGCGTAGCGGAGGATGCGCGCCGATCCGTGGGAGCTTCCACCGCGGTGGGCTGGAGTCGCCTGCTCGAGCAGGGTGACCTCGTGCCCCCGGGAGGCCAGCTGCCATGCGGCGGCGGAACCTGCCAGACCGGCACCGATGACGGCGTACTGCGACTGGAGTAGAGGCACGACGCGGCTCCGGAAGATCGTGGGATCGGGATGGAAAGGTGGACGAGGCCCATCAGACCTCGCGACATTCAGATCTGTCCAATACCTGTTCGTCGCGAACTGATACCCGAACCTTTTACAATCGGCTGGTGGACGTACGCCGCCTCCGGTACTTCATGGTCGTCGCCGACGAGCTGCACTTCGGCCGCGCGGCTGAACGCCTGCGCATCTCCCAGCCCCCGCTGAGCCACCAGATCCGCCAGCTGGAAGCCGAACTCGGTGTCGAGCTGTTCCACCGCACGACTAGGCGGGTGCGACTCACACCGGCAGGCGAAGAGCTGCGCAGACGACTCGGCGGACTCCTCGACGCCTTGGACGACGCCGTCACCGACCTGCACGAAGTGCGCGCGGGACGCGCCGGGAAGCTGACCGTGGGCTTCGTCAGCTCTGCCAGCTACAGCGTCATGCCCTTGGCCGTGCGGCGCTTCCGCCAGGAGCTACCCGGCGTCGAGCTCGTGCTCACCCCGCTGACCAGTGGCGAGCAGTTCGACCAGTTGCACGACGGCACCCTGGACCTCGGGGTCGTCCGCGGCGGGGACGCGAGCACGGGCCTGCCCCTCCACGACCTCTACACCGAACAGCTGGTCGCCTGCCTGCCTTCGGACCACCGGTTGGCGTCGTACGCCGAGGTGACCCCGGAGGAGCTCGCCGGCGAACCCATGATCAGCTTCCCGCCGCGCGAGATGCCTGGGTTCGTCGCCCAGCTCCAGTTGATCTTCAGCAGCCCCGTGCCGTTCCCGAGGGTGACGCATCGGGTCGTCCACCAGGAGACCGCACTGGGTTTCGTAGCCGGAGGCCTGGGGTTCACCGTTCTCCCGGAGTCGGTATCCCGATTCAAACCGGACGCGGTGCAGGTGGTTCCCATCTCCTCGCGACCCACCACCACGATGATGGTCGCAGCCCCACCCGAGGGTTCCCCTGCACATGCTGCTGGGGCCGCCTTCCAGGAATACCTGCGCATCGCCGCCCACGAGGCGCTCAGCGGCCGTGCACCCGGAAGCCCGGAGCGCAGCGGGCAACCTTCCGGCTAGAACCGGGCAGGGGTGCGCACCTACCTCGGATCGAAACCCTTGAACAGCAACACGTTCGCCGCATCCAGGTGCGGGCCGGGATGCCGCGCACACGGCATCCCGGCGAGTGTCACATGGTCGGTTCTGACGCACGACTCCCGGTGCTAGCCGGTGCTCGGCGGATGAACAGGAGGGGCAGGGCCAGGGCGAGTACCGCGATACCGCCCCAGATTCCGGCGATGGCCCAGCTCGCGCCTGCGAGCGCGAGCACCGGGGTGAACGTCACCGCCGTCACCTCGACCGGGAGGAGCGGCAGGTAGGCGATGGCGAAGTCCTCCAGGGTCCGGGAACGCAGCCGCGGGTCGATGATGCGCAGCAACGCGATCCCGGTCGAGACCGAACCGGTCGCCCAGCCCCAGGTGAAGATCTGCTTCTCGAACCAAGCGTCGCCGAGCATTCGCGGCGCGACACCGAGGCCGAGCAGCAAGCACAACGCCAGTCCGACGACGAACAGGACCAGCAGCGGCAGCCAGTAGCCGGCGACGAAGCTCGGGACGATCGAGGCGATGCCGCAGACCACGAGCACATCGGTAGCGCTGCCCGAGATCGACTTGAGCGACTCGGGGTCGACGAACCGACGCGTCTTGGTGGCCGACAGCAGCCCGCGCAGGACCAGCCCGACCACGAACGCGATCGAGAACAGCGGGAACGACACCGACGGGAAGACCTCGCCGAGGAGCGTGTTAACCCCGTACGCCGCTGCGGAGATCACCAGGACGATCGAGGCCTGGAAGCTCAGCGACTCGATCGAACCGCCCGAGAAGGTGTGCGTGCCAATAGCCGGCCGCTCCTCGTCCGTGCGGAGGACCCCGGTGCGGAGGTGCTCGGGCAACGCGCTCAGCCCTTTGAACTCTTTGGCGTACCCGCGTTTCGCTCCGATCTTGGCCTGGATGATGCCGCCGACGATGCCGACGAGCAATCCGACGGTCGCGGACGTGAAGGCCAGCGACTGCGCTTCCGTCCAGCCGCCGTCCCCGAAGACCGTGCCCATCGCCGCGGCCGAGCCGAACCCGCCGGCCCATCCGGCGAACAGCAGCAGGCCGAACCCGTCGTGCGTGCCGAACAGCGGGCCGAGCACCAGCAGACCGAGCACGACGCCGACGACGATCTGGGCCGCATAGAACGCAACGCCGTAACTCGCGAACCCGGCCACCGAGCGACCGAGCCGCCGGAGGTCGACGTCGTCGGTCAAGGACAGGCACGCGAACACGACCACGATGAGCACCGACGAGTACGCGCCGAGCTGCTTGGAGAAGGGCAGCAGGCCCAATCCCCCGGGCCCGAGCACGAGCCCGAGCACACCGGCGAGCACGCTGGCCGGAACCATCAAGGTCTGGAGCGGTCGGATGGTCGCCCGCAGCGTGGCTCCGACCACTAGGAGAAGGCCGATCAGGCCGGCGTCGACGAGCAGCGACCAAGCTGAGTAATCCACGGGACTCCTACGTTGTTGGTTGCGGGTGCCTTCCCGAGGCCTATCCGGCGTCGGGGGCGGTGGGATGATTCGCGCTGCTGCGAGCGGGGTCGTTCCCGCCGAAACCGAGCGCCTGCTGGGCGGACCGGAAGGCGCGCTCGACGACCGGCAGCAACCCGAGCGGATCCCCGCTGGCGACCCGCGCACGCAGCGGCGAGCGCGTGGTCGTGTCGGGAAGCGGCAGGAAGCGCACGCCGGGCCAGGACGTGAGCCCGAGGATCTCGGAGACGATCGCCACGCCGTGCCCGGCCGAGACCAGACCCAGCATCGCCTGCTCGCTCTGCACGTGGGCCACCGGTTCGGCGGAGAACCCGGCTTCGGCGCAGGCCGCGGCGATCGCGTCGAAGGCGACCGGGGCGCGGTCCCGGGCGAACAGCACGATCCGCTCCGTGGCGACGGAGCGCAGGGATGCGGTGTCGGCCTCCGCCAGGGGGTGATCAAGCGGAACGGCCAGCAGGAGCCGTTCGTCGGCGAGCACGATGTGGTCCGGGGCGTCGTCCGCCCAGTCCCGGAGGATGGCCAGGTCGATGCGCCCGGCTGCGAGGGCGTGCCGCTGCTCGGAGCTGCCAAGGTCGACCACCACGGGATCCCACTCCGCCAGTTCCGGCAGCAGCGCCGGGAGCAGGGCGGGGAACGCGGAGGTCACCGCGGCAATCCGGACCGGGGTGCGGCCCGCGTCCCCGCGCACCAGCGTCTTGGTCTCCGCAGCCCTCCGGAGCAGGAAGATCGCCTCCGGGTAGAGGACGTCGGCGGCGGAAGTGGGCCACACGGAGCGACTGGTCCGCTCGAACAACCGCACCCCGAGTTCGTGCTCGAGGTTGGCGATCGCCTGGCTCACCGGAGGTTGCACGGTGTGCAGGCGTCGCGCCGCAGCGGTGAAGCTGCGTTCCTCGTACACGGCCACGAAGTGGCGCAGCAGCCGGAGCTCCACGTCAGCCCCCGAACCGGTCCGGCGCGAACAGCGAGATGTCGTGCTGCTGCGGCAGTCCGAGGGCCAAGCGGGCCGCGATCTCGGCGAACGCGGGCGCGAGCTTGAAGCCGTGGCCGGACAGCCCCGCGACGACCGCCACACCGGGCCGGACTGCCCCGATCACGGCCCGCCGGTCCGGGGTGTAGGAGTCCATATGGACGGAGTGCCGGCTCGGGTGCGCCGGCAGGTCCGGCACCAGAGTGTGGACCTCGCGGCCGACCCCGGAAAGGGCGCTCGGTTCCAGGAAGCGGGTCAGCTCGGCAGGATCGTCGATCGAGCCCCAGGCGTCGGCCCAGCCCGCCTTCACCAAAGCGCCGTCCACGCTCGGGACGCCGAACAGGTGGACGTCCCCGAGGTCACGGATAAAGCCGGGGAAGACCTCCGGTGCGTACTGCTTCGGATTCTCCGGGGCGAACCAGGTCAGCACCAGGGGGCGGATGTCGATGAACTCCCGCAGTTCCGGCAGCAGCTGCGCCGCCCAGGCCCCCGCGGTGATGACGACGTGCTTGGCGGTGCGGACACCCCGCGCGGTCGAGACCCGCACGCCACCGGGAACTGCCTCGATCCCGGTAACCGGGGCGTTGTCGATCAGCTCAGCCCCCGCTCTCCGCGCCCGGCGCAGCGCTTCCTGCACCGCGGACTCGGGCCGCAGCACACCACCGAGCCGGTCGAGAACGCCGATCTCATCGGTGATCGACCCGTGCTGCGGGAACCGGCTCTTCAGCTCGGCTGCGTCGAGCACCTCGTGCGGAATGCCGTGCTGCTGCACCGAAGCGAGCACGTTGCGCATCGGCGCGATCGTCGCAGCGCCGATCGACAGCACCCCCGAGGGATGGAACAGGGTCCGCTGCCCGCCTTGCTCCAGTTCCTGCCAGAGGTCGCGGGCCTGGAGCAGCATCGGGACGTACTCGGGGCTCTCGTGGTACCCGGTGCGGAACAGCCGCGACTCGCCCGCGTAGCCCCCGGCGTCGTGCCCGAGCGCGTGCCGCTCCACGCCGACGACCCGCGCACCGTGGATCTCGGCGAGGCGCCAACTGGTCATCGCCCCCACGCTGCCGAGCCCCACCACAATGACGTCTGCATCCATGGACGGGGATTCTCAACTCCCCCGACGAATCGCTGCAATACCTCATCGATATGAAAAGGCAGTAAAGCTATAGCCGATCTTTATAGATCGCCCCGTGGCCGCGCACCCGGCGGCCGTGGGGCGCGTTGGAATTCCACTAGTATTCGAGCCTGGAGTTAGTCGTGGCGAGCTGCGGACTCAGTGCCCGTCGGCGGGAAGGTGAACCCGTGCCCAAGCGCGATCGTTCCGTCATGGACCAGGCTCACAAGGAGCTCAAGCGCAAGATCGTCACGCTGCAGGCCCGCCCCGGCGAGCGCCTGGACGACATCAGCTTGGCCGAAGAACTCGGCCTGAGCCGGACCCCGGTGCGCGAGGCGTTGTTCCGCCTGAGCTCGGAAGGCCTGGTCAACGTCGGGCCCAAGGGTGGCTTCACGGTGCGTCCCCTCGACCTGGTGGACATCGCCGAGCTTTTCGAGGCCCACATCGTCGTGGCGCGGGCGACCGCGCGGCTGCTGGCGGCCCGCGCCACCGAGGGGAGCATCGAGGAACTCGCGAGGGCGAATACCGAGGTCAACGAGGCGATCAAGGCGGGCTCACCGGCGGCGATCTCGGCGGCGAACGCGCACCTGCACCGGCTGGAAGCGCTGCATGCGCGAAACGAGCACCTCCGCAGCTTGGCGTGGCCGATCCACGATCAGGGCCAGCGCCTCGCGTACCTGAGCTTCGGCGGGGACGCCGGGCTCGCCGCGGACCTCGTCTCGCACTTCAAGCGCACCTGCAAGGACCACGAGGAGATGCTCGCGGCGGTGCGCGATCACGACGCGGATGCGGCCGAGCAGATCGCTGCCAGGCACGTCCACCTGTTCCGGGACAGGGTCGTGGAGTTCCTCCAGACCCGCACGGTGGACGGCATCGAACTGGCGGGCGAGCTGCCTGCCACCCCACTGGTGCCGCACGATTCCTGAACCCATCCGCGGCCCGCCCCCAGCCGAAGACCCCGCGTCGCCCCAGGTGACGCGGGGTCTTGTGTTCTGGGACACCCCAAGGTAGCTTTCGTATACGGTTCGAATTCCAAAATGAGCCGGCCGGGTGGCACGAACCCGAAGCTGCCCTCGAGCCCGTCGCCATCGGCGCGCTCATGATTCCGGCCGGCCGGCGAAGTCCGCGATCTCCAGCGGGTGCGCACGTTCCAGGCCGCCCGACGATCGAGCTGACGCGAAAGGGTGCTCAGCGATGGAAGACCTCTACACCGTGCCGCGCGGTGTCCGACTCGACAGTGACCGTGTCCGATCCGCGCTCGCCGGTGTTGGCATCGACTCGTTCTCGTACGTGGCCAATGGCGCCCTGAACCACGTCTTCCTGCATCGCCGGTGCGGGTCGAAGCTGTCCGTTGTCGCGTCCAACACGACGAGGCGCCTGAGCGAGGTCGCCTGCGGCACACCATGCTGTGGCTCACGGTGCGCAGGGTCGCAGCCGATGCCGAGCTTTCCCCTTCGGTGAAAAGGAATCCTGCCGCGCCCGGCGAGAATTCGGGACTGCCGGATGACGTGGCCGAGGACCGCAGCGGCACCACCCGCGATCCGTCCACATCGGACCGTTCAGCACTTCCCCGGAGCGATCGCCGGGCCTCGTGGCCGCTCCGGTGCTCAGAAGAGGTAGGGAACCCCAGGGATCGGAGCTCGTCATGACCACAACGCAGGCCGACACCCCGACCAGATCGGATTCCGATGCCCGGCGTGCCGTAGCCGCTGCCGGCATCGGATGGGGTCTGGACGGCTTGACCTGGACCATGTATTCCTTCGCGCTGACCGTGCTCCTACCGGTGCTGGGCATCTCGACCGCCCTGGCGGGTTGGGTCACGGCGCTGAGCATCGTGGCGTCCGCGGTCGGTGGCGTGGTGTGCGGTGTGCTCGCCGACCGCTTAGGCCGCGTGCGAGTCCTGACCTGGGTGATCATCGGTTACAGCGTGTTCACCGCGTTGACCGCGACTGCGCAGGACTTTCCGCAGTTCCTGACCTGGCGGGTGCTGGAGGGCGTGGCTTTCGGCGGCGAGTGGGCAGTCGGCGCGGCCCTGGTCGCCGAGTACACCCAGGCCGCTCGCCGCGGCCGCGTCCTGGCGTTCGTGCAGAGCTGCTACGCCATCGGCTGGGCCGTCTCCACCGCGACGTACCTGCTGGTGTTCTCGTTCATGCCGCCCGAGTTCGCCTGGCGGGTGCTCTTCGCGATCGGCGTGCTGCCTGCTGCGGTAGCGTTCGTCATCCGCCGGACCACGCGCGACCGCATCGATCTCGCCGCTATCACGCCCGTGCGGCACAACCGGTTCGCGGCGCTGTTCACCCGCGGTCAGCTCCGGACCACGCTGCTCGCGACCTTGCTGGGCATCTGCATCCAAGGCATCTACTACTCGGTGTTCGTCTTCCTGCCGCTGTTCCTGAAGTCCGAGCGCGGCCTTTCGGTCATCGGTACCGCGAGCTACACCTGGGTCGTGATCATCGGCTCGTTCGCCGGTTACCTGGCTTCCGGGTTCGTCCACGACGCGATCGGACGCCGCCCCACCTTCGCGTTGTTCTTCCTCGGCTCGGTGGCGAGCATCGGTTTGTTCGTGTTCTCCCCCATCGCACATCCCGAGATCGGGTACGCCATCAGCTTCGTGCTCGGCTTCTTCGCCTCCGGGCAGGCCGGCGGTATGGGCGCGTACCTCGCGGAGCTGTTCCCGACCACGTCCCGCGCCTCCGGGCAGGCCTTCGCCTACAACGTCGGGCGCGGTCTCGCAGCGTTCGGGCCGTTGTCCGTGGGCGCGTGGGGCACCGCGATCGGGTTGGGAACCGCGGTGTTCTGGGTCGGTGCCATCGCAGCCGTGCTCGGGTTCGTCGCATTGGCTCTGCTGCCCGAGACCCGCAACCGAAACATCCTGGCCGACGCGGTCGGTCGGCGGAATTGATCGAGGAGTTCTGATGTCCCTTCCCACACCGGCGGAAGAGCGCGGTTACCGAGTGGCCATCGACACCGGTGGCACGTTCACCGACATCGCGGTGAACCGACCGGACGGCTCGGTCTTCGTGTGGAAAGTCCCGTCCACTCCGCACGCCCCGGACGAAGCGGTGATCGCCGGCCTCACCGAAGCACTGTCCGAAGTGGCCGGTCAACCGGGTGAAGTCACGCGTTTCGTGCAAGGCACAACGGTGGCCACCAACACCGTGATCACCGGTACCGGTGCACGCGTCGGCCTGGTGACCACTGACGGGTTCCGGGACCTGCTGGCGATCGGCTACCAGACGCGCCCTTCCCTGTACGACCAGACCGCGCGCCGCCCGCGTCCCCTGGCCCCCGCCGAGCTGACCTGGGAAGTGCGCGAACGGCTCGCGGCGGATGGCTCGGAACTCGCGCCGGTGGACCGGCGCCACCTCGACGAGTTGATTGCCCGGATCCGCGCGGCCGAACCCGACGTCGTGGTCGTCTCGCTGCTCAACGCCTATGCCAACCCCGCACATGAGGACCAGGTCGTCGAGGCGCTCCGCGAGGCCGAGGCGGTGCCGTCGGTGTTCGCCGCCACCTCGATCACACCGGAAATGCGCGAGTACGAACGCACTTCGACAGCGGTGCTCAACGGCTACGTCCAGCCGAAGATCGCCGGCTACGTCGACCGCCTCGACAAGCAGCTGTCGCAGGTCGGTGTTCCGGCGCGGCTTTGGGTGATGCAGTCCAACGGCGGTCTGCTCGGTTCGCGCGTGGCGCAGGAGCAGAGCGTTCGCACCGTCCTTTCCGGACTCGCCGGCGGTGTGGTCGGCGCGGCGCGGTGGGCCCGGCAGCTCGAACTGCCCTCCGTGGTCAGCTTCGACATCGGCGGCACGAGCACCGACATCGCGCTGATCCGCGACGGCGTGCCGGACGAGATGACCGCAGGTGAGATCGAGGGATACCCGCTACGCATGCCCATGGTGGATGTGCACACCATCGGGGCCGGGGGCGGTTCCATCGCATGGCGGGACTCGGGGGACGGGCTGCGGGTCGGGCCGCACAGCGCAGGTGCTCGGCCCGGTCCCGTGTGCTACGGCCACGGCGGGACCGACATCACCGTCACCGACGCCCACGCGCTCCTCGGCCGCCTCGGCGACAGCCTGCTCGACGGGCGCCTACCGCTGGACGTGGCAACTGCGCGGCGGCGGCTGGCGGACTTCGCGCGAGATGTGGGGCTCGGTGATACCGAGACCGCGGCCGGTGTCTTGCGCGTCATCAACGCGACCATGGGGCGCGGTATCCGCAAGGTCAGCGTCGAGCGCGGAGTGGATCTGCGCCAGTGCACGCTGATGGCCTTCGGCGGAGCCGGGCCGCTGCACGCCGCGGAGCTCATCCGCGAGCTGGGCATGCGTGCCGCGGTCGTTCCGCCGCACCCGGGAATCGCGTCGGCGGTCGGCATGCTGGACACGCCCGTGCGACACGACTTCGCCCTCAACGTGTCGGCGACGACTGCTTCCGCAATGCCGTCCGTGTCCGAAGCGTTGGACACCTTGGCCGCTCAGGCGCAGGACTTCCTGGCTGAAGACGAGGGTGTCAGCGCCACCGATGCCGTGTTCGAACGTGCCGTGGACGCTCACTACCTCGGGCAGAGCTACGAACTCCGCACCGCGTGGACGGACGATTTCGCCGTACTGCGCCGAACATTCGACACGATCCACGAGGAGCGCTACGGGTTCTGCGACGCCGACGCGGCGCTGGAAATCGTGACCGCGCGTGTCACGGTCACCGCGGGATGGCAAGAACAACGCGTCGAGCCGAAACTCGCCACCGGTGATGCTCCCGACCCGGTGGGCAAGCGCTGCGCGTACTTCGACGGGCAGTGGCACGACACCCCCGTCTACCGCAGGGAGCAGTTGCCGGCACAAGTCAGCCTCGCCGGACCGCTCGTCCTGCAACAGCTCGACTCCACCACGGTTGTCTCCCCCGGGCAGGCGTGCTGGCACGACGAGCACGGATTCCTGCACATCCACCCGGAGGAAGCCCGATGACGCAGCACATCGCCTTGGACCCCGCCGACCTGGAGATCGCCCGCAACCGCCTGGAGTCCATCGCCGAGGAGGTCGGCACCGCCCTGATCCGCACGTCCTACTCCCCCAACATCAAGGACCGGCGCGACTGCTCCGCAGGCGTCTACCGCGCAGGCGGCGAACTGATCGCCCAAGCCGAGCACATCCCGCTGCACCTGGGCCTGATGCCCACCCTGATTCGCAACACCCTGGCCGAGATAGGCGTCGACTCCCTGGCCCCGGGTGATGTCGTCATCACCAACAACCCCTACCTGGGCGGATCGCACCTGCCGGACACGTGCCTGATCACCCCGGTCCACGTCGGCGGCGAGGTCATCGCGGTCGTCGCCAACATGGCCCACCACGTCGACGTCGGCGGGCTCGCGCCGGGATCCATGGCCACCCACGCCACCGAGATCTTCCAGGAAGGCATCCGGATTCCGCCGCTGCGCCTGATCAAGCGGGGCGAGATCCAGCAGGACGTCCTCGACCTACTGCTGACCAACGTCCGCACCGCCGACAAGACCCGCGGCGATCTCATGGCCCAGGTCGCGGCCAACAGCCTCGGGGCCCGGCGCATCCAGGAGCTCGTCGAGGACTGGGGCGTGGCGCGGTTCCGCGCGGCAGGCGAGGCGCTGATCGACTACGCCGAGCGCCGCACCCGCGCGGCGTTGCGCGCGATGCCCGACGGGTGCGCACGGTTCGCGGACTACCTGGAGCACACCGGGGTCCGGGAGGAGGACGTGCCCATCGTTGCCACGGTGAGCAAGCGGGGCGACGAACTCGTGGTCGACCTGACCGAGTGCGCGGACCAGGTAGCGGGAGCGGTGAACTGCTCTTACGCGATCGCGGAGGCTTGTGCGGCGTACGCGGTCAAAGCGCTGGCCGATCCGACGCTGCCTTCTAACGAAGGGCTCATGCGCCCGGTCTCGGTGCGCACTCGCCCGGGCAGCGTGGTCGCGGCGCAGTTCCCGGCGCCGGTGTCCAACGGCAACACGCAGACCGCCCAGCGCATCGTCGACGTCCTGTTCGGCGCGTTCGAGCAGTTCGTTCCGGACCGCGTCCCGGCTGCCTCCAGCGGCAGCATGAGCATCGTGACGATCGGCGGCCACGATCCCGAAACGCAACGTTACTTCTCGTACGTGGAAACCTACGGTGGCGGTCAAGGTGCGTTGCCGAGCATGGACGGCGCGGACGCCGTGCACACGCACATGACGAACACCAGGAACACGCCGTGCGAAGTCATCGAGCGCGAGTACCCGCTGCGCGTCAAGCGCTACGCCATCGCGCACGGGACCGGCGGGGCCGGGAGGTTCAACGGCGGCAGCGGACTCGTGCGGGAGCTGGAAGTGACCGCTGGGCGGGTGTCAGCGGTGGTGGCCACCGCACGGGTCACCCGGCGCCCGTGGGGGCTGCACGGCGGCGAGCCCGGATCCCCGGCACAGGTCCACGTCGTCCGCAACGGCAGTTCGCAGCAGCTATCCGCGATGAACCGTCTCGACCTGCAACGGGGTGAGACGCTGAGCATCCAGACCGCGGGCGGCGGCGGTTACGGGCGCAACGACGATTGATGCCGTGCCCTCGGCTCCGCCGGGACCGGAGCCGGGGCACAGCTCCATCCAGCTCGGCGACGCCGCGTCTGCACGGCATCCTCCCGTCTCAATCGACTTGGCAACGAGCACCGCAACACCGGTGGGTCCAGCTCCGAGACGCCCACCATTTCGGGCTTCAAACGTTTGCACGAGCAGCTCGGCAAGGGTTGGCGATTTCGCGCGAAATCGCCAACACCCACGAGGGACCAGCGGCGATTTCGCGCGAAATCGCCAGAATCAGCCGCGCCCTCAGCTCCGCCGGGACCGGAGCCGGGGCACAGCTCCATCCAGCTCGGCGACGCCGCGTCTGCACGGCATCCTCCCGTCTCAATCGACTTGGCAACGAGCACCGCAACACCGGTGGGTCCAGCTCCGAGACGCCCACCATTTCGGGCTTCAAACGTTTGCACGAGCAGCTCGGCAAGGGTTGGCGATTTCGCGCGAAATCGCCAACACCCACGAGGGACCAGCGGCGATTTCGCGCGAAATCGCCAGAATCAGCCGCGCCCTCAGCTCCGCCGGGACCGGAGCCGGGGCACAGCTCCATCCAGCCCGGCGACGCCGCGTCTGCACGGCATCCTCCCGTCTCAATCGACTTGGCAACGAGCACCGCAACACCGGTGGGTCCAGCTCCGAGACGCCCACCATTTCGGGCTTCAAACGTTTGCACGAGCAGCTCGGCAAGGGTTGGCGATTTCGCGCGAAATCGCCAACACCCACGAGGGACCAGCGGCGATTTCGCGCGAAATCGCCAGAATCAGCCGCGCCCTCAGCTCCCGGAGGTGCCCGGCGACACCATCCTGCAGCGCGGGGATCAGCTGGTTCGACCAGGAATGGTTGCAGCAGACCTTCGAACTCTACTGGGAGCGCCCCCAGCACGTGACGAGGTGGACGAACGCGATGCCGCCTATGCCGGAACGGCGTAGGCGACGATGTTGTCCTCGTATTGGCGGGTGCTGTCGTCGAAGGCGCCTCCACAGGTGATCAGCGCCAGGCGCGGATTGCCGGTGCGGTCGAACAGGTCCGCCGGCAGGGATGCCTTGGGGTAGCTGCGCACTGCCGCGATCCGGTACCGGGTCGTGCTGTGCGCGGAGGTGACCTCGAGCCGATCGCCCGGCTGGAGTTCAGCCACCCGGAACAGCGCACCCGGACCGGCGCTGTGGGTGTCGACGTGCCCAGCCAACACGACTGTGCCGGTCCGGGAACCCGGCGCGGCGCCGGCGCTCCACCAGCCGACCACGTCGGGAGATTCGGGCACACTCAGCTGGCGGTCCGGCCCGGGCAGCACTGGCCGCACCGGCGCGTCGACACCCATCGCCGATAGCCGCATGCGCTGCGGCACCTCGCTCAGCGACACCGGCTCCAGCGTTTCCTGCGCTGGAGCCGTAAAAGGTCCCGCATGGGCAGGCGGAACGGTCCCGGTGTGCGGGAGGGCGGGACCGCTGACCAGAGCGTGGCCGAGTCCCGCCGCCGCGGTCACCAGGCCGAGCGCCAGCACGACCACCGGCGCCCGGCGTCGCCATGAGCTCACCCGGTCGGCCGGCGCCACCGCAGCAGCACCGCACCGGCAGCCACGACCATCGCCAAACCGCCCGCGACCAAACCCAGATCACCAGCGCTGGACTGCGCTCGCTCCGCCAGGCCGCCGGAACCCGTGTTGGCCCCCTTCGGCGGAATTCCGAGGGCCTTCGCGGCCTCCTGGGCATGGCTCAGGTGCTTAAGGACCGCCGGGAGAAAGTCCTTCGCGAAGCTCTGCACGTCAGCATTCCCACCGGAATCGATTTCGGAACGCGTCAGCGTGCTCGCCTCCTGGTGCCCGGAGATCTCCGCATGCAGGTAAATGGTGTCGAACATTGCGCCCGACGCGCTCTCCAGCTGTTTTCCGGTGCTCTGCTGTTGCGCATTCGGCGACGACGGCAGCGTCACACCCTTCTGCTCCGCCAGCCGTTCGAGCTTGCCCTGCGCGTCCTGGTGGTCGGTGAGCGTTTCCTGCGCCAGCGACCGCACCTGCGGCGTGGTGGCTTTCTGCAGCGCCAGCTTGCCTATGGTGATCTCCGCCAGGTTCACCTGCGCGGCCTGCGTCATGAAGGATTTGTCCTGTTCAGGCACTGCGGCCGCGTGCGCCGCAACGCCGGGCACCGCCAACGCCGCCACCATGGCCACGCCACCGACCGCGGCGGCAGCGCATTTCCTCATCTTGGTCATCATCCCCCCAGTCAAGAACCATTGCGCTGTGGGGATACCCACACGTTCGGCAGCGGAAACGTCGGTGAATTACTACCGGACCTCCGGCCGGTGGTCGGAGATCCGCGGCATCACCAGAGGTATCCAGCCTCCACCGATTCTCGAAAGCCTTTTCCCAGTTCACCGCACAGGGAACCAGTTGATCGATGCCGACGGCAGCGTCACCGACCCGTTCAACCCGAGACTGTGACAGGCGGGTATCCGGCGGCATGACTGTCCATTGGCGACGGTCATGCCGCGGCCGGGCGTTCGGGTCGCCGGCCGACGTCGGCGGAGGCCGAAGGCACGGGCTGTCCTGCCGCCAGCAGGTGGCTTCAGATTCAGGGCAGCGCTGCGCTGCGCGCCGTGATCCAGAGCACGAACCGAATCTCGCCGCCGTCCGCCGGCTGACCGAAACGTCGCGGCATGCGCCGTTGACGTTGCTGCTGCCGGGGCGCGAAGATTCCCTTGTGGATAGTCCGATGCAGGTGGACGACTCGCACCGAATGCCCCGGACGATCGCCGTGGAACTCAGGCGCCAGCGGCGTTGGCCCATCCCACAAGTGCCTGGAAGTACGCGTGTTCGAGGTGCCGGAGGGCCTCGTCACGAGTGAGGCCGGTCTCGACGAGGTCTAAGATCTCGCGCGGGTCGAACATGATGTTACACAGGAGCAAGGCGTGTTCGAAGTGCTCGTCCGGGATCTTCAGGTGCCGCATCACACTGCGGACCGGTCGTTCCCACGCCTCCCGCACGGTGGAGATGACCGGGTCGTTGCCGCGCAGCCTCGCCAGAAAACCGCTGCGGGAGCGCAGCTGCACCATCGCGGCCCCGTAGCTCTCCAGCAGCCGGGCCCATTCGACGGCGACTTCTCCGAACAGCGCCGGACCGGTTTTCGGGCAGTCGTGGCTGTAGTCGCGCAGTTCGACGATCACTCGGTGCAGGTAGGCATTGAGCAAGTCGTCCAGCGCCGAGTAGTACCGGTAGGCGGTGGGCACCGACAGGCCGGCCCTGTCCGCGACCGCGGGCATGGAGACACCGCCGGGGTCGGCGCGCAACAACTCCCCCGCGGCTTCGAGCAGGCGTTCTCGGTTGCGGACCGCGTCCCGACGTGGCCGGCTGCGGGCCGGCGCGCGGCGCCCCGGTGTGGTGGTCAGCGATGCCTCCTATAGTCGCGCAAAGATCTTCTGCAGGCGGTTCAGTCCTTCGTCGAGCGTATCGAAGTCGGCGGCGAAGGAGAGCCGGATGTGGCCTTCCTCCGAGGGGCCGTATTCGCCGCCTGCGCGCACCGCGACACCACCAGCCAGCAGGCGCTGCACGACCTCCTCGGAGCGCAGCGCACAGCGGTACTTGGCGAAGGCGTAGAACGCGCCTTCGGGGTTGGCCGCCGCGGCTGAAGTCCGCGGCGTGCACCGTGAATCCGCGCCGGGCGAAGGAGGCTGTCGCGGCCGTGCCCGTCGCCCAGTTCGAGGGCCGCAGTGGCGCGGCCGGCGGAGAGGACGCCGGCCGCGTGTTGCACCGGGCCCACCCCCATAGTTCAGCTCGTTTCCACGGGCAGCTCGGCAAGTTGCCATTCGAGCATCCCGTCGATGAGCCGTCGGGCGCTGCGACCGTGGGCGGCCAGCAGACGGACAGCGTCGTGGGCGAGCACGCAGTAGCTACCGCGGCAGTAGGCGACGATCTCTTGATCGGCCGGGATTTCTCCGAGCTTGTCGGCCAGTTCTTCCACCGGAATCGACACCGCGCCCGGGATGTGCCCGGCTTCGTACTCCTCGCGCGGACGCACGTCGAGCACGACGACGTCACCGAGCCGGGCCCGGCGGAGCAGTTCCTCGCGGCTGACATGTTCGGCATCGTCGGGACCGAGGTAGGCGGCGCGGGCCGCTCCCACGTCGGGCAGGTAGGCATTGGCGACGGTGCGCATCAGCGCGTACAGGGCGGCGACGTCCGTGCCGGCGAGGCGGTAGTAGATCTTGGTGCCATCCCGGCGGGTGGTGACCAGGTTCGCCTGCTTGAGGGTCTGCAGGTGCGCCGAGGCGGTGGTCATCCCCAGCTGCGCCGCGCGTGCCAACGCCTCGACCGTGCGCTCGCCCTGGGCGAGCAAGTCGAGTAGCTCCAGCCTCTTGCCGCTGCCCAGCGCCTTGCCGACGCGGGCGAACTGGTCGAACAAGGCCGTCTTCGCGTCTCGATCACCCATCAGTACTCCAATCTTCTTTGGAATAGTGTATAACCAGGTCGAGCGGGCGATGGAACACCCGCCGAGGGATGGGGTCCCGCGATGAGCACGGTGGACGTGGTTCCGCTCGTCGATGAAGTGCCCGGAAATTCCGCCTACCTGGTCAACCTCGGAGACGGCCGTTCGCTGGAGGTCTGAGCATGAGCACCGGCCTGCGGCTGGGCCTGCGCGCAAATCTCGCCCAGTTCAGCCTGCTCGTGGCGGTCAACGCCCTGGTTGGCGGGATGGTCGGCCAGGAGCAGACAGTGCTCCCGCTCCTGGCCGAGCAGGAATTCCACCTGGCCGGCTACACCTTCCTGTTGAGCTACGTGCTCGTCTTCGGACTGAGCAAGGCGGCCACCAACTACTTCGCCGGCACCTGGTCCGACCGCTTCGGCCGCAAACCCGTCCTGGTCGCGGGGTGGTTGATCGCCATCCCCGTTCCCCTGATGCTGATCTGGGGCCCGAACTGGGGCTGGATCGTGGCCGCCAACCTCCTGCTCGGCATCAACCAGGGCCTGACCTGGTCGACGACCGTGATCATGAAAGTCGATCTTGTCGGACCTCGGCAGCGAGGGCTGGCAATGGGATTCAACGAAGCCGCCGGATACGGCGCGGTCGCGATCACCTCGGCACTCGCAGGCTATCTCGCCGCGCAGTACGGGCTCCGCCCCGCCCCGTTCCTGCTCGGGGCGTTCTACGTCGTGCTCGGGCTCAGCCTCTCAACCCTCGTGGTGCGAGAAACCCGCGATCACGCCCGCCTGGAAGCCACCCAGCACACCAGCAGCAGAAACGCCAGCGAGCACGCCAGCCTGACCAACCGGCAGGTCTTCGCCCGCACCACCTTTACCGACCCGGCCCTGTCCGCGGCCAGCCACGCCGGCCTGGTCAACAACCTCAACTTCGGTCTGTCCTGGGGCCTGTTCCCGCTGCTGTTCGCCGGCGTCGGCTTGGCCGTCGACCGCGTCGGACTCCTGGTGGCCCTCTACCCCGCGGTCTGGGGAATCGGACAACTCGCCACCGGCGCGCTGTCCGACCGATGGGGCCGCAAGTACCTCATCACCACCGGAATGCTCACCCAAGCAGCCGCGCTGGCACTCATCGCCGTGGCGCACAGCTTCTCCGCGTGGGCGCTCGCCACCGTCCTGTTGGGAGCCGGAACCGCGATGGTCTATCCGACACTGCTGGCGGCCATCGGCGACGTCGCCCACCCCAGCTGGCGCGCCCGCTCCGTCGGCGTCTACCGCCTCTGGCGCGACAGCGGCTACGCCGCCGGCGCCGTCCTCGGCGGCATCGTCGCCGACCTCTGGGACCTGCGCGCCGCAATCTGGGCCGCAGCAGCCCTCAGCTTCGCCACCGGTCTCAGCGTTGCGATCCGCATGTACGAAACCCATCCCCGAACCCGCCATACCGCCACTTGACCGGGCACTTCGGCAACCTCTCCAGCTGTCGACGCCACACCCGGGGAGATCGTGTTCGTCACCCGGGGGTGGCGCAATTTCTCGCGAAATTGCGCCACCCCCGGGTGAACGGGCGCCAGCAGCGGCTCCGAGGCCAAGATCATGCACATCGACGTCTTCCACTCCGAAGTCGTCTTCTGCGCTTCCACCGATCATGCACTCAGGCCTGAGGATGCCTCACCGAAAAGTTCCCCTTTCCGAACCGGGGCGTCGCACAGCTACCATCCCCGCGACTGCCAGGCCCAGGATGATCGACAGCGCTCCGACGACGACGTTGTTCCAGATCATCCCCACCGTCGGCAGACCGAAAGTGGTGACCCACGTCGCGATGATCAGCCAAATTCCGATAGGGGCCGCAGTCCAGCTGATGCCACCGCTGCGTTCCGGAGTTCCGGTTAGCCCCAGACCGATCGCCGTGACGATCAGTCCCAGGATGAGATTGTTCATGCTAAGCAATGGCTGAGAGCCAGCGAACCCGACAATCCAGGGCGAGACTGCGGTGTAGGCGCCGGTGAGCATGAGGGCAGATTCGCTGCCCGTAGTGGCAGGTGCGGCTAAGGCGGCTTCGTAGTCCCTGAGGCGCGAGGTCTCAGCCGTTGTGCGAGTGCCGCGTTGTTCCGGGGCAACCATGGCGTCTCATCTCCTCGTTTGCCTCGCAGATCTCCTGCTGCCCTCGAGTTTCCATCGTATGCCCTGGGCAAACGTCGGCCGATGGCGTTGCACCTTCCGTACCTTTTGAGTAATTTCTGCACCACTTACACCTGCAAAAAGCAGGAGCCCCAACAAGTTCGTTGCACACCACAGGAAACGGCCGTTCGCCGGAATTTGCGAGGAGCACAAGACCGCGACAATGATTGCCATAAACCAGATCGAGGATCAGTTCGCTGACGGCATGCCTGGCGTGGAGTATTCGGACGAGTGGTTCTTTGCTTTCGGGGCAGAAACCTCCCTGCCTACCTACCTGAACAGAACTGACCCGGCCCGCACGGGCCGGGTCAGTCCCACCGTTACCACCAAGGATGCCGAAACCCGGTAAGGGAACCGGCTTCCCCCGACTACCCGCACAACGAGCACCGAAACCTCAGTCAGCGCAAGCTGATCGATGCTTGGCCGCATCAGGGGTGCTGTTCACGCAGGTCCGTACCTTACCGGCTCGTCGGCCTCCGCTAGTTCCATCTCCGCTGTCGCTTGGATGAGTTCGATCAGCTCCGGGTCGAGACCTGGGCTGAATTCCTCCGGCCGCTCCGGCGCGATGCCGAAAGGCACGCCCTCCGGCGCTTGCGCCATGCGCAACACTTCGCCGTCGTGCGACGATGGCGAATTCCCCTGGAAAACCTTGGCCGCCTCGGACTGGTGGTCGAGGTTGAAGGTGTATTGCCTGTTGTGCAGACCTCTCTCGAGCAGAGTGGCGACCTCTGGGTACCGCTCGGCGTTCGTCTTGGGAATCGGCAACGTCTTGCCCCAGTTCACACCGAGGGTTTCCAGCGCCTTGGCATAGGCGTTCTCGTGCGCTTGGTCGCGAACGATGAGGTACGACACCGTCGATCGCAGCGTCTTGTTCGAACTCATCTCGTAGATGCGGCACTTCTGGAGCCTGCCGGTCGACTCGAGCATCAGGTTGTACAGCAGATCAAGCACGAGGTTACCGCTGTTGTAGACATACGAGCCCGACCAGGGATTGCCCACGGCGTCGACGGGCAGCGCACCTTGCGCGCCGACGAGCATGTGGTGGATATTGCCCTGTGCAAGGGCGTTCGACAACGGCGTCGCCCCCTTGGCACCTGGCTGATCGAGCGGCTCGTCCTTGGATCCCCGGTATCGCGGCGAACCATCGGTCAGCCGCGCGATCGTCGTGGCGATCAGCTCAACGTGGCTGATCTCCTCCGTACCGATGCCGTAGAGCAGATCTCGATAAGGTTTGCCCTCGGGACCTCGGAAGTTGAAGCTCTGGAACAGGTACTGCATCATCGTCCGCATCTCACCGAACTGGCCGCCCAAGCCTTCCTGCAAGGCGTTGGCAGCGCCGGGGTCCGGCTCGTCAGGAACGATCTCGTTGATCATCCGCTGTACGTGGAAGAACATGGCACCTCCCACCCCGGCACCGCTCTCCGCTTGGCGCGACGGGGGTAGCTGAGATCAAGCTCTGGATGGATGTGAGACGATTTCCGTCTCTGCTCGCTCGGTCCGATGCAGCGGCGCCAGAACTACGTTCCTTGGAGAGCCCGCCAAGAGCCAGCACCGTCCACGGTAGAAGCACCCGAGCCGCTTCGCCAACGCTGCCAAGGCAATTACAACCGGCTCGCCGCCGTTTCGGTTCACAGGTGGGCGGTCCGTTCGCGAGCAGACGGAACTGGTGGCAGTTGCTCATGCAAGCCCTGCGCGTGTCGCCCCGAGCAGGGTTCCGCAGAGCAGCACGGCCAACACGGTGATCACGGCGGGCACCCGAACTGTGCGGCCGATAATCCGAGGCACCAGCAGATAATCCTCGACAAACCGTTAGACCCGAAGAACCCCTGCGTTCACCCCCCGCATTTGCCGACATTCCGGCGTGACCCCCACCACACGTCGACCCGCCCCGCGAAAACCCCCGCGACGCAACGGATATCACCATCCAGCGGCCCGCCATCCTCACTGTCAGCACCTGATCGGACACCCCTCGCGATTGCTCCATTTGGCGTAACGAAATGTTCGTCCTGATGGGGGAGCATCGCCGGATACTTCGCAAACCCCCAGCTCCCGGCTCCTTCCGTTCCCCCGGCGCGGAGCTCGGGAACGGAAGGAGAGAACATGCCCCGAGGTTCTCTGATCCGAAGCATTCTCGCGTTCTCCGCGACGATGCTGGCAAGCCTGGCGCTCGCAGCACCAACCGCCAGTGCCGTGGCTACGCCGCTCATCATCGGAGGTACCCAATCGACGCAGACCTACAGCTTCATGGCGTCTATGCAGTCCACCGACGGCCAACACCACTGCGGTGCCTCGCTGGTCGACAAGCAGTGGCTGGTCACCGCCGCGCACTGCGTGGAAGGGCAACAGCCAAGCAAAGTCCAGTACCGGATCGGGACAACCGACCGCACCAGCGGCGGTGAGCTCGTCACGCCGGACAAGTTCGTGGCCCATCCCAAGTCAACGCAGAAGCAGGCCGGCAACGAAATCGCCACCGGCTACGACATCGCCATGGTCCACCTGTCGCAGCCGGTGGAGGCCCAGCCGATCAAGATCTCTGCCACGTCACCGCAGCCGGGCACCGCAGTGCGACTGCTCGGTTGGGGCCAGACGTGCGGGACGCCCAAGTGCGGCGAGCCGCCCGTGACCTTGAAGGAGCTGGCAACCAAGACGATCGCCGCGTCGAACTGCACCAGCTCGCAAGATCCCTTCGATTCGGCACGTGAGCTGTGCATCGACAACCAGAAGGGCAAGGTCAGCGCCTGCTACGGCGACTCCGGTGGCCCGGCGGTGGTGCAGGAGGACGACGGTCTCGCACTGGTCGGCGCGACCAGCCGCGGCCAAGCCGAGAACTGCGCGGAGAAGCCCGGCATCTACAGCAACCTCGTGGCGCACACCGACTGGATCAACGAGACCATTAAATCCGGAGGCTCGTCCAAGTCCCCCGGCAAGTCCCCCGGCAAGTCCCCCGGCCGTCTCCCCGACATGCCGTCGTTCCCGTCGGTGGCGCCGCGCAACCGGTAACCCGCCACCTACCGCGGACACCCGCAGCGAGCAGCGGGGGTCGTGAAACCGTCCGCGGACGGTTTCACGACCCCCGCACTCGTGCCTGAACCCGCCGTCGCAGTACCCAGCTGCGTCGTCATTCCGCTCTGCTCCGCTTGTCCTGGTACATCGCTTGATCAGCGTGCGCCAGTGCGTCGCTCGGATGTTGACCGGGGGCGATGCGGTGGTAGCCGATGCTGGCGGTGATCCGGACCGAGTTGTCTTCAGTTTCCAAGGCGACCGGCTGGGCCACCGCATCGGCCAGGTGTTGCACCAGTTCCTCGGGGTCGTGCGGTGGCGGGATGAGGAGGATGACGAATTCGTCGCCGCCGATGCGCGCGACCGTGTCGTCGTCGCGCACGCACCGGCGCAGCCGGTGAGCGGTGATGCGCAGCCAGGCTCTCCGGCGCATCGGCTGGTCTGGTTCACTCCGGCCCCAACGTGCTTCTGGCCGAGCCGACCAACAACCTGCCCCCGCGTCCCGCGCCGATTCGCCCCACGGAATCCGCCGACAGGCCGGGGGTGCTAGCGGATCCACTACGCGACATGAGCAAATACCCCGGTGCGAATGAGGATCGCCACGCCGATGGCGATGTAGACGACTGGAACCAGCCAGCGGCACACGCGGTCAAGGCCGCTGAGCACTCGCTTCCGGGTCGCGGTGAAACGGGCCACCAGGCACCACACCCCGATGAGCGCCAAGAAGACGACCACGGTCAGCGCGGTCTGCGCCGGCGGGAAGACGCGGAATGCGGCGCTGTAGACGCTGAGGTTGTCCGCCCCGTTGGCCACGACGATCGAAACGACCGACAGCACACCGATGGTCGGCAGATCCCGCTCCTGCTCGCCTGCCCGGACGGCCCGTACCAGCCCGTAGATTCCGAGCGCCAGCGGTAGCAGACCGAGCAACCCGATCCAGGACTCCGGCACGACCATCAACCCGATGGCCGCCAGCAGGCTCACCGCGATCAGGCACGTGGACCCCAGGTACTGACCGGCCGCGATCTGCCACGGGCGCGGGCTGCCCACCTGCGCGGAGCGCAAGAACAACGCGGTCAGCACGACCAAGCCGTCGATATTCGTAGCCGTCCACATCACCACTGCGACCAAGACCGCCGCACCCAAAACCACCACACGAGAAATGCTGGCCTGGCCGCATCCCGACGGCACCGCGACAATTCGCACGAACGAGTGACTGCGGCGGCGGATCTTCCGGAACGACGCTCAGCCGCGCCCCGGTCGGTGACCTCCGTTGGCGCGCTCCCGAAACCGTCCGCGCCTTCGCCAGGCATCCGGGGGCCACGAAGCGGCCGACCGCTGTCCGCGGCTCCGCCAAGGATCCGCGGCGTCGCTCACTCGGGTGGTAAAACCGAGTTGACATCGCTGCAACGTCCCGGCCCGCCAACCATGGTGTCGCTGCCACCGAGCTCGGTTCGCCTGCTACACGCGAAGATCACGGCATGGCGCGGCCGTCCATACGTGCTCGGTTTCGCAGTGCACGAGTACCGCGCTCCAGATGGGGGATGGAGACGCCATGGATGATGTTGTTCCGGCCCGGCCGGCTTTCGCCGAGCGGTGGCGTGGATTCGATCGAGCACAGGTCGCCGAACATCTCGACCTGCTCGAATCCGAGCTCCGCCAGCTCCGCGAGGAGCTTCGCTCCACAGACGAGGAGGAGCAGCACGACTCGGAGGTCGTCGAATTCGCGGAGGAACGTGCTGCCGCGATCATCGGCCAAGCGCGCGAGGAGGCCGCGAGGCTCTTGGCGGAGGCGGAGCGAACGGCCGAGCAGATCAGAGCGCAGGCTTGCGATTTTGCTCGCTGGTTGGCGGAGCGCCGGGCCGACCTCGATCGGGAGACCGCGTGCCGGAAGAGGGCGGAGCGCGAGCGCGAGCACCGTCTTCGGCGGAACGTTCAGAAGGAGTACAAAAGAATCACGGCGCTGGCGCAGGAGGATGCCGAGCGGCTGCTCGACCGGACGCGTCGACGCTGCGAACAGCAAGACGCCGCGAGCGAAGTGCGCTACCGGCGCATTTGCGCGAAGGCGGAAGAACGGAAACAGGAGACCGGCGCGGCCATCGATGCGTTGCTCCAGGAAGTCGTCAAACATTCGACTGCGTTGCGGGAGCTGAACCTGCCGAACGACGGGACTGGCGACGGCCACACCGCTCACCAGCCCGCGACCAACAGCCAGAACATTTAAAGTTGAAGGAAATCGATGTCCTTGTGATTCGTCCGCTCGTCGCTGCTCCGGCGCAGCGCCGCGGCCGCCGCGAATTTCGTGGTGATCGACTGCTCCGCTGTGCGCGCCAGCGGACGGTCGCATCACTTCTCGGACGGCTGGACCGCCGGACAGCGCGGTGGTGGAACGCGGAAAAAGTCCTAAGAGGACAGCCAACACAGGTGTTCCGAACGTCCGGACCGACGCCCCGTACTGCTCGTCCACGGGGACTACCCGCGCTTTGGGGGCATTGAGGGTGTATGGCTGAGCGAAGTAGGTTGCCACGTGCCGCGGGACTCTTGCCGACGGCGGCCGCGATCTCGTCGAAGCCATTGCCTCGAACAAGGACATCAACCGGACGCTGACACCGCAGCCCTGCAGTGCGACGCGAAAGAGTCAGTGGCGCGGCTGAACTGGGCCTGCGAGGGCCGCCAGCTGGTTGACCACATCAGAGAGCGGCTTCCGGGTGTCCATCTCCACAGTGGCCGATGCACGGAGCATCGGCTCGACCTGGACCGTGTCTGCCACGATCCGGTCACGTTCTTCGATGGATTTCCCGAAGGTGTTGGTATCACGGTGAGCCACGCGTTCCAGCAGCACCTCCAAGGGTGCGCTCAGCAGGACGATCTCGTCCAATCGCTGATAGAACCTGTGTTGGTTCCACACGGTGCCGGCGATGAACAGTGGTTCACCCGAACGCTCGTGCTCGGAAATCAGGACCTCGATCAGGTCTTCGCGCCACTGCGGCTCCACGCCGCCATCCGGACGGGGGATGCCCTCGATCCAGTCCCCGTAGTCGGTGTCCACCACCCGGTAACCCCGCTGACTCAACGCGTTCAGAGTGGTCGATTTGCCAGTGCCGGACATACCGGTCACCAAGATCACTGCCACTTGTTCATCCTAGAGGAGCTTGACGCGGGAAACCGGCGCCTCAATTCAGATAAATTCTCACGTTCTCGCGCGTCCGCCGGAAACCCAAGATGAGAAATATTCAAATTCACTCGGAATCCGCCCCGGAATCAGTAGGCGAGAATTAGGCCATCCGGGGCACGGTCCTATCCTGCCAATGGAACCTTGTTTAACCTCTGTCCATGATGGACCCGGCGTTTCCGACCGACGAGGATGCGCAATCGATCCTGTCCTTCGCGCAGGCCGCATTGGACGCCCACCTGCACGACGGCCTGGCCGCGCTCAGGCACCTGATGGACCTCAACGAAGCCCACGGACCCGCCGGCATGTACTTGGCCACGGTGCTCCTGGCGGCGAACCTCGATCACATGCTGGTCGAACCGCCCACCGGGACGAGCACCGGTTTTGACGAAGCCGCCGGTGCTCGCGATGTTCTCGACGCGCTGAACTTCGCCGCCGCCGTCCACGCCAAGAACCGCCCGAGCGCCGACTCCATCTGGAACAGGCTGGTGACCGAACAGCGGCCCGTGGACCTCACGATCGCAATGTTGCACCTGCACAAGAAGCTCCGCGCACAGGGCGAGCACCCGGACAAGCCCCGGAGACCGCACTGGGGCCACGAGAACGATCGCCAACCCCGCTAACGCGCTGAACTCCGCGAGGCGCACTCCGGCCTCGCATAAACATCCACAGTGGACTCGATGAGCGTGGCGTGCGTGTGTGCCGCGTCCCGCCCGCGCAACCACCGGTTGACTCACACGCAGGCCGCGATTGGCAGCGCAGGCCGCCAGCACAGTCCGATCAGCAGGTACCCGACCGCCCAGGTGGCCTGGTTCGCCGCGATGTCGAACGCCTCGCGGTCGGCCCGCAGCTCCGCGCGGGTGGTGTCGTCACTCCAGCGTCGTGCGGGGTGACAATGGCAGGGTGTTCCTGCTGATCGTTGAAGACGACGACCGCGTTGCGTCCGCGTTGACGGCGGTGCTCGACCGGCACGGCTTCGACACCGACCGCGCGCGAAGCGGTGCACAGGCGCTGGAGGCGTTGTCCGGCGATCCCGATCTGGTGTTGCTCGACCTCGGGCTGCCCGACACCGACGGTTTCGAGCTGTGCCGCCAGATCCGGCAGCGGTTCGCCGGTCCGATCCTGATCGTCACCGCCCGGACCGACACCAGGGCCCGGATCCACGGCCTCAACCTCGGGGCCGACGACTACGTGGTCAAGCCCTACGACGTCGGGGAGCTCATCGCGCGCATCCACGCGGTCGCCCGGCGCAGCGAACCGCGCCGGAACCCCGTCACCCGCACGCGGCGGGCCGGGCCGATCAGCGTCGACGTCGATACCCGCGAGGTCACCGTCGACGAGGTTCCGGTGCAGCTCACCCGCAAGGAATTCGACCTGCTGGCGATGCTCGCGCGGCAGCCCGGCGTGGTCTTCACCAGGGAGCAGATACTCAGCGAGGTGTGGAGCACGCACTGGCAGGGCAGTCAGCGCACGCTGGAGGTGCACGTGGCCTCGCTGCGGGCGAAGCTCGGCATCCCGGACGCGGTGCAGACTGTGCGCGGTGTCGGGTACCGGTTGAGGCCGTGAACCATGCGCGCCCGGATCATGACGCTGCTGCTTTCGCTGGTGGTGTGCTTGCTAGTCGCGCTCGGTGTGCCGCTCGCGCTGGCCGTGGCCGCGCGCCAGACCGAGGACGTGTTCATCGACCGCCTCAACGACACCGAGCGCTTCGCCGCGCTCACCGAGCAGGCGGCGACCGATGTCGACCTGCCGTGGCTCACCTCGGAACTCACCCGCTACGACGAGGTGTACGGGATCAACGCCACCGTCCTGGACCGCGACGGTTCGGTCCGGGCCAGTTCGGCCCCGCCCGGACCGGGGCTGGCCTCAGATCCGGCCGTGCGCGCGGCGCTCGCGGGGCGGCGCAGCGAGGCTCCCCGGTGGATACCACCGTGGCAGGGCGAGCCGCTGGTGGTCGCGGTGCCGGTCGTTCGCGCCGGGGACGTCGTGGGGGCGGTGGTGACCGTCTCACCGACCGCTGCGCTGCGGCAGCAGGTGGCGTGGTGGTGGGCGCTCGTGGCCGGTGGCGTTCTCGTCGCTGTCGCGGTGTGCGTGCTGATCACCGGGCGGTTGACCCGGTGGGTGCTTCGGCCGGTGCACGACCTCGACAACGCCGCGCACGACATCGCACGGGGGTGCTTCGACGCTCGCGTCACCGGCGCCAGCGGACCACCGGAGCTGCGCCGCCTCACAACGTCCTTCAACGACATGGCCGACGCCGTGCAGACGTCGTGGCAACGGCAGCGTTCCTTCGTCTCCGACGCCTCGCACCAGCTCCGCAACCCGCTGAGCGCGCTGCTGCTGCGCCTCCAGGCGGTGGGTATGGATCTGCCGCCGGACCAGCGCGAGGACTGGGCGAGCGCGCAAGAAGAAGGCCGCCGCCTCACCCGCGTCCTGGACGAGCTGCTGGCCCTGGCGACGGCCGAGGAACCGACCTCACCGCCCGAAGAAATCCTGCTGGACGACCTGGTCGACGAGCGGATCTCGGCGTGGCGGCCGGTCGCCGCGGAACGCGGCATCCGGCTCGGACGCAGCGGGGCCGCCGACGTTCGCGGTTTCGCCGACCCCACCGCGCTCGGCAGCGCGCTGGACGCGATCCTCGACAACGCGATCAAGTTCAGCCCAGGCCGGTCGCGGGTGACCGTGCACGTCGAACCGGCCGAGCAAGCCGTCGTCGTCAGCGTCCTGGATGAAGGAGCCGGACTCGGGGAGGACGAGCTCGGCAGGATCGGCAACCGGTTCTGGCGCAGCCCGCGGCACCAGAATGTCGAGGGTTCGGGGCTCGGCCTGAGCATCGCGAAGGCGCTGCTCGCGTCCTTCGGCGGGCGTCTGGAGGTGCGCAACCGCGAACGCGGGCTCGCCGTGTCCGTCCACGTGCCGGCCCTGCCGGGTCAGGGCTTGACCGCCCGGAAGTAACGCAGTGCACCCTCGTGCAGCGGCACCGGGCTGGTGGCGATCGCGGCGCGGATGTCGAGCTGGGCGGCGGTGGGGACGGCGTTCTCCAGCCGCTGCCGGTTGACGAAGATCAGCTCGATGACCGCTCGGACCAGGACCGGATCGGTGGCCGCGCTGGTCACCAGCAGGTCGGGCACGGCGATGGTGTCGACGATTTCCGCGTTCGAGTACACGCCGCGCGGGATGCTCGCCACGCGGTAGTGGGGACCGTAGCGGGCCCGCATCGGTTCGAGCAGTTCGCCGAGCGGGACCAGCCGGAGGGGGCGCTGCCGGGACAGCTGCGCGATGCTGCGGGTGGGAAGCCCGCCCTGCCAGAACAGGGCGTCCAAGCCGCCCCGGTCCAATGCCGTCAGCGCCTCGCTGATCCCGAGCCGGACCTCCGCCACGCGACCGCGCAGCCCGCCGACTTCCAGGACGCGGCCGGAGACCAGTTCACTGCCCGAGCCGACGGGCCCGACCGAGACCTGCCGCCCGGCCAGGTCCGCAACCCGGCGCACCGGCGATTCGCCGGCGACCACCAGGTGCACGTAGTCGTCGAACAGCCGCCCCACGGCCTGCGGTGGCTGGCGCAGCGCGAAGGGCGGCAGGCCGTGCTGAGCCGCGGCCGCCGCGTCCAGCGCGGCCAGGCCGAAGGTGCCGGCGGATTCGGCCGCGCGGCGCAGGTTGTCCACGGTGCCGCTGGTGGTAGCGGTCGACACCCGCGCCTCCGGCAGCCCGTCGGCCAGGACCGCGGCCAGTTCCCGGCCGTACTCGAAGAAGAACCCCTTCGTCTCCCCGGTGGCGACCACCACCGCCGCCCCGGGCGCGGGTTCGGCGTGTTCGGCGAGCGAGCAGCCTGCTGCCACCGCCACCAGCGACAACAGGCTGCGCCTGGTCAGCTTCCCCGGTTCCACTCGGTCATCATGCGCTCGTGCGCAAGCCGATCACCGGGTGGGTTCGCGGTTGCTCCTGTCGAGCACCGCGGCGGCCAGGGAGTTGCCGAACACGTTCACCGCGGTACGCGCCATGTCCGCGAGGAAGTCGACGCCCATCAGCAACGCGATCCCCTCGACGGGAAGCCCCAGGCTCTTGCCCGCGGCCATCAGCACCACGATCGACGCCGACGCGACACCCGCCATGCCCTTCGACAGCACCACCAGCACGAGGACCATGGTCAGCAGAGTGCCGATGCTCAGGTGCAGGTCGTAGGCGTTGGCGAGGAACACCAGCGCCACCGCCTGGTACAGCGTCGAACCGTCCGTGTTGAACGAGTAGCCCAGCGGCACGACGAACGACGACGTGCTGCGCTTGATCCCGTGCTTCTCCAGCCTGGCCAGCAACGGAGCCAGCACCGCCTCCGAGGAGCGGGTCACGAAGGCGATCCCGGCCAGGCCGCCGACCGCGCGCAGCAGCGGGACGTACCGGACGCGGAAGACCGCGGCGATGAGCGGGAAGAGCACCAGCATGATCACCGCGAGCCCGAGGTACACGACGCCGAGGAACCCGAGCAGGCCCTTGATCCCGGACAGGCCGTAATGCGCGACGTCGTAGGCCAGGAATCCCAGGATTCCCAGCGGTGCCAGCCGGATCACGAAGCCGACGACCTTGAACATCACCTCGCTCACGGAGTCGAGGACGGACCGCACCGGCGCGGCCTTCTCCCCGATGGCGGCCAGCCCGACGCCGAAGAACACCGCGAACACGAGCACCGCGAGCAGGTTGCCCTCGCCGAACGCCTTGAACACGTTGTCCGGCACGGCGTGCAGGAGCAGCTGGGTGAAGTCGACTTCGGCGGGCTTCCCCTGTCCCGGCAGCTTCCCGACATCGCCGCCGGTCATGGACATTCCGCTGCCGATGCCGAACGCGGTCGCCAAGCCGACCGCGACGAAGAGGATCAGCGTAGTGACGATCTCGAAGTACAGGATCGTCCGCCAGGCCAGCCGCCCGAGGTTCTTCACCGATTCCATCTGGGCGATTCCCAGCACGATGAGGGGAAAGACCAGCGGCAGCACGATCATCTCTACGAGCCTGATGAACACGTCTCCGAGGACCTTCAGCTGCTCGCCGGCATCCGGGGCGGCGAACCCCACCGCCGCGCCGATGACCATGGCCAGCAAGGCCTGCACTCCCATGGGCACCCGCCACCACCGACGTTTCCGGCCGGCCGAATGATCCGCAAGCAGCGGAGCAGTCTGGAAACTGGTTGTCACGCGCTCAGCACCTCCTCCGGGTTCCGCCGCGCTTCCACGGCGTCCACGTTGGGGCGAGACGGTAAGCACTTCCCGCGCCGGCAGTCACCGAAGTTGAGCAAGAGTTGAGCTTTCTCCCGCCCCTGCGGGACTTGAGCAAGATCTGAGCTTTCCCCGAAGCACCGGCCGTGACCGGCGAAAACCCGTACCCCGGTGGTCATTTCGCGGTTGCCTCGCCGTTGACCGGGGTTTGCGGTTCGGGCAGCATTCCGATGTGCGGCGAGGGCGGCAGAAAATCCGCAGGAACGTCCACTCCGGACTCCGCCGTCGAGCTGCCCGGGCCCGATCGCCGCCACGCGCCGCACTTGAGCTCGGAACGCCCACCGGTGGAATGGAGACGTCATGACCAGCCGCGCTGCGCGGAACGAGCACGACCTCATCGGAGATCTCGAGGTGCCCGGCGACGCCTACTACGGCATCCACACCGTGCGAGCGGTGGAGAACTTCCAGATCAGCGGCACCCCGATCGCCGCGTACCCGGACTTGATCAACGCACTCGCCGCGGTCAAGCAGGCCGCGGCCGGCGCCAACCGCGACCTCGGCCTGCTCGACCCGCAACGGGCCGAAGCCATCACCACCGCCTGCAGCGAGATCCGCGGCGGATCGTTCCACGACCAGTTCGTGGTCGACGTGATCCAGGGCGGCGCTGGCACCTCGACCAACATGAACGCCAACGAGGTCATCGCGAACCGGGCGCTGGAACACCTCGGGCACGCCCGCGGCGACTACGACCACCTGCACCCGTTGGAGCACGTCAACCTCGGGCAGAGCACGAACGACGTCTACCCGACCGCCATCAAGCTCGCGCTCATCTCGGGCCTGGACCGGCTGGGCTCGGCCATGGGTGGGCTCGCCGATGCGTTCCACCGCAAATCCGCCGAGTTCGCCACCGTTCTAAAGATGGGGCGGACCCAGCTGCAGGACGCCGTGCCGATGACCCTGGGGCAGGAGTTCGAGGCGTACGCGATCATGCTCGGGGAAGACCGGCAGCGCCTCGCCGAAGCCACCGAGCTGCTGCTGGAGATCAACCTCGGCGGCACGGCCATCGGTACGGGGATCAACACGCACCCCGACTACGCCGTGCGCGCCTGCACGCACCTGGCGGAGATCACCGGAATCCCCGTTCGCACCGCGGAGAACCTCGTCGAAGCCACCCAGGACGCCGGGGCGCTCGTCCAGCTCTCCGGAGTGCTCAAGCGCGTCGCGGTCAAGCTGTCCAAGACCTGCAACGACCTCCGCCTGACCTCATCGGGGCCACGGGCCGGGCTCAACGAGATCAACCTGCCTGCCGTGCAGGCCGGATCCAGCATCATGCCCGGGAAGGTCAACCCCGTCATCCCCGAGGTCGTAAACCAGGTCGCCTTCGAGGTCATCGGCAACGACGTCACCGTCACCCTCGCCGCCGAAGCCGGTCAACTCCAGCTCAACGCCTTCGAGCCCATCATCGTTCACAGCTTGCTGAAGTCCCTGACCCATCTCACCGCGGCGTGCGACGCGCTCGACACCCGATGCGTCTCCGGGATCACCGCCAATCAGAGCCACCTCGACGCGACCGTGCGCAACTCGATCGGACTGGTCACGGCGCTGACCCGCTACCTCGGCTACGCCAACGCCACCACCATCGCCCAGCAGGCGCTCACCACCGACCGCACCATCACCGAACTGGTCACCGACACCGGCCTGCTCTCCTCCACCCAGCTCGAAACCCTCCTCCAGCCCGAACAGCTCACCCGGCCACGCCGCCTGGAGAACTCGATGGCGGAGGAAGCGAACGGCTGAACCGGCCACCGGTCACGACGTGGGGCCGACGGGAGCCGCATTGGTTCAGCGGAAAACGTTGGGGTCTCGGTCCACGTTGCGCGTTGGGTGACTTTCGACCGTCCAGCGCATCGACCTTCGCCGCCGGAATGAAACTCCGCAGCAGGCCGTCACCCGGGGTGGGCGCAATTTCTCGCGAAATTGCGCCCACCCCGGGTGACGGCGCATCGTCGCGATCCCGGCAGCGCTCAGCAGCCTGCGGTGGCCGCAGGTCCGGACCGCACCGACATCGGCCGCCGTCAGGAACCGGGGGCGCGAAAGTCGACAGCCTTCCGCACAGCCTCGTCGATGTCCTCGGGGCGGAGGAGCGGCACCGCCCTGGACGTCACGGCGCCGGTGGCCTGCACCGCCATAGCCGTGGCGGCCATGGAGACGTCGTCGGGCACGTCGACAACGATGTAGAAATCGTCGTCGCCGAACGCGAAGTACATCGACTCGAGCGTTCCGCCGCACGACCCGAGGACCCTCTCAACGGCCTCCCGCCGCCCGGTTCCGCCCTCGGCGAGCACCCCCTTCGTCCCCTCGGTGGTGTAGCTGCCCTGCACCAAGTACTTCGGCATGTCGCTCCCCAGTTCACCCGTGCGGCCACCCGTGGCCGCGGTTCTGTTCCCACACTCGGGCACGAGAGCAGGCTGGGCCATTCGAGGCAGCCGCCCGGACTCATGATGTCGGCTGTGGGTGGCGGTACCACGTTTTCTCCGCCTGCCGCCGTTAGCGGCTGCAGCCTCGGCCGCCGTTGACAACACCAGCAGGCCACGACCGCCACGCGGCTCGAAGAACGATCAGTTCATTCATCCGATGATCGTCCAGGCCGGAAAAATTTCGTAAATCTTGAATAGTCAAATGTAAATCTGGCGATCACGCATCGTCAGGCACAATTGCGGGAGCATAAATTTTAAGCAGGCCAGACGACCACCCATACGGCCCAAACCCACCCGAAAGGCCCATTGCGGCATGCGAATCAACCGGCTACTTTCAGTGGGCCGCAACCAGTTTCTTTGTCGCCAACCTGCGATTTTGATAACTGAACTGCGGACTATTGCAACTCGCCCTTCCCTTGGAGGATTCATTGCTGCCCATGCGAAACTACCTCGCTGCTACCACCGCGGCCGTTCTGTTCGGCGGTGTCGGCATCTTGTTGACGGCACCGGCTTCCGCGTCGCCTAGCGCGATCAGCCATTTTGACGACGGCAGTTTCGAAACGCCAACGGTGGCAGCAAACACGTTCCAGAACTTCGCGATGGGGCAGTCTATCGGACCGTGGCGGGTGGCGAGCGGGAATGTCGACCTGATCGGCGCAGGGTTCTGGCAGGCTGCCGACGGTGACCAGTCCGTCGACCTCAACGGCGGTAATGCGGGGGCTGTTGCCCAGACTTTCAAGACGGTCCCGGGAACAGGGTACACAGTGACGTACTCCCTTGCCGGCAATCCCGGCGAATCGACGAAACTGAAAACGGGCAAGGTCCTCATCGACGGGCAGAATTTCCAAGACTTCTCCTTTGACACGACCGGGAAAACAATGACCAACATGGGCTATGTGAGACGGCAGGTGACCTTCGTGGCCACCAGTACATCCACGATGTTGACGTTCGCCAGCACCACCCCCAACAGTGCGTGGGGACCGGTGATCGACGACGTCACGGTCGACCCCTGCCCGCCTGCCCCGTGCTGTGGGTGATCCGGGCGCGGTGATGGCGGATAACCCGGTTGGATCGCCGGTGCGCGGCCCGCACAGCCGCGCGCGAGTTCTTTGAGCCGGTTTACAAGGCGGGTGTGGGACGGGGCCGTCTCACACCCGCCGACGCTCATCGCGTTCCAGCGCCTGGGCGAGAGCCTGCACGGAGCCTGCACCGTCTCCGCCGAATGGAGCGAGTTTTTGGCGCCGGCCGCCAGAAGTCGAATTCGACGAATCGGCTCATGCCGATCGACTGTCCCCCATCACGGCACCGTTGACCGGACGCAGGAGAGAAGTATTCGATCGACTGTGCACCCAAATAGAATGGAATCGGCTTTCCCGGGCATCACCCATGGGAATTCGATATTCGACATCTACTCCAGGCCTTCCCGGGTGCTGGGTGACCGGGTATCACTCGGCCTCGACACGCTGAATCTGAAGGAAGTGGTGGAGTACTTTCCCGATCCTGACTCCTCTTACTCCGGCGGGTTCTTCGACTCCGCAAGAATGCCGTCGCCCTAACTTACATCCGCGTCATGTCGGGTGACCCATGTCCTCGTGGGAAAGCCATCGATTTCCGCTGGTTTTCGCTCGACGCGCTTCGGCGTCGGGGTCTCCGGGGGGTCTCCGGAAGGCAGGCATAGACGGTCGGTCGGCTGACCCGGGCGGCGTCGGCCAACGCGGCATCCGGATTGCCACCAGGGATCTGAAGACATCGTGAAGAAGACATGAACCCGGGTTGGGCACGCTGGTATCTAGGAAGTGAAGCCGACGCTTGGGAGTGCGGACATGATGGCAAACGATCACGGCACGGTGCTCGCCACCATGGTCTTCAACCTGGTAGCCCCGGCGGGTGTGATCGCGCCGGTTGGCGTGGAACTGGGGTACGACAGCCGCAACCCGTACGAGATCTGCATGAAGCTCAACGTGGGCAAGGCCGGTCAGGTGGATTGGGTGATCGCCCGCGACCTGCTGGCCGACGGGCTGGTCGCCGAGGCAGGCGAAGGCGACGTGCGAATCCGCCCTCGACTGGACGATCCGGGGTTGGTCGTGATCGAGTTGAGCTCGCCGTCAGGGCAGGCCGCCTTCGAAGTGAATGCCGATCAGCTTGCGGAGTTCTTGAACGACACCTACGAGGTGGTCGCACCCGGTGACGAACACCGGTGGATGAGCTTCGACGAGGCGCTGAGCCGGCTGCTCTCGCACAACCTGTAGCGGCCCGGTTCCCCCGAAACGCCGCACACCAGGCGGCCCAGCCGCGGGACCTGGTGTGGCCCTGAACAACAGAAGCCGAGGTACCAGGAACTCGACGCCAGCACGCGGCGCAGTCCGGCTGCGATTCAACTGACCTTCGCCGTTTGGATGTGCGGCCGACACCGAAGCTTGATCGACGGGGTCCCACTGGTTCACCCGATTGGGTCAATATGCCTCGGTGACATCACTCCTACGTAATCCCCGCCGTGCACTCGCGGCGGTCACTGTTGCCGCTGTTGGCGGGTTGACCGTGCTGGTCACGCCCGCTGCGGCGGCACCGAGCACTGGCCCGGTCATCGCCGAGGTGTACGGCGGCGGCGGAAACTCCGGCGCGCACCTCACCCAGGACTTCATCGAACTGGCGACAGTCGGCAGCGCCGCGGCGGACCTGACCGGGATGAGCGTGCAGTACCTGCCGGCCTCGCCGACCGCGAGCACCCGCTGGCAGGCCACGGCGCTGTCCGGTTCGGTCGAACCGGGCGCGCGTTACCTCGTCGGCGAGGCCAAGGGCGGCAGCGGCACGGTCGAACTGCCCGCACCGGAGGCCGCGGGGTCGATCAACATGGCGGCGGCCTCCGGCACGGTGGCGCTGGTCGAGGGGACGACCCCGCTCACCTGCCTCACCGCCGGCGACTGCGCGGCCGACTCGCGGATCGTCGACCTCGTCGGCTACGGCAGCGCGGTGCTCCGGGAGACCGGCCCGGCTCCTGCGGGCAGCAACACCACCTCCGTCTACCGCCCCGGGCTGGTCGACGCCGACGACAACACGGCCGACTTCGTGGCCGGCTCGCCGACCCCGGAGAACTCCCCGGGCGAGGGGCCCGGCGGGCCCGGCGGTGGAGTGACCGACGCGCGCATTCACGACGTCCAGGGCATCACCCGGACATCCCCGATGGCTGGCAGGGTCGTGCGGGTCCCCGGCATAGTGACCGCGACGCGGACCTTCGGCTCGGCACGTGGTTTCTGGCTGCAGGACCCCGAACCCGACAACGACCCGCGGACCAGCGAGGGCATCTTCGTGGTCACCGGTTCGGTGACCCCGGACGTCGCGGTCGGCGACGCCCTCACCGTCACCGGTGCGGTGGCCGAGTACCGCCCCTCGTCCGGCTCCCCGACGACCACCGAGCTCACCAGCGCCACCTGGACCACCGCCTCGCGCGGCAACGAGCCGCCCGATGCGGTCGCGATCACCGAGAACACGGTGCCCGAGCAGTACGTCCCGGAGCCGGGCGGCAGCATCGAATCGCTGCCGCTGGAGCCCTCGAAGTACGCGTTGGACTTCTGGGCGGCCCACGAAGGTGAGCTGATCAGCATCGTCGACGCGCGTGCCGTGGGCGGGACCACCGCCTACAACGAGCTCTACGTGACCACCAAGCCGAACGAGCACCCGACTGCCCGCGGTGGCTCGGTGTACCTCGGCTACGACGCGACCAACAGCGGGATCCTCAAGGTGCAATCGCTGATCCCGTTCTCCGAACAACCGTTCCCGCAGGCCAACGTGGGTGACGTCCTCACCGGTATCACCTCGGGACCGGTCGAGTACAGCCAGTTCGGCGGGTACACCGTCCAGGCCTCGATCCTTGGCGAGCTCAAGGACAACGGTCTGGTGCGCGAGGTCACCCGTCCGCAAAAGGGTGGCGAGCTCGCGGTGGCCACCTACAACGTGGAGAACCTGTCGGCCGTCGACGAGCAGGCCAAGTTCGACGGGCTGGCCAGCGGCATCGTGAAGCACCTGTCCTCGCCCGACATCGTCACGCTGGAGGAGATCCAAGACAACAACGGACCTGCGGGTGCGAACGACGGCGTGGTGGCGGCGGACCAGACGCTGAAGCGCTTCGCCGACGCGATCGTGGCGGCGGGTGGCCCGCGCTACGAGTGGCGGCAGATCGCCCCCCAGGACATGACCGACGGTGGCCAGCCGGGTGGCAACATCCGGGTGGGCTTCCTGTTCAACCCGAAGCGGGTGTCGTTCGTGGACCGGCCGGGCGGTGATGCCACGACCGCGGTCGACGTGGTGACCAACGAGAAGAGCAAGCCACACCTGTCGGTTTCCCCCGGCCGGGTCGACCCGGGCAACGCGGCGTGGCAGAACAGCCGCAAGCCGCTGGTCGGCGAGTTCGCCTTCCAGGGCAAGGCGGTGTTCGTCGTGGCGAACCACTTCGCCTCGAAGGGCGGCGACCAGTCCGTGCACGGGATCAACCAGCCATCGAACCGCAGCTCCGAGGTGCAGCGTGTGAAGCAGGCCGAGGTCCTGCGCGCGTTCACCGACAAGCTGCTCGCGGCCGATCCGAAGGCGAACGTCGTGGTCGCCGGCGACCTGAACGACTACCAGTTCTCGCCGACCCTGCAGACCCTCACCCAGGGGGATGCGCTGACGGCGTTGATCAACACCCTGCCGGAGAACAAGCGCTACAGCTACGTGTTCGAGGGCCGCTCGCAGGCCCTCGACCACATGCTGGTGTCGCGGACACCGCGGCAGGTGGACTACGACGTGGTGCACATCAACTCCGAGTTCGCCATGCAGTCCAGCGACCACGACCCGCAGATCGTGCGTTTCCAACCCGGTAACTGACCCGCGAGTCCCCGCTCTGGTCGCGGCTGGAGCCACCCGAGGCCGCCTCGGTGTGTTCAACGCAACCGAGGTGGCCTCGGGTGCTTCACATCTGGCGGGCGGGGCGAGGGGCACCGGCCGATGAACCGGTATCAGCGTGAGGTGTTTTCGTCCCAGAAGCGCATAGGTGGGGGACGAGGTTACGAGGCCTTTCCTCGGGGAAGAACAGCTTGCCGCCCTGGACCTCCACCACTTCGGTAGCGCCGGGGATGGTGCCACGCAGCCAATACGCCCATCGCAGCGCGAAGTTCTGGTCTCCGGTGCCCCACACGACCAGTGTCGGGACGGTGAGCTCCGTCAGCCCTGGTTCGATCGCCATCAGGTCGGCTGCAGTCAGCGACACCAGCAGTCGCTCGAACTGCCGTCCGGCTTCCAGCGTGCCGAGCACTGGACGAACGTAGCCGTGCAGCACCTCGTCGTCGACCCGTTCTGAATGCTCGTACCCTTGGCCGAAAGCGCTCCCCCGGATGAGTTCTACGTTCCCGGCGAGCTCGATTCCGAGCTGGGCCAGCTGTCCGGCTCCGGCGAGTTCGACCACCGGGCGGAACGCTTCGGGCGGCAGATGCGGGCCGGGGCAGGTGACTGCCCGTGAGTGTTTTTGGGTGCTATGGCACCCAAAAACACTCACGGGCGTTCTTCGGACGGCAGCAGGCATCGATGCCGTTCGCCGCGCCCGATGACCCGGAACGCTCAGTAGGCAACCGAGATGTGTTCGCGTGGGTGCTCCTGGCGCTCGATCTCGTCGACGACCGCCAGCGCGAAGTCGGCACCGGAGATCTCCGACTTGCCGTTCTCGTCAAACAGAGCCACGTCGCCGCCGAGGCGGTAGGCGCCGGTCCGCTCGCCAGCAGCCCAGGAGCCGTAGCCGCCCGCGGGCGAGAACACGGTCCAGTCGAGTCCGTCCGGCGCGCCGGTCGCGAGCCATTCCCGGATCCCGTCCATCTCCAGCGCCTCCGACCGGAACTGCTCGGAGATCTCCCCCTCGACGAACCTGGGCTCGCCCGGCGCGGGGCGCAGCGACGCGAACCCGACGATCACGATCAAGCGTGCCCCGGTGCTGGCCGCCGCATTTGCGAAGTCCTGGTACAGGCCGTGGAGCCGGCCCACCAGGTCCCCGCGCGGCGACAGGGTCGCGACCACCACGTCCTGGCCGGCGATCAGCGCCGTGGCGTCCTCGGCCCTGCCGTGCCTGTAGACCACCCCGGCGACCGGCGTGGTGGGCGCTGACCGCGAGAACGACGTCACCTGATGACCACGCGCGGCTGCCTCGGTGACGACGTTGCTGCCGGTGTATCCAGTACCGCCGATGATCAGGATCTTGCCCATGGTGACTCCCCTGCGGGTAGATGTCAGCGCCAGCCGATCGAGGGCGCGACGTGGGTGAGAATGCTGTCCAGCACGTGACTGTTGTAATCCACCCCGAGCTGGTTGGGCACGGTCAACAGCAGCGTGTCAGCCTCGGCGATCGCCTCGTCGCCGGCCAGCTGCTGCACCAGCACGTCGGGCTCGGCGGCGTAGGTGCGGCCGAAGATGGCCCGCGTGTTCGCGTCGATGTATCCGACGTGGTCCTCGCTGTCGCCGTCGCGGCCGAAGTACGCGCGGTCCAGGTCATTGGTGAGCGCGAAAATGCTGCGCGACACCGACACGCGCGGTTCGCGCTGCCACCCGGACTCGGCCCACACCTTGCGGAACGCCCGGATCTGCTCGGCCTGCTGCACGTGGAACGGCGCCCCGCCCTCATCGTCCTTGAGGGTCGAGCTCATCAGGTTCATGCCGAGCTTGGCTGCCCAGGCCGCGGTGGCGTTGGAGCCGGCACCCCACCAGATCCGGTCCCGCAGCCCCTCGGAGTACGGCTCGATGCGCAGCAGTCCGGGTGGGTTGGCGAACATCGGGCGCGGGTTCGGCTCGGCGAACCCCTTGCCTTCCAGCATCTTCAGCAACACCTCAGTGTGCTTGCGGGCCATGTCGGCGTCGGTCTCGCCACCGCTTGGCTGGTAGCCGAAGTATCGCCATCCGTCGATCACCTGCTCTGGCGAGCCACGGCTGATGCCGAGCTGGAGCCTGCTGCCGGAGATCAGGTCCGCCGCCCCGGCTTCCTCTGCCATGTACATCGGGTTCTCGTACCGCATGTCGATCACGCCGGTGCCGATCTCGATGCGTGAGGTCTTGGCGCCGATCGCGGCCAGCAGCGGGAACGGGGAGCCCTGTTGCCGGGCGAAGTGGTGCACCCGGAAGTAGGCGCCGTCGACACCTAGCTCTTCTGCCGCCACAGCCAGGTCGATGGCCTGCAGCAACGAGTCGGAGGCGGTCCTGGTCTGCGAATGCGGAGTGCTGGACCAGTGTCCGAAGGATAGGAATCCGATGCGTTTCACGACCGTTGCAACACCGCAGCCCACTGGTTGATTCCTCAACTAATTCGGTGACCGACGACACGGAGCCGCGTCCCAGGGGACTCGGTACTTCGCGCCCGCTCGTTGCAGCAACACGCAGCTGCGGACCCCGAAGCGGCAAACCCGTTCGCTCCAGGCAAGCAACGCCCACCACGGGTTCCCAGACACCCAGGAAGTGCGCAATTTCGCGAGAAATTGGCGTTCACCCGGGTGACGGCCAATTTCTCGCGAAATTGCGCGGCCCGAAGACGGGCGCGCCGCTACCCGCGCCGCTGCGTCTCATGAGTTCGAGAACGCGGCCACTCTCAAGGAGATACTCACCGCGCTGCACGCCCCGAAGCCTTAGCCGGCAGGTCGCCATCCAGGGCCAACCCACATCTTTGCGTGATCAGTGCCATGCACCCTCGAGACCTGGTTGTACTGCAGAACCTCGATCGGCCAAGGACCCCGTCGGCATCCAGGGCTGCCGTGCTTCGCGACTCGCTCAGCGCACTACGTAGGCGCTCATGAGGGCCTGGACCTCGTAGACGTCGACGCCTTTGCCAAACTGCTTCGTGATCGGCTCGGCGTTGCCGGAAAGCCAGATCTTCAACTCGGCGTCGAGGTCGAAGGTGCCGGCGGTCTCGACGGAGAAGTGGGTGATGCTGCGATACGGAATCGAGTGGTACTCGACCTTGCGGCCGGTCATCCCCTGCTTGTCGATGAGGATCAAGCGCCGGTCCGTGAAGAGGAACGAGTCCCGGATCAACTGGTAGGCGGCATGAACTTCCTCCCCCTGCGCCAACAAGCGCCCGAACTCCTGCGCTGCTGCACGAGGATCGATCCGCGAAGCGTTGCCCAGCATTCAGCCGAAAAGTCCCATGCTCGCACTCCTCACCGAAGAATCCGTTCCGTGCGACCACAGTAACGAAACGCCTGATGGCCGGCATCGTCCCTCCGGGACCCGACGCAGCGGGGCCGCGAACCCGAGAGCGCTTGAAGCGCCGGTGGCGTCGCCCCGGGATCGGCCCGCGCTCCATTCTGGTTAGGCTGTTCATGCTTCGCGTCGTGAGCGGATCGCCAGGCGTCGCACGTGCCATGCCGAGTAGATTCCTCCGCATGCCATGAGCCACGGCACGGCGATCACGGAGCCCGACAGGACTGTTACGACCGCGACCAGCACGATGCCCAGCGCCGAATCCGCGAGCCGGACGAAGAAAATGTGGCGCGACATGCGCCGGGCGACCACCTCGGTGACATGGGGCAGTCCCGCTGCCCAGACCATCAAGTACGCGACCCACCCGAGTACCAGCAGGGGGTCCACGGCTTGACCGGTCAGCAAGGTTCCCAGGGGGTTGGCGAGCAATGTCAGCGCGACGCCGCCGACTCCGGTGCCGGTGATCAGCAGCCACGTCGCGCGGTGGACGAGCCGTTGCGCGGCGACGGCGTCCTGCCTCGTCTTGGCTACGAAGTTCGACAGCAAGAAACTGCCCGCGCCGTTGATCACCACCTGCAGCGGTGCGACGACGAGGCGACCGGCTTCGAGCACCCCCACCGCGGCCGTGGACACCAGCAGCGCGACCAGGGCGCGTGACCCGAGGAGCGCGGCCGGACGCAAGGCGGCCTGCAAGGATCTCCAGGCGGCGAACGACATCACCGCGGGCAGACCGGCGGTTCCGGCCCGCAGCCGCCGCAATTCCGCTGCGGGTAGCTGCATAACTCCCACGAACACCGCTGCGGCCGCTCCGACGGCCATCGACACGAACAGCGCGGGCAGCGAGAGCCCGGCCAGCGCAGCTGATGCGAGCGCGAGCACCGTCGCGGTGACGTGCACGATGTCGTTGCCCACGAGGTGCCAGAACTGCAATCTGGCCATCAGCAACCGCCGCACCGTTTCCGCGGCCAGTCGCAGCACTGCCATCATCCCGAAGGCCAGCGCGGTAGCTGGTTCGCCGTCGCGCAGCAGCAGGGCCGCGCCGACTGCGACGGCGAAGCACAGCATCCAGCCCGCGAGGGCGCTGGTGACGATGCTGGCCCGGGTGCGGGGTTCGTGGCGGTCGAGGACCGCTAGCGAGTCACCCACCCAGCCCGTGTACAGCGCGATCGCCGTCACCAGCAACGCCAGCAGTAGCACGAAGGATCCGAACTCGGCGAGCCCCAGCGTGCGGGCGGCCAGCACCTGAAGCACCAGACTCGTGCCCGCGGTGATGCCCTGCGACAACACCGGGGCGGCGACCTTCGCGACGAGGCGCCGTTTCGGTGCTCGCGCACCGGTCGTGGTCATCGGGATGGTTGCGGGGCGGGAGATTCGGCAACGCGCCCGGCCGGGGCCGCCCCGGCGAATGTCAGCACGTACCCGGTGATCGTTCCGCCGAACAGCTGCAGCTGCTCGCGCAACCTGCGCAGCGAACCGAGATCGCCGTCTCGCCGCACCGTCACCACCACTCCGTCCGACGCGCTGATCAGCGACGTCGTCTCCGGCTGGGAGATCAGCGGGGGCAGGTCCACCAACACCAGGTCGTAGCGCGACCGCATCTCCGCGATCACCTGCTGCAGCAGTCCGGAACGCAGCTGCTCCCGGGAGTAGGGCTGTCCGTGCCCCGCGGGCACCACGCTGAACCCGACCCCGTTGCCCAGGTGCACCGGGTGCGCCGACTGGGCCAGCGACGCGTCCCCGGTAGCGATCGAGGTCAGCCCGGGCCAGTCGGCCAGCCCCAGCATCTGAGACAGGTCGCGGGAGCGGATCGCGGCGTCGACCACCAGCACCTGCAGGCCGTCCCGGGCGGCGGCGCTGGCGATCTGCATCGTGGTCGTCGTCGCTCCCTCACCGCCGGACGGGCCCGTGACGAGCACGACTCCCCGGCCCACCGTCGAGCGCAGACCGGAGGCCACCAGCTGGTAGGAACGCAGCGGCGGGACGCCTGGTCTGCGCAGCGCCAGGATGGCCTGGGAGGGCAGCGTCTCGATCTCGCCGAGCACCGGTTCGTCGACGACGCGGGTGAGGTCGTCGGCATCGCGCACCCGGTGATCGCGATCGGCGCGGAACCAGGCCAGCGCGGCCGCGAGCATCAGGCCGACCGCCGTGCCGACGGCGAGATCGCGCAGGACCGCGCGCCAAGGACTCGTGCTCTCCGGAGACGCGACATCCACGAACGACACCCCGTCGGCGAACTGCGAGGCCACCACCTGGATCCGGGTGATCTGCTTGTCCAGGTCGCTGAGCGTCGAGCCGGCGGCCGAGCCGACGGGGCTGCTCGACGGGCGCGCGCCAGCCTCCGCCACGATCGCCGCGCGTTGCGCGTGCAACGTCTCCAACGCCTTGTCCGTGGTGGCGATCACCTCTGCCCTGGACCGGTCCTGGTAGGCGGCGATGACGGCGTTAGCGATCAGCACGGAACGCTCTAAGCCCGGCCCGTCGACGTTGATCTCGATGGACTCGCCGCTCGAAGAGGCGTCCGCGGTGATGGCGGCGCGCAGCTGCAGCACGGTCTCCTGGCCGCCGAGCCGGGCACGCGCGTCGTCGAGCACCTCGTCGGAGGTGACGAACAAGGCCCGCTGCTTGACGTAGCGGAGGAAGCTGGACTCGCTGGCCATCTCGATCCCGAGGACCCCGGTCTGGTCGGGTGCCTTGAGCACGATGCGCGCTTGGGCGCTGCGGCCGTCGCCCGCCACCAGTGGGACCAGCAGGCTGATCAGCACCGCGGCTGCCACGATCACCAACGAGATCCAGCGATACCGCCACAACGCACCGAAGATCGTCGGTGCCGGGTGGGCGTCGTCCATCGACCGTCATTCCGCTCTGTGTGCCAAAAGTTGAGTGTTCCTCCGGACAGGCCGGCGCCGATCGGTAACGCACCGGGCCCCTGCGGCGAATACCGCGTGAGCGCAGTGATCGGAAACCGCTTGGAAATTCGCGGTCGATGGGGCAAGTCGACCGGTCGGGCTACCCGGGAGGAGAACACCGATATTTTTCAGTATTCAGACGATGGTGATCGCCTGTCAAGTTCCTCCGCCCGGCGGCACCGCGCTTTGGCCTACCCAGTGATTTCCACACGTGTTGGCAGGAGTGAAAGGCTTCGATGACCACCACCGACATGCCGAAATCCGGCTTTGCGGCGGCGTTGCGCCGGTTACCGTCCGCGCAGAAGCCGGCCAAGGGAGCGCCGGCCTACTCGCGGTTCGTCAACCGCAAGGCTGGTGGCTACCTCGCGGCGGCCGCCTTCGTGCTCAAGGCGACACCGAACCAGGTCACCGCCGTCAGCGCGCTGTTCACCTTCGCCGGCATCGCCGCTGTCGCCACCGCCACACCGTCGTGGGCGCTGGGCATCGCGGTGAGCCTGGCGCTGGTCGTCGGGTACGCGCTGGATTCGGCCGATGGGCAACTCGCCCGGTTGCGGCGCACCGGCAGCGTCGCGGGCGAGTGGCTGGACCACGTGATCGACAGCGCGAAGATCGCCACCCTGCACCTGGCCGTGCTCGTCTGCGCGTTCCGGTTCTTCGACCTCCCCAGCGGTTTCCTGCTGGTCCCGCTAGGTTACGCCGCGGTCGAGACCGTCATGTTCTTCGCGATGATCCTCAACGATCAGTTGCGCCGCGGCCGCAACTCCGGTTCCGGCACACCGGCCCCCGCTGCGGGATCACCTTCGATCCTGCGGTCGTTGCTGGTCCTGCCGACCGACTACGGGGTGCTGTGCCTGGCTTTCCTGCTGCTGGGGTCCCCGATGGCGTTCTCCCTGCTCTACGGCGCGCTCTTCCTGCTCAACACCGCATTCCTCGCCGCGGCGCTGCCGAAATGGTTCGGTGACATGGCGCGCCTCGACCGCACGGCTGCGGATCAGGAGCGGTGACGATGCCCACCATCGGATACGCACCCGGCGCCTTCGACATGTTCCACATCGGACACCTCAACATCCTGCAGCGGGCCAGTGACGAATGCGACCACCTGGTGGCGGGTGTGGTGACCGACGACGTCCTGCTGAAGGTGAAGGGCCGCAAGCCGGTCATCCCCTTCGAGGAGCGGTTCGAGATCGTGCGCAACATCCGGTGCGTCGCCGAGGCCGTCACCGACCAGTACGAGGACAAGTTCCGCATGTGGGAACGTCTCCGGTTCGACGTGCTGTTCAAGGGCAGCGACTGGCGCGGCACGGCACGCGCCGAGGCGTTGGAGCGCAAGCTGTCCGCCGTCGGGGCGCGAATCCGCTACTTCAGCTACACCACCCACACGTCCAGCACCTTGCTGCGGCAACGAATCTCGCTCCCCTCGCCCGGTGTGCTCGGCGAGCTGGAGCCCGGGCCGGCATGAACCGGCCGCGTCGCCGCGACCGGCGCGTCCCCGCTATCGCCGTCGTGACCGCAATCACCCTCGTGACCGCGCTGCTGGTGTCCTGCGCCGCGAACGGCAACGACAGAACCGCAGCGCATCCCATCGACCCGACGATCGACAAGACGTACTACCCGGTGCCCGCCGGCGCGCTCTTCGTCGCCACCAACGGGAACGACTCCGCGCAGGGCGACGAAGCGCGACCGCTGCGCAGTCTCGGCGAGGCGGTGCGCCGGGCACTGCCCGGCGCCACGATCGTCCTGCGAGAGGGAACGTACCGGGAGACGGTCGGCGTCATCGGCAAGAAGCTGTCCATCCAGCCGTATCCGCGTGAGCGCGTCTGGCTCAAGGGCAGCCGGGTGGTCTCGCAGTGGTCCCGCGACGGCGATGCGTGGCGGCACGCGGGCTGGAACCCGCCGTTGTGCCGGACCTGCTTCCTGCCCGAGATCATCGACCCGGCGCACCCGCTGGCCGGGCTACCGGACATGGTTTTCGTCGACGGCAGGCCACTTCGGCAGGTGGGCGAGCGGAGATCTATCACCCATGGCACGTTCTACGTCGACGTCGCGCGCGAGGAACTGGTGATCGGCGAGGACCCGGCCGGGCGATTCGTCGAGGCAACCGAGTTCGACTGGCTGCTGCAGTTCGACGGCCCGGAAGCCGCGGGCAGTTCGATTCGCGGGATCGGGATCGCGCACTACGGCGCGAACCAGAAGTACGGCCAGCGCGGCGCGATGGTCGTGGTGAACGCGCCGTCGGTGGTGTTGGAGAACAACATCTTCGCCGCTTCCGCCTCCAGTGGCGCCGCGGTCTTCCAACCCGATGCCCACGTGATCGGCAACCAGTTCCTCGACAACGGCCTGGTCGGCTTGATGGCCAACCGGGCCGACGGGCTCCGGTTGGTCGCGAACACCTTCGCGCGCAACAACAACGAGCACTTCGCCTTGGCCGGCGAGGCAATCGGAGCGGCGGGGGCGAAGGTGACGCGCACGAAGCGGGCGTGGGTGTCCGACAACACGTTCGCGGACAACATCGGCACCGGGTGGTGGTGCGATCTGGGGTGCACCGATGCCGTGGTGGTCCGCAACATCGCGCGGGGCAACGCCGTGAACGGCCTGTTCTACGAGGTCTCAGCAAGGGCGCTGATCGCGTCGAACGTCGTGGTTTCCAACGGCGGGCACGGCATCAAGGTCTCCAGTTCCGACCACGTCCGGCTCGTGCACAACACGTTCGCCGACAACGGGATCGAGCTCGGGCTGTACAACGACAAGCGGTCTGCGAGTTCGGACCCCTACAGCGCGGAGCTGGGCCTGTCCTGGATCACGTCCAACACCGAGCTGGTGAACAACTTCCTGATCAGGCAGCACGACACCGAGCCGTTCATCGAGTCCGCCGACTACAAGCCGAATCCCCAACCGGCGTCACCGTTCATCTCCGCCAGCGACGGCAACGCCTTCCTGCGGGCAGCGGGCTCGGCACCGTTGGGCACTTGGTCGCTCGGCTCGGGTGAGGTCGTCGTGATCAGCACGCTGCCGCAGTTGCGGGAACGGACGGGACTCGACCTGCACAGCCTGGCGGTAGCACCGCCGCCCGCCCCGTTCCGCGATCCGGGCCGGGGCGATTACTCGCTTCGCCCCTCCACGCCGGGTGTCCGCGCCGGTCGAGCCCTGCCGCCGGATGTCGCCCGGATACTCGGCATTCCACCGCTGGACCACCCCGACATCGGCGTGCTCACCGGCCCACGCGGGTGAGCGCGGGGACGCCTGCTCCGACGTCCCCGCGTCCCCTCGGGATCAGCCGACGCTGCTGCGCGGGGTGCTGAGCACTGCGCCGTCGGCGTCGACCGCTCTGATCCAGTACTCGGCCCTGCCCTGCGGCGCTTGGTTGTCGGTGAAGCTCATCGTCGTCACCGACCACGGCCAGGCGCTGCTGGTGGTGGTGTAGATCGGGTTCGCGGTTCCGGTGCGCATCACCTCATAGCGGATTTCCCGGTTCTGCGCGTCCCAAGTTCCCGTCCAGCTGATGGAGATTCCGCCCAACAGGCGCCGGTTGAGCTCCGGGGCTGGGAACGGCACCTGCGGCCCGTTGTTGACAGCGCCGGGAACGCCCCGGGCGGCGAAGCGGGTCAGCGACTGCTGGGCGCTGCCGTTGACCGTCGTGAACTCGCCGCCGACCACCACGTAGCGACCGTCGCTGTCCACTGCCCACGGCCCGTTCAACCACGGGCTGCCGGCGGGGCCGCCGTTGGTGTTGGGCAGCCACGGCAGCAACTCCGGGATCGGGTCGCCGGATCGCACGTTGTTGACGTTGCGCTGGGCCGTTTTGGTAGCGGTCGTCGTCTCGGCGAGCAGCCGGTGGTAGTCGATCGTTCCGTTCTCGGGGACGGCGTTGATGGCCGCGCAGTTGTGGGTGTGCGAGGCGCTGTAGAGCACACCGCCCGCTACCGCGACGCTTTGGGTGTCGCCGTAGCAGCCGTCCATCCAGCGCGGCGTGCCGGTGGCGATGTCGATGGCGCCCCTGCCCTCGAGCCGGGGGTTGCCACCGAGCCAGTTGTAGGAACCGACGTAGACCGTCCCCGTGCCGTCGGTGGCCAGGTCCGTGATCGTGTCATCGGACGAGGGCGTGACCCATTTCCACGGTACGAGGGCACCGCTGGCCGCGTCGACCGCGGTGAGTCCGTGCCGGTAGGTGCCGTTGACGTTGTCGAAGGCTCCCCCGATCACCGTGCGCCCTTGGGCCGGGGCGGCCAGCACCGCGAAGACCTCCCGGTCCGCGGTAGGAGCCCAGGGCAACAGCGCGCCGCTGCCGGTGGAAACCGCGGCGAGCCGGGTGCGCGGCACGCCGTCGACGGCGTTGAAGCCGCCGCCGAGATAGACGGTGTCGTCGGTGATCGACAGGCCGCGGACCCGGCCGGCCACGCGAGGCTTGAAGTACGGGTCCAGCGCGCCGGTCGCGGCGTCGAAGGCGGCCACGCGCGAGCGCCACTGGCCGTCGACCTTGTCGAAGTCGCCGCCGACGTAGACCTTCTTCCCGTCCGGCGAAACCTCGATCCGGAACACGGTGTCGCAGATCCACCGCCCGGTGCCGGCGGTCTTGCAGAACGGTCCCGGGTCCGCGCCGGAGAACACGCTGCCGCTGACCACCGGTGCCCACGGCAGGAGTTCGCCGGTGGTCACGTCGAAGGCCAGCAGGTTGTTTCGGGTGACCTCACCTGGTCCCCCCGCCGCCACGCCGGCCGGGCGCGCCTTGCTGAACTTCCCGCCGGCGACGGCGGTGTTGCCCACGATGGCTACCGCGAAGACCACACCGTCGGTCTGCGGCGTCGGCAGCGCCCCGGCGGTGACCGGCTGCGGCAACTCCGCCGCTATCGCTGCCGGCCCCGGCACCACCGCTGCCGACAACGCGGCGACGGCCACTGCGGCGACGCACGAAAGCTTCCGCGCGCGATTCATCGGACCTCCTTGGTTTCAGGCATGGACACGGCCGCTGCGACGTCAGCCCGCGCGCCGGGCAGTCCGCGCGGCCTGGGTGTGCGCCCGTCCTCGATCAGGACGCGGGCGGCCAGTTCTTCGTACTTCTGCGCTACCCCGTCCCACGTGTAGCGGTCGAGCGAGGCCACCTGCTCTTTTCCGCGCAGCAAGGTGCCGGCCGGGTCGGCTTCCGCAGCGTCGCACAACGCCGCGAGGTCGTCAGGATCGCGGAAGTAGCGGCCGAACGAGCCGAGGACTTCGCGGTTGAAACGTACGTCGAAGGCGGAAGTCGGGGCTGCTGCGCCCATCGCGCGCAGCAGCGAGGGGTTGGTGCCGCCGACGGAGTGACCGTGGATGTAGGTCAAGGCGTTGCCGTAGAGCTGGTCCAGCAGTCGCTGGTCCCACACCGCGCCGAGCAGCCGCACCCGGGGATCGCCCTTCGCCGCTCGCGCGATGCTCGCGGTGTATTCGTCGGCGTAGGGTGCCGATCCCACCACGACCAGCGGGTGGCGGGCGTTGCTGCGGAGGTAGCCCTCGACCGCCACGTGCACGTGGTTCTCCGGTTCGAACCTGGCCACGACCAGGTGGTAGCGGCGGGGGCTGAGTCCGCGATCGGTGATGCCGTCGGTCCCGGCCTCGGTGAGGACCGGTGCCCCGTAAGGGATGTAGTCGGTCTCGGTGTTGAAGCGATCGCGGTAGTAGTCCTGGATTCCCCGGGCGTCGGCGATCAGCGCGTCGGACCAGCGGACGGCGAGCGCTTCGGCACGGCGGTAGTAGGCCGACCCCGTAGGCCCCCACTTGGCCCGCTTCCACTCCAAGCCGTCGACGTGGGTGATCGTGGGAATTCCGCGGAGCCTCAGCAGTGGCAGCAGCGGCGCGTTGGCGGCGTTGAACACCACCGCCACCTCCGGTGGCCGTGCCACCGCGTGCAACGCCGAAAGGGCCGTGTGGCTCAGCGTTTCCAATGTCTTGCGGCGCAGCGCGGGAAGGTGCACGAGCCGCATCCCGAGGTGGCGTTCGGGGCGGGGGCCGCGCCCGCCGAGGTTGCGGCAGTACACCGTGACCTCGTGTCCGCGCTGGACGAGTCGTCTCCCCACCTCCTCGACGCACGTCTCGAAGCCGCCGTAACGCGCGGGCACGCCGCGGGTTCCGATCATCGAAATCCGCATGTTTCGTTCTACCGTTTCGTCGAAGGGCGGCCACCGAATCACGACGGGCAGCCCTGGAGCCGCACAGCTGCTTTCGCGCGGCTCACTCGATTCGGTGCCCAGCTTGTAATATGCCGACGGCGGGTAGTCGTTACACCCATTCGGCAACCCGTCTTCGGCGCATTCGCGCCCGAACCCACCTGATCCGAGGACCGGCCGTGAGTTGGAATGCCCTTCGACGCCGCTATGGCGTGTCGCGTCGCCGGGCCTACGACGCCGAGCGCTGGCCCGTCGTGTGCGTGCTCGCACTGATCGTGGCCAGCGAATACAAGTTCCGCGTTCGCGCCGACGACCAGTCGGTGTCTGGCTCGCCCGACCTGTTCGTACTGGCCGAAATCGCCGTCTACGCGGCCGTGGCGTGCTTCCTGTTCCTGCGCTTCCGCCCCACGTCCCAGCTGCGGCGCGCCGACTGGATCACCTGTTCGGCCTATTCCTACGCGGCCGTCCTGGTGCTTTCGGCGTTGTACTCGCCCTACCGCGAACTGGCTCTCGTGCGGGCTTGCCAGGTCGTGGTCGTGCTGGCGCTGAGCCGTTCGATTGCCCGCCATTGCGCCCGGGATGCGCTGCACCGCATCGCGCACGCCTTCGCAGTCCTGGTCAGCGCCTCGGTCGTCTTCGGCGTGGTCGTGCCGTTCCCCCGGCTTCCGACGCAGCCCGGCAGGTTCACCTGGCTGTACCTGCATCCGGTGGACGCGGGCCAGTTCCTCGCGCTCGCGGTGGTGATCCTGGTCACGTACGCCTTCGGTCACCGGTTGGCCCGGCCGGGCCCGCACTGGCCGCTGCCCGCCTACCTCGTGCTGCTGGCGATCTGCGCCGCCGGGTTGATCGGGAGCAACACGCGGGGGGCCGCGTTCGGGGCGATCGTGGGTTGCCTGGCGATCGCGGGATTGCGGTGGCGCGGCCGCCGGCGGCTGGAGATCACGGTGGCGTTGGCGCTCGTGCTGATCACCGCGTGGCTCGCCGCGGGGCCGCTGATCGAGGCTTTCTTCGTCCGCGGTGAGTCCGCCGAACGGCTCGCGTCCTTGAATTCGCGGACGGATCTGTGGGCTTACGCGTTGGATGCGTTCGTCCAACGCCCGCTCTACGGCCACGGTCTCACCGCCTCCCGGGGCTTGTTCCTCGACGAGATCGGGTTGGGCGGCGGACACAACGGGCTGGTGAACGTGCTCGTCGACGCCGGACTGCTCGGCGCGGTGGTGTGGCTCGTGCTGCTCGGCCGCATCTTCACCGCCGCGGTCGCGCTGCGGAACCTCCGGCCCGAGCCGCGGCTGGATCGCATCCTGGTCCTCGCGGTGTTGTCGGGCTTGCTCGCCAACTCGATGTTCACCGAAGGGCTCGGCGCTCCGGCCAACGTCGCCTGCGTCTGGCTGTTCCTGCTAGCCGCGTGGACGAGCATGGCGGGTGCACGGAACTCGCCCTCGGTGCTGCCACCCCATATCCCCGTCAAAGAGCTGGAGCGACGTTGGTCCAACGAACCGCGCTGATGGTCCATCCGGGTGCCGAACTGTACGGATCCGACCGCATATTCCTGGAATCGGTCATCGCGTTGACCGATGCGGGCTGGCGGGTGGTGGTCGCGCTGCCGGAGCGGGGGCCGCTCGCCGACCGACTTCGCGACCAAGGCGCGGACGTGGTCCTGTGCCCGACCCCGGTGCTGCGGAAGTCGGCGTTGCGCCCGGCCGGGTTCCTGCGGCTGCTGCTGGAAGGCCTGCGGGCAGTGGCGCCGGCTTTGCGCTTGCTGCGGAGGACCCGCCCCGACGTCGTGTACGTCAATACCGTGACCGTGCCGCTGTGGCTCCTGCTCGCCCGCTCGACCCGGCGATCGGTGATCGCCCACGTGCACGAGGCTGAGGACAGCGCACCACGCCTGATCAGGACCGCGCTCGCCGCTCCCCTGCTGTGTGCGACCTCGGTCGTGGTGAACAGCGAGGCCACGGCTCGCGTTATCACGCGACCGCTGCCTCGGCTGCGTCACCGGATCCGCCTGGTCTACAACGGTATTGCCGGGCCGGCGCATGCCGCGTCCCGTGGCGGTGAGCGACCCGATCCGGTCCGGATCGTGCTCGTCGGCCGACTGTCACCGCGCAAGGGCACCGACGTCGCGGTGCGCGCGATCGCCCGCTTGCGCGCCGATGGCCACGACGTCGTCCTCGAACTATTGGGGTCCGCGTTCACCGGTTACGAGTGGTACGAGCGGCAACTGGTGGACCTCGTGCGGCGTCACGACCTGGCCGAGGTGGTCACCATTCGCGGTTTTCGCGCGGACGTCTGGGATGCCTACCGGGGCGCCGACATCGCGGTGGTCCCGTCACGGTTCGAGCCTTTCGGCAACACCGCTGTGGAGGCGCAACTGGCCGGAACCCCGGTGATCGTGACCGATGTGCAGGGCTTGCCGGAAACCGTCGCGCAGGGACGCTACGGCCGCGTCGTGCCCGCCGACGACCCCGACGCCCTCGCCGAAGCGATCAGCGATGCGCTTGCCCAATGGCAAGGAACTCTCGACACGGCAGCGCAGGCTCGCCAGCACGCCCAGGAGGTTTTCGCACCGCAGCGCTACCACGACGACATCGCCGCGATCGCAACCGACGTCGCCCGCCGCCGCTGACGAGTCAGTCGCCCGCCGCCGCTGACGAGTCAGTCGCCCGCCGCCGCTGACGAGTCAACGGCCGTCAGTACGCGCCCTGCTTGGTCAGCACCGCGCGCACGGTCTTCCAGAGGATCACGGCGTCCATCGTCAGCGACCAGTTCTCCACGTACCGCAGGTCCAGCCGGACGCTTTCGGCCCACGACAGGTCGCTGCGACCACTGACCTGCCACAGCCCGGTGAGCCCCGGCTTGACCAGCAAGCGGCGCCCCACCACGTAGTCGTAGGTCTCGGTCTCCTCCGGCAGTGGCGGCCTCGGGCCGACCAGCGACATGTGCCCGGCGAGGACGTTGAACAGCTGCGGCAGCTCGTCGAGCGAGTAGCGGCGCAGCAGAGCACCGACCTTGGTCACCCTCGGGTCGCGGCGCAGTTTGAACAACGGTCCTTCCGCATCGTTGTCCGGGCGCAACGCGGTTCGCATCGCGTCCGCGCCCACCACCATCGTGCGGAACTTCAGCATCGTGAACGTGGTGCCGCCTCGTCCGGTCCGGCGCTGCCGGTAGATCACCGGTCCACCATCGGACAACTTCACGGCGAGGGCAATCGCCAGCATCACCGGCGCGATCAGGCCCAGCAGGAACAGCGCGCTCACCCAGTCTGCGAGAGCCTTCACGACTCGGCGACCACCGGTGAAGGAGGGTTCGCTGACTTTCAGCATCGGCATCCCCAGCACCGACGACACGTGCAGCCGGGGACCGGCCACCTCCATCAGCACCGGGGCAACGACCATCTCGGCGGCGGTGTCCTCGATCTTCCACGCCAGTTCCTGCAAGCGGCGCGGAGTCCAGTAGGCATCGGCGGTGATGGCGACCACCCGGTACCCGCCGCGCCGGACGTGCTCAGCGAGCTCATCGACATCACCGATCACCGGAACGCCTTCCACCTCACAGACCGGCCCCTCGTCGGCCTTGGGACGAAGGCACAGCGCTTGGATCTGCCATCCGACGTGCGGCTGCTGGCGGGTGCGGGCGATGAGATCGCGCAGCGTGTGCCTACTGCCCGCGGCGATCACCGGTAGGAGGCACCTGCCGCCGCTGCGGGCGCTGTGCAGGTAGCGGCGCAGCAGGTACCGCTGAGCGAGCACCAGAAGCGCAAGCGCGGGTAAGACACCGAAAACCCATGGCCGCACGTCTAATGGCGGTACCGCAAGCCCCGCGACCGCCAGGACGACGCCAGCGGAGAAGATCCCTCGCCCCAGGCGCCGGTACTCCTCGTGTCCTTGCCCCAGGACCCTGATATTCCAGGAACCGACCAGGGCCCACAACACGGCCACCGCGGTGAGCAATGCCAACACCATCGGAGGCAGCACCGCGATGTCCAGCACTGCCACCCAGACCGCCCCCGCAGCCGAAGCCACCGCTGTTGCAACGACATCGCTGGCGATCACCGCGAATCGGTACCGCCGTTCCCACACCATCGCGGGCCGTGCGGGGAGCGGGTCGTCCGGAGGCGCTGTCGCGTTCAACCGCGGGGCCCGGACGGATCCGGCTGCCCCTACGCCATCCGGCAATGACATCGTTGCGCACATCGGCTCCTGCATCGGTCCCCTCTACAGTTGGCAGAAACGTCCGCGCGGCGGAAGCGATCGGACGTCAGAGCTATCGGGGCAATCACGAATCCGTTACACGTTTCCCGACGAGAGGTGAACGGCGATGGTGACTTGAAAGGCGCAACGCGCCCCGCGCTGGTGCTACGTCGGCCGCCCGTTCCAGTGGATGATGTCCGGGGACTCGTAGTACTTCCGCAGGTGCTGTTCCTCGGTACGGCCGGGCAGGGGGAACTTGAAACTCGATGCGTCCGGCCGGGTCATGGTACGCGTGCGGAAGCTGATCTCCGGCGCCTGCGGTTTGCGTGCCGGCCAGACAACTTGGGCGAAGGCGCGTCGGCCGGTCCACGTAGGTAGTCCCGGTGTCCACCACCGCAAGCCACGACGGCGAGCACACCAGCCAGGGCCCCTTCACCGGCAGGAGCTCACGAGCAGGTCTAGCGCCATCGCTTTCGCCGGGCCGGTAACGCGGATTTCTCGCTTGAACAGGTGCCCCGTTACGCGAACGTCGGCGCCATTCGCCAAGGAAAAAATGAAGAACGCCGCGCCGCCGATACCGCGCAGGATGGATTGGCGGGACGGCGCCCGATCGACGTCGAAATTTGCCCGAAAGTCACTATTACCCTTGATGGTTTGTGCGGCGAATGCCGCGAACGCCAACACACCGGTTTGCCGGAGCCCGCATCGCTGTCCGAGTTCAAGACCGCCACCGAACGCGCGCCAGGCCATCGCCGGCAGTTCGGCACGGTGGCTCCCAGACCTGACCTACGAAAACGACGAGGGCACGAGCTGGGGAATCTGGGAGGCGCGTGCGCACGTGACCGCCAACAGGCCATCCGACATGTGACACTGCGGCCGCACCGCAAGCCCGATGCAATCACCTTCGCACAGCAGCTGCTGACAACCCTGGACACCACCTTGAGGTCCGCGCATGTTGCCCGGACCGGACTCGGCTTGCACGACTCTCACTCGAGTGGGCGGATTGCCTGAATGAGAGCCTCCAGACGAACCCGAATCGCCAGATCCTTCATGCTGTCGTCTGCACGCGGGGCTCTCGGCGTGGCGCCGTTCGCCACTGAGCCGACCACACCACCCACCACTTCGGCCGGGCCTGCACCCGTCTTGATCAACCCGGCCAACGCTGCCAAACAGGAGCCGACCGCCGAGAGCACCGCTTGGGTACGCCTGGGCCGCCGGCGCCCTCCGATCGCCGACGAACTACGGCGTCGGAACCGCGGTCATCTGCGGAGCCGACTAATGCCACTTGGCTAGGCTTTGTTCGCCTTCCAGATGGCGAGATCGCCGCCCGGCATGCACACGACCTTCATCCCGCCGGGGCCGGCTACGGTCCAGGCCTCGTAGATGCGGCTAGGGTGCGCACGAAGCTCGCTTTCGCTGGCGAATCTCACGATGAGCGTGCCATCGTTCTCGGTGGATGCCTTGCTGATGACCTGTTCCGCAAGGGATTGCAGATCATCTGAGTCCGCATTGGACGGTTCCGGGGAGAAACGCAGCACACCGTGGGACGTCCGGAGTGTGTAGTCGTGTTCGATGCGGAGCTCGAACCCTCCGCTGGTCCCGAAGGACACGGTGTAGTCGAAGCTCTGCTCGGTGACCTGTTGCCCCTGCAGGTTGAGGTCCATTTTCCTTCAGGATCGACCGCGGCACCACGACCAGTGGCTCGTCCACTGTGCTCGCATGCGGGCGTTGCCGGATGGCGGTAACCAGGTCCGGGTAGTGATGGTCGGTATCGATGACGCCGAACGACCCTACGTCGGCGATGGGAACGATTTGAGGCTCTTCTGCTTCTTCCGTGGGTCCCGTCGTGAGTGACTGTTCCGGTAAGAACCGGCAGCACCACTCACGACCCCACACACACCCGTCGTGAGTGACTGTTCCGGTAAGAACCGGCAGCACCACTCACGACCCCACGGACACTCGTCCGTGCGAGAGCACTCACGGACACCCGCATTCCCGTGGGAAGACCTAGCCGTGTCCCCGTGTTCGGTGCAGCTAAGCAGGTTGCCAGAAGTTGTGTCTGTTACTGATGTGAGACCCCTTGTGAACGTGAAGAACCTCGTCGGGTTGGATCTGGTCACCACAACTGGATCGACCCGACGAGGCCACAACAAGTATGCGCCCGGCACACATCTACGCCGACCTGACCCCCGCACAGCACCGCGATCTGATCACCGCCCTGCACCGGCAGTGGCGTGTCGCCGCCCGCATCGTCATGATCCTGCTGTCCGCAGCCGGGATGAGTGCCCCCGAAATCGCCGAACTACTGCACTACGACCCAGTCACCGTGCGGCGATGGATCAGCCGTCACACCCGCGACGGCATCGACGGGCTGCCCGACCGGCCGCGCAGTGGACGGCCCCGCCTGGGCAGCCCACGGCTCGGGCAACGCATCCGAAACCTGTTACAGACCCCGAAAGCCTGGACCACCAACCGTGTCTGGCGTGCGGCCGGGCGACCACAGATGAGCCTGCGCACCTTCTACCGGCGGCTGCGCGAACAAGCCACTTGGTGCCGCCCCCGCCTGATCGCCAAAGGAGACCCCGACCACGACACCATCTGCGCCGACATTCAGACCCGCATCGCTGCTCTCCCCGCCGGATCGGTCGTACTGGCCGAAGACGAAACCCACCTCGACCTACTGGCCCGAGTCCGGGCCTGCTGGATGCCCGCCGGCCTGCGACACAGGATTCTCACTCCCGGCAGCAACGTTCGCCGCACCGTGCACGGCGCCGTCAACCTCGCTACCGGGGCCTGGCACCACCACATTTCGGTGAAGAACGTCTCCGTGGTGTTCTGCTACTTCCTCCAACTCCTGCTCGACGCCTACCCCAACGCGCCGGTCGTGGCCGTTGTCTGCGACAACGGATCCACCCACCACAGCGGGATCACCAAGCGGTGGCTGGCCGAACACCCGCGCCTCATGCTGATCGAGGGCGCGAAGTACAGCCCGCAGGACAATCCGGTCGAGCGAGTCTGGGCCGGGCTCAAACAGTGGATCGCCAACACCGCACCCGCCACCATGGCCGACCGTGTCCGGCAAACCCACGCCTACTTCCGCGGTCGCACCCCCGAACAAACACTCGCCACTGCAGCCCCCTGGACCACGCCCTGGCTACCCGAAGGTTTCGGACAAGACTTTTGGCCAGGTGCTTAGCTACGCTGAGGCGCGTACCGGACACGTGCTGCGCACACGACTGGAGACCTTCATGGCCCGTACGCCAGAAGCGATCACGGAACTGCGCCGCGCCCTGGGCGCTGCGCTCCGCGGCTACCGGGAGGCTTCGCCCCTCGACCAAACCGACATCGGAAGGATCACCGCGTACTCGCGAACGTCGATCTCCCACATCGAGGCCGGCCGCCAGTTCCCCGGCCGCGACTTCTGGGAGACCGCCGATCAGGTACTCGAAGCAGGCGGCGAGCTACTCGCCCACTTCGACCGCGTCGTCGCAGACGAGAAGCGGATCAGGATTGCCGAGCTGCAAGGCGCGCCGGTACGAAGGATTGACCCAGCAACACGACAACCGCGGTTCCCCGGCTCGCCGCATGACGACGATTGGCAACGTGACGACGTGAATCGCCGTGAACTACTCCGCCTGGTGACGGTAACGGGCAGCCTGCTCGCGATCCCCGCTATCGAGGTCGACCGGGTCCGGCACGCCGCCGAGCACCCCCGCCACCTCGACCCCGCGACCGTGGACGCCTACGAGCGGCTGAACGCCAAGCTGTGGCGCAATTCGCCGAATCGCGGTCGAAACGCGATGTCCTCCCGGCTGCACGGCAGCAGCTCGCCACCCTGAACGCCAGCCTGAACGAGCCGCAAACCGCTGCCGTACAGCGCCGGTTGTGCACGCTCGCCGGTGACCTATTTCAACTCTGCGGGGAAGTCTTCTTCGACAGTGACAACTATGCGGACGCCGCGCAGTGCTATGCCGAAGCCGCCCACGTCAGCAAGGAAGCACGCGAGTTCGACCTCTGGGCGTGCGCGATGACCCGCCACGCCTTCATCAACATCTACGAACGCCAGTACAAGCACGCCTCCCCGTTGCTTGACGGCGCCGCACAACTCGCAGTGAGGGGCCATCCCACCCGGACTACTCGGTATTGGGTCGCCGCCGTCCAAGCGCAGACATACGCCGGACTCGGGAACCTGCCCGCCTGCCAACGGGCGTTGGACAGGGCCGAGCAAGTCGCCAGCCTCGACGACAAGGCGCCCGCGACCGGTTGGCTCCGCTTCGAAGGGTCGCGGCTGGATGAGGAACGCGCCTCGTGCTTCGTCACGCTGCGCCGCCCGGACTTGGCCGAGCCCGCACTGTACAAGGCGTTGGGGCAAGCAACCTCAGCGCGACGTCGCGGGAGCGTGCTCGTCGACCTCGCAACCGTCGGCGCACAGCGAGGCGACGTCGACCAACTGGTCATGAGCGGCGCCGCGGCAGTGGACAGCGCCCGCAAGACGGCATCAGTCGGATACGTTGGCCGCAAACTCGGAGACCTGCGAGAGCACCTGGTGCCGTACCTCGGCGACCGACACGTGCGCTACCTGGATTCGCAGATCAAGGACGTTGTGTCCGCATCCGGCCCGAAGCAGTGAGGAGAGGTTCAGTGTCGGACGAGAAGGGTCGTATCTTCCGCGAGGCGTGGCTCGCCGGGGTGAACAAGCACTACCCCGGCGAGCCCAAGCCCGGCTACATCGCCCCGTGGGAGGACACGCCCGATTGGGAGCGCGCCAGCGCCGCAGCCGTGTACCAGCAGGTTCACGACTTCATCGAAGCCACCGACGGCAACGCTGCCAAGCTCACCCGCGAGCAGAAAGGCCGGTTCGTCGCACTGTGCTGGACCGGCCAGATTTACAAGCACTTCAACGACCCCAAGCCCGCCTACGTCGCTGACTGGGCGGACATGCCCCAATGGCAGCGCGAGACCGATTCGGACATCTTCGAGCGCATTGAGCACGAGGTCGCGCCGCACACGGCTTGATCAGCAGTCGTCGGCGACCACGAAGCGCCCGCCCGGCACCACGGCCCGGCGGGCGCTTTCGCGTCGGGCTGCACCTTGACTGTCGCGGAGTTCGTCGGCCGTTCACGAAAAGTGTCAAAACGTTCCGTGAGCAGATGACTGCGCCACCTGCGTTGACCATCAGGAAGACTGGTGGCCATGTTCACCATCGGCCGGACGCTGGCTTGATGGCCGCAGTCCGCCCCTACCCCTACTGGCCCTGCCGGGCAAGGCTGCTGCCCCGAGTGAGTGGCGAGCATGTCGGTGCACAAGCTAATTCCGGGCCTGCAAGGACCTGATGCCCTCGTCCTCGATCTTGGACCGGCTTACGATTCCGGGAGACGATATCGAATTCCGATATCTACGGGGAACGGAAGGGGGACCAGGCCATGAACACCACGCGACACGGCCGGGGGAGCGGCGCGGCTCACCTCCCACCCGCCCGGGCCTTGCGGCGGCTGCACAGCAGTTCGACCGCCTCGTCGTAGCGGAAGCCGATATCGGATTCTCCATCGAGAGACCGAGCACTAACTGGTGGAGGGCCGTCAGCGGCGGGTCTACCGCGCGACCGATGCGGGCCTGGAGGCGCTAGCTGCCGATCGGCGCGGCACTGCGGGAGCTGGCACGGGAAGTCCTCGACTACCACGACCACACCGGAGAACATCGCGACAATCCGGAAGGAGCGCCGTCATGACCACTGCGGTGCGCACGGGATGGTGGACGCGACTGCTCAGCACTGATGCCCCGGCTGCGACGATCCTCATCCGGCTGGTCGTCGGCGGCATCTTCTTGTCCGAGGGGATCCAGAAATTCCTGTTTCCCGCCAAGCTCGGCCCCGGCCGGTTCGCCAACGAAACCCCACTACCAGCGCCGGAATTCTTCGCCTACCTCGACGGGGTGTTTGAGATCGGCTGTGGCGTGCTGCTCATCCTCGGGCTGCTCACCCGGCTGGCGGCCATCCCCATGATCATCGACATGCTCGGTGCGGAGGTCTTCACCAAGTTCCCCCTCCTGGCCCACGGCGGGGTGTGGAGCTACATACACGAGGCACGCCCCGAACTCAGCCAGCTGTTCGGCTCGGTGTTCCTACTGATCGTCGGCGCGGGAGCGTGGTCACTGGACGCCTGGCTGACCGCCCCACGGCACACCTCTGCCGCCTGACAGCCGATCACCCGCTACCCCGCATCGACGAGTTCGATGGTGTCGATCAGCGCCGGTGCTTCAGTCGCCGGCGGAGAGGCCAAGCACGATCGCCTCGATGACGAGGGCGATGCCGGTCACGATCTCGTAGCGGATGTTGAGTCGCCTGCGAATCAGGCGGAAGGTGGTGCGACCCAGCACAAGCCCGACGAAGGACATCACGGCGGTGATGACTCCGAAGAGCACGGCTGGCAGCCACGGGGAGAACCCGAGCAATCCGAGGCTGGCGCCTGCGAGCACATTGTCCACGCTCAGCGGTAGCGGAAGACCGAACAGCACCCACGAGTGCTCTAGCTCCTGCTCGGAGTCGGTCATCGGGTGCCGCCACCCTCGCAGCAGCAGGTACAGGCCATACGCGCCGAGCGCGATCGGGCCCACGTAGTCGGCCACGGGCCCGATGGCCTCACCGACGTAATGTCCGAGGAGCAGGCCCACCAGGGGCGCGGCGCCGTCCCAGAACCCGAAGTTCGCCGAAACCAGGATCATCCGGCGCCAACTGAGCCGCAGCGGCCCGAGCAGGACTGCGGTCCGGAAATTGTCCAGGCCGAGGAAGAACCCAAGCGCAACGAGGTTCGCGACCTGTCCGATCATGTCGCCGCCCACACGAAGCACATCCGCTCCCGCTTACGCGCAGCTGTCACCACCTGCCGCATGAACGCTCTCCCTTTCCGATCAGGATGCTCCAGCTCCCAAGGTGCCGTGGCGGACAAGCATCCGCAATCGATGGCGACGACGACGGCGGCGAGGCGGGCCGAGCAACTGGCGTCTGGGCAGGAAACTGAAAGTGTTGGCAGGCGACGGCAGAATCCGCCGAACCAAGGGTGATGAAACGGGTAGCTTCGCGCCGCCATCAACGCGCCCCTAAAACACGGCCTGCCCAAAGGACTCATCGAGTCCACCAATACAACTCTCGCATCAGATCACCACAAACTTTCCCGTAGATCCTCCCGCTCCTGCTCCTGTAGTCAATGACCGATGCCGCCGGATCCGGGTACTGGAGACGACCGCGCAGCCAAACTCTCGCCGCTGAGGTAGGCCGTGCGGCCACTTGCCACACCATCCGGGACTGTAGAAGACTCATCCGTCACCGGCTTGGCCATGGCCTTATTGGTGGGAAACTTGCTGGCATTGATTTATTAAGGTCAAAAATTGACTATTGGCCTAGTAAGCTATACCGTCGCCCACTTGTTGGAACACATGCCCTGCAGCCCGTCACATCGATCGGCGCGTCCCCAGCGGGCTTTCCTCAAGGAGGTTCGGACATGACCGACGACGCCCTCGGCGCGCGCGGCCCACGATCGGGGCTGAAGGCGCTCGCCGCGGGAAGCATCGGCAACTTCGTGGAATGGTTCGACTTCGCGATCTACTCGGCGTCCATCCCAATCGTCGCCATGCTCTTCTTCCCTCCAGGCAACGATTACGCTGCGTTGCTTTCCGCGTTCGCGCTCTATGGCGTGGCCTTCGTTGCCCGGCCCCTGGGCGGCGTTGTCTGGGGCAATCTGGGCGATCGGCTCGGCCGCCGTAACGTGCTCGCTACCATCGTGCTGCTGATGGGTGCCGCCACGATGGCGATCGGGCTGTTGCCCACCTACGCCACCGTCGGGCTGCTCGCGCCAGCCCTGCTGGCGCTGTGCCGGCTGGTCCAAGGCTTCTCCGGCGGCGGGGAGTTCACCGGTGCGACGTCGTTCATCACCGAGTATGCACCGCCCAACCGGCGCGGACTGTTTTCCGCCATTTCCGCAACCTTCACCACGCTACCGGCGGTCCTTGGCACCCTGACCGTGCTGGGCATGCGGGTGATCATGTCCGAGGCGGCGTTCGTTGAGTGGGGTTGGCGGCTGCCGTTCCTAATCGGCGGCCCCCTCGCGATCGTCGGTTTGATCATCCGGTTGCGCATGCACGAGACGCCGGCGTTCCAGGAGGCAGCGGGCAAGCACGAAGTCGAGAGGGCGCCGCTGCGCGTGGCAATGCGGGATCATGGCCGGCAAATCGCGCTGGTGTTCGCCATCGCGTCGCTAAGCGGGCTGGGTGCCTACACGCTGGGCACGTACTTCGTTTCCTACCTCACAGTGACGATCAAGATTAGTCCTACCGCGGCGTTGCTGGCGAACGCCGCCGCGCTCACTGTGACCGTCCCGCTGGTGCCGGCGGCGGGGCTACTTGGCGACCGGATCGGACGCAAGCCGCTGCTGTTCATCGGCTCGGCAGGGTTAATCGCACTGAGCGCGCCTGGATACCTACTCGCCGCCCAAGGCAGTCTGGGGACAGCCATCCTCGGTCAGCTCTTCGTCGCGCTGCCGTGGAGCTTCGTGGTCGCCGCCGTCGTAGCGACCCAGATGGAGATCTTCCCGACGCGGGTGCGGTACAGCGCCTCATCGATCGGCTACAACCTGGCTTACATGGTCTTCGGCGGTACGGCGCCCCTGGTAGCCACCTGGCTGGTGTCGGTCACCGGCAGCTCCATCGCGCCAGCATTTTACCTCATGGTGGTCGCCGCCGCGGTCTTCGTGGTCGCTTTCGCGCTGCCCGAGACATCGCGGCTGTCGCTGCGGACCGGCGCCGAGCGGCCCGAGCCGGTGGCGTGAGCCGACCGCTCCGCCGCGTCAGCCTGACGCACGATGCCGCCTGGTCGTGGTGTTCGCTTTGGGTCCACTGTGGGCGGTGGGATGAATCGTGAGCGGTTTCAAGCGCTATAGCCCCGAAAAACGCGCACGGGCCACCTCGGAACGCAGCGATCACCACCTTCCTGCCCGCGCCACCGCCGAAAACCACCGGGGTCCGGGATCGTCGGGGGCTTCGGTCAGCCGATCTCTGTTCATCCTTGTTGTCGCACGATGGGGGCACGGATCGGTTTCGATCCTTCGGCGAATATTCGGCGGACGTAGGCTCGTGCGTTACCCGCATTATTTCTATCCCGGGAGGCGTGGTGGCTACGACGAGCCAGAACACGAGGTCGAAGGCCGGTTCCTCGGGCGGTTCCCGTGGCGGTCGTTCGCAGCGCACGTCGGGTCCGGTGAGTGGCTCGCGCACTGCGACGGTGACGCTGCCGTTCGTGACGGCGGAGTTCCGTCGCACAGCGGTGCGTTTTCCAGGGCGTGATGTCGTCGCAGGTGGGGTCCACAGCGTGCGGGAACACCTTCCTTCGCCCGGGCAGCTGGCCTTCTACGGCGGTCTGGGGGCGCTGGCGGCGTTGTCGTTGATCGAGTGGCCGGTGGCGGCCGCGATCGGGATCGGTACTGTCGTCGCGCAGCGAGCCGGTGGGCGAGCATCGGGTTCATCGCAGGCCAGGTCGGGGTCTGCAGCTGGCCGTACCACCGCGTGACCCTGCTTGGCGGGTTGAAGACACTGGCGTCGCAATTCGCGACGCCGGCGGTAGCCGTCGCGCGTGGCGTCTTGGGTGCCGGTGGTGGTCGGCGGGCGTGGACCGCGGACGGGCGCGCGCACATCGAGGTGCGCGGCGTGCACGAGCCGGGGACCGAATCGGCGGCCGAGCAAATCACCGATCGGCTCACGCAGCTTCCTGGAGTGCGGTGGGCCGAGGTCAACGCGGCGCTGGGGCGAGTGGTCGTAGGGCACGACCCGGAGATGGTCGGGCTCGCCGAACTGGTCAACGCGGTAGACGAAGCCGAGCGGGCCAGTGGTTTGAGCGATCACCCCCGCAATGAGCGCAGTGCTTTGCGCCCCGGCGATGTGGCCAGGGCGTTCGGCGACACCGTGGTGATGGGGGCGAACCTCACGGGGTTGGGTTATGCCGTGGCCGCCCGCTGGCTGCCGGTACCTGCCCTGGCTGCGTCGATTCCGGCGTTGATCTCCACGGCTGACTCCGTGCAGGGAATTCGCGCCGCCGTCCAGTCGCGGCTGGGCGCGCCGGCCACGGATTTGTTGTTCGGTCTCGGGAGTGCTGCGACGAACACCTTGGCGCAGCGGCCGACGACCTTGTTGTCTGATGCCGCGCATCGGTTCTTCTTGGTGCGGGAGTCCCAGGCGGTGCTGCGGAGTTGGGCCCGGCGGGAGGCCGAACTCGGCGACCGGCCCGAGCACCACCGGTGCGAGCCCGTCGAGGTGGGTTCCCGCCCGACGCCGCTGCCCAATGGACCGATCGAGCGCGTCGCGAACACCTCGGCCGTTGCCGGACCCGCAGCCTTCTTGGGAGCCCTGGCGGTGACACGTAGCATGCTGCGGGCACAGGGGTTCCTGGTCGCGGGTGTGCCGCGAGCGGCGGGGTTGGGCCGTGACGCGTTCGCAGCACAACTCGGGATCGCGATGTCGGAACGCGATGCGCTGGTGCTCGATCCGCGAGTTCTCCGCAGCTTGGACCGGATCGACACCGTGGTGATCGACGCGGCTGCCGTGCAGACCGGAACACACCGCGTGCGCGACGTGATTCCGCTCAACGGTGAGGTCGACATCGCGCGGTTGTGGGAGCGGGCGCACGCCATGGTCGGGGTGGTGGCGCACGCGGAGCGCGATGGCTGGGCGCTGTCGAAGGTGCGTGACGCGGATCTGCCGCGCTTCGAGCGGAAAGACAAGCTCGGGCAGGGCACGGATAGGGGGGTGCAAACATGCACACTCGAGCGGGACGGGCACCCGGTTGCGATCGTTGAGGTCGAGGAGGAACTGGAGCCGCTGACCGCCGAACTCTTCTCCGCGGCCAGCGAAGTGGGTTCTGTGGTGCTCGCCGGAGCGGACACGCGGCTCGCGCAGCAGTTGAATGTTGATCGCATAGCGCCTGCCGGCACGGACCTCGCGGCGCTCGTGCGGGAGTTGCAGGCCGATGGGCGCGGCGTCGCCGTGGTCTCGACGCGCAATCGCGCGGGTCTGGCCGCCGCTGATCTCGGAATCGGTGTCGCTGGCCACGGGCCGCCGCCCTGGGGCGCGCATCTGATCACCCGCCCCGGCCTTGGCGAGGCGTGCGCGTTGCTGGGATTGATCCCCACCGCCCGCACCGTCAGCCGGCGCAGTGCCCAGCTCGCCGTCATCGGCTCCGCCAGCGGTGCATTGCTGGCCGCATTCGGGCCTGCCGTCGGCAGCCAGGCCCGCGCGGCGGTGCCCGTGTCCGTCTGCGGGCTCCTGGCTCTCGGCGCCGGGACGTACTGGGGCATGCAGGCGGGTCGGCGCCCGGTGCCCTCCGTCACGCCCCGCACACCCTGGCACGCCATGTCGGCCTCGACTGTGCTGGAGCTCCTAGACAGTTCGCCGGACGGCTTGACCGACGGCGATGCGCAGCAACGCGCACTCCAACGCAACGGGCATTCCCAGCCGAAGGGCACCACCCTGACCATCGCTTGCCTGGACGAATTGGCAAGCCCGCTGACACCCGCATTGGCCGGCGGTGCCGGAATCTCCGCCAGCATCGGAGCAGCCGCCGACGCGGTCATCATCAGTGGCGTGCTGGGGCTGAACGCGCTGATCGGCGGCGTCCAACGGGTGAGCGCCGACCGCGCATTGCGTAAGCTCCTGGATGCCACCGCAATCCCGGTCGCATTGCGCCGCAAGGACAAACGCACCCGCGTGCCCGCCGATGAACTCGTACCCGGCGACGTCATCGACCTGGTGGCAGGCGACGCCGTCCCCGCGGATTGCCGCCTGCTGGAAGCCGACGGGCTCGAGGCCGACGAATCCAGCCTGACCGGCGAATCCCAACTCGTACCCAAAACCACCGCCGCCACGCCCGCGGCCGCGGTGGCCGACCGGCACTGCATGCTCTACCAGGGCACCGCGATCGCAGCCGGACGCGCCGTCGCGATCGTCGTCGCCACCGCAGAGGCCACCGAAGCCGGCAGCGCGGGTGGCACCGACAACGCCCCGGACCGTCCCGGCGGGGTGGCGGCGCGCTTGCGGACCCTGACCAAGGTCACCGTGCCGATCTCGATCGGCGCTGGAGGGCTGCTGCTGGTGGCGGATCTGCTGCGGCGTCAGCCCATCGGCGCGGCCCTGGGCCGAGCGGTGAGCCTGGCCGTCGCCGCCGTACCGGAGGGCCTGCCATTCGTCGCCACCGTCGCCGAGCTGGCCGCGGCCCGGCGACTGTCGAAACGTGGTGCCCTGGTGCACAATTCCTCGACGATCGAGGCGCTAGGCCGAGCGGACGTGCTGTGCTTCGACAAGACCGGCACCCTCACCGAAGGACGCATCGCCCTGCGCGGGGTATCCGATGGGGCCACCACCCGCGACATCGCAAATCTATCCACAGTGGATAGGAAAATCCTCGCGGCGGCGTTGCGCGCCAGCCCGCTGGCCGACAACGGTGAATTCCTGCCGCATCCCACCGACCGCGCGGTCGTCAACGGTGCCCGCGACCTCGGGGTGCAGTCCAGCGAAGGCACCCCGGGCTGGCAGCTCGTCGAGGAACTCCCCTTCGAACCGTCACGGGGCTACCACATGGTGCTCGGACGGGTCGGCAGCGACCACCTGCTCAGCATCAAGGGCGCCCCGGAGGTCGTGCTCGCCCAGTGCACCCACTGGCGCCGCGACGACGTGGACGTGGCCTTCGACGAGGCCGCACGCCTGGGTGTGGAAAAGGAATTCGACCGGTTGGCCCGCCAGGGATACCGCGTGCTGGCCGTCGCCGAACGACCCGCCACCGGCCGCCGCGACCTCGACGACTCCCGCCTGCGCAACCTCCGCATGACGGGCCTGATCGCCCTGGCCGACCCGGTCCGCCCCACCGCAGCCGCCGCAGTGGACCAACTACAGCAGGCAGGCGTGCAGATCATCATGATCACCGGTGACCACCCCAGCACCGCCGAAGCCATCGCCGCCGAACTCGGCATCCTGGGCGGCCACCAGGTCATGACCGGCACCGACCTCGACACTCTCGACGACGACGAACTGGCCGCCAAAGCCGCCGACATCGCGGTTTTCGCCCGCACCACCCCCGCGCACAAGGCACGCATCGTCCAAGCACTGCAGCGCACCGACCGCGTCGTCGCCGTCACCGGCGACGGCGCGAACGACGCACCCGCGATCAGAATCGCCGACATCGGCATCGCGCTCGGCGAACGCGCCACACCGGCCGCCCGGGAAGCCGCCGACGTCGTCGTCACCGACGACCGCATCGAAACAATCGTGGACGCCATCGTCGAAGGACGCGCCATGTGGGCCTCAGTGCGCGACTCCCTGGCCCTGCTGCTCGGCGGCAACCTCGGCGAGGTCCTCTACACCGTCGCCACCGGCCTGCTTACCCCCGGTGGGTCGATGAACGCCCGCCAAATGCTGCTGGTCAACCTCCTCACCGACGTCATCCCGGCAATGGCCATCGCAGTACGACCCCCACCGGAAATCACGCCCGAAATGCTCCTGGAGGAAGGGCCCGACGCCTCCCTCGGCGCCGCACTGCACCGCGACATCTACCGGCGCGGCATCATCACCGCCGCGGCCGCGTTCACCGCCTGGTTCCTCGGCCGCGCCACCGGAACCCGGCGACACGCCGACACCGTCGCGCTTGTCGCGCTCGTCGGCGCCCAACTCGGCCAGACCCTGGTCATCCGCGGACGCACCCCACTGGTCGTAGCCGGCGCGCTCGCGTCCATGGCCGCACTGGCCGCATTCGTGCAGACCCCCGGCCTCAGCCACTTCTTCGGTTCCACACCCCTGCTGCCGCACGGCTGGGCCATCGCCCTGGGCTGCACCGTCGCCGCCAGCGCAGCCGGCCTCATCCTCCAACCACGGCCACGCAGCCAACAGAACATGCCTTCGCAGCGCGGGAAGAAAACCGAGCACGTGACCGATCACACGAACGCAGCCCAGGAAACAGCAACCCGCGACCGCAATGACCACCAGAGCCGATCCCTTCACCTCACACGAATTCAAGCGCAAACCACACCCAACCCGACAACCGCAACGCCGGAAATGCTCTAGGCGACGCGAAGTCCACCATCGCAGCCCGGCTTACCACGCCGTCATCACGTCACCTCGCTCAGCCCGTGCGGGACTGTAATTTTAACGGTGTAACTCCTGAGATGTAGGAGGCACCAGTGACTGAGGTGAAGACCGAGCAGGCCAGCGAGGCCGCCGCGGCAGACCTGGCGGTGATGGATGAGCAGATCCAGCAGCTGGCCGATCGGGCCCGTGCCGAAGGGCTGCGGCTGACTGGTGAGGGTGGGCTGCTGGGCCGGCTGACCAAGCTGGTCACCGAGGCCGCGCTAGCCGGCGAGATGGATGATCATCTCGGCTACGGCAAGCACGACCCGGTTGGCCGCGACGGCGGCAACTCGCGTAACGGCACACGGGCCAAGACGGTGCTGACCGAGGCCGGTCCGGTGGGAATCAGCGTGCCGCGGGATCGTGACGGGAGTTTCGAGCCGGCGATCGTGAAGAAGCGGCAGCGCCGCCTGTCCGGGGTGGACGATTTGGTGATCTCGTTGTCCGCCAAGGGGTTGACACACGGCGAGATCTCGGCTCACCTGGCCGAGATCTACGGGGCCGAGGTGTCCAAGCAGACGATCTCCACGATCACCGACCGGGTGATGGACGGGATGGCCGAGTGGCAGAACCGGCCGTTGGACCCGGTCTATCCGGTGATCTTCATCGACTGCATTCACGTCAAGATCCGCGAGGGTAACGTGGCCAACCGGCCGGTCTACGTCGCGCTCGCGGTGACCGTGGACGGCACCCGCGACGTCCTTGGGCTGTGGGCCGGCGAGCACGGCGACGGGGAGGGCGCCAAGTACTGGCTTCGGGTGTTATCCGAGATCAAGAACAGGGGTACCGCCGACTGCTGCATCGTGGTCTGCGACGGGCTGAAGGGCCTGCCCGACGCCATCGCGCAGGTGTGGCCGCAGACGATCGTGCAGACGTGCATCGTTCACTTGCTGCGCAACAGTTTCCGTTATGCCTCCCGTAAGGACTGGAGCGCGATCGCCAAGGACCTCAAGCCGGTCTACACCGCACCCAGCGAGCAGGCGGCGCTGGACCGGTTCGCCGAGTTCAGCGAGAAGTGGGAGTCCCGGTACCCGGCGATCGTGCGGCTGTGGACCAACGCGTGGGCGGAGTTCGTGCCGTTTTTGCAGTTCGACACCGAGATCCGCACGATCATCTGCACGACCAACGCCATCGAGAGCATCAACGCGCGCATCCGCCGCGCGGTGAACGCTCGCGGCCACTTCCCCAGCGAGCAGGCTGCCTTGAAGTGCGTCTATCTCGCAATCATGAGTCTTGATCCCACCGGGACGGGCCGCAAGCGCTGGTCCAACCGCTGGAAGAAGGCCCTCAACGCCTTCGAGATCACCTTCGACGGACGCCTGTCCGCCGGACGCCGATAAAACCGAAAACAACAGTTACACCGAAAACTTGACAGCCCCGCCCGTGCCGTGGAACGCGTCGATGCCTTTGCGCCAGGCGGTGTCGAGATCGGCGTCGGGTGGAAAACGTTGGTTCAGCTCGAGAATGACCATGCCGTGCGCGAAAGCCCAGATGGCCCGTGCTCGTTCGCGGTCACCGCCGGTGGCCTCGAGGAGCGGCATTGCGGCCGCCTCCTCGACGCCGGAGGTGAGCAGGTCGCGGCGCAGGGGCCGCTCGGTCATCAGCCGATAGAGGTTCGGCTGGCGGCGCGCGAAGTCGCGGTACGCGGCGGTGAGGGCGGCGATCGGGGTGTCGGATCGATGGACGGCCTGCGTGAACTGTTCGGCCTGCTCCTCGAAGCCGACCGAGATCAGCGCCGCCTCCAGTGCCTGCTTGTCGCGGAGGTGCTCGTAGATCGAGGAGGCGCGGATCCCGAGTTGGGTGGCGAGGCGACGCATCGACAGCGCATCGGGACCTTCCCGCTCGAGGAGTTGCCGCGCGGTCTGCACGATCTCCCGGGCTCGCGGGGTGAGCCGGCTCAGTGCGCGGGAAGCCATCCGTCCCGCCTTCCTAGAAGGACCTAACGGTGTTAGGAGCACCCTAACGCCGTTAGGGTGAAAGGTAGCGTCGATGCCCGCTCGTGCCCCATGCCGTCACGTCAAGACCGGCACCGGCTCCGCGCGGATCCGTGACCGCGTCGCGCGGGCCCTGCTCGTCCTCGCCGCCGCTGGCGCCGTCGCCGCGGTGGCCGGCGCAGTGGGCGCCGTCGCGGACGCCGGACCGGCCACCCGGATGGTCGAGACCTGGCGCATACTCGGCTTCGGTTTCTTCGCGGGCGTGTTCCTGCTGCTGGTCTACCGCCCCCGGCTCTACGCCGGGATCTGGGAGCTCGCCATCCTCAACAAACTCGCCCTGACCCTGGCCGCCTTGTCCTTCGGCGGCGAGGCCGACGGCGCTGACGCGGCGCTGATCGCCGACGGAGCGGTCACGCTCATCCTGCTGGCCGCGTATGTGCTCAGCCGGGGCTGGACGGCCTGGTCGACCGCAAGGGCCGTGGCGTGATGCGGGGCGTCCGCGACCGCCGCCGAACGCCGCTTGCGGAGGTCGCGGATGCGCTCGCTTCGGTGTCGCCGCAAGGCAAGTAAGCCCGCGGCTGCTCGGCCAGCGAATCCGGACACTCGCGACTACTTCCGCGACACGGCGTAGCGGCGGTGCGCGAGTGAAGGCAGCACGGCCCGGGCGTGTTCCAAGCGCTGCTCCGTCACCTCCACCACCGCCACGCCGGGCTGCTCGCCGAGATCGGTGAGTTGCAGGCCCAGCGGGTCGAAGACCGCGCTGCGGCCGATGTTCTTCGGGTTGACCTGTCCCGCGGCCGCGACGTAGCAGGTGTTCTCCACCGCTCGTGCCCGCAGCAGGGTCGTCCAGTGGTCTTCCTTCAAGCTGCCGCGCACCCATGCTGCTGACACCGCGAACAGCTGCGCGCCCCGGTCCACCAAGTCCCTGAAGATCTCCGGGAAGCGCAAGTCATAGCAGGTGATCAAGCCGACGGTCAGGCCGCCGCAGCGGAACGTGACCGGATCGGCGTCGGCGGCGATGATGTCCTCGGACTCCCGCATCGCGAAGGCGTCGTAGAGGTGCAGTTTCCGGTAGTGGGCGATCAGCTCGCCCCGCGAAGCCACGATCGAGGTGTTGTACACCCGGCCGTCGCTGCTACCGGACGGTTCGTGCATGCCGACCACGATGGTGAGACCGGTTTCGGTCGACAATTCGCGGATACTGGTGGCGAACGGGCCGTCCAGCGGCTCGGCTTCGGTCCGGATCCGGGCGCGGTCGTCCTCGAAGGTCACCATCGCGGCTTCCGGGCAGATCAGCAGCTCGGCCGACCCTTCGGCAGCGCGCGCCGCGAAACCGGCTATCTCGGCCAGGTTCGCGCTCTTGTCGGGGCCGGTGGCGGTCTGGGCGACGGCAACACGCATCTCAGCTTCCTTCCCGGTGGTGGCAGGCGACCTGGTGGTCACCGGAGCCGGTGACCACGGGGCGTTCGGTCGCAGCGGGTCCCCTCGCCGAAAACTGATGGACCCTGCTGGTGCTGGCTTCCAGCGCGGGAGATACGGCGCTGCTGCGCGCGGCCCGCCCCGCGCTCCGCGGGATCGTGGCACGCACCGGCGAGGTGGCGTTGCTGTCCGTGCAACGGGGAAACCGATCGTTCACCGTGCTGCGCGAGGAATCCACCCAATCCCTTCGAGCCGGCGGCTGGGTGGGACGGAGCTCCCCGATGCACTGCACAGCATCCGGACGGGCGCTGCTGTTCGACTCCGACGACGAACTGGTCGAAGCACTCACCGAAGAGGACCTCCGAATGCCGATCTCCGCCCCGGCGGCGCCTCGTACCCTCGACGAACTTCTGGAGCGACTGCACGCAGAGCGCTCCATGGGCTACGCGATGGCCAGCGAGGAAGTGGAGATCGGCCTGACGTCGGTCGGCGTCCCGATCCGCGACCACACGGGTGAGCTGACCGCCGTCATCAACATCTCCGGTCCCCACATCACGCCCGATCGGCAGAATCGACGAATCGGTCCGCCGACTCCGGGTCGCGGCCACGGCGATCGAGAACGCACTGAAACAGCCATACGGAAAGTAAGCCGGGTCGCCCGCCAGGCCAAGCGACTGAAACACCGCCCAGGAACCGGCGCCCGGAACGCCCCTCGAAAGATGAGGAAACCGGGCGAGCCGCAACGGCATCACACCCGCACGAGCACCTTCCCGCGATTGGCCTCGCGCTCCAGGTAGAGGCTGCGGTATGCCGCCGGAATGGCATCGAAGCCGTCGTAGATGGTCTGGTCGTAGGTGATCTCGCCGCGCCGGATCATGCCGCCGAGGTCTTTCTCCAGTGCGTTCCAGTTGTCCTCGGTGAACCACTCCAGGGCGTAGATGCCGCGGATGGTGGTGCGCGGGTACATGACGTAGGGCAGCAGGCGAGGACCGGTGTCCTCCTCCCCGACCTGGCTCTCCCACTGCCAGCACACCGCCACCTGGCTTTGCACGTTGAGCATCCGGAACACCACGTCGGTGATGGTGCCGCCCATGTTGTCGAAGTACTTGTCCACGCCGTCTGGCGCCGCCTTCTCGAGTGCTTCGCGCACCGCGTCGGCGGCGTCGCCGTACCGGTAGTGGATCACCTCGTCGAAACCGAGACCAGTCAGGTACTCCGCCTTCCCGGCGGAGCCGGTGGTCCCGACAACCCGGGCGCCCGCTCGCATGGACAGCTGGCCGACCAGGGTGCCGATCGCGCCGGAAGCAGCGCTGATCACCACCGTGTCACCGGGGCGGACCGTCAGGAACTTGGTCATCGTGCCCCACGCGGTCAAGCCCGCACCGCCCATGACGCCCAAGGCCGTCGGGAGTGGAAGCACATCGTCGAAGTGCTGCGGGTTCAGCTTGCGGAAGGCCGGGAAAACCATCGGGAACGGACCGGTGTTCCAAGGCATCTCGGCACCGGTGCTCACGAGGTGGGTGCGCCAGCCGCCCCAACCCTGCACGAGATCGCCGACCGCGAACGCCGCTCGCGGCCCGGCCTCGATCACCTCCATGATCGAGTCGCCTCCCGCGTGCGTACCGACCGGAGTGGCCAGGGTGATGCCGTGCAGGAAGAGGTCGACGGAGACGTACCTCGTCCGGAGCAGCATCTCGTCGTCGGCGAGGTCGACGACGAGGTCCTCGACCACCTTCTGATACATCCGGTCGACATCGGGCACGCCATCGACGTGCTCCCGCACGATCCACTTCTCGACCTTCACTTTATGCTCCTCGTTTCATCATGGAATGAAAGTGCCTTGGTACTGGAACGGAAACGGAGCGGTGGAAGCCGCTCCTGCCACCGCATCGGTGAGGGGCCCGGCACGGCTCGTTCGGACGTGGATATGCGGAAACCCGTATCTGACAGGGGGAACAGGGTCGAGCCCTGGCCTCGTCCACTGCCCTGGGCCGCGCGACAATGGAACTGTCGACGATCACTGCGATCAGGAGCGGTCGACCTCCCCAGACAGATCGTTGCTTTCGGCCTCAGACACCGACCTTAGGTGGCTGCACCATTTCAGACCACCGGAGATCACGCAATGCACCCGCCCAGGCAACGCGCAGCAGTGCTCGCGAAAAGCACGCGACAGTCCGGAGACACGCAGCGAGCGATTGGTACGCCGGATTTTGGCGTGCTGCCCCAACAGATGCAGGTGGTCTGGGAACGCTGGTGGTGACGGAAAGCCGTTTGGGGTATCACGCTAAGGTACGGGCGGAGGCCCCGTGACGAGGAACGGAGTACCTGGTGGCTGATAGCGCTGACATCGACTACACCGCACCGTCATCGCCGCGGATCTGGAACTACTGGCAGGGCGGGAAGGATTACTACGCCATCGACCGGGCTGCGGGGGACGAGTGGATTGCTATCCAGCCGGAGATCGTGCAGATCGCCAAGGAATCTCGGCAGTTTTTGATGAGGGCGGTGCACTATCTTGCGGCCGAGGCCGGTGTCCGTCAGTTCCTCGATATCGGGACGGGGCTGCCGACGCTGCAGAACACCCACGAGGTGGCCCAGGCGGTCGCGCCGGAGTCGAAGGTCGTCTACGTCGACAATGACCCGCTGGTGTTGACGCATGCCCGAGCGTTGCTGACCAACACCACTGACGCGGGCGTGACCGCCTTCGTCGACGCCGACTACCACGAGCCCGAGGTGATCGTTTCGGATGCCCGGTCCACGCTGAACTTCACACAGCCGATCGCGGTGATGTTCATGGGCGTACTCGGGCATGTCCCGGATTACGAGGAGGCGTTGTCGATTACGCGCCAGGTGATGGCAGCGGTTCCGTCCGGCAGCTACTTGGTGTTGTGGGAGAACACCAACGTCAGTGAGACGGCGCGCAAAGCGGCTGAGGAGTACGCGAACAGCGGCGCGATCCCGTACCGGCTGTGCTCGGTGGAGCAGGTGGCGAAGTTCTTCGACGGGCTGGAGCTGGCCGGGCCTGGTCTGACCTCGATCAACCACTGGCGGCATGGCGCTGACCAGACCGACGCGGGAGAGCCGTTGGACGCCTACGGCGCGATAGGCCGCAAGCCGTAGTGGCGTGGTGTCGCCTGCCGGTGAGCCGACCGTTTCCTCGCGACTGGGCGCATTCTCTCGATGCCTGATGCGGGAAGGATCGTGGCTTTGAGCCGAGAATTACGGTCCGCCGTTGACCATCTGAAGCCGTGCCCTGGCTGTGCGAGCGGAATGTGCACTGCGGGAGCGGGTCCGGCTAGCAATGCGGACACCAACCTCAGATCGCCGACCACCGCAACGCATTCTTCGCCATGGAGCGAGGCGTTAGTCGAGCCGGATCACGATTCCGGTCAGGCCGTTCAGCACGCTGGCGACTCCTGCCCTGACGGCGGCTGCGGCGCGTTCGGGCGTGATCGAGGCGGGATCGTACGTCGAGGACATGCCGAGACCCTCGCCGCGGAATGACGCGCCGGTCCAGTTGGCTGCGGTGACGTTCGCCGTGGGCTCGGCCAACTCGGCGCCGAGCACGAGGAACTGCTGGTCGAGATGGCTGGCCGTGACCACGGCGAGGGGATCGACGAGGTCGTTGCCGGCGCTGATGACGAGGTCGGGTCCCAGGTCGATGGCTTCGACGATGTGCGCGATGAGCTGGCCGGGCTCGTCGGCCGTGACAATCTTGAGGCTGATCTGCTCCTCCTCGGCCCACTTTGTCACGGCGGTCACCAGAGTCCTGGTCTGGGGGTCGTTTCCGGCGGTGAGCAGCACCACGCGGTAGCCAGGCGACGGACGGACCCCGTCCCAGGAGCCGGGGCTGGGCGTGATCGTCGCCTCCGGGGTGGGCGGCGCGGCGGGGTTGACGAACCCGGGGCCGAGGGTGCCGACCGGGCTGGGCTTGGCGTGCGGCTGGGACCAGTCGTCGGGCGAGCCGCATCCGCTGACCAGTACGGCGATCGCGGCTGCCGAGGTCATGCCGGCGGCCAGAAGTCGCGAGCGCAAGCGGATCATCCTCCCAGGCGGGGCGAGAAGGTCGTCTCCTTCCTACCCGATCGACGGGGATTTCCGATGCGCGGCCTTTCTCCTTCGAAATGCGGTCGCCGTTTGTTCGCTCGTGGTCTGCCGCTCGTTCGCTTGCCCCGAGCAGTCTGCGGTCGACCGCAGAAAGAGGAGTTCATGCCAGACCTTCCCCGACGTCGTTTCCGCACCATCGTCGCCGCCGCTGCCGTGGCCGTGGCCGTCGTACTGAATGCAGCACCCGCTCTCGCACACGGCTTCTCCTCAACTGCGTACGTCGACGTCACCTCGCCCGAAGCGGGGCATGTCCGGGCTGAGCTCGGACTGGAGTACGACCTGCTCGTCGTCTCGGTTGCCGACTACGAGCGCAACGATCCGCTCTTCCGGCAAGGCAACGCGGCATTCGAGGTCCGGGACTCGGCAGCGCAGGCCGCCGCTCTCGACACCCACGCCGGCTCGGTCGTCAAGTACGTGACCGGCCGCTTCGGCGTCACCGCCCAGGGGCAGGCGTGCACCCCGACGCAGGATGGCCAGTTCGCGATCGAAGAACGTGATGGCGTGCCATACGCGCGGCTGGTTCTCGACTACCGGTGTGCGGCCGCAGATTCCCACGAGGTGCACAGCGGGCTCTTCCCGGATTCCGAGGGCTATGTGCGCGACACCAAGACGATCGTCACCTACGACCTCGACATGACCTCCGGCAGCGCCGCGCTCGATGCGAGGCAGCCGTCGTTCTCCACGCAGCAGTCCTGGGCCGAGCGGTTCTGGGAGTTCTTCCAGCTCGGGGCGGGGCATCTGCTCACCGGGCTCGACCACGTCCTGTTCCTGCTGGCGCTCATCGCGGGCTCACGCCGCCTGCGCGAAATCGTGCTGGCGGCAACGACATTCACCCTCGCCCACTCGGTGACCTTCATCCTCGCCGCACTCGGCCTCGTGCGGGTGCCTGCGTCGTTCGTGGAGCCCGCCATCGCGCTCTCGATTGCGGTCGTCGCGGCTTGGCCGCTCTGGCGGCTATGGCGCCGCGGGTCGCACGCCACCGATCTCGAGGCGGCCGAGTCCGGTCGCCTCAACAGGCTCTTGGATCGTGCCGGCTGGGCTCGGCTTGCGGTGGTCTTCTGCTTCGGCCTCGTGCACGGACTCGGTTTCGCCGAGGCGCTGGGTATCGACGAGGCCTGGTCGTGGACGCTGCTCTGGTCGTTGCTCGTGTTCAACCTCGGCATCGAGGTCGTGCAGTTGGCGATCATCGCGGTTGTCTTCCCGCTGCTCGCCCTGCTGCGCCACCGCGTCCCGGTCGCGCGGCGATGGACGACCGGGGTCATCTCGGCCGGCGTCTCGGTGATGGGCGTGGCGTGGTTCGTGCAGCGAATTTTCGGACTCTGACGCACTAGCTCTTCCGGCTCGTGCAACGAGTCCGTCCGTCCACGTTCACCCGGACGACGTCAACAGCGGAAACGCTACGAACCGGTCTTCTCACCCTTAAGACCGGAACGGATGCAAATTCAATGAAGACAATCAAATCCAACGATGCCGCGAGGCTTGTCCGACGCCGCGTCGCTCGCGGCGTCACGGCGGCGGCCGTGGGCGTCGTCGTGGCGTTCGGCACCGGTCCGATGAGCGCGGCCTTCGCCGACGAGCCCGCGACGCTCACCGGCATCATCCTCGGTGTCGGCGCCAAGGAATCCCAGCGCGTCGTGAGCTGGTACTCCTCGACCGACACCGCGCAGGTCGTGCAGGTCTCCCCGACCGACAAGCTCATCGACGGCCAGTTCCCGAAGAACGCCGTGACCTTCCCGGCGACCGTCGCCGCGAACAGCGTCAACGGCGGCTTCAACGGTCACGCGACGATCGACGGCCTGAAGAAGGACACCGCGTACTCTTACCGCGTCGGTGCCGGCGACAGCTGGTCCCCGACGTACTCCTTCAAGACCCAGGACTTCAAGGGCGACTTCGACTTCCTGTTCTTCGGCGACCCGCAGATCGGCTCGTCCGGCAACGTGGCGAAGGACGGCGAAGGGTGGAAGGACACCCTGGACGTCGCCCTGACCGCGACCCCGAACGCGGAGCTGCTGGTCTCCGGCGGCGACCAGGTCGAGACCGCCAACACCGAGCCGCAGTGGGACGCGTTCCTGGCGCCCGACAAGCTGCGCCAGTACCCGTGGGCCGCCACCATCGGTAACCACGACGTCGGCGGCAAGGCCTACGAGCAGCACTTCTGGACCCCGAACACCGACCGTTCGGCGTCGTACTACAAGGGCAGCCCCGACACCCAGTCCGGCGGCGACTACTGGTACATCTACAAGGACGTGCTGTTCATCGACATCAACAGCAACGCCTACGCCAACGGCGCTGACGAGGCGCACCTCGGCTACATCACCGACGTGATCAACCAGCAGGGCGGCAAGGCGAAGTACACGGTGCTGGTCTACCACCACTCGATCTACTCGCCGGCCAGCCACGCGAACGACACCGACAACAAGCAGCGCCGCCAGGACTTCCCGACCGCCTTCTCGAACCTCGGCGTCGACCTGGTCCTGCAGGGTCACGACCACAGCTACTCCCGTAGCTACATGATCAAGAATGGCGAGAAGGCGAACCCGGATGAGCAGCCCGGTGCCACCCAGGTGGCTCAGGGCCCGGGCGGCGTCATCTACGTGACGGCGAACTCCGCCTCGGGTTCGAAGTACTACGACCTCACCGCTCCGATCCCCGGTTCGGACTTCGGCCCCGACCCGCTGAACCCCAACAGCCACTGGGCCAACTCGGTCGAGAACCAGGAGCACGTCCGTACCTACGTCAAGGTCGAGGTGCGTGACGACAAGCTCGTCGTCGAGAACATCCGCAGCAGCACCTGTGCTGCCCCCAACGCTGCGGTGGAGCTGGGCAAGGTGAAGTGGTGCGGCCCGAACAACGGTGCCGACGCTGCCCCGCCGGTCGGCTCCGTCGTCGACAAGGTTGCGATCCTGCCGTATACCGCCAAGGACAACGGCAAGCACAACGGCGCCGGAAACGGCAACGGTGACCACCCGGCCCAGGATGGGCCCGACTGGGTTCGGCAGCAGGATGTTGCGGGCAGCGAGACGCTGACCGCGCTGAACTGATCCAACCCGCTCCGCGTGGTGGGGTGGACACCGCTGGTGTCCACCCCACCACCTGCCTTTCATCCCGCCCATTCAGTTCGAGGATCACCAGATGCACTCCACATCCCGACCGGCCACAGTGGCCGGAGCCGTCGCTCGCGCCGTTGTCGTCGTACTGCTCGCTGTAGCCGGCCTCGCCGGAGTGGGAACCGGACTCGCTGCCGGAGCCGACGCCGTCCCGTGGACGGTGCGCACGGCCGCCAACGAATTCGGTTCCGACCGGAACAACTACAGCTACACCGTCGACCCGGGCGGGCGGATCGAGGACGGTCTGGTGGTCGCCAACCACGGCACGACCTCGCTTGACCTGGCCGTATACAGCGCGGACGCGTTCACCACTGATGCGGGCCAACTCGACCTCGTCACCGAAGACGCGACGTCGACCGGCGTGGGCGCATGGGTCGATCCGGGCCAAGACCACCTCACGATCCAGCCCGGCCAGTCCGCCGAGGTGCCGTTCGCCGTCACCGTTCCGGAAAACGCCACGGCCGGCGACCACATGGGCGGCATCGTCACCTCGCTGACGCAGGGTGGTGTGGAGCGACGTGTCGGCATCCGGATTCAGCTGCGCGTAGGTGGCGGGCTCAAGCCGGGCCTGTCGGTCGAGGGTCTGGGCGTGCACTACTCGGGCACGCCCAACCCGTTCGGCAAGGGTGACGCCACCACCACCTACACGATCCGCAACACCGGCAACGTCATTCTCTCGGCCCGGCAAGCGGTTTCCCTTTCCGGCCCCTTCGGGAGCTGGCCCGTTCCCTCCGGGCAGATCGACGATTCGCCCCGGCTACTCCCCGGCGAAACGTGGCAGGTTTCCGTGCCGTTCCGCGGCGTGGTTTCTGCGCTGCAACTGACCGGGACGGTCACCCTCGTCCCGCTGCTCACTGACGCGGCGGGCTCGACAGCCCCGCTCCCCGCCGTCGAGAACACGACGCACGCGTGGGCCATTCCTTGGGGGCTTTTCCTGCTCATCGCCGTCATGTGCGTGCTCGTTGTCGCGGTTCTTGCTTTCCGGCGACGGCAGGCCAAGATTTCCCCCGAATAACGTTAGCCCTGTGCTCACCCGGCCACTACTCGGTGATCGCGGCGAAGAGTTCGGGTAAGTGTTATCGGTTTCTCGTAGTGGACTGGCGCCATCGCAGATCAGGCTGCAGGACGAGGGGCACTGCTGGAGCGGCTTGACCGTTCAGGCGGCCTAGCCTGAGTTTGAGGTTCCCCCGGGGTAGTGGACACCACGTTGGCACCGCAACCGACCACACCAGGGTCGAGATCTTCTTTTCGCTTGGCCCCCAATCAGTTGGCGGGCTAAAGAAACGACGTCTTGAGTTGCACGCCGTGGTATTTGAGGGCACGCCGACGGCGCCACCCGACCACCAGCACGATTGTCGTGAGCGGTTTCGAGCGCTATAGCCCCGAAAATCACGCACGGGCCACCTCGGAACGCAACAATTACCACCACCTGTGTCTCTATGCCGAGGAACGTTATTGATAGGGAACTCAACGGTGTGATCTTCGTTGGTCTGGCGGGATCGCTGGTGTGCGGGATGCGCGGAGGTTATCGCCTGAGGTGCAGGAGGATCTGCGGCGCAGGGTGGTCGCGGCGGTGCATGGTGGGATGAGGCAGGTCGAGGCGGCGCGGGTGTTCGCGGTAGCGCCGCAGTCGGTGTCCGGATGGGCGCAGGTGTGGCGGAAACAGGGTTCGAAGGGTCAAGCACGACCAGCTCGCCATTGCGGTGCCGGTTCGCCCGGCAGCCGACCTGATCGACCTACTCGCTTCGTGCGGCGTGAGTTGTCTCTACGAGGCGAAGCCAGGGCATTCCGATCGCGTCCGGGCGGCCTGAAGGTGTCATGTCGTTCTTCCTGAAGCGCAGGGCGGTCGGTGACCGGGCGCGCGGGGCATTCGCGCCCGGTCACCGGGGAAGGGCTGGTGCGGCGGAGGCCGGGGGAGGCGCTGCACCGGCCCGGCTTGGGGAGGTCAGGTCTCGTGAGTGATCCTTCCGGTAAGAACCGGAAGGATCACTCACGAGCGTTCAGACACACAGGTGGTGCCACCCGGTGGGCTCCTCCCGGGGCGCCGAGCTCGCCTCGGTCGGCTGGGGAGATCCCGGTGGTCTGGGGAGGTGTTCTTGTTCCGCCCGGTGTCTTCGGTGCGGGTTTCGGCTTCGATGCCGGCTATGAGGTGCCAGACCGTGGCGGCTTCGCCGCCTCCGGCGTGCTGGCCGGATCGAGAACGCGAGGCCTCTTGCGGGTAGCTGGGTGGAGAATATGGCGAAGATCAGCAGGCTGAACAGGACGAACGTGCTGAGCTGGATTCAGAACATCGGTGGTTCTCCTTCGGTGGGGCGAAGGGTGGTGCCAATTTCGCGAGAAATTGACGTTCACCCGGGTGACGGTCAATTTCTCGCGAAATTGCGCCCTCCTCGGGTGACCACAGGCGGGTGGTGAGGGTGTGCCGACAGCGCATGCGGGTGTCCTCGCGGATGCAGTCCCCTTTCGGGCCGGTCGTGCTCCGCCGCGTTCGGCTGGGGTGGTGTGGACCCGCAAGGCGGTGGCCGAGTTGATCCGGGTGCGCCACGGCGTCGTGTTGAGTTTGCGCACCGTCGGCGACTCTCTGCGCTGTTGGGGTGTGTCGCTGTAGAGACCGATCCGCAGGGCCTACGAGCGGGACCCCGAGGCCGTGCGCCGATGGGGGGAGGAGGACTATCCGGCCATCGTCGCTCGCGCTTGCCGCGAGGGCGCGGTGATCGTGTGGCTGGACCAGACCGGGATCCGCTCGGATGCCGCAGTGGGCCGAACCTGGGCACCGGCCGCCCGGACACCGGTGGTGGGCAAGACCGGGGAAACGGCTCAGCGTGAACGCCATGTGCGCGATCGGTAACAAGGGGCGAGCTGTACTTCACCGTCTACACCGGGTCGTTCAACGCCGGCGTGTTCGTGCCGTTTCTGGACCTTCTGACCCGTCACCTGGACCGTACGGTCCAGGTGATCGCCGACGGTCATCCTGTCCACCGCCGCAACACCGTCCGCAAGTGGCTGGACCGATCACGCTGCGGCGATCGAGATGCACTTCCTGCCCGGATACAGCCCCGAGCTCAACCCCGACGAGATCCAGGGGTGCCGACCTCAAAAGGACCATGACCACCGGCACAGCACCGAAAACCCGCGACGAGTTGAAACAAGCGGTCCGCTCCTTCCTCCACCGGCTCCACAAGCCGCCTGGCCGAGTTCGCTCCTACTTCGGCAAACCCGAAGTCCGCTACGCCGCCTGACATCACACATTTGCCCTACGAATCAATAGCTGCATCTGCATGGCTACCCCTCCCACCAGTGAGGTGCGCGAGTTTGCCTGGCCGCGTAGATAGTGGTCTCACCAGCAACAATCGGTCAACAATCGCCCATACGGAACGGGTGGCGAAACTCGACGCCGACCTTCATCGCGGTGTCCGATGGGCGAACTGCGCGGTTAACCTGGTGAAGTCCCAGTGGTGCTGCGGCACGCTGCTGCAGGTGCCCAAAGTCTGTCCGTTGTCGGGCGGTGTGCATGGGCGGTCTCGGTTGAGCGACCAGAACGTGTACCGGGACATGCCGTGGCTGATCGAATAGTCCAGCAGCGTCTGGAAACCGGCTTGGGTGTAGTACTCGCCAAAGTCCGAGCGCCCATTCATCAGCGACGCGCCCTCATGAGCGAACGCGGTCGCGCTGTCCCAGCCGAATGTGCTCATCAGGACTCCGTGAAACGCCTCGATCGCGGAGATTTGACTGCTGACGTCACGGAAACCGTTGAACGGCATGATCGAGTAGTTGTCCGGCGTGAAGTTCAAGGACTTCGCCGTGTTCAGCAGGTTCTGCCCCTGCGGTGTCGTTCCGCTGGGTGTGGCCACGGTGGTGACTGATATGTACAGGCCAGGGTTGTTCCGCTGCAGGATCTGCGCCGCTCCCACTTCCTTCTTCGTGGCGACGGGGTCCGAGTACTCCGGCTCTTCGAGGTTGAAATCGATCGCCCGGAGAGCGTACTTGTCGATCACTTGCTGGTAGGCGCTGGCCGTATCCTCCGCGCTGCCGCAGGTTTGGCCCAAGTTCGTGCCGCCGTAGCCACCGATCGAAACGGAGACGTCACCGCCGGCCAAGCGCACACCGTTGATGATTCGAGCGACGGCGGTGTCCGCGGCTACCGGGACCGCTCCATCCCAGGTTGGCGTACAGCCTCCACCGCCCCTAAGCAGGTTGCCAGAAGTTGTGTCTGTTACTGATGTGAGACCCCTTGTGAACGTGAAGAACCTCGTCGGGTTGGATCTGGTCACCACAACTGGATCGACCCGACGAGGCCACAACAAGTATGCGCCCGGCACACATCTACGCCGACCTGACCCCCGCACAGCACCGCGATCTGATCACCGCCCTGCACCGGCAGTGGCGTGTCGCCGCCCGCATCGTCATGATCCTGCTGTCCGCAGCCGGGATGAGTGCCCCCGAAATCGCCGAACTACTGCACTACGACCCAGTCACCGTGCGGCGATGGATCAGCCGTCACACCCGCGACGGCATCGACGGGCTGCCCGACCGGCCGCGCAGTGGACGGCCCCGCCTGGGCAGCCCACGGCTCGGGCAACGCATCCGAAACCTGTTACAGACCCCGAAAGCCTGGACCACCAACCGTGTCTGGCGTGCGGCCGGGCGACCACAGATGAGCCTGCGCACCTTCTACCGGCGGCTGCGCGAACAAGCCACTTGGTGCCGCCCCCGCCTGATCGCCAAAGGAGACCCCGACCACGACACCATCTGCGCCGACATTCAGACCCGCATCGCTGCTCTCCCCGCCGGATCGGTCGTACTGGCCGAAGACGAAACCCACCTCGACCTACTGGCCCGAGTCCGGGCCTGCTGGATGCCCGCCGGCCTGCGACACAGGATTCTCACTCCCGGCAGCAACGTTCGCCGCACCGTGCACGGCGCCGTCAACCTCGCTACCGGGGCCTGGCACCACCACATTTCGGTGAAGAACGTCTCCGTGGTGTTCTGCTACTTCCTCCAACTCCTGCTCGACGCCTACCCCAACGCGCCGGTCGTGGCCGTTGTCTGCGACAACGGATCCACCCACCACAGCGGGATCACCAAGCGGTGGCTGGCCGAACACCCGCGCCTCATGCTGATCGAGGGCGCGAAGTACAGCCCGCAGGACAATCCGGTCGAGCGAGTCTGGGCCGGGCTCAAACAGTGGATCGCCAACACCGCACCCGCCACCATGGCCGACCGTGTCCGGCAAACCCACGCCTACTTCCGCGGTCGCACCCCCGAACAAACACTCGCCACTGCAGCCCCCTGGACCACGCCCTGGCTACCCGAAGGTTTCGGACAAGACTTTTGGCCAGGTGCTTAGGAGCCTGGATGAACGTCAGCTGGAAGGTCTTCTGCCCTGTCGCCGCCATCACCTTCGGCAGATCCGGCGGATTGCCGTACAGCGGCGTCACATACGGTGCCGCCCCGTACCAGTTGCCCGATAACGTCGGCGGTGCGATGGTCAGCGGGTTCGCAGGGGCAGCGCTACTGGGCATCGTCCACGATGTTGTTGCAATTCCGACGAAAACCGCCACCGCGGTGGCGAGCGCGGGAAATTTGGGCACATGTCCTCCTCATCGGACGGCGTTGTGGCCACGAGGCGTAAGACCCAACGACGAGAACACTCCGGCGCATCTCGACCTTGTGGAATTCCGGCAGTTCGTGCCAGGGATCAGAGCGTCTCGATGAGCGCCGCCATCAACGCCAGCAAGCCGAGTCCCGACGCCTCGCTCGTCGCTGTTGAGATGCTCGCACCCATTCCTCGCGGATCTAGGTTTTCATCGGGTGCACTACGGGATTCGCATCGCTGTTCCTTGGCAAGCTCACGCACTGAGAGTAAGGCGAACGGCTGATGACACCCAAGACATCAATACCTACTCTGCACCTGTAACCACGAGAGATTGCACCTTCTTCTCGGTTCGTCCGCATCCGAGATGGTTGGTTGCAAGCTGTTCCGCGGAAGACGTCACCGGGCGGGCACACCTGATCGACTGGGCGTGGCTCAGCGCCGGGTGCGTCGACTCCTGCGTGCTGGTGTACAGGTTGATCGCCGACGGGCGATCCGGCCACTGGAGGCTACGAGTTCGACGACGACGATTTTCCGCCCGGTTCCGGGCTGCCGGTGGACCGGTTTACCGAGGTGCTCAATGCGAAATCCACACCGAAACACAAAAGAGCCCGCCGAACTGCGCTTTCGCGCCGTCCAGCGGGCTCTTTCGGGACGACAGGATTTGAACCTGCGACCCCCATCGAGTCCTTTAAGGACAATCATCTGCAAAAGTCGGGTCAGGGATCCGACGTCGCAGTGCGACGAAGATTATTTCGTTTGGTGGGTGACAAGGTTGTCCAGCTGGTTGTAGATGGCGTCCTCGGTCGGGCACAGCATCCGCACCCTGATGGTCAGGGGAGTGTTGGGGTCGATGGTGTGCTTCTCGTCGATGTTGGACAGCACCACCCTGCCGTCGGACCCGTCCTTGTCGACCTTGGCCCAGAATTCCTTGATCCAGGCTGGATCCAGGACGGCCCCACGCCGGGCGTCGAAGGAGACGGTCCATTCGTAAACGCGGTCCTTCTCGGCGTGGATGGTCAGGTCGTACGAGTAGATGTACTTGCCGTTCTGTTGCCAGTGGCCGTTCAGTTTCTGTTCGGTCTTGAGGTTGTGATCGGCGACTGTGAAGTGGACCGCCGTAGGCAATGACTGCTCGGTGGCCTTGTGCGCGACGGCGCTGACCTCATGTTTGCCAAACGCCCAGGCGGTTTTGGGACTCAGCATCCAGTCGGTCCCCTTCAACTCGGCGGCACCGAGGTCGGTGGCGCCGTCGGTGAGGGTGACCTTGTCGGCGTCGGGCACGGTGCCCTTGATTACCTGGTCGGCGTGGACCTGCTCGTTTTCCTTCGGCGCGGTGATCGTCGGTGGCCGCACCGGGGACAAGAGGTTGCTGACCCGGAGCAGCTTCCCCTGACTATGTCTGGTTACGTAGGCGTTCTTGCCGTCGGAGCCCATGCCGTGGCAGCCCTGGAACCCCGTGGTGACCTGTTCCTTCTGGCCGTTGGCGAGGTTGACCTTCCACAGGATGCCATTGTCGTAGTCGGGGGCGTAGAGGGAGTCGTGGCCGTCCAGGGCCAGGTCGTAGAGCGATCCGAAACCGTCCGCGAGAGGGGTGTGTCCTCCGGTGCCGAGGTTGACTCGCAGGATTTCCTGCCAGTCGCACACGACGTAGGCATTCGTGTGGTCGACCGCCACGCTGTGGTACCGCCCACTGGGCAGGTCGAACTTCTTGACCAGCTTTCCCGTGGTGTCGAGCTGGAACAGCGGCCCATCCGAGCTGTGCAGAACATAGACGCTGTCCTTGGCCGGGGACATTGCGATCCCGAAGGCATTACAGACCTCCTGAGGACCGAACGTTTCGCTCTTGCCGGTGGACAGGTCGACCTTGCGGGTTCTCCCACCGATGTCGGGAGTGTAGGCGTGGCCCTGGCCATCGAGCGCGACCGTGTGCGGGTCGCCCAGCCCGGTGGCGGCCGTCGCGGTGGCGCCGGTGGCAAGCGTGACCTTGGTCAGGGAGCCGGATGTGCACACGTAGGCGGTGTCGCCGGAGGCATCGACGGCAAGCCCTGTGGGACCATTCAGTTTCTCGGTCACGAGTGTGGTGTCGACGGTGTTCGGCATGAGTAGCTCCGTTCATTAATTTTCTCTCGGCAATTGACTGACTTCCGGTACGTTGGCGGTGCCACGAGGATCGAGGGGGCCGTAACCGTGCCATGGACAACTGGCGCGCCCGTCCGTGAGCTCGCCGCATCGATACGGTCAAGCGTCGACCACGACATCCGCCATGCGCGTTAATCAGTCGCCGCTGCGCACGACCGCAAACGAGGTGCTCGTTCCGGCGGTGAGGCATCAGCGGGTGTCTGGATACTCAATGAACCGCAGAAATGTTCGTTAGTGAACCCCAGATTTCGCCGATCCCGAGAGCATCGATTTTGGAAAACGATGCCTGCGCGCCTGCGATCGCCCTCTTGCAGAAGCCCGGACTCAAGCATTCCGCAGCGACATCTTGCCGGGCGCGTAGCTCAGTGGACAACGAATCAGGTCTCATGGCCGCTGACAAAGCAGCTCTTCCACCTCGGTTTTCCATGGAACGGTCCGTGATGTAGCCCTACTGGTTGAGACGCGTTGATTAACCGTTCGCACGGTACAAGTGTAAACATGCTGGCACGGGTGTGCCACACGATCGCGACCCTCCTTTCGAGTGAAGACGCCGGATCGAATATTCGCAGAGTATTGATGAATACTGTTCATGGGGGATTTCCGGAAACGCTGCGGAATATTCCCTGCGGTAAATTCAGGCGAAGCGGCGGACTGCGGCAACAGCGGAACGAGGTGGCCTCGGCGGTCGGCAGCGGCGGCACGATCCGGCGCACGGACGTCAACCGGCGGATTTCTTCGCTGTGAGCACGAGCAGGATCGGCTTGCCCACGAGCCAGGACGACCACGGCACCTCGGCGACCATCCGGTCATCACCGACGAACTCGTGGCGTTGCACCGCGGTGAAACCCGACTCCGCAAGCCAGCCCTCGTAGTCGTCGACGGTGTAGGGGTGGGCCACCAGCTTGTAGGCCCTGCCGTCGTACTCGAACTGCGCCGACATCCCTGTCGCCGCCATCATCGGGTGGAAGACGGAGAACACCAGCCGACCGCCGGGGCGCAGCACCCGGTGGTATTCGGCGGTGGCACGGCCGGGATGGTCCAGGTGTTCGCCGAGCAGCGCACAGTAGACCGCGTCGAATGCGGCGTCGCCGAAAGGCAGCACACCCTGTAGGTCCGCTTCGAAGACCGGAACCTCCGGGCAACGGATTCGGGCGACCTCCAGCATGCCCGGGGAGAAATCGACACCCACGGGCGCCGCCCCGGCGGTGAGCATCGCGGCGAGGTTGCGGCCGGTGCCGCACCCCGCATCCAGAATCCGCTCCCCGGAAGCCGGCGCCAGCAGCCGTATGCTGTGCTGCGCGTCCACTGCGACCACCGGGTTCGGCGTCTGCTCGTAGGAACCAGCCCACAGGTCGTACCCGGCTTTCGTCTCTATGTCGTGCAACTGCATCCTGGACCGTCCAAGGGCTAGTATGAAAAAGTCTGCGCGGGGGCCGGACGAACCTGGGGGTGAGTTCGCCACCGCCGTGAACTTCGCGTCACCGGCGCGAATCGTGGCAAGCGACGGCTCAGGTCATCGATTGCCAACACATTCCGCACCCTACCGACCGGATTGCGCGGCGAGCAACCAACAACCGAATGGGAACATCCGGGCGGCGCCACGACGCCGATGACGAATACCGGGAGCACAGGAGGCCACGGAAGAATGTCCGACACATCGTTCAAGGTCATCGTCATCGGCGGTGGTATCGGTGGGCTGTGCCTGGCGCAGGGGTTGAAACGAGCCGGTGCGGAGGTAGCCGTCTACGAGCGCGACCGCACCAAAACCGACCGCCTGGAGGGCTATCGGATCCACATCGATCCGGACGGGGCGAAAGCGCTGCACTCCTGTCTCCCGACGACGACCTGGGACGCGTTCGTCGCCAGCACGGTCGACCTCGGCGCTTTCCGGTTCCTGACCGAGGGTCTGCACGAACTCATGGTTCTGGAGTCTGATTCGCAGGTGGCCCCGGAATCCGGCCCCGCCGAACGTTCGCACGCCATCGACCGCGTCACACTGCGGGAGGTGCTGCTGACCGACCTCGACGACGTGCTGCACTTCAACAAGAAGTTCGAGCGGTACGAGCGCGGTCCCGGCGGCATGATCACCGCGCACTTCGCCGACGGCACCACGGCAACCGGCCACGTGCTCGTCGGTGCCGACGGCGTAAACTCCCAGCTCCGCAAGCAGTACTTGCCACAGGTGGAGCGGGTCGACACCGACGCGTTCGGGATCGGCCTCAAGCTCCCGCTCACCGAAGAGGTGCGTGACTGGCTGGAACCGCCCCTGTCCACTGGGCGGAACATGATCATGGCGCCGGCGCCCTACTTCCTCTCCATCTCGGTGTTCGACCGGACCACCGAGTTCGACCGGACCACCGACCACGATGGCCTTCCCTCGACTCCCGGTGACAACGCTTACGTCGGAACGGCTTTCGTCGTCCGCCGCAGTGCCTGCCCAGCGAACATCCACGCGCTCAATGGCACCGAGCTCAAGAAGTTCATCGAGCGGCTGATCTCCGGTTGGCATCCGCAGCTGCGCAGACTCGTCGCGGAGTCCGACCCGGACAGCGCGCTGCTCGTGCCCTACCAGACCTCGGTCCCGGTGAAGCCGTGGGAAAGCACCAACATCACGCTGCTCGGCGATGCCGTGCACAGCATGTCGCCCGTCGGCGGTCTGGGCGGCAACACCGCACTGCGCGACGCGGATCTGCTGTGCCGCAATCTTGTCCGGGTGCACGGCAGCGGCACGCCGGCGGTCGAGGCGATCCGCGACTACGAAACGACGATGCTCGAGTACGGCTTCGCCGCCGTCCGCAAAGCGTTGCGCTACCAGAAGCAGGGCTTGCAGAGCAACAAACTAGCGGTTTCCCTCTCGCGGATGTCCTTCCGTGCGATCAACAGCATGATGCAGCGCCGAAGCAAGCAGGCCGCTCGGCGAACCGATCCGTTGTCGAAAGCACGCTCCGCAGGCTGATTCCCCGCTCCCGCGACGATCGCCGAAGCGGCGTGCGTCGCGGGAGCCTACTGCCAGGCCGCCTCGTAGAAGTCCCCGGGCGCTCGACCGGAACCGATCATCACCTGGATCAGGCTGGTCAGCCCGGTGCCGTCGACACCGAGCAGCCGGTTGGTCCGCCGCACGTCGTAGCCGAGGCTGGCGTGGCATCGCAGGCCCAGCGCCGCCGCGGCGAGGTAGAGCCGTTGCGTCATGATGCCGCCTTCCATGTTCTGCATCCGGAACCAGCGGTCGCCGTAAACCTCGAACCCGGCGCCGTAGTCCCCCACCGGATACACGCAGAGGTTGGCGTGAGTGAGGTTGAAGAGCCTGATCAGCAGCGACTCCTGGAGCTCGTCACCGATGTCGCCCGCCCGCACCAGTTCCAGCCCGGCTTCGTCGTCCGCCGACGCGGGCCGGTAGCGGTAGACGCCCGGGTCCACTCCGGACACTCGGTTCACCGCGCAGAAAAGAATCGTGTGCTGCATCGACCGCTGACGCTGGTCCAGGTCGTTGGAGTAACCCTGCGCGGCGGCGGCGAGCAGCGCGGACAGCGCCTCCAGGCTCATGTCCGCAGGCGTGAAGTAGCCCATCGACGAGCGGCGGGCCGACAGGCCCGACAGCAGATCAATCCGATGGCGGGGCAGGCTCAACGTCGCCCGGCTCAGGACTCCGGACGCGGTGACGGGTTGCTTGGCCCCTGCCGCGCCCAGCGAAGTCCGATCGGGCAAGCGGGACGCCCGGTGCACCCGCGCCTGCAGCGGCAGCAGGTCGAGCGACCAGTCCGGCTCTGACACCGATGATCCCCCGGTCCGCGATACGAGCACGTCGTCGGTCAGCCGCGTACCCGAATCACTCGGTGCCGCATCCGACTCCTCGAGCTCGCCGATCGTGATCGCCGCGTAAACGCTCTCCCGCATCGGGTCCAGCCGCAGCAACCGGTCCACGTCGTCGTCCACGAACTGGTACGAGACCCTCGCCTGGAGTTGGTAGCGCGCGACCACCTCGAGCAGTTGCCCGACGAGCACGCCGCAGTCCAGGCCGCACAGGCGGTAGGTCAGGTCACCGTACTTGAAGGCGTTCTTCCAGAAAAAGGCGCTTACCAACACGGTCAGGCTCGCCCTCGTACCGGGAAGGCCCAGGCCAGCAGCCAGTTCCACGGTCCAGTCGCCTTCGCGGACCGCCACCAGGGCGTGGTGCGCGGCGTCGTAGTGGTGGACTCCTGGCGCGACTCCGCTGTCCGGAGCGGAGACCAAGTACAGCTCGGCGGGAAACCGCGACCCTCCGGAAGGGACCGGGCGAAGCGAGTTGCGGGCGAGCTTCGCGCCACCGGGCGGGTCGGCCCCCCTGGTCCCGATCAGCCTTCGCAACGCATCCGCGGCAGTCCACCGGTAGCGGGCCACGCCGTAGGAGTCGAACAGGAGCTGGCCCACCCGGTCGAGGCCCACCCGGTCGAGGCCCAGCCGATCGGCGGGCGCGGTGGCGGTTCGGTTCTCGTAGCCGAGAGGTATCCGAGGGTGGCCGCGGTAGAGCTTGAACTGGGAGGGAGCGTCGTCCCAGTCGACTTCCTCGGGAAACGGCATGCTCTCGGCGAGTTCCTGGTACTCGCGCGCCGCTGAGCTCGCGTCGCGTCCCGCTTCCCGATCTCTCGCGCGGGCTTCGGCACTGTGGAACATCGTTGGCCGCTCGGCGTTCAGTTCGCACCCCCGGTGATCTCGGAAATGGATCGCCACAGCAGGTACATCAGATAGGACTCCGCCGGCAACGAGATGCCCAGGCGGTTGTTGTGCATGTGCGAGCAGAACAGGAGCACGCTGCGCAGGCCTGCATCCGGCGTGGAGCCCATCAGCAGCTCCCGCGGCGCGAACAGGCCCTGCTGTTGCAGCCCGTCGAGCCGTTGGCGCAGCGCGGTCGTCGATGCGGTCCACCGGGCCACTTCGGGCCCAGCCTCATCGGTCGCGCCGGCTTCGACCAGCTCGACAAGTCTCCAGACGAGCCGTACCAGGCGGGGCCGCTGCCGTTGGAACTTCGCCTCGAACAGCTGCTCGCTGGCCGCCACGTCGCCGAAGAGGAGCTGGCGTCCCCAACCGCGCTGCCCGGTATCGAAGTACCCGGTCAACCCGCCGGCGCCGTTGGCGGCGACCATCGCCGACACCAACATCATCGTCAAGGCTTGTCCACTCCGGCGATCAGCCGGCACATCCGACGCCACGATGTCGGCAGCCAGCTCGCTGGATTCCGTGAAGTGCCGCTCGACCGCTCGCATGGCCTCGGGCGTGTCCCCGTAGCGTCCGAGCTCGGGTTCGTAGTGCGCCGTGCGCATCGAGTTGTCCGGTTGCAGCGGCTCGACGGTGTCCTGGCCGCGCTCCACGACGACCAGCGGCTGCGCGATTCGGAGGTACTCCTGCTCGCTGATGACCGTCCGCGAAGGACTGGTGTCGAGGAAGCCGCGCACGTGGCGGTCCACCAGGTCGGCGACCTTCGCCGCGTCCTGGGATGTCCGCGGCTTCAGCCGCAGCCGCAGGTGGGGGCCGGCCTGCCAGTGCCGGACGAAGAAGTGGTCCTCGACGAGACATCCGCCGGTCAGGTCGGCGAACAACGGACGGATCGCGCCGTTGATCAGCCGATCGAGCGGCTCTTGGTAGTGGATGTGCCTGCTGGTCCAGCGCGGCTCAGTCATCCCGGCCTCCCCGGGTCAGTTCGACGACGAACTCGCAGGCGTGCCTGGCATCTCCGTCCCGCGCGACCAGGTCCGCCGGCCCCGGCAACATCTCCTCGAACACCAGCGCCTCGTCGGTTCCGGCGACGACCTCGTCGAGCACGTTCAGGAAGAGCGCGCTGGAGAAGTCGACGTACACCGGCTTGCGTGTCTTGTCGAACATCCCGTCCACACGCGATTTCTGGGCGGCGTGGCCGTGCCCGGCGATGGCCCGGACGAAACACTGCCGCGGGATTCCGTGCCGTCGGCGCCACCGGGTGACGTCTATCAGGTGCCCCACGCCCGAGCCCCCGGCGGGTCGCCACGGCAAGTCCTGGGCCCGCACGACCCACGAGGCCCGGTTGACGACGAGTTCACCTAGCACTAGCCGGGGATATCGGCGAACGCCGTCGAGCTCGTCGGAGGCCGAGGCCGTCGAAAGCTGCTTGATGAACTCGAAGCGGGGCACGGCCTGACCGAACATCTGGAGGAGGAACCGGTAAGCGGGGGGCAGCAGGAACTCGACCATCATGCCGAGGTGCACCGGCATGACGCCGATGCGCCGGCTCTTCGAGACGAGGCGGAGCTGCCGCGTTTGCGGATCGTGGACGACCACCAGATCGTTGAGCGGTATTTGCCGTTTCGCAGGCCGGTCGCTCGTGCTCATCGGGTAGCTGATCTCGTAGCAGGTCATCGGTCGTTTCAGGTTGAGGTTCGACCCGACCGTCCCGGTGACCTCCGCGTAGTACCGGCCGTCCGGGCTGGGGGCGGGGAGCTCGGGCTGCTCGAACGCACCGGTACCGGCCTTGTGGTCGAGCCTGAGCAAGCGCGCCTGGCTGCGCCCGAAACCCGTCATGAGCTCGTTGAGCACGGCGCGCGGTTGACCATCCGTGCCGGCGAGCGGCTGGAGGTAGCAGGCCAGGGACTCCTGCGGACGGACGTGGCCGGGCAGGTGGTGGAGGAAGTCGCGGACCGGTTCGCTGGGCAGCCGCCGCACCCCTTCCCCGTCCACGGGGGCCTCGGACACGAGCGCGACCAGCGTCTCCTGTAGATCGGCCAGCTGGTCCAACCGCTCGATCCCCATCCTGGGCACCGGAAACGCCTGCTCGTAGCAGAGCGCCAGTTCGGCCCCGCCCACCCGGAATCCCGCCGGCCGCTTTCCCGGCTGCCCGATCGCTTTGCAGAAAGCGCTGTAGAAATCGAGGAAGTGCACCTGGGCACCGCTGCCGTAGTGCTCGGCGAAGAACTCCTCCGCTGCGATCTGCCCGGGCAGGAACCGGTCGTAGAGCCCCGCAAGACGGCGCACCAGGTCCAGATCGTTGAACAGCTCCTGCCAGGGCTCCGGGGCACGCACTGGCCGGACCCCGGTCATCAGCACGTCCTCGTAGAAGGCGTTCTTCGGGATTTGCTCACCCGACGCGCTCCAGCCGAGCAGGTCGTAGACGTTCCTGAGCCGGTCATGGATGGCCTGGGCCTGGTCCAGGCGCGCGGCCGGGGCTTCGAGGTCCTCGTAGTCCTGGAGAGCGGACCGCAGCCGCCCCAGAGATTCCCGCGCGGACGCGACGCGCTCGCCGTCGAAGCGGGCGAGCAGGTCGACCAGCCCTCCGAGCGGGTCCACGTCGTTGTCGGGCAGCTCGAAGCCGATCTCGATCAGGCCGATGTCGATGAGTTGGTCCAGAAAGCGGGCGACCTCCTCGCTGCGGTTGCGCCGGTCCGCGGCGGCGAGCTCATGCACGACCCCACCGTGGGTTCGGTTGCTGCCGCGCCGTACCTGTCCCAGAAATCGCCGCAACGTTGGTGTCGCGTTGAGTTCGAGGACGGCTTCACCGTCTTTGCGACCGAGGAAGCGGATCATCTCGCCGTCCTCCACGACGCTGCTGTTCACCCGCATCGGCAGCCCCGCCCGGATCTCCGGCCACGTCGCCAATGCCCGGGGTATCTGCTGCTGGAGGAAGGCGTTCAACTCCACGACGCTGCGACGTCCGGTGCCGTCGAAGGACAGTTCTGCTCCGGTGCGGGAGGACCACCTGCCTTGTGCGGAGGCCGTGAAAGTGCTGTAGGGGCTGGTCTTGGCCGCCATGCGCGAGAGGTACTTCGCCAACTTGCGCTCCAGCTTGCGGTCCGCGCGGGACGGCGACCACTTGCCGAGGCTGAGGTAGAGGTCCCTGCTTGCCAGCACCAGTCCCCGCTGGACGGCGGGACGGGATGCGATGTCGTGCAATGCGCGCCGTTGCATTTCTTCTTCAACGAGCAGTTCGTCGCCGGCTCGGGTGATCAGGGCATCGCGGTCGATCACCTTGCGGCGCCACGTGTCCAGCGCATCGGCCAATTCCGCGGGCACCGCCGCCAGCAAATCAGCGTCCGGACCGCCGGCGCGGGGAGCACGCCCCTGGTACACGTCTCGCCGCAGGCTGATCAGGCGGCGCCGCAACGAGATTTCGGTGACGCGCCCGATCATCGGGTGCAAGGCATCGGAAAGCGGTTCCCCCTGGGCGTCCAGCCACTCCTGGATGTCGACGATCTGCTCGACGAGCTGCGCCGTCTTCTCGGTGCGCAGACGCGCCAAGACGGCCAGCGGCAACTCCGCAGCACGCACCACGAAGGTGGGTTCGACGCGGTAGTTCACCTTCCCACCCCCACGTCAGAAGATGACCGGCAGTCCGTGCTGGACTCCCGGTCGGTTGTGCGCGACGGCGATCTGGAAGAAGGGCGTCAGCTTCGCCCTGTCCAGCTCGACGATGGCCTCGATGCTGGCGGAGTCGTATCCATTGTGGACCCGGGCCGAGACGCCGTGGGCGGCGCTGAGCACGCACAGCCGCTGGGCGACGAGACCGGCCTCCAGGTTGATCAAGCGGTAGGCCCGGTTGCCGAAGACGCGGCTGGTCTCGGCGTAGTCCGCGGCGAGGTACAGGGCCATGTTGGACGCGCACAGGTTGAGGTTGGGCACTGGGAGGGCGCCCTGCAGCGGGCGGGAGAAATCGCCCTCCGACACCACGTGCAGTCCGCCGTGCTCGCGGCAGAACCGGTAGATGCCGGGCGGCAGCCCCGCCACGTCGAACACCGCGACGTGCAGGCTGACCCCGGGCGCTGCCACGCCAGGCCGCAGATCGCACGTGTACGGCTCCGTCGCATACCGGACGATCTCCCAGAAATCGGCGAGCGGAAGGGTTCGCGCGACCGGGTTGAACAGCACGTTGCCCGAGTTGCGGGCGCGCAACGCAGCACCGAGGTCCAGCGGCTCTTCCCGGGCCGGCGGTGCCGGCAGCACCGAGGACACGTCGTGCGGGCAACGCGACACGGCCGGGAGTTCCCGGGCGAAGTCAACTCCGTCGTCGAGCAGGCAGTTCTCAGCGATCGAGGTGAACAACTCGTCGTGCGCGTGCGACGGGCCCTCCGGCCGCACGTAGGTGTGCCGCATCGGCGGGAGGTGCTCCAGGCCCGCACGTCCGCCCGAAACCCTGGTCACGCCCTCGAGGGGCGACCTTCCGGCGGGACGCAGCGGCAGCGCGGCGAAGAGGTGTTCCTCGCTGGGTTCGAGACCCAGCAGGCGGCCCGCCGGGCGATCCGGGAACTGGTAGTGCACGTCACCGCGCAGCCCCAGCGCACCGGCGACCATCAGCAGGTTGCCCACGACCATCCCTGCCTCTTGCGCGCACAACCGATAGGAGTAGCCGCGGTACTTGAAGGCGTTCTTCCAGAACAGCGACGACAGCAGCACCACGCTGCCGGCCTCGTCGAGGTCGGCCCCCAGCAGCTCGCTCAGCTCCCCCAGGAACTCCCCCTCGCGGATCAACGCCACGGCGTGGTGCAGGGTGTCGTAGTGGTACATGCCCGCCGGGAAGTCACCGGAGCGGGGCAGCCACAGGTACAGCTCCGTGGGGAAGTAGCAGCGGGCGGATGGAACCATCCGGTGATGCGGCCAGACGGCACCCGGCCCCACGTCCCACCGGGAGAAGCCGTACCCGTAGTGGAGCAAGGTCGACAGGACCCGCTCCGGGGAGGTCTCCTCGCGGTTCGGCGCGCCGGCTCCCGCGAAGTCGGCGAACGTGCTGCGCACGTCGCCCAGATCCCACGACAGCCGACCGGGCAACGGGTAGCGCCGCACACCTCGGTAGACCTTGAACGGCAGCGGGTCCGGGCCGATTGGCTCCTCGCCCCGCACCTGCGCGAAGAGGTCTTCGGCCTCGTGAACGGTCCGTTGCAGGTACCGATCGCCGATGGTCAGGTCCCAGTTGCCCATTTCACCTCCAGTCCTGGCCTCACGGGAAGGGATGCGGATGCGGGTTGATGTCGGCGTCGGTCAGCGGCCTGTCGTAGTAGCCGAGCTGGTGGGGAATCCGGTACAAGCGCTCGAAACCCCGCTCCCTGCGGCGCTGGTGTCCGAAGGTCATCGGCAGCAAGCCCGGGATGATCACCTTGACGCAGTTGAAACTTCCGGCGCGGTGCTCTGGTGTGGTCTGGTCGACCACGACGATGTCGAGCCCGCCACGCAGGTACTGCCCGGCCGTTTCCTCCAGATCCACGCGCAGGTCCGTGTTCTTCGGCTTCTGGTAGTAGTCCTTGAACGCCTCGGCGAAGGTCTGCCGCGTCGGTGCGGAGAGCAGGAAGTCGAAGCGGTCGAAGACCTCCGGCGCACCGTTGAGCGCTGCGTGGTCCTCCATCGACATCACCGCGTAGGGATCGGCCAGCATCTCCTCGACCCGCGGTCTGTTCTGCCGGTGGAACTCGGCAGGTCTGCTGACCAGCGGTCCCAACTCCATCAGTGCATTTGTCAGGGCCTTCGCCGGGTTGAGGTTCGAACCCGAAGCGCACAGGACCTTGGGCATGTCCGGCATGCCCTGCCGATCCACGGCCATGACCCAGAAGCAGGGGATGCCCTGTTCCAGCGTGATGTTGAAGACCTCGATCGAGTACCCGGAGAAGCTTTCGATGCTCTCGATGACCAGCGGTACGGCCGGGTCCGGGGCGGAACGCGGATCGATGCGGGGCGCGGGTAACCGGGCGTACCAGGTCATCAGGAAGGCGTCGCGCTCAGCCACCTCGAGGATGCCGTGCAGGATCGCCTCCTCGAGGCACCCGCCGAGCGCGCAGCCGTTCGAGATCTCGTAGACGAACGGGTGCTCCCTCGTGTTCCGGTGGACCGTCCCGTAGTAGGCGTAGTTCTCCGGCACCAGGATCGGCCGCTTGCGGGCGAAGGAGTAGCCCCAGACCCAGTTGCAGACGAGGTCGTGGTGGTAGCGCGGGTACGGGAAGCCCGGCAGCTGGTGGAGTTCGTCGGAGTGCAGCCCGAGCGTCGTCGGGTCCAGCGCGTCGTCGCCGAGCTCCCGGTAGCTGTCCCGCACCACGGTCCGCTTTCCACCGGGTTCGATCCCGCCGTAGCGTTCAAGGCCTTCGGCGATCGCGGTGAGCTGGCTCGCGGCGAAATTCACTTGGTGGCCGTAGCCGACTTCGGTGCGTGTCGTGGCCCTTAGACCCATCGGGGCGCTGGCGCTGGGGAAGACGCTGCGCCCTTCCTTGTACACGGCGCGCAACAATCCGGCTTCCCGATCGACGTAGATCCGGTGCAGCTTGTCCCGCTCCCCCGCCAGCGACCGAACGCGGTAGGTGTCGGGGGACACCTTCGGCCGCGGATGGAGCTCGATGCTGGCCGCCGCCGCGGAGTCATCGGGCAACCGACCGCAGCGCTCGCACAACGGATCGGGCAGCCAGCGGTGCATGCTGGTGCGCAACTCGTCCAGGGAGAGCCGGATCATCGCTCGCCGAGTGGTCATGGTGGTGCGGTCCGCGCCGAACCGGTCGATCTCGCCTGCGATCAGGCTGCTGAGCAGGTCCACGGCGAAGGTGGTCAGCCACAGCACGCCCATTCGCGCGATGAGCGCCGGCTGAGCCGCGAGCGCCTTGCCGTAGTCGCCGAGGTCGTCGCGCGCCCGCAGGCGGCGCTCGTCGACGCAGACCAGGCAGCCGTCATCATCCCCGGGTGACACGCACGGGCCGACAAGAGCCGCGCCGGGCGTGAGGTATGCGGGCAGCAGCGGCACGTCGTTTGTGAGGCACCAGTCGTTCCACTCCCGCTGCCACTGCCGGTCCCAGCCGTCCTGCACCAGCAGCAGTACATCCACTTTGGACCGCGCGGCGTCCCGGTCGTTCTTCCCCACCACCAGCAGCCGGTGGTGTCGGGAGAGCACGCGCCGCACCTCGTCGTAGAGCCTGCCATCCCCGGTGATCCCGACTCGGACGGCTCCGCCGATCCCCTTGCGAACGTCTTCGGACACTTTAGTTCTCTTCTCCGCGCACGACGTTGACGATGTAGGGCAGCACCAGGTTCATCACGGGATCGTGATCGAGCGGCACGATGACCGGCCGGTGGCCGGCATCCCGCAAGCGGCTCAGCAGCAGTGCCCGGATCTCCGGCCACTGCCGTGGAGCAGGTTCGCCGACCGCCGTGCTCCGCCGGGTGCGCTCGGGTCCGCGCAGCTCCTTCGGCAGTTGCGGAAGGGGTTCCGGCATGGCGTTGCCGGGCCACTTCGCCGCGTGCGCTTGGTGGTGGCGTAGCGTCTGCTCGAGGATTTCTTCGAACAGCTGCGCCTCGTCGAATCCGGACGCGCAGCCAACCGTGTCCATTCCCATGCAGGACACCAACGTCGGCACCGCGAGCGTGCCGGTGATGTCGTAGACCTCGACGTCGATGCCGAGGATCTCCAGCATCGTCAGGTAGCGCTGCGCGATCGCGGTTTGCGGGAGTGCGTTCTGGTCCACCCGGGGGAAGGGGTCACGGGCGTGCTCCAGTTCTGCGGCGGTCAGCTGGTTGGTCAGCGCGAGCAGCCCGCGACCAACCGCCTCGGACCAGGTAAAACCGGATGCCAGGCCGGGTGCGTCCGCAGCCGTGGGCACCGCTGCTCGAAGTCCGGGGAACGCATTGGCGGCGACCACCGAGACGGCGGCGCCCGACGCCAGGTCCAGCCCCCAGGTGCGCGCATCGCCCGCGCCGGAACCTCGCAACCTGCGGCAGTCGACGACGCTGGCGGCATAGAGCTCGCAGGCCCGGCGAGTGGCGCGCTCGCGGGCCTCGGTGAAATCGGTGGCCACCGCGACCGCCGCGGCCGCCTCCTGATCGAAGTCAGGGCGCAGCAGCGCGTTGGAGAATTCCGCCCTGGACACCTTCAGCGGGAGTTGCCCGAAGTCGCCTTCGTCGAGGCGGCCGAGCAGGCCGGTGTCCTCTTCGAAGCATTCGGCAGCGGCCCGCGAGAAGTCCTCGCCGCAGAGCTCCGGCCCCGCAGCGAGGCCGTTGACGACCGCCAGGAAGTCCTGCTCGGTCGGTGGTGCGGAAGTACCGTGCGCGGTGCAGAGCGGGTGCGGGGACACCGGGTGGCCGGCGCTCTGCAGAGTTTCCAGATCCAGACCCACCACGGCACCCGCCGTCTCGACCGGGCCGGCTTCCGTGATGTGCTTGAACACCTCGAAGGCGAGGTGGTTGGCCACGATCGCCGCGGTCGGCCCGGCCAGGAACTCGCTGGGAACGGCATCGGGACGGTCCGCGAAGGGCTCACCGGCTACGGGGTTCCTGCCCAGCACGCGCAGCCAGGAGCATTCCCAGCACGCGTCGACGCCGACCGGGTTGACGAGCGGGCCGATCCAGGCGCCTCCCTCGACCACGACGGCCTGGATGAACAGCACTCCCCGGTCGACGCAGACCTGGTTCAGCAGTCGGGCGCGGCCGAGCATCGGCTTGTCCGACACGTGGATGACCACGTCGAAGGATTCGACTGCCTTCCGCACCGCCTCCGGCGAGTCGTCCAGCGCCACGTCCACCACTTCGACCAGCGACTGCCGCGGGTCTCGGTCGCGGGCTCGTCCGACGTACTCCTCGATGCGCGACCGGTCGGTCGCGGCTTCGTCGGTGATCACCAGCCGCACATCACGCACCCCGGCGTGCAAGCAGGCCTGGGCGAGTGCCGCCGCCGTTTGGCCGGCGCCGATCAGCAACACCTTGCGCTCGCGAAACCGCTGGAAGCGGTACGCGGCCGAATCGCGGTAGTAATCGACGAACGCGATCTCCGACTCGTAGGCGGCGAGTTCCCGTTCGTCCAGCCCGTGTTCGCGGTCATCCCCGACGTCCTTGACGAATCCCTTCTCCACCAGGCCGCTGATCAACGCGGTGACCATTCGGCGGCGATCCCCGGAAAGGCCGGCGGTGATCTCGTCGAGCGTGTGCGCACCGGTCAGGAACGGAGCCAGTTTGTCGACCCACTGGTAGATGTGCTTGCCCTCCAGCGTCAGGGTTCCGTGATTGCTCACGAAGTAGATCCCCTCGGCCGACGGAAGGTAGAGCGTGTCGTTCTTGAGCTTCGGCTTCACTTGCTCCATCCAAAGGATCACGCGGTCGACGAAAGTAGGGGGACGCGCGAGGAGGCGCGGGGTTCCGGGCAACAAGCGCCGGCGAAACACGTCCCGGAACCCCGCTCCCGTCTAGGCGGTTGACGAGCAGAACTCGCCTAAGCGACGGAGTTCAGCATGCCGGACTCCGCGACTTCCGCGCGTGGAGTCAACTCATCCGCAGGGGCAGCAACAGCAGCTGCAGGTGCAGCAGCAGCACCCCGCGGACGACCCGACCTCGGTCATCCCGTGGCCCATGCCCAGGGACTGCAGGTCGCGGTCGGCGTCACCGCCGAAGCTGAGGCTCTCCACCTCGAGGCTCTCGAGATCGAGCTTGAGATCTTCCATATCGGTCCCCAAATCGCTCTCATCGGATAATTGAATTGTCAACGTGGTACCCAGGATCCCGACGCCGACAGCGCCATTTTAAGCACGCGAGCGCCGATCACGAGTTAATTTCGCCGACATTTCGAGGCCTCATCGGACTCGCGCGGCGCTGCGACTGACCGTAGTGAAACATCACTAGTCCACTTGCCAGACGCACCCTTTACTTACGTTTTCGGCCGAATGGAGCAGCAGCGGGGTATTCCTCGCTTCTGAAACGAGCCATCGGCCGAAATTGACGACGGCGCGTCCTAAGCTGAGAAACATCTGAGAAAATCCGGTGCGGTGAACGCGGGCGGACAACCGAATCGCCGGGCAGCGCGTTGCCCGAACAGTTTCGCTGACCGGCAGCGCCGCCGGACAACAGTGCGCGGAGGCGAAATCATGGGGAGTCAGCGAGCTTCGCGGGGAAGCGGGACTCAGCGAATGCCGTCCGCGCCTTTGGAAGCGGCGCAGCCGCTTGCAGCCACCTTGCCAAGACGACCATCGGCGGGTTCTGGGAGGTTTTCTGGCGATGACGGCCGGCTCTCAGGACGCTCCGGCCCGCGCGATGAAGTCGAGGACCTGGGGCCAGCTGTCCCGGCTGGCGTCCTCATCGGACTCCGGAGTGCCGCCCATCAAAAGTCGGTCGAAACCGGCGCGACGCTGCCGGAGCACGGCGCCGGGGACGCCGAGCCGATGTCCGGCGCCGGGATAGCGCAGATGCTCGTGCGGAAAGCGGTGGCCGTGCGCGACCAACCTCTCGACGATCCGCTCGGCGAACAGCTCCGACGGCCAGAGCTGGTCCTGCCCGCCGCTGAGCACCAGCACGGGGCCGTTGATCCGCTCCACCTCGATGGTCGCGTCGACCACCGCGTCCCACTGCGTCATGGCGCGTTCAAACGCCGGGCGGAAGGCCACCGGCTCCCCGCTCAGGAAACCCCGGAACTGCGCCGCGTCGGCCGCGGTGGGCGGCGGCATGGCGACGAACGGGACAGGTACGCCATCTCGGCTCCACGACGAACGCGGCGCCCCCAGCATGGCGCGCGGGTCCGACGGAACCGCCTGCCACACCACACTGCTCGGCACGTAGGCAACGACTCCCTTGATCCGCTCCGGATAGGCGGCGGCGAGCAGCAGCGCCAACTCGCCGCCTCGCGAGCGACCAACCACGGTGAGCCGCCCGGGGTCGGCTTCCGGCCGCTGGGCGAGCCAGTCCAGCGCGCCGGCGAAGTACTCCAGCGGGATCTCGACGAGGTCCCGCGGTAGCGACCCGACCCCGAAGAAAGCCACCGCCAACGCGGCGAAGCCTTCCTGCGCCAAGCGCTTTGCCGCGCACTCCGGTATCGCACCCTCCGAACCGCCGACCACGAGCACGGCCGGATGCGGGCCGGGCGAACTGGGACTGCACAGCACACCGACCAGGTCCGGGCGGAAGACCGGCACGGACACGACGTCACCGTTGTCCACGAACGGCAAGCCTAGCCCAGCCAGCGAAAGCCGAACGCCAGGCTCACGACGCCACGAAATCGTGGGCCGATATGCCGTAGTGGTCCTCCACCGTGTTGGCGATGAGGTGGCACAGGACAAACCGCTCGACCGGCCGGACACCGATCCGGTTGAGGTGGAGGTACAGGTAGTTCAGCGCGAAACGAAAAGCGAGGAAGTCGGGGTCCCGCTGCAAACGGGCCATCTGCCCGCCTTCGCCCTGCAGCAGGCTGTGGAACGTGCTGTGGGCCAGCATCTGCGGATCCCAGCTCTGCTGCGCATACCCCTGCTCCGCCGCTACGAACGACACCTCGCCGGAGGCGATCAACGGTCGCGCCCGCGCCCGGTAGCGGCCGAGCACCGCAACCCATTCGCGGACCAACGGCACCTCGCCATCGCCGTCGAGCCCGTCGGGTCCGTCGAGTGCGTCGGGTCCGTCGAGTCCGTCGGGTCCGTCGAGTCCGTCGGGTCCGTCGAGTCCGTCGAGGACGGCGACCAGCCGCCGCCGCAGGCCGGCTTTTTGGGCGCGGTACTTCTCGTCGCAGAACGCACGGCGCCGCCGCGGGTCCCCGGCTCGCGCGATGAAACCTTCGGCGTGCGAGCGAAAGGAGATGAATCCGCGGTTGATACCGGGCCACATCGCATGTGCGGTGGCCACCATGAGGTCGAATGCGGTGGTGAGCCGGCTCCTGCCCGAACGAACGTCGTCGAGCGCGGCGAAGGCCTGGGCGTTGGTCTCGTGGTAGAAGCCCTCGAGCAGCTCCGCGGCTGCCGCACTGCCGAGCACCGGGATGCGCCGGTCGTAGGGGGCCAGCCGCACGGAGTTGTCCGGGTGGAAGGGCACGAACGGCCCTGGCTGCTGCTCCTGTTCAGCCACCGCGCGATGGACTGCGAGCAGCTCCTCCTCGTCGATCTCGGCGGTCGACGGATTCTCGGTGAGGTACCGGGCGACCGTCCGCTCGGTCTCGGGGTAGATCACGTTCGTGAAGTCGCCCCCGGACGCGAGGAAACTCAGGCGCAGGTGCGGGCCGCGTAACCAGTGCCGGGTGTAGAACATCCGCTCGGCGAACGGAGCGAGCCGGCTGAACAACGGCCGGACACAGTTCAAGATCAGGTCGTCCTTGTTCTCCTCGTAGAAGTAGACCTGGACCCCGTGCCACTCCGCGGTTCCCACGTGCTCCGACATGCGCTCGCTCTCCCGCTTCCGATCACCGTGGTGTTGACCGCATTGAACCAAGCGGGCTCCGTCGCGTCCAAAGTCTTTCCGCCGCTGGCGGGTTTTCGCCGTGGACTTCGCGCAATGGCGACACGACCAGGCCCTCGCCGCGTAGGATCGGCGCAGCCATCGGCTGACGCGGACATCCAGCCGGCACTGGGATCGACAACGCGCGAGGCGGGTAGGTGTAACGCGCACGGCGCATCTGGGAGGACGATGAACAAGCACTTCGCCTTCGTCTCACTGGCCGCGCACGGCCACGTCAACCCGACGCTGCCGTTGGTGGAGGAACTGGTGGCATGCGGTCACCGCGTCACGTACGCGACCGGTGCGGAGCAGGCGGCCGCAGTCGCGCGCGCGGGCGCCGACGTGGTGGAAATGCCGTGGAATGTGGAGCTGAGCGGCATGGCGGGCCGCAACTACACCATGGACAACCTAATCGCGATGATGGCCGACGGCGCCGCGGAACTGATCACGACCTTCGCAGACCTGCTGGAGCCATTCCGGGCCGACCGCCCCGATTGCGTGTGCTTCGACGTCATGGGATTGGCCGGTCGTGCGTTGGCGGCGAAGCTCGGCGTGCCAGGATGCGGGCTGGCACCGAACATGGTCGGCAACGAGCAGTTCTCGCTGCAGTCGATCATGTGGCCCACCGACTTCAACCCGGCGGATCCCCGGCTGTTCGAGGTCGGCCGCACGCTAGCCAGGTTCAGCGCCGAACATGGCATCCACCCCGGAACCCTTCGACCAACCGATGCGCGCGCCCCGCTGAATCTGGTTTTCCTCCCACGACGCTTCCAGATCGCCGGGGACACGTTCGGCCCCGAGTTCCATTTCCTCGGACCGGCGCTGCCCAGACGGGCGCGGCCCGGGGCCTGGGAACCACCCGAGGACTCACCGGTGTTGCTCATCGCCCTGGGTACGGTCTTCAACGACCGCCCCGATCTGCTCGGCGTCTGCGCCGATGCCTTCGCCGGCAGCCGCTGGCACGTCGTCATGGCCACCGGTCGCGCGCGGCCGGACGCGGTTCCCGCCAACTTCGAGGTCCACCAGCACGTTCCGCAACTCGAGGTGCTCCGGCACGCCTCGGTGTTCGTGTCCCACACCGGCATGGGGTCCACCATGGAGTCGCTCCTGCACGGGGTGCCTCTGGTGTCGCTGCCGCAGACCCCCGAGCAGGCGCTCAACGGCAGGAGGGCGGCGGAGCTGGGGCTGGGCCGGACCGTGGACGCCGAGTCCGTGACCGTGGAGCAGCTGCGCACGGCCGTCGACGAAGTAACTGCGGACCCCACCATCCAGGCGAACCTGGCGCAATGGCGAGCGGAATTGCTCCGCACCAACGCGGCGAAGGCCGGCGCCGAAACTCTCGAGAACTTCCTGTCCCGGCAGACACCCCGCGCCGGGCGCGCCTCGCCGGCCACATGACGCCAGCGAGGGCGGTCGCCGCAGGACACCGAACGCCAAACGTCAGTGGGGATGCCATGACCAGATTGCACCTCGTCGCAGTCGCCGAGGATCTCGAATGCTACACCCCGGCAACCGGAAACCCGGTGCTCTCCGAGGCGAAGCTGATCTACGACGAGATCTTCGGCCGCAACAGCTACCTGCGTGCATTGGAACCAATCGAACCGACGGGGCTGATCGTCGACGCGGGAGCCAACATCGGCCTGTTCACCCTGTTCGTCAAGCAGCGCTTCCCGCGGGTCTGCGTAATCGCCATCGAGCCCATGCCGCAAACCGTGGCGGCGTTGCGCGCGAACATCCGCCTGCACGGCCTCACCGACGTCACCGTCCACGAGGAAGGGCTCGCCGACCGGGCCGGCACGACCCAGTTCTACTTCTTCCCCGCGATGCCGGGAAATTCCACGGCGTACCTGGACGTGAAGCTCAAGGACAGGGAGACGATCGCCACCTACGCCACTCCGGCGGTAGCGGAACAGGTGTACCGCTACGAGGCGGTGTCCGTGCCGGTGCGACCTCTCTCGCAGATCCTGCGCGAATCGGCGGCCCGGCACGACGACATCGAGCTCTTGAAGATCGATATCGAGGGCGGCGAAGCGGCAGCCCTGGACGGCATCGCGGACGACGACTGGCCGCGCATCAAGCGGGTGGTGATGGAGGTGCACGAGAGCGAGCATGCCCTCGGTTCCGTGTTGGACAAGCTGCGCAGCAAGGGATTCGAGACGCACGCCCAGCCGCCTGACCGTTCCGCCAGCGGAATCGACAACCGAATCGTGCTCGCCGTACGGACATGACCGGTTCACCGCAACAAAGTACTGTTTCGCCAGGCAGCAAAGTCTCTTCATCGCGACGGAACCGGAGCCCTCAGCCTGGAAACCGCAACGAAAACGGGGGCGCGTCCACAACGGACGCACCCCCGCACCATGCACCGGATCAGTAAGTCGGCTGCACCCACAGCTGGTGCCGGCCGTTGTACAGGTTTTGGCAGTACCAGCCGACCCAGCGGTGCTGGTATCTGCCCGCCTCGCCCGCCTGGGCGCAGGAGCGGTAGGACGTGTAAACCCCGCCCGGGACGAACGAGGCGGCGGACGCCACACCCTGGGTGGCGGCGATACCGCCGGCGAACCCCAGCGTGAGCAGGGCGGCCGTGGCCAGCTTTCGCATCTTCATCATCGTGCTCCATTCGCATCGAGACAGAGGTGACGCCGAGAAACGGGGAAATTCGACGCCGTGCCGAAAATCTATGCAGCGACATCAGTCGTGACCAGGTCACCCGAGGCGATAGGGCATGCGCGACCGTGAAATGCTGCCTCAAGGTGCAAGCTGACTCCCTGGGAGTGGGCGGACCATTACAGCCCGCACACGTTGAATGCGCAGCCCCTATCACGCGCGACACCCGACCGTGAGTGTTTTTGGGCGCCATGGCACCCAAAAACACTCACGGGCTTTCTCCGCGACGCGTCGGCGATCTCAGGGTCGATCGAGGGACTCACCCCTTCACGCCGGTGTGCGCGAGTCCCTCGATGAACTGCCGCTGCGCCAGCACGAACACGACGAGAATCGGCACCGCAGTCATGGTCGCGGCGGCGAGCTGCACGTTCCACATCGGTCCGCCGTAGATGTCGACGAACTGCGTGAGCGCTTGCGGCAGCGTGTACATATCCGGTGTGGACAGGTAGACGATCGGCTCCAGGTAGAGGTTCCACGAATGCAGGAACGTGAAGATCGCGACGGCGCCCAGCGCGGGCCGGGACAGCGGCAGCGCCACCCGGTAGAAGATGCCCGCTCGTCCGAGGCCGTCCATCCGCGCGGCCTCCTCCAGCTCCGTCGGCAGGGCGATGAAGAACTGGCGCATGATGAAGATCGCCAGCACACAGGGCGCCCCGAGGATCGGCACGATGATCAGCGGCCAGTGCGTGTTGGTCAGGCCGAGCGACTGGAATATCTGGAACAGCGGCACGATGGTGACCTCGCTCGGGATGAGCAGGCCGATCAGCACGACCACGAACAGCACGTTCTGGCCGGGGAACCGGATACGCGCGAACGCGTACCCGGCCATCGCCGCCACCGCCATCGTGCCCACCGTGACGATCACCGCGATGTAGAGGCTGTTCCAGTACTGCTGCCCGAAAGGCTGCATCTCGAACACCTGCCGGTAAGTGGAGAACGTCCACTCCGACGGCAGCGGCGAGGTGGAGAAGATCTCGCTGATCGGCTTCATCGACGAGGTGATCATCCACCAGGTTGGGAACACGAACGGCACGCACAGCAGGCACAGCAGCCCGTACAGCGCGATCTTGACCCTAGGCCTCATGCAGCACCCACTTCCGGCGCATCCGCCACTGCAGCAGGGTGAGTGCGGCGACGATGACGAACAGCAGCACCGAGATCGTCGCGCCGTAGCCGAAGTGGTGGAACTGGAACGCCTGCTGGTACAGGTAATAGATCAGCACGGTCGTGGACGTGCCCGGACCGCCCTGCGTGAGCACCGCGATCTGCGCGAACACCTGCAGCGAGCCGACGATGGTGATGATCGACGTGAGCAGGATCGTCGGGCTGATCAACGGCACGGTGATGCGGCGGAACCGGGTCCAGGCACCCGCGCCGTCGATCTTCGCCGCCTCATACAACGGCTGCGGCACGCCTTGCAGTGCCGCGAGGAACAGCACCATGTTCAGGCCGACGTTCTTGATCACCTGCACGACGATCACCGAGACCATCGCGGTCGACTCACCGCGCAGCCAATTCGGCCCGTCGGCGCCGAAGAACCCGAGCAGGCTGTTGACGCTGCCCTCCGGCTGCAGCATCAGCTGCCACACCAGCGTCCACGCCACCAGCGACACGAGGACGGGCGAGAAGAACAACGTGCGGAAGACCGTGGTGCCGCGCAGCTTCTGGTTGAGCAGCACGGCGAGCAGCAGCGCCAGTGACAGGTTGAGCACGACCAGGCCGACGGCGAACCACGCGGTGGCCACCAGCGAGTCGCGCAGCTTCTCGTCAGCGAGCAGCTGTTGGTAGTTCTGCGCGCCGACGAAGTGGAACGTGCCGGCGAGCACGTTCCACTCGTTGAGGCTGTACCAGCCGACCAAGGCCAGCGGCACCAGCACGAACGCGATGCTGCCGAGCAGCGCGGGCGCGACGAACAGGTAACCGACCAGGTTGTCGCGCCTGCGCTGCGTCCAGAACGACGTCCGCTCGCGAGCTACGGCCCGCGTGGAGTGTGCGACCGCCGTCACTTGTTCTCCAACAGCGGCTTGATCTTGGTGCACACATCGTTCAGCACGCTCTGCACGTTCGCGTCCGGCTTCCACAACGGGTCGAGCGCGGCGCGGATCGTCTGGTTCAGCTCCTCCTGACCCTTGTGGCTCGGCTTCACCACGCCCTTGTTGATGCCGTCGACGACGACGGACTGCAGTTGCTCGGCCTTGATCAACGGGTTGCTCTTGGCGAGCGTCTCCGCGTTGAGCAGTGACGACCGCGCCGGGGGGAAGAACTGCGCGAGCTTGGCGGAGTTGGCCTGGTTGGTGAGGAAGGCGAGGAAGTCCGTCGCGGCCTCGACGTTGTGCGACTGCTTCAGCACACCGATCCCGGCCTGCCCGATCACCGCGTAGTCACCCTTCGGACCGGACGGCAGCGGCAGCAGCGTCCAGCCGAACTTCGCGTCCTTCAACGCACTGGACCGGGAGATCTGGCCGATCGCCATCGCCGCGTCCCCGGCGAAGAAGTCCACCGTCGTGCCGGGGCCCGGAATCGCCTTGTCGTTGAAGATGGCCTTGTGCAGGAACGACATCGCGTCGTTCATCTCGCTACTGGAGAACCCGCACGAGCGACCGTCCGCACTCCACGCATCAGCTCCCCAGCCGCGCCAGATCGCGGACAGCACCGCCCAGTTCTGGTACTTGAAGTCCGGCAGTACCAGGCCGGCCTTGCCGGAGGCGGCCGCCGACGCAGAGGCCGCCGCGATCGCCTGGTCCCAGGTCCAGTCCGCCGAGGAGTCCTTCACCAGGTCGGTGTTGACGAACAACCCGAACGGCGAGGTGGAGAACGGGTAGGCGTACAACTCGCCGTCCTTCTCCCACAGCTTCGTCGCGGACGGCACGAGCTCGTCGGCCTTCTCGATCTTGCCGCGAACCGGGGCGAGCGCACCGGACGCCACGAAGTCCGGTGCCGACTCCTCCAGGATCCAGGCCAGGTCCGGCGCGTTACCGCCGGCGATCTGGGTGGTGAGCGTCGTGGTGTAGCCGTCGGCGGGCACCGAGTCGAACTTGATCTCGGCGATGTCCGGGTGCGAGGCCTTGTACTCGGCGGCGATGTCGTTGAGCAGCTTGAGATGCGCCGCGTTGGCAGTCCACACGGTCATGCGCAGCGACTTCGGTCCGGACTGTGCGGATGATCCGCCACCGCAGCCGGTGAGGGCGAGCAGCCCGGCGACGATGAGTGCCGCGAGTCGTCGTGACAACTTTGTCATTTTCGTCTCCCTGCGTCAGTAGCCGGACACGTCCGGCCAGCGGAGCTCGACCCCGTCGCGTTCCAGACACAGCTGGAAGTCCGCGAGCAGGCCGGGGGTGTTGCGCACCGCGCGAGGGGTGACTCGGTGCGCCAGGCAGAAGGCAGCGAGCGCGCCCGCGACCTCGCCGACGTTCCACTCGACTGGGTGCAGCCGGTGGGAACCGTTGGTGATGTGGGTGGTGCCGATATTCTTGCCTGCGGGTAGCAGGTTCTCCACCCGTTGCGGGATCAGCGCGCCGAGCGGGATCTCGAACGGGCAGCTCGCGACGTCGATGTAGTTGTCGCCACCGGTGGACGGGTGCAGATCGATGCGGTACATGCCGACACCCACGGCGTCGGCGTGCTGCACCGCGCCCTTGTCGCCGCGCACGGCGAGCGAGAGGTCCTGTTCGACGATCGTGTGCTCGGCCCTGATGCGCCTGGACTCGCGGATGTACGGCGCCTGCGCGAGACCGTCCGCGCTGCCGGTGACGTCGCCGCGCAGGCGGAGGCCGGGGAAGCCGGTGCCGCCGTCCGGGCGCGGTGCCTCGGTCTGCAGCCAGTAGAGCACCGAACGTGAGAGCTCCCGCGACGCGGCGATGTGCGCGTCGGCGTCCGGCACGTCGATCACCGGCGACTCGAAGTAGTCGATCATCGGCCAGTTCACCAGGCAGATGTCGCTGTCGTAGGCTCCCTCGACGAAGTTGCGACGCGCGGCGATGCGCCGGAACGTCCACAGGTTGCTGTCACCGGCGCTGAGCCGCTGGTCCGACACGACGGCGAGCGGGTCGTCGTCCGGGTTCGGGGTGAAGGTGCGTTCGGAGATGGCCAGCGTGCGCGGGTTGGGAGAGCGGAACGACAGCATCCGGTCGCCCCAGAAGTCCGGCTGGTACGCGCGCCAGAAGTCGTACCGCGCCGGTTTGTCGATGGTGTGGTCGCCGTCGACGTGGTCGACGGCGAAGCACACCGACACCGCCTGCATGTTCGCCGGCTGCGCGACGTCGGGCGCACTCGGCTCGCCGGTGTCCAGAGTGGACTCGAATCCGGTGACGTACTCCGTGCTGGACAACGGAAGCAGCTCACCCGTCTCTGTTGCGTCCAGGATGTACGGTGCGGAGAGCTCGATCTGTTCGCCGGTGTCGCGGTGCGCAACGGCCACCGCCACGATCCGGTCGCCGTCGGTGCGTGCGGCCACCGGCCGGTACGGCTGCAGCACGGTCAGCCTGCCACTGCCGCGGAACGGCGCCAGCATCTCGTCGATCACCGCGACGGCGACGCGGGGCTCGTGGCAGAGCCTGCTCACGTTGCCCGCACCGGGGTTGAGCTCCCGCCACGCCCGTGCGCTCGGGGTCAGCGGGTAGTGGCGGCGGTAGTAGTCGCGGATGCCGTCGCGTAACGCCCGGTAGCTCGCGGTGACGCCGAAGCGCTCCACCCAGCTGTGCTCGTCGGGCGGCACGGCCTGGCTGGTCAGCTGGCCACCGAGCCAGTCGTACTCCTCGGTGAGCACGACCCGGCGGCCCGCGCGCAGCAATGCGAGCGCGGCGGCGACACCGCCGAGTCCGGCGCCAACGACGACAACGTCCGTGGTGTGGTCGAGCAACAGTTCCTCCTGGTCAAAGGCGTGGTGCGCCCAGCGTCGAGCCCTCGACGAACTCGCACGGGAGCAGTTCCTGCGGTGTGGTGCCGTGTTCGAGCACTTCGGTCAGCGCCTGCACCGCCCGGCACCCCATCTCGCGCCTGGGGATGCGGAAACCGCTGAGCGCCACGTCGTCCGGTGCCGCCTTGGTAGCGGCGCCGAGCGAGAGCACGGTGAGGTCGCCCGGCACGGAGAGCCCGCGCTCGCGTGCGGCGAGCACGAGCGCGGCCCCGTCCGACACCTCTTCGGTGAGCACGGCGGTGGCGCCCGCTTCGCGCAGCTGGTCGAGCCGTGCGGTCTGCACATGCACCCCTTGGACGCCATGTGCGGCAACGGCTTCGCGGAAGCCTTGCAGCCGATCCGCGGACGACTCCGCGCCCGCACCGGACCCCAGGTACGCGAACCCGCGGTGGCCGAGCGCGACCGCGCGGTCCACCAGGTCTTGCACCGCGGTGCGGTAGTCGGCGCCGACGTACGGCACCGGGCCGCCCGCGTCGTCGCGTCGTCCGATGGAGACGTACGGGATGCCCTCGGCGAGCAGCTGGGTCAGGTCGTCGCGGTCGACGGTGCGACCGAGCAGCAGACTGCCGTCGGCGAGCCGCACCCGGCTGTCGTCGCCGAAGATCCGCCGCCGCGCCCCGGCGGCTTTGGCGCTGGTGAACAGCAACAGGTCACAGCCGACCTCCTCGGCCTGTTCCTCGATGCCTTCGAGGAACGGCTGGTAGAAGTTCGCGTGGGTGCTTGGGAATACTGCCTCGTAGGTGAACACGCCGAGAATGCGGTTGTGCCGGTCGTGCATCCTGCGGGCGATCGGGTTCGCGACGTAGCCGGTCTTCCGAATCACCTCCAGCACCTGCGCACGGGTCGCCGGCGCGATCCGGACGTTGCCGTCCTGCCGGTTGTTGAGGACCAGCGACACCGTGGCCTGGCTGACTCCTGCCATCCTGGCGATGTCTTGCTGGGTGAGCCGTCGGGCCACGAGCACCCCCGCTTGCCAATTCGAATTGGCAGGGATTCTGCGTCGTCGGCCCACGCGTCGTCAAGGCCTAATAATTCGAATTATCATCTTGACGTGCGGCTACGCAGCGGGTGAGGGTTGATCGGCCACAAGGAGGTAGGCCCGTGAATACGTTCAGCCGTCGCAGCCTGATGACCGGCGCCGCCGCTCTCGGACTGCTCGCCGCACTGCCGGCCCGCGCACTCGCACTGCCCGCACCGCCGCCCACCACGCCGATCCGGCGCCTGTTCGCACCCGAGGAGCAGCGCTTCGCGTCGTACCTCAGTGCGGTCTCGCCGATGGTCGCCGACATGGACTCGAGCGGCTTCTTCGCCGGAGGCTGGTGGCGCAGCCCGGCGGCGCCGTACAACGCCCGCGTCCAGGAGCACGTCTACACGCTCGCCTGGTTCGCCACGAAGTCCCGCACGTGGAACCCGTACCGGGGCGACGCGGCTCTGCTCGCCGCGCTCGACGCCGGGCTCGGGCACTACCTGGGGTTGCAGCACGATGACGGCTCGTGGCCGGAGTATTCGCCAACCGAGCACGGGCTCGCCGCCACCGGCTTCGGGTTGGGGTACCTGAGCAAGACCAACGCCCTGCTGCGCGAGGCGAACATCCTGCCGCAACGCCAGTCGCAGATCACCTCGGCGCTGCGCAAAGCGATGACGTGGCTCCTCGACCCGGGCAACGGTAGCGCCTGGCAGCCCACAATCCACTACGCGAACCAGGTTACCGCCGGGCTCGCCGGTGCCTCGCTAGCGCTGAACCAGGACCCCGACCCCGCGCTGCGGCAGCGGTTGACCGAGGCGTTCGCGCGCCTTGCCGCGAACGGGCAGAGTCCTGCGGGCTTCTTCTACGAGTTGACCGGCGCGGACACCAACTACAACTTCGAGGTGATGCTGCCGGAGATGGCCGACGCGTGGCGCCAGTCCAACGACGCCAACCTCGTCACGATGACGCGCAAGTACACCGACTGGCTCGGTTACAACCTGCTGCGCGAACCCGACGGCTCCGGCTGGTTCGCCAACGTCGGCCCGAACTCCCGCACCTCGTCGCGGTTCTACGCCGACGTGCGGCCGGACCCGGAACGTACCGCGCTGAACAACCAGTTCGTGCCAGTGGTGCCGAACTTGTCCGCGTTCCTGTCCAGCCGCGAAGACCTCGCCGCCGCACGGGCGGCCTGGGCGGCGGACCCGGCACCGGTGCCCGCACTCGTTAAACAGGACACCTCACCGCGCATCCTCACCCACGCGATCTACGGCGAGCGCTATCCGACCCGTGCCCAGCGCGCGGCCGCGATCGCGAAACTCCCATACCTCCGGGCGAACTTCACCGAGATCCGCAGCGACCAGGGGCAGAACTTCTTGTTCCTGCGCAGGCCGCAGTTCTACCTCGGCGGCTACTTCGGCACGAGGCGCGCGACCTCGCTGGCCCGCACCGGCCTGACGTTCCTGTGGCACCCGGTGGCGGGCACGGTCGTCCAGTCGATGAACAACAACGACCACGCCTGCTGGGCGACGGTCTTCCCGGGCCAGGTGACGGACGCGAACGGACCGCAGCAGGCGGAGTTCCTGGGCGGCGAGCCGTACCGGTTCCGCTACCGCACCGCGAGCGGCTCGGTCGTCACCGACGTGACCGCGCATCCCGACCGGATCACCAGGTCGGTGCGGGCGAACGCACCGGCAACCGAGCAGATCCCGTTGGTGGTGAGGGACTCCGACACCGTCGCACTCGACGCGCGAGGGCTGACGCTCACCCGCGGCCGGGTGGTGCTGCGATTCGACTGGGCACAGCCGCGGCAGCCCGGGATCAGGCCCTCCTCGATCACCTACCCCGGCCGCCGGATGCACATCCTCACCGTGCCGCACGACGGCACCTTCACCGTGACGATCTCAGTTCTACGTTCGTGATCAGGAACACGCCGAGCCCGTGGAAGTCGTTGTCCATCCGCGGGCACTCCAGGTAGTACCGGGCATCGCCGACGCTCGCGCCAATCACGACGTCGGCGATCCTGGTCCGGCCGTCCGGGCCAATCGACACCTTCGCCGGCACGCCGCGGTACCCGCCCTGCGCCACCGGCCCGAACGCCGGGTCCACCGAAGAAACGTACCGTCCTTCGGCAAGCTTCCCACGAAGGGCGCCGTGTCAATTTCGCGAGAAATTGACCGTCACCCGGGTGAACGCCAATTTCTCGCGAAATTGACACCCCTCGCCCAACCGAAGGAGAACCACCGATGTCCTGGATCCAGCGCAGCACGTTTGTCCTGTTGAGCGGATCAGCCGGAGCCCTAGGCGTCGGGAGGTGCCGCTGCATGTGGTGACCGCCGGATTGCTTGACAGCCGTTCGTGATACGTGTTGTCGGTGGACAAGGGACGGGAGTCGGCGACGTGGACCGCGGTGCTGGAGGGCACGCTGGAGCGGATCACGTTCGCCAACGAGGACAGCGGCTACACCGTCGCGCGGATCGACACCGGCCGCGGCGGTGATCTGGTGACGGTCGTCGGCGCGCTGCTGGGCGCGCAGCCCGGCGAGGCGTTGCGCATGCGCGGCCGGTGGGGGTCGCACCCACAGTACGGGCGGCAATTCCACGTCGACGACTACACAACCGTGCTGCCTGCGACCGTGCAAGGTATCCGCCGCTACCTGGGGTCGGGCCTGATCAAGGGCATCGGCCCAAAGCTTGCCGAGAAGATCGTCGACCACTTCGGCGTCGCCGCGCTCGACGTCATCGAGCAGGACCCCGCGCGGCTGATCGAGGTCCCCAAGCTCGGCCCGAAGCGGACGAAGCTGATCGCCGACGCGTGGGAAGAGCAGAAGGCGATCAAGGAGGTGATGATCTTCCTGCAAGGTGTCGGTGTCTCGACCTCGCTGGCAGTGAAGATCTACAAGCAGTACCACGACGACGCGATCCGGACCGTCAAGGAGGAGCCCTACCGGCTGGCCAACGACGTGTGGGGAATCGGTTTCAAGACCGCCGACACCATCGCCAAGGCGGTGGGAATCCCGCACGACTCCCCGGAGCGGGTCAAGGCGGGCCTTCAGTTCACGCTCTCGGAGTCCACCGGCGACGGCAACTGCTACCTGCCGGAGACCGAGCTGATCGCCGAGGCGGTGAAGATCCTCGCCGTCGACACCGGGCTGGTGATCGAATGCCTCGCCGAACTCGTCGCCGAGGAAGGTGTGGTCCGCGAGGAGATCCCCACCGATGACGACGAGGTGCCGACCGTCGCGATCTACCTCGTGCCCTTCCACCGCGCCGAAGTCGCCCTGGCCAACCAGCTGTCCCGGCTGCTGAACACCGGCGCGGACCGGATGCCCGCCTTCGCCGGAGTCGACTGGCACAAGGCCCTCGACTGGTTGCGCCGCACTACAGGCGCCGAACTCGCCGAGGCGCAGGAGCGCGCCGTCAAGCTGGCCCTGACCGAGAAGGTCGCCGTGCTCACGGGAGGCCCAGGCTGCGGCAAGAGCTTCACCGTGCGGTCGATCATCGCACTGGCTCAGGCGAAACAGGCCAAGGTGATCCTCGCCGCGCCGACGGGACGAGCGGCGAAGCGGCTGACCGAGCTCACCGGACACGAGGCGGCAACCGTGCACCGGCTGCTCCAGCTCCAGCCGGGCGGGGACGCCGCCTACGACCGGGACAACCCGCTGGACGCCGACCTCGTCGTGGTCGACGAGGCCTCCATGCTCGACCTGCTGCTAGCCAACAAACTGGCCAAGGCGATCCCGCCCGGCGCGCACCTGCTGATGGTCGGCGACGTCGACCAGCTCCCGTCGGTCGGAGCCGGTGAGGTACTGCGCGATCTGCTCGTCCCTGGCACCCCGATTCCACACGTGCGGCTCAACGAGGTGTTCCGGCAGGCCGCCGAGTCCGGGGTGGTGACCAACGCGCACCGAATCAACGCCGGGGACTATCCGCTGACACACGGGCTGACCGACTTCTTCCTGTTCCACGTAGAGGAATCCGAACCGACCGCCGAGCGCACCGTCGACGTCGTCGCCCGCCGGATTCCGCGGAAGTTCCGGTTCAACCCGCGCACCGACGTGCAGGTGCTCGCCCCGATGCATCGAGGCCCCGCAGGTGCAGGCGCGCTGAACCAGCTGTTGCAGGAAGCGATCACCCCGGCCAGGGAGGGCCTGCCAGAGCGGCGGTTCGGCGGACGGATCTTCCGCGTCGGCGACAAGGTCACGCAGATCCGCAACAACTACGACAAGGGCACCAACGGCGTGTTCAACGGCACGCAGGGCGTCGTGACCGCGCTCGACAACGAAGCACAGACCCTGACCGTGCGAACCGACGAGGACGAGGACATCGACTACGACTTCACAGAACTCGACGAACTGGTGCACGCCTACGCGGTGACCATCCATCGTTCGCAGGGAAGCGAATACCCGTGCGTGGTGATCCCCTTGACCACAAGCGCCTGGATGATGCTGCAGCGCAACCTGCTCTACACGGCGGTCACCCGGGCCAAGAAGGTCGTGGTCCTCGTCGGTTCGAAAAAGGCCCTCGGGCAGGCGGTGCGCACCGTCGGCTCCGGCCGCCGCCACACCGCGCTGGACCACCGGCTCCGACAGGCCGGGACCGGTTCGAAGCCGGTGGAGTGACAACGACCGACATGACCGGACAGGTCACGCTGGTCACCAGAAGCCCGGCAGGCCTCGATGAAGCCATCGGGCTCGCGCTGCCACAGGGAGTGCACGGTCGCCGTCGCCAGCTACCGTCACGACACCTGCGCGGACACGACCCGACCGATCGCACGGCGAGGTTGATTCTGCGGGACTCGCATGGGTTTTAGTTCCGCAGTTCGTCTGCGGTAGGCACCAGCGAGCTGACTCGCAGGTACTTCGCGGCGAACTTCACCTCATCGTCGCCGAGGACGTTGACCGGCTGTGCCTCGGACATGTCCGGCAGCGAGGACTGGAACCCGGTGAGGACATGAGCGTCCGGGTCGCCGCTGTCGGCCAGGATCATGCCGATGCCGGCGTATGCGCTCTCGCCGGGCTGGAGAGTGAATTCCTTGGGCGCGTCGGGAAGCCGCACGTCCTCGACGGGCAGGTCCTCGATCGGCGAGTTGCTCATGTCCACGCCCTTGAGGTTGGGCACGCCGCCGTTGATCGTGCAGGTCTTGTCCGACCGGTTCCCGTACGCCACGATGAAACTGCCGGGCTCGCCTTCCACAGGTGTCGCGGTGGCGAGGAAATCGGCCTCCGAGCAATTCGACGTGCCGATGTCCCCGCCGCCCCCGCCCGAGGCCATACCGGCATTGCCCGCGTCACGCCCGGGCGCCGGCGAGGGCTGTAGTGCGGCGGCGGCTCCGCAGCCGGTGACCAGCAGTGCTCCACCCAGAATGCCGGTGATGGCCGTCGTCATACGGTGACGCTTGAGCATCGTGCTCCCCTTTTCCTTTGGCGTGTCCACGGTTTCTCACCGCTCTGTCAGCAAGAAAGACGCACCACGCCCGCCGGGGTTGCGTCCACCGCACAGATCCGGCCGAATTCGATCAACGTTGCCCGAAAGGGCATCGAACCCCGATCAACCGGGATGACGGGCTGTCCATCGGTGGCCGGAACAAGTTGGCCAACAACGGGGCGGCGGCCGGTGGCGGCGGCATGCGCGAAGACGCGGTCGCAGGCGCGGGTGCGCAACCGCGAACCAGGGCTCGCCGACCTGGGCGGACCGCCTACCGGTCGTACTGCCGGATGTAGTGGTAGTGCTCGCGGGCCAAGCGGCCCAGATCACGCAGCACCGGGCGGACGAACCCCGAGCTCGGCCGCGGGGGATCGACCGGCGCCGCAACCGCCTCCTGGAAGCGCAGCAGCCGGTAGCCGAGCGCCTTGGCATGCCGGTACTCGGCGGTTCCCAGCAACACCGTGGTGATCAGTCCGAAGATGTTCAGCGTGAGCCACAACGCGGGCGGAACGTTCCTGGTGTCGCCGCCGACGAGCTCCTGGATGCTGATCGACACCGCGAACGCGGTGCCCGCGAGTGGCGCGAGCAACGGGTTGACCTCGCTCATCCACACGCTGGTTCGCACAGCCCAGAAGAACGTGCACACCACGAACGGCACGCACCACAGCAGCGCGACTACGCCCAGCAGGATGACCGGCAAAGCCACGACGAAGGTCAGCCAAGCCGCTAAGAAGGCCAGCAACACCACGCCGACGATGATTCCGAGCGGCAGCGGAATCACGATCAGAGCGAGTGCTGCCCGCTTGATCATCCGCACGAACCCGGGCCACAGCTGGGGGCCGTAGCCGTTCCGCCGCGCATCGAGTGCCATCAAGATCGGCAATGGCGCGATGAACACCGCGAGCCCGATGGTGGCATAACCCTTCCCCACCAGGTCCCAGAACAGATCCGACGGGCCCCGGAATCTGATCGTGGTGGCGACGACGACGCCCAAACCGGCGACCGTGCGCCAAAAACCGAGCCGATCCAGCAACCGATCCCGGTGCAGCGGGCCGACCTCGGGCTTGAACAGGTATCTGGCCGTCAACCACGGGAAGACCACGACGGCGAACATTCGCGGCTTGGCCGCATCAACCTGGCGTGCCACCCGCTTTCGCCGCACGAAGCGGACGATCGGGCCAAACGGCCTCGCGATCCCGCGTCCCACGACCGCGACCGCGTTGCCGGCACCTGCCGCGATGCGTCCCGCCCGCTGCCGGTACTGCGCCGAAACCCCCGCATTTCCACCGGTTTCCGGAAGCTGGTCGAGTGCCCGAAGTCCGAACGGCAACGTTGGAGCATCGGGTGACGCAGCGCCGCAGTCCTGCTGCACCGGTTCCGGCCCGCTGCGGACCCGGAATCCGACCGCCCGGGCCCGCCTGAACTCGAAGACCGCGAGCACCAGCGTCCCGACAACGCCACAACCCACCAGCACGAGCAACAACGTTCCCGCGGAGCCGAGCTCAGCCACTCCCTGCCCGGTGACCAGCAACATCAGCACGACCGAACCCATCAACCCGAGCAGCGGATGGACCTCGCCCAGCCACAGCCCGGACCGCGCCGCCCAGTACACGGCACAACAACCGAAGATCGGGAACCAGACGTAGCTGATCAGCGCCCCGACGCTCTCGATGAGCGCGTTGCCCTCCTCCTCATCGGAGAAAACCCTGTCGCCGTTGTCGAAGCGGGTGATCAGGTTGCCGTCCCCGTCGCGGGTGGTCTCGTAGTAGCGGTCCGTTACGCGGCCGTCCTCCACGATGCGCAGCGTTCCGCGCTCCACCAACGGGGATTCATCGGCTATTTGCCCCAACACCAGCAACGACAACGAGAGGCAGACCGCGCCGAGCAGCAGCCGCCACAGCATCCGCAGCGCCCCCGGCAACAACCTGCTCCGCTGACCGGACCGCGTCGTCACGAGCAGCCCGACGAACAGCACCGGGACGAGCACCGCGGCAGGCAACCAGATGTGCGCAAAGACCTCCAGCGAGCCGACGAGCACGCCCCCCGTCCGCCGGAAGCCAACGACCGCCGCCACCACCAACGTGACAAACACCGCGCGCAAGGACGCAAGCAGCATCAGCTTCCGGTCACGAACGCGCTCACCGGTCTTCGGCTTGAGCAGGAACCGCGCCGCCATCCACGGCGCGACCACGGTGAGGACAACCCGCTTCGCCTGCTCCTGCCAACGCTTCCGCTGGAAGAAGTACGGCTGCGGCGGCGGAACCGGGTAGTGCGGCGGGAGCGCCGGGTAGTGCTGCGGCGGATACGGCTGGCGACGCAGGTTCGGCACGTGCCCCCGAGCGCCGCCGGATCGGGAAATCCAATCCTGGCAAAGTCGGCAGTGCGACGGGTGAAACCCCGAAAGGAGGGAGTCCTGCCCGTTCCTCGGCTGTCCCAGCGGAAGTTCCTCCCGTTCCCCAGCGACCTGTTCCAGAACCGCAACCGATCATCGGCGACCACACCGCCGTCCATGAGGACGACGACGAAGATTCGCACGATTAGCCCAATCCTGTAGTGCTTGGCGATATGCGCTTTCCGGTGTACGCGGCTGGCCGTCACGGTGGTGCCCTGCCGACGCGAGTCAGCGGTCACGCCTGTTCCGCGGTGGATTCTCGTGGTGTCGGCCGGTTCGCCAGTTCGTTGATGATCAGCAGCAGGACGGCGAGTGCGATCGGTGCGACCTGGGAGATCACCTGGAGTTGCACCGCGTTACCGGTCGCACCGTGGTGCTGGTGGTAGATCAGGTGCGGAACGTTGAAGACGAGCGAGGCTGCCAAGACCACGCGAACCAACGTGCACCGCATCGACACCGCGGCGTATGCCACGACCAGCACGAACTGGAGCCCGATCAGCCCGAAGTCGCGCGTCATGTGCTCGTTGAAAGGCGGGAACCCGGTCAGCCACGCGAGCTCCGGAGTGGGGAAACCGAGGTGAAACGACAACGGGGCGAGCGCGGCCCACAACGTGGGGATGCCTTCGCCAACTGCGAGCAGCGCTAAGCCGATCCGCAGGAGCAGTTGCACGTGTCCTCCTCGCAACGACCGGCCGGGGATCCAGCATCCTTGTCCCCGGCCGGTCGTCTCGTGTGTCATCTCGGATGGCGATCGGCTCGACGTCGAGTCGCCCGTAGCGGTGGCTGCAAGCGGTGTCCAGCGATTCGTCCGCCGACACTCCACCGTTGTTGTCCTCGCCGATCCGCTCGAACGTACCTCGGCCATCTGCGTTCGAATTCGTGGTCTCCGAGGGCCTCGCCAAGCTATCGGCACTCTTCCGGCGACCCCGAATTTTCACTCGACTGTCGGCTGCGCTCGGCAGGCTGCACGTCGGCCGAGCGCTTTCTCCTACCGGGGTCCGCGGGTCAGGCGCTCGCTTCTCGCCGCTTCCCATCCGCGATGGCCCGTTGCAGGTCTTCGGTGGTGAGGTGGACCGACGTCATGACGTCGCCGCCGAGGTCGACCTCGTCGGCCCCGCTGGACGCGATGTAGGTGAGGATGCGCTCACGGAACAGGCGAACATGGCTCACCGCAATGGTTTCCGCCTTCTCCGGGTCGCGGTCCTGGTAGGCGTCGATGAGCGCGGAGTGATCGTGGCTGACCCGCGTGAAGTGGTCATCGAGGCGGCTGGCGTTCCAGTCCTCCGCGCCACCGAACGCGAGGTAACCCAGCCGCTGCCCCTCGTCGTAGATCCGGGCGGCGAGCGCCGAGAGGTACTCATTCCGCGCGATGCGGGCTTCCAGGTTGTGCAGCGCGGCGTTGGCCTCGGCGATATCGGGCGCGGACCGTCGCCGGATCCCGTCGTTGACCAGCGCATCGGCCTCGCGGAGTTCGGTGATTTCCTCGGGGAGAGCGCGAATGGCCACCAGTCTCGCGATCGCCTTCGCGGTGACGATGTGCGCTTCGAACAGGCTGCTGATGCCGGCGATGTCCAGCGGTCGCACGGTGAAGCCGCCACCCGCCTGGGCCTGGATGAGCCCCTCGGAAGCGAGGAGGAACAGCGCTTCGCGCAGCGGCGTACGGCTCAGCCCCAGCTCCTGGCTCAGCTGCATGTCGTCGACCCACTCGCCGGGGGCGAGGCGCAGCGTCATGTATCGCGCTTTGATCTCTGCATAGGCCCGTTCCATCTGCGTCCGCTGCCGCCGTCCCATGTCGACCATCCTGGCATAGCGATTTCGCGACCCTTGACCCATCTTAGGCGCTCTGTATTATTTCTGCATGCAGAACTCCGGGACACGTGAGCTGCCGGTAACGGTCGAGGTCGATGCCGAAACAGGCAGGTGGAGCGTCGATGGTCTGCCCATGGTGCTGGTGCCTCAGCACCTGCTCGTGAACAACCTGGATGCCGTGGAGCGGCACGTCGGCCGGGACTCCTCCGCCGAGCTGTTCCGCGGCGCCGGCCGCCGCTCGGCGCGACACTGGTGCGCCCACGAGGCCACGCGCCTCGGGCTGTCCGGAGCCGCGATCGTGCGGCACTACCTGGACCGCCTGAGCCGCCGCGGGTGGGGACGCTTCGAGATCGACGAACTTGACCCCGGCCACGGTGTGCTGCAGGTACGGGTGGCGCATTCCGCGCTGCTGCCGGTAGCGGGCTCGACGCGATCCGTCGACAGGGCCTGCTACCTGTTCGAGGCCTGGCTCGAGGGCGCGCTCGAGTACGCGTCGGAGGACCCTTCGCGCGTGGCGGTCCGCGAGATCCAGTGCGCTGTCAATGCTGAGGAGTGCGTCTTCACCAGCAACTGACCCTAGGTGACTGGTGTCGAACGGCCTCATTTTCATCAAAAGACCGAATTCGGACAAATCTTGCAGGGCTGAGATCGCCGTAGACGGCCGGAAAGACGGTCGCCGATCGAATCCAGTCCACGCCGAGCCTCGAAGTTCGAGGCACCTGCCGGGTACTTCCCGGAACACACCAGCCACCTAGAAGGTGCCATGACAAAGCAAGACGCCCAAGAAGCGAAGATGCTGCGCAAGGTCATCTACGCGGCATCCATCGGCAATTTCGTCGAATGGTTCGACTTCGCCCTCTACGGTTTCCTCGCTACCGAGATCGCCACCAACTTCTTCCCCAGCAACGACCCGACGGCCGGTCTGCTCAAGACCTTCGCCGCGTTCGCGGTGGCCTTCGCGCTGCGTCCCATCGGCGGGGCGTACTTCGGCGCGCTGGGCGACCGCATCGGCCGCAAACGCACCCTGGCCATCACCATCCTGCTCATGGCCGGATCCACGGTCGCCCTCGGCATCCTGCCAACCCATGCCACGATCGGCATCGTCGCGCCGATCCTGCTCGTGCTGATCCGTTGCGTGCAGGGATTCTCCACCGGTGGCGAGTACGCCGGCGCATGCGCGTTCGTACTGGAGCACAGCCGCACGGACAAGCGCGCCTGGTATTCGAGCTTCCTCCCGGTGAGCACCTTCACCGCGTTCGGCGCAGCGGGCATCGTGTCCTTCACGTGCAGCGGCGCGCTCGGCGCCGCATCGATGACCGAGTGGGGCTGGCGACTCCCGTTCCTCATCGCGGCACCGCTCGGCGTGTGTGGCTTCTACATCCGTCAGAAGCTCGACGAGACACCGGATTTCCAGCAGGTATCGGACAACGAAGCGGTCGCCTCGGCACCGGTGCGGGAAGCCTTGCGATCGCACGGACGATCCATGGCCAAACTCGGGCTGTTCATCTGCACCACCGCGCTGTCGTTCTACATGTTCACTACCTACATGACGACCTATCTCAAGGTCACCGCGGGCCACAACGCATCGACCACGCTCCTGTCCAATGTGCTCGCCCTGCTGTTCGCGGCTGCGCTGTGCCCGGCCGTCGGCCGCATCTCGGACCGGGTCGGCAGGCGCATGACCATGTTCACCGCCGCCGGTCTCCTGGTTGTCGGCGGACTTCCCGCGTTCCTGCTGGCCGGGAGCAGCGGGCTGGCCATGGCGATCGTCGGCCAACTGCTGCTGGCACTCGGTGCCGTGTCCTGCAACGTCGTGACCGCGGTGATGCTCGTCGAGCTGTTCCCCACGCGGGTTCGTTACACGGCCTCCGCGCTCACCTACAACCTCGCCTACGCGGTGTTCGGCGGAACGGCACCGTTCATCGCGACGTTCCTGATCGGGGCGACCGGTGACCCGCTGGCGCCCGCTTACTACCTCGTGCTCGCTTCGGTTGTCGCGCTCGTCGCGGCGTGGCGTATTCCCGAAACCTCTCGCCGCTCTCTCTCCGACCCCAACCCGGCTTTCCACCCTGGAGCGATGTCCTCATGAGCCCCAAGATCACCGTTTTCCCCGCCAGGCGCGTGCTGACCATGGACCCGGGACGTCCGAGTGCGTCCGCCGTCGCCGTCATGGACGGCCGAGTGCTGTCCACTGGCAGTGTCGAATCGATGAAGCCGTGGCTCGACCGGCACGATTACGAGGTGGACGACACCTTGCGCGACAAGGTCATCATGCCGGGCTTCATCGACCCGCACACCCACTTCGCGCTCTCCTCCGGCTACCTCGGCGTGCCCTACGTCGGCCCGATCGACTCGCCGGGTCCGTGCGGTACCAACCCGGGACACCCCACGCGCGAGAGCGTCGTGGCGGAGCTGCGCGCCCTCGACGACAAGATGCCACCCGGCAAGGCCTTGGTCGCCTGGGGATTCGACCCGGCCATCCAAGGCGGGCACCTGCATCGCGACGAACTGGACGCGGTGGTGGGTCATCGGCCGGTGTTCATCATCTCCTATGCACCGCATTTCCTGTACGCCAACAGCGCCGCGCTGAAGACGACGCACGTCGGCGAGGACAGCACCGTGCACGGCGTCGGACGGTACGACGATGGCCGGCTCAACGGCCAATTCATCGAGCTCGCCGCGCACAAGGCTGCCGTAGGCCGCTCGGCCGCCGATCTCGTGGAGGACACCGGAGAACAAGGCCTGCGCGACATGGCCAGGCTGGCCGTGCGCTCGGGCGTCACCACCACCGCGGAGCTGCTGTTCGGCCTGACCGACCCCGAGCACGAGTGGCGCATTCACGACGCCGCGTTCAACGATCCCACCACACCTGTGCGGATGGCGCTGGTCTCCTACGAGATGACCCTCCACGACCAGCACGGCGCCAAGGCCACCCACCACTTGGCCGAGCTGCACGGGCGCAACAGCGAAACGCTCTTCTTCCACGGAGTCAAGTTCCTCGCCGACGGCTCGTTTCCCGCCATGTCCCTGCGCGTGCGCTTCCCCGGCTATCTCGATCTCAGCAACGGCGTGCGCAACGACGTGCCATGGGAGCAGCTGCACGAACGCATGCTTCCCTTCTGGGAAGCGGGCATTCCGATCCACTGCCACGCCAACGGGGACGAGAGCATCGACGCCGCACTCGACGCGCTGGCGGCACTGCAGAACACCCGTGCTCGCTTCGATCACCGCTTCACCCTCGAGCATTACTGCATCAGCACGCCCGACCAGGCCCGGCGGATGAAGGCACTGGGCGCGCAAGCCAGCGTCAACTGTTACTTCGTCCACTACCGCAGCCACGTGCACAGCCACCAGGGCTACGGCCCGGACAGGTCAGAGGCTGTGGGACGGCTCGGGTCGCTGGAGCGCGAGGGCGTGACGTTCGCCCTCCACTCGGACTTCTCCCTCGTCGCGGTGCCAATGCACCCCCTCACCGCGGCCTGGGTGGCGGTCAACCGCTTCGGGGCCGATGGCAGAACCGTGCTCGCCCCGGGTGAGCGCATCGGCGTTGACCGCGCGTTGCGCGCCATCACGGTGGATGCCGCGCACATGCTCGGAATGGAGCGCACCGCGGGCAGCCTGGAGCCGGGCAAATTCGCCGACTTCGCCATCCTCGACGAGGATCCCTACCAGGTAAGCCCGACCGAACTGCGGGAAATCCCCATCTGGGGCACCGCCCGCTCGGGCGTGCTCCACCAGGCCTAGACGAATAAGTCCGAATTCCTGCGGGCATGAGGCGAGGGCGTCCATGATCCGCAGCGAAGGACGCCGTGCGTGTTTTTGGGTGCTATGGCACCCACAAACGCTCACGGGTGTTCTTCCGCCACGCGAAGGTGGCCATCGGCAGACGTGCCCCGAACAGGGGGCGTCGCCCAGCGTGTGCTGGCCCTGGCCGCCGCGATCTGGCACAACTTCGCCTGCCGATGAAGTCGCCCCGGGGTGTGCGCCGAGGTCCGCCGCACCTACCGCGAACACGGCGTGACCGTGCGCCGGCGCTCCCGGCTCAGGCCGCCCACGGAATCGGTGAGGGTGGCGGTGGCATCCCGAGGGCTTGCCGTACCCTCGAATGCGGTCTTCGAGAGAGGGGTACAGGCTTGAGTGAGGTCGATTTTCGTCCTTTCGCTCATCTCAGTGCGCCCAATGCTGAGCTTTACCGCCGGATCATGGGCTCTTTCGTGCGGGCCAAGCTTCGGTTCATCGTTCACCTTCGGCCCGAGGATGTCCACGAGGTTATCGGTGGGGACCTGCCGTCCATCGTCGATGCGCTTTCGAGGCTGGTGGATTGGGGGAATCTTCGCGCCGATCCGGACACCAGCCGCGTCACCACGGTCGAGGACTTCCACCGCGCCCGGTTCCTCTACCAGCTCACGCATGCGGGCGAGGCTGCCGAGCAGGCGGTCGCCAGTTACGACGAGGCCCTTGGCAGGCGCGGGGCTCTGCAGGCCGTTGCACTCACGGACATCGCAACGCAGCTTCGCGCACTGCTGGAATTGGTGCATCAGGATGACCCTGATCCGGCGAAGGTGCATTTGTCGCTGCGATCGCTCGTCGACCGTTTCACCGATCTCGCCGACAACGCGCAAGCCTTCATGAGTTCGCTGCAGCGCACCATCGATCTGCACGACGCCGACTTGGACGCCTTTCGTGCTTATAAAGACCGGTTGATCGACTATCTGGAACGTTTCATCAAGGATCTGGTCGCCACCGGCGGAGAGATCGCCGCGCTGGTCGGCGACATCGAGCAGATCGGCGTCGCGCGGTTGCTGGACGTGGCTGCCGAGCGGGAAGCCGCCGATGCCGCCCCCGGCGTGGGCGAGGATGGGGACGATCCGCGCCAGGTTGAGTTCGAACGCGGGCGGCTGCGCTGGCTTGACCGTTGGCGTGGTTTCCGTGGCTGGTTCATCAGCGAGCCGCAGCATCCCAGTCAGGCCAAGTTGCTTCGCGCCCGGGCTCGCACGGCCATTCCACAACTGCTGCAGGTGGTGGCGACCCTCAACGAGCGCCGCGCCGGGCGTTCCGACCGGTCCGCCGATTTCCGCAGCCTGGCACGCTGGTTCGCGCAGGCACCCAGGGAGGAGGACATGCATCGGCTGTGGCGTGCTGCGTTCGGGCTTTCGCCGTCGCGGCACTTGGTTGCCGAAAACGACGAAGCGGACAACCCGGTTCCGGCGAACACTCCATGGGCGCAGGCACCTCCTCTGGAGATCAGTCCGCGCTTGCGGAAGACCGGCAGCTATGAACGTCGCGGCAAGCCCAACCGGATCGTCGACCGCTCGGCGCAGCGCCAGTATCTAGCCGAATTCGCGGCAAAGGAGGCAGCCGAGACCGCGGCGGCCAGGCGCGCTCTCGTGACCGAACACCCCACGCGCCTCACCGATCTCGGCGAGCTGGACCCGGCCGCGTTCCGCTTGTTCCTCCACCTGCTCGGCGATGCCCTAGCGGCGCGCGCACCAGGTCAGCATACGGTCATCACCACTACCACCGATGGCACCATGACCATCCGGCTCACTTCCCTCGATGACGGCCGGAAAGCCGAGATCCACACGCCGCAAGGGGTCTTCCGCGGGCCCGATCACCTGGTGGAGATCATCGATCTGACCGTCGAGGAGCACGTGGAGCAAAGCGCATGAGCGCGCTCGGCGATGCCATGTCGGCCTCCCGCGCCGACGAGATGCGCCGTGCCGCCCGGGCCCTGCTGCGGCGTCCCTTGCTTCGTGCCACGGACCCCGCGTTCGTCCTCATCCGCCGGTACGCACCCGAGCTGCGGGAATGGTTCGACCGCAACACCGGCTGGCGGCTGCATATCGACAGCGAAGTCGCCCGGCTCGTCAAGCAGCCGGCCGACACCACCGACACCACGCATCCGGCGCGGGACGTGCGGTCCAAGCAGCCGTTCGGTCGCCGCCGCTACGTCTTGACGTGCCTGGCGTTGGCCGCGCTGGAACGCGCCGACGCGCAGATCACCCTCGGTCGCCTCGCCGAGCAGGTCGTGCTCGGTGCCGCCGATCCCGAACTCGTCACGGCCGGGGTCGAATTCACCCTGAGCAGCCGGGCGGAGCGGTCCGACCTGGCGACGGTGGTGCGGCTGTTGCTCGACCTCGGTGTGCTCACCCGGGTCGCCGGGGACGAGGAGGCGTTCGTCAAAGACACCGGCGACGCACTTTACGACGTGCGACGCCGCGTGCTGTCCGCCCTTCTCGCCGCTCCGCGTGGCCCGTCGACAGTAACGGCTGAGGGATTCGAGGACCGCTTGGCCGCGCTGCTCTACGAGATCCCGCCCACCACGGACGACCTGCGCAACCAGCGCATCCGGCATCGCCTCACGCGGCGGCTGCTGGACGAACCCGTGTTGTATTACGAGGGACTCGGCGATGCGGAGCGCGCGTATCTCACCAGCCAGCGTGCCGCCATCACTGCACGGATCACCGAGCTCACGGGTCTGGTGGCCGAGGCGCGCGCCGAGGGCATCGCCATGGTGGATCCTTTCGATGACCTCACCGACGTCCGGATGCCGGAAAGCGGCACCGAAGGTCACGCGACCCTGCTGCTCGCCGAGCACCTCGCCCAGCACCCCAACCGCGCCGTGCCGCTGGAAGAACTGCACCGGTATCTCCGGCGCAAGGGCGACGAGCACCGCACTTACTGGCGGCGCAACGCAACCGATCCGGGCGCCGAAGTCGAACTGACCGAGAATGCGCTGGGCAGGTTGGAGGCGCTGCGGCTGGTCGATCGGGCGGACGGCTTCGTCACTGCGCTGCCCGCTCTCTCCCGCTATGCGCTGGCCGAACCCACCCTCCAGGAAGCGAAATGACCCGAGAACTGCCGGAACCCGCGGTGCAGCGGTGGCAGCCGCTGCGTGCCGGCCTGATCGACATGTTCTACTACGACGCCGAGGAGTTCTGGTTCCGCGACGGCCGGCTGCTGCTGCGCGGTAACAACGGCACGGGCAAGTCCAAGGTGCTCGCGCTCACCCTTCCCTTCCTGCTCGATGGTGATCTCTCGCCGCACCGGGTCGAGCCGGATGCCGACCCGAAGAAGCGGATGGAGTGGAACCTGCTGCTCGGCGGCGAACATCCGCATCCGGAGCGTCTCGGCTACACCTGGCTCGAATTCGGCCGCGTCGACGAGCAAGGTGCAGCGGTGTTCCGGACCATCGGCTGTGGCCTGAAAGCGGTGTCCGGCAAGGGAATCGCGCGGCACTGGTACTTTGTCACCAGCAAGCGGATCGGCGATGACCTGGCGCTGGTCGATGCGACCGGAACCGCACTTTCCCGGGACCGGCTGATCGACGCGCTCGATGAGCAGGGCACGGTCTACGACCGCGCTCGGGACTACCGGCGTGCCGTCGACGAGAGTTTCTTCGGTTTCGGCGAGCAGCGCTACGGTGCACTGGTCGACCTGCTCATCCAGCTCCGCCAGCCGCAACTGTCCAAACGCCCCAGCGAGCAGGCGCTGTCCAAGGCGCTAACCGAAGCGTTGCCCATGCTGGACCAAGCGCTGATCGCGGATGTCGCCGAAGCTTTCCGCAGTCTTGAGGAAGACCGCGAGGCGCTGGCCGCGATGGTCGAAGCACGCGATGCCGCGCAGTCGTTCCTCACCCACTACCGCCGGTACGCGCGGATCGCGGCGCGGCGGCGGGCGGCGCAGCCCCGCCTCGCGCAGGCGAACTACGAGCGGGTCGGCCGCGACTTGGGTGCGGCGGAATCCGAGTTCACCCGAGCCGAGGAAGAACTCACCGCGATCCGGTTGAAGCTCACCGAGCTCACTACCACCCGGAAACGACTGCAGGCTCGGGATGAGGCGCTGCGCGCCAGCCCGGAAATGCGCAGCGCGCGCGAACTGGAACTAGCCGGGCAGCATGCACAAAGGCTGGCAGGCGAAGCGAAGCGGATCGCCGGTGAACGCAACCTCGCAGTCGGCAGGCTGGCCACGCAACGCGATCGGCACCAAGCCGCGACGCAGCGGCTGTCCGCCGCGCGGGAGACCCTGACCGGCGTCCGACGCTCCGGTGTCGACGTCGCCGACCGTGCCAGGATTGCTGTCGAGCACACCGAGGACATCGATCGTCCGCTGGACGAACAACCTGATCTGGCGGCGCTGCGCCGAGCTGCCGAGCAGCTCGCGGTTCGACAGCAGCGAGCGATCAAACACGTGACGGGATTGGTCCAGGCGGTCGAGCACGCTGTGCAGGCACTCGCGGCTGCCCGCCGTCGCGTGTCAGAGCTCGACGCGGAAGCCGCAGATTTGGCGGATCGGCGCGTCGACGCCGACAACGGGTTGCGGGAAAACGGCGTCGAGCTGGTGTCGGCGGTGCGCGAGCACCTGGAGAACGCGACGGAACTCCGGCTCGCAGATCTTGCCGCAGTCATGGCCGAGTTGGAGCTGTGGGTGGAGACGCTCGCCGGGCCGAACCCTGCCGCGACGGCGGTGAGCGCTGCCGGTCACGCGGCGGCCGGGGACCTCGCCGCGGCGGCGGCCGATCTCGAAGCGCAGGAACGCGCCGGTCGGCAGCGCAGGACCGAACTCACCGACGAGATCGAGCGGCTGGAAAGCGGGGAAGACAGCGCCCCACCGGTTCCGCACACGAGGGACAACGCAGCCCGGGAAGGGCGTCCGGGTGCGCCGCTATGGCGGCTGGTGGATTTCGCCGAGAACGTCGACGAGGCACGCCGGGCCGGGCTCGAAGCCGCGCTGGAAGCGGCCGGAATCCTCGACGCCTGGGTAACGCCAGGCGGCGAGCTCCGGGCCACCGACACCAACGATGTCCTGCTGCGGACCGGCGAACCCGCGTCGGTGAACTTGAGTGCGCTGCTCAAACCAGCAGTGGACCGAGCCGACCCGCACGCCGACGCGGTTTCCGACGCCACGGTCATGAGCGTGCTTGCCTCGATCGGGCTCGGTGAGCACGGACAGACCTGGGTCAGCCCGGACGGGCGGTTCCAGATCGGGGTGTTGGAAGGCGCGTGGCACAAACCAGTCGCCACCTACATCGGGCGCGGCGCGCGCGAAGCGGCTCGCCGCGCCCGGCTTGGCGAGCTGCGCGAAGAACTCGCGCGCGTGCAGGCTGAGCTCGCCGAAGTCGCCGAAGAACGCCGACGGCTTGAGGAACGCAAGGCCAAGCTCGCCGAGGAAGTCGCGGCGGTGCCCAGCGACACACGGTTGCGTCAAGCACACGCGCAGCTGGCCTCACTTGATCAGGAACACCAGCGGCTCACCGCGCGGCAGGCGAAAGCCGAACAGGATGTCGTGACCTCAACCGCGGTCGAGGAAGCTGCCCGAACCGCGCTGGACGAGGGTGCTGGTGATGCCGGCCTTCCCACCGCACGCTCCGAACTATCCGAAGTGGACAATGCCCTGGGCGAGTACCGCGTCGTCATTGCGGGCCTTTGGCCAGCGGTAGACGCAGTCCGCGAGGCCGACAGGCACGCCGGGGAGACTGTGGTCGACTTGGAGCACGCCGAGTCCACGGTTGAAGAGCTGACTGACCGCGCGGGCACGGCAGAGCACGAGGCCGCTGCCGCCGACGAACATCAGCGCACCCTCAGCAGCACCGTTGGCGCGGCGGTGGCCGAGCTGCAGCGACAACTCGCCGAGGTCGCGGAATCCTTGCGGGACAACGAATCCGGCCAGCAACAGACCGGGCTGGACCGGGATCGCGCGATCGAGCAGCGCGGGGCGGCCAAGGGGCGTCGCGAAGAGCTGGGCGAACGGCTCAAGGAGGCGGCCGAGGAACGCGCGACGGCGGCCGAGTTGTTCCGCCGGTTCGCCGGGACGGGGCTGTTGGCGATCGCCTTGCCGGAGCTCGAGATCCCCGACGCGGCCGAACCGTGGGCCCCGGTCCCCACGGTTCGGCTGGCCCGCCGGGTCAACGAGGAACTCGCCGACGTCACCGACGACGACAACGCCTGGGAACGGGCGCAGCACCGCGTCAACAACGAGCACAAGGCGCTGCACGACACGCTGTCGCGGCACGGTAACCGGGCTTCCGCTGATCTGCGCGAGGACGGCGTGGTCGTGGAGATCGAGTTCCAGGGCCGACCGGCGTCGGTGCCGGAACTGACCGAGGCACTGGCCACCGAGGTCGCCGACCGGGAGCGGCTGCTCAACGAACGGGAACGGGAAACCCTGGAAAACCACCTGGTCAACGAGGTGGCGAGCACTCTGCAGGAACTCATCTCGGCGGCCGAGACACAGGTGGCGCTGATGAACCAGGAGTTGGCGGCCAGACCGACCAGCACCGGTATGCAGCTACGGCTGCTGTGGCGGCCGCTGGAGGACGGCCCAGCGGGGCTTGCGGTAGCCAGGGAGCGGCTGCTGCGGCAAACGTCGGATGCGTGGTCGGCGGACGACAGGGCCGCTGTCGGCGGGTTCCTGCAGGCCCAGATCGCCGAGGTCCGCGCCCGGAACACGGCCGGAACCTGGTTGGAACACCTGACGGAGGCGCTGGACTACCGGAAGTGGAACCGGTTCGTGATCCAGCGGCACCAACACGGGCAATGGCGATCGGCGAGCGGACCGGCCTCCGGCGGTGAGCGCGTGCTCGCCGCCAGCGTGCCGCTGTTCGCTGCGGCATCGTCGCACTACGCCTCGGCCGGTAACCCGAACGCACCGCGCCTGGTCACCCTCGACGAGGCTTTCGCCGGCGTCGACGACAACGCGCGGGCGAAGTACCTGGGTCTGCTCGCCGCCTTCGACCTCGACGTGGTGCTGACCAGTGAACGCGAATGGGGCTGCTACCCGGAGGTTCCCGGCTTGCGGATCGCGCAGTTGTCGAGGGTGGACGGGGTTCCCGCCGTGCTGGTGACGAACTGGGAATGGGACGGTTCGACGCGAACCCGCGTACCCCTGCAGGATTCCCTTGCGCAGCAAGGTTTGTGGGGGTAGCACGTTGGATCAAGATCGGCTGCGACGGCTGCTCGGCGATCCTGAGTTGGCTTGGCTGGTCAACCGGATCCGCACCCGAATGGAAAGAGGCCAAACCCTGCACGGCACGGTCACGCTCGCTGACGCGACCGCCGCCCAACGTGCCGCCGTGCACCGGCTGCTAGGACGCCGCCCACGTGCTGGTAGCAAGGTAACGGTGTTACTGGACACCGTCGACGATGTGTTGCGCCGATCAGGTGCCTGCGAGGATGGTTTGGCGGCCGCGGTCGTAGCGCTCACCGGACCGGTGTCCGAAAAGGCAGCGGTTGCAGCGAAACTGGCGCAAGCCTGGCAGGATGCGTTCGCCCCGCTGGAAGAAGTGGTCGGCCAGCAACTCGCCGACTGGTACTCGGCGATCCGCGATACTGGCCTGGTCCGCAGGCTCGCGGGCAGCCCAAAAGTCGCCGGCCCGATTCTGCACGATCTAGCTGGGGTCGTTCGGAACCTGCCTGCCGATGGCGAGCCGCTGGGGCACTTCGCAGCACGGGTAACAGGTCGTGCGCATGCCCTGGACGAGGGCCCCCTCGCGACTCTCGCACTCGGGGCCGCACGTGCTCTGACAGGCATCCCGAACGGCAGCGGCTCCGAATGGCGGCACGAGGTATGGGCCTCGGTCGGCCTGCTGCGTGACGACGTGTCAAGCACCGTGTTGACCTTGGGCCTGCCTGGCGACGACCGCACGGCGACCGGCCGCGCGCTGGCCGCCTGGCACGAGGCCGGACAGCCGGTGGTGTTGACCTTGCGCCAACTGGTCCGCGATCCCCCCGTATTCACCGAGCAACTGGTGTCGGTGTGCGAAAACCCGGTGGTGGTCACGGCCGCAGCCGACCGCCTCGGGAGCACATGCCGACCGCTGATCTGCACCAACGGCCAGCCGGTTGCAGCGGTGACTCACCTGCTGCGGTTGCTGACCGAAGCGGGAGCCGAACTCCGCTACCACGGCGATTTCGACTGGGGCGGCTTGCGCATCGCAAATGCCGTCCTGGACCGCTTCCCCGCACGCCCCTGGCGCTTCGACACGGAGTCCTACCTGGCGGTCGCGGCACGCGGCCACGACCTGACCGGCAACCAGGTGACCGCCCGATGGGACGCTGACCTCACCGAGGCCCTGCGCAACACCGGCAAAGCAGTCGAAGAAGAACTGGTCCTCGACACCCTCCTCACCGACCTCACCCCCAACGCCTGAGTCCCTCCCTAAACCGCTGGAGGCGGCCAGTTCCATCACAACCCACACGACCAGCCGGTACTCGTCGAAGGCTGAGAAATCGCGATCCGACTGTTCGGCATCCGACGGCCGTTCTTGTAGATTGCGCAAGTCAACAGGCTGATGATCGTCGCCGACCGCAGTTTGCCGAGACGACTTGCCCGATTGCCGACCAAGCCGCAGTCGTTAGCGCTGCGGAGAGTCCACCTGATTTAGCATTGATGACGCCGTCGGCGACACCGGGCGGTGAAGCGGTGTCGCCGACGGCGTCGTACGCGTCCAACAGCGCACCGAAGTCACCAGGTGATGACATACCGGCGAACTGGGTTGACCGCGGCTCGATTGGATGACCACGGACTCGCTCAACGTTCGATGACAGCAAACCGCCGTAATTCGAGGGCCGGATTGGTGGCACGAACTTCGGCAATCCGATCGGCAGAGACTTCGGCGACGGCGACTCCGTCCGCCTCGCCGAGTGAGGCGAGCTGCACACCCATCGGGTCGACGATCGTGCTTCGGCCGACGCCTCCTGGCGCGGTTTGGCCGCAGGCAGCCACATACATGGTGTTCTCGATGGCCCGTGCTCGCACCAAAGTGGACCAGTGATCCTCTTTGAGGGGGCCCGGCACCCAAGCAGCGGGCAGCAAGAGCACGTCCGCGCCAGCGTCGACGATCCGCCTGGTCACCTCGGGAAAACGCACGTCGTAGCAGGTTTGCATGCCGAACCGGATGCCGTCGACTTCGAAGAGCTCGGGCTTGTCGATCTTGCCCGGCCGCACCCGGGTGGACTCGGTGTACCCGAACGCGTCATAGAGGTGCACTTTGCGGTAGGTCGCTGCGATGCGTCCGTCCTCGTTGATCGCGACGAGTGTGTTGTGGATGCGGTCGGGGTCGTCGCTGGTCTCGTTGAAGCCGCACACGATCGTGATGGTGTGGGCTGCAGCCAAGTGCCCCAAGCTCCGGACGAACTGACCGCTCAGGGGTTCGGCTGACCGCAGGAACCGCTCATCCATTCCCGGAACCGAGAACATGGCGAATTCAGGAAGCACGATCACACGCGCACCAGCCTCAGCCGCGGACCGCACGTGGTCGCTGATCTTGTCGGCATTGCATTTCTTGTCGCTGGTGGGGGCGAACTGGGCCACAGCGATGGGGAGCATTCGTTGGTCCTGTCTCTTCAGCTCACTCATGGGCGTGCGGCGGTCACAGCTGCCGGAGGCGGGTCGATGCGGTCCATCCGTCCGAGGACGAGGGTGTAACTGATGATTCCGGCCACGATCACGAATCCGGTGACGATGAAAGCCCATGCGAACGATCCGGTGCTGTCCACCACGATTCCTGTGACGATGGGCGCCGCGATTCCGATCGTGTTGGCGATGAAGTTGACGATTCCTCCCATGGTCCCGGTGTATCCGTGGGGAGCGATCAAGGACACGATGCTCGAGCCTGCGGGAACCGACACGGCCAGACCGGCGGCACCGATCGAGAGGAAAGTGATCGCGACAGTAATAGAGTTCGCATAAGCCGCGCCGACGACCGCTAGCGAGGTCAGCATGCTGGTGATGAGGATGATGCGGCGTACCCGCGTGGCCTGTGCGGTGCGAGCGATCCATCGATCCATCAGCACTCCGGCGATGAGGAACTGCGCGATGACCGCCACCAACCACGGAACCATCGTGTAAAGGCCACCTTTGAGCAGATTCACGCCGAACTGCTTCTCGAGGTAGCCCGGCAGCCACGTCAGCAGGACGTAGTAGGCATAGGTGTATGAGGCGAACCCCAAGGTCAGGCCCCACGTCTTCCTGCGCCGGAGGAGATACCCGAGACCGTTGAGCGATCCACTTGTTCGGGCGTCTTCGTCCTCGGCCCCGCCATCCCTGATGAGGGCGTATTCCTGCGCGGTGAGACGTCCGCTCGCGAGTGCCTGCTTGGGCGTGCGGTAGAGGAGCCACCAGACCAGCAGGAAGACCACGCTCAGCACACCGGTGAAGATGAACGCCGCGTGCCAGCTGAACGCCGACACGAGAAAGGCCATGATCGGGATCCCGAGCACGTTCGACATTTTGGAGGAACCATCGAAGATGGCTGTGGCCGTGCCCCGTTCCTGCTTGGGGAACCACTGCCCGATCGCCTTCCACGCCGCAGGAACCGACGGTGCCTCACCGATGCCGAGGATCAGGCGGGCGATGATCACGAGGCCGAGACCACCGGCCGCCGCCGAGAGGAATGAGGCCAGCGCCCAGAGGGTGACACCGACCCGGTTGACCCAGCGCACGCCGATCTTGTCGATGACCGATCCGATGGGCATCTGCAGGACGGCGTAAGTCCACAAGAACGCCGATGAAATGATCCCCATTTGTGCGGCCGAGATGTCGAAGTCACGCATGATCTCCGGAGCCGCAACAGAGAGATTGACGCGGTCGATGTAGTTGACGAAGGCACCGATGCCGAGCACGCCGGCGATCTTCCAACGGACCCGGCCAACACGACTCGGTGCCGCCACCTCGGCGGAGACCTCGGACATGCTCACGACGAGACCTCCTCGGCGAGCGCGGATGCTTCGTGGAACGCGGCGCTGAGCCCGACGCGTAACGCGTCGTGCTGCATGGTTAGAGCCAGTTGATGCGCACCGTGCTCCAGTGCGAACTTCTTCTCGTCCTCATTCCAAGCCGGCATGACCCAGTGTTTACCGGCCGACCGCGCAGCATTGGCGATCGTGCGCTGATCGGCGAAGTCGCCAGCGTCCCTGGAATAGGCACCGCGGTCACGCCGCACCGACAGATCACCGGGACCGACGAACACCCCGTCCACAGTCGGAAGATCGAGGATGGCCCCCACCTCGGCGAGGGCACCGGCATGCTCGATCATCGGGTAGCAGCGGATGCGGGCGTCCTCAGCCGCCAGCCACTCGTCGGTGTAAGGGCTGTATCCGATGGTGCGGCCTCCCGCCAGGCTGCGGTCTCCCGCCGGTGGGAACTTGGCGAATGCGGTCACCTCTCTGGCGTGCGCGGCACTCTTGATGTGCGGGAGCACCACGGCGTCAGCTCCGAAGTCCAGTGCCTGCTGGATCGGCGCCCGTTCGGGCGCGAGGACCTTCGCGAGCACGTCGAGACCGAGCGCCTTCAGAAACGGCGTGAATCTTTCCAGGTCGGCGAGCCCGAAGGCGCCGTGCTCGATGTCGAGGACAACAGCACCATAACCGAGGTGGCGAGCGATCTCGGCGGCAGCACAGTTCGGGTCGGACAGCCACACGGCGAAGCGGTAATTCGGGATGCGTTGGTTCACAGGATTACGACTCCTCGGTAACTCGAGCGCTTGATCGCCCGCCAGACGGCATTCCACATAGCGGGAAAGGAGAGGCGAGACCCACACGCAGCTTGTGTGTTCCTCGTGTATACACGAGGAGTACAGGGGGTGTCCAGTATGTTGAGGAGGGAACGGCCAAGTCGAGGAGGCAAATCATGGCTGTCGATGCACCCAGTCAGGTCGATTCGCGGCGCCAGCGGCCCGCCGCAGGGCGGGTTTACGACTGGTTGCGCGATGGGATCCTCACCGGCCGGCTGGCCGAGGGCACCTTCCTCGATGAGGTGTGGGTCGCGGAGTCCGTCGGCACTTCCCGCACGCCGGTGCGCGAAGCGTTCCACCGCCTCCACGCCGAGCGGTTCATCGACCTGTTGCCCCGCAAGGGAGCGCAGGTGCACGTGGTCACTGCCCGCGAGCTCGACGAGGTCAACGCGACTCGGATGTTGATCGAACGGCACGCTGGCAGCGCGCTGTGCGCAGACCGCGTCGGCGCCCCTCTGGAGATGCATGAACTTCTCGATCTCATGGAGGAGGCCGAGCGCGCGCTCGATTGGCTCCAGGCCGTCCAGCTGAACTGGCGGTTCCACCGCTCGATGGTGAGCGCGCACGGAAATGTGGTGCTCACCGAGATGTACGACACCTTGCAGGCGCGGCAACAACGTGTCGGGCTCCGGGCGCTCGAGTCCAGCCCGGCCCGGGTCCCAGTCATCGACGGACAGCACCGGGGCATCGTCAGAGCACTCGATGACCACGACAGCGACAGGCTGCAGCGCTTGCTCGGCGAGCATCTGATGCCGGTTCCCGAGGTGACCGCAGTTCTCGGGTCGGACGCCCGCGGGATGTGATCACCGACGAGTACGTAAGCCCAATTCGTCGTCTGGCGCGCACTGAGCCGGTCCGTCTGCGTCAGGGAGCGGGCACCGCCGTGTCCAGGGCTGCAGCCAGGTCCGCGATGAGGTCATCGGGGTCTTCGAGTCCCACCGCCAGACGTAGCAGGCCGTGGGTGCGGAACACCTCGGGGAACATCGCGGCACGGCCGGCGGGGGTGTCCTCGTAGACGATGAGGGTCTCGTCGTGGCCCAGAGACACCGCGGAGGTGATCAGCCGCAGGCTGTTGACGAAGGCATTGCGGGTGTCATGATCGGCGTCGAGAGCGAATGCGATCATCGCGCCGAAGCCTTGTCCGCCGAATTGCCGCTTGGCGAGCCGGTGCTGCGGGTGTGACGGCAGTCCCGGGTAGGCGACGTGCAGCACGCGGGGGTCGCCGTCCAAGAACTCCGCCACGCGCTGGGCGTTGGCGAGGTGCTGACGCAGGCGAAGTGGCAGCGTGATCGACCCGCGGGAAATCAGCCATGCGTTGAACGGGGATATGGCAGCGCCCACGTTGATCATGGCCTCGGTTTTGATCGGGAGGATCAGTTCCCGCGGCCCGATGACGGCTCCGCCCATCGCGTCGCCGTGCCCGTTGATGTACTTGGTCAGGGAATGCACCACCAGGTCGGCGCCGTGCTCCAGCGGACGGAACATCGGTGGAGGCGTGCAGGTGGAGTCCACTGTCAAAAGCGCGTCTTCCGCATGGGCGATGTCTGCCAGGGCCTGGATGTCGGCTGTTTTTACGGTTGGGTTGGCGATGACCTCGGTGTGGATGATCCGCGTGGTGGGACGAATCGCCGCACGCACGGCATCAAGATCCGTGACGTCGACGAATGTCGCCTCGATACCCGACTTGACGGGCAGCAGCTCGGAGAACAACCGCCATACGGCGCTGTAAGTGACATCGGAGACGATGACGTGATCCCCGGCGTTCAGGTGAGTAAAGAACATGGCGTGCAAAGCCGCCACACCGGTGCCCAGCACGACCGCGTCATCGCCTCCGTCGAGGGTGGCGAGCTTGCTCTGGAGCGCGAGCTGGTTCGCGCCGGACTCACGTGTGTAAACGAGCAGGTCAGGGTTGTCCGGGTCAAGCGTGTACGGGTCCGCTGGCAGGGCGTAGGAGTTCGCCATGATGATCGGTGTACGGATTGCACCCGTGCCGACGTCAGCCTGATTCCCGCAGTGCACCGTCTGGGTCTGGAAGGCGAGCGTCGCCGGATCGTGCTTATTAGGCCTGGAAGGCGGAGGGCTCGGGTTTGACATGGGACTCCCTCGAATCGCGGGTCGATCTGCGGCGCTGCATCAAATCAAGTACACCCGACGTGATCATCGCAGGCTGGGTGGCGTTCACAGCAGCGATCCGAGTCGTGCTGGAAGCGTGGTTTACCGCGAAGATCGCCGCAGAGCGCAGCGTGTCATCGGGTACGCAGCCACTCCCCCGCGCGCTCGTCCCGGTGATCGCGGCCTGGCTAGGCCCGACGGCCGGTTGTCGAGCGGTCCCGGCCGAAATGCACCGGGTACTCGATCTCGTCGGTATCGGTCCACGGGTACATCGACTTCGGCAACCGGCGGAAGTCCAATCGGCTCAGGTCGGCCGCGGCCGATCCCGGTGTATCGGCTTCGCAGATGAGTCCCGCGAACTTGGTGTAGGCGGCGCGGAACGACGTGTTGGCCTTGACCACCACGAGGTCGTACAAGGTCGGCTCGATCCCGAAGGCCCGGTAGAGCTGCGGGTCGCCGTTTCCCGCCATCCACTCGCAGACGACGGTGTCGAGGGTGCCGAACCGCAACACCGCGGTCGTCCCTATGCGATTGATCATTCCTCGGCCGGCCGGGCCTTCCTGCGCGAACTCACCATCGTGGACCGAGCGGACGTAGCCCTCGGCCTTGATCGAGACGGCGTTCGGGTCGTGTGCGCGGCCTACCTCGAAAGTTGCGCGCCCGCCGATTCCGATCCGGTGCGCTTCGGCGGCTGCTGCCGGATCGTTGACCACCGTGGCCGCGCGAATCTGCGACCCGCGCTCCAGCAGGCGCGCGGCCACGGCCATGCTGTCCCCGGGAGCACCGGCGTTGCACGAGTCCGCGGAGTCAACCAGGATCACGGGTTTCGGTGTGTCGGGGTCCTCGGCGAGGTCGATGATCTCGTCGATCGACATCAGGTTCGGGGTGAACTCGTGGCGCGCTGCGTAGAGCCGCTGAGCCAACTCGCGGGCACCGGCCGCAGCTGATTCCCGGTCCGCTGCGATGACCACGGCCGAGGAATTGCCCTCGGCCAGGTCCAACCAGGGCTGCATCTGGTAGACGGTGAAGTCGATGATGCGACCTTCGTCGACCATCGCACGTCCGTGCTCGATCAAATCCCGGAACGGGCCTTCGAGTGTGTTGTACGCGGACGCGGAGACGATCATCGGGATCGGTACCCAAGCCATCTCCAACGTGCCGCCGGTGATCGCCTCCAACGCCAACTTCGCCGTGCGATAACCGGTTTCGAAGAAGTCGACGTGCGGGTAGGTCTGGTACCCGACGATGAGGTCGGCGTCCCGGACGAGGTCCTGCGAGATGTAGCCGTGCAAATCCGTCGAGGTCGCGATCACGCATCGGTCGCCCACGATCTCACGAACCCGCCGCGTGATCTCCGCCTCGGGGTCGTCGAACTCGGTCGTCTGCAGGGCGCCATGGAACGACAACAGCACCCCGTCCAGCGGCAGGCAGGCCTCGATCTGCGGAATCAGTCGCTCGAGGTAGTGGTCCATGACGGCTTGTTCTGCGATGCCCCCGCTCTGCGAGAACATGACGGTCCCGTGCACGACTTCAGCGTCGGCCGCGTGGTCCTCCAGGGCCTGGATCATTCCGCCGATGGCGCACGGCTTGCCCGCCAGGGACTCGTGGACCTGCTCCGGATCCAGGATCCCTCCCTGGCGCCACTGCTCCAGGGTCGAGCGGACGGGGCTGAAGGAATTGCTCTCCTGGCGGAACTCGGTCATGAAGATACGCACGTGGAAACACGCTCCAACTGGTTCAGTACTTGCCGTTGAGCTGGTCGAACACATCCCGCAGCGCCGGGGAAAGCTGGCGGTAGACGTCGTAAAGCCGGTCGTAGACCGCCTCGTTTTCCGGGTTCGGGGTGAACACCCGCTCGATGGGCACCTCGTCGACGATCGAGTCGTAGTCGGCGATCTGGCCCAACCCGATCATCGCGCAGTAGTAGGCCCCCAGAGCGCCGGTGTAGCGCGGTGCCCGGGGAACTTCGATACGCATCTGGAGGACGTCGGCGAGCATCTGCATCCAGACCCCACTGGTCGCTCCCCCGCCGACCACGCGGATGCTCTCCAGTTGGGCGCCGGTGCTCCGCGAGAACCGTTCGAGGTTCATCCGGTGCGTGTAGCAGATGCTCTCCATGACGGCCCGCAGCATGTGCCGGCGGTCGTGGGAGGTCGTCAGGTTGAGGAAGATCCCCTTGGCGTTCTTGGACAGCGGCGGCAGTTCACCGGCCAGCCAATGCGTCGCGACGAGGTCGAGCGATCCGGGCTCGACCGAGGCCACCTCCTTCGCCAGAAAGTCGTGCAGGGAATCGCCGAGGACGCCCTTCTCCGCCCGGTACAGCTGCTCGGTCGCCCAGTCATAGGCCAGGCAGCCGGTCTGCAGCGCGAACACCGCGCCCTCTCGATCAGCGTCGAAGCTGAAGTTCAGCGGCGCGTCCAGCGAACTGCGATCGGGCACGACGCTGACCAACCACGACGACGTCCCGAAGTAGATGTGGACGTCGTTGAAGCCGGATCGTCCGACCCCCGCGGTGATCGCAGGCAGGTCGCCGAACCCGCCGAGCACCGGCACGCCTTCACGCAGGCCGAGATCGCGGGCAGCCGCAGCGGTCAGCGACCCCACGATATCGGTCGAGCGGGTCTGTTCCGGGAACTTCCCCAGGTCCTCCACGAGGCCGGCCGCCTTGATGATGCGGGTGTACAGATCGGCGACCTCGGGCTTGGGCGACCGGATGAAGTCGTCGGAGGGTTCGGTCACGAACCGCCCGGTGGCCCGCCACTTGAGGTAGGTGTTCAGCCCGATGATCTTGTCAGCGCGATGCCAGATCTCGGGCTCGTTCTCCTTGAGCCACAGCAGACGCGGCCAGTACTCCTGCCCGGTACCGACGAACTCCCCGACCGCCTCGTTGAGCCGGGCCGCCTGCTCGATCGCCCGCGAGTCGAGCCAGATGATCGAATCGTGCAGCACGACTCCGTCGGCATCGACCGGGATGATGTTCTTCCACGGCGCCACGAAGACGCAGGCGACGACGTCCTCCGCCGCCGAGTGGGACATGAGCCGGCGGCTCGCCCGGCACACGGCCTCCCACAACTCGGCGGGATCCTGCTCGGCCCACCCGGGCTGGGGCTGGCGCAGCGCGTAGGTCTCGTTCGCCTCTGCGACGACGGTCCCCTCGAGGTCGATCAACGCGGCTTTCAGCGACGTCGTCCCGCAGTCGTAGGTCATCACGTACTTCGACACGTCACGCCTCCTTGGCGGTAATGAGTGGTCGCTCGTCGGCCGTTTGAGACGACCGCTCGGACCCCAGCACGAGGTTGATCAGCAGACCGACCACTGCGGCGCCCGCCGTGACGTACCAGCCGACGGTCCAGTTGCTGACCGAAGCGATGTAGGGCACCAGGATCGGCGAGATGATCCCGCCGGCACCGGCGACCAGCAGGACCAGACCGACGCCGGGGCCGGCGGCGGCACTACCGAACAGGTCCGACGGCAACGACAGTCCAGGACCATTGGTGGCCGGTGTTCCCCAGCCGGCCACCACCGCGATCAGCACGGCGGCACCAAGACCCAGCGGGGCGACGTGCGGGACGAGCGCGCAGCCGACCGCAGCCACTAGGAGCGCCACCCACGCATTGGTCCAGGTGCGTGCCCGCAGCGCCCCCTTGCGAGCCACCAGGCGATCGGAGATCCAGCCACCGACCGGGGTCGACACGACCGCGATCAGGCCGTTCAGCAGGACTACCAGGCCGACCTGCGCCGAGGTGTAGTCGAGGGTGTACAGGTACTGCGCGAGGTAGGCGTACATGCCGTAGGCGTTGAAGAAACAGCACATCACCATCAGGCCCAGCAGCCACAGCTTGGGCTCCCGGTAGATGCTGCGAGTGCGAAGGGCAGGTCCGGCAGCAGCGAGCGTCCGTTCCTCCTCCAGAGGTGGCGCCTGCCGGACCAGTGCGTAGAAAAGCGCAGCTCCGAACACAGTCGCCGCGCTGATCAACCAGAAAGTGTTCTGCCAACCGATGGCCGGGGTGAGCACGCCCGCGACGTAACCTCCCAATGCCGACCCCAGGCCGATGGCGCCGAGCAGCACCCCGATGGCCAGGCCGCGTTCCCGCGTCGGGAACCAGGAACTGACCACCGCGCTGGTGACCGTGACCATGCAGCCCCATCCCTGCACGAAGCGCAGGAGCAGGATCACGCCGTAGTTCTGCACCACCGGGATCAGCGCCGATGCGATGAGAAACGCGATGATCACCCCGGTGAACGTCGGCCGCCAACCGAACCGCTCGATCAGCTTGCCCTGCACGAAGCCGCCGATCGCGTACCCGGCGATTAGCGCGGCCGAACCGAACTGAACCGCTTCCGGGGACAGCCGCAGGCTCGTGGCCAGTTCGTTCACCGCGACCGACCACGATGTCAGCGACATGTAGACCAGGGACAACAGCAGCGTGCACCCGCTCAGAGCGGCGTACTTGCCAGGTGTGTGGCGATCCATGAGCTTTTTCCTTCGATGGCTGAAGGTCGGCTGGTCGGCCCGGACAGGGGCGCCGGTGGCAGCGGGTGCTGCGCGGGTGCCTCCAGGAAAGGCTGGTCTCGGCAGCGGCCGCAGGTCGGCCTCCCCCACCGGCACCGGGGATGTCGGAGACCAAGGCCCTGCGGCCATGTCGTGTGGCGAACACTGTGGGCCTGTGGGTTTACGTGTGCTAAGTGGTGATTTTGTGCAAATTCGAGGATTCGCGAGGCCGGGTGTTCCGTTGCCCGGCTAGATCAGAGATCGCTGGACCAGCCGAGAGCCTGCATTGCGCGCGCTCGATCGAGAAGACCGCGACGCGCCGGTCTTCCAACGTGAGGCACACGCTCCACAGAAGTCCACAGCTACAATCCGATCTATGCTCGCCGCAGAACGCCATGCCCTGATCACCGAGATGGTGCGCAGCGCGCAGATCGTCAGCACGGACACGCTAGTGCGGGAACTGGCCGTCTCCGGGGAGACGATCCGGCGAGATCTCGTGGCGCTCGAGGAACGCGGGATCCTCACCCGCGTGCACGGCGGCGCGGCGAGCACCGAGCCGCCGATTTCACAGGAACCGCCCATCGAGCAGCGCCAACGCCTGGGCGCCGGGAACAAGAGCAAGATCGGTCGCGCAGCCGCCTCGCTCGTGCGGGACGGCCAGATCATCATGATCGACGTCGGAACGACCGCCGCCGCCGTGGCCCGGGCGCTCCCACCCGGACTGTCCGCCACTATCCTGACCAACTCGCTGGTCGTGGCCTCGGAACTGGCCGATCGCCCCGGACTCGACGTCCTGGTCTCGGGCGGCCGCGTGCGAGCCGGAGATCTCGCGCTGTCGAACGCAACCGCCGCCGGATTCTTCGCCGACACCTACCCGGACGTCGCCTTCCTCGGCTCGGGCGGCCTGCACCCCGAAGCCGGGCTCACCGACTACCACCTCGAGGAGATCGCGGTGCGCCGGACCGTGCTCGCCAACGCCCACCGCTCCTACGCCCTGGTCTCCAGCGAGAAGTTCGGCCGAATCGCCGGCCACCACGTCTGCCCACTCAACCAGCTCACCGGCGTCGTCGTCGACACCGAGCCCACCGGGGACCTGCGCGACGCGCTGGCCGACGCGGCCGTCGAAGTGATCATCTCCTGATCGCACTGCCAACGACCCCGCGTCGACCTACAGCGCCACAATCGCAGGCCAGCCTCCTCATAACTTTCACGCGAGGCGCCCGAAACAGCTCCCGTCGAACTGCGTCCGCTGTACGGTACGACCGGGCGGGGCGGAGATGAGGGCCTGCTCTTGTCAGATTGTGTGGACACGTGCACCAGGATCTCCGATCCCGCTCGCAGTCAGGAACCCCGCACTCACACGAGGTGTCTCACATCAGTCTGGCAAAGAGGGATGAGCCCACCCATGAAGACCTGCGCGAAGTACTCGACACCGAGGATCTCGGAGGCGATCTCCGCGCGCATCCGCTCCGCGTTGCCGGGCAGCCGGGCACCTGGCGGGCCCGGTCCTGGTGGTCGGTGTGCACTGGCTGCTCGCTGCGGGGTTGGGTGAGGGTGGCCATCGCGACCTGGTGCACCGCGTAGCGCTCCAGTTCGCCGCTTTCCAGCGGGTTCGCGTCGTAGCCGACCTTCAAGAGCTTGCACGGCCCGCACCCGGTTGGACGTGATCTGCCAATTTTCAGCTTCCGGATGCCGTTCGACCGGTGCCAGTTCGTCGTACTCAACTTGGCGGGAGATCACGGGCCGGCTGGACGAACCGGAAGTACGGCCACAGCGGATCACCGTGCTCGACCAGGAAGATCGCGGCCGCGTCGTCGGTGGGGTTGCGATTTCGCGAGAAATTTACCGTCACCCGGGTGAACGTCAATTTCTCACGAAATTGCGCTCCCTCCTAGTGACAATCCTGGCGCAGGGCGTGGATCAGGTGGTTTCCGCCGATGGACAGAGCGTCGCCGTCACCGGTCACCACCCACCGATCCGGGGAGACGTACCGATGACCGAGATGCTGATGTCTGACGTAGAGAAGGCGGAAGACCTGAAGCCTGCTGCTGGCGTGGCGGGCCCGTACGGGCCGAAAAAGCACCTGATCAACCGCGTGGTCGACTGAGCCAAGGTCGGCGGGTTGCAGCAAACCGGCCAGATGCGTTTTTCGGACCCTCGAGCAGGCAGTACATGCCCAGGTGCACGCTGCCAACGGCCCACCGCGTACCGAGTCGCCAGTGAAACCGCCACTCAAGGACTGCTGAGTAGCCACGAAGCAGGCCGACAGCGCACGGGAGTGGGCGGATCTACTGAAACGGGCCACAAAGTGTGCGATCTGCCGCTCACATACGCACTTACCGGTAGGGCGACAGCCGGCTCCCCTCTGCTCAGTAGAGGTAGCCCCCCGGCCCCAACGGGACACCGGTCAGGTACCAAATCACGAACAGCGCGCCCCAACACAGAAGGATGGCGAACGAAAGTGGTATAGCGAAGGACATCACAGTGCCAATTCCCGCATCCTTCTTATACCTCTGAACATAACCTAGAGCGAGCACGAAGTATGCGTTCATCGGCGTTACTGGCCCGGTCGCCGAGTCTCCGATCATAAACGCTGCAAGCGTCGCCTCAGGCCGGAGGTCGATGTACATCATCATCGGCACCAGAATCGGCGCAAGAATGGCCCACATTGCGGTACCACTGGAAATGACCATATTCAGAACGGCGATCGCGAAGATGATGACGACAAGAACAACCAGATGTGGGGCGTTTAGCTTCTTTAGGAGATCTGCACCCTCGACCGTGACCACCGAGCCGATTCCAGTCCAGTCGAAATAGGCCAGGAACTGTGAGGCGGCAAAAAATAGAACAAGCACCGGAGCGATAGGAATGATCCCGTCCGCCATAATTTTTGGAAGCGCTCCAAGCGAGGAGATACTTCCCGTTGCCCGGCCGTATACAAACCCCACAACGGCAAACAGCAGGCCGATGAAGACGGCGATGTTCACCACCACAACGGACTGCACGATGCTGCCGCCCTTGCCGAGCAGTGAAGAACCCGGAATCAGCAAGAGCGTCAATACCACCGCGACGTAGATCAGCGACGCTGCGCCGGCCCACCCAAGCCCACGTCGTTCCAACGTCGTGAGACGAACATCCGACTGGGTCAGCTCATCCTTAGTCTCGACGCGGGCAACCGTGCCGGTTGCGCTGCCGTTTCCCGCAGTCGCAACCGCCTCATCCGTCGACGGCCATTGACCGAACTCGGGTCGCTTCGCCAGAACGAGCTCGACCACCAGCGTGATGACGATCGACAAGAACAAGGACGCGACCGCAGCGTAGAAGTACGTCGCAACGGGGGTGACCACGACACTCGGATCGACGGTCTGCGCAGCTGCAGTTGTCAGCGAGGCCCGGATCGCTGCGGACGGTGTGACCAATGGGCTCGCATTGAACGCCGCAGAGACTGAAACGAATGCAACGAGTACCCCGAGTACAGGACTGCGTCCCACTGCACGGAAGGCTAGCGCCCCGAGCGGGATCATCACCATGTAAGCGGAATCGCCCATGACGTGCGAGATCATGGAGGCGAACGCGATCGCGAATGTCACCCACCGGCCCGGTAGGCGAATCACAGTGACCCTGAGAAGCGCTGTCATGAGGCCGCTCGCCTCCGCGACGCTCACGCCGAGGATCATTGCGACCACAAGTGGAACCGGAGGGAATTCAGCGAAGTTGTCTAGCGCAGACTCCGCAGCAAAACCGATCCCCTCAATCGATAATAGATTCTTGACCTCGACAATTTTACCGGAGTTCGGGAGCGTGACGGATACCCCGAGCAGCGCCAGTACGAAACTGACTACACCCAGGATCCCAGCCATGATCCAAAAGAGCCAGAACGGGTTCGGTAGCTTGTTTCCTACCCGCTCGATCGCGCTGATCACGCGAAATAGGAAGTTCATCCTGGTCTTGACGACGGCGCTGCGCCTTTGCAACTTTTTCATTTGATCAGGATTTCGTGAGGGAACCACAGCCGGGCGAACGTAGAGTTTCAGGCACGAACTGCGATTCGAGCTGCTTCAGCATGCGTGCTCCGCTGCCCCGGAAGGCCGCGAGCTACGACTGGTCCCCTGCTCGAAAGCAAGGTCATGGGTACAGCCCCTGCGAGCTGCACCCCAGAGAACGTGCGAATTGCAGTGGAAGAAGTTGCTATGCGGAGCGGCCGGCCACCGCATCGTAGCCGTCCTTCTCTGCCTGCTCGATCAAGGAATCGAACGGATGTGACGCCAGCTCGGCCAGCCGGGCCCGATTCCAGTGGAGGCTGTCAATGCATCGGTCGGCGAAGACAGGCACCACGGCGGCCAGCTCGTTGAGCGCCGGGGACAAGTTCGCGACGACAGATGGGCCGTTCGCGTTGAAGTCCGGCTCGCCGGCGGCGACCGCCATGCCCACGGCCACAGCAGCCGCGCGGATCGAGAAACTGGCCTGCCCCACCATGCTCGGCACGACTGGATTGACCTTGCCCGGCATGATCGACGACCCAGGCTGGAGCTTCGGCAGGATCACCTCTGAGAGACCCCCGTTCGGACCCGAGCTCAGAATTAGGAAGTCCTGGCTCTGCTTGAACAGGATGCCGGCGCAGCGGGCTGCGGTGTCAGCCAGCAGGGAGTATCCGTCAGCGTGCGCGTAAGCATCGACAGTGCTCGCGCTCGGCCGCAGCGGTAGGCCCGTGATCTCGGTCAAATGCTCCACGGCTAGGCGAGCGAAACCAGCCGGGGCGCCAACTCCAGTCCCGAGGGCGGTCCCGCCGAGCTGGACAGCGTGCAATGTCTGTGCCGCGACGTCGAACTGGTCCGCGAATCGCTCTGCCGCCACAGCGTGGGCCTGGTGGGTCTCCGACACCGGGACGAGCACCGCGTCCTGCCAGCCGGTGCGCCCCAAACGCTGCACTCCTTCGTGCTGCTCTGCTTGACGTCGGTAACTGCGAGCAAGTTTCCGCAGGACAGATGCGACCTCGATGGCCTGTCGCACGAGAAGCACCTTTGTGGCGGTCGGGTAGACGTCGTTCGTGGATTGGGAGCGATTCACGTGGTCGTTTGGATGAACCGTTAGCCGCACGTCGGGCGGAAGCAGCTGAGATGCCCGCGAGGCCAGTACTTCGTTGACATTCATGTTGGTCGAGGTGCCTCCGCCGGTGGCGACCACTCGCAACGGAAACTGATCCAGCAAGTCGCCGCGGGCGACCTCGCCCGCCGCCTCGGCGATGACCTCGGCGCGAACCGCGTCCAGCACACCCAGGTCGCGGTTCGCGCGGACCGCAGCCAGCTTTACATCGGCGAACGCACGGAGGAATTCCGGCAGATCGCGCAGACGAAGCCCGGTGTGCGGCGAATTCTGCAGGGCTAACGAGGTCACCGGACCCCAGAGCGGGGTGTTGGCTACGTCGGTCGAGTCACTCACGTTGTGCCTTTCGACTGGTTAGCGGGGCAGCAGGCGGTCCGCCGGCGCGAGTGCGCCAGCGGGCGAACACCCGGCTGCACAACTTGTGCGATCCGGACGGCTTCATCAGCAAGCCCGAGACACGCCCATGACCATAAGCGCAGGAAACCTAGTTGTCTAGTTACTAGGCAAGCGCCGTCCTCGATGACTGCCAGCTGCCCTACCCGCGGCGCACAGGGCCTCGAGGGTCGACACCAGCACGATCGGCGAGGAGTAGCACAGGCTAACTAGGGAACTAGGCTAGTATTGCTGAGTGATGCGACCGGCAACGAAACTGAAGCAGACGAGCTTGGTAGACCAGGCCGTCGAGCAGCTTCGTAGTGAGATCATCAATGGCTCGTTGGCTCCTGGTAGCCCACTTGCCGAGGGGCGAATCAGCGAGACACTGGGCCTCGCTAGACCTACCGTCCGCGAGGTCCTACTGCGACTGCAGAGCGAAGGCCTGGTCCAACGACAGGGGCGGGGCTTGCCGCACGCGGTCACCCGCATCGACCGTGAACAGCTGGTCGACATCTACACCGCTCGGTTTCATCTTGAGTCGGCCGGTGCGCGCTCGTTCGATACTGCCGCGCAGCCTGACCGCCAGCTGCTCGATCGAAGTCTCGAGGAACTGCAGTCAGCGCTCGCTTCGGCTGACCGAGCTACCCAGATTCGACTCGATGCCCAGTGCCATTCCGCAGTTGTGGGTTTGACCGGATCTCGAAGACTGATCACTATGCATAAGCAGCTGCTGACCGAAGCTCGGCTTGCCGCCATCACGGCGGGTCTAATTGATCACGAGGTGGCCGTAGCCAGCCACCGGGAATTCGTCGAAATGCTTCGGGCGGGACAAACGGAAGCCGCCTGCATGCAGCTGGAGAAACGATTGATTGTCGCGCGGGAGCGACTCCTGCAGAAACTCCCAGCTTGAGCTCCACAGAACCCGAGCCGCGTGGCAGCATTCTCCCATGCCCCACTGGCATGGACCACACACTTACATTAGCGAGCTGGCGTTTTAGCAGCGGGTTCAGGGTGCGCGCCACTACCAAGCGGCGGGCATAACACGTGAATGGCTGGTTCGCGGTGCGCACCCAACCCTCATCTCGGGCAGCCGATAATCACAGCCAGGACCCGTGAGCGTTTTCAGGTGCTATTGCGCCCAGAAACACTCACGGGTCCTTGGCCCTCATCTGCCACCGGATCCGATCGCATCCTTAACGCGGTCGACCATCGCTGCGAAGGGGCCGGTGAGCATCTGGGCAGTTGGAGACCCCGCGGCAGTGGGGTGGGGGTGGGTCGGGGCCATCTTCTCGACCGTTTGCAGCCGACTACCCATACCGTTGAGCTGATCTTGCTGGCAGCCATGGCGCACGGCGGGAAATTCCTCCCGCTCCTCGTGCTCGGCATGATCAATCACCGAACGTTCGAAATCCGCGAGCTTGGCGTCGAAGTCGATGCTGTTGACGTCCATCTTCTCCAGTTCGGCGAGTACGTGGTTGGCTTCCTCTTCCTCGTGGTTTCGCGCTTCGACTTCGGCCTCGCCGGCCGTCTTCTTGGCGATAGGCCGTAGGACCAATTCCTCGGCGGTCTCATGGACGGCCAGCAAAGCCCTCAGCTCGTCGAACCGGTTCTGCTTCTGCTCGCCCTGTGCGTTCTTGACCTCAGCGAAGAGGTCACGGATGCGTGCGTGCTGCTCCAGGAGAACGCGAACCACGTCCCCATCCGGAAGCCTCGCGGCTTCCTGGCGTTCAGTTTGTGCAGTGCTCACGGTGCCGCCCTCCGGTTTGCTCGGTTTGCTTGGTCGGCTGTATTCGGGTAACCGGCGCGAGACGGGAGCAAACGCAAGAGGATTGCGTGGAGGCGACTGGAGGCAATCACTTTCAGGCGGCGAAGTGCGGGAGGTACGGCGGGTCACAGGGGAACGAACGCCGCCACCGTGCGTCCAGCCCGCCGTGCACAGCGGCGGGGTCGCGGAAGCGAGGGACGGCCCGCTGGGTGCCGAGGCGGCGACCCGCGCCGCCCTGCAGCGTCCTAAGCGAACGCTGCTACGCGTGTCTGCGGTCGCGCCGCATGCGAGCCCGGCTCATCGGCAGGGCGTGATGCTCAGCCGGCGGCGTACAGGTCACGCACGCGTCCAGTCACTGTGGCCAGCGCCCGCTCCAGCGTGGCATAGCACCGGAACGCCTCGGTCAGCTCTGCGGCGATCAGCGCCCGCTGCAGGCAGTGGGCACTCGTTACCAGCCGCAGGTCCACACCGCGGCTGTCGGCCTGCCGGTGGGCGTGCAGCAGCAGCTCCAGCCCCGCTACACCGATGAAGTTCAGCCCGGAGAGGTCCAGCACGACCGTGTCGACCATCGAGGACAACCGGGCCGCTAGCAGTTCATGAAGGCGGGCGGCGGTTCGGCAGTCTAGGTCGCCGCCCCCAGGCTCCGCTCGGGTCTGGCTCTGCCAGTGCTCGCGCGCCGCCCGACGAGCACGTCCGCGTGGTGATACAGGCCGGCGGGGGGACCTGCATGAGCAGCGATGCCCGGTCGGGGATGACGTTCGACGCCTGCCCGCCCTCGGTGACGATGGCGTGTACCCGGGAATCCGGCTTCAACTGCTGGCGGAGCAGGCCGAGGGCGTTGAGCGCGAGCGTGGCCGCGTCAAGGGCGTTGATGTGGTCCGCAACGCCGACTTCGCCCGCCATTCGGTGATGTACGGATGGCGGCGGATCGACGTAGTGCTCCGGCACATCCTGCCCAACGTGCTACGCACCATCCCCGTGCTGGCGACGCTCGACATGGGTCTGTCCATCATGGCCTCCTCCGGCCTCAGCTTCCTAGGCCTCGGGCCAAAAGCACCGATCCCCTGAGTGGGGCGTCATGCTCGCCGAGAGCCGCGACGTCCTGCTCACCTGGTGGGCCGGCGTTTTCCCGGGACTGACGCTCACCCTGGCCGTCATCGCGGTCACCGTCATCGGGTGCCACGCACAGCGCCGAATGGGAGGCATGTCGTGAGCACAGCCGGAGGATCACCGCGGCCGACGACGTCTCGTTCACGGTCCACGCGGGCGAGATCGTCGGGCTGGTCGGCGAGTCAGCCTCGTCCTGGGCCTGACCCGACTCGACGGCGGCGAGATCCGCCTGTCCGGAAGGCCGTGGACGGCCCTGCGCGAGCGGGACCGGCGCCCGGCCCGGCCCAGGGTGCAGCTGATCTCGCAAGACCCGCTGAGCTCGTTCGACCCGCGCTACAGCGTCGGCCGGATCGTCCGGGAGAGCCTGGCCGGTAGCGGACTGGGCACCGCGGCCCAGCAGGAACGGGTCGTGCAGGTGCTCCGCCAGGTCGGCCTGGGTGCGGAGTATCTGGACCGCTACCCGCGCACGATGTCGGGTGGGCAACGGCAGCGGGTCGCGATCGCGCGGGCGCTCGCCCCGGAGCCGGACATCATCATCTGCGACGAGCCGGTCTCGGCGCTCGACGTGTCGATCCAGGCTCAGGTCCTGGACCTGCTGTCGGAGGTCCGGGCCCGGCTCGGGACCTCGCTTCTGTTCATCTCCCACGACATCGGCGTCGTTCACCATCTCTGCGACCGCGTGCTGGTCATCAAGGACGGCCGGATCGTCGAGCAGGGACCCGTTGAGGAGGTCTTCTTGGAACCCGAACACTGGTACACCCGGCAGCTCATGGCCGCCGTCCCGCGCATCGGGACGTTGCTCGGCGAACCCACGGAGCAACACGGATGAGCGCGCCGGCGACGGCTTCTGGAACGGCTCGCGTACTCGTCATCGTGTGGGACGGGATGCGGCCCGACCTCGTCACGATCGAGCACTGCCCCCGGCTGTGGCAGTTCGCCCAGGACGGTGCTTCGTTCACCCGGGCCCGGAGCGTCTATCCGGGGCGGGTCCTCTGGGAGGCGCTGGCGAGCCTGCGGCCGGGGCCGGCCGCGGGCGAGGTCACCACCCGCGTCGTCGCGCGCCTGGACAGCGGCACCGTCCACGTCGAGACATTTGACGGCGGCACCTACCTGCACGTAGCCCCGGCTGAATGAGCCCGAGCCGGACGACCAGGCTGGCGCAGGTTCGGTCTGTTCGACGAAGGAAGGCGGCTGCCTGACCACCCGATCCGGCAATGCGCCGAAGTTCCGCAACCCGGTTGGGGCCCTGGGGTTCAGAACCCCAGGGCCCCAACCGATCAGTCATTCGCGTCTTCGTCCGGGGTCGCCGGTTCGCGCAACGGGCGTGGCCCGCCGGCCAGTTCCGGGGGCAGTCCCAGGCCGGTTTTGAGATCGCGGTAGTGCGGACTTCCGAGTGATCAGATTAATCAGGAAGGTATCCAGCCTGTCGGGGATCATCGCAGCGGGCTCTCTTCCCGCAACAGGTCGGCGGCACCGAGGTAACCCGCGAGCATGGCTCGTGCTGTCAGGTGGAGGTCGGAATCGGAGGGCAGGAAAGCCGAGGAATGCAGCGGTTCGTCGGTCTCGGACCCGACGAACATCATCACCGCCGGCATGACTTCGGAGAAGTAGGAGAAGTCGTCGGCGCCGAGTGAGCGCAGGGTGGTCGACAGCGCGATGCTCTGGTCGCCGAGGTGGCGGGCCACAGCGTCGACCAATCGCGGGTCGTTGTGTAGGACGGGTTCACCGTGGGTGATCTTCACCTCGACCCCGCAGGAGTGCGCCCGGGCGACGTTCTCCGCGACCGCCTGCACCCTCTTGCGCAGCAGCTCACGGGTCTCGGCGTTCATCGCGCGGATGGTTCCCGTGGCCCGTGCGAGGCCGGGGATGACGTTCGCGGCCGTGCCGGAGGAGATGGACGAGACCCCCACGACGGCCGCCGCCATGGGGTCCACCGAGCGGCTGACGATACTTTGCAGGGCGACCACGATCTGGGCAAGGGCGAGCAGGGGATCCGCGGTGAGGTGCGGGTAGGCGGCGTGCCCGGAGGTGCCGTGGACCTGGATCTCGAACTCGTCGGAGGAGGCGTTGACGCTTCCGGGGACACAGGCTACGACCCCGGCCGGCAGCGCGGGCTGCAGGTGCGCGCCGATCATGGCCGCGCATCCTTCCGCCTGGAGGGCACCGTCCTCGACGATGTCGCGGGCGCCGGAGGGGTAGGTCTCCTCTCGGGGCTGGAGCACCGCGAGCAGCGGCGTGGGCAATCGCAGCTCCTCGATGGTCCGTGCGACGGCGACGAGTGCGGCCAGGTGGACGTCGTGGCCGCAGGCGTGGGCGGTCCCGGCGCGCTCGGACGCCCATTCGACCCCGGAGGTCTCGGTGACCGGGAGCGCGTCCATCTCGCCACGGATCCCGACCGCGGGGCCGTCGCCGCCTATGCGCACGATCGCGCCGGTGTCGGCGACTTTGGTGACCGAGGCTGCGGGCGGCAGCGCGGCGAGGACCCGGTCTCGGGTGCCGATCTCTGTTCCGGACAGTTCCGGTTCCCGGTGCAGGCAGCGGCGCAGCTGTTCGGCCTCGTGGATGTGTCGGTCGAGCACCTCCCACAGGTCTGGATCAGTCACGACCGGCTCCGTAGACACGTTCCGCATTCTCCTTGCCGATCATGGTGGCGACTCGCAGCGCGTCACGGCTGGACCACTCGCCCTCCTCGACCCACGCCGAGAGCGTGCGGTGGAGGCCGCGCCGCCAGAGCACCGAGCCGAGGTGGTGCAGCTCGGCGGGACCCCAGGCGTCGGAGGAGTAGAAGATCTTGCCGAACGGCGCAAGTTCGAGGGACTCCGCGACGACGCGGGAGGACGCTGCCCCGGTGTAGTTGACCGCGAGGCCGACGTCGAAGTACACGTGCGGGAATACCTGTGCCAGATAGCCGGCGTGGCGGTGGTACGGATAGCAGTGCAACAGGACGATCGCTACGCCTCGCGGTTCGACCGCTCGCAGCCAGGACGTGAGCAGCAGTGGGTCGCAACGGTGCAGGTCGAGGTCGGGGTCGCCGTAGCCGGCGTGCATCTGCAGCGGGAGGCCGAGTTCGAGACCCTCCCAGAGCAGGAACCGCAGCAGCACGGGATCGGTGACGCGAGGGAACGCCCCGGCGTCGATCTCGCGCAGCCACCGGCCCGCGGCCTGCTGGACCTCGGCCTCGCTCGGGCGGGCCGGGTCGACGTCGAATCCGTACCGGTAGGCGAGCACCGACTTGAGGCCGACCGCGTGCGTGGTCGCGGTGGTCAGGGCCTGCCGGAACAGATCCGGCAGCTCCTGCGCCGACGCGCCCAGGGCCACGGTCTCCAGCACCGTCTCGAGGCGGACGATCTCCTCGACCCGGCCGGGCGCGCGCACGGTGAACTCGTCAAGGGTCAGCAGATCGCTGCCCTGGTAGCCGGTGTCGACGAGCCATCGGTCGACTCCCGCCGCTGCGAGCAGACGGTCATCGAGCTCGGCCGCGGACAGTGCCCGGCGGGCGTCGAGGTAGTCCTCCATGGCGCAGTGGGGCTCCAGCCCGAGCAGCGGGGCACAGTGCCGGCGCACGGCGATCCCGATCTGGGAGTCCAGGTGGCTGGTGCCCGGCGCGGCCGGCCGGGCCGACTCGGTGAGCAGCTGGGCGAACTGCGGGGCCGTGGGCTGATCGCGCAGGCTGGCGTGGACGTGGTGGTCAACGAGGCGCAGCTCGCCGATCGCGGACTCGAGCTCAGTGGGCATTGGCGACCCTCGCGCAGCGCTCGCGGTCGGACAGCCCGGCCACCTCGTCGAGCTCGGCGCGCTTGACCGCGAGGTGGGTGGCGAGCAGGTCGGGATGGAACCAGTTGCTGACGATCTTGTCGGCCTCGAGCTCGGCGAGCGCTTCTTCGAGGCTGCGGGGCAGAGCGGGGACCTCGGCGAGTTCGGTCTCGGTCACGGCCTCCGGCCAGACGTGCACCGGTGCGTAGGACTCGCCGAGGCCCTGCAGCCCGGCGCGGACGAGCACACCGAGGACCAGCCAGGGGTTGGCGGTGGCGTCGGCGGCGCGGAACTCCAGGTTGTACTGGGAGGTGGGGTCAGCGGCGCCGACGGTGCTGGTCGGGCAGATCCGCAGGAGTGCCTCCCGGTTGCGCTCGGCCAGGAACACCCCGCCGACGCTCCAACGGCACGGCATCAGCCGCAGGTAGGACGTGGGCGACGGCGCGGTGAACGCGAGCAGGGCCCGCGCGTGGGCGAGAACGCCGGCGGCGAAGCGCTGGCCGAGGTCCGACAGCCCTCCGGGGCCTGAGGGGTCGTGGAGGACGAGACGGCCCTCGGCGTCGCGCAGCGAGAGGTGCACGTGCACACCGTTCCCGCTGCCGGCCGGGTCGAGCAGCGGGGCGAAGCTCACGCGCTGCCCGTGGCGGCGGGCGAGGTCGCGAACCAGCTCCTTGAGCAGCACCGCGCGGTCCGCGGCGAGCAACGCGTCGGTCGGCTCCAGGGTGATCTCGAACTGGCCCGCTCCGTACTCCGGCAACCAGTTCTCCGGTTGCAGGCCCATGGTGTCCAGCAGACTCACCAGCTCCGACCCGAAGGGCTCGGCATTGCGGTGGCGAGCGAACGAGAACGGCCGCTCGTCGACGAGGTCGGACGCCATGAACTCGTGCTCGAACGAGGCCTGCACGACCAGCCCGGTGCGCTCCCGCAGCTCGGCCAGGGCGTTGCGGGCGAAGGTGCGTGGACAGCACGGCCAGGGAGATCCGTCGAGCAGGACCTGGTCGGCGAGCAGCAGGCTGACGCCCGGGTCGTCGTCGGTGCCCGGGATGTCGACCCGCGTGGCCGGGTCGGGCATCAGCCGCAGGTCACCGGTGGACCCGAAGACGTTGGGCGCGATCGTCCCGAACGAGCTCAGCGCCAGGTTGGCCGGAACCCAGCCCACGCCGCGGCGCAGCACCCGGTCGAGGGCGTCGCTGGGAACACTGCGCCCGCGTACCTGGCCCGCGAGATCGGCGGTCGCAACGAAAACGGTCGGTGAGTGCATGGTCCACCTTCTCAGTCCTGCGGGTGTGTGCGGAGGTGTCGCGGTCAGCTCAGCCCGGGCACGCTCGCTGCGATTGTTATAGACGTTACAACACTTGGTCAACAGTGCCAACTTGAAATCACGCTTCCGGGAACGCCCGGGCCGATCACTTGACATGTGCGTTACAAGAAATTGTTAGTCAAGCCTTGTCGTAAGAAGAATTTCAGCCTACGGTTGTGCCTCACACCACAGCGAAGGAGCCGTGTTCAGCATGATCCGCTTCCGTAACCTCGCTGAGGCAGAGCGCGTCGCGAAGCGGCGGCTGCCCCGAGCGATCTGGCTCGCCGTCAAGGCCGGCAACGAGCAGGGATGGACCCTGGATGAGAACGTGCGCGCCTTCAGCGAGCTCGGCTTCTCCCCCACGGTCTTCGACCGTCCGACGAACTTCGACCTGAGTGCCCGGGTCCTCGGCATCGACGTCGAGTTCCCGGTGCTCGTCTCGCCGGTGGGCGCCCAGGCGATCCACCCCGACGGCGAGGTCGGCGTCGCTCGGGCGGCCGCCCGAGCGGGGACCGCGATCGGCCTGAGCTCCTGGTCCTCGGACTCGGTCGCCGACGTCGCACGCGCCAATGACAGCACCATCTTCCAGCTTTACTGGGTTGGGTCCCGGCCGGAGATCGAGGCTCGCGTCGAGGCCGCCCGCGCCGCCGGTGCCAAGGCGTTGATCGTGACCCTGGACTGGTCGTTCACCCCGCGACGCGACTGGGGTGTGCCGCCCGCGCCGCCGAGCGATCGCAGCATCTCCACGCTGGCACGGCTGGCACCCCATGCGCTCTCCCGTCCGGGATGGCTCATGGGCTATCTGCGACGTGGCCGGATCCCGGAGCTGCGGGTCCCCAACCTCGTCACGCTGGACGGTCGCGTGCCGTACTTCGGCAAGGCTTGGGCCGACTTCGAGGCGACCCCGCCTCCGACGTGGGACGACGTCAAGTGGCTGCGCGATCTGTGGGGTGGCCCCTTCATGGTCAAGGGCATCAGCACCGTGCGCGACGCCAAGCTCTGCGTCGACCTCGGTGCGGATGCGATCTCGCTGTCCAACCACGGCGGCAACAACATTGACGGCACCCCCTCGCCGCTGCGTCAGCTGCCCTACCTGGTCGATGCCGTCGGAGACCAGGTCGACGTCATGGTCGACGGCGGCATCCGCCGAGGCTCGGACGTGGTGAAGGCCGTCGCGCTCGGAGCCAAGGCTGTGTTCATCGGCCGGGCCTTCCTCTACGGCCTGGCCGCCGGCGGCGAGGAGGGCGTCTACCAGGTCCTGCAGGTCCTCCGGAACGGGATCCGGGAAACGATGTACGGCATCGGGCGCGGCAGCCTCTCCGAGCTCTCCCGCGACGACCTGCTGCTGCTCAACCCCCACTTCTTCGTCCCACCGACGCGCTGACCAACCCGCGGATGCAGAGCAAACGCACAGCCGTCCAGACGCACCGACCAGACAGGAGATTGCCGTGAGCCGGATAGTGGTCATCGGCGCCGGGAGTGCCGGATCCGTGGTCGCCGCCCGCCTGAGCGAGGACCCTGACCACGAGGTCGTACTCGTCGAGGCCGGGCCCGACCATTCGGGCTCCGCCATCGCACGCGCGCTGGCGTCGGTGAACTGGATCGACGCCATGGGCGCCACGGCGGCGTTCGATCCGGAGCTACAGGCGACCCGCCTGGCCAACGACCTCCCGCGCAACTACCACCGTGGTCGCGGGATCGGGGGGTCCGGCTCGGTGAATGCCATGCTGGCCCTGCCCGGGCTCCCGCGGGACTACGACCGGTGGGCGCGCGTCTACGGACTCACCGACTGGAGCTGGGCGCAGGTGGAACCCACCTTCGTGGACCTCAAGCGGGAGCTGCTGCGCTCGCCCCTGCCGGAGTACACCCCGATCGACCGGGCACTGGCCGCCTCCGCGGCCGCGCTCGACCTCCCGCGGGAGGTCGACACTTACTCCTCCCCGGCCGACGGATCCGGTGGCCTGTGGCGCAATGCGGATCGGGCCGGCAGGCGCTCCTCCCGGGAGCTCTACCTGGACCCCTGCCGCGACCGGCCGAACCTGGAGGTGCGCACCACCGCCAAGGCGGACCGCCTGCTGCGCCGCGGCGAGGACGTGCACGGTGTCGTCCTCGTCGACGGCACGGTGATCGATGCCGACGAGGTCGTCCTGTGCGCCGGGGCGATCGAGACGCCGGCGATCCTGCTGCGCAGCGAGTGCGACCGGCCCGGTGTCGGGCGCGGCCTGCAGGACCACCCCGCCGCGTCGATCAAGCTGGCCCTGCGCCCCCAGTACCAGGATGTGAACCTCGGCCTGCCGTGCATCAACGCCGTGCTGCGGCTCTCGTCATCCTACGGCGAGGGAGACATCCACATCCTGCCGATGCACGGGGCCCTGACCGAGTCCGCACCGGCGCACCACGGCGTCCTTATGGCCGCGGTGATGGCGGTCCGTTCCCGGGGCCAGGTCACGCTCAACCCCGACCGCCCCACGGGGCCCCCGGTCGTCACGGAGCGCATGCTGACCGACGAGCGGGACCGATCGGTCATGCGCGAGGCCGTCGGCCACGTCCGGCGACTGCTGCAGACCCCGGCGTTCACCGAGATCGTCGAGGCCGCGTTCATCGACGACGCCGGCACCCCGGTCTCCGCCCTGGACGACCCGCAGGTCTACGAGAAATGGCTGTCCGCGTCGGTCGGTGACTACTTCCACGTCGTGGGCACCGCCCGCATGGGCACCCGGGACGACCCCGATGCGGTCGTCGACGAACGCGGTCGCGTCTACGGGCTGCGCCACGTGCGGGTCATCGACTGCTCGGTCATGCCCGAGGTCCCCAGCGCGAACACCCACCTGCCCGTCGTCATGGTCGCCGAACGACTCAGCGCGGCCCTGCGTGCCGACCTACTAACGTCGGCTGCCGACCAGCTTGCCCACCCCCGTTCCAAGCAAGGAGAGCTCCGTGCCCACATCGCCCAGTGACGCCGCCCAGCGAGTCGAGGCCTCCGCGACCTGGGACCGCGCTCGTGCCGTCGTGCCCCGGGGGGTCTCCTCTGGGCACCGCGTCGGCTGGGCGCAGGCGTTCGTCCGCAGCTCCGGCGCCTACGTCTGGGACGACGAGGACCGCCGCTACGTCGACTTCCTCAACGCCTGGGGCCCGATCGTCCTCGGCCACTGTGACGACCGGGTCAACCGCGCGGTCTACGAGGCGGCAAGCACCTGCGACCTGACGGGCGTCGGCCCCCAGCCTGGTGAGGCTCAGCTGGCCGAGACCATCTGTCAGGTCATGCCCTCCGCCGAGAAGGTCGTCTTCTGCACCTCCGGCACCGACGCCACCATGCACGCGGTCCACCTCTCCCGCGCAGCGACTGGTCGGCTCAAGATCCTTAAGTTCCACGGGTCCTACCACGGCTGGAACGATCACGTCGCGGTCGGCAGCTCGCGGAAGGACCTGACCACCGCCACCCGGCTGAACACACCCAACGGCGGAGGCCTGCACCCGGCCGTCGTCGACGACGTCGTGGTCGTGGAGTGGAACGACGAGGCCGGGCTCCGCGCCGCCTTCGACCAGTTCGGCGACCAGCTCGCCGCAGCGTTCGCCGAGGGCTACGTACACAGCTTCGGCTGCGTGCCCGCCGCCCCCGGGTTCCTGGAGCTGCTGCGGACCCTGTGCACCCGCAACGGCGTGGTCATGGTCCTCGACGAGGTCAAGACCGGGTTCCGGGTCGCGATCGGCGGCTACCAGTCCGTGTGCGGGGTCGTCCCCGACCTCACCGCATTCGGCAAGGCCGTCGCCAACGGCTACTCCCTCGCCGGCCTCGCCGGCACCGACGCCCTCATGAGCCACCTGGGCGCCTACAGCAAGAACGAGGCAACCATCGACGGCACCTACAACGCCTCGCCCTACGCCCTCGCCGCCGCGAACAAGACCCTCGCGATCATGCAGACCGAGGACGTGTTCGGCGCCCTCTACGCCCGCGGTGAGCAGATGCGCAGCGGGATCCAGAAGGCGATCGACAGCCTGGGCGTCCCGGCCACCGTCGCCGGCCTCGGCTCGGAGTGGTGCGTCTACTTCCGCCCCGAGTTGCCGGTGAACTTCCGTCAGGCGATGGAGTCCGACGCCGACATGTACGCCAAGTACCACAGCTCGCTGCTCGCCCAGGGCGTGCTCGAGCCCGCCTTCCCGACCGGCGACCGCCGACTCAACGCGGCCACCACCGAGGCCGACGTCGACTTCGCGCTCGAATGCGTCCACAACGCGCTCACCGCAGCCATCTCCTGACCACCGCTACCCACTCACCGGCACCCGGCGGAGCACTACCCGGCATTACCCAGAACTACCGGCAGTACCGCGCACTACAAGCGCAAACCAGCAGTCCGCGGCGTGCGACGACGGCCACAGTTGCGCACGGCACCCAAAACCCTCACTGAGCCTAGGTAGGACACATGCTCTCTTCAGCGCGCCCAAAATCGGCCAAGAGGACCGCTCTCGCGGCGTTCTCACTCGCGGCCGTGCTCGCCGCCGCGGGCTGCACCGGCACCGACCCCGCAGGCGGTTCCGGTGATTCCGGCGACTCCGACACCGTGACCATCGGATTCGCGCTCAGCCAGAGCGGCCCGATGGCGCCCTTCGACGTCGAGCCGGGCAACGCCGCGCTGATGCGTGTCGCGCAGCTCAACGCCCAGGGCGGCATCGGCGGCCGCCAGATCAAGGCCATCGTCAAGGACGTCCGGTCAGACCCCGACACGGTCGGCACGGTCGCCACAGAACTGGTGTCCGAGGGCGTGAACCTCCTGGTCACCCCGTGCGACTTCGACCTGAGCGCACCCGGGGCCTCGGTCGCCCAGGCCGCCTCCATCCCGGCGATCTCGATCTGTGCCGGCGACCCGAAGATGGCCGACAGAAAGACCCTCGGCGACTACATCTTCTCCGGCAACACCGGTAGCGACGTCGAGGGCGCCACCGGTGCCGCCTGGGCGATCCAGCGCGGCTGGAAGTCCGCCTACGTCATCCAGGACGAGAGCATCGAGTACACCAAGTCGGCCGGGAAGTACTTCCGCGCCGAGTTCGAGAAGCAGGGCGGCACCATCGTCGGCGAGGACGCCTTCCCCGGCGGCGACAACGTCGACATCAGCAGCCAGGCCAACCGGCTGCGCAACCTCTCCCCCAAGCCCGACTTCGTCTACGTGGCCAGCTGGAACCCGGGCGGCGCGACCGCAATCCGCCAGCTGCGAGACGCGGGCGTGACGGCACCGATCGTCGGCCCGGCCGCGCTGGACGGCCAGGTCCTGCTCGGAATCGTGGGCAACCGGGCCAGCGACATCTACTACACGGCCTTCGCCTGCTACTCCTACTGCAGCGGCTCCGGGCGCAACGGCCTGGACTCCTTCGTCTCCGACTACGAGAAGCAGTACGGCGCCAAGCCGGCCTCGAGCTACGCGCTGCTTGGCTACAACCTGATCTCGGCGGTCGGTTCGTCGCTCGAAGGGGTCGGGCCGGGCTCCGGCGAGCAGATCAAGGCCGCGCTCGAGAACAGCAAGCCCGTCACGACGCCCATCGGCGACGTCAGGTACTTCTCCCCGACCTGCCACAAGATCACCAACATGCCGCTGACGGTGATCGGGGTCGAGCAGGGCAGCATGAAGTTCGTTGGTCAGCAGCGCGTCGACGCCATCCCCAACGTCGGCGACGGCAACTCCTGCGCGTCATGAACAGCCCGACCGCACCGGCCGCCGCACCGGCCACGGAAACCCCCACCACTCAGTCGCAGCTCCAGATGGTCGACGGCGGCATCCACTTCGACGGTGTGAAGGCCGTGGACGGTGTCTCGATCACGGTCCGCTCGGGTGAGGTCCTGGGGCTCATCGGTCCCAACGGCTCGGGGAAGACAAGCACGCTGAACCTGCTCTGCGGGATGCTGCGGGCCACCAGCGGTTCGATCCATCTCGACGACCGCGATGTCACCCGGATGTCCATGCGGCACCGGGCCCGGCTCGGGATCGTGCGGACCTTCCAGAGCGGCCGGGTCTTCGCCCGGCTCAGCGTCGCGGAGAACATCGAGGCGGCCGCCCTCGGCGGGCGTCTGCGCCGCAGCGCAGCCCGCAAGCTGCGCGACGAGATCATCGACGAGCTCGGACTCGGGGCCGTCGCGGCGGCCCCGGCGTCGAGCCTGCCCGCCGGGCAGATCAGGACCGCCGCGATCGCCCGCGCTCTGGCGACCCGTCCGCGGTTCCTGCTGCTCGACGAACCGGCCGCGGGGCAGAACGAGGCCGAGGCCGTCGATCTGATCAACACGATCCGCGGGTTCGCCCGCCGTCGGTCCTGCGGTGTCCTGCTCGTCGAGCACGACATGGCGGTCGTGATGGGGACCTGCGATCGGCTGCATGTGCTCGACAGCGGTCGCACGGTCGTCGAGGGCAAACCGCCGGCGGTCCGCAAGGACCCACAGGTGATCGAAATCTACTTCGGGAAGCGATACTGACATGGTCCTGCACATCGACGACGTGTCGGTCCAGTACGGCGCGGCCGTGCGCGCGGTCCAGGGATGCACGCTCGAGGTCGGGGAGGGGCAACTCGTCTCGGTCATCGGCCAGAACGGCGCCGGGAAGAGCACCCTGCTCAAAGCCGTCATGGGCCTGATCCCGCTGGCCGGCGGAAGCATCAGGGTCGACGACGTCCAGGTCGGATCCCGGGCGTTCTCACCGGTACGCAGCCAGCTGTCCTACGTACCCGAGCGCGGCGGAGTGTTCGCGAACCTGTCCGTAGGCGAGAACCTGCGTCTCGGTGGGGTCGCCTGCAAGGACAAGGCCGCCGTCGCCGCCCGCATCGAGCGGGAGCTCGAACGCTTCCCCGTGCTGCGCAAGTACTGGGGCCGCGGGGCGAGCCTGCTCTCCGGCGGCGAGCAGCAGCAACTCGCGATCGCCCGCGCCCTGATCCTCGATCCCCGCCTGCTGTTGCTCGACGAGCCCACCCTGGGCCTGGCGCCGATCATCATCGATCTGATCTTCGATGTGATCGCCGGCCTCCGGGCCGAGGGCACGACGATCCTGCTGGTCGAGCAGAACGCCATGCGCGCGCTCGAGGTCAGCGACCGCGCCTACGTCCTGCAGGCGCCGGGCAAGGTGCTCGGTGCCGGGACCGCGGCCGAACTCCAAGACATCCCTGCCGTGGTCGACTACCTCGGCTTCGCACCCTCCGAAGCAGGTGCTTCGCAGTGATCCTCGAATTCGTCGTCTCCGCGATCGGCCTGGGCGCCCTCTACGCGCTGCTCACCATCGGTGTGGCGCTGCTGTTCGGCGTCCTGGGCCTGTTGAACTTCGCCTACGGCGAGATCGTCATGGCCGGCGGCTTTGCCCTCTACCTGTTCCGCGACCAGCCCTGGGCGCTCGCCGTCGGTGCCGCCCTGGTGCTCGCCGTCATCGTCGCCGTCGTCTGCGAGGTGCTGGCCTTCCGCCCGCTGCGTGACGCCGACCCGATCACCCTGATGATCGCCTCCTTCGCCGTCAGCCTCGCGATCCAGAGCCTGGCCCGCATGACCGTACTCCCGCGCGCCCAGGGCGTGGCCCCGGAGCCGTTCCTGGGACAGCGCTTCCAGCTCCTCGGCGCCGACATCAGCGTCCTGGAGATCGGCACCCTCGTGCTCTGCGGGCTCATCCTCGGTGCCGTCGCCTTGCTGATGACCCGCACAAGCCTGGGCATCCAGCTGCGCGCCGCAGCCGAGAACTTCGAGATGGCCTCCGTGCTCGGCGTGCGGGCGAACCTCGTCATCCCTGGCGCCTTCGCGATCGTCGGGCTCCTGGCCGCCGCCGGATCGGTCGTGCTCGTCGCACGCCAAGGCGCGGTGTCCGCCGAGATGGGCCTGCAGCCGATGCTCATCGGCGTGGTCGGGGCGGTACTCGGTGGGCTGCGCAGCCTGAAGGGCGCGGCACTGGGCGGGTTCATCCTCGGCGTGGCCACGACGCTGCTCGAGACGGTGCTCCCGACCGGGCTGATCGCCTTCCGCGACGCCGTCCTCTTCTCGGCCCTGATCGCCGTCCTGGTCATCAGGCCCCAGGGCCTGCTCAGCAGCGCGAAGGTGCGTGTCTCATGAGGAACAAGTTCGACTGGCTCCAGACCCCCGCTCTGCTCGTGGGACTGTGTGTCCTCTGCGCGCTGGTCGGGGCCTTCAGCGGTGGCGCGCTCGGCCGCGTAGTCACCATGACACTGATCTCGGTCGTGTTCGTCGCCGGGCTTTCGGTCTTCACCGGCAACTCCGGGGTGATGTCGTTCGGGCACGTGGCGTTCATGGCCGTCGGCGCCTACGCCACCGCTTACCTGACCATCCCGGTAGCGCTGAAGAACACCCTGTTCCCGCACCTGCCCGCGCCCCTGGCGTGGCTGGGCGAGGTCCACGCCCCGTTTCCGGAGGCGCTCGTGATCTCCGGCCTGGCGGCTGGACTGCTCGGGTTGCTCACCTCACCGATCGTCGCGCGACTGAGCGGCCTGCAGTCCGGCATCGCCACCCTGGCGGTGCTGGTGATCGTCTACAACGTGCTGAACAGCTGGACCGACGTGACCCGCGGCTCCTCCAGCATGATCGGGATCCCCAAGGTCACCACGGTCTGGACCGCACTGGCCGTCGTCGCGGTCACAATCGTCGTGGCCTGGGCCTACCGGTGCTCACGCAGCGGACTGCAGCTCAAGGCCTCCCGTGACGACTTCTGGGCGGCCGAAGCGGCGGGGATCTCCGTCGGGCGCCACCGAGCGATCGCCTGGGTCCTCAGCGCGATCCTCTGCGGGATCTCCGGTTCGCTATACGCATCGTTCCTGGCCACGTTCAACGTGAGCGGGTTCTTCCTCTCCACGACCTTCGCCTTTGTGGTGATGGTGGTGCTCGGCGGCTACCTCTCCCTCAGCGGTGCCGTGATCGGGGCGATCGGCGTGAGCGCCCTGCAGGAGCTGCTGCGGCGCCTGCAGGACGGTGGGCTGACCGGGGGCGTGGCGCTCCCGGCGGGCACCGCCGACCTGCTGCTCGCGGCGGTCCTGCTGGTCATCCTGATCAAGGCGCCCTACGGGGTGATGAACGTGCGCGAGCTCCGACTCCCCCGCCCCCGCGGGAAGGGAAGCGACAAGCCTCGCCAGGCCGACCAGACCGATCCGGTGCGGTTGACAAGCGGCGCCACGCAATGACAGACCGGGCGTCGCCGGTCAGAGAGGCCGGATCGAGGAGAGCACTACTCGGTGTTCTCCTCGATCTGTTGGAGCCTTTCCACGCCCTTCGCACCCCGGCGCTCGGCGACTGCGGCGATGACGCTCTCCGTCACCGCGGTCGCCGCGACCAGCGAGTCGAACGGTGAGGCGGAGTCGACACGCACGGGCAGCACGACCTTGGCGACCTTCGCGATGGGCGAGAGCCAGTTGTCGGTCATCAGGCACACCGTCACTCCCCTGTCCGCCATCTGCTGGGAGAAGCGCAGGTTGAGGTCGGTGTAGCGGCGGTAGTCGAAGACGACGAACACGGTGCTGCTGGTCGCCTCCACCACCGTGCTCCGTCGGTCGATCTCGTCGTTGCTCACCATCGCTACGCCCGACCGGATCAGGCGCAGGTGCACGACCAGATACTCCGCCAGCAGCCGGCTGAACCGGCCGCCCGCGACCCGGATCTCTCGACCCGGGTCGCTGAGCAGGCCCACCAGACGACCGAACTCCGACTCCGGCAGGTCGGCGTAGCTGGACGAGAGCATCTCGGCGAAGGACCTGAGCGTCTCGGGCAGCACGCCTTCCTCCGACGTGCGCTTCGCCGCGATCTGCTTGAGTGGGGACCCGAGCTCGCCGTTCAACTCGTGTACGAGCGCGCGCTGGAAGGGGGGAAAGCCGGAAAACCCCAGCCGGGTCACGAACCGCACGACGGTCGGAGAGCTGACCCCGCCCCTTTCGGCCAGATCGGCGACCGTCGTCAGACCGGCGGTCGGATAGTTGGCCAGCAGCGCTCGGGCAACCTTTCGCTCGCTATTGCTGAAGTCATCGAGCTTGTCCATCGCCAGAGCGCGGACCGAGGCGAACCCGCCCGGGATCTCAGTCATGATGACAAATTATCAGCCACACGGCCTCCCTGAAACAGAAATTACAGATCCGGTGCCATCTTGCCGATAGCCGTGCTTTCAAGCCGGAACGAAAGGCTGCCGCCCCACGACCGCCCCGGTGGGCTTGTCGTTGACATCGAAGTTTCCGGCGGTCAAACGCATACGGTGGCTGACGCGGTCGCGGGCGGCCTCGACCGCGGCCTCCGCGTCCGCCGTTTCGGCCGGTGGATGGTGCCCTGCAGCAGTTGGTGGCCCGGGAGGCGTCCATCGTGGTCCCTGCCAGGTTTCGCGCAGGAGACCAACCCGAAACACAGATTACAGATTCGGTGGTATTGACTTCAACTGAAACAAACTGTTCTATGGTCGGTATGGCCTCCGCTGACCTTGGGACGCTCACCGCCTCCGACCGCCACACCGCCCAGACCGAGCGCTACGCGGCGCACAACTACCACCCGCTCCCCGTAGTGCTGGCCCACGGGGAAGGGGCCTGGGTGACCGATGTCGAGGGCCGGCGGTACCTCGACTGCCTCGCCGGGTACTCGGCGCTGAACTTCGGCCACCTGCACCCGCGGCTCGTCGCCCGCGCACACGAGCAGCTCGGACGACTCACCCTGACCAGCCGCGCCTTCTACAACGACCGCCTCGGCCCGTTCTCCCAGGCACTCGCCGAGCTCACCGGCAAGGACATGGTCCTGCCGATGAACTCCGGCGCGGAGGCCGTCGAGACCGCGATCAAGGTCGCCCGCAAGTGGGGCTACCGCGTCAAGAGCGTCGATCCCGACAGCGCGACCATCGTGACGATGCACGGCAACTTCCACGGGCGCACGACCACGATCGTCAGCTTCTCCGACGACGACGTCGCGACCGCGGACTACGGACCGTTCACGCCCGGGTTCGTCAGCGTCCCTTACGGCGACCTCGATGCGCTGCGGGAGGCGATCAACCCGTCGGTCGTCGCCGTCCTCTTCGAGCCCGTCCAGGGCGAGGGTGGTGTCATCCTGCCGCCCGAGGGCTTCCTGCAGGGGCTGCGAAAGCTCTGCACCGAGCAGCGGGTACTGATGGTGGCCGACGAGATCCAGGCGGGGCTCGCGCGAACCGGTCGCACCTTCGCCTGCGACCACGTCGACGTGGTCCCCGACATCTACATCCTCGGCAAGGCCCTCGGCGGTGGCCTGTACCCGGTCTCGGCGGTGGCCGCCGACGAGGAGATTCTCGGAGTCGTCACCCCCGGCAGCCACGGCTCGACCTTCGGTGGCAATCCCCTCGCCGCGGCGGTCGGGCTCGAGGTCGTCGAACTGCTGCGCACCGGGAAGTACCAGGAGCGAGCCCGACGGATCGGCGCGCGGCTGGCCGAGCGGCTCGACGGCCTCATCGGGCACGGCCTGGTCAGCGCCCGCGTGCATGGAGCGTGGGCCGGCATCGACATCGACCCGGAGCTGATGACCGGCCGGCAGGTCTGCGAGGGGCTTCTCGAGCAGGGAGTGCTCGCGAAGGACACCCACGGATCGACCGTGCGGTTCGCGCCTCCCCTTGTCGCGACCGACGAGGACATCGACCTGCTCGTCGACGCGCTGGCGAAGGTGCTCCAGTCCACCGGCGCCGTATAGGCCTGCCTCGGAATTCAGCGGGTCCAAGGACCTCGCCGCAGCCACCCAGGCCTCTGTCCCGGACACGGGCCTGGGCTGGCCGACTGCCAAGAACGTCCGCTTGCTGGGCCAAGATTCTGGATCCGTCGGCGATCAACGTCAGCTCAAGCAACCGCGGCGGAGCTTGAGAACTACTGGTGGAAGGTACTTACTTCCAACCATGCGATATTCCTTACCGGAGACGAGGACCTGACCGATGCTGGCATTGCGTCGTCACTAGGAGCTGGCCAGGGGTGTCGGACGAGGAGCTGGCCAGGGCCGGATCCGCCGCTCAGGAGGCTGAGTTGTGGCATCGCGGCCTGCAGCGTGCTCGTGACGCTACGGACAAGTGGCAGCGCCTCGGCGACGACCTTCACGCCGAAGCGGAGGCGCTTTACCGCACCATGTCTGTCGGGGTCGCGATTTTCTGAGTCGGCTTCCCTGCCCTGCACACCGAAGATTACTTGGCGATGTCCCGCCATTGAGCCCCGTAGACGCTGACTCGGGAAGCAGACCACCAGCGTTCGTCCAAGATTACGAGTGGTCGTTATACGTACCCAACCATGATCACCGAATGCGGGAGTGACCCAAAATTGGACCTCCGTTGACAGGACGCCGATTAGACTTAATATAATTTAGCGTTTCGGGCCCGGTGGGGGCACATCGTGACACAAGTACAGGTGCAAAGAGCTGGCGGCCTGCCGCACGAATTGACGAGTTTCGTGGGGCGTCGCGAGGCGAAGGCTGGGGTGAGGCAGGCTCTGGCCAAAGCGCGGCTGGTGACCTTGGTGGGCGTCGGTGGTGTCGGCAAGACCCGCCTGGCGGTGCAGGTCTCCTGGGAGCTGCGGCGCGCCTTCCCTGACGGCGTGCACTTCGTGGAGTTGGCGAAGGTGCAGGATCCTGCCCTGGTGCCGGAGGCTGTTGCGACCGCATTGGATCTCCACGATCAGACGGCCCGTGACGCCACGACGGTTGTCGTGGATTACGTGGCCGACAAGCAGTTGCTGTTGGTGCTGGACAACTGCGAGCACCTGATCCACGCCTGCGCCGCGCTGGCCACCACGCTGCTGGTCAACGCGCCCGGGCTGCGAGTCGTGGCCACCAGTCGGCAACCGCTGGGCGTCCCGGGCGAGCAGGTTTGCCCAGTGCCGCCGCTGACGGTGCCCGCGGCGAACGAACCGCTGGACTCGCCCTCGCAGTACGAGGCGTTGACGCTGTTCGAGCAGCGCGCCGCGATGGTGTCGCCGGAGTTCACCCTGCAGGCCGGCAATAGGCCAGCGGTGGCCCGGTTGTGCCGATGGTTGGACGGTATCCCGCTGGCCATCGAGCTGGCGGCGGTGCGTGTGCGCACGCTGTCGGTGGAGCAGATCCTCAACCGGTTGGAAAACCGGTTCCAGTTGCTGACCGCTGGCCACCGGGAAGCGGTGCCCCGGCACCAGACGCTGCGGGCGGCGGTGGACTGGAGCTACGAGCTGTGCACCGAAGCGGAGCGGCTGCTGTGGGCGCGTTGCTCGGTCTTCGCCGGCGAGTTCGACCTCGACTCAGTCGAGACTGTCTGCGCCGGTGAGGGCCTCACCAGCGACGACGTGTTCCAGGCCATGATCGGCTTGACCGACAAGTCCATCCTGACCCGGGTAGCAAACGGGCCACGTGCCCGGTACCGGATGCTGTACACCATCCGGCACTACGGCCAGCAACGCCTCGCCGAAGTGGGGGAGGGCGCGCTTGCCACCTGGCATCGGCGGCACCGCGATTACTTTCTCGGGTTGGCCGAGCAGTCCGACGCCGAATTCGCCGGCCCGCGCCAGGGCGAGTGGATCGCACGGATGCGCGCGGAACGCCCGAACCTCTGGGCCGCGCTGGAGTACTGCCTGACCACCCCGGGCGAGATCCGCACCGGCCTGCGCCTGAGCACGGCGCTGTGGTTCTACTGGATCGCGGGCGGGTTCGTTCGCGAGGGCCGCCACTGGCTGGACCGGGCACTCGCGCTGGATACCGAGCCCAGCCCCGAACGCGTCCGCGCGCTGTGGCTCACCGGATGGATCGCCTTCTGCCAGGGGGACGCCACTGGGGCGCTGAGCCTGCTCGAGCAGAGCCGCTGTCTTGCCGCAGCGCTCGGGGACGACATGGCACTCACCTATGCACTGCAGTTCATCGGGGCAACCCAGGTGTGGAACGACAAGCCGACCCAGGGCATGCCGTTGCTGGACGAGGCGTTGGCCCGCCACCGCGCGTCGGGCCGGTGGACCGCTCCCGGCTTGCTGGTCTTCGCCTCGCGGGCGCAGGCCGCGGCTGTGCTCGGCGACACCGAGACGGCCATGGCACTGCTGCGCGAGGCGCAGACGCTGTGCGCGCCGCGCGGGGAACGCTGGGCGCTGTCGTGGACGGAGTGGCGTGTCGGCTTGGCCTGGTGGGTGGCGGGCAAGCCCAGGCAGGCGGCCGTGCACGTTTGCTCCGCTTTGCGGAAGAAGCAGGAACTCGACGATCGGCTCGGCATCGCGTTCTGCGTCGAACTGCTGGCCTGGGTCGCTGTGGCCGACGGCGACCCCCACCGGGGGGCCGTGCTCCTGGGGGCCACGGAGCGAATATGGGAACTCGTCGGCAGACCGCTGTTCGGCTCGCCTCCCCTGCTCGCGCGGCGCGACCAGGCGCGCGCGCATGCCCGGGAGGCACTCGGCGAAAAGAGGTTCGACAGTTACCTCGGGCAGGGTGCCCAGATGAGCCAGCCGGATGTAATCGCCCTCGCGCTGGCCGAGCCCGCCGCACCGACACCGGCTCCCCGCCCACCAGCGGAGGAGTCACCGGTCACCTCGCCGCTGACCAAACGGGAACGCGAGGTCGCCGCGCTGGTCGCCGCTGGGAAGTCCAACAAGGAAATCGCGGCCAGCCTGATGATCTGCCAACGGACCGCCGAAACCCACGTCGAACACATCCTCACCAAACTCGGATATACCTCCCGAACCCAGATCGCCGCCGCATGGGCAGCAAATGACCAGCAATGCTGACGGCCACCCCAGCTGACGAGGCAGGAGACACTGCGCTCGCCCCGTGACCCTCAGTTATTGATGCGCAGGGCAAATATGTGATGTCAGGCGGCGTAACGGACTTCGGGTTTGCCGAAGTAGGAGCGAACTCGGTCGGGCAGCTTCTGGAGTCGGTGGAGGAAGGAGCGGACCCCGGTTTCCAGCTCGTCGCTGGTTTTCGGTGCTGTGCCGGTGGACACGGCGCGTTTGAGGTCGGCGTTAAGGATTTCGTCGGGGTTGAGCTCGGGGCTGTAGCCGGGAAGGAAGTGCATCTCGATGTCCGAGCGGTGTTCGGTGAGCCACTTCTGGACGGTCTTGCGGCGGTGGACGGGGTGTCCGTCGACGATCAGGTGGACCTTGCGGCCGTGATGGCTGGCCAGGCGGTTGAGGAAGGGGAGGAAGACCCCGGCGTTGAACGAGCCGGTGTAGACGGTGAAGTGCAGCTCGCCTTTGTTGCCGATCGAGCACATGGCGTTCACGCTGAACCGTTTGCCTGTCTCTCAATGTGTGAATAAAGAACTAAACACCCTCCTGACTGCACTCTACGTACTCGTCGACGACCACGTTGTTCCCGCCCGCACAGGGACTCGGACGCTGGCGACGACCTCTGGCCGTCGTTCGTGCGTCGTGCTTCCCAGCAGATTCGGCAGGGTGCGCTCCGCGAGCCGGCCGCCGGTGCCCTCGCGTCCCGCCCGATCCGCGACCTTCAGGCGGTTGGCACGCTGCCACCTGGCCGTGAGTGATTTTGGGCGCCATAGCACCGAAAAACGCTCACGGACCTCGGTCCTGCACCGCGCGCACACCCAACCGTCTGATGTGGACACCGCACGACCGGCTGCCCAAGACGTCGCGACCGCTTCCGCCGCCGGCTCGGTGTGCACCGGGGACGGGATGCCGGTCATGTGGTGCCTGGCCAACCCCAAGATCGGCGAACGTGAGGTGCTGGCGGCCTTGCTCGACCACAACCACCCTCTGATCCGTGACGGCCAAGTCCTGCTGGCCGACAAGGGCTTCTCCGGCAAGGAGTTCAAGAAACTCACTGAGGCGATGGCTCTGCGTCTGCTGCGCCCGGACCGCAAGGACGAGACCTACCGCAACGGCAACCTCGGCGGAATACGCCAGTGGATCGAGTCGGCCAACCAGACACTCAAGGGGGACAACTCGGTCTCGAGCAGCACGGCGGACGCACCCCGGCCGGCGTGTTCACCCGCGTCGCCCAGCGTTTAGTCAAGTATGCCAAGAGAAGCGCTCCCTTCATGCTCCAAATACAGCTCCTCGCGGGAATTGCACCGGCTCAGCCAGTGGGCGTGCACACGCAGCTGCGGTTTCGCAACGGGCCGAGAGATTCAATCACGTCGGCAGCCCTTGCGGCAGCGCGTGAAAGGCCTCACACGTTGGATATGTGAGGGTTCCGACGTGCCCGGCGGCGTATCCATCACGTGCACATACTCGGTAGCGACAAGATGCCGACGATCGAGTGACGTTGAAAGATCCACCGACAGGCGGACAGACAAGCGCTTCCGTTGGTGGTGAGTTGGAACGGTCAATGCTCCAGGAGACACGCGGGAGGGCCGGGGTGGAAATCTCCACCGTGTTAAAGCAGCTCGAGGAATCGGCCACGGTCACATTCCAGTCAACACCTCATCTTGCGGGGAAAACGCGACGCGCAGCCACGAAGATCGACGCCAAAAGAGCCGAGGCAGGAAAACAGCCGCACGAGCGAAAGTTCAACCTCGCTCCGGTTCCGGAGACGAGACAACTGCGGGGCATGTCCCTCTCCCCGTGGGAGCTGCTGCACACACTCGCACGTGCCACCGCCTTGGCCGGACACGGTTCATCCCGAGCGCTCGCCCAACACTGGAAATGCCTTCGATACGTCACCGCACTGCAATCGAATCGCCAACAACGTATGGAACTCGCCGCCGATGGCAAAGACCCGAAATTCCATCGCAAGGCCGTGCAAGCCCGAGATCTCGGGATCGCGTTCGGGCTCGCCACCGCACAACGCATTATGTGCCAACGCCATCCGGATTACCGGTTCGACATCGTCGATGCGGATCTCGCCCTTGAAGCCGGATGGGCCTTGCGGGGTTCCGGAAGCAGCGCGTATGAGCATACAAGATTGCGGCCGAACTACTTCCTTGTTGGGAGAAAGCTGGGAGCACCATTCCGGATCGCCTCCGTCGATTGCAAAGGTTCCCACGGCAGAGTCGAAGCCCAGTACGAGCAGTTGGCAAAATCGGCGGCACACATGGAGACGGTCGTGCTCGGCGATGTCGATGCCGGTGGCGCGCCACCGCCCAGCCTGATGCTGGCGACTGCGGTAGCCGCCAAGGGCGGCATCGAAGTACGTCTTCTCGACCCGGCAGGCGACGGAGTTCTGACTGTGCCCAGTAAACCCACACCGGACCTGACCGGCCCGATCGAGGAGCTCAACCTTGTCCCACTCATCCCTTTCACCAACTCTGATGGTCGACAGACCTCCCGCCCAGGGTTCGCCCTCCCGGTCGAACGTTGGGAATGGTTCTCCCGCGTTCTCGCCCGAACGACCGCAGCGGGCCTGCTTACCTTCGCTGGCGACCGCGACGCCGCCCGCAGCCTCTTGACTAAACGGCAGCAGTACAGACTCGGGTCGGGCCATTCCCACGCCAGTTCGGGCATGCAATTCGACACCGGAATCACCCTGGGCGGGCTGTCTTTCGTGGGTACCGACCATGTTTTCCGGCTGAGCGGGCAGCGGGTGGAGGTGTTCTCCGGACTCTTCAAGCACATGCACAGTCGCCTCGTAAATCAGGAACTCGACGACCACGAGGCGGAGCTGCCCGCCGCATTGGCGACGTGGAAGCGACGGAAGGCCGTCGCTATCAAGGACTGGGGTGGCCTTGTCCATATGGATTCGACCGGAGCACTACTCGCGATACGGGCGCAAGGCAGCGGTCGCCAGCAGCTCTACTGATCAACTGTGGATGACATGCCTGATCGAGTTGCGCACCAACTATTTGGACAATCTTGCCGGATGATCTTTGAGGGCGCGGCTCGACCGGCTCGCGAAGACCGCCAGCGACCAGCGGTCCGCACCGCAGGTCGCGGGCCACCGAGCTTGTCAGAAAGGAAGTTGAACCCCACTCGACAAACCAGCAGGCCAGCCGGGCGACGGCCGGCTGGCACCGGAGGCCGTCCACCACGAGACGATGGGACGTTCGCATTCGATCTTCCTCCGGTCTGCAGATCACCGAATATCGCCACCCGGTCATCGGCAGGATTCGTCTTCTCGTGAAGTAGGCATTTGGCGATCCCACCCTCTCGAGTGGAGCGTTTCGGCACCCATTCACCCGGACAGGAACCGACAATTTCCCGGACAAGGTCACGGAAAATGAATCCGATTCGCGGCGCGCCGAACTGCTCGCCCGGCATTGGGGTGCGCAATTCGGTCTGCGCTTGGAAGCCACATTCTGCGGAGTCGTAGGTGCGTTGATCGTTCCACGTACGACTGGTGAATTGGAGGATCGCAATGGCGCATCCCCAGTCGTTCGTCGCGGCGTCGCGTTGGTCAGGGCACGCGTGGAGGCCTGCGGAACATCACCGGGCATGTTGGCGACGCAGCAGTCGAAGACAGCGGGGTGCCGGTCCTTCCCCGAAGATCCCGAAGTGTGGCGCGACGCGTTAGTGTCGGGGGAGAACACGAGTGAAGGTTCGCTTCATTACCACCAGGCGGATGCGCGGGAGGTGACGGTCATGGCGGATCAGCCGCCGCAGCGCCGGAGGCAGGCACGGGGTGAACGACGGATCGAGCTGCTCCTCGACGCCGCCGCCGAGGTGTTCGGCGAGGTCGGCTACGCCGCCGCGACGACCAACGCGATCGCCGCGCGCGCCGCGTCTTCCCCCGGCACGCTCTACCAGTTCTTCCCGAACAAGGGGGAGATCGCCCGTGCGCTGTCCGAGCGGTACCTGCGGCAGTTGCAGCAGACTCAACGCAAGGCCCTCGCTGTCGAGCACGCCGATCTGCCGCTGACCGAGCTGATCGACGCGATGGTCGACCCGGTGATCGACTTCAACCTGTCCAACCCCGGGTTCCAGGCCCTGTTCAACGCCCCTGACGAGCAGGTGGCGACCAAGCCGCTGCACGTCCGCGAGGCGGTGATCGAGCGGCTGAGCGCGATCTTCGCCGCGCGTGCCCCGGAACTGCCCAAGGACCAGCGGGTGCGCAGCGCGCGGGTGCTGGTCGGGGTGTTCCGGGGCGTGCTGCCGTTGATCATCGGTACCAAGGGCGCGGAACGCGCCGCTATGATCGGCGAGCTCAAGCGGATCTGCCGCGACTACTTGACACCGCTGATCGGGGCCTGAGAAATCGCTTCGGAATGCGGCGCAAGCCGCATTCGGTGTGGGACTGAGCTTGCACCGCCACGGGCCCCTCCGCTGCACCCTGCTGAATCTGGTCTGGGTCGCCGGATCCCGGTGGAGGGTCGAGGAATCGCCCTCGCCTGGCTTGCGGCCTGCCGTCGCAGTATTAAGGCAGCGCCGCCCGCAACACTTCACCTGCATGGGCCAGCCGCTCCGGGTTGTGGCTGTCGCCCGTCAGATTGACGATCACACCGTCGAGACCGAGGTCGATCAGACCGCTGATCTGCTCGCCCACCGTGTCCGCGTCGCCAACGATCATCCGGCTCCCCAGCGCCGCAGGGAGCCCGGCGCCCGTGGCGGCGGGGCCGGACCGCTGCCGGGCCAGCACGGCGTCGCGCTTGGCCACCGCTTCCTCGTTCGTCCGCCCGAGGAACACCACCGCGAGCACGTTTTTGTTGATCGCGTCGTAGTCGCGGCCGAGCTCCGCGCACTTCTCCCGCAGAACCTCGAGCTTCCGTGGCACGTCGGGGAAACCGCAGTTCAGATTGAGGACGTCGGCGTGCTTGGCAGCCAAGGGGATCGTTCGTTGCTCGCCGGCCCCGCCGATGAGGATCGGCGGCACGTGCACCGGTTGCGGTTCGTTCAACGCGTCGGACACCGAGAAGTGCTCGCCGCTGAACGACGTCGACTTGCCCTCGAACATCGATCGGCAGATCTGCAGCGCCTCGTCGAGCCAGGCGAACCGTTCCCGCACGCTCGGAAATGAGTACCCGTAGCGGCGGTGCTCTTCGTCGTACCAGGCGGCGCCGATGCCGAGCAACGCCCGCCCACCGGAGACGATGTCCAGCGCGGTAACGGTCTTGGCCAGCCGCGCTGGGTTGTGGTAGGTCACGCCGGTGACCAGGGTGCCCAGCTGGATCCGCGCAGTACGCGCCGCAACCCCGCCCAGCAGCGTGTAGGGCTCCATCATCGGTTCGTCCGGGGCCCCCTGCACGGGCAGTTGCATCAGGTGGTCCATCACCGCGAACAGGTCAAAGCCCGCCTGTTCGGCGGTTCGGGCGGTTTCCACAATCCGCTCAAAGAGGCTCGCCGGCGGGGTGCTGGGGTAGCTGAAGCTCGTCAGTTGCAGGCCCAGTCTCAGGTTCATGTGTTTTCCTTCCGCGCCTCGGCTCGGATGTAGTCAGCGAGTTCCTGCAACCCCGGGCGCACGATGCGATCCGGGATCTGGACACCGAACCGGAGCTCTGCCTCGACGAGGATCTGCGCGACCGCCAGATCGTCGAGGCCGAGGTCCGTCGCCAGCGACGCGGCCGACGTCAGCGCCCCGGCTGGTAGATCGGTGAGCTCGGTGACCAACTTCTTGAGTTCGTCCATAACGTCGTCGGTTCCGTCCAGAACGTTTTCGTTGCCGCGCATTTCGCCCCCGGGATTGGTCGTCAGTGATGTCAGCGTCAACGTCCGATGTCGTCGGTCAACCGTTCGGCGTGCGCCACGATCGCGTCCGGGCGGACCACTACCAGCGCAGGCCCGGTGATGCCGAACCGGCGGTGCACCTGCCCGGTTTCGTCGAGCAGGTCGCCGGGCATGTCCGGTGCGCCGCTGTGGACGATCGCGACATCGGCCTCGGACCCCAGTTGCGCGGCCCACTGCTGGGCGAGCGCATCCGCGGCAGCACGCACCACGGGCAGGTTGCCCGTTTCCCGCCGATCGACCGCGAAGCCCAGGACCAGGGCGTTGCCGTTCAGCATGTCGTGCAACCACTTGTCGCCCAGCTTTTCGTCCGGCAGCCGCACGCCGGGTTTGAGCATGCCGACACCGGTTCCACTGCTCGGATAGGCCAGCGCGAGCTGGGCCAGACGCGGTGGCAGAACGCGGTTGAGCAGGCCGGTTCGGGCGGCGATCCCCAGGGCCCCGTCGCGGGCTCGGCGGCGCCAGCCCTTGAGCATCCACATTTGCGTTTGCCGGTCGGTATCGGCGACGACCTGCTGTGCGACGTGGCGACGCTCGGCCGCCCATGCACGCACTCCGGCCACTCCCGCCGTGCCGGGATCGGCGGACGCCAAGCGCCAGCCGAGGGACTGGGCGTCCTCGATGCCGGTGTTCATACCCTGACCACCGGCCGGGCTGTGCACGTGCGCAGCATCGCCGGCGAGCATCACCCGGCCTTCGTGGAATCGCTTTGCGACGCGGCGGTTGACCTGGAAGCTACCGGACTGCTGCTCGCCGACCAGGCGCAGCGGAACCGGACAGCGCTGCTGCGCTGCTTCCTGCACCAGACCGTTCAGATCGGACTGATCGGTTCCCGGTCGCAGGCTCACGAACACCCGGTACAGGCCGCCGGGCAGCCCCACCACGACGAGCACGCCGTGGGGGCTCATGAAGTAATGCGCCTCGTTGTGCGCCAGCGGGGTTTCGCATTCACCGTCGGAAAGCGCGAACGTCTCCTGGTACGCCTGGCCTTCGAATTCCACCCCGAGTTGTTCCCGGGTGCCGCTGTGCGCACCATCGCAGCCCACAACCCAGGAGAATTCCTCATCGGCCGTACCGGAAGTGGTCCCAAGCCCGACGTGGACCTTCTCCGCCTCCTGACGCAGCGATCTCATGGACACGCCGTACTCGATCTTGCCGCCGAGTTGCTCGAAGTGGCGGCGCAGCACCTCTTCGGTGTCTCGCTGCGGCAGCGATAGCGGGGCCTGGTAGCGGGTTCCGGCCAGCCCGCCGGAGAACACCAGTCGGGCCACCCGGCGCCCGCCGGTGTAGTAGTTCCCTGCCTTCAACGGCAGCGCACGTTCGACGATCTCTTCGGCGGCACCGCAGCGGCGCAGTGCTTCCAGGCCCCGCGGCCAGAGCACGATCGCCCGCGAATGCGGGTGCGGGCGTTCTCCTCGGTCGATGATGCGTACCGGACGCTCTCGGCGGATGAGCTCGGTGGCGACGGTGAGCCCGGTGGGCCCGGCTCCGACTACCAACGTGCCGCCCGACTTTATGCTCACGCACAGCCTCCCGCACAACTCTTCGATTACTCTATTTCGCCGTATGGAGCGCTCCGATTGACGCATAGGACGGCGACATTGACGTCCCCATAGCCGGCCCGCGCGCACCACGAAGATGCGTCCAGGAAACCCCAGCGGTTCCCCGAGAGGCCATTCTTACGGCCGGAAATCCAGTACGGAATACTACTTAGGTGACATCGGCCGGCCGGGCAGAGCTGAACAACTCCGAAGCTTCAGTCAAGAACCCAGGCAGTTACATGATGTGAATCACAAACTTGCGAGCGATCGCTCGCATTGAGCTAAAGTCGTCGCGTTGTCGTGCCCTAGCCTTTGGTCAGCGACTGCATACGATCACACTTTCAACCGTACCACACACAATCATGCCTGGGGGCACTTATGAGCGATCCAGGGTTCGTCCTTAGTACCCGATTACTCTTATGCATCGAGAACGTGCTGTTGCACCAATCGGTGGCACGTGCATTGCAGCCTTTCGGCAACCTGGAAGTGGTGGAAGACCCGAGCGCGATCTCCGCGTTCGACGGCGCGGCCGACCCGCGGCCGCCGGATGTGGCCCTGGTCTGCTCGACGACCTCGGTCAACTACCTGATGGCCAACATCGCGCGGATCCGGTTGACTTCGCCGCAGACCCGGATCCTGGCCCTGCCTCCAATGAGAGACACCGAGCTGCTGGGCGAACTGCGGACCGTGGGCGTCACCTCCTTCGGGGACGCGCAAACCACGCTCGAGGAACTGCTCACGCTACTGGACCAGATCCGGATCGCTCCGCCGCCTGGCCAGGTGACCACCGAGCAGATCGAATTGATCCGGGCCCGCATGCACTGCCACCACAAACTGTCCGCGCGAGAGCGGGAGATCGTGAACCTCGTCGCGCAGGCGTTGAGCAACCGGCAAATCGCCAGCACCCTGCGCATCACCGAGGGCACAGTCAAACGGCATATGCGAAACATATTTACAAAGCTGGGCGCGAATTCAAGAATAGATGCGGTCAACAAAGCAACCGCAGGAACGTGCAATTGCTCGTCGAAGCAGGGCAGGATTTGCAGCGAAAACTTCGCAAAATCTTCACATTGCACTTTGTCCGGCGAACATTGCGGCACCGAGCATCGGCCGCTGGTAACGGCATTTCCAGGAGGTAAAAGATGAGCAAGGATGCCGGTGAATTAGCACCGCCTGTGGGCGCCTTCAGCCACACTGTCGCCCGAGAAATGGTACATCGGTGGGCGCTGTCCGAGGTGTTCATCACGGGATTCAATGCGGCTGGCCGACGCGAGTTCCTGGTAGATGCGCAGCTACCCCTCTACCACGCCTACTACACCGATCACGCGGCTCGACCGGAGCTGTTCGATCCGCTGCTGCTGCTGGAGTGCTGCCGCCAGGGCGGCACCTATGGCACCCACGAACTGCTCGGCCTGCCGATGAACTCCACGATGCTAGTAAAGACGGCGAGCATCCGGATCACCGACCTGGACGGACTCGTCATCGGCACCCGGCCCGGTGAATTGCGGATGAGCGGCGTGTTCACCGACGTCGAGATGCGCGCCGGAATACCCCGCAACATGGGAATGGACGCGGAGCTTACGTTGTCCGGGCGATCGATCGGGACCGCGCGCATCGAAGCCACCGCGGTCGCAAAGACAACCTTCCGGGCCCTGCGGACCCGGCAGCGCACCGGCGAACCGCCGACATCGTCCGAGCTGCCCGCGACCCCGGCTGGGGTGCCGCTCAGCCCGCACCTCTTCGGGCGCAAGCTGCCCGAGAACGTGGTGCTGACCAACGCCCGCAGGGACCACCACTCCACGTCGGCGCAACTGGGCGTCAACCCGCGCAACCGCAGCCTGTTCGACCACGAATACGACCACTACCCGGCGATGAGCCTGTTCGAAGCGGCACGCCAGCTCTCGCTGCTGGCGCTCGACGACGGCACCGGCGCGGCCGCGACCCGGGTGCGGTGCACGTCGTTCAGCGCCGAGTTCATCCGCTTCGCGGAACTGGACTCCCCTGTCGACCTGAGGATCGTCGGAGAGCACAGCAACGAACTCGACGTGCACTTCGTGCAGGACGGCACCGTGATCGCCACCACCACCGTCGGGTTCGACCAGGTCGGCACGTCCAGCGAGGTGGCTGCATGACGTTCCGGGCAGTGTGGACCGACTTCGGCGGGGTGCTGACTCCACCGGTCAACGAGAGCTTCGCGGGGTTCGCGGCACAGGCCGGCGCTCCCCCCGCAGTGCTGTGGGCAGCCATGCAGAACGTCGCTGCCCGCTACGGCGTGGACGATGTGATGGCACCGCTGGACACTCCGCTGACCACCGAAGCTGACTGGGCTCGGCAGGTGACGGCCGTGGTTCGCGAGGACACCGGAGCCGAGGTGGATCTCTCGCGGCTCGGGGAGCGCTGGTTCGCCGGCCGCCCGGCGAACTCCTCCTGGGTCGGCACGCTGCGGAAGCTCCGCGAGCAGGGAGTGTTCGTCGGGTTGCTGTCGAACATGCCGCCGAGCTGGGACGAGCAGTGGCGGCGCATGGTGTCGCCGGAGCTATTCGACTCCGTCGTACTGTCCTACGAGGTGGGCAGCCGCAAACCGGAAGCCGCTATTTTCGGGCTCGCCGTTGAGCGCTGCGGTTTCCCGGTCGGCGAGTGCGTGCTCGTCGACGACATGGCCAAGAACTGCGCGGGTGCGCGCGAAACCGGCTGGCAGGCAGTGCACTTCACCAGCAGCGACGACGCAGCTGCCGAACTGGACCGGCAAAGGGTGGGAACATGACTAGGTCAGTGCTGGTCACCGGCGGGAACCGGGGCATCGGCCGGGAAATCGCCCAGTCCTTCGCGAAGGCCGGGCACCGGGTGGCGATCACCTACCGATCCGAGCCGCCACCGGAGGATTTCCTCGCCGTGCGCGCGGACATCACCGCCCCCGACGACGTCGAGCAACTGTTTCGCCGGATCGAAGAAGAACACGGGCCGGTCGAGGTGCTGGTGGCCAATGCCGGGATCACCCGTGACAAGCTGTTGCCCCGGCTCAGCGACGATGACTTCTCCGATGTGCTGGAGACCAACCTGACCGGTTCGTTCCGGGTCGCGCGGCGAGCCGCGCGCAAGATGTTCAGCGCGCGATGGGGCCGGATCATCTTCGTCTCCTCGATCGTCGGGTTCACCGGAGCGCCCGGGCAGATCAACTACAGCGCATCCAAATCCGGGCTGACCGGTCTCACCCGCTCGCTGGCCTGGGAGCTCGGCTCGCGCGGCATCACCGCGAACCTGGTCGCACCGGGTCTGATCGAGACCGAAATGACTGCTGAGCTCACCACATCCAGGCGCGAAGAGGTCCTGCGGATGACGGCGATGCGTCGTACGGGCAGTCCCGACGAGGTGGCCGGGGTGGTGGAGTTCCTAGCCAGCGACGCCGCCTCCTTCATCACCGGCGCGGCGATCCCGGTCAGCGGCGGCTTCGGCATGGGCTACTGAGCTTCGAGACCAAGAAGGGAACCGTCCTGCCGCGGGTGCCAGGACGGTTCCCTTTTTCCGATTGGGTCTGCGCCGGCTCAGTGCGCGGCGCCGGATGGGACGCGCGGCTCGGACCGCGACGTCTCCTGCTCGGTGATGCCGAACCGCTCGTGCAGCTTGCGCAGCGGCGCGGGCGCCCACCAGTTCGCGTTGCCCGCCAGGCGCATGAACACCGGGACCAGCACCGCCCGGATCAGCGTGGCGTCGACCAGGATCACCAGTGCCATGCCGATGCCCAGCATCTTCAGGTACATCACGCCGGAGACGCCGTAGCTGGCGAAGGCGAGCGCCAGGATCACCGCGGCAGCGGTGATCAGCGGTCCGCTGCGCTCGATGCCCACCGCCACGGACTGCACGTTGTCGCCGGTGCGGTCGTGCTCCTCCTTGATCCGGGACATCATGAACACCTCGTAGTCCATGGACAGCCCGTACGCGATGCAGAACATCAGGATCGGGAAGGTCGGCTCGACCTGTCCGGTCGGGGTGAAGTCCAGCAGTCCGGCGAGGTTGCCGTCCTGGAACACCCAGACCAGCGCGCCGAACATCACCGACATGCTCAGGACGTTGAGCACGGTAGCCTTCGCCGGCAGCAGCACGCTGCCGGTCATCAGAAACAGGATGATGAACGTGACGACGAAGATGAGCACCAGTACGACCGGCAGCCGCTCGACCAGCGCGGTCCGGAAGTCGTTGAGCTCGGACGGGTAACCGCCAACACCGACGTCGACCCCGGACATCGCCGAGCGCAGCTGCGAGACCAGCGTGGCGACGTCACCGCCGGCCAGCACCTCGTTGGTGGGCACCGCGGAGAACCAGGTGCCCTGTTCGTCAGCGAAGCGCTGCGAGCTCTCGTTGGGCTCCAGGATCTGCTGCCCCTGCCGGTAGGAACCAGTGAGCGCATCCACCTGCGCGACACCGGGCACATTGGACAGAGCGGTGGCGTAGCGCTCGATCTCGGCGCTGCTGGCCACCGTCCCCGGCACGTCGTCGGTCAGCAGCTGGATCGCATCCATCTCCTCCTGACCGAAGTTGTCCCGGATGGACTGCTGGGTGACCCGGCTGGAGGTCTCCGGCGGCAGGATCCGGTCGTCGGGCAGGCCGAACTGCAGGCCCAGCACCGGCGAACCGAGTGCGAGCACCACGACGAGTGCGGGCACGCCGTAGACCAGCGGGCGCTTCATCATGCGCACCGCCATGGTGTGCCAGGCGCCGCCCGAGGTGTTGCGCGGGGGCTTGCGGCGGTCGGCGGCGCGGCCCAGCAACGCCAGCACCGCGGGAAGGATCACCAGTGCCGCGAACACCGACGTCGCCACCACGCCGACACCGGAGTAGGCGAACGAACGCAGGAAGGGGAACGGGAACAACATCAGGCACGCCAGCGAGACGGCGACCGTCACACCGCTGAAGGCCACCGTCTTGCCCGCCGTGGCCACGGCGTCCTCGACCGACTGCTGGACGGTACGGCCCGCGCGCAGCGACTCCCGGTACCGGTTGATGATGAACAGGCTGTAGTCGATTCCCAGGCCCAGCCCCATCACGAGGGTCAGGTTCGCCGCGAACGTGGAGACCTCGGTGACGTAGGTGACCCCGCGCAGCAGCGCCAGCGTCGCCACCACTGCGAAGAAACCCATCCCGAGGGTCAGCGCGGCGACCCGGAACCGGCGGTAGATGGCGAACAGCAGGATCAGCGCCATCGGCAGCGCGATCAGCTCACCGCGGAAGAAGTCGGTCCTGGCCTGCTGAGCGGCCTGCCGGAAGACCTCATCGGCGCCGCCGACCTGCACCCTGACCAGTGCGTCCTCGCGGGTGAAGTCCGGCGAGATGCTGCGGCCCAGCTCGGTGCGCGCCTGCGTCACATCGCCTTCCAAGCGGCCGATGATCAGCGCCTGCCGGGAGTCGTTGCTGCGCAGCGCGGGCGAACCGCCCCGGGACCAGTACGACGAGACGTCGAGCACCCCGACGTGGTTGGCCAGCTCCTGCTCCAGCGCGCGGCCCGCCGCGGCTGGTTGCGGATCGTCCACGGTTCCCTGCTTGGCGGTGACCAGCAGCATGAACTGCGGTTTGCCCGTGTCGAACTGCTGCTGCAGCTGCTCTGCGACCTGTAGCGACTGCGAGCCGGGGCTTTCGAACCGGCTCAGCATGAGCCGGTTCAGCGCACCGGAGCCGATCACCAGCGAAATGATGAACAGCACGACACCGACCAGCGCGATAACGCGCGGCCGGTGTGCGATGTACCGCCCCAGCCTGCGCAGCGCCGGGGGGCGGGTGGTCCCGGAGCCCGGATCCTGGTCTTGGTCCTGGGGTGGCGATGTGGACACGTGCCACTTCCTTCCTGGGTTTACTGGTGGCGATCGAGCCAGTCCGCGATCCCGTCGGTGACCACCGACGAGTTGACGTCCAGGGTCACGAAGTGCCCGGCATCGGGCACCGTCGTAGCCGTGACGTCGTCGCTGCTGGTGAACAGGCCGGGGTAGCTTTCGACGCCCTGGCGCAGGACATCCTTCGCACCGAAGATCAGGTGCACCGGGACCTTGATCTCGCCGATGCGGGTCAGGTCGGACATGATGCCCACCGGTTCGGACACCATCACCCCGCACGGGTTGGCCGGGTATAGCGGAGTGATCGCCTCCCTGACGCGCGGTTCGGCGTCCGGTCCGAGACCGCCGGCCAGGAAGCCGTCCAGGCTGCCGTCGAAGTGGACGAAACCAGGCGGGTAGCCGGCTTCTCCGCCTTCCAGGCACCGGTCGTAGGCGGAGAAGAACCGCCGCATGGTGTCCTCGGTCAAGCCGATCGCGGCCCAGCCGGTCAGCACGATCCCGTCGACGTTGCCGAAGGAGAACGCTGCGGTCTCGGCGACCAGCGCGCCACTGGAGTGGCCCGCCATGAACACGCGGGTGAAACGGGCCGGTGCGGCGCCGTCGATGGTGTAGGTGCCCGCGCGCAGCTGCCGCACGATCTGGTCGGCGATGTCGGCGTGTGCCCCGCTGCAGGTGGCGAACCCGTTGGGGATGGGGCTGGAGCCATAGCCGAGGCGGTCGATGGTCACCGACGCGTGGCCCTTCTCCGCCAGCGTCCGCACGTAGTCGTGGCCGGGGCTGTCGAGCCGCCAGATCCACTCACCGGTGTTGGTGCCATGCACGTAGAGCGTGACCGCCGGATTCGGCCGCGAGAGCACCGACGCCGGCGCGGTCAGGTGGCCGCGGATGGTGTAGGTGTGACCGTCGGCGGTGCACTGGCTGGTGGTGCGGTTGACGTTCTGGACCTGGAAGGAGACCGGAAAGTCCACAATGGCCTGCGCACTGGCTTCCGGCGGGGCCAGGACCGGCAGCCCGACGGCGACCAGCGCCACCGCCAGCGCCGCGACGAAGCGTTTGACGAACATGCTCGGTTTCCTTTCTCAGTGCCGGTCCAGCCACGACGCCATGCCGTCGTGGAGCACCTGCGCCCGCTCCCCCAGCCCCATGAAGTGGCCGGCGCCGGGCACGGTCAGCAGCTGCTTGTCGGTGGTGCCGGTGAACGGTGCGAGGTTCTGCTCACCGCCGGTGATCCGGGAGTCCTGCTCGCCCTGGACCATCAGCACCGGCACGGTGATCTCGTTCAGGTGCTGGAGGTCGACCACGACGGCCTCCAGCTGCGAGGCCAGTTCGGCGCAGGGAGTGCGGTTCTGCTGCTGGGTGACCGCGCCGGCCACCTCCGGCCGCACGTCGCGGAGGTTGTTCTCGGCGAACCGGGTGCGGCCCAGGTCGAAGTAGACGTAGCCGGGCGGATCGTCGGCCTTCTCCGCCGGTCCGCCCCCGCCCTGCATGCAGGAGGAGAACGCGCCGAAGAACGTGGCGTCGGCGTCGTCGGTCAGACCCCGGTCAGCCCAGCCCATCAGCACCAGGCCGTCGACGTCGCCGAAGGAGTACGCCTCGATCTGGCTGATCTGCGCGCCGTTGTGGTGCCCGGCCAGCAGTACCCTGCCGAACGCCGGGGCCGGCGCGGGCAGCCCGTCGACGCGGTAGCCGCCCGCGCGGAGCTGCTCGACGATCTGGTGCGTCATGTCGGCCTGACCGCCGAGACAGGTCCGCAGCCCGTTTGGCTTGTCGCTGCTGTCGTAGCCGATGCGGTCGATGGTCAGCGACGCGTGGCCGCGGCGGGCCATCTCCTCTGCCTGGTGGTAGCCGCGGATCGGCATCCGCCAGTACCACTCGCCGGTGCCGATGCCGTGCTGGTAGAGCGTCACCTCCTTGTCCGGCTGCGCCAGCAGGTTTCGCGGGGTGGTCAGGTGCCCGCGCACGACGTAGGTCTGGCCGTCGGTGTAGCAGGCGGCCTTCGAACGGTTGATGTTCTGCACGGTGAACTGCACCGGGACGTCGACGATGCCCGCCCCGGCCAGCCGCGCGCTGGTCTCCTCGTTGAGCCGGTCCACGCGCACGGCATGCTGATCGGCCGCGCCCGCGCCGTCCCCGCTGCCGCCGACCACCAGCGCGGGCACTCCGACCAGCACGGCCACGGCGATCAGCAGGATGACGACGGAACTCACTCGACGCTTGGACACTTGAGTCTCTTTCATCAGTTCGGCGCGAGGGTGTCTACAGTGGTCTTTTCGGTTACCGTTGCGGCGGGCGTGCTTTCGCCCTCTCGCAGCCCGTAGCGCTGCTGGAACCGGTACAGCCACGAGGGCGCCCACCAGTTCGCGTTGCCGGACAGCTTCATCACCGCGGGCACCAGCAGGCAGCGCACCACGGTCGCGTCGACCAAGACCGCCAGCGCGACACCCCAGCCGAGCATCATCGAATTGGTTACCCGCGAGGTGCCGATGGCCACCAGCACCACGGCGAGCAGGACCGCGGCGGCGGTGATGATGCCGCCGGTGTTGCGCACGCCCGCGGCCACCGCGGTCTCGTTGTCGCCGGTGCGGTCGTGTTCCTCCTTGATCCGCGAGAGCAGGAACACGCCGTAGTCCATGGACAGCCCGAACGCCATGCAGAACATCAGCACCGGCAGCGAGGTGTCGATGAAACCGACCGGGGTGAAGCCGATCAGGTCGCTGAGGTTGCCGTCCTGGAACACCCACACCACCGCGCCGAACATCGCGGTCAGGCTCAGCGCGTTGAGCACCACCACCTGCACCGGAACCAGCACGCTGCCGGTCAGCAGGAACACCAGGACCAGCGTGCTGACCACGATCAGCGCCAGCGCCCAGCCGAGCCGGTCGCCGATCGCCTCCTGGGTGTCGACCACGGCCGCACTCTGCCCGGAGACCAGCGTGCCCGGGAACGGGCTGGGCACCGCGCGGATCTGGCGCACCAGGGCCTGGCTTTCCGGCGAGATGTCCTCGATGCCGTCGTCGGGCAGGATCTGCAGGTGGTTCAGGCCCGCCTCGTCGCGGACGGCGTCAACGGTGATCCGCCGCTTCGACTGGCGGCCGCCGGCGAAGGTCCCCATCGACGTCCGTACCTCTTCAACGCCCGCCACAGTGGACAGCCGAGTCGCGTAGTCGGCGAGCTCGGCCCCGGCGGGGGTCGGCGCGACGACGTCGATGGTGCCGGTGACGCTGTTGTCGAACTGGTCCCGGAGGACCTGCTGCACCATGTGCGACTCGGCGTCGGCAGGTAGCTGCCGGTCGTCGGCCATGCCGAACTCGACGCGCTGGAACGGCAGCCCGAGCACCACCAGGATCACCACCGAGCCGAGCGCGAACACCGGCGCGCCGCGCATCACGGTCGCGATCAGCGCCGGGAAACGCCTGCTTTCGCGCCGCCTGCGACGCACCGCGCGCCGCACGTCCAGCGCGTTGACCCGGTGGCCGAGGAGCACCAAAGAGGCGGGCAGGACCACCAGCGCCGCAACTGCGGCCAGCAGCACCACGGAGATGCCCGCGTAGGCCAGTGAACGCAGGAAGTACAGCGGGAACAGCAGCATCGCCGACAGCGCGACGGACACCGTCACGGCGGAGAACAGCACGGTCCGGCCTGCCGTGCGCAGGGTGGCGGCGACGGCGGCGCGCGGGTCGAGCCCGCGGCGGAGCTCGTCGCGGTAGCGCCGGACCATCAGCAGCGCGTAGTCGATCGCCAGCCCCAGGCCCAGCATGGTGGTGATGTTCTGGGCGAACATCGACACGTCCGTGACCCCGGCCAGCAGCCACAGCACGCCGTTGGTGCCGGTGATCGCGATGATGCCGACCATCAGCGGCAGCGAGGCGGCCACCACGCTGCCGAACACCAGCACCAGGATGATCAGGACCAGCGGAAGCGCGATCAGCTCCGAGGCGGCCAGGTCCTCGGCGATGGTGGTCTCGACGTCGGAAAGCACGGCGGTCATGCCGCCGACCCGGACGTCGAGGTCGCCGTGGCGGCCGGTGTACTCGGGCGCCAACTCGGCACCCATCCGGCTGGCCTCGTCCTCGGTCCCGGCGACGTGCGCGGCGATCAGGGCGTAGCGGCCGTTCTCGGACTTGAGGTCCTCAGCGCCGGTCTGCCAGTAGGAGGTCACGCCGGTGACGCCCGGCTCGTAGGCCAGGCGCTCGGCGAGCCGGACGCCCTGCGCGGCGATCCTCTGGTCATCGACCCCGCGGTCGCTGGAGACCAGCAGCAGCAGGTTCGGGCGGCTTTCCGGGAAGTGCTCCTCCAGCAGGTCGTCGGCGCGGCTGGAGTCGGACGCGGGGTTCTCGGTGCCCTGACCGGCCAGCAGCCGGTCAGCGACACCGCCGCCGAGCACCACGGAACCGACGACGAAGGCGAGCGCGACCAGCAGGAGCATCCTCGGCTGCCGCGAGATCAGGCGGGCGAGTGCGTGGAACAAGTCGGACTCCGGTTTCTGCCGGAGCGTGGCGCCCCCGGCCAGTTCGAGCGCTAAAATACGAGTACTTGCTCGCAACTGGGCTCGAATATAGACCGGCAATCCGGACACCGTCCATACCACCTTCGGCACAGTAAGTAACGTTCCGGTGAACCAGAAGCGGTCCGCAGGCAACCGCCCGCGGACCGGTTCAGGCATGCCTCGGGAGACAGAACATGTTGCGTGCGCAACGGAAAACGGTTCCGCGTTGCGCCGTTTCACCGTCGTTCGGGCCGCGGGATGACAGCCACGCAGAGTTACCACAGGAAGTACGCCGGAGACCGACGCGAACCTCGGACGCGCCTCGCGGATTCCCTCCCGACGCCGCGAAATCCAGGGCAACGATTCGACAGGAGTCAGCATGAGCACTGCCAAAACCGGCGCGGCAGCCCCCGCTGCCGGTACTGCCCCTGAAGGGCGGGACTCATCGGCTGGGGTGAAAATCACTTCCCTCGCCACCGGCTTCGTGATGGCGACACTCGACATCACGGTCGTCAACGTCGCGGGTGCGGCGATCCAGCAGCAACTCGAGACCACCCTCGCCCAGCTCACCTGGGTAGTCGACGGATACGTCCTGACACTCGCATCGCTGTTGCTCCTCGCTGGCGGGCTCGCCAACCGCGTCGGGGCGAAAGTCGTTTACCAGTGGGGCATGGCAGTGTTCTCCATCGCCTCGTTGGCTTGCGCGCTCGCCCCCACGGCCGAGGTGCTGATCGCCGCCCGCTTCGCACAGGGAGCGGGGGCCGCGCTGTTCATGCCCAGTTCCCTGTCCCTGCTGGTCCATTCCTTCCCGGACAAGCGGAAACGCACCAGAATGCTGGGCCTGTGGTCCGCGATCGTGGCGACCGCATCCGGCTTCGGGCCGACGATCGGCGGTCTCATGGTCAGTGCGTTCGGATGGCGAAGCATCTTCCTGCTCAACCTGCCGATCGGGGCCATCGGCATGATCATGACCGCCCGCTACATCAAACCGGTCGGTGGCGGTTCGACGAAACTGGCCGCGTCAGGCCATGCCTTGTTCGTCATCATGCTCACCGCGCTGAGCTTTGCGCTCATCGAGGGACCCCAACTCGGCTGGACATCCTCAGCAGTCCTCACGGCGGCCGTGGTGACTGTGCTCGTCGCCGGGCTCCTGGTGGTCCGGGAGCGCCGTGCCGAAGAGCACGTCATGCCGTGGAGGGTGTTCCAGAACCCCGGATTTTCCGGTGCCAACATCGTCGGCTTCCTGTTCAACTTCGCGCTTTTCGGCAGCATGTTCATGGTCGGGCTCTACCTTCAGCATGCGCGCGGGGCCAGCCCCCTCCAGGCCGGCCTGCTACTGCTGCCCATGACGATCTTCTTCCCCGTCTCCAACATCGTTTTCTCGCGGATTTCCGCGATTTTCAGCAATGGCCTGCTGCTGACGGCGTTCCTGCTGCTGGCGGGCGTTTCGTCGCTGACCATGATCACGGTTTCCCCGGCGACGCCCTACTGGGTGCTGGCCCTTGCTGTCGGGATGGCCAACGTCGGTGCGGGCATCATCTCCCCGGCGATGACGGCGGCCCTGGTGGACGCCGCGGGCCCAGAACACGCCAACGTCGCAGGTTCGGTGCTGAACGCCAATCGCCAGATCGGCTCGCTGGTCGGCATCGCAGCCGTCAGCGTTGTCCTAGCCGCAGCTCATGACTGGACCCGAGGCCCGCAAGCCTCTTTCGCTCTCGTCGCCAGTGCGTACACCCTGGCTGCGATGAGCGCGTGGCGGCTCATCGTGAAGTCTGAACGCATCGAAGCGGCGAACTCAGGCCCCGCCGGGGCCTGAGCAGGGCCGGGTGGCCCGAGGGAGTCTCCCCTCGGGTTTAAACGGCCTGAGGGCTCACCGGGCGGCGGTGAGCGCTTCGGGAGGCACCGGCCGGTCCCGCCGCAGCGAGTCGAACAGCTCCCCCGCCTTCTCCTTGTCCCAGAACAGGACCGCGCCGACGCCGGGCATGTCCATCCCACCGCTGGTCGGCACCGTCGCCGTGACCAGCTCCTCCCCCACGGTTCCCGCCTGGTAGCCGAGCTGCCCGAGGTCGTCCAGGTGGTCGTGGTCGGCGACCGTCACGGTCGCGGCGAGCCGCCAGGTCATGGGCACCGAGCGCAGCGGGTTGAACAGCACCTCCCGACTGGTGGCCTTGCGCACCAACTCCGTGAGGAATTCCCGCTGGTGCTCGGCGCGTTCCAGGTCGCCCCGCGCGAAGGCCCGGGTGCGCACGAAACCGAGCGCCTGCGCGCCGGTCAGCTGCTGGCAGCCGGCCGCCAGGGTGAGGTCGATCTTCGGGTCGTGGATCGCCTGCGGCAGGCACATCCGCACGCCGCCGACCGCGTCCACCACTCCGGCGAAGCCGCCCAGCCCGATCTCCAGGTAGTGGTCGATGCGCAGCCCGGTGGCTTACTCCACGGTCCGGGACAGCAACGTCGGACCGCCGTAGGAGTAAGCCGCGTTGAGCTTGTTCGGGGGGTGGCCCTCGATCGGCACCAGCGAATCGCGCGGCAGGCTGACCAGCGTCGGTGCGCCGGGACCGGCCGGGATGTGCAGCAGCATCACCGTGTCCGTGCGCGATCCGCCCGCATCGGCGGTGCCGCCGGTGACCAATTCCTGTTCCTGCTGCTCGGAGAGTCCTTCGCGACTGTCCGAACCGACCAGCAGCCAGTTCGTGCCCCGCGCCGACATGACGCGTCCCACATAGTCGGTGAACGCGGGCACCCGGCCCAACGAAACGTCCAGGTACAGCGTCGAAACAGCGACGAGCACGACCAAGCCCGCCAGGGCCAGCGACAGCAGTCGAGTGGTGCGCCGCAGGAAAGTCCTCACTGCCTGTGTTCACTCCATGCGTTCAGGTCACTCGCACGCACCCCGACAACAGCGTGCCCTTGGTTCTGAGTGATCGTAACGTTATCGTACTGTGCCCCGACTTACCCATTCGAGTGACCGAGACCCCGACAACCGGAGTAGTGATGTCCCGGCGAGACCGCCAACGACCTCGTAGCGGCTCGAAAGAAGTCCACGCCAGGCACCGACGCCGCGGCACCGCCGGAACGGTGGTCGTCCACACCGGACATTCCGAACATCGGAGACATCACGGCGAAACGACCCTCGACCTGCTGCCGGACCGGCGCGTGCGCCGGGTGCACCACCCCGCGGACCCGGTCTTCGTCGACGGCAGCGGTCGCCGGCGCCGCGTTTTCCGCCGGTTCGTGCTGTTGACAAGCCTGGTGCTCGTCTGCCTGGGGCTGTTCCTCGCCGCGGCGATGCTCAACTCCCGCGAACCCGCCCCGCCGCTGCCGAGCACCGCAGGCACCAACCCCTGAGGCAGGAAGCGCTTTTGCCACGTCGCTCCCGAATCCCCCGAACCCCCCGATCGCACTGGCTGCTGCTGGGCCTTGTGCTGCTCGTGCTGTGCAGCCTGCTCGGCCTGGACGTCCTGCTCAACCGCGCGGGCACGGCGGCCACGCCGAGCGGGAGCAGGCAGTTCGTCCCCGAATCCGCCTTCGCCGGCGGTTCCGTGATCGATCCGCGCGAACCGGTGGTCCGGCACCCCCGCACCCGCCACCTGGCGCTGACCTTCGTGGACGGACCGGATCCACAGTGGACACCGGAAGTGCTGGACGTGCTGGCCAGGCACCAGGTGCACGCCACGTTCTTCGTGACCGGCGCGCAGGCCGCCGAGAACCCGGCGCTGATCCGCCGGATCCTCGACGCCGGGCACGAGATCGGCAACCGCACCCTCACCCGCACCGACCTGCGGCAGGCCGGTGACCTGCGGGTGCAGCTGGAGCTGCAGGCCACCGACCTGGTCCTGGCCGGAGCCGCCGGGATCACCACGAACCTCGTCCAACCGCCGTACACGACCACCGGATCGCTGGACTACGAGGCGTGGAAGGCGTTCCTGCGCATCGGGAACCACGGGCGCCAGGTGGTGCTGGCCGACCTGGACTCACAGGACTGGCTGCAACCCGACACGGCGGCCGTGCTGGCGAACTCGACGCCCCGCGACGACCGCGGCGCGGTGCTGCTGATGCGCGACACCGCGGGCCCGGGCACCGTCGAGGCGCTGGACCGCCTGCTGCCCGACCTGCAGCGCACCGGGTGGCAGGTCGACTCCGTCGGCGGCACCTTCCAGCTGTCCGGCACGGCGAACCAGGCCCAGTTCGTCGACCGGATCGCGGGCACGATGCTGGTCGTCGCCATCCAGGTCTCCCGCTGGCTGGCGGACTCGCTGCGCGCGCTGCTCTGGGTGGCGACCGGGCTGGCCGCGCTGCGCGCAGTCGTCATGCTGCTGATCGTGCCGATCCACGTGCGGCGATCCCGCCGGTGGGAACCGCCGTGGCAGATCAGCCAGCGCGTCGGCGTGATCGTCCCGGCCTACAACGAAGAAGCCGGCATCGCTAACACGGTTCGGTCGATCCTCGCAAGCGATCACCCGGTGGAGGTGATCGTGATCGACGACGGCTCCACGGACCGGACCGTCGAGGTGGTCCAGCAGTTGCAGGAGCGGTTCCCGCGCATCCGGTTGATCCGGCAGGAGAACGCGGGCAAGTCCGCGGCGCTCAACACCGGGCTGGCGGCGGCGAACTCCGAACTGGTGGTCATGGTGGACGGGGACACCGTCCTCGAACCCGACGCGGTGGGGCGAATGGTCGCGCATTTCACCAACCCCGACATCGGCGCGGTGTCCGGCAACGTCAAGGTCGGCAACCGCCGCAGCCTGCTCGGCCGCTGGCAGCACATCGAGTACGTGATCGGGTTCAACCTGGACCGCCGCGTCTACGACGTGCTGCACTGCACGCCTACGGTGCCCGGCGCGCTCGGCGCCTTCCGCCGCTCGGCGATCCTGGATATCGGCGGCGTCAGCGACGACACCCTGGCCGAGGACACCGACCTGACCATGGCCCTGGAGCGCGACGGGTGGCGCGTGGTCTACGAGGAGCACGCGATCTCCTGGACCGAGGCGCCGGCCACCTACGGCCAGCTGTGGAAGCAGCGCTACCGGTGGTGTTACGGGACGTTGCAGGCCATCTGGAAGCACCGGCGGGCCGTCATCGAGCGCGGCCCGGCCGGGCGGCTCGGTCGGCGCGGCCTGCCCTACCTGCTCATTTTCCAGGTGTTGCTGCAGGTGATCGCCCCGGTGGTCGACGTGACCGCGTGCTTCGCGCTGTTCACCGAGGACGCCGGCAACGTCGCCCTGACCTGGCTGGGGTTCCTGGCGCTGCAGGCGGTGCCGGGTGTGATCGCGTTCCGGCTGGACGCCGAGTCGCTGCGCCCGCTGCTGGTGCTCCCGCTGCAGCAGATCGTGTACCGGCAGCTGATGTACCTGATCGTGGTGCAGTCGGTGATCACCGCACTGGCCGGGGCACGGCTGCCGTGGCAGAAGCTGGAGCGCCGCGGCCAGATCGTCCCGCTCGCGCGGCGGTGACCCACGCGGACACCGCCGCCGTGCGTCGCTGGGGCGGAACCGACGCGAGGGAGCCTGACATGGTTCCGCGCTGATGTGGACGCCTGTCAGAGGTCGAGAACCAGTTTTCGCCGAGCGTGATCTGCTCACGCAGATCAGCATCGTTTCGTTGCTCGCCCTGTCGCTTTCGGACAGCAGGGAGTCGCGGTGATCCGGGATTCCTTCCAGCACCCGGGTTTCGCAGGTGCCGCAATAGCCCTCGGCACACGAGGACATCACAGTGGGGGCGACATCGGAGACCACGTCGAGCACGGACCGGTCGGGGGGAACGGTCAGCGTAATCCCGCGACCGGCGATCAGCACCGCTCGCAGCTTTGATCCGATGTGGACTATCGCGCGTTCCCAGCAGTACCAACGACCGCGGGCGGTGTCACCGTCCACTTCGATCCAATCGTTGGTGAACAGGTGCATCATGCGCGGCATGTTGTACTCGGGACGGGGAGTGCCATCATCGGTGGCGATGCCAGGAGAGCCCGGCCATGCCGCCGACAGCCCCCACCCCGACCAAGCCGCCCCACCGGCCGCCTCCAGCTCGTGCAGCACCGCGGAGCTGGTTCCGCCGGCTGCCGGGACCGTCAGGTCCGCCCATGCGGGCATGGCACCGGACGCGGATCCGGCGTCGTTGACCCAGTGATAGGTGCTGACGAGCCGACGGATCTCCGACTCCGCCTCGAGCTTTTCGAGGCGTCCGGCAAGCAGCGCAAGTTCGTGCGCAGAAGGGGCAGGGGTGGTGGTCATCGTGCGACCAGGTCCCGCATCGACGCGTCCGGCTCGGCGGTGAGCGCTTCGAACAAGATTCCTTCCTGGGAAACGGGTTTCGTACCCGGTGCCGGCTCCTCGTTCGCAACGGCGGTCAGCGTGTCGAGCAGGGACTTCCGAACCTGCACGATCGCGATGTCGCCGGACGTCAGGTGCGGGGAAACGGCAGGTCAACAGGCCGGCCAATTCTCGCCGAGAGATTTCTTGGACGTCATCCACCGCACTGTCCAGGCTTCCCCTAGACGGTCCACCATGGACAGGCGGGGCCGCCGCATGCACCGCGGCTTCGCCTGCGGGCGATACGGATTTCTTTACTCAGCCACGATTTTCGATGGATGCGTGGCCAACGGCGTGACCTTCACGGTGAGATACGGGAACAGTGGCAGCCCGGACAGCAGCTCGTGCAACTCGTCGACGGAGTCGACGTCGAAAACGGAGAAGTTGGCGTACTCGCCGGCAATGCGCCACAGGTGCGGCCATTTCCCCGCACGCTGGAGCTGCTGGCTGTAGGCCTTCTCGCGCGCGATCAGGTCCGCGCGCGTCGCGGCATCGATGTCGTGCGGGATGTGCACGTCCATCCGTACGTGGAACAGCATGGCAGTCAGGCGGGGACGGGATCGAGGACGAAATCGTAGCCGACGATTTCGCCGTCCCCGGCCGGCTCGGGAGCGAGCATGAGCTCCGGCTTGACCGCGGAGGCGATGTCGTCCTCGTTGTGCTCATCGCCGGGGAAGTACAGCTGCGCCGTCAGCAGCTCGTGCCCGGGCGCGGACACCTTGACGTGCAGGTGCGCGGGGCGCCACGCGTGCCAGCCGGCGGCGGCGATGAGCTTGCCGCACGGCCCGTCGGTCGGGATCTGGTACGGCGCGGGGCGGATGGTGCGGATCTCGAACCGGCCGTCGGCGCCGGCGGTGAACGTGCCGCGCAGGTTCCATTCCGGAATGCCAGGCGCGAACTGCGAGTAGAGCCCGTCGGCGTCTGCATGCCACAGTTCGACCTGCGCTCCCGCGAGCGCCCGGCCGTCCACCGAGGTGACCCGCCCGGTCCAGGTGAGCAGAGTGCCGGGTTCGTTCTCACGCATGGGCACTACGCCGCGGTCTCCCTGCTCGGGAGCGCCGGGCACGTAGTACGGCCCCTCGATGGTGCCCTTGTTGCCCTGTCGGTGTTCGGTGGCGACCTGTTCGACGACATGCTCGACCCACACATCCAGGAACAGGGGCCATTCCCCGGCCTCGCCGACGCCGATCAGCCATGCCTTAAGCGCATTGAACTCGTCGTAGGTGACGTTGTGCCGCCGGATCGTGGCGTGCATGGCATCGAGCATCTCGCGGGCCAGCAGATCGACCCGCTCCTTGGGCGTGTTCGCTACGCCCGTGGGCTTGTCGGCCTTGAAGCGCTCGGTGGCGCTGGCGCCGGAGTCGGCAGCGGTCGGCACGTGATTGGTGGCTGTCATCGGGATCCTCCTTGATTCCGTGTTCAGCGGTCCTGACGGTAGTGCTCGAGCTTGTCCGGATCCACCTCGGCGCCCACACCGGGGCCGGGGCGGATGGCCAGCTCCCCGCCGTGGATGGTCAGTGGTTCGGTAAGCAGGTCGTCGCTCATGTCGAGGAAGTTCGACAGCTCCCCCGCCCGGCGCGCGGTAAGCCGATAGGACGATCCAAATGCGACAGTGCACAGTGTCCCCAGCTGACCGTCGATCTGGTTGCCCATCACGATCTCCAGGCCGAGTCCCTCGGCGAGATGGTGCATGCGCTGCGAACCGGTGAAACCGGTGCGGGCGACCTTGATGCTGATCGCGGTCGCCGAGCCACCGAGGATCTCGCGCGTGACGTCGGCCGGGGTGACCACGGACTCGTCGGCGATGAACGCCACGTCCAGCTGCGACACCAGCCAGCGCCGGCCCAGTACGTCGTCGGCCGGGCACAGCTCCTCCGCGAACAGCAAGCCAAGGTCGGCCATCTGTTTCATCGCCGCGGCCGATTCGGTTGGGGTCCAGCCGCGGTTGCCATCGATGTAGAGCTCCACCTCGGCGCCCAGTGCCTCCCGCAGGGCCCGGACGACGGCGACATCGAGCTCGACCGGATGGCGGCCGACCTTCACCTTGAACGTGGTGATGCCGTACTCGTCGCGGATCCGCTCCGCCTCGGCGACCATCGCCGCGGGCTCATCGAAGCCGAGCATGTGCGACACGCGCATGCGGTCGGTGTAACCGCCCAGCAATTCGGTCACTCGCATGTCCAGCGTGCGGCCCAGCGCGTCCCAGACCGCCATGTCCACCGCGGCCTTCGCGGCCGGATTGCCGACGGTCCGGCCCAGCCTGGCCGCCACCACCTCCCGGTCGGTGAGGCTGAGCCCGAGCAGCTGGGGCGCGAAGATCTGCTCGATCACCGCCATGATCCCGGCCTGCGTCTCGCCGTAGGTGAACGGCCGTGGCGGTGCCTCCGCCACACCCGTTACACCGTCATCGGTGTGCACCCGCACCAATACGTGCTCAGCGGTGTGCACTTCGCCCGAGGCGAACCGCAGTGGCTTGCGGTACGGGATGGCGAACGGGATCGCCTCGACCCTGGTGATCTTCATGAGCCGGCCTCGAGAACGTCGCGCACGGCCTGGACAAGCGGCGATTCGTCACCCCGACGCCATGCGAGCGCCAGCTCGACCTGCCCGGCGCCGGGCAGGTCGCGGAACACCACCCCGGCCAGCGGCAGCGCCTGCGCGGACGCCGGGAGCACCGCGACGCCCAGCCCGCCCGCGACGAGCGCCAGCAGCACCGCCGTCCCGGCTGCCTCCTGCGCGCGGCGGGGGGTGAACCCGGCCGCCTGGCAAGCACGCAGGACCGCGTCGTTGACCACCGAATCCCTGCTGGCGTAGCCTATGACGTCCTCGTCCCGCAGGTCCGCCATGGATACGGAGGTCGCCGTGGCGAGCCGGTGATTGGCGGGCACGGCGAGGATCAGCGGTTCCACCTCGATCGTGCTCAGCTCGATACCATCGCCGCGGGCAGGCGGCCGCAGCACACCGAGATCGAGGCGGCCATCGCGCAGCCTCTCGCACTGCTCCGGGGTGAGCAGATCCGCGTGGACCCCCAGGGCCACGCCCGGCAGTTCCCGCTGCACCGTGCGCGCGATGCCGGGGAGATGTGAGAACGCCGCCGTGCCGGTGAACCCGATCCGTACGAGCCCCAGTCGGCCATCGGCGATGCGCCGCACCCCGCGCACGCTTTCGTCGACCGAACCGAGGATCCGCCGCGTCTCCGCGAGCAGAAACTCCCCGGCCGGCGTCATCGACACCTGCCGCGTCGTGCGTGCGAACAGTGAGACACCCAACTCCGCCTCCAACTGGCGAATCGCTTGCGACAGTGCGGGCTGCGCCATGTGCAACCGCTCGGCCGCGCGGCCGAAGTGGCACGTCTCGGCCACGGCTGCGAAGTACCGCAGCTGTCGCAGCTCCATCGCCGCACCTCCGTCTGGTCGACTCACCGTACGCCGGGACATTGAGACAGCACAAAGACAAGTTTCGCGCCGATTAGTACGGGCAGTCAATGAATCACCAGGGCCCGGGCTGCGATCATGAGGACGAATCTCTGCCATTCGTGCTCAGCGCGCGGTGTGACTGGGCGGCGTACCGCGTCTCTCCACCGTCCGTGCCGTACTCGTCGGGCCTGGCCAACCTCACCACTGCGTTGCCTACGCGCGCCGAGGCCGGCTGCACCAGCTCATCAGAAGTCCACAATAGACTATAAGGACACGTCGAACCCTGAAACTACAAAGTCAGTAGCGATCGGCGATCAGCTCTTTGAGCGGCGTTTCCGGGTCAGCTGCTCCGTCGGGATCTATGGTCTTGCCTGCACCAAGCGCTCGCTTGACCGCCATGAAATCCTTCGGCCGGTTCACGGACTCGCCCGCGATCAAGGCGCCCGCTCGGTAGTAGAGCACGGTCAGATCGGTCCCGCCTGGAACACCCCGCACTATGAAATTGTCATGCCCGTTCGAGATTCCGGCGATCTGCAATTTGATTTCTCGCTGATCGGACCAGAACCACGGCACTGGAGGTCGGACGGGCTCAATCCCGAGGATGGTGGCGGCGGCGACCTTGGCTTGGTCGTTGGCGTTCTGTACCGACTCGATGCCGATCAGCTCGCCCTGCAAGTGAGGGTGGGGCTGCACCGTGCAGTCCCCCGCGGCTAGGACGCCCGGATGACTGGTGCGGCAAGCGGCGTCAACGACGATCCCCCGCCGGACCTGCAGGCCGAGCTTCTCGGCCACGGCGGTCTCCGGCACAGCCCCGATCCCGGCGATGACGAGCTCGGCCGGGAGAACGGAGCCGTCCGCGAGACGGACGCCCGCTACCCGGCCGTCCTTCCCGGTGATCTCACGGACGTCCGCGCCGAGGAAGAACTCGACTCCCCAGTCGCGGTGCCGGTCGATGAGGAAGTTCGACAGCGGCGTTGCGCTGACCCGGCTGAGGAGGCGCTCCTCTCGCTCGATGACGGTGGTTTTCAGACCACGGTCACTGGTGACGGCCGCGGCTTCCAAGCCGATGTAGCCCGCACCGAGGACGACGACTCGCTCGCTGCTTATCAACCGCTCACGCAATATTTCGGCGTCGTCGAGGTTACGCAGGGTACAGACACCGTCGAGGTCCGCGCCGTCGACCGGCAGCGGGCGGGCTCGTGCGCCAGTGGCCAGGACCAGTTGGTCAAACCGGATGGTGCCGCCGCCTTCGCATGTCGCCGTTCCGGCTCCGCTGCTATCAACCTCAACATCGACGACCCGGTGGCCGCCGTACACCGTCACCTCGATCTGACGAAAGAAGCTGGGGGTGCGTAAGGCGAGGTCATCATGATCTGCCTTGCCGTTGAGGAATGCCTTCGAGAGGGGCGGCCGTTGGTAGGGCTGGTGAGCTTCATCGCCGAGGAGCACGATCGGCTTCCCGTATCCGTACTCGCGGAGCGATGTGGCTACCCGAACGCCGGCCTCCCCGGCGCCGATCACCAGCACCCCGGTACGAGCAGGAAGGTTCGTCGACACTGTCATTGTTCTGGAGCCACCGTTACCTCGATGCCATCGAGCTCGTCTGTCATTGGGATTTGGCAGGAGAGACGGCTGTTCTCCTTGCGCTCGGCGGCCGCGTCCTCGAGCATCTCGTCTTCGAAGTCACCGGCCTCACCAACGAGGGCCCGGTAGTTCTCCGCCACGTAGACGTGACAGGTCGCGCAGGCCAGCGCCCCGCCACATTCGGCGACAATGCCGGGCACACCGGATTTAGTTCCTGTCTCCATGATCGACGAACCACTGCGCGCCTCGACGACGCGCTGGGATCCGTCTGGACAGTTGAACACGATCTTGGGCATCGGGCTGCTTTCTCGATTTGGCGGGAGCCGGCAAATCCGGTGCCGGCCGCGCCGGAGCGCGGGCAGCACCGGACTCCAGGCGAGGCTAGAAAACCTCGAAGTACTCGCGGTGCTCCCAGTCGGTGACGCCGTTGACGTATTTGTCAGCGTCAGGGTTCTCCGCGACCCACGACTCGTAGCGGTCGACCTCGCTGCGTTTCATCGTCACGAAGTAGTCGATGAACGTACTGCCGAACTCTTTGCTGAAGAACTCGTCCTTCTCCAGTACCTGGATTGCGTCCTTCAGGGTGGTCGGCAACTGCGGAACTTCTGCGGAATAGGGGTCTTCGCTCAGCGGCCCCGGCTCGATCTGGTTGACGATTCCGTCGAGCCCTGCCACGACCTGCGAGGCCAGGTACAGGTACGGGTTCGCCGCCGCCTCGCCGACACGGTTCTCGACGTGCGATGCCTTGTCCCCCGGCGCGCTGATCACGCGCATCATCGCCGCCCGGTTGTCGTAAGCCCAGGTCAGCCGGTCCGGCGCGAGTGAGTACGGTCGGCGTCGGCGGTAACCGTTGATCGTCGGTGTGGTGAACACTGACGCGGCCTGGCCGTGGGCCAGCTGCCCGCCGACGTAGTGCTGACCGAGCGGTGACAGCGCCTCGCCCTCACCCGGGACCATCAGGTTCTCGCCAGTAGACGCGTCGGCGATCGAGGTGTGCAAGTGCCAGCCACTGGCGTAGAACCCGGCGATCGCGGGAGTGGACATGAACGACGCGAGGTAACCGTTGCGCTTGGCGGTCTGTTTGACCGTCATCTTGAAGATGCTCGCTGCGTCGGCGGCCGCCATCCCCTCCAGCACGTCGAACGTCGTCTCTACCTGGCTCGGGGCCCACTCGTCGTCAAACGATCGCAGCGGCAGCCCCATGGCGAGCACGGAGTCGCGGATCGGAGTGAGCGCCTCGTCGATCTCGTCCAGATGGTCGAGAAGGAGGTAGTTGTATCCGCGTGCCACGGGAGCAACCTGGGGCGGGTCCGCCGGTGTGCCCGGAGCTCCGAGCGAGCACTTGCCGAGCAGATCGTCCACGATTCGCGTGAGGTACCACTCCAGCTCGATGCCAGCGACGATCTTGTAGTTGCGCTCGGCGAGCTTGGCGAGGGAGTTCTTTAGGATCGTCCGCGGGGCCAGCGGGAACAGCGAGCCGTTGTTCATGTACAGGTCGGCGAAGACCAGCGCGGTCTTCGGGGCCCACGGCAGAACGATGAAGGTATCCGGGTCAGGAACCATCGTGACGTTCGGGCTGCCGCCCAGGCCGGCTATCTCGAACCCGCCGTCAGTGCTGAACGGGTTCAGCACGATGGCGTTCGCCGGGTCGAAAAAGAACGGCGCCATAGTGATCTCGTTGCCGGACTCCAGGGCAGCGAAATACGCCGCCTTGGTCAGCGCCTTACCGCGCAGCAGGCCGTGCTGATCCGGCCACACAATCCGGACGAGCTCGATGTCATGTTGCTCGGCCAGCTTCTTGGAACGTTCCGCTGATTCACGCTTCTCAGGCGGGTAAAGCCCGTGTCGTTCGATGAACTTTCCGGTGCTGGGCATTGATCTCTCCTTTGGGGATCAGCGTCGGGGGTGGCCGGGGGCGAATGCGTCGAACCAGTGGCCGAGGAGGGTCCGGGAGTCTTCGGCCCCTGCATTGAAGTAGCGCTCAGCGTCGGCGCGGATTCTTGGCACGTCGACGTGGTAGCGCTCCAGCTTGGGGCCCTCGTCGTCGAGCAGATCTTGTACGCCCGCCATGGTCATTTCGGGGTGGAATTGAACGGCGAGAGCGGATCCGGCGCTCCAGGCCTGCAGGTACCGATCGGAGCCGGCCAGCACCTCCGCCCCGGCGGGCGGAGTCATTGAGTCGGAATGGAACGAGAAGAATTCGCCGGCGATCTCGAAGGGCGCTGAATCCGCCTGCTTCACTTGGATAATGCCGGCCTCCAGGCCGTCGCTCCCGGGCTGCGCCGTGCCGCCCAGGGCACGCGACAGCACCTGTGCGCCCAGGCAGATGGCTAGGAGCGGAACGCCGGCCTCGACGACCGACGCGAGGTACCGCTCTTCCGCGCGCAGATACGGGTGGTCGTCGTAGGCAGCCTGCGGCCCTCCCATCGCCACAACCGCCTCGACCTCGCCCAAGCCGGGTAGCTGTTCACCCCGGTAAGGGCGAACGACCCGGTAGGAGAAGCCCCGATCACGTGCAACATCGTGGATCAGACCGGCAGCGGCCCGATCCACGTGGGTGATCACGGCAATAGGCTTCATGGCTGCGGCCTCGCTTCGATGCTCTCGCCCCAGGGATTCCAATGGTCGATTCCGGCAAGTGCACTCATCAGGGACATCGCCTTCGTTCGGTCGACGGCGACCCAGCTGTCATCTGGGCTGACCTCGTACGGGGTGAAGTCCCAGAAGGCCAAATGTTTTGCCTGGTCGATCAGCGGACCGCTGCTCGCCACTTGCCGTTCAAGCCGCTCCACCCGAAGCTGGAGCAGGCCGTTCTGCCTGCGCAGGAGGGCGTTTTCTTGGCGGAGGGTTGCGAGTTGGGTCGCCTCGACGGTGCTTTCTCCGATGGCGCCCTCGGGACTGGAGTGGGTCATTTAGAACACCAGGGTGAGGTTTTCGTGGATCTGATCGGAGTCGAGCAGGTTGGCTTGCTTCACCTTGATCTCCCAGCCGTCATCAGAGCTGCGGAGGACGTGTCCGTACCAGCCGGGATAGCTTTTGGTGACGCCTGCCCGGAACTCGTGGACGACGAAATTGGATCGGACCAGGCGCTCGCCGGTTGCGGGGTCGATGGTGGTCTCCACGTTCCCGATCACGCGCCGGGTCCTCGACGCCGGGATCTGGCTGAATGCCAGGCCCGTGCGCAGCCAGTAGACCCGGTCAGTGAGCCGTCGTCGGTCGTCGAAGGCGTGCGAGATTTCGACGGTGGGGTCACCGGCCCCTGCTGTCACGGGCACCCAGTAGAGACAGTCGTCTGTGAAGTGCTCGAGCCAGTCGTTGAACCGGCCCTCATCGATCAACCGTGCTTCGTGAGTGAGCAAAGACTGCGCCTCGATGATCTCGTCGGCGCCGGCGTGGGGCCAGTCCTCGCGCAGTAGAGCGGACTGGCGGGCCAGCTCCTCGTAGTAGTGCTCGTCGATGTGGTAGGACCACGACGAGGTGTCGGCGTACCGGGCCTGGATCCTGCTGCTCATCACATGGCCTCCTCGGTCATCAACTGCAGCCATGCCGCGTAGTAGCGGCGCATGTGCAGCTCGTCGGTCGCGGTGCTGGATACGACGCCGTCCGGGCCGACCTCCTGCCAGCCGTCGACGCCCAGCCCGCGGTTCATCAGGATCCACTCGGCCTCGGGCGCAGCCAGCCCGCGCTGAACTTCCTCGAAGTTCGCCTGGTCGTCCGGCTCGCCGAAGGCGGGGAAGTCCTCCTGGGTGCGCATCCTCATCGTGTTGACCGCGTCCGGCACACCGCCGATGGCCGTGGCGTGCCAGGTGAGCTGCGTGCGGTCCACCGCGAGCGGCTCGACGACCTGGATCTGGTTTCCGATCACCAGCAGGTTCGGGAAAATGCTGAGGTTGATCTGCGAGCCCACGCACAGGTCGAGCAGCCGGTCGGCGTCGTCGCCGTGGTTGGCGCGGATCTGCTCCTCGAACTTCTCCCGCCCAGGCTGCGGCCGCTGGTTCGCCCAGAAGCTGCCCGGGCCGTCGTAGTTCGGCCGCTGGTCGATCACACTGTGCCCGTTGCCCAGCAGGTACGTGCGCATCGGCCCCTCATCGGGCGAGACGCCGAAGTAGGACATGTCCTTGCTGTCGCCCATCCGGGAGGCCATCTCCAGCAGCGACCGGTGCGAGAACGCCGGGTGGTAGCCGTCCCCGGCATTGTCGTAGGCAAGCTTCCAGTTGCCGCGGTAGCCCATCCGGTGCGCCGCGCTGCGAACGATGACCTCACCCTCGGGAGCGCGGTCGATCCAGTAGTCGAGCCACGCCGCCGCCGGCCCAAGCCAGTCCACCACCGAAGGCGCAGCCCCGTTGAGAGTGCCGAAGATGAAGCCGCGGTAGGACTCGACCTTGGCGAGCTTGTGCAGGCCGTGCTCGGCGCGGTCGAAGTCTTCGCCGTATCCCTGCGGCCAGGGCGTACCGACGAGCTCGCCGGTGTTGCGGAACGTCCAGCCGTGGTACGGGCACTGGAAGCTCTTGGCAACCCCGCTCTCCTCCCGGCACAACGTTGCGGCCCGGTGGCTGCACCGGTTGAACACGACGTGCAGCGCACTCTTGCGGTCACGGGTGACGATCACGGGGCGCAGCCCCATGCGCACCGACAAGAACGAGTTCGGCTCCGGAAGCTGGGACTCGTGGGCCAGATACACCCAGGAACGGCCACCGAAGACGTTCACCATCTCCGTTGCGAAGACCTCCGGGTCGGTGTAGAGCGTCCGGTGCACCCGGTCCTCGCGGACAAGATTCCGGTAGCCGGTGCGGGCCGGCGTCGAACTTCTGGCGACCGGGTCGCGCTGGAGGGTCATTCCTGCCTCCGAAGTAGTAGGTGGGATGGGCGTGGTACGGGAAATGGGCGTGCGTCATCGGGAATGCAGTCCGGAAACCTGACATCCCGCGATCACTCGTTCTCCGACCGCGGCGTAGGCGGGGAGGCTGAGTGGGCGGAACCACTCCGCGAAGCGCTGCGGGCGTCCCACACCCTCGCCGAGGTCGGAAAGCAGCTCGTCGATGTTGTGCACGGAGAAGGGCACGATGTTGGTACCGCGAGCGTGACGTCCGTCGGTGCGCTTCTCCATCCAAGCCAGGCGCTCGGCCACCTGCACTCGGCGTTCGGCCTCCGGCGGCAATGCCAGACGCCCGCTGAGGTGGGCTGCGATCCACCAGGCGGCGATCTCCGCGCTGAGCGGGCTGTAGAACGACGAGTTGTACCCGCAGAAGGTCAGCGCCGGGACGTCATGCGGGAGGACCTGGCGGTATAGGGCGAAGTTGCCGGCTTCGTCCGTCACGCGGCCGAGCACCTCGGGACTGAGGAAGGGAATGTCCTGCCGCCACCCAGTTCCACAAACGACCACGTCAGCGGGCAGCACCGTGCCGTCGGCGAGTTCGGCCGCAGGGCGGCCATTCGGCGACACGAATAGCCGGGTGATCTGGGTGTCGCGATGCACCTTGATGCGCCCCTCCACGACCCGTTCGTAGAACGACTCGGTTGCGAGGCTTACCGTGCTGCGCGCGATGCGTTCGAGCGCGCCATCCGGGACGAGCTTGGTGCGGCGCAACATGAGCTGCCGGGTAATCAGCGCCTGGATGCCGGACAGCATGGCGTTGCGGACGGGGCGGCCGGGACCGTGGAGGAACTTCTCGAATCCGGTCGGCGTGATGTAGCGGAACAAGCCCTCGCCGAGCCGGGTGAGTAGCAGGTACTTGTAGTTGAGCACGTTGCCGAACTTGCGGGGGATCTTCCACAGCAGCTCGCGGGCGATCACCGCGGTCGACGCGGCGACGTTGCTGATGACGGCGGCGGCGTCGCAGGCGGATTTGCCGTAGCCGACGACTAGAACGTCTTTGTCGCTAACCTGGTCGAGATCGTTGACGTCCGACACGCTGCACACCCGCCCGCCTGCGGCGGTGAACTCGCCGGCCCCGGGGAAATCGGGGACGAAGGGTGTGCTGAAGATCCCGTTGGCCACGACCAGATGGTCGACGGTCAGATCGGGTAGCTCGTTGCCGGTCGTCTCATCACACAGCTGCAGTATCCAGCTCGGTCCGGCCTCGTCCAGCCCGGCATGGACGACGCGGGTACCGAGGAGCAGGATCTCCTTGAGCCCGAACCTGTCGACGTAGCTCTCGAGATACTGCTGGACCTGTTCCCCGCTGGGCCATTCGGGGTAGTCGCGCGGCATCGGATGGTCGGACAGCGCGTAACTGTCCTTCCCGTTCTGGGTGGTCAGGCCGGGGTAGCGACGAGTACGGCTCCAGACGCCGCCCACGTCGGGGCAGGCGTCGAGGACCACGACGTCGAATCCGCACGCCCGCAGGACCTTCGCCGAGCTCAGGCCGGCGAACCCGGCTCCGATGATGCCGATCCGAAGCTGTTGGGGCATGTGTGTCACCTCTGGGGAGCAGAACTGGTGAAATCGAAGCGGGTCCCCGTGCCTTCAGGAAGAACCGTTCGCCGCAGGACGGGGTAGAGGACGGCGGTCGCCACGATCGCGACGACGAAGCCGAGACGGGTCACACCGGTGAGGACGAGGACCTCGGCCAGTACGGAGGCGATGACGAGGGTGATCACACCGGCCCAGTTGACCTGCTCGACGCGCGCGGGATCGGCCGGCTGTCCGCGGCGGACCAGGAAGTAGTCCGCGATGAGCAAGGCGCTGAGCGACGTGGTGAGGATGCCGAGAGCGTCGAGCCAGCTGGAGATGGTGTCCAGGATCCCGATCGAGATCATCACCAGTGCGATGCCGTTCGCCACCACGAGCATCACGAACCGGCCGGGGCTGCGCCGGGTAAGCCCGTCGACGAGGTTGGTCAGCGAGAGGCTGGCGGAGTAAGCGTTGATCACCTGGGCCTTCGCCTGGGCGGCGTAGACGAGGCCGAAGCCGGTCACACCGGCGAGCACGACGAAGAAGGCACCTGGGTTCGCCGAGACCATCCCGGACACCTTGTCCTCGATCGAGGCCCCGGGCTGCGTGGCGGCGAGCGCCGGGTCGGCGGCGAGGCGTGCACCTACGACAACGCTGCCGGCCTGGACGATCAGGGTGCCGATCACCAGGACCAGCAGGTTGACCACGATCGACCCGCCAACGGCCATGATCCCGACGTCGCGGCTGGTCCGGGCGTAGCGGGCGAAGTCGGCGCCGACGAGAGCGAGCGCCCCGGCGATGCCTGCGATGAGGGCGAACGCGGCCTGCACACGGTCGGCCTGGCCGGCGAAGCCGGTGGGGATACCGGTGCCGGTGCCCAGGATCACGCCGACCGAATGTCCCGACGAGCCGACTGCGATCCCGGCGACGACGATGAACAGCACCGCGGACACCGCTGTGAGAAGGCCGGATGTGCGTTGGACGAGCGCGATGCCGAACGTGGGCAGGATTAGCCAAGCCACCGTGAGGATGCCGAAGATGAGCACGGCGTGGCCGGGGCTGGGTGCCCAGCCGAGGAGGAACAGAGTGCCGTTGTACAGCATCGCGTTCTCCAGGGCGATGAAGCCGACGATCATCACCGCGAAGATCAATGACGCGAGTGCCGACCCGCGGGTTCCGAGGCCGTAGAAACGGCTGGTGACCGTGCTCGAGGTCCCGGAGACGTAGCTGACGTGCCCGACCGCCCAGCCGAGGGCCCCGCCCAGTACTGCGGTGACGGCGCCGACGGCGATGCCCCAGCCCACCCCTGCGATCAGGGTGACGGCGGCACCGACGGAGAGGACGACGAGCGTCGAGCCGACTCCCGCGGTGTTCCAGAGCAGGCCCCAGCCTCCGCGCCGCTCGCTGTCGGGGACGCGCTCGAGCGCGTGGTCCTCGATCCGCTGGCCGAGGCCACCGGAGGTACTAGGACTTGAGGACAGGGTGGGACTGCTAGCCGGGCCGGCTGAGGGCACGGATGGGTCGACGGCCATGTCAATGCTCCTGGGTGTGTGTGCGGGGTGGTGCCGGCCGGTGGAAGGCGGGAATACGGAGCCCTCCGATCACGTGGGTCTCAACCGGCAGGCGGTTTGCTGAGCGCAGCTATGAGCTGCTCGGTGCGCTCGGGCCCCATCGCCGAGTAGCCGCCGTCGACGGCCAGGTCCACCCCGGTGATGAAGGAGGCGGCGGGGGAACAGAGGAAAAGCACGGCCGCGGCCACCTCACCTGGATCACCGACGCGGCGCAGCAGGTGCAGTGGAGCGGCGACGTGGTCGGTTCTCGCCCTGTCGCCGCCGGAGAGCTGCTCCATCACGCCTGACCAGGTCCAGCCCGGGCTAACCGAGTTCACCCGGATACCGTCCGGGGCCAGGTCCATGGCCATGCTGCGAGTGAGCTGGGCAACGGCCGCTTTCCCCGCGGGGTACAGCCAGCGCCCGGGCTGAGCGACGCGGCCGGAAATGGACGTGAAGTTCACGATCGCGCCCTGCGGCGATGCCGCGAGGTGGGGGGCGAAGGCCGTGCTGGCCAACGCGATGCTTGCGACGTTGACGTCCAGACTCTGCAGCCACTGCGTGCGGGTGGAGGCGCGGCCCTCGTCGACGTAGGAGCAAGCGAGGTTGACCAGAGAATCGACCCGCCCAAACCGTTCGATGATCGCGTCGACGGCACGAGCCAACGCTTGATCGTCGGTGAGGTCGGTATGGAGGAAGGAGACCGCGGCGCCGTGAGTCCTCTCCAGCTCCGCCCCCCGCTCCGCGTCGATGTCCAGGACGGCCACGTAGGCGCCGGCGTCGACGAAGGCCTGCACCACGCCCGCTCCGATGAGCGTCGCACCACCGGTGATGACTGCGGTCGCCCCGCTGAGCCCGGGCACCGCGGCGGGAGCGGTCACAGCTTCACCGCCTCTCCTGCCAGACCCAGCCGGTCAGACAACTCGTGGGCGCGGTCGCGCAGGTAGAGCACGAAGGAGCCGCGCGTATCGACGAGCACGTCGTACTCTTCGAGGACGACGAGGCTGGTCGTGCCGAGCTCGATCACCGCCGGCCCGCTCAGCCGTGCTCCTGGGGCGAGCCGGTGTCCGTCGATGACCCGGGCGGGTACGAGTGCCCGTCGCCTGGGCGACCAGATCTCCCGCTCGCCGATCTGGGCCTCGTCGTCGAGTTCGCCGCCGAGAGCAGCGAGGTTCAAGGCGGGACGAGGGGTCGCACCGACCGCGGTGAGCCGGATGTTGAGCACCTCGATGGGCTCATCGTCGGAGCGGTAGCCGAAGAGCGCGTCGTGCTCGTCGTGGAACAGCTTGGCGAGCTGTTCCCGGTCGGGCAGCTCCAGCGCGGCGGCCGGGACCGGGACGTTGATCTCGAACCACTGACCTGCGTATCGCATGTCCAGCGACGGCTCGAACGACACCGACTCGTCGCCGATGCCCTCGCCGCGCAGGGTGGTGCGTCCACTCGCCGCCATCGCTGCCCAGATCCGGGCGAGTTTGCCCAGGTCGAAGTCGGCGAGTCCGCTGGTCACGCTCTGGACGTAGTCGTGCTTGAAGTCGCAGACCAGCATCCCGGCCGCGCAGAAGATCGACGATTGCCGGGGGGTGACGAGGACCGGGATCTCCAGCTCGGACGCGATCGCCGCGGCGTGCACCGGACCCGCTCCCCCGGCGACCACGATCGGGAAGTCCCGCGGGTCGAGCCCGCGTCGTACGGTGATCGACTGGACGCCGGCGGCCATGCTGACGTTGACCAGGTCGTACACACCGGCTGCGGCCGAGACGACGTCGAGGCCGAGGGGCCGGGCCACGTCCCGTTCCAGAGCGGCACGCGCGGCCGCCGCGTCGAGCGGGATGCCGCCCGCCATGAACGACGAGGGGTCGATGTAGCCGAGGACGACATCGGCGTCGGTCACGGTCGCCTGTGTGCCGCCGCGGCCGTAACACGCCGGGCCGGGCACGGCGCCCGCGCTCTCCGGGCCGACGCGCAGCATGCCACCGTCGTCCACGCGGGCGATGCTGCCGCCGCCGGCGCCGATCGTGTGGATGTCCACCATCGGCAGCGCGATCCGCCAACGGTCGATGCTGCCGTCCGTCATGACCAGCGGTTTGCCGTCGTTGACGACGGCGGCGTCGAAGCTGGTGCCACCCATGTCCACGGTCAGGCAGCGATCCCAGCCGTGTGGCTCGACCTCGATCAGACCCGCGGTGGGGCCGGAGGCGGGGCCGGAGAGCAACGAGAGCGCAGCGCGGCGAGCGAGCTCGGCCGGGGTGGCAACGCCACCGTTGGACTGCATTAACAGGAGAATGCCGCCGAATCCGGCCTCCTCGAGCGTCGCGGTCAGACCGACGAGGTACCGGCTGATGATGGGACCGGCGTAGGAGTTCAGCACGGCGGTCGAGGTGCGGTCGTAGTAGCGGACCTGGGCGAGCAGGGCACTCGACCGGGTCACGTACACGTCCGGCAAAGCCTCGGCCAGTGCCTTAGCCGCGGCGTCCTCGTGCGCGGAGTCGGCGTGCGAGTGCATGAAGCTGATCGCGACTGCCTCGACGCCCGCGGCACGGAAGGTTTCCGCGGCGTCCTTGACTGCGCTCAGGTCGACGGGGGTGACCTCAGCGCCGGTGTGGTCGAGCCGTCCGGGGACCGGCAGGCGCAGGTGCCGTGGCACCAGGGGAATTGGTGCCTCGAGGCGGTTGTTGTAGGCCTCCTCCCGGGTTCCGTCACGCATCGGGAGGACGTCGCGAAAACCCTCGGTGGTCAGCAGGCCGGTCACGGCGCCGCGGCGGGTGAGCAGAGCGTTGGTGGTGACCGTGGTGCCGTGGACGATGGTGTCGATGCTGTGCAGCAGCTCCTCGACGGACTGCCCGCGCAGATCGGCGATCTCGCGCAGGCCCTGTACGACAGCCCGGGACGGGTCCGACGGCACCGAGCTGGTCTTGTGGACCAGATGGGATCCGTCGGGGTGAACGACGAGGAAGTCGGTGAAGGTGCCTCCGACGTCGATGCCGATCCGAAGGCCATGCTCGGTTCTTGTGCGCATTATCGGTGGGCTCCGCTCGGGTTGGTTGGGGCGAGGGGCGAGCGGCGCAGTACGGCGGTCTCCTCGGCGTCGAGGCGCCATTCGCCAACCGGGTCGGCGAATGTGGCGACGCCGTAGTCGGTGCGGGCCCGGCCGGATGAGATGAGGCCGTCGCGGACCTCGGCGAGGACGAGTTCGGCCGGTCTACGGCGGGGATCGCCGTAGCCGGCGCCGCCGCCGCTCTCGGAACGCACGACGGACCCGGCCGGCAGCCTGAGGAGCTCCTTCGAGCCCCAGGAGTGCACGGTTCCGTCCGGCAGCTCAACCAGGAGCTGGTTGCGGCCGGCGTCAGCGCCGCCGAACAGTCCCTGCGCGGCCTCAGCACCCTCGCTGATGACGTCGTCACCGATGGTGACTCCGACCTCGTTCTCGCCGTAGCAGCGCCAGGCCGAGCGGGTGCCGAGGCCGCCCCGCCATTCACCTGCGCCGGCCGAGTCGGGGAGGTACTCGTGGTATTCGAGGAAGTGCGGCGAGGTGAGCTCGAACATTTCCGGATCGGGAGACCTCATCTGGCCAGCGGTACCGGTGAAGCCGAATGCGTCCCAGCCGTCCGTGCCCTTCATGGCCCCGGGCCCGCTGCGCTGGAACACCGTCAGCGTGACGAAGGGACCGGCGGTGCGGGGGTCGATGCCGTTGAGTGCGGTGCAGATGAACTGGTTCCAGCCAGCGGTGACCCGGTCCGGGAGTGCGTCGGCGAGTGCCCTCATGATGGCGTCGAGGACCTCGTCGCACATCTGGTTGCCGAAGATCGTCGCGGCCGGGAAGCGGGGGTTGAGTAGCGAGCCGTCGCGGAAGACCGTCTTCAGGGGGGCGAATAGGCCCTGGTTGGTCGGGATGACCACGCCGCCCGCGGCGATGAGCATGAGGAACACGATGCGCACGGCGCCCTTTGCCGAGGCGGGTGGCATGTTGGCGATGCCGGGTGACTGGTCGTCTGTCGCGGAGAAGTCGAAGGTGATCTCATCGCCCTCGATCCGGACCTCGCAGGCGATCTTGTAGCGGGCCGACGGGTCGATGCCGTCGGAGACCATCCAGCTTTCCCCGTGGTAAACCCCGTCGGGCCATCGCTTCACCTCCGCGCGCACTTGGCGCTCGGAGCTCTTCAGCACGTAATCCATGTGCCGCTGGAAGGTCTCGGCCCCGTAGCGGTCGAGCACATGCAGCAGCCGCCGCTTGCCGACGGTGCAGGCTCCGATCATCGAGCGGATGTCCTGCATCACGAAGTCGATGCGGATGTTTGCGCCGATCAGGTCCCAGACGTCCTTACGGAGCCGGCCGGCCTCTTGGATCTTCACCGGGGTGATGCGCAGGGCCTCCTGCCAGATCTCGCGGGCCTGAGGGTTGTAGCCGCCGACGGTCATGCCGCCGATGTCGGCCATGTGGCCCTTGGCCGCAGCCCAGGCGACGAGCTCGCCCTGATGGAAGATGGGCAGGTAGATCCCAGTGTCGGCGTTCTGGTTGCCACCGGTGAAGACGTCGTTGTGCAGGATGACATCGCCGTCGGCGATGTTGTCGCCGAAGTAGTCGATGATGTACTCGAGGGGTGGCTGTGCCCCGAAGGCGATGATCGCCGCGAACTCGGCCTGGGCCAGTGCCCGGCCCTGCGCGTCGAAAAGCACGGTGACCAGGTCCCCGATCTCGTTGAAGATCGGGGAACGCGACGATCGCATCAGCATCGTCGCCATCTCCTTGGCGATCGCGTCGACCCTGCGTTGCAGGACCGAGGCGAGGATGGGATCGACGGGTGTCGATGTGGTTGTGGGTGTCGTTGCTGCCGTTCCCACGTCAGCCTCCTGCGGCAAGTCGGTAGAGCTGCACGGGGAATTGGGACAGCGCCCGGCAGCCGGTGTCAGTGACGATGTGTGTGTCGGCCATGTAGCCCATGGCAGCGGTGCCGGCGTCCCACAGCATCGGGTGCAGAGCCAGGACCATGCCGGGGTTCAGAACCGGGACGGCGCCAGCCGAGCTGTCGTCCTGGACGACGTCGAGACCGACCCAGGGTTCCTCGAGGACGTCGAGCCCTAGGCCGTGGCCCGACCAGTACGAGGACTTGACTCCCTCGGCCTCAACAGCCTCGATGACTCGCTTCTGCACGTCGGCGGTGGAGACCTGCGGCCCGATCGCCTGCGCGGCGGCGGCCATGCCCGCGCTGACCGCACCGGCGATTCTGCGCACCGGCTCCGACGGTGGCGCAAAGGTCACCATTCGGGACAGCTCCACCCAGTAACCCGCCGGGCCGACCAACTCGTAGGAAAAAGTGAACACGTCGTGGGCCCGCAGCTCGCGGTCACGCGGCGCCCCGAACGTCGGGCACGGCCCGCCGGGTTCCTCGTCGGCGTACATGGTGAGGAACAGAGGATCCTCACCGCCAAGTGCGGCAGCGGTCGAGTACATCTCCGCGGCTACCGCCCGCTCGGTGATCCCGGGTCGTGCGATCTCCAGGAGGCGCTCGAAGCAGCGATCGGTGATGTAAGCCGACTCCTCGGCACCGCGTAGCTCCGCTTCGCTTTTGACCGCGCGCACGCGCTCGAACATTGCCGTGGCGTCCGAAACTTCGGCTTGCGGCAGCTCCCGGACGATGTGCAGGTACTCCTGGACCTTCATGATCTCGCCGAGGCCGACGATCCCGATCCGGCGGTTCTGCTGCCTGGACTTAAGAGCCTCGACGAGCCCCACAGCTAGTTCGTGCGGAAAACGGTAGTCGCTCACCCAGCCCGTTTTCGGCCGGCGCCCGCCTGCCAGGTTCTGCGGCAGAACCATCATGGGCTCGTGTCCGGCGAAGATGACGCTGTAGCCGTAGCGGTGGGCGAGGTTGTAGTCGGCGACGTATCGAAGTGTCCCCTTGTGCCCGCGGTAGTCACTTCCTGCGATGACCAGGACGTCGTATCCCTCTTCCGCCATGGCGGTGTGCAGAAGGTTCCATCGGCGGTCGCGCTCCCGAAAAGAGCCGCTCATTCGAGCTATCCCTCCCGGCATGACCTCTTCGTTCACGCCTGGCGAGGAAACTACGGGCGCCTGGCGACCGTCTCTCATCCCTCAGAGGGAGGTACTCGCTCATCCCTCGCGCGAGGGATGCCCCGGCGATGCTCCCGGCACGAGCCGGGCCAGGTCGCCGCGCGAGGCGATTCCCAGCTTGCGTACACGGCTTTGAGGTGCCGCTTCGCGGCGTAGGTGCGCAGGAAGACCTTGGCCGCTTGACCCCATCGTCGTTCTAGTCCACCCTTACTCAACCGCAAAGCGGGCGATGTTGGCAGGTCAGGTAGGCGCGTCGGCCTGCCGCGATGACGCTGGCACGACGGCGCGGCAAGTTCAAAGTGCGCAGGCCGAGCACGGTCTACTCCGCAATCGAGGTGACATGCCGATGTCAGGCTCTCCGGGTGATCGCTCCGCCGCCGAGAAGATCATCGAAGCCGCAGAAACCCTGGCAGCGGCGTCCTCGATCGAGGAGCTGCAGCGACTCGCGATGGACACTGTGGCGAAGCTGCTACCGGCACGGTCGCACGCCATCTACCTTCTCGACCCCAACACGGGAACGCCCGTCAGCTCGTTGACCCAGGGCGCGAGCGACGTCTTCCTGGCCCGTTACGAGGAGATCGGACGCACATCGGACCCGCTCCTGCGGCATTGCGTGAGTTCGTCGAGCGTCGCCCATAGCTCGCGGCTGCTGGGCGAGAACGCGTGGCTCGCGGAACCGGTCTACCGCGACGTGATGGCTCTGCACGGTTGGAAGATGGTGCTGGAAGCGCCGGTCGTGGCGGGGTCTACCGTTCTGGGGACCCTCAATGTTGCGGATAGGGACAGCGCGGCACTTGCCTCCGATGGCGATCTCGTGGTGGCAGCAGGGATCGGCCGAGTCGTGGGAATGGCGACGGCTGGGCTGATGCAGCGGGGCGGCCTGCAACGTGAGCGAGACAGTCTCGTTGCGGCGTTCGAGCTCAGCACCGACGCCCTGATCATCACTGACCATCGCACTGGCGACAGACTTCTCAACGCGGCCGCCCGCAGTCAGCTGGAGCGAGTCGCTCCGGGAGCATCCCGGGAGTGGCTAGAGGATGCGATGGCTGCGTCATCGGGTAGCGACGAGCCCGGCACAGCTGAATACGTCATTCCACGAGGCGACCAGCAGATCGTGGCTTCACTGCGCACCGTTCTGGTCGCCGAAGGATCAAACATGTCGGTCTCTGTCCTACGAGTGCGCGGTGATCTCCTTGGTAGCCAGGTCAATCTGCCGCCCTCTCTCGCGGGCCTTCTCTCACCGCGAGAGCGCGAGGTCGCCTGCCTTGCAGTGGCCGGCCTTCGCGACGATCAGATCGCAGCCAAGGTCTTCTTGAGCCGGTACACGGTGAAACAGCATCTGCGCAGCGTCTACCGCAAGCTGGGCATCGACTCCCGGACCGCCCTTACTCGACTGGCGCTCGGCGGCTCCTGAGCTCCAGAACGAAGACTTTTGTTGCGACGATCGGGAAAGACTCGTGGAGTCCGTTATCGGAGAGACGACGGAACGCACGGCTCGATCTCTGACTTCCCGACGAAGAATGCGGTACAGGACAAGGCCGGGGAGCTGGTCAACGGCTCCGCGTTGCTGGTCGAGCGCCGAACGGCGTGCGGATCATGGACGCCCCGGACCGGGCGCGGCACGGAAGTGCAACGTCGATGGACCGTTCGTCGTACCCGACGAAGGTGGCGCTCGAGGTGTTTTGCCCCTTCGGCGAAGCAACCGTGATGCGTCAAGATCACTGCGCGCGGTGGCTTCCCCAAGTCCGCCAGGCGTTTCGCCGTGGTGTGCGCGAGGATTCCGCCCGAGGACATGCCCGCGAGCACAAACGGTGCCTCACCGACATGCTCGGCGACTGTCTCCGCCTGCAGCGAGACCAGCACTGAAGCGTCCGCCGGGAGCTTCTCGCCCCCGACGAAGCCCGGGGAAGCCAGCGCCGACACGGTGAGTCCGCCGGGCAGGGCAGCGGCAAGCGGGTAGTACAAGTTCGCACCGGTCATCGGCACGATCGGGGTGAAGCAGACCAGGTGCGTCCCGCTGTCCCCGACGACGAGACGGACCGGTTTGGGCTTGCGCTCCAGCTCGACGGCGTCGGAGAACGTGGGCCGCAGCCTGGCGACGCTCATCAGCAGATCACTGGCGAGCTGGAACTGCCCGGCGTCGTGCGCCTCCCGGTAGAGGTGGCTGACGACGTCCGGGGCGCCGTCCTCGACCAGAGCCGTAACCTCAGCCGCAGGTGCGGCCCCGGCGGATTCGGCGAGTTCAGCGGCGAGGTGGGCGGCTAGCTCCCCGATCGTCGGGTGGTCGAACGCCAGGGTCGGCAGCAGGGTGAGGCCGGTCGCCAGGTTGAGCCGGTTGCGCAGCTGCACCGAGGTCAGCGAATCGAAACCGAGTTCCTGCAGGGCGTTGCCGGGTTCGATGCCCTCGACGCCCTTGTGTCCGAGCGCAGCGGCGATCTCCACGCGCACCAGGTCGACTATGGCTTGGTCACGCTCGGCCCCGACCAGTCCGGCCAAGCGGTCCGCGACGATTTCGCTGGACGCTGGACTCGCGCGGCGGGTGGTGCCACGGACAGGTTTGCGCACGACGTCACGGAGCACGTGCGGCACCTCACCAAGCCCACGCAGGACGGCCAGGTCGAGACTGGCGGGCACCACGACCGGGTGGTCCGAGCGGAGCGCCGTGTCGAACAGGGCCAGGCCTTGCGCGTTGGGTAGTGGTGGCATGCCCGAGAGCGTCATCCGCTGGAGGTCGGCCTCACCCAGCCCCGCCGTCATCCCACCCGACTGCTCCCACGCGCCCCAGGCCAGCGAGAGACCGGGCAGGCCAAGCCCCTGCCGGTACTCGGCCAACGCGTCGAGGAAAGTGTTCGCGGCGGCATAGTTGGCCTGACCCGCACCCCCCAACACCCCCGCCGCCGAGGAGAACAGGACGAACGCGGCAAGATCGTGATCCTTGGTCAGTTCATGGAGATTCCAGGCCGCATCGACCTTCGGGCGCAGCACGGTGTCCAACCGCTCCGGCGTCAAGGCACCGACGATGCCATCGTCAAGCACCCCGGCGGTATGGATGACCGCGGTCAACCGCTCAGACGCGAGCACCGCGGCCAACGCGTCACGGTCAGCGGCATCGCAAGCCACCACCCGAACCTCGGCACCATGCGCATCCAGCTCCGCGACCAGCCCCGCCGCACCCTCGGCGTCCGGACCTCGGCGGCTGAGCAACAACAGGCTACGCACCCCGTGCTCGACAACCAGATGCCGCGCCAGCAACCGCCCCAACCCACCGGTACCACCAGTGATCAACACAGTGCCACACCGATCCCACGGCACAGGCACGGTGCCAGGCAACGCCAGACCGGACGGTGGCTCCAGCGCGCCGCTCGATGGCACCCGGACGAGCCGCCCGTTCTGGGCGATCACCCGGCACGCCGACGTGATGGAGATCGAGCGTCAGCCCGACCTGTTCCGCAACGCGCCCCGCCCGATACTGGTCCCCGACGCGATGGAACGGCGGCAAGCCGCACGGGGCACGAACTTCCGCACGCTGGTGTCGATGGACGGCGCCGAGCACCGGCAGGTGCGGGCCATCGGCACCGACTGGTTCGGACCCGGCGCGATGGGTCGCATGGAGACCCGCGTCACCAAGCTAGCCCGGCGCTACGTCGACCGGATGCTCGAATTCGACGGCGAATGCGACTTCGTCACCGACATCGCCGTGCACTACCCGCTGGACGTCATCCTCTCCCTGCTCGGCTTGCCCAAAACGGACTTCCCGAGGCTGCTCTCGCTGGCCAAGGAGCTGTTGGGGAACGCCGACCAGGAGATCAGCCGCGGCCGAGGAGAGGAGGACTTCATCGCCGTCCAGCAGGACCTGCTCACCTACTTCAACGAGCTCACGGCCGCCCGCCGGGCCACCCCCACCGCAGACCTCGCCTCGGCCATCGCCAACGCCGGGTTCGACGGTGCATACCTGTCCGAGTTCGACGCGGCCTCCTACTACGTCCTGATCGCCACCGCGGGTCACGACACCACGAGCGCGACCATCGCGGGCGGCCTGCAGGCCCTGATCGAGAACCCCCAGCAGCTGCGGCAACTCCAGGACGACCTCACCCTCCTGCCTGCCGCGATCGACGAAATGGTCCGGTGGGTCACACCGATCAAGTGCTTCCTGCGCACGGCCACCGAGGACTACGTGCTGCGTGGGACCACCATCCGCAAGGGTGACTCCCTGCTGTTGTCCTACCCTTCAGCCAACCGCGACGAGGACGTGTTCGAAGAACCGTTCCGCTTCGACATCCGCCGCACGCCAAACCGGCACCTGGCCTTCGGCTTCGGCGTCCACTACTGCCTCGGCGCGGCGCTGGCGAAGATGGAAGCCCGCGTGTTCCTGGCCGAGCTGCTACCTCGGCTGGACAGCGTCGAGCTCGCCGGCAAGGCCGAACTGTCCGCCAGCAACTTCATCGGTGGCCTCAAACACCTGCCCATCCGCTACAAGCTACGACCCATCGGGTAGCGAACAGCTCTCAACCCGGATTCGTTCGGTCCCCGCCTGTTAATCAGTGCCCGTCACGATCGTCGTGTCCGCAACGCTCGTCGTCATCGCGCTCAGCTCGCCCACCCATCACGAACGTAGCCGACGGAGCGGCTTCGACTTGATCGGCACGTCCGTTCGGCCCGCCCTGACTGCCGCACAGCCCGTAACTGCCTGATCGTGCCGCGTGATCCGCCCCGTCGGTGAGCATGCTGACCAGAGGTGTCGCGAACGACTCCGGTACGCCCGTCGACTCGAGTACGCCCGGCACGGCACGCGACCGAGGAGCCGCTGATTTGCCCGATCGATCCATCTTGAATGGTTGCTTCGGGCAGGAATCGGAAGAATATATCACTTTTGGTCGTAATCTCTGTCAGTCCGCTGAGGACGGCTTGAACGAACGTGAACGTAGGTGGCTGATCATGCCTTCACCCGACCCCGCATCGATGGTTTCCGTCGTGTCACCACGGATGGTCTCGCCCGTCGTCGGGCCCCAAGGCCAGGAGCTCTACTCCTGCGTGACAGCGGCCAACTCCGGCGCCACTGGTATCTCGGCCGGCATGGTCGTGATGCCGCCGGGCGGGATTTCACGCCCGCACCTGCACGCGCACAGCGAGATCATCGTCTGTTGCGTGGCCGGGGCCGCCGTCACGCTGGTCGGTCCCGAGTTACGGCCAGTGCCGCACGCTGCTGGTGAGTTCATCCACATCCCGGCGGGCGTCGTGCATGTCGCGGTGAACCTGAGTTCGGCCGCGACACTCGTCGCCATCGAGATGCGCACCGACCCGATGTTCAACGAGGACGTGGTGGTGCTGCCGGATCTGGCCGAGGCCGCGGCGGCGGCCGCAAATCTCGCACGTCGTGACTTCGCGCCGAGTTCTGGCTCCGGGTTCTGGCGCGTACCGACTCCGCGAGGCGGCGCACCGGTCGCCGAGGCCGTCGCGAGGTGACGGGATGGATATCGCGTCCCGGCTGTCCACCCCGGCCAGGTCGAGCCGGCCGGGTGTCATTGACGAGCTGTTCGACCTGGCCCGTGCGGCACCGGATATCGTCTCGCTCGCCGCGGGCGCGCCGGACACCTCGCTATTGCCGGTCGAATTGCTCGGCGAGCTCACCGCGTCCGCGGTGGACCGGTTCGGCCGCGAGGTCCTCCAGTACGGAGCAACCCAGGGCTTCCTGCCACTGCGTGAAGCGCTCGTGCCCCGGCTCCGCGACCGCGGCGTTCACTGTGGATCAGAGGATGTCCATGTGTCCACCGGGGGTTCCGGTGCGCTCAACAACGTGTGCCTCGCCCTACTGGACCCCGGCGATGTCGTCGCGGTGGAACGGCCGACGTACGCACCGGCCGTGAAGGTGTTTCGCGCCTACCAGGCCAAGGTGATCGAGGTGGCCTGCGATGCCGACGGAATGCTGCCGGACGCGCTGGATGAGACGCTACGGGCCCGGCCGGTGAAGTTCGTCTATCTGATGCCGACCTTCCAGAACCCGACGGGCCGGTCGATGCCGCCAGAGCGCCGCGCAGCGATCGCGAGTGTGGCACGGCACGCGGATGTCCTGCTGGTCGAGGACGATGTCTACAGCGAGCTGCGTTACGCCGGCACGCCCGCCGCCGCGCTGACCGCGTTCGCGCCGGAACGGTCGGTTTACCTCACGTCCTGCTCGAAGCTGTTCGCGCCGGCCATGCGGGTCGGTGTCGCGGTCATGCCGAAGGATCTGCTCGCGCGAGTGCTCATGCTGAAGCAGGGGATCGACATGCAGACCTCGACCTACACCCAGGCCCTTGTCACCGAGTTCCTGACCGGCGGCCACGCCGAAGCGCACCTGGTCCGGCTCCACGATGCCTACGCCGCAAGACTTCGCGCGCTAGACAGCGCACTCACCACCCACCTGCCCCTCGGCTTCTCCTGGCAGCGCCCCGACGGCGGGATGTTCCTGTGGTTGACCGGGCCGGCCTCGCTCGACGCGGAAGCAATCCTGCCGACCGCTATTGCCCGCGGGGTGGCCTACGTGCCCGGCAGCGCATTCCACGTCTATCCGGGCGAGGGCAGGGAAACGATGCGGTTGAGCTTCGCCGGTGTCACGGAAGAATCCATCGAGGAGGGCGTGCGCCGGCTGGCCGCGGTGGTGACGACGTGACCGACCGTCCGGTCACCGGTGTGTGGCTCGTGGTGGCTCCGGACGCACCGTTCCCCCACCACGTCTTCACGTTCCATGGCGACGGCACGATGGCCCAGTCCAACCCGGACGGCGGCAATCGGAATGCCAGCGACAGTGCCGGCATGGGCCTGTGGCGGCAGGATGGTGACGTCGTACGTGGCCGGTTCGTCGAGGTGCATGCCAACCGGGAGTCCGGCGCGCCCACCGGCGCTACGGTGGTCGAGTTCGAACTGACCATCGACGGCGATGCGTGCCATGGCTCGGCACGGTCTTGGTCGTCCGGCGTGGACGGAGTACCGCCCGGCACCGTCCTCACCGGACACCGAATGACGCTCGACGAACCGGCCAGCGAATTTCTGTCGCGGGCCGGCTTCGACGCCAAGCGATCGGGCGTTCCTGGCGGCGCTACTGCACGGGTTGCCACCCAGCATCCTGCGGTTAGGCAGTGACCCAGGCGAAGATAACGAGGAACAGCAGGTAGCAGCCTACGACGGCGGCCGTGCCTGCCAGGTTCGTCACCACCATGCGGACCGGCCCCGGCACCAGCCAGAACGCGAAGATCCTGTTCACCAGGGGCATCAGCAGCCAGGCCAGGATGCTGACGCTCAACACGTTGCCGATGAACAGGGACAGGTGGGCAGGGCGTGTGCAAGGTTGATCTGAGGGTTGCGGCGGGTTTCTGTCCAGGTGGGACGCGAGACGAGGGCGCGGTTTCCGGTGGGAGATCATCGGGTTGTCCAAGCCGTGACGGTCTATCCAGGAGCCGCGCTCTTGTGTTCTTGGCTTCCCTGATTCGGGTTGTGCTTGACCGGCCCACCGTCACAGTCGAGTCCTTGCGGGGTCGTGTGGACGGTCTCTGGCGGGCTCTGGAGGCGGTGGGCGGGGAATCCTGTATGGGTTGCCGTTGCTGCCGGCCCTGGCGGTGCTGGCGGTGACCGCCGGTGCGAAGACGTTCATCGAGTCCGCCTCGGCGGAGAGAACCCGCAAGTTCCATTGAAATCGAACCTTCGATTTCAATGGAACTTGCGGACCGTCGGCGTGTCGCACCCCGACACGCCGATGCCTGTGGACAACCTCCGCAATTTCAATGGAAATCGTGGGCGGGCACGGACGTGCCAGGGCCCGCAGCCGAAAGGTCCTTGTTCTGGACGGAAACCTGCGAACCGATCTGCACGGGGCCCGGCACGGGGCCCGGCAGGGCATCCGGATATGGCGCTGGCGCCGCCCGAACGGCAAAGCCGCCGGTATCGAAACGGTCCACCACCTGGCCAACCTGCCCCCCACCTGGCCAACCTGCCACCCACCTCCCTATCCGAAACTACCTAAACCGGACAGGTCAACCTTGCACACGCCCTGGACAGGTGGGTGTGGCGTGGTCGGGTAATGCGCACACGCAGCTGCGCGACGGGTTCGGCCACCGCCGGAGTCGATGGCTGCTGGTGAGCGCGCCGGTGGCGCAGCCAGAGCGCAGCCCCGCCAGGGCGGCGACGGTGGTCGCGCCGACCAGCCGTCCATGGCCACACCGACCAGTCCCTGATCGACACCCTCCACCTCCACGGTCCTCGCACGAAGTTGACGTCCTTCCCACGGCTAAAGCCGGGGATTCCAACCAGCGCTAACGCCGGTTGCGGTTCCTGCTTCACGGACCGCCTAACGGCGAGGTCTCCACAGGCTGTCACCGCCCGTCCGGCGGCGAGAATGTTCTTCGCCGCGTTCACGTCAGCGTGCGCCGTGTGGCCGCACTGGGTACACCGAAAAACCGCTTGGCTCTCACGGCTTTCCGGGTCCACAGCACGGCACACCGCGCACGTCTGCGACGTGTACGCAGCAGGCACCTTCACGATCTCGCTGCCGGTATAGCGGGCAGCGTTACGCAGGGCCAGTTCAAGCTTGTGCCAGCCTTTGTCGAGGATGGCGCGGTTCAGGCCGGACTTTTGGGCGACGTTCCGGCCGGGTTCTCCGGCGGTTCCGCTCGCCGACCGGGTCATGTTCCGGGTACGGAGGTCTTCCAGCACGACCAGCGCGTTGCGGTCGGTGAGCTCGGCCGCGACCTGCGAGCAGAAGTCCGCTCGCCGGTCGCGGTAGCGACGTCCCGTCAGCATCGGCTCACCGGGCCTTCTGCTGTTCGACGTAGCGCTTGATGACCGACAGCGGTGCGCCGCCGACCGTCGCGACGAAGTAGCTGTTGGTCCACAGCGTCGGAAGCTTCGACCGCAACCACGGGAACTCTTCCCGCAACACACGCGACGAACGTCCCTTAATCGCTTTGACCAGCTTGTGCACCCCGTACTGCGGGTCGACTTCGACGACAAGGTGAACGTGGTCCGGCATCGTTTCCAGCTCCACCAGCCACGCCCCCTTCTCCTCGACGACTTCCCGGATGAGCTGCTTCAAGCGTTCCTCCATCCGGCCACCGATGACCCGGCGCCGGTATTTCGGGCACCACACGACGTGGAACGCGCACTGAAAGGTGATGTTCGCGTTCGATCGCAGCGTGACGACCATACCCAGAACTATACAGCACCGAACTATCTAACGTTGGCAGGGTTACCGCTGGGCACGTCAGGATCGGACTTGACGTGCTAACCCCACGGATAAATCCGGGGGTCTGCGCACTACGTCTACCTGATCACAGACTTTGACGTTCCCCTGGGATCCGGGCTCAGGCTTCCCGTCCCGGTCACCCCGGCGACCCGTATGCCGGACACGCGCATACCGCCCGAAACGGTTCAAAAGATCCAAAACGCGCGCCCCTTGCCCGTACTGGCGGTATCGCCAGGCGCAAACGGGCAGCTTTGCTCGAAACGAAGCCAAATACTGCAAAACTTGACTGACGACAACGCCCGAATTTTAAACAAGACCTGGTACCGCCCCGACTTTCGCGGAGATTTGATCATTTGTCTCACGCTGCTGCCGGGGATTACGCGGGACGGCGTTGCCAGAAGGCGTAGAAGGCGTCAAAAGTCGGCGAGGTAGCAAGCTTTGTTCGCTGCCATGGACCGGAACGGAGGGTTCGTACCATGCCTGTGGACGCAGCCAGTTCTAGCCGAAATTGCGTACAATACCAAGCGATCCAACGAAAACAAGATCAATACAACGACAGCCGGATCGAAGGGCTCGGGGCACCATTGCCCGAGCCAACGGTACGGGTTTGCGACACCATCGCGTCGGTAGCGGTGAAACATGCGGAGCGCACTGCGGTGATCTGCGGAGACGTCAGCATCACCTACGACGAGCTCCTTTCACTCACCCAACGCATTCGAGGCGAATGGGGAAAGATCGATTCGCCCCGGGTGGGAATCCTGGCGCATCGCACTGTCGAAGTACCGGCGTATTTACTCGCTGCCCATCTGTCCAGGCGCTCGTTCGTCTTCCTCGACCCAGCGGCACCGGAACACCTGACGCGAAGTGCGATCGCCTCCGCGGATGCCCGGCTAACCGTCGATCCCCGCACGAACGAACTCCTTGCCACCGTCGGCTATGCCGACGCCACCCTGGGCAATAGCGGGCTTGGTGACCCGCCCCTGGACGACGAGGCATACGTCCTCTACACGTCTGGCAGCGCCGGGAGGCCGAAAGGCGTTTCCGTCTCTCAGCGAAACCTGGCGAGTTCGAACCAGGCACGGCTCGCCGTATATCACGAATTCGGTGCGCCACGTTTCCTGCTACTTTCCCCGTTCTTCTTCGACTCGTCCGTCGCAGGAATCTGGAGCACGTTGGCAGCCGGCGGCACGCTCGTGATCGCGCGTGAAGACGAGCGGCGGGACCCGCAAGCGGTCGGCAGGCTGATCGTCCGCCACCGGATCACGCACCTCCTGACAGTGCCGAGCTTCTACGCGGAAGTGCTGCATGCGATCGGGCACGCCGAAGCAATCCGCAGCTTGCGCGTGGCGATTTGCGCAGGTGAAACACTTCAGCCTGATGTCCTGCACCAGCATTTCGCAACGCTCGGTGGTGTTTCCCTCTTCAACGAATACGGCCCGACGGAGTGCACTGTCTGGTCGACCTACAAACGCTATGACGCGCCCGGCCCGTCGAACATCGGTGTCCCGATTCCCGGAACGCGGGTCGGGCTCGTGGATGAAGAATTGGCGGAAGTTCCCGCAGGCCACGTGGGCCAGATCGCCATCTCCGGCCCGGGAGTGAGCAACGGCTACCTCGGTGATGCCGTCGAAACGCGCAAGAGGTTCGTCGATCTCACCTCGGTGTCAGGGGCTACTCGGTGCGCATACCTCACCGGCGACCTCGGCCGCTGGACCGCCGAGGGCGAACTCGAGTTCCTCGGTCGTCTCGACAACCAGGTCAAGATCCGCGGCGTCCGGGTCAATCTCGACAACGTTGAACACGCGTTGGCGGTCTGCCCGGAGGTCCACGCGGTGGCGCTGGCGTACGACGGCTGGTCCGCCCTGTCCTACGCGTTCATCGTCCGCAATCCGAAAGCGAGCTTCGACGAGGCTGCGGTCCGCGGGACCATCGAGGCGGCTCTCGGCAGCAGCTATGTCCCGGACCGCGTGGTTTTCGTCGCCTCGCTGCCGAGGACGGCCCGCGACAAGATCGACCGATCGGCACTACTCGCGTCGGCCCGACCAGTGCCCGTACCTGCTCCACGGCAGAAAGCCGGCTTGGCAACCGACATCGCCCAGGCTTGGGAGAGCGTTCTTGGTGTACCGGTCCGGGAGCCGGAGCACCGCTTGGGTTTCTTCGACCTCGGCGGCAACTCCATGTCGGTCCTCAAGCTGTCCCGGGTGCTCTCCGAAATCTCCGGAAAGCGAGTACCAGTAGGTGAGCTCTACCGGTGCCCCACCATCGCGCAGCAAGCCGACCTCCTCTCCAACCTCCTAACGAGCCAAACAAGTGACGTATGAGAGGTGAGGGGCACCCAGGCCTCCACTTACTTGGTCACGGGTGCCCCTCGCCTCTAACAAAGCAGGGGTGAACTTTGCAGTTAACCAGGTCCGTCCGATCGTTTCACTTATCAACCGGCGAAGATCCGGCACGAGTCGGCAAGCAAGCCATGCTCTGCTTTGCGCATGCCGGTGGCTGTGCGTCGTTCTTCCGCTCGTGGCAGGCACTGCTGTCCTCGGTGACCGTCCACGCGGTGCAGTACCCCGGTCGGGAAGACCGCATCAGTGATCCGGCTGCGGCCAGCCTGATCGAACTCGCCGACACGGTGGCCGAGGAAATCTTGCATGGTGAACAGGAATACGACTTGTTCTTCGGACACAGCATGGGTTCTTACGTCGCCTTGGAGGTGGCCCATCGGCTGCAAGCGGCGGGCCGCGGCGTCCCTGCCATCGTGGTCTCGTCCGCAGCGGCGCCCGCTCTTCGACCACCGGTACCGTACGAGAAGACCGCGGACGTGCTCGAGTACCTCACCCAGTTCGAGCCGCTTAGCCCGGAGATTCGCCAAGAACCGGAACTACTCGACATCATCCTGGACCGTGTCAAATCCGACCTCCGGCTCGTATCGAACTATCGGGAGTACACGGGCAAGGAGATCGAGAGCGAAGTCTTCGGCATCGTCGGCGCCGAGGATATTCCCGAAATCCGTGACGGCCTCTCCGGCTGGGCCGCGCACACCAGCTCGAACCTCCGTGCCCACACGGTGCCCGGGAACCACTTCTATCTCCGCGCCGAGCCACCGACGACGCTCATCCGCGCTGCCCTGTCCCGTGCATTACTGGCGACGCAGGATTGAGGAGGATTCGTGCGACAAGACTTGAGCCGACTCGTCGACGGGACGACCTACCGTTCCGGCAACCCATTCGACCTGTGGCGGCGGATGCGTGAGAACGAGCCCGTGTTGTGGCATGACGCGGGGATTTTCGGCGAGTTCTGGTCGGTGACCAGCTTCACGGCAGTCAAGGAATGCCTGCGCGATCCGGACACCTTCACCTCATCGTCCGGCACCCTGCTCCGTCCGTTGTCGCAGGGCCACGACCCCGGGAGCGGCAAGACTCTCGCGTTGTCCGATGCCCCGCGGCATACGGCCCTGCGTGCTGCGGTGGCCGACTGGTTTTCGCCGCGCTCCCTGCGCACCCTGACGGCGGCAGTGCAGTCCGCAGCACACGCCACCGTGACCGACGCCGTAGCGAAATCTCAAGTCGACTTCGTCGTGGACATCGCGGCGAAGGTGCCCCTGGAAGTGGTGTGGACGCTGTTGGACGTCCCGACCGCGGACCGGGCGGAGCTCACCGGGTGGTCGATGGACGCCTTCTGCGCCGGCACGGCGAGCGAGCGCAGCATCGCTCACCTCGAGATCCTCGATTACTTCAGCGTCCTGGCCGAGAAGAGACGCTCCCGGCCCGGCAATGACCTGGTCAGCGTCCTAGCCACCGCGGAGTTCGAGGACACGCGGTTGCCGCTGGACGAGGTGGTGCTCAACTGCGACAACTTGCTGGTCGGGGGCACCGAGAACGTCCGGCTGGCGATGTCCGGTGGGATGCAGGCGCTGCTAGAGCGGCCCGAACAGTGGGCATTGCTGCGAGACGATTTCGACCGCGTGATCCCGACGGCTGTCGATGAAATCCTGCGCTGGACGTCCAGCGCCACCCACCTCGTGCGGACCGCCCAGCGGGACACGGAGATCGGTGGACGGCGAATCTCGGCCGGCGACCGCGTTGTGTTGTGGCTTACCGCGGCCAATCGCGATCCGGTCGAGTTCGCCGCCCCGGACACCTTCGACGTGACCAGGTCGCCGAATCACCACTTGGCGCTCGGTGCCGGACCGCACTACTGCATCGGCGTTCAGCTTGCGAAGCTGGAGATCCGCGCGGTGCTGCGGGAGCTGACCAGCCAAGTGCGGCGGGCCTCCCCCGACGGGCCCGCCGAACGGCTCGAATCCATCGTGGTCAATGGCCTGCGCTCACTGCCCGTTCGGCTTGATGCCGCGACCAAAGCCTGCCAACGCCGCACGTAGAACCTGACCGTCCAGACATTCCCCCAGCAGATCCAAAGAAGTCCCGCTAATCGCTCTGGAGGCCCCCGTGAGCACGAAAACACCTGCCATCGTCGCGCCGGCTCCTGGCGCGCAGCTCGTCCCCACCACGATCGAACGACGCGACCTGCGCGCAAATGACGTGCTGATTGACATCGTCTTCACCGGGATTTGCCACAGCGACATCCACACCGCGAAGGGCGAATGGGGCGAGGCGATCTTTCCACTGGTACCCGGGCACGAGGTCGCCGGCGTTGTCGCCGCCGTCGGTTCGGAGGTGACGAAGTTCGAGGTCGGCGATCGGGTCGGTGTCGGATACATGGTCGACTCGTGCGGGGAGTGCGAATACTGCCGCGCCGGTACCGAGCAGTTCTGCCTCAAGGGTCACGTCACGACCTACAACAGCATCGGCTACGACGGCGAGCCGAGTCATGGCGGCTACAGCAGGCACATCGTGGTGAAGGACACCTTCGTTTGCCGGATTCCCGACGGCATCGAGTTGGACGTCGCCGCTCCGTTGCTTTGCGCCGGGATCACCTCCTACTCACCGCTTCGGCAGTGGGGCACCGGACCGGGCAAGAAAGTCGCCGTCGTCGGCCTCGGTGGGCTGGGCCACCTGGGTGTCAGGCTTGCGGCCGCGATGGGCGCTGACGTGACCGTGCTCAGCCAGAGTCTCAAGAAACGGGAAAGCGCATTCGAGCTCGGCGCGAGCCACTTCCACGACACCGGAGACCCATCGACATTCGACCGATTGCGCAGGCGCTTCGACGTCATTCTCAACACAGTCTCAGCGGACCTGCCGTTGGACTCCTATCTGGAGACGCTGCGCATCGGCGGCGCGATGGTCAACGTCGGCTTACCGGCGACATCGTCGTCGTACAGCCCTACCGCGCTGATCGACGGGAACAGGATTCTCGCCGGCTCACTGGTCGGCGGCATCGCCGAGGTCCAGGAGATGCTGAACTTCTGCGCCGAGCACGGCATCGGCGCAGAGATAGAGAGGATCTCCGCGGATCAGGTCAATGCCGCCTTTGAGCGCGTGGAGAACAGCGACGTGCGGTACCGGTTTGTCATCGACGCCGCAACCATTGGAGCCGCCTCCTGAACCTGGGACCCGTAGTACTCCAGGGCAAAGGCAAGATCACTGTGTGTTGTGCCCTGCAACTTGGAGTGACAGGACGGGGAGTGTTCGTGTGCGGTCTCTGCTGATCCATTCGGTTGCCCGGCCAATGTCGTTGTGCCCGGTTATGCGAAGCATTGATATCGCGGTATTCCGTAATGTTGCCAGTAAATGGGCGCCAGCGGCCGGTCCCGCCTCCGGCAGCTCCACCACCCACACCCCGGTCGCTGCCACCACATCAGCCGACGCGTCTTCCTCCCCCTTCTGTGCATCCGCCACCGCGACCACGCCCTGCCTGACATGCACAGCATTGACCGCATGCGCGCTACCATCCCGCCGCTGGAAGATCACCGGCACATCCCCACCCACCCGCACGCTCCGCACGTACCGCGCAGCCCCGGCCACATCGGCGACCCACCGGGCCTTCCCACCCAGCGCCTCCACCAACCACGCCGGATCCCGATCACCAGCCGGCCCCGCCACGAACTGCCGACCCAACTCACGAGACTGGTGGAACGCCACACAGGCCTCCAGGCAATTCACCCGGAAACGCTTATCCCCGGAGAAATAATTGGCCTGGTTCACCCCCCGCAGGAACCGGGACCAAGACCCCACCCGCTCACCCCCCACCACACGACCCCACACCCCCCGCACTCCAGCACCCGCCACCAACCCCCCCACCCTCCACACGCCCCGGCAACACCTCCCCCTCCCCCTCCACCACCGGCCCACCAAAAACCAGCCCCTCCTCGCCGGCAACCCCGAACAACCCGAGCGGATCCTCCCCGTACTCATCCAGGAACGCAGCGAAATCATCGTCGCCGGCAACCGACCCAGCATCCTGGGCACCCGCAGCAGCGTCCCCGGCATCCTGGTTCAGGAACGCAAGCAACTCGGTCGCGACAAACTCCTCATACGCATCCTCACCCAGCATCACCCCAGCATCCACCGCACCCTGGGGCAGCCACACCCCATCCACATCCGCCACCGCCCCAGCAAGCCACGCATCCAGATCGAGGTCAGCCGACCACGCGTCCGGGCCGTCCTGCTCAGTCCCAGTCCACCCCGCTACCCCCTCAGGCCCCACACCCTGCCCCACCACCGGGGCCCCACTACCCACCCCGGTCCCCGTCACCTCCCCGACCTTCTTCCGGCCCCGCCCCGCCACCTTCGACCGAAGCTCCGCCAGCTCCCCCGCCTGCCCCTCAGTCAGCTGCTCCCGCTCCTCCAACTCCTCCAACTCCGCAACACGATCGGCAGCAGCCTTTACCACCCGGTACCGATTCGCGAACCATTCCTTCCGTTTCTGCCACTGCTGCGCCTTCGGCCGAAGCACCGCCAACTCCGCCGCCTGCTCGTCAGTCAGCTGCTCCCGCTCCTCCAACTCCTCCAACTCCGCAACACGATCGGCAGCAGCCTTTACCACCCGGTACCGTTCCGCGTCCCCTTCCTTCCGTTTCTGCCACTGCTGCGCCTTCGGCCGAAGCACCGCCAACTCCGCCGCCTGCTCGTCAGTCAGCTGCTCCCGCTCCTCCAACTCCTCCAACTCCGCAACACGATCGGCAGCAGCCTTTACCACCCGGTACCAAACCGCGACCCTTTCCTTCCGTTTCTGCCACTGCTGCGCCTTCGGCCGAAGCACCGCCAACTCCGCCGCCTGCTCGTCAGTCAGCTGCTCCCGCTCCTCCAACTCCGCAACACGATCGGCAGCAGCCTTTCCTGCCCGCTGATACTTCGCGGAAGATTCCTTCTGTTTCTGCCACTGCTGCGCCTTCGGCCGCAGCGCCGCCAACTCCGCCGCCTGCTCGTCAGTCAGCTGCTCCCGCTCCTCCAACTCCGCAACACGATCGGCAGCAGCCTTTCCCACCCTGCGATACTTCGCGGAAGATTCATTCTTTTTCTGCTTCCGCTGCGCCTTCGACTGGAGCTCCGCCAGCTCCGCCGCCTGCCCCTCAGTCAGCGGCCTCGCCAACGCCTCCAACTCCGCAACCCGATCGGCAGCAGCCTTTCCCACCCTACGATACTTCGCGGAAGATTCCTTATGTTTCTGCCACTGCTGCGCCTTCGGCCGAAGCACCGCCAACTCCGCCGCCTGCTCGTCAGTCAGCTGCTCCCGCTCCTCCAACTCCGCAACACGATCGGCAGCAGCCTTTACCGCCCGGTACCGATTCGCGTCCCCTTCCTTCTGTTTCTGCTTCCGCTGCGCCACCTTCGGCCGAAGCGCCGCTAGCTCCGCCGCCTGCTCCTTAGTCAGCGGCCTCGCCAACGCCTCCAACTCCGCAACCCGATCGGCAGCAGCCTTTCCCACCCTGCGATACTTCGCGGAAGATTCGTTTTGTTTCTGCTTCTGTCGCGCCACCTTCGGCTGGAGCTTCTCCAGCTCCTTCTCTTCATCCGGCGTCAGCGGCCCCTTCTCCTTCAACGCCTCCAACTCCGCAACACGGGCGACAGCAGCTTTTCTCGCCTGGTACTGCTTCGCGTTCTGTTCCTTCTTTTTCCGTTTCTTCTCCGCACTCGGGTCCTGCGGTGCTGCCTGATCCGTCGGCGTGAGCACCTCACTCCCACCATCCCCCAGACTCCCGGAAACAGCCCCAACAGCAGCGGCTGCGTCCACCTTCCGCCGCTTAACCCCCCCGGAACGCTCACCAGCCTCCCCCCGCGAACCCTGGTCAGCCTCCCCCCGCGCCCTCTTCGCGCCCCTCGTGCGCTTCGTGCCGGCTTTCTGCGCCGCAGTCCGCGGGTCCTCCTGCTGTACCGCATGACCCGTCGGCGCGGACCCATCGCCCTCGCCACCTCGACTCCCGGAACCAGCCCCAGCCACGGGTTCTGGCACCTTCCGCCGCTTGAACGCCCCAGCAGAAGACCTCTCACCAGCCTCCCCCCGGGAACCCTGGTCAGCCCCCTCCTCCCGTGTCCTCTTCGTGCCCTTCGTGCCGGCGCCCCCCGCCACCGGCCCACCGCGGGGCTGACGCTTCGGACCGGTCACCTCCGTGGGCAGCCCGGACCCCCGGTCCTCGCGTCGTAGCCCGGAACCAGCGGCCGGTCCCGCCTCCGGCAGCTCCACCACCCACACCCCGGTCGCTGCCACCACATCAGCCGACGCGTCTTCCTCCCCCTTCTGTGCATCCGCCACCGCGACCACGCCCTGCCTGACATGCACAGCATTGACCGCATGCGCGCTACCGTCCCGCCGCTGGAAGATCACCGGCACATCCCCACCCACCCGCACGCTCCGCACGTACCGCGCAGCCCCGGCCACATCGGCGACCCACCGGGCCTTCCCCCCCAACGCCTCCACCAACCACGCCGGATCCCGATCACCAGCCGGCCCCGCCACGAACTGCCGACCCAACTCACGAGACTGGTGGAACGCCACACAAGCCTCCAGGCAATTCACCCGGAAACGCTTATCCCCGGAGAAATAATTGGCCTGGTTCACCCCCCGCAGGAACCGGGACCAAGACCCCACCCGCTCACCCCCCACCACACCACCCCACACCCCCCGCACCCCAGCACCCGTCACCAACCCCCCACCCTCCACACGCCCCGGCAACACCTCCCCCTCCCCCTCCACCACCGGCCCACCAAAAACCAGCCCCTCCTCCCCGGCAACCCCGAACAACCCGAGCGGATCCTCCCCGTACTCATCCAGGAACGCAGCGAAATCATCGTCGCCGGCAACCGACCCCGCATCGTCGGCAGCCGCAGCATCGTCCCCGGCATCCTGGTTCAGGAACGCAAGCAACTCCGTCGCGACAAACTCCTCATACGCATCCTCACCCAGCATCACCCCAGCATCCACCGCACCCTGGGGCAGCCACACCCCATCCACATCCGCCACCGCCCCAGCAAGCCACGCATCCAAATCAACCTCAGCCGACCACCTGGACCACCCCGGGTTTGTTGGAGGCCGTTGGTTCTGGAAAGGATGAACGGCATGGCAGCAGCGAGGAAGTACCCGGTGGAGTTGAAGGAGCGCGCGGTGGGGATGGTGCGTGATCTGGAGCGGGAGCTGGGTCCGGGGCGTGGGGCGATCGCGCGGGTGGCCCAGCAGTTGGGGGTCAATCCGGAGGCGTTGCGGTACTGGTTACGTCAGGACGATCAGGGGCGGCGGCCCTCGGGCGAGCGGGTGGCGGGCTCGATGTCGGAGGCTGACGCGCGGATCGCTGAATTGGAGCGGGAGAACCGCGAGCTTCGCCGGGCGAACGAGATCCTGAAAGCGGCCTCTGCTTTTTTCGCACGGGAACTGGACCCTCGACCGCCGAGATAGCCGGGTTCGTCGATACCTACAGCGGCGAATTCGGTGTCGCCCCGGTGTGTGAGGTGATCGGGTTTGCGGTCTCGACGTATTACGCGACGAAGAAACGTCAGGAGCAGCCGTCGGATCGCCGGTTGCGGGATGAGGAACTGATCCCGGAGATCCGGGCGGTCTGGGAACAGCAGGGCAAAGGCATGTACGGAGCCCGGAAAGTGTGGAAACAGCTCTTACGCGAGGGGGTGAAGGTGGCGCGGTGCACGGTTGAGAGACTGATGCGTGCCGAAGGCATGACCGGGGTCGTGGCCACACGGCACCGGCCGCGGACGACGATCCCCGGCAGTGCGGACACCAGGCCGCGTGACCTGGTGGAACGAGATTTCAGGGCGCCGGCGCCGAACCAGCTGTGGGTCACCGATGTGACCTATGTGGACATTCTCGATGGCGATTTCTGCTATACCGCTTTCGTGACGGATGTGTTTTCCCGTGCGATCGTGGGCTGGCAGGTGTCGGACAACCTGAGAACCGAGCTTGCGCTAGACGCGCTCGATATGGCATTGTGGTCCCGGAGAGAGCATCTCAGTAAAGCATTGGTGCATCACAGCGATCGAGGTGTTCAATACACCTCGATCCGTTACGGGAAACGGCTTGCCGACGCCGGGATCGAACGATCTGTTGGCAGTACGGGCGATTCCTACGACAATGCGCTGGCAGAGTCGGTCAACGCTCTCTACAAAAAGGAACTCATCGGCCGGAACGGCCCATGGAAAAACGCTGCCGAGGTCACCTTGGCGACCGCGGAATGGGTTTACTGGTATAATCATGAACGGTTGCACTCCTGGTGCGGCGACAGGCCACCGATGGAGTTCGAGCAAGCCTTCTGGCAACGCAGACACGTGCAGCCCCCGACAGCGGCATAGCCCCACGAGACAGATGATCAGGTCTCCACAAAACCCGGGGCGGTCCAACCCGTCCCGGCCGTCCTGCTCAGCCCCAGTCCACCCCGATACCCCCTCAGACCCCACACCCCGCACCGCCGGGGCCCCACTACCCACCCCGGTCCCCGACACCTCCCCGACCTTCTTCTTCCGCCCCCGCCCCCGCCCCGCCACCTTCGGCCGCAGCGCCGCCAACTCCACCGCCTGCCCCTCAGTCAGCTGATCCCGCCCCTCCAACTCCTCCAACTCCACAACCCGATCGGCAACAGCCTTCACCGCCCGGTACCGATTCGCGACCCTTTCCTTCTGTTTCTGCCACTGCTGCGCCTTCGGCCGAAGCGCCGCCAACTCCTTCGCCTGCCCGTCAGTCAGCTGATCCCGCCCCTCCAACTCCGCAACCCGATCGGCAGCGACCTTTCCCGCCTGGTAATACTTCGCGTTCAGTTCCTTCTGTTTCTGCCACCGCTGCGCCTTCGGCCGGAGCGCCGCCAGCTCCGTCTCCTGCTCGTCAGTCAGCTGATCCCGCTCCTCCAACTCCTCCAACTCCACAACACGGGCGGCAGCAGCCATTCCCACCCTGCGATACTTCGCTTTCGCTTCCTTCTTTTTCTGCCACTGCTGCGCCTTCGGCCGGAGCGCCGCCAACTCCGTCTCCTGCTCGTCAGTCAGCTGATCCCGCTCCTCCAACTCCTCCAACTCCGCAACCCGATCGGCAGCAGCCTTTACCACCCGGTGATACTTCGCGTTCTCTTCCTTCTGTTTCTGCTTCCGCTGCGCCACCTTCGGCCGGAGCGCCGCCAGCTCCGCCGCCTGCCCCTCAGTCAGCGGCCTCGCCAACGCCTCCAACTCCGCAACCCGATCGGCAGCAGCCTTTCCCACCCTGCGATACTTCGCGTTCGTTTCCTTCTTTTTCTGCTTCTGCTGCGCCACCTTCAGCTGGAGCTTCTCCAGCTCCTTCTCCTCATCCGGCGTCAGCGGCCCCTTCTCCTTCAACGCCTCCAACTCCACAACACGGGCGGCAGCAGCCTTTCTCGCCTGGTAATACTTCGCGTCATGTTCCTTCCTTTTCCGTTTCTTCTCCGCACTCGGGTCCTGGTCCTGCGGTGCTGCCTGATCCGTGGGCGTGAGCACCTCACTCCCACCATCACCCGGAACAGCCCCAACAGCAGCGGCTGCGTCCACCTTCCGCCGCTTAACCCCCCCGAAACCCTCACCAGCCTCCCCCCGGGAACCCTGGTCAGCCCCCTCCCCCCGCGTCCTCTTCCTGCCCCTCGTGCCGGCTCCCCCCGCCACCGGCCCGGACGCGCCACCCCGACGCTGGGGACCCGTCACCACAGCGGGCAACCCAGACCCCCCATTCTGGTGCCGCAGCCCGCAACCACTGGGCGGCAACACCACCTCCCCCTCCCCACCCACCCCGGACACCGGAACCACCCACATCCCGGTCGCAGCCAGGACCTCAGCGTCCTCGGCTTTCTCCCCCTTCTGCGGATTCCACAGCACGACCCGCCCGTGCCCATCGCCGTCTTCCGCACGCACCGCAGCGATCACATGCGCACTACCATCGGCACGCTGGTAAATCACCGGCACAACCACACCCACCAGCCCACCCCGCACATACCACTCAACCCCAGCCACCCCAGCCACCGGCCGGGCCCTCGCCCCGAACGCCACCTCCAACCGAGCCGGATCCCGGTCACCCACAGCCGGCCCCGCCACGAACTGCCGACCGAACTTCACAGAATTATGAAACGCCACCACCGCCTCCAGGCAATTCACCCGGAAACCCTCATCACCGCACCGATAATTCGCCTGATTCACCCCCGACAGGAACCGATACCCAGACCCCACCCACCCACCCTCCGCTACCGGATCTGAAACCCCCCACACCCCAGAATCCCGCCCCACCGCATCCGGCCACACCACATCCGGCCCCACCTCCGGCGCTCGTTTCGGGCCCGCACCACCGGGTTCGTTGCCAGCGGGCCTGGCCTGGTTCGCGCTCATACCACCAGGCCAGGCCCGGCGACGTCCTACACCAGCAGCGGGATCAGCGGAAGTGCGTCGCGCCCCCTCACCGGTCGCTTCTCCCCCCGGGGACGCCCGCCCGGGCTGTTCCGCCACGCGGGAACCACCGCGCCTGGGCTGCACTACCGCCCCGCCCGGACCAGCACCACCGGACCAGCCAGCACCACGAACCGGACTCGACCGCTGGAGCTGCCCCGCCATCGATTCCAGGCCGCGTTCCACAACACCAGCAGAACCAGCACCGCTGAACATGCCGACCACCTGAGCCACCGCCACGGGATCAGCCGACCACGGCACCGCGCCAGAATCCCCGGACTCCTCCTCCACAGCGGTTGCATCAACCCGGCGCAGGTCCTGTTCCCGCCACAACGCCGACCGGGGGCCGGGAAGCCCTGTGCCCGCCTGGCCAGCGTGTGTGGTGGCCCCGGGCCGTGGGTCCCCGACCACCGACCTCGCCTGGGCAGATGCCCTCTGGGCAGCCGATGCCTCACCCCCGGCCACCGTCTCGCCACCGGAGGCCGGGACCGTTGCCGAGGCGTCCGCCAGACCGGCCACGCCCCCACTCCGCCCGCCGGCCAGCACCGCGGCACCAGGCCCGGCCAGCGGCTTGGGACGAGAACCATCCGCGGGGAACACCGTCCATCGCGGCTCGCGCCCGGCCTGTCCCGGCATCATCGCGACAACGTGACGGCCCAAATCCCGCGCCAGCGCCGACCCCTGACCCCGCGTCACCACCACACCCGCAGTCGGATCGCCTTGGGATACCAGCAGCACAGGCCCGCCCGGGGAATCCGCGACACCCTGCACGAACTCCGCCAACCCGCCACCAGCAACCACCTCCGCCGGCACCAGCACCCGCACCGCGTCCACCGGCAAGCCCTCCGGCCACGCCGCCACCCCGTCCTTCCGCAGAGACGACACCGCCTGCGCTCGACCACGACGCCGGCCACGGGAGCGAACAACCCCCTCCACGGGCAACACCGCCGAACCCTCCGACACCACAACCCCACCCTGTCGATGCGAATCACCACGCCCCGCAACCACATCCACACCAAAAGACCCACCCTCGCCGGTCACGGCACCCGGCAAAGACTCACGCCCCCCAGACCCAGCACCACCGTCGGGATCCGCCCCCACCCCAGGCCCAGCCCCGGGTGTGACAGTCTCCGGGAACACATCTAGCGACCGGCGCCCCGACACGCCAGAACCATCCACACCAGAAACGTCCACACTAGATACTCTGATCATGCCGGGAACGTCCACATCAGACTTCCCGGTCACGCCATGCAAACCGGGCACGGCCTGATCGTCACCGGGCCCCGGACTGTACGGCGGTGGTGGTGTGCCCGGCCGGTCCGGACCAAAACCCGTTACCTCACCGGAATATGCGGGTGGTGGTGTGCCCGGCTGGTGCTGCCCTGAGCCGGGCACCGCCGGAACACCACGCGCCGGCGTCTCGCCCGGCGTACCGTCATCGGCACCGCCCTTACCGCCGCCACCGGCACCCTCCTTACTACCCTTAACGTGCGTGCCGTACTGAACGTCCTTACTGTCCTTGCCGTCCACAACAGCGGACACCACCAGGTCTTTGCCGGAGGGCACCGGCACGGCAGCCGAATCCACCGACCCGGTATCCGAGAAAACAGTGTCCACATCAGACACACTCGAGAAATCCGAGCCGGCCCCGGAATCCGAGCCAGTCCAGCGATCCGAGCCAGTCCAGCGATCCGACCGCGAGCCATCCGATCGCGAGGCATCCGAGGCATCCGATCGCGAGGCATCGGATGGGACGAACGTGCTGTCTTTGTCTGGGGAGCCAGGGATGTTCCCTGTCTGCGACCCGGACCCGATTCCCGGCGGCGGGGTCTTCTCCCCATCGGACCCGCCACCATCGTCGCTGCCGTCCCCGCCCCGGCCGGTGCCCTCGAGGTACGGGCTCGGGCCTTGCGGGTGCAGCTTGCCCCGCAACGCCAAACCCGCCAGATTGCCCACACCGCTGAACACCGTCTCGAACCCACCCGCCGTCAACGAATACGGGTTCCAGGTCACCGGCAGACCCGCCGCCGCCGCATACGCCACCTCCCCGAACAACTCCGACAACGAGCCCGCCAAGGCCTCCCCGAGCCCGCTGCCGAACCGCGCCGCCCACATCGCCCGCACCGACATCCCCGCATAGTCATCCAGACTCTTGCCCACCGCGTCCGCGAACTTCGCCATCGCCGATACCGGATACAACGCCGCGTGCTCGGCCACCGCTTTCTTCGCCGCCGCCTCCAGGATCGCCGCGTCCACGTCATCGCCCAGGCCCTTCACCAGCACCTTCGTTAACGTGTTGCTGACCAGACCGCCCACCGCCGACAACGGCAGCGCCACCAACGCCGAGAACGCCCCCATCCCCGCCGCCTGCTCGGTCAGCGTCCCGTCCCACTTCTGAGCCGATTTCTCACCCAGCATCTGTGCCTGGGCCTGCACGTCCGGCAGCACGTTGAACGCCACACCACCAGCCGCCATCCTCGCCAACCGCATGAACAACTGCCCCCACCACGTCGTCAACCACACCCGCATCGCCGCCATCCGCGCCGCGAGCCACAAAAGCGTCGCACCACCGGTCGCCCCCGCAAACCGCATCGCCCACGCCATCTCTAACCACAGCAACTCCAGGCTATAAATTGTCATCAACTTCAGATACCGCACCTGCTGCGACGTCTTCCGCACGAACACCGCTAAATCCAGTAACCCCGCCTGCCCCGAGGACAACAACCCATCAAAAATCCCCAACCCGTCCGCGAACCGGTCCGCCGCTTTCCCCGAAAACTCCGTCCGCACCTTTCCCACCAGCTCCGCCACCAACGCCCGCACCTCGCCCAGCTCCGCCGCACCCGACTCCAACGCATCCGCCACCGCGAACAACGCACCCTCATCCGCATCCGTCATATCCTCACCGGTCAACACCTGAAAAAGCCGCCTCACCCCCTCCGGCACCATGATCGACGAAAACATCACACCCACCCCACCCCAACGCCACCACAACCCAAGGCAGCAACGACGTACGCGGGAACCAGCCCTTCCGCCCCGCCGGGAACCAGCCCCGTGACCCGCGAGCGCGGTGACGCACCAAAACCCAGTAACCGGGCGGCCTCAGCCGCCCGGCACCCGAACCACAACACACCTCTCACAACGAAAACACGGCTCCTTCCAGCAAGAACATGCACCACTCCACTCAAATCCATGAAAATATCACTTGCCAGCGGACACGCTCACGAGCGAAAGGGGGAACTACAACACGTATTCGTACTAACGAGCCAAAGCGCATGACACGGAACTCGACAAGCCCACCTCGCCGTCACAGCGGTACGCCAACCACGCCTCCACCTTCTCGACAGCCCCAGCGAATTCGTCCGCCGCGACCTCCGACGGCAGCAGCCCACCGACGGAATCACCTTGCCGACGGCGGAAACGCGCCACCACAAGCACAGCCACCTCGGCGTCATTCCGCTCAGCGACAGCCCGGCGTAGACCGTCGAGAAAAACCACAGCATCATCCACATAATCCGCATACAGCAGGTCACCAGCCAGCTCACGCCCGCCGAACTGACGGCGCAACCACACCACGGCCCGAGTCCCCACACCCCCGTCCACCACGGTCCCGGCCGCATCCGCCCACGTAGCGCACGTCACAACCTCCGCACCGGGAAAATGCGCCGCCAGCATCCGATCCACCAGCCCGGCGTCTCGCCGGCCGGATCCCACGGCAGCGCCGAGGCAAGCCGGCAATTCACCGCGGCACCCGTCGCGATCACACAGTTCCGTGCGTTGACCCGCCAACGCCACGCCCCCGGCTCGGGCCGTCACACATTGAGAGCCTCATCCAGCGGACCGGCATGAGACGCGGGAAACGGCTCCGCCCCATCCAAAGAAACACAGACCGTCGCCGCCAACATCGGCTCCTCAGACTCCACATAGCGGCAACCGAAGAACACCACCCGCTCCGTCGAGAGGACCGCCTCCTCACCCCTCAACACCACACGCTCAATAGGTGTCGTGCAACAAGGAACGCGCCCGCTCCGCGAGCCCGTTCATGCCGCTCCGCCACTCACCCGCCAAACCATCTCCAGCGCCGTATGAGTGAGCCCACCCTACCCAGCCTCCAATCCCCCTTACCCGAACGTCCCGCACCACCCGCCCGCCCAAACCACCGGACCTCCTCGCACCATAAAGACATCGCCGATAGGCAGTAACGGAGCCACAACGGCGACATCTTTGATCAACAGATCAGAAAAGGCTCGCCCCGGAACTCCCGGGAACGAGCACCCCAATCACACAACCGGTCCAGGAGCTGGGCGTCAACCAAGGCGCACCGGAACTCGATCGGCGAGCCCCTGAGCGCAAGACTCCTACGCGCTCCATGAGCGTGCGCGCGCACTCGGCAGTGAACACCAGCCGATGGTCATCCGGCCCGCCGAACACCGTCTTGTCGTCACGCAGCTCGACCCAACCATCCCGGCGGGCGACACATACGCACGACAGGTCGGGCTGGCTGCGGGCGGCCTTGCGGAACTCACCTTCAGCAGATAACGGCGGCGTGGTGTTCATGCGGACTCCTTGATATTTGAATCTATTCCTTGAACTCACGTGCGACCTGTGCAAGAAACTTGCGGGTCTCGGCAAAGTTCAGAGCAGCAGCACTCAGTCGGGCCCAAGCAGTGTCGTGCGCAGCGAGCGCCTTCTTGTCGTCGATGTATCGGATCTCGGCCACGCCTTCGACGTACGCCAGTTCCAGCGGTCCGGCCTGGCCCGGCGAAGGAACACGAAGCAGCACAAAGTTATTGCCGATCGGCGACTTGCGCCCAGGAGCGGACTCGTAGGGCATCACCTGGATCATGACGTTCTCTCGATTCGAGAGCTTGATCATGTGGTCAAGCTGCTGGCGCATGACCTCACGCCCGTCGCCCCACATCCGACGCAAGCAGGACTCGGAAACCACGAACCGCAAGGACGGCGGCTCGGACCTGTCAAGGATGTCTTGTCGAGCAAGACGGGCGTTCACACGCTCGTCAAACGTCAAGCCGTCGATCTCGGGCAGATCCGCATACATGGCCCGGACGTACGCTTCGGACTGCAGCAGGCCTGGGATGACTTCGACCTGGGACCAGCGAATCTGATCCGCGTGTTTCTCGAGATCAACCAGCAGGCGCACCTCCTCGCCGTAGGCGCGGTTGTGCCCTGCGCTCCAGAAGCCCCGTTTGTGGTTGTCGCGCCGCATTTCGCGCAACGCTTCCTGGTAGCCGTCCTCAGTGAAGCCGAGCTTCGACGCCAACAGCATCAAGTCACCAGGCGCGATGGCGCCGGTGCCACCGATGAGCGCGTTGATCCGGCTCTGGCTCGCCTCGATCAACTTGGCAGCTGGTCAGAGTGGACACGGCAAGCCGCCGACAGCAACGTGGTTGGGCGAGTGTACCCGGCGGCTGAAGGCGGAAGCCTTCGCCTTCGCCTTCGCCAAAACGAACAACACTCGCCGCCGACGAACTTACGACCCAGTTCCGGACAAATTACCAGGCTGAATTCGGACAATACATACCCATCCGTAAATAGCACAACAAACGCAACATTGGCGGAAAATCCGAAGTCGGGGATACCTTCGACTCATCCCCCGTCGCAGCGGCACCAAACGGCACTCCTGTCGCAATTCGCCGCATTTCCAGGCCTGTACTCTCGTTACGGATTCCGGTGCCAGCCCGGCTGCGCACACAACGACAACCGGCGAGAAAGGTCCCGCCATGTCAGATCTGTCCTATCTCGAAGCCGCCGTGATCGGCTTGCTGCAGGGAGTCAGCGAGCTGTTCCCGGTTTCCAGCCTCGGGCACAGCGTTCTCCTGCCGGCACTCATCGGGGGCAGCTGGGCTCGCGACCTTGACATGAGCGCACCTCATTCATCGTATTTGTCTGTTCTGGTGGCAATGCACGTCGCCACAGCGCTGGCATTGGTGATCTTCTTCTGGCGCGACTGGGTACGCATCACCGGGGGATTGCTCACCTCGGTGCGGGACCGGCGCATCCAGACGCCGTACCAGCGCCTGGGCTGGCTTCTGGTCGTCGGCACGATCCCGGTCGGCATCGCGGGTCTGGTACTGGAGAAAGTGGTCCGCGAATACCTGGGCAAGCCCGTACCCGCGTCGATCTTCCTCGCGCTGGGCGGCCTGGTTCTCTACGCGGTAGAGAAGTACAAGCAGCGGCGAGGCCAGAACGAGGACATCCCGCACAACGAAACCCTCGACAGGACTCCGCTGCACGAACAGGAAACGATGGTGATGTCGGCGGTGTCGACCGAGCAGACCGTCCCCATCCCGGCCGTGCGCGGGCATGACTTGCATGACTTCCTTGCCGGGGACGACCGGTACGAATCCGACGCGGATGCCCAGGACTTCCAGTCCGACGTGCGGCTGTCCCGGCAGAGTTGGCTGCAGGCACTCCTCATCGGTGCCGCGCAGAGCCTGGCGCTGCTGCCCGGCATCAGCCGGTCCGGCATCACCATGGCCGGCGGTTTGGTCCGCGGCCTGCGCCACGACGACGCGGCACGCTTCGCCTTCCTGCTGTCCACCCCTGCCATCGGCGGCGCGGGCCTGTTGAAGATCCCCGAACTCTTCGCCCCGGAAGCGCAGAACGTGCTCGGACCCGCACTCCTCGGAAGCGTCCTGGCCGGAATCGGCGCCTACATCTCGGTGCGCTTCCTCACCTCGTACTTCGAAACGCGCACCCTGCGTCCCTTCGCCTTGTACTGCATCATCGCCGGGCTGGCCTGCTTCGGCTGGTTCGCCGTGTAGGAGCGCGCGGACCGGTTTGGCATCAGGTCGCCGATCCACGCGCCGCAGCGGGGCTGTTGCAGGTCCGTCTGGTTCACTGTCTGGTCGACCTGGGGAACCAGGCGTACCAGTCGCGACTGGTGGGCGCGAGGTAGTGCGTCGGGGGGAGTTTCTGTGCCGGGTAGAGGCGGTGGCCGACCAGACCATCGGGGGCGCGCTCGAAGTAGGCGCCGCTGATCCAGTCCGGGTTGATGTCCATCTCCATGCCCCGAACGACGCCGGCCCCTTGAAGGAGGCGGCCCAGAGTGCACACCGACAGCGCGGGCCCAGCGACGTAAACCTCGGCACCGCTGGCCGTGAGCCCAAAGGCGGAACGGTCGATGTAGGACTTGTTCCCGACGGTGACGCCCCACTCGGCGCTGCCGCCGGTGTCGCAGGTGGGGTTCAGCTGCCCGTTATCGACGAGCATGACGAGGTTCTGACGCACGCTGGCGACGTCCGGGGTGAGGTGCACTTCCTGGTTCCACGAGCCGACCTCGGCGGTGCCGTTGCGCAGCATCACCAGGCTCGCGGCACCGTTGACGAACGGGAAGACGGTCCGCCCGTCGCTGTAGTAGCCGCCGTGGCTGTCGCCGCGAGGCAGGCGGAACCCGGCATTGAACGCGGCCAGCACGCTTTCCTGGTCGGTGTGCGTGAGCACGTCGGGTTCAGGCCAATTCCCGCCCGGATCCTGGAAGCCGGGACGCAGCTGGCCGCTGACCAGCTTTGGATCAATCCACATCGCGGCAGCTAAGTAGGAGGTGTGCTGCGCGTCCGGGCGCACCAGAGCGACGCGGATGGCGGGTTTCCCGCGCACGGTTGCTACGGTCTGCCACTGGCCTTCGCCAGGCAGCGGTGTACCACCGGCGAGATTGGGCATCGGAGCTGGACCTCCGGTCGAGGTGCCGTCGATGCCGACCTTGGGAATCCCGCCCTGCGGCGTGCCACCGACCTTGGGTTTGTTGGCGTCGTACTGCATTTGCTCCAGGTATGTGATGACCGAGCCCAGGCCGTGATCGCGTCCCCATTCGGCCAGCCGCGCCGCCGCGCTCGCATTGCCGGGCGCAGCGAGCGCATGACCGATCGACCCGGCGATCACAACTGCGAATGCTCCGAGCACGGCCAGCGTTCCGCGCAGCGCTCGCCAGAACGGGGATCGGCGATTCCGGGAGCCAGACACCGACGAACGTCTCCTGCGATGCTTCACGGACAGCCTTTCCAGAATTTTCCAGCGGTTGCCCGCCAGAAGGCGGACCGCCCAGCTCTCAAGATCGTCTCTTCGGTGGCGTGCACCTGACCGTGAGGATTCTGCACGATCGGGAAAACAGCAAGAGCCGAGCATCCTATGCAGGCCGCACATGCCTTGATAGCCAGCGACAATAGGATTGGTCACATCCAGAGAAAGAGTTCTGTCCCATTTTCGACCTTGGCCCGAAACGGGCATTTTATGGGCTCTTCTGTCATATCCGCGGCTTGGCATTCCGCCCATATCGGGCGGACTGGATTCTCGTGCTTGCGATGCGCTGATCCATTCCTCGATCCTCTCTTCATCGCGTTCGGCAGCTCGCCGCGCCGGCCGCTGTCGGCTCCAGCCCAGACGGCAGGAACTCCCAAGGCATTCCCATGTGCAGCACGAACAAGATCCCCCACCGACCCGGCGACGGTCCGGTCGCCGAGGACTTCTGTGCGACTCAGCGACCAGACCGTGTTCTCGCCGTGTTCTCTTCATGCGGCCGGCGTTACCGGTGAGGCGTTTTCTTAGAGCCTGTTGGTGAATGGTCTGGGTGGGTGGTCGCTTAGCGGAACCTGAGAGGTTCCCCGGACTGCGGGTGCCCCTCCTGATGTATGACCAATACGCGGCGGAGGGGCCGTCCTCGCCAGAAAACCTCTCAGAACCCGCCGATGGTCATCTTGGCAAGGCGAATGCAAGCGGCTCCGCCGCTTCCAAGGCGCGGACGGCATTCGCCGACAGGCTCTCAGGTCAGCGGCTGGGATTCAGTTTCCCGCGCTGGTGAGTTCGAGGGACCTGTGCCGGGGATTCGACGTGCCCGGCGTGCGAGGAGCACCGAAACGATGGTCAGGAACTGGCTGGCGACAACGAAGAGCACCACTGGCCAGGGCGAGCCGTTCGTTGCTCCGACCAGAGCGGTGGCGATGAAGGGTGTGGTGCCGCCGAGGACCATGACATTGATTTCGCGCGAGGCCGCGATCGCGGTAAAGCGATAGCGAGTTTCGAAGAGTTCCGAGAGGAATGCGCTTTGGGAGCCAAGCATGGCGCTTTGGCCCACGCCGTAGGCGATCACCATTGCTGCCACGACGATGCCTGGCTGGCGGGTATCGAGCAGCATGAAGTAGAACGGCATGTAGATCGCGGTGAAGATCGCGCCGCCGAGCAGGACCGGCCAGCGGCCGATGCGGTCGGCGAAGATACCGAACAACGGAACGGCGATGACGCTAGATCCGGTGGCTGCGACGACGCCAAGCGTCGCGACGGTGGCCGACATTTCCAGCGTGGTCTTGATGTAGCTCAACGAGAACGTGTTGACGAGGTAGCCGGCGACGTTCAATCCGGAGCCGCAGAGGATACCGACGATCAGCTCTCGTGGGCTCGCCTTGATCGCTTGCAGCAGCGGGATCTTCGTCGGTTCGGTCGTTGCCTTGCTGATTTCGGATCTGGCTTGGGTGAATTCCGGTGTTTCTTCGACGCGACGCCGGATGAAGATCGCGACGCCGAAGATCACCACGCTGGCGAGGAACGGAATCCGCCACGCCCCGTTGAGCAGCGCATCCCGCGGGATCGCGGCCAGCACCGCGAAGAATCCGGTGGACAGGACGAACGCCAGGCCCACGGAGGCTTGAGCGAAGGAGGTGTAGAAAGCTCGTTTGTTCTGTGGGGCGTATTCGGCGACTGCGGTCACGGCACCGGCGAACTCCGCTCCGGCGCCGATGCCCTGCAGCATGCGGGTGAGCACGAGCAGTATCGGCGCCCACATGCCGATCGCCTCGTAGGTGGGCAGCAGCCCGACGGCCACTGTGGCCGCCCCCATGAGCGTGACGGTGAAGATCAGAATGGGCTTCCGCCCGATTCGGTCACCAATGTGGGCGGCGATCATGCCACCGATCGGTCGCACGAAGAACGCGACGGCGAAGACCGCGAACGAGGCCAGCGCGCCACCGATCGCGCTTTGTTCCGGGAAGAACAGTGGTCCGAAAACCAGGGCGGATGCCGCTCCGTAGAGGGCGAAGTCGTACCATTCGATCACCGTTCCGATCGAACTGGCGATGACGACTCGTCTCGTGCCGCGACTGTCGAGGGCAGCCGCGGAAGTGGGCGAAGGTGTCACGGTGGCTCTTTTCTGATCGCCGTTGCGGTTCGTCGTTGAATGCACGATTCGGCGCTACATAGGGGCACCCAACAGAGAATCATTGCAAATGTTGCAATGTCGATGTATTAAACACAATGCTAGGTCGCGGAATTCTTCGGTGTCAAGAATTCCACCTCGAATCGATCGGTGAACCTCAGCGTTCCGTTTTCGCTAGGGCGCGCCGGAGCTCCGGCAACGCGTCCGGATCGGACAGTGCGGATCCGACTGCCACTCCGCGACATCCTGCGGCAAGGAAGCGGGCCGCGTTGGATGCATCGACTCCCCCGGTCGCGACGAATCTGATGTCGGGAAACGGTGCGAGCTGGGCGGAGATCCAGTCCGGGCCGAGTTGTGCGGCGGGGAAAGCTTTCAGCCAGATGAGACCGCCTGCGAGCGCGGTAGAGATCTCGGTGGCGGTGGCGACGCCGGGCAGGTGCGGCAGGCCGCGCCGTCGTGATTCGGCGATGACGTCGGGGTGTGTCCCGGGAGCCACCGTGAATTCCACGCCCAAGTCATGGACTGCGGCCAGTTGATCCACTGCGGTGACTGTGCCCGCGCCGATGGGTTTGCCGCGTGGCTTCGCGGCGGCGAGTGCTGCGCGCAGCGCGGGAAGCGCGTCGGGTGACTGCACGGGGACTTCGACGAGTTCGACCCCGAAGTCCCAGGCGCGTTCGCACATCGCCACGGTCTGCCCAGGGCTGAGGTTGCGGAAGATCCCCAGCACCGGGTTGCGGTCGAGACGACGCTTGAAAAAGGTGTCAGTGTCCATATTGGTCTCCTCGCCAGCCCAGGCTCTTGGAGATCCGGTGTGCGGCTGCCCGGAATCGGTCGATGTGCCCTCGCAGCTCCTCCAGCGGCGCCACCGCGCGCAGCGCCGTGATGGAGATGCCGTGCGTAACTTTGCCCCGTGCGTCGAACACGGGCAGGGCGATGCAGTTGATGTAGTCCTCGCGTTCCCCGTTGTCCTCGGCCCAGCCCCGGTCTCGGGTGGCATCAAGGTCCTTTTCCAGGTCGGCCCGGTCGGTGATGGTCGTGGGGGTGTAGCGCTCGAAGGTCGCGCCGTCGAGGATGCGCGCTCGGGTGTCGTGGACCTGGTAGGCGGTGATGATCTTCGCGACACCAGCGGTGTGCACCAGCGCCGGCAGGCCGATCCGGGAGCCCATCGCGACGCTGCCGCGTCCGTCGATCTTGTCGACGTAGACGATCTGGTGACCGACCAGTTCGCCGAGGTGGACGGTGTGCCCGTATTGTTCGCTGAGCTCCTGCAGGACCGGGTGCGCCAGCGAGCGGGCCTCGACCTGGTCCAGCGCCAGCTGACCCAACGCGATGAGCTGAAAGCCCATGCCGTACCCCTCGGAGACCCGGCGGACGAAGCCGCCCTCCTCCAGCGTCTGCAGCAGACGCAGCGCCGTGGACTTGTGTACTCCGAGGTGTTCGGCGATCTCTCCGAGGGAACGATGCTGGCGCGAGACGAATCCGATGATGTCGATCGCGCGCGCTACGGTCTGCGACATAGGTCATCGCTCCTTGGATCGTCGGCTGCTTCACCGTTCGGCTCGTCGAAAAGGCTATCCAGCATTCCAACGATCTCTCGCGCCGGAAGCAGTTCGGCGAAGTCGGAGGGCGAGGCCAGAACCCGCGACGCCACATAATGCCCAAGCCTGAGACGGGTCACCTCGTCACGATCGTCGAGCAGCCCGCTAAGCCATCCGGCGGCAAACGCATCGCCAGCTCCGACAGCATCGACCACATCGGTCCGGATGGATGGTTCGCGGAACACGCCGGCCGGGGTGAACGCCACGGCTTCGGTCGCACCGTCCTTGACGATCAGGGAGGTCGGTTCGTCGAGGAGGTCCCGGACACTGTCGACGTCGGAAGTGCCCCAGAGAGCTTCGGCTTCGTCCCGACCGACAAACACGATGTCACTGCGTTGGGCGAGTGCGCGGAGTTCCGCCGCGCCGTTCGTCCAGAGGTTCGGTCGGTGGTTGACGTCGAAGCTGACCAGGGCCGGGCCGAACGGCCGGTCGGAGACGACGTGGCGGGCCACGTCCATTCCGTCAGCCGAGATTGCCGCAGTGATCCCCGAGATGTGCACGATGCGCGCCGGTCGCCGGGTCCATGCAGCGACGTCGCTGGTGTTCATCGCCGATGCCGCCGAACCGGTCCGGTAGTAGTAGACCTTGGTCCCGCTCGGGGCCGGGTCCTTGAAGTACACCGCGGTGGGGCGGCGTTCGTCGCGGCGGACGAGATCGACGTCGACGCCCTGCCCGTTCAGGAACTCCATGATGATGTCGCCGAGCGGATCCGTTCCGACGGCGCTGGCCCACGCGCTGCGGTGTCCGAGTTTCGCGAGCAGAGCGGCGACGTTGGACTCCGCGCCACCCGGTCGCAGGATGAAACTGCTGCGGGTGTCCAGGCGTCCGCCGGGCTCGGGTGTAACCATCACCATGGTTTCCCCGACTGCGACCAGATCCAGCTCATCCGCTGTGGTCATGGCGATGCCTCCCGGACCACGTTTCGCAGCGCGGTTCCGTCGAGCAGGTGCACGAGGTTCTCGACGACCTCCTCCGCCCGTTCCGAATACGTGTCATCGGCCGTGGCCGAAAAGTGCGGCGTCATGACGACGTTGTCCAGCTCGGCGAAAGGGAACGGCGAAGGCGGGGCCACGTCCGCGGAAGCCGGTGTGGTCCATACGTCGAGTGCGGCATTGGCGATGGTCCCTTGCCGCAGCGCGTCGTACAGGTCGCTCTCATTGAACACCGCGCCGCGCCCGACGTTGACCACGGTCGCTGCCGAGCCGAGACGTTTGAGCTCGGATGCCGCGATGAGTCCACGGGTTTCGTCGGTGAGCGGGCACGCCACGACGAGCACGTCGGATTCGTCCAGCAGATCGCCGAGGGCGTCCAGGCCGGCCACCCACCCGGCGTCCGGGTCCGAGACGTCGCGGCTGCTCGCGGATTTCCGGACCGCGATCGGCCGCATGCCCACCGCCCGGCACAGCTGCGCGATGGACCGTCCGATATGGCCGAAGCCGATGATCCCCACCGTGCTGTCCCGGAGGGTGCGGAACACCGGTGCGGTCGGGTCGACCATCCGAGTGCGCCAACGACCTTGGCGCAATTCCGCATCGCGCCACAGCAGGTGGCGGCGCGCTGCGAGCAGGACCATCAGCACGTGCTCGGCGATCGAACGGCCGTGCCCGTAGGCATTGCACACGGCGACCGAGGTGGGGAGTTCGTCGATCGCGATGTGGTCGGTTCCGGCCGCAGTGACCTGCAGGAACCGGAAGTCCGGTCCAACCGCGCGGGCCAGTTCAGCGTCGAAGAACACCCCTACATAGGCGGTCGCGCCGGACAGGCGGTCGCGCACAGCTGCGCGATCCGTTCCCGGAAGGTACTCCAATTCGATGGGCCGGTTGGCCAGGGCGGTGCTGCCGCGCAGCCACGGCCAGACGTTCTCGTCAGTGACGGCCACCCGCATCGTCAGGCTCCAGTCGGGGTGTAAGCGCTGGTGTCGACGTACATCCGGTTCCACACCGGAGTGACGACGAGTTCATTGACGCAGACGTTGGCGGGCAGGGCCACGACCGAACCGACCACCTCGGCGACGTCGCCGGGCGAGAGCATGCGCTCGACCTCCTCCGTCGGCGGCGGGACCGGCCTGGTCTGCAGGATCGGGGTGTCGACCTCGCCCGGGCACAGGTGCGTGGCCCGGATACCGTGGCGGCCTTCCTGGTCGTTGAGCGTTTCTACCAGCGCACCGAGCGCAGTCTTGCTGGCGCTGTAGGCGGCACCGGCCGCAGACATGTAGCGCCATCCTGCCCACGACGACACCACAATCACCTGGCCGAAGCCGGCAGTCCGGAATCCCGGCAGCACCGTCAGCACGCACCGGGTCACCGCGTTCAGGTTCGTGTCGACGACCCGGCTGAAGTCCTTGCTGCTGAGCTGGGACCACCATCGATTCGTCACGTTGGTACCCGCCGAGCACACCAGAACCTCGAGTGTTCCCAACCGTTCTTCGACGGTCCGGTGCGCGGCGGTCACCGAGTCGTCGTCGGTGACGTCGACCGGGACCGGATCCGCGTGCCCGCCAGCCTCGGTGATCTCCTTGACGGTCTCGGCCAGGTGCTCCTCGCGTCGACCGGAAACGATCACGTGGTAGCCGTCGCGCGCCAGCCGGAGTGCGATCGCGCGCCCAATGCCGCTACCGCCGCCAATCACCCACGCCCCACGCGCTGGTGCGGTATTCGTCATGCAATTCCCCTGTTCTGCGATGGGTCGATGAGGACCTTCACGCAACCCTCACCTCGGGCCGCCGCGGCGAACGCGTCGGTTGCGGCATCCAGCGGGAAGGTCGTGGTCGGCAGGTCCGACAACGACAGCGCGTCGGTTTCGATCAACTCGGTGGCGGCCGCGAAGTCCGCGCGCCCATACACCCGGGTGCCGATCACGTGGTGCTCTGCGAAGTTGACCGTGCGCAGATCCACCGCCGGAGGCGACTTGTAGACACCGACGATCATGATCGTCCCCTGGATCCTCGCGGTCTCGGTCAGCTGCAACGCCACCGCAGGATGCCCCGCGGAGTCGAAAACGATGTCCGCTCCGTTGCCGGCGCTCCGCCTGCGGATCTCGGCGGGTGTTTCCGCTCCGAAAGGCAGGACGGTGAACCCATACCGTTCCGCGACGCCACGCCGCCAGGTGTTCGGCTCGACAAGCACGACATCGCCGGCTCCGCGATACCGGGCTACCAACGCAGTGAGCAAACCGATCGGCCCCGCACCGTAAACCGCGACGGAATCGCCTGACCGCAACCCCGACCGCGACACCGCGTGCACCGCAACTGCGAGCGGTTCAGCCAGTGCAGTCAGTTCCGGCGCAACGTCCGGACTCACCGGCTGGAGGGCGTCGGCGCGCACCGCGACGTACTCGGCCAGCCCGCCCGGCTCGTCCACCCCGTACAACCCGAGCGCTGCGCACACGTGGGAGTTCCCGGAGGCGCAGGCCCGGCACATCGGAACCGTTCCACGATCGGCACAGACGATCAGCGGCCGCACTGCGACCTGGCTCCCTACCGGTGGCGCACCCGGGGCGTTCGAGTCGGCAACGGTTCCGCAAAACTCATGACCGATGATCACTCCGGGCTGGGCACGCGCGTGCTGCCCCCGGAAGATCGCCAAGTCCGAGCCGCAAATGCCCACCCGCGAGACCTTGATCAGAGCTTCGCCGGGGCCGAGCCCGGGGATCGGGACCATCCGCTGTTCGAGTCGATCGACACCGGCCCAGGACACAGCACGCATTGATCCGATGCCCACAATCAACTCCCGTTGCAAATATTGCAATGCCGATGAACTATGTGCAAAATGTAGGCCGATCGGGTTAACATGTCAACGCGTCAGAGTCAGACCCCCAGCGTTGCGCAGAGGAAATCGATGGAGATCACCCGAGTCGAAGCACGACATGTCGCCCGGTCAATGTGGGGCAACTTCTGGCAGCAGCAGAAGAGCGTCCGCGGCCCCAACCCGATGAGCCAGTTCCCGCAGCGCGGCAACGGATGGTCCTGGTACACCTGGCCACAGGGCATCGTCGCCGTACGCGTCACCCTCGCCGACGGCACGACCGGTATCGGCTACGCCGAGGACGGGATCGGCGCGGCGACCACCATGGTCACCGACCATCTCGGACGCATCGCGACCGGACTCGACGCACGCGCCACCGAACAAATCTGGGAACAGCTCTACCGATCGTCCATTGTGTACGGACGTAAAGGCGCCGCGATCGAAGCGATCAGCGCGATCGACATCGCTATCTGGGACGCGCTCGGCAAAACCCTCGGCCAGCCGGTGTACCAGTTGCTCGGCGGGTACCACGGCAAGACCGTCCGCGCCTACGCCAGCAAGGTCCAACCAGACGATGACCTCAGCGAGGTCCGCCGCATGGCCCGCGACTACACCGAACGCGGCTACACCGGGGTCAAGGCGAACTGGCCCTACGGACCCGCCGACGGCCGCCGCGGCCTGCTCGCCAACCTCCGCTACATCGAGGCCATCCGCGACGAAATCGGCGACGACATCGAGCTGATGAGCGACGCCTACATGGGCTGGGACCGTGCGTTCGCCACCGACATGCTGCGCGGCGTGGCCGAGTTCGACCTGCGCTGGGTCGAAGAACCACTCATCCCCGACGACGTCGAAGGCCACGCCGCGCTCCGCGGCCTCGGTCTGGTGCCTATCGCCACCGGGGAGCACGAATTCACCCGCTACGGCTTCCAGCACCTAATCGACGCCGGCGCGGCCGACGTGCTCCAGCCCGATGTGCACCGGGTGGGCGGCATCACCGAACTGCGGCGGGTGTGCCAAATGGCCTCCGGTGCCAGCATCGACGTCATCCCCCACGTCTACTCCGCCGCCACCCTGCACGTCGTCCTGTCCCAGCCCAACTGCACCTGGATCGAACACCTCACCAACCCGTCCTACTGGGGAGTCGACCAACGCGTCGAACCGCTCTTCCTCGGCGAACCCGCCGTCATCAACGGCCACCCCGAATTCCCCACTGAACCCGGCATCGGCTTGCACATCAACGATAAAGTCATGCCAGAACTCGCCGACTGGGCCACCGACGAGGAGAAACTTACGCCATCGGGTATCTAGTGTCCTGCACCGGAAATTCATGGTCGAAATAGGCTATACTGCGGGTTGGGCAACCGAAGGTTGAGTTGGTGCTGACCGACGATGAGCGTTCGACGTTGCAGCGTTGGGCTCGGCGGGCGAAGAGTTCGCAGGCTTTGGCATTGCGGTGAGCTGGCATGCGCCGATGGTTTGTCCAATGTGGATGTCGCCGAGCAGTTGCGGGTGTCGCGGCCGACGGTGGGCAAGTGGCGGTCGCGGTTTGTCCAGCGACGACTGGAGGGGTTGGCCGACGAGGATCGCCCAGGCGCGCCGCGGAAGATCACCGACGAACAGGTGGAGAAGGTGGTCGTCTCGACGTTGGAAGAGAAACCGAACAACGCGACGCATTGGTCGCGTGCATCGATGGCGAAGCGTTCCGGGCTGAGCAAATCGACCGTGGGAACGCAGTGGTTCTGTGCACCAATGAGAAATCCCAGGTGCAGGCGCTGGACCGGTCGCAACCGGTACTGCCAATGATGCCCGGCATGCCCGAGCGTCGCACCCACGACTACGTGCGCAACGGCGTGACCAGCCTGTTCGCCGCCTTCGACATCGCCACCGGCAAGGTCATCTCCTCGCTGCACCGCCGGCACCGCTCGGTCGAGTTCCGCAAATTTCTCACCAAGATCGACAAGACCCGTACCGGCGGAGTTAGGCGTCCATGTCATTTGTGACAACTACGCCACCCGCAAAACTGAGATCATCCAGAAATGGCTAGCGAAGCATCCTCGATTCCAAATCCACTTCATCCCGACCGGATCAGGGCGTGTGCAAGGTTGACCTGTCCGGTTTAGGTAGTTTCGGATAGGGAGGTGGGTGGCAGGTTGGCCAGGTGGGTGGCAGGTTGGCCAGGTGGGTGGCAGGTTGGCCAGGTGGTGGACCGTTTCGATACCGGCGGCTTTGCCGTTCGGGCGGCGCCAGCGCCATATCCGGATGCCCTGCCGGGCCCCGTGCCGGGCCCCGAGCAGATCGGTTCGCAGGTTTCCGTCCAGAACAAGGACCTTTCGGCTGCGGGCCCTGACACGTCCGTGCCCGCCCACGATTTCCATTGAAATTGCGGAGGTTGTCCACAGGCATCGGCGTGTCGGGGTGCGACACGCCGACGGTCCGCAAGTTCCATTGAAATCGAAGGTTCGATTTCAATGGAACTTGCGGGTTCTCTCCGCCGAGGCGGACTCGATGAACGTCTTCGCACCGGCGGTCACCGCCAGCACCGCCAGGGCCGGCAGCAACGGCAACCCATACAGGATTCCCCGCCCACCGCCTCCAGAGCCCGCCAGAGACCGTCCACACGACCCCGCAAGGACTCGACTGTGACGGTGGGCCGGTCAAGCACAACCCGAATCAGGGAAGCCAAGAACACAAGAGCGCGGCTCCTGGATAGACCGTCACGGCTTGGACAACCCGATGATCTCCCACCGGAAACCGCGCCCTCGTCTCGCATCCCACCCTGGACAGAAACCCGCCGCAACCCTCAGATCAACCTTGCACACGCCCTGCCGACCGGATCGTCCTGGATCAACCAGGTCACCAAACTCCTGCAACGCGGCGTGCACACCAGCGTCCAGGCACTCGAGGCCGATATCCGCAACTGGATCGACGAGTGGAACAACGATCCCCGGCCGTTCATCTGGACCAAGAGCGCTGATGAGATCTTGGAGTCACTCCGATCATATTGTCAACGCATCTCCGGCGCAGGACACTAGTGGTTAGAGGCGAGAATCGGCGCTAATACGTCAGCGGTGCGCCCAGTGATCAGGACGTAGTCACGTCATGACCTGAACCCTCGGTGACGCGGAGCTGGAGTCTTCCGAGGTCGTTTTCTTGTCGATCTTAAAAAGGGCCGTTGTGGCAGTCGAGTTCCTGGCGGAACAGCAGCGGCATGTTGCACCATTCCTCGGCCAGCGGGCGTTCCCGCTCCGCCGAACGCCACGGCATTATCAGCGACTGTGCTGTTGCGACTGGCCTACCTGGATGTGACCAACGCGTTCGCGATGCTGCGCCTGCTGTCGATGAGTGACCGGGACAAGGTCGTCGAGATCCACGCCTTGCGCAACCAAAATCACGGTGCAGGAGGCGGACAACTCGACACGGGCTGTCAAGTTTTCGGTACCCCTGGCCACCCTCTTGCCACCGGAGGCGGCCGGGACCGCAGCCGAGGCGTCCGCCAGGCCAGCCACGCCACGCCCGTCTGCCAGCACCTCGGCAACAGGCCTGGCCAGCGGCCTGGCCGATCCATCCGCAGCGAACACCGTCCACCGCGGCTCGCGCCCGGCCTGTCCCGGCGTCGTCATCGCGACAACGTTGCGGCCCATATCCTGCGCCAGTGCCGAACCCTGATCCGGCGTCACCACCACACCCGCAGTCGGATTGCTGGGGGACACCAGCAGCACAGGCCCGCCCGTGGAATCCGCGACACCCTGCACGAACTTTGCCAACCCGCCACCAGCAACCACCTCCGCGGACACCGGCGCCCGCACCGTGTCCGCAGGCAAACCCTCCGGCAACACCGCCACCGGATCCCGGTCCACAGACGGCGCCGCCCGCGACCCCTCCCCCGACTGCGTCACCGAATCCGGCGACACCACCGCCCCATCCTTGCGATGCGCACCCCCACGCCCCCCAACCGAGTCCACACCGGGATCCCCATCGCGGCCGGTCACCCCACCCGGCGACCCCGGATGCCCCCCGGGCATACCACTGCCGGAATCCGCAGCAGACCTAGCTAGATGATTGATTCCGTGAAGATCATGTGAAGGGGGCCGGTGTGACGGCCTGGGAGGAGGGTGTTCAAGATCAAACTGTGACGAAAGAACTGAACACCCTCCTGACCGCACTCTACGTGCTGATCGATGACCATGTCGTCCCGGCTCGGACCGGACGGGGACGGCGCCCGCTGTTCACCGACAGTGAGTTGCTGACGCTGGCGGTGGCTCAGGTTCTGCTGCGCTACAACGGTGAGCGTCGCTGGATGCGGCACGTGCATAGCAACCCCGAGCTGCTGGCGATGTTCCCGCACGTGCCTCGCCAGCCCGGATACAACAAGCGTTTGAGGAACGCGCAGCCCTTGCTGTGCAAGGCAATCATCACCCTGGCCGCGTGCTGCCCGTCCTGGTTCGACGACCTGTGGATCACCGACGCCACCCCGGTGCCATGCGGCATGTCCCGGGAGACGGTGAAACGCTCGGACCTGGCCGGCCACGCCAACTATGGTTACTGCGCGTCACACTCCAGGTGGTACTGGGGCCTGAAGCTCTACCTCGTGTGTACCGGGGACGGGATGCCGGTCATGTGGTGCCTGGCCGACCCCAAGATCGGCGAACGCGAGGTGCTGGCCGCGTTACTCGACAACAACCACTACCTGATCCGCAACGGCCAGATTCTGTTGGCCGACAAGGGTTTCTCCGGCAAGGAGTTCAAGAAACTCACCGAGTCGAAGCAACTGCGGCTACTGCGCCCGGACCGCAAGGACGAAACCTACGCATGCGGCAACCTCGGCGGTGTGCGCCAGTGGATCGAGTCGGTCAACCAGACCCTCAAAAGCCAACTCGGCCTCGAACAGCACGGCGGACGCACCCCGGCAGGCGTGTTCACCCGCGTCGCCCAGCGCTTGCTGGCCATGGCCGCAGGCATCTGGCACAACTGGGAAACCGGCGCGACCAGCAAACGCTCACTCATCGCGTTCGACCACTAACACCAACTTCACGGAATCAATCATCTAGACCCGACAGTCTCCGGGCGCGCGGGATCCGCAGGCGCATCAACGGCCGATGCCTCGAGCCTCAGACTCTGCAGTCGCTTCAGGAACTGCTGCGCATCCCCTATCCGATCCTGCTGACCTGCATTCGTCAGCAGCCGATGCGCGATCGCATCCCACAATTGATAATCATCAACCGGTATTATTTCCCCGAAGTGCCAGTAGACCTCACCGACCACATCAGGATTTTGACCGTACAGAATGTACAGCCGCGCTAAACTGCCGCCTGCTTCCTCGAAAACCTTCCGCAATTCCCGGTTCGCGTTCTCTCCGCGCAGCAACCGAACAGCATCGGCAACTTCGCTTGCCCGGCTGCGGATCGCGGTGGCATCCCCCCTTAGATCCAACCACTCCGCGATCTTGGGTTCATATTCGTCCCGCCGGTCAGTGTTTGTCTCCGCTTCCGCCAAAACCTGCCGCAGAGACCCCACCGCATCTTGCAAATCGCGGATCGCAAAAACGATGGCGCCCCAGGCCGTAGCTCTGTCGAATCGCTTCGACAAACTGTCGAAGGTGTATTTCTTGCGACGCAGGTCCTCAAGTGCCGCATTTCGCAGCACCTCGTTGACAGTCTTATCGTCCCGCAACCCACTCAGCGCCTTGCCAATCGTCAGGCGGCGGTTATACATCAGCAAGCCTTCAGATATTTTGTTTTCAGGCAACGGCCCCATCCCGACGGAAAGCAAGTTGTCGGCCATATGCGGGTTCGCACCGCCGCTCAGGTCACCAGCCAGGTAACGGACCAGTTTAAACCGCAACTGCTGCAACTGCTGATCACTCTGCGGGTCCGTCATCAACTGCTGCAACTGCTGCTCACCCTGCAGGTTCTTCAGTTTCTTCAGCAACTCGTGTGCCATCACATCCCGAAAGGGCTCCGACTCCTTAAGAGACCCCAAGACCTTCTCCGCCGGAGCATACAAAGGGTTAACGGCACCTCGATCTCCGGCGTGGGTCAACTGCCGCAACGTCTGAGCGGCCTCCTCGAACGTCCGCTGTATCGAACTAACCTTAGAAATAACGCGCAGCGCTGGATCATCATCGACCCCGCGCAGCTCCGCCGGGTTCGCAGCACGATCTGCCTGCCAATGCGCCTCTTCCGCTTTCGCCGTCTCGAACGCGCCGCGAGTTAAACCACTCACCGCCATGCCAAGGTCAGGATCCCCGGCCAGGTAAGCGGCCATTTCCACTCGGATGTTCTGAGCACCACGCCAGTCACCCGGATGCTCACCCAACCACTGCGCCAGCACAGTCCGGAACCACTTCGACACCCTCAGCGGCCCCAAGACCATGTCCGCATCAGCCAACAACCGGTCCACAGCATCACGACCCACGATCCCGGCCCACTTATCCAACTGCGCCGCGGCGCGCACGTATCGCGTCAGCTCATATAGTTTTTGCTCGAACTCCCAGGTGCCCTTGACATCCCCCGGATGACTCAGCATGTGGTGCGCCATCACATCCCGGAGACCGTCATGGCCCCCGAAAGCTTCCATGTGCGGCTTCACTGCATCTATCAGTTGGTCTACTGGTAGCCTCTGCCCGCGCATGCTGTCCAGCCCAGCGTTCGCGTCAGCGATCAACGCACTCAGCTCGGCCGCCGCAGAAGACTCCCCGGACTGCCCCGCGCCCGACCGCGCAGCCCGCGACTTACGCATGCGTTCCGCGGGCCCGGCACGCAATCGCTTATCCTCCTCCGTAAGCTCGTTGTACTCCTTCTGCATCGGCGCGATACGCTTCTGCAGCTCCTCCAGCCGCTTCTCCCGCTGCGTCCGCAAATCCGCATCCGCCCCATCCGCCCACCCCGGCGGCTTCTCCAACGAAGCCTGTTCAGCCTTAAGCGGCTCCAGCGACTTCTCCAACTCCGCAATCTTCGCACGCCGCGCCGCCGTAGCTCTGGACCGACGCTGGTTGGAACTTGCATTCCGCCTTTTCATCCTGTGCTCAGCCGTCTCGGTCGGTCTCTGTTCTCGCTTGCCCGGCTGCTTGGTCACCGGGTCCGGGGGTGCTCCCTCCACGTCACGCGGTACGGCATTCGACGAAGAGCCCGGCGCACCGCCGCCCGCTGTGTAACCCTCCGGCCCGGCTCCGGCGTGGATGACCGGTTTGCTGCGCCGCGTACCCAGCCTGTCGGCCAGTGCCTGGGAAAACTCCACAACCTGATCCTGGTGATCATCGCCGAGCTCGCGGCGCTTAGCCGCGACCAGCGCCACCACATCCCTCAGCGGCACGGCAGCATCCGCACGAGCCAACCCCTGGACATCATGCGCGAGCCACACAATCCGCCGCGCCGCGTCCTTTTCCTCGCTGGACAAGCCCAGCTTCCTCGCTCGGGCGATCTTCCAGGCCAGATCCTCCTGTGACCACTGCCCCACCGGTATCTCACCGGTATCCCGCACCGTGCCCGCCCCGGCACCGGGTGTGGTCTCCGCGGGCTGTCCCTCAGCCACCGACCTCTCCTGGGCAGACCCCATCCCGGCAGCCGGTGCCTCACCCGGCACCACCGTCTTCCCACCGGAGGCGGCCGGGACCGCAGCCGAGGCCTCTGCCAGGCCGGCCACGGCCCCGCGCCCGCTGGCCAGCACCGCGGCACCAGGCCCGGCCAGCGGCTTGGGACGAGAACCATTCGCGGGGAACACTGTCCACTGCGGCTCGCGCCCGGCCTGTTCCGGCGTCGTCATCGCGACAACGTTGCGGCCCAAATCCTGCGCCAGTGCCGACCCCTGGCGCGATGTCACCACCACACCCGCATCCGGATCGCTGTCGGACACCAGCAGCACAGGCCCGCCCGTGGAATCCGCGACACCGTCCGGCATGAAATCCGCCAACCTGCCACCAACAGCCACCTCCGCGGACACCGGCACCCGCACCGTGTCCGCCGGCAAGCCCGCCGGCAGCACCGCCACCGGATCCCGATGCAGAGACGGCGCCGCCGGCGACCCCTCCCCCGGCAACGTCGCCGAATCCGGCGACACCACAGGCCCGTCCTGGCGATGCCAACCGCCACGCCCCGCAACCGAGTCCACACCGGGATCCCCATCACGGCCGGTCACCCCACCCGGCGCCCCCGGAGACCCCCCGGGCACCCGACCATCGGAATCCACAACAGACCCAGACCCGCCAGTCCCCGGACCCGCAGCATCCGCAGACACACCAGATGTATGTGGGGTCACCGTCGGGGAGTCCGGTGTCTTCGAGGTAGGCACCTCCAGCGGCGGCTTCCCGGGCACGGCCTGATCGCCACCGGGATCCGGACTGTACGGCGGCGGCGGTGTGCCCGGCCGGTCCAGACCAACACCCGGCACCTCACCGGGATATGCCGGTGGCGGTGTGCCCGGCCGGTGCTGCCCGGAACTCGGCACCACCGGAACACCACCGGCCGCGTCCCTGCCCGGCACACCGCCATCGGCACCCTGTTTACCGTCCGTGCCGTCCTTACCGTCCTTACCGTCTGTGCCGCCAACAACAACGGCAGACACCACAGCGGAACCGGGCACCACCACGTCATCACCAGAAGACACCGACACCGCAGCCGACCCGGTATCCGAGAACACAGAGTCCACATCGGACACACTCGGGGAATCCGAGCCGGCCCCGGAACCCGAGCCGGCCCAGCGATCCGATCGCGAGCCATCCGAGGCATCGGAGGAAGCCGATTGTGAGGCATCGGATGGGATGAACGTGCTGTCCTTGTCTGGGGAGCCAGGGATGTCCCCTGTCTGCGACCCGGACCCTGCCCCCGGCAGCGGGGTCTTCTCCCCACCGGACGCGCCACCATCGTCGCTGCCGTCCCCGCCCCCGCCGGTGCCCTCGAGGTGTGGGCTCGGGCCTTCCGGGTGCAGCTTGCCCCGCAACGCCAAACCCGCCAGATTGCCCACACCGCTGAACACCGTCTCGAAGAAACCCGCCGACAACGAATACGGGTTCCACGTCAACGGCCCACCCTGCAACAACTGATAAAACGCTTCCCCGAAAAACTCCGACAACGAGCCCGCCACCGCGTCCCCCACGCTATGCCCGAACCGCGCCAGCCACATCGCCCCCACCGACATCCCCGCATAGTTATCCAGACTCTTGCCCACCGCGTCCGCGAACTTCGCCATCGCCGACACCGGATACAACTCCGCGTGCTCGGCCACCGCTTTCTTCGCCGCCGCCTCCAGAATCGCCGCGTCCACGTCATCGCCCAGGCCCTTCACCAGGACCTTCGTCAACGTGTTGCTGACCAGACCGCCCAGCGCCGACATCGGCAGCGCCACCAACGCCGAGAACGCCCCCATCCCGGCCGCCTGCTCGGTCAGCGTCCTATCCCACTTCTCAGCCGATTCCTCACCCAGCATCTGCAGCTGGGCCGGCACGTCCGGCAGCACGTTGAAGACCACACCACCCGCCGCCATCATCGCCAACCGCATGAACAACTGCCCCCACCACGTCGTCAACAAAAACCGCGTCACCGCCATCCGCGCCGCCAGCCACAACAGCGACGCGCCAGCGGTCGCCCCCGCAAACTGCATCGCCCACGCCATCTCTATCCACAGCAATTGCAAGCTATAAATCGTCACCAACTTCAGATACCGCACCTGCTGCGACGTCTTCCGCACGAACGCCGCTAAATCCAGTAACCCCGCCTGGCCCGAGGACAACAACCCATCAAAAATCCCCAACCCGTCCGCGAACCGGTCCGCCGCTTTCCCCGAAAACTCTGTCCGCACCTTTCCCACCAACTCCGCCACCAACGCCCGCACCTCACCCAGCCCTGCCGCACCGGACTCCAACGCATCCGCCACCGCGAACAACGCACCCTCATCCGCATCCGTCATATCCTCACCGGTCAACACCTGAAAAAGCCGCCTCACCCCCTCCGGCACCGTGATCGACGAAAACATCACACCCACCCCACCCCAACGCCACCAACACCGGCGTTCCTGATGACACCCAAGGCAGCAACGATGTATGCGGGAACCAGCCTGGTGCCCTGCCGGCGCGGTGGCGCCCCAAAGCCCGGTAGCCGGGCGGCCCCAGCCGCCCGGCACCCGAACCACAACACGTCTCTCACCACGAACACACGGCTCCTTCAAGCAACGTGCACCACGCCACTCGAATCCATGAAGATATCACTCTCAACGGATACACTCGCGAGCGAAAAGGTGAACAGCAACACGTATCCGTACTCACGAGCCAAAGCGCATGACACGGAACTCGAACGGTGCGGTTTCGATAAGCGGCTGAGCACGCCCATCCATCGGGTCAAAAAGCTGAACACCCTCAGTCTCGTTCACGGCCACCAACAGGTGCCCGACGCTCTCCCGGCCCCAGGGATCCTTCCAGCGCCAGCCGCACCAGTGCCTGGGTGTGAGCACTGCACGAGGAAATGGTCGCCCACGAGCGGGCCGGCCAGAACGAGGCGCTGGGCGAGAAAACCCGGAAGCTGCACCTCGCGATCGCCGACATCGGCGGCCCAGCGTTTCTGGGCCGACATGCCCGCGCGGTGCGCAACAACTTCCCAGTGCCCGCAGACGCGTCGTTGTGGCTAGACGCCGACCAACACCGACGCCGCTGTGGGGTGCGGCGTGCCGTTCTGGGGTGATGGCGCCGTCGTCGACGAGGAACGACACGAACCAGTCCCGGCCGTCGCGGGACACTGTCGCGGACCGCACGGCACCGCCGAGCTGGCGGGTCATGCGGAACTGCACCCACCCCAGCTTCGGGAGCTTCGCCCGTCCCCACCGCTTGTTCAGCCGCTCGACCTCGATGAGCTTGCCCATCGGGAACCGCAACGACGGGTTCCAACGCTGCTTGCCGCGCCACTTAACCCGGAACGTGCCGTGGTCGCGGCACGCCCGGTCCAGGTCCTTCAACGCCTGCTGGAGGATGTGCGACGGCACGGTCTGCAACCAGTCGTGCTCGGTTTTCGCGTCGGCGAGCTGTCCGGCTTGCTCGTTGTAGTTCATCCACGCCCCGCGCCGCCGGTACTCGCGGCGTTGTTCCAGGGCGGTGTTCCACACTGCCCGGCAGATATTGCCGAACTCCTCGCACTGGGCGGCCTGCGCGGTGGTGAGCTTCAAGCGGTAGCGACGTCCCGTCAGCATCGGCTCACCGGGCCTTCTGCTGTTCGACGTAGCGCTTGATGACCGACAGCGGTGCGCCGCCGACCGTCGCGACGAAGTAGCTGTTGGTCCACAGCGTCGGAAGCTTCGACCGCAACCACGGGAACTCTTCCCGCAACACACGCGACGAACGTCCCTTAATCGCTTTGACCAGCTTGTGCACCCCGTACTGCGGGTCGACTTCGACGAGAACGTGAACGTGGTCCGGCATCGTTTCCAGCTCCACCAGCCACGCCCCCTTCTCCTCGACGACTTCCCGGATGAGCTGCTTCAAGCGTTCCTCCATCCGGCCACCGATGACCCGGCGCCGGTATTTCGGGCACCACACGACGCGGAACGCGCACTGAAAGGTGATGTTCGCGTTCGATCGCAGCGTGACGACCATACCCAGAACTATACAGCGCCGAACTATCTAACGTTGGCAGGGTTACCGCTGGGCACGTCAGGATCGGACTTGACGTGCTAACCCCACGGATAAATCCGGGGGTCTGCGCACTACGTCTACCTGATCGCAATGTCACATCACAACGAATCGAGCCAGGTAGACACCGCTTGTGCGGTCTCCACGACCTCTTCGCCCACCATCGTGAAGTGGTTACCCGCGACGTGTGCCGAGCTGTGCTCCAGCGGCCATGTGGCCTGCCAACCGGCTTCGCGGAGGTGTTCGCGGAAAGGATCGCTGGGGCGCGCGAACAGCGTGGGTGCCGGAAGCGATGTCGGCTCCCAGTTGGCGAAGATCCTGAAGTACCACCCCATCGCCGTGAGGCGGACCTGTTCGAGCGGGGCGGTACCGGCGGGTGACTCGACCATGTCCGCGATGAGCTCGGGCAGGATCGCTGCGGTCTCGTCACTGCCGGGCAAATAGGTGTCGAGCAGGGCGAGACCGACGGGCGGCATTCCCTCCCGAGCGAGACGTTCGGCGGCGAGGTGCGCGATCCAGCCACCTGAGGAGTGCCCGAGCAGGACGTACTCCTTCGAGCGGTCCAGGTGCCGCTTGACACTCGTCGCCAATAAGGACGCGAGTGTGTCCAAGGAATCCGGCAGCTCCTCGCCCGTCAGGTAACCGGGCACCGAGAAGGACGACAGGGCCCGTGTCGCGCCCAGAGCCTCGGCCAGCCGGAAATACTGCTGGATTCCGGACATGGCACCCAGCGACGGAAGGCAGATCAGCTCGGGCCCGCGTCCGCCTTGGCTCAACGACGCGGGTTTCAGTGGAGACGTCGCCCTGGTATCCGTGCCGCCGAACATCGGCCGCAATGCGGCTACCGCGCCGATCAGCTGGAGCGCCTCCGCCGCGCGACCTTCACCAACCGCCGAGCGGAACAGGGCCGAGACGGTGTCCTCCTGTTCGGCGTGTGGGTGCGCTCGCGTGTCGGCGCCCTGCTCCAGCACCGGCCCGCCGGGTTCGTCGCCGATCGTCTCGATCCGGCTCACCAGGTAGTCCGCCAAGGCCTGCACATTGGGGTAGTCGAAGACCACAGTCGCCGGTAGACGCAACCCCATCAGTGTGCTGAGCCGGTTGCGCAGATCCACCGACGCCAGCGAGTCGAAACCGAGGTCCCGGAACATCGCCGTGTCCTTGATCTCATCGGTGTCGGCGTGGCCGAGCACGGACGCAACCTCAGCCCGGACCGCCTGGGCGACCGCGGACACCCGTTCGCTGTCGGACAAGCCGGCCAGCCGGCCCAGGAGTGCCGGCTTCCCGGCCTTGCTTTTCGCCGTGACGACCCGCTTCCGTGTCCCCGCCACCGTATTGAGAATCGGTGCGGGGGACGTGTCCAGGTTCTTGCGCGTCGCCGCCGCGTCGAAGGCGATGGGGGCGAGGAGGCTTTCGGAGCTACGCATCGCGGCGTCGAACAGAGCCATGGCTTCGTCGTCGTCGAGCGGGAGCATGCCGGAATCCGCGAGCCGCGCGCGATCGGACTCCGACAGTTTGGCGGTGATCTCACTGTGCTTGGCCCACAACCCCCAGGCCAGTGCGACCGCGGCCAGCCCCTGCTGGCGCCGGTGCCCGGCCAGCGCGTCGAGAAACGCGTTCGCGGCGGCGTAGTTGCCCTGGCCGGCCCCGCCCAGTATCGCCGAAGCGGACGAGAACAACACGAACACGGACAGGTCCTTGTCCTTCGTCAGCTCGTGCAGGTTCCAGGCCCCGTCGACCTTCGGCCGCAGTACACGCTGCAGTTGTTCCTTGCCCAGGGCGGTGACCACGCTGTCGTCGGTAATCCCGGCGAGATGGATTACGCCGGCCAACGGCCGACCGGTGGGGATCGAGTCGATCAGCACGCGCAGTGCCTCTCGGTCGGCAGTATCACAGGCCACCACGGTGACTTCCGCGCCCAGTTCGCGCAGTTCCTCGCACAGTTGCGCGCTTCCTGGGGTATCGAGGCCACGACGGCTGGTCAGGACCAGGTGCCGGACCCCGTGTGCGGACACCAGATGTTTGACGAGAATGCCGCCCAGGGTCCCGGTCCCGCCGGTCACCAGCAGTGTGCCCGCCGGATTGATCGCATTACCGGCTTCGCCCGCCGCGGCGGTTCGCCCGCTGGGAGTCTCGATGGCGAGGCGGGGCACCAGTATCCGGCCCGCGCGCACGGCCACCTCCGGCTCGTCGGTTTCAGCCGCGAATAGCAGCGCTTCACCGATGCCGTTGCCCTCGTCGATGTCGACCAGGGTGATCCGGCCCGGGTTCTCCGTCTGGGCGCTGCGAAGCAAGCCGCGTGCTGTGGCCGCGGCCAGATCTATGGCGGCCTCGGTCGAGCGCGTGGCGACCGCGCCCCTGGTCACGACGATCAGGCGCGCGTGCGGATCACTCACACTCGACAACCATTGCTGCACAATCGTCAGTGTCCTGGCGGCGCAATCGTGTGGACTCTGGTCCACCGTTCCGTCGACACAGGCCACCGTCACTTGCGCGTGCAGGTCGCCGCTCTCGGTCGACGTGCCGATGCACACCACCCCCACGGCCGCCAAAGAAGACTCCAGCGCGAAGGAATCCTTGGTTGCCACCTGCCACGTGAATGTCCTCGAGTGCACCTCGACCGGCGCGGCGCTCCACGTCAGGCGGAGCACCGACCTCGTGCCCGCGCGGTCTCTGGTAGCGAGCTGATGAGGCCGCAAGGTCAGGGAATCGACGGCAACGACGGGTGCACCCTCGGCAGTAGCGACGTCGATGGAAATCCGGTGGTCGTCGTGCCGCCGGACACGTGCGCGCAGCCTCGTCGCGCCGTGCCGGTGGACGGTGATGTCGGCCCACACAAACGGCAGCCCGGCCGCGCGCAAGCCCAATTGCTCCGACGCGATCAGACCCGGATGCAAGGTCGCGTCGAGCAGGGCCGGGTGGAGGCAGTAGCCGAGGGTGTCCAACACCTCTGGCGAGGTGATCTCGGCATAGATGTCATCACCGAGGTGCCAGACGGCGCTAACACCCTGGAAGGTCGGCCCGTAGTCGAATCCGGCGGTCAGGGCGTGCTCCTCGTAGAGACCATCCAGATCGAGCTGGACAGCACCGGAGGGAGGCCAGGCCGCCGCGAACGCGAACTTGCCAAGGTCCCCGGGGGTGGAACCAGCCAGGACGCCGGTGGTGTTGAGCACCCAGGCGTCCTGCTCGTCCGCCGACTCCGGCCGTGAACTGACGCCGATCGGGCGTGTCCCGTCCTCGTCGGCGGCGTCGAGCCGCACCTGCACGCTGACCGCCTCGTCCGGTTCCAAGATCAACGGGACGTGATGGACCAGCTCCCGGACGCTCTCGCATCCAGTCAGTCGCGCGGCATGCAAGGCCAACTCCACGAAGGTCGTACCGGGCACCACGACCCGGCCACTGACCTGGTGATCGGCCAACCAGGGCTGATCGGCTACCGACCAGCGGCTGGTGAACAGCGTCGTGCCGTCCCCTGCCAGATCGAGCCGTGCGCCCAAGAGCGGATGACCGCCGCCTTCCAGCCCGGCCGTCGTCATGTCGCCAGCGGTGGCCGGCGGGACATCCATCCAGTACCGCCGACCTTGGAACGGGTAGGTGGGCAGGTCCACGCGCCGTGGCGCGGCATCGGCCCAACACCAGCTCCAGTCCACCGCAACACCGTGTGCGAACAGCTGCGCCACGGAGGTGAGCAGTTCGGCGGTTTCCGGGCGCCCAGCCCGCATCGCGGCGAAGGCCCGCTGCCCTTGCCGGGTGAGGTCGCCGACCAGCCCATTGAGCGACGCGTCCGGCCCCACTTCGAGGACCTGCCCCACCCCGGTGTCGAGCAGTGCCCGGGCCCCTTGGCCGAACCGAACGGTGGCACGAATGTGCTCGGCCCAGTATGACGGCCGTGTCAGGCTGTCCGGATCGGCGAGTTCCCCGGTGACGTTCGAGATCACCGGGATGTCGGGAGTGTGGAAGGTGACGGCCTCGATCTCGGCCTGGAACCCCGGGAGCACCGAGTCCATGTCCGGTGAGTGGAAGGCGTGGCTCGTGCGCAGCCTCTTGGTTCGCCGTCCCAGCGCGGCGAACCGGTCGGCCACCTTCCGCACAGCGTCATCCGGCCCGGCGACGACAACGGCTTGCGGGCCGTTGACGGCGGCCACCACCACCGGCGTCCCGGCCAGCACGTCGGCCACGTCCTCGGGCCTGGCTTCCAGAGCCACCATCGCCCCACCGCTCGGCGCCTGACGCATCCACCTCGCCCGGGCACCCACCACGCGGCACGCGTCGGCCAGCGACCACGTTCCAGCCACGTACGCGGCCGTGACCTCCCCCAGCGAATGGCCCATCACATAGTCCGGTCGCACACCCCAGGACTCCAGCAACCGGGTAAGGGCGACCTCGAAGGCGAACAAGCCGGTCTGCGCGTAGAGAGTGTCATCCACCGTCGCGGCGTCCGCCGTACCCCACAGCACCTCCTCGACCCCCGGCACGCCCCCGAACTCGGCCAGCGATCGGCACACCTCGTCCCATGCCGAGGCGAACACCGGAAACCGCGCCGCCAGTTCATGGCCCATCCCCAGGCGCTGAGCGCCCTGACCGCTGAAGACAAAACCCACGCCGGAGCGCGTCGGTGCTTCCGACGCCGGCTCGATGACGCCGGGCAGCGCGCGGCCGGTCGCCAGAGCCGCCAGTCCCCGCCGTGCCTCCTCCGGATCCGCGGCGAACACCACTGCACGGCTGTCGAGCAGCGCCCGCGTCGTGTGTAACGACCAGCCCACGTCGGTCAGTGACCACCCGGGCGTCTGCTCCAGCATCGCCCGCAACCGTCCGGCCTGAGAACGCACCGCCTGTTCGGACGCGCCAGAGAGGACCCACGGCACAAGCGTCCCTGACGGCTCGGGCTGGGATCCGAGCTGGGATTCGGCGGGGGTTTCGGGCGCCTCCTCCACGATCACGTGGGCGTTCGTGCCGCCCACACCGAAGGAGGAGACCCCAGCTCGCCGCCTGTCCCCGGTCGTCGGCCACGGCACGGTCTTGGTCGCGACCCGCACCGCCCCGGCGGTCCAGTCCACCTCGCGCGACGGCTCGTCCACATGCAAGGACGGGGGCACGGTCCCCTGCTGCATCGCCATGATCATCTTGATCACACCGGCCACGCCCGCCGCGGCCTGAGTGTGGCCGATGTTCGACTTCACCGATCCCAGCCACACGGGGTCGCGATCCCCCCGGTCACGGCCGTAGGTGGCCAGCAACGCCTGAGCTTCGATCGGGTCTCCCAGCCGGGTACCGGTCCCGTGTGCCTCCACGACGTCGACTCCGGACACGCTCGCGTCGGCACACGCCGCCCGGATGAGCCGCTCCTGCGCCGGACCGCTCGGCGCGGTCAGCCCGTTGGACGCGCCGTCCTGGTTCACCGCGCTGCCACGCAAGAGCCCCCACACCCGGTGCCCCAACTTCCGCGCCCTGGACAACCTTTCCAGTACCAGGACCCCTGCGCCTTCCGACCATCCTGTCCCGTCCGCGGTACTGCTGAACGACTTGCACCGTCCGTCGGGAGACAGCGCGTGCTGGCGCGAGAACTCCACGAAGACCGACGGCGTCGACATGACCGTCACCCCGCCGGCCAGTGCCAAGTCGCATTCCTGGGCCCGCAACGCGCTCGCCGCCCAGTGCATCGCCACCAAAGATGACGAGCAGGCGGTGTCCACCGTCACCGCAGGCCCCTCAAGCCCCAGTACGTAAGAGATCCGGCCGCAGACGACGCTGTGCGCACTACCACTGCCGAAGTACCCCTCCAACTCACCGCCGTCGGCGCCACCGGCCATGAACCGGCCGCCGTAATCGTTATGTGCCACACCGGTGAAGACCCCGGTGTTCGATCCCCGTGCCGACACGGGATCGATACCGGCCCGTTCCAGCGCCTCCCACGAAACCTCCAGCATCAACCGCTGTTGTGGGTCCATCGCCAGCGCTTCCCTGGGCGAGATCCCGAAAAACTCGGCGTCGAACATCGCGGCGTCGTACAGGAAACCGCCTTGGTCGGTGAGCGACGTCCCGTGGTTGTCCGGGTCGGGATGGTAGAGGTGCTCCAGGTCCCACCCACGGTCCTCGGGAAAGCCCGAGATGACGTCGCGTCCGTCCGCTACGAGACTCCAAAGGTCTTCCGGGGAGTTCACCCCACCCGGATAGCGGCACGCCATACCGACGATCGCGATCGGCTCGTGGAGCCGCGTCTCAGTCTCCGCCAGTCGGCCGCGGACGTCGTAAAGCTCGGCGGTGACGCGGCGGAGATACTCGCTGAGCTTGTCGTTCTCGTTCATTTGGAACCCTCACTGGACACGGAATTCGGACGATAAGGTGCACCCGTCGATGCCTTGGTCGATGAGCCGGAAAAGCTCTTCGTTCGTTGCCGCGTTGATCCGAGCGGCGATGTCGCCGGATCGCTGGCCGATAGCCGGTTCCGGGTCGGTGCCGGTCGCGTCGGCATCTGGTGGCGGCTCGCTTGGCGCGAGGTTCGCGCGGAGATATCCGGCGACCGCGAGCGGCGTCGGGTAGCTGTAGACCGTGGTCGCCGCCAGCCGCAGTCCGGTCGCCGCGGAAAGCCGGTTCCGCAGGTCCATGGCGGCGAGCGAGTCACAGCCAAGACTGAGGAACGTGGCATCCGGTTTGATCGCGTCCAGGCTCGCATGGCCCAGCGCGCCGGCGACGTGGACCCGGACCAGCCGGAGAAGCTCGCGCTGCTGCCCAGCTGGGCCCAGCGCCGCGAGCCGCCGACCGAGGGAGTCGGCCGCAGTCTCGACGGGCGCGGCCGACGGGTGCGAACGCGCGACGGAGACGAGCCCGCTGAGCAGCGGCGGGATCGTGCCGCCGAGGGCTTGCGTGCGCAACACTTGCCGGTCGAGCCGGATGGGTATGACGGTGTGGGCCGAGCCGCGCAACGCCGCGTCGAAGAGACCGAGTGCCTCTTCGGTCGGCAGTGCCGTCAAGCCGGTCGCGTGGTGCATGCGTGCCAGGTCCACAGTGGTCAGATGGCCGGTCATCCCGCTCGTCTCGGCCCAGTGGCCCCATGCCATCGAGACGGCGGGCAGTCCCTCGGCCCGTCGTTGTGCGGCCAGCGCGTCCAGTGCGGCATTGGCGGCGGCATAACCCGCCTGTCCCGCGTTGCCGAGCACACCAGCGGCGGAAGAGTAGAGGATGAAGGCCGCCAGCTCGAGATGCCGGGTGAGACGGTGCAGATTCCAGGCGGCGTCCACCTTGGGACGCAGCACCGCGTCGACCCGGCCCGGGGTGAGATTGCCGATCACAGCGTCGTCGAGGACTCCCGCGGCGTGTACCACCGCGACCAACGGGCGACACTCGGGAATCCCGTCCAGCACGGCGGCCAGCGCCGCCGGGTCCGCGGCGTCGCATGCCACGACAGCGGCTTGACAGCCCAGCGCGGCGAGTTCGGCGGTCAGCTGCGCGGCTCCCGGCGCTTCGGCTCCGCGGCGGCTGGTCAGGACGAGGTGCCGTGCTCCGTACCGCGTCACGAGGTGGCGCGCTGTGATCGCACCGAGTGTGCCAGTACCGCCGGTGATCAGCACCGTGCCGTGGTCGGTGAACACGAGAGGCGCGGCGTTGCCGACGCCCGCCGCACGCCGCAGCCGCGGCAGGTGGACAACACCGTCGCGAAGGGCAAGCTGAGGCTCAGCGGACTCGCAGGCCATGCGCAACGCCGACCGGCTCGCGGTGGTCCCGTCGAAGTCCATCAGCTGTATCCGACCGGGATTCTCCGACTGGGCCGAGCCCACCAGACCCCACCCGGCCGCAGCCGACAGCGCGGGCGCCCGATCGACGAGGCCGGTCGTGACCGCGTTGGGGATGACCAGCGACAGGCGCACTTCAGCAAGCCGGTCGTCGGCCAGAAACTCCTGGACAAGCGCCAGCACCCGATGCGTGCCGGTATGCACGCCCGACACGACGTCGTCGTCCGATCCCGGGTGTTCACCCGGCGGTACGGGCACGGTCGTCAGCACCACATCCGGTGCCGGAACACCGGCGGCGAGCGCACGACGTAAGGCCGTCAGGTCCGGATAGTGCGCCGCGCCGTCGATCCAGGACCGCGGCGAGTCCACGCCGGTGCCCACCGTCGCGAGCACCATGGTGGGGCCGCGGTCAATAGCACTGGCGGGCGGTGCCGCAGGCGCCCAGCCGAGTACATGGAGGGAGTCCTGCGCGGTAGGTGCGGCGAGTTCGGCAGTACGCAACGTCACCGACTCGATCGTGGCAAGCACCGTGTCGTCGGCTCCGACGAAGGTGGCGCGGACGCGATCTTCGGCGGTAACCGTGAGATGGACCCGTGCGCTGCCGACCGCTCCGGCGTACACCTGGGCTCTGGACCAGGCGGACGGAAGCCTGACCGGCTGGTCGTGCCGCTCGGCGTCCACCGCGATGAGCAGCGGGTGCAGGGCCGCGTCGAGCATCGCGGGATGGATACCGTGGCCGCCCGCATCGACGCCATCGGGCAGCGCGAGCTCCGCGTAGAGATCCCGGCCTTCCCGCCACAGCCGACGGACGCCCTGGAGCGCCGGTCCGTAGTGATATCCGAGTCGGCTCAAGTGTTCGTAGGCCTCCGCCAATGGCACGGCGCGTGCCCCGGCTGGCGGCCACACCGGTGGCGGCTCCGGTGCGGGCAGGCCGCCAGGACCCACGAAACCGGAAGCGTGCAAGGTCCATTCGGCAGTGTTCCGGGCGCCGGTGGCGATGTTCCGAGGGCCGGTGGGTTCGGGACGCGTATGCACGGTGAGGGATCGACGACCGTCGTCGCCGATCGGGCCGGCGAGCACCCGGACTCCATACGTCACGTTCTCGTGTGGCTCCAGCGGAGCGTGCAACGCCAGTTCTGCTACGTGCGCGGTGCCGAACCGCGCGGCGGCGTGCAGTGCGAGGTCGAGGTACACCGTCGCGGGTACCCGCGCGGCGCCGGCCACTGCGTGGTCGGAGAGCCACGGCTGAAGTTCGAGGCCGATCCGGCCGGTGAAGCAAACTCCCCCGTCCGGGAGGTCGACGACCGCCGTGACCAGAGGATGCACGCAGGCTTCCTGCCCGAAGCCGGTGGGATCGCCGCCCGCGTCGGCGAACCGGTTCTGGCGCAACCAGAAGTGCGAGCGCTGGAAGGCGTAGGTGGGCAGGTCCACCGCTCGGGCATCGGCCCCGAAAGCGGGAGTCCAGTCGACGGGTACGCCGTGTACGCAGGCCTCGGCGACGGAGGTGAGGAACCGGTTCAGCCCCCCGTCGTCGCGGCGAACCGAACCCAGCACGACCGCGTCCTTTTCGAGCTGCTCGATCGTGTCGGAGGTACCGACGGTCAGCACGGGATGCGTACTCGACTCGATGAACGCTCCGATCCCGTCCTCGAGCAGCCGCTGGATGGCCAGGTCGAACCGGACGGTTTCACGCAGGTTCCGGTACCAGTAACCGGCATCCAGCTCCGCGGTGTCGACGCGGTCCCCGGTGACCGCCGAATAGAACGGGATTTCCGAGGAGCGCGGCGTGATGTGTGCCAGCAGATCGGCCAGTTCGGATTCGAGGGTTTCGACCCCGACGGAGTGCGATGCGTAGTCCACCGGGATGGTGCGGGACTCGGTGGCGGCGACGAGTTCCCGCAGCGCCGACGGTTCGCCGGAGACCACAGTGGACACGGGACCGTTGACCGCGGCGATGTCGATCCGGCCGTGCCACGGCTCGATCAAGGCCCTGACGTCCTCGACCGGCCGCGACACCGCCACCATCCCGCCGCGCCCGGCCAGCAGGCGGCGAATCGCCTGGCTGCGCAAGGCGACGACCGAGGCGGCGTCCTCAAGGCTCAGCGCACCCGCGACACACGCGGCCGCGATCTCGCCCTGCGAGTGACCGACCACGGCCGAAGGCTCGACGCCGTAGGACCGCCACAGGGCCGCCAGCGACACCATCACCGCGAACAACGCGGGCTGAACGACATCGACCCGCAGCAAGGCGTCGGCGTCACCCAGCACCTCGAATAGATCCCAGTCGACGTACTTCTCCAGTGCTCGCGCGCACTCGGCCAGCCGGTCCGCGAAAACCGTGGACGTCCCCGCGAGCTCGACGGCCATTCCAGCCCACTGCGAACCCTGGCCGGGGAAGACGAGCGCGACCCGGCGCGGCGTGCCACCGTCACCGGTGATCACCTCGTCGCCGACGATGACCGCGCGGTGCGGCAGCCGAGCGCGTGTCGTGGCCAACGAGTACCCGATGTCCGCTGTGGCCAGGCCGGATTCCGCGGCGAACGTCGTCAGCCTCTCGATCTGCGCGGACAGCGCCGAGGCGGTCCGAGCCGACACGACCCATGGCACGACCGAGGGCACGTCCCGATCCCCGGCCGGGGGCACAGACTCGCCTTCTTCGATGATCACGTGCGCGTTGGTCCCGCTGACCCCGAACGAGGACACGCCCGCGCGCCGGGGCCTCCCGGACGACGGCCACGGCACCCGCTCGGTCAGCAACTCAACGGCACCGGCAGTCCAGTCCACCTGTGGCGTCGGTTCGTCGACGTGCAGCGTCTTGGGCAATGCGCCGTGCCGCATCGCCTCCACCATCTTGATAATCCCGCCGACACCGGCTGCGGCCTGTGCGTGCCCGATGTTCGACTTCAACGAGCCCAGCCACAGCGGACGCTCCCGATCCTGCCCGTAGGTGGCCAGCACCGCTTGTGCTTCGAGAGGATCGCCGAGGCGTGTTCCCGTGCCATGCGCCTCGACCGCGTCTACATCGGCTGCCGACAGACCGGCATCGGTGAGCGCGGCCCGGATCACGCGCTGCTGCGCGGGGCCATTGGGCGAGGTCAGGCCATTGGAAGCACCGTCGGAGTTGACTGCGGTCCCCCGGACCACAGCCAGCACCCGGTGTCCTTTCCGGCGAGCGTCAGACAGCCGCTCCAGCACGAGGACGCCCACACCCTCCGACCAGCCCGTGCCGTCGGCAGCGGCCGCGAACGACCGGCACCGGCCGTCCGGCGACAATCCGCGCTGTCGGCTGAACTCCACGAACAACGACGGAGAAGACATCACGGTCACGCCACCGGCGAGGGCCGTCTCGCACTCGCCGCGTCGCAGCGACTGCACTGCGAGGTGCAGCGCGACCAGTGACGACGAACACGCCGTGTCCACGGTCAGTGCCGGGCCTTCCAGCCCCAGCGCGTAGGCGACACGACCGGACGCCACGGAGGCGGCGGTCCCGCTGGCGAGGTAGCCCTCGACCTCGCACGAGCCCGACGGCGCGTTCAGCTGCTGGGCACCGTAGCCACCGTTCATCACACCGGTAAACACGCCGGTTTGGCTGCCCCGCAACGAATCGGGGTCGATTCCGGCCCGCTCGAAGGCCTCCCACGAGGTCTCCAGCAACAGCCGGTGCTGCGGGTCCATCGCGACAGCTTCACGCGGTGAGATCCCGAAGAACGTCGCGTCGAACAGTCCGGCGTCCGGCAGAAAGCCGCCTTCACGGACGTAGCTGCGACCGGCCCGTGCTGGATCGGGGTCGAACAGGTTGGCCAGGTCCCAGCCGCGGTTCACCGGGAACTCGCCGATCGCGTCGGTGCCGTTCTCGACCAGCCGCCACAACTCCTCGGGTGACCAGACTCCGCCGGGATAGCGGCAGCCCATCCCGACGATTGCGATCGGTTCTGCGTCCGAGGCAGTCCCGGCTGCCACGGTGGCCGGCTCGGTCCGAGCGCCCGCCACCAGGTACTCGGCGACGGCGGCGGGAGTCGGGTAGTCGAATACCAGTGTCGCGGGCAACCGGACCTGGAACCGCGCATTGAGGCTGTTGCGCAGTTCGACCGCGGTCAGCGAGTCGAACCCCATCTCTTTGAACGCCCGGCCGGTGTCAATCGCTTCCGCGGAGTTGTGTCCCAGAACGCTCGCGACCTGCTCTCTCACCAGGCGAAGCACGGCCTCACGCCGTTCGACCGCGGGGAGCGCGGCGATCTGCCGGGGGGACGTGTCCCGCTCCTGGGCGGCGCCGAAAGCCCGCGGGCGGACCATTCCACGCAGCATCGCCGGTATGGAGTCGTGGGTCCGGAGTGCCGCGAGGTCGAGTCGGACCGCCGTTACCGTCGCCGGTGCGGTCAGGCTGGCGTCGAACAGCGCCAGCGCCTCGGTCTCGGACATGCCGGCCACGCCGAACCTGGCCAGCCGAGCTCGATCGGAACCGGTCAGATCGCCCGTCATGGTGCTCGCCTCGGCCCACAGCCCCCAGGCGATCGACGTCGCGGGGAGTCCTTCCGCCCGCCGGATCTCGGCGAGTGCGTCCAGCGCGCTGTTGGCCGCCGCGTAGTTGCCCTGGCCGGGCGTGCCGAGGAAACCGGCTACCGACGAGAACATCACGAAGGCCTTGAGGTCCTTGTGCCGGGTGAGTTCGTGCAGGTGGAGCGCGGCGGTGGTCTTCGGCGCGCGGACGGTGGCCAGCCGTTCGGGCGTCAACGACTCGATGACACCGTCGTCCAGCGCTCCCGCGGCATGCACGATGGCGGTGATGGGGTACTGGTCGATGACCGCGGCCAGTGCCGCGCGGTCGGTCACATCGCACGCGACGATCTCCGCGCCCAGTTCCGCCTGGAGTTTCCCGGCCCCGGCCGATCGCGGCCCGCCTCGACTCAGCAGGACCAGCCGGACGCCGTGCCGGGCCAGGTGGCGCGCGACCGCGCCCCCGATCGTGCCTGTTCCCCCGGTGATCAGGACGCAGTCCTCGGCCGTCCACGGTGTGGTCACCGCGGGTTCCACGGCTTGTAGCCGCGGTGCGGTAAACCGGCCGTCGTGGATCCACAATTCGGGTTCGCCGATGGCCAGGACCTCGTCGGGCGAAACGGTCTCCGGTGAATCGGTGTCGACGAGGACGAACCGGCCGGGCTGTTCGGAAATGGCCGATCTGATCAGCCCCCTGATCTCGGCCTGCTCCAGGTTCGTCCTGGCGTTGTGCGTGACCACGACCAAACGCTCGTCCTGGCGGTTTTGCACCTCCGCGAGAACCCGCTCAACGGTGGGTGCCACGATGATCGTCACGCCGGTGGAATCGACACGAGTGGGCCGTGCGACCTCGACCGGCTCGACGGCGAGCAATGTGCCCGCGTCCCGGGCGAGGTGCTGAGCCGGAATCGGTCGGAGGGTCAACGGCCCCGCGGTGAGGACCGGGTTTCCGGCGTCATCAGCGGCCTGGATTCCCGTGGGAGAGATCCGCACCCGGAGACTGGACGCGCCGGTGCTGTGCAGTGCCACGTCGCGCCAGTCGAACGGCAGCCCGTCCGAGTCGAGTACAAGGGCGTGCAGTGCCGCATCGAGCAGCGCCGGGTGCAGCCCAAAACCGTCGGCGTTCCCCGGCAGCGCGACCTCGGCGAAAATCTCCTGACCACGCCGCCAGGCCCGGCGTAGGCCACGAAAACCCGGTCCGTACTGATACCCCTTGTCGCGCAGCGTCTCGTAGGCGTCGCTCAGGTCAATTTCGGTCGCGGCGGGCGGCCACTCGACAAGCGGCGTGGCGGGTGGTGCGCCCGAAGCGAGGATGCCGGTGGCGTGCGAGATCCAGCGAGCATCGTCAGGAGCGTGCTCGGCAAGCGAGTGGACCGCGAACCGGCGGCGACCGGCTTCGTCTCCGGCCGCTACCGTGACTTGGAAACGGACCCCGCTGCCGTCGGACGGCAGCGGCAGCGGTGCCACCAGGACCAGTTCCTCGACAAGGTCGCAGCCGAGGCGTTCACCGGCGCGGAGGGCGAGTTCCACAAAGGCGGTCCCCGGGAACAGGACCACGTCGTGCACGGCGTGGTCGGCCAGCCAGGGCTGAGCCGCCAGGGAAATCCTGGACGTGAACACCACCCCGCCGGACTCTGGCAACGCCAATTCGGCCCCGAGCAGGGGATGTTCCGGAGCGACCAGGCCGAAGTCCTCGGCTGCGGCGGCCCGGACACCACCCTCCAGCCAGTACCGCTTCCGTTGGAAGGCGTAGGTCGGCAGATCGATCCGCTGCCCGCGCGCGATCGACTGCCAGTCGACGTCTACACCGTGCACGTATGCCTCGGCGAGCGCGACGGTGAACCGATCGATCCCGCCCTCGCCACGGCGCAGCGATCCCAGTGCGGTTGTGTCCAGCGCAGGCACCAGCACGGGGTGCGGACCGCATTCGATGAAGACGTGCCCGTCGAGCGCTCTGACCGCCTCGTCGAACCGGACCGGCTGCCGCAGGTTCTCGTACCAGTACTGGGCGTCCAGTGCGGTCCCGTCCACGAACTCGCCAGTCACCGTCGAGAAGAACGGTATGTCCGCCGCACGCGCCGTGATCGGAGCGAGCAGGTCCAGCAGTTCGTCCTGTACCGCCTCGACCTGCGCCGAGTGTGAGGCATAGTCCACGGGGATCCGCTTCGCCCGGTCCCACCGGACCAGCAGTTCCTCCAGTGCGTCCTGATCTCCGGCCACCACCGTGGATCGCGGGCCGTTGATCGCGGCGACGGAGATACGGCCGTTCCAGCCGGCCAGGCCGGCGCGGACCTCCTCGACCGGAAGCGGAACCGAGACCATCCCGCCGTGACCGGACAGCGAGTCCCGGATCGTCCGGCTCCGCAACACCGCGACGCGGGCCGCGTCGCGCAGGCTCAGCGCCCCGGCGACGCAGGCCGCCGCGATCTCCCCCTGCGAGTGGCCGATCACAGCCGCAGGCTCGACACCGTAAGACCGCCACAAGGCAGCCAGCGACACCATGACAGCGAACAACGCGGGCTGGACGAAGTCCACCTGCCCCAGAGCATCGTCGTTCCCGAGCACTTCGACGAGGTCCCAATCGGTGAACTCGGCCAGTGCCTGTGCGCACTCGGTCATCCGCGCGGCGAACACCGGCGAAGAACCGATGAGCTCCAGCGCCATCCCCGTCCATTGAGAACCCTGGCCGGGGAACACGAAGACCGTGCCACCACGATGACCGACGCCTTCCACGACGTTACCGGCTGGGGTTCCCTCGGCCAGTGCACCCAACCCGGCGATCATCCGCTCGACGTCTTCACCAAATACGACAGCTCGATGCTCCATCGCCGACCGGTGGGTAACGGACGAATACGTCACGTCCGCCAGCGCGGGACACGACCGGAGAAATTCCCTCATCCGCGCGGCCTGACCTCGCAGCGCCCCTCGGTCCCGCGCCGAGAGCACCAGCGGCATCGGGCCGGGCGAAACCGCGACGGCATCGGGCTCGGGCTCCGGGTGTTCGGCCGTTGGGGCCTGTTCGAGCACGACGTGTGCGTTGGTCCCGCTCACGCCGAACGACGACACCCCCGCCCGGCGCGGCCGACCAGTCTCCGGCCACTCGGCCGCCTCGGTCAGCAGCTCGACCGACCCGGCCGACCAGTCCACATGGGACGTCGGCTGGGTAACGTGCAGTGTCTTCGGCAGCACGCCGTGCTGCATCGCCTGAATGATCTTGATGACGCCGCCGACTCCCGCGGCCGCCTGGGCGTGCCCGATGTTCGACTTCAAGGAGCCCAGCAGCAGCGGCCGCTCGCGCTCCTGCCCGTATGCGGCCAGCAACGCCTGAGCCTCGATCGGGTCACCCAGCCGAGTCCCCGTGCCGTGGGCCTCGACCGCGTCCACCTCGGACGGCCGAAGCCCGGCGTCAGCCAAAGCCGCCCGGATCACCCGCTGCTGGGCCAGGCCGCTCGGCGCGGTCATCCCGTTGGAGGCGCCATCCTGATTGATCGCCGAGCCCTTCAGTACCGCCAGTACGCGGTGGCCGTTCCGGCGAGCGTCCGACAACCGTTCCACCAGCACCACGCCGACGCCCTCGGCCAGGCCGAAACCGCGTGCATCGTCGGAGAAAGCCCGGCACCTGCCGTCCGGTGCGAGCCCGCCCTGCCGGGAGAACTCCACAAACATGCCCGTACCCGACATGACCGTGACTCCGGCCGCGACCGCGAGGTCACATTCACCACGTCTGACCGCCTGCGCGGCAAGGTGCAATGCGACCAGGGACGACGAGCACGCCGTGTCCACGGTGACCGCCGGGCCCTCAAATCCGTACAAGTACGACATCCGGCCGGACAGGACGCTGCCGGTGTTGCCGGTGAAAACGTAGCCCTCGACCTCCGTCCCCTGGTCCATCCGGGGCCCGTAGTCCATAGTCATCGCGCCGACGAACACTCCGGTCCGGCTGCCACGCAGTGAGATGGGCGCGATCCCGGCCTGCTCGAACGCCTCCCAGGAGGTCTCCAGCAGCAACCGTTGCTGCGGGTCCATCGCGGCGGCCTCGCGCGGGCTGATGCCGAAGAACCCCGCGTCGAAGCGGTCCGCGTCGGTTAGCAACCCGGCTTCCCGCTGGTAGAACGTGCCAGCCGGGCGGGCCCCGTCGTCGTAGTTGGCGGCGAAGTCCCAGCCCCGATTGTCCGGGAACGCCGACACGGCATCCACGCCATCGCGCGCCAGTCGCCACAGCTCATCCGGGGTGCCAGCGCCACCCGGGTAACGACAGCCCATGCCGACGATCACCACTGGGTCGGCATCCGAGGTGGAAACCGCCCGACGCTCTTCCGCTTCTGGCAGTCCGTCCCGCGGTGTGACGCCGGTCAGCGTGACCCGGAGCAGTTCTGCCACCGCGGCCGGAGTCGGGTAGTCGAACACCATGGTCGCGGGCAAGCCTGTTCCCGCGACCGCGGCGATCCGAGTGCGAACCTCGATCGCGGTCACCGAGTCGAAGCCCAAGTCACGGAACCGCATATGCGGGTCCACAGCCTCCGCCGAGCCCAGCAGTGCCCCGATCTCCTGGCAGACGACCGTGGTGAGCAAGGCCCGCTGATCCTGTTCGGAGAGTCCGGAGAGCCGTGCGCGCAGAGTGCACTCCACGGGCGCCGCAACGTCGGTCGCGGCTTCCGGAAGATCCACGAGGTGCGGATCGTGACCCGCGTACACGGCCTCCCAGTCGATCCGGGCGCCGTCTACAAACAGTTCCCCCAGCGTCTGCACGACCTTGTCCAGATCCGCGTGACCGCGCCGGACCGAAGCACGGACGGCAGCGTGTGCACCGGCGGACTCGACGGTCTCCTGCATCGCCGCGGTGAGCACTGGATGCGGGCTGACCTCAAGGAATATCTCGTTGCCGTCGGCGAGAGCGGCCCGGACCGCCGGTTCGAACCAAACCGTGTTGCGCAGGTTGCGACACCAGTAGTCGGCGTCCAGCAGCACATCTTCGGGCAGCGCTCCGGCGGTCATCGACGAATAGAAGGTCACCTTGGGCGGTTGGGGTCGCACCGGGGCCAAGGCCGTACGTAGTTCAGCGGTGATCCGCTCGATGTGCGCGGAGTGCGCGGCGAGGTCCACCCCGATCGTCCTCGCTTCGATGCTCTGCTCGGCGAGTTCGCCGAGCAGCCGCGTGGCGACGTCGGCATCACCGGAGACGATCACCGCCCGTGGGCCGTTAACCGCGGCGATCTCCAGCCCTGGGAGCAACCGCGACCGTACGACATCTACCGGGGCCCGCATGGAGATCATCGCGCCTTGCCCGGACAACGTCGCCTGCAACCGGCTCCAAAGCGCGGTGATCCGCGCACCGTCCTCAAGCGACAACGCGTCGGCCACGACGCCGGCGGCGATCTCACCCAGGCTGTGCCCGAGCACCGCGGACGGCTCGATCCCGTACGAACGCCACATCGCCGCCAGCGAAACCATTACGGAGAACAGCACGGGCTGCACGACATCCGTGCGGTCCAGCGAGGCCGCGCCGGGAATATCGTTGACCACATCGGACAGTGACCAGTCGAGGAACGGCTCGAACGCCTCGACGCACTCCGACATCCGCGCGCGGAAGACTGGCGAGGACGCCATCAATCCGACCGCCATACCACGCCACTGCGGCCCCTGACCGGGGAACACAAAGACGACTCGACGTGGCGTATCACCGTCGAGCGGGCCTCCCTCAGTCAGTCCGACAGACCCGCGTCCTTCGGCGAGCGCCGACAGTGCGTCGACGAATCCGTCGCGGGTATCCGCGGTGAGCGCGGCGCGCGTGCTCGCGACCTGACGCTGGGCGAGCGACCAGCCGATGTCCGCAGGCAGCCACTCCGGTCGTGCGCGTAGCCGGTCCCGCAGCGCACCGGCAGCTGTCCGCAGACGACCAGTGTCGACCGCAGACAACCCCCACAACAACGAATCGCGCCACACCAGAATGTCACCACCTTTCAACCGCCTCCGAGTGGCATTCCTCGGTCGGCGTGGTTGCACAATTATTGCCGGACTAACGACCAAATTTCCTTATTTCCCACGCTTGACATAGACACTGAGGTGATCTCAGTAAGAAGTCTCTGGAGGGCGGCCTGCCGGAATGGGTGTGTGATCGGGTAGGGCTGGCCCGGGGAGAGTGGGACGTGGGGTCCCTGGTAGAAGAAGTTCGACCAAGAAAGGATCTTCGACCAGGGAGGGCCCCACGTGGTCACGTATTCTGCCAAACTCGATGTTCCCCGTGAACTGGTGGTCTTCCTCAGCCGGCTGTTGGCCGGTGAACGCCGCCGGAAAGGGACCCGCAAGGGGCGCCGGGCGTTGACCACGTTCTGGCAGGCTGTGCTGGTCCTGCGGTGGTTCCGGGACGATACCGACATCACCAAACTGGCTCGCGATCACGGTGTCGCCCGTGCCACCGGCTACCGGTATGTCGACGAGGGCATCAAGGCACTGGCCGCGCAGGCCCCGGATCTGCACGACGCCCTGCAACGGGCCAAAGACAACGGCGACGCCTATCTGATCCTGGACGGCAAAAACTTCTCCTCCGACCGTCTCGGCGAAAAGACCACCAGCGCCAAAGGCGCCGAGATCGACCTGTGGTACTCCGGGAAAACCCGCGAACAAGCCGGCAACATCCAAGCACTGACAGACCCGGACGGGTTCCCGCTGTGGGCCTCCGACGTCGAGCCCGGGTCCATCCACGACATCACCGCCGCTGAAAACCACGTCCTCGGCGCCCTGTACTGGGCTTACTCCCAGCTCAACCTACCCACCCTGGCCGACGGCGGCTACCAGGGTGCCGGAGCCGGGGTCCTCACCCCGATCAAACGCCCCAAAACCAGCAAAGGCCGCCCACTCGACGTCGACAACCAGACCTACAACAAACTGCTGCGCGGCCTGCGCGCCCTCGGCGAACGTGGATTCGCCCTGCTCACCGGCCGTTGGCGCGTCCTACGACACTTCACCACCAGCCCCCGCAAAATCGGCCTCATCGTCAAAGCCGCACTCGTACTCACCCAATTCGAACACGGCCGACTCGCATAACCCCCTACTGAGATCAATTCACTGCACTTGATCCTTACGGCCAGCCTTCCGCCAGCCGAACAAATTTCCGCGCTATGCCCCGAGCACGACTGTTCGTCAACATCAAGCGGCACTCGAACGCGCTCCACCTCAGCCGATTCAAGAGGCAGCGTAAACCACCGTTTCCCCGTCCTGGAGCGACAAAATCGACGGTCGCCGCCCTACTCCACACCCTGTACCCGCGGCCGAGATGATGCATCATCATCAGCGGAAAGAATGTATCCACCATAACGAATAGAGCGCCACCGAACGCGGACCCGTTCGCATTCCTGTCGAACCGTCCAACCCCATGGACAACATTGACTTTACTCCAACCTTCCGCTATATCGGACAACCCGAATGCCAGAAAAAGGAACGGCGACCAAAGGTTCAACCGCAGTCGAACCTTTGTTGGCGATCCAAGTACCGTCATGTCCCACCGTAATGCGGGGGTGACCTACCTAAAAGCACACGGGTGACGTGTACCCTTTGGATGCTCCAAGGTTGCCCGAACGCACTAGTACTGTTCCGTGCTCCCGTCGCACCGTCGTCGTCGAGTTCCCAGCGATCGTCTCGGGCGCTCGCGCCGACCCCTCGGCGACGGCCAGCTCGCGCAGGAGGACAGGCCCAACCTCGGACCACCCGATCAACGACAACGGACCGACCGCAGGGCGTGTGCAAGGTTGATCTGAGGGTTGCGGCGGGTTTCTGTCCAGGTGGGACGCGAGACGAGGGCGCGGTTTCCGGTGGGAGATCATCGGGTTGTCCAAGCCGTGACGGTCTATCCAGGAGCCGCGCTCTTGTGTCCTTATCTTCCCCGATTCCGGTTGTGTTTGACGGGCCCACCGTCACAGTCGAGTCCTTGCGGGGTCGTGTGGACGGTCTCTGGCGGGCTCTGGAGGCGGTGGGCGGGGAATCCTGTATGGGGTTGCCGTTGCTGCCGTTGCTGCCGTTGCTGCCGGCCCTGGCGGTGCTGGCGGTGACCGCCGGTGCGAAGACGTTCATCGAGTCCGCCTCGGCGGAGAGAACCCGCAAGTTCCATTGAAATCGAACCTTCGATTTCAATGGAACTTGCGGACCGTCGGCGTGTCGCACCCCGACACGCCGATGCCTGTGGACAACCTCCGCAATTTCAATGGAAATCGTGGGCGGGCACGGACGTGCCAGGGCCCGCAGCCTGAAAGGTCCTTGTTCTGGACGGAAACCTGCGAACCGATCTGCTCGGGGCCCGGCAGGGCATCCGGATATGGCGCTGGCGCCGCCTGAACGGCAAGCCGCCGGTATCGAAACGGTCCACCACCTGGCCAACCTGCCCCCACCTGGCCAACCTGCCACCCACCTCCCTATCCGAAACTACCTAAACCGGACAGGTCAACCTTGCACACGCCCTGGGACCGACCGCGTCGAACGCCGCTCTCCCCAACGCCCCGACAACAACGGATCAGTCACATTCAGCGCCAAGGTCGCAACGCGCGCCGCGAGTCGTGTTCCCGGGCCGAACGTGTGAGTGCGGGGGGACGTCCAGGCGGTAGGTGCGTTTGGCTGACCAGTGGTCTTCGCCATCGATTTTGATCAGCTCGGCGTCGGCCATGCCGCGAAGCGCTGGCTCCGGCAGTGGGCGGGTGTCCAATTCGTACCGGATCACTTCGTGCAGTGCCCAGCGCCACTGCACGGGGGCCGCGGGTTCGACGGTGGTGGTCCACCACTGTTGGCCGAGTTCGGCGAACTCTTCGGTGGAGAAGCAGTATTCCAGCGCCGGGGCCAGCGAGTCCGGGTCGGCGGACCTTCTCGTAGGAGATGCCCTCCAGCACCGCCCGCAGCAGCTCGACGAAGGTGATCTCGCCCTCGCCGTTGACCACCACGTCCACGGCGACGTCGCGCGGCAGCACCCGTAGCTCCGGCGGTCCGGCAGCCGGACCAGCACCAATCGGCCGAGTGGGGCGTCGGCCAGGTCGAACGGGGTCTCGCTGTCGTCTCGCACCGCCTGCTCGGCGGCCTGACGCGTTCGGGCGGCGCCAGCGCCGTATCCGGATGGCCTGCCAAGCCCCGAGCAGGTCGGTTCGCGGGTTTTCGTCCAGAGCAAGGACCTTTCGGGCTGCGGGTCTCGGCACGCCCGTGCCCGCGGCAGCCCACGATTTCCATTGAAATTGCGGAGGTTGTCCACAGGCGTCGGCGTGTCGGGGTGCGACACGCCGACGTTCCGCAAGTTCCATTGAAATCGAAGGTTCGATTTCAATGGAACTTGCGGATTCTCTCCGTCGAGCCGGATAAGGCCTGGTCAAAATCACCATGGCCGACCAGGGCCACGCACCGCAGGGCCAACACCCGCGCGAAGGCCCAGCCCGACGGGGCACCCGACCACGAGCGCACTCCGAGCCCGGCCGAAAGGTGCTGGAGGCGACGTTGCAGGATGCCCCACAAGCACAGCAGTGGGTGGATGTCGAGGAAGATCACGGTGTCGGCGGCGGCGAGCCGGATCGGCATGGTGCCGGCGTAGTTACCGTCGATGATCCACTCCGGACGGGCGGTTAGCATGCGTTGCCGTTCGACGAAGATGCCCTGGTCCAGGGGCTTCCAGTCGTTGTCGTAGTACTCTATGTCCAGGTGGGTGACCCGTAGGCTGAGGTTCCCCCCGAGCGGTGGACAAGGGGTTTACGGGGATTCAGGCAGCTGCTCGGAGTGAGCTCTCGTAGTCCTCGGGACTGAGCATCCCGATCGCGGAGTGCCGCCGGACAGCGTTGTAGAAGCAAGCCCAATTGTCAACTGCGACAACGAGTTCCGTCTGTGTGGCGTAGGTATGCCTACCCAGAGCAGGGGGATTCTCTTCGATCGTCCGGAAGTGGTCGAGCAGGCCCGCCAGGCCTTCATAGGCCAGGGACTGGCTTCTCGCGTTCGGTTCGTCGGCGGGAGCTTCCTGGAGGCGGTGCCCGACGGCGGAGATCTCTACCTGCTCAAGAACGTGCTGTGCGACTGGGATGACGAGAACTGCGCGCAGATCCTCTCCCGCTGCCGTGATGCCGTCGATGCCGACACCCCACTGGTATTCGTCGACTGGCGAAGTGCACGACATCGACGGCAGAATCGCCGAAGCAACGAACCGACTGAGAACGCGGCACTACGAACTGACCACTTCGCAAACCGGCGATGTTCCGGAACACCAACCTACACCTGATCACCACGATCCGGGACTGAAGGCAACCGGACACGTTCCAGCGGTGAGCGATCGATCTCCTCCGGTACCGGAGCGCGAAACTTGCCGAGATGTTCACGGTTTCGCCGCATGGAGCTAGCCACGCCACACTTTGCGGTCGCGATTCGCCGATAACGTCGGTTTCCCCCAAATGGATTCGCAAGGGATGACGATGAACGAGCAGTCCGACCTTTCCGCTACCCCCGAATCGACCGAGGCCGGCGTCGGCCGGCGCCAGTTCATGGCGCTGGGTGGTCTGGGCGCCGCCACCGTGGCGCTCGGTGCCACGACTCCTGCGGCGTCGGCGGCGCCCGCGCCGTCCGCGCAGACCGCGAACCTGCGGTTCCGGGCGGACGGAACCTACAAGATCGTGCAGTTCAACGACACCCAGGATGACGAGCGCATCGACCGCCGCACCCTGGAGCTGATGAACGCCGTACTGGACGACCAGCGGCCCGACCTGGTCATCCTCAACGGCGACAACATCACCAGCGGCTGCGACACCGAGCTGGAGATGCGGCAGGCGATGAACAACATCGTGCAGCCGATGGAAGAGCGAAAGATCCCGTGGGCCATCACCTACGGCAACCACGACGAGGACTCCACCGCGAAGGGCGGCCTCGACGAGTCCGAGATGCTGGAGTTCTACCGGTCCTACGCCTACAACGTGAACGAGCTGGGCCCGCGCGGCGTCACCGGTACCGGCAACATGAACCTGTTCGTCCACGGCTCACGGGGCAACGACCCGAAGTTCAACCTGTGGCTGCTGGACAGCGGTCGCTACGCGCCGGGCAACATCGCCGGGCAGAACTTCGCGGGTTACCCGACCTGGGACTGGCTGCGGATGGACCAGGTCGCCTGGTACTTCCAGCGGTCGGTGGAGATCGAGCGGCAGGTCGGCCGGAAGGTGCCGGGTCTGATGTTCATCCACATCCCGTTGTGGGAGTACCGCTTCATGTGGTTCGGCAGCGTCGACGGGCGCACCGACGCCGACCACGCGCGCGGCGTGGCTCGGCACGGCATCGTCGGCGAGCGCAACGAGGCCGAATGCCCCGGGCCGTTCAACAGCGGCATGTTCAACGCGATCCTCACCCGCGGTGACGTCAAGGGCGTGTTCTGCGGGCACGACCACATCAACACCTACCACGGCAACTACTACGGCGTGCTGCTCGGTTACGCCGGCAGCACCGGCTTCGGCACCTACGGGCTGTCCGGTGCCGAGCGCAACCGGCTGCGCGGGGCGCGTGTTTACACCCTGAACGAGAACACCGAGAACGTGCTGGACAGCACTTACATGGTCTTCGCCAAGGACTACGGCATCGACCTGACCGCGAACGACCAGAGCATCGACCCGATGCCGTTGCCGTCCTGATCGGACACCCCGGGCCGCTGGATGTCCTTCCGGCGGCCCAGGGTCGTGGTGCGAGCGCCGGTGATCAGGGGCGCAGGCGCGCGATGGAGGGGGAGTTCCGGCTTGTTGTTGCGGGGACATCGCGTCCTTGGGGAATCGTTATCGCCTGCGTTTTCCGCATCGGCGACCCACCCACACCAGGACCAGCTCGCCGAGCGATCCGAGCTCGGGGTGCGCACCATCCGCCGGTTGGAGAACAACTCGTCCGGCAACCCGCGGATCGGCACGGTGCAGCTGTTGGCGAAGGCCTTGGAGCTCGGGCCAGAGGACTACCAGCGGCTGCTGGCCACCACCGGCAGCGCTCCCCCACCGGTCGAAGCCGAAGCCCCACCGGAGGCGCAACCGCCCCGACCGCAGCTCCGACCGCAGCCGCCGGTGCGCCGCACCGCGCGGCAACCAGCACTGGACGAAGCCGCTGAGCAGCTCGCGCAGGCCGTCGAAAGGCGCTGGCAGCGCGAGGAGGAGCACCGCCGGGTCCACGACCCGTTCCAGCTGCCGGTGCGGTTCCAGCCGGTGGCCGACGGGTTGATCGATCCCCGACCCGGTGCGGCGCAGCAACTGACCGGCGGGATCGGTGATCTCGCCGACTCCTACCGGCGAATCCCGTCCGGTCACCTGGTGGTGCTGGGCCGCCCCGGCTCGGGGAAGACGATCCTGGCGCTGCGTTCCTGCTGGACCACCTGCGCAGTCGCGAAGCCGACGAGCCCGTCCCGGTGATCTTCGACATCGGATCGTGGGACCCGATCGCCACCGCGTTGCGGGACTGCCTCGGCTTGGGCGGCGAGGTGCCGGTAGTAGTGCAGATGCTTGCGACGGACGATGGTGGTCTCACCGAGTTCGGCGAGGCGGTCCCGGCCGTAATCCCGGAGTGTGTCCAGCGGTCGGCGAGATCGATCGGCGGTGTCACGCCAAGCGTGTAAGCCACGGATGGGCCAAGATCGGGTCAGTGTCGTGATCGACAGCATGTTCCGCGATGATGTGCTCAAGCCAAGGGACGTTGTCTGCATCGACAGCCTTGACCGCCTCCCGCTGCTTTGGGGCGAGCAATAGGCGGCGCCGCGACCTCGACGTGTCGAGGCTCTGGACAGCTACGCGACCCCGACTGTGTGCCCCAGGGCCGGGATGCGGCCGGGCCTGGCGATGGAAAGTCGTCACTTGCGATAGAAGGCGTTTTTGCGGAAGGGCCATTGGTGTACGGCGCGTAGCAGCAGCTCGTCGGGCGGGTCCGGCAGGCGGGGCACGGTGCCGGTGGTGTGAGCGATGACCACGACCCGGTCCTCGCCGCCCAGGTAGGTACTGGCGTCGAGGCAGCCGGGTTCGGCGAGCAGAGCGCGCACCGCGGTCTGTTCCACCCAGGCGAGCAGTTCGTCCCGGCGTCCGGGCTGAGTTCGGGCCTCCCACATCAGGGTGTCATGTGGCTCGGGTGTCATCTCGCAGCCTCCTAGGAAATGGTCCGCGGGAACCCGGTTCCCGCGGATGGTGACGGCTCTGGCGTCAGGACGCGGAGCGCAGCGGAGGAATGGTGGGGACCTCGGGGGCTGCCTTGATGTCCTCGAGCGTCATCTTGAAGCTGTCGGGGTAGGCGTCGCGACTGGTGCGACGGGCAGGTTCGCTGGTGCGCCAGGCGTAGAGGCACTGCTGGCATTGCAGCACGTCCCAGACGCCGGGGACCGGCGAGCTGTAGAGCTTGTCGACGGTCTCGTAGGCGCAGCGCGGGCAGACGGTTTTTTGTACGACCATGGCATGTCGTCCTTTCGACTGGCGGTCAGCGGCCGGCGAGCGACTGGAGCTTGGTGAGCCACTCGCCCATCTCGGGCAGGTCCAGGAGTTGGTTGCCGTAGTTGCCGCGCGTGTCGGGCGCGACGGGGGTGGTGGCGTCGATGATGAGCTTGTCCACAATGCCCGGTGTGGCGGCTTGCGGGGCCAGTTCGAGTACCGGCAGTTTCGGGACGACGACCAGGTCACCGGCCGGATTCATCTTGGTCGACAGCGCCCACATCACCTGCGGCAGGTTGAAGGGGTCCACTTCCTCGTCCACCACGATCACGGTGGCGGCGTAGCCGAGTCCGTGCGGGGTGGTCAGCACGCGCATGCCGACGGTTTTGGCGAATCCGCCATAGCGCTTCTTGGTGGACACGATCACGACCAGGCCGTGGGTATAGGTCGCGTTGACCGCCTGGACCTCGGGGAAATCCTTCTTGAGCTGCACGTAGAGCGGCACGCAGGTGTTGGCGGCCATCAGGTAGTCGATCTCGGTCCATGGCATGCCGAGATAGAGATGCTCGAAGACCGGGTCGGTGCGGTAGGAGATCTTGTCGATCCGGATCACCGTCATGTTGCGCCCACCGGAGTAGTGGCCGGTGAACTCGCCGAACGGGCCCTCGATCTCGCGCTTGCGGCCCTCGATGACGCCTTCGATGACGATTTCGCTACCCCACGGCACGGGCAGGTTGTTCTTCGGCGAGCGGGCGATCGGGGCGGGTTCACCGCGCAGCGCGCCGGCCAGCTCGTACTCGTTCTGGTCGTATTCCATCGGCGTGGAGGCGACGATGGAGATCACCGGGTCATTGCCCAGAGTGATCGCGATCGGCAGGTCCTCGCCGCGTTCCTCGGCCTTGCGTAGGTGCTGCGCGATGTCGTGCATGGGGACGGGCTGGAGAGCGAGCTTGCGCCTGCCCTTGACCTGGATCCGGTAGATACCGACGTTCTGCTTGTCCGTCGAGGTCGGGTCGTCCGGGTCCTTGGAGACGACCGCGGCTTTGTCGAGGTAGAAACCGCCGTCCCCGTCGTTGAGGCGGATCAGCGGCAGGACGTCGAAGATGTTGATCTCATCGCCTTCCACCGTGTTCTGCGCCCACGGCGGATTGTCCCGGTACTCGGCCTTGACCGGGAAGTTCGCCCAGCGGCGGATGAACTCGTCCACCTGGTCCTTGGGTCCGCTGTTTTTATCCATGCCCAACGCCAGGGCGTGGTTGGCCCAGGAGCCGTGCACGTTCATCGCGATCCGGGCATTGGTGAAGCCCTTGACGTTGTCGAAGTACAGGGCCGGGGCGGCGGCGCCTAGGCGAGGGGCGGCGTTGGCGGCGGCGGCGATGTCGGGTTCGGGCATCACCTCCTCGGCGATGCGCAGCAGTTGGCCCTCTTTGTCGAGGGTTTGCAGGAAGCTGCGCAGGTCGTCATAGGGCATGGGACTCTCCTTGTTCGTTCAAAGCGCGCGGCGCGGGCAGCTTCTGTGGGGAACGCTGCTCGCGTGCCGCGCGGATGCCGACCCACCGCTGGGCGTTCAGCGCCGGCAGGTCGAACTGATCCAGCACCCGCGCGGTGATGTGGTCGACGATGTCGTCCACGCATTCCGGATGGTTGTAGAAGGCGGGCATGGGCGGCACCATCTGCGCTCCAAGGCGCGTGAGCGCCAGCATGTTCTCCAGGTGGATCTCGCTCAGCGGGGTCTCACGCGGGACCAGCACCAGCTTGCGGCGTTCCTTGAGGACCACGTCCGCGGCGCGGCCGATCAGCCCGTCGGCGTAGCCGGCCCGGATGCCGGCCAGGGTCTTCATCGAGCACGGCGCGATGATCATTCCGTCGGTGCGGAAGGAGCCGGAGGAGATGCACGCCCCCTGGTCTCCGGGGCTGTGGGCGGCATCGGCGAGGTCGGTGACTTCGCGCACCGACAGGCCAGTCTCCAGTTCGAGAGTGGTCCGCGCCCACTTCGAGAGCACCAAGTGGGTCTCCACCTCGGGGAGCTCGCGCAGGGCCTCCAGCAGGCGGACGCCGAACACCGCACCCGTTGCCCCTGTCATGCCCACAATCAGTCGCATGGTGTACGGCTCCTCTGCTGCTCATCGGCCGGTCAGGCAAGGAATGTTTCGGTCATCGCGGTAGGCCGCCGCTTAGTTCGCGTAGTTCCGGACCGGGTTCTTACCGCCCCGTCGCATTCCACGGTAGGTGCGGCTCGGGCACGTCCGGCTATCTGCTGTGGACCCTTGTTCGCGCTGATCGCCACCCCCAACCCGGTGCCGCACACCAGCAGCGCGCGGTCCGCCTTGCCTTCGGCGGCCATCCGGGCGGCGTTGACCGCCACGTGCGGGTAGGCGGTGTGCTCGTCGGAACCGACGCCCACGTCCACCACGTGGGCCACGCGCGGGTCGTTCTCCCGGTCCTTCTTCAACGCGTTCTTGTACTGCAGACCTGCGTCGTCGGAGCCGACCACGATGCGCAGCGGCGCCTGCTCAGTCACTTCGTCTCTCCGCGTCGGCCATCGCGACATTTCCCTTGCGGTAGGCGGGAGTGTCGGCCGGGGCCTGCCACAGCCGCTCGAGTTCAGGGTCCAGCCAGGTCAGCATCAGCGAGCAACGGGCCATGTCGAGGCTGGTCACTAGCGGCGTCGGCGGTCACGCGCGATGCGCTGGCCTCCGGGATATCGGCGATTCCAGTGGCCTTCGGGCGTTCGGCAGTCTGTCGATGACCGGGGCATCGTCCGTGGTGTCGCATTGCGACGGCCCGGGCTTGAACAGTTGGAGATAGACGATCTCGTCGACGGCCGCGACCAGCTCACCGGCGATCGTGACCGTCGCTGCCACGCGCAATACCTGTCGGCCGTTGGCATCGACCGTTGAGACGCGGGTGATGTCATGGGTGTGCCGCCGCATCCCGTGGCCGCTTAGGATCCTACCGAGCGGGACCTTCTTGGACTCCAGCGATTGTCGGGCATCCGGGTGCAGTCGGTCCTCGACCACGACGGCTCGTACGTCGGCCACTCGCTGCCGAAAGACGGTCGATTCCGCTTCGAGATATCCGCGTCGATATAACGCCTTGCTGCCTGCCGAAACATCCAATGCCGCAGCATGTTCGGGCGTGACGAGGCAGTACTCGTGGCACAGCGAGATGTAATCAACCCGGCTGTTCAGCCAGTGGGCAACGGTTTCGGTGAAACTGTCCGTATCACGAAGCCGGGTACTGAGAGTCCGTATCTGCTCCGTTAGGTCGTCTTGCATTGAAAGAGAACCTCTTTTCCTTTGCAGGGCGCGAATTTTGCGGTATGACGAACGCGATAGTGGTGGCCGGATGACTCCACAAGGTCGTGTCGAGCCAGTCCTGGATCACGCGCCTCCGGGAATTGAGAGGATGAACACATCGGCTAACAGCCGCAGTCTTGCTTAATTAGCCCAAGCAGCGCTACCCAAATGGGGCGAACATGCAAACTGTGTGGCCCAGAAGGGCACTCGAGGGCAGGAGGGCTCGGTGCTGCGAACCGCGTTCTCCGGCCGCGCCGCCACCGTAAAGCCGGCGCACCTTGGATCTGGCGATCTTGCCGGATGTGGTGGTGGGCACCGCGTCGACGAACTGCGCGTACTTGGGCACCTTGTACGCGGCGAGGTGAAGCCATAACTGAGCAGGCATTGCGGCTTCGTCGATGCGGGCTCACGGATCGACGACGATCACAACCTTGCCGACTTCGCCCCACTTCTCATCCGGTACGCCGATCACGACGCATGCGGATACACCGTCGAAGCTCTGCAGCACAGCTTCGATCTCCGCAGGGTACACGTTCTCACCGCCGGAAATAATCAGGTTCTTCCCCGGTACTCGGTCGAAATGCGCCTTCGAGGCCAGCGGGCCGACCTCGACATCATCACCGGCGCTCGGCTCTCCGACAACCAGGGCAAGCCTGAACCCCAGCAGGCTGGGAACCCCGCACAAGCGCCCCCGCTCCCGACCAGCGAACCGGACGGATGGGGGTGGATGCTTGGACCCGGCCAAATGAGCCGTGGCCGGGCGAACGGAACGCTACTCGGCGGCCGGGCGCGAGTCCAGCGTATAAACCGGGCGGCTTCGCGGAGCCCAGCAGCAGCCGGCGACCCGTGTGGTGACCACGGCGTGCGAGCTGCCCGGTATCGACCCGGGAGGCGAAGGGCTCGGCCGCAGCGGGATGCCCGACCGCCGGGCGAGAACTGGCTAGCGCTCAGCCGAGCCGGGAAAGCCGGGGGCGGACGGCTTCGGCGAATGCGTCCGGCGACTCGATCGACGGCAGGTGCCCGGCACCGGGCAGCGTCACGAGCTCGCTTCCTCACAGCGCGCCGGCGAGTTCGCGCGCGTTCTCCGACGGCGTCAGGGTGTCCTCCTCGCCGACGACCACCAGCGCCGGGCCGGTATTAGGACCGGAGGGTTTCGACACCCTCGGGGCGTCCCGCCATCGCCGGCTGCGCCCAGGCGACACCATCCGCGGGCTGGGCGTAGACCAGGTCCCGGACGCTGGCGACGACCTCTGGCCATCGTTCGTGCGTCGTGCTTCCCAGCAGGTTCGGCAGGGTGCTCTCCGCGAGCCAGCGCGCGGCGCCCTCGCGTTCCGCTCGATCCGCGACCGTGAGGCGGTTGACACTCTGCTCGTCGTTGTCGGCGACAGCCCTGGTGTCCACGAGAAGCAGACCCGCGACCCGCCGCGACGCGGCCCGCAGCACCGCCATCGCGACGGGAGCCGCCCATCGAGCATCCGCCCAGGACGACCTGCGGCAGCTCCAACCGGTCCAGCAAGGCCAGGATGTCGGCGGCCGCGAGGCCGAGGCTCGGGTGCTCGGCCGTGCGGCGGTTCTCTCTCCCCCCGGCTCCCCCCGACTCCGCCAGGCTCCGCGCCAGTGAACCGTCCAGCGCGCTCTCGCCGAGCCCCCGCTGGTCCGGGGTGATCACCCGCAGCTGGTCGTCCAGGAGGCCCCGGACCGGATTCCACATCCGCGCGTCCAGCGGGAACGCGTGCAGCAGCACCAGCGGCGTTCCGGCTCCCGACTCGATGTAGTGCACGGGCCCCATCCTGCCGGACCACTTCGGCGAACGCGCCTCAACAGGCCGGGCCGCCGTCGCGGACGCTCGCGGCCGGACTTTCCGCTACCGACCCCACGCGCCGCCGCGGCGAAGGTCGCCACCTGGCCGTGAGTGATTTTGGGCGCCATAGCACCGAAAAACGCTCACGGGCGTTGGGCTGAGCGGATCCGCGAGGCCTGCAAGTTGTGCAGGCGACGGTCACCGGGATGTCCACGATGGATCGCAGTTCGGCGGCGATGCGGGACGCCGTCGCCCCCGGCAGGCGAGCAGCGCGCCCCGGTTACGGTCGGGCGAGGTCAGCAGGTCAGTGAGCAGCTCGCCGCGCACCTCGTCCTCCGCTTTCGCCACAGATCGGCGCAGCATCAGCAACAAAGCGGTCACCACCGCCGCCCCGCTCGAAAAGCCGCCGGTCCGCGCTCGCCGTTGCCGACGACAGCCCTGGTGTCCACGAGAAGCAGACCCGCGACCCGTTGCGGCGCGGCCCCCAGCACCGCCATCGCGACGAAGCCGCCCATCGAGCATCCGCCCAGGACGACCTACGGCAGCGCCAACCGATCCAGCAGGGCCAGGATGTCGGCGGCCGCGAGGCCGAGGCTCGGGTGCTCGGCCGTGCGGCGGTTCTCTCTCCCCCCGGCTCCCCCCGGCTCCGCCAGGCTCCGCGCCGGCGAACCGTCCAGCGCGCTCTCGCCGAGCCCCCGCTGGTCCACAGGCCGGGCGCCGCCGCGGACGCTCGCGGCCGGACTTTCCGCTACCGACCCCACGCGCCGCCGCGGCCAAGGTCGCCACCTGGCCGTGAGTGATTTTGGGCGCCATAGCACCGAAAAACGCTCACGGGCCTTGGTCCTGCACCGCGCACACCCAACCATCCGATATGGACACCGCACGACCGTCTGCCCGAGACGTCGCGACCGCTTCCGCCGACGGCTCGGGCGGCGCGAAGCCCGAACCCGTCGGCAATGAGCTCACTGTCCGTGAGTAGCGGTTGACGACCTCGCCCTGTGCGGGCGGGAACAACGTGGTCGTCGACGAGCACGTAGAGTGCAGTTAGGCGATAGTCAGGCCGGGGTGCTGCTCGCGGGCGTGGCCGACCATCCCTTGTCGGAGTCGATACCGGTGCAGTCGTAGCGAACGAGGATTCGTGTGGTGTCACCAGCGCGTCGTGCGCAACGAACCTATTTCCGCACGGCGTCGTCGGCGTCTTCCAAATGCCATTGGTGTGGTGCGATCAGTTCGCTGACGGCCGGTTCGGGGCCCCAAGAGCCGGGGGCGTACAACTGTAGCGGCGGTGGATTCTCGAGCAACGGGGTCGATGCGTCCCAGATGCGCTCGATGCCGTCCGACCGGGTGAACAGCGACTGGTCGCCCAGCATGGCGTCCAGAATCAATCGTTCGTAGCCTTCGAGCCCGTGATTCTGGCAGAAGGAGTCAGCGTAGCGGAAGGTCATTGCTTCTGGTGCGAGTCGCATGGTGGGGCCGGGCTCTTTTGCCAGGAAGCAGGCGGCGATCCACCCGGGGTCCCCGAAGTCGATCACGATCTGGTTGCCTCGCTTCTTCTCCTGCTGGGGGAGATCGATGGGGAACATCCTCAGGGGCGGCTCGCGTAGGCCGAGGGTGATCACCTCGCGGTGCTGTGCGAGTTTCTTGCCGGAGCGCAGGTAAAACGGCACACCGGCCCAGCGCCAGTTGTCCACCTCCAGCCGCAGCGCGGTGAACGTCTCGGTCTGCGAATCGGGGGCCACGCCCGGTTCGTCGCGGTAGCCGTCGTACTGGCCGCGTACGACGTGCCCGGGTTCGATGGGGCGCAGCGCTTCGAAGACCTTGGCTTTCTCGTCGCGCAACGGCTGGGCGGCGAGCGAGACAGGTGGCTCCATCGCCACGATGCCCAGCACCTGGATCAGGTGTGTGACGATCATGTCCCGGAAAGCTCCGGTGCCTTCGTAGAAGTGGGCGCGGCCCTCGAGGCCGAGCGTCTCGGGCACGTCGATCTGTACATGGCTGATGTGGTCCCGGTTCCAGATGGGTTCGAACATTCCGTTGGCGAAGCGGAGAGCGAGGATGTTGTCCACCGACTCCTTGCCGAGGAAGTGATCAATGCGGAAGATCCGGGATTCGTCGAACACGGCGTGGATCGTCTCGTTGAGCGCTCGGGCCGAAGCGAGGTCCGTGCCGAAGGGCTTCTCTACGATCACTTTCGAGTTCTCCGCCAGATCCGCGTCGCCGAGCATTCCGATGACGGATCCGAACGCGGAGGGCGGAACGGCCAGGTGGAAGAGTCTGCGTGGCTGCCCGCCGATGGAGTCCTCGGCCGCCCGTACGGCCGCGAGCAGCGGGCCGGCATCCGGTGGGTCGGCTGCGGCGAAGGACAGCGTGTCCGCGAAGGACTGCCACACCGGCCCGGATGGCTCGGAGCGTCCGAAGGTGGCTACCGCATCGTGCGCGTGTTTGCGGAACGCATCGTCGTTCAGCGCGGAGTGAGCCCGACCCGTGCCCACGATGCGGTAGCTGTCGGGGAGTAGGCCTGCCCAGGCGAGGTGGAACAGTCCAGGGAGCAGTTTGCGCTTGGCGAGGTCGCCGGTGGCGCCGAAGAGCACGATCACGTGGTCGTCCGGGTTTGTCACGACTGGCTCCTTTTCTCGGTGTGTCCGCCGAACTCGCTGCGCATGGCGGACAGGAGCTTGTCGGCGAACTCGCTCAGGCCTCGGGATTGAAACCGCTCGGTGAGCGCCGTGGTGATCACGGCGGCAGGCACGCCTTCATCGACCGCCGCCAGTACGGTCCATCGCCCTTCGCCGGAGTCCGAGACGCGCCCGGTGAATTCCTCCAGCTTCGGTGACCGGGCAAGTGCGTCAGCGGTCAGGTCGACGAGCCAGGAGCCCACGACCGAGCCGCGGCGCCATACTTCGGCCACTTGGCCGACATCTATCTCGTACTGGTAGAACTCCGGCTCGCGCATCGGGGCGGTCTCGGCGTCGGCGGTGTGCTTGCGGCGCCCGGCGTTCGCGTGCTCGATGATGCTGAGCCCCTCGGCGATCGCGCCCATCATCCCGTACTCGATCCCGTTGTGGACCATCTTCACGAAGTGCCCGGCTCCACTCGGACCACAGTGCAGGTAGCCTTCCGGCGCTGTCCCGTCGGCCCGCCAGCTCGGTGTCGGCTCGGCGGCGGCGGCGCCGGGCGCGATGGTCCGGAAGATGGGGTCGAGTCGGGCGACGGGCTCCGTCTCGCCGCCGATCATGAGGCAGTAGCCGCGTTCAAGTCCCCAGACACCGCCCGACGTACCGCAATCCAGGTAATGAATGCGGCGAGGAGCAAGCTGTGCTGCACGGGTGATGTCGTCGCGGTAGTAGGAGTTGCCGCCGTCGATGACGGTGTCGTCCGGGTCGAGGAGCTCGGTCAGCTGGTCGATAGTGGGCTGTACGACGGCGGCCGGCAGCATCAGCCAGGCGGTCCGTGGCCGCTCCAGCTTCGCCACCAGGTCGCCGAGTGATCCGGCGGCGACGGCGCCCTCGCCTGCCAGCTCCCGCACTGCGCTTTCGTTGAGGTCATAAACCACGCAGTGGTGGCCGTCGCGCAGGAGCCGGCGCACGAGGTTCGCGCCCATCCGGCCGAGCCCGATCATGCCGAGCTGCAAGGGGGTGTCGGTTGCCATGACTGCACTCCTGTGGGACGGGCCCTAGCGTTTCAGGGCGCGGTAACGACGGATGAGCAGCTGTTTGAGGGGTGCGGAGGCACCGAAGGTGTGCATACCGACGATGGCTCCGCCGGCACCGACATACCGGTCCCGGCCGAGTGTGGAGGCCTGTTCCACCGCGCCCCTGGCCGTCACCGCAGGTGGCAGCACCTGATCGCGGTACTCCCGCGGCTGGCGGTCGAACAGCTCCCAGCACGGCATTCTCACCACCCGGGACGCGATGCCCTCGTCGGTGAGCTTGTCATGCGCGGCCAAGGCCAACGACACCTCGGAGCCGGTGGCCAGCAGGATCACCTCGGGCTCGCCGGAGGGCACGTCCGCCAGCACGTAGGCACCCCGCGCGACACCGCTGGCCGCACCGAGTCGACCGCGGTCGAAGGTGGGAAGGACCTGGCGGGAGAGGATCAGCGCTGCGGGCTCCCGGCGGAGGGCCGTGACCACCCGCCAGGTTTCGACGACCTCGTTCGCGTCGGCGGGTCGGAAGACGAGCAGCCCGGGTGTTGCGCGCAGCCCTGCGAGCTGCTCGACGGGCTGGTGAGTGGGTCCGTCCTCGCCGACCCCGATGGAGTCGTGGGTGAAGATGTGGACGGTGGGGATCTCCATCAACGCGGAGAGGCGGATGGCTGCCTTGGCGTAGTCGGAGAAGATCAGGAACCCGGACCAGTACGGACGGAGCTTCGTCAGCGCCATTCCATTGGCGACGGCGGCAGCCCCATGCTCCCGGACGCCGAGGTGCAGGTTGCGCCCGGACCGGTCGTCGGGCTGCAAATCGCCCGCTCCGCCGAATGTGAGCCGGGTCTTGGTCGACGGTGCCAAGTCGGCGGACCCGCCGAGAACCCACGGAACCGCCTCGGCCACGGCGTTCAGCGCCTGGCCCGACGAATCGCGAGTCGCCAAACCCAACGGATCGGCTGGGAAGGTAGGCAGCGCGGTGTCCCAGCCTTCCGGGAGCTCTCGACGCTGGATCCGCTCCAGCTCATCGGCGAGATCGGGGTGTGCGCTGCGGTAGGCGTCGAACGTCTTCTCCCAGCCGGTGCGCAACTCGGCGCCCCGCGCACCAATACCTTGGGCGAACCAGTCGGGCACACCGTCGGGAATGTGGAAGTCGGCGTCCGGCGGAATTCCGAGGACGCGCTTGGTGGCTTTGACCCCCTCCGGCCCGAACGGGGCTCCGTGTGCCTTCGGTGAATCCTCGACCGGCGAGCCGTAGCCGATGTGACTGTGCACCAGAACCAAGGTCGGACGCTCGGCCTCGGCCCGGAAGGTGTGGAAGGCGCGGCCGATCTGATCGAGGTCGTTGGCATCGGCAACGGTGGTCACGTTCCAGCCGTAGGCCAGGAAGCGAGCGGCAACGTCCTCGGTGAAGGTGATGCCCGTGTGGCCCTCGATGGTGACCCGGTTGGAGTCGTAAATCCAGCACAGGTTGGACAGCTGCAAGTGCCCGGCCAGCGACGCGGCCTCGGAGCAGATGCTCTCCATCATGCAGCCATCCCCGGCGAGCGCGTACACGTCGAAGTCGAAGAGCGTGAAGTTTTCACGGTTGTATCTCGCCGCCAGCCACTGCCCGGCGATCGCCATCCCGGCGGAGGTGGCCACCCCCTGGCCGAGCGGGCCGGTGGTCGTCTCGACGCCGCTCGTCCACCGGTACTCGGGGTGACCTGGGCAGCGCGAATCGAGCTGCCGGAAGGACTTCAGATCGTCGATGGCTACCGCCCGGCGGCCTAACACCTCGTAGTCGGGATCGACCGCGCGGACGCCCGTCAGGTACAGGAGCGACCAGAGCAAGGCAGAAGCGTGGCCCTCGGAGAGCACGAAACGGTCGCGATTCGGCCAGATGGGATCGGCGGGATCGAAGCGCAAGAACCGCTGCCACAGCGTGTATGCGACAGGCGCCATACCCATAGGAGTCCCGGGATGCCCGGAATTCGCCTTCTGGATCGCGTCCATGCACAGACCGCGAATCGTGTTCACCGACAGCGTGTCCAGGTCGGTCATTGCTGCGCCCCCTCCGTGCCCGCGGTCTACGCCTGTGCTGCGTCGACGAGCCTGGCCAAGAAGTGCGGAGTGGAACCGCGGCCGCGCGATGAGTCGGGTCACCGGTTCGGAAAGAACCACCTTGGCAGGCCCGATTCCAGGATGTTCGGCCGAGCGTGGGACCTCTCTCGAACGAGCGTAGGTCGGCCCGCTCCCACGCTCAACTCTTCAGCTATATGTCCGAATCACCGGGCGGGTTGTGGCTTTCGGCCCTTTTGATCAATTGCGAAACCATCAATCGTGGCAGGGAACCGAGCTCCCGCCGGAGCGAATTGGCGCGGGCGCGAAGTTTGCGCGGGCACTCAGCGTGCGGCTTCGGGCGGGCGGTGGGTGGGCTATTCAGCTGGTCACCTGGTTGATGAGGTTCCGCCACCCGCACCGCCACGCAAAACCAATCTGCAACCACTCCTTATCTGATCAAGACGAACGCTCCTACCCGATCAAGCGGCATCAGTCCCGATCGGGTGACATCAGTGGCGGATTTCCCGTAGGTCACCCGCGCGAAGTGCCAGTGCCTCATACTTGTGGGTGAGATCTATCGGCTTGGTTCAGGGAGGGGCGGCGACGGTGCCGGACAGCACTCAACCCGCTCGTGTCTCAGTAGCCGATCTACCGGAAGCGTTAGCCAGGACCGCCGAGGACCGCGACTGGACCGCACTCGAAGCTTGGTGCGACCAGCACATCCTCGCGGTGGAGGGCGAACTCGCCGCCCGGCTGCTTTTCGTGCTTAGCCAGGTGCCGGACGAGGAGCTGCGCGCGCGACCGCGCCTGATGATCTCGTGGATCAGCGCTTACCACGCGGCGAACCAATCAGACGTCAGCGAGCTCCGGCCGTACCTGCGCCACTACACGGAACTCGGTACTCGCCTGGCGGCCACGATGGACATCGCGGGCGAGACTTCGGTGGCGACACTGGTCACAGTCGGCACCGCGGCGATGATCGGGTTACGCATGCAAGGGGCGTGTGCCGAGGCCGAGGAGTTGGGACAGCGCCTGACCGCCCGCGCGGCGCAGCTCAGCCCGCTGCCCGGCGTCGATGTGGTACCGCGCACTGGCTGGCTTCCGATGCAACGTGGTCTGACGCGTTCGTTGATGGATGACTTTCCGGCCGCGGTCGAGTTGTACCGCCACGCGTATGAGCACGCGACGGTCGAGCCGATAACGGCGGCCACTGCCCTCAACGCGACGGCAAATCTCGCCATGATCTTCGCCGATCTTGGGCACGGTGCCATCGCGCGGCAGTGGCTTGACCGGATGCGTGGCTTCGCATCGCCGTCCCAGCGGATCCGGTTCCTGCTCACCGTGGGTGGGACGATCGCCGAGGGCTGGGACGCGCTGGACCGCTACGACGAGGCGAGCCTCGCGAACTGCCTGGAGATCACCGGTGACGGCACCAAACAGCTGGAAGTCTGGCCCTTCATAGCGGCGCTGGTGTTTGCACATGGGCTGTATCTCGGCGATCGGGTGACGTCGCTGGCCCATCTCGGCATGCTCCGGCTCAGCCACGCGCCCGCGCTCGTCAAACAGGGCACCGCCGTGCGGGTGATGCGACGCGCCCACGTCGAGCTGCTGATCGCCACCGGCCAGGCCACCCGCGCACTCCGGTTGATCAAGGAAGCGGACCCGCAAGCGTCGTGGCTCACGCTGCCTGCCGCCCGGCTCCGCCTGCTCAACGGCGAATACGAGGCGGTCCGCGCGATAACCTCGCGCATTTCCTGGCACGAAACCATCTCACGCCGGGACGCCCGGCAGTTGCTGCTCCTCAGGACGATCGCCGCGCTGCGGATGGGCGACGAGGAAGAGGCCCACCGGGCAGTTCAGCTGGTCAGCCACGTGCGCACCCCCGATGAAGTACTCTCGCTCGCCTCGTTGTCGCCGGCCGATCGGGACGACCTGTTCCGGCTGGCCCGCATCCCCCTGACCGATGAGGCAGCACAGCGCCTGGCGCGGACCCGGCCGGTGTTCCCGGAACGCGTCCAGCTAGTCGAACTGAGCAACCGCGAGCAGGTGGTACTCACCGAACTGGGCGCCGGCCTGACCATCGCGGAGGTCGCGCGCAAGCTTGTCGTGTCCGTCAACACCGTGCGCACGCAGGTGAAAAGCGTCTACCGCAAGCTGGAGGCGTCCAGCCGCGAGGACGCGCTGATGCGGGCTCACGAGCTTGGCGTGCTTTGATGTCCACTATGGATTCTTAATCACAACTGTCCACTGTGGTAGATCTGTTCAGTGGAACAGTGTGGCGCCAAGTGGGTGTTGTTGGTCGAATCCGGGGAGTGTCAGGAAGGTCGCGCTGGCGGTGGTGATGGTCGCGCTGGCAGTGGTGGTGGTGAATTCCAGCAGTGCGTCGGAATGATCCATCCGGGTCAGGGTGTTGGTGAATGTTCGTATGTCGTTCTGGAAGCTGATGAAAAGCAGGCCGGGGGTGGGTTCGTCGGTGCTGTAGGAGCGACGGAGCATGAGGCCGACGCCAACGACGTTGGAGTTTGCTCTGCGGACGTGGGCGTCTGCCGGGATGAGGTAGCGCCCGTCCGGGGTTTTGGCGCCGAGGGCCGGGTCCGAGGTGATGGTGCCCCCGGAGAGAGGCACGCCGGTGGCTCGGTACCGACCGAAGACTGCCTCCTGCGGGGGGGGGAAACGTCCAGCCGACGGTCGGCAACGGACAGTGTGGCGCGCCATCCTGAACGGCGGCTACGGTCTCGGGCCGACTCCGGGTACCGGCTGAACCGGAACATATTCCCCGGTGTCGAAATCGATGACCACTGGCCGCGCTTGGGAAGCCACCTCGACCTGAACCCGGTACATCGTGCCGTCCGAGCCGATCCAGTAGCGCACGGTGCCCCCCGTACCGGGCTTGGCACCGGCATCCGGCCCGGTCATGACGTCCACCTGGTGCCCGTCCCACTGGTCCTGTCCCCTCCAGGTGGCGCCGTTCTGCGGCAGTAGTGCGGCGTTGTCAGGCCGGTCGCTGCCGAGACCGAGCGCGATGGCCAACGAGGCGTCCAGCGCACTGCCGGTCGTGTGCAGCGGACGGCTGAACCAACCCGGCCCGGGCGGCGATGCCGGTGCTTCCGCCGGGGCGTTCGCCATCGGATGGACAAGCACGGTGTCGGCCGTCCATTCGATCAGCCCGTCGCTGGACGTATCACGCCCGGTACCATGCACCACGCCGTACCCGAGTTTGGCGCGGTAGTCGATCGACCCGCTGATCACCAGCCCACCAGCGGTACTCGGCACGGTGATCGTCACCGCGCGGCCCCCCGCCTGGTAATTGCGAAACCGCGTAATCGCCAGCCGGTTCGCCTCATCCGAGGTCAAAGCACGCGGACCGGCAGGGCCCGAACCGCCACCAACGACAAGAAACGCGACCACCGCGACACCCGCAAAGCCCACGACGGCCACCACCCACCATGGCCGCAGCCACCGGCGCAGGCCAGCACCACGCCGCAGACCACGCTGCCGGACTCTCATACTCCGCACGCCGCGCAACGTTAACAGGCCCACCGATTCACCCCCCAATTCACCCGGCATTTGGGTGTATATGCGGTGCATCGTTCTGGTTGTATAGGCCGGTTCTTGCTCGCCTGACAAGGGGACAACTATAGCTATGAACCGAGCCGGTAGAGGATTCAGCCGGACAGCCGGGAAACGTACGGGCCGACTGGCGCGTGTGGGGTTATCCGGACTGTTGCTGATAGGCAGCGCGACAGGCCCGATGGTGGGGGCGGCCGGGGCTTCGGCGGCTGACGGCACACTGACGGTCGAGGTGCTGCGCGATTTCTTTGGCACCGGCGTGATCAACGCCACCATGGATGTGCCGCAGCAGGGCATGAAGGTTTACGTTTCCGACCCCACCGGCCATCACGTCACCGGCACCACGGATGCCACCGGAAAAGTCGTCGTGTCGTCGTCGACCGTGCTGACCGGCGGCCAGTACCGCGTCGACGTCACTGTTCCGGCTCCCTACAGCAATTATTTGCGGGCGGCGCCGGCCTCGACGGCGGCGAACCACTTCGACAGCTTCACCACGTTCGTGGACGTGTCGGGCGGCAAGAACGCCTCGGTAATCACCGGGGTCTGGAACCCGGCCGACTACACGCTCCCCGATTCCCGGTATTTCGTGCCGATCCAGAGTGGTGCTGGTGGGACCGACACCCGGGCATTGGTGGCGTTCGGAATGAACACCCGGGGTACGTGTCCCAGCGACGTGGCGTGTCCGACCACGCTCGCCACGCAATCCCAGGTGGGCACGACTTTCGGGCTGGCCTACGACAGGTACCGGCAGCGGCTGTTCCAGAGCGAGTTCGCCCGGCGGCACGCCCCATACGGGCCAGATGGCGGTGACGCCATCTACACCGTGCCGGTCAAGGGCGGAAGCGCGCCGACCCTGTTCGCGAAGGTGCCGGGCGCCGCGGTGACGCCGCACGACACCGCGAACATGATTAAGGATCCCGGGTTCACCAACGCGCCGGGTAAGGAGAGCATCGGTGGCCTGGCCCTGTCGGAAGACGGCGCGACGCTGTACGCGGTGAATCTGCTGACCCGGACCCTGGTGAGCTTCGATGCAACCGGGGCCACCGCATTACAACCCGAAGCGACGGTGCCGATCCCGGATCCGGGTTGCGCGGCGCCCACCGACTGGCGGCCGTTCGGGCTTGAAACGTACAACAACACGCTTTATGTCGGTGGCGTGTGTTCCGCGGAAAGCACACAGAACCGGGCGGACCTGAAGGCTGTCGTCTACGCCTACGACGGCGAGCAATTCAGCACGGTGCTGACCCATCCGCTTACGGCCGAGCGCGGTGACGTCTTTGCCGGTAGCCCGAGCGCGGGACAGAACAACCACTGGAACCCGTGGAACACCGACCTGTCAAGCTGGGACGAATTCCGCCTGGGCGGCGCCTTCATCAATCCGCAGCCAGCGTTGGCCAGCCTGGCCTTCGCCCGTGACGGTTCGATGATCCTGGGTTTCCGCGACCGGTTCATGGACGTTCTCAGTGCGAGGGGGCTGGACCCTCGGCCGGGCAACAACACCCCGGAACTCGGCATGTCCGGTGGTGACATCAACATGGCCTGCGCCAATCCCGCCGGTGGATACTCGTGGGAAGGCACCGGAAACTGCCCCAACCACGCGAAACCCGCCACCGACGGCGGCCAGGGCAATGGTGTCGTCGAATACTTTCCGGGCGAATTCTTTTCCGCCGGGCACCAGGAAACCGCGCTAGGCGCGGTGGCCTACATTCCGCAGCAGCAATGGGTCATCAGCACGGAGTTCGACCCGACCGTCCACGTCGAAACCAGCGGAACCGGTTACCACAACATCAAGACCGGCGAGGGTCCCGGTAACAACCCGGCCGCCAACGCCTACGAGTTCGTGGGTCGGGCGCAGAACGGATTCGGTAAGGCCGGTGGGCTCGGCGATATCGCCTATACGGCGGCGAATGCGCCGGTCCAGATCGGCAACGTGGTGTGGTTCGACGGCGACCACAACGGAATCCAGGACCCCGGACAGGTGCCGCTGCCGGGTGCGACGATCAACCTGTTGGACGCCAGCGGTAAGCAGGTCGCCACGACCAAGACCGATGCCGCCGGCGAGTACTACTTTGGTGGTGTCGGCGCGGCCTACGAGCTCACGCCGGGTGCGAAGTACACCGTGCAATTCGACGTGTGTACCGCGAACACCAGCAAGGTGCCAAGCCAGCCGCCGGCTACCGAGCTGCGGTTCACACTCCCGCTGGCCGGCGAGGACCGGGCACATGACTCCAACGTGATCCCGCCGACCACCGGGCAACTGTGCAACGGATACGCACCTGTCACGGCGCCGACCAACCCAGGAGGTGTTGATCACACGATCGACGCCGGCGTGTACATCCCACAGGAACCGCCGACGACCCCGATGCCGCCGACATCGACACCGCCGACGTCTGTGCCGCCGACGCCCCCGATGCCCACCACGCCGCCCCCGTCCAACACGCGGACGGACTCGCTGGCCGACACCGGTATTTCCAGCCTGCCGGAGATGATCTTCCTCGGTGTAGTGCTCCTCGGTGCGGGTGCGGCATTCGTGTTCGTGAGCCGGAAGCGTCGCGCCAAGCAACGCTGAAAAAACGGGTGGTCTGCCCGCCTGCGATCCGGGATAGCGCGGGCGGGCAGACCACGCCTGTCGAGCTCTGTCTGGCTGGGCCTTCGAACGGTGCACCCGGTGGATGACAACGAGCTGGGACTTCTTCCCGCTCTCGACTGTCAAGAACTACTCATCTCGTCTGAACCCATGACAACGCGTCCTTTCCAGCAGTCTGCCCCTCGTATCGTGGAGACATCGTCTTGAGCCAAACGCGGAAGGAAACCGCCGAGCAGGTCGAGTTGGCGAAACTCAGCCGCCGGATTGGTGTTCGGCCCGCACACAGTCCACCACTCCTGTGGGACCGAGTCGCTGCGGCGCGGGGCGGCGGTCGACGTGGCGCAGGAGTTGTTGAGGTACGCGCCGGTTGCCACCGACGGGAGTTTTCTTCTTTGCTTTCAGGTACACGGATTGCCCACAGCCATTGGTACACCGAACCCGGATGCTGGTCCTTCGCTGCCGCAGGTGGCGAGCGGCGGAGTACCAGATCGACTGGCCTCCTCAGGCCGTCTGCGTCAGCGGCCGAGCGCGGAAACTACTTGTTTCGTAACGGTTCTCGCCTTGACCGTCTGCATCTGGTCGGTGGTGACCACGATCGCCACGCCCTGCTTCGCGACCGCGTAGACCGCACCCCCGCCCGTCTGCTGGTATCCGCCCTGCCAGCCGGTGGGTTCGGTCGCAGGATTGCTGCTGTCCACGGGCGCCGCGTGGTTCACCAGAGCCGTCGCCACGGCGGGTTCGCCGACGTAGATGCGCACGGTCAACTGGACGTTTCCGGCCCGGTCGTAGAAGAAGCACGCCGGATGGGGGTGGTCGGCCGAGAGCTTCACCTCCGACACCCGCTGGCCATTGGCCCCGGCGACGAAGTCGGTGGCGAGGTAGGGACACGGTCCCGCCGCTACCGGCTGCGACTCGGGCGGCAGTGCCGGGGCAGCGGAGGTGGTGGTGGCCGACGGCGGCACGCTGGACGGGGGCGGCGCGGTGGCCGGTCCTGACCGCTGCGAGCAGGCCGCCGCGGCCAGGGCGGTGACCAGGGTGAAAGTTCCGAGAACAAGCACGAATCGACGCATCGGACAAAGTGAACCACGCCCTGAGCGGCTACTGACACCCTCAAGAGGGCTCCGCGGCCAACAGCCTGCTCGACTTTTCGCTGCTGCCCTCGAACCGTTCCGCGCCGACTACAAGGCCACGAGTGGCGCTGAGGGCGGTCGCGGGCACAGACCAGTGGTGGCGGCCGGCGAGCGGTACCTTCCCGCCCATCGGGCCGAACACCGAGCCGACGAGAGGAGCACGCATGGCGATACGGCAAGCATCTCCGCCGAAGTCGTCGCCCGGCCATGGTAGGAAGACTGTCCGCACCCTGGGCGAGTTACTGATCACGGCGGGCCTAGTGGTCCTGCTGTTCGCGGTCTACGAGTTGTACGTGACCGACCTGGTCTCCGCCGGGAAGCAAACCGACGCCGCCTCGACCTTGGAGGGCGACTGGGCCAAGGGCCGTCAGCTGCATTCCGAGCTGATCGACGGCCAGGCCTTCGCCAAGATCTATATCCCCAGCTTCGGCGCCGACTACCACTTCACCATCCAGCAGGGGACAGCCGACAAGTCGCTGGAGATCGGGCCCGGGCACTACAAGGGCACAGCGCTTCCCGGCGAACCCGGCAACTTCGCGGTCGCCGGGCACCGTGTCGGCAAGGGTTCGCCGTTCAACGATATCGACCTGCTTAGCTCGTGTGACGCGATCGTCATCGAGACCCAGACCGACCTCTTCGTGTACCGCGTGCTGCCGTACGCCGACGAGATCGCCGGCTGGGGCACCGGCAAGGGCCGCGACCCGAAGTGTGCGCCGGTCAGCACGCTGCGGACGAACGCGCCGGACGGCGGTCCCTACGGTCAGACTGTGGGCCGCGAGGTGGTGAACCCGGACCAGGTCCAGGTGATCGCTCCGGTGCCGCACAAGCCTGCCGACGTGCTGCCGGCCGCCCAGCAGGTCGCGCTGCTCACGCTGACCACTTGCCACCCCCAGTTCTCGGACCGGCAACGGCTCATCGTGCACGCGGCGCTGACCAACCAGTACCCGAAGGGGAACGGCGCGACCTACGCCCAACTGCTACAAGCCCTCGGGGAGGGATAGATGTACGGCTGGATCTGGCGGCACCTGCCCGGGCCGGTGGGCGCGAAGCTCGCCCTCGCGGTCGCGCTGTTCCTGGGCGTGGTGGTGCTGCTCTTGTTCGTAGTATTCCCATGCCTGGACCCGCTGCTGCCGTTCAACAAGGTGTCGGTGCAGTAGGGCCGCCCCAACAGTCCGGCCTGGTAGCCGTCTGAGGCGCGTGCTGCGCACCGCTGTGGAGGTCGCGAACGGCTGCGATTCGTGGTGGAATGAGGTTCCCCCGGGGTAGTGGACACCACGTTGGCAGGATTGGTTCCTGCTGGAAGGATGTCCTCATGCCTCCTCGAAGAAATTCCTGACCCGCGGACATCCCACGCCACCGAGAGGTCGCCGCCGGGGATCTTGACCAGATCTCAGACACCTGGTCGGCATCACTGACAGCTCAGGTGCTGGAGAGTGCGCGCCGATAGCGAGCGAGTGCACGATCGACCAGCAACGGCGCTGCGCCCAGGTAGTCCTCCGGATCGAGCAGGCCGCGCACCGTCGCGGCGGACACACCGGCTTCGCGCAGCTCCGGTGCGGCGGTGAGAAGTTCTTCGTACGTGGCCCTGCCCTCGGTTGCCGCTGCCGCGATCCGGCCCGGCAGCTTCTTCGCGGTGGCACGGCCCAGCAAAGGGGCCAGAGTCGCGTTGATACGTTCGGACACCACTGCCGATCCCGTCAGCAGCAGGTTCTCGCGCATCCTCGCGGTGTTCACGACCAGTCCCCCGGCCAGCTCCGTCGCCGTGTGCGCGGCGCCGCCGGCAGCGCGGAGACACTCCCGCAGCGTAGCCACTCGGCGTGCCACGCACCCGGTGCCCGCTCGTCCTCGGCGACCAGGCTCTGCGCCAGCACCGCTGCTGCCGCGGGAACCTGCCGCGACGCCGCGATCATCAGCGTCGCGAGCACCGGATTGCGCTTCTGCGGCATCGCCGACGACGCTCCCCTACCCTCGGCAGCGGGCTCGGCGACCTCCGCGACCTCGGTGCGCGACATGCCCTGCACGTCGAGCGCGAACTTGCCGAGTGCCCCGGTGACCATGGACAGCACCGCGCCGAGTTCCGCGATCGGCGTGCGCAGGGCGTGCCAGGGCAAGGGCGGTTCGGTGAGCCCGAGCTCGGACGCCATCGCAGCCGCCAGCCGCAGGCCGTGCTCGCCCGGTTCCGCCGCGTACTCGGCATACCCCGCCATCGTGCCGGCCGCGCCGCAGGTCCGCCTGGAGGTGTTCGAGCACCTGTGCCGCGATCAGCATCATGGCGGTGTCGAGGATGTCCTGGCTGGCGCTGCCCCGGTGCACGTAGTCGGCCATCGCGGCATCTTCCGCCGCGACCAAGCCGGTCAGGTCCTGCACCAGCGGCACCACCGGGTTCGCCGGTCGGCTGTCGCGGTGCAGGGCACCGCTGGTCGGGAGCCAGGCAAGCGGAACGTAGCCATCGGAGTACAGCTCGGTTCGTGCGCGGGACGCGGCCACCAGCCGCAGGGACTCGCGCGCGATGCTGTCGGCTTCGCCGAGAATCACCGAGTTGACGCCCGGTCGCACTCCCGCGGCCGTGACCCAGTGCACCGACTCCGTCGGTACCCCGAAGGCGAAGCGCCGCGGGTGCGGTGTGCCGTCCGCAGCGATCAGCCGCGATGGGCGGCGGGTCACCGCCAGACTGGCCGCACTCGCGCGGCTCCTACCTCGGCCCCTCTGCGGCCACCGGATCGTCACCCCACGCACGCTGCTCACCTGGCACCAGCACCTGGTAAAGAAGAAATGGACCCAGCCATCCTCCCCAGGGCGCCCACCCGTATCCGAAGAACTCCGCGACCTGATCATGCGTTTCGGCACCGGCATGGGCTGCACGTGATGGCTTCGTCGCTGGTGCTCGCCGGCGTGCTCCGCCGGGTTTGTCACTTGTAGAGCGGGAGATCGAATGTATAGCCCTGGTCGAGCAGATACGGAATGAGCTGGTTCACCGCCTCGACGGTCTGGCTGCGATCCCCTCCGCCGTCATGCATCAGCACGATGCCTCCTTGCGTCGCAGGATCGTTGCGCACGGCGTCCACGATCGCCTGAACGCCTGGGCGCTGCCAGTCATTCGTATCCACGGCCCAGCCGATTGGTTGCATGCCGCCCTGGACGGCCGCGACCGTGTTCGTGTATTCCGTCCAGTGGCCATATGGTGCCCGGAAGTACGCGATGTCCCGGCCCGTCGTGTTGACGATGAGCGAGTAGGTGTCCATGACTTCGGCGTAGCCCGCCTCATCGCTGATGGTGGTCAGATCGGGGTGGGTCATCGTGTGGTCGCCCAGCTCGTGCCCCTCGGCGTCGATCCGGCGGACCAGGTCCGGGTAGGCCTGCACCTGCTCGCCGATCAAGCAAAATGTCGCCTGGATCCCATATCTGGCGAGCAGGTCGAGCATTTGTGGCGTGTAGGTCGGATGGGGGCCGTCATCGAAGGTGAACGCGACGGTCATGCCGCCGTCCTCGGTCGTGGTCACCACCTCGGATGTGGCTGCCGGAGTGGATCCGTTGTTCACCAAACTACGCTGACCCATGGCGGCTCCCTTCTGCGCCTACCATGACTATCCCGAAACTGAGTCATAATTGGCGCTTCTACTCCTTCCGTGGGTGTCATGGGCGTCCGGGGTGGGTGGGTAGTCGTCTAGATGATTGATCCCGTGAAGTTGGTGTTAGTGATCGAACGCGTGGTCCAGTTGTGCCAGATGCCGGCGGCCATGGCCAGTAAACGCTGGGCGACGCGGGTGAACACGCCGGCCGGGGTGCGTCCGCCGTGCTGCTCGAGACCGAGTTGTCCCCCTTGAGTGTCTGGTTGACCGACTCGATCCACTGGCGTATTCCGCCAAGGTTGCCGTTGCGGTAGGTCTCGTCCTTGCGGTCCGGGCGCAGCAGACGCAGAGCCATCGCCTCAGTGAGTTTCTTGAACTCCTTGCCGGAGAAGCCCTTGTCGGCCAGCAGGACTTGGCCGTCACGGATCAGAGGGTGGTTGTGGTCGAGCAAGGCCGCCAGCACCTCACGTTCGCCGATCTTGGGGTCGGTCAGGCACCACATGACCGGCATCCCGTCCCCGGTACACACCAGAGAGAGCTTCAGGCCCCAGTACCAGCGGGAATGTGACGCACAGTAGCCGTAACCGGCACGGGCGTGGCGTCGGTGATCCACAGGTCGTCGAACCAGGATGGACAGCACGCGGCCAGTGTGATAATCGCTTTGCATAGCAATGGTTCCGCGTTCCTCAAACGCTTGTTGTATCCGGACTGCTGTGGCAGATACGGGAACAGGGCACGCCATTGCTGATCACTGTGGATATGCCGAATCCATCGACGCTCATCGTTATATCGCAACAGCACTTGGGCAACCGCCAAGGTCAGCAGCTCACTGTCAGTGAGTAAGGGGCGGCGGTTTCGCTACCGACCCCACGCGCCACCGCGGCGAAGGTCGCCACCTGGCCGTGAGTGATTTTGGGTGCCATAGCACCGAAAAACGCTCACGGGCCTCGGTCCTGCACCGCGCACACCCAACCGTCCGATGTGGACACTGCACGACCGGCTGCCCGAAACGTCGCGACTGCTTCCGCCGACGGCTCGGGCGGCGCGGAGCCCGAACCCGCCAGCAATGAGCTCACTGTCCGTGAGTAGCGGTTAACGACCTCGCCCTGTGCGGGCGGGAACAACGTGGTCGTCGACGAGCACGTAGAGTGCAGCCAGGAGGGTGTTTAGTTCTTTATTCACACATTGATCTTGAACACCCTCCTCCTCTACCCACTCACCGACCCCTCCCGTGAAGTAAGTGGTCCGTTTCAGAATTCTTTCAAGGGTTGACTTCAGGTCCGGTGTTGTGCACGTCGCCCGGTCAGATGCCGGGTGCGGCGAGGTGGAGCCGACAGGCGCAGTCGAGGGCGTTTTCGGGGGTGCCGGCGATGCCGCCGGTGGGCAGGAGGGTGGTGGCGACCGAATGTTTCATTCGATATCACCCGACGGCCACTACATACGTACTCGCGTGAATCCGATCTTCAGCGAGTTCGATACCGGATCCGGCGACCGCCTGAAGAGCGAAGCTCGCGAACCTGGTGGTCGGCCCGGTAGCACCTCGCCGTACCTCTCCGGCGTCTCCACCAGGAAGGTCGTCAGGTTCTGCTGCGCCTTCCCTGCACGTTCGTCGGTCTTGACCAACGCGATCAGGTTGGAGGCACCGCCGTTGGTCAGCCACATCTTCGGCCCATCGATCACGTAGTCATCGCTGTCGCAGATGGCTTTGGTCTTGGTCGCCGCCATGAACGAGTCCGTCCTCCATCTTCGGCAGGTAGTGTCCGTCTTCTGCTCCGGCGTGCCGGCAATTCATGTGCGCGACGATGAAATGCGCGTGTTGATCACGCCCCGACACCCTCATCCGGCCCCGTGCGAGCGGGGATCCCGCACAACGTCCCCGACCGGGACGTCGCGATCCTTTCGTCACGCAATTGGCACGCGGACACTCGCTGTCCTTCGGCCACACTCGCGCCGGAGGCCCTTGCCGCGGCCGGGTGATCACCTCGGTGTGCCCGGTGACCAGGGCGCGACGGTGCTCGGACAGAAGTCCGACCTGAATTCAGCCGACGTAATCGAAGAGTTTCCTCCAGAGATCTTCGTCCTCGCGCGCGTACCGTGCGAAGTCGTCTTCGCTCATCAGGTGAAAGCGTGGCGAATTCGCCATGGGGAGTTCGTAGCTGCCGGCCCGGACCACGCCGATGTCCGTGCGGACCGGAACGAATCCTTGCGCACCAACGAAGCGCTGCCCCGACTTTGAGAGTGACCAGTTGGCAAACACGCGAGCAGCCGGATTGGCGACGCCTTTCCCGGTCAGTTCGAGGGGGCCCTGAGTTGCTGAAACTCCCTCTTTGGGGATCACCAGTCGTATGGGAGCGCCTGCGGCCTCAGCGCCAATAGCGTTGTTCACACTCACTGTCGCTACGGTGATCTCACCGCGAGCGAGCGCATCGACCTGAGTAGACGTCGAGTCGAACACCCGTGCACCCTGCCGAGCCTGCGCCGCGACAAAGTCCGCACCGAACGTCTCGAGTTCGAAGCGCAATTGGGAACTCAGCGTGCCACCGGTCGTCACTGACACGATGCCCAGTTTGCCTTCGTAGCGGGGACTCACGATGTCTTGCCAACCGGCCGGTGGACTCTCGTCGAGGATCGCCGAGTTGTAGCCCACGGCCTTGACGAAGTAGTAGGGTGAAAACCAGCTTTCGTTGGGCGGTGAGCCCTGTTCGTTCAAGACGTCATGAAACGGCGTGCGGTAGGGCATAAAGACCCGGCGATCACTGAAATCGCGGGCAGTGCGTGGGTCCGTCAGTCGAATCACGTCCGCACCGAGCCGTCCCGCACCGTACTCGGAAAGGGCACGTTCGGCGAGTTTGTTGTTGGCCAGCCTCGTGAGTTCGACCGGAATACCGGTCTCCTGGGTGAAACGAGCGACAGTCAGATCTTCGGCTTCCTTGCCGGCGGCCGAGTACAGCACCACCCGGCTCCCGCGCGCAGCCTTGAGAAGTTCACGGTCTGCGATCAATTCGCCGTCGATGCGGAGCCCATCACTGGTGTCGACACGCACGGGCGGAAGCAGCTTGCCAGCCTGGTCGGTCTTGCTGGGCAGCGTGCCATAGACCGGCAGCGGCATGATCAGCCAAGTCCAGAGCAGGCCGATGGCGAGGACGACATGGGGGATGGCCAATGGGACCATCGACACAGACTCGAGAGCCCCTCAGGCAACCGAGCGGGTGCGGTAGACGATATACCCGACCGCGAAAGCCAGGGCTGTGCCGGCGGTCGCAGCGAGCAGCGAGACGACCACGCTGTTCACCGTGGAATTCGTGAACCCGGAGGAGTTCACAGCGGCGACGAACGAGGACAAGTCGATGGCGCCCGGTTCGGTCAGCGACGTGAACGACCTCATGTAAGGCGAAGTTCGAATCGCCGACAAGAGAAGCGCACCCAGCGGCAGCACGATGGAGAGCGTGAAGTAGACGATCGCGGCGGCCACCGCCGGCCAGCGCCACCGTCCCAGGGACACCTGCCGAGGCTTCACCCCCTTGCCCGACACTGTCGTGAACGACCGCTTGGCCAGGAACCGACGCTGCACCGCGGTCACGATCAGCACGACTGCGACAAGCACGATTGCGACGACTGCGGCCTGATTGCCTCGGGATGGCGTTGAGTTCATCAACTTGTAGATGAACGTGGGCAGGGTGTCGATTCCGCCCGGCGTGGCCAGTACCTGCGAAACCGGAAAGTTCTCGAACACAAGCACGAAGATCAGGAGCCCGGCGCCCAGGATTGCCGGCAGGGAAAGGGGAATCGTGATGGAACGGATCGTGTGCCACGACGTGCCGCCATGCACGCCCGCCGCATCCTCGAGATCAGGATTCATCATCTTCATGGAGCTATGAATCATCAGGAAGGCATACGGCGCGTAGTACATCCGCCATCACCGCCACGACCCCTGCCAGCGAGTAGGCGTCGATCACGGGCCCGGTGACTCCCATGTCACGGAAGGCGATGTTGATCAATCCTGCGCCGGGGCTGCCGAGGATGGACCAGGCAAGAGCTCCGACGTAGGACGGCAAGAACAGCGGCATCAGACCGATCAGGAAAACCAGGGGCTTGCCCGGAATGTTGGTTCGCGCTGTGACGAACGCGAGGAACCCGCCGATCAGCAATGCGAGCACGGTGGAGCCGACCGCGATCAGGATCGAGTTTCCTGCCGCCTTGAGGACGCCGTCGGCGACGAGGACGCGGAAATTGTCCAAGGTGGGGGAAAGGGAAATGTTGCCAGGACGTGGCACCTCGTCGACCCAGGCCGCCAGCAGGATGAATCCGACGGGCACGAGAACGAGGAAGGAGACGAGGGCCAGCAAGGGCAGACTGACCAGTCGACCGCGTAAACCCGGTCGTGCGCGTCCCCGCGTGGAAGCCGGCGAGGGCGGTTCGTCGCCGGCAAGCGGCCGCTCGATCGTCGTGGAGCTCATGCGGCCACCGCTACCTTCTCGGTTGCGCGCGAAACGTCCTCGGGCAACAGACGGACGTCGCGCGCCGCGACTCGGACGATCACTTCTGTTCCGGCGACGAACGTCCCGGAGACTGGCGGAGGAGAGATCGCCTCGAGTCGAAGTCCAGATTCGGTCACGACCTTGCAGCGGATCGATGCTCCCTGGAAGATCGCGACCTCGACTACGCCCCGGAACTCATTGACCTCGGGGGACGCGTCGGACGGACCACCGAAGTGACAGGAGACGGCGACGTGTTCAGGTCGGATGCACGCAGACGACGGCCCCGTCGGGACTCGGTCCTCGCTGACCAGGGTCTGTCCACTCGCGGCGAGTCGGACCGCCGTCGTGTCAGAGATGTCAATCGGGAAGATGTTGGTGACTCCGAGAAACCGCGCGATCGATGCGCTCGCCGGGTACTGATAGATCTCCTCCGGAGTACCGAGCTGTGTGATCCTGCCTCCTTGCATGATGGCGATCAGGTCCCCCAGCGAAAGGGCTTCCTGCTGGTCGTGCGTGACATAGAGGCTCGTCAGCCCGCGCTCGACCTGAATCCGGCGAAATTCCACCCGGAGGTCGTCGCGCAGGCGTGCGTCGAGGTTGGACAACGGCTCGTCCAGGAGCATGACTGCGGGCTCCATGGCCATCGAACGAGCCAGCGCCACGCGCTGCATCTGCCCTCCTGAGAGCATGGGTGGCTCCTCTGTGTTGTGGGGTAGGCCCCGCCTCGAGGTCCAAGTCGCTCGTCCAGGCGGCGAAGAAATCGAGTGGGACGTATCGCTGCACGACCGGGACATGATGTCCGGTCCGCGCCGGATTCATCACACGTCTCGTAACTTATAATTTTTCGCCGCAGTGGGAAGTCCCAGCGGCGTGCCGTCCCAGCCCTGGAGGGGAACCAATGTCCGATCTGCCTGATGTGCGAGTGTCGTCACAGGATTTCCTGGCCCCGATCTTCACCCCTCCTCGCCTGCTGGCCGCCGTCGACGGCACGGCATGGCTACGAGCACTCCTCGCGGCTGAAGCCGCGCTCGCCCGTGCGGAGGCCGCACACGGCCTGGTTCCGGCACACCTCGCCGCCGTCATCACCGAATGCGCGCGCGACATTCGAGCGACCCCCGAGCAAGTCGCCCTGCTCGGCAAGGGTGTCGGCAACCCTGCCGCGGGGGTTGTCATCGCACTGACAGAGCATGTCGCAGCATCGTCGGACGAGGCCGCGAAGTACGTGCACCTGGGTGCCACGAGCCAAGACATCATGGATACCGCTGCCATGCTCGTGGCTCAGGAAACTCTCGGCGTCATCACGGACGAACTCGCTTCGCTCGCCGCACGCATTGCGGTCCTGACGCGGGAGCACGCCGCAAGCCTCATGGCCGGCAGGACGTTGCTCCAGCAGGCGCTGCCGATCACCTTCGGACTCAAGGCTGCCGGCTGGTTGACCAGCCTCGTCGAGGCCGCCGAGGAGCTCGAACGGGTTCGCAGCACTCAGCTCGCTGCGCAGCTCGGCGGAGCCGTCGGCACGCTGGCCTCGCTCGGCGATCGTGGGCTCGATATCGCTGCGTCGTTTGCCTCCGAGCTCGGCCTCCAAAGCGCTGACGTGCCGTGGCACACCGATCGCACTCGCCTCGTCAGGATCGGCAACGCCCTGGCCCTGGTCGCCGGAACGGTGGGCAAGATCGCCACAGACATCCTGCTCCTGGCTCAGCCCGAGATCGCGGAGGTCGCCGAGGGGCTTGAGCCGGGGGCAGGTGGGTCGTCGACAATGCCGCACAAGCGCAACCCGATCCGAGCCGTGGTGGCCAAAGCTGCGGCTCAGCGTGTTCCGCCCCTGGTGATGACCCTTCAGCTGGCAATGTTTCAGGAACACGAGCGAGCTGCTGGCTCCTGGCATTCCGAGTGGCAGACGCTCAGCGATCTATTGGTGGCCTCCGGCGGCGCAGTGCATGCACTTCTTGACGCGGTCGAGAACCTCCACGTCGACGTGGTTGCCATGCGGGCGGGCCTGGACGTCTCCCGGGGGCAACTGATGGCTGAAGCCGTGACGACACGGTTGACCGCCGTCCTCGGTCGCATGCAGGCTCATCATCTGATGCAACGGCTCAGCCGGCGCACGGCGGCACGGGGCACGTGGCTGCGGGATGAGCTCCTTGCCGACAAGACCATTGCCGGCGCCCTGGATGAGCAAGAGATCGATGAGGTGCTCGACCCCGCCACCTATCTCGGTTCCACGGCCGCTCTCATCGCTCGCGCCCTTGAGCGTTATGAGAACCACAGGTCCGGGCGAGAACTCGCCAGCGGGAGCTGACTCGGTCGAGAGCGTCCCAATCGCCAGACGACCGGCCGGTGCCTCTGACCACGCACTGCCAGCGGCACGGCACAGGTACGAGCAGGTCTACGCTGCCGGGCAGACGGTCACGGCACGCCCATGCTCCCGCTGCACGCGCCGCGCCCAGATGATGGTGACCCGCTCAGGCGAATCCGTAGAGTATTTCCGGGTTCTCGACGAGGATGCGCCGACGATCCTCTGGCCGTGGAACCCACTCGTCCAGCAGCCGGCGAAGTTGGCGGTCGTCGGGCGGGTTCTCACGCTCGGTCACGTGTGGCCAGTCGCTCCCCCACACAAGGCGTTCTGGCGCGGCGGCGACGAACGCGCGTGCGACGCGGCTCGCGTCCGAATAGTCCGGCCGTGGCGTAGCGGTGTTGAGGTAGGGCCCGGAAAGCTTGACCCAGGTCCGTCCTGCGTCGATGAGTCGCCGAACGATGCTGAAGGCCTGGTGCTCGGTGCCCTGACCGGGGGGAAGCCGGGCCATGTGGTCGACAACCAAGTGGCAAGGCAGGCTGGCGAGCATGCTGGCGTGGCGCACGATCTGCTCGCCGGACAGGTGCACCTGGATGTGCCACCCGAGCTCGGCGATCCGCCGCGCTAGTGCCGGGATCATGTCGATCCGGACCACGGCGTCATCGGGGTTCCACACACTGAACCGCACCCCTCGAACGCCCTGGGCGGCGAGCACCCGCAGCTCGTCATCAGAGACCAACGGGGTCAGCACCACGACCCCTCGCCCATCGGGTCCCAGTCGCTGCACCGCGTCCAGCATCGCTCGGTTGTCCGTGCCGAAGTTCTTTGCCTGGACCACTACGGCGCGAGTGGTCCCAAAGGTCTCTCGCACCCGCAGATAATCGTCGATTGTGGACTTCGCGGGGAGAGGTGCTGCTGGATCGGGGATGCGCGGAAACCGCGCATCAAGGACATGGATGTGGGCGTCGCAAGCCTGCATGCCGGTCTCCCCGAGGGCGCCAACAGATGTGGACAGTGTGAGCCGGTCAGACGTGGCCCCGGCGAGGTCAACGGAGCGCTCACGCGACCACCCCATCAGCACGCAGGGCTTCGATCCGGGCGGTGTCGTAGCCGAGTTCGCCCAGCACCTCGTCGGTGTGCCGCTTCAGCGCGGGACCAGGCCAGCGGACCTTACCCGGAGTCTCGGACAACCGGAACTGCACGTTCTGCACAGTGACCTCGCCGAGTTCCTCGTCGGGCAGGTCAAGGAACGTGCACAGTGCCTGATACTGCGGGTCCTTCACCACGTCTGAAGCGTCGTAGACCAACGAGATCGCCGCCTGGGCCTGCCCGAATTCGCGCAGCACCTCCTCGGCGTCCCGCGCAGCGATCCACGAGCCGACAGCCGAATCGAGCTCCTCGACGTGCGCGACGCGGCCGTGTCCCGAGGCGAACCACGGCTGCTCGACGAGGTCGCCGCGTCCTACGAGGCGCACGACCCGCTCTGCGATGCTCTGCGCGCTGGTCGACACCGCGACCCAGCGTCCGTCGCGGGTGCGATAGATGTTGCGAGGAGCATTGCTGGCAGAACGGTTCCCGGTGCGCTGCGGAAGCACCCCGAGAGCGTTGTACGCACTCACCTGCGGTCCGAGCAGTCCGAGTATCGGTTCGATGATCGCCATGTCGATCACCTGGCCGCGACCGGTCTGTTAGCGCGCCGTCACTGCGACCATCACTGCGTAAGACATTGCCAGGCCGGCGACGCCGTCCGCGAGCGCGAGCGGTGGCAGGATCGGGGGACCGTCCGGCTCGCCCGTCGACGAGGCGAACCCGCTCATCGCCTCGGCGAGGGTACCGAAACCGGGCTGAGCTGACATCGGCCCGAACTGTCCGAACCCGGTCATCCTGGCTATGACCAGCCGCGGATTGATCTCATGCAACTGGTCGGGCCCGATACCCCAGCGCTCGAGCGTACCGGGCCTGAAGTTCTCGATCAGCACATCACTGGTAGCGACGAGGTCACGCAGGATCTGTTGCCCGCCGCTCGTCGACAGATCAACCGCGGCGGCGCGCTTGTTCCGCGAAAGGGACTTCCACCACAGCCCGACGCCATTTGCCTCCGGCCCATGCCCGCGCGCTGGATCACCGCGGCGGGGATGTTCGATCTTGATCACATCGGCGCCGAAGTCGCCCAGCATCGAGGCCGCAGTGGGCCCGGCGAACAACGTGGCGGTATCGATGATGCGGAGTGATTTCAGAGGGCCGACCATGACTAGTAATTTATAAGTTCTTGCCCATGAGCGGAAGGGCTGGTTGCGGATCGGACAACACGACGGGGCGCGGTGCGCGATCGGTCACACAAGGCCCCGCCCCTCTCGTCACGTTTGCGGGCGGTTCTCCTGTACCGTCCAGTAGGTGGTGCCACCTAGCCGTGATACGGCGCAGCGCAGCGTGAGTGCAGCTGACGGACGTCGCGACGTACCGCCGTCAAGCAAGGCCGACTACGTATACGAAACGCTGCTCGATGACCTCCGCAACGCACGCATCCCCGGCGGCACACCGTTGCGAGCGGCCGCGGTGGCCGAACGACTAGGGGTGTCGATCACCCCTGTTCGGGAGGCGCTACGGCGCCTGGAGAACGACAGTCTCATTACTTACGAGCGTCACCACGGCGCCACTGTGATCGACCTGTCAGACGACGCACTAGCCGAGTACTACAGCGTGCGGGCGGTCGTGGAGGGGCTCGGGGCGCGCCTGGCGGCCTCCCGGATCACCGCCGGGCAGCTCGCCTCGCTGTGGGCACTGCACGAGGAAATGGTCGCCCACGAGCGGGCCGGCCAGAACGAGGCGCTGGGCGAGAAAAGCCGGAAGCTGCACCTCGCGATCGCCGACATCGGCGGCCCAGCGTTTCTGGGACGACATGCCCGCGCGGTGCGCAACAATTTCCCAGTGCCCGCAGACGCGTCGTTGTGGCTAGACGCCGACCAGGCGCGCCACCATCTGACCGTGCACGAACAAATCCTACGCGCGCTGCAGGCCGGCGACGGGGCGACCGCCGAGCGAATCATGATCGACCACGTCGAAGCCAGTGGACGCTACCGGCTCAAACGTTGATCTCTCCGACGCGTCATCCTCGGCATGCTCGACGGCTCTTCGCGACTGAGTGAGACCGATGTCGCGCCAGCGAGTGCGATGGAGCACTCGCGAATCGTTACGGCATCCGAGGTGAGCAAAGTAAAGATTCCTGCCAGAGCACGCTGGGGCAGTTGCTCATCGGGGTCTCCCAGCAGGCGGATGTCCGGTGGCTGGCCGGATCAGCCCGGCATCCCGGCGCACTCCCGGCACGGGCAGTGCCGGCAGTCCAGCGAGTGCAGGTAGCGCGGCGCCCCGGCGGTCTTGTCGCAGATCATGCAGGTCAGCTCACCACTGTCGGCGATGATCTCCTCATAGGGCACCGGCGTCATGCGGTCGGTGGAGTCGATGCGCTTGTGCGGGGCGCCGACCGCGACGATCAGATGATCGGTGATCGCGCCTACCGCGTGCGGCACCTGCCCTTCGATGAGGAAGGTCTGCCCGGCATGGGTCTCGTGGATCCGCCCGCCGTAGGTGATGGTCCCCGTCCCGGCGACCACGGTCAGCACGTGGTGGCCCGGGTGGGTGTGCGGCACGAAACCCTGCCCGGCCGGCAGCCGGATCAGGTCGGCGCCGATCTCGCCGTTGGTGGCAAGTTCCTGACCGCTGGCCGCGGCGGTGCCGTGCATGGGCACCGCCAGCTCCCCGTGGTCCACGCGCAGTTCGGTGTGGTCGGGGCCGATCGAGCTCTTCGCCCAGGTCGCGATGTGCAGGTCGTCGTGCGGCATGGTTACTCCTCCTCGATGGGGCGGACTGCCCAGATGACTCCGCCGAGGTCATGGCGCCCGGCCCGTAACGCGGAGAAACCCGCGATGGCGAAGCCGTCGTGCCGCAACCGGCGCAGCCGGGCCCATCGGTCGGCGCAGTGGCCGGTTCTTCCGTCGTTGAGATAGGTCCACAGCAGGTCCAACGCCCACGGCAGGCCGCCCGCGGTGGCCGCCGGTGCGTGCGGCAGCAGCACCAGGCGCCCGTCGTCGAGGGTGGTCTCCACGCCGAAGGGCGCCGCGCCCCCGGGCGCGCCCTGCACCTCGGCCACGGCGGCGGCCAGTTCGGCGTACGACGACAGGGGCCACGACGCGGTGAGCTTGGCCCGCAGCACCGCCCGGTCGGCCGCACGCCGCTCGGGATCCGCGTCGCAGCCGAGGCGCAGCGAGTCGAACGCCTCGTAGACCGGTTCGTCGGTCGGCTCCAGCGAGTCGGGTTCCGGGACGCGCTCGGCCAGGGCGCGCACCTTCTGCAGCGGCACGTCCGGGTGCGGGGTGCCGCGCAGCAGTTCGTGCGCGGTGGCCGCGGCGTAGCCCAGCAGGCGCTCGTAGCGGGAGGGGCTTTCGCGGCGGGCGGCGAGCGTGGCGCCCATCAGCGAACGCTGCGGTTTCCCGGTGGCGGTGGCGCGGAAGTCGCCGATGCGCAGCACCGCCGGGCGCAGCTCGGTGCGCTCGCACAACTGCTGCAGCCGGTCGACGGGCTGGTCGGTGGCGACCAGGCCGATCTCCTGGCCGAGCGTGGCCTCGGTGACGCCGACGGCGGCGAACCGGCCGGTCAGGCCGTCTTCGCGCCAGCGGCGTTCGACGTCGAGCGGGTAGTGCTTCTCGCCGCCGCGGTCGATGCGTTCCTTGGTGCGGCCCTTGAGCACCAGCAGATCGCCGCGGAATTCGCCGAGGTCGCCGGTGCGCAGCCAGCCGTCGGCGGTGATGGCCTCGGCGGTGGCGGCCGGGTCTTGCCAGTAGCCGTCCATCAGATCCGGGGTGCTGATCCAGACCTCGCCGCCCTCCAGGCGCAGCCGCGTGTCCGGCAGCGCCAGCCCGACCGGCGGGAACCGGTCGAGGTAGTGCTCGGTGAACCCGGCCTCGTCCGGTGCGGGCATGGTGGCGCTGAAGTTGACCGCTTCGGTCAGCCCGTAGCCCTGGCGCAGCCGCGGCCCGTAGGTGCGGTGGAACCGGCGGGCGAGGTCGCCGGTCAGCGGGGCGGCGGCGGTGATCAGGTATTCGAGCCCGTCGGGCCACGGCGGCGCGGCTTCCAGCAGGTCCGGCAGCAGGGCGGGCACGATCGAGGCGGTGCGGGCCCCGGCCTGCTCGAGCGCGGCGAAGTAACCCGTCGGGTCCGCGGCCGGGTGCAGCACCAGCCGCGCCCCGGTCAGATGGGTGCCCAGCAGCGACATGACCAGCGCGTTGCAGTGGTGCAGCGGCAGGCACGTCCCGTGCGGGCGGCCGGGTCCGATGCCGTGCAGCGCGGCGGTTTTGGTCGCGTTGCCCACCACGGCGTGGCGGCTGAGCATGACGCCTTTGGGAGTGCCGGTCGAGCCCGAGGTGAACATGATCAGCGCCAGGCCCGCGGCGTCGGGGTGCTCGGCGGGCAGCCCGGTCCGGCGCAGCGAACTCGTCGAGCCCCGGCCATCGACGACCGCGCTGGCCGAGACTCGGTCCACGATGCCCTCGAGCTGCGCATCCCCAGCCCGCGGTGCCATGGGCACGGCGACCAGTTCGCGTTCGAAGCACGCCAGCAGCGCCGAAGCGAGCCCGGGGCCGCTGGGAAGGCGGATGACCACCCGTGCCCCGGCGGGGAGGTCGGCCAGTTCGCTGCGGTGATCCACCGGTGATTATCTCCTGGTCGTGGCGGTGTCCACACCTGTGCGGTGCACCGGGTTGTCGTCTCGTCGTTCCGATCGGCGCCGGTGGCCCGCAACGCCCACCGGCAGCTCCGCGGGCTCGCGGTCCGCGGCGAGGACAGCTGCGACGCCGCGCAAAGCCAGGCGATCCCGCGGAGCGCGGGCGAGAACACCTCAGAGCCTGTTGGTGGATGGTCTGGGTGGGTGGTCGCTTAGCGGAACCTGAGAGGTTCCCCGGACTGCGGGTGCCCCTCCTGATGTATGTCCAATACGCGGCGGAGGCGCCGTCCTCGCCAGAAAACCTCTCAGAACCCGCCGATGGTCGTCTTGGCAAGGCGAATGCAAGCGGCTCCGCCGCTTCCAAAGGCGCGGACGGCATCCGCCGACAGGCTCTCAGGGCGTCTCGCGCAGGCTCGCCGGGCGCAGGTCGGTCCAGTTGAGCTCGACGTAGCTGAGCGCCTCCGCCCGGCTGGTCTCCGCACACACCACCTCCCAGCCCGCGGGCACCGCGGCGAACGCCGGCCACAGGGAGTGCTGCGCCTGCTCGTTGCGCAGCACCAGGAACGTGCCGTCCTCGTCGTCGAACGGGTTGGTCATGGGGTGCCGTGGCCCTTCTGCTCGGTGAGGTGGTCGCGCACGATGCGGGCTATCTCGCCGACGTGCTCGGGTTGCATGAGCCGGTCGTGCGGCAGGTCGATCCGATAGGTGGCCAGCTCGCCGCCGACGTGCGCGCGCCACGCCCGGGCTCCTGGACCGGCTTCGGCCGCGATGTGCACGGCGTCGCCGGGGTAGTGGCCCGGCCGGTGGCCGCGCAGCAACTCGGCGTTGTGCCGGGCGGTGGCCACGGTGCGGGCGATGTCGGCTTCGGTGAACGCGGCGAGCGCGCCGTCGTCTCGGCGCAGCAGCTGCGAGACCGCCTCGAACGTCAGCTCCCCCTCGGGTTGGTCGTCGTGGCCGATGGCGGTGAGCAGGATCCGGTACACCCGCTGCGCGTCGATCGGTGCTGGCTCGGCGCCCAGCGGTGGGTCGATCAGGCACAGCAAGCCGACCTGCAGGTCCCGGTCGCGCGCCTTGATCGCCATGTGGTGGGCGACGAGGCCGCCGAAGGACCAGCCGAGCAGGTGCAGCGGTCCGCGCGGGTGCGCCGAGCGGATCTCCTGCAGGTAGCGCTCGGCCATCTCCTCGATGCTGCCCGGTGGCTGCGCGCCCGCGTCACCCTGCAGCGCGTAGACGGGCTGGTCGTGGTCGAGGTGGGCCAGCAGCCCGGCGTAGGACCAGCCCAGGCCGCTGAGCGGGTGCACGCAGCACAGCGGCGCGGCCGGACCGCCGGAGCGCAGCGGCAGCAGGTGCCCTCCCGCTGCGGAGGGGCCGGTCAGCGCGCGGTGCAGCGCCGCCGGGGTGCCCGCCTCGAACACGTCGCGGACCTTCGCGCGCAGGCCGAGCCGCGAGCGGATCCGGGCGATCAGGGGCGCGGTGATCAGCGAATGCCCGCCGAGTTCGAAGAAGTTCTCCTCCGGCCCCACGCGGGCGGTCCCCAGCACCTCGGCGAAGATCTCGCACAGCACCCGCACCGGCGCCGCCACGTCCGGTTCCCCGGCTGCGGATTGCTCGGCTGCGGTGTCCTCGGCCGGGACGGGCAGCCGGTCGCGCAGCAGCTTCCCGTTCGACGAGAGTGGCAGTTCGTCGCAGGTCAGCAGCCGCGACGGGATCATGTATCCGGGCAGCCTCGCCCTGAGGTGCTCGCGCACCGAGGCGAGATCCACGCCGGGTGCGACCAGGTGCGCGACGAGCCTGCGGTCGTGGGCGTCGGGCGCGTGCACGGTCACCGCGGCGGCCCGCACCTGCGGGTGCCCGAGCAGCGCGGCCTCGACCTCGCTCGGTTCGACGCGGTGGCCGCGGATCTTGACCTGCTCGTCCGCGCGGCCGTGGAAGCGCAGCGATCCGTCTGGTGCGCGGGAGGCGAGGTCGCCGGTGCGGTACATGCGGGTGCCGGGCGGGCCGAACGGGTCGGCGACGAACCGCTGTGCGCTCAGCGCCGCCCGGTGCAGGTAGCCGGTAGCCACGCCGAGTCCGGAGATGTAGAGCTCGCCGACGGCGCCCGGCGGTGCCGGGCGCAGCCGCTCGTCGAGCACGTGGCAGGCGGTGTTCCACAACGGACGGCCCAGCGGCACGACCTCCCGCTGCCGGCCTTCGACCGGGCAGGCGCTGGACCAGACCGTCGTCTCGGTGGGGCCGTAGCAGGCCAGCAGCCGCACCCCGAGTCCGCGCAGCCGCTCAGCCAGCGGGCCGGGCACGGCCTCGCCGCCGATCACCCCGCGGATGCCGCGCAGCGCCCGCGGCCGGTCGGCGGCCAGGGTGCGCCACAGCGACGGTGTCGCATGCATTACCGTCACCCGCTGCCGTTCGACCAGCTCCAGCAGCGCATCGGGATCGCGGGTGGTGTCGCGGTCGGCCAGAACCACGGCCGCGCCGGTGAGCGCGCCGAGGTAGAACTCCGGCACGGACATGTCGAACCCCGCCGGGGCCGTGGCCAGCACCCGGTCCCGCGCGCCGACCTCCAGGAGTTCGGCCAGCGCGGCCAGCAGGTTCACCACCGCGCGGTGCGCCACGACCACGCCCTTGGGGCGGCCGGTGGAGCCGGAGGTGTAGAGGACGTAAGCGGTACCGGTCGCGATCGGTGCGGGTAATCGGCCGGGGCGGGTGAAGCTCAGCTCGCCGCGCGCGTCGGTGCCGACGACGAGCGCGGGCCGGGCGTCGTCCAGCACGGCGCCGGTGCGCGCCGCGGGCCAGTCCGGTTCGCAAGGCAGGCAGGCGGCGCCGGTGCGCAGCACCGCCAGCATCGTGGCGAGCAGGTCGGGTGTGCGGGGCAGGGCCAAGGCCACCAGCGCTCCCGGGCCGATGCCGTGCTCGGTGAGCTGCGCGGCGATCTCCCGCACCCGCTGGTCGAGTTCCCGGAACGTCAGCGCTGCGTGGTCGTGCAGCACCGCCTCGGCGTGCGGGGTTCGGGCGACCTGCGCGGCGAACAGCTCGTGCAACGGGGTCGGCGGGACCTGGCGGGCGGTGTCGTTGCAGCCGTGGACCAGCCAGTGGTGCTCCTGCTCGGAGACCACGGGCAGCTCGGCGACCGGTGTGCCGGGCGCCTCGGTCGCGGCGCGCAGCAGGAGTTCGAAGCGGCTGATCAGCTTCCGCGCGGTGTCCGGGGTGAACAGTTCGGTGTCGTACTCCAGCACCCCGGTGATGCCCTCGGGCATCCCGGTCGGGGTGTGGTTCTGGCGCAGGCTCAGCAGCAGGTCCATCCGGGCGGACTGGCCGTGCAGCGCCACCTGCTCGGTGCTGATGCCGGGCAGGTCGAACTCCTGCGGCGGGGTGTCCTGGAAGGCCACCATCACCTGGAACAGCGGGTGGTGGCCCAGCGAGCGGGCCGGGTTGAGCACCTCCACCAGCCGCTCGATGGGCACCTCCTGGTGGTCGAAGGCGTCGAGGTCGGCCGCCCGGACCCGCCGCAGCAGTTCGCTGAAGCTGGGCTGCCCGGACAGGTCGGTACGCAGCACGACGGTGTTGACGTAGCAGCCCACCGCGTCGTGCAGCGCGGCGTCGTTGCGCCCGGCCACCGGGGTGCCGATCGGGATGTCCGCACCGGCGCCGAGCCTGCACAGCAGGGCGGCGAACGCGGCGTGCAGCACCATGAACGGGCTGACGTCGTGGTCCTGGGCCAGCCGCAGCACCGCCGCGTGCAGCAACGCATCCAGGGCGACCTCGATCGTCTCGCCGCGATGCGCCGAGACCGGCGGGCGGGGGTGGTCGGTGGGCAGCGGGAGCAGTTCGGGGGCGCCTGCCAGCACTTTCGTCCAGTACCGCAGCTGCGGCTCGGCGTCGATCGCCTGCTGCCAGACGGTGAAGTCGGCGTACTGCACCGGGCTGGTGGGCCACTGCGGGCTTCGACCGGTGGACCTGGCCCGGTAGGCGGTGGACAGGTCGCGGGCCAGCGGGGCCAGCGACCAGCCGTCCACCGCGATGTGGTGCAGCAGCACCAGCAGCACGTGCCGGTCGGGACCGTGCTCGTAGAGGGTGGCGCGGATCGGCAACTCGGCGGCGAGGTCGAAGCGGTGCGCGGAGTCCGCCGCCAGCCGCGCCGCTAGATCGGCCTCGGCGACCTGGATGTGCCCGAACCGCAGCTGCTCGGGGCCGCGCACCTGCTGCCACGGTCCGTCGTCGGATTCGGCGACCACCGTGCGCAGGCTCTCGTGCCTGGCCACGACGTCGCCCAGCGCCGCACGCAGCGCGGTGGCCGACAGCGGCCCGTCCAGGCGCACCGCGAAGCGCATGTTGTAGGTGGTCGCGAACTCGTCGAAGCCGCTGATGAACCACAGCCGCCGCTGCGCGGGTGAGAGCGGTACGCGCTGCGGTCGCCGGTCCGGGCGCAGCGAGGGCCGGTCGCGGGTGCGGGCGCGGGCGACGTGGCCGACGAGTTCGGCCACGGTCGGCGCGTCGAACAGGGTGCGGATGTCGAGTTCCACGCCGAGCCCGGAGCGCACCCGGTTGATCAGCCGGGTGGCCAGCAGCGAATGCCCGCCGCTGTCGAAGAAGCTCTCCTGCACCCCGATCTCCGGGATGCCCAGCGTCGCGGCGAACGCCTCGCACAGGAACCGCTCCAGCGCCCCGCCGGGTGCCCGGCCCGCGGCGCGCCCGCTCCCGGGCTCCGGCAACGCGGCGCGGTCCAGCTTCCCGTTGGCGGTCAGCGGGATCTCGGCGACGGCCACGACGAATGCGGGAACCATGTGCGCGGGCAGCAGCGTCGCGGCGTGCTCCCGCAACCGAGCGGGATCGACCTCGGTGGTGGGCACGACGTAGGCGACCAGCCGGCCGCCGCCGGTGTCGTCGTGCTGGGCGAGCACCACCGCGCGGGCCACCGACGGGTGCCGTTCGAGGACGTGCTCCACCTCGGCGGGTTCGATGCGGAAACCGCGCACCTTCACCTGCAGGTCGACGCGCCCCAGGTACTCCAGGGACCCGTCCGGCAGCGCCCGCGCCAGGTCGCCGGAGCGGTACAACCGCGCACCGGCGGGCCCGAACGGGTCGGCGACGAACCGGGCGGCGGTCAGCCCCGCCCGCCCCAGGTATCCGCGCGCCACCCCGGGCCCGCCCAGGTAGATCTCCCCTGGACATCCCGGCGGCACCGGGCGCAGCGCGTGGTCGAGCAGGTGCAGCCGCAGGTCCGCCAGCGCCGTCCCGATCACGCTGCGTGTCTCGGCCGGGTCGGACAGCAGCGCCCAGGTGGCGTGCACCGTGGTCTCGGTGATGCCGTACATGTTGACCAGCCGCGGCCGCTGCCGGCCGTGCCAGCCGCGCAGCCGGGCCGGGTCCAGCGCTTCCCCGGCGAAGACCACGTGGCGCAGCGCGGGCAGTCCGCCACCGGGTTCTTCCTGCGCGAGCTGGTAGAACGCCGAGGGGGTCTGGGACAGCGCCGTGACCCCTTCGGCGGCCAGCAGCGCCCGCAGCTCCCGGGGCGCGCGGGTGACCTCGCCCGGCACCACCACCAGCCGCCCGCCCCGGCCCAGCGCGCTCCACAGCTCCCACACCGACACGTCGAACGCACAGGAGTGGAACAGCGCGTGCACGTCATCGGGCCCAAACCCGAAGAGGTCGTCGGTGACCTCCAGCAGCCGCAGCACGTTGCGGTGCGAGACCACCACGCCCTTGGGTTCACCGGTCGAACCGGATGTGTAGATCACGTAGGCCGCGTGGTCCGGGTGGATGGGCACCCGCGGGGCCTCGGCCCCGGCGGCGGCCAGCTCGGCTCTGGTTCGGGGATCGTCGAGCAGCAGCGCGCCGGGCTGCGCCGGCAGCACCGGCCGCAGCGCGCGCACCGAGACGATCACCACCGGCTCGGCGTCGGCGGTGGTGCGCCGGATCCGCTCCAACGGATGTTCCGGGTCCAGCGGCAGGTACCCCGCCCCGGATTTCAGCGCCGCCAGCAACGCCACCACCAGCTCCGGCGAACGCGGCAAAGCCAGCGCCACCAGCCGTTCCGGCCCGGCGCCGCGCGCGATCAGCAGCCGCGCCAGCCGGTTCGCCCGTTCGTTGAGCTCGCCGTAGGTGAGCCGTTCCGCCCCGAAGGAGACCGCGACGGCCTCGGGGTGCGCCACGGCGTGCGCCTCGAACAGCTCCGGCAGCGCGGCGTGCCGCGGTCCGGGCGGCGAGATCGCTGCGGTGTCGGGGTCTTCGCCGGGCAGCAGGAGCCCGATCTCGCCGAGGCGGCAGTGGGGTGTCGCGCCGATCCGGGTGAGCACCGCGGCCAGCCGCCGCAGCAGCCGCCGCGCCGCGGCCTCGTCGAGCACGTCGAGGCGGTGGTCGAGCCGGAACCCGAGCTGATCACCGGGCACCGCGATCAGCGACAGCGGGTAGTGCGTGCCGTCGAGCACTTCGACGCCGGTGACCCGCAGCCCCGGCACGGGGTGGGCGCCGGAGTCATCCAACGGGTAGTTCTCGAAGACCACCGCAGTGTCGAACAGCTCCCCGTGCCCGGCGATGGCCTGCAGCCGCGTCAGGTCCGCATGCTGGTGCTCGAGCACCGCGAGCTGCTGGTCCCGCAGTGCCGCCAGCGCCTCGGCCACGGTGCGCCGCGGATCGAGCCGCACCCGCACCGGAACGGTGTTGATCAGCAGCCCGACGACCTCCTCCACCCCCGGCAGCTCCGGCGGGCGGCCGGAGACGGTGGCGCCGAAGACCACGTCATCGCGACCGGTCAGCGCGCCCAGCAGCATCGCCCACGCCAGCTGCACCACGGTGCTCACCGTCGAACCCAGCCGCTGCGCGGTGCGCCGCACCGCGGCGGTGTCGGCCGCGTCGAGCCGGTCGAACACCCGGCCGCGGTCCTCGGCACCGCGGCCCGCCGCCGGGGCCACCAGCGTCGGACCGTCCACATCGGACAAGATCGTGCGCCAGACCTCCTCGTGCGCGGCGCCGTCTCGCTCCCGCGTCCAGTCCAGGAACCGCCGGTAGTCGGCGGGTGCGGGCAGCGCCGCGCCGGCGTAGAGCGCGAACAGGTCGTTGATCAGGATCGGCGTGGACCACCCGTCGATCACGATGTGGTGGGTGCTGAGCACCAGCACGTGCCGGTCCGCGCCCGCGCCCAGCAGCGCCGCCCGCCACACCGGGGCCTCGGCCAGGTCGAAGCGCCGCGCCCGGTCGGTGTCAAGGAACCGCGAGACCTCCCGCGCCGAGGCGTCCTCCCGCCGCGTCCACTCGACGTTGAAACTCGCCGGCCAGACCTGCACCGGCACTCCTTCAGCGTCGTGGCGGAACGCCGCCGACAGCTGCGGGTGCCTGCGCAGCAACGCGTGCACCGCCTCGCGCAGCCGCTGCTCGTCGAGCTCCCCGGTGAGCTCGAAGACGAACCGCACCAGGTAGGGATCGGCGGCCTGCGCGTCGTACATCGAGTGGAAGAGCAGCCCCTGCGCCAGCGGCGGCAGCGGCAGCACCGTGTCCGCCCGCTGCCCGGCACCCTCCCGCGCGTGCTCGGCCATCGCGCCGAGCACCGCGAACCAGCGCTCGCCCAGGACCGCGGCCTCGCGCTCGCCGAACAGCTGCCCGTCCCAGGACCAGTTCGCGGTCAGCCGCGGCCCGCCGGGCTCGTCGGTGACCGCGCAATCCAGCTCGACCAGGTGCACCATCCGCATGTCCTGCGGCATCGACGAGCCGAGCACCGGCGCCCACGGGCGCGGGCACCAGTCCGCGTCGCTGCCCGCGTCGAACCTGCCGAGGTAGTTGAACCCGAAGCGCGGCCGCGGCCCGCCCGCAAGGACCGGGGCGCTCTGCGGGTTCAGGTAGCGCAGCAGGCCGTAGCCGAAACCGTTGCGCGGCACCGCACCCAGCGCGGCCCGCACGTTCTCGACCACCTCGCCGAGCAGGCGGCGGTCCTGCTGAACCTGCGACCAGGCCGCCCCCGGTTGCAGCTGCACCGGGAACTGCGTGGTGAACCAACCGACGGTGCGCGAGAGGTCGAGCCCGCCGAACTCCTCGCGCCCGTGCCGCTCCACGTCCACCAGCACCGCGGGCCCATCAGCCACCGCGAGAGCGAAGGCGCTCAGCAGCAGCGTGTCGGCGGAGCAGCCGAAAACGGCCGTTGCCTGCTCCAGCACACCGGCGGTGATCTCTTCGGGCAGCTGCAACGACAGGTGACCGCGGTCGGACTCCGCGCCCGGCTGCGCCGACGGCCCGCTGACCTCGGCGACCTGGCGCCACCGCGGGAACTCCGCCTGCGTTGCCGGTTCCCGCGCGTGCTCGGGCAGCGCCCGCGCCCACTGCGCGAACGAGGTCCCCGCGGCCTCCGCTCGCGGGGACCTCCCACCAAGCATGGCCTGCCCCGCCTCGCGCAGGTCGTCGAGCAGGATCCGCCACGACACCCCGTCCACGGCCAAGTGGTGCACCGCGAGCACGAGCGTGCCCGGCTCGCCACCGGCATCGAGCCACACGGCGCTCGCCGCCGGGCCGGTCTCTACGTCCAGCCGCGCCTGCGCGCGCCGCGCCCACTGCCCCGCCAGCTCCCGCCTGTGCTGCTCGGCGAGCTCGCGCACGTCCACCCGCGCGAAGTCGAACCCGGCCTGCGCCGCGACCCGCAGGTTCCACAGCCCACCGGTGGCCGTGAGCTTCAACCGCAGCGCGTCGTGCCGCCGCACCAGCGACGAGAGCACCGACCGCAGCCCCTGCTCCCCCAGCTCGGCGGGCACCCGCAGCGTTACGCACTGGGCGAACCCGCCCAGCGCACCGCCGCGTTCCAGCAGCCAGTGCATGATCGGCGTCAACGGCAGCGGACCGGCCGCAGCACCCGGCCCCGGCAGCGCCGGTGCGGCCGCACCCACCCGCTCGGCCAGCGCGGCCACGGTCGGGTGGCGGAACACGTCGGAGGTGCCGAGTTCGAGGCCACCGCGCCGGGCCCGGCTGGCGAGCTGGATCGCCTTGATGCTGTCACCGCCCAGGGCGAAGAAGTCCCGGTCCGGCGGCACCTCGGCCAAGCCGAGCACCTCGCGGAACAACCCGGCCAGCAGCTCCTCGGCCGCCGACGCCGGGACCGGGGATTCGGTGGGCGTTTCCTGTGGCGCGGAGTCTTCGGCCGGATCGGGCAACGCGGCGCGGTCCAGCTTCCCGTTGCGGTTCAACGGCAACTCCGGCACCACCACGAATTGCGAGGGCACCATGAACGGTGGCAGCAGCGCGGCCACGTGCTCCCGCAACGCGGCCGGATCCGCCTGCTCGGCCACGACGTAGGACACCAGCCGCCGCCCGGTCTCCTCCTCGCGCAGCACCGTCGCCACCTGCCGCACGCCCGCGGCCCGCCCCAGCGCGGCGTCGACCTCACCCGTCTCGATGCGGTGACCGCGCAACTTGACCTGGCCGTCGCCGCGGCCGGCGAAGTGCAGCGTGCCGTCCGGGTTCCACCGCGCCAGATCACCAGTGCGGTACATCCGCTCGCCCGGCGCCCCGAACGGGCAGGCCACGAACCGCTGCGCCGTCGCGGCCGGATCGGCCAGGTAACCGCGAGCCAGGCCGAACCCGGCCAGATAGAGCTCCCCTACCGCGCCCAGCGGCACCGGCCGCAGCGCGGCGTCGAGCAGGTGCACCCGCTTGCCGTCGATCGGCGCGCCGATGGGCACCGCAGTGGCGTCGTCGGAGTCGACGACGTGGCGGGTGGCGAACACGGTCGTCTCGGTCGGGCCGTAGCCGTTGATCACCACGAGCTCCGGAGCGACCGCCCGGACCCGGCGCACCGCCGCCGCCGGGACCACGTCGCCGCCCGTCCAGACCTGCCGGACACCGCGCAGCCACCCCGGGGCCTCCTGGCTGACCGCGTCGAACAACCCCGCCGTCAACCACAGCCCGGTCACCCCGCAACCGGCGACCACCTCACCCAACACCTGCAGATCCGCTTCGCCCGGCGGGGCGAGCACGACCTCACCACCGGTCAGCAGCGGGACCCACAGCTCCAAGGTCAACGCGTCGAAGGCGTGCGGGGAATGCAGCAGCACCCGCTCGGCAGCGCCCTCTGCCCACCACCGGTCCTCGGTCAAGCGCACCACGTTCTCATGCGTGATCGCGACGCCTTTCGGCGTGCCGGTGGAACCCGAGGTGAACATGACGCAGGCCAACCGGCCCGGCGTGATCACCGCGGCGGTCACCGGGGCCGTGCCGCCGCCCGCTGCCACGCCCAGGACGGTCCCGGTGCCGCGGAACCAGCCGGTGAACTCGTCCTGCGCGGTGACCTCATCGGTGATCAGCAGCGCGAGATCCGCCCCGTCCGCGATGGAGCGCAACCGGTGCGCCCCGTCGGCCCGGTGCAGCGGCACGTACGCCGCCCCGGCCCGCACCACCGCCAGCACCGCCACCACCAGGCCCACCGAGCGCTCGACGAGCAGCCCGACCGGAGACTCCGCACCTGCCCCGGCCGCCACGAGCCGCGCGGCCAGCGCATCGGCGCGGGCGTCGAGCTCGCGGTAGGTCAGCCGCTCGCCGGTGGCGGGTGAGCGCACCGCGAACGCCTCAGGCGCGGCGGCGACCCGCTCGGCGAACCGCGACGCCAGGTCTTGCGCGGGAGCGGAGCCCGCCACCCCGGTGCCCGCGGACCGCACCCGGGCCCGTTCGGCGGGGGTGGTGGTCTCGAGGCGCGCGATCCGGGTGCCCGGCTCGGCCCGCACCAACTGCTCCAGCAGGTGCAGGAACCGGTCACGGGCGGCCGCGAGCACTTCGCGGTCGTGGCTGGCCGGGTTCGCGTCGAAGTCGAAGCGCAGCCGCCCATCACCCCGGTCGTAGGCGACCACGGAGAAGTCCTCCGACGGCGGCGCCGCCACGTTGTGCACGGTCGCGGTGCCATCGCCGAAGCTCAGCCCGTAGGCGAACTTCTGCACGTTGACCACCGGCCCGAAGAACCTGCGGCCGTCCTCGGGATACCCGGCCTCCCGGCTCAGCCGCTCTCCTCGGTACCGCTGGTGGGCCTGCACCGACCGCACCCGGTCGCAGACCTGCCCGAGCAGCCCGGCGACCGTGTCCGCCGGGTCCAGGCGCAACCGCAGCGGCAGCACGTTCGCCGACATCGACGGCACGGTCCAGCTGAACCCGCTGAACCGTCCCGGCACCGGCAGGCTCAGCACCACCTCCCGGCTGCCCGACATCGCCTGGGTGTGCAGGGCCGTCGCCGCGATCACCAGCCGCGACCAGCGCCTGCCGAACCGGTCGGCCGCCGCGCGCAGCTCGGCGAACTCAGCCTCGCCGAACGTGGTGGTCAGCCGCAGCGAACTCGCCGCGGCAGCGGCGGGCCGGGCGGCCATGCTCAGGAAACCGGGACCATCGGCGAGGTGCTCGTGCCACCACCGCCGGTCGGCGTCGAACTCGGCCGAACTCCGATAGCCGTCCTCTTCGGCCAGCAACCCCGCCAGGCCGCCCCACTGACCGGCCGGGACGGGGAGCCCGCGGTACAGGTGGTCGTAGATCTCGGCGATCCGCGTGGTCAGCATCGTCATACCGACACCGTCGAGGGCGATGTGGTGCGCCCATTGGAAAAGCAGGTGCCGCTCCGCGGCCAGGCGCAGCACCACCGCGCCGTGGACCGGCCCGTCCCGCAGCTCCAGCGGCCGGTCCAGCTCGGCGCGCATCCAGCTCAGCGCCGCGCCGTGCGGATCGTCCGCCCCGCTGAGGTCGTGCACCGCCACCGCAGGCTCGAGCTGACGCAGGTGCTGGCGCGGGCGACCGTCGGGCCCTTCGGTGAAGGTGGTGTTCACCGCCTCGGCCTCCCGCGCGGCCAGCCGCACCGCCGTGGACAGCAGACCGACCTCCAGCGGCCCGGTGATCTCGGCGTACTCGCCCCACAGGTACGGCGAGGAGCTCGCGGAACCGGCCTGCTCGGCCAGCCAGATCCCGAGCTGGGCTTCGGAGACGGGGAGTTCGGTGGCCTGGTCGTGCGAGGTCATCGGCAGTCCTCACCGGCAAGGGGGTGACCCGCGCCTGACAGCGTCGATCGGCGCCGGTCGCCTCGCGGCGCGACCGGGCACGGTGGATTTCGTCGGATCACGAGCAGAGTTCGCGATGGCGCGCTGTGCCCGGCCTGGTGTCACTTCACCGGCATCAGCGGATCTTCGGCGGGAACGCGCCGCGGCCGACGGATACCCCGCCAGCCAGGCCACGAGCTCGGGTCCTGCGCAAGATGTGTTCTCACGCGCCGCACCTACCGCCTCGCGGGCGGTGATCTCCCTCAAGCACGTCCCGACTTTAGACACACGCCCACACGCAAGTCGACCCAAAACACTCAATTAGCGCAATTTGGACTTCGCGGATGAGTTCCCGGTCACACGCCTGAGGGCGGGCACCATCCAGCCACCCTCGGCCGGCACATGCACCGTTGAGCTACCGGCTTCGACCCGGCGCGCACCACCAAACAGAGCAGTTCGTCGGGCGCGGGCTGACCAAGTACTGGCTGTTCAGCCGCGACGAAGGCGCACCCGGCAGCGGCACCTGTCCGGGGTCCTGGGTTCCATTGCTGCTGCGGAATGTAGGCAACCGACCCTTGTGCGGCTTCCTGGTGCGCCCCAGGGGTCTGGCTCGGGGCCCGTCGACGACCACGTTGTTCCCGCCCGCACAGGGACTCGGACGCTGGCGACGACCTCTGGCCGTCGTTCGTGCGTCGTGCTTCCCAGCAGATTCGGCAGGGTGCTCTCCGCGAGCCGGCCGCCGGTGCCCTCGCGTTCCGCTCGATCCGCGACCTTGAGGCGGTGGGCACGCTCTCGTCGTTGCCGGCGACAGCCCTGGTGTCGACGAGAAGCAGACCCGCGACCCGTTGCGGCGCGGCCCGCGGCGAAGGTCGCCACCTGGCCGTGAGTGATTTTGGGCGCCATAGCACCGAAAAACGCTCACGGGCCTTGGTCCTGCACCGCGCACACCCAACCGTCCGATGTGGTCCGGCATCGCCGCCCGGGCCGGGTTGGTTCAGCCGTCCGCTGCACACGACCGGCAGTGCGCTGGACGCCTCGTTGGCCATCGCGCTCGGTCTCGGCAGCGACCGGCCTGACAACGCCGCACTACTGCCGCAGAACGGCGCCACCTGGAGGGGACAGGACCAGTGGGACGGGCACCAGGTGGACGTCATGACCGGGCCGGATGCCGGTGCCAAGCCCGGTACGGGGGGCACCGTGCGCTACTGGATCGGCTCGGACGGCACGATGTACCGGGTTCAGGTCGAGGTGGCTTCCCAAGCGCGGCCAGTGGTCATCGATTTCGACACCGGGGAATATGTTCCGGTTCAGCCGGTACCCGGAGTCGGCCCGAGACCGTAGCCGCCGTTCAGGATGTCCGTACCAGCGCATTGCCGGCGAGCAGTGACGCTGAGGGCAGCGGGATGCTTGCGGTGTCCGGTAGTACCGGAACGGCCGGAACAGCCGTGGCGCCGGTCGTGGTGGCATTCGGGAACTGTGGCTGTGCGCCAGGCACAGCCACCTCGGTGAACGGGATACCGCCGGGTGCCGTCGGCATCGCCCACGTGCCCGACGGTGTGGGCGACTGGGCGGGAACCGGGCAGGACGCGGTCGTCACGAGCTGAGCGGGCACCGTCGCGCGCAGATCATTGTCGTGCAGGCAGTTACCGCGTCCCTGTGTGGCGGTGGGAAACGTCCAGCCGACGTCAATACCGTTGGCGGCGAAAGTGTTGTCCACGATCTGGTTTCCCTCCGGTGGTAGGTCGGCGGTTGCGGTGATCACCATCCCAGCGTTGATATTGCCGGCGATGCGGTTGCGGATGAACTGGTTGTCGCTGCCGCCATCGATGCCGATGCCGATGCCCCACCCGCCGTCGGCCTGCTCGGGGGTCGGTGTCTGCTGGTTGCCCGCGACCAGGTTGCCGGCGACGACGGAACCCCGCTGCGGGAGCAGCTTCTCCTGATGGTCGGAGTTGATGGTGAGTCCGACCCGGTTACCGACAAAACGGTTACCAACCACGTACATGTCACCACTGGCGTTGGTGCCTTCGTAACCGACCGCGTTGAGTTCGGCAATGTTGTCCCGCACCACGATATTGCACGGCTTGCACTGCCCGACATAGATCCCCGAGTCAGCCGAACCTGACGTGTACGAGTGCTCGATGACACCGTCCTGCGCGGAGAACGCGTAGATGCCGTACAGCCCGTTGCGGGTCGCGGTCACATGGGAAACCAAGAACGATTTCAGGAAAGTGACGGGCTCGTCGCCGGTGTCATAGCCGCCGCTTGTCCCCGGCAATCCGGCGACCGCTTTCGCCGAACCGGTGACCAGTACCCCGTTTTGCGTGTTGTTCTCCACGGTCAGGTTCTCCACGGCCACCCCGGGCGCGGCGACGACGATGCCGTTGGGCTGCTGCAACCGCCCGTCGATAATGACCTTGTCCCGGGACTCGCCCCGAAGGGTAATCCGCGCCGTGGCGATCTTCACCGACTCCGGATATACGCCCGGCGCGACTAACACGAGATCACCGGGCTGAGCGAGCGACACCGCGGCCGAGATCGTCGGGGCGTCAGCCGGCACTCGGATCGTCACGTGCGCACCGGCCGGTCGCCGGCCCTGGCCCGATCCGTCATCGCCGGCACCGCAGCCGGCCAAGACGAGTATCAGCGTGCCCAGCACCGCGACTGTCACGCGAAGACCGAAACGAGACATGATCGCAGTGTGGCATGGACGCCGGATTCGCCTGTGGGAGGGCGGATATGGCACTCTCCCTACCGTGAACCGAGCCGATCATCGCCCGTCACGCCGCGCGTTCCTCGGTGTCACCGGTACCGTAATGGCCACCGGCCTCACCGCCGGGTGCGAATCGGGCCCCCCTCAGCCTGGCCAACGTGATGCCCCCGCGTCCACCACGCCGGTGTCACCGACGGGTCGGCATCAGGCGGGTATCACGCTCCCGCAGCCAGCCCAGCCCAACCTGCTGGCCTTGGTGGCCGACCTCGGCGACGCCGTGGCACCCGGCCCATTACTGGCCGACCTCGGCCAGGCCATCCTCACGCTCACCGCGGGAACCGACGCACGACTGCTGGGCCTACCGCCGGGCGATCTCACCGTGACGATCGGAGTGGGCCCCCGACTGGTGCGCATGGTCGATCCTTCCCTGCCCGGCGCCGTGGATCTCCCACAGTTCTCCCGGGAACGGATCGCCCCGCAAGCACGCGGCGGTGACCTGCTGATACAGATCTGCGCCAGCGACGCCTTGGTAGTGCCGGTCGCCGCTGCCGCGCTTGTCGACCAGGCCGGTGACCGGATACACGAACGCTGGCGGCAGTCCGGGCGCCGCGGTTCGAACATTCCCGTAGCTCAGGGCCTTACCGCCCCACGAAACCTCTTCGGTTTCATCGACGGCATCGTGGGCCCGCACACCACCGTCCAAGAACAACGAGACCTGTGGCTGCCCGGGCCGGCTCCGGTCGCCGACGGCACCATTACCGTACTGCGACGCATGGAACTCGATCTGCCGCGGTTCGCCACACTGTCCGTTGCCGACCAGGAGGCAGTCTTCGGTCGGTACCGAGCCACCGGCGTGCCTCTCTCCGGTGGCACCATCACCTCGGACCCGGCCCTCGGCGCCAAAACCCCGGACGGACGCTACCTCATCCCGGCAGACGCCCACGTCCGCAGAGCACACTCCAACGTCGTTGGCGTCGGCCTCATGCTCCGTCGCTCCTACAGCACCGACGAACCCACCCCCGGCCTGCTTTTCATCAGCTTCCAGAACGACATACGAACATTCACCAACACCCTGACCCGGATGGATCATTCCGACGCACTGCTGGAATTCACCACCACCACCGCCAGCGCGACCTTCCTGACACTCCCCGGATTCGACCAACAACACCCACTTGGCGCCACACTGTTCCACTGAAACAGATCAACCACAGTGGACAGTAACGTAAGCGAGTTCCAGAAAGGAGCACGCGTGGCGATTCTGGAAGCACCGAAGTCATCGGGGGGACTCGGCGCGAAGATCGTGCGAACCTTCGGCGAGCTGCTGATCACCGCCGGGCTGGTCGTCCTGCTATTCGTCGTCTACGAGCTGTACGTGACCGACCTCTTCTCGGCGAAGAAACAGGCCAGCGCGACGACAACGCTCAACGGGGACTGGGCACAGGACCGGCAGCCGCATCCCGAACTGATCGACGGCAAAGCGTTCGCCAAGCTGTACATCCCGGGCTTCGGCGCCGACTACCACTTCACCATCCAGGAAGGCACCGAAGCGGCGGCACTGGAGGTCGGGCCGGGACACTACAAGGGCACCGCGCTGCCCGGCGAACCAGGCAACTTCGCGGTCGCCGGGCACCGGGTCGGCAAGGGTGCGCCCTTCAACGACCTGGACCTGCTGAGCTCCTGCGACGCGATCGTAGTGGAGACGCAGACCGACTTCTTCGTCTACCGCGTACTGCCGCACTCCGACGAGTTCGCGAACTGGTCGACCGGGCAGGGCGCACAACCGCAGTGCTCGCATGCGGGCACGCTGCGGACGAACGCGGCCGACGGCGGCCCATACGGCGAGACCTATGGCCGCGAGATCGTCAGCCCGAACGAGGGCGATGTCGTGGCGCCGGTGCCACACAAACCGCCCGACATCCTGCCGCCCCAACAGCAGGTCGCACTGCTCACGCTGACCACGTGCCACCCGCAGTTCTCCGACCGGCAACGGCTGATCGTGCACGCGGTGCTGACCAACCAGTTCCCGAAGACGGCCGACGCCACGTATGCCCAGTTGTTGCAGGCGATCGGGGAGGCATAAATGTACGGCTGGATCTGGCGTCACCTCCCCGGGCCGCTGGGCACGAAGCTGGTGCTCGCGCTACTACTGGCCCTGGGAGTGATCGCGCTGCTGCTGTTCGTGGTCTTCCCCTGGCTGGAACCGATGCTCCCGTTCAACCAGGTCTCGGTCCCGAACTAGGCCGGGTAGCGGGGAGGATCTGCCCCTCCCTGCCCCACAGATCCGGACGTGAACCTCTCGGTTCATCCGGCTCGTGCCGTCGGGTTGTTAGGTAGTCAACCAGCACGCCTGGGCGTCTACCGAGCCGCTCCTGGCACCAGCCGCGGTGAACTCACTTTCCAGCCGGTGCGGGCGCTCGGTGCAGGCGGCGTGCCGTCCTACCGTGCGAGCGGGGCCCGCAACGCGGATGACGGCGAGTACGGTGTTGATCGCTTCGAGGTCGACGGCGGTGGGGCGAACGACTCGCCCCGCCAGTCCAGGTAGTGTCATGCTCGGGTTCCCCGAAGTCGGCGAAGCCCGGAGGAGATGGCTTTCGTCCTCGCCTTAGCAGTCAACGAGAATCGTTTCGAGTGCGCGGGCAAGAGCACCAGACGCGGTCATGCTCGCCTCTCCAAGAGATCGCCGATGTCACTGCATACCTGCGTCTCGCCTGCCAGCGGCTACCCTATCGCGAGCGTTGCCGCATCCTTCCCGACGGCCCTTCCGCCGCATCGGTTACGGTAGCTCAATGGCTGCGGAGACCGATGTGCTGGTTGATAGTGACACCGTCGCGGGATGGCTCACCAGTGATGAGCCGTTGGCTGAGGATCAGACCGACTTCCTCGTAGACATTCTCGCCACCGCGCCCGACGAAGCGCTGGATTTCCTTTCCGGCCAGGTCGAATGCCACACCGCGCGCGGCGGTGACGTCGGTGCGCTGCTGCAGGTAATTCAATCCAAGGCCCGCGGCAAATACGCCAAGGCCGCGGTCGCGCTGCTTTCGGCACGCGCCGCCGAGGGCGCCGGAGACTCCACCTCCGCCCGCGAGCACATCAATGACGCCCTGGCGCACCGCCCCGACTTGGAACCGGCCCTGCACGACGCCACGCAATACGCCGCTGCCCGCGGCGACTACACCGCCGCCGATCGCTACCTACGCCGCGCCCAGATGCCCAGCCCGCTGCAACAGGGACTGAACGCGGCCCTCGCAGCCTCCGCGGTGGATGACGTGCCGCGCAACAGCCCCTGCCGGTGCGGATCGGGACGGAAGTACAAGGCATGTTGCCGACGTGGCGCCGTACCCGGGCTGGCCGCGCGGGCCCAACTCCTGTACGCACTGCTGGGTAGCTACGCCGAACGCTCCCCCGGCGTCGAGGCCATCAGCGCACTGACCGAACGCACCGCGGAACCCCAGCGGTACGCGATGTTCTGCCTCGACGTTGCGCTCTTCCAGGGCGGCCTGGTGGAAAAGTTCCTCGCCGCCCGAGGTCACTGGCTGCGCCCCGAGGAACGCGACCTCATCGAAGACTGGCGGCGGGTCCCGTTCACTCTTTATGAAACCGTCGACGTCAAGCGTGGCCACGGAGTCACGCTGCGGGCCCATCCCAACGGAGAGCCGATCCACCTCTCGGACAAACTGTTCTCCACCTCCGCCCGACGGCTTGGCCTGTTCTGCGGCCGATTGCTGCACGACACCACCGGACCCCGGCTACTGGCGATTCCCGTCCCGGTCCCCCGCCACCGGCGCCACGCCATACAGAAGCTGCTCGCATCAGGGCCGTCGCCGGAACAGATCGCAGACTTCTTCGCCCCGGAACCGCCGGCCCAGGTGCGCAACTCGGACGGCGACGCTGTTCACGACTGCCGGGTCACCTACACCGCGAACCAAGCGGAACAGACCTTCGACCGTCTTAGGGAACAGCTCGTGCAGACCGGCGATGACCTGCTGGCCTCTCACCGCCAACTGCCCGATGGGCGGACACTCAGCATCGGAGAGATCCACCGCAACCGCGACGAATTCACCATCACAGCGAACTCCCCAACTCGACTCGCAGAACTCGAAGATCTCCTATACAACGTTGCCCCCGACGCCACCGAGCAAAACCGGCACACGGAACGCCTCGGCCCCAACCCGGAACCCGACGGCCGCGAAGGCCGAACCGTCATCCTGGAGACCTACTTCCTCGACTGCCACGAAGAGGCCCAGGCCAACGAACGCATCAGCCTCGACGCCGAAGCCGCCTGGCTCGACAACCCTGGCGTCATCGGCAATCTGACCCCGCGCCAGGCAGCCGCTTCCACCGACCCCGCAATCCTCAGCGAACTCCACGCCACCCTCGACGACGTGGAAGCCGTTCTCCTGGATGCGAAACGCGAAGGGCGACCCACCGCCGGGCTCATGAACCCCGACCGACTCCGCCGAACCCTCGCGCTCAATGGATCGCGAGCATTCGCCGATTGAGGCTCAGCACGGAGTCAGGCGCTGGATAAGAACGGCGATCAAGCACGTCGTCACTCACTCGGCGGCCCGGGATATCCGCAGGGTCACCGCCCACCCCACCGCCGCCTGGGCCACAATCTTCGCTAACGAAGGCAGCACGGTCACGAAGTTCCCGCCGCAGCCCCAACTGCAACCCGCACGCGGAACGATTCATACGCTCCGTTCGCAAGGATTGCACCAACCGAGTGCTGATCTTCGACAGAGGTCACGGAGAAGATCCTCCAGCTTTAGTCCTGATTCCTCCCAGCGCCGGGCTCCATGGGTCCGGAGACGTACGAACGGGCACTGGCGGGCAGCCGGGCACCGGCGAGGCGCAGTTGCGTCACCCGGCTCGCGAACGCCGCACCACGCATGACATGGGTGGCCAGCTCCACCGCGCGGCGATGCTCGACGTCACCGATATCGGCCGCAATCCGCATGGGCCGGAGTTCGGCGCCGGGCTCGTCGGCGCCGTGGTCGTCCGAGCGCGAGGAGCGGATCGGGTTGCAGCGGATCAACTCCCGGTTCGCCGCTTACCGAGACGCACCGGGGTTCGATCCCGGCTTGGACTTCCACGGGCTAAGACGCTCGTACGTCACGCATCTCATCGAGGCAGGCCGGGATCCGCTCTTTGTTCAATTCCAATGTGGACACGAACATGCGAGAACAACTTCTTTGAATACTTGCGTTTCCTCGGACTTCCGAACCCGCAGGCTGCGCCAGGCCCTGGGCCAGACCATGGCCGCCGCTCTCGACGAACCCACCAGGACATCCGTGCAGTGAGCCCGGAGCTGCTTCGGTTGGTCCAGATCGCACCGCGCAGCACGGCGGGGACCAGTCGCTCACGGGCCGGACCGTCTTGAAACTGGTCTCGTAGATCGTCACCGGCGTCGGCGAAAGCGGCCACGACAAGGTCGTGCCAAGCCGGACCGCAAAAGAGACTGACGACCGCTCCTGCCGAACCCAGTGGAGCTTTCCTGAGCAAAGCGACTCCATGATCTTGGAAGCCCCGTGCCTGCCACGTTCCCAGACCCCGTCGAACCGACAGATTGTTACGAATCGGGCGTCAAGCGGCTACGGCGAAGCGCTGGCTGCCCGCCCAACGACGAACCCCCGCCCTGCTGCGCTGGAAGGACGGGGGTTTGCCGTGGGGCAGTCACGTTCGCAGGTCGCGATCGTCGACCAGGACGGTGCGGTGCAGGTCAACCGGAATCTACCCAACGGGGTCGGGACGGTGCTGCGGATGATCGGCGATCCACGTCCATGCGGTCACGTGCCGTTCACGGGCCGGTGGTGCCAGGCGTTTTCACGCCCGCCTTGGGGCACGTCATCCGCCCGCGGCGTCCTCGGCCTCCCAGCGCAGCAGGTCGCCCGGCTGGCACTTGAGCACCTCGCAGAGCGTGGCAAGCGTCGTGAAGCGCACGGCCTTGGCTCGGCCGTTCTTGAGTACCGCCAGGTTGGCGGGCGTGATCCCTACGCGGTCCGCGAGCTCGCCCACGGACATCTTCCGTTTGGCCAGCATCACGTCGATGTCGACGGCGATTGGCATCAGATCACCTCGTCCAGCTCGGCCTGCATCTGCGCCGCCTCGACATCGCGCGCGACGGCCTGGGCGAGCAGCATCCGCAGCACGAGCACGATGAGCGCGACCCCCAGGATCGCCACGCCAACCCCGCCCATGATGACGGTGACGCCCGGGTCGTCCCGCTGGCCCGGCGCATTGAGGGCCGTGACCGCGAACCACACGAGGGCAGCCGCCACGATCGCGCCGATCACGACGTCCACGTACCGGAAAGCGGCGTGGGAGAACACGGTTCCGCGTCGCACCATCGTCACCAGGCGCCACACGCAGACCCCAATGACCTGGACCGACACCATTCCCAGGATCGTGATCACGCGCAGCGGGGTCAGCGGGAGCGAACCGTCCTCCGGGTCGCTCCCGCTGACCAACGCCCACACCATCAATGCCTGTACGAACACGGTGCCGGCGAGCACCACCACGAGCACGGCGCGCAGCGCACACACTGTCAGCTTTCCCATAGCCCACCTTCCATCGATCTACGATGTAAATCTATCGAATTTCGATAGGTAAAGAAAGGGCTGGGACGGAGGGGTGGGCGGCGGTTTCGCACCGTGGCGGAACGCCGCCGCCCCCTCCCATGGCATGGCGGTTGCACGAACCGTCTTGATCTTGTCGAAGTCGGCCTCGCTTGAGCACAAATCGGACGCCACCCGACTACACCGAAGCCCTGGGCCGAAGCCCCGCTCAGTCCACCGGCTCCCCGGCACCAACACCACCACAAAGATCACCGAAACGGACATGCGTAGAAAGCGCATGACCTGACGAGGTAGCCCAACCCCGTGTGTCGGTGGCAATCAAAGAGATTCAATCGATGTCGTCACGTTCTGCGAAGTCTGCGAAGGGCTCATTTGCGTGCCGGACGATCTCGCTTACCCGCTTTGCATGGGGCGCAACAGCTCCCGCTCGGCCTCTTCTGCTCGGACGGAAGGATCAGCGGCGAATCCTCTCCTGAGATGGGGCACGCCGTTGCTTCGTCCTGCGGGGCCCGGCTCGACGACCGAGCCCCGCAGGGCGTGGCCGCTTCGGGGGCCCACGCAAGGGCACCGCTCGCCACGGTGTCAGGGTGACGTGATCGCGCCGCGCTGCGACCGTACCTCTGCCCGTACAAATGTTCTCGCTGGCGCGATCAGGGCCTGAAGACATCGTGAAGAAGACATGAACCCGGGTTGGGCACGCTGGTATCTAGGAAGTGAAGCCGACGCTTGGGAGTGCGGACATGATGGCAAACGATCACGGCACGGTGCTCGCCACCATGGTCTTCAACCTGGTAGCCCCGGCGGGTGTGATCGCGCCGGTTGGCGTGGAACTGGGGTACGACAGCCGCAACCCGTACGAGGTCAGCATGAAGCTCAACGTGGGCAAGGCCGGTCAGGTGGATTGGGTGATCGCCCGCGACCTGCTGGCCGACGGGCTGGTCGCCGAGGCAGGCGAAGGCGACGTGCGAATCCGCCCTCGACTGGACGATCCGGCATTGGTCGTGATCGAGTTGAGCTCGCCGTCAGGGCAGGCCGCCTTCGAAGTGAATGCCGATCAGCTTGCGGAGTTCTTGAACGACACCTACGACGCGGTCGCACCCGGTGACGAACACCGGTGGATGAGCTTCGACGAGGCGCTGAGCCGGCTGCTCTCGCACAACCTGTAGTGGCCCGGTTCTCCCGAAGCGCCGCACGCCAGGCGGCCCAGCCGCGGGACCTGGTGTGGCGCTGAACACCTGAAAACTCCGTCACGCTGCCTCCGAGCCGGAAATCCACCCGGCCCGGAGGCGCAGCGCTGCATGCAGGGAATTCGTCGCCGTGGAATACGTCGCTGTAACCACTGGTTGATCAAACGATCTCAGCTCCAACGGTAGGTCTGCGACCATCGCTTGCATGATCGTGTCGCTGCTGTACAAGGTCACCCCACGTTTACTCTCTGTTCCCGCAGTGCTACTTGAGGAACTTCGCCCCGTGCTTGGGGAGGTCAGGTCTCGTGAGTGATCCTTCCGGTAAGAACCGGAAGGATCACTCACGAGCGTTCAGGCACACAGGTGGTGCCACCCGGATGGGTTCGTCTGGGTCGCCGAGCTCGCCTGGGTCGGCTGGGGAGATCCCGGTGGTCCGGGGAGGTGTCCTTGTTCCGCCCGGTGTCTTCGCGTTGCGGGTTTCGGCTTCGATGCCGGCTATGAGGTGCCAGACCGTGTAGGCGGCTTCGCCGCCGCCTCCGGCGTGCTGGCCGGATCGAGAACGCGAGGGCTCTTGCGGGTAGCTGGGTGGAGAATATGGCGAAGATCAGCAGGGTGAACAGGACGCACGTGCCGAGCTGGATTCAGAACATCGGTGGTTCTCCTTCGGTGGGGCGAGGGTGGTGCCAATTTCGCGAGAAATTGACGTTCACCCGGGTGACGGTCAATTTCTCGCGAAATTGCGCCCTCCTCGGGTGACCACAGGCGGGTGGTGAGGGTGTGCCGGCAGCGCATGCGGGTGCGGATGCAGTCCCATTTCGGCTCCGCTGCGTTCGGCTGGGGTGGTGTGGACCCGCAAGGCGGTGGCCGAGTTGATCCGGGTGCGCCACGGCGTCGTGTTGAGTTTGCGCACCGTCGGCGACTCTCTGCGCTGTTGGGGTGTGTCGCCGCAGAGACCGATCCGCAGGGCCTACGAGCGGGACCCCGAGGCCGTGCGCCGATGGGGGGAGGAGGACTACCCGGCCATCGGTGATCTTGTGGCTGGACCAGACCGGGATCCGCTCGGATGCCGCAGTGGGCCGAACCTGGGCACCGGCCGGCCGGACACCGGTGGTGGGCAAGACCGGGGAAACGGTTCAGCGTGATCACTTGGACCGTCAGGTCCAAGTGATCGTCGACGGCGATCGAGATGCATTTCCTGCCCGGATACAGCCCCGAGCTCAACCCCGACGAGATCCGGGGTGCCGACCTCAAAAGGAACCATGACCACCGGCACAGCACCGAAAACCCGCGACGAGATGAAACAAGCAGTCCGCTCCTTCCTCCACCGGCTCCACAAGTCGCCTGGCCGAGTTCGCTCCTACTTCGGCAAACCCGAAGTCCGCTACGCCGCCTGACATCACACATTTGCCCTACGAATCAATAAGCCGATCTCGGGTGCCGGGGAAGACCTCGCGTAGCGCGCCCCAGAACCCCAGCGCGCCGTCACCGACAGCCAGCACCGGTGCCCTCATCCCGCGGCGCTTGCATTCGCGCAGCAGGTCAGACTAGGACTTGGTGGACTCGCGATAGCCGTCGGCTAGCGCGACGAGTTCCTTGCGGCCGTCAGCGCGGACTCCGATCATCACCAGCAGGCAGAGTTTGTGTTCTTCCAGGCGGATATTGACGTGGATACCGTCCGCCCACAGATATACATAGTCCACAGTGGATATATCGCGTTCGGCGAACGCGCGGTTCGCCCTTCCACTGATCGGTCAGTTTCGTGATCATCGCGGCGGATAACCCTTGCTGCTGCCGAGGAATTGGCTGCGGATACGAAGTATCCGCTGGAGAGCCCGCGCGGCGTCCTCGTGGTCCATGACGTGATTCCTCGCGGCTTGGGCGACTCACGCTGCGGTTGGGTGCGCGGTGGCGCGCAGGATCGGGATCCGCCGGGTGGTGTGCTCGATGGCTGCGAGCACGTACATCCTCGCTCCGGATAGGTGCCAGGCACCACACCAAAGCCCGGATGGAGCGGAGGGTCCGTGGTCGGCCCGGGCGCTTGGGTTTGGAAACGGTCGCATGGCGGCGTGCGACGAGGTCGCGGTGCCAGCGCAGCACTGTGTCTGGGCGCACCATCAACCGCAACCTGCACAGCAGATTCCGTCGCAGCCGGTGCAGCAGCACCGCCATAAGCGCCCGATCGCATGGCATGAAAAGCACCCTTTTCTTGCCGAGCTGCCGCTCCAGGACCGTGATCTGATGGCGCAAGGCCAGGATCTCGACGTCCTTGTCCCGATCACTCATCGGCAGCAGGCACAGCATGGCGAACGCGCACACTCAGAGAGGCCAGTCGCGACAGCACAGCCGATCATCATGCCTGAGCGACTGCGGTCGACCGACCCATACGCCGTGCCCGGCGGGGCTCACCAGGGCGGGTGAGGTTATCGGCAAGGGCACCGCCACCCGTCGGCATCGGAGTGGGATCCGGGGCCGGTGCACGCGGCCGGTACCGCGAACAGGGACGCGCCGATCCTCTCCGCGGCCGGCGGCCCCTTCGCCAGCTGACCGCGACACACGGATGTGATCCGTTCCGCCGGGCGGAACTCAACAGTTCTTGGCTGCTTGGAGGTCGTCCTATCGTCTCGATTACCTGCAGACCCGAACGACGGAGTTCACAATGCGTTTCGCTGTCCTACACGGCCCCAACCTCAACCGCCTTGGAAAGAGGCGGCCCGAGAAGTACGGATCACACACCCTCGACGACATCACGAAGGACGTCGACGAGGTCGCTGCGCGCCTCGGGGTGGTCGCCGAGCACGTGCAATCCAATCACGAGGGCGAGTTGATCGACTGGCTGCACGAGCGCATGGACGAGCTGGACGGGATCGTCATCAATCCGGCCGGTCTGAGCTCGGTGGGCAAGGGGCTGAAGGACACGGTCTTCGATGCGGGGGTGCCGGTTGCCGTCGTGCACATCGCGCAGCTCTACCGGTTCGAAGGTGACGATTTCCACGACATCTTCCGGTTCGACAGTTCGGTATACGTCGCCGGCCTCGGGTGGCGGGGCTACGGAATCGCTTTGGACCGTATTCACGATCTTGTCAAGGGTGCGATCTGATCATTTTGTATGTCCCAGCTGAGGAGCTTCGATATGCCCACCCGCACCGCGCGTGATCGTAAATCACTGAGAGACGTCGTAGTCGGCGCAAGTATTGGCACCACGCTCGAATGGTTCGACTTCGGCCTGTACGGCATCCTTGCGGCTCTTGTGTTTCCGCATGTGTTCTTCCCTGACTCTTCATCGGCCACGGGGTTGATGGCGTCGCTGGCGATCTTTGGCATCGGATTGGCCGCGCGGCCGCTCGGCGCCGTTTTGTTCGCGAACTTCGGTGACCGCGTCGGGCGCCGGCCGATACTGGTCATCACGTTGTCTCTCATGGGAGCAGCGTCCCTGGGCATCGCAGTGCTGCCGGGGTATGAGTCCATCGGGCTCGCGGCCCCGGTGCTGCTCATGGTATTGCGTATGGTCCAGGGTTTCAGTCTCGGTGGGGAATCCAGCGCGGCGCAGGTCATGGTGATTGAGTACGCCGAACCCCGTAATCGCGGGTTCATGGGTTCCTTGGTCAACGTGGGGTCGCCGCTCGGTCAGGTCATGATCACGCTGAGCGTCGTCTGTGTGCGTGCGGTTGTGGGAGAAGCAGCCTTCGAGTCCTGGGCGTGGCGGGTCCTCTTCGCGGCCGGTGCGCTGATGGCCGTTGCTGGCTTCGTCATTCGCCGCCGGGTCGACGAGACGCCGGTCTACAAGCAAGCGGTCGAGGTCGGCGCGAAGACCCGGATGCCAATGCTCGAGGTCGTGCGCCGGCAGCCACGGGAGATCATGCGACTGGCCGTGATCGGCGCATCGGGCACGGCGGTGAACTATGTCGTGTACACGTACTCGGTCAGTTACATCACCAAGAATCTGGGCATGAGCAGCGAGGTCAGCTTCTGGCTGTTGTTCGTGTTGAGTGCCGTCGGTGTCGCGTTGGTCCCGGTGGGGGGCTGGTTGGCCGATCGCATCGGCCGGAAGCCGGTCGTCTTCCTCGATCTCGGCGTCGGCCTGGTTGGCATCTGCGTGTACTTCCCGCTGCTCGACACCATGTCGTGGCCGCTGATGCTGGTGGGGATGCTTTTGACTGTTGGTGTCCACTGGCTCGGTTTCGGTGCGTGGGGCGCCTTCATCGCCGAGCCCTTCCCGACGGCGACGCGGTATTCGGGCCACGCGGCCACATACACCTTGACGAATCTCGTTGCCGGCGCACCGGCGCCGCTCATCGCCGCGTACGCGCTGGAGGCGACGGGCACCACGTGGAGTCTCACGTTCCTGCTGGCCCTGGTCTACGTCCTCGGCATCGTCTGCGCCATTCGTAGCCGGGAGACCCTTGGTGTCAGCTTCCACCCGCACGACCGCGAGAAGAAGCAAACGGAAGAAGTGCAGGAGCTCCGATGATCAACGACCGTAAGGTGGGTCTTGCCCCGCTGACGCTGGTGGAGGTGAGCCCTCCTGAGTTGGTCGGGCTCGCGGAGTCAGTGGGCTTCGACTTCGTCGGCCTTCGCGTCTCTCCGTCGGTGCCTGGGGAGACTGTGTACCCGATGCTGCCCGGCTCGCCGATGCTCAAAGAGACCGTCCGACGGCTCCTTGACTCCCCGGTCGGAGTCGTCGACATCGACGTGTTCGCGTTGCATCCGGATACCAAGGCGTCCGACTTCCTGCTCGCACTGGAGAGCGGCGCCGAGCTGGGAGCGACTCACTGCGCGGTCGTCGACGGTGGCTGCGAGCGCAGCCACTTCACTGAGACCTTCGGTGAGCTCGCGGAGGTGGCACAGTCGTTCGGGATCACGCCTGTCGTCGAGCCGATTACCTATCGAGGAGTGAATAGCATTCGCGCTGCGGCCGAGGTCAGCGCTGTGCACGACAACACCGCGATGTTGATTGATTCGCTGCACTTCTTCCGCTTCGGTGGAAAGTTCGAGGAGCTCGCCCAACTTCCTGCGAGTAAACTCCCGTTTTTTCAGCTGTGCGACGCACCGCTCGAGCCGCCGACGGAGATACCCGATGGCCTGGTGGCTCCGATGAACCAGAGCACGGGCGGAAGTCCGCTTCAGTTCGAGGCACGCGCGATGAGGCTGCTTCCGGGTACGGGCGAACTTCCGCTCGAGAAACTGGTGCGAGCGATGCCCGATGGTCTCCCGATCAGCGTCGAGACGCCGTTGGTCATCGAGATCCAACGGTTCGGCGTACAGGCGTTCGCCGAGCGGGTCTTCAAGGCGATCAAGCACTTCCTGGTCGGTATGGAGAGTGAGTGAAATGCCTCCGATTCGCATCGCCGTCATGGGCGCTGGTCTCATCGGGCGGGAACACGCCCGGTTCATCACCGAGTCGACCGCAGCCGAACTCGTCGGCATCGCCGATCCGAGTCAGCACGCTGAAGAGGTCAGTGACCGGTACCGCGTGCCGCGCTTCGTTGACTACGAAACGATGCTGGATACAGCGAAACCGGAGGCGGTGGTCATCGCGCTACCGAACGTGCTCCATGCGCCCGCGGCCATCGCTGCCATGCAGCGCGGCGTACCCGCACTGGTCGAGAAGCCTATTGCCGCCGATCTGCGGTCTGCGGTCGAGATCTCGCGAGTCTCGAACCAGACCGGCGTGCCGATCCTGGTTGGATACCAGCGCCGGCACAGCCCCGACATCCAACGCGCCCGTGCGTGCATCGAAGAGGGAGCGTTGGGGGATGTCGTCGCAGTCAACGGCATGTGGTTCGTGAAGAAGCACGATGACTACTTCGACGTGTCGTGGCGGCGACATGCCGGTGGCGGCCCAATCCTCATCAACCTGACCCACGACATCGACTGCTTCCGGTATCTGTTCGGCGACATTGAGAGCGTTCACGCCGTGATGTCGAACCGGGTCCGGCAGTTCGACGTCGAGGATTCCGGTGCCGTGCTGATGCGGTTCGCATCGGGGGCCGTGGGATCGATGACGCTCAGCGACACGGTCCCGTCGCCTTGGGTGTGGGACATGGCGTCGGGGCAGGCCCCGTATTTTCCCCACACGCCCGCTAACTGCTACTGCATCGGTGGCACCAAGGCATCGCTCGCAGTGCCTGCGATGGAGCTGTGGTCCCACGAACCCGGGGGTGACTGGCGCGACCCGCTGACGCGCAAGATTCTCGATACCGGGCGAAGCAACGCCTATCACAACCAGCTCAATCACTTCGCGGAAGTCGCCCATGGCAAGGTGGCGCCGTTGTGCAGCGCGGAAGACGGCCTGCGTACTCTGGCCGCCACTCTCGCAACGGAGATGTCGGCACGGGAGGGCCGCACCGTTGCCGTCCAGGAGCTGCTGGCCAACTGACCGCGCGGACATCGGCAGGTCGTCAGAAGGGGACTCCATGACCGAAATGCGCTTCATCCACGAGACCCTTGGTCAACGGGTCAGGTTCGGCACCGGCGAGTCGGCCGATGGCGTGGCCGCGGAAATCAAGCTGCTCGGTGCCGACCAGGTGATGGTGATCGCCGCGCCGTCAGAGACGACACTGGCGAGGACGGTTTCCGCGGATATCCCGGTGGCCCTCGTCCATCAAGACGTTCGGATGCATGTGCCGGTGGAGGTCGCCGCACGCGCGCGATCCGCGGCGAACGACCACCGAGTGGACGCAATCGTCTGCGTTGGCGGGGGGTCGACGACCGGCCTGGCCAAGGCCGTCGCGCTGACCACCGGCCTACCGATCGTCGCGGTCCCCACGACGTACGCCGGCTCGGAGGCCACCAGCGTCTGGGGACTCACCGAGGGGGGAACCAAGACGACGGGCGTCGATACGCGTGTCCTCCCACGGGCCATCGTGTATGACGCGGCGTTGATGACCGGCCTGCCGGTGGACCTCAGCGTCGTAAGCGGCCTGAACGCGCTCGCGCACTGCGTCGACTCCATGTGGGCGCCTCGCACCGACCCGATCAACCGAGCACTTGCTACCGAGGCGATCCACGCACTCGCCGCCGGACTTCCGAAGATCGTGTCCGCCCCGGAATCGCTAGCGGGTCGCGAGGAGACGCTGTACGGCGCCTATCTTGCCGCGGTTGCGTTCGCATCGGCCGGCTCAGGGCTTCACCACAAGATCTGTCACGTCCTGGGTGGTCGCTACGATCTCCCGCATGCGCTCACCCACGCAGTCGTGCTGCCCCACGTGCTCGCGCTGAACGCGCCGAACGCACCGGAGGCTGAAGAGCGCATCGCCGGCGCCCTGGGTGGGGACACGGCTGTGCGTGGTCTCCAGGAGTTGCGCCATCGGCTGGGGGCTCCGCGCGCGTTGCGCGACCACGGATTCCGCGAGAACCAGATCTCCGATGCGGTGGATGTGATACTGCCCGTCGTCCCCGACACCAACTCCACGACCGTCACCCGGGATCGTTTGACCTACCTGTTGCGCGACGCCTGGGAGGGGGCAGACCCCAGGTGACCGCAGCGTGGTGCGCCAGCCGGCCGGAAGCCGGAACGCCGCTCGCACTTCCGGCGGCGATAATTGGTGGGCTGGGGGCTGGTTGACCGAACTCCTGGGCTGATCAACGGAGGCGAGTGCATGGGCGGCAATACACGAGAGGTCGGCCGCACATCGGCGAGCCGCCTGCTCGCCGTACTCGGGGTGTTCTCAGCCGCGCAACCCGTGCTGACCCTCAGCGAGATCGCCGAGGCCAGCGAGCTCCCAGCATCGACCGCGCATCGCCTCCTCGGCGAGCTGGTCGAGTGGGGCGCCCTGGAACGGACGTCAGACGGTCATTACCAGGTCGGCCTCCGGCTCTGGCGGATCGGCTCACTCGCTCCTCAACAGCGAGACCTGCGCGCCGTCGCCTTGCCGTTCATGGAAGACCTCTACGCCGCCACGCATGAAAACGTGCAACTGGCCATCCGGGACGGCAAGAAGGCCCTGTACTTGGACAAAATCGGCGGGACGCGCTCGGTCGATACCGTGACCAAGGTCGCCGGGCGGCTCCCGTTGCACGCCACCGGTGTCGGCAAGATCATCTTGGCGTTCTCCGAGCCCGAGCTACTCCACCTTGTGGTCGAGGACGGCTTGGAGAGGTGCACACCGCACACGATCACGATGCCCGGGCGGCTGGCCGAGACGCTGCGACGCGTACGGGCAGACCACGTGGCCTACTCCCGCGAGGAGATGACGATGGGCGCCGCATCGGTAGCAGCGCCGATCTTCGGCGTCAATGCTCAGCTCCTGGCCTCGCTCGCGATCGTGGCCCATTCCTCCTCTGACGTGGAGCGATTCGCCCCGGCGGTACGCACTGCGGCGCTCAGCGTCGGGCGCCGACTTGCAGACCTATCCGCGCCGGTTTCCGCCCGGCGGTAACCTGCCATCGACATCCTCCCCTCTCGTGATCGAGCCTTGAAAACACGGGCGATCAGGTAGGCCGTGCGACGGGCCTCAACGTATGGGCCGTCGCCTGACCACTGATAACGACAGAGAAAGGAACCCGAGCATGACCACCGGGGAATCGAACCACGTAGCGCGCATTCGCCAGTTGGTCGAGGACTGGGCCTTGTTTCGTGACGCTGGCGATTGGGGCGGCTTCCGTTCGGTCTGGCACGACGACGGCTGGATGACCGCGACCTGGTTCCAGGGACCGGCAACAGAATTCGTCAGGGCAAGCCGCGAGGGGTTCGAGAACGGCGTCAGCATCCTGCATTTCCTCGGCGGCTTCACCTGCCAGGTGACCGGTGAGCGCGCTATCGCGCAGACGAAGATGAAGATCCAGCAGCGTGGCCCGATCGACGGAACCGTCGTTGATGTCACCTGCACAGGCCGGTTCTATGACTTTCTGGATTGCCGCGACGGGCGGTGGGGAATGGTCCGTCGACAGCCCATCTACGAGATCGACAGGATGGACCCGGTTGACCCAGCGGCGGATCTCAAGCTGGACGACGAGCTCCTCCGGACATTTCCCGTGGGATACCGACACCTTGCCTACCTGCAGACCGCATTGGGGCACCAGGTAATGAACGGTTTGCCGGGGCTCCGCGGCCAGGCGGTCAAGCTGCTCTACCGGGAGGGGCAGGAGTGGCTGGCCGGGTCTCCCCGACCGGGTACGCCCCTCGCCAGTGGCACCCCGAGGACAGCGTGACATGAAGATGGAGACGACCAGCAACGCCGACTTCACCGACGAGACCTTGACCCAGGCCGTGCTCAAGGCCTTCGCCATGACGCCGGACCCGAGGCTCCGTCAGATCATGACCAGCCTCGTAGAACACCTGCATACGTTCGTTCGGGAGGTCGAGCCGACCTCGCACGAATGGGAGAGCGCAATCGACTTCCTGACCAGAACGGGGCAGACGTGTGATGAGACCCGCCAGGAATTCATCCTTCTGTCGGACGTCCTGGGTGTGTCGATGCTGATGGAGACCATCAAGGACGAGGCCGCTCCCGAGGCGACGGAGTCCACCGTCCTTGGGCCGTTCCACATGACGGAGTCGCCGCAGCGCGAGCTGGGCGACAGTATCGACCTGGTGGGCACCGGCATGCCGTGCGTGGTGACGGGACGGGTGCTGTCGATGGGCGGCTCCCCGCTGGCCGGCGCGGGCGTGGACGTATGGCAGGCCGACGAGCGCGGCTTCTACGACGTGCAGGTGCCCGATGCGCAGCCGGCGGGGAACGGCCGTGGCCTGTTCACCACCGATGATGACGGGCGCTTCTGGTTCCGCACCGTTGTGCCGAGCCACTATCCGATTCCGACTGACGGTCCGGTGGGCTCCTTGCTCGACCACACCGGACGCCATCCGTATCGCCCGGCGCATATCCACTTCCTCGTGTCCGCCGACGGACATGAGCCACTCACGACGCACATCTTCGTGGCCGACAGTCCCTATATCGACTCTGACGCGGTGTTCGCCGTGAAGCGAAGCTTGATCGTGGAGTTCACCGAGGAGAACGATGCTGACGTCGCCGCGTGGTACGGGGTGGGGGTCCCCTTCCGGCATGCGCGATTCGACCTCACCTTGCCGGTGGCCATGACCACGGCCGACCATCCGAACCAGACGACCACCACACCGAAATCCCTCACAAGCTAAGGACATCAGCCACCTAATGTATTGCGCCTAAGATTCGTTAAATAACCTTAGGATCGGTTGATCAGGATTCTCGCAGTACCACGCTATCGACGGCAAGGAGCGCGCCGACGTCTTCGCCGACTCGGGCTGACGCAGCTACGCCCTGGCCTACGAGGCGCCATTCCACCGCATCTGCGGCTAATCCACTGAAGTCTTCTCAGGAGGAGATGTGAACGTTCCCCACACGAGCCCGGATTCCGCTGCCGGTCAGCGCCCCTCGGGCGAGCGAAACCTCGAGGCAGGAAAACAAGTGCCGGATGCCGCGGTGTGGACGGGCCGGTTCGCCGGCAAGGGGTTCGTGGTGACCGGGGCCGGTGGTGGGATCGGCAGGGCGGTGACCGAACGCGTCCTCGCCGAGGGCGGCACGGTCCTAGCGACCGACGTCCGTCCGCCATGCGACGACGGCCATGAACGCCAGCACAACCTCCCGCTGGATGTCCGGGATCCTCAAGGCTGGGCGGACGTGCTGGCCTACGCGGACGAGATCGGCGCAGGCGACGGTCTCGTCCTGTGCCACGGCGTCGCCCAGCCACTCGTGCCGACCGCGGATCTCGAGGAGGCCGACTGGCGGACCGTGCTCGACATCAACCTCACCGGCTGCTTCCTGGGCGTCAAGGCGATCCTGCCTCGGCTGGAGAAGGCAGGGTGGGGCCGGATCATGGCATTGGCATCGATCGCCGCTAAGGAGGCCAACGCGCTCGAGCACGCCTACGCCGCGTCGAAGGCGGGCCTGGTGGCATTGGTGAAGAGTGTGGGCAAGGAGCTGGCCACGTCGGGGGTGACGGTCAACGCCATCGCACCGGGACCGGTGGGCACCGACCTGTTCTACTCGTTCGGCGCCGAGCACAACGCCGACCGGATGCGCCGCACCCCAATGGGGCGCCCGGCCACGCCGGAGGAAACCGCCTCATTGATCGCCTGGCTGCTGTCGGCGGAGTCCTCGTACTCCACCGCGCAGTGCTTCGACCTCAGCGGCGGTCGCGCCGTCTACTGAGGCCAAGGACCCCGAAGAAGTTCCACTTCGGATGGTCCGGTGCCGGGGGTCCAGGATTTACGGGACGGGTTCCGGCGAGCCGGTGCGACACTTCGCCATTGCGGTAGCTCACGCGCTCGCCTCCGCTTTCGCCGGCAACTGCCCGCGCATGGATTCCCGCTTGGGCAGGGCGAAACAGGCCAGCGCCATGAGCAGCGAGACCACTGCGGTCAGCATCGCCACCGGCCACGAAGAACCGGTGCGCGACAACAGGTACGTGGCGATGATCGGGCCGAACCCACCACCGATCATCCCGGCGAGGTGGTAGCACAGGCTGGTGCCAGTGTAACGGACCTCGCGGGTGAACAGCTCGGCCACCTCGCCGGCGAGCACCCCGTAGGAAGCGCCGACGAACACCATCGCCACCCCGACCGCGACGTACAGCAGGAACGGTTCCCTGGTGTGCATGAGCGCGAACGCCGGAGCCGCCCACACCAGCAGACCAAACGCCGAAACGATCGCGACGCTCCGGGCCGTCATGCGCTTCGCGAGCAGCACACCCACGTAGATGAACGCGCCTTCGACGATGGCCGCGATCAGGTTGGCGGGCAACGTAATCGAGGTCGGCATCTGCAGCGTCTTCGTGGCGTAGGTGAGCACGAAGGACGTGAGCAGGTAGTAGGTCAGGAACACCCCGGTGAACGAGAGCGTGCCGACCAGCGCCGGGCGGAACTCCTTGGTCAGCACCCGCAGGAACGGCACTCTCGCCTGCTCGTGGTGTTCGGCGGCCTTCGCGTACTCCGGGGTCTCGGCGATCTTGAGCCGGATGAACAGGCCCAGCGGAACCAGCAGCGCCGAAAGCAGGAACGGCACCCGCCACGCCCAGCTCTGCATGCTGTCCACGCTGACCGTGTTGCTTAGCACGGTGAACATCACGGTCGCCATCAGCAGGCCACCGGGGCTGCCGAACTGGGCGAAGGAACCGTAGAGCGTCTTCTTGCGCTCGGGCGCGTTCTCGGTCGCGATCAGCACCGCGCCGCCCCATTCCCCGCCGACCGCCAGGCCCTGGATCAGGCGCAGCACGACGAGCAGGATCGGCGCGGCCACACCGAGGGTGGCGTAGGTGGGCAGCACACCGATGAGGAAGGTCGCGATCCCCATCGCCAGCAGCGTGACCACCAGCGTGCTCTTGCGGCCCCACCGGTCGCCGAAGTGTCCGAACACGATGGCGCCCAGTGGCCGCACGATGAACCCGACCGCGAGCGTGGCGAACGAGAGCAGGGTGCCCACGAGCGGATCGTTGTCTGGGAAGAACACCTCGTTGAACACCAGCGCGGACGCGGTGCCGTAGATGAAATAGTCGTACCACTCGATGGCGGTGCCGACGAACGACGCGGCGGCGATGCGGCCTGCCGGTGTGGCAGCGGTGCGGGTGCTCATGCGGTTACCTCTTGCTCCGGGGCGCCGTAGCCGCCGCCACCACCGGTGGTGATGACGATCCTATCGCCGGCGTTCAGGGTTTCCTCGTACACACAGGGGAGTTCGGTCACCGTGCCGTCGGCGCGGTGGATCGCGAAGTGCCCGGTGCCCCCGGGCTCGCCGCCGTTGATCCCCTCAGCGCCGACGGTGTGCCGGTCGGCGTAACCGGCCACCGAGACACCGTCGGCGGTCGCGACGTAGGTGCGCCGGATACCGCGACCGCCGGTGTGGGAGCCGCTGCCGCCGGAGCCCTCGACGAGCGCGTACTCCGCGATGCGGAAGTGGTCGAAGTCGGTCTCCAGCGCCTCGACGGGAGCGTTGGCGCAGTTGGAGATCGGGTTGTCCAGCCCGTCCGGGCCGCCGTGCTCGGCGCAGGCGCCCCAGCCTCCGCCGAGGATCTCCAGCGCCACCTGGTAACCGTCGTGGCCACTCTTGCTGACCGCGATCGCTGTGGTGGTGTCGAACCCGGTGGCGACCGCACGCTCCGGCAACGCCTGTCCCAGCGCGCGGATCACCGCGTTGAACACCCGGGACGCCGGGGTGAGCCGGGCGCGCACCGCCGCGGGCGGGCGCGGGTTGAGCACCGAACCGTAGGGTGCGGACACGGTGATCGGGCGGTTGCAGCCCTCGTTGAAGCCGATGTCGGGCGAGTCGAGCATGCAGCGCACCGCCGACTGCACCGAGGAAACCGTTGACGCGAAGGGGCAGTTGACGTTGCCGAGGATCTGTTCGGCGCTGCCGGTGAAGTCCACGTCGATCGTGCTGCCCTCGACCGTCACGCGCGCGATGATCTCCGCCGTGCCACCATCCCACGGCGAGGCGTCGAACCTCTCGGTGGCCTCGTACGTACCGTCCGGAATGGACTCGATGGCGGCTCGCACGCGCTTTTCCGCGTAGTCCTTGACATCCGCCATCGCCTGCAGCACCTCGTCGCGGCCGTGGCGGGCGACCAGCTCGGCGAGCCGGCGCGTCGCGGTGGCGTTGGCGGCGAACTGTGCCTGCAGGTCACCGATCACCGCGTCCGGCACCCGGACGTTCGCGGCGATAACCTGCCGCACGAAACCGTTGGGGTCGTTGAAGTCCCGCGAAACCGAGAACCGCGACAGTGGCAGCCGCAGGCCCTCCTGGTACAGCTCCGTGGCGTGCGCTGACAGCCCGGCGTGTGAGCCGCCGATATCCACGTGGTGTGCGGTCGAGGCGCCGAAGCCGATCAGCTCACCGTTCACAAAGATCGGGGTGAGCAGGTAGATGTCCTGCAGGTGCTGGCCGCCCTGGTACGGGTCGTTCATCAGCAGCGCGTCGTCCTCGGTGAGGCCATCGAGGTCGACGTGCCCGGCGATGCCGCGCAGGGCGAGGGCGATCCCGGCGGTCATGATCGGGATGCATTCGGCCTGCGCCACCACCTCACCGCGCGCATCGGTCAGCGCGACGGAGAAGTCCCTGGCCTCGCGGACGATCGAGGAGGTGGCGGAGCGGCGCAGGTTGACCGCCATCTCGCGGCCGATGGCGTCCAGCCCGGACTTGATTACGCTGAGCTGGCTGGGGGACAGTCGCATGGTCAGCTCCGTTCCAGGACGAGGTTGGTGTGCTCGTCGACGTGCGCGGTCCAGCCGGTCGGCACGAACGTGGTGGAGGTACCGTCCTCCAGCACTGCGGGGCCGGCTTGTTTGGTGCCGATAGCGAGGCTGCGGCGGGAGCGGAAGGTGGCGTCGAGGGCGACTCCCCCTTCGATGATCGGCTGCACGGCCACCGGCTGCGCCGGGTCGATATCCACTTTGGGCAGTACCAGCGCGGGCCGCGGCCGGGTGACCGTCAGCCGTACGGTGACCACCTGCACGGCGCGGCCGCTTTCGGCATGGCCGTACCGGCGGTCGTGCGCGCGGTGGAAGGCTTCGGCGAACTCCTCGGCCGTCGTCGCCCCCGCGTTGGGCAGGTCGACCGGCATCTCGAAGCCCTGGCCGCGGTAACGCATGTCCGCGGAGAAAGCGAAAGTCGCGTCGTGCCGCGGGATCGCCTGCTCTCGCAGGTGCTCTTCGGCCGTGGCGCGCAGGTTGTCCAGCGCCGGGGCGAGCCCTTCCGGCGGCAGTGCGTCGAGATCGGTCAGCTGGGTGAACGAGAACTCCCGGCGGAAGCCCGCGGTCAGCAGTCCGTACGCCGAGGCCAGCCCGGCGTGCGGCGGGATGATCACGCGGCCCATCCCGAGGTCTTCGGCGACCGTCGCGGCATGCAGCGGGCCCGCGCCGCCGTAGGCGACGAGGGTGTAGGACTCGACATCGTGCCCACGTTCGGTGGTGGTGACGCGGATCGCGCCGGCCATCGCCACGCTCGCTAGCCGGAACGCGTCCTCGGCGAGCTGCTCGATCGAGCGGCCGAGCTGTTCTGCCAAGGGGCGCAAGGATTCTCGGGCGGCTTCGGTATGCAGGGTGTGCCGTCCGCCGAGGAAGGTCTCCGGGCGCAGCAGGCCGCGGACGACGTTCGCATCGGTCACCGTCGGCTGGGTGCCGCCGCGGCCGTAGCAGACCGGGCCGGGGTCGGCGCCCGCCGAACGAGGGCCGACGGTGAGCAGCCCGCCGCTGTCGATCGCGACCAGGCTTCCGCCTCCGGCGCCGACGGCGGTGATGTCGACCATCGGCACCCGCACCGGCAGCCCGTCCGCCACGACCTCGGTGGTCAGCTCAGGCCTGCCGTCGTGCACCACGGCGACGTCCGTGCTGGTGCCGCCCATGTCCATGGTGACGATGCCGCCGATACCGGCGTTCTGCGCCACCGCGATCGCCCCGGCGACACCGGCCGCCGGGCCCGAACGCAGCATGCTCAGCGGCGCCGAGCCCGCGGCCCGTGCCGGCACCATGCCGCCGTTGGACTGCATGACATGCAGCTCGGACACGCCGAGCTCGCGCGCGGAATCCTCCAAATCAGACAGATACCGGGAAATGCGCGGCCGCAGGAACGCGTCGATCGTCGTCGTCGTGGTGCGCTCGTACTCGCGGAACTCCCGGGCGCAGTCACTGGAGAGCGACACCACGAGCTCCGGGAACTCCGCGGCCGCGATCTCGGCGATGCGCCGTTCGTGCGCCGGGGCGGCGTAGGAGTGCAGCAGGCTCACTGCGACAGCGTCCACTCCGGACTCGGCCAACGTGGACAGTGCACCGCGCACGCTGTCCTCGTCCAGCGGCTCCAGCACAGCGCCGGAGCGGTCGAGCCGTTCGGTCACCTCTACGACCCGCTCGCGCGGCACGAGTGGTTCCGGTTTGCGGTAGCTCAGGTCGTACATGCTCGTGCGGTCCTGCCGCTGCAGCTCGAGCACGTCCCGGAACCCGCGGGTGACGACCAGGCCGACCCGCGCGCCCTTGCGCTCGATCAGTGCATTGGTCGCGACCGTCGAGCCGTGGAGCAGGACCGCCTCCTCACGCAACTGTGGGTCCAGGCCGGTGAGACCGGTGGTCACAGCCTGGTCCGGGCTCGACGGGGTGGAGAAGACCTTGCCGGTCGCGCGGAGGACGCCGTCGTCATCCAGTACCGCTAGATCGGTGAACGTTCCGCCGCATTCGACGCCGATGCGCAATGTGCCCTCCTTTGTGGACAGTACGGGTTCAGTAGCTCGGGGGCGCCATCGCCCACAGCACCGTCGCCGTGCCCCCAGCGCTTTCCTTAACACGGTGGGGTTCGCTACTGGAGTAAGTGATGGAGTCCAGCGCCGACAGGTGGTGCACGGCCGCCCCGACCGTCACCTCCACCTCACCGGAGACCACGAACAGCAGCTCCTCGGAGTCGCCGTGACTGTAGGGCTCGACGCCGGTCGAACCGCCCGCCTCGAACACGCCGAGGAACGCCTCGAGATGGTGGAACTGCTTCGGGGTCAGCCGCACCTTGCGACCGGACTCCCCGAAGGCGAAGCCCTGCTGGTCGGTGAACCTGAGCACCGCCGGCGAGCGGTCCCAGGTGAACACGTCACCCACGTCCAGTCCGAGCACCGCGGTTATCTTCTGCAGGGTCGCGATGCTGCCCGAATGTACGCCCCGTTCCAGCTGGGACACGAAGCCCTCGGACAGGCCGGCCCTGTCGGCCACCTGCCGCAGGGTCAGGCGGAGCGCAAGCCTGCGCTCCCGCAACCGCGCCCCGACGCTTTCGGTGCCTTGCGCCCTGGCGGTCGCTCCCAACGCCGATTTGACCATGCCCCTCCGTTCATTTGCGATGACAGTACACAGCACTGAGTCTTGTTACAAGACTTCTGTGGCTTCTCCTCAGATTTCTGAGGTATAGGCACAGCAGTGAGGAAACCTCCCTGAAAACAACTTCCCGGCCATGGTGCCGATGTGGTTCTTCCCGGTGACGATCCCGGCCGACAACACCGGTAGTGGTCAAGCCGAGCGAGAAGGACCCGTCGGCGTCACTGTGGCTGGCGCAGCTGTGTGCCGAGGCCAGGCTGCCCGCCGGGGTGTTCAATGTGCTGCAGGACGATGAGTCCACGGTTGACGAGCTGCTCGAGAACGCCGACGTGAAGCCCGTCAGCTTCGTCGGATCGACCCCGATCGCGCGCTACGTCTACGGCACCGCGACGGCCAACGGCAAGCGGGTAACGTTGGAGAGACCGTGAGTGGTTTTGGGTGCTATAGCGCCGAAAACCACTCACGGGCCTGTTCGGCACTGGGGGTGACCCACACGGCAGCAGGCCACCCCAGCGATTTCCGACTGAAGCGGCTCCTCGCTAGGTGCAGACGTAGGCCTCGCCCACGAATGGTGTGCTGTTCGAACTGCTGCCACCAGGGCGGATAGACCAAGCGATATCCCAGTTGACACGCCGCATATACACGGTCACGGGCAGGTTGTTGACGTAAGAGTTGACGTGCTCATCGAGCCCAAAAGCGTTGAGACCCCAACAACCGGCTCCGGTTCTCTCGGTCACGAAGTGCATGTCGGTGAATCCGGTGTTGTAGTACAGACACAGACCGTTGGCTCTGCAGGCCTCAACGGCAGAGGCCTGCGGTGCGGCCACGGCACCGGTGGTCGCCAGTGCCACCGCGGCAGCGACGGCGACCCCGTTTCGCGCTGCCCGTCGGGTGAATCTCATTGGCATTTCCCTCTCGTCCGATTGGTGCCCGGGCCGTTCCGGTCCCCGCACACACTGCCCGGATCGGAGACGTCGTTGTCTCAGAGCGAGCACATTCACCCGGATAGAGGCATGCGCGTCGCCCGCACCCACCGGCGCTTGCCTTGTCCCAATTCGGAAAACGATCGTCTCGTGAACGCCTGCCGCCGTCGTGTCGCGAATCCGCGCGGCCGTGGTCGACCCGGGCCGCACGCTCACCCTGATGGTCTGCGGTCCCAGCATGGCCGGATGGGGCTACCTTGACCCGGCCGACGGGTCGTTCACGGCCGCCACCCCGGGCACGGTTCCTCGAACACCAGCGCGCGCTGAACCCGCACCGCCACTGAACCCGGCCCGCTCGGACGTGGACGTCAGCGGACCGGGCGCAGTCCGGTCCGCTCGACGAAGACCGGAACCCGGGCATGCCGATCTTGAGGATCGGGAGAATTGCGCAAGGTTGGAATATCTGCCCTTCCCCAGTTCGGGACGGCGGCGTGGTGCCCGAGCCTGAGGTCCCAGCCATGGGTCACTGCGAAGTACTACGGCGAGCCGAGATAGCCGTTGAGCCATGCCTCGATGTCGTCCAGCGCTGCCCGCGCCATCGGAGTTGGGTGGGCCGTGAATCCATGAGGGGAGTCAGGATAGAGGCGGAGATCGACGTGGACACCAGCTGCTGCCAGGCGCGCGGCCATGGCCAGGTTGTCCTGAAGCAAAATGTCTGCATCGCCGATAACCATCAGGACCGGAGGCAGGCCAGCGAGGTCGGCGTAGATCGGGGAGAGGTCCGGATGCGTTCGGTCGGATGCGGCCCCCGTATAAGCCTTGAGGAAGTATTCATCGGAGATCAGGCGTCCGGCGGGCGTTTGTGCGCTGAGGTCGTAGGTTCCGAACTGCAGCACGGCGGTATCGACTGCGGAAATCCCCCGGTCCCGCAAGCGGAGAAGCGTGGTGATTGCCAGCGTTGCACCGGCCGAGAAGCCGCTGATGGCGAGCTTGGTTGTGCCAAAGCGGCCCTCTGCGTGCTCCGCGATCCAGAGCGCTGCGGTTTCGCAGTCGTCGGGTGCGGCCGGCCACGGGTGTTCAGGAGCCAGTCGGTAATCCACGCTCGCGACCGCTACGCCGAGTGCGTCCGCGAGCTGGCGGTTGCGGATGTCGCTGCCAGCGGCCGACCCCATGTAAAAGCCGCCGCCGTGGATTTCTAGGAGGACGCCCTTCGGTGGCGTGTCCACAGGAGTGTGAATCCGCAGTGGAACGCTACGGCCACCGGCGTCGACGACCTCCTCAACAGCCGGTGGTTGCGACGGGGCGGGCGCGGCGAGATCGGCTCGGACCGCGCGAAGCTCCTCCCAGCTGCGTGGGCCCCGACCAGCCACGCGATTCGCGTAGAAGGCGCGAGACGCTTCAACGAGAGGCAGCAGGTGCGGATCGATCAGATTAGTGATTCCGAGTTTCATCGAGCTTCATATTACGAATAGGGCCCACCGTCCAGCTCCTGCCGCTCCCTGACGTCAACAAAGCGGCCAACGCGGTGACATACGGCCCGATCCGCACCGGAGAACCCTGACGTAACACCAGCGCCACACCCGGATCGGCGCCCTCACCCGACCCACCGGCAACGGCGGATTGCGTGCCCTCACCCGGTTTACAAGCCACACCGGGCTCGCCTCGACACTCGCCGTCCGTGCCGTCCGTGCCGTCCGTGCCGTCCGTGGTGGTCTCGGGTGTGATCTCGCGGGGCACATCGGTGGCGGTCGGTTTGCTGACATGCCCGCAGCCACCGCAGCGACGCGACACCACCTGGTACTCCGTCACCGTCGGTGGCGGGGCGGTGACACCATCGCTTCGGAGCAACCTCGAACACCGCATCCAGATCATCGGACAAGCCCCGCGACACCGACGACGAACCCGGCTGCTTCCCGGGCTTACGCCCCGACCCCGACCTCGACCGCGACGACCGCTTCTTCGCGGCCTTCTTCTCCCACGGCGGATCCGATGACGGTGGACGAGACGAGTTCGACGAATCCGCCCTCGCCTGGCGCTCCAGTTCCGCGATCCGCTCATCCCGTAGAACCAGCGCGGCCTCCAACTCAGCCACACGCTGATCCCGTTGCGCCACCGCCGCTTCAAGCTCAGCCACGCGCGCGAGCAACTGCTCGACCAACGCTTCAAGCGACCGGACCCGGCACCCAAAGATCATCCCAGACCCCAGACCACACCTCGCATCCAGGATGCCAACCACAAGATCAACTAGACAGCTGAATAGCTACGGAGAAAGGTGTTCAAGATCAATGTGTGAATAAAGAACTAAACACCCTCCTGACTGCACTCTACGTGCTCGTCGACGACCACGTTGTTCCCGCCCGCACAGGGACTCGGACGCTGGCGACGACCTCTGGCCGTCGTTCGTGCGTCGTGCTTCCCAGCAGGTTCGGCAGGGTGCTCTCCGCGAGCCGGCCGCCGGTGCCCTCGCGTTCCGCTCGATCCGCGACCTTGAGGCGGTGGGCACGCTGCTCGTCGTTGTCGGCGACAGCCCTGGTGTCCACGAGAAACAGACCCGCGACCCGTTGCGGCGCCACCGCGGCGAAGGTCGCCACCTGGCCGTGAGTGATTTTGGGCGCCATAGCACCGAAAAGCACTCACGGGCACCCTCCTGCCCGCACTCCACCTGCTGATCTACGATCACGTTGTCCCGCCCCGCACGGGACGCGGCCGCCGCCCCTTGCTCGCTGACAGTGAGCTGCTGACCTTGGCGGTTGCCCAAGTGCTGTTGCGATATCACGATGAGCCTCGCTGGATTCGGCATAACCACAATGATCAGCAATGGCGTGCCCTGTTCCCTTATCTGCCATAGCAGTCCGGATACAACAAGCGTTTGAGGAACGCGGAACCATTGCTATGCAAAGCGATTATCACACTGGCCGCGTGCTGTCCATCCTGGTTCGACGACCTGTGATCACCGACGCCACGCCCGTTCCGTGCGGCATGTCCCGCGAGACCGTCAAGCGTTCCGATCTCGCGGGACACGCCGGCTACCGCTACTGTGCGACACATTCCCGCTGGTACTGGGGCCTGAAGCTCTCTCTGGTGTGCACCGGGGACGGGATGCCGGTCATGTGGTGCCTGGCCAACCCCAAGATCGGCGAACGTGAAGTGCTGGCGGCCTTGCTCGACCACAACCACCCTCTGATCCGTGACGGCCAAGTCCTGCTGGCCGACAAGGGCTTCTCCGGCAAGGACTTCAAGAAACTCACTGAGGCGATGGCCCTGCGTCTGCTGCGCCCGGACCGCAAGGACGAGACCTACCGCAACGGCAACCTCGGCGGAATACGCCAGTGGATCGAGTCGGTCAACCAGACACTCAAGGGGGACAACTCGGTCTCGAGCAGCACGGCGGACGCACCCCGGCCGGCGTGTTCACCCGCGTCACCCAGCGTTTACGGTGATCTTATTAGCGAGGTCAATGAAGGTGGGGATCTGGCAGCGCCGGGCCCAGGAGGTCCAGCGGTCCAGGGCTTGTTTGCCTTGCTCGCCTTCGACGGTGAAGACCTTCCGCCGCTTGACCCCCCGCGAATTCTCGCCAGCCTCCCCCGGCGTCCTCCCCGGCACTCGCCGGCGTTCCCCGTCACCGGCCCGGACACACCACCTGAGCGCCAACGGATCCCACGATCCGATCGAGCTCGGGAGCGATCGCGTCCAGCGCGCGGCCGATCCGGTCATCGTTGAGCAGTTCGGGGTCGGCGCCGAAGACTTCTTCCACTGCGTGTTCGCGTGCCCACTCGGTCACCCGGACCAGCGGTGCCGGTGAGGTCAACCGGTTGGCGACCAGTGCTTCGATCACCTGCCCGTGGGGCAGATGGGCAAGATCCCGTACCGGGCAGGCCCGGTCGATAATGTCGGCCAGGTCCAGACGGCGACAGTAATCAGCGATCACGGGCAACGCGGCCAACTGCTTCTCGATGCTCGCACCGACGTACCGGGCCCGTCGCCGTTCACGTTGATCCACGACCGAACACCCTGTCAGAGCCCCTGATCGGGAAGACACAGGCCCGGCCGATCAATCCACCTATGCCCATGTGCGGAGGACGGGGCTAGCGCAGCGCGACGAACGCCTGCGCAGCAACGACTTCTTCGACATGGCCAGCTTCCCCGAACTGTCGTTTCGTAGCATCACCGTCGAACGCGTTGACGAAACGATCTTCAAGGTGACCGGACACCTCACGGTCAAGGGGGTCACCAGGCCGATCATTCTCGACGTCGAATAGCCCAGTCATAGCAGTCGTGCGCCACATCGAGCTTCTCCAACGTCGTTTGCATCGTCGCCGACTGTGCGCCTCACCAGGGCACATGCCCGGCGTCGTCGAACATGCCTCCGGTCGGGCCGTCGTCTGGCAGCGTGGCGAGCCGAATGGCGATCCTGGCGCCGTCTGCTGGGGTGCTGGTTCCGTGGAAGCCGTTAAGGTCGGTCGCGACGTAGCCGGGGCAGGCGTTGTTGATTTTGATGTTGGTATCGCTGAGTTCCTTGGCGTACTGGATGGTGATCGCGTTGAGGAACGTCTTCGACGGTGAGTAGGCTCCGCTGATCCCGCCGAGGTCGACGCCCGGCGTGGTTTGCAAGGTCAGGGAAGCGACGTGGCTGGACTGGTTGACGATCCGCGGGCGCTCGGAGCGGCGTAGCAACGGCAGCATCGCGTTGGTGACCCGAACGACGCCGATCACGTTGGTCTCAACCACCGCCCGGATGCTCGCCGGCGTGACGGTCGAGGGCTCCTCCGGCCATGCCCCGGCGATGCCGGCGTTGTTAACCAGCACATCGAGCCGGCCAGCGCGCTCCTCGAGCAGAGCGGCAGCAGCCGCGACGCTCGCGTCGTCGGTCACGTCCAGGGATACCGCGAACGCATCGACGCCGTCCGCACGCAATTTCGCCACGGCATCCTCCCGGCGCTGGTGGTCCCGTGCCCCGATTCCGACGCTCCACCCCAGCGCGCCCAGCCCGGCCGCGATCTCGTATCCGATTCCCTTGTTTGCGCCGGTGACCAGCGCAATCGTCTGTTCGCTCATGCTTTCCAGCGTGGCCGGAAACCGGCGGAGAACCAACACCATCTAGGTCGCACACCGATACCCAGCTGATATGAATCAGCGGTAGGCTCAACGGGTGGAGAAGCGGGAGTTGCGATACTTCGTTGCGGTCGCCGAGGAGTTGCACTTCGGCCGTGCCGCCGAGCGCCTGGGCATCGCCCAGCCGCCGCTGTCGCGGACGATTGCCCAGCTCGAGCAGCGGCTCGGAGTCGTGTTGCTGAAACGCACCAGCCGCAAAGTCTCGCTCACTGACGCCGGGTCGGTGCTGCTGGCCGAAGGCCGGGCGATCCTCGGCGCGCTGGCAGCAGCCGAGCGACGCACCCAGCGTGCCGCGACGAGCCAGCCCTCGCTCGTCCTGGCTGCCAAGGCCGGTGCCTCAGGTGAACTGCTGGCAAAGTTGCTTGACGCGTACGCCGCCGAGCCCGGAGCCGTCGCCGTCGACCTGCTGCTCTGCGAATCCCAGCCCCAGCAAACGCTGCATGACGGCCGGGCCGACGTGGCGCTGTTGCATCAGCCCTTCGACCCGACGGCCGAACTCGACATCGAAATTCTGAACACCGAGCAACAAGTCGCCATTCTTCCGACCTCGCATCCGCTCGCCAGCGAGCCCCATGTACGGATGGCAGATGTCAGCTCACTGTCGGACCTCCCGCTTGCCCGCTGGCCCGGCCCCGACGGCGTCTATCCAGATGGCCCCGGCGTGGAAGTACGCAACCAGACGCAACTCTTCCAACTGATCGCACTTGGCCGCACCACCGTGGTCATGCCCGAATCCAGTCGCGCCAACCTGCTCGAAGGCCTCGCCGCCGTGCCGGTTTTAGACGCGCCGGACGTGACGACAGTCATTGCCTGGCCGCCCCACAGCCGCTCCCTAGCACTCGCCGATCTAGTCCGCGTGGCCACACTCCTCTAAGTCTTCGTTCCCTCGACTGCCCGCAGCCAAGACGAATGCCTGCAACTGCCGGACATGAACGCCACCACATGTGACTCAGCGGGGAAAGGTGTCGTTGGAGGACTGGCCCATCGCCAAGAGCCTGCACAAGCTTGATCACCGCCAGAGCGACAACGACAACGGGCACGCCGCACTTGTCATGGGCTCGTGTCGTCGCGATGTATCGGCTCGAGACCGAGTTCGACCTCGTCGGCTCCGCCCCGCGTCGTCGGGTTGCTACCCCTCGTAAGGGCGATGCAGGCGCGCGCAGGGGCACCGAGACCATTGCGCCCAAATTGGCTTCCTCCAGCGGGTGACGACCTCCCGCACCTACCCCCGGGCGAAGAGGCTCCCTTCGCCCGAGCCGTCGGCACGTTGCGACAGGGGTTGACGACCCTCGATGCAGCACACATACTGATTTCCTCGAACAAACAAGTTGTTCACTAGAGGGTTGCTGAGCCTCCTTGTTACTTCCCGGCGCTCCGATCCTCATTGCAGCCACAGGAGGACACCATGGCGCAGGTGCAGCGCCCGCTGGCCGATCGACACCGGCAGCCCAAACGGGTCGTCATTTCAAGTCTGATCGGCACCACGATCGAGTGGTACGAGTTCTTCATCTACGGGATCGCCGCGGCACTGATCTTCGATAAATTGTTCTTCCCCAACCACGACCCCGTGGTCGGGACCGTGCTGTCACTGTCTACTTTCTCCATCGCGTTTGTGGCCCGGCCGGTCGGGGCGGCAGTGTTCGGTCACTTCGGCGACCGCATCGGCCGCAAGACGCTCCTCGTGGTGACGCTGACGTTGATGGGTGGTGCCACGTTCTTGATCGGTCTGCTGCCCACCTACGAAAAGGTAGGCACGCTTGCGCCCATCCTGCTTGTGATCCTCCGCTTCGTCCAGGGCTTCTCACTCGGCGGGGAGTACAGCGGTGCCGTCCTGATGAGCGTCGAGCACGCGCCGACCACGCGCCGCGGGTTCATCAGCTCCATCGTCAACACCGGGTCTGCCTGGGGCCTGATGCTCGCCAACCTCGTGTTCCTGGGACTCGCCAACATGTCTGAGCAGGATTTCGAGTCGTACGGGTGGCGCATCCCATTCCTCATCAGCGGCGTACTTGTGGTGTTCGGCCTCATCATCCGGATCAGTCTCGACGAGAGCCCAGAGTTCACGCAGGTCAAGAACGCCGGCCAGGTTGCAAGGTTGCCGATCGCCGCGGTCCTGACTACTCATGCGCGCCTTGTGGTGCTCATGGCGCTGTCCTACTTATCGATCGGCACGGTCTTCTACGTGGTTACGATCTTCTCGATCTCTTACAGCACCGAGGAGCTCCACCTCGACAAGAGCATCGTTCTCCGTGCCATCCTGGTGGCGACGATCACCGCGACCATCGGGATTCCTTTCTTCGGCTGGCTTTCCGACAAGATTGGACGAAAGCCGCTGTTCCTGGCAGGCGTTGTGGGCATGGGCGCGCTTCCTTGGCTGTGGTTCCCTATGATCGGGTCCGGAAGCACCGCGCTCTTGTTCGCCAGCTTCATCATGCTGTTCATCCCCTACTGCGCCAATTACGGCGCCATGCCCGCCTTCTACTCGCTGATCTTTCCGACCAGGGTTCGCTACACGGGTCTGGCCGTCGGATACACGCTCGGCACCCTGGCGACGTCACAGGCGCCCCTGCTCGCTGTCTACCTGCACGGGCGGAGCGGGAGCTGGGTCTCCATCGCGCTCCTCATGACCGGAGCCAGTGTGATTTCGTTCCTCGCCGCCTTGGTCATGTCTGAGTGGAAGGCCGACTCGGACACCAGCCTGCAGCGTGAGGCGGTGACGACGTGACGACCGCCAGTGCGATCCGAGGCCAGCCGCCCGCGCCTCTTCCAACGCGTGGAGGACAAGCGTTGACGCGATCGACCTGTACGCTGCAAGCGATCGGTTCGTTCGTCATTGGTCGAGAGGCAACCACACCCATGTCTGCGGTCTCGGAAGAGGGCCTGGCTCTCGGCAAGCGACTTCGGGAGTTTCGCCGACTTCGCAAAGTGACCGTTCGGCAGCTCGGTGCGCATGCCGGAGTTAGCCCGGCCTTCATCAGCCAGATCGAGAACGGCCGGGCCAACGCCAGCATTGAGATCCTCCGGAAGCTCTCGGGTGCGCTAGGTGTCTCCTTCGGGGACCTGTTCACCACGACGACGACCACAGGCCTGGTTCTCCGTCGTGCGGACCGTCCGACGCTCTGGACCGAGCAGGGCGTCCGGAACTACCAGATCACCCGACCTCCACTCGCCGAGGTGGAAGTAACCGTCACCGAGTACGAGCCGGGCGCCGGCAGCGGCGGCGACGACTACACACACGGGGACTCACACGAAGTCGTGGTCATCCTCCGCGGCCGGTTCGAGTTCCGGCTCGGCGGGCAGGACTTCGTACTCGACGAGGGCGACAGCCTGGAGTACCGAACGTCGACTCCCCACCAAATCACCAACATCGGCGACGTACCCGGCGAGGCGCTCTGGGTGGTCAGCCCGCCCTCGCTCGGCTAGCAGACTCGACCACGCCACAGCCCTCCTGGCGGCATGGTCCGTTCAACACACTCACCACTTCACCGCGTTCCTGCGGCGAACCGCAGCTGCCGCATCCCCCTGGTTCGATGACGACCGCTCGCGACTCCACATGGAAGAAAAGACCAACTATGCCTGCGCGCAACGACGCCCTGAAGCTCCGCAACGTCGACTTGTTCGATCCGACGCCTCAGGGGCGAACCGACCTGTACCTCTTCGACGGCAAGATCCTCTCGATCGGTGAGGAGCCGGTCATTCCCGGAGTCGAGTTCCGTGAGATCGATGGGACCGGGATGTTCGCCGTGCCCGGCTTCATCGACTCCCATTTGCATTTCACAGGGGCGGGGAGCATCGGCGCCGGCCCGATCTCTCGCGAACCCGACTTCAGCTTCAGCGAAGTGGTCGGGTCCGGCATCACAACGGCCGTCGGCTGCCCTGGTGCCGACTACCTGTCACGGTCGATGACAAACCTCTTCCAAAAGGCGCGCAGCCTGGAGGCGGAAGGGCTGAGCACCTACTTCTGGTCCAGTGGGTACAGCAACCCGTCCATCACTCTCTCCCAGTCGCTCTCCATGGACATGCTTCTCTTCGAGAAGGCGCTTGGTGCCAAGATCGCGATCTCCGACTTCATGGCGCCGCCGTGGACCCCCGACCAGCTCCATCATCTGGTCTGGCAGGTTCTCAGCGGTGCACAGATGGCGGGTAAGCACGGCGTCATCCACGTCCACGCTGGAGTACTGCCCGCGGGCATCAGTGTCGTCCGGGAGGTCGTTGCCAGGTACGAGTTCGGCGATGACGCGCACTGGTCAGCGATGCACGGTGGCGGAGGCTCGGTCGCGTCACACTTCCAGATCACGCATGTCAACTGGACCGATCGACTCCTCGAGGAGGCGACCCAGTTCGCCCTGCAGGGGGCCGTGGCCGATGTGACCAGCGGGCTCTCGCCCAAGCATGGATGCGAGGGCTCAGTGCTTCCCTCGGCGGCGGTAGTGCAGATGCTCAGGGCCGGAGTATCGCCCGCGAGCATTACGGTGAGCTCCGATTCAGGCGGCAACATCGCCCACCAACACGGCAACAGCGATCTGGATCTCATCCGGCTGCGCCCGCCTATGATCCTGGAGGTCTTCCAGGAGCTGGCTCGACGAGACGACGTGGACATCGAGACGGCTGCACGGGTCACATCGACAAGCGTCGCCGATCTGCACCGCTGGTCCCACAAGGGGCGCCTCACCCCGGGAGCGGATGCCGACGTCCTTCTGTTCTCCGAGATCGACGCGGACCTTGCCCACGTCGTGCTCGCCGGCGAGCACGTGATCGACCATGGCCACTTGCTCCGTCTCGGCGTGATGGAGCGCTGAGCACGTGCCACACCTGGACCAGGACGCCCACGACGACGTGTTCATGAACGCAAACGGAACGACTGAGCGAGCCACTCGCACCGAACACGATCTCCTCGGGACCCGCGAGGTGCCCGCCGACGCTTACTGGGGCATCCATACGCTCCGGGCCTTCGAGAACTTCGGAATCTCGGGCCAATCGCTCGCTACGCATCCAGACCTGGTGTCTGCGCTGGCGCTCGTCAAACAGGCCGCTGCGGCCACCAACGGGCAGTTGCGGCTGCTGGAGCGACGTCGGGCGGCTGCCATTACGGAAGCGTGCGAGGAGATTCGATCCGGTTCGCTGCACGAAGCGTTCGTGGTCGACGTCATCCAAGGCGGCGCAGGTACGTCCACGAATATGAACGTGAACGAGGTCGTCGCCAACCGCGCGCTCGAAAAGCTCGGGCACGCCAAGGGTGAGTACGAGCACGTCCATCCGCTCGAGCACGTCAATCTAGGGCAGAGCACCAACGACGTGTACCCAACCGCGGTGCGGCTCGCCGTGCACGCGGCTACCGAGCGGCTCGTCTGCGCTGTGGATGCCCTGTACAGGGCATTTCAGGCGAAGGCTCAAGAGTTCGACCACACCGTGAAGATCGGCCGAACCCAACTCCAGGAGGCCGTGCCCATGACGCTGGGCCAGGAGTTCGGGGCCTATGCGGACACCCTAGCCGCGGAGATCGACAGACTCCGGGACGCCCAGAAGCTGCTGCGTCGGATCAATCTCGGCGCCACCGCAATCGGAACCTCGATCAACACCCACCCGCGGTATGTGCAACTCGTGGCCGAGGAGCTGAGCGGTCTGGCCGGCCTCAGCCTCGTGACCGCACCGAACCTGATCGAGGCGACCCAGGACGCCAGCGCCTTTGTGCACGTCTCCGGCGCTCTACGAGGGCTGGCTGTGAAGCTGTCCAAGATCGCAAACGATCTACGGCTCCTATCCTCCGGGCCGGTCTCGGGGTTCGCCGAGCTGCGGCTGCCGGCGGTCCAGGCGGGTTCGAGCATCATGCCCGGGAAGGTGAACCCCGTCATCCCGGAGACGGTCAATCAGGTGGCGTTCGAAACCATCGGCCACGACATCACGGTCACCATGGCTGCCGAGGCAGGTCAACTCCAGCTCAACGCGTTCGAGCCGATCATCGCGCATTGCCTCCTGACCAGCGCCCGCCACCTCACGGCCAGTTGTACAGTCTTCGCGGAGCGATGCGTCTCCGGGATCGCGGCGAACACCGACCAACTCCGGGCCACCGTTCGAGGCTCGATCGGACTCGCCACGGCGCTGACTCCGGTGATCGGCTACCACGCGGCAAGCCAGGTCGCGAAGCTCGCGCTTGAGACGGGGGTGAGCGTCGCTGAACTCGTGCGGAGCCAAGGACTCATCGACGAGGAGCGGCTCTCCACCCTGCTCAAGCCGGAGTCACTGACCGGATCTGTCGAGGGACTTGCGGTGAACTCAACGGTAGTTGCGCCGGGCTTGGGCTGGCCATCGCGCTACACGCCGACGTCCGCTTTGTTGCCACAGAGGCAAAGCTAACCACCGCATTCGTCGAGCGCGGCTTGATCGGCGAGCACGGCATCTCCTGGCTCCTGCCGAGGATCGTCGGCCGCGGCCGAGCGCTCGACCTCTTGCTGAGCGCACGTGTATCACGGGCACCGAAGCTGCGGACTACGGTCTGGCGCAATTTGTCGCCCCGCGAGCCGACCTCCTGGAGACCACCCTCTCGTACGCGCACGAGATGGCCAGGAACTGCTCGCCGCATGCCATGGCTGCCCTCAAACGCCAGATGATCGAGGACGTGTCAACGGACACGAAGTCTTCTCAATGACACCGAACAGCAGCGGTTCCGGCGCGCGTACCGGGAACTGCCGATCGCGATGCCCGGCGCTCGACCGGTGCAGATCTCCGCGCCGCCGCTGGCCCGCAAGATGACCGCCGTGGCCATGGTGTCTGAAATCTTGCCCGTGCTGCCCTTAGGGGAATTTCAGCAGACTCCTGGGATCACTGTGGACGATCTGGCCGTCACCAGTGATGCACGGCGGCTGTGGCTCGTTTCGCGGTCCGACGGTCGTCCCGTCGAGCCGATGCTGTTCACTGCGGTGAACCTGCGTGACGGTCAGCAGCCACTCACGCGGTTCCTCACCGAGATCTGGACAGCCTTCTGCGCACCCTGCCGCCCGTTTAGCTGGGGGCCACTGGCCGGAGAACTTCCGTTCCTCCCGCGCATTCGGCACGGGCGATCCATCCTGCACTCCGCGCGGTGGGTGATCATCGCCGCACAGTTACCGAATCCGGACGCGCCGTTGTCCACCTGGCTCACGGCCTGGGAACAGCTCCGAGAGCCCTACAAGATCCCCTCGGCGGTGTTTCTGGGCGCCGACGATCGGCGCATCCGGCTCGACCTGGACGAACCAGCCCATCTGGCGCTGCTGCGCAACCACCTTCACCGCCGGCCGAAGGCGATCCTGACCGAAACCTCCGACCAGGCGGGCTGGATCGGCGGCCGGGCTCACGGAGTCTGCCTCACCCTCGCCCGAACACAGAGCCCCTCCTCGGAGCGTGTGCGGCCGGCGCGGGCCGCCGGAACTGTCGAACACCGGTCGGGCTTGTCGCCGTGGCTGTATGCGCGGCTGTTCGGCCGCTGCGATGACATCCTCGCCCAGGCCTGGGAGCTCGATGACCTGATCGGGGAGGGCTGGTGGTTCATCCGCTACCACGAACCCAAACCCCACCTGCGGGTACGGATCCCGCTGCGCGAGCCCGACGGGTTCGGGCCCACCGCCGAGCGGCTCGGGTGTTGGGCCGACTCCCTGGCCGCCGACGGGCTGCTGCACGACTACACGCTCAACACCTACCGGCCCGAGGCCCGATTCGGCACCGGTGCGACTCTGGCCGCCGCCGAGACCGTGTTCGCCGCCGACTCCCACCTGGTCGTGCGGCGCCTATCCGGGGACCGGGAGATCACGACAGCGGCCGGCCTGATCCGCATCGCGACCGGCTTCACCGCCAGCGGCCCGGAATGGCTCATCGAGCACGTTGATCACCGAGGTCAGACTCCAGCGGATCAGCGGCCGATCGGTGCCCGCCGAAAGCAAGTACTGCGGGCACTCCGCGACGTCGATGACGATCGGCTCCAGCATGCTTTGGCCGACTACCGGGACCACGCCGACCGGGACGGCCTTGACCCGGACCCACTCCTGGCTGATCTTCTGCACCTGCACCACGCTCGGATGATCGGCGTGGATTCCGCATCCGAACGCTACTGTCTGCGCCTCGCTCGCGAGACCGCCCACACCCTGCGTTCCCGGGAGCGCGCATGAGACCGGCGCAGTCACTCAGCGGCGGCGCCGCGGGCATCGCCCTGTTGCATATCGAGCAGGCCCGCACCGGCACGGGAACCTGGGAGGCGGCGAATGCGACCTTGCAGCAGGCGGTGGCTGACGGCGTCAGCATCACGCACTCCGCCAGCCTCTACCACGGAGCCCCTGCCCTGTCCTTCGTCCTGCACGGCGCTGGTGAGCGCCCGGGCCTCGCCCAGGCCACGGCGACCGTGGACGCCGGTACCGCTACGGTCACCCGCCACCAACTGGAGGCGGCCCACGCCCGGATCGACCGGCGCGAGCGTCCCGCGCTCTTCGAGTACGACCTCATCGGCGGACTGGCCGGTCTCGCCGTCGTTTTGCGCCGCAACGGCGACCACGATCTTCTCCGCGACGTCTTGGCCTACCTGGTTCGCCTCACTGAACCGATCGGCGGGCTGCCGGGTTGGTGGTGCCCGGACGGTCCTGAACGCCTCAGACAAGGGCCTCCTGGTGGCCATTCCAACCACGGTCTCGCCCACGGGATCTGTGTTATCTAGGGTGTCAAGTCTTTCTCGCAGGTCACTGTGAGATCGGTAGTTATGACACGTGAGGCACGCTGCGGTGTCCGACCGGCCATGAGACGGCCTTAGTTTCGAGAAAGTTGTGGCGGGTTCTGCGTGAGCTAGCTGATCGCCTACGCCATGAGCTGAAGGACTGCCTTGTGGTAGGTGGCTTGCACGGTGGGGATGGTGTCCAGGCGGGCGCGTTCATCGGTGCCGTGCAGGCCGGTGTAGGTGACGCCGAAGCCGGCGGTGGCGGGGATGCCGAGTCCGGCGAGGTAGTTGCCGATGTTGGACGGTCCGGCAATTTTGGCTTCTACATGGACCCCGGTGGTCTTGGCGGCGTCGAGGAGGGCGGTGCGTAGCCGGGATTTCTCGTCGAGGGCGTAGGCGGGCCAGCAGGTGTCGACCTGGATGAGTGTGGGCCGAGTACCCGGCCAGGCGTCGTCGACACCGGCGACGAGGTGTTCCAGGAGGTGGCTGGCGGCTTCGTCGTTGAAGGTGGGGGTGGTGCGGATGTCGACGTTGACCGTGCACAGGTCCGGGGTGACCGAGTAGCCTTCGCCGCCCTGGATGGCGGTGGCGGTGAGCTTGCCTGGCAGCGGGAATTCGGGGCTGGTGCCGTCGGGAAGTTCGGCGGTGGAGAGCACCCTGATGAGGTTCGCGGCCTTTTCGATGGCGCTGGGGGTGGTCTTGCTGCCGCCGGAGTGCGAGGCCACACCGTGCACGTGCAGCTTGGCGCGGTGCACGCCGCGTCCGCCAATGACGAGCTTGTCCATGCCGGGGTAGCCGATCATCACGCCGACGACGTCGTCGGGCGCGTCCAAGCCCTCGAAGTAGCGCTTGGCTCCGCCGAAGCCGCCGGTGTGCTCGTCGACATCGAACAGCAGCACGAGGCTGCCTCGCAGCGTGCTCGGAGTAGTGGCCAGGCGAGCGGCGATGTGGCAGAAGATCGCGGCTGCAGGCTTGGAGTCGGCGCTGCCCCGGCCGTAGAGCCAGCCGTCGTCGATGACGGCCGAGGTTGGTGGATGAGTCCAGGCGTGTTCGTCGCCGAAGGGCGCAGTGTCCAGGCAGGCGTCCAGGACCCATCGGGGACCGGGACGAGCCCCCTTGACTTCGCAGGTCAGACCGACGGTGGCGCCGGTCTTGTCCTTGAGCACGGTGGCGGCGAGGTGGCGCTGCTCAAGCCAGATGCTGAGTCGATTGAGCACCGGATCGTAGGAGTCGACACCGCCCCGGCTGGGAATGGCGACCAGGTCGCGGGTCAACTCGATCACTGACTCGTGGTCTTCCTTAGCAGCGGCCAGCACGTCGTGCTCACCGCCATGGTTGATCGCGTTCACGACCGGCACCTCCCTCCAACCGGGTCCCTGGTGGGCATCCGTTGGGTCTTTAGCTTCGCACTGTCGGCAACTCCCGCAGCGCTTGGTTCGTCTCGACCTTGCGTCCAGCGGCGTAGCACTGGCGGGTGTGGTCGATCAGCCTCTCGGCCACGCCGGCCTCAAACAGCACACCGGAGTCGAACGCTTCGGCGGAGGTCAGCGACGCCACCGGGATGACAGCGACGGATTCGGAGACGCAGAAGAACCGCTCTGGCGTTCTGGGGTGGTCGTCGATGATGCTGATATGCAGTGTTTTCACCCCGAGGCTTCGGTCCTGCGGGTCACGGATCTCCAGCAGCCGCAGCAGATGGTCTTTGAGGACTTGGTGGTGCGGTGGGCCGAACAGCACGCGGTAGTGCACCAATTCGGGGCGCTGCGCCAGCACGGTTTCGATGGTCTCGAGATAGGCAGTGTCGCGGGATCGAGATCCCAGTACGGCGAGGTAGCGGTGGGCGTTGCGGACGACTTCGGTCATGGCGTCGCGGAGATCGTGATGGCCGACCAGCAGGCGGGGTGTCTCGGTGGCGGCGGTGAGCTGCTGGTCTTGGTGAGCGAAAAGCACTTCCGGCGGCTGGCTGTAGTACTCGGCGAGCACCCGTCGGTAGCGGATGCTGGTGATGTGTTTGCCGAGCTCCCAGCCAGACAGCATGCTCGGAGTGATCCCTGACGAGCCGTCGCGGGACTGTTTGTCGAGGTCTTCGCACACTTGCTCCAGCGTGGCGGGAATCGCTCGACGAGCCTGCCGTAGCGGGGAAACACCATGTGCGACCGTCGGACTCCTGTGACGTGTGCGCCCGGTCATTGGCACCCCTCAGTTTTCAGCTTTCCCCTTTCCCTTGATCAGGTTATGGGCGCGGGATGCTCCACGACCAGCTCTCGCACCACATCCGTTGAGATCAGCTTGTCGCACACTCCCGCCCACGTGGGGTGCTTGTCGATCAGTATGTAGCCCTGCGGCGGGTGGAACCCACCGAGCATGTCGGCCAATTCGTCAGCGGTGAATCCGGCATATTCACGGACGTTCTTGATGGGCAGTGCGAATCCGCGTTTCAGGTCTTGGAGATACTCGAACACCGACGCTCCGTTGCCCACGCGGGCCTGCTCGGCGAGGTCGGCGATCGACCGTGGGGTGTCCACGATGGCTTCGTCGAGGTCGATCACTGCGGCCAGCGTGGAGAGGGGCGTGGTGAGGTAGACGTACCACGTTGTGGGGCGTCCTTGCAGAAAGCGGCGACGGAACTCGTGCCGCTTCAATCGTTGCCAGATCAGCTTGTAGTACTCGGGGTTCAGCGACATCAAGACCCGCTCAGGTGTGAGCGTGGCGTCTGCTGTGTCGAAGAGGCCGTCCTGCACACTCAGCTCCTGTCATTCGCGATCACGACGCGGTCATGCAGGAGCACGAAGTGTAGTCACCTGGATGCTCCGCGCTGAGTTCGGGCACGGTGTTATGCGTGGTGACCTGGGTTTTCGATGCCAGAGTGAACAACGCGTCGACAAGCGGTGCGCAAGGCTGGTACATCCGGTGATCTGGTTCAGCAGGTCACGTCGGGTGACGCTTCCAGTACCTGTTGTTTCCTTGACTGGTTCCTGGAGGCGCACATGCCCAACCTCGACGCAGCTGTTGTTGGCTTTCCCCGCGAGTCCGTTCCCGGTGACCGGCGCACGCTGTTGACGCCTGCGGTGGCGCGCTGCCTGAGGGACGCCGGATTCACGGTGCTGGCTGAGCCCGACGTGGCGGCTGGGGTGTTCTGTCCAGACGCCCATCTCGCTGCCGAAGGCGTGCGGTTCGCAGATCCCGATCGGGTATGGGCGGCTCCGCTGGTGCTGCGCTACAAGTGCACCAACCCCGCCGATCTGGGACGCCTGCGGCCGAGGCAGGCCCTCGGGGCGCTGTTTCATGCCGAAGGCAACCCTGCCATGCTCTCCGCACTCATGGACAGCAAGATCTCGGCCTACAGCTACGAGTTCCTTGCCGAGCACGGTCGGTTCCCGCTGGCCGCCCCGGGCGGGCAGATCGCCGGGATCCAAGCCGCTCTACGCGGCGCGCAGGCGCTCCAGGAATCCAGCGGGCGCGGTGTCCTTCTCGCCGAGGTCGCAGGCGCCGTCCGGCCACGGTGGTCGTGATCGGCTCCGGCAACGTCGGCTCGGCCGCCGCACGCACCGCCGCCGCTTTAGGTGCCAGGGTGACCGTGCTGACTCGGTGCGAAGGATCGGCGGATGAATACCGGCCGCACGCCCCCACCGGGGTACGGGTAGCGGTCAACACCGCACGGATTCGCCGGGAACTGATCTCCCAGGCTGATCTGGTCATCGGCGCAATCCTGGTGTCCACTTTCGACACCCTGCCGATGATCAGCGAAGCGGACCTGCAGGACATGAAACCCGGCTCGGTCATCGTTGACGCCACCTGTGGTTACGGCGACGGCTACCTGCCGACCGCCGGAGGGGTGCAGGAGCCCGGTGAACCACCGCGCGTGGTCCACGGGGTGCTGCACATCAAACTCGACGCGCTCCCCGCGCTGGTGCCGGTGACCGCAACCGAGGCGTACACGACCAACGCTCTGCCCTACCTGGTACGTCTGGCCCGGGTCGTCCTTTTCGGTGACGCCGACCCCGCGGTGGCGACGGCGCGAATCGCCCACGACGGGGAGCTGGTGCACCCGGTCTGCCGGGAACACGCCGCGTACTTCGGAGTCGCCTCGTGACCACTACCGGCACCGGCACCGGCACCGAGGCCGTCATCGAGTCCTACCAGCGGCGAGCCGCGTTCGCCCGCGCCGAGACAGCGCACCTCGCACGCCCACGGCTGTTGCGCGGCTTGCTCCCAGCGGTCGATCATGTCGCGGAAATCCCATGTGGCGCTGGTCATTTCCTTGCCGACTACGCCCGGTCAGCACTGGCGGTGACCCTCGTGGATGCCAGTGCCGCGATGCTCGCCGCCGCCACGGAAAACGCCGTGCACAGTGGCCTATCTGATGAGAAAACACGCCGCCACCTGGCTTATGTCCAGCAGCCACCGGATCTGACCAGCGTGGGCCTGATCGTCGTCCCGAACGCCGCGCTCAACCAACTTGCGTGCCAAACCGCTCTTGTCGAGCTGCTCATGGTGTTACGGGCCGCTGTCGCGCCCTGGGCGGTGGTGCTGGCGCAGGTGGCCTGTGTCCACCCTGGCGGCGGAGTCGACACGGCGGGCTTCTACGACCCCGCCCGTCAGCACGGCGTGTGGTTCGCCGACCGGTGGTTTCACCCCGAGCAGGCCGGCGGGGCGGTGCTACGGCGCCGACGCCAGCACCGCCACGGCGAACGGCTGCAGATCCAGTTCGACTACCGCAGCCCGGCAAGGTCCAGCCTGCACGCCACGGCCATCGAGTTGGCGCTGTTCAACGCCGCCGACCTCCGCGATGCGTTTACCACTGCGGGATTCGGTCGTGTGCGATTCCTGCCCGGCCAGGACGGGATGTCCGAGGTTCTGGCTGCGGCCGGGGCTAAGCCGTGAACAGCGAAGGAACCGTGGCGGGAGCACAAGAGTACTGGCGGCGCTACTACGCCGAGCAGTTCCGCTTCGGCCTCGGCACCGAGGACATCCTCGCGGCATTGATGCAGATCCCGCCCGTGACGACATGGGCTGATCTCGGGTGCGGATCCGAATCGATGCTATGGGCCACCGCCCTGCGCGCCCAGCGCCTCGTCGCGGTCGACATCGACACACAGCGCCTGGAGATCCTCCGGCAGTTCGTTACCACCGCCCAGCCACGAGGTATCCACGTCACCGCACTGGAATTATGCGGACGCACCGACCCAGATGCCTTCGAAGCACGCTGCCGATCCCTGACCGCGCTCATCCAAGCCGACTTTCTCTCGAGCCTGCCACCGACGGACCCGAGGCTCATCGGACAGTCATTCAACCTGGTCACCCAGTTCGGCTTGCTCGGTTTGTGCCGCGACGCCAACCACTTCACAACCAGCTTCGCCCACATTCACCGCCTGCTGGCACCCGGCGGGTGGGTAGGTGGAGCGAACTGGGTCGCCCGCCACGCCCCGAGCCGAGTCGAGCTGACCAGGCAGCTCTACACCACCGCCGCTACCCGCGCTGGAGTGCACCTGCTGCTGCTCAAACGGATCCCGATCCCCGATCCCGATTTCACCGCCGTGTGGATCTACATCGGAAGGAAGACACCATGCCCGCGATCAGCACTACGAACCAGCCGACACCAAACGAACTGATTTTTGCTCCGGTGGGGATCGCGCACCTCACCCGTGACAACACCGACCTGCTGCGTTCTGCCGCCCGCGGGCGGCAGCGGCTACGGGTCACCACCGCGGCCCAGCTCAACGGCACACCTCACCTGGGCACCGTAGTCACAGTGCTCACCGTCTTCGCCCTCACCGCCCACGCCGCCGAGCAACTGAACCTTCCGGCCACCGTCATCTTCGACGCCTTGGAAAACGCCCCCGGCGAAACGGTGGAGATCGACGGCGAGACCTACACCCGTACCGTCGGCGATCTCATCGACTCCGGCCACCTCGACCGCGTCGAGCGCGTCTCCGGCTTCCAACGGCTGCTGGACTGGGCCGCGGCACGCTCCCACATCCGGTATGAGTTCCGGCCGTACTCGGTCTACCAAGGACTGAGGCCGGTCCGGGAATGCCTGCATGCCATCGCCTCCCGGCTCGACGACTTCCGGCCGATCGTTGCCCCCACCGATGGCATCGTCCGCGTCCGGCCCCGCTGCCCTGAATGCCGGCTGATGGATAAATCCGCCCGGCACCTGACCATCACCCCAGGTGAAGGCCAAGTCCACCTGGACTCCGTCTGCCCGCTACACGGCAGATATCGCGAAACGATCGACGTCACCGGCACCGGCGGCTGGTACGACGCCAACACACCCGTCCGCTCCATCCAGAAGACATACCTGCTCGCCGCCGAACGCCACCTCTACGACGCATGCTCGGTCTCCATCGACGGCGCCGACTGGGGCGGCGGCTGGTACGCCCACGTTCTCGCCCCCGCACTGGCCGCCCTCAAAGTCCCGGTGCGGCAATGGCCGGTCAGCATCTTCACCCCACTCGTGCTCGGACCGCACCGGGGGGAAGCTGAGCAAAACCCTGTACGTGCGCTACGGCGCCGCGTACGCCGACCTGCCCGAAGGTTTTGTCAACCTCGACCTGCTGCTCGACGACCACGGCGACGACGTCCTGGACGCCCTCTGGCAGGAAGTCACACGCTGGGCAGCCGAGCCACGCCGACTGCACCGCACCTACACCGTTGACTACCTCGCCGACCTCATCTGCTCCCACCTGCGAAATCGGACCCCGAACGCAAGCACTGCCTGACTGGCTGGAGGTTGACGTGATCCACGCCGTTTACGACATCACCGGTTGCACCATGCCCGCTCCCGATACCGGCACGCTGCTGGACGCTATGCGCGCTACTGCCAGCCAGCTCGGCTGCACCGTCCTCGGTGAACTCCCGGTCCTCTTCCAACCCCACGGCACTACCTGCGTGCTCGTCCTCGCCGAGTCCCACCTGACCGTGTCCACCTGGCCCGAACACCAACTCGCCCACCTCGACGTGTTCACCTGCCGGGCCGACATCGACCCCGAACACGCCATCACCCCCATCCTCGACGTACTGGGCGGGCGAGCCATACACGGCCAGCGGATCCACCGCACCGGCCCCCGCAGCGCGCTCCCAGTCTGACCGCCGCAGCCAGCGGCGGTTCAGATGCGCTGGTCCCGCATCATCTGCTTCAACGACCTCCTGAGCGCGGCTACGGTATCCTCCGCCTCGCTCAATTTCCCTTGGAGTTCGTCCCGCTCTGACCACGCCTTGGCGAGCGCGGCGTTGCGCTGTTGTAGTTCGTCACCAAGCTCTCGGATGCGCTTCTCCAACTCGACGTTGCCAGCCTGGGCAACTTGCTGCCCCAACCCGCGCTGAACCTTCGCTCGTAGCCGGTCTCGTTCTTCCCGAGTCCGCCTCAGCTCGGCGCGGGTCAACTCCAGATCGACTGCGAGGCTTGCAGTGCTGGCCGAGGTGCCTGACTGGCGTTCACGGCGCCGAACTCCTTGCTGGGTCTTGCGGGCGGCTTCGATGTGCTCGCGCACGCCCTCGGCGTAGACGAGCCAGTTCGACACCCCGGCAGCCCTGGCGACGCCGAGGAACGTGATCGGCTCGCCCGTGGCCTTCATGTCATCCACGACCGCGAGAACTCGCGCTCGTTTGGCCAGGCTGTCTCGCTTCCTGGCGTCCCGAAGCACATCGCCGGGTGTGCGCTTGGCGGTCACTGCCTGATCTCCTCGGTCGGGCGGACGACGGGCATGGGCAGGGCAACTGGCCCGGATGCGGCGCCGGCGCGCAGGCGCCGTAGAACCTTGCTGGCCTCCTGGATCTCGTGGCGTTCCTCGTCGGACATGGATTCCAGCTTCGCCTTCATCTTGCTGATCACGTTCTGGTAGTCGGCGATCTCACCCTCCAGGCCCCGGATGGTGTAGTCGGCCGTACTCATCGCACGGGCGAGCTCCAGGTTTGCCTTCAGGCTTCGGACGTGGTCTTCGATGGCGGGTAGGTGTGACGGGTCGGGCCGGTAGGAGGAGCACCCGGAACACTGGAAGCGGATCGGGCAGGCTTTGCCTCCGGCTTTGACGTTGGACGGCTCGACGCAGTTGCCCCACGGCACGGCGACCGACCGAACCTCGTATGCCGCCGCCGAAGCCCTCGGCGCAGAGCTGCCGTGCCGGTCCGTCGCGTGGACCCGCAGGGTGTCCACCGCCGCGCGCTTCATCTTCTTCGACACCTGATAGTACGAGGACGTCGTGTTTGCCGACTTGTGATCCATGAGGGACTGGAGGACATGCAGCTGCACTCCGGCGTCCGCGTAGCGCTGGCCGAAGGTTATCTGTAGCTGATCTTGTAAAAGTGCTGGTCTGTGGTGGTTTCGGGTGTTGGGCACGTGGGTCACGTGGCTGGGCTTGTGTGGGTGTTCATAGGGGTCGGTTGTGGTCTTTGATCACACGTCGCAGGCTTTCGCGGGCGGCGGTGAGGTCGTCTTCGAGTTCGTGGATGCGGCGCTGGGCATCGTTGGTTTCGGTGGTGCGGGCGTCGCGTTCGGCGAGTAGTTGTCGGGTGAGGGATTCCAGGTCGGCGACGCGTGTGATCAGTTCGCGCGGGTCGGGTCCGTCGATCTCGGTGCCGAGTTGGAGGCGGAGCCGGTGGCGCAGCTTGTCATTGTCGGTGCGCAGTCGGCGGATTTCGGCTTGGGCGAGGGCGAGGTCGGTGCGTAGTCCGGCCGGTGTGGGCGGTGCTGGGTTGCCGGGTCTGGTGGTGCGGGGCCCGCTGCTGGCGGGTGGGGTCTGGCGGCGGCGGGCGGCGTCGAGTTGTTCGCGCAGGCCGTCGGTGTAGACGAGCCAGGTGGAGACTCCGGCGGTTCTGGCGACGGCGGCTGCGGTGATCGGGGTGCCAGCGGCTTCCAGCGCGTGGATGGCGGTGAGGGCGCGTCGGCGCTTATCGGCGCTGTCCTTGGCTCGGGCGGCGCGCAGCCCGGCGGTGCGGTCGGAGGTGGTGGTCATCCGGCGGCTCCGTGGGGTGGAGGGTTGGTGATCACGGGGAGTTGTCGGGCGGCCCGGGCGCGGCGCAGCAGTGTGCTGGCGTGCTCGACTTCCTCGCGCTCACCGGAAGTCAGCTCGGCGAGCCGGTGGCGCATCTGCTCGGCGACGCGAGTGAACGCGCCGATCTCCGCGGTGAGGTTGTCGATGACGTAGGCCGCGGCACCGATCGCTTCGGCGGTTTCCCGGTTGGTGCGCAGCTCGGCGATGTGCTGTTCGAGGGCGGGCAGGTAGGACGGGTCGGGCCGGTAGAAACCGCAGCCGGCGCACTGGAAACGGATCGGGCAGGCCGCACCGCCGGCTTTGACGTTGGACGGTTCGGTGCAGTTGCCGAAGGGCACCGACACCGAGGCCTGTTGGTAGGCGGTCGGGCTGGTGAAGGGGGCGGGGTTTCCCGTGGCGTCGACGGCCAGCGCCCCGACCATGCGAATGGCCTGCTGCTTGCGTTTGAGCCCAACGGAGTAGTAGCCCATCGTGGTGGACACGGCAGCGTGATCCATCAGCTCTTTGAGCACGTCGACCGGCACTCCGGCGTCCGCGTGACGCTGGGCGTAGCTATGGCGCAGCGCGTACGGGGTAACCAGTGACGGGTCGAACGGCGCCGGGGTGCCGTCGGGGCCGAGCAGCTCGGAGTTGATGACGCCGATCCGGCCGACCCAGCCCTTGAACGCCCGGCCCACGCAGGCCGACGTGAGGTGTCCGCGGGACTGGTGTGCGCGCAGCAGCGGGCTGGGGAACAACCACTGCCGCTGACTGTCCGGTGTGGACAGTTGGGTCCGGTGTTGCTGCCAGGATGTGATCGCCTGGGCCGTGTCCGTAGTGATCGGGAGTCGGCGGCGCATCCGGCCGGCCTTGTGGTTGTCGTAGATCAGGTTGTGCTGCCCGTCGATGACCTCGACGCAGCCGAGACGCAGGCTGACCACTTCGCCGGGGCGCCGCCCGGTGTCGCGCAGGATCCTGTAGATCGTCTGGTGCATCAGTTGCAGGTCGGCGGCAGTGAGTGGACCGCCTCGACCGGTCGGGCCGAGCAGATCCAAGTGGGCGTCGAGCTGGCGGATCACGTTCTCGGGCAACGCTTTGCCCAACTCGTCCTCGTTGGGATCGTCGCGCACCCGGTGCCGACGGGCGGGTCGGAACGGGTCGGGCACTGCGGTCATCAACCCGGCCGCGCGGCCGTGCTCGATGACCTCGCAGAACTGGTAAAGCATCAGGTTGCGATGCGAGGCCGAATACAGGATCCCGTCGTCGCGCTGCTGCGTGCCGATCGCGTCGAGAATGCGCGTGAAGTCGCCGGCGTCCAGGCTGGCCGGGTCGGTGCGACCGGCAGCGATCAGGGAGTGCGAGGCGGTCTGGCAGGCGCGCAGCGACTCCCGCAGCCGCTGCAGGTAGGGCCGGGTGACCCGAGCCCAATCCTTGACGATCTCACGCAACCAGCCCAGTTCGATCACGCGGAAGTCGACCACTCCCTGGGTGGCAGGCCAGCGGCGGGAGGCGTTGATCGGCAAGTCGAGCAACGCGACCTGCCACACGTCGCCGACGAACGGGTCCACGCCGGCGTACTGGACCCAGGCCCGGTCCAGGTGCCGGCGCAAGTCCCGAAACAGCCCGCGGGTTGAGGTGTTGTACTGCATGCCGCCGGACTCGCAGACGACCTGCGGGTCGGCCTCACGCAGCGAAGACGCCTTGTCCAAGCGCGCCAGCAGGATCCGCACCTCGGTCGGGTCCAGCGGCGGCGGCGCCTGATCCCGGCACTGCAACGCGTAAAGCAGCTCCACGGCCAGCATCTCCGGCAGCCCGGCCAGGGAGAACTGATGCCCACCCAGCAGGGGCCGCTGGGCAACGATCCAGGTATCCAGCTCCTCACCCGACAACGCCGCGATCTGATACTGGCGTTTGAGCCGGTTGTCGTGGAAACGACACAATCCACGCCGGGTGACGTGCTCCCGGTCGCAGCCCGCGACCCGACAGTCGGCGGCCCGGGTCAGCGGCCGAGCCCGGGCGATGAACGCCGCTACCGGCTCGCGGCGATTCTTGCCCCACAAGCGTTCATGCCGGAAACACAGACCGCTGCAGTGCAGATCACCCCCACAGCCGGCCACCGAACACCGTCCGGGTCGCAGCGGGCGGGTCGCCCGCCCGGGTGGGGCGGTATCGAACTCCGCCCACCCCATTCGCGCGCTGATACGAGCCCGGCGGCACCCGTCACACCGCCCTGACGGGCGGCGCGTCACGGTCGGGCACCCAGGGGTCCGGCACGGCCACGCCGCCGTCCGGGGCGAGGCCAGATCGCCGGTAAACAGCAGAATCTGGCCGTCCCACTCACCAACGCGCCAGCCCGGATCCAGGCGCGCCCGCAGCCACTGCAGCCATCCCGCCTCATCAGGTCGACGCACGACCTGCCCGGTGTCCACGACCCGCAGCACACGTCGGCTCACCGGTATCGCCTCCCCGCCGCCACGGCCTCCACCGCACGACGCTTGTCCTCGTCACGGGCATGCAGGTAAACAGTCGTCGACGCTAGCGAGACGTGTCCAAGAAGCGCCTGTACCACATCCAGATCGACCCCGGCGCGCACCCAGTTCGTGGCCGCGGAATGGCGCAGCATGTGCGGGCGAACGGGAAACCCGCAGGCACGGGCCAGACGGTCGAAAAAGCCCTTCGCCGCCCAATAGGTCATCGGCGCGCCGAACGGAGCGCGGTAGAGGTTGACCAACACCATCTCGGTCGCGTCGTCTCCGACCAGCCCGGCCCGCTCGTGCTGATAGTCGGCGTAGGCCGCCAGCACCGCGTCGCTGGCCGGCACCGTACGCGGGAACCGAGACTTCGCCAACGCCCCGTTCGGGTTGGCCCGGTGCCGCACGTGCACGTGCGCGCCCACCACCACGCAGCCCAACCCACGCGAGTCCGGCAGCAGATGCATGTCCGCCCGGCGCAGCCCCAACGCCTCACCGATCCGCAACCCTGTGTCCCGAAGCAAGATCACCATGAAGCGTTCGCGGGGCCGGCGACAACACGCCAGCACCCCCTCGATCTGCTCGTCGGTCAGCGCCTCCGGAAACCGTGTCTGCGTCCGCGCTTTCAACGCCCGGGCCCGCACCGTGCGGAACTGGCCGAACTCGCCGGAATCGAACCCCGGCGGCGTGAACCGCAACCACCGCGGCTCGGCCAACCGATCGGCCACCACCATGTCGATCACTCCAGTTCTGGCGCAAAACCGGAGGAACTCGCACACCGCGGTCAGCGTGGCGTTGACCGTGGCGCCCGACCGCAGTCGCCCACCGCGGTAAGGCGTGGCTTCGACAACATGCTTGAAACGGGCCAAATTCGCCAGACTGATCGATGACCACTCGACCCCCTGATCGCCGCACCAGGCGAGGAATCTCGCCACCCGCCCGGCATAGACCCGGATCGTGTGAGGCGACCGACCAGCCCCGTGCAACGCCCGCAGGAAGTCACTGGCCTCCCGGTGCACGAGGTACCGGGGATCGAGCACCACCCACAGCTCGGACCCATCAAGTGGTGAAACCGCCCGTTCGGCACAGAACGAGTTCATCGTGACAAACGTAACCGCCGTGCCCAAAGGTGTCGGATATCTGTACGGCACCGGCGTGTCACGCCGCGAAACCCACGTCCCTCACAGAGGCAAAGGCGCTACAGATAAAGAAGGTGTGCCGGAAGGCATAGGGGAAGATCTTGGATCGGTCGAACGGCAGCGGCGTGCCCTCCGGCCCCAGTTTCTCGGAGTCCAGGACGGGAATCGAGTCGACCCATGACCGGATGCACCGCGAGAGGTTCCCCGAATCAAGGTGCCGATAGCGGTTGGTGATCGCGGGAAGGAGATGGCGCGCGCTGCTGCTCGGCAGGTCCAGCCCAACACGGATCTTTTGCCAATCTCTAACGGCATCGGCGGTCTCCTGATGGATCGGCAGGCGGCGACGCCGCCGACGGCCCTTCATGTTGTGCCAGACCAACTGGTACTCGCCGTGGTCGAACTCAAGGCAGTCCACATCGAGTCCGGCAACCTCGGCCGGACGTCGACCAGTATCCCGAAGGATCACATACGCCGTGCGGAACATCGCGTTGACAGCATCAGGAGGAAGGTCCCCGTAGGGAAACCCGTTGCCCAGCAGGTCGACGTGCCCGTCGAGCTGGCGGATCACCAACTCCGGGATCGCCTTGCCGATCTCTTCCTCGTTCTCCTCGACCTCTTTGATCCTGTGGTGCCCCGGGTGTCGGACGAACCGCGGAGAGAGCCCATCGAGTACCCCCTCACGCCTGCCGAACTCCAGAAGTTCAAAGAAGTTTGCCAGAAGGTGCCCCTGAAACGAGGACGAGTACAGCTCACCGTTTTGGTTCACAGCCCGCTTGAAGCCCTCCACGACAGCGGTCACGTCCGAGAACCGGAGCTTGCCCGGATCCATGCCACCATCTGGCCGCAACTCCAATGCCCGTGAGGCGATCACACACGCAATGTGCCACCTGCGCAGGCTATGGCTGTTCGGATTCGCGGTGCGTGCCCAGTGCATCAAGGCTTCGCGCAGCCATTCCTGCCGTACCTCCCCGAAGTCGAGGGAGCTGCGGTTACGCAGAGGGCTCACGCCCTTCTTCAACGAGGGCAGCACCTGGCTCACTGTCCGCAAGTCCCAGACACGCTGCTGCGTGGGATCCACACCCTGGAACTGCTCGAAGGCGGAAGTGATCTCCCATCGAACTCCGTGCAGAAGGGCTCTGGTTCCCTCGCCCATCCCGGTTGAACCTCGCCCTGACCACCGACATTCCGGATACGAGTCGCCGGCCAAGGCGATGCTGGGCACATCGCTCAACCTGGCAACAGATCCCCGTACCGCCTGCGGAGAAAGGGGCTGCTCGCGTGCATCGCGCTGCTGCAGCGCATAGAGCATCTCCAACTGTGCGACCGGGCTCAGCGGAGCCAGTGAGAACATATGGACGGCCAGAGACGGCGGCTGGTGCTCAGCCCACCGGGCCACGGCAACCTCGTCACTCTCGCCGACATCCGCCCGCCCGGCCCACTGTCGCCACTTTCTGTGGTGGGTTCGGCACAAGCCGTTCGTGTTGGTCCGCTCTCGCGTACATGCCAGAACTCGGCATTGCTGCACATCAGCCAGCGGCTTCAACGCCGCCATCCACGCCGCCTTGTCGATACCAGGACGATTCCGCGCTTTCACCCAACTGCGATAGTGGTTCACACACAGGCCCTGCGCCTGGGCGCTCCTGTCGCAGACCGGCACCGCGCAGATCGCCGAACCGCGGGTGACATTGCCGCGACGGAACTCCCGCTTATGGGCGGCTTCGAACTCTTCTCTCGTCATGCCACTGCGAACGTGAGCTTTGCGGCACGGCGCACAGTAGCCCGTCAACTGGACCTGAATGGGTACCCCGCATCCAGCGACCGAGCAGACCCCGACGCTGGTGCGCGGATTGCTCGGGTCGCCGACGAACAAGAGCAGGTCCGCGTCCCATTCGCCGGGGCGCCATTGAGGGTCAAGCCGGTCGCGGAGCCACTCTGCCCACGCATTCAATACCTGGGTGTCATCTGGCCCGTGATCCGGCCGCGGAGACTGGGCTGGCAGGACTGCGACGGTCATCAAAGGGACTTTCCCAGCGCGGCGACCTGATTTACGGCGTCACGCTTCTCCTGGTCGCTGGCATGGGTGTACTGGTCCATGGACTGCCGCGACACGTGCCCGGCCAGATCCATGATCACGTGATCTGGCCTGCCCTCACGGCGCCACCGGGTGATGGCGGAGTGACGGAACATGTGCGGGCGGGCGGCGAACCCCGCTTTCTTCGCCAGGCGCTGGAACAGTTCGTACGTGCTGGGGTACTTCATCGGCTGGCCGAACGGCGCGGCGAAGAGGTTGACGAACACGATGTCGCAGTCCGCAGCTTCCAGGACGCGGTCGCGCTCCCACTGGTAGTCGGCGTAGAGCCCGCCAATGTCCTCGCCAACAGGAATCCACCGGGACTTACGGGTTTTGGCCAATGCCCCGTTGGCGTTCTGCCGACGCCGGACGTGGACGTGCGGGCCAGCGACGTCACAGCCGAGTACCTTCGAACTGGCCAGCAGATGCATATCCTCGCGGCGCAACCCCAGGGCTTCCCCGATCCTCATGCCGGTGACTGCCAAGATCGCGACCAGCAGACGGTCACGGGCGTGCGTCGCACAGTCCAGCAACTGCCGGATCTCGTCGTCCGTCAGGTATTCGTAGCCTGGGACCACAATCTTGAACTTGATGGTCTTCACATCGACAGTCGAGAACTGACCATCCTCACCGCGGTCGTACCCGGGCGGCGCATGCCGGAGCTCCTTCGGCTCGTACAACTTCGCCGCCAGTTCTGCCGAAACCGGGCTCTCATCGAGCAGCGCGCAATACCGCAGGAACCGGAAAGCCGTGCCCGCAATGGCGTTGGCAGTGCCCTTGGACCTGTACCTGGGCTTCACCGGAGCTCTGGGCCCCTTGGCTGGCAGTGGCTCGTCCACCAGCCAGTGCAGGAACCCAGCAAGCTTCCTCATCGACGGAGCAGCCCAGTCAAAGCCGTGATCGACGCAGTAGCTGAGGTATAGGGCGATGCGACCAGCGTAGGTGCGCTCGGTATTCACTGAGGCGTCCTCCTGAGCGCGAAGAGAAGCCAGGTACGCGGATGTATACGGGTGCAATTCGTAATCGGCGTCCACCACAACCCACAGAACCGAGCCGTCAACCGGAGACAGTGCCTTCTCGGGCCGGAACGATCGAGGAGAACGCCCGAAGATTTCTAACATCACTCAAACCCCGCTGATACCTGTGAGGCACGTTGGTCATCGCCGTACATACCTCACGTGCCAGAGATCATTTCCGGAACCCAAGATAATCACCGGCGTACTCGCGATCTTGGCGCTGACTCGCCTCGACGGCATCACCGTCGATGGACAGATCGATGCGATCACCCGGATCTTGCAGTGGCTCGACGATTGGGAACAGCGCACCGACCACGGCGATTCCTGGTGGCCGCAGATCGTCACCCTTGCCGACCTCGACCGCGGCACGGTCGTCAGCCAGTCAGGCCCGCTCCGGCCGTCGTGGTGCTACGGCACCCCCGGTATCGCCCGGGTCCTCCAACTCGCTGGCCTCGCCCTGGGAGACCCCGGCCGCCGAGCGCACGCCGAGAGCGCGTTCACCCGTTGCCTCACCAACTCGGCCCAGCTGGACCTGCTCACCGACAGGAGCCTGTGCCACGGCACCGGCGGCCTGCTGGCCACCGCACGCCGTATCGCCGCCGACGCCCTCACCCCGCTGGATCTCACCCTCGCACTGCACCGACACCAACAGGCCGCTCCCGACGTCGACGAACCCCCGGGATTCCTTACCGGAACGGCCGGCGCCACCCTCACCACCGCCGCGACCACGACCACCGGCTGGGACGCCTGCCTCCTGCTGCACTAAACCGAAAGGCCCTGCTCGTGGACGAGACTCCATGGAAACAGGTGAACATCGCCTACCCCGGCGACGACGCCGAGCGGGAACGCCACGCCGCCACCCACCTGGCCGGCATCCTTCCCTCCGCTGAAGCCGACGGACTCATAACCCAATGGTGGTTCATCCGCAAAGGCCCATGGCGCGTGCGCTATCTCCCCACCAACCCAGACAGCGACCCAGTCCACGCGCTGCTCATACAAGGAGTCTCATGGACACGGGATATCTACGAGCCCGAGATCCATGCCTTCGGCGGCCCCGCCAGCATGGACCTCGCCCACCAGCTGTTCCACCACGACAGCCGCCACCTGCTGCCATTTCTCCTCAAAGGTGCCGCTGACCGGCGGGAACGCTCCCTCATCCTCTGCACCACATTCATGCGAGCCGCAGGACTCGACATCAACGAGCAAGGCGACGTATGGACACAAGTCGCCGAACATCGCACCGGCATCACCACCACACCTGTCGATCCAGACGTGTGGCGCTCCTTCACACGCGACACCAGCCACCTCCTGCACGGCAGACCCCGAACCGACGCCCTCGACCACGACTGGCTCGCAGCATTCGACAACGCTGGACGAGAACTCCGGACACTGCGCGAGAAAGGTGCGCTCACCCGAGGAATACGCGCAATCACCGCCCTCCACGTGATCTTCCACTGGAACCGGATGGGACTATCCGCCACGACCCAAGCCTTCCTATCCCGAGCAGCGAAAGACGCCGTTTTCGGCAGTACCGCCGAAGGGCACAGCCGGCCACTGTGACGGAGCGATGGCGGCTCCCGAAACCTACTCCGGTAGCGCGGAGCGGGGGCACCTGCGATTACGGGGACTGTTGTTGTACCGGCTGCTGGCCGGCGGCGCCAGTCTCGGTGCGTGGCTACGGACCCAGATACGGTGATTGTCGGCAGGGCACGATAGAACCGTGAGCATGAGCCCCACAGGTACCGAGAACACGCGGTTGGTGGTGCTGCGCGGACCGTCCGGGGCTGGTAAGTCCTCCACCGCCCGCGCGCTGCGTGCATGTCTCGGGAGCAGCCTGACCTGGGTGGCGCAGGACACCATCCGGAGAGACATCCTGAAGGAACGCGGCGTGCCAGACGGCGCCAACATCGAGTTGATCTCCATCATCGCACGTTTCGCTTTGGACCGTGGATGGAACGTCCTCATCGATGGCATCCTCCACGCCCAGCGGTACCGGGAGATGCTGGACGAACTGTGCCGGGACCACCGGGGGATCAATCAGCATCTTCTATTACTTCGATGTGTCCTGGCAGGAGACAGTCCGCTGCCATGCGAGTACGCAGGCCACCGAGTTCAGCGTGCAGGACATGACCAAGTGGTATAGCCCGGACGACCGTCTGGGCTTCGAGAGTGAAACGATCATCTCAGAAGACTCCACATTGGACATGATCGTGCGACGAATCCTCCGCGAAGGACTCGGGGTCTTCCCAGCGACGCTCGGTGCACCGGACAAGCCCTGACCGCGGGCCGTTCCCTAACCGATGTTGCGCGGTCCGGGTGTGTTGTCGCCGTGCTCAGGGTCGACCCGGTTGACGTGCCGCTCGTGGTGGCTGCCCTGATCGTGTGATCGTGGTGCCGACGGTTTGGTCCTGGCCCGGAATCGTCGGTGCTGCTCTGTAGGTTCGCCGAGCCGCAGCCGGATCGTGCTCACCCGATCACGCGGCTGCGCGGGTTCGGATTCCGCGCTCGTTTCGATTTTTGCGCTAGTACAAGGGGTTTCGATGAATTCGGCTGTCATGGACACGTCGCCGCGGCGACTGCGGGAGGAGATGCTGGAGAGGATCAAAGAAGCGGGGTATGCCGTGCCTGCCGCGGTGGAGCAGGCGTCGCTGGCGGTCGAGCGGCACGACTTCGTGCCGGAGGCGTCGCTGGCGGTCGAGCGGCACGACTTCGTGCCGGAGGCGTCGCTGGCGGTCGAGCGGCACGACTTCGTGCCGGAGGCGTCGCTGGCGGTCGAGCGGCACGACTTCGTGCCGGAGGCGTCGCTGGCGGTCGAGCGGCACGACTTCGTGCCGGAGGCGTCGCTGGCGGTCGAGCGGCACGACTTCGTGCCGGAGGCGTCGCTGGCGGTCGAGCGGCACGACTTCGTGCCGGAGGCGTCGCTGGCGGATGCGTATGCGCCCGGCATTGTGGTCATCAAACGCGACGGCGAGGAGACGCTGAGCTGCGCTTCTGCTCCATTCGATTGTGGCGTTGCAGCTGGGGCAGCTGGATACGCATCCGGGGCAATGGATTCTGGAGAGACTACTCGGCGGACACAAAGAAACCCTCCGCGATGGGAGGGTGAGACAGCCTCAAATACTTGGCCTAACCTCCAGGCTGCAACGTGATCCCGTACGCGCGGTGCTCGACAAGCAGGATCTCAGCGTCACCGCGAACAAGCAGCGCACCGACAGTCACGTGGACCGGGAAGCTCCGCCGCGAGGCGAAATCCCCACCTTGAGACAGCAATCGCACCGGCTCCGAGAGCAGCGCGGCCCCCTCCGGATAGCATTCGAGGTAGGCGGCAAGCACGCTCGAGATGTCCCCGTCACTGATCGCCACGGGGCACCCCCACACCGGCCCGAGAGCAAAGCTCTCCGAGCCATCGGGCACGGATGCGAAAGACGAGAACCGGCACGGTCAGACTCCATAGAAGGCGCGCGGCGTGCGAGAAGGCGCAGCCTACAAGACGGGCCTTATCGGTGCACAAATGCCACGCTGAGCGGCTCACGTCGACGGCGAGGTCGGGTCTCCGGGTGCCGTCGCAGCGATCGCCGGGCGGACCGCTTTCTGGTGGCTATGTTCCGGAGGTCGTGCCGGGATTGGTATTGATGCCGAACCCTCCGCGTTGTACGGGGCCACCGGAGACCGGGATGCTGCTCTTTCGACCGATCACCGGGGCCGGTTCGCCAGGAGCCGCGACCGGTGTCGTGAAGGTGCCTGCGCCAGTGATGCGGTCTCCGACCTTCGGTGCGGTCTGGCCGTTGGCGCGGTAGTAATACCAGAACCGCTGCGGTGACGGGTGCACACCCAGTACCGGTGTGCTGCCGGTGTATTGCGCGGGTGCAGTGTCACAGTCGGAGTCGTCCAAGCGTTTCTCGCTCCGAGGGTCGACGCAGATCGATCGGAAGTCATACTCGCGCGGCTGTGGTGGCGTGACCGGCGGAGCCGGCGCACTCCTTGACGGTGGTGGCAGTGGCGGCACGGCCGGTAGGGACGGTTGCGCGGGCATGCAGGCCGAGGCCCCGTACAGCCCGGCGACCAGCGGAACGATTTTCAACGCGGGTAACGTCCCTCTCAGTCTCATTCCCATCAGTTCGTCCGTTCGCTTTCTCTTCGCAGTGTTGGCCGGGTGTACCCAAGTAAGAAGAAGGCGCTGGCCTGGTCGTTGAGGCCGCCAATGACGTAACCGACCACGACGGGCACCGGAGCGGATGGCCTTGTGCTGTGAACGCGGCAGGGAGATACGGGGTCTCGGCCTTGGTGGTCGCACCAGCTCGCCCGCGTCGGCCGGGTGCCGCGTGATGCCGGAACCCGGGGTACCGATATCGGGCGGCCATCAGGCGGGGAGCCGTCTCGCCGACAGGGACCTGGCGCGACGAGACGACTCGACCCTCACAGGCGTGCGCCAGTGATGCGGGATCCGCACCTCAGCGCAGGTGGAAAAGCGCCCCGATAGGAGCGATGAGCTGTGCCGCGTCGTAGGTGGTTGCGGAGAACGCTCGCGCGAAGGAGTGGAACTCCCCCATGTTCACCCGCACCTGCGCGACCAGGGCGAGTATGCCCACGCACAGAACCATTACGAAGATCACGGCTCCGATGGCTTTCTCAAGCATGCGACCTGTTTTCGGTTAGAGAGCCAGCGCGAAGCACTGCGCTCCGCGCTGGCGCTTCATCAACTACTGAAATCGAAGGGGCAGCGCCCGCCCTCTAGCGGTCGTTTCTACGATCCACGCGAAGCAGGCAGGAGCCTCGGTAGCGCTGAAGAATAAAAGTAGCTCCTCATCGATTGGCTCATTTTGAAATAGGCAATGTTTTACCCCTGCCTGATGACCGAGTCAGCGTCAGCTCGACGTGCTCTAATCCAGACTCGTAGGCGAACACGGCAAAATAATGTCGGTTCTTGAGGTTCAGTTTGTTTCTGATCTCTTTTAGGCGCGATTTGACGCTATCCTCTTCAATGTATTCGAGTTTTGCGATTGCATGGTTGGTCAGCCCTTGGGTGACAAGTTTGATTGTTCTTATTTCCCGATCATGCAAGAGGTTTACCTGACCTGGATCAAAAGGAGTGTCAATCAAGTTGAAGGGGGCGTCGAAAACTGCGCGCATGTACGTTACGTTGACCTGTTGGTGCGCCCAACTGGGGAACGCGAACCCAGTCTCGTACAGTGCCGCGACGAGGTGGGTGCGGTCCCGTGCCCTAAGATCGCGGCGGATTCTGCAAAGATGGGCCTTGACTGTGTACGCGCTTAAATATGCTTCTCTTGCGATCTCGTCGATGTTGTAGTCACGAAGCAGGCTCAGGGCAATACGGCGTCGCGCGGGAGTCAGACGAGAAAGCTGGCTCGGACCCCATTCATCGGGCTTCCATGAGGGGCGTTTGTGGATATGCATTCCGGTCATTTGTTCTGATGTTGTCGTTCCTGTTGTGGGGCTGATCAGTGGCAGCGGCGGGCCAGCCGCTCGGGGTCGAGGATGAGCACGCTCTTGCCCTCGAGCCGTAGCCAACCGCGGTGCGCGAAGTCCGCCAGCGACTTGTTCACGGACTCCCGCGAGGCGCCGACGTACTGCGCGATCTCTTTCTGCGTCAGGTCGTGGGAGACCCGCAGCAGTCCTGCCTCCTGGCTGCCGAAGCGCTGCCCGAGCTGCAGCACCGCCTTGGCAACGCGGCCCGGCACGTCGGTGAGAATCTGGTCGGACAGCATGCCGTTGGTCCGGCGCAGCCTGCACGCGACGACTCGCAGCAACTGCTCGGCGATCGCCGGGCGCTTACCGATCCATACCTGGAGGGCTGAGCGGTCCATGCTCTGCGCGCGGACCTCGGTGATGGTGGTCGCCGTCGAGGCGCGCGGCCCCGGGTCGAAGATGGACAGCTCGCCGAACATGTCCGACGGGCCCATGATCGCCAGCAGGTTCTCGCGGCCGTCGGGCGACTTGCGTCCGAGCTTCACCTTGCCCGAGGCAATGATGTAGAGCCGGTCGCCCGGCTCGCTCTCGGCGAAGATCACGTGTCCCCGCGGGAACTCCACGGGTTCCAGCGACTGGGCCAGTGCCTCTGCCGCGGCCGGCTCAACGCCCTGGAAGATGCCGGCCCGGGCCAGTGTCTCGTCCATCACCGTGCCTGCGGTGAGCCAGTGGTGTCGCGATCTGTGGTGGGGTGCTGGGAACCATGTACGTCAGCAAGGGCAGCGCGCCATCGGTACATGCGTGTGGTCAGGAAGTAGCTGCAGATGAGATCGGCGAGAATGTAGCTCACCCCGACCACGACGCCGATGGCAGTGTGCGACCAGTCCGAGACCACCGAGATCATCGTGATGCCGTAGACCAAGGCGCACGCTCGCTGAAAAGCGACTGGGGCTGGGTGATCTGGCGTGTCATTGGTCTTCTTCATTTCTTCTCCCGCAGCGCGTCCAACCGCTGGTTGAGCAGCTCATCAAGTTCCGGGATGGTGCGCCGCTCCACCAGCATGTCCCAGTGAGTGCGCGGTGGCTTGGCCTTCTTCTGCTCCGGCTCGCTGCCGTCGATGCGCTTCGACGCGGTGCCGTGCATGCGACACTCCCAGGTCAGCGGCACGTCAGCGTCGCCGGAGAACGGCACCGCGAACTCGTGGCTCTGGGGACAGGAGTACTGGACCGTCCGACATGCGGCCGCACCCTGATCGCCAGGTCTGGAAAGACTGGCGTGGTAGCCACGATCCCCAGTCACAGCCGTCACGCGACCTCCCCCAGTTCGTGCAGCGTGCTGCACTCCACGACCGAGATACCGCTAGACTCTCGGCACGTCCCCGGCAGATAGCTGCTACCGGGGACGTTCTCTGTGCCGGTCCTGGCTGGCGGCCCGGTCATCGAGAATTCAAGTGCCTTGATGTGCCGCACCAGGTTCGGCATCCGCAGAGTCGACACCGTCTCAATGGCGTGCCGCCCCAGCACCGATTCCTCCATGTACGGCCGCGGGGGGCGCGGTTCTACAAGGTCACCGACCCATGCCGGAGCGCTGGCCAAACACGCTAGATGCGCCTGGTAACGCGGCCAGCGGGCCGCGGGGAGATACCCGGTGCAGCTCTCCGGTTCATCTGCCAACTCGTGGCCGCACACCAGGCCCCCAGCCCCGGGCAGGCGGAGGTGCACCACAGACTCGCTCGGGCTCGCCACCCACTCCACTGCCTCGATCTCGGCTGCCTCCCCGGAGAACGACCGAGGCCGGCACAGAAGCGGGCGGCTCATTCTTTTCCCTTCGGCAGAAACTCCTCCGTGTCAACGGAGGATTGGGTTGAGGTCGTGTCGCCCATCGCATGGCGACCAGCCCACGACACCAACAGCCCGATTCCCATCGCGATCACTCCCGTGATCCCGAGGGCATCCCAAAGCTCGCTCATCGCGCGGCCGATGGCATCCAGAAACTCGCTCATGACCGCACCGCCTCACGACGAGCGGTCTGCACAGCGGCGATCTGGACGCCGAGCGCGAGGTACAGCGCTTGCGCCTGCGTTTCATCGAGCAGCCGTTCCTCAGGACCAACCCTCAGCCACACCGCCGTTGAGGTGTGACTGACCACGACATCGCGTTCCTGGGCCGTGCGGTCGCGGCACGACACTGTTCTCAAGTCGTTCAACCTGTCTTCCTTCCTTGGGTCCGGCCGGGATGCCGGGGACGGGGGCTCACGACATCCCGGCCGGGTTTAGGGGCCTCCCCGCGCCCCAGTGCAAAAGGCGCGGGGAGGCTGCTCGGCCGGCGGCTGCGGTCTGCGACCCTGATAGGTCCAGAACCACCGGCCGAGCGGTCTAGGAATCCCTGTCACATACCGGGTGCGGTGCGGAGGCATTCCATTCCGGACACCGGCTCTGTCGCGCTACGTCACCAACGGAACCCTGCGCGTAACGGTGTGGGGAAGGTGTGGGCGCAAGCTCCCACACCTTCCACCTGATAGCGGCGTGGACATGGCGCGCCCAGCGACTACGCTAGACGCGGAACGGACACGTACTGTTCACCACGGACGGAAAACATGGCCCGCTTGCCGGAACCGATCGAGGCGCTACGGCGCGCGCTCGGGGAGACGCTCGCCGAGTACCGAAAATCGACCGGAATCAACCAGACCGAACTCGGGCGACGCACCGGATACACACGTTCATCGATCGCCCACATCGAAAAGGCACGCCAGTTTCCCGACCGGAAATTCTGGGAGGTCGCAGATAGTGTCTACAAGGCTAATGGCGCTCTCGTGGCCGAATACGACCACGTCAAGGCCGCAGAGGAGCAATGGCGACAGCTCGAACAGATTCAGCGCGGCCAGCTCGCGCAGCAGTTCGCGCCTCAGGGCTCCGGGCTTCCCTCGACCGGCAACGTCGAGGACGATGACGTGAACCGCCGAACATTACTGACGCTGCTCGGCCCTGCCGCGCTGGGCGGTCCGGTCCTCGACCAGCTCGAACACGTCCGCCGCGGGCTCGATGGCATGCTCGCCCTGCCGCCATCCGGCGACGACGCCGATGAGTGGGCACAGATCGCCGCCGACTACGCCCGCCAGGTCCATATCCTGCCGCCGTCTCGCACGTTGCCCGCGTTGACCGCCGACTTCGCCGATCTGCACAGCCGCATCGCCAGTGCCAGGGGGACGCTGCGCACGCGAATGATCGATTCCGCCGCGCAGCTCGCCGCATTGACCGCGATCACGTTCGTCAGCATGCGCGAGCACCTTGTTGCCCAGCGCTGGTGGCGCACCGCGACTCGCGCCGCTGCCACGGTCGGTGACCCGCGCCTGTCCGCCCTGATCGGTGGCAAGCACGCCGTCTCGTCCCTCTATAACGCCACGCCTGAGCGCGTCCTCGCGATGGCTGACCGCTCCATCGCCCTCGGTAAGTCCCAGCCATGCGCGGGTGTTCTGAGCGGCTGGGCGGCGCGTGCGCAGACCCTCGCCCGTATCGGTCGGGACCAGGACGCGCAGCAGGCCCTCAATACGATCAGCGACCTGTACGCGAGGCTCCCGGCAAGCGAGGACCACGACAAGGCGAGCCAATGGAGCTGGACAGCCCAGCGGTTGCACTTCATCGAAAGCGAGGTGCACTCCCTCGCGGGCCGGGTCGACAGCGCCTTCCGGGCACAGGATGACGCCCTCGCGCTCTACCCGGCGACCAGCTTCCAAGGCCCGACCCAGATCGAGACGCACCGAGCCACGGTGCTCATCCGCTCAGGGCAGGTGGAGACCGGAGTGAACCATCTCGCGGACACGCTCGCAGCGCTGGACGACTGGCAGCGCGCGGACGGTCTCGTGCACCGCACTGCCCTGGACGCGATCAATGCCGTACCCCCTGACGATCAGCGCAAGACCTACGTCAAGCAGGCACGCGCGCTTCTCTCCCCCGCCTGATTTGGATCGAGTATGGACATCACCTTCCAGTATCACGACGCAGAATCCGCCCGTGACTTAATCGAAAACGTCATTGTGCCGCTGTACGAGGCCAGCCACCAGGATGTCATCTCGAACCCGTTCTTCTCGGCCGAGCGATTCGCGGAGCGGACGCGGGGGTATATGAAGGCACCCGGCTTCGGTCTGGTCGTGACCAACATCCACGGCCAGGCGATAGGTCAGACGTTCGGCTATTCTCTGCCCGTCAACGCCCGCTGGTGGCAAGGACTGACGACACCCGTCCCGGACGGGTTCACCGAGGAGACGGGCACTCGCACGTTCGCGTTGAACGAACTCATGGTCGTGCCGGAATGGCAGGGCAAAGGCATTGCGCACGCCACCCACGACGCGCTTCTCCGCAGTCGGCGCGAGCAACGCGCAACCCTGCTGGTGCGCGAGGACAACGAGTCTGCCCAACGCGCCTATCTGCGGTGGGGCTGGAGAAAGGTCGCCAAGCTCCAGCCGTTTCCCGACTCGCCGCACTTCGACGCAATGATCATCGAACTCCCGCTCGGCCAGTAGGTTTCACGAACTTGCGCACTGTGGCGCGCAGGTCGCTGCCGGGAGGACTGGTTGTGCCTACTGCCGCACCCCCGCTACCCTGCGCTATCCTTCGCGGTCCGTGACCCTGACGAGCGCGGCTTCGCCGCCGAGGGGAGAGCGATGGTGGATTCATCGGCCGCCGGGCCGCCGGCACCGCCCGCACCTCACATTGACGGCGCACGGTAGTTAACAACATGCCTGCTCACAGCACCGACAGTCCCGACGCCGTCCCGGAGGCACCCGCACGGTGAGGACGATGGGCCGGCCACCATGCGGAAGAAATTACTGGAAATGGATTTCATCTTCGATTACGCTGTCTCGACAGAGGTGACCGTCCGGGGACGCCCCTATCGGTGGAGCTTGCAGTGCGCGTGACGATCGATGTCCAGAAGTGCGTCGGCGCAGGCCAGTGCGTGTTCGCCGCCGGTGACGTCTTCGACCAGGACGACGCCGACGGCACCGTGCGGCTGCTCGCGGGCGGGCATGACGCAGCGGTTTCCGCAGGGCACGAGGAGGCCGTGCTCGAAGCCGCGCGGCTGTGCCCGTCCGGTGCCGTGACGGTCACGACATGATCGGCCGCCACTACCTCCCTGGAGATCGTTCCCGTGACTCAGCACATCCGCCGACGTTCGTTCCTCCGCGCCTCCGGGTTACTCGTAGCCGGGGCCGGCGTCCTGGCCGCCTGCGGTACGGCCGAACCGGGCGGACCACCACGGCGCGGTGGCACGTTGCGGGCCGCCTTCACTGGCGGCGGCGCGGCGGAAACTCTCAACTTCCTGACCGGTCCGACGGCATTGGACTCGGTGCGTGCCCGGGCGATCCACGGCCGACTGGGCACATTGGACCCATCGGCACCCGGCGGAGTGCGCTACGGCGTGCTGGAGGGCATCGACATCAGCGACGACCTCCGCACTTACACTCTCCGGCTGCGTAAGGGAGTCACGTTCACCGACGGATCCACGTTGACCGCGCGGGACGTGCTGCACTCACTTAACGCACCGGTCGCGCTCGGAGCGCTTCCCTACCTCAAGCCGCCCGCGCGGAACTTCGACCTGACGGCGGCGCACGTCGCCGACGAGGTAACCCTGGTGCTGCCCGCCCGGCAGCCCATCGCCGACGGCCGACTGGTGCTGTGCCAGAGCACGCTGGTGATCAAGGACGGCACCACGTCCTTCACCCCCGAGATGCCGACCTGCGGCCCGTTCCGGCTCACCGAGTTCGCGCCCGGACAAGGCAGCACGCTCGTCCGCCACGACGGCTTCTACGGTCTTGCCCTGGGCGGCGGACCGTACCTGGACTCACTGGAACTGCGCTCGATCCCCGACTCCAACGCCAGGGTGAACGCGCTGACCGGCGGGCAGCTGGACTTCGTTGGCGATGTTAGTCCGGTCACGGCACGCACGTTGGAGGCCCGGGACCGCTTCGCGGTCAGCACCGGTCAGTTGCCGCACGCGACGTCGTTCGGATTCATGATGAACCTCGCGCACAAGCCCTTCGACGACGTGCGGGTGCGCCAGGCTTTTAAGCTCGCCGCCGACCGCGAGAGCATGGTCCGATCCGTCCTGTTCGGCAAGGGTGTCGTCGGCAACGACCTGCCGTCACTGGGATTCGCCGACTACGCAGGGGAAATCCCCCAACGTCCCCACGACGTCGACCGCGCCCGGACACTGCTGCGCGAGGCAGGCGCCGAGGGCATGCCGATCACGCTGACCACCGGTTCCGACGTGGCCGGACTGGCGGAAGTGTCCACTTTGTACGTCGAGAACCTCAAGGCCGCGGGTGTCGACGCGAAGCTCGACCAGCGCCCGCCCGGCCAGCTCTTCGCCGACATCAAGTCCTACTACCAGCTGCCGTTCGCGGCCACCTACTCACCGCCGTCTCCTCCGCTGTCGGGCTATGCCACCACACGCACCGCAGGCGCGCCGTCGACCTTCGGGTTCAACCGCCTCGACATCGACGCGCTCGTCCTCCAGGCCCGCAGCGCGGTGGACGGCGTGCAGCGGCGCGACGCCGCGGTGCAGGCCCAGCGGTTGATCTGGGAGGAGGGCAATTCGGTGGTGCCGGTGTTCACCCCCACCGTCAACGGCCACGTCTCGAACCTACTCGGCGTGACCAACGAGCCGTGGGCGGACTTCTCCGGCGCGTACCTGGCATGAGGCTGACGCTGTTCCTCGTCCACCGCGTCACCGGGGCGCTCGTGGCGCTGATCGCGCTGTCCGCGCTGATCTTCGCCGCCACCGACCTGTTACCCGGCGACGCCACCGACTCGCTCGCCGGAACGCAGGCCGGCCAAGCCGACCGCGACCGGCTGCGCGTCCAGCTCGGACTGGACCGCAGTGCGGCAGAACGGTTCGCTTCGTGGCTGGCCCACGCCGCCACCGGCGACCTGGGCACCGGCCTGGTCGGTGGGCGGCCGGTCGCCGAAGTGCTCGCCGAACGGCTGCCCAACAGTCTGGTGCTGTCCGCGCTGGCGCTGCTGCTGGCCACCCCGCTGGCGATCGTGGGCGGACTACTCTCCGGGATGCGTGCGCGGCGGCGCACCGACCGGCTGATCTCCGGTGGCGCGGTGGTGCTGGCCGGCCTTCCCGAGTTCCTGACCGTGGTGGTGCTGACCGCCGTGCTGTCGAGCTGGCTCGCGCTGCTGCCGGAGGTGTCGCTGGCCCCGGTCGGCGGGCGGCCCTGGGACAGCCCGCAGGTGATGGTGCTGCCGGTGCTGAGCCTGATGCTCGTCGGGCTGGCCACCGCGACCCGGCTGGTGCGCTCGGCGGTCGTCGACGTCGCCGCCGGACCGTACGTCGAGTCAGCACGGTTGGCCGGGATCGGGGGTGCTCGCCTGGCTCTGCGGCACGTGCTGCCCAACGCCCTGGGGCCGGCGGTGCAGGCCGTCGCAGTGATGTTCGGCGGCCTGACCGGTGGCGCGGTGGTGGTCGAGACGATCTTCAACTACCCGGGGCTGGGCTACGAGCTCCAGCAGGCGGTCGCCAACCGGGATGTGCCGATGGTTCAGGGACTTTCGCTCGCGCTGTGCGCGGCGGCGCTGCTGGCGCTGCTCGTCGGCGACGTCGTGGCCGCGCTGCTCGACCCGCGTCGGCAGGGGTTGTGATGACTCCACCCACCACTGAAGCGGCGGGTTTCCTCCGGTGCTGGCTATGCAGTGTCGGAGAGGACCAGCCCGGCCCTGGAAAGGATGTTGACCGAGCCGACGACGTCCGCGTTCGCGATGTAACCGCAGTGTTGGCAGACGAATTCGGCTTGGCTGACGCGGTTATGTTTCGCGACGTGCCCGCAGTCGGGGCAGGTGCGCGAGGTGTTGCGGGCATCCACTCGGATCACGCGGCGACCAGCGCTCTCAGCCTTGTTCGCCAGGATTGCGAGGAACTGCCCCCAACCCGCATCAACCTGACGGTCGGGGTCGAACGCGCGGATCGCTTTGAGCTGCCCGGACTGGTCGCCGTAGCGGATTCGGGTCTGCGAGCTATGCCGGTAGGCGTCTCGGCGTTCCTGCAACGCGGCGTTGTAGAGCACACGGTGATCGGCCAGCATTTCCCGCAGCGCTTGCTGCTGCTTGCTGGTCGGCCGGAGCAAGAACTTGTAGGCGCGCCTCACGGGCGTTCCCACTGGGTGTCGATGTACCGGCGTACCGTTTCTGCGCTCACCGCACCCACCGACGCCGCGAAATACGACGACGACCACAACGTAGGCAGACGCGACCGCAAATGCGGGAACTCTTCCCGAAGAACCCGGGAGGTGAAGCCTTTGAGCTGGTTCGCTACATACGACGCCGACGACTTGGGGTCGTGCTTGACGAACAGGTGTACGTGGTCCGGCATTACTTCCAGTGTCACGATTTCCCACCCCCGTTCGTCAGCCTTGGCGCGGATCAGTTCTTCCAGTCGTGCCGCGACCCGTCCATCGAGTACCGGGCGGCGGTACTTCGGGCACCACACCACGTGCAGCCCCAGGTCGTACACACCACCGGAAAACCGGCGAACTTTCCTGGTTACCGACACAACCGGAGCATACACACGACACACGTATAACGAGAGGAGGTCGGCGAGCAAGACCCGAAACTTGCGAAACGTAGCGGCGATTCACCCCGCAGCTAAAGCAGCGGGTCCCCTCGCCGAACACTGATGGCACGTCGGCGTACGCACGGCACGGTCGTGGTCTGTGGAACGGTAGTGGTGGGTGTCGCCGGGCTCGCCGTGCTCGGCCCGCTGCTGTCGAGCGGATCTCCTACTGACCAGCTGGCACTTCCCTACGAGTCACCGGGTAGCCCGTTTCCGCTGGGCACCGACGGAATCGGCCGGGACGTGCTGACGCGGCTGCTGCACGGCGGACTCGCGGTGCTCGGGCTCGCGCTGGGCTCGACCCTGCTGGCCAGCGCGATCAGCGTGGTGGTCGGGGTGTTCGCCGGGATCGCCGGCAGGCGGGCGGGCGAGCTGGCGGTGCGGGTCGTCGATATCTTCGGCGTCGCCCCGCCCCTGCTGCTGATGCTGATCGTGGCAACCGGCTTCCCCGGCAGCGATCTGGCGGTGCTGGTCGCCGTCGCGCTGGTGTGCGTGCCGTTCTCGGTGCGGGTCATCCGGGCCGCGACCCGCCAGGTCGCCGCGCTCGGTTTCGTCGAGATCGCCCGCGCTCGCGGCGACGGCCGGTGGCGGGTCCTGCGTCACGACGTGCTGCCCTCGATCATCGGCACCCTGGTCGCCGAACTGGGCATCCGCTTCTCGGCCGCCATCCACCTGACCGCGACGGCGGGATTTCTCGGGCTCGGCCGGGGTGCTCCGGCTGCGAACTGGGGCCGGATGGTCAACGAGAACTTCCCGGGCATGGTCCTCAACCCCTGGCCGGTGCTCGTACCGGCCCTGCTGCTGGTGGTGTTCACTGTGTCGGTCAACCTGCTCGCCGATGAAGCCGCACACCGGAGCCGGTCATGACGGCCCGCATCAAGAACCTGGTGGTGGCGCGCATCGACGACGGCCGGCCAGTGGTCGACGGCGTGGGACTCACCGCGCGGACCGGCGAGGTGATCGCTCTGATGGGCACATCCGGATCGGGCAAGACCACGACCGCGCTGACGCTGCTCGGTCACGTGCGTCCCGGGCTGGAAGTGCGGTCGGGATCGGTGACCGTCGACGGGCACGACCCCTTCGATCCGGCGCGCACCACGGCGTTGCGCCGCCGAGTCGTGTCGTTCCTCGGCCAGGATCCTGCCACCGCGCTCAACCCCGCCCGACGGATCGGCCGTCAGCTGGCCGAAGCCGTGCGTCTGCGGTCCGGCGCCAACACCACCGCCGAGACCCGGCGACTGCTCGAGCGGGTCCAGCTCCCCACCGACGGCGGATTCCTGCGGCGCTATCCACATCAGCTCTCCGGCGGTCAGGCGCGGCGGGTCGCCTTCGCCAGAGCGCTGGCGGGGTCGCCCCGGCTGCTGGTGCTCGACGAACCGACGGCCGGCCTGGATCCGGCGGTGGGACGCGAAGTACGTGCGCTGATCGCCGAACTACGGTCGGACTGCGCGGTGGTGCTCGTCAGCCACGACGAGTCGGCAGTGCGGGAGCTGGCCGACCACGTGCTGGTCCTCCAGCTCGGCAGGATCCACCGCGAAGGCTCTGCCGACGAGGTGCTCGTCCCGCGCCGGTTCGTGGCCGCCGAGCCGCCGACAGCGGACAACGAGGGTGGGCTCAACGGCACGGGACTCCGAGCCCGGTTCGGCAACAGCGTCGCCTTGAGCGACGTCGATCTGCGCGCCGCCACCGGCCAGTGCGTCGCGGTCGTGGGCCCGTCCGGGTCCGGCAAGTCGACGCTGGCGCGCTGTCTGGTCGGACTGCACCGGCGCAGCGGCGGTGCGCTCACCCTCGACGGGCAGGTGCTCGCACCTGCCGCCACGGCACGCCGGCCGGACCAACGCCGCTCGGTCCAGCTCGTCGCCCAGGACAGCGCGGGGGCGCTGAACCCCCGGGAAACCGTGCGCGCCGCGCTGATCCGGCCGATGCGCGCGCTGCGCGGGATGCCCGCCGCGCGGGCCACGCGCGAGGCGGAGCGGCTGCTCGGCCAGGTCCGGCTGCCGGTGGAGTTGGCCGACCGCTACCCCGGTTCGCTGTCCGGCGGTGAACGCCAGAGGGTCAATCTTGCCCGTGCGCTGGCCTGCGATCCCCGGGTGCTGGTCTGCGACGAGATCACGTCCGCGCTGGACACCGCGACTGGCGACGCGGTGCTGGACCTGCTCGACGAGCTGCGCGCGACGCTGCGGCTCACGGTCGTGCTGATCACCCACAACCTCACCGAAGTCGTCCGCTGTGCCTCGCACGTGCAGGTCCTCGACCACGGCCGGGTCGTGGAGAGCGGGCCGGTGTCCACTGTGCTCACAGCGCCACGGCATCCGACCACCCGCGCGCTGGCCGAGCGCGTCCCGACGACGATCGCGGAGCACTGATGACACCTACCCCGGACCTGGCCGACCTCGAAGGCTTCCGGGGCCGCCCGATCCAGCACCGCGCCAAGGGCACCGCATGGTTGCGGGCGAACGACCCTCGCCCAGTCCGATCTGCCTTACGTGGACGAGGGTTCCGGGTTCCACGCGATCACGCGCCATGCGGATCTGCTGCTGGCCTCCCAGAATCCGCGGATCTTCCGGCCCGTCCCGCACGCTTCGGGTATTCCAGACATCCCGCCGAGGCCGACGGAGTTCTTCGTCCGTCAATGATCAACAACGACGGTCCCACGCACACGTGCCTGCGGCAGTCGGTGTCCCGCGCGTCCACGCCACGGCGGATCGCGGGCCTGCGGGAGCGGTTGGTGCACGTCGCCCGCGAGACCATCGACTCCTCGCGACTCGCGGAGAGCGCGACGAGTCGGTCTTCACCGACTGGACGCCTTCGACGTGACGCTCACCCAATCCGCACCTGGCCTTCGGCCAAGGCCCGCCTTTCTGCCTCGGCGTGCACCTGGCCCGGCTGGGATCACCGTGCTGTTCCAGGAGTTGTTGCGCCGGCGGCCCGACATCCGCGCGACCGGGGAACCCGAGCGTCTGCGCTCGCTGTTCATGAACGTCAAGCACCTACCCTGCGAGTTCACCCCGGCCTGAACGTCAGGTGCGCAGCTGGCGGTTGCGGACGGTCAGCACGGCGACCAGCCCGCCGAGCAGGGCCAGCCCCAACGACACCAGGCTGACGGTCGCGATCCCGTTTGCGAAAGCCGTTTTAGCCAGTTCCGCCGCTTCTGCCGAGCCGCCGGTGAGTCCGGGCAGTTCGCCGAACCGGCCGGCGGCAACAGCGACCCGCACCGGATCCTGCACATCGTCGGGGAGGCCGGCCGCCGCAAGCGCCGCATCGGTCATGCCCGCCTGGACGCGAGCGGAGAGCACCGCGCCGAACGTGGACACGCCCAACGCGGTTCCCAGCGGGAAGAACGAGTTCATCAGCCCGCTGGCCATCCCGGAATGCTCCGGCGGCACGACGCCGACCGAGATCGTGATCAGCGGTGGGAAGAGCAGCCCCGCCGCCGCACCGAGGACGAAAAACCCCACCAGCGCAACGGTCCACGGCGAGTCCGGCCCAATTCTGGTCAGCAACGCGAAGCCGGCGGCCATACCGACGAATCCGGTGGCCAGCACCGGTAGCAGTCCCAGGCGGCCGACCAGCCTGCCCGCCAGCAGCGAGGTCACCACCGCCATCGCCGAGAACGGCAGCAGCCGTAGTCCGGCCTGCAACGGCGAGTAGCCGAGCATCCCCTGCAACCACAGCACGAAGTAGGACAGCGTGCCCAGGTGCAACATCCGGGTCAGCAGGCTCAGCAACGCCGCCCCGGAGAACGAACCGATCCGGAACAGCCGCAGATCCAGCATCGGATCGTCACTTCGGCCCTCCACGAGCAGAAAGGCGACCAGCGCCACGACGGCTCCGATGATCGAGCCCACCACGTCCGGACTGCTCCAGCCGTTGTCGGCACCGGCGACCACCGCGTAGTTCACGGCGAACAGCACGCCGATCGCCAACACGGTGCCGGGCAGGTCAAAGCGCCTTATCCGCTGGGCCACCACCGACTCCACGATCTTGATCGCCGCACCGGCCACCAGGAGCGCGCCGGGAAGCAGATTGACGAAGAACATCGACCGCCAGCCGAAGGTGTCGACCAGCGCACCGCCGACCAGCGGTCCGACCGCCGCCGCACCGGCACTGACACCACTGAAGATGCCCATCGCCGCCGGGCGGCGCTGCGGCGGGAAAGCCTCTGCCAGCAACGGAATCGCCGGGGCGTAGGTCATCGCCCCACCGATGCCCTGCACCGCGCGTGCGATGGTCAGCGCCGTCGGGCCGGTCGCCAGCCCGCACGCCACCGACGACGCGGTGAACACCGCCGCACCGGCGATGAACATCCGCCTGCGGCCGATGCGGTCCGACAACGAGCCCGCGGGCAGCAGCAACGCGGCGAACACCAGCGGGTAGACCCCCACCACCCATTGCAGATCGGGCAGCGTGGCGTCCAGACCGGTGGCGATCTGCTCCAGACCGATGTTGAGGATGGTGATATCCAGCGTCATCAACGCGCCCGCCACGCAGACCAGGACCAGCGTCCAACGAGCGGCGGGTTCCCGGGTTGTGGTCACTTCACCAACACCGCCAGTTCCACCGGTGCGGCGTCGGTGACCACACGGGGCACCGGCCGGATCGTCATCCCTGACTCAGCAGCGAGAAGTTCAGTGTCCACTGTGTACCATTCGTAACTGTCGGTGATCTCGCGCACCAGGACGTCTCCCCGGCGCACCTTCCAGGTGTTGATGAAGCGCATCAGGTCCGGCCCCGCGGGCCGACCCGCCACCCACCATTCGTAGTTCTGCCGCCCCATCACCGCGGTCAGCGACAGCGTCGGCGGGATGTCACGGGGGCTGCGCACACCCATGAGCTCCACCACGACGACGCCGCCCGGCACCAGCCGCTCGCCAAGGCGGCGCCACAACCGCCTGCGCTCGTCGGCGTCCAGGTGCCCAACAACACCGAAAATCACTACAGCGGCAAGGGATTCAGGAAGATCTAGATCGGGAGCGGCCTGCGCGGTGACCCGCACCCGGGCCCGCAGGTCGTCGTCCGTGGCGACACGGCTGGTCAGGATAGCCCGCATCGCAGGCGAAGGCTCGGCCGCGACGATCCGCGCGGTGGGCAGTGCCTCGGCGATCACCTCGGTGACCCGGCCGGTGCCCGCCCCGATCTCCAGCACCTCCCCGGCGCTTCCATCCACATCGGACAGAACTGCGCGCAGCGGCGGACCGCTGCTGCGGACCTGCCGGTCCGCCACCAGTTCGTAGAACTCCGCCGTCGGCGTGTAGTCGCCGCGCATCAGGTCTCCTGTCCCGGTCATGGCGTGCTCGGCCACTCGGCCCCGGCCTGCGCCACCGCCGGATCCAGCCGCCGCAGGATCGCCGCGACCACCTCCCGGCGACGTGGACCGAGGTAGAAGTGGTTGCCTTCGAAGCTCTGCACGTCGGTGCGCCCAGTGGTCACCGACCGCCACCCCTCGGCCCCGGTGAGGTCGAGCTCGGGATCGGTGTCACCGACGAACACGCCGAGCGGGCAGCTCAGCTTCGGCGCCGGGCGCGGGCGGTAGTTCTCAATGATGCGGTAGTCGGCGCGCACGTAGCCCAGGACCGCGGCACGCAGGTCCGGATCGGCCAGCACGTCGGCGTCGGTGCCGCCGAGGCGGACCAGCTCTGCGCACAGGCCGTCGTCGTCACGCAGGTGCACGTCACCGGGCTCGGCCTGGTGCGGGGCGGGACGACCGGAGACCAGCAACCACTCCGGCTCAGCCACGCCGAGCCCGCGCAGGCGCTGGACGGTCTCATAGGCCACGGCCGCGCCCATGCTGTGGCCGAACACCAGGTACGAGCGGTCGGCGACCCGGCGCACCGCTCCCGCGATGCCGTCGACCAGCTCGTCCATGCTCTCGGCAGGAGGATCGGTGAACCGGTCCTCGCGTCCCGGGTACTGAACGGCGATCAGCTCCACCGACGGCGGCAGCAGGTCCGCCCACGCCCGGTAGGCGCCCGCGCCTCCCCCGGCGTGCGGTATGCAGATCAGCCGGACGGCTGCTCCAGGGCGCGTGCGGTAGCGCCGCAGCCACGGTCCCATGCGCACGTTCATCGCCATCACCAGTCCACCGGCATCGATTCGAGACCGAACGTGGCGGCGTCGTGCTTGAATTCCAGTTCGGTCAGCGGCACCGCCAGCCGCAGCCCGGGCAGCCGCCGGATGATCGTGCCCAACGCAACCTCCAGCTCCAGCCGGGCCAGGTTCTGGCCGATGCACTGGTGGATCCCATAGCCGAAGGCCAGGTGGTGCCGGTTGGCCCGGTCGAGGTCGATCTCGTCGGGTCCGGTGAAGACCTCCGGGTCGGTGTTGGCAGCTCCCAGCAGCGCGATCACGCCGTCTCCGGCGGACACCTGAGTACCGGACACGATCATGTCGCGGGTCGCGACCCGCAGCGGGATCGAGTCGGCGATCGAAAGCACCCGCAGCAGTTCCTCGACGGCGTCGGGAATCCGGGACGGATCGGCCTGCAGCGCTGCCAGCAGTTCCGGACGCTCCAGCAGCACCAGCGTGCCCAGGGCGATCATGTTGGTGGTCGTCTCGCGTCCGGCGATGATGGTGATGCCGATGGTCGAGAGCACCTCCTGGCGCTCGGCCCGGCCAGTCAGCAAGTGGTTGACCACGAGTTTGGACAGCAGGTCTTCGCCGGGATCGGTGGTGCGCCGGTCGACCAGCTCGCCCAGCAGCCGGAACATGTTGCCCAGCGCGGCGGTGACCTCCTGCTCGCTGCTGCCGCGACCGCCGGAGACCCGGGTGACGTCGCGGAAGAACTCCAGGTCGTCGGTGGGCACCCCGGCAAGTTCCAGCACCGTGGAGGTCGACACCGCGTTGGCGAAGGCGGGGACGTAGTCCGCGGTCGGCCCGGCGGCCTCCATCTCGTCGATGAGGCGGTCCACCGTGGCCTGGATCCCCGGGCGCATCGACTTCACCCGCCTGACGGTGAACTCGGCCTGGAGCATGCGCCGGTAGCGGGTGTGCTCGGGCGGGTCGGTGCGGATGAACGGTCGCGACTTCGCTGCCGCCTCCCGTTCGCCGAGTCCCAGCGCGGGCAGGTTCTCGTGCCGGGCGTCGGCGCTGATCGACGGGTCGGCCAGCACTGACCGCACGTCGCCGTAGCGGGTGAGCACCCATGCCTGCTTTCCGGTGGGCAGGGTGACCCTGGCCACCGGCTCGTCGGTGCGCAGCGAGGCGTAGGCGGCCGGCTGGGTGAACGGGCACTCGCGCCGGATCGGGAACGGCCTAGGTGCTTCGGCGGTCATCTGATGCTTCCTCCGGGTTGATCGACCAGGACGCCGATCGGGGTCGATCCGGTCGCGGGAAGGGGGTGCAGTTCCAGCCCTGCGGTGCGGGCCTCTTCGGCGACGACTTCGAGGCCGAAGGCGCGCCAGTCGTAGCTGTCGTCGACCTCGCGGACCAGCCGGTCACCGGCGTGGACCCGCCAGGTGGTGTGCATCCGCACGAGGTCGTCGTGGCCGGGCTTGGCCCGGAACCACCACTCGTAGCGCTGGTCTCCGACTGTTTCGGTGGCCAACCGCGTTTCAGCGATCGCGGTCGGCGTGGCCATGCCCATCAGTTCCACGACGATGACGCCGCCCGGCGCCAGGCGTTCGGCCAGTCGTCGCCACAGCCGGATGCGCTCGGGTGCCGTGAGATGGCCTGCGACCCCGCAGACCACGGCGGCCGAGATCCGTTCCGGCAGCACGAGGTCCTGCGCCGTTTCGGCGGTCACCGTAACCCTTGGCCGCAGCTCGGGGTCGGCGAACACCCGGCTCGTCAGCACCGCCCGCATCCCGGCCGCGGGTTCGCTCGCGATGATTTCAAGGTCGGGGCGGGCACGGGCGATGGCCACCGTGAGCAGCCCGGTGCCCGCACCGATCTCCACCACCGGTTCCCGGGAGTCCACATCCGACAGTGCGGTGAGCACGGCGGGGGCACTGTGCTCGTGGACGTGGGACGCGGCGGCCAGGTCGAAGAACTCTGCCGTTGGTGAATAAGATTCCGCATCGCGCGTCGCCCCGTCACTGGCCAGGTCCGCCACCGACAGGACCTCCGGCGCGCCGGGCCGGATGACCTCCGGTGGGCCGAGTCGCTGAGCGATGTCGGCCCAGACCCTGGTGACCGTGAGGTCGTACTGCCCGGCCTGGAGCGGATCGGCACCGGAGGCGATGGCTTCGCGCATGTCCTGCAACGCCCGCCCGATCGCCGCCGGCCAGCCGCGGTCGAAGAGGTCGCCGAACGAACCCGCTTCGGTTCCGGCCAGCACCGATGTGCTGGGCAGGCCGGTCGACGGGCCGTCGAAGACCAGCCGGTGGTCGGCGTCGCGGCGGGCGTGCATGCGCGGGCTCCACAGCACCGGACCGTGGGTGTCGGCCAGTGTGAGCACCCCGCCTTCGGTGGCCAGCGTGATCCGGTGCCACAGCAAGGCGTGGTTGTCGCGGTCGGCGGGATCGAGCTGGTTCTGCACCCGCAGCGACACCGGTACTCCTGCCAGCACTCCCGATAGCGAGCGCAACGGGTGCGCCGCGCCCGCCAGCGTCGCCAGTTCCTCGGGCGGGTCGACGGGATCGGCCAGGCGCCAGGGCCGTATCCCGCCCAACGCTCGCCCGAGCACGTCGACGAGCGGGTAGAGCACGTGGACCGGAGTGAGCGCGTCGACGAACAGCGGCTGTTGCCGGGCACGCAGCATTGCCGCGGCGTCGATGAACGCCTTGACCGGACCGACGTGGGGGTAGTGCGAGTTGATCCGGTACTGCACCCCGTTGCGGCGGGCCAGCTTCAGGCACGCGCTGAGTTCGTCCAGATGCACCGGGTGTTCCTGGATGACGTGGATCCCGCGCGTGATCAGGGCTTTCGCGAGCTCGGTTCCCGCGCCGCCGGAGATCGCCGAGCCCACGACGACGCAGGCTAGGTCGATGTCCGCGGGCAACGCCTCTATCGCGTCGTAGTGCGGCACGCCTTCCTGTTCGGCCAGCGCTCGTGAGGCCCCGCCGCCCCGGCTGACGATACCCGCCAAGGCGAAGTCGGGTTCCAGCATCCGCAGTGCACGCAGGTAGAACCGGCCGAAGTTGGTGCCGCACACCACGACTCGTAGTGGCTTCACCTGATCTCCAATCTGCGGATGCCCCGTCCTTCAGGGTGGGGAGGAGCAGATCTCGCGTGTCGGTCGCGTAGCGACCGCTGATAGTCTTGATTTCGGTAGGTGAGACCTACCACCCCCACGCAAGTGGGAACACCCGAGCAAGTACGTGGGTACCGCTGGTCGAGCGGGAACCCGGACCACCCCGGTCCGAACGCCTGAGTGAGATCGTGTGAGACCGAACCGCCACGGTGGGGACGCTGCGGTCGTTGAAGCAGGAAACTCAGTCCGCGAGGACTGAATCTCCTTCCTTCAGGGAGGAGAGAAGTCAAAGCACGCCCTCCTCGACTTCGGTCTCGGCACCGATCGTGCAGACCCCGCCGAGACCGTCGACGACTTCCGCCGGGTCGAGCACGTCGCAGGCGAAGTGGCCGCCCGGCGTGACCTTTCCCGCCAGCACCGCGAGCACGGTGAGCGCGCCGACGGTGGCGGTGAGCCGGTAGCTGCTGGCGGCGCGCAGGACCAGCGTCCGCTCGGTGTCCTGGCCGTCGATGAGACCGCGCATCGCGAAGACCATCAGGTAGTACTCGTGGCGTCCGGCCAGATCCAGATCAGCCGCCCGGATCATCCGCTCCGCGATCCGCTCCGGCGGCGTTCCACCTGCCGTCAGCGACGGAAGCGAGGTCAGCAGCTCCCAAACTTTCCGGCCCGGCCAGACGTTGAGCCAGTCCAGCTCGCGCAGCCGCAGCGCCTCGGCGAGCCGGATGGTCTCGCTGCTCAGGATCGGTTGCAGCGCAACGGTTCCCGGAAAAGGAGCCACTTCGGCGTGGTCTCGGGCGACAACAGCCCGGGACCGGACCTGCCCGCCGCGCCAGGCTGCCAGCGGCTCGCCGAAGGCGGCACCGTCGGCACCACCGGTCTCCAGCGACAGCATCATATCGATCGCGACCACCGGTGAGCACCGCTCCAGTCCTCCGACGTGGGCGACGAGTGTCCGAGGCCGGTCGAACTGGGCGGCCAGCCGACGCGGGAGGATGCTCGACAACCCGGGCAGTGTTCCGGCCGAGACCACAGCGGACCGGTCGCCGTCGAGAAGTCCTTTGCCGCGCAAACCTTCCAGAACCGGATCGTCGCCGGCGACGTCGACGTAGTGGGCTCCGGCGGCCAGTGCCGCGACCGCGACGGTGTCCTTGATCTTGTAGGTCGGGCCCGCGCAGTTGAGCACCACGTCGCAGCCCGCGCAGAACGCCGCCAGGCTCTCGCCGTCCTCGGCGTCGACCCGCACCACCTCGGCACCGGACAGCACCTCGGTCCGGCGCGCGCCCAGGCGCAGGTGCACCCGACCGTGATCGCCGCGACCGTGATGGCGCAGTGCCGCTACGGCGGCACTGCCGACCGCGCCCGAGGCGCCGAGGATTCCGACCCGCGGCGGGGTCATGCGATGACCGCCCCGCCGGTGAGGTCAGTCAGCAGCTTGAGCACACCTGGTGCGTGCTGCACCGACAGGCAGGTGAAGTGGTCGCCCGCCACGTCGACGACGTCCAGATCGCCCAACGTCAGTTCCTCCCAGTGTTCAGTGACCGCCGCCTTGCTTCCCGGGAACGGGTAGGCCCCGCTGTGACGCAGGAACGTGATGTCCCCGGCGTAGGGCTCGGGGTCGTAGCGGGTGATAGCGAAGACGCTCTGCCGGAAGGTCCGGAACAGCCGCATCATGTGCTCGGGCTCATACATGCCCGCCGAGGCGGGCACCGCCTCGCACATCCGCGTGATGCGTTGCAGCCGTGGCACTTCGGCGAGGTTTCGGAAGCACTCGCCGATGTCGGCGAATTCCCCGGTCAGTTCCGCAAAACCGCCCTCACGCAGCACGCCCGGCGTCGCTGCGAGGACCTCGGCTGCGGCGGCGGCAACCCGGTTCTCGTCGGCCGGGAAGCCCAGCGCCACCGGGTCGATTCCCATCATGACCGCGAACGAGTACTCCGAGAGGAGTTCGTCGTCGAGGCGGAATCGGGGGCTGTGACTGCTGATCACGGTCAGCGACTCGACCCGCGCGCCTGCCTCGGTCAGGCCGCGCGCGATCTCGGTCGCCAGCAGACCGCCCAGGCAGTAGCCGACGACGTGGAACACACCGCCGCCGGTGTCGAGCAGGGCGCGCACGTAGTCGGCGGCCATCACCTCGATCAGACCCGCTGGGTCAGCGTCGAGGAACGCCTGCAGGTCGGGGATCTCCAGGGCGGCCACGGTGGCGTTTCCCGCCGAGCGTCGGCGGACCTCGGTGATCAGCGACCGATAGGGCATCGCGGTCCCGGTTCCCGCGTGAACCAGCACCGTGATCGGGCCAGCGCCGGACCCGTGCAGCCGCACCAGCGGCGTGGACTTCACGCTCATCGGCGCGTCCTCGCCGACGCCGCCCGCGTTGGTCACCCCGCGCAGGAAGGCCGCCAGCGCAGCCACGGTGGGCTTGCGCAGCATGTGCCGGAGCACGACTTCCCATTCCAGGCTCATCACGTCGGGAACGCGTTCCCGGAGCTGACCGACGAGCCTGGCCACCAGCAGCGAATCCCCGCCCAGCGCGAAGAAGTCGTCGTGCCTTCCGACGTGTTCGCGGTCGAGCAGTTCGGCCCACAGCGCGGCGATCTGGCGTTCAGTGGCGTCAACCGGTTCTCCGGACTCGGCCGCCTGCTGCCCGCCGGCGCCCGCCGACGGCAGCCAGGTCAGCATCTTCGCCCGGTCCACCTTGCCGTTTCCGGTCAGCGGCATGTCATCGACGAGTTGCCAGTGCGCGGGCACCATGTACTCGGGCAGCAACCGAGCCGCGTACCTGGCCAGCTCCCCGGTCCGCAACCGGTGGCGGTCGGTCTTGAGCCGGGCCAGCAACAGGTGCTGGCCGGCCTGCTCCAGCGCGTCGCCGGGTGCGGGCAGCACACCCGGTTCGGTCGCGCCCGCCTCGGCCAGCAGCCGCGACCACTGCTCGACGGTGAGGAACGACTGCCCGTGCTCGGCTCGCACATCGTGGTACGGGCCGTTGCGCACTTCCATGAACTCCATCGACACCTGGAGCGCGCAGTTGTCGTCGCGAGTGTTCTCCAACAGCACCAGCCAGCCGCCGGGCACCAGCAGCTCCCGGACGCGCGCCAGGGCTGCGGCCGCGTCCTGGGTGTTGTGCAGGACGTTCGCGCACACGATCACGTCGTAGGTGTTCGGCGAGTAACCCTGCGTGCCGATGTCACGTCCCACGTCGAAGCGTCCGTATCGCACCCAAGGGAAGTCGGCGAATCGTTCGCGGGCCTCGGCGAGGAAGAACTGCGACGGGTCGGTGAAGGTGTACTCGACGGGGTGCTCGGCCAGTGCAGGCACCAACTCGGCAGCCGTGCCCGCCACACCACCTCCGATCTCCAACACCCGTAGCGGTTCGTCGGCTAGGTGCTGTTCGGCGATCGCACGGACGCCTGCCACCGCGGCCTGGTTGAGGTGCCGCATCGCGAGGTTGTCGCGGTAGGCGGCCTCCATCGCCTCCGACGGCGTTCCCGGGTACAGCAACGCGCGGATGTCCAGCTCTCCGCTGAGGAGCTGGTCGAGTGAGTCGATGCAGGTCCCCACCGCCTCGACCAGGTCGCTGCTCCACCCGGCTCGTTCCTGCGCGGACTTCACCCGCTGCCACGCCCGGTCCAGCTCTCCCGCCTCCGGGCGGACTAGTCCGGCGAAACGGCCGTCCCGGGTCTCGGTGAGCCTGCCGTGCGCGACCAGTGAGCGCAGCCAGCGATCGAGTACGTGCTCGTTGATCGTGCTCACGCGCACCCGCCGGCGAATCTCGGCGATGTCGTGGGTTTCTCCGCAGAGTCCCGCGTCGGACAATGTCCGGGCCATCGCGAGCAACGCCACTTCGTCCATGGTGCGCAGGAACTCCGCGAGCTCGTCACGATCCACTGTGGATTCCGCGGCGCGGAGCGCTGCCACCGCATCGGCCACCACCCGCACGGACTCCGCCAGGTCGCCGTCGGCTGCCCGGGCGGGCTCGACGACCGCGGCCAGCCGCTGGGCATCGACGACCACTGCAGCCGAGGCCACGCCAGGGTGCTGGAGGAGCGCCGACTCGATCTCGGCGAGTTCGATGCGGTAACCGCGGATCTTGACCTGGGTGTCCTCCCTGCCCAGGAACTCGATGCCGCCATCAGGCAGGTAGCGGCCGAGATCGCCGGTGCGATAGAGCCGCTCGCCCGTCACCGGGTGGGCGACGAAGCGCTGCGCGGTCCGCTCCTCGTCGCCGAAGTAGCCCATCGCCACGCCGGTTCCGCCGATGCACAGTTCGCCGGGGGTCCATTCCGGACAGTCAAGTAGCGCGTCGTCGAGGACGTGGAAGCTCTGGTTGGCCAGCGGCCGACCGTAGGGGATGCTCGGCCGGACAGGATCTACCTCCCCGATGGGATGGTGGATCGACCAGATCGAGCCCTCGGTCGCCCCGCCCAGGCTGACCAGCCGAAGATCGGGCAGCAGAGCGCGGATCGCGCCGGGCAGGGTGACCGGGATCCAGTCGCCGGACAGCATCGCCAGCCGCAGGCTGGGCAGCGGCAGTTCCGCCGAACGCAGGTAGTCGTGCAGCATCTGCATCTGTCCCGGCACCGAATTCCACAGCGTCACGCCGTGCTCGGCGACCAGCTCCGCCCAGTGCGAGGGATCGCCCCGGCGCTGGGCGTCGGGCAGCACGAGCCGCCCGCCCGCCGCCAACGTGCCGAAGATGTCGTAGACCGACAGGTCGAAGCCGAGCCCGGCCAGACCGAGCACCACATCCGCCTCGCCCACGCTGAAGCGGTCGTTGATGTCGGCCACTGTGTTGCGGGCGGCCCGGTGGCTGATCATCACGCCCTTGGGCGTGCCGGTGGAGCCGGAGGTGTAGATGACGTAGGCCAGCCCGTCAGGGTCCACCTCGGACACCACGGGTTCGTCCGACGTCCGGTCGTCGACGACCAAGATCTCGCATCCCGGACCGGCCACGTCGGCCAGCCAGGGCTGGGTGAGCACCAGCCGAACTCCGGCATCGGCGAGGATCGCCGTCCGGCGGGCAGCGGGTTGAGCGGTGTCGACCGGCAGGTAGGCGCCACCGGCCAGCAGGACGCCGAGCACGGCCACCACCTGCTGCCAGTCCTTGTCCATCACCACCGCGACCGGCTCGGCCGGACGCACTCCGGCGGCTCGCAGATCGGCTGCCACTGCCCGCGTTCTGGCGGCCAGTTCGCCGTAGGTCAGCGAGCACGCAGGCGTCTGCACGGCGATCGCGTCCGGATTCCGCTCCGCCTGCGCGAACACCGGCTCGTGCAGCAGTCCGCCGGGCAGGTCGGTGGCCGTGTCGTTGGCAGCGCGCCGGACCCCGCGCTGGCGTGCCGGCAGTTCCACCGGGTGCGGACGGTGCAGGACCCGCTCGTCGGCGGCGATGCGCCGGACGAGGTCGACGTAGGCGGCGAAGGCGTCGTCGACCAGTCCCGGAGGCAGCACGCCCTCTCGGGTGTCCCAGGACAGCGCCAGTCCCCGGCCGCGCGGCATCACCTGGCAGTCGATCCACACCTGCGGGGTCTGGCTGATGGCGTAGGTGACCTCACCGCGCGGCGGGGCCGACGCGGTCGGGATGTCCATGGTGCTGGTGAACACCACCGGCATCAGAACGGGTTCGCCCCCGGCCCGCCTCGACAGCTCGCCCAGCACCTCACTGCCGCTGAACAGCGGGTGGGCCAGGTCTTCGAGCAGCCGACCGGAGAGTTCGGTGGCCCGGTCGGCGAGACCGGCGGGTTCGGTCAGGTCTACGGTCAGCAGTTCCACCGAGGTGAAGTCGCCGACCAGATCCGGTACGTCGGGGTGCAGGTCGAGGCGTTGGAACGTCGGGATGTTAAGGGTGAAGCGCTTCGTCCGGCTCCATCGTCCGATCACTTCGGCGTAGGCGGCCAGCAGCAGCGCCGACGGCGTCAGACCGACGTCGGCGGCTCGCTCGCGCAGCGCGGTCCACTCCTCTTCGGACAGTTCGTCCTCCAAGCGCCGGAACCGGACCCCGGAACCGGCGGAGGGCACTGCCCACTCGGGAGTGGGCAGTTCGGGCGCGGGCGGAATCCGGTCCAGCCGCTGCATCCAGTAGTCGCGGTCCCGGCGGTACTCGGCGGAGTCGGTGTGGCCGCGCCGGGCCAACAGGTAGTCGCGGAAGGTCACCGCTGGCGGTTCGAGCAGGCGGTCCGGCGCTGCGTAGAACCGGTCGAACTCGGCAAGCAGCAACTGCACGCTCGCGTAGTCCACGATCAACAGGTCCAGCGACAGGTGCAGAACCGCAAAGTCGTCCCCGCGTGTGATCCTGACCGTGAACAACGGCCAGCGATCGGTGTCGGCGACCCGATGCGACAGCTGCGCCCGGGTGGCCAGCACCGCCTCCGACACCGCAGAGTCATCCTGCCCACGCAGGTCGGCCACCGCGATGCGGTGCCCTGCAACGTCTTCGAGCACCACCTGGTAGCCCTCGTCGTGCACGACAGCGCGCAGCATGTCGTGGCGGGCGACCAACGCGTCCCATGCGCGTTGCGCCCGGTCCGGGTCGAGGTCCGGATAGGTCAGTTCCACGTACGCGTGGCAGGCGACACCGCCGTAGTCATAGAGATCACCGCGACCGACGAGGTAGGCGGCCTGCAGGTCGGACAGCGGGAAGGGTTCGTGGCGTCCGGCGGAGTCGTGCTCGATGCTCCCGGTCCGTGCCGACAGCCGATCGGTGATGGCCTGTTTGTGCTTGCCCAGCAACGCTTTCCGCTCGTTGGTGAGGGTGCCGCGCGGTGCGCGGAAGCGAAGCCGACCGGCTTCGACCCAGAGCGCGACGCCGTCGCGGTCGAGTTCTTCGAGTAACGCCCCGATGTCCATGCTGCCCCGTTCTCGTTCCCGTCTGCGCCCTGAATCCACAGGCGCCGAACCGGTTGCCAGTGATTCCCGCAGTTGGCGGGCCCGCCCCAGCTGTTTCCCCGCGAACGCTATTGCAAATGGTTATCATGTTCGATGATGATATTCAATCAGAAGTGAACGCCCCTTGGCCAGAGTGCTGGCCCGACCCGGAGGATGACGGATGACACAGGACTGGCCCGGCTGGCCCGACAGCGACGCGCAGCGCTACCGAGCCGCCGGCTACTGGGCGGGCCGCACGTTCGACCAGCTGGTCACGAGCTGGGCTCGGGACCACGGCGAACGCACCGCTCTGGTCGACGGCGAGCGCAGGTTCAGCTACGCGGCACTGGACGCCGAGATCGACCGGGTCGCCCGCGGTCTGCGCGGCCTCGGTGTCGAACGGGGCGACCGGTTCATCGTGCAGCTGCCCAACATCGCCGAGTTCGTCATCGGCTGGTTCGCTCTCCAGCGCGTGGGCGCGGTCCCGGTGCACGCGATGCCCGCGCATCGAGCGGCCGAGATCGACCACCTCGCCCGGCTCTCCGGCGCGGTCGGCTACCTCATCACCGACCGGCACTCCCGGTTCGACTACCGCGAACTGGCCGCCGAGGTCCAGCGGACCCGGCAGCTCCGGCACGTCATCGTCGTCGGCGATCCCGGGGAGCACGGCTTCGTCGGCTTCACCGAACTGGCCGAGCGGTCTGGTCCCGCCGCCACCGGCACGTCGAGTTCCGAGGACCTGGCGCTGCTGTTGCTTTCCGGTGGCACAACAGGACTTCCCAAGCTCATCCCCCGCACCCACGACGACTACGCCTACAACGCGCGCGCCAGCTCCGAGGTCTGCGGGCTGACCGCCGACTCGGTGTACCTGGCGGTGCTGCCGATCGGCTTCAACTACACCTGGTGCTGTCCCGGCGCGCTGGGCACCTGGTGCGCGGGCGGCACGGTGGTGCTCGCGCCGAACCCGAGTCCCGAGACGGTGTTCTCGCTCATCGAGCGGGAGAAGGTCACCATCGCGGCGGTGAACCCGCCACTGGTGCCCTACCTGCTGGCCGAGTACGAGGTGAGCCGGCCGGACCTGAGCACACTGCGGCTGCTCCAGGTCGGCAGCGCCCGGCTGGCCGACGACCTGGCCCGCCGCATCACCCCCGAACTCGGGGTGCCGATCCAGCAGGTCTTCGGCATGGCCGAGGGCTTGCTGAACTACACCCGGCTCGACGACCCCGACGAACTGCGCTGCACCACCCAGGGCGTTCCGCTCAGTCCGGACGACGAGATCCGCGTCGTCGACGAGGACGACCGGACCGTGCCCGACGGCGAGCCCGGCGAACTGCTCACCCGCGGCCCGTACACGCTGCGCGGCTACTATCGCGCGGCCGAGCACAACGAGCGCTCGTTCACCGCCGACGGCTTTTACCGGACCGGTGATCTCGTGCGACAGCTGCCCAGCGGGCACCTGGTCGTCGTCGGCCGGGTCAAGGACCAAATCAACCGGGGTGGAGAGAAGATCCCGTCGACCGAGGTCGAAGGACATCTGCTGGCCCACCCCGCAGTGAAGTCGGCTGCGCTGGTCGCCCAGCCCGACCCGGTCTTCGGCGAGATCCCGGTGGCGTTCCTGGTCTGCCACGACCGGCCGCCTTCGCTGCCGGAAGTCACGGCGTTCCTCAAGCAGCGCGGACTGGCGGCCTACAAGCTGCCGGCGCGCCTGGAGATCGTCGACGAGTTTCCGCACACCGCCGTGGGCAAGATCGACAAGAAGGCTCTCTCGGAGCGGTTGCAAGCCTGATCGCATGATCAGCCGAACCGGTCGGGGTCGCAGAAACCGAGATCGCACGCGGGTGAACGGCCCATCACGAGGTCGGCGACCGCCTCTCCCACCCCGGTCGCGTGCTTGAAGCCGTGGTTGTTGCAGCCGCCCGCGATCACCAGCCGGGGATCGCGGCGCGGCCTGCCCAAGAGGAACTGGTTGTCAGGAGTGCGGGTGTACATGCAGACCGAGACGCTGGCCGGGAGCGCGCCCACGCCGGGCACCGCCGTGCCCAGCCGGTCGACCAGAAGATCCCAGTCGGCCGGCGACACCGACCGGTCGAAGCGTTCCGGGTCGATCACCGGGAACCGGCCGTCGGAGTCCTCCAGACCGAGCTTGACCAGACCGTCGTGCGGACCGGACCACGGCAGGATCCCATGGCCCCAGACGCAGACGCCGTCGTCCATCTCGCGCATGAACACCGGAAGCCGTTCCAGCGCGAAGCGTTCCGGGTCCGCCGGAGGCGCGAACCACGTCATCGGCATTCGCACCGTCTCCACCGGTAGACCGTCCACAAGCGACCCCAACCAGCCGCCGGCGGCAACCACGACCTGCCGGACGCGCAAATCGCGCACCGGCGTGGACACCACCGCGCCGCCGGAAACCAGTTCGATGCCGGTGACCTTGGTACCGGTGTGCACCCGGGCCCCGGCGGCCTCGGCCAGCCGCACCGCCGCCGCAATGGACCGTTCCGGCCGGATCAACCCGGCGCCCTGTTCCCATAACCCGATGTGGTGGTCGGGAAGTCCGGCGTGGACCGGCATCCGATTACGCAGCTCCCCGGCGTCCCAGACCTGCACCGGCAGGTCGTGCTGGCGGGAGGCGGCCAGCGTTCCCGCGATGATGTGCCGGTCCGGCGGGCCGATCAGCAGTCCGCCGGAGGCGTCGATCAGCGGTTCGCCCGCCGCGGCCTGCAACTCGTGCCACAGCTCCAGGGATCGCCGCGCCAACGGGACCAGCCCCGGGTGTTCCAGGCACGCCGTGCGGAACATCCGGCTCGTGCCCCCTGAAGATCCCATCGAGTGCCCCGGATCGAATCTCTCGATCCCCACGACGCGCACCCCGCGCCGGGCGAGTGTCCACAGTGCACACGAGCCCCAGGCGCCCAGTCCGACCACTGCGATGTCGGCGTCGTCCATCTCAGACCACCGGAACGGTCGCGGCGGCGAACCGGGGAGCCACCCGCTCAGCGAACAACCGCACCGCGGCCCGCGCGTCGGCCAACGGCAGCGCTCCCGGGTTGAACTGAATGCTCAGCGTGACGTCCTCGCCGAACCACTCCGCGATGGTGGCGACCTGGTCTCCGACCTCTTCCGGAGTTCCGGCCAGGACCTTGTTGTCCGCCAGGCTCTTGTCGAAGTCGTACTTGGCCACCTTGGCCACCAACTGCTCGTAGCCCGGGTAGTCCGCGCTGCGGGTGGCGCCCCACGACGAGACCGCGGCCGTCATCTTCTCGATGTAATTGTGCTCCCAGCGACGCGCCTGCTCCAGCACGCGCGCACGGTCCTCACCGAGGTAGCAGGTGTACTTGATCTGGATGCGCGGCGGCTCGTCATGTCCTGCGTCACGACGGACCTGCCGGTAGGTGGCCAGCATGTCCTGGAGTCCCTCGCGCGAAGTCACCGTCGGCACGACCTGGAGATGGTGTCCCGCCCGGCCGGCCGCCGCGCACGACTCCGCGCTCGTGGTCGAGGCGACGAAGATCGGCGGGTGGGGCTGCTGGTACGGCCGGGGCAACATGCTCACCGGGCCGAACGCCGCCCACTCGTGGTCGGAGACGACGTCGCGCTCGGTCCACAGCCGACGGCAGAGCTCGACCCCCTGAGCGAACCGCGTCCGGCTCTCGCTCATCGGGACCCCGAACGCGGCGAACTCCTCGGGCAGGAACGCCCGTCCGAACCCGACATCGAGCCGACCGTGCGAGAGGTTGTCGAGCATCGCGAGCTTGCCCGCGAGCTTGATCGGATGCGTGAAGGCCGGGACCACCGCACCGGTGGTCACCCGGATCCGGTCGGTGGCGGCGGCGATGGCGGTCAGCAACGTCACCGGATCCGGGCTGTAGCCGCCGTAGGACGAGAAGTAGTGCTCGACGACCTGCACGTGCTCGTACCCCGCGCCGTCGGCCAGCCGCGCCAGTTCCAGGCACTCGTCGTAATAGGTGCTCGCCGGCTTCTCGCCCGGGCCGAGCACCGGAAAGAACGTCAACCCGAACCGCATGACCATTCTCCGTTCCACTCAATAGACACACGCACGACTCCCCTTGCGACTTAGTTAATACAGGACCGGCAAGAACTGTCAAGGAGGCGTATCGAAATATTTTGAACACCCTTTTAAATGGCCATTCTCGTCTTTTGTTCATCTATTCTATGGGCATTTTGCGACCAAGCTTATGCAGATTCCTGCATCAATTTGCACAATCGAATCTAATCGCTATTCTCGGGCTCGGAACACTCGGCGTTCCGCGCTCGACGAACTAGGAGCCGACATGCTCGACCGCACCTACCGGGTTGGCTTCCCGACCCGGGGAAGTCTGCTGGGCACCGCCGAAATCGCGGCGCTCACCGGACTCATCGACTCCGGAGCACCGCTGACCTCCGGAGCCCACCGGGACCGGTTCGAAAAGCGATTCCGCGAGCACGTCGGAACAGCGCACGCGATGTCGGTCACGAGTGGAACCGTCGCCCTGGAATTGGCGATCCACCTGCTCGACCTGCGTCCGGGCGATGAAGTGATCGTCACCCCACAGACCTACCAGGCCACCATCGCACCGCTGCTCGACTTCGATGCCGAGGTGACCTTCTGCGATGTCGAACCCGATACCCTGAACATGGATCCAGCGGTGCTGGAAACCCTCGTCTCGGACCGGACCGCGGCGGTTATGCTGGTGCATTACGGCGGCTGTCCCGCGGAAATGGACCGGATCACCGCCGCCGCGCACGAGCACGGCGCGATCGTGGTCGAGGACTGCGCGCACGCCCTGGGCGCGAGCCGCCACGGCCGCCGGCCCGGCGCGCTGGCCGACATCGGCTGCTTCAGCTTCCACAACTCCAAGAACCTCACCACCCTCGGCGAGGGAGGCATGATCACCTTCGACCGGGACGACTGGGCGCTGCGGCTGGAACGCCTGCGCTCCAACAACGTCGACGGGGTGTTCGGCCCGGCCGTCCCCGCCGAGCCGCCCGCCCTGCTGCCGTGGATGAAGTTCGCCGACGAGGTCTACTCGCACAGCTACACCGAGATCCTGCGCGCGGGAACCAACGCGACCATGTCCGAAGCCGCCGCGGCCGTGGGGTCGGTCCAGTTGGACCGATTACCCGAGCTTTCCGCACGGCGCCGCGACATCGCACACCGCCTGGACGAGGCGCTGGCCCAGTCCGCGGCCGACGTCCGTCCACACCGGGCTCCCCCGGGCACCGAACACGCCTACCATCTCTACACGTTTTTCGTCGATTCCGGCCCGCTGGAGCGCGAGCGACTGGTCAAGTCCCTGGACCGGCGCGGAATCGAGGTCCAGCTGCGCTACTTCCCGCTGCACCTGACCCCGGAATGGCGTGCCCGCGGTCACCGGGCCGGCGAGTGCCCGGTGGCCGAGGGCAGCTGGTTCGACCGCCACGTCAACCTGCCCTGCCACCCGGGTCTGACCGACGCCCAGCTCGACCACCTCGCCGAGGTCCTGCACGCAGAACTCAGCGGCGAGCGCGTTTTCCAGTCCAGCCAACCGATTTCCTGAGAGGTCACCCGTGCCATTCATCGACGTCAAGATCTTCGACGAACGCCTCACCCCGGCCACCGAGCAGGACCTGGTCCACGCGCTCACCGACGCCGTAGCCGGGGTGCTCGGCGAGCAGGCGCGCCCACAGACGTGGGTGGTTCTCGACGGCACTCCGGCCCGGCGCTGGGGCATCGGCGGCGAGCTGGGCGAGGCGAAGTGAGCGGCGTGGACGACCAGGTATGCGCCGACGTCGCCGACGCGCTCGGCCTCACACCGAACGAGATCAGCGAGCACGACGACCTCTTCGAGCTCGGCCTCGACTCGCTGCTGCTGATCCGGCTCGCCAGCCAGTGGCGCAGGCAGGGCTCGGCAGTGACCTTCGAAGACCTGGCCGCAGACCCGACCCTGGCCGGTTGGCGGGCGGCCCTGGGCGACTCTCCGGCTCCCGCCCCGGTGCCCACCGTGGCGAGCACCGTCGACGAGCAGGCACCGTTCGAGCTGGCCACAATGCAACACGCGTACTGGATCGGCCGCCAGCCCGGTCAACCCTTCAGCGAGGTCTCAGCCCACTTCTACGTAGAGTTCGACGGTGCGACGGTCGAACCGCCGCGCCTGCAGAAGGCGTTAGACGCGCTGATCGCCCGGCACGACATGCTACGCGTGCGGTTCCTCGACGACGGCCGACAGCAGATCACCGTCAGCAGCGCGCTGCCCACAGTGCGCATGCACGACCTGCGCCACCGCCCGGATCACGACGCAGAACTGGCGCGGCTGCGCGAGCACTACACCCACCGCAGGTTCGACATCGACGCGGGCGAGGCCTTCGAGGTCGCGCTGTCGTTGCTGCCCGACGGTTCCACTCGGATGCACGTCGACCTCGACATGATGGTCGCCGACGCGTTGAGCATGCGGATCCTGCTCAACGACCTGCGCGCGCTCTACGAGGATCCCGACGCCGCGCTGCCGCCGATCGGCTACAGCTTCGCCCGCTACCTAGCCGACCGGCACGACGGCGAACGCATACGTGCCAGGGCGTGGTGGCGCGAGCGGTTGCCCGATCTGCCCGGCGGGCCGGCGTTGCCGCTGCGCCACGAGCCGGGCGGCACGCCCCGCACGGTTCGGCTGCACCACTGGATTTCTTCGCAGGACAAAGCCGTACTCCTCGCCGCGGCCAAGCGCCACGGGCTCACCCCGGCCGCCGCACTCGCCACGGCTTTCGCCGAGGTCATCGGGGCGTGGAGCGCCGACCCTCGGTTCCTGCTCAACCTCCCGCTGTTCGACCGCGAGTTGCTGCGCGACGACGTCGACCTGCTGGTGGGCGACTTCAGCTCGTCCATCCTCCTGGCAGTCGATCTCACCGAACCGATGCCGTTCGTCGAACGCGCGCGGCAGGTGCAGACCGACATGCGCGCCGCGATCGCGCACGGCGCCTACGGCGGTGTCGAGGTGCTGCGCGACCTGGCGCGACTCGGCGACGGCGGTCCGGTGCTGGCACCGGTGGTCTACACGAGCGCACTGGGGCTCGGGGAGATCTACGACGCCGACCTGCAACGCTGCTTCGGCGCGCCGTCGTGGATCATCTCGCAGGGTCCGCAGGTGTGGCTGGACGCGCAGGTCACCGAGCTGGACTCGGGACTGCTGCTCAACTGGGACGTGCGGGCCGACGTGCTCGCCGAAGGAACTGCGGAGTCCGCCTTCGAAGCCTACCGCGAGCTGATCACCGGTCTGCTCGCCGACGACGCATCGTGGTTCTCCCCGGTCGGATCGCTGGTACCGCCGGCACATGCGGCTGTCCGGGAACTCCTCAACAACCTCGAACCGGTTTCGCCGCAACAACTTTTGCACGAGGGCTTCTTCAGGCACGCGCAGAGCCAGCCGAGTACAACGGCATTGGCAGGTGACGGCGTCTCGTGGACTTACGCGGAACTGGCCGAGCGCGCGCTGCGCGTGAGCGCCTTGCTGGCATCCCGCGGTGTCCGGCACGGCGATTCGGTCGCGATCACGCTGCCGAAGGGGCCGGACCAGATCGTCGCCGCCCTGGGGGTGCTGGCCACTGGAGCCGCCTACGTGCCGGTCAGCATCGACCAGCCACCCGAACGTCGTGCCCGCATCCACCGCCTCGCCTCCGCAGCAGTGGTGCTCACCGACGCCGAGCACTCCGGCGCGGTGCGGGCCGCCTGCGAACCGGTGCTGATGACCGAGGCCGCGCAGCACCGACCCGCTTCCGCCTGCACATCGGTCGATCCCGGTGCACTGGCCTACGTGCTGTTCACCTCCGGTTCGACCGGCGACCCGAAGGGGGTCGAGGTCTCGCACGGCGCGGCGATGAACAGCATCAACGCGATCAACGCCCGGTTCGAGGTCGGCCCGCAGGACCGCACGTTGGCGGTGTCCGCGCTGGAGTTCGACCTGTCGGTCTATGACCTGTTCGCGCCGCTGTCGGCCGGAGGCGCGGTCGTGGTGGTCGACGAGGCCGCCCGCCGCGACGCTGAGAACTGGTGGCGGCTGGTCGTGGAACACCGGGTGACGGTGTGGAACACCGCTCCCGCGCTGCTCGACATGCTGCTGGCCGCAGCGGATCCGGGCGAACCCGCGCTGCGGCTGGTCCTGCTCGGCGGCGACTGGGTCGGGCTGGACCTGCCGGGTCGGTTGCGCGCCCGGGTGCCGGACTGCCGGTTCGTCGCGCTGGGCGGGATGACCGAAGCCGCGATCCACTCCACCGCGATCGAGGTGGGCCAGGTGCCCGCGCACTGGCGCTCGATGCCGTGGGGTGCACCGCTGCCCGGCGTGGCCTGCCGGGTCGTCGACACCCAGGGCCGCGACCGCCCGGACTGGGTCACCGGCGAGCTGTGGGTCGGTGGAGCGAGCGTGGCCCGCGGCTATCGCGGTGATCCGCATCGCACGGCCGACCGGTTCGTCGAGCACGCGGGGCTGCGCTGGTACCGCAGCGGCGACCTGGCGCGCTACTGGTCGGACGGGACGCTGGAGTTCCTGGGCCGCTCTGACCACCAGGTTCAGGTGCACGGACACCGCATCGAACTGGGCGAGATCGAGGCCGCGCTGGCGGCGCATCCGTCGGTCGGACAGGCCGTGGCAACCGTGCTGGACGGCCCGGTCCCGCGGCTCGCGGCAGCGGTGTCTACTGTGGACGAGGTTGCTGCGGACGAGCTGCTCGCCTGGCTCGGTGACCGGCTCCCGCCGTACATGGTCTGCGACCACGTCGACGTCCAGCCGCGGCTTCCGTTGACCAGAAACGGAAAACTGGACCGGTCGGCGATCGCGGCGCTGTTGTCGAGGGCGGTTTCCCCCGTTGCGGCCGAGTTCCAGGCACCCGAGGGCGAGCTGGAGGAACTGGTCGCCTCGGTTTGGGCGGAGCTGCTGCAAGTCGGCGCCGTCGGAAGGGACGACGGTTTCTTCGCCCTCGGCGGCGATTCCCTGCTGGCGACCCGGCTGGTCGGCAGGCTACGCGAAGCCGGTGTCACGGGCGCGCGCCTGGCGACGCTGTTCGCCCGCCCCGCCCTCGCCGACTTCGCGGCGTCGTTGGCGCTGGGCGGCACCGACGACAAAGTCCGCCTGCACGCCGACCTCGACCACCGCCACGAGCCGTTCCCGCCGACCGACGTGCAGCGCGCGTACTGGATCGGCCGCGACGAACGGCTTCCCCTCGGCGGTGTCGGCACCTACCAGTACGCCGAGTTCGACGGCACCGACATTGACCTGGACCGGCTGGAACGCGCCTGGCAGCGGCTGATCGACCGGCACGAGATGCTGCGAGCGGTCTTCGATGACGACGGTGAGCAGCGCATCCTCGCCGACCCGCCCCCGTTCCGGATCGAGGTCCGCAACGCTACCGGCGGCGATCCACAGCCGGCACTGGACCGGCTGCGCGCGGAGAAGTCCCACCGCTACTTCGACCTCAGCCGGTGGCCGCTGTTCGAAGTCACCGCGCTGCACTACGACGCCGACGGCGGGCGGCGCACAAGGCTGGCGGTCGGGTTGGACTACATCCTGTTCGACGCGCTGTCGATCATGACGCTGTTCTCCGAGCTCGACACGCTCTACCGCGACCCGGACGCCCGTCTGCCCGCGATCGGGATGTCGTTCCGCGACTACGTGCTCCAGGTCAACCCCGTTCCCGAGGCACTGGAACGTGATCAGCGGTACTGGCTGGGCCGGCTCGACGAACTGCCGCCAGGACCCACGCTGCCGATGACCCGGGACCCGTCCCAGGTGTCGCGGCCGGTCTTCGGCCGCAGCCAGACCTGGCTGGACCAGCGGCGCTGGCAGGCGATCAAGGACCGGGCCCGAGCGGCGGGCCTGACCCCGTCGACGGTGCTGCTCACCGCCTACGCCGAGGTCCTGGGCACGTGGAGTCGCCAACGCCAGCTGACGGTGACGCTGACCCTGTTCAACCGCCGTGAGGTGCACCCCGACATCTACCGCGTGCTGGGCGACTTCACTTCGCTGTCGCTGGCCGACTACCGCCCCGAGGCGGGCGAACCGTGGCTGGAGACCGCGCGGCGGTTGCAGCGGCAGCTCGGTGCCGACCTCGACCACCGCGACATCGCCCCGTCCTGGTTGTTGCGGGAACTGGCCCGCAGGACCGGCAACATCGACGCCATGCCGGTGGTGTTCACCAGCGCGATCGGCGTCGGCGACGGGGTGTCGATGGACATGTCGCCGTCGTTCCCCGAACGCGTGTGGGGGATTTCCCAGTCCCCGCAGGTGTGCCTGGACAACCAGGTGCTGGAGTCCCAGGGCGGTCTGCTGGTGACCTGGGACGCCGTGCAGGACCTGTTCTGCAACGGCGTCCTGGACGGGATGTTCGCCGCCTACCGCCGGTTGCTGGAATGGCTGGCCGACAACGAGTGGACCGCGGATCTGCCCGATCCGTTGCCGCACGAGCAGAAACAGGTCCGCGACCGAGTCAACGCGACGGACACGCCGATCCCCGCAAGTCTCCTGCACACCCCGCTGTTCACCACACCCGCCGACTCGGACGCGCTCATCTGGCAGCGGGGCACGCTGAGCCACGGCGAACTGCGCGACCGCGCGCTCCGCTTGGCGGCGGCACTGGTGCAGCGTGGCGTGCGACCGGGCGATGCCGTAGCCATCACCCTGCCCAAGGGACCCGACCAGATTGTCGCGGCGGTGGGGGTCCTGTGCGCTGGAGGCGTCTACGTTCCGGTCGGCGTCGAGCAACCACGTCTGCGGCGGGAGCGCATCTACACCGACGCCGGGGTCAGCGTCGTGATCGACGAGACAGGAGCGGGACTCGATCTGCCCACGGCACTGCGAGCCGACCCGCTGGACGAGCCCGTTGCCGTTGAACCGGGCGCGCTGGCCTACGTCATCTTCACCTCTGGCTCCACCGGCACGCCCAAGGGTGTGGAGATCACCCACGAGGCGGCGGCCAACACGATCGCCGACATCAACATGCGGTACTCGGTCGGCCCGCGGGACCGCGTGCTGGCGGTGTCGGCGCTGGACTTCGACCTGTCGGTCTACGACGTCTTCGGCGTCCTCGGCGCGGGCGGCGCGCTGGTGCTGCCGGACGAGGACGAGCGACGGGACGCCGACCGGTGGCTGGAGCTGGCAACCCGGCACGGCGTGACCCTGTGGAACACCGTGCCGATGCTGCTGGACATGCTGCTCACCGCCGCCGAACTCGGCGGGCGCCGGCTGCCCGCGACGCTGCGGCTGGCGTTGGTGTCGGGCGACTGGGTCCCGCTGGATCTGGGCGAACGGGTCTCCGCGGCGACCGACCGGCACTGCCGCCTGGTCGCGCTCGGGGGCGCCACCGAGGCGTCGATCTGGTCGAACGCGTTCGACGTCGACGACATCGGCCCGGACTGGCGCTCGGTCCCCTACGGCCTGCCGTTGGCCAACCAGCGCTACCGGGTCGTCGACGAGCTGGGACGGGACCGGCCCGACTGGGTCGCGGGAGAGCTGTGGATCGGTGGTCGCGGGGTGGCCGCCGGATACCGCGGCGATCCGGCTAGGACCACCGAGAAGTTCACCGTCCACCGCGGTCGGCGGTGGTACCGGACCGGGGATCTAGGGCGGTACTGGCCGGACGGGACGCTGGAGTTCCTCGGTAGGGCCGACCACCAGGTCAAAATCGGCGGACACCGGCTGGAGCTCGCCGAGATCGAGTCCGCGCTGGAGTCCTGCCCCGGCGTTCGCAACGCGGTGGTCGTGGCCCCGGGCGAACAGCAGCGGCGCACGCTGCACGCTTTCGTCGAGCGGTCCGCAGGACTCGAAGTCACCTCCGTGCGCGCCGAGCTGGCCGAGCGCCTGCCCGGTTACGCGATCCCCGCCCGGTTCACGCTGGTGGACACGCTTCCCCTGACCGCGAACGGAAAACTCGACCGGGCGGCGGTGCTCGACCTAGCCGGCGACGATGCCACCGGCGAACCGCCATCCGGCGACGTCGAGACGGGGCTGGCCACGCTGTGGGCCGAGCTGCTCGGGCATTTGGTGGACGACCGCGACGCCAACTTCTTCGGCCTCGGCGGCAACAGCCTGCTCGCCCTGCGCGTGATCGGTTCGGTCCGGCAGCGGTTCGGAGTCGAGATCGGCGTCCGGGACTTCCTCGCCGCACCGACCGTCGCGCAGCTGGCCGCCGAGGTGGCCCGGATTCAGATGTCCACTATGGATGATTACGAGAGTGGTGTGCTGTGACGAGGAAAACCGGCACTGCCCAGGTCCTCGGCGTGCTCGCGCCGATCCGTGGACACCTGATCGCCGCGGTCGCGGTGCAGGCGCTGGCTGCGGTGCTGGGCGTGGTGCCGTTGATCGCGATCGCCGAGCTCGGCCGGGCACTGCTGCCCGACGGTGCCGGTACTGGGAGGGTGTGGCCGCTGGTGTGGCTGGGCGTCGGCTCGGTGCTGGTGAGCCTGGCGGCCTCGATGGTGGCGAACGCGATCAGCCACGTCGGGGACAACAGGCTGCAACTGCATCTGCGCCAGGCGATGGCCAGAAGACTGGGGAGCGTCCCGCTGGGGTGGTTCTCGAAAACGAGGTCGGGCACGGTGAAGAAGGCCCTGCACGACGACGTCGCCGGCATGCACTACTTCGTCGCGCACACGCTGCTCGACGTGACCTCGGTGGTGCTGGCCCCGCTGACCGGGCTGCTGTACCTGGTGACCGTCGACTGGCGGATGGCTCTGGTTTCGGTGGTCCCGCCGCTGGTCGGAGTGCTGCTGTTCCGCTGGGCGATGGCCGGGGCTCGGCACCAGATGGCCGCCTACGGCCAGGCGGTTGCCGAGATCAACAGCGGGGTCGTCGAGTTCGTCGAAGGCATCGCCGTGGTCAAGACCTTCGGTGGCACCCGCAGGGCGCACCAGCGTTTCCTGCGCGCCGCCGACGCCTTCCACGACTTCTTCACCCGCTGGGTCGGCTCCACCATCAGCGTGTCCACGGCATCACAGCTGGCGGTCTCCCCCGTCGTCGTGCTGCTGCTGGTGGTCACCACGGGCGCGAGCATGGTCGCCGCGGGTGTGCTCGCCGCACCGGCCGTGCTGCCCTTCGTCCTGATCGCTCCGGCGCTGGCCGGCCCGATCGCAGCGATCGGTACCCGCCTCCAAACGTTGCGGACCGCAACCGCGGCGGCGCGCAATGTCCAAGCCCTGCTGAACGAACCGGCGTTGCCGATGCCCGCAGAACCGAAAACACCTATGGGCAACGAAATCCTTCTACACGACGTGGAGTTCGCCTACGACGAAGCGCCGGTACTCGCCGGCGTCAACCTGGAACTGCAACCCGGCACCGTCACCGCCCTCGTCGGTCCCTCCGGCGCGGGCAAGTCGACCCTCGCCAAACTGCTGGTCAGGTTCCACGACGTCACCGGCGGTTCGATCACGCTGGGCGGCGTCGATCTGCGCGAGATGGAACCGGAAACCCTGTACCGCCGGGTCGGATTCGTCTTCCAGGACGTGATCCTGCTCCGCGGTACCGTGGCCGAGAACATTGCGTTGGCCAATCCCGACGCCGCCATGGCCGACATCGAGCACGCCGCCCAAGCTGCCCAGATCCACGACCGCATCACCGCCCTGCCGCGCGGCTACGCATCCGAGATCGGCGTGGACGCCGAACTCTCCGGCGGCGAGGCCCAGCGGCTCTCGATCGCCCGCGCGCTGCTGGCCGACGCTCCGGTGCTGGTGCTCGACGAGGCCACCGCCTACGCCGACCCGGACTCGGAGGCGCTGATCCAACAGGCACTATCCACTTTGGCCGCCGGGCGCACGCTGCTGGTGATCGCCCACCGGCTGGCCACCGTCCGTGACGCCGACCGGATCGTCGTGCTCGACGAAGGCCGCGTCGCCGAACAGGGCTCCCACACCGAGCTACTTGAAGCCGACGGCCGTTACGCGCGCATGTGGCGCGCGCAGGAGCCCGCGACATCGGTCCACACCACGCCAGGAGGAAACCCGTGATTCGCGCCCTGTTCACCGCGTTGGGCAAGCAGAACTCCGGACCACTGCGGCGATTGCTGGTCCTGCTCGCGACAGCGGCCGTCCTGCAGGGCATCGCCTACGCCTTCCTGGTGCCGGTGCTGCGGGCATTGTTCGGTGACCGGCCGGACGCGGTGTGGTCGCCGCTGCTGGTCTTCGCGCTCGCCTGCGCAGGCTCGGCGGTGGCGACCTGGTTCGCCCAGGCCGCCGCGTTCCGCACCGGGTCCCGGCTGGCCAACGTGCTGCACCACCGCTTGGGTGAGGCAATCGTGGCGCTGCCGCTGGGCTGGTTCAGCCGGTCCCGGGTCGGCGAGCTGACCAGGATGAACGGCGAGCACGTGTTGCAGGTGATGAGCGTGCCCGCCCACCTGCTGCGCCCCGCCGTCACCTCGGTGCTGACCCCACTTACCATCCTGGCCGCAGTCCTGCTGGTCGACCTGCGGCTAGGCCTGGTCCTCGCGGTGTCGGTCCCGGTGCTGCTGGTGGTGCTGGGGATCAGCAACCGGGTCGTGCAGGCCGCCGACGCGGGCCGACACCGGGTCATGGACGAAGCGGCCAACCGGATCATCGAGTTCGCCAAGGCCCAGCCAGTGCTGCGGGCGTTCGGGCAGGCCGGCAGCGGCGGCCGGGCGCTGGACCAGGCGCTGCGGGCGCAGCGCGAGGTCGACCGGAGCATGCTCTTTCGGGTTATCCCGGGTCTGGTCGTCTTCGAGTTCGGGGTGCGCGTGATGGTGACCGCCGCGTTGGTGATGGGGGTGCTGGCCGTGCTCGACGGACGGCTGGACGCCGCCACCGTCATCGCGGTGCTGGTCCTGGTCGGCCGCTTCGCCGAGCCGGTGAACGCCGCGGCCGGCCTCGGCGCGAGCATCCGGATGGCCCGGTCGAGCCTGGCCGGAATCAACCGGGTCCTCGCCGAACGCCCGCTGCCCGAACCGAAGTCGCCGGTCCTGCCCACCCGCACGGACGTGGAGTTCGACACCGTCAGCTTCGGCTACGACGACCGCCCGGTACTACGGGAGGTCAGCTTCACCTTGCCCGCCAACAGCATGACCGCGCTGGTCGGCCCCTCCGGCTCGGGCAAGACGACGATTACCCGACTGCTTGGCCGGTTCTGGGACACCACCAGCGGAACAGTCCGCATCGGTGGTGTCGACGTCGCCGACATCGCCACCGACGAACTGATGTCGATAGTGTCGTTCGTGTTCCAGGACGTGTACCTCTTCGACGGCACCCTTACCGACAACGTCCGCATAGGACGTGCCGACGCCGGCGACGACGAGGTCCGCGACGCCCTCGAACGCGCGGGGCTACTCGGCGAACTCGCCCCGGACAGCCAGGTCGGCGAGGCCGGTTCGATGCTTTCCGGCGGACAACGCCAACGTGTGTCGATCGCCCGCGCACTGCTGAAACAGGCACCGATCGTCGTCTTCGACGAAGCAACAGCCTCTCTCGACCCGGAAAACGACGTCACGGTCCAACATGCCATCAGGGCCCTGGCGGAGAACTCGACACTTCTGGTCATCGCGCACCGAATGCAAACGGTCCAGTCCGCCGACCAGATCCTACTGCTGGACAACGGAAGCCTGACCGAGCGCGGCACTCACGACGAACTGCTCGCGCAAGACGGCACCTACGCCCACTTTTACCGCCAACGAACCACCGCAGCAGGATGGCGCCTCATTCATCAATAACGCCTTCAAAGATGGAGTCAGATAGCCGTAGCCGCACTTCGCGGCGACAGTCTTGGCACGGGCGACTGCTTTGGCTTGTGTCAATTCCGGTCGGCTCTTTTGGATCCCCTGACCCGCGATCAAGAAAAATGTGACCGGAGGCACATTAACTGGATCAGTGGTACGACGCCGTCTCTTACCGCTGCCGAGTAGCGAACATGATCGATCAACCTTGGTCATTGTGCCAGAAACCGATGCACGACAAGGAAACCCCGGAACGCACTGGCCCCACGTGCCACCTGTGCCACCCGTGCCACCCGTGCAGACGAGGCGGAGGCCGTGTCTGGCGTGCTTGCGCTGCCTGGTAATCGCCTTGCTGGGAGCTGACCCTGTGTCCGTGCCTGCTGACCTTCAACATAGCGGCGCCCCCGCCCCGCCTTTACGTCCGGCCGAGACGGGACGTGGACGGCCGCAGTATTGGAGCGGGCACGTTCAGTCGGCCTACCTGGCCGGATTGCGGAGAGGCTGAGCACACACGTCGAATCGAAAGTCGCCGCATATATGATCCAGCGCGGCAGGCAGAGCAGTGAACTAGTGATCAACCATGTACCCTGCGGCGGCTCGCAACCCGGCCAGTGGTCGGGGTGTCACCAGGCGGTTGAGCAGTTCTTACCCAAGGGGCACACGTTGACCGTGCACGGGACCACGCAGCAAGGTAAACCGTTCTCCCATGCGTACCACGGGAAGGCCGAACGATGACAATCACAACGGTGCCCGAAGTCCTACGCACTGAGGGTTTCACCGTGTCCCCTGAACTGGACGTGGACACCCTGTTTGGGCAAATGATCGAGCTCGGCGCTGCACAGACTGATCACCCGACCGGGTTCTACTGGACCTTCAGCAAGGACCCGCAAGATTGGAACGCCGACTGCATGATGGTCGGCGTTCGTGGTGACGTAGCGGCACTGGAGTGGTTCACGTGATGCGTCCGGGTGCCGAAGTGCCGATCGACATCGCCCGCAACGCGCTGCGGCAGTTCACGACCACCGGCCAGCGGCCGACCTGCGTTGAATGGCAGCCATTCGACCCCTTCGACTACCAGTCATGACCCGCAAGCTGACGCTAACGCGCCTGGCTACGAGAGCATGCAGGTCACGAGTGGGTAACTATTGATTCGTAGGACAAATGTGTGATGTCAGGCGGCGTAGCGGACGTCGGGTTTGCCGAGGTAGGAGCGGACTCGGTCAGGCGGCTTGTGGAGCCGGTGGAGGAAGGAGCGGACCGCTTGTTTCAACTCGTCGCGGGTTTTCGGTGCTGTGCCGGTGGTCATGGTCCTTTTGAGGTCGGCACCCCTGGATCTCGTCGGGGTTGATCTCGGGGCTGTATCCGGGCAGGAAGTGCATCTCGATCGCCGCAGCGTGATCGTCCACCCACTTGCGGACGGTGTTGCGGCGGTGGACAGGATGACCGTCGGCGATCACCTGGACCGTACGGTCCAGGTGACGGGTCAGATGGTCCAGAAACGGCACGAACACGCCGGCGTTGAACGACCCGGTGTAGACGGTGAAGTACAGCTCGCCCCTTGTTACCGATCGCGCACATGGCGTTCACGCTGAACCGTTTCCCCGGTCTTGCCCACCACCGGTGTCCGGGCGGCCGGTGCCCAGGTTCGGCCCACTGCGGCATCCGAGCGGATCCCGGTCCGGTCCAGCCACACGATCACCGCGCCCTCGCGGCAAGCGCGAGCGACAATGGCCGGATAGTCCTCCTCCAGCCACCAGCACACGGCCTCGGGGTCCCGCTCGTAGGCCTGCGGATCGGTCTCTACAGCGACACACCCCAACAGCGCAGAGAGTCGCCGACGGTGCGCAAACTCAACACGACGCCATGGCGCGCCCGGATCAACTCGGCCACCGCCTTGCGGGTCCACACCACCCCAGCCGAACGCGGCGGAGCACGACCGGCCCGAAATGGGACTGCATCCGCGAGGACACCCGCATGCGCTGCCGGCACACCCTCACCACCCGCCTGTGGTCACCCGAGGAGGGCGCAATTTCGCGAGAAATTGACCGTCACCCGGGTGAACGTCAATTTCTCGCGAAATTGGCACCACCCTTCGCCCCACCGAAGGAGAACCACCGATGTCCTGGGCCCAGCTAGGCACGTTCGTCCTGTTCACCCTGCTGATCTTCGCCATATTCTCCACCCAGCTACCCGCAACAGCCCTCGCGTTCTCGATCCGGCCAGCACGCCGGAGGCGGCGGCGAAGCCGCCTACACGGTCTGGCACCTCATAGCCGGCATCGAAGCCGAAACCCGCAACGAAGACACCGGGCGGAACAAGAACACCCCCACAGACCACCGGGATCCCCACACCCGACCGAGGCGAGCTCGGCGCCCCGGGAGGAGCCCACCGGGCGGCACCACCTGTGTGCCTGAACGCTCGTGAGTGATCCTTCCGGTTCTTACCGGAAGGATCACTCACGAGACCTGACCTCCCCAAGCCGGGCCGGTGCAGCGCCTCCCCCGGCCTCCGCCGCACCAGCCCTTCCCCGGTGACCGGGCGCGAATGCCCCACGCGCCCGGTCACCGACCGCCCTGCGCTTCAGGAAGAACGACATGACACCTTCAGGCCGCCCGGACGCGATCGGAATGCCCTGGCTTCGCCTCGTAGAGACAACTCACGCCGCACGAAGCGAGTAGGTCGATCAGGTCGGCTGCCGGGCGAACCGGCACCGCAATGGCGAGCTGGTCGTGCTTGACCCTTCGAACCCTGTTTCCGCCACACCTGCGCCCATCCGGACACCGACTGCGGCGCTACCGCGAACACCCGCGCCGCCTCGACCTGCCTCATCCCACCATGCACCGCCGCGACCACCCTACGCCGCAGATCCTCCTGCACCTCAGGCGATAACCTCCGCGCATCCCGCACACCAGCGATCCCGCCAGACCAACGAAGATCACACCCTTGAGTTCCCTATCAATAAATAGGGCTCTCATCCGGCCGAAGTAACGCTTGAGCAGAGTTCATCCGTCCCGCCTCGGCATTCATCAGGTCCGTTACGAACGGCTCGCGCAGGTCGACTCCGTCTTTGCGCCCGCACAAGAACTGGCCTTCGGCGTCGCGCAATGGACTTGACGAGGTTGACAACGGGGCTGGCCCCGGCCTGGCGCCATCTCGTGATCGACTGGGACCGGAGCCCCTGCGATCCTCTGGCCGTCCCGAGACAACGCGCTACAACTACCTGCTTGCGGTAGTGCAGTTCGCTCGGTTTCTTGCTGAGCATCTGCCAGGTGACAACGCAACCGCAGCAGCTGTAGATCCGTCGGAGACGACGCGAGCCCACATCGAGGAGTTCGAGTCGTGGATGATCGAGACACGCTCGGCGGCCACGGCGGTGAACAAGCACAAGGTTCTGCAGCAGTTCTTCAAGTGGCTCGCCGAGGACGAGGAGAAGATCGACTGCTCCCCCACGGAGTGGGTCAGGGCCCCCAGCAAGCCCACGAAGCTGGTGCCCGTGATGGGAGATCAGGAAACCAAAAAGATTCTCGATTCCTGTAATGGCAAGACGTTCGCTGATCTGCGGGACCACGCGATCATCCGTATCTACTACGGCACAGGAGCACGGTTGTCGGAAGTCGCGAGTTTGACAACCGATGATATTGACATGGCCACCGATTCGGTCGTTTTCCTGGGGAAAGGCGGGAAGTTTCGGCGCGTTCGGTTTGGGCCGAAGACAGCCCGGGCGGTGAGTCGATACCTGCGCGCCCGGGCGAAGCGCTCCGGAGCGGAGTCGCCGAGCCTCTGGCTGGCCGAACGCGGGGGCCAGGCGCTTCAGGCGAACGGGATCAAGATCATGCTCAAGAGGCGAGGAAAACGTGCCGGGGTGGCCGGCGTTCACGCCCACCGACGACGCCACAACTACGCCCACCAGTGGAAGCTCGCCGACGGCGACACCGGTGACCTGATGTTGTTGCTGGGCTGGAGCTCGGATGCGATGGCCCGCCACTACGGTGCCAGCGCCGCGGCGGTACGCGCTCAAGAAACCCAACAACGCATGGGAATCGGGGAAAATGTCTAGCAGCCAGGGAATGACTCCCGCTCAGGACAGCGACGTCGCGGTGTGGGGTGTGCACGCCGCGACGTCTGCTCGCCTCGGTGCAACCGAGGAGCCTGCCTCAATAGTTTCGGGTCCGATTCGGAGACCTCGCGCCAGTGGTCGGCGAAGGCGAGGATTTCCCTCAGGTGGCCTGCGGCGAACACGCCGGGGATCCCGGTGTGCGTGGTGGGCTGCTAGACCTGCACGTAGCCCTCGGCGTCCACGCTGACCTGGCCACGCACCGGCTGGCCTCTGTCCCGGACACGGGCCTGGGCTGGCCGACTGCCGCGAACGTCCGCTTGCTGGGCCCTCTCGCGCGATCACCACGGTCGTTGCGCCCGGAGATTCCCTGGCCAGCCGCAGGCTTCTCATCTGGGCCGATGAGCTTTCCGAGGTGGCCCGTGCGCGGTTTTCGGGGCTATAGCGCCCGAAACCGCTCACGACGCAAGCGCACAGCGAAAACCGAGAACCCGCAGTACAAAATGCTCCCGTTGACAGCGATTCCACTAAGTTGCCACCCACTACGCTGCGCCGGCACCGAGACCTGGTCGCACGCCGCCACGCTGCCGCCTCCCCACCTGAGCAATCGGAGTTCCACTGTGGATAAGTCTTCGATCCGCCGGCTCAGCGCATTCCCGCGAGACGCATCGGACTTGGCCCCGCCGCAGAACACCCGGTCATACGGTTGACCACCCGGCCCGGGCACGTAGGCCATCCGCTGGCCGGTGGTGACCAGCACCGCGAGCAGCAGTGCGGCGGCGTTGCTGGTCAGATCGACCGCCCACCGCACCTCGGTGCGGCCTTGGCCACGCGGGTGATGAGCTGCTCGATCGCGGCCTGGTCGTTGGCCGCCTTCTGAGAGAACACGACTTTGCCCCCGCCGTCCATCGCACAGGCATGATGTGTGCTCTTGCCGCGTCGAGCTCCCCCCAACCTTGTTGTGGGGCATCGCGAATTGGACGCCGCTTCAATCAGTCCACGGGTCGCGCCGAGACAAGCCGTGCGCCACGTCCAGCACCATCAGGGCCGAGCGGGCCTCCAGGGCCGCCGTCGGGTCGCGCAGGTCCAGCCCAGTCAGCGTCTCGATCCGGCGCAGCCGCTGGCTGATCGTGTTGGGGTGCAGGATGAGCGCTTGCGCGGTCGCCTGTCGGTCCAGTCGGTGGGCCAAGTGCGCGCGCAGGGTCGCCACCAGCGAGGTGCCGTGTTGCTCGTCATGCCGGACCAGCGGGCCGAGGGTGCGGCCTGCGTAGCCCCGCAGAGGCGCCGGGTCGTCGAGTTGGAGCAGCAGGCCGGCCACGCCGAGCCCATCCAGGGTGACGACGCCGCCAATGCGCTCGTCGCGTTCGGCGACGGTGAGTGCGCCTCGGGCGGTGCGGCAGGCCTCGGCGAACCGGCGGTCGGTGGGTTCGGAGACCGCGACCGTGGCCGAGGTGACACCGACGGTTGTGCAGAGCGCTCGGCGCAGCGCTTCGGCGGCATCCGGGCCGGCTGCCGGCCCGGATGCCGAGACCGGCCACAGCGCCACGATGACGTCTCGGTGCTGGGCCACCAGTGGACGCGGATTGATGGTGGACGCCAGCCGGTTTGCCTCCTCGGTGGCGCGACGGCGGGCTTGGTCCGCGCTGGTTTGGCCGGTAATGTTGATCTGCCCGACCAGTGCGCAGTGCGAACGCGCCAGGTCGTGGCCGAGCAGCCGGGCCCGGTGGCTCAGCGCGCTCGCACGCGGGTCGGCGCCGCCGAGAAGCTCGGCCAGCAGTTCACCGCGCAGGTTCTGCTCGACTTCCAGCGCGGTGCGCCGGCGCAGCAGCTCCAGCGACAGCACCACCGAGGCGTGCTCCAGCGCACGACGATCCACAGTGGACAGATGACCTGCGTAGCCGGGCAACCACACCCTGGCCGGGACCTCGCCGGAGAGCACGACATCGGCGACGACGTGGCCGTCTTGCTTGCGGACCAGCTCGGTTCCCGGTGTTGGGGCGGCCGTTGGCCAGCCTGCGACCGGCGGCTCGGTCGCCGGACCGGCCGCGGCCAGTACCTCGCCGCGCGCGTCCTGCAGCAGCACCGCGGTGTGGAGCAGGTCGTGCAGGGCGGCGGCGATTCCGGGCATCCCGCCGGAGCGGACCGCCACCCGCAGCAGGCGCTCGTGGATCTGCTCCGAGCGGGTCACCAGCTCGTGCTGCTCGCGCAAGTCCTCGACCAGCCGCGCCGAGGTAATCGCGATCGCGGCGTGCTCGGCCAGCAGCTGCAGGCAGCTGGTCTCCTCGGCGTCGAACTCGTGCACCTCCGAGCGGTAGCTGTTCAGGGTGCCGATCACGCCGGAGGCCGTAACAAGCGGAACCGACAGCATCGAACGGTAGTCCTGGTCGTGCGCGACACCGCCCCAGATGAATCCCGGCTCGCGGGAGATGTCGCTGACCGCGGCGGGTCGGCCGGAGCGGTAGGCACGACTGGACGGCGCGCCGCTGCGGGCGTCAGGTTCCAGCCGGACCGGCTGATCGGAGTTGATCCGGGCCACATAGGTTGCCGACAGCCCGCTCGACCCGGCGATCACCAGATTACGTTCCTCGACGTCGGGTACCAGCACGCCGCAGAAGTCCAGCTCAAGTAGCTGGCGAGCGGTTGAGGCGACGAGGTCGAGGACGTCGCTCAGCCCGCGGCCAGAGTTCACCGCCGAGGTCAGTGTGCCAATCGCGGTCAACCAGGCGCGCAACTCATGCTCATCCTCCATGAGGATGAGTGTTTCAAAGGACATTTTATCTGTCTATTTTATGTCTCCAGTGACATAGCGATCGGCTGCCAGCCTGAGCAAAACTCCGAAGTGACCCCTCCGCCGATCGCTACAGAAAGGGCCGGAATGTCGACGACGACTGCTTCGTCCCCTGCCCACCCGCAGCCCTTCAGGGGCTTCGACCGCCCGGTGATCGACCCCGCCACCGGGGCCGTCATCCGGACCGTCACCGACAGCTCCCTCATTGAGGTCGACGCGGCGGTGTCCCGCGCCCGTGCGGCGTTTCTTGAGGGCCCGTGGCCCGCGCTCACCCGCACCGAGCGCGGCCGGCTGTTGCTGCGTGCGGCGGACGTCGTCGAGGAAGCCGCCGAGGATCTCTACAGGCTCGAGACCCGCAACAACGGTCGCCCGGTCACCGAGACCCGCGCGCAGCTGTCGCGGGTGCCGGAGTGGTTTCGCTACAACGTCGGCCTGCTCGCCGCCCAACGGGATGCGGTGCTGCCCTCGGACGGCCCGTACCTGACTTACCAGCGCCGGGCCCCGCTCGGCGTCTGCGGGATCATCACCCCGTTCAACCATCCGCTGCTGATCCTGGCCCGCAGCTTGTCTGCGGCGCTGGCCACCGGCAACACCGTCGTGGTGAAGCCATCTGAGACCACCCCGCTGTCCACTTTGGCGATGGTCGAGTTGCTGGCGAAGGCCGGGATCCCGGACGGTGTGGTGAACGTGGTGACCGGAGGCCGTGAGGTCGGTGAGCGGCTGACCGGGCACCTGGACATCGCCAAGATCACGCTGACCGGCGGGACCGAGGCCGGGCGGGCGGCCGCTGTCGCCACTGCGCATCGGTTCGCCAGGGTGACCGCCGAGCTCGGTGGCAAGACCCCGATCATCGTGTTCGGCGACATCGATCCCGACGTCGCCGCCGAGGGCGCCGCGTTCGCCGCGTTCGTCGCGGCCGGGCAGTCCTGCGTGGCCGGGTCCCGGTTCCTGGTGCAGCGTGCGAGTTACAACCAGTTCGTTGCGGGCCTGGCCCGTCGGGCCGACGCGATCCGGATCGGTAGTCCGTCGGACCCAGCCACCCAGATCGGCCCGATGGTCAGCGCGGTGCAGCGAGACAAGGTGCTTGACCTGATCGAGGCCGGACGCGCCGAGGGCGCCCGGGTCGCTGCCGGTGGCGGTGTCCCGCAGTTGCCCGCACCGCTGGACGGCGGGTTCTTCGTCCGCCCCACCGTGCTCGCCGACGCCACGATGGACATGCGGGTGGCCCGTGAGGAGATCTTCGGCCCGGTCGCCGTCGTCGTCCCGTTCGACGACGAGGCCGATGCGATCGCTAAGGCCAACGACAACCGGTTCGGACTCGGCGCGGGCGTCTGGACTCGCGATCTGGCCCGCGGGCATCGGGTAGCCGACCGGCTCCAGGCCGGGATGGTCTGGGTCAACGACCACCACCGGCTCGAACCGTCGCTGCCCTGGGGCGGCATCAAGGAATCCGGCACCGGCCGCGACGCGGGCACCGAGTCGTTCGACGACTTCACCTGGCTCAAGACCGTCGTCGCGCGTACCGCTGGTGACGACGTCGACTGGTACGGCTCCGACGCCCCGGGTCGCCTCAACTGATTTCTCGAAGCACGTTCGACCTCCGGCAAGGGAGCCGTACATGTCGAATTCCGCCAATCTCGCGCCGGGGACCTGGCGCACCGTCATCACTCGCACTCAATGGCTGGTGCTGGCTGGCACCACGATGGGCTGGGCATTGGACGGGTTCGCGGGCAGCCTGTACTCGCTGATCCTCGGCCCGGCGATGACCGAGTTGCTGCCGCACAGCGGCATCGAGCCCGGCGCCAGCACCATCGGCCTCTACGGCGGCCTGACCGTCGCGCTGTTCCTGTTCGGCTGGGGTACCGGCGGGATCCTGTTCGGGATCCTCGCCGACTACTTCGGCCGGGTCCGGGTGCTGTCCGCCGGGATCGTGACGTACGCGGTGTTCACCGCGCTAGCCGCCTTCGCCGACACCTGGTGGCAGTTGGGCGTGCTGCGGTTCGTCGCCGGGCTCGGCTCCGGAGTGGAGGCGCCGGTCGGCGCCGCCCTGGTCGCCGAGGTGTGGCGCAACCGCTACCGAGCCCGCGCCTGCGGCGTGATGATGTCCGGCTACGCGATGGGCTTCTTCATCGCCGCGCTGTCCTACGCGATCCTCGGTGGCTACGGCTGGCGGCTGATGATGGGCATCGCCGTCCTGCCGGCACTGCTGGTGTACTTCATCCGCAAGCACGTCCCGGAGCCGCCGGAGATCCGCGGCATGATCGCTGCCCGCCGCGCCCGCCGGGCCAGCGGACAGTGCACCGAGCAGGACCGGTTCGTGCTGATCCGGCTGCTCACCCCGCCGCTGCTGCGCCCCACCCTGGTCGGCACCGCACTGGCCACCGGCTCGCTGGTCGCGTTCTGGAGCGTCTCGACCTGGTACCCGCAGGTGATCCGGCAGGCCGCCGCGGCGGCCGAGCTGTCCCCGGATGTGGCGAACTCCCGCGTCGCGATCGCCTCGATGCTGTTCAACGCCGGTGGCGTGTTCGGCTACGCCACCTGGGGCTTCCTCGCCGACAAGATCGGCCGCCGCGGGGCGTTTCTCACCAGCTTCGCGATCTCCGCCGCGAGCGTCGGATTCCTCTTCCCGTTCGAACCCGGATGGGGAACGTTCCTGCTGGTCGTGCCGGTCGCCGGGTTCGGCCTCTACGGCGCGCTGTCCGGGATCTTGGTCTACGGCCCGGAGCTGTTCCCACCGTCGGTCCGGGCCACCGGCATGGCGCTCTACAACGGCATCGGCCGCTACTTCACCGCAGCCGGCCCGCTGATCGCTGGAGTGATCGCCGCCTCCTGGTTCGGCGGCGACCTCGGCCTGGCCACCACCTGTGTGGTCGCGGTCGGCCTGCTCGGCGCGATCGGGCTGGTGTTCGCTCCCGAGACCCGTGGCATGCCCCTTCCGTCCAACCCGGCCCACGTCCCGGACCCTGTGCCGGGCGCCGCAGCCCGTTCCGAGGAGAGTCTTTGATGTCCCCCGAGACCCGTGCCCGCGCTGCCGTGATCGGCGGCTCCATCGGCGGGCTCACCACCGCGCTGCTACTGCGTGACCTCGGTTTTGAGGTCGACGTCTTCGAGCGCACCCCGACCCCACTGGACGGCCGTGGCGGAGGCATCGTGTTGCAGCCCGACACCGTCCGCTGGTTCGCCGAGCGCAGCGACCAGAACCCTTCGACGCTGTCCACCTCCACCGAGTACGTCCAGTACCTGGGGTCCGGCAACGAGATCGTGCACCGCGACCGGCGCCGCTGGACCTACACCTCCTGGGGCACCTTCTACCGCGCACTGCTAGCCGATTTCGGCACCGATCACTACCACCTCGGCGAGTTCGCCTGCGGCGTCTCTCAGGACGCCGACAGCGCGACTGTGAGGTTCGTCAGCGGCCGACAGGCGCAGGCCGAGCTAGTGGTGTTCGCCGACGGGATCACCTCGATCGGCCGCCGGCTGCTCGACCCGTCCTCCGAAATGGAGTACTCCGGCTATGTCGGCTGGCGGGGCACCGTGCCCGAGCACCAGTTGCCCGCCGAGGTCCGCTCGCTGCTGGGCAACGCGATCTCCTACAGCGTCGTCCCGCACTCGCACATCACGCTCTACCCGATCCCCGGCGAGACCGGGACCGGGCCGCGGGACCGGCTGATGAACTACGTCTGGTACCGCAACGTCCCGGCTGGCTGCGAGCTGGCCGAAATGGTGATCGACAAACGCGGCTTCACCGGCACCGTGTCGCTGCACCCGGGCCAGGTCCAGGACCGCTACGTCGACGAGATGCGCGCGACCGCCGCGCAGCTGCTGGCTCCGGCCGCGGCCGAGGTCGTCACCGCCACCGAGCAGCCCTACATCCAAGTGGTCTCCGACGTCCGGTCGGCGAAGATGGCCGACGGCCGGATCGCCCTGCTCGGCGACGCCGCATCGGCCGCCCGCCCGCACGCTGCGGCTGGCACTGCGAAGGCCGCCGCCGATGCCTGGGCGCTAGCCGGCGCGCTGACCGATTCCGACGGCGACATCACCGCCGCGCTGCGCAAGTGGGAGCCCGCCCAGCTCGAACTCGGCTCACGCCTGCTGGAGCGGGTGAAGGAGATGGGCGAGCGCTCCCAGTTCCACAACACCTGGACCCCCGGCGACCCGAGCCTGCGGTTCGGCCTCTACGGCCCCGGCCGCTGAGCTCCCCGCCACCCGAATACCGCCCCTGGAAGGACCCTGAAATGACCGATACCGGATTCCTGTCCGACCTGCCGCTGGCCGGCGAGCTGGTCGGCACCGACTTCGAGGGCTGGAGCCCCGAGCTGCGCGCCGAGTTCGAGACGAACTCCTACGATGGCGAGGTCGGTTCGCGGCTGCTCAGCGCGAACGACCGCGTGCGGGTCTGGGAGATCCGCCTCGCGCCCGGCGAGCGCTGGCACGTCCACCGGCACGTGCTGGACTACTTCTGGACCGCCGTCAACGCTGGACGCAGCCGCCAGCACACCAGCGATGGCACTACCCGCGAGGTCTCCTACGACGCGGGGGAGACCAGACACTTCACCTTCGCACAGGACCAGTACCTGCTGCACGACATTGAGAACATCGGCGACACCGACCTGGTATTCACCACCGTCGAGCACCTGGACAGCGCTAACGCCCCACTCCCGCTGGACCGGCGATGACCGCCACGCCGAAAGCGGGTCCAGTCGACGTGCACGCCCACTGGCTGCCTCCCAACCTGTTCGGGCTGCCGCCGGGCGCGCCGTACGGGCCGCTGCGGGACCGGGACGGGCAGCTCTATCTGGGCGAGGTACCACTGTCGATCGCCACCGAAGCGATGAGTGACGTCCCGGCGATCCGGGCCGACATGGCCAAGGCCGGGATCGAGGTGCGGGTTCTCTCGGCGCCACCGTTCGCATTTCCGGTCGCGGATTCGGCCCTGGATTATGTCGACGCGTTCAACGACGCGCTCGGCGTGGTCGTCGCGGACTCCGGCGGTGCGCTGGTCGGGCTCGGCCTGGTCCCGCTGGACGACGACGCAGCGGCCACCGCCCGGCTGGAACGGCTGGCGTCGACGCCCGGGATCTCCGGGGTGGCGATCCCGCCGCTGTTGGGTGGCGAGTCGCTGGACCGCGGAACGCTTCGGCACGTGCTCACCGACTGCGCCCGGCTTGGGCTCTCGGTGCTGGTGCATCCGATGCAACTGCCCCGGCCCGAGTGGCGCGACCACTACCTGGCCAATCTGATCGGCAACCCAGTGGAGACGGCGACTGCGGTCGCAGCGCTGCTGCTCGGCGGTGTGCATGACGCGCTGCCGGGGCTGCGGATCTGTTTCGTGCACGGCGGCGGTTGCACCCCTGGCCTGCTGGGCCGCTGGGACCACGGTTGGCGCACCCGGCCCGACGTCCGCCGCAACTCGACCCGCCCGCCCGGCGAGGCGGTGCGCGACCTGTGGTTCGACACCGTCACCCACGACCCGGCGCTACTCAACTTGCTCACCGAGCGGGTCGGGAAGCAGGCGGTCCTCTGCGGCAGTGACCACCCGTTCGACATGGCCCAGCGCGACCCGCTCGGATTCGCCACCGCCGGCGGGCTGGACACCACGACGCTGACCGCGAACGCCCGTGCCTTCCTGGGGGTGACGTCATGACCGCGCTGTTCAGCCCGCTGCGGCTGCGCGAACTGGAACTGCCGAACCGGGCCTGGCTCTCGCCGATGTGCCAGTACAGCGCCAGCGCCGACGGCGTCCCCACCGACTGGCACCTAGTGCACCTCGGCGCCCGGATCACCGGGGGGTTCGGGCTGGTGCTGACCGAGTCGACGGCCGTCTCACCGCAGGCCCGGATCAGCCTGGCCGACGTCGGGCTGTGGTCGGACGAGCAGGTCGCAGCCTGGCAGCGGATCACCGGCTTCGCCCACGCCCATGGCACCGCGATCGGGGTGCAGCTCGGGCATGCCGGGCGAAAGGCCTCGACCCACGTGCCCGGCCAGGGCCGGGGTTCGGTACCGCCGGAGGAGGGTGGCTGGACCGCACTCGCCCCGTCGGCGTCGGCCTACCGCGGCTACGCGACACCGGCCGCGGCGTCGCCCGCCGACCTGGAGAGGATTGTCGCGGACTTCGCCGCGGCCACCGAGCGGGCGGTGCACGCCGGTTTCGACGTCGTCGAGATCCACGCCGGGCACGGTTACTTGCTGCACCAGTTCCTCTCACCGCGGGCCAACCACCGCACCGACGCCTACGGTGGCTTGTTCGAAAACCGGATTCGCCTGCTGCTGCAGGTGGTCGACGCGGTCCGCGCGACCTGGCCGGACGACCGGCCACTGCTGTTGCGGATCTCGGCCACCGACTGGGTGAACGGCGGCTGGACCCCGGAGGAAACCATCGAACTCGCCCCGCGGCTGGCCGAACGTGGGGTCGATCTACTCGACGTCACCACCGGCGGGCTGGACCCGGAGCAGCAGATCCCGGTTGGACCCGGCTACCAAGTGCCGTTCGCACACCGGGTGCGCTCCGCAGTACCCGGGCTGCCGGTCTCCGCAGTCGGGCTGATAACCGACCCGGAGCAGGCTGAGACGGTCCTCAGTGACGGTGCCGCCGACGCCGTCCTACTCGCCCGGGAGGCGCTGCGCGACTCGTCCTGGCCATTACGGGCCATGGCCCGGCTGGACCCGCGCAGGCTGACCGAGATCTACCCCCGGCAATACGGCCGGGCCGTCCCGCATCCGTCCACAGTGGCCTCATGACGAGCTTCACCCGGCAACACAGCCACAAGCACCACCCGTGTTCACAGCACAAGCGGTGCTATGGCTTACGACGCCGGGGGGGCCGCCTTCGAGGCAGGCCCTCGGCGGGCCCATCGCCCGCTTGACACACCGCTCGAAACCCCGGCACGACGGCGGTCCGGCCGACAACGTCACTAGCACCGGCCCTCCGCCGCGCTACCTCCCCCGACCTCGTCCTTCCCCGGGTCACTCCGGACGGGACAGATAGGAACGTCCATTGATCAGCCTCGACCACATCGCCGTCTGGTCGGACAACCTCTACCGGACCACCATCAACCTGAGCCGGGCGACGGGGCTCGGCAGCGCCGACGGTGGCTACTTCCCCGGCCTTGGCCTAGGGCAGAAGCTGCTGTCGCTGGGCGATTACGTCTACATCGAGGTCGAGAGCATCGTCGACCACCGGATGATCGCCGAGCGGGCACCAATGGCGCTGGAGCTGGAACGCCAGAGCGCGAATGGAGACTGCTTCGCCGGGCTGTGCCTGCGCAGCGACAACCTCGACGAGATAGCCGAGTTCGCCCGGCACCGGGGAATCGCGCCATCCGAGAACATTGCCGGCGGAAAGGTCCGGATGGTGCCCGCGCAGGGCAGCGCCCCGTCGGTGCACGCGCCGGACTTCTGGAACTCCTGGCGGCTGGGTAAACCCAACATCTACTACGTACCCGACCTGGCGAACCACTCCAGCCTGCTCCCACCCCAGTCAGGCACCGGTGACGTGCGGGGTACTGGAGTCATTTCCATCGAGATCGGCGGCACCGAGCCCGACCTGCGGGCCTGGCTCGGCGACGTCGTCAAGCCCGCAGAACTGGGGATCGAGATCGTTTACAACGGCGGCCCAGACGGGCTCTACGCGGTCACCTTCGACTCCACCGCCGGTCCCCGAACCATCCGGCTGAACCCGATCACGCTCTGAACCACGACACAGCCACGCACCACAGGAGCTACCAGATGCCCACCGTCGTTCCCAACGCCCTCGCAGCGCAGACGCCCCGGAAAGTGCGCCACGCAGCCGTCTCCGGATTCTTCGGAAGCGCGCTGGAGTACTACGACTTCATCATCTACGGGTCGGCCGCTGCCCTGGTCTTCAACAAGATCTTCTTCCCGGACACCGGGGCGACCGGCCTCCTGCTGTCGATCGCCTCGTTCGGCGTCGCCTACATCGCCCGGCCGTTCGGTGCCGTGCTGTGGGGCCACCTGGGAGACAAGCTGGGACGCCGGCTGGCCCTGGTTCTCACGATCGGATTGATGGGTGTCGCCACGTTCGCGATCGGATTGCTGCCCTCCTACAGCACCATCGGCGTCGCGGCTCCGAGCCTGCTTGTCCTGCTTCGACTCCTGCAGGGCCTGTCCGCGGGCGGAGAGTCGCCGGGATCGACCTCGTTGACCGTGGAACACGCCCCCGACAACCGGCGGGCGTTCTACGCCAGCTTCTCCATGAGCGGGATGCAACTGGGGATGGCGATGGGCAGCCTCGTGTTCTTGCCGATCGCAGCATTACCGGAGGAGCATATGCTGACCTGGGGCTGGCGGCTGCCGTTCCTGCTCAGCGGGATCTTGACGCTTGTCGCCTACTTGCTCCGGCGCAAACTCGAGGAACCAGAAGTGTTCACCGAGATGCTGCACCGCGACGAGCATGCCTCGCTGCCGATCGCGACGCTGCTGCGCGAGCACTGGGCGACCACCCTACGAGTGGCGCTGTGCAGCGGGATCAACGTCGTCGGAACGATCTTCAACGTCTTCGCGCTGGCCTACGCGACTGGCGCCGCAGGCCTCTCCCGGCCGGTGATGCTGACCGTGGTGTCGCTGGGCAACCTTGGGGCGGCTGCGATGGCCCCGGTTGTCGGCCGGTTGTCGGACCGCATCGGTCGCAAGCCGGTGTTCGTACTCGGCGCACTCGGCTCCAGCCTGTCCCTGTTTGTGCTCTTCAGCGCGATCGACGCCGGAAACATCACGCTCGTGTTCATCGCAGGACTCACGGCGATGAGCGTCTTCTACATCATGCCCATCGGGGTCGGTGCCGCGTACTACCCGGAGCAGTTCCCGGCGCGGGTTCGCTACACCGGGATGGCCGTCGGGCTGATGCTCGGCCTGCTCGGGGCCGGATTCGCGCCGACGCTGGCCCAGGCGATCAGCGTTGGAACGAGCAGCTGGCGGCCGTCGGTGTGGATCTGCGTCGGAATCGCAGTGCTGGCCTCAATCGCAGCTCTGACCGGGCGGGAGACCCACCGGATAACAACGGCCCAGCTCGGCCGGCGATAAAGCCGTCGCGGACGGTGCCGAGGTTTGGGGGCTGGCCGACATGTGTACGTGGAATTGGCGCAGTGCCGCCTACGCGCCCCCGCCAACCCGAACCTCACGATCTTGCCATCGACGGCGACCGCCGCCGGTGCGCTGTCCCGGGCCGTCCAGCCGGATAGGGCCTGGTCGAGCTCGTCGTGAGGCCCTGTCCAGTACCCGTGCGTCAACTTTGGCGACGGCGTCGGAGATCAGCTCACCGGTGTCGGGATCTTCGACCGCATCCGGGTAGCGCACCGGTACCCAGGCGTCCTCGGCGATAGTGGCGATCGCGGCCCGGTTAGAGGGATTCATTGTTACGGTCACCGAGAACCGTGCCCCGGCCCGACGCGCCGCGCTGATGACCGCGCCCGCGTAGTACGCCGAGTCCGCCCGCACCAGCACGTTGCTTGTGCTCCGACGGCGCGGGCGGTCGCCAGGGCTTCGGCTAGCAATTTCTACCGCCTGCTCGACGGCGTCGTCATCGACGACGTCAACATCTTCAACGCCCGCCTCAAGAAATGGCAGGACTACTACAACTACGACCGACCCCGCGGCGGACTCGACGGCCCAACCCCCTATGAAAGACTTCGCCAGAAGACCCAAACCGAAGCCACGGGGTGAAGCCGATCTTCGCCAGCCGCACAATTTGCCGAAACACCAAGACTGTTCTCACCACCGGCGACCACGATCGCGCCGAAAGCCGGAACGGCCTAAGGCCGTTCCGGCTGTGCACCCACGGCGATGGGTTAGGCCCCACTGGGGCTGTTGGCTTCGTCGACCAGGTCGTCGACTCGGCTCAGGACCTTGTCGAGGATGTCCAGGCCTTCCTGCGCCTCCGACGGGGAGACGGTGCAGGGTGGCACGACGTGAAGCCGGTTCGAGTTGATGAACAGCAGCAGACCAAGGGATTTCGCCGTGCTCATGGCTTGGGCCATGATCGGGCTGCTGCCACCGGTCGGCGCGACGGGTGTGCGGGTGTTCCGGTCGCTGACCAGCTCAATCGCCCAGAAAACTCCGAGTCCGCGCACCTCCCCCACGCTGGGGTGCCGCTCGGCGAGCTGGGACAGCCCGGGAGCGATGACCTTTAGCCCGATGCCGAGGGCGTTCTCGACGATCACGTCGCGGTCCATGACGTTGATCGCGGCGACGGCTGCGGCGCAGGCGAGCGGATGCCCGGAGTAAGTGAGCCCGCCCGGGTAGGGCCGGTGTGCGAAGTGTTCGGCGATGCGTTCCCCGATCAGCACTCCGCCCAGCGGGACGTAGCCCGAGTTGACTCCCTTGGCGAAGGTCAGCAGGTCCGGTACGACGCCTTCGGTCGCGGAGTGGAACCACGCTCCGGTGCGGCCGAATCCGGTCATCACCTCGTCGATGATCAGCACGATGCCGTACCGGTCGCACAATTCGCGCACACCGGCCAGGTAACCCGGCGGGGGAACCATGATCCCCGCGGTTCCGGGAATCGCCTCGAGCAGGACTGCCGCGATGGTCTGCGGTCCCTCCAGCTCGATGATCTGTTCCAGGTGCGCCAGCGCCCGCTCGCATTCCTCGACCTCGGTCTGGGCGTGGAAGTGGCTGCGGTACAGGTACGGGCCGAAGAAGTGGACCACTCCGGCATTCGCGGCGTCGTTCGGCCAACGCCGGGGATCTCCGGTCAGGTTGATGGCGGTCTGCGTTCCACCGTGGTATGAGCGGTACCGGCTCAGCACCTTCGGCCGCCCGGTGGCCAGGCGCGCCATCCGCACCGCGTGCTCGTTGGCATCAGCGCCGCCGTTGGTGAAGAAGACCCGGTCGAGGTCGCCAGGTGCTCGTTCTGCGATCAGCCGCGCCGCTTCGGAACGCACGTCGTTGGCGTACTGCGGTGCGATGGTGGCGAGCTTGTTCGCCTGCTCTGCGATCGCTGCCACGACATCGGGGTGCTGGTGGCCGATGTTGGTGTTCACCAGCTGCGAGGAGAAGTCGAGCAGCCTGTTGCCCTCGCCGTCCCAGACGTAGGAACCGGCCGCGCGGGTGACGACCATGGGATCGAGGCCGGCTTGGGCGGACCAGGAGTGAAACACGTGGCGCCGGTCCAGCTCATAGGTCCTGGCCGCGTCGTCGGTGAGCGTCATCGGGTGATCTCCTTACGCGGTCTGCGGGAAGCCGAGGTTGAGGCCACCGTGGCTGGGGTTGAGCCATCGGGAGGTGACGACCTTGCCGCGGGTGAAGAAGTGCACGCCCTCGGTGCCGTGCGCGTGGGTGTCCCCGAACAGCGAGCTCTTCCAGCCGCCGAAGCTGTAGTAGGCCATCGGGACCGGGATGGGCACGTTGATGCCGACCATCCCGACCTCCACCTCGTTGTGGAAGCGCCGCGCGGCGCCACCGTCGTTGGTGAAGATCGCAGTGCCGTTGCCGTAGGGGTTGGAGTTGATCAGCCGCAGCGCCTCGTCGTAGGACTCGACCCGCACGACCGACAGCACCGGACCGAAGATCTCGTCGGTGTAGCAGCTCATGCCGGTGGTGACGTGGTCGATCAGGGTCGGGCCGAGCCAGAACCCGTTCTCGCCGCCGTCGGCCTGCACCTGCCGGCCATCGACGATGATCGCCGCGCCGTCCCGCTCTGCCGCATCGATGTAGGAGGCGACCTTGTCGCGGTGTGCCGCGGTCACGAGCGGCCCCATGTCGCAGCTGCGGGTGCCATCGCCGGTCTTGATGGAGAGGGCGCGCTGGGCGATCTTGCCGACCAGCTCATCGGCGATACCGCCGACTGCCACGACCGCGGAAATAGCCATGCAGCGCTCGCCCGCTGAGCCGAACCCGGCGTTCACCATCGCGTCAGCAGCGAGGTCGAGGTCGGCGTCGGGCAGGATGACGGCGTGGTTCTTCGCCCCGCCGAGGGCCTGGACGCGCTTGCCGTTCGCGGTCCCGGTGGCGTACACGTACCGGGCGATCGGAGTCGAACCGACAAAGCTGATCGCCTTCACCGCGTCATGTGAGAGGAGTTCGTCGACCGCGAGCTTGTCGCCCTGCAGCACGTTGAATACGCCGTCGGGAAGTCCGGCCTCAGCCCACAGTTCAGCCAGCCACAGCGCAGCCGAAGGGTCCTTCTCACTGGGCTTCAACACCACCGTGTTCCCGGCCGCGATGGCGATCGGGAAGAACCACATGGGCACCATGGCGGGGAAGTTGAACGGCGAGATGATCCCCACCACCCCGAGCGGCTGCCGCACGGAGAACGAGTCCACCTCGGTGGAGGCATTCTCGGTGAACCCGCCCTTGACCAAGTGCGGGAGCCCGCAGGCGAATTCCACGACCTCCTGGCCGCGGGTGACCTCGCCCAGCGCGTCGGAGAGGACCTTGCCGTGCTCGCTGGTGATGATCGCAGCGAGCTCGTGCTTGCGCTCGTTGAGCAGCTCCCGGAAGCGGAAGACGATCGCGGTCCGCTTCGCCAGCGACATGTCCCGCCAGGCTGGGAAAGCCGCCGCCGCCGCTTCGATCACCACTCGCGAGTCCTCGGTGTTGGCCAGCGCCACCTCCCGCCGCACCTCACCGTTCGCCGGGTTGGTCACCGGAGCCGTGGCCCCGCTCGAGCCGTCGAACGGCTTGCTGTTCACCCAATGCACGATCTTCGACTGACCGGTGTTCACCACTTGCTCTTCCCTCACTCAACATCTCAAGACGTGGATCGCCGACGCCTGCCGCCTTCGACTGGACACCTCAAGACATTGCCAGCTCCGCAGCCGACATGATGGAAAAAATGAGGGCGGCCAATTTACAATTCGTCAGATGATCCTGACTGTTCGCGATGTGCTCGCACTGCCGGTCGTTGCGGCTGGCCGCCCAAGGGTCGTCGCAGGCCGCACGCTTCTCGACCGCCCGGTTCGGTGGGTGCACATCAGCGAATCCACCGACCTCACCGACCTGCTGGAAGGCGGCGAGCTGGTGCTGAGCACCGGACTGCCCCTCACCGGCGGCCCCGCAGCGGTCTCGGACTACCTCACGATGCTTGGCACCCAGCAGGTCGCCGGACTCGTCGTTGAACTCGGCACGCACCTGCGCGACGTACCAGCCGACCTCGAACGCGTGGCCGAGGCTGCCGGGGTACCCGTCGTCGTACTGGAAGCCGAGATCCGCTTCGTCGAGGTGACCGAGCAGGTCCACCGCAGGATCGTGGCCGAACAGTACGACGAGGTGAGCTTCGCCCGCACCACCCACGAGGTCTTCACCTCACTCAACATGGCGCGCGCATCCAGCACCGACATCGTCACCCGCGCATCGCACATCCTCAACGCCCCGCTCGTGCTGGAGGACCTGAACCGACACGTACTGGCTCACTGCGCGGCGGGCGAATCGACCTCGCAGCTCCTGGATCAATGGGCAGAGCGGTCGCGAATGCACGATTCGCCCAGTGCCGCGAAGACTTCCGGATGGTCGGCGGTACCGGTCGGTGTCGGGACCGAACGATGGGGACGACTCGTGCTGCCGGTCGAAGCAGCAAACGAGCCGCGCGCGAAAATGGTGCTCGAACGCGCAGCGCAATCCCTGCAGCTGCACCGGATGCTCCAGCAAGAGCGCGACGCCCTCGTCGTCCACGCACTCGGCGGCCTGCTCGACGACATGCTCAGCGGCCGGATCAACGACGAAACCGAAGCTCTGGTCAGGGCGAACGCACTCGGCCTCAAGACGAACAAGCACTACGTCCCGATCGTCATACGCGTCCCCCAACGGCCCGATGCACACCCACTGACCCAGGGTGAGATCGACCGCCGCCTGCTCACCACCCTGCGCCAGGCAATCTCGGAAACCGGCCACACCGCGATCGTCTCCATCCGTCGCGAAGGCACCGTTTCCGCGGTGATGTCCTGCGCCGAACCCGACAACGCTCTCCACCAGGTCTGCGCCGGCCTCGACATCCGCTTGTCCCAGCGTGACGGCACCAACGCCTGGGTCGCGGGTACAGCCCCGCACGCCGCCACTCTGCTTGCCGCGGCGCAGGAAATCTCCGAAGCAGAACACGTCGCCGACGTTGGCGTCACCATGCCAGAAGTCAACCGCCTCTACCGCTTCACAGATGTGCGGCTACGCGGACTGATCGCCCTGATCCGCAACGACCACCACGTCCAAGCCTTCGCCGAAACCGAACTCGGCAGACTGCTCGAACACGACGCCCGCAACAACGACGATCTCCTCAGCCTGCTGCGCACATACCTGGACTGCGGCGGATCCAAAACCCACACCGCCCGAACCACCGGACTCAGTCGCCCCACCCTCTACACCCGGCTGCAAACCATCGAACGCATCCTGAACATCCCACTCGACGCAGCCGAATCACGCACCTCGCTACACACCGCCCTGATGATCCTCGGCGCCTCCTAGCCCGAGTGATGGATCGTCATGCGGAGTCGCCGCTGGTATTGACGGAGTCATGCAGAACCCATCGTTTATGAGCGCGAGCTCCTGCGGGTCCCCCATCGCTCACGCGGCCGTGCTTCACTGAACGCCCAGGCCCGGCCTGGTCCGGCACATCCACACAAGCGCGACGCAACATCCGTGCTGTTGACATCCATCTTCTCATGTTCGGCGAGTACCTGGTTGGCTTCCTCTTCCTCATAGTTTCGCGCTTCGGCTTCGGCATCGCCGGCCGTCTTCTTCGCGATAGGCCGCAGGACCAATTCCTCGGCGGTTTCATGGACGGCCAGCAGGGCCCTCAGCTCGTCGAACCGGTTCCGCTTCTGCTCGCCCTGTGCGTTCTTGACCTCCGCGAAGAGGCCACGGATGCGTGCGTGCTGCTCCAGTAGAACGCGGACCACGTCCGGAAGCCTCGCGGCTTCCTGGCGTTCAGTTTGCGCGCGCATACGGCGTGTAGGAAACAACATCACACCATCCCGAACGCGTGTCGGCCGGTGCGCGGCGGGCGGCGACTCCGCGGTCACGGCCTCGGACCTCACCGTGATCACGCAAATCTCGTCCAATTCCTACTGTCAGCGATCGAACACTACGCAGACGTGATCATCTCCCGGCGAAATCGACCACCTCGACGACGAGAATGAGGACTGACCACGACCGGCGCTTCCGCGCTAATCGTGGCTTTTTCAGCGCGTTGATGTGTACCACCGGAACCCCTACGACGCCGTCCTGCAGGGCGAAGCACCGACCGCGACGACCGCAACCAGCGTGTGGTGTGTGGCTAAGTTAGTGAACGGCATCTGCGTGCGGTGCTCACGGAGTACGTCCGGCACTACAACGGCCGCCGACCGCACCGCGCCCGCGAACTCCGCCCACCACGACCAAGCCATCCCGTCGCGAACCTCAGCCACGAGCGCATCAAGACGCGACCTGTGCTTGGCGGCTTGATCAACGAGTACGAGCGTGCAGCGTAAAGCTGCTGGTCAGCGTCTCCAGCCGACTTCTGAAACCCCACACGCATGAACGGCTGGCTTGGCGAAGTCCAAGGGCTTCAAGTCAGCCTCACCAAGGCCAAGGAAAAACTCGCGCCAGTCTGGACCGGAACGTCGACCGCGCTTGCAACAGCAGGAGCGGCCCGACCGACCTTGGCATGCCGATCATCACCACAACGCCGACCTCATGATGACAAATCCTGATGATCCAGCTCAGGCAAGGACGGGATCTCACGACCCGCCCGAGCGATCATCTGCACGAACTCAGAGCGCAGCGAGTCGGTGATCCGGTCGTCCCACGTCGCGATGAGGGGGAAAGATATTGGCACGTCTGAGAGTTCGACGTAGCGAACTCCGTGGACATGGACAGAACGCGTTAGCTCCGTCACCAGCCCGACACCGACGCCTGCACTCACCAAGCCCAGCTGGCTCATCACCGTGTGGCACTGCTGGGCGACCCGAGGCGTGAACTCACCAATGGACTCGCACACCCGGATCAGCTCGTCGAAGTGCCACCGACCGATCTCCCGGCTGAAGAAGATGAAGTCCTCGTTGCCGAGGTCGCTGAGCCTGACAGAGTCGGAGCCTCGAATCCAGGGATGAATCTCGGGGACGGCCAGCAGCAGGCGTTCCGAGAGGATCTGAGTCTGTGCAAGCTGTTTCGAATGCAGCCCGCGTCGGACCAGCCCGACGCCGAGTGCGCCGGCTTCAAGAGCGTCCAGCTGCTCGCGAGTGTTCATCTCGCGCACCTGCAGTTGCACGCCCGGATGCTCCTTCCTGAACTGCTGAATGACGCTCGGCAGGATTCCCGGGACGGCTGTGGGGACGGCTCCGATTGACAAGGTGCGCCTCTCGCCCGACGCCGCACCCGCGACGCGAGCCGGCAGGAGATCCACCAGGTTCAGGACCTCGTAGGCCGCCTCCAGCATTGCGGCACCCGCTGGTGTGAGCTGAGTTCGATGCGAGCCACGATCGAGGAGGACGGCGCCCAGCTCGCCCTCGAGTGCCTTGATCTGCATGCTCAGCGGCGGCTGGGACATATTCAAGCGTCGGGCTGCCCTCCCGAAGTTCAGTTCTTCGGCCACGGCGACGAAGTAGCGGAGGTGGCGTAGTTCCATGCTCGCAATCATATCTTGTGCGTATCGCCGATCCTAGAAAACATGTATTGGATATATGGCTGGATGGGCGTGAGACTCGACGCATGACATCGGTGGAGACGCCCGCGGAACGCACAGAGATGCTGGACCAGGATGAGCGAGTCCGCCGGCTGAACACCTTCGCCAGCCTTCTGCGCAGGCGGCACATCGACGCGGCCATCATCGACTCGGCGGACAACATGCGATACCTGTTCGGCTATTCGGCGACCGCGGTCATGTACCAGTGCTGCATCGTGACCGCCGATGGCGCCGTGCGAGCGATCGTTCGAGAGATCGATGAGCCGGTATTCTCCGCGACGTCATGGGTCCAGGATCGTATCGCGTACACGGACTGGGACGACCCTTTCGACGTCCTGATTGCCGAGATCGTCAAGATGGGGCTCGCTGAGGCGACCATCGCACAGGAACTCGACTCTCACTACCTGTGCGTTCGTGACCACCAGCGGATCATCTCCAGCCTCCCGCAGGCGCGATTCGCTGATGCTTCCGGTCTTGTCCTGGAGATGCGGGCTCAGAAGTCCCCGAGCGAGATCGAGGAGCACCGTCGGTCGGCCGCGATTGCAGACCTTGCGCTGGCAGCGACCGTCTCTGCGCTTGCCGAGGGCGTCAGCGAAAGGGAACTCGTGGCAGCGGGCTACGAAGCTGCGCTGCGAGCGGGGGCCGACAACAACGCGCCACGGATCGTGTTGCTCGGGATGGGATCGAAGAGCGCACATTTTCACGGTGGAGTCGGGGACAACCGACTCGAGGTCGGCCAGCCGGTTCACATCGAGTTGCTCCCCCAGTCGAACGGCTACTCCTCCCGCCTGATGAGGCCCGCGATACTCGGTGCCATCCCAGCCGGCCTTCAGTCCGACTTCGATCAGTTGGCACGGATCCAGGACCTGCAGTTCCAGTCGATCCGGCCGGGAGTAGCCGCGAAAGACATCGACCGTGTCGGACGAGATGAGCTCGCGCGCGCAGGCGTCCGGTCGAGCTTTCCGCACAACACGGGCTACGGCCTGGGAATCATCACCGGACCGAAACTGGCCGACTTCGCGCGCCTCTTCACCCCGGCTGCGGAGTGGAAGCTCCTCCCGAACATGGTCTTCCACATGTACCTGTCGGCCTCGGGCATCTCGGTGAGCGAAACCGTTCGGGTCACCGAGGACGGATTCGAATCGCTCACGCGTACCCCCCGATCCATCCAGCTCCGTCACGTCTGAGCTCGGCGCTGAGTCGACACCAACGAAAGGAACCAGAAGTGCTGCTCCAAACCGAGACGATCGTCGAGTCGTCCTTCAGTGCCTCACGCAGGGATCTCCGCATCCGCAGCTTGGAGGCATTCAACGTGACCCTCCCGTACGACAACGACTTCAGGCCATCGTGGCAGCCCGGCCTCGCGCGATCGAACCGCGAGTTCACCCTCGTCAAGCTCGTCACCGAGGGTGGCGTGGTCGGGTGGGCCGGCGCCGACGGGCATCTGGCGGGCGCGGTCGACAAATGGGTGACGCCCTACCTTGTCGGACTGCCGGTGACGGCGACGGAGTCGATCTCGACCGTCCTGCGCCACGCGGGCGCCAAATGGTTCATCGATATGGCTGTGTGGGACGCCATCGGCAAGATCGCCGAGCTGCCGCTCCACAGGCTCTGGGGCAGCGTTCGCGACGTGCTTCCGGCCTACGCCAGCACGAGCATCCTCCGCTCCCCGGAGAGCACGGTCGACCTGGCACACGCCTATGCGAACGAAGGGTTCACAGCGGTCAAGGTCCGCTTCCACCGCGACGACGTCGCAGGCGATCTGGAAGTCGTCGACGCTGTTCGGACGTCACTTCCCGAGATGACGGTGATGGTGGATGCCAACCAGGCGACGCACCTGCCCTCGCCGCTCAGGGACGTGCCGTGGGACTACTACCGGGCCCTCACGGTCGCGCGCGAGCTCCAGGAGCGCGACGTTCTCTGGCTCGAGGAACCGCTCCCGAGACATGACATCGACGGGCTCGCACGGCTCGTCGACGAGACCGACATCTACATCGCGGGCGGCGAAGCGAACACGGGTCTCCACGAGTTCCGCCGCCTGATCGATGCTCGCGCCTACGACATCATCCAGCCCGACTGCACGCTGTCGGAGGGGATCTCGCAGCTGCGCAAGATCGCCGCCTACACGGAGATGAGTGGTCTGCACTTCATCCCCCATCACGGCCTGAGCGGCCTCGGGCTCGCGGCGACCATGCACCTGGCGTGCACCATCCCCGGTCCGATGTGGCTGGAGATGATGTATGAGCCCGGCGTCCGCTCCATCGAGGAGTACCAGTGCCTCGGCGGCATCATCTCGACGCCGATCACGATCGATGAGCAGGGCGAGGTGCGACCGACAGAAGCTCCCGGATTGGGGGTCGAGATCGACGAGGCCGCCATCGCGCGGTTCATGAACTAGGGACACATCCGGAAGGAGCGACGTGAGCGGTCTCGGGCTGGACGCCATCAGTTCGGAGGTTCAGAACCGAATCACAGCCCTCGCACGGTCCGCCGCAGCCGGCGGGGTCGTCACCACGCAGATACCGGCCCTCAGAAACCTCGACCCTCGCAAGTTCGGCGTGGCCGTGGCGACATCAGACGGCGATACCATCACCTTCGGTGATGCGCACGAACCCTTCTCGCTGCAGAGCATCTCGAAGGTCTTCGCGCTGTGTGCTCTGGTGTCCCTCGACGCTGGGGCCTGGAGCCGGATCGGGTGGGGCCCATCGGCCCACCACCACAACTCGGTTGCCGGGCTCGATCTCGAGCCGCGACCGGCCAACCCCTTTGTGAACGCGGGAGCGATCTCCGTCACCGGCCGACTCCATGTTCTCGCTGGCGGGGCGTCCGCTGCGGTGCAGAGCATTCTGCGGTCGCAGGTGGGGCCAGAACTGCCCGGAGAGGTGGGGCCAGGAGCCACCGGTAAAGACACGCAGGCGTGTTCCGACGGGTGGCAGATCGATGAGCTCGTGGCCGCATCGGAGTCTGCGACGAGCCATCGCAACCGCGCGATCGCCCATCTGCTGGCAGACAGCGGTGTCCTCCAATGCGATCCCGATGCGGTGCTGCAGGACTACTTCAGGCAATGCGCCATCGGGGGGAGCGTTCGCGATCTCGCGCTGGCCTCGCTCTTCCTTGCCGACGCCGAAGACCGGTTCCGCGTTCTGCCGCGAGGGGAGAGGCGCCGCGTCAACTCGGTTCTCCTCATGTCGGGTACCTACGGCGCGGCAGCGGACGTCTCGTTTCGCATCGGCCTGCCTGCGAAGTCCGCCATCTCAGGCGCCATCGTTGCTGTCGCGCCCGGTAAGGGGTCGATCGTCGTGTGGAGTCCGCCGCTGGACGAGCACGGAAACTCGAGCGGTGCGCTCGCCGCGCTGACAGAACTGGTCACGGTCTTGGACTGGTCGATCTTCTAAGCCGCCGGCTTGGGAATGCCACCAGGTCTCGATACCCCTCACATATCGCCGAGCCGTGGAAACAAGTATTGGAGATATCGCCGGGACCGGGGCAAACTTCCGCACAAAGGCAATGAGGCTGCTGGCGGGCCGGATCGATCGGCTCGCACTGGAACTGAGTTGGGATGATCATGACGGAGGACTCGGGAAACCCGGTCGCACTATCCCTGGCGGGAGTGACCCAGCGATACGGCTCGGTGACGGCGGTCGACAATGTGTCGCTCGAAGTCCACGATGGCGAATTCTTCGCGCTCGTCGGGCCGAGCGGCTCGGGCAAGACGACATTGCTCATGCTGATCGCGGGATTCGAGAGACCGCAGACCGGACGCGTCAAGATCAACGGCGTGGACGTCGGCGCTGTCCCGCCGCAGGACCGGAACATCGGGGTGGTCTTTCAGAACTACGCGCTGTTCCCGCACATGACGGTCGAGCAGAACGTCGGATTTCCTCTGCAGATGCGTCGACTGTCGAAAGCCAAACGGCAGGAGCGGATCGGCGCGGCGCTCGACCTGGTCCGGCTCAGCAACAAGGCGCGCATGTATCCTGCGCAGCTGTCCGGAGGTCAGCAGCAGCGCGTCGCCCTCGCCCGCGCCCTGGTGTTCGGGCCGCCGATCCTGCTGCTCGACGAGCCCCTCGGCGCCTTGGACCGCGCGCTGCGGGAGGAGATGCAGATCGAGCTGACGCGGATCCAGCAGGAGCTCCGCATCACCGTCATCACGGTCACGCACGACCAGGTCGAGGCGATGTCTCTCGCCGATCGGATCGCTGTCATGAAGGATGGCGCCCTCCAGCAGATCGACACCCCGCAGCAGATGTACACCTCCCCTTCGACCCACTTCATCGCTCGCTTCGTGGGCGAGAGCTCCTTCGTCCGGGGGAACGTCGAACCCGGCAAGCGCCACATCGCGATCGCGGGAACCATCCTTTCGCTCCGCGAGGCCGTGCCGGCTGACGCCGGAAACGAGGTCGAACTCGCGCTGCGGCCGGAGGTCATCCACATGTCGACGAAGGGAGGCGACGGGATTCCCGCCATGGTCACGGGAGTCATCTACTTCGGCCCCCTCTGGCGCATCACCGTCGAGCTTTCCGACGGTCAGATCCTCGTCGCCTCGGTGCCCGGCACAGCACAGCCGTTCGCCGTCGGCGACTCCGTAAACGTCTCGTGGTCAGCCACCGATGCTGTCCTTCTCGCGCCGAGCGAACCCACCAGCACCACATCTTCAGAGTTGAAGGAGTAGTCACGTGGATCTGTTCACGTCCACTCACCGGCGCCGCACGGCGACGCTGGTCCTCGCCACGGTCGCCGTCGCGGCGCTCGCGGGCTGCGCCGGTGGCCAGCCCGGCGGGGTCGTCGTCGCGTCGTATGGCGGCTCGTTCCAGGACGCCCAGAAGACGGCGTACTTCGACCCGTTCGCACAGGAGAGTGGAATCGAGGTGACCGGCACTGGAGGGGCGTCCTACGACAAGCTGAAGGCCATGGTGGACAGTAGCCAGGTTGACTGGGACGTCGCCACCTCCGACGGTCCGTCGTATCTGACTGCGGCGGGAGGGGGCCTTCTCGAGCCCATCGACTACGGCGTCGTCAAGGCAGATGGTGTACCTGCCGACCTCAAGCAGAAGTACGGCATCGGATACCTCGCCTTCGGCCAGGTCCTGGCATGGAGCAACAAAGCCTTCCCGGGCGGCTTAACCTCCGAGCAGTTCTTTGACCCCTCCGTCAAGGCGCGCCGCGTGCTGGGGCCCAATCCGACCTTCACGTTCGAGTTCGCTCTCCTCGCCGACGGCGTGAAGCCCACCGACCTGTATCCGCTGGACGTCGACCGCGCCTTCAAGGTTCTCGACCGCATCAAGGACCAGGTCGTCGCCTTCAAGAGCCCATCCGATGTTCAGACGTTGATCCAGCAAGGCGAAGTGGATGCGGCGTTCGTCGGGAACGGGCGCATCGAGGACGCGATCAAGGCGGGAGCGGATTGGGCGTATCGGTGGGACGACGCGATTGCCGTCACAGAGTACTGGGTGGTGCCGAAGGGCGCCCCCAACGTGAAGGACGCGATGAACTTCATCAACTACGCCACGTCTCCTCAGCCGCAGGCGGCGATGTCCGAGGCCATCCTGTATGGCCCGACGAACGCGAACGCCTTCAACTATCTCGACAAGCAGCGCGCAGCCCGCCTGCCGGGCAGTCCGGAAAACGCCACCCTCGGCGCCACACTCGACGCCGCGTGGTGGGCGCAGAACCTCTCGAACGTCAAACCAAGGTGGGACCAGTGGCTTCTGAGCTGACAATGACCGCCGCGGCGGGCACCCGGGCCGCGCGGTCACGCCCGACCCGGGGTCGGCCCGCCTCGTGGAACGTCCTCCCCGGCCTGATCGCACTCGCGATCTGCTACTTCCTCCCACTCGCCACCGTCGTGCCGCAGCTCTGGGCCGACGGCGGAGTCTCCATCGCGCAAGCCGTCAGCCCGCTGTACCTCAGCGTCGCCGGCAACACGCTCGCCATTTCCCTGATCACCACGGTGATCACGCTCGTCGTATCGTTCCCACTCGCCTGGATGATCAGCCGCGCAAACGGCGCCCGCCGACTGCTGCTGATCCTGCTCGTGCTGGTGCCGTTCCTCACCAGCGTCCTGGTGCGCACCTTCTCATGGGTCGTCATCCTGGGGCGCGACGGGCTCATCAACTCCGCTCTGCAAGCGATGGGCCTCACCGACCGACCTCTCGAGATGATCTTCACCACGGGGGCGGTCGTCGTTGCCCTCGTTCACGTAACCATTCCGCTCATGGTGTTCTCGTTGGTCACGGTCATGCAGCGCATCGACACCCGTATTCTTCTCGTCGCCCGGAGCCTCGGGGCCGGCTCCCCGACGGCGTTCCTCCGTGTGATCGTGCCCCTGTCCATTCCCGGGATCCGCTCCGGCGCGATCCTCGTGTTCCTCTTCTCGATGGCCACCTTCATCGCTCCCGCGGTTCTGGGCGGGACCGATCAGACGATGATCGCGCAGGTCATCCAGTCGCAGATCGAGACCGGGTTCAACTGGAGCCTCGCGGCGTCACTCGGTCTTGTCCTCGCCGTGATCGCGCTGATCATCGTCGGCCTCATCGGAATAGTCTCGCGGTGGCTGACCCCCTGGCTGCACGCCCGGCGGAGTGCCGGATCGGGATCCGAGCGAACGGGCGCGGCGACAGGGGTGCTGCGCGAACAATTGCCCACCCGGCACCTCATCCCGCCGGCCGTGCGTCGTGTGGGCCGGATAGCCGCCACGTTCGGGCGGCACACCTACGTGCCGCTCTCCACGATCTTCATGCTGCTGCCTCTGGTCGTGCTCTTCCCGATGGCCTTCACCGACGACGACACGATCCTCTTCCCGCCACGCAACTACTCCTTCCGCTGGTTCGAATCCGTTCTGACGAGCCAGAAGTGGATGGATGCAGCGCTCACCAGCCTGCGCATCGGCAGCGTCGTCGCAGTGGTGGCGACAGCGCTCGCAGTGCTGCTGGTGCTGGGGCTGGGGCGCAGCAGGAACCCCCTGACCGGCCTCATCGAGTCTGTCGTGATGGCTCCGTTGAGCATCCCCACTGTCGTGTTCGCGCTCGGCGCCTACCTCGCGTACTCTCAGCTATTCCGCTGGACCGGTCGCACTCTCCGCCTGACAGACAGTGAGATTGGCATCGTCATCGCCCACACCGCGCTTGGGCTGCCGTTCGCCTTCGTCCTGGTATCGGCCGCGTACGTCGGCGTCGACACCATGCTGGAACGGGCCGGAGCGAGCCTCGGCGCGTCTCCCCGACGGATCCTGACGCGCATCACGCTGCCGCTCATGGCACCCGGCATCGTCGCTTCACTGCTGCTGTGCTTCCTGCATTCGTTCGACGAGTCGGTGGTGTCGCTCTTCCTCAGCGGTCTCCACGTGAGCACCCTTCCGCGTCTGCTGTGGGATGGCATCCGCTTCGGGACGTCTCCCGATGTCGCAGCCGTCTCGGCTCTACTCCTTCTCCTCACCTGCATCATCATCGGACTGATCGGCGTGCTGCTCGCCTGGCGGCAACGACAGCAGAGTCTTTCGGGAGGTCAGGGTCGAGCACCGCTGTGACCGTGAAATAGATGGTCGCGTTGATCCCGGAACGCGCGGCTTTGATCTGGCCTTTTGACCTGGTCGGCGGTGCCGTCGAAATCGAGCACGACGCCGTTGTCGTCGACGCGCAGGGTGTGGGGTTCCACAAGTCGGTTCACGGGCTGCGACCTGCATATTTCGGTGTGCGGGGCTGGTTACGCCGGTTTGCCGGCCGGGTGGAGGCGGTGCGTTCGGTGTTCACGGTGTGGTTGCGGGCGCTGGATGCGGATCCGGTGATGCCCGAGCCGGGCGGCAGCGGGTGGGTGGACGCGCTGAGGGCGATCGAAGCGGCGGCGGTGGCCGCCGTCGGCGGTTCGTGATCCCCACGGTGTCGCTGTGGGAGCTGGCTACGGCCGTCTCGGGCGGTCGGCTGCTGGCTCCGGGCTGGCCGCCGCTGTCGATCAACACCAGTTGCCCCTGACATTAGACCCCGACCCGACACCCTGAACGGTGTACGTCAACGTTGCCGAGCGGTGCGCTGGCAGAGTTTCTCAAGCCAACTCGCGACTGCCTGTGCGGTAGACCCGGCGTGCTCGTCCATCATCGAGAAGTGGTCGCCCGGCACCTGGACCGTGGCATCCGCGAGAGTCCACCCCGGCCGCCAGGAGTCATCGGTCCACGGCCGCCCTTCAGGGTCTGCGACGCAGTCTTCGGTCCGCACGAACAGCGTCGGAGTGCCGATCGGCGTTGGGGTCCACTCGGTGAACATCCGGAAGTACCCGCCCATCGCGGTGATACCGATGTCCTGCATGTCCGTGAAGGTCGCGAGCTTCTCATACGTCCGGTGGGCCATCGCCGCGGAGAACCTCGGCGTGATCTCACCCGGGATGTAGGTGTCCAGCAATACGACCCCGGCCGGGAGGACCCCGCGACGCTCCAGCACACCGGCTACCTCGTGCGCCAGCCAGCCCCCAGAGGAATGCCCGACCAGCACGAACGAGTCACCGGCGAACTCCTGCAGCACCGCCTCCGCCTGCGTCCGAACCGCCACTTCGATGGCGGACGGCAGCGGTTCTCCCGCAACGAATCCAGGCATCGGGACCACCGAAACGTCCCGCACATTACGGAAGCCGGCGGCGATCCGCGCGTACTGCTGCGCGGGCGGCATCCCGATCAGCGCCGGCATGCACACCAAGGTAGGCTCTTCGGGGCCACGGGAAAGCTGCACAGGTTTCGGCAGGGATTCCAGCTCGCCAGGCGAACCGAACACCGGTCGCAACTGGGCAGCGACCTTCACCAAATCCATCCCGTCAAGTATCCGACCAGCCGCATACGCCTGTTGGAAGAGCGACCTCACGGGCTCCGCGGAGTCGTTGTCGTCGGTTCGCCTCGGTGCCGGCACGGTCGCGGTACCCAGCTGCGCGCACACGTGCCAGGCGAGTGCTGCCGCGGTGCCGTGGTCGAAGGCCAGCGTTGCGGGTAGCCGCAGTCCGGTGGCGGTAGCGAGGCGGTTGCGGAGTTCGATGGCCGTCAGCGAGTCGAAACCCAGCTCGGCCAGGGGCTTCTCGGTGTCCACGTCGTTCGACTTGCCGTGCCCCAGTACCACCGCGATATCGGCGCGGACGCGCTGGAGCACTTGCTGCCGACGTTCGTCCTCTGACAAACCGGCCAACCGTTCTTGCAACGGCTCAACCCTGGAGCTGAACGAAGTGCGGCGGCTTGGCCCCATTGCCATGCCATGCAGCATTTCCGGAATCCGGGTCTCCGCGGATCGGCCGTGCACACGCAGTGCTTCGACATCCAATCGCACCGGCGCCAGCAACGGTTCGTCCGAGCGAATGGCAGCGTCGAACAGGGCCAGCCCTCCCGGTGCTGAAAGCGGGGCAATGCCTGCCCGCGAGAGCCGCTCCACGTCCGCCGCAGCGAGGTCACCGGCCATTCCGTCGATACTCGCCCACAGCCCGGGGGCCAGCGACAGCGCGGGCAGCCCCTGAGCCTGCCGGCAATGCGCCAAGGCATCCAGGAACGCGTTGCCGGCAGCGTAATTACTCTGCCCCGCACCACCGAGCAGGCCCGCGACCGAGGAGAACAACACGAACGCCGCCAGACCGAGTTCCCGAGTCAACTCGTGCAAGTACCACGCCGCATCCACTTTGGACCGCAACACCACGTCCAAGCGCTCCGGCGACATCGACATCAGCACACCGTCATCCAGCACACCGGCCGCGTGCACCACCGCCCTCAACGGGTTTTCCGCGGGCACCGACGCCACCAGCCGCGCAAGCGAGTCCCGATCTGCCGCGTCGCACGCGACGACCGCGACATCGGCGCCGGACTGCTCCAGCTCGGCCATCAGCTCATCCGCTCCTGGCGCCGCCAGACCACGACGGCTTGCGAGCAACAGGTGCCGCACACCGTGCGCGCTGACCAGATGGCGTGCGAGCAAGGCCCCGAGCCCGCCGGTTCCGCCGGTGACCAGCACGGTGCCTTCATCCCACCTGAACGCTTCACCTCCGCTCGCCTTCACCTGGCCGAGGCGGGGCACCAGCACAACTCCCGACCGCACCGCGAGCTGCGCTTCTCCTGCAGTCAGCGCTTCGGCGAGTGCTGCCCGCGATGCTTCCTCGTCGTCCACATCGATCAAGGCGAATCGGTCCGGGTGCTCCGCTTGCGCGCTGCGGACCAAGCCCCACAGCGGCGCGTGTACCAGGTCGAGCACGTCTTCTCCAGCAACTGCGGCGATCGCCCGATGCGTCAGCAGGATCAGGCGCGTACTGACGAACCGGTCATCGGCAAGCCATTCCTGCAGCAACGCCATCGCCTGTTGCGTCGCCCTTCGCGCGGCGGTCGGCAGCTCCTCCATCGCCTGGGGTCGCGGGCACGGGACGATCACCGCACCAGGAGCTGATCCCCGCTTAGCAACCTCGGTGGCCAACGAAGCTAGATCCGCATGGGATTCGAACTGGACACCAGTGGCCTTCACGGCAGCGTGCCACTCCGGTTCGTCCAAACCGACCACCGCGCAGGAGGTCAGGGACATCCCCGCCGAATCAGCCGGTCTTACCCACTCGACGTGCAGCAGCCGCTCGTGATCGCCGCGACCGGCACCGATCTGGTCGGCGGAGACCGGTCGCATCGACAGCGATTCCACCGCACCCACTCGTCGCCCTGTGGCATCCATCAACGTCAATGAGACTGCACCGGAGCCCAGCGGCGAGAGCCGTACCCGAAGCGCTGCTCCTCCAGCGCGGTACAACTGGGCGCCGCGCCAGGAAAAGGGCAGACGAGCTTCCGAATCGGGCGATGCACCAAGCGCCATCGCGTGCAGTGCAGCGTCCAGCAGCGCAGGGTGGATGCCGAAACCCGCGGCGTCTGGTGACACGGCAAGCTCGGCGAAGATATCGTCGCCGTACCGCCATGCGGCGCGGAGCCCTTGGAACACCGGGCCGTAGGTCAAGCCGCGCTCGGCGAGGCGCTCGTAGAACTCCGCCACATCGACCTGCACAGCACCATGCGGCGGCAATGCAGTCGAATCCGCTGGCGGCACCGCACTGGCCTGGGCCAACAGCCCGGAGGCGATCCGCCGCCAGTCGCCGTCTTCGTCAGCGCCTCGGGAATAGAGCTGCAAACTGCGCCGGCCGGCCTCGTCCGGAGCGCCCACCGCCAACTGCACCGCCGCAGCACCCCGCTCCGGCAGGACCAGCGGTGCTTCCAAGGTGAGCTCCTCCACACGTTCACAACCGACCTGGCTACCGGCCCGCCACGCCATCTCCAGCAACGCGGTGCCGGGGACGACGACTTCGCCCAACACGCGATGGTCGGCTAGCCACGGATGCGTCCCCACCGACAGCCTGCCGGTCAGCAGCACCTCATCCCCGCCCGCGACCGGCACCACGGCACCCAACAGCGGATGCTCCGCCCCGGTAAGGCCAGCACCTGTCACATCACCGGAATCCGATGGCTCCAGCCAGTACCGTCGTCGCTGAAAGGCATACGTGGGCAGTTCGACTTGCTTTGCCCCCGTACCAGCGAAAAACGACCGCCAGTCCACCGTGCCACCACGAGTGTGGATCTGCGCCAAAGCGGCCAGCACCGTTCGGACCTCATCACGGTCTTTCCGCATGAACGGAATCCCCGTCACCCGCCCGGACTCCGCCACGCACTCATGAACCAAGCTCGACAACGCCCCGTCCGGGCCGAGTTCCACAATCGTGTCGACGCCCTGGTTCACAAGCGCCTGGACACCGCCGGCGAAGCGGACGGGCTCTCGCACCTGACGCACCCAATACTCCGGCGTAGCCATCACGCCCACGTCATCGAGGTTTCCGGTCAGCGTCGAGACAATCGGCAGCCCTGGAGACTGGTAATCCACGCTCCGTGCGATCTCGGCGAACTCATCCAGCATCGGATCCATCCGATACGAATGAAACGCATGCGAAACCCGCAACCACCGCCACCGAACACCCAGCCCATCCAACCGGCCAACAACGTCCTCAAGCACATCCCGATCACCGGAAAGCACCACCGACCCCGGAGCATTAACCACAGCGACACCAACACGATCCCGCACCCCATCCAGCAGCGGGCTAATTCGGGCCTCGGTCGCGGCCACCGCCAACATGGCACCGCCAGAAGGCAATGCCTGCATCAACCGCGCACGACCCGCCACCAGCCGAGCCGCCTCCGCCATCGACAACATACCGGCGGCGAACGCCGCCGCTAGCTCCCCGACCGAATGGCCCAGCACTACACCGGGCTGAACACCCCACGAACCCAACAACTCCCAGAGACCGACTTGCAACGCAAACAGACCCGACTGCGCCCACAAAGTCTGATCCAAAAAGGACTCGTCGGAGCCGAACACCACATCCCGAACCCCGACTTCCTTCCCCAGACTCGCATCGAGCTCGGCGCATGCTTCGTCGAACCCATCGGCGAACACCGGAAACACCGAGTACAACCGGCGTCCCATCCCCAACCACTGACCACCCTGACCGGCGAACACAAACCCGGGCCGGCCAGCGATCCCCACAGACCCCGAAACCAACCCAGCAGCCTCATGACCGGCAGCCAGTGCATTCAGACCAGGCAACAACGTTTCACGGTCCGACCCCAGCACCACCGCCCGCTCATCCAGCGCCGAACGGGTCACCGCAAGCGAATACCCAACATCCAGAGGTGAGAAGCCGGTTTTGTCGTCCAAATACGACACCAAGGTTTTCGCCTGGGCAGCTAGTGCTTCGGGTGTTTTGCCCGACACCACCCATGGCACCACCGGAACATCCAGAACAGAATTCGAATCCGGTTCCGCTGACTGACTCGTCTCCTCTGTGGGTTGTTCGAGGATGACGTGTGCGTTGGTGCCGCTGATGCCGAACGACGACACTCCCGCCCGACGAGGATGGCCGCTGTCGGGCCAGGGCGTGTTCTCGGTGAGAAGTTGGACCGAACCTGCCGACCAGTCCACCTCCGACGTGGGCTCGCCGACGTGCAATGTGCGCGGAAGCTCCCCGTGCCGCATCGCCATCACCATCTTGATCACACCGGCAACACCCGCCGCCGCCTGCGTGTGACCGATGTTGGACTTCACCGACCCCAACCACAACGGCCGACCAGGATCACGATCTTGCCCATACGTAGCAATCAGAGCCTGTGCCTCGATCGGGTCACCGAGCCGCGTGCCCGTCCCATGCGCTTCCACGGCGTCCACATCAGACACGGACAAACCCGCACTCGCCAGCGCCTGCTGGATGACCCGCTGCTGCGACGGACCATTCGGCGCGGTCAAACCATTCGACGCACCATCCTGATTCACCGCCGACCCACGAACCACCGCCAACACCCGATGCCCATTCCGCCGGGCATCCGACAACCGCTCCAGCAACACCAAACCAGCGCCCTCACCCCAGCCGGTACCGTCCGCGCCCTCCGCGAACGACTTGCACCGCCCATCCGGCGCCAAACCCCGCTGACGGGAGAACTCCACAAACGTCGCCGGCGTGGCCATCACCGTCACGCCACCGGCCAACGCCAGATCACACTCACCGGAACGCAGTGATTGACCTGCCAGGTGCAACGCCACCAGCGATGACGAACACGCCGTGTCCACCGTCACCGCAGGACCCTCGAAACCGAACGAATACGCGACCCGGCCCGACGCCACACTGCCCGCGCTGCCATTACCGAGATAGCCTTCGAAGCCCTCCGGCACTCCGGCAGCGAATCGTCCGGCGTAGTCGTGGTACATCAGTCCGGCGAACACACCGGTCCGGCTCCCCCTCAGCGACCCCGGATCAATCCCGGCCCGTTCGACGGCCTCCCAGGACAGCTCCAGCAACAGCCGTTGCTGCGGGTCCATCGCCAACGCCTCACGCGGAGAAATCCCGAAGAAACCCGCATCGAACTCCGCCGCGTCCCGCAGGAAACCGCCCTCACGCACATACGAAGTCCCGAGATGATCGGGGTCTGGATCGAACAAACGCTCCAGATCCCAGCCGCGATCGTCCGGGAAGTCCGCGACCGCATCCACGCCCCCGGTCACCAAACGCCAAAGCTCCTCCGGTGAGGACACCCCACCCGGATAACGACACCCCATCCCGACTATCGCAATAAGATCGGCTTCGACGCTCGCGGTCGTGGTCGTGGTTGTCACTGGCCCTGGCGTCGTCCCGGTCTTGCCTGCGAGTTCCTGGTGCAGGAACCGGGCCAGCGCCCGCGGCGTCGGGTAGTCGAATACGGCGGTTGCCGGTAGCCGGGCTCCCAGTACTCCGGCAAGGCGATTACGTAGGTCGACACCAGACAACGAATCGAAGCCCAGATCCCGGAAAGCACGGTCGCCCGCGACCTCGGCCGCTCCCGAATACCCCAGGACCCTCGCGGCGTGCTCCCGCACCACCGTGAGCAAGGCGTCCTCGTCCGCGAGGTCGGTGCCAGCACTGCGCCTGATAGAGGTGATGGCAGGTACCAATGCCGTCAGCATTGCGGGTAGCGTTCCCGATCGCGCCTGCTCAGCCAGGAAGGTCCTGTCCAACCTCGCCGGAACCACCGCTGCCCGATCCAGCGCCAGGCCGACATCGAACAGCCGCAACCCATCCTGAGTGGACAACGGCGGGTTGGCGCGAGCGATCCTGCTCCGGTCGGCATCGCTGAGCCTCTCCGTCATCCCGCTCGGCTGCTCCCACAGGCCCCACGCCAGCGACACCGCAGGCAAACCCTGCGCCCGCCGGTAATACGCCAACGCGTCCAGGAACACATTCGCCGCAGCATAATTGCCCTGCCCCGCGGCGCCGGTCACCCCGGACAGCGAGGAGAACAACGCGAAAAACGACAAGTCCATATCCCGAGTCAGCTCATGCAGATACCACGCCCCCGCCGCCTTCGGGCCGAACACCGCCGCCACGTCCTCCGGCGACAACGACTCGATCACCCCGTCGGCCAGCACACCCGCGGCATGCACCACGCCACACAGCGGAAATTTTGCCGGGACCGCCGCCAGCAACCGCTCCAGATCACCACGATCCGCAACATCGCAGGCCACTACATCGACCACCGCACCGAAGCCCTCCAGCTCACCCACCAACTCGGTGATTCCAGGAGCATCCCAGCCACGACGGCCCGCCAACACCACACGGCGAACACCGCGCTCGGCCACCAGGTGGCGGGCCACCAGCCCACCCAACAGACCCGTGCCACCGGAAATCAGCACCGTCCGGTCGGGACCGGCCACCACCGCGGGCACCTCGACCGGCGGCGGAACCGACGCCACACGCGGCGCTCGCACCGCACCCTTGCGCAGGGCCACCTGCGGTTCCCTCGCCCCCAACGCAGTCGGCAGCGCGCGCCACGACTCGGCGGTGCCGTCCACATCGACCAGCACAAACCGGCCCGGGTTCTCCGACTGCGCCGAACGCAACAACCCCCACAACGGCGCATGCGCCAGACCGGACGCACCATCACCCGCACCCGTCGTCACCGCTGCACGCGTCACCACCACCAGACGTGCCCCGGCCAACCGCGGCTCAGCCAACCATGACTGGAGCAGAGCCAGCGTCTCCTGGGTCTCCGCGAGTGCCGCTGCGCCGGCGTCGGGATCCGCCTGTTCTCCGGCGCAGTAGACCACGACATCAGGAACCAGCACGCTGGAATCAAGTTCCTCCGCGAGCTCAGCCAGACCCGCACACCGGTCGGCGGAACCTGGTGCGAGCTCGATGAGACCGGCCATGCCGCCGGCGACATCACCGAGCAAGGCCCAGCGACCCGACACCGTCGACCGCGTCTCCACCGGCTCCCAAGTCACCTCGAACAGCGCGTCACCGACAGCGTCCCGGTACGCCGGCTGTTTCGACGACACCGGCCGCAACCGGAGAGAATCGATCGAGGCGAGCAACCGCCCACCCTCATCCATCACGGCCACCGATATCGCGTCGGGTCGGCTGGTCTGCAGCCGCACCCTGCTGATCATCCCTCCCGGAGCGGAAAGTTCTACGCCGGTGAACGAGAACGGCAGCCACGCGCCTTCCTCCGCCGGGCGGTCGCTGAGCGCGGACGCCTGCAGGGCGGCATCCAGCAACGCCGGGTTGATCAGGAATCCCGACGCCATCGCACCGGCCTCTGCCGGCGGGGCGACCTCAGCGAGAACCTCGTCACCACGACGCCACGCCGCCCGAAGCCCCTGGAACAACGGCCCATACTCGAACCCGTTACCGGCCAACGCGACATAAAACTCACCGAGAGCAATCGACTCGGCACCCTCAATCGACCAATCAGCGACCGACCCACCACCCGTGCCAGCGACTACGAGTTCGCCCGTGGCATGCCGCGTCCAACCCCCACCACCGGACACCCCGGCCGGGCGGGAATACAGGGACGTGGATCGCCGACCGTCTTCGTCGGGCGCGTTCACCAGCAGCTGGACTTCGATACCATCGCGTTCGGGCACCACCAGCGGAGCTTCCAGGGTGAGCTCCTCCACCCGGCCACAACCAACACGCGCCCCCGCGTGCAAGGCCATCTCCAGGATGGCGGTGCCGGGGACGACGACCTCGCCCAGCACGCGATGCTCGGCCAGCCACGGATGCGTCCCCACCGACAACCGACCGGTCAGCACCATCCCATCACCGTCGGCCAACACAACCACAGCCCCCAGCAACGGATGCTCCGCACCAGCCAGACCCACACCCCTCACATCACCGGAAACCGATGACTCCAGCCAATACCGCTGCCGCTGGAAGGCATACGTCGGCAACTCGACCCGCTTCGCCCCACTGCCAGCGAAAAACGCCGACCAATCGACCGGAACACCACGCACATGAACCTGTGCCAGGGCGGTTGTCACGTTCTGCGCTTCTTCCCGGTTCCGGCGCATCGCCGGAACCGCAGCCACCCTTCCGACCTGATCGAATTCGGCTGCACATTCCTGGATCAGCGCTGACAACGCCCCGTCCGGGCCGAGCTCGACAACAGTGGCCACATCGTGCTCGACGAGCGCCCGAACCCCTTCGGCGAAGCGGACAGGCTCTCTCACCTGACGCACCCAATACTCTGGCGTAGCCAGCATGCCAGCGTCATCGAGCTCACCCGTCAGCGTCGACACGACCGGCAGGTCGCAACGCCGGTAGTCCACGGTTCGTGAGATTTCGGCGAACTCGTCCAGCATCGGGTCCATCCGATACGAATGAAACGCATGCGACACCCGCAACCACCGCCACCGAACCCCTTGCTCATCCAGCCCGCCGGCAATGTCCTCAAGCACCTCCCGATCACCGGAGAGCACCACCGACCCCGGAGCATTAACCGCAGCGACACCAACCCGGTCCCGTACCCCCTCCAGCAAGGGGCTGACCTGGGTTGCGCTTGTCGCTACCGCGAGCATGGCACCGCCAGAAGGCAACGCCTGCATCAACCGGGCACGACCCGCCACCAACCGAGCCGCATCCGGCAACGACAACACACCCGCCGCAAACGCCGCCGCAAACTCACCCACCGAATGCCCCAACGCCACATCCGGCCGAACACCCCACGACTCGAACAACCCCAACAAACCAACCTGCAACGCGAACAAACCCGGCTGCGCCCACAACGTCCGATCCAGCAACTCCGCATCCGGACCGAACACCACATCCCGAACCCGTAGTTCCTGACCCAGATGCGCATCCAGGCCGGCACACGCATCGTCAAACGCGTCAGCGAACACCGGAAACGCCGAGTAGAGCCCTCTTCCCATCCCCAGCCACTGACCGCCCTGACCGGAGAACACAAACCCAACCCCACCAGAGATCAGGGATCCCGACACCACCCCGGAAGCGTCGCGACCGGCAGCCAGCGCTTCCAACCCAGACAACAGCGCTTCACGGTCCGCTCCCAGCACGACCGCCCGCTCCTCCAACGTGGCCCGGGAAGAAGCCAACGAAAACGCAGCATCAAAGGATGAAATATCGGGACGATTATCCAAATAGGACATCAATGCGCTCGCCTGAGCGCTGAGCGCTTCCGGTGTTCTGGCCGACACGATCAACGGGACCACTGGAATGTCCACGGTAGATTCCGATTCGGTACCGTTTCTCTCCGCAATCTCGTCTGGTGTATTCGAGTCTTGTTCGAGGATGACATGTGCGTTGGTGCCGCTGATCCCGAACGACGACACACCCACCCGACGAGGACGGCTGTTGTCGGGCCAGGGCGTGTTCTCCGTAAGGAGCTGGACCTCCCCCGCCGACCAATCCACTTCCGGCGTAGGTTCATCCACATGCAACGTGGCGGGCAGCTGCCCGTGCCGCATCGCCATCACCATTTTGATCACACCAGCAACACCCGCCGCCGCCTGCGTATGACCAATATTCGACTTCACCGACCCCAACCACAACGGCCGATCCCTATCCCGCCCCTGCCCGTATGTGGCAATCAGTGCCTGCGCCTCAATCGGATCACCAAGCCTGGTCCCAGTCCCATGTGCCTCCACCGCGTCGACATCAGACACCGACAGACCCGCACTCGTCAACGCCTGCGTGATCACCCGCTGCTGCGACGGACCATTCGGCGCCGTCAAACCATTCGACGCACCATCCTGATTCACCGCGCTACCCCGCACGACCGCCAGAACCGGGTGCCCGCCCCGCCGGGCATCCGACAGCCGCTCCAACAACACCAGGCCCGCGCCTTCTCCCCAGCCGGTGCCATCCGCAGCAGCCGCAAACGACTTACACCGCCCGTCCGCCGCCAAACCCCTCTGACGCGAAAACTCCACGAACATCCCCGGCGTGGCCATCACCGTCACACCACCCGCAAGAGCCAGATCACACTCACCAGACCGCAGTGCTTGACCCGCCAGGTGCATGGACACCAACGACGACGAACACGCCGTATCCACCGTCACCGCAGGACCCTCGAAACCAAACGAATACGCGACCCGGCCCGAGAACACGCCGCCCGCGCTGCCATTACCTAGATAACCTTCGAAACCCGCTGGCGCCCTGGTGACGAACCGCGCGCCGTAGTCGTGGTGCATCAGCCCCGCGAACACGCCGGTCCGGCTCCCCCGCAACGAAAGCGGATCAATCCCCGCCCGCTCCAAGGTTTCCCACGCGACCTCCAGCAGCAGCCGCTGCTGCGGATCCATCGCCAACGCCTCACGCGGGGAAATCCCGAAGAAACCGGCATCGAACTTTGCCGCATCTCGCAGGAAGCCGCCCTCACACACATACGAAGTTCCGAGACGATCGGGATCCGGATCGAACAACCCCGCCCGATCCCAACCACGATCGGCGGGGAACTCTGTCACCGCATCCAAGCCCCCGTGCACCAAGCGCCAAAGCTCCTCCGGCGAGGACACCCCACCCGGAAAACGACACCCCATCCCCACGATCACAACCGGGTCGTCACCACTTGCCGCCTCCACAACCACCGGTGCCGAAGTCCGTGCCTCCACGCCACCAATCAGTTTGTCGCGCAAGAAACGAACCAACGCCCGCGGTGTCGGATAGTCGAACACCGCAGTAGCCGGCAACCGAACGCCCAGCGCCCCGCCAAGCCGGTTCCGCAGCTCCACACCGGACAACGAATCAAAACCCAAATCCCGGAAAGCACGCTCGACCCCGACCTCGACCGCACCCGAATACCCCAGCACGGCCGAAACATGCTCCCGCACCAAACCCAACAGCAGGGTTTCCTGATCGAGGTCCGGAAGCCCCCGCAGCCGGCCGACCAGACCGGTGACATCCTCCGACTCGTTGACCGCGCTCCGGCGCACGGGCGCTGGCACCAGGTCGCGCAACAACGCAGGCACACCGCCGTCGGCCGCATCGGCGCGCAGCGCGTTCAGGTCGACGTGGACCGGAACCAGAAGCGATTCGCCCGGAACGCGAAACGCCATCTCGAACAGCCGCAATCCCTCCTCCGCGGACATCGGCGGATTGGTGCGCGAAATGCGGCTGCGATCCGCCGCATCGAGCGCTCCGGTCATCCCGCTGGGCGGCTCCCACAAGCCCCAAGCCAGCGACACCGCAGGCAGTCCCGCAGTGCGCCGGTGCTGAGCCAGGCCGTCCAGGAACGCGTTCGCCGCCGCGTAGTTTCCTTGACCCGCAGCCCCCACCACCCCGGAGAACGAGGAGAAGAGCACGAAGAACGACAGATCCAGTTCACGGGTCAGCTCGTGCAGGTGCCACGCACCGGCGACCTTCGGCCCGAACACCTTTGCCACGTGCTCCGGTGTCAACGACTCGACGACCCCGTCGGCCAGTGCCCCGGCGGCATGCACCACTCCGCGCAGCGGGAACTCTGCCGAGATCGCCGTCAGCAGCCGGTCCAGCTGGGCCCGATCCCCGACATCACAGCTCGCCACCTCGACCACAGCTCCCAGGCCCACCAGCTCATCCACCAGGTCGGTGACCCCGGGGGCGCTCCAGCCCCGTCGCCCTGCCAGCACCAGGCGGCGGACACCGCGCTCCGCCACCAAATGCCGGGCTACCAACCCGCCCAGCAGGCCCGTGCCGCCGGAAATCAACACCGTCCCATCCGCACCAGGCACCGGGATCCGGCTGTCCTCGGCGGTAACACAGCGTGCCAGGCGAGGCACTCGGACTTCACCGGCGCGCAACGCCAACTGCGGCTCTCCGGAACGCACCGCCGCCGCGAGCGCACGCCATGACTCGGCGGTTGCGTCCACATCGACCAACGCGAGTCGATTCGGGTTCTCCGACTGCGCTGAACGCAACAAGCCCCACGACGCAGCATGCACCAGGTCGGAAACACTCTCGACGGGTCCCGTCGACACCGCACCACACGTCACCACCACCAGACGAGATCCGGCGAATCGCTCCGCCGCCAACCAATCCTGGATCAGGTCAAGCACGCGTTGTGTTGCGGCACGTGCCTCGGAAGCAACGTCCGAGTCCGGGTGAGACGCACCGCATGGCGCCACCACCACGTCCGGGGGCGGGTCAGCCAACCCGGCCAGGTCGGGGTGGAGTTCCGTGCCAAGTGCCGAGCCGCAGGCTTGAGCGAGTTCGTCATTGCCGATCACTGCCCAGGAGACCGGCTTGGCGGCGCCGGGCGAGATTCGCTTCCAGTCGACCCGGAACAGGGAATCGTGGTCCATCGCACGGACCGCTGCCAACTGCTGGTCCGAAATCTTGCGCAGCACCAGCGAGTCGATGGAGAGCACGGCTTGGCCGGTCGCGTCGGTCGTGAACACCGATACCGCGTTCGCGCCCGCCGGGACGATGTGCACCCGAAGCGAAAGCGCGCCGGTCGCCTGGAGGGACACACCTTGCCACGCGAAGGGGAGCCATCCCTCGGCCGGATCCTCCTCGGCTGCGCCCAACGCCTGCAGTGCCGCATCCAGCAGAGCCGGGTGTACTCCGAACCTGCCGGCGTCCTCGCGGTGTGCCGCGGGCAGGCCGACCTCGGCGAAGATCTCGTCTCCGCGTTTCCAAACCGCCTGCAATCCCTGGAACGCCGGACCGAAATCGAAGCCCCGCTCGGCTGCGCGCGCGTAGAAGCCGTCCAGTGGAACCGCGACAGCATCGTTCGGCGGCCAAATCCCATCGCGGGCCTGGCCGGCGTCCCGGTGCTCACTGGAGGTCAACGTGCCGGTCGCGTGGCAGGTCCACGAGTCCTGCGGCACGGAGTCGTCCCGACAGGAATGCACGCGGACCGAGCGGCGCCCGGCCTCGTCCGGACCGTCAACCGCGATCTGCACCTGCACCGCACCGGTCCCGGGCAAAACCAGCGGAGTCGTCAGGGACAACTCCTCGATCAGATCGCACCCGACCTGGTCCGCGGCCCGTATCAGCATTTCCACGAAGGCGGTGCCGGGCAGCAAGATCGCCCCGCGGACCGCGTGGTCGGCCAACCAGGGCTGGGACTTGACCGACAGCTTGCCGGTCAGCAGGAACCCGCCCGCATCGGCCAGCGTCACCGCAGCCCCGAGCAGGGGATGCTCGACGGAGCGCAAGCCCACCGAGCCGAGATCGCCCGCGTCGTACTCGGCGGGCTCCAACCAGTATCGCTGCCGCTGGAACGGGTATGTCGGCAGCGGCACGCGTCGGGCTCCGGTGTCGAGGAATACCTGTTCCCAATTCACCGGTAGTCCGCGCACCTGGCATTCGGCCAGCGAAGTCAGCCAGCGCCGGGAGCCGCCCTCGCCACGCCGCAGCGAACCGACCACCACCCCGCCCGCGTCCGCGGCCTCCAGCGTTTCCTGGATTCCCGCGGTGAGCAGCGGGTGCGGGCTCACCTCGACGAAGAACCGATAGCCCTGATCTGCCATCCGGGCGACGGTCTGCTGGAACCGGACGGGCTGCCGAAGGTTCTGGTACCAATAGTCGGCGTCGAGTCGGCCGGTGTCCGTCCGCTCGCCGGTGACCGTCGAGTAGAAAGCGATCTCAGCAGGTTCGGACCCGACTTCGCCCAGCTGGTCCAGAAGCCGCCCCTGGACTTGCGCGATTTGCGCCGAGTGCGAGGCGTAATCAATTCGCACCCGCCGAGCCTGCACCCTTTCCGCGGACAGTTCGGTCTGCAAACGATCCAGAGTGGACGGTTTGCCAGAGACCACAGTGGAGCTTGGTCCGTTGACTGCCGCAACGGTCAACTCGGGCAGGCCTGCGATTCGCTTCACCACCGCGCTTTCGGGCAAGGCGATCGCGAGCATGCCTCCCTGCCCGGCCAGCGCCGACACCGCATTGCAGCGGGCAGCGACGATGCGCACGGCTTCCGTCAAGGACAAAGCTCCCGCCACATGGGCGGCGGCGATCTCGCCCTGGGAGTGACCGACCACCGCGGCGGGCTCCACTCCGCACGAACGCCACAGTTCTGCCAGCGACACCATCATGGCGAACAGCGCGAACTGAATCACCTCGTCGCGATCCAGTGCGGGTGCATCGGGATCACCGCGAAGGACGCCGAGCAGCGACCAGGCCACGTAGGGGGCCGTAGCCGCCGCGCATTCCTCCAGCTTCCGCCGGAACACCGGCGAGGAGTCGAACAGTTCCCTCGCCATCCCCTGCCACTGCGAGCCCTGGCCGGGGAACACGAACGCGACCTTTCCTTTGCAGTCGGCCGCACCTTGCACCACGTTGGCTGCCGGAACGCCCGCGGCCAACGCCGTCAGTCCGGCGACGAAGGAGTCCCGATCCTCGGCTACCACGACAGCCCGGTGCTCCATCGCGGCGCGACCGGTGGCCAGCGAGTACCCGACGTCCCCGAGGCCCGGCTCCGGGTGCGCGGTCACGGCGGAGCGCAGCTCGGCAGCCTGCTCGCGCAATGCGGTCTCCGTCTTGCCGGACAGCGCCCAGGGAAATGCCCCGGCCGGCTCAGTGGTGGCCGAGACCGGCCCGTCGGATACTTCCTCGACGATCAGGTGTGCGTTGGTACCGCTCATGCCGAACGAGGACACCCCTGCTCGGCGCGGCCGGCCGGGATCCGGCCAGTCAACGCTGTCCGTGAGCAGCCGCACCGCGCCCGCCGACCAGTCCACGTGCCGCGAGGGCTGGTCGATGTGCAGGCTGCGGGGCATCTCCCGGTGCCTGATGGCCATGACCGTCTTGATCACCCCGGCCACGCCGGCGGCAGCCTGGGTGTGGCCGATGTTCGACTTGAGGGAACCCAGCAGCAACGGGTGATCCGCCGACCGGTTCGCCCCGTAGGTGGCGATCAGGGCCTGCGCCTCGATCGGGTCGCCCAAGGCCGTGCCCGTACCGTGCGCCTCGACCACATCGACCTCGGCGGGCGACAACCCGGCGTTCGCCAGGGCCTGGCGGATCACTCGCTGCTGTGCGGGACCGCTGGGCGCGGTCAGGCCGTTGGACGTCCCGTCCTGGTTGATCGCGGAACCGACTACCGCCGCCAGCACCGGGTGGCCGTTTCGCCGTGCGTCCGACAGCCGTTCCAGCAGCAGCATTCCCGCGCCCTCGCCCCAGCCCGTGCCGTCCGCCGCATCCGCGAAGGGCTTGCACCGGCCATCCGAGGCGAGTGCGCGTTGCCGGCTGAACTCGACGAAGGCTCCCGGCGTGGCCATCACCGAAATGCCACCGGCCAGGGCCAGGTCGCATTCGCCCAGCCGCAGGGACTGGCAGGCCAGGTGCAACGCCACCAGGGACGACGAGCAGGCGGTGTCCACGGTGACTGCGGGGCCCTCCAACCCGAAGGTGTAAGCCACCCGGCCGGATGCGACGCTGCCCGCGTTCCCGGTGGCGAAGTAACCCTCGAACTCGGCTGGGGTCTTGCTGAACCGCGACGCGTAGTCGTGGTAGATCAGGCCCGCGAACACGCCGGTCTTGGTGCCCCGCAAGGAAAACGGCTCGATGCCGGCGCGCTCGAACACCTCCCACGAGATCTCCAGCAGCAACCGCTGTTGCGGGTCCATCGCCTGCGCCTCGCGCGGACTGATCCCGAAGAGCCCGGCATCGAAGTCCGCGACTCCGCGCAGGAAACCACCCTCGCGGACGTAGGAGGTCCCGGCTCGACCCGGATCAGGATCGAACAGCTCGCCCAGGTTCCAACCACGGTCTTCGGGGAAGTTCGCGATCGCGTCTCCTCCGTCGACGACCAGTCGCCACAGCTCCTCCGGAGTGGAGACCCCACCGGGATAACGGCATCCCATCGACACGATCGCGATGGGGTCGTGCTCCTGGCGCTCCAACTCGTGCAGGCGTTCGTGCGCCTCCTCCAGTTCGACGACGACACGCTTGAGGTACTCGCGGAGCTTTTCTTCATTGGCCATCGAAATACACCGTTCCAGTGATCAGGGGAGCTGAGGCGAGGAGAAGAGCGGTCAGCGCCGGAACTTCCGGTCGATGAGGTCGAAGATTTCGTCGTCCGTGGCTGAGGTCAGCGATTGGGGTGACGTCGCTTTGGCCGTGCCGTCACGCGCCCCGTCCCACTTGGCGAGGAGTGCGCGCAAGCGCTCCGCCACCTTGGCCTGGTCTTCCGGTGGGATCGAAGGTCCTTGCGCCAACGTGGTATCCAGCCTGTCGAGCTCCGCGAGCAGCGACTCGATGCCATCGCCCGGCTCCGCGACCAAGGCCGGAACCAACTGTTCGGACAACGCCAGCGGCGTCGGGTGGTCGAAAACCAGCGTCGGCGGCAGGCGAAGCCCGGTCACCGCGTTCAGCCTGTTGCGCAGCTCTACCGCGGTCAGCGAATCGAAGCCCAGTTCGGCGAAGGTCCGATCGGGTTGCACAGCCTCCGCCGAATCGTGCCCCAGGGTGCTGGCGGTTTCCGCCAGCACCACCTCCAGCAGCAGGTGTCCGCGCTCAGCGGGCGGCAGTGCGGCCAACTGCTGCCCCAGCTCGCCGGCACCGTGCTTCGCCACAGTCTCGGTGCTGGGCCGTAGATCCACGATCTCGTCCAATAGTGGCCGCGGGCGGGCCGCGGTGAAAGAGGCGGCGAATCGCTCCCAGTCCACATCTGCGACGGCGATGGCGGTTTCTCGTCGAGACAGGGCCTGTTGCAGCGCGGAGAGGGCCGACTGCGGTTCCATCGGTACCAGGCCCCTTCGGCGGAGATGCGCCTCGTTGCCTTCCTGAACGGCCATGCCCGCACCGGCCCACGGACCCCAGGCGACGCACGTCGCCGGCCGACCGCAAGCCCGTCGGCGCTCGGCAAGGGCATCGAGATACGCATTGGCGGCCGAATAGGCTCCTTGGCCGCCGGCTCCCCAAACCCCCGAGATCGAGGAGAACAGCACGAAGGCGTCCAACGGTTGCCCACCAAGCAGCCGGTCCAGGTTCGCCGCGCCGACGACCTTGGCCGACAACACGTCGGCGAACTGCGCCAAGGTCGTCTCGGCCAGGTTCGCAGGCGTCCCGACGCCGGCGGTGTGCACTACCGCCGACAGCGGATGCTCCGTCGGAACGGCCGCCAGCACCGCCCCCAGCTCGTCGCGGTCCGTCACATCGCAGGCCGCGACTGTGACTTTCACGCCGAGCTCGGTCAGCTCGGCCTGCAGGTCCGCTGCGCCGGGAGCTTCCGGACCGCGGCGACTGATCAACACCAGATGCTCAGCACCCCGCCGGGCCAGCCATCGTGCGACCTCCGCACCGAGCGCGCCTGTTCCGCCCGTGATGAGGACCGTTCCCCGGCTACGCCATGTCCCTGACCGGGGGTTCTGCGCTGCGCGCACCACTCGGCGGACGAACAACCCGGATGGACGCACGGCGAGCTGATCTTCGGCCGCCGTCCCGGCGAGTGCGGCCACCAACCCGTTCCGGGATGTCTCGTCCAGTGTCGCCGGAAGGTCGATCAGGCCACCCCATCGCTGCGGATGCTCAAGGCCGACGACCCTGCCGAGCCCCCAGATCAAGCCGTGGTCCGGATCGACCGGACTGTTCTCGGTCCCGACCTCGACACCACCGGTCGTGCCCAGCCACAGCGGGGCGGAAACACCCGCATCGCCCAACACCTGCGTCAGGATCACGGTAGCGGCGGCACCACGGGACAGGTGCGGATGCTCCGCGCAGGGCATTCCGTCCATTGCCAACAGCGACAGCACACCCGTCACCTCGGTGCGGTCGGCAATGACGGCGCGCACCTTGTCCGCGAGCGCACCGCGCTGGAAATCCTGCTCGGTCAATGCCAGGATCGCGACCTCGGCGCCGCGCGCGATCAGCGCGTCGATGACGGTCGCCGGTTGATCTCGGGGCGGCCCGCCAGCTGGAAGCACCACCAGCCACACGCCCCGGAGGCCGACTGCGGACGGCACCTCGACGGACCTCCAGCGCACCTGGTAACGCCAGGAGTCCGCGACGGCCTTCTGGCGTTGTTTCTGGCGCCAGGAAGCCAGAACGGGCAGCACCTCCCTGAAGGGCTGGTCCCGGTCGATGCAGAGCTCATCCGCCAACGGTTCCGGATCGGCGCGCTCGACCAACTCCCAGAAGCGCGCGTTGACCGGGTCGGCAACCGCATCGCCGCCGCAGTCGTCCGCTTGCTCGGCCAGCCAGTACCGCTGCCGCTGGAAGGCATAGGTGGGCAACTCGACGGTGCGAGCGCTGGTGCCGGCGAAGCAAGCCGACCAGTCCACCGCACCACCGCGGACATGCACGTGCGCCAAGGCCGCCACCGCGGTCTCGACCTCATCGCGGTCCCTGCGCATCAGCGGGATCGCCGCCACCCTCCCGGCCTGGTCGGACTCGGCCAGGCACTCCTGGACCAGGGCCGACAACGCCCCATCCGGGCCGAACTCGACGATCGTGTCCACCCGTTGGGCGACGAGCGCTTGGACGCCGTCTCCGAAGCGGACGGGATCGCGCACCTGGCGCACCCAGTAGTCGGGTGCGCACATCAGTCCGGTGGTGTCCAGCGCACCGGTCGCGGCGGAGACGATCGGCACCACCGGTTCACCGAACTTAACGCACCCGGCGGTTTCGGCGTACTCGTCCAGAATCGGTTCCATCCGGTGCGAGTGGAAAGCGTGGGAGACCCGCAACCATTTGGTCCGGATCCCTCGGGCGTCGAGTTCGCCGGCGAGCTCGACGAGCACGTCGCGGTCGCCGGAGAGCACTACCGATTCCGGGCCGTTAATCGAAGCGATGCTGACCCGATCGCACATCCCGGCAAGCACCGGTTCGACCGCCGCCTCGCTGTTGGCGACCGCGAGCATTGCGCCGCCGGTGGGCAATGCCTGCATCAAGCGGGCCCGGGCCGCCACCAACCGTGCCGCGTCCGGCAAGGACAACACACCAGCCGCGTGCGCCGCAGCCAACTCGCCGACCGAGTGCCCCAGCACCGCGTCTGGCCGCACGCCCCACGACCTCAGCAATCCCAGGAGGCCGACCTGAACCGCGAAGATCCCCGACTGCGCCCACAACGTCCGGTCGAGCAACTGCTCATCAGCACCGAACAGCACGCCCCGGACGTCCGCGCCCAAGTGTGCACCCAGCTCGTCGCAGGCTTCCTCGAAGGCGTCTGCGAACGCCGGGAAAGCCGCGCACAATGCCTTTCCCATCCCCAGCCACTGACTGCCCTGACCGGAGAATACGAATCCGATGCGGCCACCGGCATTCGCGGAGCCGGTAACCACCCCCGGTGCCGTCCGGCCATCGGCCAGCGCGGCCAGCCTGGACACCAGGGTCTCCCGATCGGCACCCCACACGACGGCACGCTCGTCCAGCGCGGAACGAGTGGTCGCGAGTGAATACCCCACATCCAGCGGAGAAGCGCCGGGCACCCCGTCCAGCCGGCCGTGCAGCGCAGCCGCTTGGGCCTGCAGCGCTGTGCGACTCTTGGCCGACAACATCCACGGGATCACCGCTGGCTGCGCGGTGACCCGCCGATTCGATCGGTCGGTCTCCGCTGGTCCCGACGGCGGTTGTTCGAGGATGAGGTGTGCGTTGGTGCCGCTGATCCCGAACGACGACACCCCCGCTCGACGAGGACGGCCGGTCTCGGGCCAGGGCGTGTTCCCGGTGAGGAGCCGAACGGCCCCGGCAGACCAGTCCACCTGCGGAGTGGGTTTGTCGACGTGCAACGTCGCAGGCAACTCCCCATGCCGCATGGCCTGCACCATCTTGATGACCCCAGCCACACCGGCCGCTGCCTGCGTGTGGCCGATGTTGGACTTGATCGACCCCAACCACAGGGCCCGTTCAGGATCCCGCCCCTGCCCATACGCCGCGATCAGAGCCTGCGCCTCGATCGGATCCCCGAGCCCGGTGCCGGTCCCGTGCGCCTCCACGACATCCACATCGGACGCCGACAGTCCCGCGTTCGCGAGGGCCTGCCGGATCACCCGCTGCTGCGATGGACCATTCGGCGCCGTCAAGCCATTTGACGCACCATCCTGATTCACTGCTGACCCGCGTATCACGGCCAACACCCGGTGACCATTCCGGCGAGCATCCGACATCCGTTCCAGCAGCACCAGGCCGGCACCCTCACCCCATCCAGTGCCGTCTGCGGCAGCGGCAAAGGACTTACACCGGCCATCGGGCGCCAGACCACGCTGTCGAGAGAATTCGAGGAACGCCAGGGGTGTCGACATCACCGTCACACCACCCGCCAACGCCATATCACACTCACCCGAACGCAGCGACTGGCACGCCAAATGCATCGCTACCAACGACGACGAACACGCGGTATCCACCGCCACCGCGGGACCCTCGAGGCCGAACGTGTAGGAAAGCCGGCCGGCCATGACACTCGCGGCGTTTCCGGTCAGGAGGTGACCCGCCGCCTCCGGCGCGGCAGCCACTTTCGCACCGTGGTCCTGTCCATTGGTGCCCGCGAACACACCGGTCCTGCTGCCCCGCAACGACATCGCAGGGATCCCCGCTCGTTCGAAAACCTCCCACGCCACCTCGAGCAACAACCTCTGCTGCGGATCCATTGCCCGCGCCTCGCGTGGGCTGATGCCGAAGAACCCCGCATCGAACCGATCAGCACCGGTCAGGAAGGCACCTTCTCGCACGTAGGTACTGTCTGCCCGATCCGGATCCGGGTCGAACAACGCGTTGCAGTCCCAACCCCGATCGGTGGGGAACGTCGAAACCGCATCACGTCCCGTGGCGATCAGCTGCCACAGCTCCTCGGGCGAGCAGACATCGCCCGGATACCGGCATCCCATCGCGACCACGACAACCGGATCATCCACTGGATCGGCCCCGGCCACGACGGTGGTCCCGGGCCGCGCTCCCACCAGCTCGCCGACCAGCTGTGCTGCCAGAGCGGATGGGCTCGGATAATCGAAGATCAACGTGGCCGGCAGACTCAATCCTGTTGCCTCGCCCAGCCTGTTGCGCAGTTCGACGGCCATCAGCGAATCGAATCCGAGTTCCTGGAAAGCCCGGTCGGGACTCACTGCGTCAGATCCGTTGTGCCCCAGCACAATCGAGGTCTCCGCCAGCACCAGTTCCATCATCGCCCGGCGGCGTTCGGCGGCTGCCATGCCCACGAGCCGCTGCATCGGGCCTGCCGGGTCCGCCGCACCTGTGGTGTTCTCCGCATCCGCCAACGCCTGCTGTGCTTCGGGCAGCTCGTCGAGCAGCGGACGCCGACGGGACACGGCGAACACCGGGGCGAACCTCTCCCATGCCATATCGGCGACGACCAGGGATGTCTCGTCACGATCCAAGGCACCCTGAAGTGCCAGCAACGCCCGATCCGCAGGCATCGGCACCAGGCCGGTCCGGCGCAGCTGTGCACCGCCTTCGCCTGCGGCCATGCCGTCACCGGCCCACGGCCCCCACGCAACCGCGGTCCCTACCAGCCCCCGCGCCCGACGCTGCTGCGCCAACGCATCCAAGTAGGCATTCGCCGCCGCATAAGCACCTTGCCCCCCAGCACCCCACACACCCGATACCGAGGAGAACAGCACGAAGGCATCCAGCTCTACATCGGCGAGCAGCTCATCGAGGTTCGCCGCACCACCCACCTTCGCCGACAGCACCCCAATGAAGTCGGTCAGACGCATCGACGCCACGTCGCCGACTTCAACGACCCCCGCCGCATGCATCACCGCGGTCAGCGGGCAATCATCCGGAATGGTCGCCAACACTTCGGCCAAAGCATCACGATCCGCCACATCGCAGGACCTGATCGACACCCGAGCGCCCAGCGCCTCCAGCTCCGCCTGCAAATCTCCAGCGCCCGGAGCCTCCGCGCCACGACGGCTGGTCAACACCACATGCTCAGCCCCGGCACCCGCCAACCACCGAGCAACATGCGCCCCCAAACCGCCCGTACCACCCGTCACCAACACCGTGCCCCGAGGACGCCACGCAGACCTCACATCCGGCACATCAGCGCGTCCCAACCGCCGCACGAACACACCATCGGGACGCACCGCGATCTCGTCCTCGCCAAGACCTGCCAACACGACCGACAAGCGTTCTTGAGCGTCCTCATCGAGCAAGCCCGGCACGTCGACCAGGCCGCCCCACCAGTCCGGATGTTCCAGACCGACGACGCGGCCCAGTCCCCACACCAGCGCCTGCCCCGGGTTCACCGGCACATCCCCCACCGCCACGCCACCACACGTCGCCAACCACAATGGCGCCGACACATCCGCGGTCCGCAGAGCTCGCAGCAGCACCAGCGAATTCAGCGCACCATTCGGCAAAGCAGCGTTCGGCGAGGACGGCGATTCATCCAGCGCTAGCAAGGACAACACGCCGCTTATTCGTGATCCGACAGGCAACGTGCGGAATCGTTGCGCCAGGGCTTCCTCGTCGTGCCCGGCGAGCTCGAACAAAACCGCCGCGCAACCCCGTTCCTCGAACATTTCGCGGAAACGCTGAACTTGCTGACTCGTAGACCAACCCTCCGGCACGACGACGAGCCACGTCCCCGACAACGACCGGTCTGGCAAGGCTGCCCGCTCATGCCAGGAAATGCGGTACCGCCACTGGTGCACCAGGGATTCGTTGCGGATCCGGCGATGCCAGGAGGAGAGGGCCGGAACCACCGATTCCAGGGATGCCTGCACGTCGTGATCGCCGGTTATATTCAGAGCAGCGCTAAGCGCGCTGACATCTTCCTGCTCGACGAGTTCCCAGAAGTCCGACTGGGGCGCGAAATCGGCGGATTGCCCGACCGGTTCGGATGGCGAGTCAAGCCAGTACCGCTGTCTTTGGAAGGCATACGTGGGCAGCTCGACCTGCTTCGCCCCGGTACCAGCAAAAAACGACCGCCAGTCCACCGCGGCGCCACGCACATGGACCTGCGCCAAGGCCGTCATCACCTTTTGCGCCTCGTCGCAATTGCTGCGCATGAGTGGAACCGCGGCCACCCGTCCGCCCTGATCGGATCCGGCCACACACTCCTGCACCAGCGCCGACAACACCCCGTCCGGACCGACCTCGACGATGCTGCTCACACCGTGAGCCGCGAGAGCAGCAACGCCGTCGGCGAAGCGGACGGGTTCTCGCACCTGACGCACCCAATACTCCGGCGTAGCCATCATGCCGACCTCATCGAGCTCACCCGTCAACGTCGACACAGCCGGCAGCCCTGGCGACCGGTAGTCCACGCTCCGTGCGATTTCGGCGAACTCCTCCAGCATCGGATCCATCCGATGCGAATGAAACGCATGCGAAACCCGCAACCACCTCGAACGGACCCCTTGCCCGTCCAGCCGGCCGGCGATGTCATCGAGCACATCCCGATCACCGGAGAGCACCACCGACTCGGGAGCGTTGACCGCGGCGATCCCCACTCGATCACCGCAGTCGGCCAACAGCGGGCGCAGCTCCTTCTCTCCAGCAGCCGCCGCGAGCATGGCACCGCCAGGTGGCAGGGCCTGCATCAACCGGGCACGGCCTGCCACCAACCGAGCCGCATCCGGCAACGGCAACACTCCAGCCGCAAACGCCGCCGCCAGCTCACCGACCGAATGGCCCAGCACCACACCGGGTCGGACACCCCACGAACCCAACAACTCCCAGAGCCCGACTTGCAACGCAAACAGGCCCGACTGCGCCCACAAAGTCTGATCCAGAAGTTGCGTATCCGAACCGAGTATCACGTCTCGAACCCGTGCTTTCTGCCCGAGATGCGCGTCCAGCTCGCCGCAGGCTTCATCAAACGCGTCGGCGAACACCGGAAACGCCGAGTAGAGTCCGCTTCCCATCCCGGGCCACTGGCCACCTTGACCGGAGAACACGAATCCGACCGGCCCAGCGGCACGAGTGCCTGTTAACACCTCAGCGGCGTCATGACTGGCAGCCAGCGCTTTCAACCCCGACAGCAGCGCTTCACGATCCGCACCCAGCACGACAGCACGGTGGTCCAACGCCGAGCGGGTCACCGCAAGCGAATACCCGACATCTCGTGGGGAAACATCGACGCATTTGTCCAAGGAGGACATCAGTGCAGCTGCCTGGGCGGATAGTGCTTCGGGCGTTTTGCCCGACACCATCCACGGCACCACCGGAACATCGCGGACAGAACTCGAATCCGGCTCTGTTGAGCGATGCGTCTCTCGCGGAGGTTGTTCAAGGATCAGGTGCGCGTTGGTGCCGCTGATACCGAACGATGACACGCCAGCCCGACGAACACGACCGCTGTCGGGCCAGGGCGTGTTCTCCGTGAGGAGTTGGACCGTGCCCGCAGACCAGTCCACCTGCGCGGAGGGCTCGTCCAGGTGCAAAGTGCGCGGCAGCTCCCCCTGCCGGATCGCCATCACCATCTTGATCACGCCAGCCACACCCGCTGCCGCCTGGGTATGACCAATATTTGATTTCACCGACCCCAACCACAACGGCCGACCGGGATCACGATCTCGGCCATACGTCGCGATCAACGCCTGCGCCTCGATCGGATCACCAAGCCGCGTGCCCGTCCCATGCGCCTCCACAGCATCCACATCGGACACGGACAGCCCGGCACTCGTGAGTGCCTGGGTGATCACCCTTTGCTGTGACGGGCCATTTGGCGCAGTCAAACCATTTGATGCGCCGTCCTGGTTCACCGCGCTACCACGAACCACCGCCAGAACCTTGTGCCCGTTGCGCCGGGCATCCGACAACCTCTCCAGCAACACCAGGCCCGCGCCTTCTCCCCATCCGGTGCCATCCGCGGCCGCCGCGAACGACTTGCACCGCCCATCCGGCGCCAGACCCCGTTGGCGGGAGAACTCCACGAATGTCGTCGGCGTGGCCATCACCGTGACGCCACCGGCAAGGGCGAGGTCGCACTCACCAGCCCGCAATGCTTGACCCGCCAGATGCAATGCCACCAACGACGACGAACACGCCGTATCCACCGTCACCGCAGGCCCCTCGAAACCGAACGAATACGCAACCCGACCCGACAGCACACTCCCGGCGTTACCCGTCCCGAGGTGCCCTTCGAAGCCCTCCGGTGCCTTGGTGATGAATCGGGCCCCATAGTCGTGGTACATCAGGCCCGCGAACACACCGGTCCGGCTGCCGCGCAACGAGAACGGATCGATCCCAGCCCGCTCCAGAGTTTCCCAAGCGATCTCCAGCAGCAACCGCTGCTGCGGATCCATCGCCAACGCCTCGCGCGGGCTGACGCCGAACATGTCGGCATCGAACTCCGCCGCATCCCGCAGAAACCCGCCCTCACATACATACGAAGTCCCGAGACGATCGGGATCCGGATCGAACAACCGCGCCAGATCCCAACCACGATCATCAGGGAACCCAGCCACCGCATCCACGCCCCCGGCCACCAACCGCCAAAGCTCCTCCGGCGACGACACCCCACCCGGAAAACGACACCCCATCCCGACAATCGCAACAAGATCCTCTTCGACACTCGCGGCCCTGGTCGTCACCGGCACCGACGTCGTCCCGATCTCGCCTACCAGTTCCTGGTGCAGGAACCGAGCCAACCCCCGCGGCGTCGGATAATCGAACACCACAGTCGCCGGCAACCGCACCCCCAGCACCCCGGCAAGGCGATTGCGCAACTCCACACCAGACAACGAATCAAAACCCAAATCCCGGAAAGCACGGTCGCCCCCGACCTCGACCGCACCCGAATAACCCAGCACAGCCGAAACATGCTCCCGCACCAAACCCAACAGCGCGTCCTCATCCACGGCCTGCGAGTTGGCTGCTCCCCTCGCCACACCGCCACGAGCAGGAACCAACGCGGTCAGCAGCGCTGGCACCGCGTTCAACCGTCCTTTCTCGACAAGCAGCGCCCTGTCCAATCGAGCGGGAACGACGCAAGCCGTGTCCGTCGCAATCGCGGCATCGAACAGGCGGAGCCCATCCTCTGTGGAAAGTTCTGCTATGCCCGTCCGTGACAACCGCTCTACCGACGCCGCGTCCAAAGCACTCGTCATACCGCTGCGTTGCGTCCACAGTCCCCACGCCAACGACACCCCGGGTAGTCCACGCGCCCGGCGATACCGTGCCAATGCATCCAGGAACGTGTTCGCCGCCGCGTAGTTGGCCTGCCCCGCGGCACCCGCAATCCCGGAGAACGACGAGAACAGCACGAAGAACGACAGATCCAGATCGCGGGTCAACTCGTGCAGGTGCCATGCCCCCGCTACCTTCGGGGCGAACACCGTGCCCACATCCGCCGCCGACAACGACCCGATCACTCCATCGGCCAACACCCCAGCGGCATGCACGATCCCCCGCAGCGGGCAGTCGACCGGAATGGCGGCCAGCGCCTGCTCCAGATCCCTCCGGTTACCCACATCGCAAGCCACCACGTCGACCACGGCGCCCGAGCGCGCCAGCTCATCCACCAACTCGGGGACCCCAGGCGCGTTCCAGCCACGCCGGCCTGCCAACACCAAACGCCGAATCCCGTGCTCCTCCACCAGGTGACGGGCAACCACTCCACCCAACGCACCAGTGCCACCGGTGATGAGGACTGTCCCGTCCGTGTCTAGTCGCGGGGAGGAGCCCTCCCCGTGCGCCTTGAGTCGCGCCAACCGAGGCACCAGCGCCACGCCGCGCCGAAGGGCCAGCTGCGGTTCGCCCGCTCGCACGGCGGTCGGCAACGCCTGCCACGACTCGGGTGTGCCGTCCACGTCCACCAGTACGAAGCGACCCGGGTTCTCCGACTGTGCCGAACGCAACAACCCCCACGACGACGCACTCACCAGGTCGGCGACGTCCGCATCCGAGTCGGCTGGCATAGCTGCCCGTGTCACAACCACCAGCCGGGATTCGGCGAGCTGCTCATCGGCAAGCCACAACTGCACGAGAGCCAGCAGCTCGGAGGTCGACTCTTCGGCACGCGACGGCAGTGAGCCACCTTCGACCTCTTCAGCCGAGATTGCTGCGACCAACACCGAATCCGGGACGGCAACGCCCGAGCCCACCGCCGAACGGAGCTCATCCAGGGTCGCGAACCGTCCGGTTGTGCGCACCGATTCCGGCCAACTGGCACCGTCACCGACGATGGCAAGGTCGTCACCGGCGGTTGTGTCCGACAATGCCCTCCGGTGCCACTCCACCTCGAACAGGCAATCACCGATCGCGCCAGAACTCACCTGCTGCCGGGAGATCGGGCGTGTCACCAGCGAATCAACCGAGGCCACAAATCGGCCAGTCGGGTCCACTGCGACTAACGACAGCTCGTCATCCGCGGTCAACGAGATGCGTGCCCGCACCACCGCGGTTTCGGTAGCGCGAAGTTCCACCCCACGCCACGAGAACGGCACCCGCGCTCCGCTCTGGACCACCGACGTCTCGGCCGCGGCGGCATGCAGCACCGCGTCCAGCAACGCGGGGTGAACGCCGAATCGATCCCCCACCTGCATGTCGTCCGGCAACGCGACTTCGGCGAACACCTCCCCGCCTCGTCGCCAGGCACCGCGCAGACATCTAAAGGCCGGTCCGTACGCGAAACCTTGCCCTTCAAGGAATTCGTAGACCTCGTCGGCATCGATTTCAGTCGCATCGTCTGGGGGCCAGGCAGGCAGCTCATGGTTCTCGGCGGCCACGGGTGGCAGCAGCACGCCCGTCGCGTGCTTCCGCCACTCGGATTCGGTCGCATCTCCAGGGCGGGAGTAGAGCGCCATCGACCGGGCTCCGGATTCCCCGGGCGGTCCCACCAGCACCTGAACCTGGACCGCTCCATCATCCGGCAGGATCAGGGGCGATTCCAAAGCCAGTTCTTCCACCCGGCCACAACCGAGGCGCTCGCCGACATGCCACGCCAGCTCGACGATCGCGGTGCCGGGGACGACGATTTCTCCCAGCAACCGGTGATCGGACAACCACGGATGCGAACCCGCTGTCAGCCGACCGGTCAGCACCACACCTTCGCCGTCGGCCAACGCAACCACCGCACCGAGCAACGGATGGTCCGCCTCGGCCAATCCCGCGGCGGTCACGTCACCCGCACCGCCGGTGGATGCCAGCCAGTAGCGCTGCCGCTGGAAGGCGTAGGTGGGCAACTCGACTTGCTTCGCCCCGCTACCGGCGAAAAACGACCGCCAGTCCACCTCACCACCACGGGTGTGGATCTGCGCCAATGCGGCCAGCACGGTTCGGGTCTCGTCGCGGTCCTTGCGCATCAAGGGGATCCCGGCCACTTGCCCGGATTCCGCCACACACTCCTCGACCAACGTCGACAACGCCCCGTCCGGACCGAATTCGACAATCGTGTCGACACCCTGACCGACAAGCGCCTGGACACCATCGGCGAAACGGACGGGCTCACGCACCTGACGGACCCAGTACTCGGGAGTGCCCATCACTCGACCACCGTCCAGCTCACCGGTCAGGGTCGAGATCATTGGCAGTTCGGGTGCGTGATACTCACGGCTTCGGGCGATCTGGGCGAACTCTTCCAGCATCGGGTCCATTTGGGGTGAGTGGAAAGCGTGCGACACCCGCAACCACCGCGTCCGACACCCCTGATCGTGCAACCGACCAGCAACGTCGGCAAGCAGCTCACGGTCACCAGAGAGCACAACCGATCCCGGACCGTTGATCGCCGCGATCTCGACCCGGTCCCGCACCCCATCCAGCAGAGGTTCGACCTGGGCCTCACTCGCGGCCACCGCCAACATGGCACCACCAGAAGGCAACGCCTGCATCAACCGGGCACGACCCGCCACCAACCGCGCTGCCTCCGGCAACGACAACACACCAGCTGCATGCGCCGCAGCCAGCTCACCCACCGAATGCCCCAACACCACATCCGGCCGAACACCCCACGAACCCAGCAGCCTCAGCAAACCAACCTGCAACGCGAACAAACCCGACTGCGCCCACAAGGTCCGATCCAGCAAAGACTCCCCTGAACCGAACACCACATCCCGAACCCGCACCTCCTGGCCCAGGTGTGTATCCAACTCCGTGCAAGCCTCGTCAAACGCATCGGCGAACACCGGAAACACCGAGTAGAGCCCCCGGCCCATCCCCAGCCACTGGCCGCCCTGGCCGGCGAACACAAACCCGACACGGCCACCGTTCCCTGCAGATCCCGAGACCACCTCGGGCACCTCGCGGCCGTCGGCGAATGCCCTCAACCCGGTCAGGAGCGTGTCACGGTCCGAGCCCAACACCACTGCGCGTTCGTCCAGTGCCGCGCGCGTCACACCTAGCGAATACGCCACATCCGCCGGCGACAGCTCCGGCCGGTCCTCGACATGCGAAAGAACCCGTTCGGCCTGGGCCCGCGCCGCCTCCGGTGTTTTACCCGACACCACCCACGGCACCACGGGGATGGCTGCCTCGGGTTCCCGCTCGCCTTCGACCGGCCCGGTCGGTTCGCCCTGCCCGACCGGAGATTGTTCGAGAATGACATGTGCGTTGGTGCCGCTGATCCCGAACGACGACACCCCCACCCGACAAGGGCGACCACTGTCCGGCCAGGGCGTGTTCTCCGTGAGAAGCCGGACCGAACCCGCCGACCAGTCCACCGCCGACGTGGGATCATCCACATGCAACGTCGCGGGCAGCTGCCCGTGCCGCATCGCCAAGACCATCTTGATGACACCGGCAACGCCAGCGGCCGCCTGCGTGTGACCGATGTTGGACTTGACCGACCCCAACCACAACGGCCGATCCTTGTCCCGGCCCTGCCCGTACGTGGCGATCAGGGCCTGTGCCTCGATCGGATCACCAAGCCGCGTGCCCGTCCCATGCGCCTCGACCGCATCCACATCGGACACCGACAACCCTGCATTCGCCAACGCCTGGGTGATCACCCGCTGCTGCGACGGACCATTCGGCGCAGTCAAACCATTCGACGCGCCGTCCTGGTTCACCGCGCTACCACGGACCACCGCCAGAACCTCATGCCCATTTTGCCGGGCATCCGACAACCGCTCCAACAACACCAGACCGGCACCCTCACCCCACCCGGTGCCATCCGCAGCAGCCGCGAACGACTTGCACCGCCCATCCGGAGCCAAACCACGCTGACGGGAGAACTCCACGAACGTCGCCGGCGTGGCCATCACCGTCACACCGCCGGCCAGCGCGAGATCGCATTCGCCGGAACGCAACGACTGACACGCCAAATGCAGGGCCACCAACGACGACGAACACGCCGTATCCACCGTAACCGCAGGACCCTCAAAACCAAACGAATACGCAACCCGTCCCGACGCCACACTCACCATCCGCCCGGTGAGTCCAAAACCGCCAGCGCTTCGGCTCATCTCCCGCAAGGGCGGACCGTACTCCTGGGGCGTGACACCGCCGAAGACACCGGTCTTGCTGCCGCGCAGGGATGTCGGGTCTATCCCCGCCCGTTCGAGGGCCTCCCAGGACAGCTCCAGCAACAGCCGTTGCTGTGGGTCCATCGCCAACGCCTCACGCGGCGAAATCCCGAACATGCCGGGGTCGAAATCGGCCGCATTCGCGAGGAAACCGCCGGCCCGCGTGTACGAGGTTCCCTGGTGGTCCGGGTCAGGATCGTACAACCGTTCGAGGTCCCAACCCCGGTCGGCCGGGAATTCCGAGATGGCGTCGGTGCCAGTGCGCACGAGTTGCCAAAGCGCTTCGGGAGAGTCGACGCCGCCGGGCAGTCGGCAGCTCGCCGAGACGATCGCGATCGGCTCCTGACTCCGGCTCTCGGCTGCGAGCAGGCGCTGCCGGGTCTGATGCAGGTCGGCAGTTACCTTCTTCAGATAGCCGAAGAGCTTTTCTTCACTGGCCATTGTGATTTCCACCCGGTTTCGGCGACTGGACGTTCCGCAGGAGCTGGTCAGGACAGGTCGAGCTCGTTGTCGATGAACTCGAAGATCTCGTCGTGCGTTGCCGAATCGAGTGTGCCCAGGACATCGGCACCGGCCGGTACCTCAGATGCACTGTTCCACTTCGCGTTGAGGGCTCGCAGTCGTGTCGCGATTCGGTCCCGTGCCCGCGCTTCCTCGGTGAACATCGAGAGCTGCTGCTCAATTCGATCGAGCTCGGCAAGGGCGGAGTCCACAGTTGTCTCCGTTGGGAAAAGCCCGGCGCAGAGGTGACGCGACAGCGACTCGGCATTGGGGTAGTCGAAGATCGTGCTGGCGGGCAGCTGGATCCCGGTGGCGGTGTTCAGCCGGTTGCGTAGCTCCACCGCCATCAAGGAGTCGAATCCGAGTTCCTGGAACGGCCGCGACGGCGCCAGGGCCGTGGCATCGTCGCGGCCCAGCACAGCTGCCGTTTCCGCCCGCACCAGATCCAATACCGCATCGTCACGTTCCTTCCGTGACAACCCGGCCAGGCGATGCTTGAGCTCAACGGGTTTGCCTGTGCCCGCTTTTTCGCTGGTGGTTTCCAATGCGGCTCGGGCCTCGTCGATGGTGTCCAGCAGCGGGCGCCGACGTGCCGAGGTGAAGGCTGGGGCGAACCGTGCCCAGTCGACATCGGCCACGACGAGGGAGGTCTCATCGCGGTCCAATGCGCCCTGAAGTGCCAGCAGTGCCGCGCTCGGTTCCATCGACACCAGGCCCATGCGATGCAGCTGTGCGCCGGTTTCTCCCGCGGCCATGCCGTCACCGGCCCAAGGTCCCCACGCAACCGCGGTCCCGGCCAACCCACTCGCCCGACGCTGCTCGGCCAACGCATCCAAGTAGGCGTTCGCAGCCGCATACGCACCCTGTCGCCCGGCACCCCACACACCCGACACCGAAGAGAACAACACAAACGCATCCAACTCCGAGTCGGCCAGCAACTCATCCAGATTCGCCGCACCCCGCACCTTCGCCGACAACACCTCTGCAAAGTCCGCCAAGGCCATCTCCACCACGCCGCCCGCCTCGCCGACCCCAGCGGCGTGCATCACCGCAGTCAGCGGACACTCCCCGCCGATCCCTGCCAACACTCCAGCCACGGCGTCACGATCAGCCACATCGCAGGGCACAATCGACACCCGAGCACCCAGCGCCTCCAGCTCCGCTCGCAATTCCCCAGCGCCCGGAGCCTCCTCGCCACGACGGCTGGTCAACACCACATGCTCAGCCCCGGCACCCGCCAACCACCGAGCAACATGCGCCCCCAAACCGCCCGTACCACCCGTCACCAACACCGTCCCCCGAGGACGCCACACCGACCCGGCACCCGACGTACCGGCGCGTTCCAACCGCCGCACGAACACACCACCACGACGAATGGCAACTTGATCCTCGCCACCATCCGCCAACACACCCACCAACCGCGCACCCAATCGGTCGTCCCAATCCGACGGCAGGTCGATCAAGCCACCCCAGAACTCCGGGTGCTCCAGGCCCGCAACACGCAGCAGCCCCCAAATCAAGGCCTGCTCAGGAGACACACTTACGTCTTCCAACGAGACGCCGCCGCGCGTCACCGCCCACAAAGGCGCCTCGAGCTCGGCATTGCGCAAGGCCCACACCAGCTGCACAGTCAACGCGAGACCCCTTGTCAAGCAGGAGAATTCTCCAACAACCGAGTCATCGAGCCCCAACAGCGACAGCACGCCACCGAGTCGACTGACATCCGTCAGCGCATTGGCCAGCCGCTGTGCGACGTCCTCGCGGTGCAGGTCCTCTTCGGACAGGTCGATCCGGACGACCTCGGCGCCACCTTCGACCAGTGAACTCGTCAAAGCCGTGGCCAAGCCGTCATCCGCATCGCCGGGCACGACCAACAGCCAGGTACCGGAAATCTTCGGGGCCGGTGCTTCCCGGGAGGAATGCCAATTGATTCGGTACCGGCAGGAATCGACGAGCGAACGGTTGCGGAGTCCGCTTCGCCAGGATGACAGCGTCGGCAGTACATCGCTCAAAGATGCGCATGTGTCGTCGTCCGCCCCAAGCTCCAGTGCGGAGACCAATGCTTCCAGATCGCCTTGTTCAACCGCGGTCCAGAACTGTTCAGCCACCTCGCCGATGTCTGCGCGGTCGCGTGCTGTCCGCGCACTGGATTCGATCCAGTAGTGCCGTCGTTGGAAGGCATACGTGGGCAACTCGACCTGCCTGGCCCCGGTGCCGGCGAAAAACGCCTGCCAGTCCAACTCACCGCCACGGGTGTGAAGATGCGCCAGGGCTGTCATCACCGAACGGGTCTCGTCCCGCTCCCTGCGAATCAATGGTATTGACGAAATCCGCCCGACCCGATCAAACCCGGTGGCACACTCCTGAACCAGTGCGGACAGCGCTCCGTCCGGGCCGAGCTCAACAACCGTGTCTACGCCCTGCGCTGCCAGGGCCTGGACACCGTCGGCGAAACGGACGGGTTCACGCACCTGACGCACCCAATACCCTGGCGTGCTCATTTCCCCGGCTCTGTCGAGCTCACCCGTCAACGTCGACACAAGCGGTGTCGTTGGCCTACCGAACTCCGCAGACTCCGCAATCTGGGCGAACTCGCCCAACATCGGGTCCATCCGGTGCGAATGAAAAGCATGGGAGACCCGCAACCGTCTCGTCCGGACTCGGAGCTCGTTCAGCCGGCCGGCGATGTCGGCCAGCACATCCCGATCACCCGACAACACCACCGAACCGGGGGCATTGAGCGCGGCGACGTTCACGGATGCCTCCCGACCAGCCAGCAATGGCCGAATCAGGTCTTCACCAGCGGCCACCGCGAGCATCGTGCCGTCAGAGGGCAGGGCTTGCATCAACCGGGCGCGTGCGGCCACCAACCGAGCCGCATCCCGCAACGACAACACTCCAGCCGCAAACGCGGCGGCCAACTCCCCGACCGAATGCCCCATCACCACATCCGGCCGGACGCCCCACGAACCCAGCAGCCCCAAGAGACCGACTTGCAGCGCGAACAGTCCCGACTGCGCCCACAGCGTCTGATCCAGCAGCTGCGCATCGGAACCGAAGACCACATCTCGGACCCGGAGGTCTTCACTCAGATGTGCGTCCAACTCGGCGCAAGCCTCATCAAACGCAGCAGCGAACACCGGAAACTTCGAGTAGAGCTCCCGGCCCATCCCCGACCACTGACCACCCTGCCCGGAGAACACGAACCCGAACCGAGCAGAAGCACGAGTTCCGGTGATCACCCCGGAAGCCTCATGACCGGCGGCCAACGCCACCAGTCCAGCTACCAGCTCATTCCGGTCCGCACCCAGCACGACAGCGCGTTCATCCAGCGTGGCTCGGCCAGAAGCAAGCGAGTAGGCCACATCCAGCGGACGCTGCTCCGGCCGGGACTCAACCTGAGACAAGACTCGTTCAGCCTGTCCCCGCAGGGAATCCGATGTCTGTCCCGACACCAACCAGGGAACAACCGGAATATCCACGGTAGATCCGGATCCTGATTTGTCCGTGGCCGCGGGACTATCTGGCGCATTCGTAGATTGTTCGAGGATCACGTGTGCGTTGGTGCCGCTGATCCCGAACGACGACACTCCTACGCGACGTACCCGATCAGACTCCGGCCAAGCTACCTGTTCGGTAAGGAGCTGGACCGCGCCCGCCGACCAATCCACCTCCGACGTGGGCTCATCTACATGCAACGTGGCGGGCAGCTCCCCGTGCCGCATGGCCATCACCATCTTGATCACACCGGCAACACCCGCCGCCGCCTGCGTATGACCGATGTTCGACTTGACCGACCCCAACCACAACGGCTGATCCCGCTCCCGGTCCTGCCCATACGTTGCGATCAAGGCCTGCGCCTCGATCGGATCACCCAGCCTGGTCCCGGTCCCATGGGCCTCCACGGCGTCCACATCGGACGCCGAAAGGCCCGCATTCGCGAGTGCCTGGTTGATCACCCGCTGCTGCGACGGACCATTCGGCGCCGCCAGTCCGTTCGATGCGCCGTCCTGATTCACCGCAGACCCACGAACCACCGCCAACACCCGATGCCCATTCCGGTGGGCTTCCGACAACCGCTCCAGCAACAACAGGCCCGCGCCTTCGCCCCAGCCGGTGCCGTCCGCGCTCTCCGCGAACGACTTGCACCGGCCATCCGGCGCCAAACCACGCTGACGGGAGAACTCCACGAACATCTCCGGCGTCGACATCACGGTCACACCACCGGCCAACGCCAGATCACACTCACCCGAACGCAACGACTGACACGCCAAATGCAACGCCACCAACGACGACGAACAAGCCGTGTCCACCGTCACCGCAGGACCCTCGAAACCAAACGAGTACGCGACCCGACCCGACAGCACACTGGCGGAGGTACCCGTCACGAGGTAGCCCTCCGCCTCCTCGGGAAACTCCCGCACATCCGTCGCGTACCCGCGGCTTCCAGCACCGATGTACGTGCCGACCCCACTGCCCTTCAAGGACAACGGATCGATTCCGGCCCGTTCGAGGGCTTCCCAGGCGATTTCGAGCACCAACCGCTGCTGTGGGTCCATCGCCAACGCCTCGCGTGGGCTGATGCCGAACAGGCCGGCATCGAACTCACCGGCGTCGTAGAGGAATCCCGCCATCCGCGCATACGTGGTTCCAGGCCTGGAAGCGTCCGGATCGTAGAGGCTTTCCGCATCCCAACCCCGGTCGGAGGGGAACTCGCCGATCACCTCCGCGCCGGAGGCGACCAACCGCCACAGGTCTTCCGGCGAGTGCGCGCCGCCCGGAAACCGGCAGCTCATCGCGACGATCGCGACCGGTTCGTCAGTTGCCGGCTCGCTGGCAGTGGTCACCGCGGCCGAAGCGACATCACCCACCAGCTCCTCGAGCAGGTGAGCGGCCAATGCGGCCGGATTCGGGTAGTCGAAGACAGTTGTGGTCGGCAGGCGCAACCCGGTGGCGGTGGTCAAACGATTGCGCAGGTCCACCGCCATGAGGGAGTCGAACCCGAGCGCGCGGAACGCCCGCTCTGACTGCACCTCCTCGCGACTGCCGTGCCCGAGCACGGCTGCCACCTGGGCGCAGACCAGATCCACCAGTTCGTGGCGTCTTTGGGCTTCCGGCAGCTCCGCGAGATTGCGGGCGAACGGCGAGCCGCCTGGTTCGGCCGGCCCGTTCGCGGAGATCGCCTTTCTCGCCGCGGGCAGTTCGTCCAGCAACCGGGTGGCGCGCGTCGCGGCGAACGTGGGCACGAATCGGTCCCAGTCCACATCAGCGATCGACACGCACGTCTCATCCTGGTCGAGTACTTCCTGCAGAGCCAGGATGGCCGACGCCGCCGGCATCGGACGTATCCCGCGTCGCCGCAGGAGCTCGCCCGCTGGGCCGTCGGCCATGCCGCCGTCGGCCCAGCTGCCCCAGGAGATCGAGGTTGCCGACAGACCGCGTGCTCGGCGTTGTTCGGCGAGGGTGTCCAAGAATGCGTTCGCCGCGCCATAAGCGCCCTGACCGCCACCGCCCCAGACCCCGGCACCCGAGGAGAACAGGACGAACGCATCGAGATCGGTGCTGTCGCACAGCTCGTCCAACACCTGAGCGCCGTGAACCTTGGCCGCGCATATTTCGGCCAAGTCGTTATGTTCGGTATCCGCCAGCGGCAGCAGCCGGCCGACTCCGGCCGCGTGGAACACCGAGGTGACGTCGAACTCGGCCAGCAGTGCGGACATCTCGGCACGATCGGTCACGTCACAAGCCACGACGGACACCTGCGCTCCAAGGGCCCGGAGCCCGGCTTCCAGCTCTGCGGCGCCCGGCGCTTCTTTGCCCCGTCGACTGGTGAGCACGATTCGCTCGGCTCCGCTTTCAGCCAACCACCTCGCCACCTGTGCGCCCACCGCGCCGAGCCCGCCCGTGATCAGCGCGCTACCTCGGGGTCGCCACTTACGTCCAGCGGGCTGATTCGCCGGGGCCGGTACCAGTCGTCGGGCCAGCACGCCCGACTGGCGAATCGCCAGTTGGTCCTCCGCCAAGCCGTTGATGAGCGCTTCGCCCAACCTCGTGAGGACGTCGCCGTCCAGCGATTCCGGGAGGTCGATCAGCCCACCCCAGCGCTCGGGGTGTTCGAGTGCCGCTACTCGCCCCAGACCCCATGCTTGAGCCTGCATCGGGCGCAGCAGCCGATCTGCGGGGTCTGCCTTGACCGCACCACGCGTGATCGTCCACAGAGGAATTCTTAGATCGGCTTCGCCGAGCGCCTTGACCAGGTTCAACAGCAAGGCAATCCCGCTCGGGACGGCCTTGCGTTCGGGGTGGGTTCGCTCGTCCAACGCAGTGAGCGACAGGATTCCCTGCACCGGGTCACCGCCAGCTGCGGCGCGGAGTCCGGTTGCGAGTTCCCCACTGGTCGCCGCCGGTGGCACGTCGAGGCGCAGGGTGCTGATACCTCGCGTGTTCAACGCATCCGTCAACCGTTCGACCAGCGCTTCCTCTATGCCGCCCGCGGGAACGACCAGGAGCCAGGTTTCCCGTGTTCCCCGGATCGGCTGCGGGGTCACCGGTACCCAGTCGACTCGGTACCGCCAACCGTCCACCAAGACCTTTTCTCGTTCCTGACGGTGCCAGACGGACAGGGCCGGAAGTGTTGCGCTCAGCGGTGCGTCGGCGTCGAGATCGAGGGCGTCGGCCACGCCTTTCAGGTCTTGGCGCTCCACGGCTTGCCAGAACCAGTCCGCCGCCGGGTCCGAAAACGCACGAGCCTCCTCGGAGGCAGCTCCCCTGTCCAGCCAGTACCGCCGGCGCTGGAACGGGTAGGTCGGCAGGTCCAGCCGTCGACCCACGCCCCCGAACGCCACGGGCCAGTCCACGGTGGCGCCGCGCACGTACGCCTCGGCCAGCGACTGCAACAACCTCCGGCGGCCGCCCGAGTCACGTCGCAAGGTACCTACGGCGGCCACGGCGGGCTCCGACTCCGCACCGGTTTCCTCGACCGCCATGGTCAGCACCGGATGCGCACTCATTTCTATGAACAGGCCGAATCCCCGCTCAGCGAGGCCCTGCACGGCGTGTTCGAATCGGACCGGCTGCCGGAGGTTCCGGTACCAGTACTCGCCGTCCAGCCCGGCCGGATCCACCCAGTCGCCGATCACCGTCGACCACCACGGCACGTGGCCGTCCCGGTGCCGCACGCCGGCCGCAGCCGCCAGCACCTGGCTCCGAACCACCTCCACGTGTGCCGAATGCGAGGCGTAGTCGACGGGGATACGGCGGGCACGCACGTCCTTTTCGGCGCACTTGGCCAGCAGTTCTTCCACCGCTTCCAGATCGCCGGACACCACGACCGATCGCGGGCCGTTGATCGCCGCGACTTCCAGTCGGCCGCCCGATCCCGCGAACAACGCCGCGGCCTCATCCGCAGAGCAGGCCAGCGACGCCATGCCGCCTCGCCCCGAAAGCGCCTTCAACGCTCTGCTACGCAAGGCGACAAGCCTGGCCGCATCCTCCAGTAGGAGCACCCCGGCCGCGCAGGCCGCGGCGATTTCGCCTTGACTGTGGCCGACGACGGCCGTCGGCCGCACCCCGTAGGAACGCCACACCTCGGCGAGCGACACCATCACCGCGAAGGACGCCGGCTGTAGGACGTCCACCCGGTCCAGCGGTGGGGCGTTCTCCGCTCCGCGCAGCACGTCGACCAACGACCAGTCCACGTACCTCCGCAACGCGGTGGCGCACTCATCCATGTGCCGCGCGAACGTCGGCGAAGCGTCCAGCAAGTCGACTGCCATACCGGCCCATTGCCAACCCTGACCAGGGAAGACGAAGGCGACCTCGCCGTCCAGGACGCTCCCCTGAACGACATCGACTGCTGGTTCACCGCTGGAGACAGCGCCAAGTCCGGAACGCAATGTAGCGCTATCACCACCAAGCACCACCGCTCGATGCTCCCAGGCCGTGCGCGTGGTGGCCAGTGAGAAACCGACGTCGACCGGGTCGGGATCGGTCTGCTCGCACAGCTCGCTCAGCCGTTCGGCCTGGGCTCGCAGCGCCGTCGACGACCGCGCGGACAACGCCCAAGGCACTATCCCAGGTGCTGGGGACAGCGCTGCTTCCTCGTTCTCGGTCACGGCGAGCGGGTCGTGTTCGAGGATGACGTGTGCGTTGGTACCACTTACCCCGAACGACGACACGCCAACCCGGCGCGTACCCGTCCCTGGCCACCGGATGTTCTCGGTGAGGAGCCGGACCGCACCAGCCGACCAGTCCACGTGCGAATTCGGCTCGTCCACGTGCAACGTGCGCGGCAGCTCCCCGTGCCGCATCGCCATGACCATCTTGATCACACCGGCAACACCCGCCGCTGCCTGCGTATGACCGATGTTGGACTTGACCGATCCCAACCACAACGGCCGATCCCCGTCCCGATCCTGTCCATAGGTGGCGATCAGAGCCTGCGCCTCGATCGGATCACCAAGCCGCGTACCCGTCCCATGCGCCTCCACGACGTCCACATCGGACGCCGACAATCCCGCACTCGTGAGCGCCTGCTGAATGACCCGCTCCTGGGCCAGTCCGTTCGGGGCCGTCAAACCGTTCGACGCACCGTCCTGATTCACCGCGCTACCACGAACGACCGCCAGTACCCGATGCCCGTTCCGCCGGGCGTCTGACAGCCGCTCCAGCAACACCAGACCGGCGCCCTCACCCCAACCGGTTCCATCCGCGGCAGCCGCGAACGACTTGCACCGCCCGTCCGGTGCGAGACCACGCTGACGGGAGAACTCCACGAACGTCGCCGGCGTTGCCATCACCGTCACACCACCGGCCACCGCCAGATCGCACTCACCCTGCCGCAACGACTGACACGCCAAATGCAGGGCCACCAACGACGACGAACACGCCGTATCCACCGTCACCGCAGGACCCTCGAACCCGAACGAATACGCAACCCGACCAGAGGCGACGCTCCCCGCATTGCCGGTTCCGAGGTAGCCTTCGACACCTTCCGGGTGGGCGCCGGTGTCATAGCCCTCGTACATCAATCCCGCGAACACCCCGGTGCGGCTCCCCCGCAAGGACCTCGGGTCCATCCCGGCGGATTCGATGGTCTCCCAGGAGATTTCCAGCAGCAGTCGCTGCTGCGGATCCATGGCGAGCGCCTCGCGGGGGCTGATGTCGAAGAACCCCGCGTCGAACTCGCCGGCCTCGTGGAGGAAGCCGCCGTGCCGGGTGTAGCAGGTTCCGGGCTGATCCGGGTCGGGATGGTAGAGCTCGTCTAGGTCCCAACCACGGTCAGCGGGAAATTCACCGATGGCGTCGCCACCAGAGGCGACCAGTTTCCACAGCCCTTCCGGGTCGTGCACCCCGCCCGGGTACCGGCAGCCCATCGCCACGATCGCGATGGGTTCCTGCTCCCCCGACTCCGCCTCGTGAAGCCGCTCGCGCGCCTGGTGCAGATCCACGAGCGCACGCCGCAAGTACTCCCGGAGCTTCTCTTCATTCGACATGTGGCGTTTCCCTCCAGGAAGCTGCGAAGGCACCGGCTGAGGCATCAGGGAAGTTCGAGATCGTTGTCGAGTAGTTGGAAAAGCTCTTCGTCCGTGGCCGCTCTGAGCCGGTCCGGCACGGAGCCGCCGCCGGTTCCGCCGGACACGTCCGCCAGGCTCTGCAAGATCGCCTGCAGCCGGATGGTGATCTGCGCCCGCGTGGCCTCATCCCTGGCCAGCGCGGGCAGGTTCGCCGCCCACCTGTCGAGTTCCTCGAATGTCCCGGCAAGGCGGTCTGCGGAAAGCGCGGTGACGAGGTGTGTGGCGAGCGCATCCGGCGTCGGGTAGTTGAACACCAGGGTCGCGGGCAGTCGCAGCCCGGTTGCCCCGTTGATCCGGTTGCGCAACTCGACCACGGTCAACGAGTCGAAGCCCAGCGCCTTGAACGTGCCGTCCGCGGTGATCTCCTGGGGACCGGCGAATCCGAGCACCGCCGCCACGTGCGTGCGGACGAGGTCCAGCAGAATCCGATGTTGTTCTGCGTCCGGCGAGCGTCCCAACCGTTTCCGGAGGCTCTCGGCATCATCCGCGGTCGCCTTGTTGACGCGATGCGGCCCGACCAAGCCTCGCAGGACGGAAAACTTGATCGCGTCCCCATCGGACGAACGGCTGAATCGCACCGGAGCCACCACGGTATGCGCGCCGCCGCACGCGGCGTCGAACTGGGACAACCCCTCCTCGGTCGAGACCGGCAGCAGCCCAGATCGCGCCAATCGATCCTGCTCGGCTTCGCGCAACGTGCTTGCCATGCCGCGCTCCGCCCAGGGACCCCAGGCCAGCGATCTCGTCGGCAGGCCGCGCGACTGCCGTTGCTGCGCCAATGCGTCGAGGAAGGAGTTGGCCGCCGCGTAGTTACCCTGCCCACCGCTGCCGAGCACGCCCGACACCGACGAGAACAGCACGAGGGCCACGTCCGGCGCGATCAGCTCGTGCAGATTCCGCGCACCATCGACCTTCGGGCGCAGAACCTGGTCCAGCCGTTGCGCTGTGAGCGATTCGGCCACTCCGTCGTCGAGAACACCAGCCGCGTGCACCACGGCGGTCAACGGATGCTCGTCCGGGATGCCGGCAAGCACCTTCCCCAAGGACTCACGATCGGCGACATCGCAAGCCCGCAGGGAAACCTCGGCACCGTGCGCCGTCAGTTGCGCCACGAGCTCAGCCGCGCCACCGGACGCGGGACCGCGTCTGCTGACGAGCACCAGATTGCGTACCCCGTGCTCGATCACGAGGTGCCGGGCGACCGCCGCTCCGATTGCTCCCGTTCCGCCGGTAACCAGAACCGTGCCGGCGGTGTCCCACGCCGGAGGCATGGTGAGCACCAGCTTGCCCACATGCCGCGCTTGGCTCAGGTGTCGTAGCGCCTCGGGCGCCTGCCGAACGTCCCAAGCCGTGACAGGCAGGGGCTCCAGCACGCCTCCCTCGAACAGCTCCACCAGCTCGTGAAGCATCTCGCCGATTCGCTGTGGTCCGGCTTCTACGGTGTCGAAAGCCTGGTACGACACGCCCGGATGCGCATCGGCGACCTCGACGGGGTCACGAACATCCGTCTTCCCCAACTCCAGGAAATGGCCACCACGCGGCAGCATTCGCAGGGACGCATCGGCGAAGTCCCCGGCGAGGGAGTTGAGCACGACGTCGACGCCGCGTCCGCCGGTCGCCGCGAGGAACCGCTTCTCGAAATCGCACGTCCGCGACGAAGCGAGGCGTTCCCGGCTCAGCTCCACGGCTTTCCACTTGTCCTCGCTAGCGGTGGCGTACACCTCTGCGCCGAGGTGCCTGGCGAGTTGGATCGCGGCCATGCCCACCCCACCGGCGGCCGAATGAACCAGCAGCGACTGCCCTGGTCTCAACCCGGCGAGATCAACCAGCGCGTAGTAGGCGGTGAGAAAGACGATCGGCACGGAAGCGGCCTGTGCGAAGCTCCAACCAGCGGGAATCCTCGTCACCATGCGATGGTCGGCGACTGCGAGCGGCCCGAACGCCTTCGGGATCATGCCCATCACCCGGTCGCCGGGTGCCAGGCCGGTGACGCCGGGGCCGGTCTCCACCACGACCCCGGCCCCCTCACCGCCCATCGAAGCCGCACCGGGATACATGCCGAGCGCGATGAGCGCATCCCGGAAGTTCACCCCGGCAGCGCGCATCGCGATCCTGACCTGCCCCTCACCCAGCGGTGCCGTGGCCGTCGCTTCGTCCAGCAATGCCAAGCCATCTAGAGTTCCTGGGTCCGTGGCCTCCAATCGCCACCCCATGCTGTCCGGCACGGGCAGGACGCCATCGCTGCCCAGTCCCGCCAGCCTGGACGCATATGCGCCGCCACGTCGCAGTGCGAGCTGAGGCTCGCCGCAGGCCAGCGCCGCCGGCAGGGCGGGGAGGAGTTGGGCGGGCTCAGCCACATCGACGAGGACGAAGCGATCTGGGTGTTCGGTCTGCGTCGACCGCACCAGTCCCCAGAGCGCGGCCTGCGCCAGATCCGTCACGGGTTCGCCGGGCTCCACCGCCACTGCTCCCTGTGTCACCAGGAGCAATCGGGAATCGTTGAGTCGCTGATCGGCAAGCCAGCCTTGTACCAAGTCGAGTGCATACCGAGTCACCGCCCGGACGTCCGCTGCTCGTCCACCGCCGGGGGGCGTGGGTGCAATGACAACGCCGGGTGATTCGGCGCCAGCATCCAACGCAGCCGTCAACGATCGGAGGTCCGGATACGCCTGCATGTCAGAGGACACTTCTGCGGTGCCGAGAAGCACGCAGGACGGTGGCTGAGCGGATGTAGGCGGTTGAACCGTGTGCCAGCTCAACCGGTACAACCGAGCTCGATGGGCCTGTCGGCGCGCACCGGTCCGCCGGGCCGCAGCCGACCGAAACACGAGCCGGTCCACCGAGATCACCGGTCGACCGGTGCCATCGCACACCAGCAGGGACTTGGCATCGTCACCAGCCGGAACCACGCGGACCCGCAAAGCCGACGAGGCCTTGGCGTGCAGGCGCACTCCTTCCCACTGGAACGGCAACCAGGCGCCGTCCATGTCCCGGGCGGCCGTTGCATGCAGAGCCGCGTCCAGCAATGCCGGATGCACCCCGAAACGGGAATCTTCTGTTCCTGGCAGCACGGCTTCGGCGTACACCTCGTCCCCGTGCCGCCAGGCCGCCTTGAGCCCTTGGAAGATCGGGCCGTACTCCAGGCCGTGCTCAGCGAGGTCCCGATAGAACTCGTCGAGGTCGACCGGCAGCGCACCCGGAGCCGGCCAGTCGGCCAGGTCTCCGGCCACCTCCCCGCCGCCTGGCGCCAACAGGCCCGTGGCGTGCCGTGTCCAGTCATGGTCCGCCGCCCCTTCGGGGCGAGAGTAGAGCACCATCGGCCTGCGTCCGGAATTCTCGGGCGTCCCCACTCGCAGCTGAACCTGGATCGCCCCGCGCTCCGGCAGGACCAGCGGTGCTTCCAGGGTTAGTTCTTCCACCCGTTCACAACCAAGACGCTCCCCCGCATGCAAGGCGATCTCCAGCAACGCGGTGCCCGGGACGATCACTTCGCCCAGCACCCGGTGTTCGGCCAGCCACGGATGGGTCCCCACCGAAATCCTGCCGGTCAGCAGCACCTCATCACCGCCTGCGACCGGCACCACGGCGCCCAGCAGCGGATGCTCCGCCCCGGCCAGACCGGCACCTGTCACATCACCGGAATCCGATGAGTCCAGCCAGTACCGCTGCCGCTGGAAGGCGTAGGTGGGCAGCTCGACTTGCTTCGCCCCCGTACCGGCGAAAAACGACCGCCAGTCGACCTGACCACCACGCACATGGACCTGCGCCAGGGCTGTTGTCACGTTCTGTGCCTCGTCCTGGTTCCTGCGCATCGCCGGAACCGCGGCCATCCTTCTGGCCTGATCGGATGCGACTACACATTCCTGGACCAGCGCCGACAACGCCCCGTCCGGGCCGAGTTCGACGATGGTGCTCACGCCCTGAGCGGCAAGAGCATCAACACCGTCGGCGAAGCGGACGGGCTCCCGCACCTGACGCACCCAGTAATCGGGACCGCTCATCCTGCCGGCGTCATCGAGGTTTCCGGTCAAGGTCGACACGATCGGCAGCTCAGAACGCCGGTAGTCCACGGCTCGTGCGATTTCGGCGAACTCGTCCAGCATCGGATCCATCCGATGTGAATGAAACGCATGCGAAACCCGCAACCACCTCGACCGAACACCCAGCCCGTCCAAGCGACCGGCAATGTCATCGAGCACATCCCGATCGCCGGCGAGCACCACCGACTCCGCAGCGTTGACCGCAGCGATCGCCACCTGATCATCGCGGTCGGCCAACAACGGCCGCAGCTGCTCCTCACCCGCAGCGACCGCCAACATGCCACCGCCAGACGGCAACGCCTGCATCAACCGGGCACGACCCGCCACCAACCGAGCCGCATCCAACAGCGACAACGCACCAGCGGCAAACGTCGCCGCCAACTCACCGACCGAATGCCCCAACACCACACTCGGCCGAACACCCCACGAATCCAACAACTTCAGCAAACCAACCTGCAACGCGAACAAACCCGACTGCGCCCACAACGTCTGATCGAGCAACTGCGCATCGGAACCGAACACCACGTCCCGTACCCGCAGTTCCTGCTCCAGATGCGCATCGAGCTCGGCACAAGCTTCATCAAAGGCATCAGCGAACACCGGAAAGGCTCCATAAAGCCCTCGGCCCATCCCAAGCCACTGACCGCCCTGGCCGGAAAACACAAACCCGATGCGGCCACCAGAACCCACAGATCCCGTAACCACCCCAGAAGCGTCATGACCGGCGGCCAGTGCTTTCAACCCGGACAACAACGTTTCGCGGTCCGGCCCCAGCACTACCGCCCGCTCATCCAGCACCGAACGTGTCATCGCCAGCGAATACCCAATATCCAGCGAGGAGACATCAGATCGATCGTCTAGATAGGACATCAATGTGTCCGCCTGGGCGCCGAGCGCTTCCCGTGTTTTGCCCGACACCATCCACGGAACCACCGGAACATCCACAGTGGATCCGGAATCTGACTCGCCCTTCCCGGCAAGCTCATCTGGTGTATTCGGAGATTGTTCGAGGATGACGTGTGCGTTGGTGCCGCTGATCCCGAACGACGACACCCCCACCCGACGAACACGACCGGTGTCGGGCCACGGCGTGTTCTCCGTAAGGAGTTGGACCGTCCCTGCCGACCAATCCACCTCCGGCGACGGCGCATCCACGTGCAACGTGCGCGGCAGCTGCCCGTTCCGCATCGCCATGACCATCTTGATCACACCGGCAACGCCCGCCGCCGCCTGCGTATGACCGATGTTGGACTTGACCGACCCCAACCACAACGGCCGATCCCTGTCCCGATCACGCCCATACGTGGCGATCAGAGCCTGCGCCTCAATCGGATCACCAAGCCGCGTACCTGTCCCATGCGCCTCCAACGCGTCCACATCGGACACCGACAATCCCGCACTCGCCAACGCCTGGGTGATCACCCGCGCCTGGGAAGAACCGTTCGGTGCGGTCAGCCCATTGGAGGCACCGTCCTGGTTCACCGCGCTACCTCGCACCACTGCCAACACCTGGTGCCCGTTTCGACGAGCGTCCGACAGCCGCTCCAGCAACAACAGTCCGGCACCCTCACCCCACCCAGTACCATCCGCGGCCGCCGCGAACGACTTGCACCGCCCGTCAGCCGCGAGACCACGTTGGCGGGAGAACTCCAGGAACGCCTTCGGCGTCGACATCACCGTTACGCCACCGGCAAGCGCGAGGTCGCACTCACCAGCGCGCAGTGCTTGACCCGCCAGGTGTAACGCCACCAACGACGACGAACACGCCGTATCCACCGTCACCGCTGGACCCTCGAAACCGAACGAATACGCAACCCGACCCGAAAGCATCGCTGCCGCGCCGCCCGTCAGCACATGACCGGCCACCTCACGCGGCGGCTTCCGCAACCACGACGCGTAGTCCTGGCCATTGGTACCGACGAACACGCCAACGCGAGAACCACGTGTCGACCGTTGCTCCAGCCCAGCCCTCTCGAAGACCTCCCACGCGACTTCCAGCAGCAACCGCTGCTGCGGGTCCATCGCCAACGCCTCACGCGGAGAAATCCCGAAGAAGCCCGCGTCGAACTCCGACACGCCCTGAAGGAAACCGCCCGCACAGGCATACGATGTGCCAGGACGATCGGAGTCCGGATCGAACACGCCGGCTAGGTCCCAACCGCGATCCCCCGGGACTTCGGAGATCGCGTCCACACCGCCGGCGGCCAGTTGCCACAGGTCCTCCGGCGAGGAGACCTGACCGGGGTAACGGCAACTCATCGCCACGATCGCGATGGGATCGCCCTTCTCCGCGGCGAATCGATCCCTGCCGCGCCGGAGGCGTTCGTTCTCCTTGAGCGATGCTCGCAGTGCCTCGACAACTTCTTCGTAACTGGTGGTCACCGTGATCTCCCAGGTCTGCGGTCTCAGGACTCGCGTTCGCCCAGCGCTGCTTCGACGAGGTCGGCTACATCCATCGCATCGATCGAGGTCGCGACCGCATCGTCCGGGGAGCTGCCGGAGTCGACTGGGTGTCCGGCAAGTGCGAGAAGGGGATCCACCAAGCCTGCCTCACGCAAGGCCGCGAACGAGATCGACGTCAGTGCCGCTCTGATTCGCGCCTCGTCCTGCTCGGGAATGTCTGCTCCCGCGGACTCGGGAAGAAGCCTCGCCCGCAGCTCCGCAGCCAGTTCCGCAGGCGTGGGATGGCTGAAGATAATTGTCGATGGCAACTGGAGGCCGGTAGCTCGATTGAGCCGAACGCGGAGTTCGACCGCGGCCTGCGAGTCGAATCCGCTGTCCTTGAAAGCTCGTTCCGATGCGACGGCCTCTGGTCCGGAATGTCCCAGTACCAGAGCTGTTTCGTTGCGTACCAGCTCCAGGATCAGCTGTTCCTGTGCCGGCCTCGGTGCCGCGGCCAATCGCTGCCGCCATTTCACCGACGCGTCGGCAAGGACTCCCGCCTCGGACTGAGCATCGGCGAGGAGTTCCTTGACCTCGGCCAGTTCGTTCAGCAGAGGCCGCGGCCTAGCCGCCAGGAATCCCGCGCCGAAACGTGCCCAATCGACGTCGGCCACTACCAGGGAGGTTTCGTCCTGTTCCAGTGCCCGCCGAATTCCGGCGATGGCGTACTGCGGAGCCATTGGGGAAAGGCCGTATCGGCGCAGCTGGTCTCCTGTTTCGCCGGCGGCCATACCCTCGCCGGCCCACGGCCCCCACGCCACCGCAGTCGCGACCAGCCCTCGCGACCGACGCTCTTCCGCCAGCGCATCCAGGTAAGCATTCGCCGCTGCGTAAGCCCCCTGTCCCCCAGCGCCCCAAACTCCTGACACCGACGAAAACAAGACGAACGCGTCCAATTCCACATCGGCCAGCAAGGCATCCAAGTTCGCGGCACCAGCCACCTTTGCGGACAACACGTCATCAAAATCAGCCAAGCTCATTGACGCCGCATCACCAGTCTCGATCACGCCTGCCGTATGCACTACCGCGGTCAATGGGTATTCAGCCGGAAGGGCTTTCAGCACTTCGGCCAGTGCCTCGCGATCGGTCACATCGCATGACGGGATCGACACCCGAGTACCCAGACCCTCCAGTTCCGTCCGCAACTTCTCCGCACTCGGTGCCTGCTCTCCGCGTCGACTCACCATCACCACATGTTCAGCTCCGGCGTCGGCCAACCAGCGAGCAGCGTGCGCCCCCAAACCACCCGTGCCGCCCGTCACCAGTACCGATCCACTAGGGCGCCACGCCTTCTTCACACCAGCTGAGACACCATGGCGTACCAACCGACGTGCGAACACGCCGTCAGAACGGATCGCGACCTCGTCCTCACCAAGACCTGCCAGCACAATCGACAAGCGCGCTTGAGCGTCTTCATCGAACAAGACCGGCAGATCGATCAAGCCGCCCCACCAGTCCGGATGCTCCAACCCCACAACACGCCCCAACCCCCATACCAATGCCTGCTCGGGACGAACCGGTACATCCCCCACCGACACGCCACCACACGTCAGCAACCACAACCGGGCATCCGCACCAGCGGCCGCCAAAGCCCGCACCAACTCCACGGTCAACGCGAAACCCCGTGACACCGTAGAAAACCCCGGAAGGATCGATTCTTCCAAGCACAGCATTGACAACACGCCAACAAGATCCGGCCGATCCGAACACAAGGTCCCTACCCGGTCGCCGAAGGAGATCGGGTCGGAGTCGTCAGCCTCCACCAACACCACCGAGCCGCCGCGTGCCCGCAATGCGGCAACGCAGTTCACCACCTCCGGTTTGCTGGACCAGCCATGGGGGGCGAAGACCAGCCAAGTACCGAAGACGGTTCCTCTTGGCGGGAGTCCAGCTACTTGTCTCCAGTCGATGCGGTAACACTGCTGATCCATAATGGACTCGGTATTGCGTGTTCTCTGCCAGCCGCCCAACACCGGAAGGGCATTTCGCAAGGAATCCACGGCAGCGCCGTCGTCCACGATACCCAATACGTTTGCAAGCGATGTCACATCTTCGTGCTCAACAGCGCTCCAGAACTCCGTTTCAATATGCCGACCCATGTCGTCGGCAGAAGATTCATGCACCGCATTCAGCCAGTACCGCTGCCGCTGGAAGGCATACGTCGGCAACTCGACCCGCTTCGCCCCGGTACCGGCGAAAAACGACCGCCAGTCGACTGGAACACCACGCACGTAGACCTGTGCCAGGGCCGTCATCACGTTCTGCGCTTCGTCCCGGTTCCGGCGCATCGCCGGGACCGCGGCCACTCTTCCGGACTGATCGAATTCGGCTGCACATTCCGGGATCAGCGCTGACAACGCCCCGTCCGGGCCGAGCTCGACAACAGTGGCCACATCGTGCTCAACGAGCGCCTGGACACCATCGGCGAAGCGAACGGGCTCACGCACCTGACGCACCCAATACTCCGGCGTAGCCATCACGCCGACGTCATCGAGCGCACCAGTCAGCGTCGACACGACCGGCAGATCGGAACCCCGGAAGTCCACGGTTCGTGCGATCTCCGCGAACTCGTCCAGCATCGGTTCCATCTGGGGCGAATGGAAAGCATGCGACACCCGCAACCACCGCGTCCGGTACCCTTGATCGTGCAGCTGATCAGCGACTTCGGTGAGTAGTTCGCCGTCACCGGAGAGCACAATCGATTCCGGAGCGTTGATCGCCGCGATCCCGATCCGGTCCCGCACTCCATCCAGCAGAGATTCGACCTGGTTCTCACTTGCAACCACCGCGAGCATGCCGCCGCCCTGCGGCAACGCCTGCATCAACCGGGCACGACCCGCCACCAACCGCGCCGCCTCCGGCAACGACAACACACCCGCCGCGTGCGCCGCCGCCAACTCACCCACCGAATGCCCCAGCACCACATCCGGCCTAACACCCCACGAACCCAGCAGCCTCAGCAAACCAACCTGCAACGCGAACAAACCCGACTGCGCCCACAACGTCCGCTCCAGCAACTGCGCATCCGAACCGAACACCACATCCCGAACCCCCACCTCCTGCCCCAGATGCTCATCCAGCTGGGCGCAAGCTTCATCAAACGCGTCAGCGAATGCCGGAAACACCGAGTGCAACCGGCGGCCCATCCCCGGCCACTGGCCGCCCTGACCGGAAAACACAAATCCAATGCGGCCACCATTTCCCGCGAATCCTGAGACCACTTCGGGCACGTCACGGCCGCTGGCCAGTGCCCTCAACCCGGTCAGGAGCGCGTCACGGTCCGACCCGAGCACTACCGCCCGCTCGTCCAGCGCCGCTCGGCCAGCGGCCAGCGAATACGCCACATCGAGCGAGGAAGCATCGGGGCAATTGTCCAAATCGGACATTAGCGTAGCCGCTTGGGCGGATAGTGCTTCGGGTGTTTTGCCCGACACCACCCATGGCACCACCGGAACATCAACGACAGAACTCGAATCCGGTTCCGCTGACTGACTCGTCTCCTCTGTGGGTTGTTCGAGGATGACGTGTGCGTTGGTGCCGCTGATCCCGAACGACGACACTCCCGCCCGACGGACACGACCGCTGTCGGGCCAGGGTGTGTTCTCCGTGAGAAGTTGGACCGTGCCTGCCGACCAGTCCACCTCCGACGTGGGCTCGTCCACGTGCAATGTGCGCGGAAGTTGCCCGTGCCGCATCGCCATGACCATCTTGATCACACCAGCGACACCCGCCGCTGCCTGTGTGTGACCGATGTTGGACTTCATCGATCCCAGCCACAACGGCCGGCCACGTTCACGATCACGCCCATAGGTGGCGATCAGGGCCTGTGCCTCGATCGGATCACCAAGCCTGGTTCCGGTCCCATGCGCTTCCACGGCATCCACATCGGACACGCCCAAATCCGCATTCGCCAGCGCCTGCTGGATGACCCTTTGCTGCGACGGACCATTCGGTGCCGTCAAACCATTCGACGCACCATCCTGATTCACCGCCGACCCACGAACCACCGCCAACACCCGATGCCCATTCCGCCGGGCATCCGACAACCGCTCCAACAACACCAACCCAGCGCCCTCACCCCAGCCGGTACCGTCCGCGCCCTCCGCGAACGACTTGCACCGCCCATCCGGTGCCAGACCCCGCTGACGGGAGAACTCCACAAACGTCGCCGGCGTGGCCATCACCGTCACACCACCGGCCAACGCCAGATCACACTCACCGGAACGCAGTGACTGACCCGCCAAATGCAGGGCCACCAGCGACGACGAACACGCCGTATCGACCGTCACCGCAGGACCCTCGAAACCGAACGAATACGCGACCCGGCCCGACGCCACACTGCCCGCGCTGCCATTACCGAGATAGCCTTCGAAGCCTTCCGGGGCTCGGCTAGCGAACCGTCCCGCGTAGTCGTGATACATCAGCCCCGCGAACACACCGGTCCGACTCCCGCGCAGCGACCCCGGATCAATCCCGGCCCGTTCGACGGTTTCCCAGGACAGCTCCAGCAGCAACCGTTGCTGCGGGTCCATCGCCAACGCCTCACGCGGAGAAATCCCGAAGAAACCCGCATCGAACTCCGCCGCGTCCCGCAGGAAACCGCCCTCACGCACATACGAAGTCCCGAGATGATCGGGGTCTGGATCGAACAAACGCTCCAGATCCCAGCCGCGATCGTCCGGGAAGTCCGCGACCGCATCCACGCCCCCGGTCACCAAACGCCAAAGCTCCTCCGGTGAGGACACCCCACCCGGATAACGACACCCCATCCCGACTATCGCAATAAGATCGGCTTCGACACTCGCGGTCGCGGTCGTGGTTGTCACTGGCCCTGGCGTCGTCCCGGTCTTGCCTGCGAGTTCCTGGTGCAGGAACCGGGCCAGCGCCCGCGGCGTCGGGTAGTCGAATACGGCGGTTGCCGGTAGCCGCGCCCCCAGCACCCCGGCCAGGCGGTTACGAAGATCGACACCGGATAGAGAGTCGAAGCCCAGATCCCGGAAAGCACGCTCGACACCGACCTCGGCCGCACCCGAATACCCCAGGACCCTCGCGGCGTGCTCCCGCACCACCGTGAGCAAGGCGTCCTCGTCCGCGAGGTCGGTGCCAGCACTCCGCCTGATAGAGGTGATGGCAGGTACCAATGCCGTCAGCATTGCGGGTAGCGTTCCCGATCGCGCCTGCTCAGCCAGGAAGGTCCTGTCCAGCCTCGCCGGAACCACCGCTGCCCGATCCAGCGCCAGCCCGGCATCGAACAGCCGCAACCCATCCTTGGTGGACAACGGCGGGTTGGAACGGGCGATCCTGCTCCGGTCGACATCGCTGAGCCTCTCCGTCATCCCGCTCGGCTGCTCCCACAGGCCCCAGGCCAGCGACACCGCAGGCAAACCCTGTGCCCGCCGGTCATACGCCAACGCGTCCAGGAACGCGTTCGCCGCCGCATAATTTCCCTGACCCGCGGCGCCGGTCACCCCGGACAGCGAGGAGAACAACGCGAAAAACGACAAGTCCATATCCCGAGTCAGCTCATGCAGATACCACGCCCCCGCCGCCTTCGGGCCGAACACCGCCGCCACGTCCTCCGGCGACAACGACTCGATCACCCCGTCAGCCAGCACACCCGCGGCATGCACCACGCCACACAGCGGAAATTCCGCCGGGACCGCCGCCAGCAACCGCTCCAGATCACCACGATCCGCAACATCGCAGGCCACCACATCGACCACCGCACCGAAGCCCTCCAGCTCACCCACCAACTCGGTGATTCCAGGAGCATCCCAGCCACGACGGCCCGCCAACACCACACGGCGAACACCGCGCTCGGCCACCAGGTGGCGGGCCACCAGCCCACCCAACAGACCCGTGCCACCGGAAATCAGCACCGTCCGGTCGGGACCGGCCACCACCGCGGGCACCTCGACCGGCGGCGGAACCGACGCCACACGCGGCGCTCGCACCGCACCCTTGCGCAGGGCCACCTGCGGTTCCCTCGCCCCCAACGCAGTCGGCAGCGCGCGCCACGACTCGGCGGTGCCGTCCACATCGACCAGCACAAACCGGCCCGGGTTCTCCGACTGCGCCGAACGCAACAACCCCCACAACGGCGCATGCGCCAGACCGGACGCACCATCACCCGCACCCGTCGTCACCGCTGCACGCGTCACCACCACCAGACGTGCCCCGGCCAACCGCGGCTCAGCCAACCATGACTGGAGCAGAGCCAGCGTCTCCTGGGTCTCCGCGAGTGCCGCTGCGCCGGCGTCGGGATCCGCCTGTTCTCCGGCGCAATAGACCACGACATCAGGAACCAGCGCACTGGAATCAAGTTGCCCGGCGAGCTCAGCCAGACCCGCACACCGGTCGGCGGAACCTGGTGCGAGCTCGATGAGACCGGCCCTGCCGCAGGCGACATCACCGAGCAAGGCCCAGCGACCCGACACCGTCGACCGCGTCGCCACCGGCTCCCAAGTCACCTCGAACAGCGCGTCACCGACAGCGTCCCGGTACGCCGGCTGTTTCGACGACACCGGCCGCAACCGGAGAGAATCGATCGAGGCGAGCAACCGCCCACCCTCATCCATCACGGCCACCGATATCGCGTCGGGTCGGCTGGTCTGCAGCCGCACCCTGCTGACCGTCCCGCCCGGAACCGAAAGCTCCACGCCGGTGAACGAGAACGGCAGCCACGCGCCGCCCTCCGCCGGGCGGTCGCTGAGCGCGGACGCCTGCAGGGCGGCATCCAGCAACGCCGGGTCGATCAGGAATCCCGACGCCATCGCACCAGCCGCCGCCGGCAGGGCGACCTCGGCAAGAACCTCACCGCCACGACGCCACGCCGCCCGAAGCCCCTGGAACAACGGCCCGTACTCGAACCCGTTCCCAGCCATAGCCACATAAAACTCACCGAGAGCAATCGACTCGGCACCCTCAATCGACCAATCAGCGACCGCCCCACCACCCGTGCCGACAGTGAGCTCGCCCGTGGCGTGCCGCGTCCAACCCCCACCACCGGACACCCCGGCCGGGCGGGAATACAGGGACGTGGATCGCCGACCGTCTTCGTCGGGCGCGTTCACCAGCAGCTGGACTTCGATACCATCGCGTTCGGGCACCACCAGCGGAGCTTCCAGGGTGAGCTCCTCCACCCGGCCACAACCAACACGCGCCCCCGCGTGCAAGGCCATCTCCAGGATGGCGGTGCCGGGGACGACGACCTCGCCCAGCACGCGATGCTCGGCCAGCCACGGATGCGTCCCCACCGACAACCGACCGGTCAGCACCATCCCATCACCGTCGGCCAACACAACCACAGCCCCCAGCAACGGATGCTCCGCACCAGCCAGACCCACACCCCTCACATCACCGGAAACCGATGACTCCAGCCAATACCGCTGCCGCTGGAAGGCATACGTCGGCAACTCGACCCGCTTCGCCCCACTGCCAGCGAAAAACGCCGACCAATCGACCGGAACACCACGCACATGAACCTGTGCCAGGGCGGTTGTCACGTTCTGCGCTTCGTCCCGGTTCCGGCGCATCGCCGGAACCGCGGCCACCCTTCCGACCTGATCGAATTCGGCTGCACATTCCTGGATCAGCGCTGACAACGCCCCGTCCGGGCCGAGCTCGACAACAGTGGCCACATCGTGCTCGACGAGCGCCCGAACCCCTTCGGCGAAGCGAACGGGCTCTCTCACCTGACGCACCCAATACTCTGGCGTAGCCAGCATGCCAGCGTCATCGAGCTCACCCGTCAACGTAGACACGACCGGCAGGTCGCAACGCCGGTAGTTCACCGTTCGTGAGATTTCGGCGAACTCATCCAGCATCGGGTCCATCCGATACGAATGAAACGCATGCGACACCCGCAACCACCGCCACCGAACCCCTTGCTCATCCAGCCCGCCGGCAATGTCCTCAAGCACCTCCCGATCACCGGAGAGCACGACCGATTCCGGAGCGTTGACCGCAGCGATCCCCACACGATCACCCCGATCGGCCAACAACGGCCGCAGCTGCTCCTCACCAGCAGCCACCGCGAGCATGGCACCGCCATCCGGCAACGCCTGCATCAACCGGGCACGACCCGCCACCAACCGCGCCGCCTCCGGCAACGACAACACACCCGCCGCGTGCGCCGCCGCCAACTCACCCACCGAATGCCCCAGCACCACATCCGGCCTAACACCCCACGAACCCAGCAGCCTCAGCAAACCAACCTGCAACGCGAACAAGCCCGACTGCGCCCACAACGTCCGCTCCAGCAACTGCGCATCCGAACCGAACACCACATCCCGAACCCCCACCTCCTGACCCAGATGCGCATCCAGCTGGGCGCAAGCTTCGTCGAACGCGTCGGCGAATGCCGGAAACATCGAGTAGAGCCCTCTTCCCATCCCCAGCCACTGACCACCCTGACCGGAGAACACAAACCCGATGCGGCCAGAGATCACGGATCCCGATACCACCCCGGAGGCCTCGCGACCGGCAGCCGGCGCTTCCAACCCGGACATCAACGCCTCACGGTCCGACCCCAGCACCACCGCCCGCTCATCCAGTGCGGCTCGTTCAGAAGCCAGCGAATATGCCACATCCAGCGCGGAAACATCAGAGTGATCGTCCAGATAGGACAACAACGCTTCGGTTTGAGCATTGAGCGCTTCCGGTGTTTTTCCCGATACCACCCACGGAACCACCGGAACATCCACAGTAGAGTCCGAATCAGGACCGCTGTGCTCCACAAACTCACTCGACGCTGTCGGAGACTGTTCGAGGATGACGTGTGCGTTGGTGCCGCTGATCCCGAACGACGACACCCCCGCCCGACGAGGACGGCCGTTCTCGGGCCACGACATATGCTCAGTGAGAAGCCGAACCACACCGGCCGACCAGTCCACCTGAGAAGTCGGCTCATCCACGTGCAACGTCGCGGGTAACTGCTCGTGCCGCATCGCCATCACCATCTTGATGACGCCGGCTATCCCCGCAGCTGCCTGCGCATGACCGATATTCGACTTCATCGAACCCAACCACAACGGCCGTTCCGGACCCCGTCCCTGCCCGTAAGTAGCGATCAACGCCTGCGCCTCGATCGGATCACCAAGCCGGGTGCCGGTCCCGTGCGCCTCCACTGCGTCCACATCGGACACTGACAACTTCGCGTTGGCGAGTGCCTGGATGATCACCCGCCGCTGCGACGGACCATTCGGCGCAGTCAAACCATTCGACGCACCGTCCTGGTTCACCGCGCTGCCACGAACCACCGCCAAAACCTCATGCCCATTCCGCCGGGCATCCGACAACCGCTCCAGTAGAACCAGGCCGGCACCCTCGGACCAGCCGGTGCCGTCCGCGGCCTCCGCGAACGACTTGCACCGACCGTCGGGTGCCAAACCCCGCTGACGCGAAAACTCCACGAACATCCCCGGCGTGGCCATCACGGTCACACCACCGGCCAACGCCGAATCACACTCACCCGAACGCAACGACTGACACGCCAGATGCAACGCCACCAACGACGATGAACACGCCGTATCCACCGTCACCGCAGGACCCTCAAACCCGAACGAATACGCAACCCGACCCGACGCCACACTCGTGGTGCTGCCAGTGAGCACGTAGCCGGCCGCCTCGTCGGTCGCTTCGTGCAGGCGTGGCCCGTAATCCAGGGAGGTTGCGCCGACGAAGACGCCGGTTTGACTTCCGTGCAGGGTCTGCGGGTTGATCCCGCCTCGTTCGATCGCCTCCCAGGCGATTTCCAGCAGCAATCGCTGCTGCGGATCCATCACCAACGCCTCGCGCGGGGAAATCCCGAAGAACCCGGGATCGAAATCCGTGGCGCCATGCAGGAACCCGCCGGCGCGCACCTGCGAAGTCCCCGCACGCTCCAGGTCCCAGCCTCGGTCTGCCGGGAACTCGGACACGACGTCCCGCCCAGCAGCGACCAACTGCCACAACTCCTCGGGCGAGGACACCCCACCCGGAAACCGGCAGCCCATCCCGATCACGGCGATAGGCTCGTCCGCTTCGGACTCCGGTCGGGGCGAGGTCATGGGGGCCGGCTCGTCCAACAACAACATCCGTACCTGGCGGGCAAGCTGGTACGGCGTCGGACAGTCGAAAACCACGCTCGGCGCGAGACGCAGTCCCGTGGCCGCGTTGAGGCGGTCGCACAGCTCAACCACCGTCGAGGAATCGAAGCCCAGGTCCTTGAACGTCCGATCCGGGTCCACCCCTTTCGGATCGGAGTGGCCGAGGACCGCGGCTGCCTGTGCCCGGATCATCGTGAGGGTCGTCGAGTCCGCGTCCGCCGTCGGCGAAGACCGCAGTTTCTCCCGCAATGCTGTCGACACGTCGCGCTCGGGCGTGGCGACGTCGGGAAGTTTCGTGTCCAGCCAGTAGCGCTGTCGTTGAAAGGCGTACGTCGGCAGGTCGATCCGCTGCGCCCCGGTGCCGGCGAAGACCGCGTGCCAGTCCGCGGCCACTCCGTGGACGTGTGCTTTGGCCAGCGACGTCAGCGCCTGCCGCAGGCCACCTTCGTCACGGCGGAGTGTCCCGAGCGCCACTACCTCCCGACTGGCTCGCGCGGCGATTTCCTGGATGCTCGCAGTCAGCACCGGGTGCGGGCTGATCTCGATGAATGCGTTGTGCCCCCGCGTCAACAGGGCCTCGACCGCCGCTTCGAACAGCACCGGTTGACGAAGGTTGCGGTACCAGTAGTCGGCGTCCACCGGCCGGTCCAGCAGTTCCCCGGTCGTCGTCGAATAGATCGGGATGCTCGCGGTCCTGGGTTCGATCGGCGCCAACAGCGCCAGCAGCTCGTCGCGGACATCCTCGATGTGCGGCGAATGGGAGGCGTATTCAACGGGAATCCGGCGCATCCGGAGCTCCCGGCGCGCGCACTCGGCCAGCAGGTCCGCCATCGCCTCCCGGTCTCCCGACACCAGGGTCGACGCCGGTCCGTTCACCCCAGCCACGCCAATCCGATCGCGCCACGGCAACAGGATTTGTCGCACCTCTTCAACGGGATGCTGAAACGAGGCCATCGCGCCTCTGCCGGCCAGCGCCGTCAGAAGCCTGCTGCGCACCGCCACTACCCTTGCGGCATCGCGGACGGACAGGGCCCCGGCGACGCAGGCCGCCGCGATCTCCCCCTGCGAGTGCCCGACGACCGCCTCCGGACGCACGCCCCACGAACGCCAGAGCTCTGCCAGCGAGACCATGACGGCGAACAGTGCCGGCTGGACGACATCGTCGCGATCAAGCTGCGGAGCGCCGGCCGCGTCACGCAGCACATCCAGCAGAGACCAATCCAGGTGCGGCGCCAATGCCTCCGCGCAGGCGTCAATGGACGCCGCGAAAACCTCGGAGGTTCCGAGCAGCTGCCTACCCATCCCGATCCACTGGCTGCCCTGCCCGGGAAATACGAAGACTGCCGCCCGCTCGCCGAAAGTCGTGCCCGTACACAGCGCGGGCGCGTCGTCGCCGTCAGCGAGGGCCTTCAACCCGGCGAGCAGTTTCGGCTCGTCGTCCGCGACCAGCGCGGCGCGGTGCGGCAGTGCGGATCGAGTGGTCGCCAGTGAGTAGGCGACGTCCAATGGACTTTGACCGGCAGTATTGAGGTGCGTGTGCAAGCGCGCCGCCTGCGCCCGCAATGCGACCGGTGTTCTGGCCGACAAGACCCAAGGCATGGTCGCCTCAGCGGGTCCACTGCGCCTTGGCTCCACCTGGGACGAGTCGGAGAGCACCAGGTGGCAGTTCGTGCCTCCCATTCCGAAGGCACTGACGCCGGCCAGCAGCGGGCCCTCGCTCTCCGGCCACGGCCGCAGATCACGCTGGACGCGTAGATTCAGTTCGTCCAGCGGGATTTCCGGGTTGGGGGCGGTGAAGTGAAGACTCGGCGGCAGTTCTCGGTGCCAGATGCTGAGTGCGGTCTTCAGCAGTCCGGTGACGCCCGCCGCTGCTTCCAGATGGCCGACGTTGGTCTTCGCCGACCCCACACGGAGCTTGTCGCCGGGTCGTCTTGCCGCCCCCAGGACAGCTCCGAGAGCTGCTGCTTCGACGGGGTCCCCGACCCTGGTCGCGCTGCCGTGGAGCTCGACATACTGCACTGCGGCCGGGTCGACACCCGCGTTCCGGTATGCCTGGCGCAGCAACTCCGCCTGGGCGTCTGCCGCCGGAACCGTGAGCCCAGCACCGCCCCCGTCGTTGTTGACCGCGCTGCCGCGGATGAGGCAGTAGATCCGGTCGCCATCGGCGCGAGCCTGATCGGCCTTCTTCAGCACGACGAGGCCGCCGCCCTCGCCACGGACGTAACCGTTGGCCCGAGCATCGAAGGTGAAGCAGCGACCATCCGGGGAGAGCGCACCGAAGTCCAGCAGAGCCCTGTTGCTCTCGGCAGCCAGGTTGAGGTTCACGCCGCCGGCGAGAGCGATCGCGCACTCGCCCCGTCGCAGGCTCTCGCTGGCGAGATGCACGCCGACCAGGGACGAGGACTGACCGGAATCCACCGTCAGGCTTGGCCCGCGCAGCCCGAGCACGTAGGACACGCGGTTGGCGATCAGACTTCGATGGGTGCCGGTGAAACGGTACTGCGCAGCCACTTCCGACGGGATCTTGCGAAGCAGGGCGGCGTAGTCGTCTGAGATCGCCCCCATGAACACACCCGCGGCAGTTCCGCGCAGCTCGCCGGCGGGGACACCGGCGTCTTCGAGAGCCTCCCAGGCGAGCTCCAGAGCCAGCCTCTGCTGGGGGTCCATGGCGGCCGCTTCTCGCGGCGAGATCCCGAAGAACTCGGGATCGAAGCAGTCGACATCAGCCAGGAAGCCGCCCCATTCTGGGCCCTTGGGCGCATCCCGACCGGGCAACGGGTCGCCCCACCGCCCTTCCGGGACGGTGGTGATGGCGTCCGTTCCGGTGCGCAGCAACCGCCAGAAGGAAGCCGGGTCAGGTGCCTGGGGCAGGCGACAGGAGAGGCCGACGACGGCGATCAGGTTCCCGGCTTCGCTCATTCGGTACTGCCCCTCCGATTCCTGGACACACGATCAGCAAGTTCGGCGTCTTCCGGCGCCTCCACCGGCGATTCCCCGACGGAGCGCCTGAATATCATCGAGTTGCGGCACACCTTCAGCCGACCGGCTTCCGCGCCGTCAAAATCGCATAGCCCATGTCGTCGGCGTATTTCTCGTAATCGCAGACCGCGGCGGCCCAGTCGGCGACAGCCGGCCCGTACCTTTCCGCGATCCCGTGCTGGTGCGCGGCGAGCGCTTCGGCGAACTGCGGCATGAAGTACCGGGTCCGCGACGACACGTCCTCACAAGCGAGGATTTCGAAACCCGCTACGCACAGCGATTCCAGAAGTTGCTCAGCCAAGCAGATCCGAAGGCCGGTCGGCCACATGTCCCCGGACACCGGCATCCCGCTGCCCGCTTCTCGTTTGACGACCTCGGTGACTCCGAGGATGCCACCAGGTTTGAGCACTCGAAGGATTTCCCGGATGGCAAGATCCGGTTCGGACATCTCCAACAGCGACTGCATGGCCCAGGCAGCGTCGAAAGCATTGTCCGGGTACGGCAGGGACATGGCATCGACGCACGAGAAGTCCACCCGGTGGCTTAGTCCGCGTTCGCGTGCGCAATCAGCGGCGATGGCCGCTTGCACCTGGCTGACCGTGATGCCGGTGATCCGGATCGCGTTGTCGCGCGCGACGCGCAGCGCTGGTTGTCCGGTACCGCACCCCACATCCAGCAGTCGATTGCCGCCATCGAGCGCGGTCCGCTCGGCGACAAGGTCGGTGAGCCGGTCGGCGGCCTGCTGCCAGAAAGTCCGCCCGTCGTTCTCCCAGTAGCCGTGGTGGATGGCGCAGGGGCCGCCCGCGACCGAATTCAGCAACGGGGTGACCAGGTCATACATCTGCCCGACCTGCTGCGATGTTGGCACGCCACCTGGCAACACCGGTATGCCTGATCCCTGCAACGTTCACCTTCTCGAAATTTTCTTCACCGAGCAGAAACACACAGAGAGAAAAGAAGGCAAACTAGCCGTCAGTTAATTCGTGGTTACCGCCGCATGCGGCGGTAACCACGAATAACCATCCGGCCAGGAGGCGAACAGCCAGCGCAAATTTTCCCCATGAATCCCCTCAGAGCCAACGGTGATCAGCGTATAGGTCGGGCCCACCCTGATCGAGCGAAGATCAAGCATTTCACTCGTACGGGTGAAACCAGGTGTGGCGAGCTAACGATCCTCGATGGGAGCGTGACACTCCTGCGGCGACACACTATTGTTGCCGCCGGAAGACCGTTGGACGTCAACGGCCATCGACATATGCAGCGCCTTTTCCTACTCCTGACCAACAGGAGTAGGGGTTGCTGCGCTAATCGGGGGAAGAGACCGGGGTCCGAAGTATGCGCGTACTCGTCGTTCCCTTGCCCTATCCGACGCATCTCATGGCAATGGTGCCGCTGTGCTGGGCGCTGCGAGCATCCGGACACGAGGTTCTGGTGGCCGCGCCACCGGAGCTGCAGGCGACCGCGCATGGCGCCGGTCTCACCACGGCCGCGATCCGCGGGGACGACAGGACCAGCGACACGGGTGGAACCACGCAGCTGCGCTTTCCCATTCCGGCGTTCGGGCAGCGCGATACCGAGACGGGCCGGCAACTGTGGGAACGGACCGCGTCTAATGTCGTGCAGAGCTCGCTCGATCAGCTCCCCGAATTCCTTCGACTGGCCGAGTCCTGGCGACCGTCAGTGCTGTTGGTCGACGTCTGCGCGCTGATCGGCCGGGTGCTCGGCGGATTGCTCGACCTGCCGGTCGTGCTGCACCGCTGGGGAGTCGACCCCACCGCAGGCCCCTTCAGCGATCGGGCCCACGAGTTGCTCGACCCGGTGTGCCGGCACCACGGGCTGACCGGACTGCCCGCTCCCGAGCTCATCCTCGATCCCTGCCCGCCGAGCCTGCAAGCAAGCGACGCGCCGCGAGGCGTTCCGGTCCAGTACGTGCCGTACAACGGAAGCGGCGCACTCCCGGCCTGGGGCGCGGCGCGCACCTCAGCACGGCGGGTCTGCATCTGCATGGGCCGCATGGTGCTGAACGCCACCGGACCGGCTCCGCTGCTGCGCGCAGTAGCGGCTGCCACCGAGCTGCCCGGCGTCGAGGCTGTGATCGCCGTTTCCCCAGAGCACCGGGCACTTCTCAGCGACCTACCCGACAACGCCCGGATCGCCGAATCGGTCCCGCTCAACCTGTTCCTGCGTACCTGCGAGCTGGTCATCTGCGCGGGCGGCTCGGGAACGGCGTTCACCGCGACCCGACTCGGCATCCCGCAACTCGTGCTTCCCCAGTACTTCGACCAGTTCGACTACGCACGCAACCTCGCCGCTGCCGGGGCGGGCATCTGCTTGCCGGATGAGCAGGCCCAGTCCGACCACGAACAGTTCACCGACTCCATCGCAACAGTGCTCGGCGACACCGGCTTCGCGGCCGCCGCAGTCAAACTCAGCGACGAGATCACCGCCATGCCCCACCCCGCCGAACTGGTGCGGACGCTGGAGAACTCCGCGGCCATCGGTGCCTGACGAACTGCTCACCCGAGAACAGACGGATCCGGAGAACCGATGCCCTCCCAGAACGCGCTGTACCTGGACCTGCTCAAGAAGGTACTCACCAACACGATCTACGGTGATCGGCCGCATCCGAACGTCTGGCAGGACAACACCGACTACAGGCAGGCCGCTCGGGCCAAAGGCACGGACTGGCCGACTGTCGCGCACACGATGATCGGTCTGGAGCGGCTGGACAACCTCCAGCACTGCGTGGAAGCCGCGCTCGCTGATGGTGTTCCCGGGGATTTCGCCGAGACCGGTGTCTGGCGGGGCGGCGCATGCATCTTCATGCGCGCGGTTCTCCAGGCATTCGGAGATACCGTACGTACCGTCTGGGTGGTGGATTCCTTCCAGGGAATGCCGGAAACCTCTGCGCAAGACCACGAATCGGATCAGGCGATGGCGCTGCACGAGTACAACGACGTGCTTGGCGTCCCGCTTGAGACCGTCCGGCAGAACTTCGCCCGCTACGGGCTGCTCGACGAACAGGTCAGGTTCCTCCCTGGCTGGTTCCGGGACACCTTGCCCACCGCCCCCATCCAGGAACTCGCCGTGCTGCGACTCGACGGCGACCTCTACGAATCCACAATGGATTCTTTGCGGAACCTGTACCCGAAGCTCTCGCCGGGCGGATTCGTCATCATCGACGACTACGTCCTGCCGTCCTGCCAGGACGCGGTGAAGGGGTTCCGCGCGGAACTCGGGATCACGGAACCCATCCACGACATCGACGGCACGGGCGCCTACTGGCGCCGCAGCTGGTGAACGACTCAGCTGTCCTCGACGCCGAGCGCTTGCCGGGGCACGAATCCCGGCGCGGCAGGCTCAGCGTTGAGCCCTTTCTCCACGAATACCAGGTTGTGGTAGAAGTGCAGGGCCGCCACGTTCCGTTCCGTGTAGCAGGGCTCGGTCCCGCGCCGCGATTCGCGCTCCTGATAATGCAGGCCGTCGATCAGTTCTTTGAGCATGTCGATCGAGGTGCGCTGGGCCGCCGGTTCCGTATCGCGACCGCCGTAACCGGGCCAGTACGACGTCTGGAGATCCTCGATGACGTACAAACCACCTGGGCGGACGTGCGGAAACAGGGCATGGAAGGATTTCTTGACGTGGTCGTTGACATGACTGCCGTCGTCGATGACGACGTCGAACGGGCCGATCTTCCCCGCCATGTCCGCCAGGAATTCCGAATCGCTCTGGTCACCTCGCAGCTTTCGCACTCGGTGTCCTTCGTTCCCGGCTTTCTCGAAAATGTCCAGGCCGTACACGAGACCTCGCCGGAAATACCGCTGCCACATGCGCAGCGAAGCGCCACCGAGTTCGGGTGCGTGGTAACCACCGATTCCTATTTCCAGCACGCGCACCGGGACATCCTGGAATCGGGAGAAGTGGTGCTCGTAGTGTTCGGTGTACCAGTGCAGGTCCGCCCATTTGTCGGATCCGTAGCGGACCGCCAGCGCACCGAGATCCGAGCACCTGGTGGCGGCTGCGGCCAGCACCGCGTGCACCGCGGTGGACACCTTGTTCCGGAACGCCAGCAGGCGCTGCGCGCCGGCGAGGCCCTGGTCGGGCGAGAACTGCGTCATGCTGTCCGACCAACGGACTTCACGGCTGTTGTGCCGCCTGCCGTCAACCGGGCCGAAGAGCCCTTCGAGCAGATCCACCGCGTCGAACCGGAGAACAGCAGGTGCTTCGGCGACCGCCGCGAGCCGCAGGCCTACGTGATCGAGCTCAACGGTTCTACGGACCAGCTGAGCGCCAGAAGTGATCTCCAGGCCGATTCGCACCGACTCGTCCAACGACAGCGGATCGCAGCGTACGACGAGTTCGTCGACGATGGCGTCGGCCACCGCCTCCAGTCCAGCCACCTGCACTGCTTCCTGGAGATTCTCCGGGCCCGCACCCGCCGCGAGCAGCAAGTGCTCCACCACCGACCAGGGGGCAACTGCGATCTCACCCATGGAAAGTCATCACCTTTTCGGTTCCTGCGCATAGGACACCATGCGCACCGCGATACCGATCCACAAAGTAGAGCCGGCGGAGGCGAACGGCTTTCACGTATGAGCCGAAACACACAGATAATCACCCGGACGCGTGGATGATCTCGGCCGAGGGCGAACAAAGTGGACCAGTCAGCAAAGGAGGGGCGGTGCCCGATTTCCATGACCCAGCAACCATGAATCGTCGAACCCCAGGAACAGAGATCACCGTCGAGCCCAACGATCCTCGTTATCCGGACCTCGTCGTCGGGCACAACCCCCGTTTCACCGGAAAGCCCGAACGCATCCACATCGCCGGCTCCGCCGAAGACGTCGTGCACGCTGTCACCGATGCCGTTCGCACCGGCAGACGGGTAGGGGTGCGCAGCGGCGGGCATTGCTTCGAGAACCTCGTTGCGGACCCGGCGATCCGAGTGCTCGTCGACCTCTCCGAGCTCAACCGCGTGTCCTTCGACACCGCGCGCGGGGCATTCGCGATCGAGGCGGGCGCCGCCCTCGGGCAGGTGTACCGAACCCTGTTCAAGAACTGGGGGGTGACGATCCCGACCGGCGCATGTCCCGGGGTGGGTGCGGGCGGGCACATCCTCGGCGGGGGATACGGCCCGCTGTCGCGCCGATTCGGTTCGGTCGTCGACTACCTTCAAGGAGTCGAGGTCGTCGTGGTCGACCGGGCCGGTGAAGTGCACATCGTCGAGGTCGACCGGAACTCCACGGGTGCCGGTCACGACTTATGGTGGGCGCACACCGGTGGCGGTGGCGGCAACTTCGGTGTCGTCACCAGGTTCTGGCTCCGAGCGGCGGACGTGGTTAGCACCGACCCCGCGGAGCTCCTGCCACGGCCGCCCGCGACGGTGCTGCTCCGATCGTTCCACTGGCCGTGGCGCGAACTGACAGAGCAGTCATTCGCCCTGCTGCTACGGAACTTTGGCACTTGGTACGAGCAGCACAGCGCGCCGGAATCCACGCAACTCGGGTTGTTCAGCACGCTCGTCTGCGCACACCGCCAAGCAGGCTACGTCACGCTGAACATCCACCTGGACGGCACGGATCCGAACGCGGAACGCACCTTGGCCGAACACCTGTCGGCGATCAACGACCAGGTCGGCGTGACTCCAGCCGAAGGGCTGCGGGAAACTCTGCCGTGGTTGCGTTCGACCCAGGTGTCCGGGTCGATCGCCGAAGGCGGCGAACCGGGCGTGCAGCGGACCAAGGTCAAAGCCGCCTACTTGCGCACCGGGCTGTCCGAAACACAACTAGCCACCGTTTACCGGCGGCTGACCGACTCCGGATACGACAACCCTTCAGCGGCGCTGTTGCTGCTCGGTTACGGCGGTAGGGCGAATGCCGTGGCGCCGTCCGCCACAGCGCTCGCTCAGCGCGACTCGGTTCTCAAAGCGCTGTTCGTCACGAACTGGTCGGAGCCCGCCGAGGACGAGCGGCATCTGACCTGGATTCGCGGTTTCTACCGCGAGATGTACGCCGAAACCGGCGGAGTTCCGGTGCCAGGTACCCGTGTCGACGGCTCTTACATCAACTACCCGGACACCGACCTGGCCGATCCATTGTGGAACACCTCCGGAGTTGCCTGGCACGACCTGTACTACAAGGACAACTACCCGCGGCTGCAACGAGCCAAAGCGCGTTGGGACCCGCAGAACATCTTCCAGCACGGCCTGTCGATCAAACCGCCGGAACGGCTTTCACCCGGTCAGCCATGAGGAGTCCGTCACGATGTCCGCAACGCACGAGATCGAAACCGTGGAACGCATCATCCTCGCCGCCGGATCCAGCGCGGCGAGCCTGGCCGAACTGACCACCGAACTCGGATTGGCCAGGATCGCACCCGTGCTGATCGAGGAGATCCTCTTCCGCGCGGAACCGGCCCCCGACATCGAACCGACCGAGGTCGCGGTCCAGATCACCCACGGGGTCGAGACCGTTGACTTCGTCCTGAAGCTACAGTCCGGTGAGCTGATCAAGGCCGAGCAACGACCGGTCGGAGACGTCTCGCTGCGGATCGGTTACGAGCTCACCGATCTCATCGCCGAATTGTTCGGCCCAGGAGCTCCGAGGGCCGTCGGTGCCAGGAGCGCCAACTTCCTCCGAACCACCACATCCGGTTCGATGCCCGGCCCGTCCGAACTGTCCGATGGCTTCCAGGCCATCTCCGCAGTGGTCGCCGGCTGCGGGCACCGACGTCCCGACCTCGACCAGCTCGCCTCCCACTACCGCACGGACAAGTGGGGCGGTCTGCACTGGTTCACCCCGCTGTACGAGCGACATCTCGGCGAGTTCCGTGATCGCCCGGTGCGCATCCTGGAGATCGGTGTCGGTGGCTACAACTTCGACGGTGGCGGCGGCGAGTCCCTGAAAATGTGGAAGCGCTACTTCCACCGCGGCCTCGTGTTCGGGATGGACGTCTTCGACAAGTCCTTCCTCGACCAGCAGCGGCTCTACACGGTCCGCGCCGACCAGAGCAAGCCCGAGGAGCTGGCCGCCGTTGACGACGAGTACGGACCGTTCGACATCATCATCGACGACGGCAGCCATATCAACGGCCACGTGCGCACGTCCCTGGAAACGCTGTTTCCTCGGTTGCGCGGCGGTGGCGTATACGTGATCGAGGATCTGTGGACGACTTATGCTCCCGGATTCGGTGGGCAGGCGCAGGCCCCGGCCGCGCCCGGCACCACGGTCAGCCTGCTCAAGAACCTGTTGGAAGGCGTTCAGCACGAGGAGCAGCCGCATGCGGGTTCGTACGAGCCGAGCTACCTGGAACGCAATGTGGTCGGCCTCCACGTCTACCACAACATCGCGTTCCTGGAGAAAGGCGTCAACGCCGAAGGCGGCGTTCCTGCTTGGGTGCCAAGGAGCCTGGACGACATATTGCACCTGGCCGACGTGAACAGCGCGGAGGACAAGTGAACAGCAAAGGGTCGAACGCACAGGCCTTTCCAACCGCGGATCAGGTGGAGTCCATCTTCGACGCGTTGGCGCAAGGGCGTGCCCTGCACCACGGATACTGGGCGGGCGGATATCGGGAGGATGCCGGGGCCACACCATGGTCGGATGCTGCCGACCACCTGACCGACCTGTTCATCGACAAGGCCGCGCTCCGCCCCGGAGCGCACCTGTTCGACCTGGGCTGCGGCAACGGGCAGCCCGTAGTCCGCGCGGCACGCGCCAAAGGCGTTCGAGTCACCGGAATCACCGTGAACGCCCAGCATCTCGCCGCCGCCACCAGGCTCGCCAATGAGACCGGACTGGCCGGCAGTCTTCGGTTCGACCTAGTCGACGGCGCCCTGCTGCCCTACCCGGACGGTTTCTTTCACGCCGCATGGGCGATGCAGTCCGTGGTGCAGATCGAGGACCAGGCTGCCGCTATCCGCGAGGTCCACCGAGTCCTGGAACCTGGCGGCCGGTTCGTCCTCGGGGACATCATCACTCGTGCTCGACTCCCGGAAGAGTACGCGGCGGTTTGGACGGGCACGACCGGCCATACCTTGAACAGCCTCACCGCGCTGGTAAGCGAAGCCGGCTTCGAGATTCTCGAAGTCACCGACCTGACGGCGCAGACCAGGTGCATGGTCTCCTGGTATGTCGACGAGTTGCTCCGGAAACTCGATGAGCTCGCCGGCGTCGAGCCTGCGGCTGCCGGCACCTACCAGCAACGCTACCTGGGAGACATCGCGGCGAAGCACGGACCGGGACCGGCACAGCTGATCGCCGCGGTCGCGGAATACCGGAAACATCCGGATTACGCCAGCAACGAGGAAAGCATGGGTTTCATGCTCCTGCAGGCTCGAAAGAAGCAGTCCTGATGGCCTCCGAGTACGCCGGCCTGGTCGGCGACGATCTGCGGGCACCCGCGGACGATCCCTTCTACCGACCGCCGACGCCGCTGCCGCCGGGTGCCCCGGGCACGCTCATCAGGGCCCGGCCCGTCACGGCACGGCACAGCACGGGCGAACCCGTCGCAGCCAGGGCCTGGCAAATCCTCTACCGATCCAACTCCGCCCTTGGCAGGCCGAACGCCGTCTCCGGCACCGTTCTGGTGCCGGACATCCCGTGGCCGGGCAAGAATCGCCCTATCATCACTTTCGCAGTGGGCACCCACGGCCTCGGCAGCCAAGTTGCCCCGTCCTACCTGCTCCGATCCGGGACCGAGCCAGAGACCGAGCTGATCGCCGTGGCGCTCGACCGCGGGTGGGCCGTGGTCATCACCGACTACGAGGGTCTCGGTACTCCGGGAACGCACACCTACACCGTCGGCAGGGCGCAGGGACACGCCATGCTCGATGCCGCCCGCGCGGCGCAGCGGCTACCGGGCTCGGGCCTGGGGACCGACTGCCCGGTCGGCATCTGGGGCTATGCGCAGGGTGGGCAAGCCTCGGCCTTCGCCGGCGAACTGCACCCCACCTACGCCCCTGAATTGCCAATCCGCGCCGCGGCCGCAGGTGCGGTGCCGATCGATCTGCTGGACATCATCCACCGAAATGACGGGGTGTTCACCGGGCCGGTGCTGGCCGGGCTGGTCGGGCATGCCGCCGCCTACCCCGATCTGCCATTCGACGAGCTGCTCACCGAAGCCGGTCGTATCGCCGTTGATCAAGTTCGTCAGCTCGGCGCACCCGAACTCGTCACCCGGTTCCTCGGCCGGGAGCTGAGCGATTTCCTCGACACTGCCGACCTTTTCGAGCACCCTCGATGGCGAGCACGACTCGCAGAGAGCATCGCAGGTAGGAGCGGCGGCCCGGTGGTCCCAACGCTCGTCTACCACAGTACGGACGACGAGATCGTTCCGTTCGCGTTCGGCGAGCGACTCCGGGACAACTACCGCGCGGCGGGTACGCCGGTGCGGTGGCATCCGCTCTCCGGGTTGGCTCACTTCCCCGCTGCCCTGGCCAGCTCACGAGTTGTCGTCTCCTGGTTCGACGAGCACTTCTCCGAACCGCCTGCGATCAGCGGTCCGCGATGACGGGTGAGCGGATGCCGGACGGCTACGTGGACCTGCACCGGCGGGCCTGACCGATCGCCTCCACCAGCACGGCCTGCTGGATCATCGATTCGCCCGAATCTGCGGCCACCGCAGTGTCGTCCACGCCTGCCTCTGCTCTGATGTCGCGTGCGAAGGCGGTGACCGCCTTGCAAACCTGATCTTCCGCTGGCAAGGACAACTCGTCGACGACGCCCTTGCGCTCGATTCGGATCACGGCCTGCCACTCGGCGGGCGGAGTGAACGCCCGATCGATGACGATTCGTCCGCGACTCCCCCACAGCTCGTACGCGCTGCGGTAGTGGTGCACGAAACCGTATCCGAGGTGGGCAACGGTGCCACCTTCCGATTGGAGCAGCGCGCTGCCCGACAAGTCGACCCCCGACTCCTGAGCCTCGTGCGAGCTCGCGCCGACAACCGTGAGCGGACCGGAAAGAAAGAGCCGAGCCGCACGGGCGGGATAGACACCGATGTCCAGCAACGCGCCGCCACCGAGTTCGGTGCGATAGCGGATATCCGTGTCGGGAAGCGGCGGAATTCCGAACACGGCGACGAACTCCCGAAGCTCACCGATCTCCCCGGATTGCAGCAGGTCGCGGACCACGTCGTGCCGGCCGTGGTGGAGGAACAGGTAATTCTCCCGCAGCAGCAGGTTCTTCCTCCTGGCCAGCCCGACCAGGCGAGCGGTGTCGGACGCCGTCGTCGTCAGCGGTTTCTCGGCAAGCACGTGTTTGCCTGCCTCAAGTGCCTTGCCGATCCACTCAGCATGCATGCGAGGGGGCAACGGCAGGTAGACTGCATCGATGTCGGCCCGTTCCAGGAGCCGCTGGTAACCCAGCACCGCCTCGCATTCGAACCGTGCTGCGAACCGTTCGGCTTTCGCCGGATCACGGCTCGCCACCGCCACCACCTCTGTTTCGGCCACGTCGCACATCGCGGGCAGCATCCGCCGCCAGGCAAAGGAAGCACACCCGAGCACACCGATGCGCACCGGCTTTCGCATCGAGCCGGTCATCGCCCCAACGCCCACAAGCTATGCAGGGAGGCGACCAAGCTGCGCGCCTGGATGTTCAAGAAGTGGGTGCTCCGGAGCAATTCGCCCAACTGTCCCAAAGTCATCCACCGGAAGTCGCTCGGCGGTCGTGCCGCAAAGTACTCAGGCACCTCGATGATCCGGTACCTGTTCTGCGCCTGGTAGAATCGGCCGCCTTCTTCGGACAGGATCGATTCGTACCGCACGGTTTCGGGATCGGCGGTGAGCACGTCGTCCACGAACGGCGGCCAGTCGTTGCGCGGAGTGCTGTGGTAGTTGGCCAGACTGCACTGGACCGTGGGAGCGATTTCCGCCGTCGAATTGTAACCAGCCTCTACCCGGGCGCGGACCAAACCGTGCAGCACTCCTCCGATCCGCTTGACCAACAGTGCGATCTCACCTGGTTCTCGCGGTTCGATCATCGGCTGAGTCCAGCTGGAGACCTCACGATTGGTCGCGGACACCGACACTGCGATCACCGAGAAGTACTTGCCGTCCTGGTGGGCGATCTCGGTGTCGGTGCGATACCACTTGTCGACCCTGCTTAGCGGAACGCGCGTTGCCCGCAAGCTGTAGCGGGCCTTGGCTTCCTCGAACCAACCGACCGCCTCGGTCATGCTCGCCGAATCGGTGCCGTGCGAGAGCGACCTGGCCACCGCCTGCCGGAAGGGCTCCTCCGAGGCGGCTGGTTCGGGCCCGGTGGCGGAATCGTGGAATGGGATGCAAGACAGCACCGTCCGGGTGTCCATGTTGACGATGTTGTCCTGACGAAGGAGATCCAGCACCTGGCCGAGGGTCAACCAGCAGAAGTCGGGCAGGACTGGCACTTCCTCGTCGACTTCCACCACCATGTTCCGGTTGCGCTTCCGGTAGAACCAGGCCCCCTGTTCAGACTGGAGCACGTCTACCAGCACGCGGCTGCGGCCCCGCCCCAGGAAGTATTCCACATAGGGCGGAACGCTGCCACGATGTGCCTGCGTGTAGTTGCTCCGAGTTGCCTGAACCGTCGGCGAGAGCTGCAGGACGTTGACGTTGCCGGGTTCCATCTTGGCTGACATGAGGCAGTGCAGCACGCCGTCGATCTCCTTGACGAGAATGCCGAGGATGCCTACTTCAGCCTGGTTGATGATCGGTTGGTGCCAGCTGGGTGCCGCGCCATAGTTGGTCTCGACCTGCAGGCCTTCTACCGTGAAAAACCTGCCGTCAGCATGAACCAGGTTCTCAGTGCCGGCATCGAATTTCCATTTCGACAGGCGGTCGAACGGGATACGATCGGTCTCGAAGCTGTTCTCGTCCAGCCGATCGGCCAGCCAGCAGTGGAACTGCGTGGTCGGAAGCCCGCCATTGCAAGCGCTCAGCGCAGAGTCGACGAACCGCCGCGTGTTGTTGCTGCCGAGCGGCGCAGCAGCACTTGCCTCAGCTTCGGCAGAACTGCTCATGGCCAATCCCTCACTGCCGTGACGATGTGCACGCCGACTCCCAGGGGCATCGCGGTCTGGTCCAGCGGCCTGGCGAGGATCATCGAAGCGATCCGCCCGTAATGACCGCGAGCACCTCGTCCTGGCGTTCGGTCATGAAGAAATGCCCGCCGGAGAAGACACGGACGTCGGCCTCAGCCTCGGTGTGCTCTCGCCAGGCTTCCACCTCATCCAGGGTGACCTTCGGGTCGGCATCTCCCACCAGCACGGTGATCGGGCAACCCACCTTCGCCCCGGGCGCACATCCGTAGGTCTCGACCGCACGGTAGTCGCTGCGGACTGCTGGCAGGACCACGCGCAGTAGTTCCTCGTCACCGAGCACCCACGAGGCGGTCCCGCTCAGTTTGCGCAGTTCCGCCACGAGTCCTTCGCCATTGCGCTGATGCACCCGCTCGTCCCGGTACCAAGACGGCGCGCGACGACCCGAGACGAACAGCTGAATTGGTTCGACGTCCAACCGACGCGCCACCTCGAAAGCAACCAATGCGCCCATGCTGTGGCCGAAAAACGCCGGCGGCTCGCACGTCCACGGCTGCAGCACCGCGGCGATCCGGTCCGCGAGCTCGCCGATGTCGTCGATGCAGGGCTCCGCAAGCCGGACCTGACAGCCCGGGTACTGCACTGCCGGCACATCGAACCGCGGCGCGAGCGCTCGGGACAGCGGGAAGTAGAAGCTGGCCGAACCACCTGCGTGCGGTAGCACGACCAAACGTGTTCCATCCCCGGGTGCCGGGTGGAAGCGGCGGATCCAATTCTCGCAGATGGTTGCCAAGTCGGTCACAATTCTCCCTCGGACGACGGCCGAACTGGCGTGAACACCCACCCGCCCTGGTAGCGCACCGACTTTCAGAATCATCGATCGGTGTTCTCGACACCAGCGGAAGCAGGAAGTGAGTGGCATGGCAATGCAAGCGGTCAGGGCAGCCGCTGCGGACGCGGCATGACGTACCTTTCCAACTTGTAGTGCGCTGTTGCTTAGCGGGCGCCACGATCTTCGTCGGAAATCGGTTGGAGCGCAAACCTCTGGGGAGATCAACACTCCAATGGGCGATTCCGGACCAGAATCCGACTCAGGGACTTGGTCGGCGTCGATCTTGCCGGCCATCGGCTGCTCACGGATGGCCGGCAGACTTCCCAGTTCAGCGGTCCTTACGTTCGACAGCCAGCTTTTCCAGACGTGGCACGATGTCGTGCGGGCTGGGATTTTCCTCGATCTCACGGCGGATCAGCGCCGCGTTGGCAGCGAACGACGGTTCGTCGAGCAGGCGGGCAAGCTGACGTCGCACGTCGTCTTCCGTAAACGTCGCGCGGTCGAGAACCAGACCCGCTCCCCGATCGGCGAGGAGCTCCGCCCTACGAGATTCGTCCCAAAAGGTCCCGGGGAGAATCAGCTGCGGTACGCCGTTGACCGTGGCGGTTTCCTGCGTCGTCGTGGAACCATGGTGGATGATCGCTGAACACGACTCCAGCAGTTCGTTGAGCGGTACGTAATCGTGGACCCGGACGTTCGCGGGCAACTCCCCCATCGCCCGTACTTCATCGGCGGACAGCGTGGCGATAACCTCGACGTCGAGCCCGGCCGCGCCGCGCAACAACGTTTCCACCATTGCCTGTTCCTGGGCTTCTCCCTCCCACTGCTCGGCCACCCTGCTCTGCTGCCGCTTGGTCAGCCCGCGGGTGACGCAGACACGCCGCCTGGTCGATGGTTCGCGCAACCACGCCGGCACCACCGCCGCACCGTTGTACGGCACGAAGCGCATCGGGATGTAGTCCAAGTCCACCGGCAGTCGCATCCACGGCGAAATTGGATCTATGGTCGCCTGCCCTGTCACTACCTCCTCGTCGAATGTGGCACCGAACTTGGCAAGCTTCCCGCCGAGCCATTCCCCGAGCGGGTCGACGCGCTGCTCAGACGGCTTCGATTCCTGATGTTCGAGGAAACCGGACCGCAGCCACCCCGACACATCCAGCGAGATAAGCATCCGCACGTGTCGTGCGCCGAGCGCTTGCGCCACAACGGGACCCGAACAGACCATCGCGTCCCATACGACGAGATCGGGCTGCCATTTCTCGGCGAACCCCATGAGGTCGTCCAGGGATCGGTCATCCACGAGGTGGAGCTGTTCTACGGCGTCCATGTCTCGGCCGGAGTTGATTGACAGCAGCTGGTCGAAGAGTTCCGGAAGCCGTCCCTTCTCGTCGAACGCGACGCCACTGTCGAGAACGAGTTCGTTTCTGGCTGCCAAGGCGATGAGGTCGAGCTCGTCGCCAACGGGTACCGCGGTGAGCCCGGCTCCGGTGACCATCGACACCATATTGGGGCAGATAGCGACGCGGACCTCGTGCCCCGCCGCACGCAACGCCCACGCCAACGGCACCAGGTTGAAGAAGTGCGAACTCGCCGGCAGAGGCGTGAACAGAACACGCATGGACTCTCCGATCAAAATTGAACACCGGGAACGTACCAAGAATCACAGAACTCTTCGATATCCCGGGTACGCGGGATGTTTGTAATCTACATCTTAGGCCGTCCAGGTGAAGGTAGCGATCTTGGCGAGCGCCGGCAGGGCAGGTCCCGCTATCCTCGGGTCCATCGAGGCGGGTCCGCCAGATCGATCGAGGAGTTCCGAGTCAATGAACGCTTCTCTGTCCACATTGGCTTTTCACGTCCCTCCGGTGGCGGTGTGGCGTCCCGGGGCCGGCAGATCATCGACCAGCCTGAGATAGCAATCCTCGGTGTCCGCATCATGGAGTTCTACGGGGGTTCCGCACTTCCTGATGCGGGTCAAGACCGAGCCAGGCAACGCAACCGCGTGCAGCTCTCCTGAACACCAAGGCGCGAAGCCTGGTCGCCTGCATGCACAACCAGAACGCCCAGAGCGCTGGGGAAAGGGCGCGCGGAGTGACTTCGTGTGACGACACTTGTGTTACCACCACTGAGATGGCGCCGAAGGACCGGGTATTGGCAGCCGTGCGCGATTACCACCGTGAGCAGGAATCGCCGGCCTTCGTAGCCGGATCGACGCCTATCCGACCGTCGGGCGCCGTACTTGACGAGGACGACCGAATGGCACTTGTGGAAGCCGCGCTTGAGCTCCGGATCGCCGCAGGCGGGAACGCTCGGCGATTCGAGACCGAGTTCGCCCGCTTCTTCGGCCTCCGCAAGGCTCACCTCGTCAACTCCGGTTCGTCGGCCAATCTGCTGGCGCTGAGCTCGCTGACATCCCCCAAGCTCGGCGACGCGCGACTGCGGCCCGGCGACGAGGTGATCACTGCGGCGGTCGGCTTCCCTACGACCATCAACCCCGCGGTCCAAAACGGACTCGTCCCGGTATTCGTCGACGTGGAACTCGGCACCTACAACGCGACGCCGGACCGCATCAAAGCCGCGGTCACGGAACGTACGCGAGCCATCATGTTGGCGCACACGTTGGGCAACCCCTTCCCTGCTGACGAAATCGCAGAGATCGCAAAAGAACACGAGCTGTTCCTCATCGAAGACAACTGCGATGCGGTGGGATCCACCTACCGGGGACAGCTGACCGGAACCTTCGGCGACCTGACGACGGTCAGCTTCTACCCTGCCCATCACATCACCAGCGGCGAGGGCGGCTGCGTCTTGACCGGCAGTCTGGAGTTGGCTCGCATCATCGAGTCGCTGCGTGACTGGGGGCGGGATTGCTGGTGCGAGCCCGGCGTGGACAACACCTGCCGCAAGAGGTTCGATTACCAGCTCGGTACTCTCCCAGCCGGCTACGACCACAAGTACACGTTCTCCCACGTCGGTTACAACCTCAAGACCACCGACCTGCAGGCCGCACTTGCGCTGAGCCAGCTGGGCAAGATTTCTGCATTCGGGTCGGCCCGGCGCCATAACTGGCGACGGTTGCGCGAAGGGCTGTCCGGGTTGCCGGGCCTGCTGTTGCCGGTAGCCACCCCACACAGCGACCCGAGCTGGTTCGGGTTTGCGATCACTGTCAGTGCAGACGCTGGGTTCACCCGTGCCGCCCTGGTGAACTTCCTGGAATCCCGCAACATCGGCACCCGACTGCTGTTCGGCGGTAACATCACTCGGCATCCGGCCTTCCAGCATGTGCGGTACCGGATTGCCGACGCGCTCACCAACAGCGACATCGTCACCGACCGAACCTTCTGGGTCGGTGTCTACCCCGGCATAACCGACCAGATGATCGACTACGTCGTCGAATCAATCGCTGAATTCGTGGCTAAGAATTCCTAGCATGGCGGCATCTCGGAGGATTCCAGCAACGTGATCAACCTGCATCAGCCGACCCTCGGCGCCGAAGAACTCGACGCGATCGCGGAGGTGTTCGCCAGCAACTGGATCGGGCTCGGGCCGCGCACCCGGACGTTCGAGGCCGACTTCGCCCACCACCTGGGCGTGGATCCCGACCAGATCGTTTTCGTCAACTCGGGGACCGCCGCGCTGTTCCTTACGGTGCAGGTGCTCGAACTCGGCCCAGGCGACGACGTGGTACTTCCCTCGATAAGCTTTGTAGCGGCCGCCAACGCCGTCGTGTCCGCCGGTGCCCGCCCGGTGTTCTGCGACGTCGACCCCCGGACGTTGAACCCCACTCTGGAGGATGTGGCGAAGGCCATAACGCCAACGACCAAGGCCGTGTTGTTGCTCCACTATGGAGGTTCGCCGGGCGAAGTAACCGAGATCGCCGATTTCTGCCGCGAAAAGGGCCTCGCGCTCATCGAGGATACCGCCTGCGCGGTGGCATCGTCCGTGCACGGCACCGCCTGCGGAACCTTTGGGGACCTGGCCACTTGGAGTTTCGATGCGATGAAGATCCTGGTTACCGGGGATGGGGGCATGTTCTACGCGGCGGACCCCGAGCTGGCGCACCGTGCAAGACGACTCGCCTACCACGGTCTTGAGCAGATGACCGGATTCGATTCGGCCAAGTCTTCCAATCGCTGGTGGGATATTTTCGTCGAAGACATCGGCCACCGGCTGATCGGGAACGACATGACGGCAGCGCTTGGCAGCGTGCAACTGCGCAAACTGCCAGATTTCGTCAGCAGGCGCAGGGAAATCGCTACGCAGTACGACCGGTTGCTTTCCGATGTGCCGGGTGTCCACCTGCCGCCGACGCTACCGGATGGGCACGTCTCGTCACACTACTTCTACTGGGTCCAGCTGGCTCCGGAGATCCGCGACCAGGTAGCGCAACAAATGCTGGAACGCGGCATCTACACGAGCTTCCGCTACCCGCCCCTGCACAAGGTCCCCATCTACCGCGCGGACTGCAAGCTGCCTTCTGCGGAGCACGCCTGCCGCAGAACACTCCTGCTACCACTGCACCCGAGCCTTGACGACGCCGAGGTGCGCACGGTGGCTGACGAGTTCCGCAAGGCCGTGGATCAACACATCAGCTGGAGATCACCACTCGGAAAGTGAGGATGTCGCGCGTGAGCGGCACATTCGAAGAAATCTCCTCGGTATACAGTCCAGACCATGCCGACATCTACGACGCGATCCACTCCGCGCGTGGCCGGGACTGGGCAACCGAGGCCGAGGAAATAAGCCAGCTCGTACGCACCAGGCTGCCCGAAGCACAGTCCCTACTCGACATCGCCTGTGGGACCGGGGCGCACCTAGAGCGGTTCCGTGCCGAATACGCGAAGGTCGCGGGGCTTGAACTGTCCGATGCGATGCGGGAGATCGCGATCAGACGAGTCCCTGAGGTACCGATTCACACTGGTGACATCCGCGATTTCGACCTCGGCGAGCCATTCGACGTCGTCACCTGCTTGTGCTTTACCGCGGCTTACATGCGAACCGTTGACGAACTGCGACGCGTGACGCGAAACATGGCCCGGCACCTGGCCCCTGGCGGAGTCGCGGTCATCGAACCCTGGTGGTTTCCCGACAAGTTTATCGACGGGTTCGTCACCGGAGCCGTCGCTCACCACGGCGAGCGGGTGATCAGCCGGCTATCGCACTCGGTCCTGGAGGGCCGTACGAGCCGAATGACCGTTCGCTACACAGTCGCCGAACCCGCCGGGATCCGGGATTTCACAGAGTTCGAAATCCTCTCCCTGTTCACTGAGGACGAGTACACCGCCGCGCTCGAGGACGCAGGAATCCGCGCGGAATACCTTCCTGGAGGGCCGAACGGCCGAGGCCTGTTCGTCGGAACCCGCAACTGAGCCCGGAACAAAGACGCAAGGCCCTGGCTGGGCAGGCCCCAGAACTCACTCGATCGGTTAGCCGACGTGACCCCGGGATCAACGGGAGCGTGTTCGCCAGGGGCATCAGTGCGATTCGTGGATCAATCGGATTCGTGTTCGGCTGGTGCTGCGGAACCGGACGTGGTGGAACGGAATCGGGCGCGGGCTTCGGCGACCGTTGCCGGGTCGAGCCCACGGTGGGTCTCGTCGGCGCGCCGCCAAAGTGCAACCGCTTCCGTACTGCGCCCACCGGACGCCGCCACGTTACCCAGACCGGTGTAGGCGCGAGCTTTCTCGTAGGACATGGCGCTCAAACCAGCCCGATCAGCGGCACGCTGATAGGACGCTGCAGCCACTGCGTTGTCACCGGCTTCGAAGCCAGACCCAGCCGAGGCAGTTCAGCGCACGCACCGCATCGGCTTCGAACCCGAGCGCCTCGGGCCTCCGCAAGTGCCTGCTCGGCGGCTTCTGTGGTTTCCGGAAACTGCCGGAGCGCGGCGCGGGCCAACGCAATTCCCGCCTCGTGATCGCCATGTTGCGAACGTTGCCAACTTGTTCGTAATGCCCGAGTAGCACGCTCAGATTCTCCACCGGGGCGACGTGTGACGGCGGTCAGTGAAAAAGGTTCTGTCCCTGGTTGCTATTGACATGGCCACCGATTCGGTCGTGTACCTGGGGAAAGGCGGGAAGTTCCGGCGCGTTCGGTTCGGGCCAAAGACAGCTCGGGCGGTGAGTCGGTACCTGCGCGCCCGGGCGAAGCACCGCGGAGCGGAGTCGCCGAGCCTCTGGTTGGCCGAATGCGGCGGTCAGGCACTTCAGGCGAACGGGATAAAGATCATGCTCAAGAGGCGCGGAAAACGGGCCGGGGTGGCCGGCGTTCATGCCCACCGATGGCGCCACAACTACCCACTGATGGGCGTAGGTGTGACGCCACTGGTGCGCATGCAGACCCGCCAGCCCCGCGGCCTTCCCCAGTCGCTTGAGCCGGATCTTGACGCCATTGGCGTTCAGCGGCCGTCCCCCACGATCGGCCAACCACAACTCCGGTAGTTCAGCGCCCTTACGCTTGGCGCGTGCGCGCACATACCGGCTCAGCGCCCGGGCGGTCCTGGCCCCGATCCGCACCCGCCGTACCTTGGCTCCCTTGCCGTGGAAGACGACAGACTCCGTCTTGAGATCGACATCCTCCAGCGCCAGTCCGGCGACCTCCGACAGCCTGGCCCCGGTGTTGCAGAACAGCCGGATGATCGCTTCATCACGCAAGCTCAGGAAACCCTTGCCTTTGCACCCTTCGAGCAGGTGTGTCGTCACCTCATCGTCGATCACCGGCACCAGCTTGGTCGGGGCCTTGGGCAACCGGACCCGTTCCAGCGGTGAGCGATCGATCTCCGCTTCGTCGAGCATCAGCCACTTGAAGAACTGCTGCAGGGCCTTGTGCTTGTTGACCGCCGTGGCGGCCGAGCGCGTCTCGATCATCCAGGACTGGAACGCCTCGATGTGGGCCTTAGTGACCTCCGCGGGGTCCTCCGCCGCCGCGCTCGCCTCGGGGTCCGGCGAGTACTCGCCGAGGTAACGCGTCAACTGTGCGGCGGCCAGCATGTAGTTGTAGCGGGTGGTCTCCGGGTGGTTGCCCGACCGCAGGCTGCGGTCCCAGTCCCGCAGGTAGCCGGTCCAGGTCGTCGAGAGGCCGCCAGTGAGCCGTTCAAGATCCAAAAGCGGGATGTCCAAGCTCCGAAGTCAAGGGGTCGATAAGCGGCATGCTTGACTCCGAAGAACGAACCATGATCACAAAAAGAGGGTCTTCACAGGCTCTGACCTGCGAAGACCCTCTTCACCGTCGGGCTGACAGGATTTGAACCTGCGACCCCTTGACCCCCAGTCAGGTCCTAAAAGGACACTTACCTACGAAAACCGAGAAAACCGCAGTACAAAACACGTCGGTCCAACATCGACTATGTGCTTGCCTAAAACCTGTCCGCGCTGGTCAGAGCCCATATGGCGGATCTTCCACTGATTGCTCTCGCTACTGGCGATCACCAAGTCAGGATGCCCGGTGATGCGCCGTGCTGCTTATTATAAAAGCCCGAGCGGGCCACCTCGAGTACGCGACATAACCGCTTGACGCCGTAGACGGCACGGTGGGCGGAGATGAACGGGTAGCGGTGAGTCATCGATCCATCTCCTGCGCGAAATAGGCGGCTGCCTTACGCAGGATCTCCTTCTCGGTCTCCAACTCCGCGACCCGCTTCCGCAAGCGGGCCAGCTCAGCATCCTTATCGGCAGCCTCTGCCTCCGCGCCGTCGCCGACCTCGGCCTGCTGCTTGGCCGCACGCACCCAATTCCGCAACGTCTCATGACTCAAGCCCAGCTCGCGGGCGACCTGGTTGATCGGACGACCGGTGGAGAACACCAGCTCCACCGCATCACGCTTGAACTCGTCGCTGTACTTCGATGGCCGTCCCAACCGGGACACTCCTTCCCCTGGACCTCAAGATCCAGTATCAGAGTGTCCACACCCACGGGGGAAGCCCACAACATTCAGGGACGGCAGGAGCCCGCCCACGCGCTGGACGGACTGGCCGAGGTGACCAGCTCGGCCACGTGCCCAACACTGTGTTGTCCCGCTTGCCCAGCTGCACCTGTGGTCAAGGTGACCATGCCGGATTTAGTTCTCGGCTTTGACAGTCACTCCGCCTGGCTCCGGGCCGCCTGTCTCCCGCTTCGCGCCCGGCTTGGACCGCCTGCAAGGCGAACTGGATCAACCACCCCGCCGCGAATGTTGATCACAGCGCTTATGCGAAGCGTCGCACACGCAACTATCCACGGTGGCCCCAATGGGCATGGGTTTGGGCATGAACGGTCGCCGATCATGCCCACGGAGCACCATGCGAGCGAGATCACACGCCCAATGACCAGGCGATACACCAGAGCCACAGCGTGAAGCCGACTCAAAATCCGTACAGTGCGCGTTCGAATCGCACCGGGGGCACTTTGTTGACCAGGCGAAACAGCCGGGCATACGGAACCGGCTGGATTCGTGCGCTGCCTGGGGATCACGGTCACTTCGGTGGCATTCGTAGGGCGCCGTCGAGGCGGATTACCTCGCCGTTGATCATCTGGTTGTCGATGATGTGTGCGGCGAGCGAGGCGAACTCTTCCGGTGTGCCGAGCCGGGGCGGATGGGGTACGCGCTGTTCGAGGGTTTTCCGTGCTTTGTCGGGAAGGCCGAGCATGAGGGGTGTGGCGAAGATGCCCGGGGCGATGGTGTTCACGCGGATCCCGTGTTCGGCCAGGTCACGCGCGGCGCTGAGCGTCAGCGCGGCGATACCGCCTTTGCTGGCGGCATAAGCGGCTTGGCCGATCTGGCCGTCGTAGGCGGAGATCGAGGAGGTCATGATCACGACGCCTCGGTCGCCGTCGACCGGTTCGTTCGCGGACATCCGCGCGGCGGCGAGTCTGAGCACGTTGACCGTGCCGACGAGGTTGATGTCCAGCACCTGTTTGAACTCGTCGAGCGAGAGCGGGCCGCCGCTTCCCAGGATCCGCCCCGGTGTCGCGATCCCGGCGCACGTGATGACCACCCGCAGCCCGCCGAATTCCTCAGCGGCATCGAGTGCACGTGACACTCCCGCTTCTTCTCGAACATCGGCGGGCACGAAAACCGCGCGTTCTCCGAGGGCGTCAGCTAGCGACTGACCTGAGGAGCAGGGCAGGTCGGCGATGACGACCGAAGCGCCTTCGCGGTACAGGCGCCGCACGGTCGCTTCGCCGAGACCAGAAGCACCTCCAGTCACCACAGCCGCCGTTGTCGGATCAATGCGCATGTTTCTCCTGGAATCGCGTGGGTTTCGGAAGCTGGCGAGTGCGTTCGTCAGTCAGCGTGAAGCTCGCGCAGTTTGAACCGCTGCACCTTCCCGCTGGGTGTCTTGGGGAGCGCGTCCACGAACCGGATCAGTCGGGGGTAGGCATGGGCCGAGTAACGCTCGCGCACGTGCGCCTGAAGCTCCCGAACGAGGTCGTCTCCGGGCTCGGCACCTTCGAGGAGAACGGCATAGGCCACCACGATTTCGCCGCGCACACCGTCCGGGTCCTTCTGCCCCACCACGGCGACGTCGGCGACAGCGGGGTGGGTGATCAGCACGCTCTCCACGTCGAACGGTCCAATCCGGTATCCGGCGGCCAGGATGACGTCGTCGTCCCGTGCGGTGAAGAAGAAGTAGCCGTCCTCATCGACACGTCCGGTGTCGCCGGTGAGGTACCAGGCGCCGTCCCCGGTGAAGCGCTCGTCGGTGCGCTCGGGCTCTCCCCGGTACCCGGTGAACCAGAACAGCGGACTCTTGGTCGACACCGCGATCCGTCCGTCGACGACGTCGGCGACGATGCCCGGCAGCTGCTGTCCCATCGACGCGTCCTTGAGCGGACGTGCCACGTTCTCGTGCGCGCAGTTGCCGATGACCATGCCCAGTTCGGTCTGCCCGTAGTGGTCGCGGATCTCGACATCGAGGGTCTCGCGCGCCCACCGCACGATGTCAGGTGTCAGTGGCTCTCCCGCCGAACACGCACGCCGCAGCCGCACGCCCTCGACGAGGCCGCTGCGGCCGATGGCCCGGTACATGGTGGGTGCACCGGCGAAGTTGGTCACCGCCTGCCGTCGCAGGACCTCCGTGGTGAGCTCGGGGGTGAATCCGGCGTCCACCAGCAGGTTGCGCCGGGCCGCGGCCAGTGGTGTGACGATGCCGTAGTAGAGGCCGTAGGCCCACCCGGGGTCGGCCGCGTTCCAGTGCACGTCGTCCGCCGTGACGTCCATGGCGAAGTGCATGTACGACCGGAACCCGGCTATCGCCCGTACCGGCACCGCAACGCCCTTCGGCCGCCCCGTCGTGCCGCTGGTGTAGAGCTGCAGGAATGTGCCGTCGCCGCCAACCGTCTCCCGCCCGGTGTGGGGTTCACGGTCGGCAGCGGCCCGCTCCAACTGGACGACGTCGAGTGCCGTGATCCCGGGAATCGGGTCGACCTTGGCACGCTGCGCGGGGTCGGTGATCACGAGCTCGGCGCCGGCCGCCTCGACGCGCAGCTGGACGGCTCCGGTGGCGAACGCGGTGAACAGCGGCACGTGGACCGCACCGAGGCGCCAGATCGCCACGAGCGTGACGATGAGTTCCGGTCGTTTTCCCATGAGCACCGGCACTCTGCTGCCGCGCCGCAATTCGTGGTCGGCGAGCACGGTGGCGAGTCGGCGGGAACGCTCGGCGAGCTCACCGAAGGTCAGGTCGTACGTCCGCAGGTCGGCGTCGACGAAGGTGAAGGCGACCGCATTCGGGTCGTGCCGGTCGCACAGCAGCCACGCGACGTCGGCGTCCCGTGCGTCGTACTCGGCGAGCCAACCTTCGATGGTTGGACGGGTGTCGCTGGTCAACGCTGCCTCCCGCGGGCTGGTTCGGGATGGATTCGTCACGGCGCACGCTCCGGCGACTGGCGGGACAGCGCCCGGATCGTGTCGACACCACCGGGGTCGATGATGTCGCCGTGGCGGGAGAGGTTGTTGGCGTGCCCGGCGATGTGCAGGGCGAACGCCGAGTCCAGCGCCACGTCCTGGCCTTGGGCGGCGAGGCTGTTGTTGACGCTGGACTTCGCCAGCCGCAGCGCGTACTCGGGCATGCGTGCGATCCGCCGTGCGAGGTCGAGGGTGAAGTCCGCGAGGTCGTCGTCGGGGACCACGTGGTTGACCATGCCCAGCCGATGTGCGTCCGCAGCAGTCACAGGAGCGCCGGTGAACAGCATTTCCTTGGCCTTGCGCGCGCCCACCTCCCACACGTGGGTGAAGTACTCCGCACCGTTGAGCCCGAATGCCGCTACCGGATCGGAGAAGGTCGCCGATTCGCCGGCCACGATCAGGTCCATCGGCCACAACAGCATCAGCGCTCCGGCGATGCAACGCCCGTGGGCCTGGGCGATCGTGGGTTTGGGCAGATCGCGCCACCGGCGGCACATTCCCAGATAGGCCTCGCATTCGAACGCGTGCCTGCCCTCGACCCCGTCGGCGTCGAAAGCGCCCTCGAGGGTGGCCACGGACGGCCCGGGAATCCTCGAGTCGCGTTCGTCGAGATCATGTCCGGCGGAGAAGTCGGGGCCCGCACCAGCCAGGATGATCACCCGGACTGTGCGGTCCCGGACCGCGATCGCCAGCGCCTCGTCGAGGTCGTAGAGCATCTGGGGGTTCTGCGCATTGCGACGCTCGGGCCGGTTCAGCACCACCCGCGCGATACCGGTCTCCGGGCTCTCAAGAAGCACGGACGAACTCATGCAACCCCCTCGTCCCCGTTGTGCCCCGCCGCCTCGAGGTACTGCTGCTTGAGACGGCACTTGAACAGTTTTCCGGTGTCCTCGCGCGGCAGCTCGTCGGCGAGCACCACTTCCCGCGGCACCTTGTAGCGCGCCAGGCGGGAGCCGACGTGGGTCCGGATCTCGGCCGGGTGGAGGATCGCGCCGGGGATCGGCTGGATGTGGGCGGCGAGCACCTCTCCCAGGTCGGGGTCGGGGATGCCGAACACGGCCACATCGGCGACCCCCTCAAGGTCGAGCAGGCACGCCTCGACCTCGGCGGGGTAAATGTTCACCCCGCCCGAGATGACCATGTCGTTGAGCCGGTCGCTGAGGTAGAGATAGCCCTCGTCGTCGAGGTGGCCGATGTCGCCGAGGGTGAGGTATCCGTCCCTTTCCATCCGACGGCGTTTGGGCTCGTCATCGATGTAGGTGAAGTCCGGCCAGCCAGTGAAGCAGCGCCCGTAGACGATGCCGTCCTCGCCCACCGGCTTGTCAGTTCCGTCCTCGCCGAGGATGCGCACATCGGCATCAAGGATCGGGCGCCCGACGGTGCCCGGACGGCTCAGGGCCTCCGCCGTGTCGCAGGCGGTGAAGGCACCCACCTCGGCGCCGCCGTAGTACTCGTGCACGATCGGACCCAACCAGCCGATCATGGCTTCCTTGACGTGCCGCGGGCACGGCGCGGCCGCGTGCACGATGGCCTTCAGCGAGGAGAGGTCGTAGGAACGCCGCACCTGCTCGGGCAGCTGCAGCAGCCGGTTGAACATCGTAGGAACCATCTGCACGCTGTTGACGCGGTGCTCCTGCACCAGCCGCAGGAACTCCTCGGCGTCGAAGCGAGGCATGATGTGCAAGTTCATGCCCAGCGCGACGGCGAAGGTGGCGTGCACGTTCGGAGCGGAGTGGTAGAGCGGCGCCGGGATGAGGGTCGTCTCGGCTGGAGCCAGGTGCCACAGCTTCGCGATGTTGGCCAGCAACGTCGGGCGGTCGGCCACCGCGACCGGGTCGCGGAGCACTCCCTTGGCCCGCCCGGTGGTGCCGGACGTGTAGATCACGCTCATCGGGGCGGCAGGTGAGGGTTCGGTGCGGGGTTCGTGGTCGTCGATGCGCTGCGACAGCGTCGGCCACCTTCCGGTGGACGGCTGTTCGGCCAGCCCGTAGGCGCACCGCACCCCGCGCGGTATCTCCGCCTCGATGATCGGCAGCCCGGGTGCGCTGGACTCCACGGCCGGCAGCAGGTCGGTGTGGACCACCGCGAGCCGGGAGCGGCTGTCGGCCAGCGCGTGTGCGAGGTCGTCCCCCGTCCAGTGCCAGTTGATCGGAACCGGGGCAGCCCCGACGAGCCCGACCGCGAGCGTCACCTCCACGAACGCGATGTCATTGCGCATGACAACGGCGACGCGGTCGCCCGGACCGATCCCGTCGGCGTTGAGGGCCGATGCCAGCCGCGCAGCACGAGTGCGCAGCGTCTCCAGCGACTGAGAAGTTCCGCCTGAGTGGATTCGCGGTTCGCTCATGCCAGGTCCCTTCTCAGTGGAAGTCGGCCGGAACCGGAGTGAAGGACACCCGGCGCGTCCACTCCTGGATCGCCCGGCCAAGAACCTCGTCGTAACTCATGCCCTCGATGGGAGCCGCCTTCTCCACCTCGGCGAGCACCGCCGGCGGAACATCCGGGATGGACACGCCCGCGTGCTCGGCCCACTTCTGCGTCGAGTTGCGGAACTGGCGGGTGGTCACCGGCGAACCGATCACGTTGGCAGGGTCGGCCATCGCCCGTTCCGAGGTGACGAACACGACGCCTTCCTCGGTGAGCCGACCGAGGATCCGCTCGATGGTCGCACCGGCGACCGTCGTGCCGTGGATCAGCATGATGTGCGCCGGTGACCGGCCGAGCGCGGCAGTAGCCGCGGCTGCTTGGTTTTTAATCTGCTCGATCGCGGTGTCGACCAAGGTGTCCTCGATCCAGCGCTGCGCCGCCCGGTCCGTGAGCCGCAGGGCGCGGTCATAGGCGACCATGAACTGGGCGTCGTAGAACCAGAGCGTGACCGGGGAGGACAGGAACCCGTTTTGGCTCAGGTGAGTCTGGACCTGGCTCGTCTTGGTCGCGCTGTCGCCCTCCATGGCGAAGGCGTAGCGGAAGTAGCGCGACGGCGATGCCTCTATCCACCTGCTCAACAGCCGCTCGCTGGTCTCGATGTCGCGGAGGTAGGTGTCGACGTCCAGCCAGTTGAGGCTGATGTGCTGGTGCGTGTGGTTGCCGACGTAGTGCCCGGCGGCGCACCAGTCATCGAGGATGTCGAGCACGCGCGGATCTTCCTCCGTCGGCGCAGTGCTGTTGAAGGCGTAAACGCCGGGAACCCCGTAGGCTTCAAAAGCCTTCATCATCTTCTTCGACACGGTGTGCGGACCATGCCCTTCGGGAAACGGGATCCCGGTCCACTGGAATTGGTCGTCCACGGTGACCGCGACTTCGAGGCCTGAAAGCAGACCGCCAGAAGATTTCGACATCGGACACTCCTTTGGGTTCGAGCGAAACTCGTGCCATCGTTGCGACAGACTCAAGCAGTGCCAATGCCCATTGCTGATACACCGTTGTGTGGCGGGATCACATACGGAACGGAACGACCGGGGTGGACGGCTCTCCCGGTGTCCTCCATAGTGTCGAAATGCTGGATGCGAAGGTGGGCGGCAACCCGCTACCGTTGGAACCGTTCGTGAACTGGCTCGACCAGCACGGACGCCTGAAATTCTCCGTGCTCGCCGATCAGCTCCACGCCGAGATTCCCGAGCTCGGAGCGGCCGATCCGGACACGCTGGAGGCGTTGCGCGCGGCCATCGTCTCGCACCTGCCGGGCATGCGCGCCACCCTCATGGGTTCGAACCCGGACCCGCATCTTCCGAAACCGGCGCAGGATTTCGCGTACCTGATGGCTCGCTCGAACATTCCCCTGTCGGCCGTCCTTCGTTCCTACGAGCTGGGCCACGCCGCCATTTGGAACGAATTCACCAGCCATCTTCGCAAAAAGCAGTCGTGGACCGTTGCGCGTCGCGCCGAGGCGCTCGAGTCGGGTTCCATCCGCATGTTCGAGTACATGCAGTCCATGACCGGCGAGACGATCACCACCTACAACCGGGCTCGCGACAGCCTCATGCGGGCCACGAATTCGCGGCGCAACGAGATCGTCCGCGCCGTGCTGTCGGGCAACGGGGGCGTGCGCGAGCTGAGAGAGCTCTTCGGTTATCACATCGATGAGGTGCACATCGGGTACGTGGCCTGGAGCGTCGACCCCATGAAACACGAGGAGGTATCCGAACTCGCACGACGGGAGCTCCTCGGGTTCGCTCGGCAACACCTCTCCGTGACGACCGATTCCTCGGTCATCCACGGCTGGTTCACCCCGTGCAAGAACTCGACCTTCGACGACCTGGCCGCGGTTTCGCTGCCCAGGACCATCCGGCTGACTCTCGGAACCCCGCGCCGCGGAATCCGCGGGTTCCACCACACCCACCAGGAAGCCCTGTCGTGCGTCGACCTGACAGCGCTCCACACTCCCGCACCGACCCGGTTCCCCGACGTCGCGGTCACCGTGCTCGCCACGCAGGACAAGGAGATGGCCGCGCGGTTCGTCGATGACCACCTCGGGGCACTGCGCAGCCACGAAGACGGCGAACGTCTGATCAAGACGCTGCGGCACTACATGGACGCACACGCGAGCCCGACCCGGTGCGGTCAGCGCCTCGGCATCCATCCCAACACCGTGACCCAACGCATTCAGCGCGCGGAGACGATCCTCGGCCGCCACCTCGACCCCGCCAGTCTGGCGCTACGCCTGGCCCTGGACCTCGAGCGCACGATGGAGTTGGAGTAAACGACGGCCCTTGCGCTACGCGGTCGACAGCACCCGTGGCAGACCCTATGAGACTCCACCCGCGAGCGCCGTGGAGTCGGTGACGTCCTTCCCTTCCGGCTCAATCTGATGGTTGCGTGATGAAAGCCGCGCCTCTAATGTTTCTTTTTTGACTGGGTCAACCCCTACTACCCCAACGGCCACGTCGACAACATGCACGACGTCGCCGCCGCGTTCGCCGCAGCACGCGACAGCCTCAACGACATAGCCAACGACCTACACGCCCGATTGCAGTCGCTGGTCAGCAACAACATCGCCGAAGACCTCGACGCGCTGGAGTCGTTCTGGCAGAAGGTCGCCGCCGGCGACGACACACTCATCTCCGCACTTCCCGCTACCTGTGATGCGCTGGCGAACAGTTGCAGCGACTACGCCATCTCGGTCGAACGCACCCGCAACACCATCGGCGACATCGTTGAGGAAACAAGCCTGGAGCTCGCCGCCGTCACCGGCATCGCGTTTGTCGCTTCCCTGCTGACCACACCGGTCGGGGGTTTTGCGGTGGAAGGCGGTGCCGGGGCCGCGGTCCTGGACGCCGCGGGTGTACGAATGGCCGCAGTCGCCACAGAGTTCGTGATCAGCCTCAGCGGCGCGGTCACGACCGTGGCCGCCGTCGAAGCCAACGCCACCCTGGCCATGACCATCAACAACACCCCCGACCCCAACGTCACCCAGACCGAAACCACCCAGGTCGGCGAACGGGTCGGCACCAGTAAGACCACCGCACCGGAACTCAAGATCGACCGCAAACAGATCGAGAAGAAATACGACCGACACGCACCCGACTTCGGCGTCGACAAACCACGCAGCAAAGAAGCCTTCGATGAGTTCGAGAAAGCTATCCGCGACTTCACCCAACGCCCCGACCTCGAGCGCATGTCCGGCATCTACCGCGGAGACCCGGTGTTCTTCCAAGTGGACAAGAACACAGGACTGTTCGTCATGCAAAAACCCACCGGCGAGTTCCTCAGCGGCTGGCGACTCAACCCCGACCAGCTCACCAACGTCCTGACCAGAGGAAAGCTATGATGCCGCCAACACCGTGCGCCCACCAATGCGACCAGCCAGGAGCGAGAGCATGAGCAACGACGTCGCCGACTACGTTGGGCTCATCCGCGCCTTCACATCGGGCAAGATCTCAGCGCGCCGGTTCGAGGAACAGTACATGGCGATGTTCAAAGCAGCGACCCGCCACTTCCCCGAGCCCATCTACGAGATCCTCAACGACCTGTTCCTCGACTGCGACGAATACGTCGCCGACCCCGACCTCCGCGACGAAGACGACCTCGACGACCAGCAACTCCACGAACGCGCGACCCAAGCCCTGACCAAACTGGAAACCGGCCCCACCACGAACTGAAGCCGATGCCGACCGGCCCTTGAGCATGAAACGGGTTAGAGCCAGCTCCGGTCGGACCAGCAGCTCCGCTCGTCCATGTCTCGCAGTCCACCACGATGCGCTAGTAGGGAACAACGGGCCTCCAGCCAGGAACTGGGAACAGTGTGTTGGTCGGTGCGGCCGGTCAGTCGTGCAACCCTTCGAGTCCGTTGTGCCGTTTCCGCGACGACTGCCTGCCCCAACGGAATCTCATTGTTGAGCAGTGGATGCGCGAGCTCTCCTCCGAGCCGGACAGGCCCCTGCAGGTGCTCGACGGTGTCAATGCCAAATGGCTGGGATCCGCCGCCGACCTACGCATCGGGCTCGATCTTGGCGCCGATCCCGGGTACTGGAACCTGGTGTCCTTCCTTCCCGCCGAGCATTACCGTGCGCTGATGACAGCCGCCGGATTCACGACCACGACACCGCCCTCACTCCACGGCCGCGACGTGGATCCGCTGCTGCAGCAGTGGCGAAGAATGTCTCGCCCTACCCAGATCGACGAACAGCAGCGCGTAGCGCTCGGGCTGTGTCTAGACGTCGTCGAGCTGGATCCCCTGGGGGCACCGCTGGGGCCTTACCCGCCAGCCGGACTTTCGCCGCTCCTTCTTCGTGGCGGTCCACGAGGACGACCCCGACCACACCCCTGAACGGCGGCACGAACCCGCGTTGATCGGTGCGTTCACCGACTTGTGGGATCTCTATCTGTGACGCAGCCGCGACCAACTCCACACCGAGGGCGGGACGGTCCTTACCTCTCCGGAACTCGCTGCCGGCTTCGCCACCGCCGACCTATTACCGACCAGACCCTGATAGAGGTCAAGACCGCAACACAACCCGAAACACTGTTGTGCAGATCCACCAGGGCATCGAGTGGAGACCCGGGCATCTGGTCCCCGTGGCCGAGCCGGACGACGTCAACACCGACGGGCCAATCCGGATCGGCTACGCCCGTTGCAGCAGTGCCACGCAGGAACTGCAGAGCCGCTCGACGCGCTCGCCCGGGCCCAGTGCACGCGGGTGTTCTCGGAGAAAATCAGCACCCGGATCAAGATCCGGCCCGAGTTCGAAAAAAGCCCTCGCCCTCGTCCACGAGATCAAGCAGGCCGCCCCGCGTCTCCGCTGACCAGCGGAAGCACGCGCGCGATAAGGCTTCCCGTCAGCGCGGTGCGCAGCTCGGACATGGTTTCCCGCCTGCCGCGAAGCGGGTCTCACACCGTCGCCAATACGCATCCGGTGCGATATGCGGCGGTCCCCGAATACGCCAGAAACCCGCCCATCCGCGTGTCCGCTGGGTAGGGGGGATTTGTCGGGGAAGCTGGACGACGGCGCGCTGGTGACCGACTGCGGTGAGGGCTCCGTGGTCGAGATAGATATGATCTTTCCACGACACTCAGTCGATCGACCGGCGTGCCGGTCAGCCCCGATGCTCGTTGCCGAGCGTGCCCAAGCGAGTCATAGGAGAAACAGTGTCGAGGCCCGTTCTGATTACTCCTGACCTCGTCGAGTTTGGATCGCGGCTGACTGTCGAGCTCGAAGAGGAGTATCGCCGCGTTCTGCTTCCGTACGGTTTTACCGACCACGCGGGCGAGCTGGCTGCGGGCAGGCTTGTGCGGTCTCGTCTGGCTGCGGTCGCGGCTGGGGAAATCTCGGAACGCCTGATTCGGCGTTGTGTCGCGCTTGAACTGCTGCACACCTCGACACTGATCCACGACGACATCCTGGACAAGGGGACCGTTCGTCGTGGCGTGCCCACGCTCTGGAAGTCGGTGGGCATCGAGCAGGCGTTGCTCATCGGCAACATCGTCTCCGCAAGGGCACTGGCGATTGTCCAGGCCGACTGCGCCGAGCTAGCGAGCACGTTCCTCCAGACATTCCACAGAGTCAACGTGGCGCAACTACGAGAGTTGCGCCAGCGCGGCACGATCAAGGACAGGGCGACCCACGAGGCCATCAACATCGGCAAGACCTCGGCGATGCTAGAGCTCGGGCTCGTCGTGGGGTGCATGTCCAGTCCGCTATGGCCGGTGGATCTCACCCACCTACGTAATGCCATCCGCGAGTTCGGTGTTGGCTTCCAGTTCTCCGACGACGTCGAGGACATCCAAGCCTGGCGGGGAGAATCCGAGAAGGAGAGATCCAAGAAGGCCGACTGCGACATCGAGTTGGGCAACTACACCCTGCCCGTCACCCTCCTCGTTGAGTCAGCGACCACGGACCACAGGCCGGGTGACCCGCTAACCGTGCAGACGCTGCAGGCGTGGGGGCAGGACGACTGGGAGCCGAGTCTAAAGACCACACTGCGCATCGCCTCCGAGCATCTCCAGCGAACCGAATGGCACCTGAACCAGGAGCTCGGGTCCAACGGCGGCGCGGAGTTGTCGCACCGCCTCGCGATCTGGATCCGAGGGATGATCGAATCGTGGCAGCGGAAGGGCCTGGACACGATGCTGAACGACCTGCCGCAGCAGGCGGCAATGAATCCGAGCGCCCTCACCATGGTTGGCCCATCGGATGCACGGTAGGCGCGTTGGCAACGATTTCCCCGGCGCGGGACAGTTTGCGGTTCTCGATATGGACGGGACGTTGTTTCCCGGGATCCTCGGCATGGAGTTCGTCGCCGGTCTAGCGGCGCGAGACCTGTCCGATCCTCAGCACATCAAGGAAATCAAGCTCGCGGCGCGACGCTACGAAGACGGGGAACTCGATCTAGCCTCGGCCACGGCGATCGTGTACGAGCGTTATGCCGCGTCTCTGAAAGGGCAGGCACAACACCAGGTCCAGGAGGTCGCCCAGGAATGCTGGGCCGAGGTGAGCGGGCAGTTGTTTTCCTTCAGCCGTCGGCTCGTTGAGGACTTAGCGGAATTGGGGATCCCCAGCATGCTGATTTCAGGCAGCCCGGATGAGGTCATCCAGGCCGCGGCACGGGACCTGCGCATCCCCTACGCCCGTGGGGCGATCGCCAGCACTCACGCGGGCCGCTACACCGGTGAGCTCGCCAGCGCCCCTGGCGTACGCGGTGGAAAATCTGCCGTCCTCGCCGAGCTGACGTGCAGTACTGGCGTCGCGCCCAAGTGTGTATTGGCCCTCGGCAACTCCATCAACGACGCCGAAGTGTTTCGTCGGTCCGCCCTCAGCGTGGCCTTCGAACCCGACGGCGAGCTCATGGCCCTGGCCGAGGCCAACGGCTGGCTCATCGCCGACCGGACCAGCTTGCCCACCATGCTCAGGAAGGTCCTGGCAAGCCTGGCCGAATATCGGGGACCTCTCGAATCCTCAGGGACGGATGTGCACTCGCCCTGACACACCGGACCCCCGCAGTTCAACCGAGACCGCTGGGCCAGCACTCTCGAAAATGCTGTGAGGCGCGGCGCGCCCCGGCAAGCCGTAGCCGAGCCTGGCCTAAGCCAGGCCCGGCCCCCTCGGGTGTATTCCGGGATAAGAACCGTCTCTACGAAGGTGTCCAGCCGGTGCAGATAAATGTTGGACAGGACAGGTGAAGCGCATCCACCCTGCGGCGCGCCGCTGAGTGTCGCGTTCCAGGTCCAGTCCTCCAGGTATCCGGCTTGCAACATGTTACGCAGCAGCCTCAGGAACCGGTTGTCATGGATCTTCTCCGCCAGGATCGAGAGCATGACCTGATGATCAAGGCTTCCGAAACAATCGGCGATGTCTCCCTCAACGAACCAAGTCGTCCCGGTCCAGGTGTTGGCCACCTCCCGCAGCGCGGTATGACAGCCTCTACCAGGCCGGAACCCGCAGGGCGTGTGCAAGGTTGATCTGAGGGCTGCGGCGGGTTTCTGTCCAGGTGGGACGCGAGACGAGGGCGCGGTTTCCGGTGGGAGATCATCGGGTTGTCCAAGCCGTGACGGTCTATCCAGGAGCCGCGCTCTTGTGTTCTTGGCTTCCCAGGTTCGGGTTGTGCTTGACCGGCCCACCCTCACAGTCGAGTCCTCACGGGGTCGTGTGGATGGACTCTGGCGGGCTCTGGAGGCGGTGGGCGGGGAATCCTGTATGGGTTGCCGTTGCTGCCGGCCCTGGCGGTGCTGGCGGTGACCGCCGGTGCGAAGACGTTCATCGAGTCCGCCTCGGCGGAGAGAACCCGCAAGTTCCATTGAAATCGAACCTTCGATTTCAATGGAACTTGCGGACCGTCGGCGTGTCGCACCCCGACACGCCGATGCCTGTGGACAACCTCCGCAATTTCAATGGAAATCGTGGGCGGGTTCGGACGTGCCAGGGCCCGCAGCCTGAAAGGTCCTTGTTCTGGACGGAAACCTGCGAACCGATCTGCTCGGGGGGCCCGGCAGGGCATCCGAATATGGCGCTGGCCCGAACGGCAAAGTCGCCGGTATCGAAACGGTCCACCACCTGGCCAACCTGCCCCCCAGGGCCCCGGCAAAGTCTTGATGTGATGGGTTGACCTGCGGTAACGGCGTGTCGTGAGCGCGGGCACGGCGATCGCAGGGTGATGATCGAAGTCGCCAAACACCGATCGTCAGGAAGTCGTCGCCGTGCCCGCGTTCTCATCATCTCCTGCCCGTCAAACCCCGGTCGAGTCAGGCCCTGCCCAGCCCGCATCCGTCACGGACGCCGGATCGCCGGTCCTCCAGGGATTGCTGGAGGTGTTGACGGACGTGGTCGATCCACGCAAGCGCCGGGGTGTGCGGCACCGCCTGGCGGTGGTGCTGGCCATTGCGCTGGCGGCCACGCTGGCCGGGGCACGCTCGTTCACGGCGATCGCCGAGTGGGCCACCGATGCACCAGCGGGTGCGCTGGTCCGGCTGGGCGTTGGTCGCCGGCCGCCGTCGGAATCGACGATCCGTCGTGTACTGCAACGACTTCCCGGGGATGTGTTCGACGAGAAGATCAGTGCGTGGATGTGGCTGCGTACCAGCACGATCAGCGGGCGGCGGATCATCGCGTTCGACGGGAAAACGGTCAAGGGAGCCAAGGACACCGCCGGGAAGCTGGTGCATCTGCTCTCCGGGCTGTGCCAGCGCAGCAAAGCCGTGCTCGCCCAGGTCGCCGTCGGCGCCAAGACCAACGAAATCCCTGTACTGGCCACGCTTCTGGGCACTCTCGACATCACCAATGCGGTCATCACCGCCGACGCCATGCACTGCCAGCGCGACACCGCCCAGATCATCCGCGATCGCGGCGGCCACTACATCCTCACAGTGAAATCCAACCAGCCCACCTTAAGGAAACGAGTGAAATCACTGCCCTGGAAAGACATTCCCTCCCTGTCAGTGACTCGCGAACGCGGCCACGGCCGCCAGGACACCCGCACCCTGAAAGCGACCGAACTCATCACGGGCATCGGATTCCCCGGCGCCGCTCAGGTCCTGCGACTCACCCGGACCCGCACCAACCGCAAGACCGGAAAACGCACCCGCGAAACCGTCTACGCCATCACCAGTCTCACCGTCACCGACGCCGGACCCGACCAGATCGCCACATGGTTGCGCGGACATTGGTCGATCGAAAACGGGCTGCACTGGGTCCGCGACGTCACCTACGACGAAGACCGCAGCCAGATCCGCACCGGCCACGCACCCCAGGTGATGGCCAGCCTCCGCAACACCGCCATCAGCCTGCTCCGACTCGCCGGCCACACCAACATCGCCGCCGCCTGCCGACATCACGCCCGCGATTTCAACCGGCCCATCGAACTGCTCCTGACATGCTGAAACCCGACTTTGCCGGGACCCTGACCGGCCCCCACCTCCCTACCCGATTACCTGAACCGGACAGGTCAACCTTGCACACGCCCTGCCGGAACCCGTGTGGGCGGTCGGAGAACGTCGGCTCACAATACGCCTCCAACAGCAGACGCACCACCTCCCCGACGAGCTTGTCCGATCGGGCACGAAGCAGTAGTGGAAGGCCAACTCGCCGGTGCGCAGGTGTTTGCGGATGAGGAGGTAGTGCCGGGGTGAGGCGGTGGCGATCCAGGCCCATGCGTACCACCGGTCGCCTTTGGAGCCCTTGCCGGCCGAGCGAATCTCCCACTGTCGCTTGCGTTTCAGTAGTGTCTTCACAGCCGCGGCGGCCGAGAGCACCGTTCTGCTGGGCAGGGTGATCCGGAAGTTCTTCTGGACCCGCAGTACGTACGCCTGCTTGTCGGTCTCGAAGTGCTCCCGCAACTCGGTGCAGCTTCCGTACACCTCGTCCCCGCAATAGAAATCGGGCCGGATCCCGTCAGCGGCCACCGTCGTGCAGATGTCGATGGCCAGCTGACCTTTCGTGCGGAACTTCAGATCCCCAGGCAACGCCGAGCGCAGCGACTGCACCGGGTCGGTGATGTGCTCTTCGGGAATCCACTGCCGGAACCCGATCAACGCATGCCCGACACCTTCGCGCACATAGGACAGGTGCACCGTGTTGAGCCCGTTCTCCACCCGGCCCGCACAGCCCATATGCTGGCGTTTGACCCCCGCGGTGGCTTCACCTTTCTTCTGCTGCCCGGTCTCATCCAGCGCCCCGATCAACAACTTCCCGCGCCGGCGCCCGGCCTTGCGGGCCGCCTCTTCCAGCCCGGACACCGCGAACCGCCGAACCTCGGCCATCGCCGCGCCCTCGTCCCACACCGCCCGGTTCAGCAGCCGCTGCGTGCGGTTCGGCGTCTACTTACGGGCCTGCACGAACGGCTCGGCCCGCCGAAAACACCAGCGCAGCCGTTCCGACAACTCACCCAACTTCCGCCCAGCCAACCGAGCATCTACCCTAACAGCCGCAGCCGCCTGCGACCCTGTTGTCTTCACAAACACATGATCAACAGGCGGCTGCCCCACGCCGACACAGCCACACATTCCCACGGGTCACAACCCGAATGGCCATTGCCGTACTAGCTAGGTCGTTCGCTCAAAGCACCGAAAGGCCATGTCAGCCAAAAGACCTCGACAGAGCCCGCCCAGGTCCGGGCATTGGCCGACGAGTCGGACCGCTTCCTCGACGCGACTTCGCATGAGGTTCTCGACGACGTCGACGGCGCCGGTGGCCGCCAACAGGATCTGCCAGCTTTCGATGTCATCCTCGTCGGATGCGTCCGCTTGCGACAGGCGGTCCATCTCGCCGCGTGCTGTCGGCGTGGCGAGCTCGTAGGCGAGGGCGACGACGCTGGTGGCCTTGTGCGTCCGCAGATCGTGCGCGCTCGGCTTCCCGGTCGCGGACGCCTCTCCGAAGGTGCCGAGGAGGTCGTCGCGGAGTTGGAAGGCCTGCCCCACCAGGTCGCCGTACCCGCCCAGAACCTCCAGCAGCGGCGGTGAGCAACCGGCGAGCGCAGCACCGAGTTCGAGTGGCCGACGTACCGAGTAGTTTCCTGACTTCCGGGACATCACGTCCAGCACGTGGCGGAAGCAAGGTTTCCGTCGAGCGTCATTGAGGAGATCGACGAACTGGCCCACGGCGAGTTCGCTGCGCATCGCGTCGTAGTACGGCCAGCCACGGGCCAGCGCCGCGGCGCTCATCCCGCTCTCGCGCAGCATTTGCTCCGCCCACACCAGGAACAGGTTGCCGAGCAGCGTGGCAGCAGACCTGCCGAACCGGCTCGACGACCCCGGCACGCCCCGGCTTCGGTGCCACTGTTCGAGCTGGACGTGCGCTGCAGGGCGCCCGCGCCGCAGGGCGGAATCGTCCATGACGTCGTCTTGTAGCAGTGCGGCGGCGTGCAGGAGCTCAGCACTACCCGCAGCGCGGAACGCGTGTTCGCCCGCTTTCGCTCCGCATCGCCACCCGAGGTAGGTCAAGGTGGACCGCAGGTACTTCCCGCTCGCGGCGTACTCTCCGAGGAGATCGCTGAGGAAGTCGTCACCTTCCACACCGCGCACGTGGTTTGCCCACTGCGCGTGGACGAAGTCGAGCACGAGTTCCCGGGTCCGAGCACGTACGTTGGTCGACCAGCTCTCCAGGTCCGAGCGTTCACCGTCGCCGAGCGGAGAAGAACCGGGAGGGGCTCCGCGATCAGTGCGACCGCGCTCGCCCTCGCCGACAGCCGGTCCTTCCGGCCGAAGGTGTTGCATCCGGCCCCCTCATGTCGGTGCTGCAGCGCGGTTCGCGGCACGTGATCGCGCCGTGCCGACCGTTGGCCGGCGGCCCCCCACCCCCCATCAAGACGTCCTGGCAGAAGGCCGGACGGACGGCCTGCACTGGCCGGGACGTCTCGGCGGAAGGGTCTCCCGTCGGCGCTGATCCCGCCACTCCAGTGCGGGTGGGGATTGCGCAGTGCTCCAGGACGAAGCCAGACGTGATGTCGGCTCGCTACGCTTGGCGCGGACGACGGGCAGCTCGTCCCCAGCACCCGATTCGCCTCGTGTCGCGTTCCTCCGACGCGCCGCTTGCGCTCCGCCACGCTGTGCCGTGGCCTGCTCATCGACACGACCGCCGCGCGTGACCCGGTGTGTGGACGTCCAGTCGACCGACCGTGGGAAGCCGTGGGGATCTCTCGCAGGCCCGGTGTGCGGGCGGATGCAAATCCTGTCGCGGTGCTTCAAGGTGGGTGAAGGACGCACGCAGCCGGGGGAAGGGGGGCCGGGAATGCGGGTGGTGGGGGGCCCTACGGATCGAATCGTGGTGGTGGGCGCCGGGCTGGCCGGGCTGGCTTCCGCGCTGCACCTGGCAGGTCGCGGGCGCGAGGTCACCGTCGTCGAGCGGAACGCGACTCCCGGCGGTCGCGCGGGGCGGCTCGACCTCGGTGGGTATCGGCTCGACACCGGCCCGACCGTGCTCACCATGCCCGATGTCGTCGCCGACACCCTGGCGGCGGTCGGGGAGGCGCTCGCCGACCGGCTGGACCTTCACCCGGTGCATCCTGCCTACCGGGCGCAGTTCGCCGACGGCAGCCGTCTCGACGTGCACAGCGACCCTGAGGCGATGACTGGTGCGGTGCGCGAGTTCGCCGGTCCAGCGGATGCCGAGGGGTATCGCCGCCTGAGGTCGTGGTTGACGAAGCTGTACCGGCTCGAATTCGATCGGTTCGTCGCCGCCAACACCGACTCCCCGTTCTCGCTGCTGACGCCATCGCTGGCCCGGCTGGCCGCGATGGGCGCGTTCGGCCGCCTCGAGCGGGCGATCGGCCGGTTCCTCCGTGACGAGCGGCTGCGGCGGGTGTTCTCGTTCCAGTCGCTGTACGTCGGCCTGTCCCCGCAGCATGCGCTTGCCGCGTACGCGGTGATCTCCTACATGGACACGGTCGCGGGCGTGTCGTTCCCGCGGGGTGGTATGCGGGCGTTGCCGGACGCGCTCGCCGCCGCCGCCTGCGCCGCCGGAGTCCGCTTCCACTACCGGAGCACCGTCGTTGCCCTGGAGAAGTCCGGCAGCCGCGTGCGCGCGGTGCGCACCGCCGACGGGCGGCGCTTTCCCGCGGACGCGGTCGTGCTGACCACCGAGCTGCCGCTGGCCTACAGACTCCTCGGACGTACCCCGCGTCGACCGTTGCGCCTGCGAGCCGCCCCGTCCGCAGTCGTGCTGCACGTCGGTGCTCGGCAGCAGTGGCCGGACACCGCGCATCACACGATCCTCTTCGGCGAGAAGTGGCGTGCCACGCTTCGCGAGCTGATCTGGGACGGGAGCCTCATGAGCGACCCCTCACTGCTGGTGACTCGGCCGACCGCCACCGATCCCGCCCTCGCACCCGAGGGCCGCGACCTGGTCTACATCCTCGCCCCGGCGCCGAACTCGGAGCGCGGGCGCATCGACTGGGATCGGGTGACTAGCCCGTACGTCGAGGAACTGCTCGCGCACGTGAGCACGCGCCTGCTGCCCGGAGTGGACGCGGCCGTCGAGGTAAGTCATGCCGTTACCCCCGCCGACTGGGAGCGCGCCGGAATGGTCGGCGGGACGCCGTTCGCCCTCGCACACACCGCGGCGCAGACCGGTCCCTTCCGGCCGCGGAACCTTCCGCGAGGGGTAGAGAACGCGGTGCTGGCGGGTGGCAGCACGGTGCCGGGTGTCGGCGTACCGACCACGCTGATCTCCGGCCGGCTGGCGGCGGATCGGATCACGGGTACCGCGCGCCCCGCTCGGACCGTCCTCGGACCGGCAGCGACGCGATGACCGGCTGCCTGGACGCTGCCGGGATCATCGACTCGCGACTGCGGGCGGCGTACCTTCTCTGCCGCCGGATCAACGCCCAGCACGGCAAGACCTACTACCTCGCCACCCGGCTGCTCGCACCCGCCCAGCGCCCGGCGGTGCACGCGCTCTACGGCTTCGCCCGCTGGGCCGACGACATCGTCGACGCCGCCCCGGCCGACGCGCGCCCCGAGGACTTGGCCGCGCGTCTCGACGCCGTGTCGCGGGAGCTGTTCGCCGGGCTGGACAGCGGGCGCAGCGACGACCCGGTCCTCGCCGCGGTCGTGGACGCCGCGCGGCGCCACGGCATCCGCCGGAGCCTGTTCGCGGACTTCATGCGGTCGATGCGTATGGATCTCACAGTTTCCGACTACCCCGACCGGCGGGCTCTCGACGTCTACGTCCGCGGCTCGGCGGAAGCGATCGGCCTGCAGATGCTGCCGGTGCTGGGCACCGTGTGCGACGAGGAGGACGCCGCTCCCCACGCGGCCGCGCTGGGCAAGGCCTTCCAGCTCACCAACTTCCTGCGCGACGTCGCCGAGGACCTCGACCGCGGACGCGTCTATCTGCCTGCCGACGAGCTCGCCGCGTTCGGCGTGGACCGCGACCTGCTGGCCTGGTGCCGGCAGCACCGGCGCACCGATCCGCGGGTCCGGGCCGCCCTAGCGGACCAGCACGCGGCAACCAGGACAATCTACCGCTTTGCCCGCAACGGGATAGCGCTGCTGCACCCGATTTCCCGGCCCTGCATCGGCACCGCTCTGGTGTTGTACTCGGAAATACTGGACAGGATCGAGGAAGCCGATTTCGCAGTGTTCGCGCAGCGGGCCAGGGTGGGCCGCCTCCGCCGCGCGCGGCTCGCGACCGCCGGCCTGGTGCGGGCGCTGCGGGTGCGCAGGCGAGTGCGGGGTGGTGACCACCTCACCGCCGCGACGCGGAGGTGGGCGTGATGGAGCGGTTCGAGTACCTGCTCGTTCTCGCCGGTTGCCTGGCGGTCACCGCTCCGCTGGAGCTCTTCGGCGCGCGTGTCTACCGTCGGCCCGCCCGGCTGGCGCGGGCGGTGCTGCCGGTCGCCCTGGTGTTCCTGGTCTGGGACGCCATCGCCATCGCGGCGCAGGTCTGGAGCTACAACCCGAAGCACGTGACCGGTGTTCGGCTGCCGTTTGCGATCCCGTTGGAAGAGTTGTTGTTCTTCCTGGTGATCCCGTTGTGCGGGCTGCTGACCTACGGCTGCGTGCAGGCCATGCTCCGCCGTCGACGCCCGACGAAGGAGGTGGGTTCATGACTAGCTTGGGCTACACGGTCCCGGCCGTGCTCGCTGCCGTCGCGGTGTGCTGGTGGGAGCTCGCAGTCCTGCGCACTGGTTTGTTTGGCAAATCCGCTTACTGGATCTCGATGGCGATCGTGATGGGCTTCCAGGCCCCGGTAGACGGCTGGCTGACCAAGCTCTCGGCACCCATCGTGCTGTACGCACCGGAGCACATCAGCGGGCTCCGGTTGCCCTGGGACATACCGGTGGAGGACTTCCTGTTCGGATTCGCCCTCGTCACCGCCGCCTTGCTGCTGTGGGAACGGCAAGCCCGACGAGCCGGGGAGTCGGTATGAGAGTCGGGCGGACCGGGCTGGCTCGAAGTGCCGTGCCGGCGGCCTTCGACACGGGTGCTGCCGCCTACGACCGGCTCGTCGGCGCCAACCCGGGCTACCACGCCCATCTGCGGCTGTCGGCGCGGAGGATGCGCATCCCGGACAGCGGTCGGGGCCTGCGGCTGCTGGACGTCGGCTGCGGCACCGGCGCCTCCACCGCGGCGTTGCTGGTGGCAGCGCCGCATGCGGAGATCGTCGGGATCGACGCCTCGCCGGAGATGCTCGCCCAGGCCCGGGCGAAGTCCTGGCCCGCCTCGGTCCACTTCGTCCGAACCCCGGTCGAAAACCTGGCTGCCGCAGGGGTTTCCGGCCCGTTCGACGGGATCTTCGCCGCATACCTGATCCGAAACCTTGCCGACCCGGACCAGCAGTTGCGCATCCTGCGGGCGTTGCTGCGCCCCGGTGCGACCTTCGCCGCGCACGAGTACTCGGTCCGCGACTCGGTGGTGGCCACCGCCGTCTGGCACGCGGTGTGCTGGTCGATCATCATCCCCGCCGGGTCCCTGCTGACGGGTAACAGCGCGCTCCACCGCCACCTCTGGCGGAGCGTCACGAGCTTCGACGGTGCGGCGAGATTCCGCCAGCGCCTGGCCGAGGCCGGGTTCACCGGCGTGCACAGCGAAACGATGACCGGATGGCAGCGCGGTGTGGTGCACACCTTCCTGGCGACGAACCCGGGGCGGGAGGACGAATGAAGGGAACCGGGCCGCGCGATCCGCGTGCGGTCAGGCACCTCGCGCCGCGGGGCGCCGCGCACGCCGGCGTGCTCCCCCGGCGTCCCCGCGCCGTCGTGGCGGGCGCCGGGATCGCGGGCCTGGCCGCGGCCACCGGGCTCGCCGAACGCGGTGTCGACGTCACCGTGGTCGAACGCGAGGACTACCTCGGCGGCCGAGTCGGCGCCTGGAGCGAACGCGCTGCGGACGGCACTCCCCTATCGATGAGCCGGGGTTTCCACGCCTTCTTCCGCCAGTACTACAACCTTCGCGCACTCCTGCAGCGCGCCGATCCGGCGCTGACGCGGCTTCGCTCGGTGGAGGACTACCCGCTCCTGGACGCCCACGGCGGCCGCGACACCTTCCGCGGGCTGCCGCGCACCCCACCGTGGAACGCGCTGTTCTTCGCGCTGCGCAGCCCGACCTTCCGGTTGCGGGACCTGCTGGTGCTCGACCCGCATGCGGCCGCTCCGCTCGCTGCGGTGTCCGTGCCGGAAATCTACGAACAGCTCGACCACACCGACGCCGAGACGCTGTTGCGGCGCATCAACTTCCCGCCTTCGGCGCGGCACCTGGCGTTCGAGGTCTTCTCCCGGAGCTTCTTCGCCCCACCACGGGAGATGTCCGCCGCTGAGCTCGCCGCGATGTTCCACCTCTACTTCCTCGGATCGGCCGAGGGCCTGCTGTTCGACGTCCCTGACGCGGCGTTCGACACCGCGCTTTGGAAGCCGCTGCGAGCCTTCCTGGGGGAGCGGCGCGTGCGGTTCCGCGCCGGTGTCGAGGTCACCGGCATCGACCGCGCAGATCCCCGGTTCCGCGTGCGCACCGAAGAAGGTGAGGCGCTGCCTGCTGACGGCGTGGTGCTGGCCCTGGACGTCGCGGGCCTGCGCTCGGTCGTCGCCGCATCGCCGGATCTGCGGGATCCGGCGTGGCGCAAACAAGTGCTGGGATTGCGCACCGCACCGCCGTTCCTGGTGCACCGGCTGTGGCTGGACCGTCCCGTCGCGCCGGAACGGCCCGCGTTCCTCGCGACGAGCGGCCGGCCACCGCTCGACAACATCAGCGTGCTGAACCGGTACGAGCGCGAAGCCCGCGCGTGGGCCGATTACTGTGGGGGCGCGGTCGTGGAACTGCACGCCTACGCCGCGGAGTCCGGCCCCGGCGACGAAGCGGCCCGAGCCCGGGCACTGCGCATCCGCCTCCTCGATCGCCTGCACGAGATCTACCCGGAAACGGCCGGCGCGCGGATCGTCGCGGAACTGTCGCAGTGGCGCCAGGACTGCCCCCTGTTCGGCCTCGGCGACTTCTCCCGGCGTCCCCGCGTCCGGACGCCGTTCGACGGGTTGGTCCTCGCCGGTGACGCAATCCGCATCGATCTGCCGGTCGCCCTGATGGAACGAGCTGCGGCCACCGGATGGCACGCCGCCAACGGACTGCTCGCCCTGTGGGGCCTCGCCGGGCACGAACTCACGAGCGTGCCGACGCGCGGCCGGCTCGCTCCGCTGCGCGCATGGGCCGCTCGAGGAAGGCGATGAGGTGATGAGGACCGAGAACTGGCTGCGCCGATGCTGGCCGCGCACCTGGCCGCTGCAGGCGATTACCCGCACGCCGTGGGCGCGGCAGGAGCCGACGTACCGCGACGCCCGCCCGGAGCTGATCACCGCCGCGCTCAAGCGCGCGGAGGCACGGCCTTCCGGCAACTGGTTCGCCTTCGCCGGCAGCCGGGACATCCGCCTCGACCGGCCGCACGGCTTCAGCGTGGCCGGGGTCGAGCTGGTGGCGTGGCGGAACGAGACGGGCAAGCTCCTCGTCGGGCCCGGTGCCTGCCCGCACCTGGGCGCCCCCTTGGCCTTGGCGCGCGTGTCCGGCGGCGACCTGCTCTGCCGGTGGCACGGCCTGCGCCTCGCGGAGACGAGCGACTGCGGCTGGCGGGTCCTGCCCAGTCACGACGACGGCGTCCTGGCGTGGGTGCGGCTGGACCGGGTCGGCGGCGAGGAGCCCTCTGCCGCTCCCCTCCTGCCGGAACGCCCCGCGCTCGCCACGAGCGTCCACTCGGTCGCCAACCTCGTCGGGACGTGCGAGCCCGGTGACGTCATCGCGAATCGGCTCGATCCCTGGCACGGCGCCTGGTTCCACCCCTATTCGTTCACCCGCCTCCGCGTCCTGCACGCTCCTCGGGAGTCCGATGTGGATGAGACCGACGACCGTTTCGTCGTCGCGGTGACCTTTCTCGTGGCGCCGGGGCTGGGCGTACCCGTGTGCGCGGAGTTCACCTGCCCCGAGCCGCGGACCGTCGTCATGCGGATCATCGACGGGGAGGGCGTGGGCAGCGTCGTCGAAACCCACGCTACCCCACTGGGCTTCAGAGACGACGGGAGCCCGCGGACGGCGGTCGTCGAAGCCGTCATCGCACACTCGCAGCGACCTGGATTCGGCGTTGCCAGGGCGGCCGCGCCTGTCCTCCGGCCGTTCATGCGCCGTGCAGCCGCGCGACTGTGGCGGGATGATCTCGCCTACGCAGAGCGCCGCTACCAGCTGCGCTCGGAATAGACCGTGGCCGAGCCCACCGCACTAAATCGTCTCAGTTCCCCGGCCGCTTCACGATCTAGTGGTGCGCGGATATCTCGTGCTTCGCGCAGAAGACATTATTGTGCGGAGGCGCTCTTGTGCTGTTCCGGTCGTTCGGTTTTCGTCGCGGCCGCCTTGAACGGTGCGGCGCGTGCCGCGCGGTAGCGGGCGCCGAGGTGGGATTCGTAGCGATGCGGTCGACGATTGTCGAGATCGAGGCCGCGTGGCACCGCCTGTCCTGCGGCGAGGCGCCCGGGCCCCAGGGCGTGTGCAAGGTTGATCTGAGGGTTGCGGCGGGTTTCTGTCCAGGTGGGACGTGAGACGAGGGCGCGGTTTCCGGTGGGAGATCATCGGGTTGTCCAAGCCGTAACGGTCTATCCAGGAGCCGCGCTCTTGTGTTCTTGGCTTCCCTGATTCGGGTTGTGCTTGACCGGCCCACCGTCACAGTCGAGTCCTTGCGGGGTCGTGTGGACGGTCTCTGGCGGGCTCTGGAGGCGGTGGGCGGAGAATCTCCTGTATGGGTTGCCGTACGACCCTGGCGGTGCTGCGGCAGCGCACGGGTCCGAGAGGCGTCCATCTGCTTGCCCCATCGGCGTACGTGCCGGGCGAGGAAGCCGTCGGGCCGCCCGAACTCGGCCAGGCCGACGGTGGGGGACTGGACCTCGTGCAGCGCGGCCAGCACTTCCACGAGCTGCTCCGAGAGGGCGCGCACGCGCCCCGCTCCAAGGGGAGCCAGCTCCCTGGCCCATCGGTAGGGCGTGCCCTCCACTCTCTCCATCACGTAGAACGGCGCGCCGAGCACGGCGTCGTCCGGGCAGATGGCGTAGGTGATCGGGACGGGCACCGGCGTGCCGCGAAGCGCCGTCATGACGGTGTACTCCCGGCCACGTCGTGGGCCGTCGCCAGTACTTCGCCGAGTGGCGGGCGATGGATGACCCACGACGTGGTGCCGTCGGTCAGCTCGTAGGTCAGGTTCGACTTGCCGCCCGAGACGAGCCGGGCCGTGAGTTCCGCGTCGGCCGCGACACCAGGCACCTGCTCCCTGAACCACGGCGTCAGTGCGGTGAAGTCCAGTCCGGGCAGGCCCGGCGAGGTCGCGCTCATCGCCCGCTCCGGGCTGAGGCGCGGGCGGGCATCGTCGCATCGACGGCGCCTTCGGCGCCGTAGTGATCTCCGGAGAGGTCGGACTGAGGAAGGCGGACGCCTCGATCTACGACCTGGCCCTGCACGGTCTCGCCGTCGCCCCGGCGGCCACGACCTTCGTCGACGCGGACCCACGACGGGCGATGTCGCTGCAGGGCTGGGGCCGAGATCAGACCGGATGGACAGTGCGACGCATCCGCGGTCAGCCTTCTGGCCAGCACGAAGCCGCACGAGCGGACCGCGACGTGGTGGTAGCATGACTCAGAGTTATGAGGACTACCGACTCTCGTGCGGATCGTCTTCCGCATGAGGTGACGAGTTTCGTCGGGCGGCGCGCAGCGATGGCCGAGGTGAGGCGCGCGCTGTCGGAGTCGCGGCTGGTGACTTTGACCGGCGTCGGTGGCGTCGGCAAGTCACGGTTGGCGTTGCATCTGGGGCACCAGTTGCGGCGGGCGTTCCGGGACGGTGTCTGGCTGGTCGAGTTGGCCAGCCTGCAAGACCCTTCGCTGGTGCCGCAGGCGGTAGCCGCCGCGCTGGGGCTGCGCGATCAGTCGGCCCACGCATGTGAGGCCGGTTTGGTCGATTATTTGTCGGCCAAGCAGTTGCTGGTGGTGCTCGACAACTGTGAGCATGTGCTGTCCGCCTGTAGCACATTGATGAGCACGCTGCTGGCCGCTGCTCCGGCGTTTCGGGTGCTGGCGACCAGCCGAGAACCGCTGAACATCAGCGGCGAGTCCGTCTGGCAGGTCCAGCCGTTGTCACTGCCGGCGATGGACATGTCGACGCCACCGGGGCTGCTGTTGGAGAGGCCCTCTTGCCAGTTCGAGGCGCTGGCGTTGTTCGAGGATCGGGTGGCGTCAGCGGCGCCGGGATTCACCGTGAACGCCGAGAACAAGGAACTGGTGGCTCGGCTTTGCCATCGACTGGACGGCGTTCCGCTGGCCATCGAGCTAGCCGCTGTTCGGCTTCGGGTGCTGTCGCTCGAAGAGGTCCTGGGACGGTTGGATGACCGGTTCCGGTTGTTGACCGCCGGTCACCGCTCGTCGCTGCCCCGACAACAGTCCCTGCGCGCCGCGGTGGAGTGGAGTTTCGATCTGTGCACCGAGCAGGAGCGCGTCCTGTGGGCGCGCTGTTCGGTGTTCGCCGCGGACTTCGACCTGGATGCGGTCGAGCACGTCTGCGCTGGGGATGAGCTGAGCGAGCAGGACGTGCTGATTGCTTTGGCCGGGCTGGTGGACAAATCCGTTCTCACCCACAGCGAGAAGGGCGGTGTCGGGAGCTATCGGATGTTGGAGACGATCCGCCAGTACGGCCGAGAGCGGCTCGCCGAGGCCGGCGCGGAGGCGACGCTGCACCACCGGCATCGGGACTACTTCCTTGGCATGGCGGAACGGGCGGACTCGGAGTCCTGCGGGCCACGGCAGTCTTACTGGGGTGAGCAGTTGCGCGCCAAGCACCCCGATTTCTGGGCGGCGTTGAGCTACTGCCTGACGACTCCGGGCGAGGCTTGGACGGGGGTGCGTCTATGCACGGCGCTGTGGTTCTACTGGATTGGGGATGGCTTCGTCCAGGACGGCCGCTACTGGTTGGACCGGGCGCTGGCCCTGGACACCGAGCCGAGCCGTGAGCGCGCCCGCGCACTGTGGCTCAACGGGTGGATCGCGCACTTTCAAGGTGACTACTCGGGCAGCGTTGCGATGTATACCCAATGCCGTGAGCTGGCGGAGCGGCTTGGCGACGAGAACATGGCGACGCTCGCGATCCAGTTCCTCGGTGACTCGGAGATGTGGGAGAAGAATCTGCACGGTGGGACTGCGCTGCTGGACGAAGCGCTGGCCCGCCACCGCGCGGCGCAACAGTGGACCGCCCCAGCGTTGATCATATTCCCCTTGCGCGCTCAGGTCGCCGGTCTGCAGGGCGACACAGAACTCATGATGGCGCTGCTGGACGAATGCCGGGCCATTGTTGCTTCCCTCGGTGAGAGCTGGGCGCTGTCGTGGTGTGAGTGGAACGTCGGGGTGGGCTGGTGGGCGGCGGGCAACCCGAAAAACGCCGCCGTGCACCTGCGGGCGGCCCTGCGCCGGAAGACGCAGCTCAACGACCAGATGGGCATTCCGTGTTGCGTCGAGGTGCTGTCCTGGGTCGCTTCGGCGGACAAGGACTGGAAACAGGCGGCCATGCTCTGCGGGGCCGTGGACGTGATGTGGGAACGGATTGGCCGGCCGCTGTTCGGCTCCCCGACGCTGTTGGAATGGAAGCAGCAGGTTGCGGACCGGGTTCGGGACGCGCTCGGCGATCAGGCGTTCCAGGCCGCACAGCAGGAGGGAGCGCGGCTGACCCAGCGAGCGGTCATCGCCTGCGCGCTCGGTGAGAAGAAGCAGCCGGACACCGCCACGGCAGCGCGGCACCGCGCGGATCACGTGCTGACCAGGCGGGAACGGCAGGTCGCCGCCCTGGTCACCCAAGGCATGTCCAACAAGGAGATCGCGGTCGAGCTGGTGATCGCCCAGCGCACCGTCGACTCGCACGTCGAGCACATCCTCGCCAAGCTGGGCTTCCACTCGCGTGCCCAGATCGCTACCTGGATCATCGAAGCGCGTGGGGAAACGTCCGGGGAAAGAGCACGAACCCTTCGGAACAGCGATTGAACCTGGCGTCCTTCCCGCGGTCAATCTTGTGTCGTCGGCAGGTCGAGGAAGGCGCGCAGCGTCGCGGGTGGCGCGGGATCACGGCGCCATCTCATGCCCGGGCACCAGGCGGAAACCGGACGCCCGGAAACGCGGCGTCGACGAAGAACGAGTCGCTGTGGCAAACCCCGCAGGCGTCGACGGCAATCCGCGCGTGCCCGGGACCCGGACGCGGTATCTCGCGCTCGACTATCTCAAACGGCCCGCCGGCGGTGGCAACCTGCGCGACGCGATAGGTGCTCATCTGGATCTTTCCCGGATACTGCCACGGACGTTTCCCAGGGCCACCAGCAGAACAGCTGCTTACCCATCGTGCACGACGACCAGAGCGGATAAGTCGCTGCGGTGGCTGCGCGCATGTCAGCAAACCGACCGCCACCGATGTGCCCCGCGAGATCACACCCGAGACCACCACGGACGGCACGGACGGCACGGACGGCACGGACGGCACGGACGGCGAGTGTCGAGGCGAGCCCGGTGTGGCTTGTAAACCGGGTGAGGGCACGCAATCCGCCGTTGCCGGTGGGTCGGTGAGGGCGCCGATCGGGGTGTGGCGCTGGTGTTACGTCAGGGTTCTCCGGTGCGGATCGGGCCGTATGTCACCGCGTTGGCCGCTTTGCTGACGTGTGGGCATCATCTGCCGGTCACCCGCGCCACCGCGCTGCTGGAAGCGATGGCCGGGATCGGGATGTCGACCGGGTTCACCGCCGGGGTCCGCGGGCACGCCGCCGCCCTTCTGGAGACCGTGTTCCTGCCCCGTATGCGGGCCTTGTTACGCACCTCCCCGGTGTTGCACGCCGATGAGACCACCGGTCGTGCCGCCGGGGCGCTGTCGTATATGCATGTCGCGTGCACCTGACCCTGATGCACGTCGGTGGACGTAGCTCCGATGACATCGACGCCGGTGGGGTACTACCCGAGTTCACCGGCATCCTCATGCGCGATGGCTACTCCGGTTACGCGCACCTGCCCGCGATCCATGCCTGGTGCGCGGCCCACTTGCTCAGAGACTTACGGGCGCTGTCCGACGCCGACCCCGACAGTCAACTATGGGCGCTGGCCATGGCCGACACACTGCTCGAGGCCAACCAAGCCGCGCACCACGCCCGCGCCGCCGGCCCCGCCGGCCAACTCGAATCCGCTGTCCTGAAACGGATCCGCAACCACTACCGCGGCGCGATCGCCAAAGGCAGCACCGACAACACCGGCCAGCGCGGAGCCCTCGCCACCGAAGCCCGTACCCTCCTGCGGCGATTCACCCGCTACGAGGACATGATCCTCCGCTTCGCGACAGATCTTTCCGTGCCGTTCACGAACAACGTCGCGGAGCGATCGGTTCGGCCCGTCAAAGTGCAACAACGCACCTCAGGCGGCGCCTGGCGCACTCTGCGAGGACTCACCGACTTCGCCGTCGTGCACTCCTGCCTCGACACCGCCACCAAATGGGGTCACGACAAACTCACCGTCCTGCAACAACTCTTCACCACCGGCGCCTGGCTCCCACCAGCCCTCACCCCAGCCCTCGAGTAGCGCAGCTCGCTGATAACCCTCAACCACCACATCCAGCATGATCAACTGCACCTGAATAGGTACCGCCGGAGGCGCCGTCACGCAGGTCGGACGCGGGCCGAGCAGTTGAAAGTAACGCGACACCGTCGGGGACGCGGCACAAACGCTCCATCAAGGGTTCGATCCCCCCGGCGTCGACCAGCCAGTCGTTCACGAACGTCCCGCTGCCCGCACCGCTGCGACCACACCAGCGACGATCAGGGCCAGCAAGAGGACTACGAGCAGTACCGGGCCCAGAAGCAGTGCGAGGGCAACGACGAGGACAAGGATGAGCTTGGTCTTGAAGCTCAAGACTGCCGCTTTGATGGCTCCCCACAGTGGGTTCTTTCCCTTGAGTGCCGCGGAAATTCCTTCCAACGCAGCCTTGATGCCCGGCGAGGCGTTTGCGATGGCGTCGGCGAGTTTGTTCATCCAGTGATGGAACTTGTGCGACGCGCTCGCAGAAATCCCGGCAATCAGGGCATGAAGAACTCGCCAACCCGTTCGTTTCAGCCAATATACGGCAGCTTTGAGCAGCGGTTTCGACGGGACATGGTTACTTCCGGAACCGCTACCAGTCGTTTCCGTCGGCTTGCGGTTACCCTGACTGGTCTTGGTTCCGAGACCGTCATGCGGCGCCAGATCAATGCACTACCCAAGCCTGACTCCATCAAACCATCCCGACTCCGCAGTTGGGGAACACATGCCACACTCATGGCTTGTGAGTCCCTCACAGGCACCGGTTAGGCGCCCGACATCCCGACGATGAGTTCTCCCCGAGGCCCTCTGCGGGTGGCATCCAACGTGTGATCCCCAAGCTGGCGCAACACTTCTTGGTTGGGCCCACGATCACTGGGAAGCGCGCAGTGCTTTGGTCAACGGGCCGGGTCCGGTCGTCCGTTTCAGTGGGTGCGGGCGCTGTGGGCGGCGCCCAGGCGCAGCAGCAGGTCGGAGTCGAGGTGCTCGAGTTCGACGACCGCCAGCACCGGCGCGAAGACCCACAACGACGCACTCGGCGCCTTTAGACTGTGCGTCGACCCGCGTGCTCGCGTTGATCGTGCAGCTGCCCTTGAGCAGGTGCGGTGCCCCGCAGGCGAATTCGACGACCTCCTGGCCCCGGGCGACCTCACCCATCGCATCGCTGAGGACCTTGCCATGTTCGCGCGTAATGATCTCCGCGAGCTGTCCCTTGCGCTCGTTGAGCAGCTCGCGGAAGGCGAACAGGACCGAGGTCCGCCTCGCGAGCGACGTGTCTCGCCAAGCCGGGAAGGCCGCCGCAGCCGATGCGACCGCGTCGTCAACGTCGGCGCCATCGGCGAGGCGCAGCTGACCGGTGGAGGTTCCACTCGCCGGGTTCAGGATCGGCATCCCCCTCGTGCCATGACCTTCGAACAGCGCTCCGTCGATCCAGTGCATCGCGGTCAGGCTCATCCATCGATCCTTTCGCGGGTACGGGCGGCGAACCGCTCGACGTTGAACAGCAACTTGCTGCAGGTCTTGAGCAGCCAGCTCACGACCACCCCCTTGAGGAGGGCGCCGACAGCAAGTTCGGTACTGCCAGGTGATGAGGAGGGCACAGCAGCAACGGACCTCGCCGCCGGTGCCTGCGCGTCGACCCCGGTGGATGGTCCCTGTTCAGAGCACAGGACTCGGCTCTCGATCTTCCGGGCTGCCTGGCCGACCAGCTGGTTGCTGACCTGTTGGAGCACTCCACGGCCCATCGTGGCGACTCGGCCGACGATCGCGAGGTCGGTGCGGATGGTGACGCGCGACTGCCGCTCGACTTCGACCACCGACATCTCCATCGTGGCCGCTACCGTGCCGGCTGCTCCTTGTTCTTCGCCTTCGGCACGGATTGTGGCGACCCGCTTGTCTCTGTCAACGGCTGTGATGTAGCCGCTTCCCCGGTAGCGCACCGTCACGGGACCGACCTTGACCTTGAGGCTCCCCTCGAACGTCGACTCGTCGACGACCTCGTCGATGGTGACGCCGGGGACGCAGGTGACGACGCTCGGCGCATCGAGCAGGAAGTCGAAGACGGTATCCGGTGGCGCGGCGATGTCGAACTCGTGCATGAGCTCCACGGTCACGATTCCTTCTGTTGAGTGGTCGTTGTCGCGATGAGGTGCCGCATCCGTTCCGGGGTCATCGGCATTCGGGTCACGGACACCCCGAGGGGTTCGAGTGCGTCTTCGATCGCTTCGGCGATCGCAGCTGCGACCGGGATGATTCCCGCCTCTCCCGTGCCCTTGATACCCAGCGGGTTCCACGGCGACGGAGTCTGCATCTCGTCCAGGACGAGGGGCGGCAGGTCGTCGATGGTGGGCAGCCGGAAGTTGAGGAAGCTGGTCGTGGTGGGCTGGCCGGCGGCGTCGAAGGCGAGGAGCTCCAGGAGCGCGCCACCGATGCCTTGGACGAGCCCGCCCAGGATCTGGCCGTCGACGACGAGCGGGTTGAGCACCCGGCCACAGTCGTGGACGACGACGTAGTTGAGCAGGGTCGTCTTGCCAGTGGCGATGTCGACTTCCACCTCGGCGACGTGGGCGCCGAAGCCGAACACCCACTGCCGGTTGCAGAAGTATTCAGTAGCTGCCAGGGCGATCGGCGGCGCGCTGCCACCGGTCCACGGCGTTGATGTCGCAGGTACGGCCGGGTACCGGATCGGGTTGACTCCAGTGGCGAGGTCTGCCAGAGAGATGCGCGCGCCGGTCCCTGTGACCTGGACGAATCCGTCGTCGATGGACAGGTCTTCGGCGGAGCACTCAAAGAACTCTGCTGCGGTGGCGAGGATCTGCCGGCGCAGGTTCGTGGCCGCCGCGGCCACGGCGTTGCCGGCCATCACGGCGGCGCGACTGCCGAAAGTTCCGTGGCCCACTGCGCCAGCGCCGCCTGATGTCGCCCGAACGACAACGCTGGCGGGATCGCAGCTGAGGACGTCCGAGGCCAACTGGGCGAACGTGGTCGCGTGTCCCTGTCCCTGGGAGGGTACGGACACGTCGACGACGATCCGGCCGTTCGGGTTGAGCGCGGCGGTGCAGCCTTCGTACGGGCCGACGCCGGTACCCTCGACATAGGTTGCCGACCCGATTCCGGTGAATCGTCCCTCGCTTCGGTGCTGCTTCTGCCGGGCGCGGAAAGCGGTCAGGTCGGCGTGGCTCATCGCGAGCTGGAAGCCTTCGGCGTACCGGCCGCTGTCGTAGATCGCGCGACTCCCGTCGTGCAGGTCGAGGCCGGTATCGTAGGGGAACGCGTCATCCGGGATGAAATTGCGGCGACGGACTTCGCTGGGCTCGAGGCCCAGTGACTTCGCCATGGCGCTGATGAGCCGCTCCATCACGAACACGCCCTGTGGGCGGCCGGCGCCGCGGTACGGGCTGACGGGCGGCTTGTTGGTGTAGACGACCTGACCGGTGAACTCATAGTTCGGAACGTGGTACTGGCCGGGCAGGTGCGTTCCGGTGACGGCTGGCACCGCGATCCCGTAGGGGATGTAGGCGCCGGTGTCATGGACGAACGCGGTTCGTACCGCCAGTAGCTTGCCGTCGTCGTCATAGCCCACCGTGGCCCGGTGAACCTGACCGCGTTCCTGATTGGCGCTGATGAAGTGCTCGTACCTGTCCTCGGTCCAGGCCACGGTTGCCTCGAGGCGCATGGCCGCGAGCGGGACGAGCACCTCCTCGGGGTAGAACAGCATGATCTTGGTGCCGAAGCCGCCGCCGACGTCCGGTGCGACAACCTCCAGTTGGTCGAGCGGGAGGTCGAGGATCCGGCTAAGCCCTTGCCGGATGGCCACGTGTGACTGGGTCGAGTCGGACACGTGCAGGCGGCGGGTACGCCGGTCCCACTTGGCGTGCACCCCCCGGCCTTCCATGGGCATGCCGCCGCTGCGCTCGATCTCCAGGTCGACGGTGAGCTTGTGCGGCGCGGAGGCCAGCGCGGTGTCAACGTCGCCTCGAGACTGGTGGACCACGGCCGCAACGTTGTCAGCGATGTCGTCGTGAACCATTCCACGGTCGGCGTCTGTGAACTCGACCACGGCGGGGAGTGGCTCGTAGTGGATCTCTACGAGTTCGGCCGCATCCTCGGCCCGATACCGGCTCTCGGCGATGACCATGACGATTGCCTCGCCGACGTACCGCACTCGGTCCACAGCCAGGGGCAGTTGCGTCCGCGGCGCGATGAGGTCCGGGTGTGGGCCGAGCAATGGCAACGGGCCGTTGAGCTCACCGAGATCGTGCCCGGTCCACACGGCGTGGACGCCGCTGAGCCGCCTGGCCTGCTCGACGTCGATCGAGGTGATTCGGGCGTTGGCGTGCACCGATCGGACGAAGTAGGCGTGCAGGGTCCCGGGCATGGTCAGGTCGTCGACGTAGGTTCCTAGACCGCGCAGCAGGCGTTCATCCTCGACCCGCTCCATCGGCTTGCCGGTCCCTTTACCTGCGGTTGTTCCCGTCATGGCGTGTTCTCCGCATCGGACTCGGCGAAGATCTCTTCGACGACGCGCTTGATACCCCGGTATCCGGTACACCGGCAGATGTGTCCCCGCACGCTGTCCAGTGCGTCCGCCCGGCATGGGGCAGGACGGTTCTGTTCGGCGGTCAGCGACATGAGGATCCCCGGCGTGCAGAACCCGCACTGGAGAGCGTGGTGCTTCCGGAACGCCACCTGGATGTCGTTCAGGTCCTGCCCGGGCGGTACCAAGTCCTCGACGGTTCGCACTGACCGGCCTGACATCTGCACCGCGAGAGTGAGACACGAACGAACTGCCTCACCGTCGACGAGGACAGTGCACGCGCCGCAAACGCCGTGCTCGCAGCCGACATGAGTACCCGTGAGCCCAAGCTCATGCCGAAGGTAGTCCGAGAGGAGGGTTCGCGGCTCCACGTTCGACTCGCGTGTGAGTCCGTTGACCTCGACGGTGATTCTCATTCCGCTGCCCACCCTTTCCCACTCACGCGCCCGGCATCGGCATGCGCGCAGCGTACGAGGTCACGGGTGCGATCGCCTCGGGGTCGATCCGTGCATCGATCAGCGTCGGAGCGCGGCTCGCGTCCGCCTCCCTCAGCGCGTGCGCAAGCTCGGCGGGCGTCCGCACGGTGACGCCGCGGGCACCGAGGGCGGATGCCGCATCGGAGTAACTCACGTCACCGAAGTCGTTGATCTCGGGGATGATGTTGCCCTCGACATACTTCTGCAGGTGGTACTCGAAGGCCAGGGTGCCGTTGTTCATGACCACGATCGTGGCCGGGATGCCCACGCGAGCGGCCGTCTCTAGCTCGGTGAGGTTGTAGCCGGCGCCTCCGTCTCCGGTGATGCACACGACCCGCCGATCCGGTGCGGCGAGTTGCGCGCCGAGGGCGCCCGGGATGGCCCAGCCGAGCGAGCCGGCGGCACGGAGGAAGGTCGCGCCCGTCGTCCGCTGCGGGTAGAGCACGCCTGCCCATGCGGCCATGTAGCCGGTGTCCGCGACGACGACGTCCGTGCCGTCCAGCGCGGCCGCGATCGTCGAGACGACCTCGCGGGGGTGCATGTGCTCGGTGCTGGTGTTGGTGGTGTTCAGGGAGCACGCTCGCCACGTGGCGACGGCGTCGGCACACTGGGCCACCCATGCGTGGTCGCGAAGGGCCGTGGCGCGTTCTGCGTGGGCGGCGAGCGCCTCGACCAGGGCGGCGACGGTGGCCTTCACATCGCCGAGCACGTTGAGATCGGCCGCCGGGTCGAGGGAGCCGGTGGCGGTATCGACGCGGATCAGACGGACGTCCTCGAACAGGGTGAAGGAGTCGCTGGTCACCGATCCGGTGCGGCTGCCCAGAACCAGCACCTGGTCTGCCTCCTGAGCGATCCGGTTGGAGATCGGTGCCGCATACCGGCCGACGACGCCGGCGCTGAGCCGGTGACTGTCGGCGATGGTGCCCTTACCGCCGATCGAGGTCACAACCGGGGCCTGGAGGAGATCGGCCAGCTCGGCGATCTCGTGGCTGACTCCAGAGACGCGTGCGCCGGACCCGGCAAGGATCACCAGGCGGCGGGAGGAGGCCAGCGCGTCAACCATTGAGTTGATCACGTCCGCGGACGGAAGCGGCCGATACATCGGGGCGGTCAGCCGGGTCGTCGGCGCCGCGGTGGCGGCCTCCGGCCCAGTCGTCTCACCAATCACGTCCCGGGGCACGTCGAGGTGCGTCGGGCCGGGCGCGCAGACCGCCTCGTGCATCGCGCGCAGGAGCATGCGCCGGACATGGTCGCCCTGGCGGGCCTCGCCTGCCCAGTGGGTCACGGGCTGGTGGAGCGCGAGCTGGTCGAGCAGCTGGTACTCGTGACGGTCGCGGGTGGCGGCTGGCACGGAGCTCGTGAGGGAAACGACGGGACTCATGGCCCAGTACGCGTCGGCCAAGGCTGCGGCGACGTTCGCGGATCCGGGGCCGTGCTGGCCGTAGACGAAGGTCGGCCGACCGGTGATGCGCGCGTAGCCGTCGGCCATGTATACGGCGCCCTGCTCGCTACGGCAGGGGATCATCCGGATCCCGCGTTGCTGAAACGCGGTCCACAAGGCGGGGTCGCCACCGGTGAGCATGAAAAAGGTGTCAATCCCCTGGTCCGCGAGGATCTGACCGATAATGTCGGCGACTCGGGTGTTGGTCATGTTCGCTGTGCCTCCTCGTTCAGCTCGTCGGGCGGTACGTGTAGAGGTCCGGTCGTTGTGCGCCGCGCATGCCCATGGCGCGGGCCGTGGTTGCGACCGCGGTCCCCGCGAAGGTCCCGGTCGCCGTGCTCGCCGATCCAGTGCCGGCGATCTGGATGATGCGTCCGTCAGGCCCGATGACCATGGACTGGCCGAGGTAGCTGACGTCGCTCATGCCGAGGGCTTCACGTCCGTGCCGGTTGGCGACTGCCACGAGGACACTCTGCTGGAGCGCCATGGCTTGCATCTCGGCTGCGAATATCGGTTTCGTCCCCTCGGGCGATGCGGTGGGGACGGCGACGATATCGACCGAGTTCGCCGTGAGCGTCGCCCACGCGCCGGGGAAATGCCGGTCGTAGCAGATGAGCACGCCGATGCGGGCGAAGTCGAGGTCCCAGGTCAGCAGCTCGGGCCCGGCGTGGAAATGGTCGTCCTCGACGAACGTCGACCCGTAGCCACGCACGTTGCACAGGTGTGTCTTGTCGTAGACGGCGCGGAAGTTGCCGGTGGTGATGCCTTTGCCTTCGACCAGGCCGCCTTGCCGGTCGAGCACGACCGCCGCGTTGCGGAGGCGCCGACCATCGGTGAAGCACACCCCAACGACCATGTTGCTTGCCAAGCGCCTGGCCAGGACCTGGTAAGGGTCGAGGACCTGCTCCAGCGGTAACGCCTGCCGCCCCGGCACGTACCGTGGGTCGACGCCGGCCAGGGGAAAGTACGGCGTGTTCGCCATCTCGGGGAAGACGAGCAGGTCGTGCCGCCTGAGGGTGCGCCCGAGGTCGAGAACGGCCGACGGTTCGATGCCACCCGCGGGGGTTTGAACGACGCCCACGGTGGTGTCGTTGGCGAGCGTCTCAGACATCGTAGTTGTTGGTGTCCCGGCGGATGTACTTGCCGCGTCCCGGGCTGTGCAGGGCGTTGCCGCGCTCGGCGACCAGGTCGCCGCGTGAGAAGACCAGTCGCGGCCAGCCGTGGCACTCATACCCCTCGTACGGATCGTAGTCGGCATTGGAGTGCATCTCGCCGACGGTGAGCCGGCGGACGTCCGCGGGGTCGATCACCGCGATGTCGGCGTCTGCACCCGGCGCGATCACCCCCTTTGCGGGATGCATGCCAAAAAGCTTGGCCGGGTTGGTGGAGGTGAGCGCCACGAATTGGCAGGCGTCGAGTTTGCCCTTTTGCACTCCCTCGGAGAACAGCATCGGTACGCTGGTCTGAAGGTTCGAGACGCCGGCGGGGATCCGCCAGAACGGCGCTTCGGCAAGTTTCTGCTCGGCCTTCCAAGGAGCGTGGTCGGTCGCATAGGTCTGGATCTCGCCAGCCTGGAGACCCTCCCACAGCGCCTCGGAATCGGTGTTGGATCGGATGGGCGGGAGGCAGACGTACTTGTTGCCCTCCTTGTTCGGCAGTTCGTAGACGCTCTGCTCCAGGAACAGGTACACCGGACGCGTCTCGACAAAGATCTGGTCGAACTTCTTGCGGGCATCGCGGACGGCCTCGAGTGCTCCTGCGGTGCTCAGGTGCACGAAGTACACGGGCGCTTCGAGGAGCGCCGCGTACTCTGCAATCTTGCGAGTGGCGATCGCCTCCGCCTGAGGCGGCCTCGCCTGGGGCAGGAACTCGACTCCGAGGTCACCGCGCTGTTCGAACGTGCGGGTGAGGAAGTCGATGAGTGCGCCGTCCTCGGCGTGGACGTTGACGATCATGCCGGCGTCGCGGGCCGCCCGGAGTACCTCGAGGATGCCGGCGTCGGGCAGCTGAAACCCGGAGACTGCACCGAACACCTTGACGCTGGTCACACCGGCCTTGACGACCTGGGGGAACTCGGCGACGGCCTTCTCGGCGTTGTCCGTGACGACGACGTGGAGGCCGTAGTCGATGTTCGCGGTCGTCTTCGCCAGCTCGAGGTCGCGCTCGATAGCGGTCATCAGCGTTTCGCCTTCCTCCTGGAAGGCGTAGTTGACGATGGTGGTGATGCCACCCGCGGCTGCGGCACGGGTGCCGGAGTCGTAGTCGTCGGCGTTGTGCGAGCCGACGTAGCCCACCCAGTGGTGGAAGTGAGTGTGGACGTCGATGGCGCCCGGAACCACGAGACAACCCGTGGCGTCGACTTCGTCGGCACCAGAGCCGTCGACGATGCCGACCTGGACGACCTTGCCCCCGCGGACGGCGACATCGCCGACGGCCATCTCGTCGGCGTTGACGACAGTGCCGCCGCGAATGACGAGGTCGTGCTGCTGGTGCGTGGTCATGCTGGCTTGCCTCCGATGGTCAGTTTCGACAGCCGCTCGAGCAGGGCGGCGATGAGGATGAGTGAGCCGATGGCGACCTGTTGCCAGAACGCGGTGATGTCCATGAGGACCAGGCCGTTCTGGATGGTCGCGATGAGCAGCGCTCCGACGACGGAGCCACCGATGCTGCCGATTCCTCCGTTGAGGGAGGTGCCGCCGATGACGACTGCCGCAATGGCTGCCATCAGGTCCTGGGTACCGACGGTGCCCGAGCCGGAGTCGAGTCGCGCAGCGATGATGAGGCCGGCCAGACCGGCGAGCGCGCCACTGAGGACCAGCACTCGGACCTTGACACTGGAGATGCTGACGCCGGAAAGGCGTGCTGCCTCGCGGTTGCCGCCGACGGCGTAGACGTCGAGGCCGAAGGTGGTCTTGCGGAGCGTGACCGCCAGGCCGAGCGCCACGACGCCGGCGATGACAACCGGGACCGGAATGCTGAGGACCTTTCCAGTGCCGAGGTAGCCGAACTGGCTACCGAGGCCGAACACCGAGGTGCCGTTGGTCAACAGGTTGGCCGCACCACTGGCAACGCTCAGCATGGCGAGTGATGCGACGAATGAGGGAACCGAGAACCTCGTGGCGACGATGCCGTTCACGAGTCCGGTCGCAGCGCCGACGGCGATGCCGCCGACGATGGCCAGCGGCCACGGAATGCCGTAGGCCACGATCATGACCGCAGCCGCCGAACCCGTCAGCGCTTCGACCGAGCCGACCGAGAGGTCGATCTCGCCTGCGATCAGAGCAACGGTCAGACCACAGGCCAGGATCGTCAGCGTCGACGCCGCGAGCAGGACGTTGAGGACGTTCCCGACGGTGGCGAAGTCTGGCGCGATGGCCGACAAGACGCAGCAGACCGCGATCAACGCCATGGAGGTTCCGGCAATCGGCGACGCGACGACGCGTAACCAGACGGGGCGGCGCTTCTGAGCGGGTGCCGAGGTCGATTCGACTGACTGCGTCGGTGGCAGTTGGGTAGCGCTCACCAGCTCCTCCTTACTGGGGTGTGCACGTCCGGGTGGGGCCTGCATAGGACCACGGCAAGGTTCCCTTCGTCAAGAAATTGGCCTTACCGATTCTTGGCTTTGTGATCAAATTACGGCCAGATTCGCAAAGAATGGGCCCAAAATCGTGACACTGGTCAGTCCAACGAGTACCGTCATGGGGCATGAAACCGTCGCCGTTCCTGTATCGCGCACCGACCACCCTCAAGCTGGCGCTCGATGATCTTGCGGAGTGCGCAGAAGAAGGCGGCAAGGTGCTCGCGGGGGGTCAGAGCCTCATCCCGATGTTGAATTACCGCCTCGTTCGTCCGCCGGTGTTGGTGGACATCGGCAACGTCGCAGAGCTGTCCGAGCGGACTGTCAACGACCAGAGTTTCAGCCTGGGGGCAACGACCACGACTGGCTGGATCGCACGCTCACCCGCGGTGCGCGACGCCTGGCCGTTGCTGTCCGCAGCAGCGAGCTGGGTGGGCCACGTCCAGATCCGTTCGCGGGGCACGATCGGCGGCAGCGTGGTGCACGCAGACCCGTCCGCGGAAATAGCGGCGGCGATGGTCCTGGCGGACGCCCGGATCACGCTGAGGTCCGTTCGCGGTGGCCGTGTCGAGAATGCCGGCGACTTCTTCATCGGCTATCTAAGTACGGCCATCGAGGAGGACGAGATCCTCACCCGGCTGGACTTCGAGGTTCCTAACGCCGGCGGCCGATGGGGCTTTGAGGAGTTCGCGCCCCGACACGGCGACTTCGCAGAGGCAGGGGCGGCGTTGACTCTGCCGGCCGAGGGCGCTCAGGAACGCGGGCGCGCAGTTGCTTTCGGCGTGGCGGATCGGCCGTTCCGGCTGCCCAGCCTCGAGACGCTCCTCACCGCGTCCACCGAACGGGTGGCGCGAGGGGTGTTCGATGAGGCGGTTGGCAACGACTTCGACGCGATCGGCACCGTCACCTCCGAGAAGAGGGCAATGGGCGGCCACATGGTGGCGCGTGCGTTAGGCGCTGCCGGGGTCGTCGTCGACTGATGCCGGTCGACAGCGAAGAATACGCCCCGCGCCGACGGCAGGCTGCGACCACATCAGCGGTGTAGAACTTCGAATCCGCCCACACGATCCGCATCCCGGCACATCCGGCTTGGTCGGCGGCGGCCAAGGACTCGGCGACGAACCGGGCTTCGCCACGCACATCGGCCGCTTTGCCCTCGCTCAGCCACACCGCGGCGATGACCAACTCACCAAGCCGGGCCCGTTCCGCCAGCCGCACCACCGGCACCAGCCCGGCATCCGCGACCAGATTCGGATCATCAAACACCGCGCCCAGCCGCGCCGGACTATGAGAAGATGCCCTCTCACTAGGACGGATGGATCAGTAAGATCAATCGTCCCAGCTCAAGAGGGCATCTCGCCTTCTCACCACCGAACCGTTACCCAAAACCACCGGTGGATCGAACCCAAATGCGGCCGGATCAACCTGATCGGCTCTTCAGTGCGCTTCGCCGGCCGAGGCCGGGCGCTCGGTGCCGGAACTACGGACCTGATCTTCGACCCGGGCGAGGTGGAGAAGCATCGCCGCCTTGGCGCGTTCCGGATCGCCCTCGCGGATTGCCTTCCCAATGGCGCGGTGCTCGATCTGCGACTGCTCGCGATTGACCGTGTTCGCCGCGGTCACCTCGAGGACCGTGAACTCTAGGTCGCGAATGCCTCTGATGATGCTGAGGAGCAGTGGGTTCCCGGTCTGCCGGACGATCCATTCATGGAAGGCCAGGTCGTTCTCCGGGAACGTGTCCTCATCGGGCTCGTCGAGGGCCTTGAGCAGCTCGTCCATCTCGACCAGACTGTCTTCCTTGACCGTGCTGGCTGCCTCCGCGGCCGCCGCTGGCTCGAGGAACCGCCTGACCTGGAAGAGGTCGAGGTACGACCCGTGCACCAGCCGGAACGCGTAGGTCAGCGGAGCGAGCAGGAGCTCCGGGGTCAGATCCGTGACGTAGGTTCCAGCGCCGCGACGGGACTCGACGATGTTCACGGCTTCGAGGCTCCGCAGGGCTTCACGCACCAGCGGGCGGGAGACCCCGAGACGGATCGCGAGCTCCCGTTCGGCGGGGAGGGCGGCTCCGGGAAGCAGTTCGCCCGCCACGATCATCGACACGACATGATCACGAACATCGTGTAGTGGGCCTGCCATAGGCCGGAGCATACCGAGGCGTGGACGCGGTGATGCGGCGGGCGGCCGACGACCGCTCGTGGCAACAAACCGTGGAGTTGCCGGGTAGCCATCCCCGCCCAGATCACCGCCATCACTCATCTGGCACCGGCCAGGGGCCGTGTCGCGTGACCCATGATTTCCCGCTCAGTCGTTTGACCGGGGATCTCCTTTGCTATCGCGCCGGCACGGAACACGCACACCCGGTCGCTCAACCCGCAGACCTCCTGCATGTCCGAGCTCACCAAGAGCACCGCAACGCCCTGAGAGGCGATTTCGCGCAGAAGTTGGTAGATCTGTGCCCGGCTCCCTACGTCGACGCCCGCGGTGGGCTCTATAAGCACCAGCACGCGGGGGGACAACGAGACTGCTTTGGCGAGGACGATCTTCTGCTGGTTCCCCCCGCTCAGGGAACCAGCAGAAAGTTCCGGGCGTCGCGGGTCGACCGTGAACCGATCGATCGCCCGCACCGCGTTGGCCTTCGTCCGGCGGCGCGACATCCACCGCAGCCGGCGTCCGGTGCGGGAGGCAATCTGTGCCCGGCTCGAGTAGGTCAGCGCCAGGTTCTCGGCGATGCTCAGGCCGGCGATCAGCGCTTCTGAGCGGTCAGCCGGAACTAGTGCAATGCCGTGCCGCATCCCATCGAGTGCGGTGCGAGGCAAGGCGGTGGATCCATCTACGGACACCGCGCCCGCTTCTGCCCGACGGCTGCCGCACAGGGCTTCCGCTACAGGAACCATTCCGGCATCCACTAGACCAGTGAGGCCGACAACCTCACCGCCGTTGACGATGAAGCTGACGGGCGGCTGCCCCGTGACTCTCAGACCCTCGACCTGGAGAACGGGCACCTCGGTCGGGCTGGCCACACGGGGCGGGTACAACTGCTGGACGGGCCGATCCAGCATTGCCTCGATCATGGCGTCGACGCTCAACTCGTCCTTTGCCATCTCGCGAACGATCCGGCCGTCCCGAAGGATGGTCGCACGGTCGCAGAGCGCGGTGATCTCGTCGAGACGGTGGCTGATATAGACCAGCCCGACGCCGTCGCCGCGGAGCCGATCGAGCTTCTCGAACAGGTTGTCCCGATCAGCAGGAGTCAGTGCTGCAGTCGGCTCATCCAGTACGAGAACCTTGGCCTCGGCAGTCAGCGCCCGCGCGATCTGGACTAGCTGCGCCTGCGGCAAGGAGAGCTGCGAGATCTTCGTGAACGGATCGACACGAAGTCCCACCGATGCCACAGCCTGCTCGACAACCTGAGCGGCCTCGCGCCTGCTGAGGAAGCCGAAGTGCCTGGCGCGTTCGCCGGCTTCGGTTCGTCCCAGCAGGAAGTTGTCGACGATGCTCAGACCTCGCACCAGGGCCAGGTGCTGATGGATGGCGTGGATGCCCAGGCGCTCGGCATGGAGCGGCGACTGGAACGAAACCGGCTCGCCGTCGATCAGAACTTTCCCGTGGTCCGGGGAGTGAACCCCCGTCAGGATCTTCACGAGCGTCGACTTGCCAGCGCCATTCTCACCCAGCAGCGCGTGGACCTCTCCGGAGGCGACCGTGAGGTCGGCATCCCGCAGCGCGTAGACACCGCCGTAGCTCTTGGCGACCTGTTGGGCCGCCAGCACTGTCCGGCTCACTGACGTCGGTTCGGTAGCATGGATCATCACGAAACTCCCGTCGCGTAGTCAGCAGCGGCCGGCCACAGCGTCATTCACGCGCTTGGCAAGGGCATCGTCGACATTGAACGGTTTTCCGTTGACGTCGACCGACTTGGCGCCGCCCGAGATCTCTTTGACCTGGTCGGTGGTGAGCAGGGTGATCGGTGGCTCGACCTTCTCCGGGACGCCTTGCCCGTCGAGGCGGGCGACGACCGAGTTGATGAACTCCGAACCGACGTGGTCCAGAAAGAGGATCCCGCTGGCGACGAACGTGCCTTGGTAGGTGGCCCGGAGGCCGATGCAGGTCCCGTTGTAGCCGATGACGGGTACCATTCCCTTCAGATTGCGGGTCTCGAGCGCCGAGATCGCACCGAACGCCATCTCGTCGTTGTCGGCGAACACCGCGTCTATGTCGGGGTGGGCGGTCAGGATGTCCGTCATCACGCGCAGAGCTTTGTCGCGTGCCCAGTCTGCCGGCTGGCGGGCGACGACAGTCGCCCCCGGGTTGGCTGCAGCCAGCCCCTGCTCGAACCCATTCGCGCGCTCGATGCCGGGCGTGTCAGCAGGGGCACCCTCGAGAACGGCGACTTTCGCCGCACCGCTTAGGTGGTGGCCGAGCCAGGTGCCCGCAACCTTGCCGCCTTCCGTCTCGTCTCCGATGATGGAGGTCACGACCAAGCCACGGTTTTGCGCGCCCTCGATCTCCGACTGCAGGATGAAAACCGGGATACCTGCGGCCTTCGCCTGCGTCAGGATCGGCATGATCTGCTGTTTGTCCCACGGTTCGATGCCAAGTGCCTTAACGCCTCGGCCGATCATCGCCTGCAGCTTGGTGACCATGTCCTGCATGTCCCGGCTGTCTTGAGAGAGCAGCTCAATGTTTCCTTTTGCGGCTGCCGCGGCCTCGGCTGCCTCCGACATGTCCTTGATGGCCGGGTTGTCCCAAGCCTGGGTCACCAGCCCAACCTTGATCTTGTGGCCGCTGTCCGTCCCCGGCCCCGCACATCCGGCCAGAAGCAGGACAGCCGCTGCCCCACACGCGATGAGCACCTTGCGCACCACTTTCACCTCCGGTTCCGAAGACCGCACAGCGGTCTCGCCTCCTCGCTAGGGGACGAAGTATGGACGACCGAGGTCAGAGCGGTCAACAGACTTGTCATACCAATTATTGTCGAAATGGCGCATCGCCCCACCAATCTGGCCAGTAGCAGCTAATTTTGCGTAGATCGTCCGCCGACGCATCAAAACTGGTAATACCGATTGTGGGGCAGCGCGGTCGATACGCAGAGCTACGACACAGCGTTCAAGCTCGACTCGATGGAGCCTGGAGCGGTCGGCACCCGGACGCGGCCGAAGATGCAGTCATCGCGCATGTAACGACGCGCCAATCTGTTCAGATGCTGGAGATCGCGGACAAACTGGCCTCGGTGGCGTCGGCCCTGATCGGGCTCATCGGGCTGGCCATGACCCGGAAGCTGCTGTCCGTCCCAGCTCTGCTCTTGGGCCGCGATACAGCCAAGGGTCTTCCCGTCACCCCAGCAACCCTGTTCGCCTGGCACCGCAAGCTCATCGCCACCAGACGGGATTGCAGCGCCCAACGCAGCCGAGCCGGCGCCCGCCCACCAAGGCCGCCCTCAAAAAGCTCGTCGTCCGCCTGGCCCGGGAGAACCCGCGGGGGGCCACAGGAGAGTCCAAGGCGAACTGGTTCCCTCCTGGACGGGCAGTCTTTCTCCTCCCCCACGCCACCTCCTGCCCGCTGTTGTTGAGGGTGCGGTGGTACCGCTTGATCCACCCGTGCGCAGGATGACGGCCGCGGGGATCTCCCGCCGCCACACCGGCGCCTGGTCGCCGTGAACAGCCTGAAGCAGGGCGAATCCGTCGACACCGACCTGCACTGCCATCGCAGCGCGTTTGTCCCCGACGCAGCGTGGACGACCCAGCAAGCTCGCAATCTTCTGATGGGTCTCGACGACCAGGCAGCGAATTTCAGATGCGGAATGACGCACGCGCTGCTCGGCTTTTGGTGGACCAAGGATTCGAGTACTGGGATAGTGTAGAGGTGCAGTATATCGACTTGATATGTTGCTTTACCGAACGGACTGAATCGATTACGGTGGTTCCCGTACCCATCTGGAGCGCTGCACGCCCTCCGATAGAACTCACGAGCTTCGTGGGACGTTGGCGGGAGTTGGCCGACGTCAAGAAATTCCTGAGCTCGTCACGGTTGGTGACCATCACAGGCGTCGGCGGCGTGGGCAAGACCCGGTTGGCGTTGCGGTCGGCCGCATTGCTGAGGCGGTCGTTCCCGGGCGGTGTCTGGATCATCGAGCTTGCCGACCTCAACGACCCGCGACTCGTCGCCGACACCGTAGCCGCCACATTGGGCCTGCAACAGCAGTCCGGGGTGACGCCGTTGGAGCACCTTCCCGAACATCTTCGCGACCGCCCGCTGCTGCTTCTGCTGGACAACTGCGAGCACGTTCTCGATGGGTGCGCGCAACTCGCGCATTCGCTGCTCAAACAGTGCCCGCTGATGCGGATCCTGACCACCAGTCGCCAACCCTTGGGCATTGCCGGCGAGACCGTCATGGAGTTGGCTCCGTTCTCGGTTCCCCCGGAGAGAGTTGGAACTCCGGAACTGGAGAATCTCCTTCAGTACTCGGCGGTCGCACTACTCCAGGAGCGAGCTCAAGCCGCGAATCCGGCTTTCACCGTCACCGCGGACAACGCGCACGTCGTCATGCGTTTGTGCCGACAACTGGACGGCATTCCGTTGGCGATCGAACTTGCGGCAGTCGCTCTTCGGTTCATGTCAGCCGAGACGATCACGGTCCGGCTCGATCGTCGTTTTCGATTGCTGACCGGCGGAACCCGGACGGCGCCGACCCGCCAGCAGACCCTGCAGGACATGGTCGACTGGAGCTACCGGCTGTGCTCCGCCGCCGAACAAGTGCTGTGGGCACGGCTGTCCGTGTGCGGTTCAGGGTTCGCCCTGGAGGCAGCCGAAGCAATCGGTTCAGGCGACGGCATCCGGACCGACGAGGTGCTTAATCAGATCAGGGGCTTGATCGACAAGTCGATCGTGACCACGGAACGGCATCCGGACAAGACCCGTTATCGGCTACTGGAGACGCTCCGCGAATACGGCCGGGACCGCCTCGTCGAACGCGGTGAGACCACCACGGTCCGTCGCAAACACCTTCACTACTACCGGAACCTCGTCGCCCAGGCCGAGGCGGAATGGTTCAGCGCCGGACGCACGACGGTCTTCGCCCGGTTGCGAGCCGAGCACGCAAACCTGCGCGAAGCGTTGGAATTCTCCGCTTCCGAGCCCGGCGAAGCGCAAGCAGGTCTGCTGATCGCATCCTCCCTCCGATTTTTCTGGCTCAGCAGCGGCTTCGTCTACGAGGGACGTCGATGGCTGGAGCGCCTCCTGACGCTCACCGCGGAACGAGATACCGTTCGTGTCAAAGCGCTTTACGTCAACGGGTACTTGAATTTAGCACTCAACGACGCGACATCCGGGACAGCCCTCCTCGATCAGGCAAGAGCGTTGGCCGCGGAGCTGGGCGACCAATCGGGGGCGGCCTACGTCGCGCAGATCTCGGGGCTCACCGCTCTGTACAACGAAGATCCTGCGCGGGCGGCCGCGCTCTTCGAGGACGCTCTCGCCGGGCATCGGCTGATCGGCGATCACGCTGCCGTCGCCTACGACCAGATCGAGCTCGCATTGGCCCTCGCCTTCCTCGGCGATCATGAGCGCGCCGCGGCCCTGTTCCGCGAATGCCCGGCCCTGGAGGAGAACTATGGCGAACAGTGGATGCGGTCGCTTGCCCTGTGGGCGCAGGGAATAGCCGGACTGCTTGCGGGCGATTATCAACAAGCCACAGCCGCAGAACTGGAAAGTCTGCGCCTGAAGCTGGACTTCCACGAGCACTTCCGGACCGCGTTGTGTATCGAAATACTGGCCTGCATAGCCAGCGCGGACGGTGACGCGGCACGGGCCGCGACCTTGTTCGGCGTGTCCCACAAGATCAAGCAGAACATCGATGCGTCACTCGCCGGTCACAAACACATCGCGCGCCTACACGACCATTACGAAGCAGTAGCGCGCAGCTCACTCGGCGAAGATACGTTCCAGGAAGCCTTTGAGCTCGCCACACTGCTCGACTTCGACGAGGCCATCGCATGGATAACCCGCGATCCGAGCAAAGCCGGGAGCCCGACAAGCTCCGCGACCGAAGAATCGCCCACCCCGATGCTTACTCCACGCGAGCGAGAAGTCGCAGCGCTGGTCGCACAGGGCAAGACCAACAAAGAAATCGCTGCCACAATGTCGATTTCCCGCCGCACCGCTGATTCCCACGTCGACCACATCCTGACCAAGCTCGGCTTCACCAGGCGGACGCAAATTGCCGCCTGGATCACCAAACAGGAACCCCACTGACGCCGCCGCTTTTTCGAGAGGAACACCCGTCCATGCGCACCCTGATCGAGAACGCCGCGGGCGGGCAGGCCCATGCCCGCCCGTTGCTACATACGCGGGTCCTTAATGGACTCATCAACGAGTACCGGAACGTGGCTTGACGTGCAGCGATGACTTTTCGAGCGGTACAGGTTCGGGTAGGCTAACGACGCGTTGCACAAGCACTTGCGCTTGAGCTGACCGCTATGACCTTGTCAAAGGTCCACTTGAACCCAGCTTTGGAAGTTGCCTCCCCGCTTGGGAGATTGGCACGCAGGGGCCTGCGCGTTGTCAAAGTTCCCAGGTGTACTGGGATACAAGAACTTTCGGCATCAACTGCAATCGGGATCCGGCTGGTACTTGATCGCAGACGCAGCTATCGTCCGTCGCATGAACACCTGCATTGCGCAGGTACGCCACGAAAATGTGCTCGATTCCCTGCGGGGTTCGAAAAGTTGGCCGTGTCCTCCGAACTGCGGTAACGGTGCGCTCGGCAACAGGGCACGATCGCGGGCCATGTCACTACGCCTGCTGTATCTGATCTTGGTGCGGATTGTGGGCTGGCGCCTGGTTGAGCAGCTCCGAGACGCTTTGCTCGGATTCTCCGACCAGCTCGAACCTGCCGACCGAGGTGAGTTGCCCGTCGTCAGCCTCAACGGAGGCAGGCGTGATCACGTACCGCAAAGACGGGGTTCCCATCGGCGCGATGTTGGACTTGATCAACGACATCACGCAGGAGGCGTCCTCGGATTCCGGGTCACGAACGAACCCGATAGCCGACCGGACGACCTGGCCATACTCAGCTGACCCCGAGATCAGCAGCAACGGGTCAGCGCCGGCCGACTTGCGGAAGTGGGCAATGCCGATGATGGCGAGCTCACGGTCCTGAGCGAGCGCGGAAAGCGGTTCAAGCAGCGACCGCACGACGCCCTGTTTCATGAGATCCGAGCCGGTCATCGCCGACAGCAGCGCATCGATCACGATCACACGAGTCCCCGTCGCCTCCACCGCGTCACGCAACGACGGAACATCCACCGCCAGCGACAACGTTCCCACGGCGATGTCGTTACCTATCCGGGTTTCGGTATGCACCGCCAACACCCGGTCCATGTCGGCGCCCGCAGCGAGCAGCCGCGGCGCCAGCGTGTACTCCCATGAATCCTCGGTGGCGACATACATCACCGGGCAGGGTTGCCCCTCCAATTCTCCAGGCAACCCGCCGCGGGTGACTTGCACGGACAGCCACGCCGCTCCCTGCGATTTGCCCACGCCGGCGTGACCGACGAACGGGGTGGTCTCCCCCAGCGGAACCCGGTCCGCCCACAACCACGTCCGCCGTTTGACCGCGATCCCACTGGCCTTTCTCCAGGCCACGCGACGCGACGGTTCAGCGGGACGCTTGCTGTCGATGCTGACACCGTCTGCCACCTCGCGGTCCTGCTGTCCCCGTCGCTGTCGCTGCGCCAGTGCCTCGTCCACGGTCTCGCCACCGGCATACACCACGCCGTCAGCAGGGTCGTGCCAGGCGTCAGCATCCGGATTCCCCTCCCCGTAACGAATGCTCATGAACCGCAGCCTGGGGCGATCGGCATCCCTGTATCCCAGTCCACCGGACCACCGAAATACGCACCACGACGCCGACGGGCATCCTCGGCTAGCGCGCCGAGCTGCGCCCGTCGACGCCGCAGCTCGGCGTACGTCAGAGCACCAGCGCCCGTCCACTTCACGGCGCCGCTGATCGCATGAGAAGCGTCGGCCGCCTGGCACCGCCGGTTCCATTCGACCCAGCCCAGGATCAGATCGCGCACATACGGCGACTCAGCGAGCAACCCCAACACAGGCACCTCGCAGTACAACTCCTGACCGAACTCGCGCCACCGCGCAGCATCCACCAAAAGCCGGTCATACAACCACCGTGGAACGGCAACCCGCTCGTCGATCTTCGACATCATGCGCTCCTCCCCGGAAAGTCCAGGAACTTCACTGATGGGACACCTCAACCCGAATTCGCCCGCCCATAGCGATTCACAGTCGCCCAATGCGCGCCCAAGCCAAGCTCCCAGCCGATCACGTCAAGTCGGGGTGTCGCATCGGAGCATCCGAGCCGGCAAGGAATTCATCGATCGCGTGGACCGAGATGATCTACGCCTTACCGGTATTCCGCGCACGCAGCCTCCCGTCAGCGATCAACTTCCTCACCTGCCACGGCGAGAGCGACAGCATCGTCGCAGCGACCCGCACCGTCACAGCAGCGCGATCCACTTCACCTGGATTCTGAATGACCCGAACCATGATTCATCACCAAACCAAGTCGACATACATCACGGTAAGTCCTGCCATGTATCCACAACTAGTCGACGAGGGCCCGTGATGAAAGGGGTTCCGTGTGTCCACAGTGATCCATCGTGTGTCGCACCTAACGACACAATCAGACACAAATCGATCGTCCGCCCACAACGCCGCGCTCCGACACCTCCGCGCCACGGCGGAATTCGCGCGCGTCGTTGCACTCGCCCGATACCCGCACGCACCACTGAGCCAGCGCAGCCACCGCGTCGAACCTCAAGCACCTGGCCGTTGAACTTCAATGAGGTGACCGTGAGCGCCTCGCACGGCGTCGGCCAGCAACTCGACCGTGCCCCACGCTGGGGTGGCGGCGATCGCGCCGTCGGGGCCGTCGAGGCGGATCACGGCGTGGAAGTGGATGATGCCGCGCCGCTGGAACTCGGCGACCTTGGCGTAGGACAGCCGGGCTTCGTAACGCCTTACTTCATCGAGTCAACGGCGGGCGTCCGAAAAATTTCAGCGATCTCTTGAACCGGTGCGGATCGGGGCACGTGTGTCCGCCGTACGTGGCTGCAGATTGGCTGGAGCCCGGGATTTGAGGGGAGAACCCATGCTGTCCAAGCGAGCCAAGTACGTTGCCGTACTCGTCGTCGCCGGAGCGGTGTCGTTGACCGCGTGCGGGTTGCCGACCGTCGCGGCGGGTCCGGTGCCTGCCGCGCCGAGTGCGCCGGTCCCCGGGACCGGAAGCGCCGGCCTGTCCTTCCTGGCGGGGACCGCCAAGGCGCACAATGCGCCGGCGAGGACCGGGGACTGGGCAACCGGGTCCGACGGCACGGCCAACACCGCGGACCAGGATGTTGCGCGAAAGTGGGTGCAGTTGAAGGCTTCCCGGGCAGGTGCTCTGGACCCGGTAGTGGTCAACGGTGCCGGACTGACGTTGTACCGGTTCGACAAGGACACGGCCAAGCCCTCGAAGTCGAACTGCAACGGGGATTGCGCGAAGACCTGGCCGCCGTTGACCGTGGTTGCGGGCGGCAAGATCTTCCTGGCCGGCGTTCCGAAGTCCCAGGTGGGCACCGTCAAACGGGACGACGGCAGCCTCCAGGTGACCATCGGTGGCTGGCCGGTCTACCGCTTCGCCAAAGACACCAAGCCGGGTGACGCCAAGGGCCAAGGTGTGGGCGGAACGTGGTTCGGGATCACTCCGAACGGCCAGAAAGCCGGGGCCGAAACCGGTGACGGCAGCGGCGATGCGCAGGACGGCAGCACGCAGCCGACCGAATCCGCCGACAACGCGGTGCTCTTCGACGACCCGAATTTCAGCGACGACGGTGCTTCGCAGGGCGTGGCCGGACCGGGCTGCAAGAACGTCGCGCGGCCCGACGTGACGTCGTCGATTTCGGCGTCCGGGGCCTTGAAGCTGTGGTCCGGGCCGAACTGCACCGGCAAGTCGTTGGTCGTCAACGGTGATGTCGCCGATCTCGGCGAGGTCGGATTCGACAATGCCGTGGAGTCGGTGTTCTTCGGCTGACCTGACACTGGTCGTGAGTGCGTTGCCGGGCGAAGCCCTGGCAACACACTCACGACCAGTGTCACTTCGGAGGTTTCGTCCTCAGCCGATGCGCCCGCTGTTCACGGCGGCCACGACGTGTGCCATCTGCTCATCGGTCATCACGTTGATGAAGTCGCTGTGATCCGTGATCGGGCTGCGCAGCTGATCCGGGAAGGTGTCGATGGCGTACTCCGCGTCGCTGGGCACGTCGTAGCCGACTTCGATGCGCAACTGCGGGACGGCGAACGAATTCGTCGGGCATACCCCGTTTCCCGCCGGGAACACCAGGTGATCGCGATGGTTCGGGCTGTCGTTCCTCCTGCCATCCCAACAATTCGGAAAGTCGAAGACCCGGACCACTCGATGCCCGTCCGGGCACCTCGGATAGCGGTTCGTCCGCCGGTCGAGCATTCCGGAACAGGTCCAGTGCACTCGGGCGGCGTTGTCCAAGCCGGTGGTGAGCGCCTTCGCGTCGCCGGTAACGGCCCGCAGGAACCGGGGCATCGGGATCACCTTGCTGGCCGGATTGCCGCGGAAACTTATCAGTACTGAGGCGGGTTGGAGAATCGTGCCGCGGTTGTGCGGCATGTCGGCGGAACCCGGCTCGTCGCCGTTGAGCAGGCGAAGCACCGGCCAGTAGTAGGTGGACCTGTCACCGTTCACGCAAGTGGTTCCGGCTGCAGCGAGGCTCTGGTCGGTAGCGAACGCATCCGTTGCCAGGTTGCCCACGTAATCGTGTATGTGATGCGCTCCGCCGGACACGGCAGGTGCTGCGACGACGTTGTCCGCGTTGCGGTGGGCGTTGTCGTTGCGGCCGCAGTCAACCGTCAACACGCCGGTCGAGGCGTCCGGGCCGAACCGGTTTTGCGGACCCATCGGGGGAACATCTGCGATGTCGACGAAATCGCCGGTCACCGGCCCCGGATCGCCATGAACACCGTGCCCGTCGACGTACCCGACGCCCAACGCCGCGACGAGCCCGACCGGCAGCAGAACCGCGGCCAGCCGCCACGCCCGGCGCCCAGACTGTCTTCGGCTTGTGGACACCGAGTCATCATCCCACTCCCGGGCCGCAGCCTGATCAAGCCCCGCCCCGGATGTTCCGGGACGGGGCTTGACGTCGGAATACGTCGCCTGGTCAGACCGGCGTGGAGACGAATCTGGTGCCCTCGAAGTTCTCCACCTCGACGGCCGCCACATCGTCCGGCGCCACCAGCGCCGAACCATCCAGCGCGCTGCCTTCGTTCGCGCCCTTCTCGGACACCAGCCAGCTACCAGCGATCTCCCGGCTACCGTCCTTGCCCACGACGACCAAGCGGCACCGTTCGCCCGCCGGTATCCCGTTGACCGCGGCGTTCAACCGCACCCAACCGGCTGCAGGCGCGACCGTCACCGTCAGCCTCGCCCCACTGGCGGGGTCGACGGCCGTGGCGGCCTTCGTTCCGGCGGGCGGCACGGACGCGATCGGCGGCTGCGCGACGACCAGCGGCGGTGCGCTGTCACCCGCTCGGCCGATCAACACGCCGCCGCCGAGGGCGACGGCCGCGACGAGAACCGCCGCCGCGCCTACCACGGCCTGCCTGATGCCGTACGCCCTGGATTTCTCCGAACGAACCTGCCGGAAGGTGCGCTGCAACAGCAGGTCTGCGTCGGCCGGAGGTCCGTCCAGGAACAACTCCGGCGGAACCTCGCCCAGCACGGCACGCATCTGCTCCAAGTCCTCCAGTTCCCCACGGCAGTGTCCGCAGGACGCCAGGTGCTCGTCGAGCGCGCTGTGTTCCGGTTCGTCGAGTGCGCCCAACACGTAGGCACCCAGATCGACCTTGTGATCCTGGCTGCTCATCCGGCCACCTCTTTCCATACGAACGCTGCGCCGCCCAACGCTTCACGAAGTGCCCGCAAGGCGTAGTACGACCGTGATTTCACGGTTCCCGGCGGTATTGCCAGTTCAGCGGCCGCCTCAGCCACGCTGAGTCCTCGGAAGTAGATTCGCACCAACACGTCGCGGTGGTCTTCCGAAAGCCTATCCAGCGCCTCGGTGACGACCATCGAGTCGACCACGGAGTCGGCGTGGTCGCGCACCGCCGGCGGCGCTGTCGGCGTGGTCGCGACCTCCTGTGGACGAGCAGCCTTCGCGCGGCTGCGGTCGATGACGATGTTGCGCGCCACGGTCAGCAACCACCCGCGAACGGAACCCTTCCCGTTCACCAGAGCACCGGGATTTCGCCACGCTCGTACCAGCGTCTCCTGCACGACATCCTCGGCCGCCGCTCGATCACCGGTCAGTCGCGTCGAGTAAGCGAGCAGGGCACGACCGTGCTCCTCGAACAGCGACCGGATCAGCGCATCATCGCCAGCGGTTTTCCTCCGACGAGACAATAAGCTCGCCATCTACCACTCCTTCCGCCCTGCAGCACCGGTGGACGGGGCTCCGATCAGGGTATTGGTAGCCACACGTAATCCAGGCCGCAACGGTTCAACGGTCGCGGCACCCTGGTACCGGACTCCGTCGTGGTCGTCGTGCCGAACCTTCGCACGCTGGAGAGGCACGGGCTGGCGACAACCCGACCGCTAATGGGGAGGCGCGAATGAATCGCTGTGTAAGGACACGTACCCGACATCAGCGCGCACTGATACCACTCGATCAGCGACCTCGCGGCGAGCATCCTGACCTAGTCGCAGAGCCCTCATCACCGTCGTGACGCAGGCGATCGTCCTGGTGTTCGTGGCGAACATTCGCGGTCAACTATGCGGTTCACACACCCACCAGAGATGTCCGTTATAGAAGGCGAAGACCGTCGAACGTAAGCGGACATTGCACGCGCCGAAAACCGTATCCATGCGGGTCACGCTGCACGGTGGTACTCGTGGAGGAGGCCACCCAGCCGGTCGTGTCGACGCATGCCGACGGGCTCGATCTGCTCTGGATCCGTGACCGGCATCGGCAAAGGACATAGTGAGCGGACGTTCGCGATGGCCTGGTGCGGCCCAGACGCTGGGTGAGCATGCCGAACGGGACGGTGCGTTCCACCGCGCGGCGAGTGCGACTGCGGGCCTCACCGACGCCGGTGAGGTGTTTGGCATCGGCGAACACGACCCCCGATCGCCCACCGGGACGCGTACCGCTGAATGATCTCCACATCCGGCGTGGCAAGGTCGGTGGTGACCAGCGCCAGAGCGAGCCAGCGGGGTTCTCGACCCACGAGCACGCGGAGGGGTTGGGAGCGACACGCCACACCAGAGGCAGCGGCGTTCGTGCACCGTCACGGTGGCGATGTGGCCATAGCGCGTCACCGGGAGGCTCTGCGCTGACGTGGCCGCAGTGAGCTGATCGGGTGATGCCCGACCCCGATCGGCTCGATCACCGGCGCGGACGTCGGCGAACCTGACTGGGGCTCGATGTCCCGTGACCTCTGCCTCGCTGGTATCGCTGGCGCACGGCACGAACGACGCGCAGAAAACGATGGGCGTGATCACACTGACGTTGATCACAGCCGGCGCACTGCCCATGGATTCGCGTCCGCCGATGTGGGTGATTCTCATCGCCGGGCTGTCCCTAGCGGTGGGAACCTACTTCGGTGGGTAGCGAATCATCCACACCGTGGGCAAGCGCATCACCGAGATCGAGCCCCCGCAGGGTTTCGCCGGCGGAGGGCCGGCAGCACCGCCGCGCTGATCCTTTCCAGTTCGCATGTCGGTTTCCCGCTGTCCACCACGCACGTCGCCTCGGGCAGCGTCGTCGGAGCGGGCGTCGGCAAGAAACTGGCCGAGGTGCGCTGGGGGGTGGCCGGGCAGATGGTGGTTGCGTGGGTCCTGACCTTGCCCGCCGCGGCCGCGATCGGTGCAGTCGCCGGCGGGGTCGCCTCGCAAGGCGTCGGCGGCACGGTGCTCGTCGCCGTGGTCGCCCTCGCGCTCGCGGCGGGCGCCTATTGGGTGTCGCGACGAAATCCGATCAACGCGAAGAACGTCAACGAACTTCCCGTGAGCTGATGAGCTGAGAGCGGCAGGAGCAACGATGCACATCAGTTGGGGCGGACTCGGCAGCGTCTTCGTGGTCTCGCTGGCCGTTGGCGTCGTCGTGGTGCTGTTCAGCCTGGGCATCGTGGCCATGGAGAAACGCACGGCCGCGTTCGAGCGACACACGTCGTTGCTAGGACCCACCGTGACAGCGGCATGTGCTTGTCCTCTACGGTCTCTACCTCATCATCGCAGGCTGACCCGGCTGGTCGGCTCACAACAACTCGACGAGTTGCACCAGCACCCGGGTCTTGACCAAGATCGCTGCGCCTATCGCGATGAAGACCGAGAGCGCCCGCCATTTGCCCAGATGTGGCGCCCTCGCCGGGGAGACGCAGCGTGGCGGAGTTTTCAGGTGTTCAGGACCACACCAGGTCCCGCGGCTGGGCCGCCTGGCGTGCGGTGCTTCGGGAGAACCGGGCCACTACAGGTTGTGCGAGAGCAGCCGGCTCAGCGCCTCGTCGAAGCTCATCCACCGGTGTTCGTCACCGGGTGCGACCGCGTCGTAGGTGTCGTTCAAGAACTCCGCAAGCTGATCGGCATTCACTTCGAAGGCGGCCTGCCCTGACGGCGAGCTCAACTCGATCACGACCAACCCCGGATCGTCCAGTCGAGGGCGGATTCGCACGTCGCCTTCGCCTGCCTCGGCGACCAGCCCGTCGGCCAGCAGGTCGCGGGCGATCACCCAATCCACCTGACCGGCCTTGCCCACGTTGAGCTTCATGCAGATCTCGTACGGGTTGCGGCTGTCGTACCCCAGTTCCACGCCAACCGGCGCGATCACACCCGCCGGGGCTACCAGGTTGAAGACCATGGTGGCGAGCACCGTGCCGTGATCGTTTGCCATCATGTCCGCACTCCCAAGCATCGGCTTCCCATACCTTCGTAACGAAGCATGCCCAACGCGGGTTCATGTCTTCTTCACGATGTCTTCAGATCCCTGGCGGCAATCCACCCCCGGGCTCCCAACGAGGAACCTTGACCGGCCCCGCCCCTTCATAGATGACCGGCCCGGGCCCGGTCCAGCAGGCGATCGAGCGCTGCGCACTCGCCGCCCCGGCCACGCAAACCCGGCTCGCAGGCTGGTGGACATAGCCATGACCGATGGTCGAGACCGCGGCCACTCGACGCGCAACTACGAATGCAGGCGGCCCGCCGTGTAGTCCAGGCGCTCGACCTCGGCCGCTGCCTCCGGCGGCAGGCCCCCTTCGACGTAGCGCACGCCGTTCGTGCTGGGGCCGATGGGTATCGCGGTCTCGCTCACCGATGATCTCCTCGTTTGGTGTGGAGAGTCCGGCTATCACAGCGATCGAGCCACCGCAGCGCGTCCGTTCACCGACGCATCACGCGTTCTCGCGACGCGCCGGCGCATTCCTCATATTGATCGGGAACTTATAGGTGTGATCTTCGTTGTTCTGGCATGATCGCTGGTGTGCGGGACGCGCGGAGGTTGTCGCCTGAGAGACTGTTGGGTAACTGGGGCGACACTGAGCGTGGCGTGATGTTGATCACGGCCGGCGTGTCGAACGCGACCACGGTTCCCCTTGTTCGCATGAAAACGCCTGCGTCAGATGCCCCCTCCTTAGGGTTGACCCAGCACAGATGCCGCGCTTGGAGGAGATCCACGCCAATCTCGTGGACCGACTCGCCGAAGCGAAGGAGCAGGGCTGGCTGGGCGAAGTCGCCGCGATCGAGACCACCATGGCGGCCGCGGCTCAGAAACTCGATGCCATGCGCGCCGCACGGAGCGGGACTGTCCTGCTCGGCATGCCCGACGTCAGATCTTCCATTGGACGATCGAGCACCGGCTGACCGCCGCGAAGGGTGTCCCCGGCCGACACGCCCGGGGACACCGGCCACTGAAATACCGCCAGTCACAGTCCGTGAACATTGCGCGGACCAACGACGGAACCAGCGAGTCAAGATCATTTCGGTTAAGCAGGAGTGTTCATGGATGCAGGGCGTGTTGTAGGTTCTCTAGCCAGTTTGGCGCTGTTGGTCGACTGGTGTGATATGGACGCTGACCAGCAGGTTGGGTTGCAGCCAGCATCAACAGTGGATCTCGCGGCTGTGTCGGGTTCGGTCGAGTGGCGTAACAGTTGCGCGGTGTTCGATGGCCTGATCCCGCAGCGCCTGGTTTTCGAGGGTGAGTTCGTTGATGGCGGTGGCATAGAGGGCTAGGAGTTTCTCGAGGCCCTGGCAGTGCTTCCGCAGCTTGTCGTGTTCCTGCTGGAGTTGTGTGTGTGCGTCGACCGGGCGTGACTCGGGTGCGAGTTTCCCGGCTTCGCACGCGAGGTTCTGGAAGTGATCACGAAGGTCAGTGTGTTTCTGGGCGACGACCCAGTACTTGACCTCGGCCTCGATGGCGAGTTGGACGACCGACAATCGGCCAGTGGAGCGGCGAGGCATCCCGGCCAGGAGGCGATCAGCGGCCTCAAGCAACGCCTGGCGTTGTGAGTCGGTCTCGGTGCGCGGCCAGGTGCTGGTGGCAGGTCCCATGATCTGGTGTCACTTCCCGTACTTGTGACGGCGAATGATCTCCTCGATGCGGTCCAGCTCGTGCCAGTCACGCGCTTTCCTGAGCGAGGGGGCCAGCGGGTCGGCGACGATCTCCTTCAGCCGGTCGGCGCGGGTCTGGAGTTCGGTGATGTTGCTGTCGGTGAACGTCAGGTTCTGGCATTGCGGTCGGCAGTCGTCTTTGTCCGGGGTGCGGCGAATGCCGTTCTCGGCGCCGAAGAGCTGGCAGAGGGCCTTGTTGGGATCCAGAACGCAGGTCATCCCCCGGCCGGGGAAGATCTGAAGCAGCGGATTGTCCAACAGGTCGTGGGCCTGTTTGGCGGTGGTGACGACGCGGCCGGCGAACTTGGTATGTGCGGTGTGAATGCGGTGTCGGTAGGTGTCGGCGGCCGGACCGCTAACATGTTCCCCGGCGACCAGGCGCTCCTCGCGCTCCTCCAGCTGCTCCAGACGGAACAGCCAGTCCTCGAAGGCGTAGTCGTCGAGGAACCCGGATTCGTAGGTTCCCGCATATCCAAGAGTAATTCTCGTATACAAGTGTCCATATTGGATTGCGCCTGCGATCAGGCCGCGAGGCCGGCGGCAAATATGCCAGGCCAACGTCCTGCGGAACCGGGACAGCGAGATCCTGCCTTGCGGGTCGCCAGGGATGTGCTCGTCGTGCAGGCCGTGCTGGTGGCAATAGTCGTTGACCCAGGCGATCAACCATTCGATGGATTGGGCGGCGTAGGTGGTGTTCCAGCCTTTGAGCTGCTGCCGTCCTGACCGTCGTGGGCCGAGGTTCTGGCCGTGAGCGCGAAGTTGGGAGGGGAACAGGATCGGGTGCGGGTGCAGCCGTTCCATCACGGCAACCGCGCGGGCGACGACCTGAATGGTGGTCCACGGGTCGGACCGTGGCGCGCCCTCGGGGAGTTTCTCCCCGTTGCCGTCGACTGCTCCCTTCCACTGCTGTCCTGTGATTTCCCAGAGCTTGGTGGCCGGGTCGTAGGCGACGCAGCCGCGTTTGAGGTTGAGCATCTCCCCGGGTCTCATCCCGGACAAATACAAGATCACCACCGCAGCGGCGGCGGACAGTAGCCGTGCCAGCCGGGGCGCCTCGGTGTAGGAAATGGGCGTGTCGCGCCATGAGCGGCCGTGCAGTTGCGCGGTGATCGGGGTGTCCAGCCAGGCCGTCGGCGCGATGGGCAGACCTGAATTGACGATGAGGTCATAGACACGCTGGCCAGGCGTGAACGAGCGCGAGCCGCTGTCGAAGACTCGGGTGAGGTGGCTCCAGTTGACCTCCCGTGACCCGTCCGGTCGTTCCCAGCCGGGCAGCGCTGCCTCGCGCTGACGAAGCGTGGTCAGCCAGTCCTCGACGACGGGAGTCAGCCAGCCATGGCTGCCGGGCGAGTCGCGTTGGCCGGCGGGTGTTCGGCGTTGTGACCTGGAGCCGCGGCTCATCAACCGCTGGTATTCGGTGAACGCCGGGACGATGTCCTCGGCGAAGTCAAGGAACCGCAACGACCACATCAGCAACGGTTGCAGGGTGTCCGGATGGATGCGCGGGGTGGCGTTCTCCCGCTCGATCCGCCGGGTGCCGAGCAGGTCGACGGTGTCCTCGCCGCCCCAGAGTGGTTCTGGCGGCAGGCGCAGCGACTCGGGCAGCAGGCCGCGATAGGACCACAGCCGACGCACTTCGGTGAGGACGTCCTGTTTGTGGCCGATGGTGTTTTCGGCCTCGCGGAGGTCGTCAAGGAACTGGTCAAGGTGCGCGTGGGTGATGTGGTCGAAGCGGGGGATGCCACGGCTGGCCAGCCAGGTGAGGAACACCGTGAAGCGGCGCAGCATGCCACTGAATGAGACGAGGGCTGCTCGGTTGTTGTTGGCGCGGCGTAGTGGTGTGGGGGCCCGGTGGTTGACCAGGTGCCAGAAGTAGATCTTGGTCGCCTCCTTGAAGGCGGCAGGCCGAGGAGTGAAGTTCACGCTGGCCGATTTGTTGTGCGCCTCGAACACCCCCGGGGTGAGGTCCCAGATGTCGTCGCCGACAACCGACAAGGTCTTCGGATCCGTGCCGGGGACCAGCTTGCGGTGCAGCAGGACGGGCGTGGTGGCGGCAGGTTGGGTGCAGTCGCAGCCCGCGAGGACGCGGGCGGAAGGTCGTGGTGAGGTCATGACAGGTCCAGTTCTCGGTTGAGGAATCGCTCGACCGATTCGTGTTGATCAGCGGTGATGGCGCGGCGAGCATCGGCCACGGCTGTCTGGCCGGCGCGCTCCAGCAAATCGGCCAACTGCGCGTGGGGCAGGGCGAAACGCTGCGCCCATCGCAGCGGCGCCATGGCGTCCTGTTTGGCCAGTACCGCGTCGTGGACGGCGACCTGGACCGGCAGGTGGTGCGGCAGGGCTCGGGCGTTAGGACAGGACAGGCAGAGCATGAACGAGGCCCGACATGGTATGCCCGGTGGCGAGTGGGGGCTGTTGGTGTTGTCGCCGCAGGCGGCCATCACCGTGTCTAGTTCACCGGCCAGCATCCGCCGCAATGTCGCCGAATCCAGGCCGTGCCGCTCGGCGACCTCGGCGGCCTTATCAGGGGCAGCCCGGACTTGCTCGACCTCGGCCGGGCTCAGCACGCGCAATGCGGAACGGGTGTGGGCTTTGCGGGCTTCCTGCTCCAGGACGTCGGCGACAAGCTGTTGGTATTCGGTGAGGTTGCCGCGCTCGCCAAGCAGGTAGGTGTTGGCGAGCGTCCGCGTCGTGTGCGCTGTCGGTTTCTGGTGCAGTTCCAGGTAAGTGCGGCGAAGCCGCTCCAGCGTCACCGTCAGCTGCGCGGGCGAGTCCTCATCCTGCACGCTGTGCTGCTCATCGGGTTTTGGTGCAGGTGCCGTGGTGGAGGGGTCGGCAGGCAGGTCACGACCTTGGGCCCAGCGCTTGATGATGTCGCTGTGGAGCTTGGTCCGCAGCCCAGCACCGACGCCGCTGCCGCCGGTCCCGGCCCACCATGCGAACAGTCGGTCACTGTCCAGGCGTCGCCGGGCGGGGTCGGCGAGGTCGTGCAAGAGCAGGTAGATCCCGAACGCCGAGTGCAGATCATCCTCGCCGTCCTCGGCCAGCAGTTCCTCGTCGGCGGGTGTGGCGACCCAGTCGGGCAGGTCGGCCAGCACGACGTCCATGTGGCGGCGGGACTGGCGGCGGGGCTTGTCCAACTCCACGATCGCCGAGGCGATCGGGCCAGCGTAGCCGTCCGGGCGATGGTGTGCCGCCGGCGCATTGGCGATCGTGCTGGGGTTCTCCCCGGTCAACCCAGTCAACAGGACCGCGAACGCCGCCACGTCATCAGTGCCCAAGTGCAGGCAGGTGAGGTGGTCGGCCACCGTGCCCAACTGGCGTACCCAATCCAACGGATTGCGCCGCCCCGTGGTGTAGCGCGGGAGGTCGATGTGGCGATCGACGTAGTCCAGCAGGCTGCCCCATCGCCACTCCCGCCGGTCGCGCTTGGGATCAAGCTCGCCGGAACGCCACCGCCCCAGCAGGTCACGGCCAGCGCGGATCCGGGCGGCTGCCCGGCGAACGTCAAACCGCGCCGCGGTAAGGATTCGCCGGAACTCGTCCCGACTGTAGATGTTGGTTGTCGGCTTGGGTTTGGGGCGTCGGTGCGACTGAGTCATCTCTGCCGCGAACTCCGCCGAGATCCCCGGAATCTTCCGCAGAGACCTCTTCAGATCACCCAACTCTTTCAACACCCCAACGCGGTCAGATCGTTGCTGGAGCCAGCCCTGGACCTGGACCGACGTCAGGTCGGTGGCCGACTGCGGTGAGCGCATCAACCCCGAGAGGTACTCGGCGAAGCTGGACAAGTGCGACCAGGCGCGTTCCGCCGAACTCGCCGCGCGCAGTCCTGCCGCCGACCCAGTCCGGGCGGCGAAGGCCCGCGCGAACCCCTCCTGCAAAGCCCGGGTCACCGGCAGCGTGGTGAAGTCATAGTCCTTGGTTTCGCCCTTGCCATCCTCGGGCACGAACCGCACCAACACGCCTTGGTCGACGCGAAGACGCTGTCGAGGCTGGAACCCCGTCGGCGGCAGGGATGCCCGCCGGCCATGGCCACCGGCGCTCACCCGGCGTCCCGCAACGGGTCAGTGCGCACTCGCGGATGCTGGGCCAGGTAGGTGGCCAGGAATCCCGGCAAGTCCGCGCCCGCCGCATGCTGCAACAGCAGCTCGATGTCCAGCGCCCGGAACGGCTCCAGATAGTGCTCCTTGGTGGTCTGCGGGTTCCGATGCCCGACCATGGTGGCCACCAGGTCCCAGGTGTCGCCGAACTGCTCGCGGAAGTCCCTGCGCTCGGCCTCGCCCAGGTGCTCCAACTTGGCTTCATAGACCAACTTGCCGATCGAGTACCAGCGCAAACAGAAGCTGTGCCGCGCCATATGGGGTGTGACCCGCAACCCCGGGAAGCCCAGGCGGTCGACGCGGGCGTTGGCGGTGTCGAAAGTGTGCTGCCAGCCATGCGGGACCCGTGGCAGGCCGTCCTCGTTCAACCACACAGCCAACGGCTCCAAGCCCTGCGCGGTCCGGCAAAACAACCGGCGCCGCATGACCGGGCTGATCGCGTCGATCGCTGGCCGGGTCTGCCGCCCGTCCGGCTCTAACACCACCAAGTGCTCGCGCTGGACGTCCAACACCAGCCGCACCCGCCCGAGCCGTTCGTAGCGGCCCGCCCGCTGGGCGCGACGCACCGCCCGTGCCCGAGCACCCTCCAGATAGGACAGCACCTCCAGCAGAGTGCGTCGCGGGATCCAGTACTTGTGGCCGTATCCACGTTTGGCACAGGCGTTGGCCAGCCAGCGGGTGGAGAAGCCCCGGGAGGGGTCGTCCTCGGGCAGCTCGCAGACCAGGATGCTGGCCCACTCGGTTAACCGCAGCCCGGTGCCATACAAGCCTTCGGCGAAGGCGACGTCGCGCTGTTCGTTGCGGGCTCCGAAAGCGGGATCGGGGCGGCCGTCGACATCCAGGCCCCGCAGGCCGAGGTCGCGCCAGCGGCGCCACCCGGCCGGGTCCAGCCACTTGATGTCCTTCTGCCGCGGCCCGTGGGGCATCAGGTCGTAGTCGTCGGCCAGCGCGACAGGGTCCGCGACGCCGTACCGGGGTGCCGCCCACTTGTAGAAGCTGCGCAACGCAACCAGGTCACCTCGGAAGGTCGAGGGAGCCACTCGCTCGGCGTTGGCGGCCTCAGTGATGCGCCACTCCTTGAAATACTCGGCATCCTCTTCGGTCGCGGTGTCCCACTCCTGGCCCAGCACGGTCAGAAAGTTCAGCCACAGCCCGAGCGAGTACGAGTACTTCCTCCAGGTCAAGGGCGACTTGCTGCCCATCTTCCGCGAGGAGAAGAACGCGTTGATCCGCACATCCGGCCGACCCGACGGCGAGATCAGGAACGGTTGTCCTTGCTTCCGCCCGCGGTCCTTCAGATCTTGCACGACCGCCACCGCCGAGTCGGACGCTCCGTCCATGGCGTCGGGCCACCCGCAGTCCAGGTCGTAGCGGAAGACCGCCCACCGACCCGGCTCCAAGCCAGTTTTCATGATCCAGAAGGTAGGACCACGGCTTTCAACAACAACAGCCAACCGGATAGAGACTGTAGGCCCGGCCGCAGTCGCCCAGGGCCAATTTCCGCCGCTGGAAGTGGCCGAGGAACTCCTCCCACTCCGCGTCGGTGGGGGCCCGGTATTCTTCGCTGGGACGTAGCTGTCGACGGCGGGCGATGAACGCCCGGTGGCCGTTGATCACTTCTTCGGGATAGACGGCCTTGTAGCCCATGGTCGTGTTGATGTCACGGTGACCGACCACCAGTTGAGCGATGTGTGGCGGCATGCCGTTCATGACGGCGTCGGTGATGAAGATCCGGCGGAAATCGTGCGGGAGGAACCGCAGCAGCTGGCCGCTGGCATCGGTGAAACCGGTTTTGGCCAGTGCGTGGTTGAGCAGTCGGCGGATGGCCGGCGGGGCGATGGGGCGGCGTTCGCCGCCGTAGTGCCGCTGAAACAGCAGTGGCATCGGCGGGTTCCAGACCTTTTCATGGTAGTCGTAGGCGGCCACCGGCGGAACCGATCCTGCTGGCTGGCGGATGCGGCAGATGATCGCTGAGAGCACGTCGGCGAGTTCAGGGCTGATGACCAGCAGGCGTTCCGCGTCGGTCTTGGACGGGGCGATGTGCAGCAAGGGAATCAGCTCACCCGTGCTGGGCAAAGTGTATTGCACGAAGCTGTGGTGGGACAGCTCGCAGAGTTCCTCGATGCGCAAACCGGTGTGCCGCAGCACTTCGACCGCTGCCCAGGCCCAAAATGACTGGTGTTCTTCAAAACTGAGGTCCCGGCGGACATCGGATGCCGGGTCCTCAGCCCAGATTCTGGCAGCACCGTCCGGACGAGCGAGCATGCGCCGCCGCAGGGTCTGCCCGGCCGCGGTGAACACCTCGCCGGGCTCGGTGGCCTGGGCAGCCTGGAGGAGTTCGGCGGCGGCGCGACGTTCGGTGTTCACCGCGGTGACCAGTCCAGGCAGCACCGGCAGACGTTCGCGGGTGCGCTGGTCCATCCGCGATTTGCGCTGCCTGTGCGCTTTTTTGCGGGACATGTCCTCATCCCGGATCGGGCAGACGGCCGCCCACGGACTCCACCGGGCCGGGTCCTCCATGGCCCACTGGGCGATGTCGAGATAGAACGCCCGGACAGTGGCCAGCGTGCCCAGGCCGGATTCGCGGTTGAGGATGCGTTGTTTCCAGCTCGTGGCGACCTCCGGGGCAAGCCGCAGCGAGTCGATACCGGGATGGTGCTGTTCCAGATCGGCCCAGAACAGTTTGCCCAGCGTGCTGGCCAAACGCTGCAGGGTCACGTAGTCCACTGTGGATTGGCGTTCGCGGAGGTAATGGACCAGCAGGTCCTGGACCGGGCGGCAGGCTCCTGGTAAAGCCGCAACCACACGAACGCATCCGGACTGGCAGGCAGCTGCTGCAACGCCCGTGAACCTTTCCGCACCACAGTGATCAACTGCTGCCCCGGATCCGTATCACCCAGGGTCGACCCAAGCAGTTCACAGGCCCTGGCACCGGTCGAGACCCACAACGCCACCAACGCCCGGTCCCGATGCGACGACAACCGCACGAACAGCTCGTTGAACCACTCATCCGGGATACTGCGCGGCATCCGCTGCACCAGCCTCGGCCGATACTGCCCCGAACGTTCACGCCGATGCGGCTCCATCGGATTGTGATGGGCATGAGTGCGACCACCCCGTCCCCGCCGGGCCAGCGGAAACGGGTTGACCATCGGCCCGCTACCGGCATCCCGATGGAAATCGTAAAAACCCCGCAAGACGCTCTCACTATGTGCTTTCGTCGCCGCCGCATACTTCCGGCCCGGCGATGTCTTGCCGGTCACCGAGTTCGGTTTCCCTTGCACCACAACGGATTCCGCCACGACAGCATCCGCCGACCGACCGGACCGATGCCCGTGCGAACCCCCCGGTTTATCGACCAACTGGATCCAGCAACAGAAATCGCGGGCCTCAACCTGGGTCGCTTGATCCCAGGACACCCCCACCGCCCATAAGAACCGGAACCACCGCAGCAAAGCCATCGCATACGACCGCTGCGTGCTCACCGCCCGCCCACACGCCCGCAGATCCTTCAGGAACTCCGCAACCGGCACCAACACCGCACCATGCGGATCAAGCAGCCGCCACGGCTCCCACACATCGCCGGTCTCCATCAACGAGCCCACCGACGGCACGACCAACCCCGCCAGATCCCTCGGCTGTCCCTCGGACACGATCATGGCGCAGGACCGTAGCAACATACCCCCTGAACTGCAAAAACACCCCCACTAGTTCAGTCAATAGATGCTGCGCAACAGTTTCCGTTATGCCTCCCGTAAGGACTGGAGCGCGATCGCCAAGGACCTCAAGCCGGTCTACACCGCACCCAGCGAGCAGGCGGCGCTGGACCGGTTCGCCGAGTTCAGCGAGAAGTGGGAGTCCCGGTACCCGGCGATCGTGCGGCTGTGGACCAACGCGTGGGCGGAGTTCGTGCCGTTTTTGCAGTTCGACACCGAGATCCGCACGATCATCTGCACGACCAACGCCATCGTTATCTGGAGGTTTCGAGTTGATCAATGCTGTGAGCTGGGCTGCTGCGTCGAGGACGGTGTTGTCGACGCAGCAGCGTGAGATTCCTAGCTCGTGGTCAGCAGGGTCCGATCGTTACCGAAGAGCGATGGGGCTTGGCGGGAGTTGGTGGCGAATCGTCGGAGTTGCGCGAATGTGGTGATCGGCGGTGCTCACCGAGTGCGCGGGCGAGTTGCCGGCGAAGGCGCTGGTTTTCTTCGGCGAGTTCGCGGTTTCGTTTGAGGGCGATGTCCAGTCGTGCCAAAGCGGATTTCTCCGAGGTGCGCTGGCTTGCGGGAATCGGTGCTGCGGGAGCGCTCCGGGTTGCCTGCCGTAGGCGTTGGATCTCGGTCCGGATGTCGGGTTGGGCGTAGAGCCAGGACCGGGAAACATGGGCTGCTGTGGCCACCGACTGGAAGGTGATCGGCACGCCGGTGCGGTCGAGTTCGCGCAGTGCCTGGAGGGCCTTGGCTCGGGTCAGTTCGCGGCGTCGCTGGGCTGCGGCGATGATCCGGGCGGTGTTGTCAGGACGCATCGGCAGCAGCCCCCGGCTGGTTAGGGTCAAACCCGTCGCACACATGGAAGACACACGCGCGGAAGCTCCAGATAACCATCGAGAGCATCAACGCGCGCATCCGCCGCGCGGTGAACGCTCGCGGCCACTTCCCCAGCGAGCAGGCTGCCTTGAAGTGCGTCTATCTCGCAATCATGAGTCTTGATCCCACCGGGACGGGCCGCAAGCGCTGGTCCAACCGCTGGAAGAAGGCCCTCAACGCCTTCGAGATCACCTTCGACGGACGCCTGTCCGCCGGACGCCGATAAAACCGAAAACAACAGTTACACCGAAAACTTGACAGCCCCTGGATCTTTCGGGCAGCAGTGAAGCAGTTGTTGGTATGTTTCGGGTTAGGGTGTCGGCATGTAAATGGTTCGTGAAATGTTCCTGTCGTCGCGAACTTTGGGCAATGGCCGTCGGCTTTCGGGCAGTTGTGGCTGTTGTTCATGTTCGCGTCTCCTGTTGTGCCGTCATACTGGAACTATTGTCTCAGTTGGACAGTGGGATGGGAAGATGATCATCTTGGGTCGGAAGAATGACGGGTAATGGGGGCTTCACCTCGCGGCAGATCCGTTGGCTGCGCACACATCTAGAAGGTTGCTTGTTCGGCGCGGAACGAGCTCTCGATGGCGCGGTGGATGATTGGGTCATCACAAGGCTGTTCGTCGGCCATACTGGCGAGCGCAGCGACGCATTCAGGCTATGCCTGACGCGGGCATCGGCCAAGACTGTAATCGGCCATCTGCCGTACCGCAGTGGAGGCATCGTGATTCCGGCCACGGCCACGGCCGCCGCGCAGAGCTTTTCCACGCGAGCCGGGAGACGCAGGACGATAAGTGAGACGCCCGATGCTGTTCTTGCCAAGCGGCGGTTTGCCGTCCTTGTTGTGAGGTGTCCCGGCGCCATTGCATGAAAGATATGTGTGTTAAGGATCTTTCATTATTGGGGTAATCTTGATTCATAGGGGGGAGTCCCGCATGGCCAAGGAAGGAGAGGCACGGTTGGTGGCGGTTGCCGACGTGTTCCAGGCCGGTCTCTGTGGCGGTGTGGGCTTGGTCGATGGCGTTGGGGCAGAGGTTCGCCGGTTCGGTGGCTTTGACGTTAGTCGTTGCTGCTGGGAGCGTGCACTATCCGTTTTCGCCTTGGAAGCAGTGTTACCGCGCTCGTGGATCACGGTGCGGGCATCCAGTGGAGTGGGAGGCCTGATTCCGGTGTCTGCTGGTGCTGTTCTGGGTTGTGGCGGCACTGGGGCCGGGTGGTTGTGATGTTTTCGTCGATCATGGTGCCGGAGGAGGTGCGGCGGCTTTTCCAGGTGTTGACCGGTGAGGATATGACGGATGCGGATGAGGGTGCGTTGTTCGCGGTGGCGGAGATGTTGGAGTCGGGTGCGGCAGGGCTGGGTGAGGTGCGGGCGTTGGTGGCGGAGTTGGTGGGGAAGGTGCGGACGGAGTTTTCAGGGAAAGCGGCGGACCGGTTCGCGGACGGGTTGGGGATTTTTGATGGGTTGTTGTCCTCGGGCCAGGCGGGGTTACTGGATTTAGCGGCGTTCGTGCGGAAGACGTCGCAGCAGGTGCGGTATCTGAAGTTGGTGACGATTTATAGCTTGCAATTGCTGTGGATAGAGATGGCGTGGGCGATGCAGTTTGCGGGGGCAACCGCTGGTGCGTCGCTGTTGTGGCTGGCGGCGCGGATGGCGGTGACGCGGTTTTTGTTGACGACGTGGTGGGGGCAGTTGTTCATGCGGTTGGCGATGATGGCGGCTGGTGGTGTGGTCTTCAACGTGCTGCCGGACGTGCCGGCCCAGCTGCAGATGCTGGGTGAGAAATCGGCTGAGAAGTGGGATAGGACGCTGACCGAGCAGGCGGCGGGGATGGGGGCGTTCTCGGCGTTGGTGGCGCTGCCGTTGTCGGCGCTGGGCGGTCTGGTCAGCAACATGTTGACGAAGGTCCTGGTGAAGGGCCTGGGCGATGACGTGGACGCGGCGATTCTGGAGGCGGCGGCGAAGAAAGCGGTGGCCGAGCACGCGGAGTTGTATCCGGTGTCGGCGATGGCGAAGTTCGCGGACGCGGTGGGCAAGAGCCTGGATAACTATGCGGGGATGTCGGTGGGGACGATGTGGCTGGCGCGGTTCGGGCATAGCGTGGGGGACGCGGTGGCTGGCTCGTTGTCGGAGCTTTTCGGGGAAGCGTTTTATCAGTTGTTGCAGGGTGGGCCGTTGACCTGGAATCCGTATTCGTTGTCGGCGGGTGGGTTCGAGACGGTGTTCAGCGGTGTGGGCACTCTGGCGGGTTTGGCGTTGCGGGGCAAGCTGCACCCGGAAGGCCCGAGCCCATACCTCGAGGGCACCGGCCGGGGTGCGGACACCACCACCGACGGTGGCGGGTCCGACGAGAAAACCCCGCTACTGGGGATAGGGTCCAGGTCGCAGACAGGGGATTTCCCTGGTTCCCCGGGCAAGGACAGCACGTCCGACTTCTCGGATGGCTCGGATGTGCATTCTGTTATCTCGGGATCGGATACCGGGTCGGTGGATTCGGCTGCTGTGCCGGTGTCTTCTGGTGATGGGCTGGTGGTCTCCGGTGCCGGTCCGGCCTTTGGTGACATGGCGGGTAAGGACGGTCGGGGAGGCACGGACCGTAAAGGGGGTGCCGAGGGCAGCATGCCGGGCGGGAAGGCCGCTCGTGGTGTCCCGGTGGTGCCCGGTTCCGGGCAGGACCGGCCAGGCGCACCGCCGCCGGCACATTCCGATGAGGTAGCGGGTTCCGGGCAGGACCAGCCGGGCGCACCGCCGCCGGCGTACCGTCCGGTTGCCGGTGGCGATCCGGTGCCCGGGGTGCATGGTGTGGATGCGCCTGGGAACCGGCCGCTTGAGGTGCCTACCTTGCCGACAGCGGACTCACCGGCCGTGACCCCACATGCTTTTGGTGCCGCCGCGGATACCACGCTGCCGGAGACTGGCAGGTCCGTGTCTGTTGTGGACTCCGACGGTGGTGTTCCCGCAGGTGCTTTGTTGGCGAAGGGGATGACCGGCCGCCATGGGAATTCCGGTGTGGACTTCCTTGCCGGGCAAATGGTTTCGCATCGCCAGGATGTTGCTGTGGTGTCGCCGGATTCGGCGACACCGTCGGCGGAGGGGTCGCCGACGGCGCCGTACCTGCCACAGAACCCGGCGGCGGTATTGCCTTCGGGCCTGCCAGCGGACACGGTGCGGGTGCCGGTGCCCACGGATGTGGTTGCTCGTGGCGGGCTGGCGGAGTTCGTGCAGGGCGGTGTCAAGGATTCCAGGGGTGGTCCTGTGGTGCTGGTGTCCCAGGGCAATCCGAATGCGGGTGCGGTGGTGTCCCCTGGTCAGGGTTCGGCTCTGGCACAGGGTATGGGGCGGAACGTTGTCGCGATGACCTCGGAACAGGGTGGGCGCGAGCCGCAGTGGACGGTATTCGGTCCGGACGGATCGGCTAGGCCGGTGGCCGGGGACGCACAGCTCGCGGCGACCACCACACGCGGTGTCGGGGCGGACACGACGCGGGGCGAGCGCACTGAAAGCCCGGGCCGCACCAGTCGGTCTGAGGAGCGAGTATCAGCGTCCAGTGTGGTGGATGACACCAAGAGTATTGATTGCGATGCGGGGACGTTCGGGCGCCCGAGTCCGGTGTCCGAGGAGCGGTTTGACTGGTGGCGGGGCGAAAGCGGCTCTGTCAGCGGTGAAGGTGCTCGGTCGTTGGACGGTGGTTGGGATGCGAGGACGTTCGGGAGCCCGAGTCCGGAACCAGGCGCCGAGCCGAGCCCTGGCACATCCGCTGCCAATGCGCATGTGTTGGATGAGGTGACCGATGACGCCGAGAGCGATTTCGCGAAGTTCGAGGAGAGCCTGACGCGGCTTCGGCGCTTGGGCGAAGACGGGCCGTCCCGGAGCCCAGTGCGTGCCGTGGAGTCCGTTGTGGACGATGATGCTGTCTCCGCTGGTGAGAACGGTCCGCGACGCAGTCAGACCTGGCCTGGTGTGGGGAGGAACCAGGATGACTCCGCTGACAATGGGGCCCGGTCGCTCTGGGTTTCGTCCGGTTCGGATACTGATAGCGGCAGTTTGGTGGATTCCGCTGATCGAACGGGGCAGAGTGATCGAACGGTCCTGACCGACCCGACCGAACCGTCGGAGCGGACGGATGGGGTCGCAGCGCCCGGTGATTCCTCCCATGACAGCAAACCGCCGGATGAGACGGCCGGTGTTCGGGAGCGGGTTGACGGTGTCGATGCCCGTCAGGACGGTTCCCGATTGCGGATTCCCCGTGATCTCCGCCGGAGCGATTGGCTGGGCACGGCGCCGCAGATCGTCCAGACGGTGGGTGCGGATCGGGTGGTCGAGGCCGTGCGGGGTTTGGTGCCTGAGGGTACCGAGCCGGTCGGCATCGACGCGGTGGAGCATGCCGTGCTCAACGAGATCCGCAGCTTGCGTCGTGGGGGCAGGAAGTTCAAGGTCGGTGGTGTGCGGGTGCTGGTGCAGGCCAAGTTCGATTGGCGAGGCAGCGAAGCGGTGGAGGGAAACGCTACCGAGCAGTCGGCCACCTGGACAGCCGATCATAAGGCGGGGGCGTCGAATGCGTTCAGTCATCGGCCGCGTTACCGGCAGATTTTCTTCATGCCCGCCGTGCCGGGCCTTTTCGCTTTGGGTGCTATGGAGCTGCCGACTGGTTTGGCTTCCCACCGCGCCACGAGCCACACCGACACGCACGGTCAGTCGGTGCGTATCGCGTTGCCGGAGCGTGCAACGCCGGGCGGTGACAGTGAATACGCCGGGGCGAGGCCGGTGTTCGTGCCGGTGACGTTCCGGGTGTCGCGGGTTGATGCGGACGGGCACAGCACTGGTCCTGTCACGATCGTCGGTGGGCGTGATCGTCCTGACGCCGGCCCGGTGGGCACCACGTTGAGCGTGCCCGAGGGTTTGCAGCCCATGACGCGTGCACGCGTTGTGCCGATGCCGGGTGAGTTGCCTGTTTCGGTGTTGGAGGGGGCGACGGTCCGGGGGTCGACACGCGGTTGGTATCGGGGCAAGCCCTTGCCGGCGAAGACGACGAGATCCGGGGAGCCGCCGGGGATCTATGATCAGGTGGCCGCCCAGCTTGGGTCGCTGGATGAGGACTCGCGGGAAGCCCTGCAGGAGTTTGTGAGCCAGGGCAATGTCGAGCGGCTGCTGCCGGAGATGCGGGTGAGCGAGCACGCGGCCGCCGCCGGCCGGGGCTGGGTGACGTTGGAGACGCCGCTGCGCTCGGGCAACTGGTTCAGGCGTTTGTTCTCCAGCCGTTCCCAGGGTGTGCAGATGCGGGCCGTGGCCAAGCGGGTCGGCTACCTGGAGACGATGGACAACGCGCGGTGGGAGTCGGCTTCCGCCGGGGGCGCTGACGCGGTGAACGTGCATGGTTCGGGGCGTGCGGGTGAGGGCTCGGGGGCCTCCGGGCCCGGTGTGGACGTCGGGATGGTCACCGCGGCGGCGGGGCCTTTTGCCGCGGCCGGTGCCGGCCGTAGCCGTGACCAGGAGTTCACGACCTCGGCGAAGGCCGACGACACCGCGTCCCGCACGGTCCAGATCGTGCGCTACCACACTGTGTACGACTTGCAGGTCCGGTTGCCGGGTCGGTCCTCCCCGATCACGTTCCATGACGCCATCGATGGCGTGCACTGGACGCCGTCGGAGTCCGCGCGGGAAGCCGGTTTGCTGGGCGAGGACGGCCAGCCAGACCCGAATGGCGTGGCCGGTATCACTCGCATGGCGCTGGCATCCAGTGGTGCGGGGGCGAAGCTGGCCAGGATCCTTCGGGACTCGGCGCATAAGGTTCCGGGGCATCACCGGTGGGCGTGGCGGGACACCGATCTCGTGATCGATTTCGGTGATCCCAAGCTGGTCAAGGGAATCCCGGGCAAGGCCCAGGAGCAGCTGGCGCGGGGCAATGAGATCGACGGTGCGCTGGCGGGCACCCATTTGTCGTCCCCGCGGGTGGTCGAGGACATGCTCACCGATCAGGCCGCGTCGATCGAGATGGTCGAGCACGGTCGGGGACACGACTATCACGTGTCACTGAAGGTGACCGCGGAGGTGGCCGAGGTCCGGGATCTGGGTGCGGTCGGCGAGACCGATACGGGGGTGCGGATCTCCGAATCGGAGTCGGCCAAGCACAGCAGGGGCGTGACGTGGCGGGCCGGGGTCGGTTTTGTGGCCCGCGTCTACACGCTGTTGGCCGGCAATTTCTCCCTGGTCACCAGCTACCACAAGTTCGGTTTCGAACGGGGCACGTCCTCGCACGTGGGGGAGGACATTTCATTGTCCTTCGGCGGTGATCGGGGGATGCAGCCGACCGCGACCGGTGGAATGGGTGCGCAACCCCGCAAGCGGCTGGCCTACCGGGTGCGGTACACGGTGTCGGGGACGCACTGGCAGGAATGGAACCAACTGGTCAAGGGCGTGACGATCGGCAGGCCGGGGATGTACACGCCGACGGTTGAGAAGTTGCCGATTGTGGATGCCTCGGCCCTGGAGGAGGGCCGGGGTGCTGGTGTGGTGGAGACCGACATCGTCGTGGAACTGCCTGCGTGGCAGGCCGACCAGTTCAAAGCCCAGTTGGAGCAGTTGCGTTCCGCTGCCGTCACACCCGTTGAGCACACCGTGGTGTCCTATGACGAGGAGACGATGCGGCAGGGCCTGTCCCGGGTTTTCGATGGTATGCCGGTGGTGTCCTTGCATGGTCTGAAACATCTTCGGGAATCGGCGTATCGGCAGCTCCGGGCTCTTTCCGGGCATTCGGTGTGGGAACTGGGCGGTAATGGGAACCTGATCGATCGCGGGATCTCGCTTCACGCGGTGCGGGCGACCGCGCGTGCTTTCAGTAAGAAGTTCCGGGTGGATGGGCTGTCGGTGGAGAAACGCCGCCAGGATCAGCATGGTGTGGTCGAGTTTTCGTTCATGATGAAAAACCCCGTGCCGGTGCTGGATGGTGACGGTAATCCGGTCAAGATCTGGGAGCAGCCGACTCGGTCGGTGACCGGAGGACGCACCACCGGCAGCAGCAAGTCCGGCACCTTCTCCTGGATGAACTCCATCGAGCCCGCGATGGCCGCGGTGGATGATCACACCGGCGTCATATCCGGTGTGCTCATGCAAGAGTTGTCCCCGGGGTCGGGTAGCTACCGGCGGGAACGGGGACATACGACCGACAGCGGCCGCACCCGGTCGGAGACGGGCAAACCGCGGGAACTCCACCTGGTCACGGTGGACCTCGAGGCCACCGTCGGCGCCGAGGTCAAGACCGTCGGCAAGATCGACAAAATCGGGTTGTTCAAGGGCAAGCCGCCCGCCCGCTCCGCTGAGCGGTTCACGCTGCCTGAATCGGCGACGGTGTTGGTGGACGACCGTCAGCTGCAGGAGATCAAGACCAGGCAGGCCGAGCTTCAGGCGCAGCGAGCACACGAAGCCGGCAAGGAACCGGTGGTGACGTCCACCGGATTGCTGGAGGCGCCTAAGGATGTGGCGAAGGTTCCCGCCGGATTGCTGGAGGCGCCTAAGGATGTGGCGAAGGTTCCCGCCGGGCACACGCTGGCCACCCCGTCCTGGAGCCGGGGGGTCACCGAACCGGTGGATCTAAGTGACCGGATTCCGTTGCTGCGCGAGCAGATTTCCCAGCGACTGGGTCGTGAGGCGGCCGAGGGGCTGCTGCCGGTTTTCCCGCAGGACACCCCTCTAGGCAACGACCGCACGGCCGGGCATTTCCTGTCCAACGTGCAGGCCAAGCTCGGCGATCTCGACAACGGGGGGGCGGGCACCCAATTGCGGTGGGAAGGCCGCTGGCGGGGCCACACCTACGAACTGCACGTGGGGGCCGAACTTCTGGGTGAGCCGGAGGCCGACGGGATCAAGCACGGCGGGCTTGCGACGGCCAGCGTGGCGTCCATCACCGCAAGCAAGATCCGCAGTGCCAGCAGGGTCCTCCTCGAAGTCATGACGGGCGCGATCCCGGGTGTCCTGCTGCGCGGGACAGATTCCCCGGGGACAGCCGGGCCGGCGGGCAGCGAATCGATCCCGCAGCACGGGCCGGGATTCGGCAGGCTGGGCCTGGGAATCCTCCACGTCGCTGAATGGCTGAAGCAGGTCCGTAGCCGCACGCAGACCCCGACAACGAGTTACACGAGTTCCGAGACGGTCTCCGGTGCGCTGGCTTCGCACCGCGCCGAGGTGATCTTCGACGTTCGCATCGAGCGCCACGGGGAACGGATCGCCGAAGCCCCGGACGTTCGCACCGTCGGGGTGAGCACGGCGGTCGAGGACACCCTGCCCGAGGATTTGGCCCAGCGGTCCCGTGCGGCCGAGATCACCGATCTGACGGCATCGCAGGCGACGGACGAGGCCATCCAGCGCTGGAAGACCGACCACGACGCCGAGGTTCTGCCCGGTGCCAAGGAGTTCCGGGCGGTGGAGTTCCGCGGGCGTGTCGAGGACCTGATCGCCGCCGCCGAGCATGCGATCACCTCCGCGGGGGGCTCGGTGACCGCGGAGGCGCGCCGGAGCTTGCGGGCGTGGTTCACCCCGCACCGCTTGGAGGCGCTGCTCTGCCCGTTGACAGATCCGGAACACATCCCTGTGCCGGTCGAGCTGCCGCCCGGGCTGGGCGTGAACCTCGACCTGTATCTCAAGATTCCGGATCGGGGCGCGCTCTCCTCGACCAGCGGGCGAATCATGCTGGATGGCTCGGCGACCAACCGTTCGCCCGACGAGCACCAAGCCGGCTCGGCCAGCGGGCATGCCGTTCTCGCCACACCGTTGTTCGCCAGCGGCGTGTTGCATCCCGAGGGTGCGAAGACCTACGAGGAAGGCCGCCACGAGTTCGGCCAGGTGGGTGACTGGAACATTCCGCTCATTTCCCGTGGCGGGCACGAATCCAAAACCGAAACCGAACACCACACAAAATCAGAGACGGCCCGCGAAACGATTTCCCAGGAGAGCCTTGACTCTCCGTTGAAGGACATCACCAGCACCTGGCTGCACGGCGCGGAGTTCCGCATGCTCGCCACCCCCGCTGAGCACAGCTTCGGCAAACGGCGAGCCGGCGTCAGCGCCACGTTCGAGGCCGGTTATGTGATCCGCCGCAGCGACCGCAGCGGCGAGCTTCCGGCCGGGTTGGTGGCCGCGACGAAGGAATTCGCCAAGCGGGACCAGGAATGGACCTCCGCGAGCGACCAGCAACGCGCCGCACGTGTCCACCTGTCCCAGGCCACGCAAGTCCGACAGCGGGCCGATCGTGAGGAGCTGCCGGAAGCCCAGGCCCACATGCAGACAACGCAGCAGGCCTGGGACGAGGCGGACACACGTACACGGCACGCCGAACACAAATGGTGGCAGGCCAAGCGCGACTACGAGACCCAACTCGCCCATGCCCGCACCGACCCCGGGCTGGCGGGTGCCCCAGCCGACGCGAACCTGACCATCCGCGAGGATTCCCGGACGCGGGTGCACAACCGTTACGCCTTGTTCCCGGTGGCGCGCAAGGCCGTCGATGCAACAAGGGAGGGACGCCGGCCCCGCGCCCGCTACGTCGTGCGCGGCAATCTCGACAGAAAGGCCAATGGCGCATCGCAAGCCGGTCAAGACTTCTTTATCGTCGCGCAGGGCCTGGAAAGCATGCTTGACCTTGCACAGCATGACCGCCCCCGCGAATCCCGTTTCGGGGTCAATGACGCCGGACTGATCGCGCCACCGCAGTTTTTGCACGCCGAAGGGCCGACGCGGGTGGACATCTGGATCGAGCCGGGCCCGCTCGTGCGCGATCCTGCGGAATCCGCGGTCAGTCCGGACGGCCTTGGGTGGACCCGCGAGGACCTGCGGCGCGAGGCGGAACAGTCGAAGCCGGTCTTCAGCACGCTCAGTGCGCTCGCACAGGAATCGTTGCGGTGGCAGGCCGAGAAGGTCCTGGCGGATCCTTGTGTCCGTGTCCACACCATCTGATGACCAGTCTGGCTCCTCGACGCCACCGGGTGCCGATCCGGCACCGCGGCCTTCGCGGCGGGTGTTCAGCCCGGAGTACAAACTGGCGATCGTCGCCGAGTACGAGAACGCCCCGAACGGGGAGAAAGGCGCGATCCTGCGGCGGGAAGGCCTGTATTCCTCCCATGTCATCGAATGGACACGAGCCCGTGACGCCGGTGTCCTCACCGCCCGGTCCGCCGATGCCGGGACGCCACCGAAACGCCCGAAGAAAACCGCCGAGCAACTCGAACTGGAGAAACTACGCCGCGAAAACGAGAAACTGAAGTCCGACCTGTCGAAAACCCGGATCGCGTTGGACATCATGGGAAAAGCGCGCGCGCTTCTGGAAGGACTCTCCGGGAGCGCGGAGAACGACGAGCCGCCGAAGACATCATGACGACCGCGTTCACCGAACTCCGCGCCGCGGCGATTTCGGTGCGGAAATCCTGCGAGCTCACCGGGATCTCCCGGGCCACCCATTACCGGCGGGTCAATCCGCAAGGCCCCATGCACGGCCCGTGGCGGCCTCGCACCCCGCCGCCGGCGGCGCTGACCGATACCGAACGGGCTGCCGTGCTGGACCTGTTGACCAGCCCCCGCTACGCGGACCTGGCGATCCCACAGGTCTGGGCCCGTGAGCTGGACGAAGGCCGCTACCACTGCTCGGTGGCCACGATGTACCGGGTCGCCCGCGACGCCGGCCAGGTCCGCGAACGCCGCCGCCAGGCCACCCACCCGCCCCGGACACGCCCGGAACTGGCCGCGCACGGCCCAAGCGAGGTGTGACATCACCGCACTGAAAGGACCAGTAAAAGGAATCTGGTACAAGTGCTACGTCGTCATGGACATTTTCTCCCGCTACGTGACCGGGTGGCTGGTCGCCGCAGCTGAAGACGCGATTGTGGCCAAGGATTTCCTCGCCGAGGCCATCGCCCGAAACGGGGCCGAACCGCACACGATTCACGCCGACCGCGGCGGGGCGATGGTGTCCAAACCGGTCTCCGAACTCCTGGTGGACCTCGGTGTCCTGCGGTCTCATTCCCGCCCCCGCACCTCCAACGACAACCCCTACTCCGAAGCCCAGTTCAAAACAATGAAGTACATGCCCGATTTCCGGCTCTTCGCAGCTTGCCGGAAGTCGTAGTCGGGACGACACAGCCAGTGATCGCCCTATCGCCTGATCCCGAAGGGTCTCGGCCCAGTCTGCGCACGTCAGAGCGCTGTCCGGCACAAGTTCCCGGCAAGACCGGTGTCTGGTCGCATCCGGAGGGTATGCGAGCAGTTACAGTTTCCGGCCAACTGCGGAGAGCCCGAAGGCCGGACGGTCATTTATCGGGTCGGACTTGTACCGTGCCAAAATCCGGCGCACGGGGCTGACGTGGGGTTTTTGCTGATCGGTATCAGGCGGCTCGTCGGTACTGCCACAACGCGACGACCCGGTCCCCGTCCCGACGCCCGCCGCGCCCAGGCCCGCGCGCCTGGGCGACCTGGTCCCGCAGCTCACCCCGGGTCAGCGTCCGCTCCAGGCCGTCCTCGCGGACGAAACACCACGGCACGATCGGCGTCCTCGCCCCAGCCAGGGTGTGTCGGCGTAGTTCAGGGACCCGCCCGGGAACCACTCCGCGCCCGGCATCGCCCGCGAGCCCAGCACCGCGGGCGGCTCCGACCGCCACCGCACCCCAAAGAACTCCGCGACCGCCGACCAGAAACCCTCCAGGTCGGCCACTGACCAGGCGTGCAGCGCCGCGTAGTCCGTGTCCGACGGCAGCTCGACGCCCCGGTGCTCGCCCACCCACCGGGCGAACTCGGCGATCGCGCTGGCCTGCGCCCGCTCGGGCGAAGGCGTCCAGAGGACCTCGGTGTTGCTCAGGGCTTCCACGGGGCTCACGACGGGTCGGCCGTCTCGGGGGCACCCATGTCGACGTCCCGGGTCTCCGGCCCGAGGAACGCCCCCAGGCTTACGAGCAGTCCGCCGATCCCCATTAGGATGGCCGACGCGTAGGTGGGGCTGAAGAGAGCGCCGAGCCCAACGAGGTAGTAGGCGTAGAAGGCCGGGATGATCAGCGCGAGGCTGTAACCGATGCCGTAGCCGGTGGACCGCAATGAGGCCGGGAAGCGTTCGGTCGTATAGGCGGCGATCGGGCCGAAGGTGAGGATGCCGACGGCGAAGGCCACGGTCAGCAGCAGGACCGCGAGTCCGAAGCTCGGATCTGTGGCGCCGGCGAGCATGGCGGTAGCCCCGCCACCCACGACGGCGACGAGAAGCCCGACGCCGATGTAGAACGGTCTGCGCCCTATGCGCTGGCTTAGCAGGCCCGCCAGGGGGTAGGTGACAGTGCTGACTCCGGAGGCGACGATCAGAGCGATCGTCAGTTGTGTGGCAGTGAGTCCGGCAACCTTCGACGTCAGGCCAGGGAGGACCGAGGCGGAGATGTTCAGGGCGATCCACATTCCGGTCATGAGCACGAACACCTGCGCCAGGCTGCGTCGATTGGTCCCAGTGAACAGCTGGCGCAGTGGCGACACCCGCTTGGCCCCCGGCTCCGCGTTCTCCCACGCCTCCGACTCCGGCACCTGACGAATGAAGTAAACGAGGAAGGCAGCCGCGAGCGCTGCCCCGATGACGAAGGGGATTCGCCAACCCCAGACGGCGTACGGGGAGTCCGGTGCGCCCGCCGGGAAGATCTGCAGCAATAGCAGGGTCAGCGCCGAGATCAGGCAGAGCGCACCCGGTGACGTCATGGTGATCAGGCCGCTGGCAAGGCCTCGCCGCAGCCTCGGTGTCCATTCCATGGCAAGCGGGATCGCCGCGGTGTACTCCCCGCCCAGGAAGATCCCATCCACCAGGCGCAACAGGATCAGGAGGCTGATGCCCCAGAGCCCGACGCTTGCGTAGCCCGGCAACAGACCGATGAGCAAAGTCGTGACCGCGATACCGGCGATCGCGATGATCGTCGCCTTCCGTCGGCCGGTGCGGTCTGCGATCACCCCGAAGATCGCGGCACCGACCGGACGGCCGATAAGCGTGGCCGTGAAGACGAAGGCGGCGATGATCACCCCTGTGCCGGCATCGAGGTCTTTGGGCACGAAGTAGCTCATGGCCGGCGCTAGGACAATCACTGGTAGGTAGATGTCGAACTGGTCGACGAAGTAGCCGACGATACCACCGATTAGGGCACGTCGGCGGTTCATCGCGTCGATGGCGTTAGACGCCGGCGAGTCCTGTTGAGGGGTGTGAGCGGTCTCGGTCATGGTCTCTCCGAAGTGGACCAGGCGTTTCCGTCTGGCGGCAACGCTGCGCGCGGAAGGTGAATGACGCCGTCGCACGACGGCGATGGAGACTACGAGGAGAGCGAGATCAGAGCAGGGCTGTGAAGCCCCGGGGGAAGTGGTGCTCACCGCCGAGCTCCTTGCTGAGCTCGTACGCGGCGCTCGCGAGGTCTCGCCAGGCTGGGCCGGAGGTGTGCACGGGCAGGGTCCGTGCCGTGCCGATGATCGCCATGGTGGCGCAGATCCCCGACTCGTCGAAGATCGGCGCTCCAACGGCGGTGATATCGGAGTCGAGGATGTGTGTGGAGGCGAGGCCCGTCTCGCGAGCCTGGTCGACGCTCTCGGCGAGTCGGCGTCGTTCGGCTCCGGCGACGGACGACACGAGGCGGTCGGCGCGCAGTTGATCGGCCATGAAGGCCAGGAACACCTTGCACTGCGCGGAGTCCACCGGAAGTTGATGCCCGATTCTCACGGACACGACGACAGGGTTGCTGTTGTCCTCCTCTACCCGCGCGACGACAGGACCGCTGGCACCCCACAGGCTCAACGCCGAGGACAGCCGGGTCCTGCGGGCCAGTGCGACGAGATGTGGTGGGGCGAGATCTACGACGGCTCGCCTACCGAGGGCGAATGCTCCGAGCTGGACCAGCAGCCCGCCCGGGACGAACGCTGAACCGTCGCGGCTACGCTCCAACAGGCCTGCCGATACCAGCGAGGCGAAGTAGCGGTGGGTTGTGCTGCGGTTCAGACCCAACTCCGCCGCAGCGTCGACCACCGTCAGCAGCGGACGGTCCGGCCGGAACAGCCCGAGGATCTGGCTGGCGCGGGTCACCGCCTGGATGTCTCCCTGCGAGGTGTCCGCCCGCCGCCCTGACGACTCTGTCATCTCTGTCCTTCGTCATGCGAACTCATTGTTCACCATACGGTAGAGCCTGCATCGTGGTTCGGCAAGGCGTGAGCAATCGATTCGCACCAGCTAAGCGTCTTGCCTAAAGGCCCGTTCCATGCCACGCTCCAGCTGTTCACAAAACGAACATGCTCTTGCACGATGTGAACATCGTCGAGGACGACGTCACGGTTTCGCCACCTTCGCGCCTTCTCCTCCGACGTATCGACCGTCGTGCTCAGCCCCAGGACTGAGGAGACCGAACATGGCCTACGGACCCGACGATCCGCGCAGCCGACTCGCCGCCGCTCCGGCACGAGCGGCAGAGCCGAACGCGCCCGCGCAGTATGTCGACTTCACCGTCGCGAAGCCGGACGAGATCAGCGACGGGGGAAGCCGTACGTGGTGGGTGCGGGGACAGAACTTCGCGCTCGCGTACACCCACGCGCGGGCAGGGGAGACATTGGAGCGGGTCAAGCAGCCGGACGAGTACGTCGTCCTGTTCCCCCACGACACGGCGTTGGCCAAGCTCACCGTGAGCCAGGAAGAGGCCTCCGTCCAGGGCGCCGCGATGGTGGTCGTCCCGCCTGGGGACAGTCGCGTCGAAGTCAGTTCGGACACCGCGGTCGTGCGCTTGTTCTCCGCCGCCTCGCCGGAACTGTTGGCCCGCTGCCGCAACCACGCCGACTACGCCGAGCCGCACACCAACGTGGCCCCGTTCGCGCCCTGGCCCGATCCGGTCGACAGGCACGCGCTGCGCGTGTACCCCGCCGCCGAGCACCCCTACGTTAAGGGCCGGTTCGGCCGTCTGTTCCGCTGCAGCACCTTCATGGTCAACCTGTTCGACCCGGACTTCGGTCCCCGCGATCCCGCGAAGCTCTCCCCGCACCACCACGACGACTTCGAGCAGTGCTCGCTCGCCGTCGATGGGCAGTACGTGCACCACATCCGCAATCCCTGGACCCCCGACATGGCCGACTGGCGCGACGACGAGCACGTCCACGTCGCCAGCCCGTCGGTCGCGATCATCCCGCCGCCGTCCGTGCATACCAGCCAGTCGGTGAGCCAGGTCCGCAACCAACTGATCGACATCTTCTGCCCGCCACGCCACGACTTCTCCGCGACCCCAGGCTGGGTGATCAACGCAGCCGAGTACCCCGTCCCGGAGCAGTCGTGACCACCTCGTTCCACGAGTTGCTCATTTCGCTCGACCGGACCGCGTTCGGCACATGGGTCAAGCTGCCCACCGTCGACGTCGTCGAGCTGCTCGCCCACGCCGGGTTCGACTTCCTCGTCATCGACATGGAGCACTCACCACTCGACGTGCTCACCGTCCACCAGCTGCTCGGTACAGCCCGCGGCTGCGGCCTCCCGACCCTGGTCCGCGTACCGGACCGGACTCCCTCGACGATCTCCCGGGTCCTCGACTCCGGATCCGCAGGGGTGCTCGTCCCGCACGTCGACACCGTGGCAGACGCCCGCGCTGTCGTCTCCGCCGGACGGTTCACACCCCACGGCACCCGCGGCTACGGCCCGACCGTCCGCGCCGGTGTCTGGGGCGCCGACGTTCCCAGCTACCGCGCCTCGGGCGAGGAGATCGCCGTGATCCCCCAGCTGGAGAGCCGCGAGGCGATCGAGGCCGTCCGCGAGATCGGAGCGGTCCACGGGCTCGCCGCGCTCTTCGTCGGGCCCGCCGACCTCGCCGTGGCCACCGGACTCGACGCCGGATCGCCAGAGTTCACCGCCTTGCTCGACGACGTCGCGAGCGCCGCTGAAGAACTGAGGCTCCCGCTCGGTACCGCCGTCGCCTCGGCCGCCGCGGCCCGCGAACTCCCCCGGCAGCACGACTTCGTGCTGATCGCCAACGACGCGTCGCTGCTCGGCCAGGCCGCACGCACCGTCGTGGCCGAGGCCCGCGGTCGCTGACTCCCCCCGAACACCCTTCACCGCCGGCCACCGGCGAGATCGGACAGGAACGACCATGACCACGAACGCGATCGACCAGGTCCTCGACGGGCTCATCGACATGCACTGCCACTCCGGGCCCTCCCCGATGCCACGCGAATTCGACCACGCGAGCGGCGCGCGGGACGGCTGGGAGCGGCTCCGGATGCGCGCACTGGTCGCCAAGTGCCACCACCACAACACCCAGATGGACGTGCTCGCCCAGCGCCCGCTGCTGGCGGACATCCCGACCGAGGTGATCGGCGCCGTCGCGCTGAACTCGACCGTCGGCGGGCTGAACCTCGCGCAGGTCCAACTCTGCCTCGGGCTCGGCGGCAAAGTCGTCTACCTGCCGACCGTGTCCTCCGGGCGGCATATCGACTGTCACGCCGAGAACCTCGGCTTCCCCACCCCAACCGTGAAACTCACCGCCGAGCGGATCGAGGTGGTCCGGGACAGGGAGGTCGTGCCGGAGCTCGGGCCGATCTTCGATTTGATCGCCGAGCACGACGCCGTCCTCAACGGCGGCCACCTCCACCCGGACGACATCAGCGCCTGCTTCGCCGCCGCACGGGAGCGGGGTGTCCGCAACTTCGTGGTCTCCCATCCCGACTTCGTCATCGGGGCGGACCCGCGGCAGTGCTCCAGCTACATCGAGGGCGGCGCGCTGATCGAGCACGAGCTGCACATGTACGACCCGGGGGCGAAGATGCGCTGGCCCGTCGAGCAGCTGATGGAGTGGATTTCCGCGCTCGGCCCGGAGAACACCCTGATCGGCTCCGACCTCGGCCAAGCCGGCTTCCCCCGTCCGGTCGACGCCTTCCGCCGCGTCGCCGAAGCCCTGCTCGACCTCGGTCTGCCCGAGAAGGACCTCCGTCGCATCGTCCACGACAACCCCCGCGACCTGCTGTCCCTCACCGACTAGCCCTCGACTAGCCCCTAGCGCGACAGCGAGCCGAATCGCCGGCCGTGGCATCGGGCGGTGCCGGGCGACCGGCACCGCCCGATGTCACGGCCGCGGTGCCGGACGGCCAGGTTGTTCGCCATGCTCAGTCTGGGCGGCCCGAGTCGGCACGAGCACTTTTCGCCGAAACACGCAGACGACGGTGCCGTCCTGCTTGTACCCGCGAGTTTCGACGTGGACCACCCCGCGGTCGTCCTTGGAGCGAGACGGGGTCACCGCCAGCACCTCTGTCTCGCCGTAGAGGGTGTCGCCGTGGAAAGTCGGGGCGATGTGCCGCAGTGATTCCACTTCGAGGTTCGCGATGGCCTTGCCGGACACGTCGGCGACCGACATTCCGAGCAGCAGCGAGTAGACGTAGTTGCCCACGACGATGTTCTGCTTGAACTGCGTGGTGTTCTCGGCGTAGTGCGTGTCGAGGTGGGCGGGATGGTGGTTCATCGTGAGGAGGCAGAAGAGGTGATCGTCGTACTCAGTGACCGTCTTACCGGGCCAGTGCTTGTAGACCGCCCCGATCTCGAACTCCTCCAGGCAGCGTCCGAACTGCATTAGGCACCCGCCTCGGGTCGCTGCCACACGTCCTGGCGTGTCATCCCTGCCACGCGTCCTTGACCGGCGATCACAAGAGCCATCTTCCGGGATGCCTCGTCGATCATCTCGTCTCCGAGCATGACCGCACCCCGGGCGCCGCCCGCCTCGGAGGTGGACCAGGCGTAGGCGTCGAGAATGTTCTCGGCGTGGTCGTAGTCCTCCTGGCGAGGGCTGAAGACCGCGTTCGCCGCGTCCACCTGGCCAGGGTGCAGCACCCATTTGCCGTCGTAGCCGAGGGCGGCGGAGCGGCCTGCGACCTTGCGGAAACCTGCTTTGTCGCGGATCTGGACGTAGGGGCCGTCGATGGCCTGCAGCCCGTTCGCCCGTGCGGCCATCAGGATGCGCGCGAGGGGGTAGTGGAAGGCGTCGCCGATGTCATAGCCCAGTGGTTGGTCACCGACGACGAACCCGCGCATGTTCGTGCTGGCCATGAAGTCCGCGGGTCCGAAGATGATGGTCTCCAGCCGGGGTGAGGCCTCGGCGATCGCGTCGACGTTCTGCAGGCCGCGCGCGTCCTCGATCTGGGCTTCGATTCCGATCCGGCCGGACTCAAGCCCTGTAGCGGCCTCGATCTGTGTGAGCAGCACGTCGAGCCAGACGACGTGGGCGGCGGTCTGAACCTTGGGCAGCATGATGCAGTCCAGGTCAGCGCCGGCACCTTCGACGACCTCGATGACGTCGCGGTACGCCCACTGGGTGGACAGGTCGTTGACCCGCACGACACGAGTCTTACCCTCCCAGCCGCCCTCGGTGAACGCGGCGGTGATGTTCTTGCGGGCGCCCGGCTTCTCCAGCGGGGCGCAGGCGTCCTCCAGGTCGAGGAACACCTGATCGACGGCCAACCCCCGGGCCTTGTCAATCATCTTCGGGCTCGAACCCGGGACGGCGAGGCAGGATCGGCGGGGACGGTAGGTTTCAGGCACGGTCGGCCCTCCCCAGCAGTGCGTCGGAGATGATCCTCATCTGGATCTCGGAGGTACCTTCGAAGATCTTGGTCAGTCGGGCGTCGCGCCAGTAGCGCTCAGCGGGGAAGTCGGTGGTATAGCCGGCGCCGCCGTGGATCTGCAGGCCCTCGCTGGTGACCCGCTCGGCCATCTCGGAGGCCACGAGCTTGACCATCGAGGCCTGCACGGGGCTGGGGCGACCGGCGTCGACCTCGGTGCAGACTTGGTACATCAACGCTCGGGCGGCCTCGACCTGCGCCGCCATGTCCGCGATCTTGAACCGCAGGCTCTGGTTGACGCCGATGGGGCGGCCGAACTGGACCCGCTCGCCGACGTAGCTGATGGAGTCCTCTAGAGCGCCTCGGGCGAGCCCGATTGCACGGGCGGCCGTGTGGATGCGGGCGGTGTCGAGGTCCCCCATGGCGATCCGGAAGCCCTTGCCCTGCTCACCGACGATCTCGCTCACGTAGGCGTCGTCGAAGGCGAGCTCCCAGGTCTTCCAGCCGTGGTAGCCGATCTTGCGGACCGGTGTGCCCGTGACGCCCTCGGGGAGAGTGCCCCGCTCCTTGGGCATGAGGAAGCAGGTCACGCCGCGGGAACGGTGGGCGGTGTCGACGGGCTGGGTGCGCGCGAAGACCTGCAGGTAATCCGAACCGTCGGCGAAGGTGCACCACATCTTCTGGCCGTTGATGCGCCAGCCGTCGCCATCCGGTGTCGCCCGGCAGCTCAGATTGGCGACATCGGATCCCGCTTCGGCCTCGGAGAGCGCGAACGCGCTGAGGAACTCCCCACGCGCCATGGCCGGCAGGTAGCGCTTCCGCTGCTCGGCGTCGAAGCCAGCGGTGAACTGTTGGCCTCGGGCGATCAGGCTGGCCACGCTCATCCAGGCGCGCGCCAGCTCCTCGACGATGATTGCGTACTCGCTCAGCCCGAGTCCGAGCCCGCCGTACTTCTCCGGGATGAGAATCCCGAAGAAGCCAAGCTCGGCCATCTTCGCCCGCAGCTCCATCGGGATCTCGCCGTGGACCGGGTCGAGCTCGTTCGCGACGGGCAGTACCTCCGTCATCGCGAAGTCGCGGGCCATCGCTTGGATCGCGAGTCTGTCCTCGGTGAGGAAGGGAGCCGGGCGGCCGTCGGCCTGCTCCGGTGCTGTCATGACCACTCCAATCTGCGCCGTCGAACGGCGTGATGTGTCGCTGTGCGGTGAGGCGGTGTCTTTCAGGCAGGTTCAGTCCTGCAGGTGCACCCCGAGCCCGGTGCGGCCGGGAGCGAGGTGGTCGTGCAGGACCAGGTCGTTGTCGTACTCCCCGCCGTTCTGGGTGCGGAACGGGATCGGCGCCGTGGTCGGGATCGCCAGGACTCGCTCACGGAGTTCCTTGGCAGCGGTCTCGAACTCCTCTGTGGGCAGGCGGTTGGCGCCGGGGACGACGACCGGTGGCAGGACGTCGTAACCCACGTACCAGAGCGTGCCGTGCTGGAGCGGGAAGAGCAGCTCGCCGATCTCGCCGTTCACCCCGCGCGGCCCGAGGGCTGGACCCCGCCCGCCTGCAGTGGTCACGACTAGGGCGCGCTTGCCCGCGAGGTTCCCGTCGCCGTAGCGCAGCGTCCGGCCCGGGTGTCGGGGGTCCTCGATGCCGTAGGCGAAGCCCTTCAGGAACACGCGGTCGAACCAGCCCTTGAGAATCGCGGGCATGCCGTACCACCAGAGCGGGAACTGGACGACGAGTGCGTCGGCCGCCTCGACCTTGGCCTGCTCGGCGAGCACGTCCGCACTCAGCGTGCCCGCGGTGAGGGCGGTGGCCGACACCGGCCCGACCCGGAATCTCTCGGCCAGGTCATGGCCGTAGTCCGCGGCCGTGACGACCGGATTCCACCCCATCGCGTGCAGGTCGGACATGACGACCTCGTGCCCGGCCTGTTCCAGTGTGGTTACCGCGCCGTCCCGGAGAGCGCCGTTGAGGGATCGGGGTTCGGGGTGCGCGAAGAGCCAGAGGACCTTCATGCGACACGCTCGAAGATCGCCGCAAGTCCCTGGCCACCGCCCATGCACATCGTCTCCAGGCCGTAGCGGCTCCCTCGGCGGCGCATCTCGTGGGCCAGCGTGGTGAGGATGCGGCACCCGGTGGCACCCGCTGGGTGCCCCAGGGAGATCCCGGAGCCGTTGACGTTGAGCCGTTCGTAGTCGGCCTCGTTGAAGTCCCACTCCCGTAGGCAGGCGATGACTTGAGCGGCGAACGCCTCGTTGATCTCGATCAGGTCGATGTCCGCCAGCGTCAGCCCGGCCCTATCGAGGGCCTTGGCCACCGCCGGTACGGGCCCGATGCCCATCGTGCGCGGTGGCACACCCGCTAGCGCGGAGGTGACGATGCGCAGGTACGGCGTCAGTCCGAGCTCGGCGGCGCGGTCGGCGGTGGTGACTACGCAGACCGAGGCGCCGTCGCTCTGCCCGCACGCGTTGCCCGCGGTCACGGTCGCGTCCGGATCCTGTGACAGCCGGACCGGACGGAGCCGGGCCAGGTCGGCCATGGTGAGGCCGGGGCGGGGGTGCTCGTCGAGGGTCACCACCGTCTCGGGGGTCCGCCGGGTCGCGGGCACCGTGACCGGCACGATCTCGTCGGTGAACCGTCCCGCTTTGGTCGCGGCGACGGCCTTCTCCTGGGACGCCAGCGCGAATTCGTCCTGCTCGGTCCGGCCGATGCCGTACTCGGCACGGAGGTTCTCGGCGGTCTCGAGCATCCCGCCGGGCACCGGGTAGTTCTCTCCACCCGCGGTGGTGCGGCCGCGGCCGATTCGGTTGACGAGGGTGAGCTCGTCGCTGCGGATCCCCTTCTTCAGTCCGAGCGCGTAGTACTCGGCCTGGCTCATCGCCTCGACACCGCCGGCCACGATCAGATCCGCCCAGCCCTGGCCGACGGTCAGCGCGGCCTGCAGGACCGCCTGGAGTCCGGAGCCGCAGCGGCGGTCGAGCTGCATGCCGCCGACTCCGACGCCGAGGCCGGCGTTGAGCGCGGCGACGCGGCCGATGGCCGGTGCCTCGCTGGTGGGGTAGCAGTAGCCGAGCACGACGTCGTCGACGTCGCCCTCCCCCAGGCCGGTGCGAGTGATCAGTCCGTTCAGCGCCTGGGTGGCGAGGTCGGCGGCGGTGAGGTCGGAGAAGACCCCGCCGTCCACACCGACAGGGGTGCGCACCGGATCGCAGATGACGACATCGGACAACTGTCTCACCGGGTGACCTCCTGAGGACCGGCCAGCAGCTGCTGAGCGAGCTCGCGCAGCGCCGCGGCCTTGATCTTGGAACCGTTTGTGCCGACGGTGGTCGGCATCTGCTCGATGACGTGGACGGTGTCGGGGACCTTGAACTTGGCCAAGGCGGCGGCGCACCAGGCGCGCAGCTCGTCGGGATCGGGAGTGGCCCCCGCGACGGGTTCGACGAAAGCGATCGCGCGGGTGTCACCGTCCACGGTCACGCCGACGACCTTCGTCCGGGCCACGGTCGGGTGCTCGGCGAGCCGGATCTCGATCTCGGCTGCTTCGACGAGGAAGCCGCGGAGGCGGATCGAGTCACCCATCCGGCCCGCGTAGTCGAACCCACCGTCCGGGCGCACTGTGCCGAGGTCACCAGACCGGAACCAGCCGTCCTCGGTGAACGACCGGGCCCGGATGGCGCCGTCGTCGTCGCCGAGATAGGCGTCGACGACGTTGTAGCCGCGGAACTGCAGCTCACCGGGCTCGCCGTCCGGGGGTGGCCCGCCGGTGACCGGGTCGACGACCCGCACCTCGATGTCCTCCGACACCGGGCGGCCGCCGCCCCGCCACCGCGCGGGGGCGGCATCGTGCTCGCGCCAGAAGGAGGTCAGCGCGAACAGCTCGCTGGAGCCGTAGATCCCCAGGGTAGGGGTGTCGGTCTCCTCCTCGGCCCATTCCGCCACCTTGATGGACTTGCCGTAGAAGTCGCCGATGAGCATCCGCCGCCAGCTCGAGAGGTTGCCGCCGCGGGCGCGCACGCTATCCATCAGGCGACCGGCGACGTCGTCGGCGCTGGCCAGGTGGGTCACCCCGAACTCGGCCATGTGTCGCACGACCAGGTCGTCGTCGAAGGTCGGTTCCAGCAGCGCCGCCCCGCCCGCGGCGATCGCCGTGATTGCCGGGACGAACCCGAACACCCCGGAGAGCGGGAGCACGACCAGGCTCACCGAGGAAGCGTCCCAGCCGCCTGCGACGGCGACGTTGCGGGCGTGCCTGGCGACAGCGCTCCCCAGGTGCGCCGCGAGCTTGGGCCTCCCCGTGGACCCGGAGGTAGTGAACGCGACCGCGAGGGCGTCCGATCCGCCGTACAGCACCTCGAGGTCAGCGGCGGTGCTCGCCGGGCGCGAGGGTATCCAGGCTCCGGCACCGACGTCGTAGGTTGCCGCGACGTCCGGGGCGGCGGGCGCGCGCGTGGGACCGGTCACCACCGCGAGCTCCGGCACCGGGGCGTCCACCTCGGCGACGGCAGCGTGCAGCCGCGAACGTAGGTCCAGGCCGAGGAACTCATGGGCGATCGCCACGACTTTCGGGCGGGCACGGTCGAGCACGTGCGCGACGTCGGCGACGCCGTATCGGGTGTTGATCCCGATGACGTGGGCGCCGAGCGCAGCCGCGGCGAACTGAAGGACGAGCGCCTCAGACCAGTTCGGAAGCCACACCCCTACGCAGCTGCCCTCCTCCACGCCGTGGCTCCGGAGATCGTCGCGCATGGCGAGGACGCGCGAGCTCAGCTCGGCCCTCGTGACGCGGATGGGGTCGGAACCGCCGTCGATCACGGCCACGCTCGACGGGGCGGTGGTGACGGTGTCCGCCAGCAGCTCGGCGAGTGTCGGTCCGGTGCTCATGCCGCGCTCCTGCCCCGGCTGCCGTCGAGGTCGGACAGCCAGCCATGCAGGGTGTCGGCGAAGCCTTCGAGCTCCTCCATCGGGTAGTGCCCGATGCCTTCGAGCAGCGTGTAGCGGGAGTCGGGGATCAGGTCGGCCGCCCGCTGGACGTCCCGCGGGTCGAGCCACAGGTCGTCGTCGCCCACGACGAGGTGAGTGGGACAGGCCACGCCGTCGAGCTTGGCGAGCACGTCGTAGGTCGCCCACCCGATGAGGTCGCTGTTGGAGATCTCGGGGTCCTCGCGGCGGTGCATCCGGGCGATGAGTTCCGCCCGCTCCGCGGGCACTCGTCTGCCGACGACGGCCAGGGTGCCGAAGTACGTCCGGTCCGACCGGCTCGGTGCCGCCGAGTCGACCAGTTCCCGTTCGAGGCCGCGCACGGTGAGCGTGGTGGAGTCGGTCCCGCCGTGGGCCGCCATCGCGATGGCGCCGGCCAGCCGCTCGCCGCGGCGCACCGCGAGTTGCAGCGTGATCGCTCCTCCGATGGAGCAGCCGACCACGAAGGGACGCTCCATCTCCAGCTGGTCCATCAGTTCCTCGCACCACTGCGCGTACACGCCGAGGTCTCGCACCGGCCCGCCGATGGCAGGCTCGGAGCGGCCGTGTCCGGGCAGGTCCGGGACCACGACCCGGTACCCGAACGCGGCCAGTCGCGGCTGGACGTATCGCCACTGGACGCCGCTCTGGCCTGCGGTGTGCAGGCACAACAGCGGCTGCCCGCTGCCCTCCTCGAGGACGAACGAGCGCGTCCCGCCCACCTCGATGTAGTCGGCCCTCATCGGTTGTCCTCCGTCCCCTCGGCACCGGCGAACGCCCGTGCCTCGTCGACCACCGCGACGATCGCCGCAGTCAGCCGCAGGTACTCATAGGCGCTGCCCTCCACGCCGAACTCGTCGCGCATGGTCCGCTTGGTGAAGTCGTTGACCGGCCCGGTCAGCAAGTGAGCCCACACGACGTCCGAGGCGGACACGACGAACGTCGGCCCGTCCGGCGTCCTGGTCCCGGCCTCGAGCACCCGTCCGCGGTAAACGCGGAACAACAGCAGATCCGCACCGAAGCGCAGGCCGATCGTCCCGTCCCAGGTACCGGTGGCCCGGGTGAAAGCGGCCGAGTCCCCGAGCCTGGTCGCGAGCGCACGTGCCCAGGCCGCAGACGGGAAGGCCCGGCCGAGCCGTGCCTCACGGTCATCGACGACCTGCCGGGCGGCGACCAGAGCGGCCGTCCGCCCCACCTGCACGACCTCTCCGTCCTGGTTGCGAACCACGACGTGCCGCCCGACGATCCCGTTGCGCAGCGCCGACGTCCGACGAGTGCGGGTCACCGTCATCTCGTAGGTGACCGCGTCTCCCACATAGATCGGCGACACGAAGTCCCACTGCGTGTCGAATGCCGCCTCCACGTGATCCGAGAGCCCCCGCTCGTGGTGCCACCCGAAGAATCCCGCGAGACCGAGCGGACCGTGCACCAGCGGACGCCCGTCGGCCGAGTGGCCGCGCTCGGTGTGCAGAGCGGCCCGGTCCCCGCTGACCTCGGCGAAGGCGGCGACGACCTCGGCCGAGAACGTCCGCGGCGGGCCGGTGAAGACCTGCCCCACCTCGAAGTCCTCAAAGAACGGGGACGTCGCCGCCTCACGCGGAGCCCGCGACACCGCCACCTCCGCCGGGCTCTCGGCGATGCTGCTACTCATTGACCGTCCTCTCTGACGAACCAGCCACGACAGGCGAGATTCCAGTGGCCCACGCCACACGAACGAACGTTCTTACGTTCCTCACGGAATCACCTGACCTCGCGGCTGTCAAGGCCATCAGGTCCATCTCGCCGTGCGTTACGGTGTACGACATGAACACTCGTTCCACGGCTCTCGTAGCCGACACCGGCCGTAGGAATGAGGCCGCGATCCTGAACGCCGCGATCCAGGCCTTCGGCACGAAGGGCTTCAACGGTGCCTCGATGCGCGACGTCGCCAAAGGCGCCGACACCAGCCTGTCGAACCTGTACAACTACTTCCCGTCGAAGTCGAAACTGCTGGCCGCAGCCCTGCGTCACGCCAACCTCGAACTGCAGAACCGCGTCCTCGACGCGATCGACCTCGCCGGCGACGACGCACCCTCGCGACTGCGCGAAGCGGTGCGCGCCCACGTGGGGTTCGTCGTGGATCACCAGGTGGCGACCCTGGTGGCGACCAACGAGGTCCGCTACCTCGACCCGGAGGACCGAGCCGCCCTGGTGACCGACCGCGATGCGACGCAGGCCGCGTTCGAACGCATCGTCGCCCAAGGTGCCGCAGAGGGCTCCTTCCGCACGCCGTACGCGACCGACGCCGCCCGCGCCATCCTCAGCACCGTGGCCGCGATCGCCTCCTGGTACCGAGCGGACGGGCCTCTTAGTCGAGGACAGCTGTCCGAGCAGTACGCGCGCTACGCCCTAGCCCTCCTCGAGGCCCCGCTCGCCCACTGAGCCGCCAGGCGCCGCGGAGGGGACCTCTGAAACTCGGCCCTTGTCCTGCAGGAGCGGAGTCGCTAGCTTCTACGAACGATCGTTCGTACCTGTGCCCGGCGACGGCAGCGCTGCCGGCACCACATGACCGCATCGAAGCGGCCTGGAGGTGGACTCGGATGGACCAGCACGTTCCCCCGAAGAAGATGGGCAGGCTCGCTTCCGCAGCGGTCTTCGCAACCGCGCTCGAGTGGTTCGACTTCCTCATCTACGCCACGGCCGCCGCGTTGGTCTTCGGCCACCAGTTCTTCCCGTCGGTGAGCCCGGTGGCAGGCACGCTGGCCTCGTTCGCGACCTTCGCGGTCGGCTTCGTCGCCCGCCCCCTCGGCGGCATCATCGCCGGCCACGTCGGCGACCGCGTCGGGCGCAAGCCTCCGCTGGTCGCGGCGATGCTGCTCATGGGGCTCGCGACCTTCGCCATCGGTGTTCTGCCCGGCTACGACACGATCGGTATCTGGGCACCGATCCTGCTCGTGGTCGCCCGCCTGGTACAGGGCCTCGGGGTCGGCGCTCAGTGGGGCGGAGCAGCGCTCCTGCTGACCGAGCACGCACCCGTCGAGCGGCGTGGCTTCTACGGCAGCCTAGTTCAGACCGGCGCAATCTTCGGGGCGGTCGCGGGCAACCTGTTCTTCGTCCTGTTGACCACTGCCCTGAGCGCGGAGCAGTTCACCAGCTGGGGCTGGCGGATCCCGTTCTTGTCCGGGCTGATCCTGGTTCTGATCGGCAGCTACGTGCAACTCAAGATCGAGGACACCCCCGTGTTCCGCGAGCTGCAGCAGCAGTCCGCACAGTCCAAGCGCGAGGCCGGTCTGCGCAAGGCGCCTTTGAGCGAGGCCATCCGCCACTACTGGCGGGAGATCCTGCAGGCTGCAGGCGCGTTCTTCGTCGTCAACGCCACCTTCTACATCCTGATCAGCGGCATGCTCAGCTACGCCACCACCGAGGTTGGCATGTCCCGCACCTCGATCCTCTGGTGCGTTATGATCACCGGTCTCACCCAGGTCGTCACCATGCCCTTTTTCGGCGCGCTCACCGACCGGATGGGGAGCCGAAAGAAGCTCTACCTGATCGGCACCGTACTAATGGCGGTGTTCGCCTTCCCGATGTTCTGGCTCGTCGACACCGGCTCCGTTCCGCTGGTGTTCCTCGCTCTGCTCATCGGGTTCACTATCCACGCCACGATGTACGGCCCCCAGGCCACGCTCTACGCCGAGATGTTCCCCGCCGACGTGCGTTACTCGGGCGCCTCGCTCGGCTACCAGTTCGCCTCCGTCTTCGCAGGCGGTCTCGCTCCGTTCATGATGACCGCGCTGCTCGCAGCCTCCGGAAGCTCCTGGTCGGTTGCCTTGTACATCGTCGGAACCGCGATCGTGACGTTCGTGGCAGTCGTGACGATCAAGGAGCGCTTCCGCCGCGATCTCTACCAGACCTCCGGGGCGGAGGACGCCCGCTCGGTAGCGATCATCGACTGAGTCGCACGACGAGTCCGAGCGGCTGCGGGTCTTGAGCGGACCCGCAGCCGCCGTGTTCGGTCTGCCAGACGTGAGGCCGGTGGGAGTTGTAGAACATTCCGATGTTGAAACTGTGCGCTTCGCGTCGCAAACGGCTGCAGGTTCGTTGCTTGATCCCTACCGCAGGGCGTGTGCAAGGTTGATCTGAGGTTGCGGCGGGTTTCTGACCAGGCGGGACGTAAGACGAGGGCGCGGTTTCCGGTGGGAGATCATCGGGTTGTCTAAGCCTCGATCCACCGTTGGGTTTGGGTATCATGGGCGGTCTTGACCAGCTGGGCGCCGTTTTGGACGAGGGCGGGTTCGGCCACTGCTACCCACAGCTGCCGCGGAGCAGTCCGGTCCGGCGCGAGACGGTGACGCCCAGGCGCCGGTGGCCAACCTCCGCTACCAGCAAACGAAAATCGAAGGTGCTCCCGACACCATCCTGGTGCACGCTGAGGTCGTTGCGATCGTCCAGGAGCAGCAGCAGTGGGCGCAGCGGTACTTCGCAGAACACGGCGCGCCCGGCAAGACACCGAAGTACCTGTTCCTGGCGGCGCACATGAACCGCAACGGCGACCGGCGCCCTACACCGCTCGCGCCCTGCGGAGCTTGCTGACCGAGCTGGCCAAGCGGCTCGACGTTCACGACAGCACCGGTGCGCTGATCGACTTCAACCGCACCCACCGGTTCCAGCATACGGTGGCCACCAGCCTGCTCAACAGCGGAGTTCCAATACACGTGGTGCAGCGGTATTTGGGGCACCTGACGCCGACCATGAGCATGACCTACGCGCAGACGTTGCAGTCCACCGCCGAGGCAGAGTTCCTGCGCTACCGCAAGATCACCGCCGACGCCCGAGACCTCGAGGTCGACCCGAGGGATCTCTACGACATGCTCGAGCTGGATAAGCGCACCGACCGGGCCTTGCCCAACGGCTGGTGCCTACTGCCACCCCGCCAGGCGTGTTCCAAAGGGAACGCGTGCCTGACCTGTGACAAGTTCGCGACAGACGCCAGCTTCCTCCCGGAGTTGACCGCACAACGGGCCCGGACCGACAAGGTCATGGAGGAACGCCGCGCGGCGTTCCGCGCCCGCACCGGACAGGAACTAGGCGAGGACAACGTCTGGCTGGCCGGGCGACGCCAGGAACACGATGCGCTCGGCCGCATCATTCTCAAGCTCGAACAGACCCGGCTGGCCGACGGCACCATCCACGCCCTGCGCGGCGCCGGCGTCGCGGCCCGCACCGACGCGATCATCGACGAGCAAGACGCGCGGTGACCGACATGCGGGGCAACCCCGACAACCTCCGGCAGGCCGCCGCTCGCAAGAGCGCCGCCGCGCAGGCCCGCGCCGAGCAGGGCCTGCGTGAGCTGATCCGCCGCAATGAGCCGATCACCTTCCGCAGCCTGGCCCACACCGCCGGTGTCTCCCTCGATTTCCTCTACCGCCACCACGAGATCCGCCAACAGTCCATTGTGGATATCAGCCTCGTCCAGCCGTTCCAGCAACTCACCCGCACCGTAGGCCGCATCCCCATACACCGCCGCCCGATCTTCAACCTCAACCTCATCCTTAGCTTCGGCTTCGGCTTCGGCTTCGGCTTCGGCTTCGGCTTCGGCTTCGGCTTCGGCTTCGGCTTCGGCTTCGGCTTCGGCTTCGGCTTCGGAGGGCATGATGTCGGCGAGCAGGGCCTCGGCGGCCTCGGCGTCACCGCTGTTTCCGGCCGTGACCTCGGTGGCGGTGATGATCTCGGCATCGGGCTCGATCGCGACATGCCCTTTGTAACCGTCGAAACCGCGAGCACTGGTCTTGTGCCCATGACGGGCCTCGGGATCCACGGTGGAAATGATCCGGTCCGGGGCGACCCGGGCGATGCGGAACACCCCGTCGCCATCGTCGGCCAAGTCCTGGCCCAGCACGGTGGCCAGCAGCCGCACGGCCTTGTCCACGCCCTCACCCAGCTCATGGTCGTCCAGCAGGGCCAGCAGCGCGAACCCGTCCCGAGCCCGGGAGTCGATCAATTCCTCCCGGGCGTTGTGATCGTCCCAGTCGATCTGTGGTTTCGCCGTGCTGGCGTAGTCATCCCCAGAGGTGATCACCGCCCGCAGCCGGGCGGCCTGTTCGGCATCGGCGGCAGCCAGCAGACCCCGGATCGCCGAACGGATCAACGTGATGGTGTCCATTGTGGCCACCGCGTCATACAACGGGGTCGAGTCCAGCACACGCTTGCGGCCCACCAGCCCGGCCTGCCGGGCCACGTCCAGGACTGCCTCGAAGATCCGGTCCGGCCGTGCAGAGCGGGCCAGCCTGGCCCGCATGTCCACCAGTACGATGTGCACGAACCCGGGATAGTCGAAATGCAGGCCACCAGCGGCGTATTTCCAGCGGGCGTCGAAAGCGAACCGGTCGACCGCCTCCCGGTCCGACAAGCCCTCGATGCGTTGCAGCACCATCACCACCGCCACGATCATCGGCGGCACCGACCGGCGACCCACATCGGTGAACAGGTCAGCGAACATCTCATCCGGGAACAACGCGAAGCACTCCCGATGCAGCACCCCGTAGATCGAATCCGACGGGACGCGGTCCTGGCAGTAGTCCACCGTCGACCGCAGCAGGTCGGTCTGGCGAGGCGCACGTCCCAACGTCACCCGACCATCCTGCCAAAACGATCACCTCAACCGGGCGAGACACACCGATCCTTAGCAACCAAAAACACCAGCCACCTAGGCGAACTCTGATCGCTGGCACGCGCCAACTCTTGGGGAGTTTACGGACGCCTGAATCGAGTCTCGGAGAGCCTTGTCAGCGTCTCGCCAGCAGCGGGACCATCGGCTTCCTTTCCTGGCTAGGAGTTCACTCGCCAGACTGCGCAGCGGACCATGAGCTCGCGGTTGTTGCCCTCGGTGAAGAACACCATCGCGGCACGCGCAGCGAGGTTTCGGCGTACGTAGCGCCGAAGTCGTGTCGACCGATCCAGAAGTGCTCGCGTCCTTCCACCGCCAGTGACCCGCCACGGAGCGCGTCGTTACCGGATCAGCCTGCTCAGGCTGCCCTTTCCTCCCTGAGTCGTGGTAGGGCCTGGGCCGAGCGCGCTGCCATGGGCAGCCGGGTTCCGAGGTCGGGGACGTCCTCGATGGCCAGTACCTACGGCCCGCCGGCACCCGTGCAGATCTCCGCTTTCCTGACATCCCCCTCACCGCCGTTCACCACGACTGCGGGCCGCCAGAACCGCCGAGAGTGCTACCGCCACCACGACCACGGCGCCGGTGAAGGTCGGCTCGACCCAGTCATCGACGCCGGCTAGTGTCAAGCCGTTGACAGCAACCGCAACAAAGAAGACGCCGACCATCGATCCGGCGACGGTGAACCTCCCCGGCTTGATCGTGGTCGCCCCCAGGAAGACTGCTGCCAACGCCGGCAGCATGAATCCTTCGCCGATCCCGGTCGAAGCCGATCCGGTACGGCAAACCAATAGCACCGCGGCAACCCCAGCGAGAGCACCAGCGATCACAAAACTGAACGCCACCATCCGCGAGACCGGAACGCCGACCAGTTTGGCCGCCTTCTCGTTCGAACCGATGAAGGAAAGATGCCTACCAGCAACGGTGTACCGCAACAGCACCGTCACCGCCAGGACGCAGATCAGCAGCAACCATGCTGGTTTCGGGATGCCCAGGAACGTGGTCGCCCCGAAGTCCGTCATGGAGTCAGGCAGGCCGAGGATGATGTCGTACCCCGAGAACAGCGCACTCAATCCGCTGAGAAGCGTCGATGTGCCCAGCGTGATCACCAGCGAGTTGGCTTGGAAGAGCGACACCAGCAGACCGTTCACGAGACCGATGAATGCCCCAGTGCTGATCCCGATGATGACGCCAACGATCGTCGGAACCTCCCAGTAAGCGACGGCGTGAGCAGTCGCGATCGCCGACACTGTGACATTTGCCCCCAAGGACAGATCGAAGCGGAACGCCACCAAGGGGACCAAGGCGGCCAGCGCGACGATGCCGACAACAGACTCGTTGGCCACGATCGTCTGAACATTCGTCCAACTTGAGAACGATTCGGACGTCTGCGGAGAGATAGCGAAGTAGAGCGTCAGGCCCACCAAGCCAGCGACGAGTGCGTACTTGGCCAGAAAGTCGACGGCCGCTGCCTTGGCGCCAGACACCTGCCAAGATGGAGTTTCGACCGCCGATGACACGCCTGCTGCCTCGTGGGCGGGGACTTCGGTTCGTTGGTTCATCGGAGGTCCGCTTTCTCGTTCATCTCGTAAACCAGGCTGATGAGTTCGCTGCGTGTAAGTGATTCGGTGGGCCTGCTGAAGGAAATTTTGCCTTCGTGAAGGCCCACAATCCGGGTGCAGTGCCCCAGGAGCTCCTCGATGTCTGAACTGACAACAACAACTGCGGCGCCCGATTCGGCAGCGGCGCCAATGAAGCGATAGATATCTGCGCGAGCCCCGATATCCACACCCTGAGAGGGCTCGTCTAGGAGCAGCACTCGCGGCAACGACGACAACCAGCGCGCCATGACGACCTTCTGCTGATTACCTCCTGAGAGGACAGAGATCGGCGCATCCAAACCGGGCGACTTGACGCCGTACTCGGCATGCTCCCGCGCTGCGGCCCGGGTCGCCTTCCGTGGTCGGAACACCCCCAATTGGGTGTGCCGATGCAGCGCATTGGCTACGACATTGTCCGATACCGACATTTCCGGGAACAGGCTCAGACGAAGGCGATCCTCAGGCACGTAAGCGACGCCGTTGGCCAGCATCGTACGAAGCCCAGCGCCCGACAGTTCACGACCCGCAACCCTCACCGAGCCGCCAAGGTGCGGGTGCAAACCCACGATCGTTTCCAATAGGCTGGTCCGGCCACTTGAGACCAGCCCGGCGACGCCGACGACCTCACCAGCCCCGACCTGCAGGTCCACTCCGCGGAGCGGCCCCCCGAGAAGCCCGGACACCGAGAGTACTTCTCGATGCTCAACGGGCGACCGCCCTCCCCGAACGCTCGCGCTATCGACCTGTCGGCCGACGATCGCCTCTACGAGCTTGGGTCGGGCCAGATCTGCCGACGGGCTATCGAGCACCTTCACGCCGTCGCGCAGCACCGTGACCGCATCGCAGACTTCGAGTACCTCGTCCAGTCGGTGTGAGACGAATACGATGCTCTGCCCGCGGCCGGCGTACCCACGCAAGCGTTCCAAAAGCTCACTCACTTCGCCATGCGGAAGACGAGCCGTCGGCTCGTCGAGGAACAAGACCCCGTCCGCGACCCCGCCGGACGGCACCTCAAAGTCGGAGAGGGCGCGCGCGATGGCAACCAGCGTCTGCTCTGCAGGCCGCAACTCACGCAGGTCCCGAGATTCGTCGATATCCAGCTCGAACCGGTCGAGGATGGACCTGGCCCGCTGACGCAGCGACTGCCGACCGACGAAGCCTGCCGGGCTGTCCCCCGGTGCGAGAACCGGCAGCAGGTTGTCTGCTACCGACAGGTCCTCAAAGAGGCCAAGGTCCTGATGAACGAACCGAAGCCCCAACTGCCGGGAGACCGACGGCGTGATCTGGTCTGTCGGCTCGCTCCGGATCGGGGTGGCCACATGTCCACCCCGATCCGGCCGGACGACTCCTGCAAGCACCTTGATCAAGGTGGACTTGCCGGACCCATTCCCTCCGGCGAGGGCGTGAACGCTCCCTCGGGCAACGTCTAAGTCCACCTCAGCCAGCGCGCGTGATGTGCCGTAGGTCTTCGAGACAGACCCGACCCGCAGTATGTAGTCGTTCGATCGCACTGCTACTTTCCCTGCCAAATCCTGATGTAGTTCTGCTGGTAGGCGTCAGCACCTTGGTTGCCGTCGTACTCCTCGACGTCCGGGACGCTGGCAGAGTCCATCGACTTGATGCCGATACCCGAGTCGACGACGTCCTCGCCGGCAAACAGCCGGTTCAAGGAGTCGGCAGCAGCCCAGCCCAGCCAGGTCATCGGTCGACCGACCGCGAAGTTCTGTACACCCGAGCGCAGCAGTTCGAGTGACGAAGGGCTACCTTCGTGGCCGGCAAGCAGGAGGTCAGAACGACCCGACTTCCGAGCCTGCTCGACAGCAGCTCCCACACCAACCGGGATGTTGGCATCCAAGGGCGACATGACCACATTGGCCTTCGGGAACTTCGAGAGCCCAGCCGCAGTCTTACCCTGCAGCTTGCCGCTGAAGATGTCACCAGAGGTGTATGGGATCGACTCAACCGTGCACGTCGAGCACTCGGCCATCCGAGCCCGGAACGACTCGCCGACGTGGCGCGTCACAGCCAGGTCATCCTGCTTCAGCTCCACCACAAAGGCTTCACCGTTGGTCTTTGCAATAACCCAGTCGGCAATCGCCGGTCCGACCACCGTGCTTAGGAACTCACCATAGGTGTCGAGGTTCTTGCCCCACGGGAGATGACCGTCGAACATCCGCTCGCCGCCACCTGCGAACTTGTCGTCGCAATCGAGGGCGTTGGCGCCGAACACGACGATGCCTGCCGCATGGGCTTCCGAAATGGCTCCTTTGGTCGCAGCACAATCCACCGAGAACAGCATGATCGCGTCAGCCTTGTCCGCGATGGCTGCTCGAATCTGCTGGTTGTAGACGTTTGGGTCGAGCTTGCCATCAACCACCTTCACATCCCAGCCCAGGTGCTTGCCTGCTGCCGCGGCACCATTGGCGGGCAGCGCGCATCCAGAACCTTGGAGTGAGCACGCAATCGCCCAGACCTTCTTGCCAGGTACCGCCTTCGGCCCAGACTTGGGCATCTCACGGTCCGTGCCGGCGAAGTTGGCCTCGATGTTCTTCTTGGCCTGCTCGACAACGGCTGCAACGTCAGCATCGGTGCCACCAGCCCCGGAAGGATCGCTCTCACCGCACGCTGTCACGAGGACCATCGCCGCCGCAGCGGCGATGGCCAATCTTAAACACCTCATACCTGTGCCTACTTTCCCTTTTCACGATTCACAGAAAGACCACTACGACGTAGAAGTACTGCCCCCAGATGACCTCGATTCGTGGTCGGGAATCACCGATTCCGACCTCGCGAGGCGGGCAAGGCGCTCGTCAAGAATCTGGCCCGCTTCGTGAGTCGCATGACTGATCTGGTGCGACATGAAATGGAATGTGTGGAACTGCGCCTCCCCGCGGAGGTCCGCCAGGTACTGCAGACTCTCCTTGGACAGCTCCAACGCCTGACGAGGCGCACGCCGGAGCCGCTCGGTGAGCCATGCCAACTTCGAGTCAAGGTGAGCGTCCGGGACTACCCATGTCACCAGACCTGCTTGCCGGGCTTGCTCGGCCGACAGTCTCTCGTCCAACCAGAACACCCGTTTGGCCCAGCTCTCGCCAACCTTCGATGCGAAGTTGGGAACCTCTGCCTCGTTGACCCCCATGTGCATCAGGATCGGGGACCCGAATATCGCGGATTCTCCCGCAACGACAAAGTCAGTCGCCGCGGCAAACATGAGTCCGGCAGCCAGACAGTGGCCCTGGATTCGGCACACGGTCGGTATCGGCAAGTGGCGGAGCTTCTCAACCGGGTCGACGAACCAACGCTTCTCCTGTGCCTTCCGCGTCTCCACCTTGGAAAAGTTGCTAAAGTAGGTCTCGTCCTCGCCCATCATCCGAAGGTCGTGGCCCGAGCAGAAGCTCCGCCCCGCGCCCGCGATCACCAACACCCTGACAGAGCGGTCGGCTACCACCTCGTCGATCGCGGCATCGAACTCGCGCAGCATCTCGAGATTCTGCGCGTTGTGAACATCAGGACGATTGAAGGTGATTGTCCTGACCCCGTCACGATCATCGACCAGGATCGGACCACTGTCCCGTCTAGTTGACCGCCCGACGGGACCTGTTGCCGCTGCCCCGCCGTCCACGTCCGGCGCCTTGGATGCTGGCGCAGTCGACAATTGGCTTGCCAGCTCACGCAGTATGGCCACATCAGGTTTGCCACCGGACGTCCTGGGAACCTCACGGACCACCTCAATCCACTTGGGGTGTTTGAAGCGAGCCAACGTCCGACGGAGGCGACCTCGAATGTCCTCGACCAGATCGGGGTCGGCATGGAACTCTGGCTCCGGCTCTACGAAGGCCACGACGGACTCGCCGAACTCGGGGTCTGAGCGCCCGACGACCACAGCGTCAGCCACTTTGCGATGGCCGACCAGCGCGTTCTCGACCTCCTGGGGGTAGATGTTCACACCGCCAGAGATGATCACGAAGGACTGACGATCGGCGAGATAGAGGTACCCGTCGGAGTCCAATCGCCCAACATCCCCAACGGTGACCCACGCCGGATTGTCTGGGTGACGGGAACGAGCGGTCTTCTCCGAGTCACCGAAGTACTCGAAAGGGCGCGCGGGCTTGAAATAAATCGTTCCGACCCGGCCAGCCGCAAGTGCGGCACCACTATCGTCGCAGATCCGCACCAGTTCCGGATCAGGTCGCCCTACCGATCCTGGTCGCTCGGACCATTCCTTCGGGTCAAGGAATGCCCGACCGATGGCTTCCGAGGCGCCGTAGAAGTCCCACAGGATCGGGCCCCACCACGACACCATCGCACGCTTGGTTGCATCCGGGCAGGGTGCAGCCGAGTGAACGGCCACCCGCAACGACGAAAGATCGTAGGCGTGCCGAACTTCTGAGGGCAGCTGCAGCATCCGGACGAACATCGTCGGGACCCACTGGCTGTAAGTCACCCGATACTGCTCGATCGCCTTGAGCGCTCCCTCGGCGTCGAACTTCTCCTGTACCACCACCGTGCCGCCCAGCACGTGCGTCGCGACACAGAACCGCAGCGGGCTCGCGTGATACAGCGGCGCCGGACTGAGATAGACATCGCCATCCTCGAAGCCGAACTCAGTCTTATACACCGAGGCCAACGAGAACGTACGCTCGTCGATGGCTGCGTCCGGATCGATCGGCCGCCAGATGCCCTTGGGAGTTCCGGTCGTGCCCGACGAGTAGAGCAGCTCGTTCCCAAGCGGCTCCCGGTCAGGGCGCTCATCCGATACTTCGGCAAGGGCTTCCCGCATGTTCCGGTACCCATCGAGCAGACCCGTCCCTACTGCCAGCCTGAGTTTCAGGTGGTCGATCTCGTCGAACCTCGACGCTGTACCTTCGAAGTCCGTGCCGACGATTACGCCGCTCGCATTGCAATCGCCCACGATGTAGGCGGCCTCATTCGGTGTCAGTTGAGTACTAAGGGTCGTGACGCGGTGGCCGGCTCGGAGGATGCCCCAGTACGCCACGAAGTACTCCAGGCAGTTCCCCAAGAGGATCGCGATCGGACTACCGTCGGGGAGGTTGGCTCCCCGGAGCACATTCGCCAACCGAGCCGAGCCGTCGGCGAGTTCACGATAGGTCATGGCTGCACCTGACGCAGCCATCACGACGGCGACCCGGTCAGGTCGCGCAACGAACGGGTGTGCTGGTCTCTCAGCCATGGATCGGTTGCACCGCGCTCTGCCAGTCGAACTCGCCGCCAGCAACCTTGCCGCCAACTTCCTTAGCGGCGTTGTTGCGCATCGCGCCAAAGACATCCTCGTAGGACATCCCCTCACGCGGACTGATCTCCTCCATCTTGGACAACGTCTCCAACGGCGGAATCCCCTCGAAGGAGACACCGAGGTGGTCGGCCCACTTCTGAGTGCTGTTTCGGAAGAGGCGGGTGTGAATTGGCGCTGGGAGCGCGTTCAACGGATCCCGCATGCCTTCCTCGAGCGATACGAACTCGACGCCGGCCGCGACCAGAGCCTCGAGCATTGGGCGCACCGAGTCGGACGTAACGGCCGTACCGTGAAAAACCGAGATGAAGATCGGGTCGCGGCCGAACATCTCACGCGAAACAGCCGCGTGGCGCCGGAGCTGGTCAACCGCCGTTTCCGCGTACGTCCGCACCAGCCAAGCGGCCGCGTCAGAGTCCGCGCTCTCGACCGTTCGCCAGTACGGCGCGACGAACTGAGCGTCATAGAACCAGTAGCTGACCGGCGCCGGGATGTAGTTTTCCTCGGCCAGGAAGTGGTGAATGTCGGCAACCTTGTCAGCCTCGGCGCCCCACATGTCCATCGGATACCGGAAGTACTTCACCGGAGCAGCCTCGATGAAACTGCCGATGTAGTCCTCGGAGAGTTTGATGTCGTCAGTGAATGCACTGGCCGGGACCCAATCGGGACTGGCGTGATTGTGCGTATGGTTTCCGACGTGGTGCCCGGCAGCACACCACGCTTCGACTTGCTCGCGCAGACTCGGATCCGCCTCCATTGGACCCGTGCTGAAAAACGCGTAGCAGCCAGTGATCCCAAAATCAGCGAATGCCGAGGTCAACGACGACACCACGCGCTCAGCGCTGTACCCGGTCGGAAACGGCACCAGTTTCCACTGCAGGAAGTCGTCCACCGTAATGGCCACCTTCACCGGGCCGTTCGGAGAAATCGGTTCGCTCACAAGTTGCCTTCCTGTAGTGACGTGCTCTGCGTCACACAACATGTTGCTCGCTGGAGCCGCACCGGATCAACCTGCTCCGGCACCACAATCCGGTGGGGTGTCCCAACACATGCCACTGAGTAGAGGCCGGCGAACCCGCCAGGCGAGGCTGGAATCGCTGCTAGTGTCGTAAGTCGTTAATTCGTGTGCAGGAGCGGGCGATGGATACGAGGACGTGGTCCGCGTCTTGATCCACACGTAGGGACGGGGGTCCCGTTCCGGCCTTGATCCAGGCCGGATGTCGGTGTTGAGGGCTCGGACTCTGATGTGCGCATCGCGCTTGCGCTTCTCGGTGGTGAGCGCGGAGAACCAGCCCTTGTTGGCCCGCAACAGCTAGCCGGTCAGGAGGCGTCAGCCGCCTGGTCGAGGCGAACCAGGGGCGCAAGCCGAAGCGCGAGCCAGAGCGGAAGGTCTCCGACTTCGGTCGGCCGACCGCGGACCTTCTCGAACTTCTTGAGCCGTTGCGTCACCGTATTCGGATGCAAGTGGAGCTCGCGGGCAGTCCGCGTCGGGCTGGCACCGGTTTCCAAGAACACCTGGACTGTCTGTATCAGCTCGAGACCGGCCGGTCCCTTGTAGAGCAGAGCGCCGAGCTGCCGACGAACCAACTGTCGCGCTGCCTGGTGGTCCTGAAGCGCTAGCGTCTCGGCCTCGACATCAGGAAAGCACAGCGGCGATGCGGATGGATTGGCTTCCATCAGACGCGCGGCACTGAGTGCCTCCTCCCGAACACGTCGGAACCCGACGGCGCCAAACTGCTCACTGCTGAGTGCGACCCTGGCTCCCTCGGGTGGACGCGAGGGCAGGCGTGACCCGAATGCGGTCCAGGACCCCTCGCGCACCGTGACCCACACCAGCGCCGAGCGGGCACCCAGGGCCATCCCAAGGAACGGACCACCCAGCATGCTCGCAACGTGGGAGACCGAAGCGTCCAATCGGCCGGCCGGAAGGTCCGGGTCGGTAGCGACGACAAAGGCAACGTGGGCATAGCCGGCGATCGAGTATCCGAGGAGTTCCTCAGCGTGCGCGACGTCAATGTCTCCGGCAATGAAATTGTCCAACGTTTCCCGGACCTGGGCACCCTCGCGGTAGGCCAAATGAGCCGTTCTCGTGGAGTAGATCTCGACGACCTGAGCAGTGATGTCCTGGACGTAGTCGGAGATCCAGCTCATCGCGACCTCGAGCAACTCCAGCCGAAAGTCCTCGGACAGCGCCTCGTGGGACTTCGCCCGGACCGCTTCGAGGAACGTCTTCCAGATCTCGACCTTGCAGATCTCGTAAGCCATCAGCAGCGACTCCAGCGGTGCACCGCTGTCCGCCTGAGCGATGACGAGCACGCGAGCCGGCTTCGGCATCGCCCACATCCGAGGGCGAGCCGCCAAACCAAAGCTCCGGAACGACGGCAGATGTGACATGACAGATGCCCTCAGTAGAGCCCGATCGACGTCGTCTGGCACCATCGTGGGAACGCGTTCCGCAAGCAGACCGACCAGACGTTCGAAGACAACATCGCCCTGAGCTTCTATCCACTCGCGATAGAAACTCAACCGATCTGTCGTCCCCGCCACTCTTGCAGTCTAGATCTAGATGATTGATTCCGTGAAGATCATGTGAAGGGGGCCGGTGTGACGGCCTGGGAGGAGGGTGTTCAAGATCAAACTGTGACGAAAGAACTGAACACCCTCCTGACCGCACTCTACGTGCTGCCTACCTCACTGACCATGTCGTCCCGGCTCGGACCGGACGGGGACGGCGCCCGCTGTTCACCGACAGTGAGTTGCTGACGCTGGCGGTGGCTCAGGTTCTGCTGCGTTACAACGGTGAGCGTCGCTGGATGCGGCACGTGCATAGCAACCCCGAGCTGCTGGCGATGTTCCCGCACGTGCCTCGCCAGCCCGGATACAACAAGCGTTTGAGGAACGCGCAGCCCTTGCTGTGCAAGGCAATCATCACCCTGGCCGCGTGCTGCCCGTCCTGGTTCGACGACCTGTGGATCACCGACGCCACCCCGGTGCCATGCGGCATGTCCCGGGAGACGGTGAAACGCTCGGACCTGGCCGGTCACGCCAACTATGGTTACTGCGCGTCACACTCCAGGTGGTACTGGGGCCTGAAGCTCTACCTCGTGTGTACCGGGGACGGGATGCCGGTCATGTGGTGCCTGGCCGACCCCAAGATCGGCGAACGCGAGGTGCTGGCCGCGTTACTCGACAACAACCACTACCTGATCCGCAACGGCCAGATTCTGTTGGCCGACAAGGGTTTCTCCGGCAAGGAGTTCAAGAAACTCACCGAGTCGAAGCAACTGCGGCTACTGCGCCCGGACCGCAAGGACGAAACCTACGCATGCGGCAACCTCGGCGGTGTGCGCCAGTGGATCGAGTCGGTCAACCAGACCCTCAAAAGCCAACTCGGCCTCGAACAGCACGGCGGACGCACCCCGGCAGGCGTGTTCACCCGCGTCGCCCAGCGCTTGCTGGCCATGGCCGCAGGCATCTGGCACAACTGGGAAACCGGCGCGACCAGCAAACGCTCACTCATCGCGTTCGACCACTAACACCAACTTCACGGAATCAATCATCCTCTATTTAGGCGTTTGCCTTCAACGGCTGACGATCAGAGCGTCCCACCGCTGCTGGTGAATCAGGTCGTCCAGCACGCGTCGAACGACGTCGAGAACAGCCGAGCAAGCCCGCGTCGCGCGTTCCGGTCGGGTCCCGGCCAGCCCGATGGTGCGGCGGATCTCCGGGCCCTCGATCGGCGCACCGTCGCAGACGCCGATTCGCACCGATTGCGCAGCAACGCCCGCCGGCAGGACAGTCCACGTGTCGCCGACGACCAATGCCTTCTGTAGTTCGAGAGAGTTTGTCTCCGCACGGATCTTCAGCGCCGCACCTGTCGTGGCGGCCACATCATCGATCAAGTGCCGCAGACCGTGCTCCACTGTTGGAACTGCCAACGGTTGACCGGCCACGCGGTCCCAGGTGACGGAATCCTGGCCGGAGAGACCAGCTCCCAACGGCGCCAGCGCCCAGAGCCGCCCGCTGAAGAGCGAGATCATTGGCGGACGCTCGCCGCGTCCCATCTTCATGGAGTACAACAGCGAAATGTCGAGCTCGCCTTGGGCCGACCAGTCAGCAAGGCTGCCGGAGTACGCACTCACGAGTTTGAGCTCAACCGCAGGAGCTTCGGAGGCGACGCGCTCGACCAGGGGCGGCCCCACCAACGCGCACATACTGTCCAGCAGCCCGACTGTCACCGAGCCCTCGATCCTGGAGGCTGACGACTCCATCTCCGCCTGCGCCTTCTCGATCTCGGCAAGTGCCCGACGGGCGTGGGCGAGCAGGACGTGACCGTCATCGGTCAGCACCATTCCGGCCGCGGTCCGTGAGAAGAGGGCCACGCCCGCTTCCCGTTCCAGTGCGAGGATCTGTCGGGTGACTGCCGACTGCGCCAGTCGCAGATGTCGAGCTGTAAACATTCAGTTGGATTGCCGTGAGTGGTCTGCGTGATGGCATGGCGTGATCGCCCGATGGGTTTGGTGCCGGTCGGGGTTGGCGCGGGTCAGGCTGGGGTGGGGTCCGGTGGCGTCTGTCCGCGGATGGCCTCGCGGAGGGCTTCGATCATGTTGCGGCCGTGCTTGCTGGCGGTGGAGAGGTATCCGCGGATTCGGTAGCGGTCTTTGGTGCGTTTCTCGCTGGTCAGCCGCCCGGAGATGTTCTGTTGCACCTTGGCGGGCTGTAGGTCGCGTTCGGCTTGGTTGGAGGTGGGTGGAACCTTCAGGTCGTGGGCGAAGCGCAGCACGTCGGGCTCGCGGTCGCGCAGGACTTCCAGCAGTAGCCGGGCCTTGCGCTCACCGGGCCGGTTTCCGTGGCTGGTGGTGTCGGACAGCCCGACCCGAACACCGTCACGGAACCGCTTGATCAGCTCGTTTTTGATCGTCTGCTCGATCGCGTCCCGGCCGGTGGCGCGGGCGAGGTGGGCTTCGTGGATCAGCCCGCGCAGTGCGTCGGCGATCTGGGTGGGCCAGTGCGCATCGGGATAGACCTCGCCGGCACCATCGAGATCACGACCCAGGTGAGCGCAACACAGTTGGTGGGTCAGCTCGCCCAGTTCGGCGGAGTTGTAGTTTTGGTAGCGGTCGTGCACGATCACCGAGCCGGCAAGATCCTGGATCACGAACGCCTTGAACGTGGCGAGGTCCCGGTCACCGAGCAGGTAGTGGGTGAACAGTTCGGTGCAGGCGACCAGCAGGTACTTCTCGGCTTTCTTCTTGCCCGGTTTGGGTGTGCGCGGCCCCACTCGCAGCGGGGTTTCGTCGCAGCAGACAGCGTAGGCCAGGGTGATCAGCGTGCGGATCCGCGTGTCGACCTCGGTCAACACGCCCGCAGCGCGGGTAAGCATGCCGTGCACGAAACCCACGCTGGGCGCGGAGCCGGTCAGCGATGCCAACAGCTCGACGCAGCGGTGCACGGGAATGAAGTGCACGACCATGAGATACACAGCGAAAGCCTGCAGGTTAGGGCCGTAGCCCACCGGCCCGGGACGGGCGCCTTCCGGGCGCGCAGCGGTGTGCACCCTGCCGCAGCCACAGCGCACCGCATGCTGGTCGTACTGGGTGATCTTCACCGACACCGGGGGGATCTCGTGCTGCTGGTAGCGATCCACCACCCCCAAATCCCGTGCCCCGGCCAGGTCAGTGCCGCACTCGCATACGCCCCGGGGAAACCGATCCTTGTGATCTCCCGGGGAATCGGTCCAGGCCAGGTTCGCCCCCGGAGTCCCGGGCTGCTTGCCCTTCCGCTTCGACGCGCCGCCGCGTTTCGCCTCCGCCGGAGGCGGTGTCCTGCCCGGGCCTTAGTCTTTGGACGGAGCAGATGACGAATTCTTGCTATTCCGGGACAGCACATGCTCCAGCTTCGCCAGTCTCTCGCCCAGCGTCTCGTTGACCTCCGCCAACCCGGCCATCTGCGTGGCCATCACTGTGATCTGCCGGTCTCGCACCGCGATCTGCTCGCCTAGCGCCGTGATCCGCGCGCCCTGCTCACCCACGAGCTCGAGCAACTCGTCACAGGTCATCTCCTCGGGCACAGGCACCCCAGCATCACAGCAGTTCCGAACCAGAAGATCAGCCAGCGACACGCCGACACAGAAACCACACAGCCCCAGCAGTCACAGACCGCTACGCCAGCACCGCTGGCACTACACACAGTGCACCGGCTGAATGTTCACGTCGATTCGTGTCAACCTTTTACCGTTCCGGGAACCTCCGGAACGAACGTGCTTTGCAGCATATTTGGCGGAAATATTGCCCTTCAACGGGGAAAGGGAGTGCAGTCATGCCCAGCATTCGCATCGGAGCAGGGTCGACGCGCGGGTCGACGCAGCCAGGATCCGGTTGGCAGGAACACGGAAACGGTGTCACGCTGCTCGTCGACACCACCAGCGCGAAATTCACACAAACGCCCACTTACACGATCTCGTTGAGCGGCCCCGGCGGGAACATGTGGATCGCCGGCGGCGGCGCCGCTTCGGTCTACGAGCCGACCGCAACCAGTTTCAAGGTCTACATCCTTGCGGTCGGACGGTCAGAAGCTCAGCGTCTCCAACGTGATCAACAACTGGAAGTGGTACATCAACTGGATTGGTGTCCAGGAGTGAAATAAGCCCGAAATGTGTGGGGTGTCGCGCTGGTCGCCACAACTCGTCCGGCAACTGATCGCGCAACCGCGCGGAATTCGCCACCGGCTGGGGCGGACTTGTCGTGACGATCGCTGGGCGAGGGTGTTGTCGCCCCGGAGGTGGCGCCGATTTCTCGCGAAATCGACACCATCTCGGCCGGCAGGCGTCCGCTGGTTCAGCAGCAGCGGGAGCCCCGCCGGGGTAGCGTCCTGGCGGTCCACGTGGCGGCGCCAGAACTCCCGCTCCCACGCCGGTGACGAAGGGAAGACCGGCAGTCGCTACCGCAACGCGCAACTGACCAGGCCGGGGCACCAGCCGTGATGAGCGCAACGCCCCTCACCGACAAGACCCCGCACAGGAGATACGACCCAACCTTTCCCCGCGATCAACAAGCATCCGCCGACCGGCATCGGCGTCAAGGCCCTGCGTTTCCTCCCGCGGTCGGGCTCCGCCCGAGCCTTGACCCCGACGCCTTGCCCGGGCGCGGCCCAACCGCGGGAGGAAAGGCCAAAAGAAAGGTCAGCACCCCCTTGACCGGCCCCGCTCCTTCAGGGATGACCTGCACCGACAGCGCGTGTGCCTGCAACCGCCCGGCATACGACGGCGAGAGCGTGGCCTGCTGGCGTGGGCGAACTCGCTCGATGAGGCTGCATTCGATCTGTGGCCTAGCACCCGCGGCGGCAACGGCCTGGTCACCTTTACCGCCGGACCATTGGCGGGGTGTCGATCGAGGGCTTCGACCACCTGACTTACGCCAGCAGCTGCTTCAGCCTGCCGGTCGGAACTGGCCTCAGGAGATGCAGGGGGAAGGGCCATCAAACGGTAAGCCGGAGAGCAGGTCACGCCGCCGCGTCACAATGCGAACGCTGCCCCCGCACATGTCGAGGGCAGCGTTGCGCACTGCGGACGTGAGGATTACGTCCAGGTGGTCTTGGCGGGAGTGACGCTTCTGTCCTTGATCTTCTCGGTCGTCACCGCGTCCTTCGCGAGTTTCACTTCCGACACAGCGCTGTCCGCGAGCTTCTCGCTCGTCACGGCCGCTGCAACCAAATGGCCGGTGCTCACCTGGTTGGGTGCGAGTTCGTTCCCCGTAACGGCGTTCTGAGCGATCTTGTCCGTGGTCACAGCCCCGGACACGAGTTTCTGGCCCGCGATGGCGTTGTCCGCGATCTTTCCGTCCGCCACGCAGTTCGGGGCGAGTTGCCGGTCGGTGACGCAGTTGTCCGCCATCTTGGCGGTCGTGACGGCCCCGGCGTCCAGTGCCTCCGTCCCCACCGCGTTGGGCGCGATGTGGCTGCTCTGGACGGCTCCGATCGCGATCTTGTGAGAGCTGACCGCGCCATCCATGAGCTTCTTTTCCTGCACCGCGTTGTCGGCGATCTTTTCAGCCGTGACAGCGTTGCTGGCGAGTTCCCTGCCTGTGACGGCGTTCTCGTCGATCTTTCCGGACTTGACCGCGTTGTTCGCGATCTCCCTGTCGGTGACCGCATTCGCAGCGATCCTGTCGCTCGTGACGGCGTCCATCGCCAATTTGTCGGTGTTCACCGCGTTGTTGGCAATCTTGTCTCGTAGGACGGCGTCCTTGAAGATATTCTCGGACTTGACCGCATTCGGAGCGAGTTCAACGTCAGTAACCGAGTTGTCGGCGATCTTCGGGGTCGTGACCGCGTTGTCGGCAATCTTCGCGGCCACGACCGCGTTGTCGGCGAGCTTCTTCGAGGTGACCGCATCCTTACCGATCTTCGTGGTCGTGACGCAGTCCTCCGCGAGATGACGATTCTGAATCACACCGTCCTTGTCCTCCAGGTACTTCGTCTGCATCTCCCGCACGGTATTTTCAAGTTCTGTGATTCTGTTTTCTAGCGCATCCACGTACTTCATGCGATCAAGCTGGTCACGGAGACGGTTGACCTGGACGGCGGCCTCGTTCCAGTCGCTCGTCGTAATCTCCTCACCGTGTCCTTTGGTGGACAGTGGGTATTCTCTGGTGTGATTCGACATCATTTTCCTCTCTCTGCGTGCTGTCGAGACCGGAGCGCTTCACCCCGTAGGCCCATCGTGGTTTGGTTGCGCGGTCATCGCGAGTCGGTCACACGATGCACACCTGATCGAAGGATAATTCAGCAAAGAGATCGAAAAATGTGGACGCCAGGTAATCACAATTGTGTTTTTTCTGCCGGTTCGCGAACATATCGACGAAATCAACTGGTCCTGATCTGGCGTTCGCAGGTCCGCCCGCCACTGTCGGTTACCTGAACGGATCGCGGTAGGGACCGCCCTTGTGGGCAGGGTTCCGGCGAAGTCTGTTCACCCTGGGTAAAGGACGGGCACGGCGCTCTTGTTGATCATGTGAGTCCACCGCGCTGTTCTACGTCGCCGCTCGGCTATTGCACAGAATCAGCATGGGCGATCACCCCGAACTCGCCGAGCCACTTCGCCCTGGTTGCCGAACTCGAAACGCAGGAGCCAACCTCGGCGACGTGCATAGGCGATGGTTACTGCGCGTCGGCTCAATGTCCTATTCGGGTGCGGGGTTGTCCGTCGGCGAGGTGGTGCCGGTATAGCGGGCGCCAGGCCGTGCCAGTCGTCCGGTGACCAGTGCGCAACGGGCCTCGCGCCAACGGCCCGCGTGCAGGTGCTCATCTGCGGCGCGGATGGCGTCCGCGGCGTCCTGCACGATAATCGTCTGATCGTCGTCGATCTGGGCCAGCAGCCCCAGGGCGTGCTGCACATGGGACCGCACCTGCGGCATGGCTGCTGCCTCGGCGGTAAGCACCTTCACCAGGGCCGTGTCGACCGCTGCCTGAACCTGGCCAACGATTCCGTCGTGCGATGAGGGCGACATGGAGGACCAGGATAAGCACCCGCCGCGGCGGCACGGCCGAGACACGCCCGGTTCCGATGCAGTCAGAGGCGATCCGACCATTGTGGGCATCTTGTACGGCGGGGCGTGGCTTCGGCGCACCTGCGGGGCCCGGCTCGACGACCGGGCTGTCCGCGGCCAGTGAAAACCACATGGCCACTGACACCTAGCCTGACGGCGCGCAGGGCGTGGCCGCTTCGGGGGGTGCAGGCGGCAGTGATCGTTGGCGTTTGGTCGGTGGTGGCGTTGTCGGCCTGGTTCGATGGAAGGGCGTCGTTCGCTGCTTCGGGAGGGGCTGGTCCTGCACGCGTTACTTGCGGAGGCTCTGTCCGTCGTTGTGCTCCTGGTGGTGCTGGCCGCGGCGGTGGTGCGGCCGTGGGGCTGGCCGGAGGCGGTGGTCGCGGTTCCGGCCGCAGCGGTGATGATCGGCACCGGGGCGGTCTCGCTGGAGCACGCGCGCATCGAGGCGGAACGACCGGGGCCCATGATCGGTTTCCTCGCTACGGTGCTCGTTTTCGCCCGGTTGTGCGACGACGAGGGACTGTTCCACGCCTGCGGGGCGTGGATGAGCCGCACCGCCGTGGGGCGGCACGCCGGTTACTGGTCGAGCTGTTCGTGATCGCGTCGCTGACGACGGCGGTGCTGAGTCTGGACGCCACAGTGGTGCTGCTGACCCCGGTGGTGCTACCGCAGCCCGGCTGGGCGCCCGCCCCAAGCCCCACGTCTACGCCTGCACCCACTTGTCAAACACCGCTTCTCTGCTGTTGCCGGTATCCAACTTGACCAATCTGCTGGCATTCGCAGCCAGCGGCCAGAGCTTCACGCGGTTCGCCGCGCTGATGGCGCTGCCGTGGCTGGTGGCCATCGCCACCGAGTACGTGATCTTCCGGTGGTACTTCGCCATCGACCTCGACGCCGGCGCCCCAGCGCCGCCTGGTGCCGCAGCGCCCGAATTACCGGTGTTCGCCCTGGCAACCCTCGCCTGCACCCTGGCGGGTTTCGTCCTCGCCTCCGGTTTCGGGGTGAACCCGGTGTGGGCGGCCCTGGCCGGTGTCGTCGTCCTCGCTTCCCGCGCGCTGGCCCAGCGCCGCACCACCGCGTTCGAGATCGTCCGCGCCGCCGCGGTGCCGTTCCTCGCCTTCGTGCTGGCGTTGGGGATCGTGGTCCGTGCGGTGGTCGACAACGGATTGGCTTGGGCGCTGGGGAATCTGGTGCCCGCAGGCACCGGCCTGCCGGTCCTGCTGGGCACCGCGGCGCTGGCAGCGGTCCTGGCAAACATGATCAACAACCTGCCCGCTGTGCTGGTGCTGCTACCGCTGGCCGCCCCGGCCGGCCCCGGCGCGGTGCTCGCAGTGCTGCTCGGAGTGAACATCGGCCCCAACCTCACCTACGCCGGGTCCCTGGCCACCCTGCTGTGGCGACGCATCATGCGCGGCCACGACACCGACGTGGACTTGGGCGAGTTCACCCTGCTCGGCTTGCTCACCGTGCCCGCCGGCCTCGTATGGCCGTAGTGGCACTGTGGGCATCGCTGCATGTGATCGGAGGCTGATCGGATGCCCGTCATCGTCTGGATCGTCGAAGGCACCTGGCCCGCGTGCGTCGACGCCGCACGCACCCACACGCCCGAAGACACCGACATCGTGCTGCTCCACGTCACCAGCCACGACATCCCGGGCGGAGCCCACGGCGCCTACGCCGGCCTGCTCGGCCGCGCCCACCCCGAACACGACCCCGGCACCCGGCTGGAACACCTGGCCGCCGGCTCCGCCGAACGACTCCTCAACGCCGCCGCCGACCGCCTACAGCGCCCCTGCACCCGACTGGAGCGCATCGGACGATGCCGAACAGGAAGTCGTCGCCGCAGCCCAAGGCGCCGACCTACTCATCCTCGCCCGCGACGGGGACCGCACCCACCCAGGACCGAAAAGCCTCAGCGCGGCCACCCTCTTCGCCGTCGACCACGCACCCTGCCCCATCCTCCTGGTCTGGCCCGAACCACCCCAAACCACCGCCATCCCACCACCACATCCACAGCACCATCCATAAACCCGAACCACCCCAACAAACCGCGAAGGAATCGAGCAGTGCTCGCAGCGCGCGGCGTAGTCGGCCAGACCCTCGCCGAGCGCTGTGTATTCGCCGGCGTTGGTGACCCCAGTCACGGATGATTTGTGCCAGCGGCTGCGGCTGTGCGCTCCGGCCAACAGGGGCGGGGAGTCGGTGCCGCCGTGGAATTCCAGCTTGGTCAGGACGTCGACTTCGGTGACCACGCCCACCGGCCTGCCTGCCGGTCGATGACGACCAGGGCGTCGATGTCTCGGGCGATCATGGTGCCCACGAGTTCCTTGAAGGGCGTGCCGGGCACGACAGTGATCGCGTGCGGGTTCATCACATCCGCCACGCTCGGCTCGCGCATCTCGACCTCGCATTGATGTGGTGCGGCCCACTACACAGCAAGCCATTCGAAGTTGCTAAGGTTAGCAACTGCTGAACCTCGTGGGCAGCGTGCGAGCTGGCCCGCCCCGAGTGACGGCGGGCAGGGAGGATCAGCGGTATGCCAACGATGGACGGCCGTAGTGCGAGTAATGAATCCCGCGAGGAGGGGTACTGGTGAGCAGACCCCTCTACCAGGTCAAGGCGGATTTCTTCAAGACGCTGGGGCATCCGGCGCGGATCCGGGTGCTCGAGTTGTTGAGCGAACGCGAACACGCGGTGGCGGAGATGCTGCCCGAAGTGGAAATCGAACCGGCGAACCTCTCACAGCACCTTGCGGTACTGCGACGGGCCGGTCTGGTGGTGACCCGCAAAGAAGGTTCCACCGTGTTCTACTCGCTGACCAGCCCCCACGTGGCCGAGCTGCTGGCGGTCGCGCGGCGCATCTTGACCGGGGTGTTGTCCGGTCAGGTGGAGTTGCTGGAGGACCTGCGCACCGCGACATCCGCAGCGGCGGCCCGCAGCGGCCGGAGGCCGGCGCAGCCGGGCGATTGAGCCGCGGTCACGTCGCCGATTTCCTGCAGGCTTCGGCGACGTGACCGCACCCTCATGACTCGAACGGACTTTTCGTACGGAGTGAGGCAGGAGCGAGAGCGTGCTGGGTTTGTGGCGGAAGATCCGCAGAACCGGGCGGGTGGCCGAGCCCGCGCCCGCGCGACCGGCGGGTGAGGGGTTACCGGCCGCGGCGGAGCTGGGCGGCTCGGTGCAGATCCGGCACGTGGACGCGGGTTCGTGCAACGGGTGCGAGGTGGAGATCGGTTCGGTGTTCGGGCCGGTCTACGACGCCGAGCGCTACGGTGCGCGGCTGGTGGCCTCGCCGCGGCATGCCGATGCGCTGGTGGTGACCGGGCCGGTCACCCGCAACATGGCCGAGCCGTTGCGGCGCACCTATGACGCGGTGCCGGGCCCGAAGACTGTGGTGGCGGTGGGTGACTGCGCCCGCAACTGCGGTGCGTTCGCTGGGGCGTACGGGGTGGCGGGCGCAGTGCGCGATGTGGTTCCGGTGGATGTGGAGATCGCCGGGTGTCCGCCGCGGCCGGAGGCGATCGTCGAGGGGTTGCGGAAGCTGACCGGTCGATGAATCTCGCAGCAGTAGGCCTCGGCACCGCCGTGGCCATCAGTGTGTTCACCGCTCTGATCGCCCTGGTGCTGCCTTCCCGTTCACGACCGGCGGCAGTGGGTGTCACGACCGCACTGACGGGCGCTGCCGGTGTGGTCGCCGGGACGGCGGCGATGGTCGGGCCTGGGTTTTCGATCGTGCTACCCGATCTGCTGCCGCTGGCCGGGGTGTCGATCGCGCTGGACGCGCTGGGCGGGTTGTTCGTCGCGGTGACCGGTGGTGTCGCGGTGGTGGCAGGGATCTACGGCATCTCCTACGCCTGCTCGCACGGCTTGGGCTCGCGCCCGGTGCAGTCGGTGTTCCCGCTGTTCGTGGTGGCGATGTTGCTGGTGCCGGCGGCGGCGAGTGTGGGCACGTTCCTGGTGTGCTGGGAACTGATGGCGCTGACCTCGTTGCTGCTGGTGGTGGCCGAGCACCGGCAGCGCCCCGAGGTGGCCTCGGCGGGGCGCTGGTACGCGGTGATGACCCACCTTGGTTTCGTCTCCGTCCTCATCGGACTGATGGTGTTCGCCGCGGCTGCCGGGAGTGACTCGTTCCCCGCTCTGCGCTCGGCCAGTCTCTCCCCTGCCCTGAGCAGCGTGGTTTTCGTGGTGACGCTGGCGGGTTTCGCGTCGAAGGCCGGGATCCTGCCGCTGCACGCGTGGCTGCCGCGGGCGCATCCGGAAGCGCCGAGCCACGTGTCCGCCTTGATGTCGGCGGCCATGGTCAACCTGGGCGTGTACGGCATCGTGCGGGTCGTGTTCGATCTGCTCGGCGGTGGCCCGCAGTGGTGGTGGCTGCTGGTGCTGGCGCTGGGCGCGGTTTCCGCGGTGTACGGGATCCTGCAGGCGGCGATGAGCACCGATCTCAAGCGCCTGCTGGGGCAGTCAACGACCGAGAACATGGGGCTGGTGCTCATCGGCATCGGCGCAGCGGGGCTGTTCCTCTCCAATGGCAACCGCGAGCTGGCTGGTGTGGCGCTGGCCGCCGCTTTGCTGCACGTCCTCAACCACGCGGCGTTCAAGACATTGCTGTTCCTCGCGGCGGGCTCCGTCTTGCACGGCACCGGTACCCGTGATCTGGACGCGTTGGGTGGTCTGCGGCAGGGCATGCCGGTGACCACGGCGGCATTCGGCTGGGGTGCGCTTGCCGCCTCCGCGCTGCCACCGGGCACGGCGTTCGTGTCGGAGTGGTTGTTGTTGCAGGCGCTGATCCACGGGTTGCCTGCTTCGGGGACCGCTGAGGCGGTCGTGCTACCGGTGGCGGTGTCCGCGGTCGCGCTCACGGCCGGGTTGGCGGTGGCGACCTTCGTCAAGGCGTTCGGGGTCGGGTTCCTGGCCAAGCCCCGAAGCGACGTCGCCACGACCGCACGCGAGAGCCCGGCCGGCATGCTCGCGGGAATGGCGCTCGCTGGGTTGGCGTGCGCGGTGCTGGCGCTGGTGCCCACGCTCGTGCTGCCCGCGGTGTCGGCGGCCAGCGGGATCGCGTTGGGGTCGGCGGGCCCCGCGGTCACCGGTACGGTGACCCTCCAACTGACCGGGGTGACCGGATCGTTGTCGCCGCTGATGCTCACACTTGCGCTCCTCTGCGCCACCGTCCTGGCATTGGTTGTGGTGCAGGTGGTGTCGGCCCGGCGGGCGCGGCGTGCCGCGCGGTTGTGGGACTGCGGGGCGGGTCCGCTGTCGGCGCGGATGGAATACACGGCGACGTCGTTCGCCGAGCCGCTACAGCGGGTGTTCGACAACGTGGTGCAACCGGAGCAGGACGTGGATGTCAGCCACTACGAGGAATCGCGGTATCTGGTGCGGGCCGTGGAGTTCCGGCGGAAGGTGCCCGACCGGATCGAGCGTCGCCTGTACGCTCCGGTGCTCGCTGTGGTGGCGGCGTGCGGCGGGTGGGCACGGCGGTTGGCCACCGGCAGCGTGCACCGCTACCTCGGCTACGGCTTCTACACGGTCTGCGCACTGCTGATCCTGTTGGCGGTGACCCGGTGAGCGTTCTCGGTGTGGTCGGCGGATTCGTGCAGGCGGTGCTGATCGTGGGTGGCGCGCCGCTGCTCATCGGCGTCATGCGGCAGGCCCGGGCGAGGCTCGAAGGCCGCCAGGGGCCGGGTGTGCTGCAGCCATGGCGGGACCTGCGCAAACTCTTCCGCAAGGAAGCGATCACACCCCGGGGCACGAGCGAGATGTTCCGCATCGCGCCACTGGTGCTGGTGGCCACCGCACTGGTCGTCGCGGCGGTGGCGCCGTACGTGACCACCGCATCGGCGCTCAACCCTGTCTCAGACCTCTTCGCGGTAGTGGCGCTGCTGGCGATGGGCACCGCGACGCTGGCGCTGGCCGGGCTGGACACCGGCACCGCGTTCGGCGGGATGGGCGCCAGCCGCGAGGTGACGATCATCGCGCTGGTCGAACCCACCCTGCTGGTGGCGATCTTCGCACTCTCGGTGCGGGTCGGTTCGACCAACCTCGCCACGATCGTGTCCGCGATGCAGCACGATCCTGCGCTGGTGATCTCCCCGGTCAGCCTGCTGGCTGCGGTCGCGCTCGGTGTGGTGATCATCGCCGAGACCGGGCGGCTGCCGGTGGACAACCCGTCCACGCACCTGGAGCTGACCATGGTGCACGAAGCGATGATCCTGGAGTACACCGGCCGGGACCTGGCGCTGGTGGAACTGGCCTCGGCGATGCGGCTGACCGTGTTCCTCGGCCTGCTGGCGAACCTGTTCGTGCCTTGGGGCATCGCCACCACCCTCACACCGGTCGCGCTGCTCGTCGGGGTACTGGCCTTCGTGGTGAAGGTCGGCCTGCTCGGCGTGTTGCTGGGTGCCGGTGAGGTGTTTCTGGCCAAGCTGCGGCTGTTCCGGGTGCCCGAGCTGTTGGCCGGTTCCTTTCTGCTCGCCCTGCTGGCCGTCGGCGCCTCGTTCTTCCTGGCCTGACAAGGAGAAACACGGATGGACGAGACGCTCTACGTGCAACTGCTCGACCTGACCGGTGGCGCGCTGCTGCTGACCGCCGTGCTGGTGTTGTGGCGGCGCGAACTGGCCATCGTGATCAAGATCTTCGCGCTGCAAGGCGTCGCGCTGGCCGCGCTGGTCGCCGTACTGGCCGCTGAGCGAGGCTCCTGGGAGCTGGGCACGGTGGCTGCCGGTGTGCTGGTGCTGCGAGCCAGCGTGCTGCCCTACCTGTTGAGTAGGGCATTGCCCGGCGCTGGCCAGCAACGGCGGGAGACCCGACCGCTGGTCAACGTCGCGACCTCACTCCTGGCCGCAGCGGTGCTGACGCTGGTGGCCTACGGAGTCTCCCGACCGCTGGTCGCCTTAGCCCCCTCACCTGCCGCCCAGGCGATCCCCGTCGGCATCGCCGTGGTGCTGATCGGGTTCTTCGTACTCGTCACCCGACGCCTGGCGCTGTCCCAGCTGATCGGTTTCCTGTTGCTGGACAACGGCATCACCGCAGTCGGTTTCCTCGCCACCGCCGGAGCGGGACTGATCGTGGAACTCGGGGTGTCGCTGGACGTGCTGTTCGTGGTGCTGGTGCTGCAGATCCTGACCACCCGGATGCGCGAGGCCTTCGGCGATACCGATCTGGACGAGCTGCGGGAGTTGCACGACTGATGACCACGGTATTGATGCTCGCCCCCGTCGCCGTGCCGGTCCTAGGCGCGCTCTCCTACCTCGCGTTGGGCTGGCGTCGGGCTACCTCCTGGATCAGCGCCGCCAGCGCCGCGCTGGTGCTCGCCGCCGCAGTCGCCCTCGCCATCGAGGTGCACCGCGTCGGCCCCCTCACCGCGCTCGGCGGCATGGTGCGAATCGATGCGCTCTCAGCGTTCATGCTCATCGTGATCGGTGCGGTCGGTCTGATGTCCACAGTGGCCACCCCCAGCTACCTCGAGGGTGAGATCCGTGCCGGTCGTGCCACGCCGCGCACCGCGATGCGGCACAGCGTGCTGGTGCAGCTGTTCCTGGCCGCGATGGCCTCGGCGGTGCTCGCCGCCAACCTGGGCGTGCTGTGGGTCGCGATCGAGGCCACCACCATCGTCACCGCGTTCCTGGTCGGCCAACGCCGCACCCGCGCGGCGGTCGAAGCGGCCTGGAAGTACGTGGTGATCTGCTCCGCCGGGATCGCCCTGGCACTGCTGGGCACCTTCCTGCTCAACTACGCCGCCGCCCACGCCCCCGGTGGCGCCGGGCTGGACCTGGCCGAGCTGGCCGTGCACGCGGCAGGTCTCGACTCCGGTGTCACCCGCAACGCGGTCGTGCTGCTGATCATCGGATTCGGTACCAAGGCCGGGCTCGCCCCGCTGCACGCCTGGCTGCCCGACGCCCACAGCCAGGCCCCGGCGCCGGTGTCCGCGCTGATGTCCGGGGTGCTGCTGTCGGTGGCCTTCTACGCGATCCTGCGCGTCAAGGTGATCGCCGACGCCGCACTCGGCACCGGCTTCACCCGCGCGCTGCTGGTCGGCATGACGCTGGCCTCGCTGCTGGTCGCGGCGTCGCTGCTGCTGGCGCAACGCGACTACAAGCGGATGCTGGCCTACTCCAGCATCGAACACCTCGGTCTGGTCGCTCTTGGCGCCGCGATCGGCACCCCGCTGGCGCTGGCCGCCGCACTGCTGCACATCCTCGGGCACGGCCTAGCCAAGGGCGTCCTGTTCCTCGGCGCTGGACGGGTCCTGCAACTGACCGGCACCAGCCGCATCGACGAGGTCCGCGGCCTAGCGGCTCGAAGTCCGCTGCTGGCCGGGTGTCTCGGGCTGGGGGTGCTGGCCCTGATCGGGCTGCCGCCGTTCAGCCTGTTCGCCAGCGAACTCGGCATCGCCCGAGCCGGCTTTGCGACCGGGTTGGGCTGGGCGACCGCTGCCGCGCTCGTCCTGGTCTTGGTGGTCGCCGCCGCGCTCATCGGGCACACCAGCCGCATGCTGCTCGGTTCGCCGCCAGAAGGCCCCGGCGCGGCCACCGCCCCGGCCCGCGTGCCTGCACCGATCGCAATCGCGCTGGCCGGAGGAATGCTGGCGTGCGCGGCGCTCGGCGTCACCGCTGGCCCGCTATCCACCTTGCTGGCCGAGGCCGCTCAGATCGTGGGAGGGGTCTGATGACGCTGGAAGAACCGGTCGGTGCCCACCGCACCGCGCTGACGATCAGCCCGGACGAGCTGCCCGCCCAGGCTGAACTTCTGCTGCACAACGGATTCCGGGTCGCCCTGGTCGCCGGGCACGACGACGGCGACCGGCTGCGCGCGGTCTACCTGTTCACTGCCGCCGACCCGGACCGCCGCGTCGAGCTGCGGGTGCCACTGGACCGCGACGCGCCGCGCGTGCCGAGCCTGGCCGCGCTGTCGTTCCCCGCCAGCCGGTTCGAGCGGGAGATGCGCGATCTGTTCGGCATCGTGCCCACCGGCCACCCGCTGCCGCAGCGGCTGGTCCGCCACTTCCACTGGCCACAGGGCTGGTACCCGATGCGCGCCGACGCCGGCGATCCGCCGGAGTTCAGCGACGTCGCCGGACCGTACCCGTTCCGCACCGTCGAAGGCCCCGGCGTGTATGAGATCCCGGTCGGGCCGGTGCACGCCGGGATGATCGAGCCGGGCCACTTCCGGTTCTCCGTGGTCGGCGAGACCATCCTCAACCTCAATGCCCGCCTCTGGTTCGTTCACAAGGGACTAGAGAAGCTGTTCCAGGGCCGCCGCCCCTACCAAGCCATCGAACTCGCCGAACGCATCAGCGGCGACACCGCCGTCGGACACACCCTCGCCTTCTGCCTCGCCGTGGAAGACGCCCTCGACCTGACCGTCCCGCCCGACGCGCAGCGCATCCGCGCGATCCTGCTGGAACTGGAACGGCTCTACAACCACATCACCGACATCGGCGCGCTGTGCAACGACGTCGGCCACGGCATCCTCAACACCCACGCCCAACGTGTCCGCGAACAACTCCTACGACTCAACGACGAAGTCACCGGCCACCGGCTACTGCGCGGCGCGATCGTGCCGGGTGGGGTCACCGTCGCCGCACTCCCCGACCCTGAGCGGCTGGCCGCCATCGGGGCCGACATCGCCGAGATCGTCGACCTCGCGCTCGGCCACACCGTGGTGCGCGACCGGTTCGCGGGTACCGCGATCCTCACCGCCCGGCAAGCGGCCGATCTGGGCACCCTCGGCTACGTCGCCCGCGCCAGCGGCCACACCGTGGACGCCAGACACGACCACCCGTTCCTCCCCGACGAACTCCCCCGCACCCTGCACACCCGCACCAACGGCGACGTATTCTCCCGATTCCTGGTGCGTGCCGAAGAAATCAACACCTCCATCCAGCAGATCACTGGTCTGCTCGACGCCATCGGCGGGCCCGCACAGGCCCCCACGCTGCCCGACACCGGCACCGCCCACTCCGGTGTGGGCATCGTCGAGGGCTGGCGCGGCACCATCGTGCACCGCGTCGAACTCACCGGAGACGGCACGCTCACTCGCGTGAAGATCGTCGACCCCAGCTTCTTCAACTGGCCCGCCCTACCGGTCGCCCTGACCGACACGATCGTCCCCGACTTCCCGCTGACCAACAAAAGCTTCAACCTCTCCTACGCCGGCAACGACCTCTAACCACCAGGAGCAGCTGTGACCTACACGTCTCACACGATCCAGCACTTGCGAAGTTCCTTAAGTCTGAGGTTTCGCAGTTATGCGGCGGTTGAGATGCTGGTCGACGGCCTGGCGGGATTTTGATCGAGTGTGTTCTGGCCTGCGCTGATGACGGTTATTCGGGCTCGTCGGAAGGTGATGAGCATGTCGTCGATGCTGATGTGGGTCTTCTTGCGGTTCCAGGGTGCGCGGGCGCGGGCGGCGGCCAGGTCCGCCTCGGCGGTGCCGTGGGCGGCGTACCACAGGATGAGGATGGTCAGGCCCAGCATCGCGAAGGGCACGCTGCGTTCGACCGCGAGGCGGAGTCGGTTGGCGGTGTCCCCGGCACCGATCAGGATCTTGGCGTCCTTGATGGTTTGTTCCACCGACCAGCGGTCGGCGTAGCGGGCGATGAGTGTCTCGACCGAAGCGGTGGTGTCGGTGGATACCAGCGCGATGTCATAGGGCCGGGTCGAATCGGTCTCCCGCACCAGCACCACGGTGACCTGCCTGCGATGCAGCGAGCCCCACCACAGACAGGAGATCATGGCGACTTTCACCGTCGAGGTCGTGCCGTAGCGAGTGACGTTCGTGCTCCGCCACGTGGCGGTGGTGGCCAGATCGGTGCAGGTGCCCAGTTTCTCGCCTTTCCACGCCGGGTGCCCTCGTTTGCCCGTGGGCGCGGGTGGCAGGGCGTAGAGAACGGCGTTGGTTGCCAGGCGGGTGGTGAACGTGGTGTTGCCGGGCAGCGTGCGCCACGCCGGTCCCCGGTAAGCGGCGTCGGCCACCGCGTGGAGGGTGCGTTCGGGGAACGCGCGGGCGAGCAACCCGACCAGTGCACGGGCGGCGTCGGGTTTGGAGACACCGGATTTGGGGATATGCAGCCGGAACAGGATCGGCAGGCAGACCGCCCTGGTCAAAAATGGCACGGTCACGATGAGTCCGACGACCACGAAGCAATTGCCCCGCCCGAGGCCGTCGTGGCCCTTCGCTGAGCCGTCGTGCTGCCAGAACACCCCGTGGGTCTTGGTGCCGTAGCGATGGAACAACGTGTCGTCGACCACCACCGTCAGGGCTTGCCCGGCCGGGACGAAGCGGCCACCACCAGCCGGGCCAGCAGCAACCCCAGCGAATCCAGGCTCCAGCGGGCGTGAGAGAAGAACCGGTGCGCCCGAGCGTGGTGGCAGCGTCCCGCCAGTCCGGCCGCGCTCCACATTCCCGTTACCGTCCGGGGCCCTGTGGCTGCCAGCAGGCCGGTCACCAACGAGGCGAACGTGGCGAACGTCGGCGCGGTGAACACCGAACGCACCCCTTCCAACACAGACAGCAAACAAGACGGTACGGTTCCCACAGGAAGCATCGGCGAATCTCCCGGACAACGGGCGGTTACATGGAACGCCGATGCTTCCTCCATGTTCAGGCTTTGATCACGCCGCCACGCCGAACACCCCACGATCCACTCACAAGATCACATCACCAAAAGTGATCGCGGTAGGGACCGCTCTCGCGGGCGGCCCCCCGCACAGATCCCAGCGTGCGCTACTAACGCACTGGGCTCCTGCCTCGGGTCCTGGCATCAAAGCGCCTCTCAGGGAAGGGATGCTTCACGCGGGCGGGTGGTAGCCATCGAGTCTCGAGGCGGTGCATCCGCGTCCAGTCAAGGCGAGTGCGTTGGCTTCGGCACCGCAGCGCCTTGTACCAGTGCCGCGTTGCCTGGGTGCGGAAAGCTGCAACCGCGTCGGTGTTGCCGGGCACGGCGTAGTAGGCGAGGTGTCCGCTTACCATGCTGGCCAGCCACAGCCCCTGTTCCGGGATGGGCAGATGCCGACGTCGCTTGAGCTGGTCTTTGACCTCGGCCAGCTTCGCCCGCATCCGTTTCGAGATGGTCTTACGCTTCACCCAGAACCGCCCGGTCCTCGTTTTACCGCAGATGTGCGTGAATCCAAGGAAGTCGAACGTCTCGGGCTTCCCGACACCCCGCGCCGCTCGGGCTCGGGCGGCGTGCCGACCGAACTCGATCAACCGGGTTTTGTCGGGGTGCAGCTCCAACCCAAACTTCGCGAACCGCTCGCGAAGACCGGCAAGGAAACGCTGCGCGTCCTCCTGATACTCGAATCCCGCGACGAAGTCGTCCGCGAAACGCACAATGATCATGTCACCGCGCGCATAGCGGCTCCTCCACCACTGGGCCCACAAGTCGAAGACGTAATGGAGGTAGACGTTCGCGAGCAGCGGCGATGCCGATGCCCCTTGCGGTGCTCCCTCCGAGGTCTCCGACAGTTCCCCGTTCTCGATGACCCCTGCGCTCAACCACTTGCCGATCAGACGCAGGACCCGCTGATCCGCAATCCGGTGCTCCAAGAACTTCACCAGCCAATGATGATCAAGATTGGTGAAGAACTCGCGGATATCCGCGTCGAGCACCCAGTTCACCTTCTTCCGCGAAATCCCGACCGAGAGCGCGTCCAACGCGTAATGCGGGCCGCGCCCTGGCCGGAACCCATAGGAAAAACCCAGGAAGTCCACCTCGTAGACGGCGCCCAGCACCTCGACAACGGCCCGTTGGAGGATCTTGTCCTCCAACGTGGCGATACCCAACGGCCGTTGCCGCCCATCCGCCTTCGGGATGTATACGCGCCGCGACGGACTCGCCCGGTAAGCGCCGCTGTGAACCCGCACGAGCAGGTCCCGGAGGTTGGCCTCCAACTCCTGCCCATAGTCCTCCCACCTCACACCGTCCACTCCCGGCGCAGCCTGTGGGCGAATTGCCCAGTAGGCCGCCCGAAGACGATTCAGGTCGACGTGGTGCAGCAGCGCGGTGAACCGCGCTTCCTTGTCCCTTCGAGCTACTTCACGCACACGATCCAGCCCGTGTGGCACGCCTGGCCCGGCCCTGTGTCCGGGACGTGTCGGCCTGGCCGTGTTCCCCTTGGCCAGCCCCCTTTCCTCCACCACCTCCGCGACCGAAGTCTTGTTCGGTGGCTTCGCAGGTACTACGGGGCTGTCAGACTCCCCACGCTCGTTCATCTCAGGCTTACCGCCTCAGCGTTCCCTGAGCGGCCCGCCCGGCCATCACACCGACGGGCGAGCGTGGGATCTCCCGGTTCTCGCGCATGGAGATTCCGTACATGCACAGGTTCTCCGACCGCGCGGGGTCCCCTGACGACTCGCGCATAGCGTCGCCAGCGATGTTGCCTTCCGCCTGTTTCGACGACGTCGGCACCCCGGACACCTTGATTTCGCGGCTCAATAGCCCAGCCTGCACGTACCCCTGTCAACGCTTCGCCGACGCCCTCACGGACGCCAACGCATGACTCAGGGCCACCGTGGGTCGCTAGCCCTTCGATGTAGAACTCTCTCATCTCCTTCTCCATGCCGGTTTATCCCGGCGCTCCGAAACCACAGAACAACAGATCCTCACCCAGGTGTGGGGCCCCACCTACACCCGCAACACCCACTACCTGCGCCAGTACATGGCCCAACTGCGCCGAAAACTCGAAACCAACCCCGACCGCCCCCGCCACCTGCTCACCGAAGCCGGCATGGGCTACCGCTTCCAACCCTGACCCACCGGCACTCTCGGAAAGACCCACGCTGCCAATTAGGCCAGCGCCGTGTGAGGTGTTCCCAGGAACCGGAAGCACGGTAATGGCTGGGCGAGGCACCAAGGCACCCCATCCCACATTTCCGGCTTCACAAGGGATTCCCGTGCGAGCCGGGTTAGCCGACGTGGACCAGGGGGCGTTGTTCAGGATCAGGCTCGGCGCGGCGGAGCACTTCGCGGGTGACCGGGGCGATGTCACCGCCGCCCGAGATGAGGTAGCTGATCAGGAACTTGAAGGGATTGCCCTCAGTCCACGCGAAGTAAACGTGCGGCAGGACGCCCGTCTCGTTGCGGATGTGCAGCAGCACGGCAGCGATGGCGTTCGCGATCGACGCGCTCTTCACCCGAAGAATCCGGTATCCGTGCAGCTTCTGGCCGGTCACGTTCAGGACGGACTCGAACTCGGACGCGTCTGTCACAGTGATCTCCAGGAACAGCACCGGGTCGCCGGCCGGGATGTGGTTGTCCTCGCGCTGCTCCTGCTCCTTCTCCCGGTACTCCTGCTCGTCACGGGCGTCGGGTTCGTTGGCGATGATGCGGATCGCGCCGCTGCGGGCCGCCTTGTCTATGAACCGGCGCGCGGCGGCGTCGAGGCGGACTTCCGTGACGCGCAACTCCAGCGCGCGGCCGACCCGGGAAGCCAGCGAGGTGGCGATGATCGCCGCGATAAAGAACGAGGCGATCTTCACCCCGTCCGGACGCTCGATGACGTTGGCGATCGAGGTGTAGGCGAACACCGCGGTGATCACCCCGAATGTGATCGTCGCGGCGCGCTGGCCGCGCTTGCGGGCCGCCAAGGTCACGGCGAGCGCGGCGGAGAAGATGAGCACCAGCACCCCGGTGGCGTACGCCCCGCCCTGAGCATCGACGTCGGCGTTGAAGATGATCGTGATCGCGAAGGCGATGGCCGTGAACACCAGCACCAGCGGCCGGGTCGCGCGCGCCCAGTTCGGCGCCATCCCGTAGCGGGGCAAGTAGCGCGGCACGATGTTAAGCAGCCCGGCCATCGCCGAGGCACCGGCGAACCACAGGATGGCGATCGTGCTCACGTCGTAGGCCGTGCCGAAGGCTTCCCCGAGGTAGGAGTGCGCGAGGAACGCCAGCGCACGTCCGTTGGCCTGGCCACCGGGTTCGAACTCGTGGTGCGGGATGAGCACGGCGGTCGCGAAGCTGCTCGTGATCAGGAACGCGCTCATGATCAGCGCGGCCGTCAGCAGCAGCTTGCGGGCGTTGCGGATCCGGCCCAGCGGGCGCGCCTCGGTGTCCCCCGCCGATCCCCGGACCAGCGGCATGACCGCGACACCGGTCTCGAATCCGGACAGGCCCAGCGCCAACTTCGGGAACACCAGCAACGCCACCCCGATCATCAGCCAGGGGCTACCGTGCTGGGCGACGAGCAGCTTCTGCCAGTTCACGACGAGCTCCGGACTGGCCAGCACGTGCTGCAACGCGACGATCACCACCACGGCGTTCATCGCGAGGAACACGGCCACCAAGGTCACGGCCACCCCGATGGCCTCGCTGAACCCCTTGAGGAACACCACGCCGAGCAGGCCGACCAGCACCAGAGTGATCAGCACGTGCTGCCCGTGCAGGAACTCAGGCACGAACGGGTTCTCCACCACGTGCGCGGTGGCGTCCGCGGCCGACAGCGTGATCGTGATGATGAAGTCGGTCGCCACGAAGCCGAGCAGCACGAGGATCAGCAGCTTGCCCTTCCACCGGGACAGCAGCCGCTCCAGCATCGCCAGCGAACCCTGCCCGTGCGGGCTGTCCGCGGCCACCCGGCGGTAGACCGGCAGTGCACCGGCCAACGTCAACAGGACTAGCACCAGGGTGGCGATCGGCGACAGCACCCCGGCGGCCAGCGCCGCGATACCCGGCTGGTAGCCCAGCGTGGAGAAGTAGTCGACCCCGGTCAGGCACATCACCTTCCACCATGGGTGGTCCGGGTGCTTCACCGGTTCTCCCCGCCCACCGGCGAGTTGCCGCGCCCGACGGGGCTGTCCCTCGAACAACCACCTCTTGAACCCGTCGGCCCGCCGTTCTCGCTGCGCGGTGGTCGCCACCTGCCACTCCCCTGCCTTCAGCACCAACTGCCGGTGTCCCTCGACCGAACCCCGCGGCCGCTCGAAACGCACAGAGACTACGTCGTCGGCCTCGCCGGTACATACGGCTGCCCGCGTGCCCTCAGTCACCTCGTCACGTAGGCGTTCCTCAGCGCCGCGGACATATAGGTGTCCGAGTGGTGGACGGAGACCCAACCCCTCATACCTCTAGCCCTGCGCCGGATCCCAGCACACCGAGCCGTGACCGCCGCGCGCAGCGAACTCTTCGACATCGGCCTTGGCCTTATCCGCGCTGAGGTGCACGTGCGCCCAATACCGGGTGTGCGTGGTCGGTTCCGGGTCCGTGTGATCTTCGACCAGGTAGACCACCGTTGGTTCCTTGGAGAACAAGCCCATGACGATCAGCGTAGCCAGACCCGTCGACGCCGACGGTTCACTGAACGGCGATCGGAGCTGTCTGGCTCTGCCGTCGTTGCGTGCTCACCCGTTCCCATTCGGTACGTTGGCTGCATGTCCGAGCAGGAGGCCTGGCACACGCGGATCGTCCCGCAAAGCCCGCACGCCCAGCTGCAAGCCACGCAGACGCTCATCAGCATGGAACGGTGGCGCAACGTCGCACCCGAGCGACTGGTCCCCGAGCTTGAAGTCTTCTTCTCAGCGGGCTGGTGTGTCGATGCGCTGGTCCAGGCACTGCACGATCGCCCCGACGGGTCACCACAGAAACAGGTCAGCACCGCCAAGCGCACCGACCTGGTGCGGTACCTGCTCAACCAGTGGCGCGACAGCCAGGGCATACCGGTGGCGCCGCCGGTGGAGGCCGGCGAAGGCACCGGCGCGGTAGCGACGACCTCGAGCGAACAGCAGCGGGACGAAACCCGGTCCCGGGTACACCACCAGTGGCCGCGAACGGTCCCGCCGGAGACCTGGGACCAGGTGGCCGCAGCGGTCAAACGGCTCCGCGCGGCGATGCGGTGGCTCGACGAGCAGATCAGCGACACCGAGCTGCGGGAGCTGACCGCACCGTTCTTCCGGGCCGGCTGGAGCGTGAACTGTCTGCTGCACGCGCTGAAAGTCTCGGGCAGAACGCACCGGGCGGCCCCATTCGAGCCGGATCCCCGGAAAGCTCTCGGCGAGGCACTGCAGGCCCGGCTGGCGACCTGGACCTACACCAGCAACCACCTGCCGAAACGCCCACCCATCCCGGTTCTGTCCTATGAGGAATGGGACGCACGGCAAGCCGCGCTCGGTGCCTACGACGTGCGGGAAAAACGCAAGTCGGCATCACAGGTACAGCTGGAAGCCCTGCAGCAGGCCCGTGCCACCGACGCGCGACGGCGCGCTCATCGAGCGCTGGAACGGTTGAACGAGATCCGGGCCGAGTCCAAAGCCGAGCAGTCCTTGGACGCGCTGTACGAGATCGGGCCGGCGGCACCACGGCTCCGCGGCGAGGACGGCCCCGTGCGCGCAACCCAAAAGGCCATTTTGCACGAGCGGTTGATCGAGGGTGTCGAGTTCCTGACCGCCACCGACGCCGGGTTGATCCAGTGGCTGCGGTCGCTGGTGGAGATGGAGCCCGAGGCCATCGGGCCCGAAGCGGCGCAGGTGACCCGGTCGGCACGAAGCGTCGAGGCGTCGAGGCCGAGGCGCGCGACGGCACCGGGCACGAGGTTCTGTACGACGACGTCGGCGGCCGCGATCATCTCGTCGAGCACAGCTCGATCTTGAGGGTCCTTCACGTCGAGCTCGATCGACTCCTTGCCGCGGTTGAGCCACACGAAGTAGCTGGAGTCGCCGTGCACGGTGCGGTCGTAGCCGCGCGCGAAGTCCCCTGCTCCAGGCCTTTCGACCTTGATCACACGGGCACCGAGGTCGGCGAGCTGTCGAGTCGCGAACGGTGCCGCGACGGCTTGTTCGAGGGACACGACGGTGATGCCATCAAGGGGAAGCAAGGTTGGCCTTCCTGGTTCAGTCCTGAAGGATCGACCGGGCGCGGTCGATCACCGGCTTGTCGATCATGTGGCCGTCCGGGCCGATGACGACGCCGCCGGCCGCGTCCGCTGTGGCGTGGAGTACGCCGCGGGCCCAAGCCAGCTGATCAGGAGTCGGCGCGAAGGCCGCGGCGGTAACTGGCAGCTGCGCCGGGTGGATGCAGAGCTTGCCGCCGAACCCGAGTGCACGGGATCGCTGGGCCTCCGCCGTGATCAGCTGCGTGTCGCTTACCGAGGTCGTCACACCGTCGACCGGGGCGGAAGTCCCGCAGCGCGTGAGGCCAGCACGAGGGTGCTGCGTGCCAGGAGTAGCGCTTCGTCGACGTGCTCGACACGAACGTCGGCGGCGAAGTCGAGCGACCCGAACGCAAGCCTGAGGACCCCGCTGGCCTCGGCGATGTCGAAGGCGCGGTGAACGCCGAGGGCCGTTTCGACGAGAGCGACGAGGCGGTTCCCTCCGGCCAATCGCCGGGTCAGCGCCGAGAGGAGGTCGGGGTCCTCGGCCTTCGGCACGACGAGTCCGAGCACGCCGGGCAGTTCGGCGAGCGTACCAACGTCGTCGTCGTGCCACGGAGTGCCGGCGGCGTTCACCCGTCCCCGGGCCTGGCCCCCGCCCTGAAGCCATGCGAGGGCCGACTCACGCGCGTCGCCCTTGGCGTCCACGCCGACGGCGTCTTCGAGGTCGAGGACGACGGCATCGGCGCCGGATGCGACCGCTTTCGCGAAGCGGTGCGGTGTCGAAGCCGGCACGAACAGCCACGTGCGGGCGTTCGCGCTCATCAGGCGGGGTTTCGCTTCACGAGCTGCCGGGCGATGACGTTCTTCTGAATCTCGTTCGTGCCCTCACCCACGATCATGAGGGGAGCGTCGCGGAAGTAGCGCTCGACGTCGTATTCCGTGGAGTAGCCGTAGCCTCCGTGGATGCGCACCGCGTCGAGCGCGATCTTCATGGCCACCTCGGAGGCGAACAATTTGGCCATGCCGGCCTCCATGTCGGCACGCTCACCTGACTGAAAGCGACGCGCGGCGTACTGCACGAGCTGTCGCGCCGCCGTGAGCTGCGTCGCCATCTCGGCCAGGTAGTTTCCGATCGACTGGTGTTCCCAGATCTGCTTGCCGAAGCTCTCGCGTTCCTGGCTATAGCGCAGCGCGTCCTCAAGTGCCGCGGCGCCGACTCCCAGCGCACGCGAGGCCACCTGGATGCGACCGATCTCGAGACCCCGCATCATCTGGGCGAAGCCTCGCCCCTCCTCCATCCCGAGCAGGCTGCTCTGCGGGGTCCGGTAGCCATCGAAGAAGAGCTCGCAGCTCTCGACCCCCTTGTAGCCGAGCTTGGGCAAGTCACGAGACACCTCGAATCCAGGCCCCTTCTCGACCAGCAGAATGCTGATCCCGCGGTGCACGGGCTGCGCGTCAGGATCGGTACGACACAGGAGCGCGATGAGTTGGGACCGCCGCGCGTTCGTGATCCAGGTCTTGGAGCCGTTGACGACGTAGTCGTCACCCTCCTTGCGGGCCGTTGTTCGCATGGCCTGCAAGTCCGAGCCACCACCTGGCTCGGTCAAGGCCATCGTCGCCCGGATCTCACCGGTGGCCATGCGGGGAAGGTAGTAATCCTTCTGCTCCTGGGTGCCGTGATCGATGAGGAGCTTCGCCACGACGCTGTGACCACCCATCGCGCCGGCAAGGCTCATCCAGCCACGGGCGAGCTCCTCGGTGACCGCGGCGTAGCACGGCACGCTAACCCCCGCGTCGTTCCACGGCTCGGGGATCGCGAGCCCGTAGATGCCCAACTGCTTCATCTGGTCGATGAGCGTCTCGGGGTAGGTGTTGGAATGCTCCAGGTCTTGAACCACGGGCTTGACCTCACGGTCGACCCAGTCGCGCACGAGTGCGACGATCGAAGCTTCCTCCGCGTCCAGCTCGTACGAGGCCATCATCGCGACGCTCCCCTCAAGCGTCGGTGGGTCAGCAGCGAGGAGACCGCCACCGCGACGATGACGGCGCCACCGTTGAACGCGGGCTCGACCCAGTCGGCGGCACCGGCCAACGTCAGGCCATTGATGCTGATCGCCACGAAGAAAACACCCACCAGCGTGCCCGCCACCGTGTACCTGCCCGGGCGGATGGTGGTCGACCCCAGAAAGATCGCGGCCAGGGCGGGAAGGAGGTAGCCCACTCCGACCCCGGATGCAGCGCTTCCCGTACGCGCGAGCAGCAAGGCTCCCGCCAGACCCGCGAGTGCACCCGAGGCGACGAAGGCCAGCGCGACCGTGCGCTGGACCGGCAGACCGACCAGATGAGCCGCCGTCTCGTTGACACCCACGGACAGCAGGCCTCGGCCGAAGATCGTCAGTCCCAGCAGGAACGACACGCTCAGGGCCGCGATGACGACGAGGAACACCGGGCGTGGGATGCCGAACCACAGTCCGTTGCCGAAGGTTGTGAGGGCGACTGGCACCCCGACGATCGTCTGGTGCCCGGACCAAGCCGAGGCCACTCCGCCCAGCAGGGTCGACATGCCGAGGGTGATGACCAGCGAGTTGGCTCGGAAGTAGGCGATGAGGATTCCGTTCGTCAGCCCGACGAGGGCTCCGACCGCCACCGCGATCGCCACGCCGACGATGACTGGCAGCTCCATCGATGTGGTCGCCTTGGCTGCGGCGATCGAGGTTAGGGCAACGATCGCTCCCACCGAGAGGTCGAAGCGATGGGCGACCAGCGGGATCAGGGCGGCGAGTGCGACCAGGATCAGCACCGACTCGTTGGCCACGATGTTGCGCAGGTTCGACGTCGTGGGAAACGTCGCCGAGGTGGCGGGATCGAGGGCGAAGTACACCACCACCACGACGAGCAGCATCACGAGACCAAAACGCTCGACCAGGCGCAGCATCGAGGGACGCCAACCGTGCGTCGTCTGTGCCGCACCATCCTCGGTGGGTGGTTGATCGGTCGGCACCTGAAGGGTGGTCTGGTCCTGGGATGTCATGTCGATGCCTTCTCGTGCTGGTAGACGTTGTCGAATATCCAGGTGCGGGTGATCTCTGGCCCGCAGGCCTCGTGGGCGATGCGTCCGTCTGCGAGCACGAGGACGCGGTCCGCGAGGTGCAGCAGCTCGTCGAGGTCGGACGTAGCCAGCAGCACCCCCGCACCGCCCGCAACGGCCGCGTCGATCTGGGCGTAGATGTCTGCCCGAGCCCCGACATCGACGCCCTGCGTCGGCTCGTCAAGCAACAGCACGACGGGAGAAGACCTCATCGCCCGCGCCATTACGGCCTTCTGCTGGTTGCCGCCTGAAAGCCGTGCGATCGGAGCATCAACCGTGCCCTTGATGCCGTAGGTCGCGATGTCAGCCGCGGCGGCACGTCGTTCATCGGCCCGTCGCATCCAGCCGCCGCGGCTGTGCCGTCTGATGGTTGTGGCGGACATGTTCTCCGTCAGCGACAACGACAAGAAGGCCGCGTCGCGGACCCGCTCCTCAGGCACCAGCGCGAGACCGCGCGAGATCGCGTCCGCGACGTGCCCGGCCCGCAGCTGCTGGCCCTTCACCAAGACCGAGCCGCCGCGAGGCTTGACCGCCCCGATGACGTTCTGCATCACGCTGGTCCTGCCGCTCCCGACCAGCCCGGCCAGGGCGACAACCTCCCCCGCATGGACCTCGAAGCTGACGTCTCGCAGAGGCCCACCTCTCAGGCCTTCGACCGAGAGGACTACCTCTCCAGACGATGAGCGTGTCTGACGCTGACGGTCCTGAGGGGCGTGTCCCGCGATGTTCGCCACGAGACTCGCACGATCGTGCTGCGCCGCCGGCCTGGTGTCGACATGTCGCCCATCGCGCAGCACCGTCACGGTGTTGGCGTAGCTCAGCACCTCGTCGAGGCGGTGCGTGACGTACAAGATGCTCTGTCCTTGTGCGCTATAGGCGCTCAGGCGCTGCAAGAGGCCGTCCACCTCGTCGGCCGGAAGGCGCGTCGTCGGCTCGTCCAGGACGAGCAGGCCGACCCCGCCAGTGTCGCGATCTCGCAAGCAGCGCGCCACCGCGACGAGAGTCTGATCAGCGGGTCGCAGATCACGCACCAGGGATCGTGCTTTGACATCGACGTCGAGCCCGTCCAGTAGCTGTTGGACCGAACGGCGCGCCTCGGGCCAGTCGATTCTGCCTATCCGCTTGGGGAACGGGCTACCAGCGAGAACGTTCTCCGTCACCGTCAGATCCGGGAACAGCCCCAGGTCCTGATGGACGAACCGGAGCCCGGCGTCGCGCGACCAGCGGGGCGTCAGCTGCTCGACGTCAAAGCTCTGCTCGCCGAGGTGGAGCGAACCACCGCGGTCAGCGCTGTAGACGCCGGCAAGGATCTTGATCAGCGTCGACTTCCCAGAACCATTTCCCCCCACGAGTGCGTGAAAGTGGCCGGGCTCGACCGAGAAGCTCACATCCGCGAGCGCCTGCGTACCGGGAAAGGTCTTGGAAAGGCGGGCGAGCGCCAAGGCGCTCGCCGGCATCCCCGAAGTGGCGTCGACCACTCAGCCCACCCCCCAGATTTTCTTGTAGTTCTCCTGATAGCCCGACGATTTCGGGTTGCCGTCGTACACGTCGCCTTCGGGAAGGTGGTCGGCATCCATGCTTCCGATGCCCATGCCGGAGTCGACTGGCTCCGCACCGACAAACAACCGGTTCAGGCCGTCCGCGGCCGCCCAACCGGTCCACTCGAGCGGCCGACCGACAGCGTAGGACTGCGTGCCACTCCGGATGAGGGCGATGGACGACTCGACGCCTTCGTTACCCGTGAGCAGCAGGTCCTCACGGCCGCCCTGGCGCGCCTGGTCGACCGCCGCCCCGACACCCAAAGTAATGGCTGAGTCGGCCGGCACCATGACGACGTTCGCGTTCGGGAACTGCTGGAGCGCGGCGCTGGCCTTGGCCTGCATCTGCCCGCCGAACAGATCCCCAGCGGTGAACGTCACCTCGTGGACGACGCATCCGTCGCACTCCGCGAGGCGAGCGGCCTGTGCGTCACCGACCATCCGCAGAGTCGCGTTGTCGTCCTGACGCATCAGAATGACCTTGGCCGTGCCGTCCGTCTTGGCGATGACCCAATCCGAAATCGTCGGTCCGACGAACTCGCTCATGTAGTCCTCGTAGGAGACGAGGTCCTTGTTGAAACGGAGGTGCTCGTTGAAGAGCGGCTTACCACCGTCGCTGAACCGGTCGTCACAGCCCAAGGCGTTGCCGCCGTAGACGAGGACGCCAGCGGCCTGCACCTCCTCGATCGACGCCTTCACGACCGAGCAGTCAACGCCGAACAGGGCGACGGCATCGACGTTCGCGGCCGCCGCGGCCCGAAGCTGGGAGTTGTAGACGGCGGGGTCGGCCTTGCCGTCGACGAGCTTGACCTGCCAGCCGAGAGCCTTGGACGCCTCGACGAAGCCCTCAGCGGGCACGACACAGCCAGCAGCCTGCGTGCTGCAGGCCAGCGCCCAGACGGTCTTGCCCTGCTGAGCCTTGGGCCCATCGGACGGTAAGGCGCGATCGGTGCCGGCGAAGGCCTGCTCCGTCGAGGCCTTCGCCTGCTCGATGACGTCATCGCTCGTCGTACCGGTGGGGCCGTCCGACGACGCACTGCCACACGCCGACAGCGTGAGCGCCAGCAGCGCTCCGCACACCGCAGCGATGCGAGTTCTCGTCATGCTCTCTCCTAGTTTCACATCGACGCCGGCCAGGTGCCCGCACCGTCCTGCGGCAGATCGACAACCGTTCGAGTCGCTCCGGGGAGCTGTCCAATGGCCGCGGGATGGGCCCGCAAACCTTCAGCCTCACGTGACCCAGCCCACATCGGGTACTGCTATCGGTATCGTAGGCGCATATCTAGTACCGGTCAAGAGGCGGGTGAGACAACCCCGTCGCGAGCGACGACGGAGGTGCCAGCCCGGAGCCAGACCCGAGGCCGGGTCCGGAATCAAGCCCAGAGTCCGGCCCGTATTCAGGCCTGGGCCAGGACCGCGTCAGGTCGGGTCAGGCTCGGGCCAGTTCCGGGGGCAGGCCCGGCGGCTGTCGCGAAGCGATGCTCGGTAGATACGGCGCTCAGGCCAGACCGCGGCGGCAGAATCGCCCGAAGAGCTCGAGGGCATCGCCGCGCGTGGCCCCGACCCGGTCCAGCACCCCAGGATCGCGAAGGTGGCGTATGACGGCGCCGAGCATCTCGGCCCACAGCGTCGGTGACCCTGCCGTCACCTCGCCCCGCTCACTCGCTCTGCGCACGATGCTTTCGAGCTCGCGGATCGCGATCTCTTGGTGGCGGTCGTAGACGTGACTTGTGGGCAGGTAGTTCTCAACGTCGTGCACGAACTGGCGACTGGCTCGGCGGTTGCGCTCGACGGAAGCCGACAGGTATGCCTCGATCTGGTCGTGCACCCCCGTGGAGTCCTGTGCTCGTCGCAGCGCCTCCTTACCCATCGAGTTGAAGTAGCGGTCAACGACACCGACCACGACCTCTTCCTTGCTCTGACCGAGGTGGTAGATCGTGCGCCGGGAGGTTCGCGCGAGGGCGGCCATGTCGCCGATGGTCAGGTGGCGGAAACCCTCGGCGAGGAAGGCTTCCTCGAGCGCGTTGAGCACGTCGGACTGTCGACCGGACAGGGAGTTCGATCGGACGTCTGGCATGGCAAACCTCACTTCACGACGTCACCGCGGGGCTGCAGCGACCCACTCAACGGTACTCTATGGCGGCGGCGGGTACCGGCCCTGAGGTCGTCGTTAGCGCGGCCGGCTCATCCGTTGCCGCGTGCCGCCTCGTCTCGACGGTCCTGGAACCGGCAGCCCGTGCGGTCGCGGACCTCGTCGAGCGTGACGCCGGGGGCGAGCTCGACCAGCGCCAGGCCGGCGGTGGTGATGTCGAAGACGGACAGATCGGTGATGATTCGGTTCACGACGCCGCGGCCGGTCAGGGGCAGGTCGCACGTCTCGACGATCTTGGGGCGGCCGTCCTTCGTGGTGTGGTCGGTCACGACGAGGACTCTTTGGGCGCCAGCGACGAGGTCCATGGCTCCGCCCATGCCCTTGACCAGGACGCCGGGAATCGTCCAGTTGGCTAGGTCGCCCGTGCCCGAGACCTGCATCGCGCCCAGGATCGCCAGGTCGATGTGGCCGCCCCTGATCATCGCGAAGGACTGGTCGGAGCCGAAGAAGCTTCCTCCCGGCTCGATGGTGACCGTCTGTTTGCCAGCGTTGATGAGGTCAGCGTCCTCCTCACCGTCGAGCGGGAACTCCCCCATTCCCAGCATGCCGTTCTCGCTCTGCAACGTGACCCGCATGCCTGTCGGTACGTGGTTCGCCACGAGAGTGGGGATACCGATGCCGAGGTTGACGTAGGCACCGTCGGCCAGCTCACGTGCCGCGACTGCGGCCATCTGCTCACGCGTCCGCATCTGCGCCTCCGTCGGCTCGCCTCGGGCGTGTCGTCCTCTGCTCGATCTCCGGTGCCCGCCCTGACGCGACGATCACCTCCTCGACGTAGATCCCGGGCGTCTGCACCAGGTCGGGGTCCAGAAAGTCCTCGACCACGCGATCGACCTCCGCGAGGGTGACCCGTCCAGCCGTGGCTACGACGGGGTTGAAGTTCCGGGCGGTACGCCGGTAGATCAGGTTACCCGCGGCGTCCGCTTGGTGCGCTCGCACGAGCGAGAGGTCGGCGACGATCGCGTGCTCCAGGATCACCGTGCGGCCGCCTATCTCCATGGTCGGCTTGCCGTCAGCGACCGTCGTGTGGGCGCCAGTCGGGGTGTAGAAGGCGGGAATCCCTGCACCGCCCGCGCGAAGCCGCTCGGCCAGCGTCCCTTGGGGTGTGAACTCGATCTCGAGGTGCCCGTCGAGGTACTGCTGCGCGAACTGGCGGTTCTCTCCTACGTAGGAGGCCACGACCTTGCGGACCTGTTGAGCCTCCAGGAGAACCCCGAGGCCCTTGCCGTCGGTGCCCATGTTGTTGGAGACGATCGTCAGGTCCGTGACACCCGAGTCGCGGACCGCGTCGATGAGGTCGAACGGATTGCCGCAGAGGCCGAAGCCTCCGACTGCGATGGTCATGCCGTCGAACACATGGCGCGCCACGAGGTCGCGGGCTGTTGTCACGACGTCCTCCTGCCATCGTCACAGCCGGGTGGCAGTGCGACGACCCCGGACTCCAGGTGCCTCCTGGCCTCGGACTCACTGAGGCCAAGTTCCTCCAGCAGCGCTTGGCCGTCGCTGCCGACGACTGGCGCCGGGCGTGGTTCGGCCGCTGGTGTGCCAGCGAAGCGGGGCACGGGTCGTGCCATGTGCCCGTCCCCGAGGGAGGTGTAGGTCTGGCGTTCGACGTGGTGTGGATGCAGGGGGGCCTCGCCGATGGAGAGGACCGGGGTGACGCAGGCCGAGCTCGAGGCGAAGATGTCCCCCACTCGTCTCGCGTCCGTGACGCGAAGGTCCGTTGGAGCCGGTCGATCATCGTCGGCCAGGTCGCGCGGTCGTCCTGTGACGAGAAGTCCGGGTCGCCTGTCAGGTCGAGTCTGTCGAGCAGGGCCGCGTAGAACTGCGGCTCGATGCACCCGACGGCGACGTATCGCCCATCGCTGCACTCATAGGTCCGGTAGTAGGGCGCGCCTCCGTCGAGATGGTTCACTCCGCGCTCGTCGACCCACCGTCCCTCGGACAGGTATCCGTGCAGCATGGCCATCAGGGCGGCAGATCCGTCGATCATCGCGGCGTCGACGACCTGCCCGCGTCCCGTCGCACGGGCGCTGACCACCCCTGCCAGGACGCCGTAGGCGAGCAGCATGCCGCCTCCGCCGAAGTCGCCGATCAGGTTCAGCGGAACGACTGGGTCCCCGCCGGCAGGGCCGATGGCGTGCAGGGCGCCGGTCAGCGCGATGTAGTTGATGTCGTGCCCGGGAAGCTGCGCCCATGGCCCGTCCTGGCCCCAGCCGGTCATCCGCCCGTAGACCACGTGGGCGGCCTCGCGCGCCACGTCGTCCGGGCCGAGTCCGAGACGCTCGGCAACGCCTGGCCGGAAGCCCTCGACGGCGACGTCGCTGTTGGCGACCAGACGCATCGCGATCGCTCGGCCCTCGGGAGACTTCAGGTCGAGAGCGATCGAGCGTCGGTTGCGGTGCATCACCGGGTGGAGCTCGGCTCCCGGCCGGTCGATCCTGATGACCTCGGCGCCGAGGTCCGCGAGCATCATGCACGCAAACGGTGCTGGCCCGATGCCACCGAGCTCGACGACTCGGACGCCGTCGAGCGGCCCGGCGCTCATCGTCCGCTCCACACGGGGGTGCGCTTCTCGGCGAAGGCGCGTGCGCCTTCTTGGGCGTCCTCGGACTCCGTCACCGGGCGGGCGATCTCGAGCTGGCGTTCGTAGGCCTCTTCGTGGGCCCACGATGCAGATGCCGACACGATCTGCTTGCTGGCGCGCAGCGCCAGCGGGCCGTTGGCCGCGACACGGTCGGCCAGGAGTCGGGCGGCCGTCAGCGCCTCGCCGTCTGGAGCCACTGCGTTGACCAAACCTACCTCGTGGGCGCGGCGAGCACCGACCATGTCGCCGGTCAGGATCCACTCCATCGCGACCTGGTAGGGGATCCGTGAGGGCAGCTTGAGAAGCGCGCCTCCGACGGCGACCAGTCCGCGCTTGACCTCAGGCACTCCGAAGCGTGCGGACTCAGCCGCTACGACGAGGTCGCAGGCGAGCACGAGTTCGCACCCTCCGGCCACAGCAGCCCCCTCGACTGCGGCGATCACGGGCAAGGCGGGGGGCCTGGCCGTGAAGCCGGCGAATCCGCGACCCGGGATCGATGACTTCTCACCTCGGACGAACGCCTTGAGGTCCATGCCCGAGCAGAAGCTGCCGCCGGCGCCAGTGAGTATCGCGGCTCGCAGGTCGGTGCGTTCGTCGAGGTGATCGACGATCTCGGCGAGGGCTTCGGCCAGCGTCGCGTTCACGGCGTTGCGCACTTCGGGGCGGTTCAGGGTGATCGTTGCGACGCCGTTGGCCTCCTCGAACAGGACCGGGGCAACTCCGCCGCTCATCGGGGCGCCATCCTGATGGCTCCGTCCAGCCGGATGACCTCACCGTTCATGTATCGGTTGTGCAGGAGCTCCTCGGCCATCGAGGCGTACTCGTCGGGGTCGCCGAGGCGTTTCGGGAAGGTGACCGATGCCCCCAGTCCATCGCGGATCTCGTCGGAGAACCGGGCCAGCAGCGGAGTATCAAAGATCCCCGGGGCGATCGTGTTCACCCGGATGCCCAGGTCCGCGAGGTCCCGGGCAGCGCACAGGGTCATGCCGACAACCCCGGACTTCGCGGCGGCGTAGGCGATCTGTCCGACCTGCCCGTCCCAGGCAGCCACCGACGCAGTCATGACGATCGATCCCCGCTCGCCGTCGGCAGGCTCGTTCGCGGCCATGCGGGCGGCCGTGAGGCGCAGGGCGTTGAAGGTGCCCACCAGGTTGAGGCGCAACGCGGTCTCGAACTGTTCGAGTGGGAAGGGGGCGAGGTCGCGGTCGACGATCCGGCGAGGAAAGCCCTTGCCCGGGCAGTGGACCAGTCCGCGGATCGCGCCGCGCTCCGAGGCGTGGTCAAGGACGTTCTCGAGCTCATCCGCAGAGCAGACGTCGCCCTGGACGAAGGTGACGGACTCGCCGAGTTGTGCGCGCAGGTTGCGCTCGTCGGTATCGGCGAGGTCGGTCACGACGACGGCCGCGCCTCGCTGCGCCAACAGCTTCGCCGTAGCGCCGCCGAGTCCTCCGGCTCCTCCAGTCACCACGTACACCGGTGGGGTGTCGGCCATCTACGGTCCTTTCCAAACAGCGGGGAGCACGTCGGTTCAGATCGCTTGCGCAATCCAGGGCAGCCACCGGCCGGTCGAGAGAGCGAACTGACTCGCCGACACATGAGCTCGTGCTGGTATCAATATTGGTACTATACGTACGTTTCTAGTACCGAGCAAGTGATGCCCAGCCCCAGCCGTCGAGGCAACTCCCCCAAAGCGAGGCCCTGGTCGCAGAAACGCCCGAACAGCCGGTCCAACACCTCTGGGTCTCGGAGCTGGCGTATGAGCTTTTGGAGGAGCTCGGCCCACGGGGCGGAGGTGCCGCTGGTGACCTGTTCTGTCCATTGCTCGTCCGATGGTGCGCTGCAGCTCGCGGCTGGCGATCTCCTGGTGCCGGTAGTAGACGCGGCAGGTCGGCCCGTGGGCCTCGACGTCCTGGACGAACTGGCGATGGCACGGCGGTTGCGGTTTACCGACGGTGAGAGATGGGCCTCGATCTGATCCCAGACGTCGGTCGCCGCTGGGATCGCAGCCGGGCGTCTTTGCCCATGTGGTTGAAGAGACGACTCTGGGCACGACCTTTTTTGCTCTGACCGAGCTGGTAGAGGGTTCGCCGCGAGGTTCGGGAGATCCGCGCCATGCCGCCGACCGTCAGGTGCCGGAAGCCCCCTGGAGGAACACGGCTTCGAGCGTGTCGAGCAAGGGGGGAGTGTCGAGCGCCCGCGGGCCCGGCGTTCGGCTGGGGGAGCCGACGGAGGTCTTCTGCCGGGCGGCCGGCCCTTGGATCAGGCGTCGGGGCTTCAGCGCTTCCCTGCATGGCGCTGCTGCCAGGCGGCCATTTCGCCGAAGAGCTCAATCCCGTCCTCCGCCGGGGTGTCGGCCGCTGCCTGCCTGTATGCTTGGTAGGTCGTCACGACGATGCGTTCGGCCTGCGGCCAGGAGGCGTAGCGGTCCAGGTCCATCCGGTCAGCGGTCTCGCGCCACGGGCGACCGGCCGCGAACCCCTCGGCGATCTGGTCCTTGACGTGGGCCAGGTAGCTTCGCATCTCAGCGATCCCGTCGAGGTCGGTGAGGGGCCCGTGACCGGGTACGACGGCTGTGGGGTCGAGCGCTCTCATCCGGTCGCAGGCACGCAGCCAGTTCTCAAGCGATCCGGCCCACATGATCGGCGTGCCGCCGATGAATAGGAGGTCGCCGGTGAAGAGCACTCCAGCGTCAGGGACGAAAGCGATGGCGTCGCCCGCGGTGTGAGCCGGACCTAGCCGCAGCAGCTCCACGTCGCGACCACCGACGGATACCGTGAGGGCATCCTCGAACGTGACATCGGCCGCCCGCAGGGTGATGCCCTCGAAGTGGAAGCGGCCGAAGCAGCTGCGCAGGAACGGGGACGTCACGGGCCCGAAGTCTGAGGTCACGAGCATCCGCAGACGCTCGGGGGTCGTGCCGTGGTGGATCTCGTGATCGGTGTCGCGGGTCGCGTAGATCGTGACGTCGTCTGCGAGGAGCTGGTTCCCGAAGCAATGGTCGCCGTTTGCGTGCGTGTTTAGCGCTGCCCTGATTGGAGAGTTCCCCGTCGTGCCCGACATCGCCTGGAGCATCTCGGTCGTCAGCAATAGGTCGAATAAGGTGTCGACGAGAAAGCTCTCGCCCTCGCCCTGCACCAGCCCGGCGTTGCTCATGCCCCACTCCCCGTCGGGCAGGAGCCATGCAGAGACTCCGGGGGCAACCTGGTGCAGCCCTCGCGTGTAGGTGTTCGTCGTGCGGTTCGTCATGCCGGCGTCCTCGTCTCGGTCGGAGTCAGTAGCCGCTCGAGAGCGGGTGGGGCGGAGCGCTCGCAACGATGCGCTGATGCGTGCTTCCGAGGGCAAGGCCGTGGAGCGAGACGGTGTCTCCTGGCTTGAGCCATCCGTCGTAGGTCTCCGGGTCACCTACGAGGTGCTCAAGCATGCAGCCCCCGGGGATCGTGCCCGACCCGATGATGTCTCCGGGGACTAGGCGCGTGCCGCGCGAAACGAAGGACACGATCTCGGCGAAAGCCCAGTCCATTGCACCAGTGGTCCCGCGAGCAATTTCGACACCGTTGACATCCGCTTTGACGTGCAGGTCGAGGCGACCGTCGACAAGCCGCTCCTGGACCTCATCGTCAGTCACCAGCCATGGACCGAAGCTCATCCCGGAGTCTTTGCCCTTGCCCTGACCGATACCGAGCGCCGTGTCGGCCCGCTGCAGATCCCGGGCAGTCCAGTCGCAGAAGAGCATGTAGCCCGCGATCGCGCCTTGGGCGGCCGCAGGGTCGAGGTCTGAACCCGGCGTGCCGATGACCGCAGCGACCTCGAGCTCGAAGTCGAACCACTGGGAGCCCGGGGCGATCGCGACGTCGTCCCGCGCGCCGAACAGGGTGGCCGGGTTGGCGAAGTAGAACGCAGGGATCTGGTTCCAGACCTCGCCGAGTTTTGTGTCGCGGCCATACGCCCGACGACATCCGCGGACATGGTCGAGAAATCCGACCGCGTCACGGACCGACGGCGGGGTCGGGATCGGTGAGCGGAGCGTCGCCGACTCAAGCGAGACGACCTCTGCTGGTGACCGTCGTGCCGTTTTGGCGACGTGCTCCATCTCGCTCTGCCCTGAGGAGATCACGTCGATCAGCGTGCGCTCGTCCCCCAGCAAGTGCACCTGGTCATCGACGACCAAGCCGACCCGGTCGCCACCGTCGCTCTCGCAGGTCACCCAGCGCACGGCGTCTCCCAAGATCCGGACGTGGAGCCGGGCGTAGAGCCGGACGTGGACATCCGGACCCAGCTCACGACGGCGAGCCCGTCCCCGCGGTCGCTGCGCCCCACCAGTCAGGCTGCGGGGGCGTCATGCCTCCGTAGACCTGGGACTCCTTGACGATGTGGGAGCCGGACTCCTGCAGGCCCCGGATCGCCTTGTCAACGAGGTCGGCACGCATGGCGCCATCCTGCTTCACGACTTCGCCGCCGATGAGGACGGTGTCGATGTCGGAGGTCCTGGCGCCCATGACGATCGCACCCAGCGGGTCGACGGCCGGGGCGAGGTTCAGGGACGTGCTGCGGATGAAGAGCAGGTCGGCGGCCTTGCCCACCTCGATCGAGCCGCACTCGTCCTCCAGGCCCAGACCGATCGCTCCGCCGAGTGTCGCGTAGTGCATCACGTCGGCGGCACGGAGCTCGAGGCCCCCCATGTCGTAGATGCCTTCCTGCTCCAGAGCGCGCTGGTTGGTCCGCGCCCGCTCCCCGGCCAGCATCAGGCGCATCGTGGTGAACATGTCGGGCGAGTTGTTCGACTGGATATCGGCTCCAAGCCCGGCGACGACACCTGCTCGGTCGGCGACGGCGGCGATCGGGAATCCCATGCCCATGTTGAGCTCCGTCTCCGGGGTCGAGGAGACCTTGGCCCCGTGATCGGCCAGGATGGCGAAGTCCTCGGCGTCGGAGGTGTTGCAGTGGGAGTGGAGCTGGTGCGACCACAGGAGCCCAGCTTTTGCCAACTGCTTGATCTCCGAGGGATAGCCCGGCTTCCACCGAGCGTTGGTGTGGGTGTGGATCAAGCAGTCAAGCTCGCGGCCGAGCACCATCTCTTGCGCCGCCTGCTCGATGCCGGCGAGACTCATCTCGGTCGGGGCAATGCCGAACCGCACTCGCCCGGCGCTTGTGTCGAACAGCGACGAGCGCACCCGCCGCGCATCCTCAAGACGCTGCTCGACCGAGATGAAGTACGGTTTGGCCGTGTGGGGGTCGTACAGGCCGTAGCACCACACGCCCCGGATTCCGGACTCGTTGATGGCTGCCACCCCGGCGTCGGCGTGCTCGGGAGTGAGGATGCTGTGGGAGTAGTCGACCGAGCACGTCGTGCCAGAGTCGATCAGTGCCACGGCGGCGCCCAGCGTGCCGTTGTAGATGTCCACCGCGCGGTGGATGCCGGAGTGGTTGCGTCGGATCGTCCACACGTAGTCCGACAGCGTGAAGTCGACCGTGAGCCCGCGCATCGTCGCCTGCCACATGTGGTGATGGGCGTCGACGAAGCCGGGGATGACCCACGCCCATGAGGCATCGAAGACCTCGACCCCTTCTGAAGTCGCCGAAAGGCCCTCGGCGAGCTGGCTGATCCGGCCGTCAACGACTTCGACGTCCAGTCGCTGGAAACTGCCGTTGCGGGGGTCGCCCACCAGGACCAACGCGCCCGTGTAGATCGTTCGAGTGCCCACGAGTCTTCCTTTCGGTTGGCCGCGCAAGAGTGCCGACCACTGCTTGGACGGTATCAGAATAGGCTGTATGGTACCGCTCATGGTACCAGCGATTGTGGCTGGGCTCGCGCCCGGCGAGGGCGCGGCTCAGGCCCTCCCCACGCCGACCACCCGCCCGTTTTGGGACGCCGCGGCCGAAGAGCGTCTGTCCGTGCAGCGCTGCGAGTCCTGCGAGGCCGATTTCTTCTATCCGCGCGTGGCGTGCCCGTTCTGCGGGTCGCGCGAGGTGTCGTGGGTCGACGTCAGCGGGCGCGCCACTCTGTTGAGCTACGTCATCAACCACTTACCGGCTCCGGGGTTCGAGACCGTCGGCCCCCACGTGATCGCGATCGTCAGGCTCGAGGAAGGACCGACCATGATGACGAACATCGTCGGCGTCGACCCCAGGCCTGAGCAGCTCCTCATCGACATGCCTCTCCAGGTGGCGTTCGAGGAGCGGTACGGGCAGGTCGTCCCGGTGTTCGTTCCCCGACCGGGTGGTGCCGAGTGAGCCGTCACGTGGCAGCCATCGCCGGTGCTGCTGAGACCTCCCTGGGGCGGCTGCCAGCGATGTCGGAGCTGGACCTGCACGTCGATGCGGCACTGCTTGCGCTCGAGGACGCCGGGTTGGGTCTTGCCGATGTCGATGGCATTACCAGCGCGGTCCACAACCCGGTCGAAATCGCCCACGCGCTAGGCGTGCGGCCAACCTGGTTCGACGGCACGAGCGTTGGTGGGACCTCGTTCCTTGTGCACGTGCGTCACGCGGCTGCGGCCATTGCTGCGGGACAGGCCGAGGTTGTCCTCGTTCTCCACGGCGAGTCCCGTCGATCGGTGGTCGGACGCCACCCCCGGCCGATGCCGGCCGACGGGATGCTCGGCCAGTTCGAGCTTCCGTTCGGCGTCTACGGACCTCCGACGATGTTCACGCTTCCCTATCTGCGCTACGCACACGAGACGGGGACGACGCTCGAGCAGCTTGCCTCTGTCCCGGCCCGGCAGAGTGAGTGGTCGCAGGGGAGCCCGCGAGCCGCCCGCCCTTCTCTGGCTTCCGTGGACGAGGTGCTGGCCTCGACTCCGATCGCCTGGCCGTTCACCAAGCTCATGTGCTGCATGGTGAGCGACGGCGGTGGTGGCCTGGTCGTCACCTCAGCGGAGCGTGCCCGAGACCTGCGGCGACCTCCGGTGTATCTGTGGGGGTCCGGCGAGGCCGCCGGCAGCCCGCTCGTGTCCCAGATGCCCGACCTCACCCGGGCCGAGACGTTCGAGCAGTCCGCCGCCGCCGCGTTCGCGGAGGCGCGCATCGGTCACGACGACGTCGATCACCTGATGATTTACGACGCGTTCGCCCACGTGCCGCTTTACGGGCTCGAGGCGCTCGGGTTCGTCGGTCGCGGGGAGGCTGGAGCGTTCGTCGCCGACGGCAACACCGCCCCGGGAGGCACGCTCCCGATGAACACCAACGGCGGCGGCCTGCGCTATACGCACACTGGCATGTACGGGATGTTCGCGATCCAGGAGGCCGTGCGACAGCTCAGGGGTGAGGCGTTCGCCCAAGTACCCGATGTCGACGTCAGCGTCGTCCAAGGTGTCGGACACTTCTTCTCTGAGGCAGCGACCTTGGTGCTCTCGAATCAGGAGGTGTCGGCATGACGACGACGGCTGGCGCGCACGCTCAGGGCTTCTTCGAGATCGCCGCCCGCGACCGTGACGCCATCGCGCTGCGGCTCGGGACAGACAGCATCACCCGGGGCGAGTTGCTCGATGACGCCCACCGGTGGTCCCGGGTGTTCCAGCACGACCTGGGCCTGGAACGCGGAGACACCGTCGCGCTCGTGCTGCCGAATGGGCCCACCTTCATCGCCGCGCAGCTCGCAGCAGAACAGGTCGGCCTCTACCTCGTCCTCGTCAACTGGCACCTGACCGCCTCCGAAGCCGCTTACCTCATCGGGGACTCTGGGGCTCGCGCCGTGGTGACCGAGGCATCCCTCGAACCTGTCGTCATCGAGGCCGCCCGACTCGGAAGCGACCTCGCTCCCGACCGCGTAGTCGTGGTCGGTGGTGCGGCGGACGGCCGCTCGGCTGAGGCCATGTTGGCGCGCCACCCTGCCACCGAGCCCACGAGCCGTAGTGCCGGCTCGGTGCAGTACTACAGCTCGGGAACGAGCGGGCGCCCCAAGGGCGTGCGTCGGCCACTGCCGACGTCGACCCCGGACGAGGCGGCCGACGCCCGCGCCCGGCAACGGTTCGCGCAGTACGACATGAACGCCGAAGTTGCCCAGGTGCACCTGGTCGTCGCGCCGTTGTATCACCCGGCACCGAACCTGAATGCGCTCTGCGCTCTCCACTTGGGACAGGAACTCGTCATCACCGCACGATTCGACGCGACGGAGACCCTCGCGCTGATCGACCAGTTTAGGGTCACGAGCACCTTCATGGTCCCGGTCATGTTCCACCGGCTCCTCGACCTCGACGAAGCGACTCGCGGCGCGTTCTCCGGCCGGTCGCTCCAGATGGTGACCCACGCAGGGGCACCGTGCCCGCCCGAGGTGAAGCGGCGGATGATCGAATGGTGGGGCCCCATCATCTCGGAGTACTACGGGTGCACGGAGTTCGGCATCGCGACCATCATCACCTCGGAGGAGGCGCTGCTGAAGCCGGGCTCCGCAGGTCGCGCAGCACCTGGGATCCAGGTCGAGATCCGTGGGAGCGACGGACTCCGGCTCCCCACGGGCGAGCCCGGCACGATCTACGTCAGCGGTGGCTTCGACTTCACCTACAGCGGTGCTGCCGGAGACCTGTGCGTTAACGGCGCGTCAAGTGCTAACGACCCGTTCCGGACGGCCGGGGACGTTGGCCACCTCGACGAGGACGGCTACCTCTACGTCGGCGACCGACGGTCCGATCTGATCCTCTCGGGGGGTGTCAACATCTACCCAGCCGAAGTGGAAGCCGCCCTAGCCACGGAACCGTCCGTCGCCGATGTTGTGGTCATCGGGCTGCCCGACCAGGAGTGGGGTCAGCGTGTCGTCGCTGTGATCGAACTGAAGCCCGACGCCGTGGCCGATGAGGGTGCCGCCACGCGGTTGCGCGAGCACCTCGCCGACCGCCTTGCCCGATTCAAGACACCGCGCGAGTTTCACTTCGTCGAGTCCGTCGGCCGCACCAGCACGGGCAAGATCAACCGATCCCAGATCTCTGCCCTCATGACGGACTCCTCCCGAAGCAGTTCAAAACAATGAAGTACATGCCCGATTTCCCCGAGCGGTTCGGGTCACTGGAAGACGCTCGCACTTTCTGCGACGGTTTCTTCCCGACCTACAACCACGAACACCGGCATTCCGGGATCGGCCTTCACACCCCCGCCTCGGTGCACTTCGGCACCGCAGAACACATCCACACCCAACGACAGACCACCCTCGACCGCGCCCACGCCGCACACCCCGAACGCTTCACCCGCCGACCCCGACCACCAGCACTACCCAAGGCAGCCTGGATCAACCAGCCCACCGAACATCAACTACCGGTCAACTAGACACAACCCGTCTCAATTTGACTTGACAACTACCGTAGCGGGAAGAGACTGGAGGAGGTGTCTCTGGATCTGATGGCTCTACCTGAGCTCGAAAGAGTGAGGGGACCATAGCATGCCAGTAAACCAGTGCTCATGCCCAGGCGTATGGGGTGAGGTGCTGGGAGATCCGCGTGATATGGCTACGGCTTGATTGCAGGAATCCCAATCTCCAGAAGGTGCAACTTGACGCCCGCCGGAAAGACGCCTGAAACCGGTGCCGGCCCCTACGGCGCGATGTATGTGGGCGTGCCGTATTCCTCCGGGGTGCAGGAGCGATGTAAACATTCAGGGGCGGGTTTGAGGTGCGGTTTCTGGTCGTGAGGGCATGCCGAATTGCCCGCGGTGCCGCGGGGTTGCCGGAGGGGGTGCGGGGTCAGGCTGGGGCGGGGTCTGGCGGCATCCACGGGTGACCGAGGATCGCTTCGCGCAGGGCGTCCATCGTGTTGCGGCCGTGCTTGGCAGCGGTGGAGAGGTAGCCGCGGATCAGGTAGCGGTCCTTGGTGCGGGCTTCGCTGGTGAGCCGCCCGGAGATCTTCTGCTGGATCTTGGCCGGTCTCAGGTCGCGTTCGGCCTGGTTGGAGGTGGGTGGTACGCGCAGGTCGTGGGCGAATCGCAGCACGTCGTCCTCGCGGTCGCGCAGGACCTCCAGTAGCAGCCTGGCCTTGCGCTCACCGGGCTTGGTGCCGTGGCTGGTGGTGTCGGACAGCCCGACCTTCACCCCGTCCCGGACATTGTTGATCAGCTTGTCGCGGACGGCGTCGTTGAGGGCGCGGCGGCCGGCGTCGCGGGCAAGGTTGGCGTGGTGGATCAGGCCGCGCAGCGCGTCGGCGATCTGGGTGGGCCAGTGCGCGTCGGAGTAGGTTTCGGCGGCATCAGCAAGATCACGCAGGAGATGCTGGCCGCACAGTTGGTGGGTCAGCTCGCCGATCTCGGCGGAGTCGTAGAGGTGGTAGCGGTCGTGCACCACCACCGAGTCGATCAGGTCCTTGAACACGAACGCCTTGAAGGTGTCCAGGTCATGGTTGCCGAGCAGGTAGTGGGTGTAGAGCTCGGTGCAGGCCACCAGCAGGTACTTGTCGGCCTTCTTCCGCCCGGGTTTCGGGGTCTTGCCACCGACGCGTAGCGGGGTCTCATCGGCGCAGACCGCGTAGGCCAGGGTGATCAGGGCGCGGATGCGTTTGTCCGCCTCAACCAGCAGTGTTGCGGCGCGGTCGAGCATGCCGTGCACGAACCCGACGCTGGGGGTGGCGCCGGTCAGCGACTGGAGCACCTCGACCACTCGCGTGGCGGGGATGAAGTGCACCACCATCAGATAGACAGCGAAACTTTGCAGATTCGGCCCGTACCCGACCAACCCGGTGCGGGCGCCCTCGGGGCGGGTGGCGGTGTGCAGCCGGCCGCAGCCGCAGCGCACCTGATGCTGGTCGTACTGCGTCACCGTGACGCTGATCAGCGGGATCTCGTGCTGCTGATAGCGATCCACGATCCCCAGATCGGTGGCCCCAGCCAGGTCATGGCCGCACTCGCAACGCCCGGTCGGGAACCGGTCTACCTGCTTGGCCGGATTGTCGGCCCAGGCCAGGTTCGCCCCCGGCGCCCCCGGCTGCTTACCCCGCGCACGCTTCGGCCCGCCAACCCGCCGTGCCGGCTTCACCGCCAGCGGCATCCGGCCAGGATCGTCATCCTTCGACGGCGGTATCGAGGAATTGCTCGAGTTACGGGTCAGCAGGTGCTCCAGCCGGGCCAGCTTCGCCGCCAACTCCTCGTTGACCTCCAACAGGCCCGCCACCTGTGTCGACAACGCAGCGATCCGCTCATCCCGAGCAGCGATCCGCACATCCCGCGCCGCGAACTGACAGTCCCGGTGGGCAACAAGCGCGATCAACTCCTCACGCGACATCTCCTCCGGAACGGGCACATCCAGATCAAACTACAGCCGCCACCGCTGATCAACACACCAGCAGGGCCTCCTCCGGTTCGACTACCCGGTCAGCCTCGACCCTGCCGAACCGCCTCGCCCGCCGCAGCCGCCAACGCCGCCTCGCTCACCCGCCAGCTTTCATAGCCACGTTCCTCATCGACGACGACGTCCAGCAACCCCACGGCCTTCAACCGCGCGGCCGCCGACTCCACCACCTCCCGCGACAGCGAAGTCTGGCGCTGCACACCGAACGTCGTCACATACCGCATAGACCGCGTCCCCGGCTCAGTCTTCATCCCCACATGTGTCGCGCCCACCGCGATCACCCCGAACACATACAGCGTCTCCGGATCAGCGAGCGCGTCGACCACAGCCCAAGCATCTTCGATAGCCATACCTTCAACCGTAGCCACCCAAGATCACCTTCAGCACGGAGACCGGCCGCTCAACCTTCACGAACCCGCTGAATGTTTACCGGTCCGCTCCTTCCTCCACCGCCTCCAGAAGCTGCCCGACCAAGTTCGCTCCTACTTCGGCAAACCCGAAGTTCGCTACGCCGCCTGACATCGAGGGTTATTCACGCTGAGGCGAAGGTTGGCGGGCGTCAGTGTCAGCAGCACGCCAGATTCACCGAGGCAGTACGAGTCGTGCCGGCTGCCATCAATCGGATCGGAGATCCACCTGAGCTTGCCGTCGACCGTACAGGCGATCTGCACGTTCATACCGGTGGTCTTGTGCTTGCCCGAGTACAACTCGGGGTGCGAGGACCAGGACCAGGAGGGCAGCAGCGTGCCGTCGACGATGTACTGCTGTCGGTCGTCCAACTCGTCGGCGGTGGGCACGAACCTCGCGAGCACCTGGTTGATCAGTGGCGTCACTGTGGTAACCGCACGACTGATGGACGGCTGGGAAACTCCGTACGTTTCTGCGATTTCAGCTTGGACCCGATTGCGCCTCAGATAGGTCAGCGCAACGACCACAGAATTCCACAATCCTAGAATCGGTGGCCACGGCTGATTCTCTTGCCCGGTTTCCATCCTGATTAGCTCGCACAAGTCGGCGATCTGTGCCGCGGTGAGGCCGGTGGTATGATACATACAGGTGGTCCGTTTCTTGCAGTTTTGAGTGTGGTAACCCAATTCTCGCAGTAAACGGACCGCCGCTTATGTCAACACGCCGGTCGGGCGACTTAATTTTGATGCCTCTGAATAATCCTCATCACACATTTGCCACCCCGGATCAATAGTGTCCATTCATGGCTTGGGTTGAGCTGGGGTTGGTGGGGCGTGTCTGGCTTGATCTTGTTGGCTTGATCGTCGATCATTGTGGCCGTGTCCGTACCGCCCGAGCAGCCTGCGCCGTCGTATGAGCAGCTTGCGGAATTGGTGACGGCGCTGTCGGCCGAGGTGGCGGCACTGCGGGCGGAGAACGCGGAGCTGAAGCGCAGGTTGGGGATGGATTCGACGAATTCCTCGACCCCGCCGTCGCAGGATTCGCTTGCGGCCAAGGGGAAACGCCGCGCGCAGCGCTCACAGCGGGTGCGGTCGAAGGACCGTAAGCCGGGCGGCCAACCCGGGCATCGAGGCTCGGGTTTGCAGCCCGCGGTGAAGCCGGATCGCAGTGAGACCGCGCCTGAGCCTGCGCAGTGTTGGCTGTGGCACGGATCTGGCAGAGGCGCGGGATGCGGGGATGTCTTGGACGCAGGTCTGGGATACCCCGCCGATCCGGCTGCAGCGGGCACTACCGGCTGCCGAAACGGCAGTGCGGCAGTTGCGGGAAGACCACGACCGCGGCGGTTGCTTTCGGGCAGGCCGGGGCGGTCTGCTACGGGCCGAACGTCAACGCCGCGGCGGTCCTGCTGTCCTCGACCGGGAATGTGCCGGTGGAGCGCACCGCGACGCTGATGGAAGCGTTGCTTTCCGCTCCGGTGTCGACCGGGTTCGTCGCCCGCGCGCACGAACGTGTCGCTGACGCGTTGGATCAGGCAGGCTTTGATGACGCGATGCGCGCCGCGCTGGCCGCCGAACCGGTGCTGTGCGCGGACGAAACACCGGTCAACATCGCGCACCCCGACATTGGCGAGGACGGCCAACCGGTCCCCGGCGCCCCACACGTGGTCTGTGTGCGCACCCCGGATGAACGGCTGGTGTGGTACCGGAACCTGCTGGCACGCACCAAAAAAACGCTGCGCACCCTCGGGCTTTTCAACGATTACACCGGGTATCTCGTGCGCGATGACTACACCGCCTGGCATCAGTTCGACGCCCGGCCGGCCGGGGTCCAGCAGTGTGTGGCGCACCTGTTCCGCCACCTGCAAGGCGTTCTCGACCTGCACCCCACCCAGCAGGGATGGGCGGCAACGGTCCGCAACGTACTCCGCGAAGCGCACACCGCCGTCGCCGACGCCCACGCCGCCGGGGCCGATCGCCTCGACCCCGACCTGCTAGCCGACCTGCGCGCCCGCTACGACAAAGCCGTCGCCTGGGGAATCGCCACCAACCGCCACCGCGACTGGGACAAAGGCAACCACCCTGGCTGCTGTTCACCAGGGTGTTCGCGGTGCCTTGGACCAACAACGCCTCGGAACAAGCACTCAAAAGCCCGAAACTGCACCAGAAAGTCTCCGGCTACTGGCACACCCTGGCCACCCTGGCCCGGTTCTGCCGAGTCCGTTCCTACCTGACCAGCGCCACCAACCACGGGCGACGCGCCATCGACGCAATCCATGCCGCCCTCACCGGCAACCCCTGGATGCCACCGGTCACAGCCTGACCACAAAGATCAAACCGCCCGGCGTCCTGTTCAGCCCTGAATGGAAACCTTGGCTGCCCTCCGCCGAATGACCAGTTACATCGGCCGTAGCGGAACCTGATTGGACGCTTCCTGTCCCACCTGGCGCGGGTTTAGACTCGCTCCGCGAGCATGATCAGATACATTGCCGCACGGTACCATTCAAAGAAAGGCGAACAGTCATGTCGGACTATGCCGTTCGATGGATCAGCTTTGACGGCAACGACTGGAGCGCGGAAACCAAGTTTCCCAATCACCAAACCGCCAGCGAGCCGGCTCTCGCCGTATTCAACAACACCCTATATTGCGTCCACCGCGGCGGCAACGACACCGCCGTCTGGTACACCGGCTTCGACGGCACCCAGTGGAGCACTGATACCACCATCGCGAACTACCACTCGGCCGCCGGACCGGCGCTCGCGGTATTCAACAACCAACTGTACTGCGTCTATCGCGGCGACAACACCGACATCAACCTCAGATACATCGTATTCGACGGCAAATCTTGGAGCAGCGAAACGAAGTTTCCCAACCACCAGTCCACGACCGGGTCAGCCCTTGCCGTGTTCAACGGCTTGTTATACTGCGTCCACCGGGGCGGCAACGACACAACTCTCTGGTATTCGTCCTTCGACGGCACCCAATGGAGCGTCGACAAACCCGTCACCAACTACAACAAATCGGCCGCCGGTCCGGCGCTCGCGGTATTCAACAACCAACTGTACTGCGTCTATCGCGGCGACAACACCGACATCAACCTCAGATACATCGTATTCGACGGCAAGTCCTGGAGTAGCGAAAAAGAGTTTTCCAATCACCAAACCGTCGCACGACCGGCCCTGGCGGTGTTCAACAACTCGCTGTACTGTGTCCACCGCGGAGGAAACGACGACACACATGCGTATTCGTCCTTCGACGGCACCCAATGGAGCGTCGACAAACCCGTCACCAACTACAACAAATCGGCCGCCGGTCCGGCGCTCGCGGTATTCAACAACCAACTGTACTGCGTCTATCGCGGCGAATAGACCTACAGAGGAGGGACTGTAAAACAAGCGGTGTAACTCCCGATCATGGAAGTGCACCTGGGATGGTGGGCAAGCACGCTCGACCTGCTCCACCACCACACCGGTCAGTTGCGGCAGCAGTACGCCTAACCACTGGCGCGAGGTGCGGTTGGAAGATCTCGGCCAGTTTGTGGCCGGCCGGCCTGTGGACTTGGGACACTGACAGGTTGATGTCCCGGTCGACACTCACGACGACACTGACGAGCTGTTCCTCGTCGGTGTCGTGGGCGAGCTGACGATTCAGTTGGCAGGGCGGATGGTCATGGTTCCGAAGGGTGTGAAGCGCTGCCCCATGGATCGCCTCGGCGGTCAGGTCGTGACCTACCGGATCGGTGTCCGGGCCGGTCGCGAGGCAGCCCTCGTTGAACACCAGGAACAGGACGGCCAGCACGCCGGACACGCGGGCCTGGAGGTCTTCGGCCGACGGCACCCGGTAAGGAATGCGCGCCGCCTTGATCTTGGTCTTCGCGCGGGTGATCCGCTGCCCCATGGTGGTCTCGGCCACCAGGAAGGCGTGGGCGATCTTGGGCACGGTCAGACCGCCGACCATGCGTAGCGTCAGCGCCAGGCGGGCTTCCGGCGCCAGCGCCGGGTGACAGCAGGTGAAGATCAGCCGGAGCCGGTCGTCGTCGATGGCGCCGAGAGGCTCGGGTGGGGTGTTGTCGTGCAGGATCTGAGCCTCCTTGTGCTGTCGTCGCGCTTGTTCTCGCGCCGGATGCGGTCGATGGCCTTGTGGTTGGCGGTGGTGGTCAGCCAGGCGCCGGGGTTGGGGGGCACGCCGTCGGCCGGCCACCGCTCGACGGCGGTCGCGAATGCCTCGGCGGCCGCTTCCTCGGCGATGTCGAGGTCGCCGAAGCGCCTGGTCAGGGCGGCGGTCACCCGGGCCCACTCCTCGTGGTGGGCCCGGGTGACCGCCTCGCGGGTGTCGACCCTGTTCACGGGAACGGTCGCACCTCGATCTTCCGGTTGCAGGCCTTTGATCCGTCGGCGGCGAGCTTGAGCGCTACGTCGAGGTCGGGGGCCTCGATGATCCAGAAGCCGGCGAGGTATTCCTTGGACTCTAGGAAGGGCCCGTCGGTGACCAGCGCTTCCTTGCCCCGGTTGTCGATGACGGTGGCCGTGTCGGGCGCGGCGAGGCCGCCGGCGAAGACCCAGTGGCCCTCGGCCTGGAGCCGGTCGTTGAACACGTCGATCGCAGCGTGCTCGTCCGGGGTGGCGAGGCCGGCCTGGTCGTGGAGCACGGAAATCAGGTACTGCATCTGAGGATCATCTCCTGTGGTGTCAAGACACTGGTGGTTTACCGGGCAGGTGCTTCAGTCGGCGCATAGTGCGGGAGCCCGGCTGGCCGGTAGGCCTGGATCGTCACGCCCTTGGAGTCCACTTGCGACTCGGCCAGGTCGAGCGCGAGATCCGGGCCGTTCTCCGGGAACAATCGCGCGCCCTGGCCGAGAATCACCGGGACCACGATCAGAGTCATTTCGTCGACCAGATCGTTGGCCAGTAGCCACCGGGTCAGCGCGCCACTGCCATGCACCTGCAGCTCACCCCCCCCCCGCCGTGGCTTTCAGCTCCGCGATGGCGGTCGCCAGGTCGTTGGACAGGACGGTGGTGCCCGACCACGCCGGGTCAGTGAGTGTGGTCGATGCCACGTACTTGGGCCGTGTGTTCAAGGCTCGTATGACGAGCTCCCAGCCGGGGACATCCAGTTCCGTCCAGGATCCCCACGAGCCGGCGAACAGCTCGTAGGTCCGCCGGCCGAACAGGAACGAGTCGGCGCGCTGGTAGGTCTCGTTGATGAACACGTCGGTCTCGTTGTCGCCCTGCCCGCGGGCCCATCCGCCGCGCTCGAATCCGTTCCTGTGGTCCTCATCCGACGCGCCGCCGTTTCCTTGCATCACTCCATCGAGGGTGACCTGAGTCATGGTCGTCAGCTTCATGATCGCGGTTCCCTTTGCCTTGGCGCCGCCCCTTGCGGGCGGCCTCACCCCTGCTACGAACACCTCCGCCCCGATCCGACACCGCCTCCCGGATTTCTTTCGGAGAACTTTCCGCCGACGCCGGTCGTCAGCGATCCGACAACACGGCAGTTTCGCGGCGACCGCGCTCCACTTCCTCAAGCGCGCCCAGTGCGGACAAGCTCTTTGGACCAGATCGATCGCGAAGATCCGGACCAGTGGTGGCGGGCGTCGAGCGGCTCGGGCGCGAGGGCAACCTCATTCGCAGGCGTCCAGTATTGCCTGGACTTGTTTGACTGTAAGGACTTTCGGGCGCGGCGGTGACGTCTTCAGTTTGATCGCGCGCCGCCGGTCGGGCTTGTTATTCGTGACATGGTGCAGGAATGGTTTGAACGACGTCGCCGACCCCCGCCGGCCGGCCGGTTGCATCCTGACCAGTAACCCGGCCAGCTCAGCGCCTTGGCGGGCGTGGAACTCGCAGAACGATGTCAACGCCGCCAGTTCCGGTTCACGCTGGCTGCCGAGCAGTGATGCTCCACGGTCGGCAGGACAGCCACCCTGCCGTCCCGGGCATGCGGCGGCATCCGCAGCCAGGTCACGAACCCCGCCACATCCTCCAACGTCACCGACTGCCAGCCGAGCCCATGTTGGCCAAGGTAAGCCCACCAGTCCTTGAGGTCATGGGCGTATGCCTTCTGACCGCGCACCGCCGCCTGGCCCGTGACTACGAACGCGACCCCGCCATCTCCGAGGCCATGATCCGCTGGGCCGCGATCAACACCATCACCCGCCGGATCGCCCACGGAGGCCTCGCCACCCGCCAGCAGCGGCGCACCTTCACCACCAGTAGTTGATCTCCTCAAGCACGCTCTTACAAAGCTTTGTCACTCTGCAACTGCACCAGCAGTACCTCGCACGCAATATCAACGGCTACCGGTGCCACAGCACCACAGGTGTGCCGTACTCTACCTCCGGACCGGCCGACTGCTGGCCCGCTGATCTAGTGTCATGCCAGTTCAGCGGGCCTTGGTGCCTCGAACCGCGTGACCGGAGGAGTCGATGCTGGGATGACGGCAGGGCGACCGATGCCGACACAGGACGACGTGCTCGGGTACTTCAGCACGCTGTCGAACTGGGGGCGGTGGGGCGACGACGACGAGCTCGGCACTCTGAACTACATCACCGACGACGTCCGGCTGGCGGCGGCGCGGGCCGTGCGCCACGGCAGGAGCGTGTCGTGCGCATGGGAGGTTGCCGTACCGGAAGACATGGAGCGGTCGACGACGACGTGCCCGTGCGCCGCCGACATGCCGGGTGCCGAGGACATGCCGGTGCCCGGATTCCGCAACGACCGGCGCTGGGGCTTTTCGTCCGAGCGGCTCGGCATCACGTTCCACGGCAACACCTTCACCCACGTCGACTCGCCGTGCCACATCTTCTGGGACGGCACGATGTACAACGGGCGGTCGCACTCGTTGGTCGACGCCGCAACGGGATCGGCGTGGGCGGCCGTCACGGCGGCGGCGAACGGGATCATCACGCGTGGTGTCCTGCTGGACATCGCGAGGGTCCGCGATGTGCCGTGGTTGGAACCGGGGCAGGGTGTGTTTCCCGACGATCTCGAGGAGGCCGAGCGTCGCCAGGGTGTGCGGGTGCGATCCGGCGATGCGGTACTCCTGCGGACCGGCTATGGCCGCGTCCGGCACGAGGCCGGTGAGGCCAGCGGTTTCACGCAGGCCGGCTGGCACGCGTCCTGCCTGCCGTGGCTGCATGAACGGGAGGTCGCGCTGATCGGCGCTGACACCCCCCAGGACGTTCAGCCGTCGGGGTACGAAGACGTGTTGATGCCGGTTCACGCTGTGAGCCTCGTTGCGATGGGTCTGTGGCTGCTCGACAACTGCGACCTGGAGTTGTGCGCGACGACGGCTGCCGAGCTCGGCCAGTGGAACTTCCACCTCGCAGTCGCGCCGGTCCGCTTCGCCGGTACGTCCGGCAGCCCGGTCAACCCGATCGCCACATTCTGACCGCGGGACTCGCGCCCGACAGTGTCGGCACCCTTCACTGTCTGGGAGTCGATCAGCCCTGCGCTGGGCTGCGGGTTACGGCCTTCGGCGATCCGCAGCTGTGCACGCACCACCGGGAGGATCTGCTCGGTGACCTTGTACTGTTCCCAGCGGTTGAAGTACCAGTACACGGCCTGCCAGGGCGGGAAGTCGGCCGGCAGTTGCCGCCACGCGAATCCGGTGCGCACCACATAGAGGATCGCGTCCACCAATGCGCGGCGGGATGCTTCTCCGGCCGGCCTCCGGTCTTCACCTCCGGCAGCAGCGGCTCGATCAGAGCCCACTGCTCGTCGCTGGTGTCCGAGGGGTACCCGCTGCGTCGTGCCAGCCGCCCAGAGTTGGGCATACGGCGGGTGAGTCACGCAGACACGCCGATCCTTCTCAACCACGCACTTAGAGGCGTGTGGTCGCGTTTTGCGGCGTAACCGCCGCTTATCCCGGCCGTCCGTTGCCCTGGCCTCGCGCTGCGAGCTCGGCCTTGGATGGCGCTTCGTTGGGCGGCGTCAGCCAAGCGTGGCTTCGATCGCGCGCTTTGTGACCGCAGAAGCCGTGTCCGGGCGTGTCGGTGTCCTGTTTGGAGGGACCCTGCTATGTCCTCCGAAGCCGTCGTCGAACACCTTCGGCCGCGTACCGCGGTGGCTCTTGGTCGCCGCGGCGGCGTTGCGGGGCGGGCGCCTCCCACCCCCTGGGCGCGGTCCGCTGCCTCGACCAGATGTGGTGGATGTGCTGCGAGAGGTGTATGTCGGGGGCGGGCGCAAGATGCCCGGGGCGCCGACGGAGTTCGTGCCGACCCAGTGGCGCGGCTACCTCGACCAGGCCGCCAAGGCGGGCAATGCCACGGCGTACCGGCACTACTGGAAGCTGTGCACGTTGCTCGGGTTGCGGGACGCGCTGCGCTCCGGCGACGTGTGGGTGCCGGGCTCGCGCCGCTACTCGGAGTTCCACCACAGTCACGCCCGGCGTGCTCTGTGCACTCGTGAGTTCAGCGTCGCGGACGCGTCGCCGATGCGGGTGGCGCTGGTATAGGAGGGCACTGATGGTTCCCTGCAAGGGCGGTGTTTTTGCCTCGCGTCGGTGCGGACAGCAGCAATGGCGCAGCTACCTGCGCGAATACAGCGGACTGCACTTGCGCACGGCAAGCGACGCCGACGAGGGTTTGTCGTCGCCTGGTGCTACGACTACGGGGATTCGTCCCCGATTCGATGAGGTGTTGCTGATGCGTCCTCCCACCACCTCGGCATCAGGAAAGCCGTCCTCACCCGCCAAATCAACGACCTCGAACATGCTGTCGGGGCCACTCTCCTGGACAAGACATCCGACCCTGACGGCATCCGCCTCACCCCCGCAGGCGTCGCATTCAAGGCGGAAGTAGTCCCAGTTCTGGCCATGCTCGCCGGTATGGGCAACGCCGCCGCAGTGATGACGGCGAGCCCGCAACCTCGATCTTGTCGAGCTATGACACGGTGACGGGATTCAGAAATTGCTGCACACACGAGTACCTTCCGGCCGCGTTACCTGGGATGTCGATAATCCCATTTCCGCATGCAATGGCCCGTTAGAAGCCAGTCCGAGCGGCCACCTCCCAGCATCTCGGTACAGATTCTCAGCCACAAACGGAACGTGTCAGTAACAGTACGCAGAGCTACGTCTCGGGCCCTTCGTGCAGACCTTGTAGCTGACAGGACCATTTTCACTGGACAACTCTTAACCGTGGGGTGACGCACCCTACGGTGCAGTTAGATCACGCGTCGCTGAGTCATCATGCCGACGCCATGACCAGCGAGGAGCATTCGAGCTTATGACGGGTGCGGTGTCTGCGTACACCTTTCAGGTGTGGTCGCGTGTCCTGAACTCCGCGAAGTGGGCGCCAGGTCACGAGCTACTGGTACACGTCGACAACGGTGAGAACGTGGTGCTGGACGAGTTGTCGTGGGGCGCCGCGGACGGCTCATGGTCCGCGGTCGGTTTCTCGCCGGACATGACGAGCTGCTACGGCCATCGCCGCCCCAGCAACGGCGATGTGCTGGAGGTACGAGGCGAGCTCCGCGGCCAGCCGGGAGACTCACCAGGGACCGGCGATGCTCGTGGATATGAGTTCGACACGGAGGTCGAGGACGCAACAGGCCGGCACCCGTCGGAACCACTCCGGTTGCTGATCGACGATGGTGCTGACGCGGCGCCGCTGTGGATAGCCTGGCGCGACCGGACGGGCAACTCCTGCTCGATTGCCCTGCGTTCGGTGAGCCCGACCGGCAACGCGGATGTCACCGGGATGGTGACCTACGTGTGGGCCAGCGCCGAGTATCGCGACGCGGGCGAGGTGGCCGCGAACCTCATCGAGGGAACACACAGCAAATGGTTCGCACCACATGACCGGGCGTCCCTGGAATTCCAGTTTCCGCAACCGATCGCGGCGGACCGGTACGTCCTCACCTCCGCCAACGACGCACCCGATCGGGACCCGGCCGCATGGATCCTGCGCGGCTCCGTAGACGGGAACCTGTGGCGGGTCCTGGACACACGCACGCACCAGTCGTTCACTGACCGGCACGAGTCCAGGACATATCCGATCGCCGAACCCGGAGCTTATGTCTGCTACCGCCTTGACATCGTCGGTAATAACGGTTCCCCGCATCTGCAACTCGAAACCGTCCGGTTCCTCGCCCCAGGCAGCGGTTTCACCGGCTACCGCCAATGCCCGGGCCATGCCCCCATCGCATACCGAGGGTCGTGTGCCGTGCCAGAAGCACCGGACACGTCAATGGAACCATTGCCTGAGGAGTTGCCCGGCCGGCACACACGGCGACTGGCTCAATTCCCCGGCACCAGGGTCCTTGCGCGCTCCAGCGGCTCACCTTCAACACCGCCGACGGAAGACGACCTGATCGCTGGAGGACACCAGTTGCGGGTCGGCGAGAGTCTGCGACGGCAGTCCCTGACCTCACTCAACGACGCGTTCACCCTCAAGCACTTCGGTTTCGACGACCTCGTTCTTATCCGCAACCACGATCGCCAGCCGCTGTGGTGGTCCAGCACGTTCAGCCCCGAGGACTGGCGGCAGAAGCGCAGCGGCACCGGTGTCAGCGATGTCACCCTGCAGCCGGACGGCGATCTCGTAGCGCATGATGAAGATGGGGCCCTGCTGCGGTCCACCGGCACGGCAGGCTGCGGTGTTGTGATGCTCGAGGTCCGGGACGACGGCGACGTCGTCCTGCTCAACGGCTCCGGCGAGGTCGTGTGGCACACCGACACCGCCACTGCCGACATCCAGCTGCCGCCTTTGCCCGTCGCACGTCGAGACCGCATGCTGGTCGGGCAGAGCCTGGCCGACCAGAGCCTGACCTCCCCCAACGGCCAGTACGTGCTGGTGCACGACCATCAGCACGGTGGCACCTTCATGTACGGGCCGCAGGGTCAGATCACCAGCTGGTTCTACCTGGTCCCGGCGATGTATCCGGATCGATTCGGCACCCGGCTCGTCCTGGAGGAGGACGGTCTGTTCCTGCGCTGGTCCAAGGACGAGGCCAACGGCGTGGACCTGCGCGGCGTCCGCAAGGCATGGGACAGTCTCACCACACCACGGTTCCCCTTCCACCCCAAACAGGTCGTGGTCCGTGACAGCGGCGATCTGGAAATGCTGGACGCCCACGGCGAGGTCATGTGGCGCAACGGGCACAAACGCGACCACGCCAAGTTCACGAAATCCTCGAACCAGCGACAGGCGAAAACAAGCCTCAAGCGCGCGGCCCGCCGCCCCGCGGTTCCGGCTGGCGCACCACAGCTGCCGGACACGCCGGACGTGCCGGTGATCCGCACCGACTTCTCCGACCAGACAGCCTGGGAACGAGTGAAGGCCGGGATCAGTTGGGTGACACCGGACGAGTTCGAGGCCAACGTGACGTATGTCGACGACCCGGCGTTCGCCGGCTTGACGGTCACTGACCTGCTGGAGTCCGGGCCGGACCGTGCCACGCACGCGCTGCTGCTGGTCGTTGACGAGACCACAATTCACTCCCTCGATCACCCGATCCTGGTCGTGGACCTCGGCTCGGAACCTGACCCGGCCAACGACTGGCCAGGCGAGCCCGCTGGCCGGTCGTTCCGCGCCGTCCCGCACACCATCCAGGAGATCGAAAACAACCTCACCATCTCCAACATGGATTGGGAGGAATTCGCCGATGGCGTCGACGACGACGGAGTACGTCGGGAACACATGCTCTACGGCCGCGTCGAGGACCTGACTGTCGATCAGGCGACCGAATAGTCCCGAGGAACCACCTACCTGGTCGAGCTGCAGCGCCTCAACCTGGGCGCGCGCTTTGATCGCGGCGGCCAGGACGTGACGGTCGTCGGGGTCGGGCAGTGTGACGGCGTCGATGAGCGGTTCGTAGCCCTGGACCAGGCAGTCCCGGATTGCCCGGATCATCAGCTTGCGGACCCGGATCAGTAGGTCGCGCAGGACGTTGGGGTAGAGGACGTTGGCGTCATAGATGACGACGAAGGCCATCAAAGCCCCAATTCGTGGGTGAGGCTGGTGAGTTCGTCGGCGGCTTCGCGGCGGCGCTGATCGTCGCGGCGCATGTACTCCGGCAGAGATTCGACCTTCACTCGGCGATGGGTGCTGACCTTGCGGTAGTCGTAAAGGTGAAACGGCTACCGTCGGTTCTGGGTCTCGGGCTCCTGTTCTCCTCTGGTGGAGCGGAGGCGAGTGCGCGGCATGCGGAGAGCACGGAGTACGTGGTGGTGCGACCTGATGCGATCGATTGGAGTCTCCCGTCTGCGAGCGTGACGCCGGGCTGGGAGGTGGCTGTCCTAGATGATTGATTCCGTGAAGATCATGTGAAGGGGGCCGGTGTGACGGCCTGGGAGGAGGGTGTTCAAGATCAAACTGTGACGAAAGAACTGAACACCCTCCTGACCGCACTCTACGTGCTGATCGAGCGCGCCACGAGGCTCTGCTGCCTCCGGACGGAGGTGAAAGACCGTTCGTTGCCTCGGCGTCGTAGCGGTGGGGTGAAGCTGGAGGAAGTCCAATCCGGGGATCGCCGGGGAGGATGGGAGCATCCTCGACAAAGTCGCGTCGGCTCAGGACTGCCGGATGGGCCGGGCGTGGTGAGCAAGACGGGAAGGTATACGAGAGGAACCGGCTTCGTTACGCCTCTTAATCACGTGCCAGCTCTAACCCGGTGGATTCGGGCTGGATTGTGGTGCGAACTTGCCTCTCATTGCGGGCGAGGAACTTCCGGAAGGGTCTTCGATGCCTGGTCTGGAAGGCTGCGGCGAATTGTCTACGGCGTAACCGCAGCGATGCCACAGGGGCAAAGCCGGGTGCCTAACCCTGACTTTTCATGGCGGTCGGTGAGCGGGTGAGGGGGTTGGGTTTTGCTGTGGTGGGGCTGGTTTTCGCGGCCTGGGCGTGATGGTTGCCCGGCTGTCGGGCCGGGTGGCCGGGGGTTCCACGGGCCCCGGGGTCTTTCTTGGGTCGTAGGGGCGGGTTGGCGCTGGTTAGGGTGCTTGTGGCAGGGCGGTGATGCGCTGCCAGGCGCTCTCGATCTGGGTGGCCCAGGGCCAGGTGCGGGGAATTTTGAGTCGTCGTCGGCGGCCGCCGCGGACGAGGCGGGCCGCGGTGTGCAGGATGCGGTAGCGCAACGTTTTCGGCTCGGCTTTGGCCAGAGCGCCGTCGAGGGCGAGGAGTTTGAGCCAGGAGAGCAGGATGGCGGCGGTCATGGATGTGGTCAGCCAGGCGGTGTTGATCGCGAAGTCGCGGGAGGGGAATCGGCCCAGGCCGGTGTCCTTGCCGGTGCGGATGCAGTCCTCCACCCGGGCGTGCACCCGGTGCGCGGCGTCGATGTACTGCGACTGCCCCAGCCACCCCTTCGTGGTCTCGGGACGGTTGGTGACCCACAGCGTGTAGCGCCACCCGTCTTGGGTTTCGAACAGGGTCAGCTGCGCCCCAGGATGGGGACGTTCGCGACGCACGAACACCCGCATCTTCTCCGGCCAGGCGGAGAGTTGGTCGCCGCCTGGTCCCTGCCGCAGCAGCCCGGTCAGCTCGGCCACGTGGGCCTGCTCGACCCAGCAGCGGGCGTGTGTGCACCGGGGGTTGTCGCAGGCTTCCTCGGCGCGTCGCTCACGCAGCTGCCCGCGCGGCCCGATCGCCTGCACCCACGCCCGCTCGGGCACCAGCCGGATCGCGGTCTTCTCCCGCTCGGTCAGCGCCCACCCCACCGAGTAGATGAGCTGGTATCCGCGCCGGGACGCGAGCTTGTCCAGATGTGCGATGAGCTCGTGACTGGCGCCGGCACCGTCCACAGTGACCATCAACCGCCTCCGAAACTGTTGTGGCAGCGCGGCAATCGCACTATCGGTGATGGCGATGTGGTCCTCGGCTGTGTTGCTGCCGGCCGAACCGCGGCGCAGCATCCACGCCAGCGGCTCACCCCCGGTGTTGTCGCAGTAGGCCTGCAGCGGGTGATGGCCGAACCCCTTGAAGTTCGCCTCCGCCCACTCCTTGTCCGAATGCGCGTCAGTGACCGTCGCGTCGATGCGGACGCAGGTCACCCCCTCCAGGGTCTTGTCCGCGATGCGCACCCCGGGAAGCGTGCCGTGGCGTGTCACGATCTGGTCCCACGCATACCGGCGGGCAGTGTTCACTGCGGCGGTGATCTTCTTCGCCGTGCGGGTTCCGCCGTCGGCGATCTCTTCCAACGTCCGCCACGCGGTGGGCACCGACGCCACCGGCCCGAACAGCTCCCGCTGGTCACCCATCACCCGGAAATCGCTGATCGCCCGCGCCCCGTCGGCGATCGCGCACGCCACATCCGCTACCACCCGGCCCCGGTTATGCACCAGCAACCGGGTGCCGGCCAGCGCCTTCGACAAGCCTGCGGTCAAACCCGTCTTATCGGTCAACCCGCGCAGCAGCGCAAGCCCGGCGTGCGACACGATCCCCTCACCATCAGCGGTGACTTCCAAACCCCGCGACCACCCAGTAGCCTGCACCTCGAAAGTGCTCCTCACCTTGGTTGCGATACGGACGTCAGACACCCGTATCCTCCCAGGTCAGGAGCACTTTCTGTGTTCAGGCACGCCGCAACACAACCGACCCACATGAAAAGTCAGGGCTAACAAGAGCCCCTGTGATCCCGCGGACTGCAGGACGCGGTAAGGCACAGCGGAGTGTCCGTCGAACGTTCTGGGAGCGGTTCAGAATCGGCTCTGGACCGCCATTGGGCTTTCGGTGTGTGTTCTAGGACACTGGTGATCACCTGAAGGAGGCACGTACGCGGCGACGGTGACAACGGAGCCACCCCGGGCACTTTCTACTCCCTGCGCTCACTGCGACAGGTGAGCGCAGGCAGCTCCGAATGGATCAATCGGAGTTACGCTCAGCGATACGAACGGGTGTTTGAGACGCGGAGCTGTCGGCCGTTTTCTCTACCTTCGCGGTCGTGGACGAATCGCAGCTGGCGTTGGAGAGCGCGGCCGAGGACGAGGCCGTGCTGTCGATCTATCGGCAGATCGTGGCCGTGTTGGGGCGGGATGCGGGCTCTGTGATCACTGATCCGGTCATGGTGGAGATCGCTGACACTCTGTTTGCGGCGTTCGCGGAGGCCGGCGTCGACGGGCTGACGTTCGAGCAGGCACGGCATGCGTGTCGCGAGTATCCGGAGAAGGTCTTCGCTCAACGCTTCAACGTCCTGAAGGACCTCGGTGCAGTTCAGCCGATGTTTCCGCGCCCGAACGCACGGCAGTTCCGGGCGTCGTTCACGACATATGTCTCGCTGTTGTTCTTGCGTCGGATGATGGCCCGCGGTGGGCAGTCGGAGTTGCATCAACTGCTGGCGATGGAGCAACTGAATCTCAACAGCGATAGCGCGACCAAAGCGGACGGCCGGGCAGCTGCGGCACGCCTGACTCATGTGTTTCGTTTGATCGCATCGGAGCTGTCGAGCCTGGTTGTCGCGGACGACGAGGAGCGGCTGCGGGAAAAGGCGGTGCTGCTATGGGACGCGCACACGCTGAAGGCGCAGGCCGACGAAGTCCACCGCGTGATCCTGAACAAGTGGACCGTTCTCGCCCGTCCGTGCGCCGAGCTGCGTGCGGCGATTCGGGCGTATGGAGATGCCACCCAATCGGCATGTGCTCGGTTGCAGTCGTCAGCGGGAACAACCCGTGCACTCGGGATGTTGCCGCCGCGGGCCTGGACGAGCTTCGTGAAGCACGCGACGGTGGAACAGCTGAGCACCGTGTTGACCTCGTTCGTCTTCGATGCGCCGATGCCGTGGATTGAACCAGGACAGATGCGCGATGCGTTGGATCAGCTCGCCCGACCGACGACGGAGCGCACGGCGCCGCCCCGGTCCAGTACGACGGATCCGGTGTCACCGGAGTCTGTCGACGATCGGACGATGCGTGACCGTCAGGCGCTGCGGGAGATCGCCGAGGATGTTCTGGATGGCCGCGATCGGATCGCGGTGCATGACCTCCTCCGGGACTGTGGTGACTGGCCCACTGCCCGACGCGTACTCGCGGAGTTGACGGCGATCGCTAACGAATCCAACTTGCCTTACGAGCTGTCGTGGGGACCTCGTCTCGACGCTGATCCGGGCCTAACGCCCTCGTGGGTGACGGACGGCTGGTTCGGTCGAAGGCTCGCTGCTGTGGCGGAGCGGCCGGATGGATGAGGTGCGCTCGGAAGCGCTGGCCTGGGCGCGGAGTCGAGCGCGCGGACTTGAGCGAAAAGATGCGGGACGACGCACTCCGGTCGGCATGTCACGGTTGATCGAGCCCGGCGGTGACCAGGTGTGGTGGGTTCCGGGCACTCCCGACGATGTGACCCCGGCCGTGCTTCACGAATTGGGGATGAGCCCGCCCACAGTGGAGCGTTCGGCGCTGACCTGCGAGGTGCTCGCTTGCTGCCTTCGGTTGTGCTGGACCGACTTCGCCTCGTCCCCGTGGCCGGGCATCCCCACGTCGGTGGGCGCGGTGACCGACGTACGGACATTGCTTCGGCCCACCCAGACGTGGGGGAAGCTGCGTGACGGGGTCACGGAAGTCGCTCGCCGGCTCTCAGCATCCGGATGGTTGCTCTGGGACGAGGACACCGGCGTCATCCGTCTCGGCGCCCGAGTCGCCACGTGGCCGCAGGCCGACCTTGATCAGTTCGCAGAAATCTGCCGCACCCTGCCAAGGGGGAGGTCGGAGAGCAGCGCATGAGCGATCCGTTCGAGTCCACCCTGAGTTCGTTGAGCGAGTCCAACCGAGCCGACGTCGTGGCTGCATGGGCCGCTGTGGAGACTCAGTCGGAACCCGCGTCCGAGATGTCGTTGCGGGCACTTCGCGACGTGACGCTCCGCGCGAAACTGGATGAGCTGCTGGCGATCTCCGGTCGAACCTTGATCCGAGTTGGTAACGGTCGCTGGACATCAGGATATCGGGACGACATCGCGGCGGAGCTGGTCAGTGAGGGTGGTGACCATCTCACCGACGTCGATCGGGCCGTGCTGGTGGTCGTTCTCATTTATTCGGTGGCGATCCCGCGTTCGCAGGGTGCCCTGGCGCGCGACGAGTGGGTGTCGACGCACCCGACCACGCCGGTTGATCTCAAGGAGCTGAATCAGCTCGGCAAGGGAGCGGTGCAGGAGTCCCTGACCCGCCTGCACGCGGCAGGTCTCCTCCGCCGGGTCACGACTCCCAAGCACCTGGGCGTGTCGGGTGCGTCTTACGTACCTGGCCCTCAGTTCCACCGGTTGACGCCGGCAGCGCGGGCCCGGTTGCAAGACGAACTCATCCTTGCGGCGGGCCCGGAGACCGCACTCGCCGATGCGATTCGGCTGCGACGCAATCATTCTCAGAACTCCGAGGGAGACCGATGACTTTTCCTGAACCGAGCGGTCCGGGCTTCGGCGACGCGGGCGAACGCGACGTCGTGGGCTCCCGGGTTCTTGTCGGCATCCAAATGATCAACATTTCACGGTTGTCGACTGATCCGGTTCCGCTTGTTCCAGGAACGCTGATCACGATTGCTGGCCAGGGGCCGGTGGACTCCAACGGGGCAGGCAAGTCCTCGCTGATCGCAGCGGTGAGTCTGACGCATGCAGATGAGCAGTGGCGGCTGAACAGCGGTGCCGCGACCGCAGCCGGAATGTTGTTCACCGCGCGGGACGCCGGGCAGGGCGAGTGGGGCAACGCTGGTCACGGCTACGTGATCGGCGTGTTCGCCGATCCGGACGTCACCGAGATCGACGACCTGGAATCGACGGCGCTGACGGTGTGGATCCGCATCAACCGAGACAAGCCGCATCTGGCGGTGCGCTGGCAAGAGGGCCTCTGGATACCCCGTGGGAACACCGACGCGGGGCGTGCACAGCGCGCCGATCCTTTGTGGGATCAGATGGTCAAGCGCAACGGCCGCAACGACATCGGCGCTCGGGGCATGGCCGAGGCACTGTTCGGTGACCACGTCCGGTGTGTGTCGTTTCTGTCCACGTCCGTCCGTGCGACGAAGACCCCGAACCTGCTCGCGCAGCCGCTCAACGAGATTGGCCCGGACCGTATCTTCGACGCGATCGCCACCCTCACCGGCCTGGACCGTGAGCTTGACGAAGAACAGAAGCTCCGAGCGACCGAGCATGCGCTGGACATCGACGCGCGAGAGACTCGTAAGGCGATCGAAGTGTGGGAAGCCGACGCCGTGACCACGGAAGCAGCCATCGCTCGCCGCGAACACGCCCGGGAGAAAGCCGACCAGGCCGCCAAGGCATGGCGCAACAGACTGGCACGTCGGGTCGTCACCGCAGTCCAGCGACAACACGACATCAAACACGAGCAAGGACTCATCGCGGCGAAGCTTCAGTCCACGGCGGAGCAGGAAAAGGCGCTCTCTGACCAACTGGGACATCTGACCAACGACGAAGCCTTTGCCGCTCGCTTTCAACAAGCCGCTGCCGACGACGAGCGGCTCACAGGGCAAGACAAGGAGCTGTCGGAACACCGGAAAGTCGCGTCGAGCGACCTCGAACGGTTACGCAGCGACAAGCGGAATGCTGAGGAGCGTGCCCTCGCTGCTGACGGTCGCGACGAGGACACCGCCCGCGAGGAACTCGCCGCCGCCAAAGCCGCACACAGTTCCGCGCTGGAACACCGGGGCGTGGCCGCCAGCGAGCACCGCAAGTCGCAAGAGGCATTGCGAGCGGCGGAAAGCGGCGACGACCTCGCACCCGAGCAAGTCGCCGCCCTCGATCAGGAGGACGTAGACGCGGTCGCGTTACTTGACCTCGTAGTGCTCACCGAAGCTGAGCGGGAGGAGTGGGAACCACGGCTGGCGTCGTATCGCCATGCCGTGGTCACGCGTGCTCCGCTCGATCAGGCCGCGCGCCTACTGGCCCACATCCCGGGGTCCAGGATCATCCGGGCGGATGAACACGCCACCGAATCGCAGGGACTTCCGACGACCGCAGACGGCGCCATGACCGTCAACCGGTTCCTTGCCGCATTGCGCGACCGCCACGAGCACAGCACCGACCCGGCACGCGCGCTGGATACCGGCGCAGGCGTCATCACCCTCGGTGGTTTCAGTGATCCCGTTACCGGGCGCGCCACCCGCATCGCGCAGGCACGGGAAGCAGCCGACACCACAGCAGTCGCGTACCAGCAAGCACGGGAACAAGTCGACGCGGCCGAACGTGCAGTCACGCTCGCCCAAAACCGCCTCCAAGCTGCCCAAGCCGCTACCCAGGCACAACAACTTGCGGCCCAGATCACCGACAAGGCCACCCTCGTCGCAGAACTCTCCAAGCAACGCGAACAGCTACGGCCACAACTGCAGCAGGCTCATGAACACCACGAGGAGATGAAGCGACAGCGGTATCAGCGCGACAGCGAGATCGGCAGAATCACCGGACAAAGGCAGGAACTCCGCGAGACCCGAGGGAGTTTGTCACAGCAGCGGAGCTCGCTGAGCGAGGAAGTCCAAGCCCTTGACGTGGACCGTCGACTGACCCAGTGGCAGGGCACCGAAGCCGACGCACAGAAACACCTCGCGGCCCTACTGGACGAGGACCAGGTCCTCGACGAAACGGATTGGTGGAAGGAAGCCGAGCGCCTACTCAGGGAAGCCGACGAACATTGCTTTCCCCGCGACACCGCGCCCGAAGGTGTCCCTGCTGAAATCAGGACTCTACGAGAAGAGAGCAACGAAGGGCGAGGGAAGAGCCGGGAGGAAAGCGCGCAGGCGGCCTTTCCCAACTATCTCAGGGCGTTGCGGCGCTATCTCGCGGAAATGGCGAAGGTCGACGCCGACAGCCGGTCGCAGATCGAGTCTGAACGCCAGCGGCGCACCAAAGCCCTAGAGGCGTCGACGCAGGCTCTGCAGGAACAGCACCGCACCACCGAGCTTGTGCGCAGCCAGCTGCGCGCCGCGATCAAGAGAGGTCTGGAAACAGTCGCCCACCGTTTCGACGAGCTGGACCGGGCCTACGGCGGTCACGGGGCAGCACTGGAGTTTCCCGACCCCGAACCGCCAGCCGACCCGACACAGATATGGCCCTGGCAGGTCACACCGAAATGGCGGCGATCCGATGATCACGACGGAATGGTCACCTACCAAGCCCGCGCCAACACCGCGCAGCTCGACGACAAGGCAGTCAAGCTGGTCTGCGCCGCCGCGCTCGCCAGCTCCAGTGGCCGCTCCATGGTGCTGATTCTCGATGAGCTCGGCCGCAACCTCGGCGCGCAGCACCGCAAGGACGCCGTCGCCCTGTTCCAGAACATCGGTGCCGACCACGGCATCACGGTCCTCGGAGCCTTGCAGGACGACATGGAGCGCTATGCCATTCACGCCAGCGGTGAATACATCAAACTGCGTCGCAGCTCTGATTCTCGCCCCTACAACGATCCTCCCGTCATAGTCGGTCAGGACAGCAACTCCGCCCGGATCGAGATGCTGCAGGACTGGCTGACCGAGCTCCGTGACGACGCGGAGGGCGCAGCGTGACCCAGGTGTGGGAAGAGTTCCCCATGCGCGGCCTCAGCCCCTACCCTGAGCTCCTCGCGTTCGCTCAACCCGGCCCCGATGGCATCATGCCGACCGATCGCCACGGAGCCCCGAAAGCCCGCCGGGTGCACCTGCGGTCTCCCGACCCTGCCGAGCCGCGCAGGCCCGAGGGGCTCACGGACGCTGAATGGCGCTGGGCGATCAGCACCACACGCCGATGGACAACGGTGTCCAAGAAGTTCGGCAACCGCGCCCTTGCCGTGGCACGAGCCCTGACCGCATCTGGCTGCGTGTCCCTGGAGTGCGGCCTTACCGATGGCCGCATCGTCACCCCGCCACGCCGCTGGCTCCCGCACCCGGCTCTTGCCGACGAAGAAAGCCAACGGCGGGACGGACGTCGGCAAGGCCAACGCGACCTCGCCGAACAGGCGGAGCGACTCCGCACTCGATTGAGCTCGCACTGGCCTGGTGCGGCGCACTCGCTGCACACCGATCAACACGACCCACGGCTGCCGTGGCTGGTCGCCGCGGCCACTGATCTTTGTGACGGCACGACCTACGACAGCCTGCGCGCCTTCGTCCAACACCACGCCGGCCACACCAAGGCCCGCGATGACGTCCACAAGCTGCTCCTCGATTCCGGCTGGGAACCAGACGCGGTCACCGAACTCGGCATCAACCGCAGCCCCTACATCGGACTCGGGGGACCGATCAACGCCGAACACAACGGTCGAACACTGGACTGGTCTGGCTGGCCAGGTCCCCACGACATCCGGCTACCCAGTGACGGCAGCATCGCCGTCCGGACTCACGACAAAGCAACAACGCTCCTGGTCGTCGAAAACCGGCAAGCCGCCGAAACCGCGTGCGACCGATGGCCGCAAACCCCCCTCATCTGGTGTCACGGCCAGCCAGCCGACGCCGCCGTTGACGTCATCAGCCAGGCCGCGAGCACCGTTGACCGAGTCATCATCTGCGCTGACGCCGACCTCGGCGGCGCACGCATCACGGCCCGAGTCCACGACGTCATCCCCTCCGGAACCGAGCGGATCGTGGTCGACGCCGGCACCGTCGCCCACCCCCGAGGCGCAATGTTCGGCGAGCACGCACAAAACGAGCTGACACGGATCGCCGAACGCGACGACGCGGTCGGAGCGTTCGCCGCCAGCTGTCTCCAACGCGGCTACGCGATCGAACAAGAAGCTCCCATCCGCGCCGCCCTGCGCGCTATCTATGAGCCCGACCTGCCCACCAACGACCACAATCACCAGGAAACGAACCGATGGCTCTGAAGTTTGCGCACACCAGCGACTGGCAATGGGGTATGACTCGCCACTTCCTCAAGGGAGAGGCCCAATCGCGATACACCCAGGCGCGTTTCGACGCCGTGCACGAGGCCGGCCGCGTCGCCGCGGCACACGGCTGCGCGTTCATGGTGGCCGCTGGCGACGTGTTCGACGACAACCTACTCGAACCTCAGATCGTCCTGCGGGGACTGGAGTGTCTCTCCGAACTCGACCCACTGCCGATCTACCTCCTGCCCGGTAACCACGACCCCCTCGACGCCACAGCGATCTTCCGCAGCCCGGAGTTCCTCTCCCGCTGCCCGTCCAATGTGCACGTGCTCGGCAGTCCGGAGATCGTGGAGGCGGCCCCGCATGTCGATCTCGTGCCGGCGCCATGGACAGCGAAGAGGCCCTCGACCGACCCGGTCACACCCGTACTCGACGGTCTCGAACACATACCCGGACGCACCCGCATCGTTATCGGCCACGGACAGGTCGACACTTTGAACCCCAACCGGCTCGATCCGACGTTGGTGCGGCTCGACGACCTCGAAGAAGCGATCCACAACGGTCTCGTGCACTATGTCGCACTCGGCGATCGCCACTCGACCACACCGCTGGGAACGACAGGACGGATCTGGTATTCCGGCACGCCGGAAGTCACGTCATACACCGAAAAGGAGCCCGGAAACATCTTGATAGTCGAACTCGACGGCGCCGCAGCCCACGTCGCTCCGTCAAGGGTCGGACAATGGAGCTTCCACGAGTTGCAGTTCGAGGCCACGCGATCCGACGACGTCGAGCGCATCGGTCAGCAGCTCAGCGACATATCCGACAAGACACGGACAGTCGTGAAACTCGCACTCAGCGGGACGCTCGGCATTGCCGACCACGCGCGTTTGCAGACCGTCCTGGGCACCGCAAGCACTCTCTTCGCCGCCGTCGAGCAGTGGGAGCGGCACTCAGATTTCCACGTTCTGCCGGATCTCTCGGACCTCGACCACCTGGGCCTCACTGGGTTCGCCTCCGTAGCCCTCGACGAACTCACCCAACAGGCAACGGCGAACGCGGTGACTGCCAGTCAGGCCCAAGACGCGCTGATGCTGCTGTACCGACTTGCCGGAGGAGGACACGCCCGATGATCCTGCATTCGCTGACGCTGACGAATTTTCGCGGCGTCACCCATCGGACGGTGCAATTCGCAGACACTGGTGTCACGATCGTCGAAGGCCCGAACGAAGTGGGTAAATCGAGTCTCGCCGAAGCGCTCGATCTAGTGCTTGGTGAGCTGGACTCCTCTACCAAACGGGCCTTGCGCGCCGTCAAGCCACACCACCGCGACGTCAGCCCCGAGGTCGAAGCACAGATCACCAGCGGCACCTACCGTTTCACGATCCGTAAGCGCTGGTTCCACGGAGCCAAGACGGAGCTCACCGTCCACACACCACGCGCGGAACAGCTCACTGGCCGGGCCGCACACGACCGCATGACGGAAATCCTTACGGAGACACACGATTGGAACCTGTGGGAAGCGCTCCGGATTAACCAGCGCGCCCCACTTCGGGAAGCCGACTTCACCACCGCACGTGGCCTCGCGCATGCGTTGGACCAAGCTGCCAGCGGATCCTCTGACCACGACAACAGCCAACTGGAGGAGTCGTTGTACGACTCCAGCCGGAAGGAAATGCTGAGGTACTTCACAGAGAAGAAGGCAGTCCCCGCCGGCGACTATAAGCAGGCGGTCGACGTCCTCAAACAAGCGGAGGCCACCGAGCGGCAGGTCGCGGATGTGATCGACGACATCCGCATCGACACCGAGCGCGCGGCGGAAGTGGAATGCCAGTTGCATGACCTTCGCACACAGCAAGCCGAGCGGAACACGCTCGCTCAAGAACTACACACCCAACAAACCAAGGTCGACAGGGCACAGCGCGAGGTCGACGCGCTGGGCATGCACGTCGATACGGCGTCGATCGAAGCACAAGCAACACAAGCGGCATTGGCATCACGTGAGAAGCTGATCAGTGATCTCGATGAACGGGCGCAGCACCTCAGCGAGCTGGCAACCGATCGCGAGGCGCTCGCGGCTCGACACGATACGGCTCTGACGACCGCGACGAATGCCAGGACGGCGAGGGAAGCAGCTGATCGTGCGGTCAATGCTGCAGAAGAACAAGAACGTCGTGCGGCTGCTGCGAAAGACCACGCAGTGGACGTTGACGCACTTGATGGCCTTACCCGACATGCCCAGCAGATCCGGGAAACGCAGGCTATCGCCCAGGAATGCGCTGTCTGGCTCGATGGGTGCCAGTTGACGAAGTCGATGATGTCCAAGCTCCGGAAAGCCCACGACGAACTCACCCAAGCAGCCGCAGCAGCCAACGCCGCCGCTGCCAGGCTGACCTTGACCGCGATCGCAGACACCCAGGTCGACATCGACGATCAACGTCGTGATCTAGGCAGGGGCGAGGAGCACACGCACGTCCTGACCGGGGACACCGACATCACCGTCGCAAACCAGCTCCGACTCCGCTTGACACCAGGGCTTGGTGAACGGGAGGGAGCCGAGATACTTCGCGCCGCGCGAGACAACTGGAACCGACTCCGACGCGAGGCCGGGGTCGAAACGATCGCCGACGCCGAAGACCTCAACGGCCAACGACAAGCCCGGGAAGCCCAAGCCAAGAGCGCGAAGAAGACCCTCAACAGCCTCTACTCGTTCCGCTCCGCCGACGACACCGAGGATGAGATCACTCGTGTGCGGGCGCGGATCAAGCGCTATACCGACACGTCCAACGAGCCTGGTCACCCCTGCGACCTCAACGAGGCTCGGAGGCAGCATGAGCACGTGGTCGCAGCCGTCAAGAACGCGAAACACCGGGCACGGCTGGCCCAGACACGACTCGCGAAATGTGAAAAGGACCTCGCAGCACTACGGGCTGAGCAGACGGCGTTGGACAGTCGGATCACGACCTTCAATGAGGAGATCAACGCCGCGCAAGGACGGCTAGCCCACGACCGCAGTGTCGAAGACGACCACGCTCTACGCAAACGGGCCGATGAAGCCCGCGACAACCTCGCCGACTTCAAACAACAGCACCGGCGTGCCATCGCCGAACTGGATCAACTGGGCGGTCCGCAACTCGCCGCCCGCCTGGACGCCATCAAGTCCGCGATCGAATCACTTGACAAGGAGATCAAGGAACTCGACGCGGAAGGTCACGAAATCCGCGGCCGACTCTCCGACCCGCGAGTACGTGGCCTCGCTGAGCGCCTCGCCGACGCCCAACGCGAACATGCAGAAGCACGAGCCCACCACGACACGCAGCGACGCCGCGCCCACGCCGCCAAACTACTCTTCGACACCCTCCACTCCGCCCGCGAGCGCGCCCACGAGCACTACCGCACTCCGTTCCGCGCACGTATCGAGGACTTGGGCCGCGTGCTCTTCGGCAACGACTTCGCCGTCGATCTCGATACCGACCTGGCGATCACCACGCGCACGCTCAACGGGATCACAGTGCCTTACACGTCGCTGTCAGGGGGCACCCAGGAACAGCTCTGCGTACTCACCCGCCTGGCCTGCGCCACCCTCGTCGACCCGTCAGCCGGCGTACCCGCGCTCTTCGACGACACCCTCGGCCACAGCGACCCCGAACGCCTCGACCTTCTCGCCGCGGTCATGTCTACCGCAGCGGCCAAGTGCCAGGTCATCCTGTTCACATGCATGCCCACGCGCTTCCGGGGCATTCGCGGCGCCCACCGCGTCCGCCTCCAAGCGCCAACTCCGGAGCATCCCGAGACTCCGGAATCGCGTCCTCTTCAAACAATCGACCGCAACCGCCCCCATACCGACGACTCCCCGGAACAGCGGATCATCGAATGCCTCCGGACAGCCGCCGGACCACTCGCACGACAGGACATCCTCGACCACACGGGCCTGACCAGCGCGCAATGGCAAACCGCCATCGCAGTGCTCAAACAAGACGGACGCGTCCTGGTCACTGGCAAGAAGCGTGGAACCCGCTACTCGTTGCCTCCTACCTCCGAAGATGCTTGAACAAGACCACGCACGGCGTTGACAGATATCCGCACACCGACAGAAGTGGGGTTTGCCCCAGGGGCTGTGCAGTGAGCCGTATTGCTCGGAGCCATGCGCAGCGCCTGCCCTGATACGGGCACGACCGTCCACACAGGTCACCCTTGATCACCGAGCGTGTGCACGTGCTTGCTTGGTCAAATTTCTTGTGGTTTGTGAAATTCGGGCGGCGGCACGCCCTTTCACACCTTGTCAGTATCGGTCCCTGCTGGCCGCGGTCAGTCAGTAGTGTCGATTAGCGGCAGTTCGTATACGGCGCGGTGTTTGCCTGGGCCTTTGTAGTCAGAGATGACTTCGACGCCGTTGACGGTGCGGTCGCCGGAGATGTTGGTGAATCCGAGGCGTGTCCAGGTGTTGTGGGCGGCAATGTTGTCTGGTTCCGAGGTCAGGTAGAGCCGGCGGCAGCCGAGTCCGTGTCCGGCGTCGCGAACCGCCGCGAGCAGTGCGGTGGAAATGCCGCGTCGGCGGTGATCGGGATCTGTGATCACGTCCTGGAGGTAGAGATCGTCTGGGTGGTCCTGGCTGCGGAAGGCGATCACAGCGCCGAGGAGCTGGCCGTTGTCCTCGGCGACCGGGCACGTGGTGGAGAAAAGGTTGGCGTAGAGCCAGTAATCCGAAGTGGTGCGGGCCCGCACGTAGGGCGCACCCAGCTCCATCAGGTCCAGGATCGCGGGAATGTCGTCTTGGTGCAGAGGCCGGATATTCACGATTGCCTTTCAGTCTGGTGAACGAGTTCTACGATGCGCGTGGCGGCGCCAGCCGGGTCGACGGCGTCAGCGACGCTGCGCCCGACTATGAGGATGTCCCAGTCGGGGCTGGTGAAGACCGTGGGGTCGGTTGTGCTGAAACCGCCGCTGACAGCGACAGGCAGCTGGGTCCAAGAACGGAGTGTACGGGCGGCGTCGAGGGCCGTGGTGTTGCCGATGCCGAGATCGATGTTGGTGGTGATGGTGAACCCGTCAACTCCGGCGCGTTCCATCTCGGTGACCCATCGCTGACTGGTGGCGATCGGCGTATCCAGCAGGATGGGGACACCAAGGCGCTGCCCGGCCTCGACGGCAGCGCTCACGCTGGCGATGGTGGCCGGGCCGATAAGCAGGACAACATCGGCTCCGGCTTGGGCAGCGAGCACGACTTGATCGCGTCCCCAGTCGGCGGACATCATTTCGGCCACGACGGTGGCTTCGGGCACGGCAGCCTTGATCTGCTCGATACCGGACACGCCGACTTCTTTGATGAGGGGGTCACCGATCTCGATGTAGTCGGCTCCGGCCGCGACAGCGGCCCGGGCAACGGTGATGGCATCGTTGATGTCGCGCATGTCAAGGGCGATCTGCACCGCTCGGTGGTTGCGCGTTCGACGGAACCGTTCCCGGCTGAGGCGAGGATCGTCATCGTTGTCCGAGTGACCGCTACCGGCTGTGATACCTGCGGCTTCGTGCTGCACGAGCCAGTTGCCACTGCGCTGGGCGCGGTCCACGACGGCTTGCCGGATCTGGGGCGGCAGGACCAGATAGCCGGTGCGGGTTTCTCTCAGCACCATCAGGAGCGCGCGGTGATCGTCACCGTCGTGCGCGGTGAATGTGTCGGTGAGGTCAGGCATGTGCAGGATTTCGAGCCGCTGCCAGCTGGGTCGGATGTGGCGGGGGCAGCGGCGCCAGGCGGAATCGGCATTGATGGCCGCGAGTGCCGCGTGCACTAGTTCTTGCCTCGGGTGTCCCGGCCCGAGGGGGTCGAGGCCGTGGAGCGCACATTCACGAACGTGCCAGTTGTCATCGTTCAAGAGCGTGGAGAGGTAGCGTTCGGCAAGTGGTTGGGGTACGCGGGTAACGGCGGGTGCGACGGCGGCACGCACCTTGTAGTCCACGTCGCGGACCAGCTGTTCCATGATGTTCAGTCCGGGAGCACCCGCCGGGGCATGATCGTCGCGGATTCCTTCGGCGAGTGCCGCCCGGACGCGCCAGTTCGGATGGCTCAGGAACGTGTCCAAGGCGTTGCTGGTGGTGTCGGAGAAGAACAGGTAGAAGTGCCGTGCGAAGAAGGTCGCTTCGTCGCTTTCGCTCAGGTCCGCTGCGTCCAGCAAGGCATAGGTGTCGGCGACATCAAAGGTGCGCTCGATGAATCCGGTGATCTCTGGCCAGAGTTCGGTGCCGAACTGACGCAGGAGTGCCAGTAGCCATGTGGCGCGCCCGTGGCCGAGCGCGGGGTGGAGTGCCCGGCTATCGAGCAGGGCGCGGCTTAGGCTGATCGATCTTTCCTGGTTGGCTCGGTTCGCCACGGCGCGTAGGACTTCGGGGGTGGCGAAGCGGGAGCCGTCGGCCATGGCGAGCAGCAGCGGCACTGTCGTGGTCGCGGTGGTCGGAGCGGTGGCGACGTATTCCAGTAGACCGGGCGCACGGTCGTCGAGGCGCTGGACGATCAGTTCGAAGATGCTACGCGCTGCTCCGGAGACGCTGGCCTGGGTCGCGAGTTCATTAAGGAGCGAGACGGCCGCGACCGAACGTCCATGGTCCTGGAGTATGTCAGCGATGTAGGTGCTGAGAAAGAATTCGCTCAGCACATCGTGGGTGAACTCGATGCGTCCGTGGGACAGGGTCCGCACAATGCCGGTCGCCGCACCTGATGGCAGCGGCGGTGGGCTCGTGCGGTGACCGGGCTGCGATATCGAGTTGCACCTGACGTGGAGCTGACTCTGGCTCCAGGCCAGTTCCGTCAGTGCGGCCATGACCGGCTGAGGGTCGGAGGCGCCACTACCGATGATGGCACGCACGCAGCGTTCGAGAAGGGTATAGGCGTTGAGATCGTGCCCGGTGGTCTCCAGCGATGCGGCCAGCGCGAGTCGCATGTAGACCGGGGTTCGCACCAGATGGCGGATTCCAGCAGGAAGACGTTCGAAGGGCGGAACCTCGGTCGAGCGTGCCTGGTCCCAGCGGTTCTGAGCCTCGGCCGACGTCCACGGAGTCAGCTCGGTCCGATGCGTGTCACCTATCTTGCCGGTCGCGGTGAACAGGGTCGCATGCAGCAGCGGGTACGCGGTGGTCTCGGGAACCGGCGGTGTGCGGACGGTGATCAGAAACCGCAGTGACGGCGCGGTGACCTGTCGGAGTATCGCGTCGACCTGACGGCCGATGACAGCGAATTCGTGGTGGCTGGAGATCCCGTCGATGACGACAACACAGGGCCGCGACAGCGATTGACAACTCGTCTCCAAGGTGAGCAGGGCGTCGTGCCCGCGCGGGATCGACGCGTAACGCAAGATCTCGACGGCGACGTCCACACCGGTTAAATCCCAGCTCTCTACCGTCAGCAACTGGAAGTCGGCCTGCTCCGCGAAATGCCGCGTCAGGTAGTGGGTCAGCTGCGACTTGCCAGTTCCGGCAGCGCCCTTGAGCAGCAACACCCGCATGGAGGAGGAGAGGAACGCCCGGACACCGCCGACGGCGTCCGGGGGTGGGCGATACGGCAGTGGTGACGCGGTGTCACCGCTGAGCGAATCCAGCAGCATCGCGGTACGGACCGTCGAACCTGCGCCGAGCTTGCCTGCGGCGTGGCCCAGGCGGCGATCGAAACGATCCCGGACTTCATCGGAAAGGCCGTCGAATTCGCGGTTGAGCACTTCGCGGGTCTCATGATGCAGAGCTTTGCGATGGGGGTTTTCCCAGTTCGCCACCGTGCTGTGAGCGAACCCAAGGTGCCCGGCGAAAGCACGCTGACTGAGATGTTGGGCCTCCCGTAAAGCCTTTACCTCGCGTGGTGTCCATGCGATGTCGTGGGTCACGCAGGCGTCCTCCCAGTAGCCAAGCGAGGCGATCACGGCAGAACTTCAGCGTAGCGGGTTGACTACCAGCCGAGGTCGAGCAGTATCGAGCAGTTCCGGTACACGAGCTTCTTCCTCCCGCCCAGCCCAGCAGGCACGGTAAAAGCGCCGGCTGTCCACCGGCGGTGGTGCTGTAGATCCAGGAGAAACGATGCCCCAGATCGTCGAGCTGCCCGAGCCTGCTCGGGCTCGGTTTCTCCTCGGTGGTCACCGTGAGCCTGGTGAGACGATGGAAGAGGCATTGCTGCGGGAACTTCGCGAGGAGCTCGGCGCAGACGCCGCCATCGGCGCGTTTCGGGGCGTCATCGAGCACGGGTACACCGAAAACGGCGTCACCCATCATGAAATGAACGCCGTCTTCGACGCGACGCTGGCCGTCGAGGAGATCACGAGCCGGGAAGAGCATCTGGAATTCTCCTGGCTGTCCATGGATTCACTGCCCGATATGGACCTGCGTCCCGGACCGCTCAAGCACGCACTCACGTCGGCATCCGCCGCCGACCCGTTCTGGCGTCCCTGGCGACGCTGACCCCAACCGACGCAGCACGCATCCCCGGCCGCCGTTGGGAGGTGGCGGGCTGTTTTCGGTACGACAACCGATTTGTCAGGAGGTTCTTCCGCCTTGCCGACCGTGACCGCTCCACGCCCGTGGGAGCACACGAAGCAGCATTCACGTCGCTGTTCTGGAACGCCGTGGACCGCCGACCGGGCCTCGCGGTCCTGCTACGCCATGCCGGGATCTTCAGAATGAGCGGCGACCGAATGCAGCAGCACAATTCCGCACTGCCCGTTGTTGATCTTGTCCGTATCGGGGCGAGCGCGGGCCGCGCGGTCGATGCGACATGCCCCTCGTCGTTGGCCTGGAAAGCGCGGCCGCGGTCACGGTCGGCGAGACGCTTCCCTGATGAACACTGGGATGGTTTCGTTCTTCGCCCGGTGATGGACGCCGTGGACAGGGTCGAGTTCGACGGGGTCACGGCGGAGCAGGCGATTGCGGAGATCCGGAGCCAAGGCGGGCGAAGGCATCCCGGGGTCACCGGTTATGCCGAGCATGCGGCGCGCATGTATCTGGAGTCGCACCAGCGCGGTGAGGCCGGGATGAGGCCGGTCCGCGAGTTATGGGTGTCTCAGCGGCTTACCCGGTCGGTGGTGTGGGAGCTGTATGCGTGGGGGCGCCGGTATGAATCGGTAGACGGCCGGCTGCGGGAGTTCCGGTTCCTGCGGCAAGGCGATGCGCTCGCTGATGGGCGGGATGAGGCGACCGCGATCGCGATCGCGGCCTACGTCGCCGCGTTCGGTAACCCGGCGGTCTGGCCGAACCCGTGGTCGGAACCGTTTCACCCGAGCGGCCGGACAGGCACCGAACGCGTCCGTGTGGTCAGCGTGGGATTAGCCGACGGCGTCGTGAAGCCGCTTTTCGAGGGCACGGCAGCGGATGTCGAGGACTACTTCGCGGAGCACGGCCGGAGCCAGGTCGGTGAGATCGCAGCAGGCCGCGATGTGGTTCCGGGGTTCGGCTGTGCGGATTGCAAACGAGTTGCGGTGTGCGACGGGCCGGTCCGCACCCCAGGGCTGCTGGGGCTGGATGACTCCCAGGGGCCGTTGCGGACGGTGTCGGTCTCCGGGCTCCGGTATTACCTGCGATGCCCGGCGCAGGCGTATCTGCGTTCTGTTCATTTGCCGCGCGCGTACGAATACAGCGGCGAAGCGGAACTGGGGCAGGCCGTGCACGCCTGGTTGGAAGAGGCTCACGAGGCCGGTCCGGACGGGTGCAGGTCGCGGCCTCTGCCGCCGCTGGGCTCGGGCTGGTCTGCCGGGACATGGCAGGTCACGGGGGATCTGGCCGACGCCGGGGTCCGGATGCTGGCCCAGCACGCCGAGGTGTGCCCCTTTCGTGAGGCACCGGAGATCGAGAATGTCCGGGTCGAGCCGCGGTTGACGGTTTTCGACACCACCGCGCGTGCGATTGTGCTGGCGAAACCGGACCTGGTTTACCAGGAAGCCGGCCAGTGGGTCTGGCGCGAGCTGAAATCGACCCAGAAGGCAACGAGGTTCTTCACCGATCCGTTGCGGCAATTCCCGCAACTGGCACTCGGTGTGGTGATCCTATCCGCTGGAGCGCTCGGTCCCGGTGGAGCGGGCCGCGTCGAGCTGGAGATCTTGCGTCCGACGGGCGCGGAAATCGTGCTGATCGATGCCCGCGACGACGAGCGGGTGGACACGGCCCGCACGGTGCTGCGTGAGCTGGCCGCGCCGTGGCGGGCGGATCGCACGTTCGAAGCGCGACCAAGCAATAACTGTCAGTGGTGCCCGGTATCACGGTGGTGCCCCAGCTATCCCGGCCCACATGTCGAGGGAAAGGATCACGACAGCCGTGCCAAGCCGGCAACAGCATTCGAACAATGAGTCCATTTTCGACGGTGAACCCCTGCTGAAGATGGTGGCCAGCGCGATCGTGCGGCTCTCGCAACAACCGGGCCCGTCCGAAGGCGTCTACGACGCCACCGTGCAGAGCACCTACAACCAGCTGGTGCTGCTGTGTTTGCGGAAACACCGCACCCCGCCGGCCAGCGTGCCGGACATGGTGCGGTGGGCTGCCACGCACCCGATCGGCGATGGCACGTGGCCGTGGACACTGCCGGATGACTTCGACCCGGACGCCACGCTGGTCGACGCCCGGACCCAAACCCCGACGCAACAGTGCTGGGAATGGCGGATCCCTGCACGCGACGTCGCCGCCGAACACATCGAGAACCAGCTGATGCTCGCGGCGATCGCCGAGTGCCGGGCCGCTGGCGCCCCGGAGTCCTACACCGCGTTCCGCCGGCTGCTGATCGAACGGCCGGTGCTCACCGATGCGCAACGCGCCGCGCTCGCCGACGACCTGGATCTGGATCTGCTCCACACCGTGATCACCCGCTGCTACGAGCCGGCGCCCGCTTCCTATCTGCGTGACGGCGCGTATGCGGTGTGCGCGCGGTGCGGGTGCCTGCTGGTGCCGGTCGGCCGGGACCGCTACGTCTGTGAGCTGGACCGGTGCCGGCGCGATCAGCATCCGCGCGTCGGTGCCACGCTGCAGGCCCGCCGGGGTGGTGGCGTGTTCCAGCTCAGCCGACCGATGCGGATGTTCATCACCGGCCCCGGCCTGGCGGAAACCGATCTGGAATCCGCGCTGATCGAGCGCGGACTCCTGCCGCAGATGTGGCCCAATTTCGACGCCTACGACCTGCGTATCACTCTCCCGCGGGGGCGGGTGTGGGCGATCGATGTGAAAGACCGCGCCAACCCCGCACTGCTGGCCCGCGCTGCGGGGCCGTTGCGACCCGATCCGCCCTACGACGAAGGGTTTCTAGTCGTGCCGCAGTACCGATTCGACGAGCGAGAGGACTACGCACGGGTGTTCGCCCACCACCGTCCCGACACGGCCGACCAGATCGGCCTGATCTCCGACACCGAGCTTCTGGCGCGGGTGGACCGGGAATTGCGCCGCACCGGCACCGGCAAGGTCACCGCTGAGGACACGGGGGTGGCGCATGCGTGAACGCAGTCGCTGGCACGCCCGGTTGCTGGGCCAGCTCACCCCGGTCTGGCCGGATACCCTCCCGGATTTCTCGCCAGGGCAGATGCTCGATGTGGAGCTCGGGCTCTACCTGCTGCGCTCGGCGATGCCGGGACACACCGCGCAGGACGCGTGGACGTTGTTCGGCGGCTACCCCTACAGCGAGGTATTCGGGGCCCAGGCCGCCGACACGCCCCTGCGAGTGATGCACGGCCGGCACTACCTGTGGGACATGCGGCGCCGCCGGGCATGGACCCGCGCGGTCGAGGCCTACCTGCAGGTTCCCGAGGAACTGCGCGGCTATCTCCTCGACAGCATCGACAGTGAGCCGACGCCGCGGGAGCCCAGCCGCGCGCCGCACCGCTTCAAGGTGTATGAAGCGCTGCTGACCACGCCACCGGAGTTCGCCCGGCAGCCGCTGCCGGTGGCCGAGCCGGGTGAGTACGAGTTCTATGTGCGCGACCGCCGCTACTCGGTCGATCTCCCTCCGGAACTGCTGGAGGGCATCCCGGCACCGGTCGGGCATGACCTCGGCCGCCTTCCGGCCCACAGCGGAGACCCGGTGGAGGTCACATGGGCCGAGCTGGAACAGGCCGCGGTCACGATGGATGCAATCGAGCAGAACCTGCCCGGCAAACCCAACGAGTGGGCACACCGGCTAGGCCGGGTGCGGCTGTTGCTCCGCGACGACGCCGCCGGTGAATTCACCGAGTCCGGCCTGTTGCGGATCGACCGGTTGATGAACCTGGTCGGCATGGTGGGCGCCGGGAAATCGACGCTGCGCGACATCCTCGCCTTCTGGGCTGCCACCACGTCCGGACGGCGCATCACCATCGTCGTCGGCGACGTCGCCGAAACCCTGGCCATCGTCGACCAGTTCACCCGCCTCGGCATCGACGCCGCCCCGGTGATCGGGCACTCGACACGCGAGCGCAACCTCGAACGGCTACACCGTCGCATGGCCTCGGCAGGAGCCGACACGATGCTCGGCCACGACCACCCCAGCTTCGACTACCTCAGCAGTGCCTGCCCACTGGACGCGCTACGCGGTCTGGAAGCACGCCGGCCCCTGCGCATCAGTGAGGCCCCCTGCACCGCGCTCTACCCGGTGCAACCTCTCCCCTCCGACACCGACGATCTCCTCGGGAAGACCGGCACCGGCACCACCGCCGGTTCGCGTGGGACGGGACGCCGGACACGGCACGGGTGCCCTTTGTGGTCTGTGTGTCCGCGTCATCACGCGGCCCGCCGTCTCGTCGATGCCCAGATCTGGGTCGCGACCCCGGCCAGCCTTGTCCACAGTGGTCTGCCGCTGGTCTTGCAGTCCGAACGTCTCCGGCACCTGGAGGCGGCCTGCCGCCTCAGCGACCTCGTCATCGTCGACGAGGCCGACCGTGTCCAGATGCAGCTGGACCGCGCGTTCGCCCCGGCCACCACACTGGCTGGACAATCACCGAACTCATGGCTGGACGAAGTCGCCGGCCACAAAGTGGCCGAGCTCGCGCGCCGAGGACGGCTGCAGCTCTCGGCCGAGGACGTCGATGACTGGACCGGCGCCGTCGACACCGTGTCCGCGGCCACCGACCGCCTGTACTCCCTGCTCATCGGCACACCGCCGCTGCGCAGCTGGATCACCGTGGACTACTTCAATGCGTGGACGCTGCAGGAGTGGCTGATCTGGTCCTGGTTTCCCGACCTCACCCAACCCGGCGGCCAGGCCACCACAGCAATGTCGGTGCCTGCGGGACGTGCACAGCGGCAGGCCCGGATGGACCACCTTCAGGCTGTGCTCGACCAGTTCCGCGACGATCCGCTGGAGGAGAAAACACCCCGCGATGATGCTGACCGCATCACGCCGGCCGCGAATGCCCTGGTGCATCTGACCTTGCAGCTGCTGCACGCCGACCGCGGTTCGCAGGTCCGCCAGCGACTGCGCACGGTGCTGCGCGACCTCGTCGAGCACGACCCGGACATCGAAAAGGACCTGGAAACCCACGCCTCGCGCTTCGAGCTCACCCTCATCCTGGCCGCACTGCACCACCGGCTGGACCGGATGACGATGCTGTGGCCCCGGGTGGAGGCCGCGCTCAACCTGGAGGCCACGTCCAACGTCCTGTCCCGCCGGCCGCCCAAGGACTACGAGCCGGTCATCCCCGAATCCCCCATGGGCAACGTCCTTGGGTTCCAGTTCCAGCTCGGTGAACGCACCAGCGACGGCGACCAGAGCGGCGAGCTGCGGTTCTTCCGCTGCAGCGGCGTCGGCCGCGAACTGCTGCTGGCCCTGCCCGACTTTCCTGCCGTGGACGGCCGACCCGGACCGAACGTGCTGCTGATGTCGGCGACCAGCTGGGCCGGCACCTCGACCCGTTACCACGTCCATGCCCCCGTGGATGCCGTCCTGCGCCCGCACGACGTCGAGGTCGCCGCGATCCTCGACACCACGATGCGGCCCCAGTTCCTGTACTGGCCAGGCACCACAAGGCCGTTGAAGCTGTCCGGAAGCGGTGTGGAGGATCGCGAGAAGGTCCTCGAGCAGATGCTCAACCAGCTCGCGATCCCCGACCGCAGCCTCGGCGATGCCCCGAGCATGCTCGACGCGGAACTGGCCGACATCGACGATGGTCAGCGGCGCCGGATCCTGCTGCTCGTCGGCAGCTACGCCGAGGCCAAGCACGCCGCACGACACCTCGATGCCATCCCGGAATGGAGCGGCCGGGTCACCCAGCTCGTCTCCGACGACGCCGACCTCGACAACAGCTGGATGGTGCTCCGCCGCGGTGAGCTGACCAAATTCCCCGACACCGGCAGCGAAATTCTCGTCGCTCCGCTGCTGGCGGTCGAACGCGGTCACAACATCGTCCTGCCGGGCGGCAAGGCCGCCATCGGCAGCGTCTTCTTCCTCGCCCGGCCGCACCCTCGACCGGACGACATCGCTCTGGCCATCCACGCGATCAACGACTGGGCGGTCCGGCAGATCCGCGATCCCGCCCGCCGCTTCCACACCTACGCCCGCGCCGCCGGCACCCCCGACCAGGCCGCCCTGGCCTTCCGCAAGCACGCACGACAGGAATGGAACAGGTTCCTCACCCGCCGTATGGCGTGGAGCAGCCTGACCCCGGACGAAAAGATCTCCTTCACCTGGGACCAGCTAGTCGTCATGTGGCAGGTCATCGGCCGCCTGGTCCGTGGCGGAGTCCCGGCGAGGGTGGTGTTCGTCGACGCCGCCTTCGCCCCCCGCCAGGCCGGCTTCCACGCCGTCGACACCCCCGAGACCAGTCTGCTGGCCAGCATGCGCGCCGTCCTCACCCCGTACTTCACCGGCAGCCCCTCCACCACGCCACTGGACCGCTCGCTCGTGAAAGCCCTCTACGAGCCGCTCTACCAGGCGCTCGGCGACCTCGACTGACCAGCGACCACGAAGGACACACATTTCTATGGCGTTCAACGAAATCCAGTCCGCGGCGTTCATTCCCGACCCCGGCAACGGAGAGTTCGAGGTTGATCTGCACACTCTGGCCTTCCCGGCGTCCTGGCGGGAACCGGTCCTGGAGCTGTTCAAACACGGCAAGTCCGAGGCATCGCAGGCCAGGATCAAAGAGGTGCCGATCAGGTCGCTGAATGCGTTGATCCGCACTGTCGCACCGGATCTGGTTACCGTCGACGCCAACGCGTCCTTCGATGCGACCCAGCCGTGGCTCTACAGTCGGACCGACTACCCGCCCCGTCTGCTGTCCCGCCTGGTCTATGCGTGGCTGCGCAGCCTGCAACCCAGCACGGAGGCCTTCCAGCGATTCCGGGACACGGCACGGACGCTCGATGTCGACTCGCTGCGCTGGCGGCCGGAAACGGTGAATCTGCTGGAACACGAGATCTCACCGGGTGGGACCTGCATGCCGGCGTCCCGGCTCTACCGGCTCCTGCCGGAGATCCTCGCCGACCGCATCGCCGCGCAGCCACCCTATGAATTCTGCGGCGAATACGTGCGCTTCCACCGCGTCGCTGTCGATGCCCGCGCCGGTGGCGCCGAACTGATGTCCTGGCCGCCGCTGAAGCACACCACCAGGGTCACGGGCGCCGAGGCCCGCAAACGCTACGGCACGCACCGGGACTGGTACTACTCCGCGGTGATCAAGGTCTCGCTACGCACCGTGCCGTTCTCCCCCCTTCCCCGGATCCACCTGAGCACGCGCATCCGGCGCTGGGTATCGGGTCCGGTGTCGATGTCCGGGACGCAACGCGTGTCCGCCTACCTGCTCACCCGTGAACCGTTCCTCACTGACAGCCCGCAACCCGGCCGGTTCGCCGTGGCCCAGTTCGCCTGGAATTCCCACACCCGCCAGATCGAATGGGCCCAAGGCGGCCCCGAAGGGATGCTCGCCCGTGTCAGCGCCATCGACGAGCTGCCCGCCGCCGACGTCTTCGCGAAAGAACCCGACACCTGGATACCGGGCCGGGACGGAATCCAGGGTGCCGCCAGCCACCACACGATGATGGGCTGGCACGGCATCGGCGCCGGGCTCATGCCCGCCGAACGACGCCGCCTGACCGAATGGGCCGGTGCCGCACTCGCACCCGAACTCATCCCAGCCCCCGTACTGACCCGCAGCACCATCAAGCAGAAACCGACGAAGGTCCTGACCCCCAAGGTTCCCGTCCCGACGAAGAACGGGACTGACGAGGAAATCGACGATGCCCTCGCCACCAACCGGCTCATCGATCTCGACAACGCGGTCCTGCGTCGCGAGTACACGGCACGGGCGCTCGACGGCCGGGATCTGACCGCGGTCCTGCTGTATCAGTCCGGGCACATGCGCGAGCAGCTCATCACCGCCGCCGAAGCCAGCCTGGGCCTGGCCGACTACCGGGAAGAGACCGGTCCGGAGGTGTGGAGCTGGGACACTCCCGATCTGCGCGTGCGCATTCACGCCCGTGAGCTCGGGGCACTGGGGGCTCCGCTGGGCAACGGCGAACACGCGCCGCGCAAAGGCCAAGAGCACTTCGACGCCATTGGCTCCCGCCGGTCGGCGGTCGCCTCTCGCCTGGGTGACCTCGCCACTGAACTCGGAGAAGCGACGATCATCACCTTCGTGGAACTCGACGGGCGGGAGAAGTTCACGCGGCGACGGAGCGACCCCAAATTCGCCATCCGACTCGGCTGCGCCGATACCGGCATGGTCAGCCAGTTCCTCACGCCTGGTGCCCCGAAAGATCCCGAGGATGACTCGGAGTTCCGCGCCGCTGCGGCATGGGCCGATGGACTACGCCAGCTGGGAATGCGGCTCGTCCCCGAGCACACACTGGGCAACGACGCGATCCCCGAGGGGCTCAACCAGCTCGCGTTCTGGCTCGTCAAACGCCAAGCCGCCGGCGAGATGGGCCGGGCACAATTCACCCCGGTCGCGATCCTCATCCGCCCCGGGCACAAGTCCATCCTCGGCCGGACACCGGACACGACCGGGTGGATTCCCTACCCCCAGCTCCTCGTCGCACTCACCGGCCACGTCCGCCCCGAGGACCTCGCCACAGCCGATCAGCAGACCAAAGCCGTCGCCGCCTTCGTCCAGAACACCCTCTACACCCTGCGCGGGACCCCGACACTCGTGGTCACACACGCCCAGAACACCCGAACCCGGTGGCCATGGCTGACCAACAACGGCCTGCTCCCCGACCGCATCCAGCTCGGAAACGGCCCCGCCCAACGCCTCCGGCTCTTCGGCCAGAACCTCCGCATCGCACGGATCGCCACCAACGACCGCGATGAAACCCCCCAATGGTGGGCACCCAAGACCGACCCATCAGGCGGCAAGTCGGGCGGCATCAGCAAAGGCTTGTGGAAACCGGCCGACCACGATGAGAGCAACCGGATCTTCTACAGCACCAGCGACAAACCCGGAACCCACACACTCTCCGTGGAATCAACGAAACTCACCCACCGGATCACCCCGAAAGAAAAGGCGGAGATCCGCCCCGATAAGAACGCCTGGAACCCCGAACTCCTTCAGTTCGCCATGCTCGGCTTCCCTGAAGCCACCGAAGCCGAGCAATGGGCCATGTTCCTTCACCAACAACGATTCGCCGAAGACTACCGCGAGGCCCTTGGGCTACCGCTGATCCAGCATCTCGCCGAACTCACCGACCAGTACGGACTCCCGCACGACGACGAACCCGATGACGGCCCCGCCGGTGACACCGAGCCAGCAACCGGAACCGCCTGAAACCTCCGACGACAGCCATCCTCCGGCAGGAGCCGGTTCGCGCCACACCGCGCGCGGGCCGGTCTCGACAGCAAACCTGTCATTTCGAACGGGGAGGATCAGAACCGCTGATGTCCCAGCAGCAGGCCCAAGCCACAGCCCTGCCAGATTCCTCGGCAACCGATGATCGCGCCATAAGAGGACCGGGAACGCTGATCAGTGTCGATGACCGCGAGCCGCCCCGGTGGGCCTCCGTTGACGAACAGGTCGCCGACGCGAGCCTGTGGCAGACCCTGCGAGAGCTACTCGGCTGCGATCATCGTGCGGTTGTCCTGGGCCACCGCACCGCGTTTGACGCTGCTGGCCGGCATCGTCCAACTGCTGTCCGGATGCGTGACGGCCTTCGGGCTGTTCGCGACCGCCAACGCGCTGACCGGTGTCCGCAACATCGCCGAAGTCACCTCCACCCTGGTGTCCCTGACCGCGGCCGTCGTCACAACGGGCCTGCTCAGCCCCTGGCTGGTTCCGGTCCTGCTACTGGCCACCGCCGCCGACGCGTGGGCGGCCATGACCAGCGCCAAACTCGGCTACCGCTCGTTTCTGAACATGGTGACCCGGCACTGCGGCTGAACGTCGTCGAAAACCTCCTCGTCGCCCGCAAACTGGCCGCCGAGTGGTATCCAAACAGTTCCGACAAAGCCAGGACCTCTCCGGCGGCCAGTGGCAGCGCATCAGCGTCGCTGGTATCTACCGCGACGCCGCGATCCTCAACGCCGACGAACCCACCACCGCACTCGACGCCAAACCCGAAGCCCGCGCCGGCATCCAACACGCCACCACCATTAGCAGCCCGTGCAACGGCGACGGTACGAAGAGGACCACCGTGCTGGTTACCCACAGGCTAGCCAACATCGCCGCTGCGGAACGGATTCTCGTGCTCGACGGGAACCGCCTCAGCGAAACAGGTACGCACACGCCGAGCTCATGGCCCGACACGGGATCTACCACGAGATGTACTCACTGCAAGCACACGCCTATCCGCTGCTCCATCCGGGTAGCAATGTCACCGGAGCTCGGTATTCACTTGCCTCTCTGTCGTGAACGGCGCGAGACTGACGACTGTCGCCAGAACTGCACAGTTCAGTTCGTTAAGCGGCTTCCACTCCATGGGGTCGAAGTGAGCCGACCGTGCACTGACCTCGTTCTGGCTTGCTGCGTGTCCCGCGATGCTCAGTCGCATCCGGATGAGAGGAGGTCACCGATGGTTTACGACCACTAGGAGCGAGCTGTGGGCCGGTCTCGATCATCCCGGGGCCGGCCCGTCTTCCGCTTGGCGAGCTCACGTGCATGCAGTCAGGAAGTTGGAGAATATGCCTCTCGTTGTTCAATACGACCCGCTGGCGCCGGCCACATTGGCTGATCCGTACCCTGTCTATGCAGAGCTGCGGGAGAAAGCGCCAGTCTACTGGCATGGGGGAATGCGGTGCTGGGTCTTGACCCGGTACGAGGATTGCGTCCGAGTTCTCCGTGATCACGAGCGCTTCGCCCGGGACTGGAGGCGGCTGGGGCTGGATATTCCCGAATCGAGCCTGAGCGTGCAGTCCCTCGATCCGCCAGCCCAGGCTCCGTTGCGGAGCCTGTTCATGAACTCCCTACGTGCGCAAGACCTCGACGGCATCGGGTCGCGCACGAGATCCACAGTGGACGAACTTTTTGGACTCCTGTCCGAGCGGTCCGAGTTCGATGTGCTTGTCGATGTTGCTGCACCGCTGTCGCTGTACGTGATTTCGGAGCTGTTGGGAGTTGAGCAGCCGGACTTCAGGGCCTTCGCGGTGGTGTCGGATGCGATCACGCGCAGCATGGATGCCGGGTTAGTCCCTGAAACCATCGAGCCGGGTCGACGTGCCCGACAGGAGTTGAGCGCCATGGTCGAGGCATGGTTTCAAGCCTCGGGGAAACCGGGGTTGCTGGCCGATGTCGTGCGGCACAAGGACCGGGCGGGGGTTCCGGACATTTACGTGCGCAACACAACGCGGGTGATGTTCCAGGGCGGGTACAGCACGGTCGTCGCGGGAATCGGGAATGTGGTGTCAACCCTGCTGCGTCACCCGTGGGTCCTGGATCAGCTGCGGGATGAGAGCCTGCTGCAGACCGGAATCGACGAGCTGATTCGCTTTGATGGCCCGGTTCAGGGCACAAGTCGCATGGCGACCCAGAGCACCACGATCGGCGGCGTACCCATCGAGCGGGGGCAGACTGTGTTGACGTTGTTCGCCGCCGCCAACCACGATCCAGAGCAGTTTCCCTGGCCCAACGAAATAGTGCTTGACCGGGCGCCGAACCAGCACCTGGGTTTCGGATGGGGACCGCACTCCTGTATCGGCACCGTCGTCGCACAGATCACGTTGCGGGAATTGGTCTCTGTCCTGGCTTCCTGGCCGCAGTCGCTGCGCCAGGCTAGGCCAGCGCGACGCAGGACCACGGCGACGATGCGCAGCCTCGAGGAGCTTCCTGTCACGTTCGGCGCCTGACCAACGTTCAGGTCACAACCGAGCCGAATCCTTTGTTGTTTGCGGAGGAAAACGAGATCTGCCATGAGGATTCTTGTCGCTAACCACATTGATGATTCCATCCGTGCCCGAGGCGACATGCGGGCTTGGACACAGCGGATTTTCTGGTTCGCACGCGAGGGTGACCTCGTCGTGGTGCCGGCTCACCCTGACGAGCAGTTCCTGCGCTACGCCACATCGTTAACGGGGGTGGATCCATCGACGCTTCGGATCCATGTTCCACCGCCAGGCCGGTATGAGCGTCGTCTACTGGATCCAGAGAGCCTGACCGACGAGGACTTCCTTCGGAACATCGCCTCCGATCTCGGAGAAGTGTCGGAGATCTTCGCACTGTGGCCGTCGGCTCAGGTGGCGCAGTTCGCCGCCGCATTGGGGCTATCAGAGCGTCTGCCAGGTGCCGATTTCGTCGCTCAGGGTGGCGGCGAGTTGGTGAACAACAAGTCTTACTTCCGGGCACTCGCGGCGGGCTGCGGCGTGCCGATTGCCCCCGGCGCGGTCTGCCGCAGTCCTGCTGAGGGGGTCACCGCGATGACCAGGCTGCTGGCTCGAACGGGGGCGGTGGTGGTCAAACAGGCCCACAACGGTGCAGGTGTGGGAAACCAGATCGTCATCCGCCGCGACGATCTGGAGTCTGGCCACGTCGGCGCTAGGCACATTCACCGACTCGGACAGGAAACTGGGGCGGTAGAGGATTACTGGGATCAGCGCTGGGATTGGGCGTCGGCTGGCGGACGGTTTGCCGTGGTGGTCGAGGAGTTCCGCCCGAATGCGGTGTCTGTCTACTCCGAACACTATGTCGACGACGCAGAGGTACGGCCGACGGAGACCGGCATACTGCTCTACGTCAAGCGGCGACTCAGCCATCAGATCGTGCCGCTGCGCGGCGTTGATCCGGCGATCCACGATCGCATGGTGGTATTGGGGACTCGGTTGGCCGAGGCATATCGGGCCGTGGGCTACCGCGGCTACCTGAGTGCGGATGCGGTCGTGGACGCCGACGGCCATGTGATCTTCACCGAGGTGAACGCCCAGGTGTCGGGCTCTCTGCACATCTACGACGTGATCGCGCACAGGATCATCGATACGTCGGCGCAGCCGGAACGCTCGGTCGTCGAGCACCACGTGCCACCAACCTGGGCGGTGGCCGACTTCGACGACTTCGTGGGCGCCGTGCGGGAACTGGGCTGTGGCTACGACCCTGCCAGCCGGAGCGGCGTGATCGTCTCGATGCCGATCATTCCCTTGCAGGTGAATCGGGCGCAGTTCCTGTTCTGCATTGCCTACGGCACCGAGGAAGAGTGGCAGTCGATTTACCAGCGGCTGGACGAACGATTCGCCTCGATACCCGAATCGGCCTACAGCGAATCCGAGCACGTCGGCGTACCTCAGCAGACGTCGCCGGTGTGACGGGCGCCAAGGACCCCAGCTGGACATACCAACCGTCGTTTATGAGAGTTGACATGGACATTGCCGAATGCGCGGAGCCAGGATCGCTGCCAGAGGCCGTGCGGCTTGTGCCGACCGTGGACGCTGGGCGTTTGCTGACCGAACTCGCGCAGGTCACCGACCGGGTGTGGGACAAGCAGCGCATCTACGACGCCAGCGGAGTCGGCGCCGCAGCCGACATCGACTGGCGAGTGCTGGCACTGCGCAGCCCAGGTGGCGACGTCGACCGGACCGACCCCGGTGGGCCTGGCCCGGTCGACTTCGCCCCCACACCCGCGCTGGAACGGATGCCCTACATGCGAGAGATCCTCGCCGGCATCCCCGCTCCCCTCAACGCCGTACGGCTGATGGCATTGGGTCCTGGTGCAAGCTCAATCGAGCACCGCGACCCCAAGTACAGCCTGCAGCGCGGCCTCGTCCGGTTGCACATCCCGGTGGTGACTAATCCGAACGCCTTGTTGATCCTCGACGGTGTCACTCATCAGTGGCAGCCGGGCGAGTTCTGGTTCGGCGACTTCAGCAGGCCGCACCAGGTGCAAAACCATGGCACCACGACACGCATCCACGCCGTCATCGACGCGCTCGTGACACCAGAGCTGATCGCGCTGTTGCCCCAGCCGTGGCGAGACCAGCTCGTTGCGAGCAACGTCCTGGTGAACCGACAATCGATGCCCGCGATTGCCGACCTAACCCCGTGGTTGCCCTACTCGATCAAGGTGCCGCGAGCTCTTACCGATTTCACCCACGACACGCCTCTGGAGCTCACCGCGGACGTGGCGTGCATGCGGATCGAAACCGCCGCTGGGCTCATCCGACTGATCGATGGCGAAGGGCGCTCGTTCGCGCTTGTTCACCTCGGCGAGAACGAATTCAGGTTCGCCGGATGGAGCGAACAGCGGACGATCCAACTCCGATCCGACTCCGCTGTCCTCCGTGTGCGCCACGGCGGCCGCATGGTCCACGCACAGACCGTTCCCGTCGCCGGCCCGGCAATGGAATAGACCACAGGTACCTGAAGCCATCACCGCAATGGAAGGCAGGATAAAGCAGGATGCGCCTCAACAGCCACGATGAATGGTCACCGTTGAAGGAAATCATCGTCGGGTCGGCCGAGAACTACCTCTCCCATGAACGAGACATCAGTTTTGACCTGTTCCACTTCGACAACCTCAGGTTCCGCTCCGACTGGGCCTACCCGCGTCTGACCCGTGCTCGCGAAGGCACCACCGCAAGCCACAGCTGGGAGATCAAGCGGCGCTACGCCGAGGAATTACACGAGGACGTCGAGGGACTGGCCACAGTCCTCACAGGGCTCGGTGTCACCGTGCACCGCCCGATCCCGCTACCACCTGACGCTGCGCCGATCAGCGGGTTGGGGTGGCAAGCCGCTCCGACACCCGCGTTGAACATCCGAGACAACACGCTGATCATCGGAGACGAGATCATCGAAACCTCCCCAGCAATCCGCTCCCGCTACCTGGAGACCAGGCTCCTCGCGCCGATCTTCACCACGTACTTCAATGACGGTGCGAAGTGGACGACGATGCCGCGCCCGATCCTCACCGATAACTCCTTCGACCTGTCCTACACGCGCGACGCACAGACCACGCTCGGGGGCCCCACCGAGCCGATCGACGAACCGCAACCCTCCCCGTACGACGTCGGTTTCGAGATGATGCTCGACGGGGCGCAATGCCTTCGCCTCGGCCGTGACATCGTGGTCAACATCGCGCACGAGAACCACCGCCTGGCCTGCGATTGGCTGGAGCGGCACCTTGACAATCGCTATCGCATACACCGGGTGTACCGCATGGCCGACAACCACATCGACAGCATGATCCTCGCACTACGGCCAGGAGTCTTTCTCGCCCGCCATGAGGGAATCCGAGACCTACTTCCGGAGCCGCTGCAGACGTGGAAGATGATCGTCCCGCCGACACCCAGCCCGGACAGGTTTCCCTCCTACGACGACGGCGACCTGCTGCTGACCAGCCCCTACATCGACCTCAACGTCCTGTCTGTCGACCCGGACACCGTGCTGGTGAACGAGGACTGCCCGGACCTGATGAGGACACTGGAATCCGAGGGGTTCACGGTCGTCCCGGTCCGCCACCGCCACCGCCGACTGTTCGGCGGAGGTTTCCACTGCTTCACACTCGACACCGTCCGGGACAACCAGCTCGAGGACTACCTGGAGTGACCCGGACACGAATGCTCCTGCTGGAGGCGGCCGGCCCCGAAGCGGGTGCCCTGGTGGCCACCGCCGTCGACGTCGGTATAGAGATCTACGTTGCCACGCACGCCGACATCCACGCCTCCTACGGGGAAGATCTGCGCGCATCCGTTGCAGGATTCCTGTTCACCGACTTCACTCGGGTCGACGCAGCCGTACGGGACATAGTCGAGTTCTCCGCCCGTGTCGGGATCGATGGCATCCTCACCGTCACCGAGTTCCTCACACCCATCGTGACGCTGGCCTGCGCGCAACTGGGACTACCGGGCAACGACCCGCACCTGGCGTTCGCACCGCGGAACAAGCGAGTCATGTCCGAGCAGTTCACCAAGTGCGATGTCGCAGTACCAAAGACGATCGCCGCAGCGTGTGAGCACGACCTAACCAACCTGCTCTGCAGCAGTGAAATCGGCTTTCCCCTCGTGGTCAAACCCGCGGAGAACGCGGGGTCGACAGGTGTGACCATCGCCCGCACCGCCGATGAAGCCACAGCTGCCTACCGACGGGCTCTGCGCCACGACCGCCAAGACAGGTACGGCATGGTGCTGGATTCGACCACCATCATCCAGGAGTACGTCGACGGCATCGAGTACAGCGTCGAATCGGTAACCCAAGACGGGGAAACCACGCATATCTGCATCACCCGCAAGATCGTGACCACCACCGCGTATCGAGCAGAGCTGGGACACGCGGTGCCTGCGGACGTCCCTGCTGATGCGGCGAAGCGCATCCTCGCCGAGGCGGACAAAGCCATCGCAGCGGTCGGTATCCGCAACGGACCCTCACACACCGAGGTGAAACTGGCATCCGATGGGCAGTGCACGGTCATCGAAATCGGCGCCCGACCCGGCGCAGGGCAAATCGGGTTCCTGGTCGAACTGGCCCTGGGCACCCGATTCTGGGCAGCATGTCTCGATGTTGCTCTGGGGAGACCGGTTCGCATTACGCGGCCCCGCAACGACTACGCCACCGTCCGATTCCTCACCATCCCTCGACCCGGCATCCTGACCTCACTGAGCAACCTCCCCCAGCCTGGTCCCCGCGTGCCGATCGTCCGTATGCGCAAGACCGTGGGACAGTTCGTGAACGCAGCCGAGGACAACGGCGGCCGTCTCGGCAGCGTCGTCGTGGTCGGCCCGGACCAGGAATCCGTGGAACTCTATGCAGACGAGCTGCTGGCACAGGTTCGGATCGAGGTCAAACCCATCAAGTCGAGCAGCTCATCGACGAAGCGGTGAGTGCCCAATGACGGAGCCGTCTTGCGCGCCGATCACGGCCGAATGCTTCCCGACGCCAGCCCTGATCCTGCGCACCAACGACCCGACCGCTCAGCGAAGCGTGCGCACGTTCGCCCACGCACAGGCGGAGACCGCACGCTCACTTCATCAGATGCTGACTGAAGGTCTGCGCGACGCACGCCCACGCGATATCGACATGCGGATCGCTGCGCTGACGACGGTGTTTGAAACAGCCGAGGACTGGCGGTATCGAACCGCATCGGCCAACCCTCACTCGAGCGGCCGCTACGGCGCAGACCACGCGGAGCAGTTCAACACACCGATCACCGACGACAACCCGAATCTGTTCCGGATCGGGGAGCATGAACGGCTCCGGGAGGGTGCCGCATGGGACCCGGCCACGCGGACCTACATCGGAGGAGCCGAGACTCCAGCCAGCCGAACCATGCGGTGGATCGGTGCCTTGGCTGCCACGCGGTTCGCCGACTTACCGGGCACGGACGTCCTGAGCAACCGCGTCACCTTGACCGGAAGGCGCGTGGTGGGCGGGATGCGACTGCTGCGCGGCAGCGCCGCCCACCACGCTGCAGCCGAGATCGCTGCCCGGATCGCCTCCAGGGGCGGAGATCCCTCGCACATCGTCACCGATGGGGACCTGATCTACACCGCGAGCGCGCCAGAAGCCGACCGCATGGCGATTTTCCACAATGCCATGATCCTGCTCGCCGAAGACCACGCCACCCCAGCAGCAGCGTTGACCGCCTGGCTGCAGGCGGTGTACCTGCTCTATCAAGCGCCACGCAGGAAACGGGGCAGCGACGCCACGATCCGCACCTTCCTCATCGCCGCTGGCACCTACTTGCTAGCCCACCCGCCCGTGCTGCTGCACGACATCGACCTGCTCGCCTACGTGCGACCGCAAGAACACTTCGTCGCAGAGCTGCGGGCCGCGCAAAGCCGAGTCGGCGCCGACCTGCGTGCCGGCCTCGGCAGCTGAATGCACCACTCACGCACGGAGAAGCTGGTCAAGCACGACACGCATCTGCTCGTAGGACTCCGGCACCGCGTCGGTGTTGCCCAACCGGTGCCGCTCCAGGCGGATAGCACCCGTGTGTTTGGCGCAATAGAACAGCGAACGCACAGCGGCGCCGGGCGTAGCTGGCCGTGCCCCGTAGGTCTCCCAGAACGCGTCGCGTTCCGTGCCGGGCTTCTTGGCCGCCATGTAGATCACCCAGTCAGACTCGGGGTCACCCCACACTGTCCGGTCGTTGTCGAACACACCGCTGATCCTTGGCTCCGCCGTGTCCGGTTCCATCATCACGTTGACCGTCCATAGGTCGCCATGCAACAGCCGTGGCTCGGTGACCTCGTCCAGGACCGCACGGTGCTTCACGGCGGCAGCCGCGACCTCGCGCACGTCTACGGAAGAGAGGCCAGCATCGTCTAGATCGGCCGCGAGGTCGACGAAATACCCGAGCACAGCCTCGCTCCACGTGCCGAACCCAGGACCCGCCACGGGGCCGAAACGTTCACCTCGGACGGCGTGGATACGACTGGCGATCTCGCCCATCTGCCGGAAGAACTCCGTCCACTGATGCCGGGGATAGCGGCCGATGCCGTCCGGGGCCGGAATCCCGTCGAGCATCGTCTGGAACAGGTAGTCCCTGCCGATGATCTCGTGGGTGAAGTCCGCCGCGAGCGTGTGCGGGATCATCGGCGCGATCGGCGCGAGAAACGGCACGCTCGCATGCTCGTTGCGCATCAGTTCGCGCTCGGAGCGCGCCTGGCGACCCGGTTCGGGAGCGATGCGAAGGATCACCGGACGGTCCCCGCCGAGGTCGACGCGGTAGGTGTTGTTGTACATCCCGTTGCCGAGTTCGACGGCCGACGCGACCTCCACGGCCGATCCGAACGCGCGGCGGCACATGGCCTCAATCTGGTCCGGTGTCACCGACTGCTGGAAAGCATCGGCAGCGCGTTCGATGGGACGGAACTCCATGCGACTCCTTGGGCTCGGCCTTGTCCAGGCAGACGTCATCGAATCTATGGCTTCAGGTCGAACTCTCCGTCCTTGGCCCCGGCCAGAAACGCCGTCCACTCGTCGCGGGTATAGACCTGCGGGGGAAGCTCGGGGTGCTTTGAATGGCGCACTGCGACCCGCCCGTCACGAGTGATCCCCACTTCAACACAGTTGTCGCCCCCGTTGGAGTACGAGGACTTCCTAAACGGTACCAACAAGTCCAACTCAGGCTGGGTATCCATCACGCCACTCCTTGCCTGCCGGTCAGCTCGGCGACAACGTTGATCAAGAACTCCACGCTCTCCTGAGGCCCCAACGCGGCGTCACACAATCGCCGATAGAGATTCTCGTAGCGCGTCACTTGGGCCTCCTCGGTCAGCGAAGTCAGCACCACGTCGGTAGTCACCGTGTCGACCGCGACCACCCTTGGGTCCCGAATATCCGGATAGGTGTACAAGGAGAACGCTGAGCGGGGCGTCACGTACCCCTCGATGACCGCATCCACCTGCAGCACACGCACAGTGATCCGCGGCTCGCTCGCGACGGCCACCAACTGCTGCACCTGAGCGGCCGCCACCTCCGGCGGAGCGGAGAGACGGCGAACCGCGACCTCATCCAAAACAACCTCATACAATGGCCCATCAGGGCGCCGCAGCATTCGCTGCCGTGTCTGACGTGCCTCCACCGCACGCTGCGATTGAAAAGTCACCGGCCCGATCTCGGCCTCGGCGACTTGCCGCTGGTAGGCGAACTCCGAAGTCTGCAATAGACCTGGGACAAACGGCTGGAACTCGACGATCTCCGACGCCCCCGCCTCCAGATCGGCGTACAGCGCCTGTCGAGCACCCATCGCCTGCCCCAACGAAGTCCACCAGCCGCGTTCGGTGGCGTCCCGGGCGACCGCCATAATCTCGGTCCACCGGTCCCCCTCAACGCCCAGTTCGTCGATGATCCGCATCACCGCGGCTTGGCCATCACGAATAGCATGTCCATTCTCCAGACGGGTGATCTTCATCCGGGACTGGCCGATCCGTTTCGCCAGTTCCGCGTGCGTCAGCCTGGCCGCTTCTCTCAGCGACCGTAGCTCCACCGCCAAGCGCTGCCTACGTACATAAGGACTGATCATCACATCTCCCTGCACGCAGGGTACAGCTGAACAGTTCAGAACTTCGTACTGCCCAGCACGATGCGCGATGGCCGTGTGCACTGCGGCAATATCGCTGGCTGGGCCATGGCCTCACAGCGCACCAGCAGACGAGGAGTCTTCCGGGTTAGGCACGGGGCTCGAGGACATCGCCGAGTGCCGGAAGAACGTCAAGGTCTTGCCGGGCGTCGTCGGGGTCGCAAGGTCGCCCACACCCTTTGGCATGGACCGGGCAAGAGTGGAGCGCGCCGTCCGGCTCCTGCTGGCGTCGCGCGAGGTAGTCCAATGACCCCGACGTGACGCCGGCCCCATTCCGTCTCTTTCCTGGCACGGCAGCGGCACTGCGCCGCATCAGCGCAGTGGCGACCGTAGCCACGCTGTCGAACGTCACCTGCGTCGACGCCGACACCGAAGGTCTGCGCAGTCAGCTTTCAGCCTGGGTGAGCGACTTCTTCCCCTCCTGCCGCCTTGGCCACTCCAAACCTGACCCGCAGGCCTTCCACGCCGTCGCCCACCACTTCGGCGTGACACCCGAGCGCATGATCCACATTGGCGACGATTGGGCCTGCGACATCGTGGGAGCGGTCGAAGCCGGCGCCACGGCAATATGGATATCCGGAGGCCGCTCCATGCCTCATGGATCCTGGGGCACTGACCACGATGTACTCGTCGCCCATGACCTGGCCGCGGCCGCCATGCACACCCAACACCTCGCAACAGGGAGCGTCGAATGAGCCTGTTCACCGGGACCGCCACCTACTACCGGCAGTTCCGCCCCGGCATTCCAGAGGACGTGGCAGTGGTTCTCGACCAGGCCGCCCCAGTACGCCCCAGCGGCCCCCGTCGGCTCCTGGACGTCGGCACCGGAACGGGGCTCGTGGTCGAGGCGCTGCTGGGCCGCTTCGACGACGTCATCGCGGTCGATAACGAGGCTCACATGCTCGCTGCGGCCGAGTCGTCGCTGCGGCCGAAGTTGGCCGAGAACTCCCGCCTGAGCCTCGTGGAAAGCAGCGCCGAGGACTTCACCCCACCTACCGACTGGCAGGCCGAACTCGTCACCATCTGCCGGGCGTTCCACTGGCTCGACCAAGCCACCATACTGACCCTCCTGGATCGCCAGGTTGCCCCGGACGGCACGGTCGCGATCTTTGCGGACAACAGCTTCTGGGCCGCGGGCAGCTCATGGAAGGAAGCGGTCCGGGATGTCGTCAAAAGCTTCCTCGGGGAGCAGCGACGCGCCGGTACCGGCACCTTCCAGCACCACAACCGCCCCTACAGCGAAATCATGCAGGAATCGCCCTTCAATGAGGTCGAGGAAGTACGGGTCCCCGTCCACCGCACCTGGACCACCGAGAGCATCCTCTCGGCTACCTCTACTCGACGTCCTTCGCCGCTCCCCACCTTTTCGGCGACCAGCTAAAGGAATTCGAGGCCGCGGTGAAGAACCGCCTGGCCGACTTCAACGACAACGACACCTTCCCCGAGGATAACGAGTTCCTCATCCGTCTCGGACGGCGAGGCCGGAGATGACAGCCGCCGGCGAGAGGCAGGCATATGGAAAGCTGACGGCACCGCGCATCGCGGTGAAGCTGAGCGAACGGTCGATCCTCTGCCTCCACCGCCACGGCGGGCGCCGAGCCCGCGTCCGAGGACTGCTGAAAACAGCCGCCGACTTTTCACTACTGGCCGCCGCGGTCAACCTCGCACGCCTCGGCATGCTCGGGATCGCCCGCACGGCAACCGGATGGACCACGACCACCGCCTGACCAGGCCCCGGCGGGCCCGCCAAACACGCACGAGCCCCCGTTGTCAGGGCATACCGGCAACGATCACGCCCGAGTTCCGCCACACCACCAACCTCGATCGATGAAACCCGCGACCACACCGACCCGCTCAACAAACACAGAACAGATCAAGCCCCCACAAACCCCCCGTTCGACACCAGCCACCTAGGCCGGCGTCCCCACTCCACGCGACAATCCGGGTATCTACCACTCATCCAACTCAGTGACGATGCCCGCTATGGCCCTTCCATCAAGGATCTCTGACCCCGTCGGCCCATCGCGTTAGCTGTGAGTACACATCTCTGTACGCACTGCATCTAAGAGTCTCGGCGTTGACGACGTGCTTCATCCGCCGTTTGCATCATCCACCGCACATCTCCGTCGGTTACCAGCCAGGACTGGGTACGACTCTTTGACTTCTTTGCTGCCGGTACCTACCGCCATGCTCGCCCTATTGGCGAAACAGCCGCTGCGGGCACTGCCGGAGCAGCGTCGGCTCAACCACGTTCGCGTGTCGTAGGCCACCCCGGAGAGCAGGCGTGGATGATCAATTGGGGCGGCAAGTCTTCACCAGGTCGATGGCGCGGTGTCGATCACTCGGTCTATCTCGTCAAGGTGCGCACCGAGCGTGTCGATTCCGTCCTGTTTGGCTTGTTCGATCGCGCCGAGCACCGCGCTTTCGTCGGTGCTGGTGCGCAGCGCGGCGGCGACCTGCTGGCCGACCAGCTCGAACCCGTTGCGGTAGGGCTCCCCTGCTTGTCGCGGCAACATGTCTTTGACCATCTGCAACTGCTGGAGCAGGTCAGCGATCCTGGTCACTGCTCGCCGTCCTGCCGGTAGAGGTCGGACTCGCGGGAGACCTCGACCGTGAACCCGAATGGGAGCACGACCTCGCCGAGGTCGACGTGGGGCAGGGCACGGTGCAGCGCGTCGCGGGTGATGGCGATCGCCCCCAGGGGGTCGCTGACCGAGACGACGTTGGCGAACCGGATCTCGCCTTCGTCGAGGCTGCACCAGGTCACCGGCGCGTAGGCCTCGGAGTGGTCGAACCAGGCCGTGCTGATCTGCTCCAGCAGTTTTCGGGTGGCTCCGGCGAACCGCACGGTCAATCGAACGACGATCGCGTCCTCGTGATCACCGCCGGTGACTCCATCCGCACTGGCCTGCTCACCGGTGATGCCGGCCAGAATATGGCGCTGCAAGCGCCGGTTCGGCGGGGTGAGCACGTCGTTGCCGTTGAACATCGTCCAGCTCGACGGCTTCTCCTCGGGGACTTCCTCGGTCATGTCTTCCGCCCTTCCTTGTCGTTCTTGATCCGCCGCATCAGGTTGTTGACCTTGCGTTCGTTGACGCCGCTACCGGGCGTGCTGGAGAACACCTCGCGCTCGCCGCGAGGGCCGTAAAAGACCACGTGACTGTTGGCGTTCTTCTCAACGGCCCAGCCGGAACCGGGTGTTTGGTGGATCGCCGCGTTCACTGCCTTATCGGCGCACTTCGGTAATCGCTGCCCCTGGAGCTGCGCGACCTTTTTGCTGGCATAGGGCTGCGGCGTGGGAGCGCTCTCACCGGCCTCAGATCCCTCCCACCGCGCCAGCTCATCGGCCTTGTCCACAATGGCCCGCTTCGCGACCCCGATCAGTTCATTGAGCCGCTGAACCAGGCTGGTGCGGACCGCGCTCACCTCGCCCACCACCTCGTCGTGACGAATGCTGGAGGTCAAGGTCTCCGACAGCAACGCCACCGCCGCTTCCAACTCGTCATCCACGGACCCGACCACTGCAGTGGGCATAGAGTAGGTGGCCGCCCGCAACTGAGCGGCAACATCTCGCACGCTGGTCATCACCCCTCGATCACCACCGTGGGCCTGCCGATCATGTCGGCCGTCGCCTTCGCACCGCCCACCGCGGCCCTAAAGAGCAGTGTGCTGGTCAGAAGGACACTCGCGGCTTTCCCCCGCCGAATCCTGTCGTAGAGCACCCAGATCCCGTCCGGCCGCTGGACTCGATCTCCTGACAGCCCGTTGGAATCGGATCCGTAGATCCCCGGCATCGGAGGCCGCGGCCGCGTGAACGCAGACACCACCCGCTCTGCCTCATCACTGCGACAGTAGCGTCCAAACGGCGGCGCATGGTAACTGCCCACCCGCATCGTTACGCCGTCCACAACGATGACGGAGGTGACGAGATTGTGCCACATCTCCCCGCGGTAATCGCGTTCGCTCCCCGGCTTGACCTGGATATCCTCTGCCCAGAGAAGCCCGACCCAATAGTAAAGATCCTGCGGCGCGATCTGGTGACCCCGAGCGACGGTCCCCGGGATCATCCCCGTTGCGTCGGTGAGCCTTTTAAGCGCGTCTCCCCCGCCGTCGGCGGGTGCGATGATTTCCTGCACACCAAGGATGTCCGGGCGCACGGTGTCAGTGATCGCCGGGTAGAGACGTTTCTGGCGGATTTCTTCCGCGCGGGATTCGGATCGGTAGAGATCCCACACGTTCCAGGCGGCAAAGCGCCAAAGTGCCATATAGTTGCTCCCTGTACAGATCACTGAGGCGGGCGGGGTACTGGATTCGATACGAAAAGGTGCAGCGCGTCATCGCCGTTGTAGCTGCGTCTGAACAATCAGGCCATTCGCGTCGTTTCTTCCAGGGACGCCCGGCAGAAGCAATCCGGCGGTCAGGATGGATGTGACGGGTTAGGAGGATTTGATGGCGTCTTACAGGGGTTAGGACGCGGTCCAGTTCCAGGGCCGTAGACCGTGGTGTCCACGGAGGCAGTCGATGCGGTGGCGCGTTTCCTGCCGGATGCGTTCACCCTGGTCGGCGCGGTTGGCGAGCCAGCTCGTCATGCGAAGTTCACGGATATCTCTCAGGAGCTCGTAGGATGGGCTGGCAAGGACGTCGAAGCCGTAGGCGTCAGCGAACTGCTGATACTCGGCGGCGCTGACCCAACGGAAGGTGTCGTGTTCGCTCGCCACGAGCGTCAGATCCCATTCCGGTGGGCCGATCGCGACACGTTCGAGGTCAAGTGCCAGGATTCTGCCGTCGTCGGTGACAACGATGTTGTTGTCATGCGGGTCGCCGTGGATCAAGGCCTGCCCAAGTGTGAAAGTGACTTTCTTCCAGCGGCTTTCGAGATCAACGAGGTGATCACGCAAGAACGTCTTGTCGCCTGCCGAGATCGGGGCAGCATCGATTCGTTCGGCAACCCGCACGAAAGGCTTTAGCGGGGAGATCAGGTCCCCCTCGGGCAGGGAGGTGCTGTGTAGCTTATGTAGGAAGTGCCCGATCTCGGCTGGGGTCGCGGGTCTGTGAGTGGGCAGTTCGTGCCAGAACGTCACCACTGTGTCGACGTCATTGAGCTCGACCGGCTCCTCGGCAGGCTCAATGACGGGGATGTTGGCGCTGTGGAGCAGCCAGACTGCCAGAGCGGTTTCTCTCAACGCGGTATCGCGCTGGCTCGCCATCCGGGTGACGCGCGCGACGAGTTGGTGGGGCAACCGGTAGGTTGCGCTGTCGCCCAAACTGAGAAGTTCGACGCCTGCGCTGTCGATTCCCCGTTGGGCGCAGGCTGCTTGCAGGGCGCGGGTTTCGGCTTGGGCGCGGTCGAATGGAATGGTCATGGAGTTAGCCCTGTAGTGTCTTGGCGATCTGGTGACGGAGCTCGGACACGTCGTCGACCCGCACAGAGGGCTTGGTCGCGGCATGCAGGTCCCGGAGATAGCTGCGGACACGCTGGGACCGCAGACCTTCGGCCTGAGTGAGGGCTTCCAGCCCTCGTTGCGCGGCGGGCCCTGGATCATGGTTGATCTGCAAGGTCACGGATTTCAGTAGGGACAGAGTTTTCGACCGAGCGTATGCCGGTGTGTGGTGGTCGACGGCAAAGTCCAGGCGTTCGATGGCGGGGCCCGCGTCGCGGCCGTGGCATACTAGATCGAACAGCGCGTGCCCAGAGTCTCCGTGCATTTCGGCTGCGTCGTAGTACTCCATCCAGGGCGGTGTGTCGGTGGCGCTGTCAGCGAAGTGTTCGTCTGCGCGGTCGATGGCAGCAAGGCAAGCATCGGCCTTGTCTTCGCTGGCCAGAGCGCGAGCACGGACGACGTGAAGCATGGACCGTTCGCGGGCGCTGAGCCGGTCATCTCGGACTTGAGCGAGTTCAGCGAGCTCCAGGGCATTGTCGCGCCGCAAGCTGACGGCTTGGCGCGCCATGTCGGATAGGACCGTCGCGCGCAGGCTCTGATCTTTTGCCCGCTCCGCGCATAACAAGCTGAACCGGAAGTAGCGATCCGCGGAATCGTGGGCTCCCGCATCGTAGGACATCCAGCCGGCGACTTCCGCAAGATTGCCGACGGCCGCGTGGAGCTCCCGGCGCACGTCCTCGCGACGGCAGCGGGCCTCCAGCAGGCCAGCGGCCCAGCGCAACTGCCCGGCTACCGCCTCCCGAGAAAGCCCGCCGCCGAACAGATGCTCCCACTCCGAGAACGTCTTGGCGCTTTGGGACACGTGGGCTACCTCGGTACGGCCGACCCATTGCGGCACGGGGGTGGGGGACTCTGCCCGCGCCAGGAACTCCGCAACCGATCCGCTCAGCAGTACGCCACTGGCGACGCCGGTGCTCAGGCCAAGAAATCCGCGCCGATGCACATCTTCCTCCTCTCCGACCGCCCTGCTGCAGTAGAAGCCCAGCTCAGCATCAGACCCCGCGCCAAGCACAGCCCGGAAGCCAGAGCGATACTCCTCGTTGGGCCATCGGTGGATGCCACGCTCCAGCTTTGACACGTAGTAGGTCGACATCGGCGGGTCCAGTCCCAGGTGTTGCGAGACTAAGGCGGCTACCTGGGCTTGAGTAAGCCTGTGCCGGCGTCGCGCCGACTCCAGCTCAGTGTTGCGTTGTCCGTGTGTACTCATCGCTGACCTTCCACCGAGCACGTCACCACAGTAGGGGCGACATCACCTAATTACCAAGCGCGACACTTTCAACTCTGTCAGCAACTCTGTCAGTTCACCGGTCAGCTAATGGACGTTCCGGAAACTGGGCACAGGCGGGCATGGTGGAAGGGTCCTGCTGGTGCTGTGAAAGCACCCCGACGCGAGACCCAACGAAGGGTGTCAGCGATGCACGCTGCTAGCGCGGTCGATATAGGAAGTTCCTGGCGAACACGCTGGAACCCGAGGTGCCTGGTGGTGGTCTTCGATGTCGCGAGTTGATCACAGATTCCAGGTTATCCGCCCGATGCCGGGAATGCGGCGGACCGATCTTCGCGACGCCGTCACGTTCGCCGGCCAGCAATGGCCGGTAACTCCAGGGACCTTCCAGATCAGGCCCGAGGCTCCGTGGCTGGGAAAGCCCAGCTCGACAGGGATCGCGCCGATCATCGAGCTGAATGCGGCGACCACCGATCCCGCACAGGCGTGGGAATGGTGGACACGTCACCCCTACTCCGTGCTACTCGTCTCCGGAAAGGCAGTCGACGTATTCGAGGTACCCGCCACCCTGGGCCGCAAGGCCGAGACTGTGCTGGCAAAGGCGAAGCTCCGTGGCCCTATTGCTATCCAGAGGCATATGAACTCGGTCCGTGCAGCGTGGAGCTATTTGCTGACGAACGCCCGTTGCTGTTTGTCAACGGCACCACAGAAGCTCTCGCACGCGACGGTGCCCGACGCCTCGGATTCAACGATTCCGAAGGGGTCATCACCCCGATCCATCCAGCAGGGGGCGGCGAAATGAAAGCCGCCAACCCGCCACCGCGCCCCACCCCGCCTGTCTCGGCTAAAAGCTATTGGTGGGCAGCTGTTCCCGACGTAGACCCGGACGAGGTACACCGAAAGGTCCGGTTGCTCAACGGGTTCGAGGCCTGGCCTTCCCCGGAGAAGGACGGAACCCGCTACCAGCTCGCCCACTCCACGCTAGAGATTCGCAGCGACACCACCGGGCAATGGCTGCTGATTGTGGACCGCACCGACTTAGCGGTGCAGTCCACCGCTGTCCGACTTGACCTCACCGACGTCGTGGCCCTATACGAACCGGCACGTGCACGTTGATCCGCCGCTTGCGATCTCCGGTGCAGCGATGGCCTGCGGCCTGGGACATCCGCCGGCACCACCCGCTGATCGATCTCAACGAAAGGCTGACCGATGGGACATCTGCCGTTCATCGGAACGCTGCAGCCGAGCTCAGCTCGGCGGCGGCGGGCAACCAAGTCCGGGCACTGCTGCTCCAGCTGGAAAGCCCAGGGCACTGCAGGGTTGGAGTGCATTCACGGATTTCCACTGCTGCAGCGCGATGTATGCGCCGCTGAGCGGCGAGCCAACGAACCGACCCCGGAGGCCGCCGCGCCGGAACCGGCCGAGTGTGTGTGACGATGAGCCAGCCCTTTCGACCTCCGGTGTCGTCTGAATCTCCTCGCCCCTATTCAGTGCCACCAGTAACCCCGCGCGGCATATGGATCGTGCGGCACGGCGATCACCGAGTGGTCCACGTGCACCTCGTGTGCACCGCGTACCGCACCTCGTCACTCGGTATCCACCGGGCGTTGTGCGATCTGCGGCTCGGCGACGATTGGGTTCGCCTCCGCCGTTCGGTTCCACTGCCGAGCTGGTTGTCGGTGTGCCCGCTGTGCTTGGCCAGTCCCAGGATTTCGCTAGACCTGGCCTTGCGCATCGAACGGCATCTCCTCAGCCGCGAACCGCTGACCGCCGCACGGCTGATGGATCGCCAAGACGCCACCGGATTGCTTCCCCGAGTTCCGTTCACCGACAGTCTGTTATTCGAGGTCGATCGACATGCTCGTGATGGAGCCCCCGTCATCCGTGCTTGAACAAGCGCGAGGGCAGCAGCACCACCGTACGCTGCTGCCTCCGGTGTACCTCGGCGACTTCCGCACGGCGCTATACAGAGCGATGCCGAATGTTCGGTACCACAGTTGTTCCGACGACGGCGGGATCGCGCACATATTCATCACCCACTCCGGAACTGCCGACTCATGGGTGGTCTGGTGGCAGCGCGAAGACGGCTCCCACACCATTGCGGAAGCCGGCCCGTACGCGCTCCGCGACCGCATCAACCAGATCGCTGGCGACTGGTTGATGCACATCGCCACCGCCATGGAGATCGCGCACCTCGCGTGATCCAGGGGCCACCAGGCATTCGGTCTCCTGTAACCGGGCACTGATCTCGGCCCGTTCTGTGTCTCCGCGCCACCAGGACGGGTCGCGGCCGGCTGCTGCCCCAACGAAGTGGCAGCAGCCGGCCACACCATCAACTACGACCACAAGCCCAAAGGCTGGAACCGTGACTGCACGCCAGCGCAGACACGGTCTCCTGCCTCCCCGAACCGCTGGACGGACTCACCCCATGCGCATCGCGAAAGGTAAAACCAGTGAAGCACTCCTCCCGGGCGAACAGGTGATCAATGCGGCACGCGATTCAAGATGCCGCTTTCGGCCATGGCACCTCAGCCGCATTTCCCCAACGGAAGAATTGATCATTTTCGCCGTTATCGGCGGAATGAACAATGAGGAAATCGCAAAGATCCTCTACGTATCTACGGATACGATTAAAACACAACTTGCCAAGCTTTTCCGAAAGTTCGGCCTCCGCTATAGAGCGGAGCTCGTCGTTCTCGCCTACGAAACCGGAATTGTCGGGCCAGGATGGGTGAGTCGCCAGATCGATATGCGCCAGATGGAGATAGGGAGAGATCATTTCCCGTTTCAAAAATAGCAGGCTGCGGCTGATGCCCTTATTCCTCGCCAGTAGCCTTCTGCGACTTCCAGAAGCAATGCACTCAAGGATATGAAAAGTGAAGGGCTGCTTTTCGAGTTCTGCACGGATCCTCGGAATCAAGCATATATCGGGCAACAGCTCCTCGGATACAGGAGGAAAGATGGCGGGCATTGACGAAGTTCGCGCGGGCATTGACTTGGCACACCAGAAGATGCAGGAGGGCATCGCCGTCTTCCAGCAGGGCAACCTCGTACTGGAAGAGGCGCAAGCCGCACTGGTGACCGCGACCCAGGGCAGCACCCAGGAGGAGATGCAGCACGCGCACGGCATGCTCGCCGAGGTGACGCAGACGATCAACGGCGTGCAGGGCACGCTCAGCGCTGCGATCAACTCCACCCAGGGTTACGCGGGCCGCCTGTAAGCTTTCGGGCGTCCTCGGTCTGTCGTCGTCCGAGATGGATGGTCCACAACGTTTCTCGTTCGGATGCTGTGAACGACTTTCTGAATCCTCTACGCCAGCCGGCGAACCCGTCTCTCCAAGGCCGCAGCAGGCCGCTGGGCCCGATCGGCCCCCCGCGGCCTGCTGCACTCCCTGTGACCGCAAGGGCGACATCCATGTTCCATCGCGAGCGCACGCACGAACTGACCTGCGGTGATGGCAATGCCTTCACCCAACGGTTAACCGAACTCCACTTTCACCGCCTGTATCGCGCCTTCGAGGTCGACACCTACTACAGCGACGGCACCCGAGTTCGCCAGCGCAACGGCTACGCCGAGATCACGCGCACCAGGGCAACCGCGGAACACGACCACATCACTGGGGTCACGCACCTGACGGCCAGCGTCGTGCTGCTCTCCGGAGACCAGGCTGTGGCTGCCAACGAGCTGCTGTCCGCACTCGGCCTTCACCGCCTGGTCCGGGTCCAGAAAGTCCGAACCTTGTTCCAGCACGTGCGAGAGACCATCACCGTCACCGTCGACGAACTCACCGACCTCCACAGCTGCTTCGCCGAGACCAAGGTCACCGCCTCCACCGTGACGAACGCGCAACAGCGGCTGGCCGCCACCGAGCACTCGCTCGGCCTGTCCGACTGCCGGATCGAACCCCGGCCGTACCCGCAGCTCGTACTGGAACATCTCACCGCCTACGAACGCGAACCAGCAGAGACAGGAGTGCTTCCTTGGACGGCAGTTCATTGATCATCCCGTTGATCATCGATGACGGCGGTCAACAAGCCGGCTGTCGTGGATGTGCGATCGGCTGCGGAGTGGCATTGCTGGTGAACGCGATCGCACGGGTCGCTGTCTCCCTGACCACGAGGTGATGCGGCGATGCCACGCCCTCCCATCCCCGCCGGGGAACGCGCCAGGATCGAGCAGTTACTGCTTGACGGCGTCCGGCCTTACCACATCGTCAAACAGGTCGGCCGGTCCGAATGGGCCGTCTGGCGAATCCGCGAGATGTTGTGCGACCAGGTCCACGCCGACGACATCGACACGTGGCGAATGCGAGGCACTGGGTGGCTCGGCAACAATCTCGGGCACCGGCTCGCCGAACCCCGATTTCCCCACGTCACCGAAGCCGTCCACGGCTGGCTCTCCGACCGCGTGCAACTCCACCAAGTGATCAACGCGATCGAGAAGGCTGCCCTGATGCGGAAAAAGCGATCCTGACGACTCCCACGCCGGATCTTCCTGCAATGGCCGGCTGATCAGCAGACTCACCAGCTCACCCACCCACGAGAGAAGGAACCACTGATGTCGAAGCGGCTTCTGTCCATTGACGTCGGCGACACTCTCGCCACCGGCCCGAGCCTCACCGCCGCCCTCCGCGACGCAGCCGATCTGCCCGGGGACATCGTGGCGAAAACCGTCCGGACTCGCCTGTACTGCGCCCCCGAGATCACCGACCAGGTGATCGGCAAGGTGGCATCTGACCTCGAACTCGACACCAGCACCGTCCGCGACATCGTCGACAACCAAGGCGATCTGCGTGTGAATCCGAGCGCCCAGTTCGCACTAATGGCAATCCGCGATGCGTTCCCCGACATCCGGATTGTCCTGAACTCCAACGCCACCGCAGCCGCCACACACCAGACGATGACCGTCAAGCGCGCGTTCGCCGGGATCATCGACGACTACTACATCTCCTGCGAGACCGGCTTCGCCAAGGGAGTCCACTACCAGGCCTTCACTCAAATCGCCGACGATCACCAAGTGTACCTCGACGAGATCATCCACATTGGAGACCAGCTCGAAGACGACGTCGAAGCCGCGTTGAAACAAGGGTGCGCGGCGATGCTGGTCCACCCCGATCACGCCGACCTAGTCGAGTACGCCCCCGCAGGACCCGACCGCTACCGCGCCGCTGCGACCATCATCGACGCCGCCCAGACCCTGCGGACCTGGATCACCGAGGACCACGACACCAACCCCAGGCTCACCGTACGAGGGGCGATGCTCATCCGAGACCTCGACGACCGCATTCTGATTGCCAGCGGCCCCAGCGATCACGGCAAGTACTACCTACCCGGCGGACGTTGCCACCCCTTCTTCCCGCAAGATCCCGCTGCCACCGCCGTCCGCGAAATCCAGGAAAAGATCGGCATCACTCTAAATCTCAGCAAACACGACCTGGTCAACACCGCCTGGTCACACAAAGAGACCCGACGCGACGGCAGCAACAAGATCATTTTTACGTTCGATGCCGGGCACATCGACCTCGAGGAACTCACCATCAACCCCGATCGCACCGAGATCGCCGACTACAAGTGGGTAAACGCCTGAAGAAGCCGCGGACGTGCTCGACCCCAGAGAACTCGAACGACTCAACGACATCGAGCAGGGCGAACACATCACCTTCCAACACGGCATTGGAGTGACCCGTTGATCATCAAGGTGGTTTCCGCACGTGGGTCACCAATCCCGCGCCGGCAAAGGTTATCGTGCGCTGATACGGCATTCCTGCGCAGGCGATGCTGGCGGGGCGGAGCCGTGTCGGTGACCAAGTCAGGACATGGATCAAGGTGGCCGCTACCACCAAGTCCCAGTGCCGCTGTATCGCACCGGCGATCTCGACGCGCTGCGCGAGCTACCCGGCCTGGACAGGGAACCACTGCGCGTCTGCCACAACGGTACCCGCGCCGCTGCGGGACTTGGCGACCAAGCGGCCACCGGACCGAGCCCCGATGCTCCGTCGGTTCGCCGAGCGCGGCGACCGCCACGGCATCGCGGTTTGGACGATCTACAACGGCACCCCAACTCCACGCCACGACGAGCAGCCACGTGACCGTTGACGAAGATCGCGACGCGCATTGTCGCCGAAAGGCCAGCCGCGTCAGACATCCTCGATGCCCCTCAGAGAACGGAATTCGGTGATTCCTCTCCTATGGTTAGCTCAGCGAGCATCGCGCACCAGGCCCCCACCGTCGCGCGAGACTTAGTGCTGGTTTTCGTAGGATTCGACAACCTCGACCGGAATGCGGGCTCGAGCTGAAACCCGCATCCCCTATTTCCGGGCCCGATCCCGAATGGCCTGGCTACGTTCCCGGCCGGCCGTAGTCGCCGCCGCTGCGGACGTGCCGGTCTTGGCGACGGCGCGCTTGCGGCCATCGGTCTTCCGCGCATTGACCAGGAAAGACGCCAGCGAGTCGCGGAGTTTGACAGCATTCTCAGAGGACAGGCCAATCGCAGAGTTCGCACCATCTGAACTGAACTCGACAATACTCTCAAGCCGGTGTGCCGCCGATGTCGCCGAAGGAGATGAATGGCGACTTGCCGAGCCAAGACGGTCTCCCTTATTTCACCGTGCACAACACGACGTGAACGCTCTAAGAGTTCAATGTGGAGCCCCACGGAAACAAGTTAACCCAATTAGGTCCTAGCCAACATGAATCCTTGAGATTTATGGTTTCATTGCGAATGCATCAAACATAGACGGAGGCCGACTCCCCGTTTAAACGATCCGATGTCCACAAAGGAGTTCAAGATGGATGCGAAAACATGCAAGAAAGTCCGATGCACGGACGCAATGGGCCGTAGCCAGGGTTTGCGAATCTCGCCACTCGCTCATGGCCGTGTGGCTGTGCAACCGCCGCCCGGTGAGTGGTTCGAGGTGAACGCCGAGGAGCTTCGTGACTTGCTCGCTGCGGCCCGGGAGGCGATCTGGGAGTCACACGTGAACTGCGACCCCACTCCTCGAACGACCGTGGTGGGTGGCACGTGTTTCTGAGGGAACTCTACGAATCGGTGCGGCAGCGTCTGGACGCCGTGGCGCGGGTCGTGAGCGATGGTGATGACCGGGCGGTGACCGCGGTTGCCCGTTCCGAGGTACCGCACCTCATCGACGCAGTGCGGACCCTGATGGCCGAACACGAGCCGAACGAGATCGGTGAGTGCCCGGCGTGCTCTCGAACCTTGTGGCAGTGGCAGAAACCGTGGCGGCGACCGACATCGCCGTGCAAACCCTACCTCGCGGCACGGCGGGCCCTGTTCAACGAGACCGACGAGCCTCGTCACGCCTTGCGCTGACCCCCATGATCTGGCTCGGCTCCCAGCACTCCCCCGGCCCGGGAGCCGAGCTACCGGCTGGCGACACGTCGCCGGGCTGTACCCCCGAACAGCCCTGACTTCGACGACGTGTCGCCGGCCGGGCCCCTTTCCGCAAGGAGCACGCATTGATTTCCGTTCAGCTCTCACAGGAGTGCCTGCAACGGCTGGTCGAGGACGTGCTGTTCGACTGGTGGCCGGACATCACCGCAACCACAGTCCACATCCCCAGCATCGACGACGGGTATGCGCGGGTGATCGAGGTGCAGCCCGGCGAGTGGAAGCCCGTTGCGTGCTGCCAGGTCTGGATCCAGCCACCCTGTGCGATGAAGCCGCCCAGCAGCCCACTACCCCGGTGCAAGCAGTGCGTCGGCTACCTCGCGATCGCTGGCCTCCCGGATCCCGCCGAGCTCGCCTTGCGCACCAACCTGCGGCTCCCGCCGGACGGTACGCGTCCTGTGTTGTCGCGTGCCCCCAGCCACTGATGACGGAGTCGTGTCAAAGCTTCCGACGGACCACGGTGACCCCAACACCTGCGGTCCGCCAAGTTTCCAGCAGAGGAGTGAGGCCGATGAGACGCCGAAACCAACGGCTTTCAGTACTGGCAGTCCTCTCCCGCCTCGGGCGTCCACCCGACCGCTACACGTGGACGATCCCCTGCCGCGACGCACGGGGAAGACGGGCTCGGCTGCGCGTGGGACTGGCCCCGGGCGGGGTGACGCTAACGGTCACCCGGCATGGGCCGATCACGTTGGCGCCGCTGGAAGCCGGCCGGCTGCGGGCCGCCGTACGCGAAGCCCTCTCTACGCACGCTCCGCTGGCAGCACAGGGAGCCCGAACTCGGCATCGCCGCACCGGACCACCGCTTTTCGGGGCGTTCTTTGACTTCGGCACGGACTACCAGGCCGCACCCGCGAAGGCCGCAGCCCGGCCATCGTCAACCGAGGAACAGGAAGACAGTCATGCCACCCCAACACGGAAGGATTCTGGGTATGCCGCCGCAGGAAGCCGCCGATGCCCGGCAGCATGATCTGGCCGGCGCCGCGGACTGGTACCGGCTGAAGTTGGGCTGGCCGGTGACCTTCGATGCAGTCCATCGCCGCTTGATCCTGCGCACCGGCGAGGCGCTCGATGCCGTCGTCCTGCCGGACTGGCTGGCCGACACGGTCGTCCAACACCTCGAACAGAACCTGCAAGCAGGGCCGGTGTGCATCGACACCACCACAACCTGGTGGACCATCCTCACCGAACCCTGCCCACGAGCACACGCCGACATCGCCCCGAAGTTGCGCAGCCGCCGGGTCTACGCCATCCCACGCGGCGGGCAGGTCATCGTTGCCCACCCACTGGACGCGCCCCACTGGCGTCGTGCACCGGAACCCGGCAGCCGACTCCCACCGTGGACAACCGTGATCACCGCAACCAACCGCGCCGTTGATCGTCCCTGCTCAGGCCCGCGATCACATCGCTGAACGTCGAGCGTGCGCGCGTCATTTCCCCGCAGCGCACGCTCCGCGAGGGTCGAGCCGCCCCAACGCGCCCCTCCACTGGGGCGGCTCCCCACCTCGCCCCCACGAACCTCGATACTGTCCAACTCGATCACGGTCAAGGCATCTGCCGAAGTGGAACCCGCCGGGCGCTTGGTCCATCACATCCCGGGTTGGCGGAGGAGAAACCAGTCGCCGGACATCTGCACCTAACCCGGGGGATCGTCCACAACGTCAGCGCGATGAACGTGACCATCGCGACCGCATAGATTCAAGCGATACACCCATTCGAGTGGACCTCGCGGCGAAGTGACCATATACCGAGTTCGGTCAGGGGATCGAGCTCGGTGCACGGGCCGTGGGACAGCGCCGCCAGAAGCCGATGTGCCAGATAGGTGGCGTCCGGCCTGCAGTGGGGTCGCTGTGTTGCGCCGTGGATGGCTTGGCGGCGGTCGCGGGCGCATACGCCGCCCCAAATTCCCCAGCTTGCGCCTTCATCGATCTCGTATTCGAGAGCGACTGTCAGGCAGCCGGTCCTAACTGGACACCCAGCGCACGCGTTGGCAGCCTGACGGCGTTGATACTCCAAGGATTCGGCGCCGCGGGCAGGTGCGGGAAACCATGCGTTTTGGTTAGGCGAGGAGACGCATTGCCCCTGCTGGCGCACTTTTCTTTCCAAATGTTCCATTTCTAAGCAGGTTGCCAGAAGTTGTGTCTGTTACTGATGTGAGACCCCTTGTGAACGTGAAGAACCTCGTCGGGTTGGATCTGGTCACCACAACTGGATCGACCCGACGAGGCCACAACAAGTATGCGCCCGGCACACATCTACGCCGACCTGACCCCCGCACAGCACCGCGATCTGATCACCGCCCTGCACCGGCAGTGGCGTGTCGCCGCCCGCATCGTCATGATCCTGCTGTCCGCAGCCGGGATGAGTGCCCCCGAAATCGCCGAACTACTGCACTACGACCCAGTCACCGTGCGGCGATGGATCAGCCGTCACACCCGCGACGGCATCGACGGGCTGCCCGACCGGCCGCGCAGTGGACGGCCCCGCCTGGGCAGCCCACGGCTCGGGCAACGCATCCGAAACCTGTTACAGACCCCGAAAGCCTGGACCACCAACCGTGTCTGGCGTGCGGCCGGGCGACCACAGATGAGCCTGCGCACCTTCTACCGGCGGCTGCGCGAACAAGCCACTTGGTGCCGCCCCCGCCTGATCGCCAAAGGAGACCCCGACCACGACACCATCTGCGCCGACATTCAGACCCGCATCGCTGCTCTCCCCGCCGGATCGGTCGTACTGGCCGAAGACGAAACCCACCTCGACCTACTGGCCCGAGTCCGGGCCTGCTGGATGCCCGCCGGCCTGCGACACAGGATTCTCACTCCCGGCAGCAACGTTCGCCGCACCGTGCACGGCGCCGTCAACCTCGCTACCGGGGCCTGGCACCACCACATTTCGGTGAAGAACGTCTCCGTGGTGTTCTGCTACTTCCTCCAACTCCTGCTCGACGCCTACCCCAACGCGCCGGTCGTGGCCGTTGTCTGCGACAACGGATCCACCCACCACAGCGGGATCACCAAGCGGTGGCTGGCCGAACACCCGCGCCTCATGCTGATCGAGGGCGCGAAGTACAGCCCGCAGGACAATCCGGTCGAGCGAGTCTGGGCCGGGCTCAAACAGTGGATCGCCAACACCGCACCCGCCACCATGGCCGACCGTGTCCGGCAAACCCACGCCTACTTCCGCGGTCGCACCCCCGAACAAACACTCGCCACTGCAGCCCCCTGGACCACGCCCTGGCTACCCGAAGGTTTCGGACAAGACTTTTGGCCAGGTGCTTAGATCGCGAAACATGACAACCCCCTGCGGTGCTGAATGAAGCCCAGCCGGGTTCGCCTGTCCGTGATCGGGTCAGTCAGCGATCAATGGGCGGCGGCTGAGCGCTCACTTCCTTGTCCTGCCTGGGCGAGGACGCATGGGCGGTCTCCGAGCCCGACACCTCCTTCGTTTCGGTGCGATTCGCGTGTGGCGGCTGGCATGAAGAACGAACGGCCAGCGAAGTATGATCTTGAGCTCTTCCGTGATTACTACGCTACTACGTATCAGCGGCGCTGCAACCTCCAGTTTTGTGCCGCTGGCGCGCTGGGCGCGTTGGTGGCATGCTTGCGGGTAACGCTGAAGTGGAGAGATGTCATGACGAGCCGCTCCGAGCGAACGTCTCCGGCTGCGTCTCAGCCGACCTTGAGCGGGCAGCTGAATCGCCTGTTCGAGGTGCAACGCCCACCGCAGGCCCCGGAGCGAACGTTCACCAACCGGGAAGTCATCGCTGCCTGCAAGGCGTCCGGCCGAGAGCTGTCCGAATCGCATCTTTCCGAGTTGCGCCGGGGTGTGAAGACCAACCCCACTGTGCGCACCCTCGAAGCCATCGCCTGGTTCTTCGAGATTCGCATTGGCTACTTCACCGATCCCGATGTGGCTGCGGAGGTCGAGGCCGAGTTGGCCGTGCGGGAGAAGAGACTGCGTGCCAAGATCGCGGCTGATCGTCGGGCCCGAGAGGAGTTGCGGGCAGCGACCGAGGAGTTGCAGCAGGCGATGCGGGAGTCCGGCGTCACCAAGGTCGGCCACCGCGGTACGAGCAACATCACGGCCGCGCGCGAGCAGGCGGCGATGATGCGCGCTCTCGCTCGTGCCCTTCGCGACGACGAGGATGACGAGGAGGCTGGGGGGAGGGCACGTGCATGACCGATGCCGAGGACGACGCCGGCTCTGTAGCGGGGCGGCTGAATTGGCTGTTCAACGTGGCGGAGGTGATGGACCCGGATCCTGTTGTCGGCTGGCGGCCGTACACCAACGCTGAGGTCGGTCAGGCTGTGGGGGCGAGCGGCGATGCTGTCGGCCGTTTGCGTGCTAGCGAGGACACAAACCCGGGGCTGCTCGATGTTATCGCCAACTTCTTCGGAGTCGATCCTGCCTTCTTCGGGAACGATCCCGCCGAGGTTGCTCGCGCGCACGAGGACGTTCTCAGGCGTGCGCTGCGCGACTGCGGCCTCAGCGGTTTCCGGATCTGCCGGGGATTCGCGCCGTCGGCCGTCTCTCGCTGGGGCGAGTTCGGCCGGGGTCTGGGACTTCGTACGCCGTCAGGTGTCGGGGCTGAAGCTCATGCGTCGCGTGATGGTGTTGATAGCGGCCGCATCTGGAGCTCGGCGCGGACCGGGTCGGTGAACGTGACGCAGATGCAGGCGTTGTGCCAGGATCTGATTGCCTCGCTCGGGATGCGACCGCCACTGGACCCTGTCGAGCTGTGCCATCGACTCGGGCGGCATCGTGGTCGGCGTATCAAGGTCCGGGGAGTCGATCTCGGTGCTACCACCTCGGTTGGCCACGTCGCACAACAGCGGCGGGTGGACTCGATCCTGTACGAGCGGGCGGCCCCGACACCGCAACGCGACCTGGTGATTTTTCACGAAGTGATCCACCTCGTCCGCGAGCACCTGAATGTCGGCGAGTCTCTGACGTGCGGGATCGCAGCCTCACGAGCAACGAATGCCCAGGGCTCCTACGCCGACTGGCGCGAGTGGGAGGCCGAGGTCGGAGCCCGCCTGCTGGTGACGATGTCGCGGCAACGACCACGGCCGAACGATCTTCCCACGGGCGTGGGCGTGGCGGAGCGCAGTATCGCTGCCGCGTTCGGCTTCGTCGACCGGGATCAGGGTCGAAGATGAGTTTCGAGCTGGCGCTGCGGTGGTTCAAGGCTGCCGTGATCGTGGCCATCGCGGCTTGGGAACTCCTCCAGCTGACGCGACGGCGGCACGATCTCGCACTGCGGGTCCTGGTGCCCGGCCTGGTGTGCTTGGCCTTCGCGGCGACCGTCGGCATCCGCACACCCATGTTGGCTCCGGTCAAAGACCTTTTCGGCAGCGCGTGGACGCCGCTGATCAACGGGTGCTGGATGGCGATGGCCTACGCATGGGCCGCGTACTTCCTGCTGGCGGACACCCGCAAGCCCGCGTCTGCGCGGGTTCGTGCCGCGTGGATCGAACTCGGCGTGCTAGCCGTCGCGGTGACCACGATGGTGGTCGTGCGGGAGGTGTGGCCGGTCGAAGCCGGGCGTGGCCAGTACCAAACATGGCAGCGTGCGGTGTTCTACCTTGCCGTTGACGGGTACTCGTTGGGCGCCTGGTTTCTCGGGATCCGCCGAGCCAGCCGATACCTCACACGGTTGGAACATCCCTGGGCACGAGCCGCTTTCTGGGTCGTCATCGTGGGCAGCGCCGCAATGGCGCTAGGAGTCAACGCGGTTCCGCTGATTCGGCAGGCTATTCGGGCGATCGCGCCCCTTGCCAAGCTGGAGATCCTGAGCACGCTGTACTCCACGGGCCAGCTCGGTGGGCAACTGTTGCTGGCGCTGGGGCTGGCGCTGGCACCATTGGCTACCGCTGTTGTCACGGTCAGGACGCGTTACGAGCAAGCCCTCCGAACTCGCTACACCAACGAGATGCGTCCGCTGTGGCAAGCACTCACCACGGAATTCCCACACACCGCCTTGGACACCCTTCACAACAGCGACAGACGCAGCACCGATGACGACTTCGAACGCATCAGCGCCGAGATCACCGATGGCTTGGCCGAGCTTGCCCGAGACTGCCCGGAACCCGACGGTGATCCCCGCGACCCAGTCGTCGCGGCAAACACAGTGGAGGCCGCGCTGCGACGGCGTGCGCAGGCTCGTGACGCACGGTGGGCCGGCGACGAGCCCGAGCCCATCCAGCCGCCCTACCCGCGTCTGGAGCCCGACTTCCACGGCAATTGGCGCCGCCGGGCACAGTGGATGATCCGACTCTGCGAGGAGCTGGCAAAGCGCGGCACGATCCGAAAGGAGCTGGAGCATGGCACAGTCGGAGACTGACGTGCGTCTGTCCGTCCTGGACACCTCGCCGATCGTGCAGGGCTCCACAGCTCGGCAAGCGCTCCACAACACGCTCGATCTGGCCCGTTTCGCCGACGAACTGGGCTATTACCGGTACTGGGTGCCCGAGCACCACAGCATGCGCGGGGTCGCGAGCTCTGCACCCGCAGTGCTGGTGGGCCAGATCGCCGACGCTTCTGCCCGCATGCGCGTGGGATCCGGCGGAGTTCTGTTGCCCCATCACGCGCCGCTGGTGGTCGCTGAGCAGTTCGGGACGCTGGAGGCACTACATTCCGGCCGGATTGATCTCGGACTCGGCCGCGCTCCCGGCGGTCCGCCACACGCCGCCGCCGCAATCCGCGGTACACGCACGCTCAACGACATGTCATTTGGCGAGCGGCTGCACGAGCTGCTCAGCTACTTCGATCCTCCGGAGGAGCAGACCGTTACGGCAGTGCCCGCCGTCGGAAACCGGCCACAGGTGTGGATTCTCGGCTCAAGCACTGCCGGCGCCGAGCTCGCGGGCTCGGTCGGCTTGCCCTACGCGTTCGCCCACCACCTCAACCCCGAGGGCCTGGAGGCTGTCCAGGTGTATAGGGACTCGTTCCAGCCTTCCTCGATGTCACAAGTCCCGCAGATCATCGTTAGCGTGTCGGTCATCGCCGCGGACACCGATGAGCGCGCCGAATGGCTCGCAGGATCAACTCGGCTCAAGGTACTCAGCCGCGTGCGGGGCAAGCGGATCCTGCTGCCCAGCCCAGAAGACGCAGCCGCCTACCCCTACACCTCCGCAGACCGCGAGGAGATCGCCGCACGATCCCACAGCGTAGTGGCGGGCTCGCCCACCACCGTACGAAACAAGCTGGAAGCCTTGCTCGACGAGACGGGAGCGGACGAGATCATGGTCACCACCCCGGTCTACAACCATTCTGACCGTCGCCGATCCTACGAACTCCTCAGCTCGCTCACGTTCAGTTCCGCCACCAGAGCACTCGGCGTCCGCATCTAATGTGGACATGCATCGAAAGCGTGCAGGAGCGGGACGAGCCTCGGCTTGGCAGCTGGGGCTCGTCCCGCGTGTGTTCGTTGTCGGTTCCACTCTTGAGGTCGCGTGAGCCCGAGGCAGGCAGCCATACTGCCGTGGACCCAGCCGGTAACACCGGTGTTGTCGTCGGTCATGTTGACCCAGTCAGGCAACCCCGGGGTGGCGCCGACGAATTGGTGCACGCGAAACGCGTGTTCGGTGTAGTAGATGCCATCGACGGGCGAGTTCAGGTCGGGCGCCCTGTGGATACGGGCGCCATCTCCGATGGACATCGCGTACCCCGGCGGGCAGGCGCCCTCGGCTTGAGCCACGCCTGCCTCCCCCAGCATCAGAACGCCAACAACGGACAACACTCCCAGCATTGCACCACATTTTTCCTTGTTCAACATTTTCTCTCCGTTCCAGGAAGTAAATTCGACCTCGCGGCGAAAGAAGGATTTTCCAGCCAAGACAGCAGCAGATTGCCGGCACCAAAGTAGACGCCGAGAATGTTTGGCGAATTACAGTTCTATGGGCGGGCACCGGGAGTAGGCTTTTAATCTCCCAAACACGCCAGTTCACAACAGCCGGCGATGCAGCCGTCGTCCGGAACGGCGTCGCTAGCGATGGCCATGGTTTGGTAGCCGATGCTGGGTGCTGCCGTGGCGGTGGCGCCGGTGAGCGCGGCGAGCAGTCCCGTCATCGTGAGCAGTGTTGCCACGAGCGCGGAGCGGTACCGGATGGCGGAGGCTGGGACGTTCGTCGTTGTCGCCTTCGAGGAATTGTTTTTGTCTCTCATTTCGTTTCCTTTCTCTTTTGGGCGCGCTTCGCCCTGGGCGGAAATACGTGCGGGATCGACTTCACGCCCTATGCGATGCGCAGGAGGGCTGCGGTCCAGGTCATTCCGACGCCGATGCCCAGCAGGATGACGTGGTCGCCAGTGGTGACCTGGTGTCGTGTGAGGAGGTAGTGGAGGTCGACGATGTGGTCTGCGGCGCCCATGTGGCCGTACCGGCGGGCGAGGAAGGTGCTGCTGCGCTGTTCGGGGATCCCGAGTGGTGCCAGGCAGTGCCGGTGGGCCAGTGGGGCTCCGTAGTGGGGGCAGAGCACCCAGCGGACGTCATCGAGTTCGAGCTCGGCGTCGTAGATGACCCGTTTGACGACGGCGGTGGTGGCGGCTGCGTTGAGGGCCTCGATGCTGCCGGGTCCGTCGTGGGTTTCGAGCCAATGGGCTTTTCGGAGGCGCAGCTGGATCGGGGGTCGGTAGGTGTTTCCGCTGTACCACAGGGCGTTTCCGCGGTGCAGGCCTTCCAGGCACGGCTGTGCGTGGGAGGCGGTGGCGATCAGTTCGGCCACGGCGTCATTGGGTGAGTCGCGGTGGAGGAGGACTGCGGCGCCGGCGTCGCCGTAGGTGATGCCGGGATCGGTTTGCCAGCGGTCGAACAGCGGGGCATGGAAGGTGTCGCCTGCGGTGAGGAGCGCGGCGTGGCCGTGTTGGCCGGCGAGGACGGTGGCAGCCAGCTCCAGGCCTGCGACCATGCTGTTGGACATGCCGTTGAGCGCAAGCGTCATGGTGGTGTCGAGCCCGAGTTGGTCGGCGACATAGGAGTTGTGCGACCAGAAATCGAGGCCGGGGTCGTGGATCGTGGCGTGCAGATGCAGGTCCAGGCGGCCGGAGAAGCCGCGGAGGGCTTGGTGGCCTGCGTGCGCCGCCAGTTCAGGGCCGGTGTGGCCTGGTGCGACAGCGACGGATTCCTGCTGGTTCCGGCGGGCCTGCTCGGGGCTGTAGCGGCCGGCGTTGATGGCATCGGCGACGGGTACGAGGTCTCCGGTGACCGCTCCGATGCCGTTGATCGTGATCCGGTGATGCTTCATCGCCGATCACCTCGGGGCATGCGTTGCGTGGGAGAAGCAGCCGGTGAACCAGACTTCGCGGAATCCGTCGGCGCCGATCGAGCAGTCACTGCTCAGGGCATGAAAGGCGGGGTGCATGGCGCGGTTGACGAAGCCGAGGAAGACCGGCTTGGCCGCGTGGGTGACCATGGACAGGTGGCCCCAGTCCTCTCCGTCTTGCCACCGCAGGATGAACAACGTTCGGGGTCTGTTGGTTTCGGAGACGGTTCGCATAATGCACTCCATTCCCCACGATGAGCGCGGGAAGAAGAAAGAAATGCGGGGAGTCCACCCACTCAGGAAACCGCGGTGTGACCGGGATAGGTGTTTCCGCGTCGAGGGTTTCGCTACGGTGACACGGCCGCAGGAGCCGCGTCAGATTTTGGCCTCCCCCAAGGCCCAGATACACCCAACCGGGTGAGCCGCGATGCCTGATGTCACGAGCCCGGCCACGGCTGAGAGGCGTTGGGGCGGGCGGTAAATCTGGTGGCGGCTGCTGCTTTCTTGATCACCATGCGCTTCGCGGAGTCTGCGGAGCAGGGGGCGGCTGGTCTTCACAGGCTCTCGCTCGATCGGGTGTATGCGACCGTTGACCGGGGTCAAAATCTGACACGAGGCATCCGTGAATGTCAGGCTCGGTCCTCCTTGATTTCGCGACGATAAATCAGCCCCCTCTGTTTCGTCGCGGTTCATTCCGGCCTGGGAGGTGAGATGCAGTGCTGGATTCGTCATCTCGTCCTTGCGCCTGTGGGTGGCGCGATACGTTTCCCGGCGATGCTGTGCTCATCGATGGGTGCGGTGTTTCTCTCTGCCGGCATGGGAATCGCGGCAGGCTCGTTGCTGGCGTGGATGGTGCGGTCGTGGGTCGTGTGGTCGACGCGGCGTTGGCCGATGGTCGGGTTCAGTGCTGTCGGTGGCGTGGTCTCCCTTGGCGTGGGCTGCCGGTTCGCGACCGATCCCGCGCTGCCGGCATGGTGGTGGCTTGGCATCACCGGCACGGCGCTGTCCGTGATCGACGTGTCCTGCCGCCGGCTTCCCCGGGCGTGGGTAGTGACGACGGCGGCGGGCGGGTTCGCGGTGTTCGCGGTGCTCACCGTCACCGACCCGGCGAATGGTGTGGCTCTGGTGCGCTCCCTGCTGGCTGCCGTCGTGGTGTTCGCCGTGGGTGTCCTGGCCTACCTGGTGATTCCGTATTGGATGGGGTTCGGCGACGTCACTCTCTACGGTGCGCTGGCGCTGTACTGGGGCTGGATCGGTTGGCACGCCGTCTTTCGTGGCATCACGGCTTCCCTCCTCCTACTCGGTATCACCGCAGCACTGGCATGGATCCGCCACCGCGACAGCAAAGCCCGGATCGCCGCGGGCCCCAGTCTGATCCTCGGAGGCTGGATCGGTGTCCTGCCGTAAACCAATCCTGATGCAGAAAGGACAAATCGAATGGGCATGACCACCACGATGGCGCTCACCCGGACATCCGGTCTGGTGCTGTGGACCGTGGGTGTCCTGACGGCAGGGTGTGCGAGCACGCCCGATCCGGGACCTGAACCCTCCGAACCGAGCATCGCTCCACCTCCCGGTCGCTACACCGGCGAACGGGCGGCCGTCGAAGGCGTGTACCGGGAGTTCTGGCGCATCTCATGGGTGTCGCACGACGAGCCAGACGCTCAATGGGAAAACGAATTGCGGCGGGTCACCTCCGGCAATCTCGCGAATCACATTTCCTCCACGGCTCGGCAGCAACGTGCCGACGGGACCGGGCTGTACGGCGAGATCACGCCCCGCGTGACCGACGTGCACATCGAAGGCGATCAGGCCACGATCACCGACTGCCAGGACACGAGCCGAGCGGGGCAGTCCGACCTTGCTACCGGCACACCCAAGACGGTGGGAATCGAACGCAACTCCGCCCGAGTCACCTTGATCCGCGAATCCGGTGCTTGGCGCGTGTCTCAATTGGACTTTCCAGGAGGGCCCTGCTGATGTACTCCAACCTCGGTCTCCTCGCCCTTGCCGCAGCGGTGGGCTTGGCCGCTGCGCCAGTGGCTCAAGCGCAAGACAATGTGGTCGTGCGCCCCGGATCCCCCGGTGGCAACTTGTACGCGCCACCGGTGGTCGATCTCGACGCAACAAATCCAGGCCTCCCCGGAAAGCCCTCGTCATCCAAGCCCAGCAGCCATGCGAGCACGCGCCCCACCGCGGGTGCTGGGGGCTGTCAAGTTTTCGGTGTAACTGTTGTTTTCGGTTTTATCGGCGTCCGGCGGACAGGCGTCCGTCGAAGGTGATCTCGAAGGCGTTGAGGGCCTTCTTCCAGCGGTTGGACCAGCGCTTGCGGCCCGTCCCGGTGGGATCAAGACTCATGATTGCGAGATAGACGCACTTCAAGGCAGCCTGCTCGCTGGGGAAGTGGCCGCGAGCGTTCACCGCGCGGCGGATGCGCGCGTTGATGCTCTCGATGGCGTTGGTCGTGCAGATGATCGTGCGGATCTCGGTGTCGAACTGCAAAAACGGCACGAACTCCGCCCACGCGTTGGTCCACAGCCGCACGATCGCCGGGTACCGGGACTCCCACTTCTCGCTGAACTCGGCGAACCGGTCCAGCGCCGCCTGCTCGCTGGGTGCGGTGTAGACCGGCTTGAGGTCCTTGGCGATCGCGCTCCAGTCCTTACGGGAGGCATAACGGAAACTGTTGCGCAGCAAGTGAACGATGCACGTCTGCACGATCGTCTGCGGCCACACCTGCGCGATGGCCTCAGGCAGGCCCTTCAGCCCGTCGCAGACCACGATGCAGCAGTCGGCGGTACCCCTGTTCTTGATCTCGGATAACACCCGCAGCCAGTACTTGGCGCCCTCCCCGTCGCCGTGCTCGCCGGCCCACAGCCCAAGGACGTCGCGGGTGCCGTCCACGGTCACCGCGAGCGCGACGTAGATCGGCCGGTTGGCCACGTTACCCTCGCGGATCTTGACGTGAATGCAGTCGATGAAGATCACCGGATAGACCGGGTCCAACGGCCGGTTCTGCCACTCGGCCATCCCGTCCATCACCCGGTCGGTGATCGTGGAGATCGTCTGCTTGGACACCTCGGCCCCGTAGATCTCGGCCAGGTGAGCCGAGATCTCGCCGTGTGTCAACCCCTTGGCGGACAACGAGATCACCAAATCGTCCACCCCGGACAGGCGGCGCTGCCGCTTCTTCACGATCGCCGGCTCGAAACTCCCGTCACGATCCCGCGGCACGCTGATTCCCACCGGACCGGCCTCGGTCAGCACCGTCTTGGCCCGTGTGCCGTTACGCGAGTTGCCGCCGTCGCGGCCAACCGGGTCGTGCTTGCCGTAGCCGAGATGATCATCCATCTCGCCGGCTAGCGCGGCCTCGGTGACCAGCTTGGTCAGCCGGCCCAGCAGCCCACCCTCACCAGTCAGCCGCAGCCCTTCGGCACGGGCCCGATCGGCCAGCTGCTGGATCTGCTCATCCATCACCGCCAGGTCTGCCGCGGCGGCCTCGCTGGCCTGCTCGGTCTTCACCTCAGTCACTGGTGCCTCCTACATCTCAGGAGTTACACCGTTAAAATTACAGTCCCTCTGCCGCATCATGGGAAGAGAGAGCGATTCCTGCCGGATGCATTTGCCGTCCGCAAGAAGTTGCGCCGCAGCTTGGGCAAGCCTGGGTGGGAGCCACCTGGCGACGGCGTGCGCGAGCGATTCCTCAACGGCATGGCCCTCGCGGGTAGGGCGTTGGAGAAGCGCCGTGTAGAGCCCTGCGGCAGGAATGAGTGGGGGGAGCCCGGCCGCGACCGCCCGCCCTGATGCTCGTTCGGCGGTTTCGAGTCCGAGGAAGTCGAGGTCTCCGTAATAGATCAGTGATTGTGGCGATGGTTGGATTACATGCTGGGGATCTGCGAGAGAGGCCACGGATCGTGTGAACTGCTTACCGGCACCGTAACCGAGCCATCCGACTGTGCTTGCAGCCCGAGTCGACTTCTGGTGCAACAATATGCGCAGGCTGTTGAAGGTCGTGCTGTTCTCGATGATCAGTGCCCAGTGTGCTGACCCGACTTGCTGAAGGTACAGAGGCGGTGATGTCGGGAAGGCCCGAAGGTGTTGTTCGACTGAGAGCAGACCAAGCTCGACCAGTCGTGACTCGTGGATGTGGTCGAGCCGCTTGTCGTCGTTGAACAGTCCTGCGGAGCGTTCACGCAGTGGAACGGGTTCGGCGGTAGTACCTCCGTCACGGAGAAAGTTGTTGACTGTGCTGAGGATGTCCCATTCGGGACGGCTCAGGGGTGGCGAGAGATCGATCGTGGCGATCGATGCCAGCTCGGGGACCCAGCCGCGGACGGGTGGCGGTGTAGGGCGGGGTTTGGCCGGACGAATCTGCTTCACCCAGTACGGAAGGGGCGGGTGACCGTTGCAGTCCCAGCATCGGGCATTTGACCTGCTGGGCAGCGTCAGTACCTCGCGGTCGACGAGCTCACGGAGAACGTCAGCGATAGTTTCGCGGCGCTGCGGCTCGGTGAGCAGGGCACGGTCATAGTCGAAGGCCGCAGTGGTTAGCACCTCGATGGGGACTTTGACGTAGCGGTAGCTGCGCACCACGGTAGCCAGGCGGTCAGCAAGTGCGCTCATGACTCATCCGGTCCTGTATGGCCGGTTTCGGTCGCGGGTGCCCTCTTTTCTCGCGACGAGGCTGTGGGCTCGGCTGATGCTGCGGTCGGGCGCAGGACCGGTGGGGGATCACGGTGCAGTCCAGCCGCGATGACGGCGTGGGTGTCGGTGTGTGTGAGGGCGCGAGGAACGGCCGTGCCGATGCGCTCCGCAAGCTGAACGTATTGGCGTCGGGTGCGTTCCTCAGTGCCGTTGCGCAGTCGGAGAATGAGCGGGAATTGGCCGACTGCGGTCAGGTCCTTCACACCGGTTGCATAGATCAATTGCACGCCATGGGCGGTGGCGAACTGGCGTTGCATTCGCAGGAATGGGACGTAGGAGGACTTGCCGATCGGGTTGTCCAGCAGAAGTGTCCCCACCCCTCCTGGTAGGCGTCGGCTGCGGTTGGCAGCTCGCATCCTGGCGAGGATGCAGTAGAGCATGACCGAAACGGTCATTTTCTCGGCGCCCGAGAACGACTGGATCTGAGTGACGGAGACCTTGTCGATGGCGAAGCTGGGTTTGGGTTTCAGAACCTTGGCCACGACGTGTCCGTGCCCGCCGAGTGCCGCGCGCACGAACTGTTTGGTCATCTCCAGAGGGTCAGGCAGTGCGGTGGCTTTGAGCGCTTTGTCAGGCGCCACTTTCGCGACCATCCTGTCCACCGCGCTGGACAGGCGGGAGGCCAAGTCCTCGTTGTCCCGCCATCGGTCCAGGGTGAGCGCGAGGAACGGATGCCCAGACCAGTTGCCGAGGCTGCTCGGCAACTGCGAGTGTCGTGCGACTTGATCGAGGTCATCGATGACGGTCTTGACCAGGGTCGCGCATGCCTGGACCAGGATGAGCTGGTCTTGGTGAAGGGCCTCTAGCTTGTCGGCGACGGTCTTTTCGCGGAGGGTGACCTGGTCGATGAGGTGGTCGACGGTGCGTTGGAGGATGTCAGGGTCGTCAAGGATGCGAGCAATCATCCGTTGGTCAACGGCTTTGGCGTCGTGGGAACTGTGAGCGTGGTTGCGGAGCTTGCGGGCCGCCGCGGCCAGTTCCCCTCGCCCCGACGTGTATTCGTCGTAACGCTCGGTGAGAGTTTGTTGCAGCGCTGTCGTAAGGCGGACACCGTCGGCCGCGGTCAACCTCTGCAGCGCCTCGGCAGTCAGGCCATAGACCGTTCGGAGGGTGTAATCGGGATCTTCAGGTAGCTCAGTTGGCTCGGCTGGTGAAGGAAGTGTGGCGGTCACTGTGTCGAGCAATCTGATGGACGCACGGAGCTCGTTTGTCTCATTCCGTGCATCCTTAGCTTTCAGCTGGAGACGGGCTCGATTGCGTTCGTGGCCGCGGGCAGCACTGCGTGCCGAGTTGAAGTCGGCACGAGCATCCTGGAGTGCCGCTTTGGCACTGGCGGCATCGGCGTAGTTCAGCGGGCCGAGTTCGACGTCGACGCCGTCAAGGGACTCCTCACTGTCGTCATCAAGTTCGGGTGGCGTGTCGTGATCGTTGCGCGCTTCTTCCGCGAGGGCTTCCGCTTTGGCGGCTTCAGCCTCGGCTGTCTCTCTGCGTTGCCGCGCCGCCGCTGCTGCGGCTCGTCTCCTGCTCGGCTCCACGGCATCTGGCGCGCCACACAGGGTGCGCGCATGCGTGAGCTCGTACTCTGAATATCGTTCGGAGATCTGCGAAGCTATCGCATTGAGCCGACCGTTAACGGTCTTTTGTCTGGTCTGCAGGGCGGAATCACCTGTGGCTCGGTACCAGTCCTCGTCCGCTTGGCGATACCGGGTCTGGAGCACGTCCAGCGGTGTCCGGGCCAGGACGGCAGGGAGAATCTCGTGCGGAGCGTCGTCGGACACGTCGATGGTGTGCCGCACCTGGGTGTAGTGGGCAATGTCGGCTTGCCGTGCGGTTGCCACGCGGCTGTGCTCGACATGCTCGTCGTGTGCGTGCCGGAGTCGGGCCTCGGTGTCCCTGGCGATGTCGTGGTTTCGCTGCTGCTCGACGGCTGCTTCGTGGGCGTCGCGGCGCAACTTCGGTAGGTTTGCTGCCCGGTCGGCGAGCTCATGTAGCCGGGGCACCAGGCTGGCCAGCTCCTCGAGTCGGAGAGTTGTGCGTTCGATGATCTCGACCTGAGACTGGTGCTCTTGCCGAAGAGCTTCAAGCTGGTGGGCGAGGCGCTCCTCGTGCTGGCGGATGCTGTCGAGTTTGGTGGCCATCTGGTCCTCACGCGCACGGAGTTCGGCGCGTCGGAGCGGGTCGAAATGCTGCAGATGGTGTTGCAGCGTGTTGGCCAGTTCCCGGTCGTTCTCTCGTTGCTGGATGATCTCGGAGCGCCGGACCTCCAGCCCGGCAAGGCGGTCTGCGATCGCCTCGCCGGCCGCAGCGGCAGCATCCTGGTCGAGGAGTCCGCGGCGTAGCGGCAGGACTGCACGTTCGCGGGGCGAGCTCGCACCACGTGTGGGGATCTGCCGGATGTGACCATCAGTGGCAACATGGATCACAGCCGTCGTCGTCACGTTGGTTCGGGCCGCCAGCACCGAGAGATCGTCATCGGGGACTTCCCCCATCACCACGACACCGCCCACGATCTCGGGGTACGCGCTGATGTACTCGGCATGCTTGTCTTTGCTCACGGTGTCCCGCAGGAACTGCACACCGCTGATCGCCGAAGCTCCCGTGGCACGAAGGGCGGCGATGACATGCTCGACTTCCGGCGGGACAGGAAGGAAGTGAGTGCGTTCAATCGCGTTCGAGGCGTGTCGGTCCTCGGCGGCGATGATCTGTTCGTCGACTAGGCGGGCTTCGGCTGCCTCGATGTGCTGGTGCAGCAGTTGCACGAGGTGATCTCCTGCGACGTCGAGATTAACTCCCTCGTCGGTACCGGCCGCGGCCAACTCAATCAAGCGGGCATCGCGGCGGAGCGTGTGGTGCTGTTGCTGGAGCCGCGCAAGGAGATCCCACACTTCGTCATGGGATTCTTGGATCTGCTGTCGCTGTCGCGCGGCCTCAGCCTGCTCGGAATGTGCCTGGTCCAGTTCGTCGGCCACGGTGGCCAGGCGGTTGTGCGCGGCGTGCCGTCGTGCTCGCGCCGCGTCCTGCTCAAAGATCAGACGGGTCACCGCACCGCGGATGTCCTCATCGTCGCGTACAACTCCAGCGGCGGTGGCCTGACGCAGCGCCATCGCGATATCGCGGATGGCGGCTGTGAGCTGTTCGCACTGCGACTGTGCTGCGGTCGCCGCACGGATGGCGGCGGTGTGCTCGCGTTCGGCTTCGGCAGCGTCCTCGGCTACACGCCGCGCAGCCACCTGGGCGGCCTCCTGCTCGTCTCGGACAGAAGCGATCAGACCGTCAAACCGGTCGCGCAAGGCAGCCGCCGCCTGATCTCGGACGATCCGCAAGGGCGCGGCCCGATCCTCTGCGACAGCGATGAGCCGGGCGAGGTCCTGCTGCTGGCATTGCAGGTTCTGCTGTTCGACGAAGAGCTCGACGGCTTCCCATGCGTGCTCGACCAGCTTGGTCTCGGCCAGTGCGCGGCGCGTCCGTTCAAGGTGCTCGGTGGCTTCGGCGAGGGTCAACTGCTTGACCAAGGGGACCAGCGCTTCGCACTGCTTGCGGGCGATGCCGCAGCGGCGATGCTCCTGACGGGCACGCTGCTGCGCGTCCTCGGCATCGCTCTCCAACTCCCGTGCGCGGGCCTCCCAGCTGGCCGCGCTGGCCTCCAAGTACGTCCGGGCCCGAATAACAACCCGCAGCACGTGATCCAGCGCCTGTGTCCGGTCGGACAACCCGATCGCAGCCAGTCGGACGGCGTGCAGGAGCACCACTGCAGCGGAGAGAAACCGGTGCTCGGCTTCGTGCGCGGGACGCCCAGCGATGGCCTTGGCCTGCAGCTGCAGGTTCTCCCGAACCTTGGCTGGAAGCACTGGGTCCACGACAAGGCCGACGAGGAAGTCCACAAATGCCTCTGGCGTCGGGAATCGGAAGAGCTCGGTGATTCCACCCTCGACTCTGTTCATGTCGCGCTGGATTCTGAAGATGTTCGGATCCAAACCGGCGCTGGTCAGCATGTTTCGCCACCGGTCGTGTTCCTTGGCAATGGTCAGGTCCAGCCCGTGGTCGCGTTCCATTGCCTCTCGCAGGGCGATGAGGTAGCGGTCCAGCGTCAACCGGCCGCCGTCGTTCGCAACAGGCAGTGATTCCAGTTCCAGCACATCTGGCTGCGGGCGAAGCAGGTAGTAGCGGCGTGTGAGCCGGTCCCAGTGGATATCCGGGTCGAGAGGCCGGTGGGTGTCTTGCCACTGGTAGACGGCGCCGGTGATCAGCCGGGCACGCCCTTGCGGATCATTGCTGTCCTGCCACTCTGCAATCACGTGGGCCGGAGCTCCGCTGAGGACATAGTCGGACAGCGTGCGGTTGTCCTTGCGACCCAAGAAGTCGACCTTGTCTGGCAAGAGCACGCTAAGCAGCAAGGACTGGATACTCGTCTTGCCAGCCGCATTGCGTGCCCACACGATCGTGTGCGCCGGGCTGGCAGCGCCGTTGTTCTGATGGTCAGTGCCGGCGAAGTCCAAGGGACACGAGTAGAACCGCGCATCGGGGTGCCCCACGTTCTCCAGCCGAAGTCGGCGAAGTTGATACATCACTCGTTCACCCCTGAAGGAAGGCATGGGGGGTCGTCTGCCACCTGGCGTCGGCGGATGTCGGCGATCTTGTCGAACACTGCGGGCCCCGCGACCTCGGCGACCTGAAGCCGAAATCGATGCAGGAGCCGGTAGTGTCCGGCACCGAACTCCGGTGCTCGCTGGGCCATGCCTTGGCCGACGAGCCAGTCCAGCACGTGTGTAATCCAGTAGTAGGTGCACGACATGGCCCAGCCATTACCGCGGCGGGATGGCTTGACGCTGACCATCCTGTCGTAGGCGTGCCAGGCGCGGTCGAATTCGGCGTTCGTGGCGATCAGTCCGTCGCTGTCCTCCGCCTCCCGCTTGAGCTCGCCGATCAAATGACGAAGAAATCCGTCCACATCAGACACAGATACGCGTTTGATGCTCTCTTCTTCCAGATCGGCAGGAGTGGGATAAGCACGGGCGGCGATCGCGATGTGGATCAGACCCATCATCATGCGTTGTTCTGGCCTGAGCTTGTGGTAGTCGGCGAGTCGGAACGAGAACATCCCACCAGGTAGGGGATGGACGATCAGGCCCTCCTGTGGGTGGGCGGCGATCACGTCCAAACCGAGGCCGTCGGCGACGTTATCTGTCAGGTCGCGAAACTCGGTGGAGCTCCGGTAGCGCTCCAGCAGGTCGTCGTAGGTCTTGTCGGCCAGCGGGCGCATCCGGGGTTGGCACGCGAAGGCGACAAGCCGTGCTGCATCGTGGATGTCATCGAGCAAAGGTACGTTCATCATTCACGCTCCCGAAGGCTCAGCACCCGCTGCGGGCACCGGGACGATGAGCAGGTCGTCGCCCGTGTACGCCTCGAACTGCAATGGGGTCTGGTCGGACAGCACCACGAGCTGATCGCTGAACAGATCCTCGAACTCGGCAGGAATCTCGTCCTCGGTGTCATCGTCATCGTCCTCGGGCGCGAAGGCCCACAAGACCGTCAGCGCGACCAGATCGACCGCGACCGGCCCATGAGGCCGTGCCTCCGCGAGGAGCTGAGACAACCGGCACGGCCGAGCCAACGCCAAGGACAACACCGCACGCGCCGCTTCGCACTCGGCCTCGGTAAATGGCTGCAGACCATCCCCATCGACATCGGCGAGTTCCGGTTGACCGTCGTCAGGAACAACACCGCCGGGCTCCCGTACCGGCGCCAGCAACAACCGGTACAACTCCGGCAACAGGGGCAGCCGCGTGACCACCGGCCCCGCCACGGCATCGGCAAACAGCGCCGCAATCTCAGCGGCATCCGCCGTGCCCATGCGCGCAACCGGCCCGAGCACTTCCTCGGCCATCGCCACCGACCGCAACTGGACCAATGGCCGAAACCGTTGCGCGGCCTGCGCCGACAAAAACGTGTCGCGGGCACGCAAGATCTGGGTGTGCAGCTCCCGATGCCGGTTATAGCAGCGCATCAGCAAAGCTAAGATGCGAACACACGTGGCACGAATTTCCTCATCGCTGGCGTCGTTACGTGCCCCGCGCATCCACGTCATGAGCAGATCCTCGGCGCGTTGCCGCTCTTCAAGATGGCGCTGCGCACGCTCCAACAGGCTCGGTATGCGTTCGGCCCAATCCACCGAGCCGACGTCCCGCTCTGTCTCAGCGAGAAGACCGCGGACTTTCTCCGCCATCGCCACCGAAAGCAACAGACTCCTTGTCGCACTCTCCTCGGCACGCCCCCACTCGCCGCGAGTGACCTGGTGCCGTAGCATGGCGTCCATCGCGACCTGAAAATCCTCAACCTCGAAATCCAAGCCGCAAATCAGAGTAGTGATTGCGGGGACGCTGGCGCGAAGAACAACCTGCCCATGTCTGCTCACACCCTCTTCAAAAATATGAAACTGAAGAGGAACTCGGCGATGAGCATCACGATAATCGCTGTAATGAACAACGAATGCAGCTCCGCCTTCGCGGTCGTTCAGCAACTCTTGCAGGACAAAACGCGCGACTGCCAAGTGATCGGCCGCAGGCAGGTCACCGGCTGCCCGTTGCGCAAGCCGGCGGAGCAAGTCGAGCACGTCCTCGCTGGTTGCCTCCTCATCAAGTCCTTGGCGAACCACCACAGCGTCCAAGGCCGCGAGAGCCAAGCTGCGCAGGTCATATCGATCGGCTGCGAACTGCTGCCGACTCTCCCTACCCTCCATGTCATGCAACGGAGCCGATCGCGCCAGCACGGTCACCCGACGGACGAACGCGGCATCCGCCACGAGACGCAGCGCGTCAATAGCCTCCGACCGGCCATTGCTCGAAGCGACGAGATCTCTCTCATCCGCTTCAAGCGAGGCGAGAAGATCAGGTGTCAGATCAAGCTCTTCAGCTGGGATTCCGGCCATGGCAGGGCTCCCGAGGTTGATGTCGACACACAGTGCACCACAAAACGCCGACGAATCAGCTGTGACTCCTCCCTCCTGCGCTAAAGGCAAACAGAACAACGGCCACAATTAGTCACATGCGTCCCGCTCCGTAACAGGTGATCGGGCTCCCACCGAGACACGCATCCGCCGATAGCCCTGCTGGGACAATCGATCCGCATCCAAACCACCCGTTCGGGTGGTATCGGGTTGGTCGTTGCGTTGCTTGGCCACCGCCCGATGACGTGCATCCGCTTAGCACCTTCAGGTAAAGCGGCAGCCGGCCAATCCAACAGCGGCGGCCGACCAGGTGTGGATCGACTTTTGCCTCCTCTGTTGCCTACGGCCTTTGTATGTGTCTACCGATCCGCGATAACAGAGGCACGTGCGCCTGGCGCGTGCTATCAACGATGAACAGCAACAACGACAACACCAAGCGTCACATGGATCCAACTTGTACCAGTTTCGGTCAAACTGCCCACCGCCAGATCCGCCCGGTTGATCCGACGAACCAAATGGTCGCAGTGATGCGCCGAGCCTGAGCAGGGCCGGAACCCGTGTGCATCCTGTACAAGCCAGCCCAGAGACACGAACGCACCCGACACTGTCCGGAAATCAGCGAAACGGGCGGGACGGTCAGATCGTTTTCCCTTTGACTTGGACCCTGCTGGCTAATTCGGCGAGGGGTTGGGTTTGGTGTCGCCGTGATCTGTTGATCTGGTGCATGATCTTTCTGCGGTCGACTTACCCGCTTCCTGGCCGCAGGATGGAGTGTGTGGTGTCTATGCAGCCCCGGCCGTGGCCGCGGATTCCGGAGGCGACCGTGCGTGCCGCGCGGGCGGCGGCGGGCACGAGCGAGTACCCGTTGGCGATGCGGGTCCGTGACGAGCTGGGTGAGCTGTTCAGCGATGCGGAGTTCATCGAGGCGTTCGGGGTGCGGGGGAAGCCTGGGTGGTCGCCGGGACGGTTGGCGCTGGTCACGGTGTTACAGATGGCGGAGAATCTGACCGATCGGGGTGCGGCCCACCGGGTCCGGTTCGGCATGGACTGGAAGTACGCGCTCGGGATGGAGCTGGACGATCCAGGGTTTGATGCGTCGGTCTTGTCGGAGTTCCGCACCCGGCTGGTCGCCCACGGGTTGGAGGAACGGGCGCTGGATCTGCTGCTGAAAGCGTTGCAGGACAAGGGATTGGTGGCCGCTGGCGGGAAGCAGCGCACCGATTCCACGCACGTGGTGGCGGCGGTGCGGGATCTCAACCGGCTGGAGCTGGCGGGTGAGTCGGTGCGGGCCGCGCTGGAGGCTCTCGCGGCCGCGGTGCCGCAGTGGCTGGCCGGGGCGATCGATGTGCCGGCGTGGGGACAGCGGTATGCCGCGCGGGTGGATTCCTGGCGGCTGCCCACCTCGGAGGCCAAACGCCGGGATCTGGCGGTGACTTACGGTACCGACGGGTATGCGCTGCTGCGGGCGGTGTATTCCCCGAACGCTCCTGGCTGGTTGCGTGAGTTGCCTGCCGTGGAGGTGCTGCGGGTGGTGCTGCTGCAGAACTACACCCGCACGATCACCGGCAACGGACGGGAGGTGATCACACGGCGGGAGGCGGACACGGACGGTCTCCCGCCAGGGAGATGGCGCCTGACCTCGCCGTATGACACCGATGCCCGCTGGGGCGGCAAACGCGACACCTTCTGGAACGGCTACAAGGTGCACTTCAGCGAGACCTGCCGGCGCCCCGGCACCCAGCCGGAGCCGGCCGATGCCACCGTGCCACGACCCAACCTGATCACGAACGTGGCGACCACGGACGCGAGTGTCCCGGACGTGGCCATGACCGAACCGATCCACCAGGCACTGGATCGTCGTGGCCTGCTGCCCGGCGAGCACTACCTGGACTCCGGCTACCCCTCGGCCGAGCTGATCGTCAGTTCCGCGACCGATTTCGGTGTCACGTTGATCACCCCGCTGCTGGCCGACCACTCACCGCAGGCCCGGGCCGGCGCCGGGTTCGACCGCACCCGCTTCACCATCGATTTCGACCGCGAGCAGGCCACCTGCCCGCAAGGCCAGACCAGCTCCACCTGGAACCCGGCCACCCAGCGCGGCACCGACACGATCGTGATCACCTTCGCGACCGCCACCTGCGGGCCCTGTCCGGTCCGCGAGCAGTGCACCACCTCCCGGACCCGGCGCCGGCAAATCACCGTGCACCCGCGGGCCGTCCACGAGGCTCAACGCGCCGCCCGCGCCGACCAGGAAACCACCGACTGGCAAGCCAAATACGCGCTGCGGGCCGGGGTCGAGGGCACCATCCGCCAAGGCATCGCGGTCACCGACCTGCGCCACGCCCGTTACCGCGGACTGGCCAAAACCCACCTGCAACACGTGTTCTCCGCGGTCGCACTCAACCTGATCCGCCTCGATGCCTGGTGGAACGGCCACCCCCTCGACCGAACCCGCACCAGCCATCTCACCCGCCTCGAACACGCCCTCGCAGCATGATCAGGAATTAACCAGCAGGGTCGACTTGGTCTGCCTTTCGCAGCGCTGCGCCGAACGGTCTGCGGCGCCAACGAACAGACGCTAGCCGAACAGAACGTCTCCCAAGCACCCTCATCAAGCTACCAACTGACACATGACCGCCGACGCCTCTTCAACTCAGTTCAGGTCCGTTATCGAACCTTGACCAACCGCTACACTGCGTCACCACTGAATCCGACCCCATTTGCGCGTTCCGTCAAAAACCTGACGCCCACGCTCCTGATTCGCTCCTGGATCGCCGATTCGATCTTGCTTCTGCGATCCCACCAAGATCCACAACACACAACAAAAAACCCGCTGACCTGCACTTACGTGCCGGTCAGCGGGCTTCCGCCAACGTCGGGCTGACAGGATTTGAACCTGCGACCCCTTGACCCCCAGTCAAGTGCGCTACCAAGCTGCGCTACAGCCCGTTGTTCGATTTTCACCCTTCTCGGGGTGTGCGGTTAGCTTACCCCACCTCCGGATGGACGATCACCGGGGCCCTCCGCTTGGTGTTCTTCCTGGTCAGGCGGGGTCCAGGCGTCCACGGTTGCCGTGAGGGACTTCGTCCAGGCCGTCAGGATCCGGGTGCCCTCCTCCGGCGTCGCGCCGGTCGGGTCGCCCAGGACTCCGTTGGCCGTTGCCGCTCGCACGCCGTTGGCTCTGAGGGTGTCGATCAGGTTCGGCAGTGGCGTGGTGTTGCCTCTCTCCGCTCGCTCGAGGCGCACTGCGCGCGGGCGGATCGCCAGCATCGCCGCAGTCTCGGTGCGGCCCGCGTGGGTGTCGTCCGGGCGGCCCGTCGGTGCCCAGGCGAGCACCCGGCGGTCTTCCGCTCGCAGGGTTTCGATGGTGCGGCGGACCGGTTCGGCGTTGCCTCCGTGGGCCGACACCAGCACCACTCCCGCGAAGGCGTCCGCCGAGCGGACGAGTTCCACGAGCAGGTGCTCGACCGCTTCTTGGCCGATCGACAGCGTGCCCGGGAAGCCTGCGTGCTCTCCGCTGGAGCCGTAGGTCACCGGCGGTGCCACCAGGACGGGCCGCTCCTGGGCCAGCCGGTCGCAGAGTTCCGCCGCGATATCGGTGTCGACCGTGAAGGGCAGGTGCGGGCCGTGTTGTTCGGTCGCGCCCACCGGGACCGCGAGGAGGCTTCGTGGCGCGAGTTCTGCGACCTCTGGCCAGGTCAGATCCGCCAGGCGGGCAGTCATCGCGACACCTGGACGCTGCTGCGCCCACCTTTGTCGGTCAGGAAGGGCAGCAGTGGGGCGAGGCTTCTGGATTTGAGGGCGCCGCGTGCGACTCCGCAGCCGTAGGCCAGGTCGTCGGCCATGCGCGCCAGGCACCAGCGGGCTCGGCCCACTGGCGGTCGTTCGCGGGTCCAGTCCAGCAGGTGCCTGAGCGCCACCAGTCCGAGCACCGCCCGGCCGCGGCGGCTGAGGAGCAGCAGCGGGACGGCCACCGGCGCCCAGGCCCTTCCGATGGCGTCGGCGAAGTAGCGTCCGGCACCGAGATTTCCTTGCAGCGCCAAGCGGATCGCCTCGTGGGCGGGGATTCCGGTCTTGCCGAGCTTGCGGGTCAGCAGGGCCGCTGTTGCGCCGACCACGGCCAGTCCGGCACCCGTTCTGCCCGTGAGGATCAGGGCCCAGGCCACCGCGCTCCAAAGCGATGCCCGCACCGGCGCGACGGCGTCGCCGTGGCGCGTCGCCAGCGGTCCTGCCGAAGTGCCGTAGTCGAATCGTTGGCGCAGCAGGGCGGTCCAGCTCTTTCGCGGCGCGTGTTCGACGACTGACTCCGGCTCGTAGCGGACCAGCTGTCCTCGGGAGATCAACCGCCAGATCAGATCGACGTCTTCACCGAAGCGCAGTTCCTCGTCGAAGCCGTCCAGCTCGCGCAGCGCCGAGGCGCGGATCACCAGCGCCGCCGTCGGGACGTAGCTGATCCTGCTGCCGGGTTGTACCAGGCCCGGCTCGCCGCCCAGGTCGAGCGGGGAGCGGGTGCTCTCGTAGCGGGCGAGGATCGTGTTCCCCGGTGTGCTGCGGACCCTCGGTGCCACGGCTGCCACGGCTGGGTCTTCGAAGTGGCGGAGCACGGGTTCGAGCCAGCCATGGGTCGGGACCGTGTCGGCGTCCAGGAACGCCACGAGCGGTGTTCGGGCCAGCCGCCACCCAGCATTGCGGGCCGCCGCCGGGCCTCTGGCGGTCTCGTGGCGCACTGACGCTGCCGGAACCGGCTGCCGGGAGCCGTCGTCCACGACGATGGCGGGCGTGTCGAGCGCCGCGAGCAGGCTGGTCAGGTCGCCGTCCCGCACCGGAATCACCGCGGTCACGTCGCTGGGCCCGTGGTGGGTCTCGTCGTAGCGCGGGTGCATCATTCCGGCCCGGACGAGCCGTTGCGCCAGGCCGGCGGCGCTGTCGGTCACCGGCTCGCCCTCGATCCAGGCGTCGACGATGTCCGCTCCTCTGGCGTTGAGCCGCAGCACGCGGAACGGCGATCCGCCCGCCAGCGTTCGCCCGTCGTCCCAGCGGTGCAGGCTGGGGTCCGGCACCAGGCGGAGGGTCATGCCGTGAACCCCCCGTCGGCGTGCACCACGGTTCCCGTGATGGCCGAGGCCTGTTCGCTGCACAGCCAGCACACCGCGGCCGCCACTTCGTCGGGTTCCAGCAGGCGCTCGACCAGTTGGTGCCGGCTGAACTCCTCGACGTCCGGCAGGTCGTAGTAGGCGGCGGTGGCGGTGAGCATGTCCGTCCGCGTCGAGCCGGGCGATACCGCGGTGGCCGTGATGCCGGTGCCGCGGAGATCGGCGGCGAGGCCGCGGATCAGGCCGACCACGGCGTGCTTGGCCGCGTTGTACCCGGCGAGGTGGTAGAGGCCGCGGTGGGCCGCCGACGAGGCCAGGGCGACGAACCGGCCGGTGCGGGGTTGCGGTCGTTGCAGCAGCAGCGGGACAGCGGCGCGGGCCAGGTTCGCCACTCCCCTGACACCGACATCGAACAGGGCGTCCCACTCGTCGTTCGACGTTTCCCACAGCGGCTGCCCGCCTGCCATGACCGCAGCGGAGGCGACCGCCGCGTCGAGGCCACCGAACTCGGTCTCCGCCACCGCGACTGCCTGCCTGATCGCGGCTTCGTCGCGGACGTCGGCGACGACGTCGCGGACCGACTCCGGCCATTTCTCCGCCAATGCCGCCAGCTGGTCCCTGGTGCCCAGCGGATAGGTAGCGCCCGGGATGTCCGCGCAGATGTCGACTGCGACCACGCGCCAGCTGTCCGCTGCGAGGCGCTCCACAACCGCCGCGCCGATTCCGCGCGCCGCACCCGTCACGATCGCGACCCTGCTCACTTGGCCGCCTCCTCTTCTGCAGCGCAGCTCGAACCGGTGGGGTAGCCGTAGCGTCGCAGGTAGGCCAAGAGTTCGTCGGCCGCTTCGGCAGCCGGCAGCGGTCCGATGACGGTCGGTGCTGTGCGGTCCTGCAGCGCTCCGGTCAGTTCAAGCATACGATCATGCGCCGTCGTTCCGGCCGGGGCGGGGAACTCCCGCGGGCGTGGACGGAACGCATGGGCAGCGACCACTTGGGGTGGCCGCTTGGGCTCGCCGGGGATCGTTTCGATAGCCGCCTTCTGCGCCGAAAGCACCGCCGGCAGGCTCGCGCGGCGCAGGCGCACACCGGCGGCTTCGACCGACACGACCGCGGGCTTGGGCAGCCGCAGCACCTCCCGGCTGCCGCCGTCGAGCCTGCGGTGCGCGAGCAGCGACCCGTCGTCGCATTCGAGCCGCACGACGCCGAGCGCCTGTGCTGCGCCGAGCCGGGCCGCGAGAAATGCGGGCGTCGCTCCGGTCCCGCCGTCGGCCGATCTGTCCCCGCACAGCACGAGATCCGGTTCGCGGAGCGCGGATGCGATCGCCTTGGCCGTGTCGGCACCGTTGCGCACCAGCGCGCCGGGTTCCAGCTGGTCGTCCCGCTCGACGCGGATCGCCTCGTGTGCGCCGGCCGCCAGCGCGGTGCGCAGGATCTCCTCGGCCGCCACCGGTCCGACGGTCACCGCCGTCACCCGGCCGTCGAGTTCCTCGGCGAGCCGGAGGCCGTGTTCCAGCGCTGCCAGTTCGGCGGCGTTGCCGCCCCGGTCCCGGTCCTCGGCGTCGAGGGCACCGGTGAGCGGGTCCACCCGGACCCGCAGCCAGGACCAGCTCAGCGCCACGACGATCTGCGGTCCCATGTCAGCCCCTCCGGAACACGACGCCGTGCCCGCCATCCGGGTAGGTCCAGGTGATGGCGCCGGCCTTGTTGCAGATCTGGTAGCAGGTGCCGCATTCGAAGCACTGCTCGTAGTTGAACAGGATGCCGCCGTCACCGGTGGGCACGAACAGCTTCGCCGGGCAGGCGTGGACGCATTCCTTCGTGGTGCACGACCGGCAGATCTCGGCGTCCACGGTGATGTGCGGGCGGCCGCCGACCTGGAAGTCGACGGTACCCATCCGGTCCTCGAACGACACTTCGGGATACTGGTGCATTTGCACTGCTTCCTACTTATTGATCAGAGTTGATCGTCAGTTGGATCGCTCTCCGCTCGCAGGCTGGAGTCCTGGATCGGCAGTCTGATCCGGTCGGCGATCGGCCCGTTCCCGCACGATGGTTTTCACGGTTGCTACCGTTTCGTCGAAACCCGGCTGCAGACCCTTCCGCACATCGGCATCGGTGAAGTACCAACGTCCGGCAGGGCCAGACCAAACGGTGGCGCATCCTTTTCGCTCCGGCCGGCGCGCAGTGCCAGCCGAGCGACCTGCCGTCCGCGCGAATTCGCCAGTGGGATACGTCCCGACCAACATTGCCGACGATGGTCAACAGCGAACGAGAAACACACACCAGGTCGCCTCTCCTCAGCCGAAGACCCGGAAGCCGGCCCAGGCATCGGCGGCGAGTTGTCGCAGCCGGACGCCGTGCCGGGCGGCGGTTCGGCGGAACAGCTTGCCGAGCCCGGATTTTGGTTCCGGGTTGCGGACCGTGAAGACCTCCTGGGCGAAGTCGCACAGCAGCCGCGGGTACTGCCGCTGGACCCGGTCGGAGAGGACCAGGTGCGGGGCGCCCTGCAGGTTCTTGTGGTCGGTCAGCACGAAGTTGTCCTCCAGCCGCTTGCGGTAGCCGGCCAGCCGGGTGGGGTCGCCCGCGGCGATGGCTTCGGCGGCGGTCCTGCCCGCGGCCAGACCGGAGCCGATGGCGAAGTTGACGCCCTCCAGCCAGATTCCCGCCGCCAGGCACATCGCGGCCGCGTCCCCGGCGACCAGCAGGCCGTCCGCGGTGAGCGGCGGCATGCTGCGGTAGCCGCCCTCCGGGATCAGGTGTGCGGAGTACTCCTTCAGCTCCGCGCCGCGCAGGTAGGGCGCAATCGCCGGGTGAGCCTTGAGGTCCGCGAGGACTTCTTCGGGGCGTCGGCCGGACTTGGCCAGGCCGGTGAGCGACAGCACCACGCCGACGCTGATGGTGTCGCGGTTGGTGTAGAGGAAGCCGCCGCCGGGGATTTCTCCGGTGCAGCCGACGATTTCGAAGTCTGCGCCCTCGTCTACGTTTAGCCCGAAGCGCTCTTCGATCGTTCTCCTCGGCAGCGAAAGGGTTTCCTTCACGCCGAGAGTTTGGTGTTCGGGGTCCGTTCGCGGGAGCAGCCCGGCTTGCTTCGCCAGGAACGAGTTGACTCCGTCGCAGGCGACGACGAGTTGCGCCCGGATGTCGCCGTCGGGGCGGTCGGTGCGGACGCCGACCACGCGGCCGGAGGCGTCGCGCAGCAGCTCGGTGGCGACGGTGGAGCTCACCAGTTGCGCACCGGCGTCCACCGCTTTGCCCGCCAGCCATGCGTCGAAGTCCGCGCGGTAGGTCGTCATGCCGTTGTACGGCGCGCTTCCCCAGTCCTGCGTGCGGAAGTCGACGGTGAGGGCTTGGGTGGGGGTCATCATCATGGTGCTGCGGCGGGTGACCCACCGCTGGACAGGCACGTCTTCCCACCAGCGGGGCAGGACCTCGTCGAGCACCCGGCCGTAGACAACACCGCCGTAGACGTTCTTCGCGCCGGGGAACGGGCCGCGTTCCAGGAGGATCACGCTGCGCCCCGCCCGGGCCAGCTCCAACGCCGCGGCCGAACCGGCCGGGCCCGCCCCGGCCACCACGGCGTCCACACTGGACTGTTCAGCCATCGGCGGCCCCGTTCAGTCGGCGCGCCAGTTCGCGCAGGACTTCGGGCGCGTCGGCGACGATGCCCAGGTCGGCCATCGCGGTCATCGGGCACGACGGGTCGGTGTTCACGCTGACCACGTGCGCCGGTCGGCCCAGGCCGCCGACGTGCTGCGTCGCTCCGGAGACGCCGAAGGCGACGTAGAGGTCGGGGTCGACGACGACGCCAGTGGTGCCGATCTGGCGATCGTGCCCGGCCCAGCCCGCGTCGGTGATCACCCGGGTCGCGCCGGCGGAGGCTCCGAGCGCGGCGGCCACCTCGGTCAGGGTGCGCATCACCGCCGCGCCGTCCTCGCCCGGTCGCACCAGCCCGGCTCCGCCGCCGAGGACCCGCTTGGCCTCGGCCAGTTCGACGGTTTCGGGATCCGGTTCGAGGATCTCGACGACCTCGGCGTCGAGCACGTCCGGCAGGGTGATGGTCAGCTCGACCGGCTCCGGGGCCGCCACCGGCCGCGGCGTGCCGCGCACGCCCGGGATGAGGGTGACCACGGCCGGTTCGTCGAGGGCGACCGGGACTTCCAGCGAATCGTCCAGCCTGGACAGATCGACGTGCTTCGGGGTGCACCGGGTCGCGCCGGCGAACAGCGGTCGTTCGCTCTGGAAGGCAAGGCGGGCGGCGATGTCGCGGCCGTCCGGCGAGGCCGGTAGCACCACGACGTCGACCGCTTCGAGCAGCGGCGCCAGCGCTGCGGCCAGCGCTCCGGGCGCGATTCTCGGAGCCTCGGCCGTCCAAATGCGCTGCGCCGCCGTGAAAGCGCTAGCCGCCTCCGGTGTGCCGGTGCCGGCCACGAGGACCGCGCCGCCGCATTCGGCCGCCACTTCGTCGGCGCCGCCGGGCAGCGTCCCGTCGCGGACGATCACGACCGCGAGCATCTCCGGCAGTACATTCACAGGCCCACCGCCACTCGATGTCCTTCGACGACCGCGGCGTGCGCGCGACGCGGCGTGATGCAGTCGCCGACCCGGTGCACCGGGAACGGGGCTTTCTTCAGCTCGTGCCACAGGGCGTCGTCCGGGGCCTGGTGCGCCGCGCACACTACCCAGTCGAAGCGGGCCTCGGTCATCTCCCCGGTGGTGTGCTTGAGGATTTGCAGCGCGACGCCGTCCGACTCGGCCGATGCCGACATTACGACCTCGTCGGTGCGCTGCCCGATGCCTTTCGCATGTGCACGGACGTTGAAGGTCTCCAGGTCCAGGGTCACGCCGAGGTCCTGGCAGACCACCATGCCCGGCGTGGAGATCTGGATCCGGCAGCCGCGGTCGGCCAGCAGCTCGGCGACCGAGGCCGCCTGGTGGAACCCCAGGTCGTCGACGACCAGCACGTCGCCCGCCGGGGCCGCACGGCCTTCCAGGACATCGCGGACGTCGACGATCCGGTCGAGGCCGCCGGCCCAGTGCACCGGCTGCGGCCGGGCCCCGGTCGCGAGCACGACCACGTCCGGATGCTCGTCGCGAAGCATCTCCGCGGTCGCCGCGACACCGGTCTTGACGTCCACGCCGTATCGCTCGCATTCCGCGCGCAGGTTCCGGACCACGTCGAGGAATTCGGCGCGGCTGGGCACCGTCGCGGCGACGGCGACCTGCCCGCCGGTAGCCTGTTCCCGCTCGAACAGCGTCACGTGGTGGCCCCGCTCGGCCGCGGTCGACGCGGCTTGCAGGCCCGCCGGTCCGCCCCCGACGACGAGCACCCGCTTGCGCGCCCGGGGCATCGGCAGCGCCACGGATTCCTTGCCGGTCCGCGGGTTCTCGATGCAGCCGAGCCAGCGGTTCAGCCCCATCCGCCCGACGCATTCCTGGTTGCAGGACAAGCAGGTCCGGATGTCGCTCGCGTGCCCGGAGCGGGCCTTGGCCGCGAAGTCCGGGTCCGCGATCTGGCCGCGCACGACGCCGATCAGGTCGCAGTGGCCCTCTTCGAGCGCGCGCTCGGCCTGCAGCGGGTCCTTGATCCGCCCCACGCCCACCACGGGCAGCCGCACGGCGCGGCGGATGGCGTTGGAGATGAACAGCGCGTAGCCCGGCGGGATCGCCATCGACGCCTCGATCATGTAGAGCGTCGAGGTGGCCACGCCGATGGAGGTGTTGATGTAGTCGACCTTGCCGGTGGCCTCCACCATGCGAGCGACCTCGACCGCCTCGTCGATGGTGGTGCCGCCCTCGATCAGCTCGTCGCCGCACAACCGAACGCCCAGCGCCCGGTCAGGACCGAGCGCCTCGCGCACCGCGTCGATGATCTCCAGCAGAATTCGTGCGCGGTTGACCAGCGTTCCGCCGTAGGCGTCGGTGCGCTTGTTCGTCGCCGGGGAGAGGAAGCCGCGCACGATCGACGAGTGCGAGCACTGCAGCTCGACGCCGTCGAATCCGCCCTCCGCGCAGTGCCTGGCGACGGTGCCGTACCCGGCCACGACCTCGGCGATCTCGCGGCTGTCGATCGCCTTGGGCACCTCGCGGAACATTGGGTCCGGCACGGCGGAGGGGGCCCACACCGGCAGCCTGGAGTACATCGAGGACGCCTGGCCGCCGTTGTGGTTGAGCTGGGCAAAGATCGGAACACCGTGGGCGTGGACCGCTTCGGTGATCCGGCGGTAGCCGGGCACGACCGACCGGTGGAAGCCGTGGATCAGCTTCTCGTACGGCCAGTCCGTCGGGTGCGTCGAATGTTCCTCGGTGATCACCAGGCCGGCGCCACCGGCGGCGCGCGCCGCGTAGTAGGCGGCGTGCTGCTCGCTGGGCAGGCCGTCTTCGGCGTAGTTCGTCAGGTGCGCCGAGAACACGATGCGGTTGCGCACGGTCACCGGGCCGATCCGCAGCGGCGAGAACAGGTAGCGGCTCATCTCACCCCTCCTCCGACCAGCGCGGCGATGTCGCGCGCCGCACGGCGTCCTTCCAGGATCGCCTCGTGGATGGTCCTGGGCGCCACGCAGTCGCCGGCCCGCGGCCACGCGGCCAGCTGCGGGTTCGGCAGCCTATGTCCACAGTGGATCAGTGTCGCGCACGGCAGGGTTCGGCGCTGGGCGGTGAAGGTGTCTTCCAGGACCACGTGATCGGGATGGACCTCGCGCAGCAGCGAGCGCTTCTCCAGCCGGACCCCGGCGCGTTGCAACCGCCCGTTGGCGTCGGCCAGGTCGCCGGTCAGGGCCAGTTGCGTGCCCACTACCTGGTCTTGCGTGACGATCGCCGTCTCCCGCCCCTGCCCGGCCAGCAGCTCGGCGACTCCGACCCCGACCGCGTCCCCGACCGGGTCGAACACCACCACCGGCCCAGCCGCCGGGGAGCGTCCGCCGAGCAGGTCCACGACGTCGACGACCGCGCCGCTGAGGACCTCGTACGCGCGGGGTCCGGGGACCGATCCGGTGGCGACCAGCACTTCCCGGTCGGTGTCCAGGTCGGCTTCGGTGATCTCGGTGCCGAGCATGACGCGCACGCCGAGCCGGCGCACCTCCGCCTCCAGCCAGTCCACGAGCCCGCGCAGCCGACCGCGCCCGCCGACCTCCGCCGCCAGCGACGCCGTGCCGCCGAGCCGATCGGAGCGCTCGACGATCTCGACGGCATGCCCGCCCTCGGCCAGCACCCTCGCTGCTTCCAACCCGGCAGGCCCGCCGCCGACGACCAGCACGTTACGCGGCGGACCGGCCACGCTGCCGCGTTCGCCCTCGTGCCCGCTGAAGGGCTCGCCGATGCACGAGACGACGGGGTTGCGGTTGTCCCGGACGCGGCACTTCTGGTTGCACAGCACGCAGGGCCGGACCCGGTCCGCGTGCCCGGCGCGGACCAGCTCGACCAGCCGTGGCTCGGCGATCTGCGCCCGGGTCATCTCGACCAGATCCGCGACACCGCCGTCCAGCGCCTGCTGCGCCTGCTGATGCTCGACGACGCTGCCCTGCAGCACCACCAACGCTCGTGAGTGTTCGTTCCGGTTCTTAACGGATTTTTCACTCACGACCGACCGGATCTGGCGGCACAGGTCGATGTTGAAGCCCGGCTCGGTGTGCAGGTCGGGCCGCGTCGCCGAGGTCCCCATCGCGGATCCGCGCACCACCACGAGGTAGTCGATCCGGTCCAGCACGGCCTCGACGATCCCGGCGGCCTGCTCCGGGGTGATTCCCGCCCAGGGCGCGAGTTCGTCGCAGGACAGCCTCAGCCCCACAACGCGGTCACCGACCGTGCGGCGAACGGCAGCCAGAACATCGCTCAACAGCCGTGTTTTGTCCTCGCCGTAGGCGTCGTCGCGCCGGTTGGTCAGTCCGGACAGGAACTGGCGGAGCAGCGAGTACTGGCCCGCCTCGATCTCGACGCCGTCCAACCCGGCCCGCACGGCCGATTCCGCCGCGGCGGCGAAACCCGCGACGAGCTCGTCGATCTCGCCTTGCTCCATCTCCATCGGCATCTCGCGACTGGCCACGTCCGGCACCCGCGACGGCGCCCACAGCGCGCTCTGCGAGAACGCCGAAGCTCCCTGCGAGCCGGAGTGCCCAAGACCGGCGAGCACCACCGCGCCGTGCGGCCGGCAGGCCTCGGCGACAGCCGCCCACCCCTGGCCGCACTCCGCGGCGAGGGGTGCGCGCTCGTAGGGCCAGTCGGAGGCGTGCACGCTGGCGGTCTCTGTGACGATCACGCCTGCACCGCCGGCCGCCCGCGCCGCGTAGTACGCCACATGCCGGTCGGAAATGCCGCGGCCACGGCCCAGATTCGTCTCGTGCGGCCCGAACAGCACCCGCGACGGGGCCGGCACCGCGCCCAGCCGGACGCCGTCGGTCAGTCTCACGACTGGCTCGCCAGCGGGCTGGAGTCGCACGGCTTGGCCGGCACCGATGGCATGCCCAGCCCGACCCGCCGCCGCGACGACCGGGAATGGTCCCGCGACGCCTTCGGCAATCCCGAACGGTCCACAACGGACAGTGCGGTCTGCCCGTGCCCCTTCACGCACTCCGGGTCGGGGCCGTCCAACGGCAGGCCGGTGAAGAACTTGGCCGCCATGCAGCCGCCCTGACACGCGTCGAACTCCGAGCACGACTGACACGCACCGCCGGACTGCGGCTGCCGCAGCTCGGTGAACAGCTCAGATTCCCGCCACACCCGGGCGAATCCGCCGACATCGCGCACGTTTCCGGCCTTGAACTCGTCGTGGATCGCGAACGGGCACGCGTACACATCACCCACCGGGTCGATCAGGCACACCACCCGACCGGCGCCGCACAGGTTCAGACCCGGCAGCGGCGTCGACCCAAGGGCGTTCAAGTGGAAGAACGAGTCCCCGGTGAGCACCTGCTCGCCGTGTTCGACCAGCCACGAGTAGATCTCGCGCTGCTGCGCGTCCGTCGGATGCAGCTCGTCCCACACGTCCGCACCGCGCCCCGACGGGCGCAGCCGGGTGATCCGCAGCTGCGCACCGAACCGGTCGGCGATGGCCTTGAAATCGTCCAGTTGCGACACGTTCTGCCGGGTCATGACCCAATGCCGCTTAGCCTATTTTGATCATGCTGCTGTGTGGGTGAGTTGGATGCTGGGCGGGCTGTCGTGGCGGGTTCCGGTGTCGGTGGGTTTTTTGACTCGGTAGGCGTTGTGGCGGCCGCGTTTGATCACGCGGGGGTAGCTGCGGTGGCGGCGGCGGGGATTGAGGTTGCGGGCGGCGGTGATGTCGGAGGTGATAGCGGCCAGAGATCGTTTCTGGTGTTCAGGGGGAAAAAGCCGCCGGATCGGCGATCCGGCGGCGGACGATGCGGACGGTGCGGGTGAATTTGACCCGGTCGGGGTCGATGTCGGCTTCGGTGGCCGCCCGGCAGATCAGCGCGCTGATCGCGTAGTGGGTGAGCAGGTAGCCGTAGAGCTCCTGGCGGACCATGTCGGGGCTTTTCGACCGCAGCACTCTTCCCGGTCCGCGCAGGACGGTTTTGATCTGTCCGTTGGCGGTTTCGTGTTCCCAGCGGTGGTGGTAGCTCTCGGCCAACGCCGCCGCCGGCGCTGCGGTGGGGTCGGTGATAGTGGTGATCAGCCGGATCAGTTCGCCCTTGCCGTTGCCGTCGCGGTCGGGCACCGTGTATTCCACGACCCGCACAATCCTGGCCTGATCAGGAGGGAGATCCTCGCCGCGGGCGGCGGCGTCGATGAGCGCTTGCCGTGCCCTGCCCCGGATTTTCGCCTCGATCAGCACCGAGCGGTAGGAGCCGTCATACAGCGATCCCAGCACCGGCAGCCTCGTGTTGGACTTGACGCGCCACAATAGCTCCGCACCCGTGTCAGCCGCGGTGCACCAGTCCTGCCAGGTGTAGAAGTTGCGGTCGGCGATCAGCAACCAGCCAGGCTGCAGGCGCCCGTACAATCGCCTCGCCAGGGTCTGTTCCCCGCTGCCCTTGCCGGTGACCCCACCGATTTCAGCGTCCACCATCGCATGCGAGCCGCACTCGCTGACCGACACCACACGGACCTTCGGAAACGCCGACCGGCTCTCCCCCGAGCCGCCGTATCCGAACTCCGCGCCGTTGGCCTTGGTGTCCGGTGCATCCCACTCGAACCCGTCGATGGCCATCAACCGCCACGGCCCGAGAAACGCACCCCGGGTCAGCTCCCCGGCCACCGGGACCGCGACCCGGGCGAACAACTCCGCAAGCGGCTCGGCCCCCAACCGCTGACGAGCCTGGGTGATCCCACCCGAAGTAGGCAGACTCCACTGCTGATCCCAGCAGCCCCACGCCGCCAGCGTATCGGTCAGCCGGGCCGCGACTTCCTCATAATCCTCCGTGGCGAACAACGCCATCGCCATCACGAAATACACCATGACGTGCGGCGGAAGCTTCCCATCCGAGCGCTTGGCCTGCCGCCCCGCCGCGACGATCACTTCATCGACCACATCCCGAGGAACCGACGAGGCCAGCACCCCCAGCGAAACCAGATCCGTCAACCGGGCCCCAGCCACCACGCCATCATCCACCACACCCGAGATCATCCCCGCCACCAACAACAAGATCAACTCAAGCTAAGCGGCATTGGGTCATGACCACCGAGATCTTGAAGTCCCGCATGCCCGCCGCCGACAGGTTCTCCAGCGCGCGCATCGCCATGCCGAACGACCCGGGACCGCGCACGGCGTCGTTCACCTCGCGCGTCGCGCCGTCCAGGGAGATCTGCACGTCCACGTAGTCGGTGGCCGCGAGCTGCCGGGCGCGCTCGGCGTCGATGCGCAGCCCGTTGGTGGAGAACTTCACACCTACCTGGTGCTCGATGGCGTAGTCCAGCAGTTCCCAGAAGTCCGGGCGCACCGTCGGCTCGCCGCCGCCGACGTTGACGTAGAAGACCTGCATCCGCTGCATCTCGTCGATCACGGCCTTCATCTCGGCCGTGCTCAGCTCGCGCGGATCCCGCCGCCCGGACGACGAAAGGCAGTGCTCACAAGCCAGGTTGCAGGCATAGGTCCACTCCCAGGTCAAGCAGATCGGGGCGGCCAGCCCACCCTTGAACTGCTCCACCAGCGACGGCACGGGCGCCGGTTGCACAGCAGTCATCTTCGACTCCACGGGTTCGACGGACTCGGGACAGGTACGGACTCCGGTCAGGTACGGACTCGGGTCGGGTAGGGACTCGGGTCGGGTAGGGACTCGGGTCGGGTACGGACTCGGGTCGGGTAGGGACTCACGATTTCGCGCGAAATCGACGCTTCCCGTGCAGGGGAGGCGGCGATTTCGCGCGAAATCGCCACCGATCATCGGGGCCGGATCATGTCCGTGGCCGCCAGCGAGGACAGCGCCCTCCGGAACTGCGCCCGGCGCTCCGCCGGGACGTCCAGCAGGGCGTCCTCGACGCTGGCGTGCTCGGCGAGCCCGCGCACCAGGTCCACCAGCTCGGGAACCTTCAGGAACGACAGCCTGCGGTTGCCGAAGTGGTACGCGAGCGCCCCGAACGGCTCGGGGCGCAACGCGACCTGCGGGTTCAGCCGGTAACCGCGACTCGGATCGAATTCCGCTGCACCGGCCACCGCTAGTAGACCCCGCACATCCCGTCGATCGAGACCTCTTCGACCAGCAGGTCCTCTTCGACCGCCGGGTCCGCGGCGGCAGTGCCCATCTCGTGCTGTTCGTCAGCCATGCGATGCTCCTCGTCGATGAGGGCCGAACCGAGTCGGCCGCCCTGACCACTTCGGCTACCATATTTGCACCGAGTGCATTTTGAAAGACCTGGAGATGCATCCTTTGGGGCACAACACCATTGGCGCAGCCGACCGCCTCGGTGGTCGACGGAAGGTGACCACCGCCGCCGAGCTGGAGCAGGTCGCGTTCGAACTCTTCGACGAACACGGCTTCGAGCACACCACCGTCGCCGACATCGCCCGCGCGGCGGGCATCGCTCGGCGGACGTTCTTCCACTACTTCCCGTCGAAGAACGACGTCCCGTGGGGCGACTTCGACGGTGAACTGGACCGGATGCGCGCGGACTTCCACGCCGCGCCGCCGGAAACCCCACTGATGGACGCGATCCGCCACTGCCTGGTCGAGTTCAACCGGGTCGCTCCGGAGCAGGTTCCGGCGCACCGCCGCCGGATGCAGCTCATCCTCGGGGTGCCCGCCTTGCAGGCCCACTCGACGCTGCGGTTCCAGGCCTGGCGTCAGGTCATCGCCGAATTCGTCGGCGAACGCCTCGGCCAGCCCGAGGACGCCCTCACGCCGCAGGCCATCGCCCACGCCACGCTCGGCGTCGCCATCGCCGCCTACGAACAGTGGCTCGGCAAAACGGATTCCGAGCTCACCGAACTGCTCGACACCGCGATGCGCGAACTTGCCGCAGCATTCGGGCGGCCGGACGCCGAGTGACATCCCGCCCCGCATCGGCCCGGATCAGTAGTCGCTGCCTTCTCCCGCTTGAACGCGACCGGGTCGACCGCGACCACATAGCGCGCGCCGCCGCCGCGGCACCCTGCGCGGCGTTGATGCCGACGCCGCCGATGCCCGTGGTCGCCCTCCTTGAAACCGGAGACGTCGGGGTCATATCCCACTCATCGTCGAATGGCCTTGAAGGTCACGTATGGCTTCCCGAGCATGGAAATACCGGGGGACGCAGTCAAGGGGCGATCCCCGGAGCCTGCCGGACCTCGAACTCGTTGCGACGAAAGGGATTTTTAGCGCGCGATGTTGCGGACGACCAGGACCGGGCAGGGCGAGTGGTGGATCAGCTTGTGGCTGGTCGAGCCCAGGTGGGCGCCGGCGACGCCGCCGCGGCCGCGCGCGCCCACCACCACGAGCTGCGCAGCCGCCGCGCGGGCGAGCAGCTCCGCGGTCGGTGATCCGCGGCCGACGAACCGCAGCACCTCGACGTCGGGGAACCGCTCCTCCCAGCCCGCCAGGACCTCGGCGACGTACCGCTCCTCGTTCTCGCTGACCTCCTGCTCGGGCAGCCGGGTGCGCAGCCACTTGAGATCGACCCCGACCACTTCCCAGGTGTGCACGACGTGCAGCGGCACAGCCCGGGAGGCGGCCACCGCGAAGGCGTGCTCCAGCACGGGCTCTGCCGACGCGGCGTCGTCCACCCCGGCCACGACCGGTCCGGTCACCGGGAAGCGCAGCGGCTCACCGACATCCGGCACGACCGCCACCGTGCAGTGCGCGTGCGCGGCCACCTTCACCGCGACGGCACCGGCGAGCAGGCCGGTGAAGCCGCCGAAACCGCGATCACCCACCACCAGGAGCCCGGTGCGCTCGGACTCCGCGATCAGCACCTTCTCCGCCGTGCCCGGCACGGACGCGGCTGCGACGGACACCTCCGGCGCCTGCTCGCGCGCGCTCTCGACGGCGGCGTCCAGCCAGTGCGCGACCTCGCCGCGGACGGGCGCCGGCTCAGCTTCGCCCAGCACGGGTTGGGCGGTCGCGTCCGCATAGACGATTCGGAGATCGACCCCACGCCGCGCCGCCTCCCACGCCGCCCAGCGGGCCGCGTTCCGCGCGACCGCCGAACCGTCGACGCCCACGATCACTGGACTGCCGCTCATGCCCGCCTCCCCGGTGCTGTCCGCATCACGGCACCAGGGTGGTCCAGCCCGCCCGGACTCGCTCGCCGGAACTCAGCGGGTCGGCATGCGCCCGGCGACGAGCAGCTCGGTGTTGCGGTCGGCGAGCTCGCCGAGCTGCGCGAGGTCGGTGTGCGGGTCGTTGAAGGACAGCTCGCGGTACATGGCCGTTCGGCCGTTTCGTCGAAAACGCAACAGCCTCATAGGACGGCACGAACGGTCCATTCGCCTCAATCAACACATTCCGGAACACGCTCTGCAGCGGCCAAGAGCACGATCGGTATCTGACTGGCGGAAACCGGGATCAGGCGTGGTCGGTGATGTTGAGCGCGGTGGGGTCACCCAGCACATGCCCGGCGAGCTCGCCGAGTCGATGCGCTGGCGATGCGCTGGCGATGCGCTGGCGATGCGCTGGCGATGCGCAGCCGCGTCGACTACCACCTGGCCCAGCTGCTGAACAAGGCCCTCACAGAACGCGCACCAGAGGTCTGAAACGGACGGACAGTTCGCGCCACCTAGCGAGACGGGCGGTCCGTTCGCCTCAGCTTGCCGTGCGGGCGATCTCGGCGCGGACGCCGAGCAGGCGGACCGGGCGGTCCAGCGGGAACCGGCCGAGTGCGGTCTGGGCGGCGCGCTCGATGGCGTCGGCTTCGCGAGTGGGAGCCGGCAGCGACACTCCGTGGGTGTGGGTGGCGAAGCGGGAATCGCGCACCTTCACCACGACCCGGCGGGCCAGGGCGTCCTCGACGGCCAGGTCATCGGCGACGACGCGCGACAGGCGGGTGATCTCCGAGCGCATCTCGGCTTCGTCGCGGAGGTCCTTCTGGAAGGTGACCTCACGGCCGTGCGAGCGCGCCTGGTAGGGCTCGTCGGTGACCGGCGTCGAGTCGTAGCCGTGCGCGAGCGCGACGAGCCAGGGCCCGATGTTGGGGCCGAATTCGCCCACGAGGTCGGCCATCGCGGTCCGCGCCAGGTCGCCGACGGTGGCGATGCCACGCGCCGCGAGCTTCTTCGCCGTCTTCGCCCCGACGCCCCACAACGCGTCCGTCGGACGCGACGCCATCACCTCGACCCAGTTGGACACGTCCAGCCGGAACACCCCGGCGGGTTTGGCCAACCCGGAGGCCAGTTTCGCGCGGAGCTTGTTGTCGCCGATGCCCACCGAGCACGCCAGGGCGGTGCGTTCCCGCACGTGCCGCTGCACCGATCGCGCGGTGAACTCGGCGCCCTCGGTGTCGACCAGCATGAACGCCTCGTCCCACCCCGCAACCTCCAGGATGCCGCCGACCTCCCGCAGCGCCGCCATCACGTCGGCGGACGCGACGAGGTAGGTCTCGCGGTCGGCGGGCAGGAACACCGCCCCCGGGCAACGGGCTGCCGCAGTGCGCAGCGGTGTCCCGGAGCGGACCCCGAACTCCCGCGCCTCGTAGGACGCCCCGGCCACCACGCCGCGCTCCTTCGGGTCGCCGGACCCGCCGACGAGCACCGGCCGTCCCCGCAGCTCGGGATGTCGCAGCAGCTCGACCGCCACGATGAACTGATCGAGATCCACGTGCAGCACGACCCGTTCCACGCTGCCAGCATCGACGGATTTCACGAATTCCGCCAGATCGGCTCGCCGACGGACCCGAACCACCTGTCCAGCGCGACCATCCGCTTCGGACACCGTGCTTCGCTACCGGCCAGGGTGCGTGACACTGGTGGGGTGAGCAAACGAAGCGCCGGCATCCTGCTGTTCAAGATCGAGGACGGATCACCGCAGGTCCTCGTCGTGCACCCGGGCGGTCCGTTCTGGAAGAAGAAGGACGCCGGGGCATGGTCCATCCCCAAGGGCGAGCACGAGCCGGACGAGGACGCGCTTGCCGCGGCCACCCGCGAGTTCGCCGAGGAGACCGGCATGCCGTTGACCGATCGCGAGCTCTCGCCGCTCGGCGAGGTGAAGCAGCGCAACGGCAAACTTGTGACGGCTTGGGCCATCGAGGGCGATTTCGATGCGAACGCCCTGCGCAGCAACGAGTTCGAGATGGAGTGGCCGCCGAAGTCGGGCCGCTGCCAGAGCTTCCCGGAGGTCGACCGCGCCCTGTGGTGCGACCCGGGAACCGCCCGCGAGAAGCTCAACCCTGCCCAAGCCGAGTTCGTCGACCGACTGCTCGACCTGCTGCGCGCCGCCGGCCGCCTGCCGTGAGAACTGCGTAGGCGCAGGTCTGGACCGAGTACCTGAACACTCCGCGCCGCGTGGACTACGCCGCCTCCCCCGGCCGACCGCGTTCGCCGAGGTCGCCTGAAGCGGCCCCGACCGCGACTTCGCGGACTTCCGGCGGCGCCTGGTCGACCACCACTCGCCCCCGCCTGGATGCCTTCGGCGGCGAGTACGGCCGCTCGGCGGCCCGCACCCGTGGTAAACCCGCCCCGGCGTACCCGGCCGACCGGGGTAGCCGGGGCTGCGGGGAAAACCCTTGAAACAGGTGTGAATCCGCCATCCCGCCCGGTAACGTCGCATTGAATGATCGATCAATCACCGGGGGTGGGGATGACGGAAGCATCGGTGAGCCTGGGAGTTCCGGTCTCCCAGCTTCCATCGCGCCTCGACCGGCGGTGGATCAGGCGACGTCGCATGGAGAAGATCCCGGACCAGCCGATCGTCCACCTGCTGCGCGACAACGACTCCGGCGCCCTCATCGATCAGCTCTCCGGCCACCTCGGAACCGTCGTGCCGCACGTGAGGCTGGACGTCGGCGGGACGCCCGCCGAAACCCCGCGGCAGAAGTCGGTGCAGATCCGGAAGCTGCTGGACAAAGGGGCCCAAGGGCTGCGCGACGCCGACTCGTGGCCGCGGATCGGCCGGCTGCGCTTCCGCCGCTACGCGCTGCTGAGCTGGCTGCTGAAGAAGAACTTGCCACCGACGAACCTGGCCCAGGCCCCGCATTCGCACACCCGGCAGCTGCTGCGCGAATACCTCCGAAGCCGCCGACCCCGTCGGGACAGGCAGCAGCCCCAGCAGGAAGCCGCACTCTGGGAGTCGGCCGCCCAGAGCCTGCCCTGGTACCTCTTCGCGCTTTCGCTGACGTTCTTCCCGCTCTACTACGCGTGGTGGGTGCGCCGGGGCCGCGTCGCCCGCTGGTTCATGCGGCAGCGCTACCTGTCCCCGCGCGAATCGGCGGACTTCCCCAGCTTCGCCCAGCGCCTGATCACCACGCCATCGCGCTGGGAAAACGCCGAGCAGGTGCGGAAACTCCTGGTGCACGCGTTCCTGACCGACCTGGCCGAGTCGTACACCAGGAGGCTGTGGCGGTGGCAGTGGGTGCCCAAGGACTGCTACCCGGTGCTGCTGCTGCGCAACCTCGGGGATGAGACCGCAGGCAAGATCCTGGTGCGGCTCATCAACGACGTCCGCAACGAGACCGGCGTCCCCGACCCGCTGCTGGTGATCGGCAGCGGCGCGCAGCCGCTGCAGGACAGCGAGACGCCCAGCGCACCGGTCACCCTCGAAAGCTGGCCCGAGACCCTGCAGGAAGCGCGGCGCAAGCGCTCGAACACCGCCTGGTACGTGACGCTGCGGGTGGCCGGCGAGCCGCATTCGGCGGACGACGAACCCGGTGTTTTGCTGGGCCAGACGAGCCTGCCGCTGAAGCGCTCGAAGCTGCTGCGGCGCATCCCGATCCTGCTGGTGGTCCTGCTGGTCCTCGGCGGCGGCGCCGCCTACCTCCAGCAGTACCAGCAGCACTGCGGCCGGAGTTGGTGGCCGTGGACCAACACCGATCTGTGGTCGGCTGGCGACGAATGCGTCGGTATCGCCGACCCCGGTTACCACTTCTCCAGCGACATCAAGGATGAGAACCTGCGCAATCGGCTCATCGACGCGCAGCAGGCGATCGAGGGCGAAAACGACCTGTCTGAGGGCAAGAACCGGGTGGACCAGGATCAGCCGCTGCCCTACGTCTCGGTCGTCTACTTCAGCACCCTCACCGGCAAGGACCCCGATTCGTCGACTCTGGACGGAGTCGCCGCCGAGTTGGAGGGCTTGGCGAAGGCACAGGAGAAGGCGCGGCTGGACGGCGGCGTGGCCATCCGGGTCGTGCTCGCCAACGGCGGCGCCTCGATGAGCCACGCTCCCGACGTCGCCGAGCGCATCGTCGAATACGCCAGGGGCACGTCGCCGGGCGAACCGCCCGTGGTGGCGGTCGTCGGGCTGGGCGGCAGCTGGGACGGGACCGCGAAGGCGATCAGCACGCTGGGACGCAGCGGGCTGACCATGGTCGGCACGGTGACCTCGGCCGACGACTTCCCCAAGCTGAGCAGGCTTTACCACCAGGTGGGGCCGACCAATCTCTGGGAGTCCCAGGTCGTCGCGCAACACGTGCGCAACATTGGCGTCCACGACGTCGCCGTGTACTACGAGGAAGGCGACCTCTACAGCAAGAACCTGGCCGAGGACATCGGGGCGCAGCTGGAGGATTCGGCGCGATTGGTGGACCCGCAGCGCTCCAACCCCTCCGACGCCGTGCGGTGCAGTCCCGATTCGCTGGTCTTCTTCTCCGGAAGGGCGGACCAGTTCGGGAAGTACCTGAACACGGTGCAGGACAAGTGCGTCGACCCAAAGATGCGGCCACGTCTGATGGCCGGGGACGACACGACGAAGTTCCTGCTCGACCGCCAGCTGCCGCCCGGCGTCGAGCTGGATTACATCGACTTCACCGGCCTGCGCGTGCAAGAAGGCACCGACGGCCTGGTGGGGCGGGGACTGCTCGCGTTCGACGCGGTCGACCTCGTCCGGCAGGCGGTGCGGAAGGTGACCGACGAGCAGGTGGAGGTCGACACGACGCCGCTGAACGGCCAAGCCGTCTGGTACGGGATCGCCCGGCTCGGCGAGAACCCGGGCGGTATCCGCGCGAACAGCGGCGCCATCGACTTCGGCGCCCCGGCCGGACAGGTCCCGGTCCGCAAGGCGATCTCGGTGATGCGAGTCGTGGAGGCGGGCCCGGACAGCGCTCAGCCCAACGAACGCAAACCCGTACTCGTGATGCACTGCGGGAACACCCCACACCAAACCGGCCAATGCCCCCCGTGATCGCCCAGAAGCGGTGAAGGGCACCTTCGAGCAACGAGGTTGCTTCGAGGTTGCTCCAAGGTGCCCTTCAGGCCGCAGTCCTATGGGGCGAGGCAGCCGGTCAAGTCAGCCGGGGAGACCGCTGTCACGGACTCCGAAGCACATGCGACGAGGGCCAGGGGGTCTACCACCGCACTTGCAGGTGCTGCCGCAGCAGCCATCACCAGGCCACTCATCAGGAACGCGGCCGCAGCACGAAACAACATGAAGCCTCCCGAGGGAAAGAACTCGAATTCCGGTCGATCCGAATAAGCCAGGGAATCCGGGACACTCGCCGCACGAATAACCGGAATGAGCGTCACCCACCACCACGACATCTGAGCGGGCGACCAACCGACCGAAGGCTGCGCACGGGACCCGAGTCGGCGTCGCAGCAGGCGTTCAGCGGACGGGCTGCGGCGTCTCGGGTGCCTCGACGCGCGGGCAGCTGCGGCGCGCCCAGCGGAACACGAACACCGCGGCGATCGCGAACGCCAAGAAGAGCAGGTCGTGCCAGAAGCCGCCGGCGACGCCCTGCAAGCCGAATGTGGCGAAGTCGACCACGAAGTGGGCGGCCACCGCGACCGGCAGGAGCAGCGCGGACCTGCGGTAGGCGAGCACGATGAGCGCGGCGAAGCCGACGTGGCAGGCGATGGCGATGGGCCGCTCGACCCCGGTGAGCAGGAACGTCGACCACGGACTGCCCGACAGCCGCTCGGCCGCCCCGGACGGCAACGCCTGCGGCAGCAGCCACACGACCGCCATCCCCAAGGCGTATTGCAGTCCGAACAGGACGGACTCCGCGCCGCCGTGCCCGACCCCGGCGGCGAGCGCGCCGCCTGCCGTCCTGTTGGCCCGCATGCTCCGGCCGGCGCAAAAGCTCAGGTACCGCGCGATCTCCTCGCAGACCGCGTAGGTCATCGCGGTCGCCGCGAGCAGCGCCCAGCTGCCGGCACCGAACAGCGACGGCCACAGCAGCGTCACGAGCGGCACGCTGACGACGAGATTGACGAGGAAGAGGCCCGCGGCGATCCAGAAAACGCGGCCCGGCACGGCGAACCGCCAGCGGATCCAGATGGCCGCGGCGACCGGGCCGCAGATCATGATGACGAGTTCCGCCGCGATCGCGGCGATGCTCACGGCACCCACGTCAGCTCCGCTCCCCGATCGGCTCCGCGACCGGCTGCGTGGTGATCGCCTTCAGCGCCGCCAGGTGCGCCTCGTACGCGCGGCGGCCCTTCGCCGTGAGGCTGAGCCAGGTGCGGGGGCGCTTGCCGACGTACCCCTTCTTCACCTTGACGTAGCCCGCATCCTCCAGCGTCAACACCTGCTTGGAGAGCACCGAGTCGCTGACCTCGATGATGTCGCGCACGTACCTGAACTCGGCCTGGTCCACCGCCGTGAGCGTCGCGGCGATGGAGAACCGCACCGGCGAGTGGATGAGCTCGTCCAGTTGGTGCCGGGGATGCGCTCCGCCGCTCATCCCCGGCTCCGGCTGTGCGCGACACCGGCGCCGACGAACGCGATCGCCGCCATCACGACCCCTCCGCCGAGCCACCACTGCCACACCTGGGACATCCAATTGCCGCCGACGACGACCGTTGCGATCCAAGCCGAGGTCCACGCCGACATGACCATGCCGTGGAGCGCCCCGAAGCCGCGCAGCCCCCCTGCGGGTTGCCGCCCACACGGAGATGCCGACGACGAACACGATCCACAGCGGCGTACCCACGACGACCGCGGTCGAGTTGTCCACGAACGCGAAAACCGCGGCCAGGACGAAGGAAGCGACCCCGAACACCAGCAAGTACCGCACGTACCAGTGCCCGCCGCGACGGGCCTCGGCCCCCAACCGATCCGCGCGCGCCAGCTGCGCGGCGGCCTCAACCTGCACCTCGTTCATGCAGCCAGGTCCGCGACTACTTTCCAAGCTGTCAAGTAGATGACGTACGGGCACCTACTTTCCACAGATGGGAAGGTCAGCCCTGCTCGCCCTCCATGTACGCCTTGAGGCGCTGCAGGGTGGCGTCGATCGACCGCTGGTTCTGCTTGGGCAAGCCGGTGCGGGCCACCAGCTTCGGCATCATCGCGGTGTAGTCGTAGGTCTCGGTGACCCTGGTCGCCGAGTCGCCCTCCGGCGCCAGCTCGTACCGCCACCGGCCGGGCAGCATGTGCCGCCACGCGATCAGCCGGTTCTCCTCGTACTCCACCACGGTGTTGGTGATCCGGTAGCCGACGCCCCTGCGCATCCGCATCCCGAACTTGGAGCCGAGCACCAGCCGCTGCGGGCCGCTCATCTCCCCCTGCACCGTGCCGGAACCGTCGATGACCGAATGCTTGCGCGGATCCGCCAGCACCGCGAACACCGCCTCCGGCAGAGCCTGCACGATCACGCGCGTGGCTGGGGGCGGCGATTTCGCGCGAAATCGCCACCTTGCAGGCGTGGCGAGCGGCGATTTCGCGCGAAATCGCCACCACTGCCGTAGGGCCGCCGTCTGCCCGAAACCGAGAACTCGTTGTGCACCATGCCGCCGAACGTAATCGCCCCGGGTAACGAACCCGAAACGGCAAACCGACCGACCCCGGCCAGTGCGGCGAACCGGCCTTATCACTCGTCCCCGTCGACGCCGTCCTGCCACGTCCGGACGAAGCGCGAAGGGCACTTTAGCGGGCAGACCAAGATCACTCCAAAGTGGTGGGGAGCCGACGAACGCACCCGCCAATGCGCCGACGTCACCAGCCGCCTGCACGTCGCCGGGCAACTGACTCCGGCCAGCGACGCCGTACGCGGCTGGCGACCGATCAGGAAGGGATACCTGCGCGATGACCCCGTGCTCGGCGAAGCCATCGTCGGATCAGTGCCCCGGGGCAGCGTCGCCGACTTCAGCGCAGCACTGCCCGGCCAACCGACGAGCCGACCCAAGCGCGGTCCGAAGACGATCAAGCAGTGGGCGACGTTGACCCGTGAGCACGACGTGACCGCGCCGGAGCTCCCGGAACGGCATATCCCGTGGGATGCGCGCACGGTGCAGTCCCGGCAGGACCTGTGGGCGTCTCCAATGGCCACGCAGTACGACTACACCGATCGCCACAGGCTATTCATGCTCGCGGACCTGGTCGACTCGTATTGGCGGGTCGACGGGGTGCGGGACAAGATCGCTCTTGCCGCAGGGATCCGCATTCAGGGACAACGCTTCGGACTGTCCGCATTGGACCGACAGCGGTTGCGATGGGAGTTAGAGCTAGAGCACTCGGCAAGCAATGGCCGTAGCCGCACCGGCTTCTACAGTCGTTGCAGTCCAGCGAGCACGTCGGCGAGTAGCTTCCGCGTGATCTGGGGACGGCCGTAGGCGACGTGTCTCGCGGCAGCACGTTCAGCTACGAGCGCCTTCTCGTCGACGTGTACCAGGGCAGAGGCGGACGATTCCGGCCGCGTCGGCGTGGGGAGCTCGTCGGCAAGGTCGCCGGACCATGTCACGCTGTACCCGGCCGCGATGATACCGCCGCGATGTTGTGTCGGTCGCACGGCTACGCGACCACTCCCGCCGCTTCGCAGCATTCCGGGCAGATCGGCCAGTGTTCCGGTGCGGACTCCAGCGGTCCCCGCCCGAGATGACCGCACGCCGTGTGCACCACGTCGCGCCCATCCAACGTGGACCGGATCGCGTTGTCGGCGACGAGGTGCCTCATATGATCGCCCCGGAGTCCGACGGCGTAGCGGCGGGAGTCGGCGATGTCGCCGACCGGACGCTCCGGTTCGGTGGCGAGTGCGGGACGCTCGTCTGCCGCGTCATTGCCCAGCGTGTACAGCATGCACGGCACACATGGGACGCCGACGAACACGGCGACCTGTTCGCCCTTGCCCGGTTCGAGCACGTGGCCACACGGCGCGGTCAACACGACCGGCTCGCCGAGCTTTTCGGCGGGGACCAGGTAGGCATGCACCTCCGGCGGGCCGCCCGGCGAGGCGTACTCCAACCGCAAGCGCGCCAGGACCACCAGCCCGGAACGCTGCCCGATCACGCGGTACGCCCCGGAGCGCGACGGCGAAGCCGTTCCTCCCGACGCCGGGCCGCTGCCTTGAGTGCTTGCTTCTCGCGATGTCCTGGCAGCCACCACACGATGAACAGCGGAACGAAGATCACCGACCAGGCCAGCAACCCAAGCAATATCCCCAGCGCTTCATGCATGTCTTGAACATCGCCAGTTTCGCCCGGTTAGCCCATATCACGCCGGGTATCTCACCGTGAGATAGTTACCTGATGGCCAACTGGGAGACCCTGATCATTCCCCCGTCCGTGTGGAACGCGGACCACATGCGGGAGGCGTGCCAAAAACGCGACGTCGCCGGAATCCTCCGGGCAGTCCAGCGCGGCACCGGAGCGAGCCAGACGCAGTTGGCAATGGCAACCGGCATCCTGCAAGGCCGCATCTCCGAGATCCTGCGGGGAACCCGCACGGTGACCGCGTTCGAGGTGTTCGAACGCATCGCTGACGGGCTCGCCATGCCCGACGAGACTCGCGTACTGCTCGGCCTCGCCCCGGTGCATCCGTCCGGGCTCGACCATCTCGGACCGATCGGACGTGCCGAGATGCTGGCCGCCTACCGTTCGCAGGCCGACGCGACACCCGACATCCGGCAAGCTGCCTCGACAGCCCAGAGAATCGACATCCTCGCCGTGCGCGGGCTCGGCATCATCGGCATGAACGACTCGCTTCTCCGCGCCACCGTCGCCCAGAACCGCCCCGCGTTCCGGGCCTTGCTGCTGGACCCGGACAGCGCCGCCGCCCAGCGTCGCGCCGCTGAGGTCGGCGAATCTCACGAGTCGTTCGCCTCCGGTGTCAGCTTGTGTGTCGCTCGGCTGCGGGAACTGCGGGAGCAAACCGGCGCTCAGGTCGAGGTGTACTTCTACGACATGTTGCCGACTTGGCGGGTGCTGGCACTCGACGATGTGCAGTTCGTCTCCGCATTCGGCGGAGAACACGAGGGGCACACCTCGCCCATGTACAAGATCGCAGCGTCGGCGCATGGCGCGCTGCATCGTGGGTTCCGTAGGTTCACCGACGAACTACGGGCGCAGGCCCGTCAGGTGATCTAGGGAGGTTCCACGGTGGCGGTCGAGGCAGAACTCAAGGCTCGTGTCAGCGACCCCGAAACGGTCCGGGAGCGGCTCCGCCAGCGAGCCGAAGAGCAGGTGCAGACCTACCGCGACCGGTATTTCGACTGGCCGTCCGGCAGCCTCGACGGCCAGGGCTACGAAGTCCGTCTGCGCGTAGCGGAAACGGCCACGACGAGCACCACCCTGCTCACGTTCAAAGAACCCCCGGTGCACTACAGCGGGTCGAAACCGGAGAACGAGACCACACTCGCCGACGCCGAACCGGTTGCCGCCCTGCTAGCAACGCTCGGCCTGGTCGAGTACATCGCGTTCGAGAAGCACTGCCGGAACTTCCGGTTCACCGAACGCGGCCGCGACGTGCTCGCGACCCTGGTACACGTGCCAGAGCTGGACGGCACCTTCATCGAGGTCGAGACAATCGTCCCGGACGAGACCGACATCACCGCCGGTCTCGACGCAGTGCGGGCCGTGCTCGACTCGCTCGGCATCACCAACGACGACGTCACGACGGAGAAGTACACCGACGCCGTCGCCGCACGACGTCGTGGAGCCACCTTCCGCTCGTGGGGCAAACCGTGATCAACAGCGTGGGGCAAACGTGGGTCCCAAATCCGTCACACAACGCACTCGCTACAGGTCAGCTGCGTATGACCAAAACGCCGGTCACACCACCCGTGACCAGCGTTTTTTCCCGGCCAGCGCCAAGCCACGTAGAAGAGGGCGCCTCTTGCCGAGCCACGTCGGCAAGAGGCGCCCTCCACCTCGACGGGGTCAGTCCCCGGACAGCACCGGGGCGAGGAAGCGGCCCGTGTGGCTCTCGTCGACCTCGGCGAGCTCCTCCGGGGTGCCCTCGGCGACCAGGGTGCCGCCGCCCGAGCCGCCCTCCGGACCCATGTCCAGCACCCAGTCCGACGTCTTGATGACGTCCAGGTTGTGCTCGATCACGATCACCGTGTTGCCCTTGTCCACCAGGCCGTTGATCACGCCGAGCAGCTTGCGGATGTCCTCGAAGTGCAACCCGGTGGTCGGCTCGTCGAGGATGTAGACCGTCTTGCCGGTGGACCGCTTCTGCAGCTCGCTCGCCAGCTTCACGCGCTGCGCCTCACCACCGGAGAGCGTCGGCGCGGGCTGCCCGAGCCGCACATAACCCAAGCCGACGTCCACCAGCGTCTTCAGGTGCCGGTGGATCGCGTTGATCGGCTCGAAGAAGTGCGCGGCCTCCTCGATCGGCATGTCGAGGACCTCGGCGATCGTCTTGCCTTTGTAGTGCACCTCAAGGGTCTCCCGGTTGTACCGGGCGCCCTTGCACACCTCGCAGGGCACGTACACGTCCGGCAGGAAGTTCATCTCGATCTTCAGCGTGCCGTCGCCCGCGCACGACTCGCAACGGCCGCCCTTGACGTTGAACGAGAACCGGCCCGGCTGGTAGCCGCGCACCTTCGCCTCGGTGGTCGCCGCGAACAGCTTGCGGATGTGGTCGAACACGCCGGTGTAGGTGGCCGGGTTCGACCGCGGGGTGCGGCCGATCGGCGACTGGTCGACCTGCACCAGCTTGTCGACGTGCTCCAGGCCCCTGATCCGGGTGTGCCGGCCGGGCACCTGCCGGGCGCCGTTGAGCTTGTTCGCCAGCACCGACGCGAGGATGTCGTTGACCAGCGTCGACTTGCCCGATCCGGACACGCCGGTGACCGCCACCAGGCAGCCCAGCGGGAACGACGCGTCGATCTTGCGGAGGTTGTGCTCGCGCGCCCCGACCACCGTCAGCTGCCGCTTGCGGTCGCGCGGGCGCCGCACCGCGGGCAGCGGGATCTGCTTGCGCCCGGCCAGGTAGTCACCGGTCAGCGACTTCTTGTTTTCCAGCAACGCCTTGTAGGGTCCGCTGTGGACGACCTGGCCGCCGTGCTCGCCCGCGCCGGGGCCGATGTCGACCACCCAGTCCGCACTGCGCACGGTGTCCTCGTCGTGCTCGACGACGATCAGCGTGTTGCCCAGGTCCCGCAGCCGGCTGAGCGTCTCCAGCAGCCGGTGGTTGTCCCGCTGGTGCAACCCGATCGACGGCTCGTCCAGCACATACAGCACGCCGACCAGGCCCGAACCGATCTGGGTGGCCAGCCGGATGCGCTGCGCCTCGCCGCCGGAGAGCGTCCCGGCCGTGCGGTCCAGCGATAGGTAGTCCAGGCCGACGTCGAGCAGGAAGCCCAGCCGCGCCTGAACTTCCTTGAGGACCCGCCCGGCGATCATCTGCTCGCGCGGCCCGAGCACAAGCCCGTTGAGGAACGCGGCGCACGCGCTCACGCTCAGCGCGCTGACCTCGGCGATGGACAGCTCGCCGAACTCGTCGTTCGTCATCGTCACGGCCAGGATCTCCGGCTTGAGCCGGGTGCCGTCGCACGCGGGGCACGGCACGTCCCGCATGTAGCCCTCGTACTTCTCGCGGGCATAGTCGGACTCGGTCTGCTCCAGCCGCCGCTCCAGGAACGGGATGACGCCCTCGTAGTTGGCGTAGTAGGAGCGGGTCCGCCCGTAGCGGTTCTTGTACCGGACATGCACCTGGTCGTTGGTGCCGTGCAGCACCGCCTTCTTGACCTTGGTGGACAGCTGCCGCCACGGCGCGTCCATCCGGAAGCCGATGGCCTCCGACAGCGAGGTCAGCAGGCGGGTGAAGTACTCCGCGGTGTGCCCGCCCGCCCACGGCGCGATCGCGCCGTCGGCCAGCGACAGGTCCTCGTCCGGCACGACCAGCTCGGGGTCGACCTCCTTGCGGATGCCCAGCCCCGCGCACTCCGGGCAGGCGCCGTAGGGCGAGTTGAACGAGAACGACCGCGGTTCCAGCTCGTCCACGCCCAGCGGGTGGCTGTTGGGGCAGGCCAGGTTCTCGGAGAACTTCCGCTCCCGGTTCGGGTCGTCCTCGTCGAGGTCGATGAACTCGATCAGCACCAGGCCATCTGCCAGCCGCAGCGCGGTCTCCACCGAGTCGGTCAGCCGCTGCTTCCCGCTGGCCTTCACGGTGAGGCGGTCGATGACCACCGCGATGTCGTGCTTCTCCTGCTTCTTCAGCTTCGGCGGCGCGTCCAGCGAGTGCACCACGCCGTCGATGCGGGCACGGGCGTAGCCCTGCGACTGCAGCTGCTCGAACAGGTCGGCGTACTCGCCCTTGCGCCCACGCACGACCGGGGCCAGCACCTGGAACTTGGCCCGGTCGGGCATCTCCAGCACCTGGTCGACGATCTGCTGCGGGGTCTGCTTGCTGATCGGTTCGCCGCAGGTCGGGCAGTGCGCCTTGCCCGCCCGCGCGTACAGCAGTCGCAGGTAGTCGTACACCTCGGTGATGGTGCCCACCGTCGACCGCGGGTTGCGGTTGGTGGACTTCTGGTCGATCGACACCGCCGGGGACAGGCCGTCGATGAAGTCCACATCGGGCTTGTCCATCTGACCGAGAAACTGCCGGGCGTAGGCGGACAGCGACTCGACGTAGCGGCGCTGCCCCTCCGCGAAGATGGTGTCGAAGGCCAGGCTCGACTTCCCGGAGCCCGACAGCCCGGTGAACACGATCAGGCTGTCACGGGGCAGGTCGAGGTCGATCCCGCGCAGGTTGTGCTCACGGGCGCCGCGAACGACAAGGCGGTCAGCCACTGTGATCCCTTCGAAAAGTTCTGGTGTTGACGTGGACGCGCGCCGGCTGCAAGCAGTGCATCGGCAGGTACGCGACGTCGCCCGCCCATGCTATTCGGGGCACCTGACAGACCCGGAGCGCGTGCGGCGCGCAGTCCGCGCAACAACCGCCCACCCACTCGGACGAGTGATATACGGGCAGGTCGGCCGCGGCTCCTCCGACGATACGCAAATTCCCCCGGAATGGGCACTGTCGCCGCTGTGGCCTGCGCAATTAAGCTCGACTCTTCACCGGTCGCGAAAACACCCCCTGCATGCAGAGGTTCACTCATGGCTGACATCGTCCTCGGGACCGGTGGCCGCAGCAGTGCCCAACCGGCGGCCGCCGCGCACCTCGCCCACCAGATCACCGCACAGCTGAACGCCGTAGAGCGAGCGAGCAGTCGGCTGCTGGACACCGTCGCCGAGCTGGACGAGCTGGCCGTGCGCCAGCCCAGTCTGCTGCCCGGCTGGAGCAGGGCGCACGTCATCACGCACCTGGCGCGCAACGCCGACGGCTTCCACAACCTGCTGATCTGGGCGCGGACCGGGGTCGAGCACGCGATGTACGCCAGCGGCGACGACCGGGACGAGGCCATCGCCGAAGGAGCGGTGCGCGGCAACCGGCTGCTGCTGGAGGACCTGGCGGCGTCCTGCGAGCGCTTCGCCCACGCCGCCCACGCGCTGCCAGCCGCAGCGTGGACGGCGGAGATCGCCGACGCGGTCGGCGACCCGATGCCCGCGTACCACATGCTGCGCCTGCGCCTGCTGGAGGTCTGGACGCATCTGGTCGACCTCGATCACGACGTGGACTTCGCCGACATCCCGCAGCCGGACGCCGAGCAGCTGCTGGAGGACGTGGTGCAGCAGTTCGGCGGTCGGCCGGACGTGCCGGCGCTGTCGGTGGAGGTCGACTTCGGCGACCACCGGCGGAGCTGGGACCTGCGCGGGACCACCTCGCCGCCGAGCCGGGTGCGCGGTGAACCGGGCCCGATGCTCGGCTGGCTGCTGGGCCGCACCGGCCCGGACCGGCTGGACGGCGACTTCCCGAACCTCCCGCACTGGCTCTGAGGACGGCCGTTACCGCGAGCGCTCTTGAGTGCACGATGACGGCACCTGACCAGGCAAAACGTCGACCCGCGGCCGCGCTGGCCAACGTCCGGGAAAGGGGCGTGGTCACGCGGAGCAGAGGCGCACGCCGCGACCTGCCGCTGCGTCCACGGTGGACGCTCGCGCTGCTCGGTTCCGCGGCGCTGCCGATCTGAGCACCCGGTCGAGCTGCACGAATGCCCCGAAAGCGCGACTCTGGCGGTGGACACGTCATAGAGCAACGTGAGGGGGCGCACGATGTCCAGTCCGCAGACCGGGCCCGAATCCCACGCGAAGGCCGAGGGGACGACAACGCCCGAACAGACGACAGCACCTGAGCAGCAGAAGCAGTGGGCGATGGCGCCTGCACAGCCGGCTACCTCGATGTCCGGGTGGATGGCGTTCGCCGGCTCGCTGATCGCGATGGTCGGCGTCTTCAACATCATCGGCGGGATCACCGCGCTGTTCCGACCCACCTACTACCTCGTCGGAACAGCTCAGCTGCTGGTCTTCGACTTCAACGCGTGGGGCTGGTTCTGGCTGGCGCTGGGCGTCGTGCAGGTCGTGGCCGGCGTCGGCTGCCTGTACGGGCAGATGTGGGCGCGGATGACCGGCATCGGTCTGGCCGCGCTGAGCGCGATCGCGCACCTGGCGTTCCTCGCCGCGTTCCCGCTCTGGTCGCTGCTGGTGATCGCGCTGTCCGTGCTGGTGATCTACGGCCTGATGGTGCCTCCCAGGGGGGCGACCGCCTGACCGGCGATCATCCGCCGAGGCCGAGAGCGCGGGGCGCTAGGCTCGGCCCGTGGAGCCTCAAGGACAGTACACCGGACACGTCGAACCGGGCGGCGCCCCGGCGCGGCGCGAGCTCGACGCGCTGACCATCACCAAGATCTCGGTCGGCCCGATGGACAACAACGCGTACCTGCTGGTGTGCCGCCGCACCGGTGACGCGCTGCTGATCGACGCCGCCAACGACTCGGAGCGGCTGGCCGACCTGCTCGGCCACGACGCGCAGCGCCCGCGCCTGCGCACCATCGTGACCACCCACCAGCACGCCGACCACTGGCAGGCCCTCGGCGCGGTCGCCGGGCAGACGGGGTGCTTCACGCTGGCGCACCCGGCCGACGCCGAGGCGCTGCCGGTGCCGCCGGACCGCCTGATCGAGCACGGCGACACCATCGACGTCGGCGAATCCCAGCTGTCGGTGATCCACCTGCGCGGCCACACGCCGGGTTCGATCGCCCTGCTGTACCGCGACCCGAACGGGCACCCGCACCTGTTCACCGGCGACTCCCTGTTCCCAGGCGGCGTGGGCAAGACGAGCTCCCCGGAGAACTTCCGGTCGCTGATCGACGACGTGGAGAACCGGATCTTCGCCGAGCTGCCGGACGACACCTGGTTCTATCCCGGACACGGCGACGACTCGACGCTGGGCGCGGAGCGCCCCAAGCTCGCCGAGTGGCGAGAGCGCGGCTGGTGACAACTGACGTCACGGCCGAAGTCGAGCGGGTGCACCGGCTGCTCGCGAAATGGCTGGGGTCGGACGGCGAACCTGCGGTGCTCGAAGCGCTGCGGGCCGCGCACGCCGACGACTTCACCATGATCACCACCGACGGTCAGCAGCTGACCGTCGACGATCTCTTCGGTGCTCTCTCCGGCGCGCGGAACGCGGCACCGGGCCTGGGCATCGAGGTCGACGAGGTCACCGTAGCCGCGGACGCGGCGGATCTCGTCGTGGTGCACTTCCGCGAAATCCACCAGCACGAGGGCAGGACCACCCGGCGCCGGACCACGGCCGTCCTGCGCCGCACATCGCAGGGCATCCGCTGGCGCCACCTCCACGAGACGGCGGTAGCGGGCTGAAGCCGCTCCCGTGAGCCTTTCGGGCAGCCCGGAAGGCTCACGGTGACCCTGCCGGGTGTTCGGCCCGGTACTGGCGGATCAGGACCTTCAGGGCAGCCGCGATGGGCAGCGCCGTCAGCGCGCCGAGGACCCCGGCCAGCGCGGCGCCGAGCAGGATCGCGAGGAATGCGCCGAGAGGACTCAGCTCCACCGTCTTGGCGAAGATACGCGGCGCGATCAGGTAGTTCTCCACCATCTGGTACAGGCAGAAGAAGATCAGCGTCGCCACCGCCAGCCAGAGGCTTTGGCTCAGGGCGACGAAAATCCCCACCAACGACGCCAGCGTGGCTCCGACTTGCGGTATCGCGTCGAGCACCGCGACGACCAGCGCCAGCAGCACCGGGTAGGGCACGCCGGCGATTAGGAAGAACAGGTACGAGGCGATCCCGGCGCACAGGCAAACCCCGGCTTGCCCGGTGACGTAGCCGCCGACGCGGCCCATCGCGGCGTGCAGCGCCTCGGCCCGGCCCGGGTGGCCGACCGCGCCGCGCTGCACGGCGGCGGCGATCCGGGGCATCGAGAGCGAGAAGTAGACCATCAGCGCCCCCGCGGTGCAGGCTGCGAAGATGCCGCCCAGGAAGGCTCCGATCGCGGCGAATCCTGCCGCCAGGGCGCTCGTCACCGCGTTCGAGATGGCGCTGACGGTGTTCTTCAACTGCTCCTGAACGCTCGGGTCGTCGAGGTTCTTTCGCAGCTCGGTGCCGCCGCCGAACTTCGTGCCGATGCTGGAGAGGTATTCCGGGATGTGCGCGGCGAGCTGCCCGATCTGGCCCACGGCGGGCACCACCGCGAGCAGCACCAGTGCGCCGACCACCAGCACGAGCCCCACGACCAGCACCAGTAGCGCCAACCCGCGCCGCCAACCGTGCCGGTGCAACCACGCGACGACCGGTTCCACACCGAGCGCCAGGAAGAAACCCAGGAAGATCAGGACCAGCATCTCGCGGACGTTGAAGGCCAGCACCGCGAAGACCCCGACCAGCAGGTACACGCAGGCGATCTTCGCGTGGTCGAGGAGCGTGAGCCCCGGTCGATCGCTCGCGGCGCTCGCCGGGACCTCGCCGTCGTCGGCACCGCTCATGCCAGCCACCTCCCCGGCCGAGGCCCGGCGGACGCGTGGAACGCCTTTCGCAGTACAGCCGCTGCCCGGCCGTACCGCACGGCGCGGAAACACTAACGAGTGAAAGCTCATCGCGGGCAAGAGCGTCGTGCCGGGGCGGCAACTGCGTCGGCTCCCGCGACGGCCTGCTGGTAACGCTCGCGTGAGCGTTGAATTCCTGTTGACTTCATTGGTAATCGTCGCGACACCGGGTACCGGCATGCTCTACACGTTGGCCGCCGGGCTTTCCCGCGGCACCCGGGCCCGCGTCATCGCCGCCGTGGGATGCACACTCGGGATCATCCCCCACGTGGTCGCCGCCATCACCGGGCTCGCCGCACTGCTGCACACCAGCGCCATGGCGTTCCAGGTCATCAAGTACCTCGGCGTGGCCTACCTGCTCTACCTGGCTGGCGTGGAGCACGCTGCGCGACAAGGGCGGCAGCCCGGAAGGCCCACGACCCTTCCGTGACCTCCGGGGGTTCTGGAATGACCGGCCAGCACGTCCGCTCCAAGCACCGAAGCCGCCCGTGGTTGCACATTTTCGGCATCGGGTTGCTGCTGTGGGTGCCGACCGTCGTCGTGACCGGCCTGACCGGGAACACGAACCTGGTGCCGACCGTCGTGCTCCTGGGCAGCTTCCTGGTGCCCGTAACCTTCGTCGTCTGGCTAACATATTGATAGGGAACTCAAGGGTGTGATCTTCGTTGGTCTGGCGGGATCGCTGGTGTGCGGGATGCGCGGAGGTTATCGCCTGAGGTGCAGGAGGATCTGCGGCGCAGGGTGGTCGCGGCGGTGCACGGTGGGATGAGGCAGGTCGAGGCGGCGCGGGTGTTCGCGGTAGCGCCGCAGTCGGTGTCCGGATGGGCGCAGGTGTGGCGGAAACAGGGTTCGAAGGGTCAAGCACGACCAGCTCGCCATTGCGGTGCCGGTTCGCCCGGCAGCCGACCTGATCGACCTACTCGCTTCGTGCGGCGTGAGTTGTCTCTACGAGGCGAAGCCAGGGCATTCCGCTCGCGTCCGGGCGGCCTGAAGGTGTCATGTCGTTCTTCCTGAAGCGCAGGGCGGTCGGTGACCGGGCGCGCGGGGCATTCGCGCCCGGTCACCGGGGAAGGGCTGGTGCGGCGGAGGCCGGGGAGGCGCCGCACCGGCCCGGCTTGGGAAGGTCAGGCCTCGTGAGTGATCCTTCCGGTAAGAACCGGAAGGATCACTCACGAGCGTTCAGACACACAGGTAGCGCCACCCGGTGGGCTCCTCCCGGGGCGCCGAGCTCGCCTCGGTCGGCTGGGGAGATCCCGGTGGTCTGGGGAGGTGTTCTTGTTCCGCCCGGTGTCTTCGGTGCGGGTTTCGGCTTCGATGCCGGCTATGAGGTGCCAGACCGTGTAGGCGGCTTCGCCGCCGCCTCCGGCGTGCTGGCCGGATCGAGAACGCGAGGCCTCTTGCGGGTAGCTGGGTGGAGAATATGGCGAAGATCAGCAGGCTGAACAGGACGAACGTGCTGAGCTGGATTCAGAACATCGGTGGTTCTCCTTCGGTGGGGCGAAGGGTGGTGCCAATTTCGCGAGAAATTGACGTTCACCCGGGTGACGGTCAATTTCTCGCGAAATTGCGCCCTCCTCGGGTGACCACAGGCGGGTGGTGAGGGTGCGTCGGCAGCGCATGCAGGTGCGGATCCAGTCCCATTTCGGGCCGGTCGTGCTCCGCCGCGTTCGGCTGGGGTGGTGTGAACCCGCAAGGCGGTGGCCGAGTTGATCCGGGTGCGCCACGGCGTCGTGTTGAGTTTGCGCACCGTCGGCGACTACCTGCGCTGTTGGGGTGTGTCGCCGCAGAGACCGATCCGCAGGGCCTACGAGCGGGACCCCGAGGCCGTGTGCTGGTGGCTGGAGGAGGACTATCCGGCCACCGTACGGTCCAGGTGATCGCCGACGGTCATCCTGTCCACCGCCGCAAGACCGTCCGCAAGTGGCTGGACCGATCACGCTGCGGCGATCGAGATGCACTTCCTGCCCGGATACAACCCCGAGCTCAACCCGGACGAGATCCGGGGTGCCGACCTCAAGCGGACCATGTCCACCGGCACAGCCCAGAAAACCCGCGACGAGTCGAAACAAGCAGTCCGCTCCTTCCTCCACCGGCTCCACAAGCCGCCTGGCCGAGTTCGCTCCTACCTCGGCAAACCCGAAGTCCGCTACGCCGCCTGACATCACACAATTGCCCTACGAATCAATAACGCCCGTCGCCCGACTTCTCCGCGGGCCGCGTCATCGAGGCTTTCATCGTCGGCGGCGTGCTCGGCGTGCTGGCCGCGTCGCTGCTGGAGACCTACCTGCTGTCGCCGTCGGTGTGGATGTACCTCGGCGTCGGGCTCATCGAGGAACTCGTCAAGGCACTGGCGCTGATGTACATCGCGCGCGGCATGGCCCGGCGGACCCTCCGGGACGGGCTGGTGCTCGGCGCCACCGTCGGATTCGGCTTCGCCGCTTTCGAAAGCGCCGGTTACGCCTTCAACGCGCTGATCACCATCCACGGTCTTTCCTTGTGGCAGGTGGTGGAGACCGAGATCCTGCGGGGCGTTCTCGCCCCGGTCGGGCACGGGCTCTGGACGGCCATCCTCGGCGGGGCCCTGTTCGCGGCCACCCGCAACGGCCGAGGGTGCATCACCGGCGGCGTGGTGCTGGCCTACTTCGGTGTCGTCGTCCTGCACTCGCTTTGGGATTCCATGCACGGCATCGCCCTGCTGCTCGTGATGGCGCTGACCGAAACGCCCGGCCAGCACCTGCTGTTCCAGCTCGGCTACGTGCCCGAGCCGACCGTTCTGCAGACCCACCTCTTCACCCTTATCAACTGGGTCGGGCTGATCGTCGTGTCCGCGCTCGGGCTGGCTTGGCTGGGCTCACTGCGCCGCCGGGCCCAGGGCGTTGCGCCGTACCCGCCCGCTGCGGCCCAGCCCGATCCGGGGCAGTAGTCCTCGACCGGTCAGGGCGTCACGATCGGGAAGTTCGGGTCGGGCTCGTCCACGAGGCCGACCAGGCGGCCGAGGGTGGCGCGGTCGCCCCGGTAGTCGATGCCTTCCGGCTGCTGACCGGCGATCAGCCCGAGCAGCTGGGCCTTCGTCAGGGTGAGGGCGAGGTCGGCCGGTCCGTCGTCCCGGACCGGCTCCTGGCTCAGCGCGCCGTTGGACAGCGTGGTGCGCACGTGCTCATCGACGTCCGTGACGTGCCAGTCGATGACCAGCCTCGTGTCCGCGGCGCGCGGCCCGTCGACGCGGATCGCGACCGAGTCCAGGATCTGCTCGACCGTCAAGGCCGCGGCCATCCCGCCGGAGATGCTGACCTGCGTCGGAACGATTCCGCTCCGGAGCTCGTGCGCTCCGGTGAGGTAATAGTTGCGCCACGTCGCGTTCTCCGAACCGAACCCGAGCCGCTGGTAGGTGTCCGCGAGCAGCTCCTTGGCGGCGGCGTGGTCCGGCTCGGCGAACACGGCGTGCTTGAGAAGCTGCGCGGCGAACCGCAGATCCCCAGCCGACGCGTACTCCCGGGCCTTCTTCACGACGCGGTCCACGCCGCCTATGCACTCGACGTAGCGCTTCGCCGACTCCGTCGGCGGGTGCTCCCAGAGCGACGCCGGATTGCCGTCGAACCAGCCCATGTAGCGCTGGTACACCGCCTTGACGTTGTGGCTGACCGAGCCGTAGTAGCCGCGCGCGTGCCAGGCGTTGTCCAACGCCGGGGGGAGTACGATCCGCTCGGCGATCTCCAGGCCCGTGTAGCCCAGGTTGGTCAGGCGCAGCGTCTGGTCGTGCAGGTAGGCGTAGAGGTCGCGCTGCTCGGTCAGGAACTTCCGGACCCGTTCTCCGCCCCAGGTGGGCCAGTGGTGGGAGGCGAACGCCACGTCGGTGTGCTCGCCGTACCGCGCGATGGTCTCCGTGAGGTAGCGCGACCACATCCGGGCGTCGCGGACTTCGGCGCCGCGCAAGGTTAGGACGTTGTGCATGTTGTGGGTCGCGTTCTCCGCCAGGCACAGCGCGCGGTGCTCCGGGAAGTAGACGTTCATCTCCGCCGGCGCCTCGGTGCCCGGCGTGAGCTGGAACTGGATGCGCACCCCGTCAAGCGTCTCCTCCTGCCCGGTGCGGGTGATGTCCACTGTGGGCGGGATCAGCGAGACCCGGCCAGTCGACACGTTCTGCCCCAGCCCGGTGCCGACCTGCCCGTCCGGCCCCTTCGGCAGCAACATCCCGTACTGATAGGTGCCTCGTCGGGCCATCGCGATGCCGGCGTAGACGTTCTCCGACACGGCGTGCGCCATGAATCCCGCCGGGGCCAGGACCGGCACCTCGCCGGACACCACGCCTTCGACACCGCCGAAGTGGTCGACGTGGGAGTGCGTGTAGATCACCGCGGTGACCGGGCGCTCGCCGCGGTGCTGCCGGTACAGGGCCAGCGCCGCCGCGGCCGTCTCGACCGACACCAGCGGGTCGATCACGATCATCCCGCGCTCGCCCTCGACCAGGGTCATGTTCGACAGGTCGAGCCCGCGGACCTGGTAGATCCCCGGAACGACCTCGTAGAGCCCCTGCTTGGCGCACAGCCGGGACTGCCGCCACAGGCTGGGATCGACCGTCGCCGGGCAGTCGTCGGCCAGGAAGTCGTACGCGTCGTTGTTCCACACGACGCGCCCACGGTCGTGCACCACGCCGGGTTTCAGCGCGGCGATGAAACCGCGGTCGGCGTCCTCGAAATCGGCATCGGAGAAGGGCGGCTCACTCACGGGACACTCCTGGATCACCTCGCGCGGGTCCCGAGTGCCTTCGCCGTACTCGCGCCCCGGACCATCGGGTTTCAAGTACAACCGCTGGGCGGTATGACCGCATCGCGAACAGCGCGAGCAGCCGTGGGCCGGGGAAGAGCGTCCGAACATGCCTGCGACGGGGTCATCGGCGACCTACGCTTGCTGCGTGACCGAACGGGTGGAGGGTCGGCGATGAGCGAAGGCGTCAAGTTGGACGTCGGGGGCACCGAGGTTTCGGTGTCGCACCCCGACAAGGTCTTCTTCAGCCAGCGCGGCGAGACGAAGCTCGACCTGGTCCGCTACTACCAGGCCGTCGCCGGTCCGCTGCTGGGCACCTTGCAGGGGCGGCCGCTGCTGCTGGAGCGGTATCCGGACGGTGCCGGCGGCAAGTCGTTCTTCCAGAAGCGGGTGCCGAAGTCCGCCCCGCCATGGTTGCAGACCACCGTCGTCGCCACCCCGAACGGCACCACCAGCGACGCGCTCGTCGCCGCCGACCTGGCGCACATCATCTGGGCCGTGAACCTCGGGTGCCTGGGGTTCCACGTCTGGCCGTATCACGCCGACACCCCGGAGATCACCGACGAGCTGCGCATCGACCTCGACCCCTCCCCCGGCGTCCGGTACCCGCAGGTGTTGGAGGCCGCCGCGGCCACCCGGGAACTGCTCGCCGAGCAGGGCATCGAGGCGCACGTGAAGACGTCCGGATCCCGGGGCCTGCACATCTACGTTTCGCTGCAACCGCGTTGGAACAGCTACGAGGTGCGGGCCGCGGCAGTGGCGCTGGCCCGCGAGCTGGAGCGCCGCCACCCCGACCTCATCACCGCGCAGTGGTGGAAGGAGGAGCGGGGCTCCCGGGTGTTCGTCGACTTCAACCAGAACGCCCCGCACAAGACGGTTTTCGGTGCGTGGTGCGTCCGGCCCCGGTTGGGGGCGCAGGTCTCAACCCCGATCGGCTGGGACGAACTCGCCTCGACCGAGCCCAACGAGCTCACCATCGCGACGGTGCCGGGCAGGGTCGCGGAGCGCGGCGACCCGTGGGCCGACCGGCAGCCGGAGTCGATCGAGCCGCTGCTGGAGCAGTCGCAGCGGGACATGGCCAGCGGACTGCAGGACGCGCCGTGGCCGCCGGTGTACCCGAAGCAGCCCAACGAGCCGCCCCGCGTCGCCCCGAGCCGCGCCAAGAAGTCCTGACCGGCTTAACCGCACCAGCTTCGCGAGTTCGACCCGGGAGCGGACGGCCGGCTTGGTGAAGACGTTGCGCAGGTGGTATTCGATCGTGCGGTGGCCGATGTAGAGCTGTTCGGCGATCTCCCGGTTCGTCGCCCCTCCGCGGCCAGCCTGAAGCGCTCGAAATAGGCAGCGGACCCGATCGGCCGGTCGGCCAGCGGACCTCGCCTACACCCTCAAGGCTTCGACCAGACCCAGCAACAGGAAAGCGTCGTTGATCAGCATCGTGTCGCGGATGGCGTCGCTGAATCTTCGGGACAGCGCCGGAACCACCGTGGGGGCTGCGGTGCGGGGTTCGCGCCGATGATGACCGGGAGAGCCACGCCGACGATGGTGCCGTCGACGACGATCATCGACAGACCGGTGGCGAGCACCGCCAGCGCCAGCCACTTACGCGGCGGCCCGACCGCCCACTCCCCTGCTCGGTGCTGGTCACCGGAGCGCTTCGGTTCGCTGCTCGGACTCCTCCTTCGCGTCTGGAAGGCTCTTGCGCAGCAACAGGAACAGGTGGATCAGGCCGAGCGTGATCAGGATGTGGCCGAGGCCGGCGATCCCGGAGATCGCGGCGGAACTCTCCTCGCCCAGCACCGTCAATGTGCCGTGCACCAGCATCATCGCGGTGGTGAGGGCCAGGCCGGAGTTGTAGAACCAGAAGAACAGCGTGAACAACTTGTTCCCGGACAGCGCGAACGCCTTGTCCAGCGCCAGCACCACCAGGAAGAACAGCATGCCCAGCGCGAGCAGGTGGGTGTGCAGCACCGACAGCTCGGTGTCGCCGGTGAAGTCCAGGGCCTTGGTGAACTCGCGGTAGTACAGGCCCGCGGCCAGCCCGAGGATCATGTAGATCAGTGCCGACCAGTACAGCTTCTTCATAGCCGTCGCGCTTCCTTCCAGAACGGGGGATTCCGCCGACACCGACTTTGGCCGCAGCCGCCGCGCGGCACATCGCACCGCGGGTTGGCCCTCCGGAATCGAACGGTGCACCGGAAATCAACCGTTCGAACGATGCGCGGAGCCGACAGGTGGGCTCACTCGACGACGGGGGGAGCTGGCGGCGGCGGTAGTGGCCCGGGGCCGTGCCGTGGGTCCGCTTGAAGGCCTTAGCAAAGGCGTATTCCGAGGCGTAGCCGACCTCTTTGGCGATCGCCGACAGCGCCGCATCGGTTTCGCGCAGCCGGCGGGCCGCGGTGATCATCCGCCACCGGGTCAGGTAGGTCAGCTGCGGCTCGCCGACCAGTGCCGTGAAGCGGCGGGAGAAGGTCGCCCGCGAAATCCCGATCCTCGCGCCAAGCTCCTCGACCGTCCACTGGTGGGCCGGTTCCTCGTGCATCGCGGTCAGCGCGGCGGTGATCGCCCGGTCCTGGCGAATTCGTAGACGCCGCAGAGCAAGGTGGAACGCGCGCCCGGACCGTCGAGCACACGCGGCTCGCCCGGACCGGTGATCTCGTTGTTCGTCGGTCTCGTCATCGCCTTCTTCACCCTGACAGGATCACTGGTCGCACCGCGATCCGGACGCGATCCCGCCGCAGCGCCACGCCGCCGTGCGGAGTTCTGCCGCCGGTAGCAGCCCGAGCGACAGCCCGGCCAGCGTGCAACGCTTCCCGCCGCCTGAGACCGGAAGCATCCACAATGGCCGGAGCCGGGCGGCGGCGATGCTTCGCGGTCAGCCCAGCGCTTCGGCGACGACGCGCGCGGTGTCGACGTGCAGACCGTTGTTCACCTCGTCGCCCTTCCTCGGGCGGCTGGTCAGGACCGCGATGACGATCGGGTGGCCCTTGTCCGTCCAGGTCACCGCCACGTCGTTGCCCGAGGCGTAGTCGCCGGTGCCGGTCTTGTCGCCGGTGCGCCAGGTCGGCGGCAGGCCCGCGCGGATCCGCTTGCCGCCGGTGGTGTTGGCGAACAGCCACCCGGTCAGCCGGTCGTGCTCGGGCCCGCGGAGGGCGTCGCCCACCACCAGCGCCCGGTAGCCCGCGGCGATTCCGGCCGGGGTGGTGGTGTCGCGCTCATCGCCGGGGATCGCCATGTTGAGGTCTGGTTCCCAGCGGTCCAGGCGGGTGCTGCCGTCGCCGATCGAGCGCGCGAACGGGGCGATCGTCGCCGGGCCGCCGAGCTCCGCGAGCAGCAGGTTGGCCGCCGTGTTGTCGCTGCGGGTGATCGCCGCAGCGCACAGCTCGTGAACCATCATGCCGGTGCCCGCATTGGGCTTGGTAATCGGCGAGCCGTCCACCAGGTCGGCCTCGGTGTAGTGGATCATCTTGTCGAAGTAGCCGCTGTCCAGCCCGTGCTCGCGCAGCAGGGCGGCGGCCGCGTAGGTCTTGAACGTCGAGCACATCGCGAACCGCTCGCCCGCGCGGTGCCCCAGGAACTGTCCGGTGTGGACGTTGACCGCGAACAGCCCCAGCCGGGCGTCGTAGCGGCGCTCCAGGTCGGCGAACGCCGGGGCGTACTTGCCGTTCAGGGCGGGTCCGGCGCCGCTGGGTGCTGCCGCCACGCCGCTCGCACCGCACGCGGCCGCCACCGGGGCGGCCAGGAACGCTCCCAGGATCGATCGACGACCGACGCGGGTTTCGTTGTGCTGCAAGGAAGTCTTCCTTTCGGGTTGGCCTGCCGGACGAGCCGGCCTGCCGCCCAATGAAGCAGCCCCCGGGCGATAGCGCCAATCCGCGCCGGCCTCTCGAGCGATAGCGGATCGATTATCCAGCTGCCGAGCGCCGCGCCGCCGCGGCGAACCCGCGAAAAACTCGATCACAACCGGCCGGAACGCAGTGAGCGCGAAGGCGCGCCCGGCGGCCACGGCAGTCAACGCGTCGCGGTCACCCGCTGCGGGCAGGAACTCCGGGTCGAGCCCCTTGCTGCGCAGCGTGTCCACGAGCAGGTCGAACGCCGCCGTCCCGTGGCTGCGTGGCGCGGTCGCGCAGGCCAGGCCGGCCAGCGCGCGCAGCGACTGCTGCGCCGCGCCGCCGGGTGATCGGCGGGCACAGCAGCGAACGCGGGATCTTCCGGATCGGCCCGGACTGGAGGGCGCCGATCAGCGCCGGGGGGTGCACCACAGCACAGTCGAGGAGACCTGCGGTGACGGCATCGACAAGGTCGACCGTGGCAGCCGTGGTGGTGATCACGGTGCGCGCCGCCGGATCGGGCGTGACGGCCCGCACCGCGGCCGTCAGTGCCGCGACCTGCCGATCGCTCAACGCCGCGACGCCCCCGATGCGCACCGCGCCGCGAAGCGGCAGGAGACACCGCGCCGAATTAACAAGCAGGGTCCCGCCGTGTACGGCACCCGAACTCATCGTCCCCGTGATCCACTGTAGAAAGGTCAGTCCTTCTTCTTCTCGTCCTCGTCGATGATCTCGGCGTCGACCACGTCGTCGTCCGCCTGCTTCGCCTGGCCGTCGCCGCTGGTGTCGGCCGCGGCCTGCTGCTGGTGGCCGTAGATGGCCTGGCCGATGGCCTGCGAGCTCGCGGCGAGGTGGTCGACGGCCGAGCGGATCTTGTCGACGTCGTCGCCCTTGAGTGCCTCGTTGACATCCTTGATCGCGTCCTGCACCTGCGTCCGGGTGTCGGCCGGGATCTTGTCGGCGTTGTCGGTGAGCACCTTCTCCGTCTGGTAGACCAAGGTCTCGGCCTGGTTGCGGGTCTCGGCCTCCTCGCGACGCTTGCGGTCCTCGTCGGCGTGCGCCTCGGCGTCCTTGACCATCCGGTCGATGTCGTCCTTCGGCAGCGCCGAACCGCCGCTGATCTTGATGGACTGCTGCCGGCCAGTGCCGAGGTCCTTGGCGTTGACGTGCACGATGCCGTTGGCGTCGATGTCGAAGGTGACCTCGATCTGCGGCAAACCACGCGGCGCCGGCGGGAGACCGGTGAGCTCGAACATGCCGAGCTTCTTGTTGTGCGCGGCCATTTCCCGCTCGCCCTGGAAGACCTGAATCATCACCGACGGCTGGTTGTCCTCGGCGGTGGTGAAGGTCTCGGAGCGCTTGGTCGGGATCGTGGTGTTGCGCTCGATGAGCTTGGTCATGATGCCGCCCTTGGTCTCGATGCCCAGCGACAGCGGCGTGACATCGAGCAACAGGACGTCCTTGACCTCACCGCGCAGCACACCGGCCTGCAGCGCGGCACCCACGGCGACGACCTCGTCGGGGTTGACGCCCTTGTTCGGCTCCTTGCCGTCGGTGAGCTCGCGGACCAGGTCCGTCACGGCCGGCATCCGCGTCGCACCGCCGACCAGCACCACGTGGTTGATGTCGCCGACCTTGATCCCGGCGTCCCGGATCGCGTTGTTGAAAGGCTTGCGGCAGCGCTCCAACAGGTCGGAGGTGATCCGCTCGAACTCGGCTCGGGACAGCGTCTCGTCCAGGAACAGCGGGTTCTTGTCCGCGTCGACGGTGATGTAGGGCAGGTTGATGCTGGTCTGCGAGGAGCTGGACAGCTCGATCTTGGCCTTCTCGGCGGCTTCCTTGATCCGCTGCATGGCCATCCGGTCCTTGGTCAGGTCGATGCCCGATGAGGCCCGGAATTTGTCCACCAGCCACTCGACGACGCGCTCGTCCCAGTCGTCACCACCGAGGTGGGTGTCCCCCGAGGTGGCCTTGACCTCGACCAGCCCTTCGCCGACCTCCAGCAGCGAGACGTCGAAGGTGCCGCCACCGAGGTCGAACACCAGGATGGTCTGCTCCTTCTCGCCCTTCTCCAGGCCGTAGGCCAGCGCCGCGGCGGTGGGTTCGTTGATGATCCGCAGCACGTTGAGGCCGGCGATCTGCCCGGCCTCCTTGGTCGTCTGCCGCTGCGAGTCGTCGAAGTACGCGGGCACCGTCACCACCGCGTCGGTCACGTCCTCCCCCAGGTAGGACTCGGCGTCCCGCTTGAGCTTCATCAGCACGCGGGCGCTGATCTCCTGCGGTGTGTAGGTCTTGTCGTCGATCTGGACCTTCCAGTCGGTGCCCATGTGCCGCTTGACCGACCGGATGGTGCGGTCCACGTTGGTGACCGCCTGGTTCTTGGCCGGCTGCCCCACCAGCAGGTCACCGTTCTTCGCGAAGGCCACCACCGACGGCGTGGTCCGGGAACCCTCGGAATTGGCGATCACCGTCGGCTCGCCGGCTTCCAGAACGGCCACCACCGAGTTCGTCGTACCCAGGTCGATTCCAACCGCGCGCCCCATCACGTACTCCTCTCCGACCCGCCACCGGGCGGGTCCTGCGAGGCCGACACCTTCAGTATGGGAAGCCCCCACGAACGCGTCCACCTGGGCAAAGGCCAGCCGGTACGTGAGGGATATTCCTGCGTTGCGCGGTGCGGGGAGGCCGCCGTTCTCACCGGGTCAGCGGGGGCGGCAGGCTGTGGCCCGAGGTGCCGCCGGGCGAGCAGTGGAAGCAGGTCGATGCGCACGAATCCCGGCCCCCGGCAGGACCTGTACCTGCGCGACTACGGCGGGAATGGGCACTGACGCCCATCCCGGGCAGGTCGCGGCTCTGCTCGGCAGCTTCCCGCTGGGCAGCGAGCTCGTGCCGATCGCGCCCGCGACGTGGACCGCCGAGTGGCTGCGGAAGGTGGCGTCACCGCCGGGGACGACGTGCTCGCCACCGCCGCGCCGCTGCTGCACCGTTCCGAAACGGGCACCAGCGTCGTGGTGACCGACGAGCAGGGTCACCCTGCGTGGCCGGCGTTCGCTGGTGGTGCTCCGGCACGCGCCAACCGGTCAGACGCACGTGGTGCGGGCCGGTCCGCCACCCGAAGGTTGCACCCATTGCGGACCGTTGCAGTACCGGTGACGCGCGACGACAACGTTGTCGCCCAGGTAGTGCGCCGGCATCGCCGCCATCTCCTTTCGGACTTCCAGGCCCCAGGCCGTCGAGCGCGCCCGCGATCTCGTCGGTCTGCCCGCGCAGCGTCGACGAGAGCCGGTTGAGACCGTCGACGGCGCGCATCCGGAAACCAGCAGCGACGCGAGCAGCACCGGGACTAGTAGCCCGGGTCACTGCTCCATTCGGGGCGGATCCGGATGTTACGTCGACATAGAACTTGTTTTACCGGCGAGCCCGCCAGCCGATCAGCCGGGAATCCACCTGGAATTTAGCGACGTGTCGACCATTCCGAAGCATCCGGTCTATGGTTGATGAAACACGTTCCACACGCTCCCCCGTCGATGCAGGAGGGATGCATGCGCATCGCCTACACGCCCGAGCAGGAGCAGCTGCGCAGCGAGCTGCGCCGCTACTTCGGCAAGCTCATGACACCGGAGCTCCGCGAGGAACTGACCGCGCACGGCGACTACGGCGACGGAGTGGCCTACAAGCAGCTGGTCCGGCAGATGGGCGCGGACGGCTGGCTCGCGCTGGGCTGGCCGCCGGAGTACGGCGGGCAGAACCGGAGCATGCTGGAGCAGCTGATCTTCACCGACGAAGCGGCGATCGCAGGCGCCCCGGTGCCGTTCCTGACGCTCAACAGCATCGCGCCGACCATCATGCGCTTCGGCACCCCAGACCAGAAATCGTTCTACCTACCGAAGATCGCCTCCGGTGAGATCCACTTCTCGATCGGCTACTCCGAGCCGGAGGCGGGCACCGACCTCGCCTCGCTGCGCACCACCGCCGACCGCGATGGCGACGAATACGTGATCAACGGCCAGAAGATGTGGACCAGCCTCATCTCGTACGCGGACTACGTGTGGTTGGCCTGCCGCACCGACCGGCTCGCGAAGAAGCACCGCGGCCTGAGCATCCTGATCGTGCCCACCGCCGCACCCGGCTTCTCCTGGACCCCGGTGCACACCGTCGCCGGGCCGTCCACCAGCGCCACCTACTACCAGGACCTGCGCGTGCCGGCGTCGGCACTGGTGGGTGCCGAGAACGAGGGCTGGCCGCTGATCACCAACCAGCTCAACCACGAGCGCGTCGCGCTCACCTCGTCGGCCCCGCTGCGGCTGGCGCTGGACGAGGTGCTGGAGTGGGCGAGCGAAACGCGGCTCGCCGACGGGCGACGCGTGCTGGACCAGGAGTGGGTGCGGCGCCACCTGGCCCGCGTGCACGCCGGGGTGGAATTCCTCAAGCTGGTCAACTGGAAGATCGCCGCCACCGTCGAGGAGCAGCCCGCGCCGGCCACCGCGTCCGCGACCAAGGTGTACGGCACGGAGTTCGCCATCGAGGCCTACCGGCTGCTGATGGAGGTGCTCGGGAGCGCCGCCTACGTCCGAAGCGGCTCGCGGGGCGCCGCGCTGCGCGGCCGGATCGAACGCATGCACCGCTCGTCGCTGATCCTGACCTTCGGCGGCGGAGCCAACGAGGTGCAACGGGACATCGTCGCCGCGGTCGGCCTCGGCCTCCCCCCGGCGAAACGTTAGTCGTGAGTGCTCGCTCCGGTAAGGGCCGGATCTCCCGCTCACGACAACACCCGCCACGGTCGTGAGTGCTCGCTCCGGTAAGAACCGGATCTCCCGCTCACGACACCTATGTCCGCGGCAAAACGACCTCCAGGGAGGATTCATGGACTTCTCGTGCACCGAGGCCCAGGGCGACCTGTCCGGGCTGACCAGGGAGATCCTCGACGATCACGCGACCGCCGAGCGGCTGCGCGAAGTCGAACAAGAGCCGGACCGCTTCGACCGTGCACTGTGGACACAACTGGCACAGGCCGAGGTGCTGTCGGCCGCGCTGCCGAGCACGGCCGGAGGCGGCGGGTTCGGGCTGCTGGAACAGTGCTCCGTGCTGATCGAGCTGGGGCGCGCGGTCGCCCCGGTGCCCTACCTCGCCTCGATCACCACGGCCGCGGCCGCGCTGGCGCAGTTCGGCACCCCGGAGCAGCAGCAGCGCTGGGCCGTCCCGGCGGCGAAGGGCGAGCTGGTGCTTACCGCCGCGCTGGCCGAGGAGAACAACCCCGACCCGGACCGCCCCGCGTGCCGCGCCGAACGCGTGGCCGACGGCTGGACGCTCACCGGCACCAAGACCACGGTCCCGGCCGGCACCTTCGCCGACCTCGTGCTGGTTCCGGCGTCCACATCGGACGGATCGAGGGTGTTCCTCGTCGAGCCCGCGCAGCTGTCGATCGAGCGGCAGCGCATCGTCGACGGCGACAGCGAGGCATGGCTGGCGCTGGACGGCGTACAGGTCGGCGAATACCAGGTGCTCGGCGAGGATTCGGCGGTACTGGACTGGCTGCTCACGCGGGCGACCGTCGGTGCGTGCGCCCACCAGGTGGGTGTTGTCGAGCGGGCGTTGGAGCTGACCAGCGAATACGCCCGCGAGCGGGTCCAGTTCGGTCGGCCGATCGGCAGCTTCCAGGCCGTCGCGCAGCGGCTGGCGGACGCGTTCATCGACGTCGAGGCCGCGCGGCTGACGCTGTGGCAGGCGGCGTGGCGCGTCGGCGAGGGGCTGCCGTGCGCGGCCGAGGTCGCCACCGCGAAGTTCTGGGCCGCCGACTCCGGGCACCGGGTGGCGCACACCGCCGTCCACGTGCACGGCGGCGTCGGCATCGATCTCGACCACCGGCTGCACCGCTACTTCGTCGCGGCGAAGCGGAACGAATTCTCCCTCGGCGGTGCGGCTGCGCAGCTGGGGCGGCTCGGCGACGTGCTGGCGGGCTGACCGATGACGCCTACGGTGACCGAGCTCCTGCTGGCCCGCGCCGACGACGACAGCTGGGTGGCCACGACGAGACCGGCGACGAACCGCGCCACCACGAGCACGGGATAGTTCGGCGCCAGAGGCGATCCGATGTTCCCGAGGGGACACGGCGATGAGGCCGACGATGAGCGGCTTCCGGGCCGGCCGCGCGGTCAGCACGGTGACCACCGGGCCGCCGACGATCATGCTTTGCGCGCAGGCCGTCACCAGCAGACCCGCCGCGGAAAGCGGCAGGACAGGTCGGTGGCGACGTCCGGAAGGATGCCCGCGATCACGAATTCGCCGGTCGTGAAGCTGAAAACGACCAGCACCAGGAGAGAACGGGTAACGGAACGACACCTCACTGGTTCGAACTCAGATGATGTGAATTAGAACTACCGCAGTTCAAATCATCGCCGCTAGAATCGGAACATGGCGAGGGATCCGTCGGCGAGCAGCCAGATCGACCTGGACGTGCGCAGGCTGGTGCACCAGTTCGCGCAGACCCTCGACGTCCACGTGCGCCGCGTCGCCGAGGAACTGGGCCGCACCGCGTCGCAGGTCGTCGCGCTCCGCGAGCTGTCCGAGCCGATCACCGCCCGCGAACTGGCCACCAGGATGTTCTGCGAGGCCTCCAACACGACGTTCGTGCTGGACAAGCTCGAACAGCAGGGCCTCATCGAGCGCAAGCCGCACCCGACGGACCGGCGCGCCAAGCAGATCGTGCTGACCCCGAGCGGTCGGCGCAGCCGGGCCACCGTGCTCAAGCACCTGAGCGCCCGGTCCCCGCTGATCCCGCTCACCGAAGCCCAGCAGGAAACCCTGCGCGATCTGCTGCAAGCCCTCGTCACGCCACACTAGGCGCCTGTCTCGCAGACTCGCTGTCCAATGTGGACCTATGTGGACTTTCCGCCGTGCGGCCTACCTGCGAAGTGACAGTGATCATATTCAACCGGGAAATTAGAGTGCGCGGTCGACCGGACCGCCGTAGCCGGAGTACAGGGCTTCATGACGGACACCGCACCCCTCGTCCACCTCGCAACCGCCCGGCCTCCTCCAACACGCTGACCCCGACGGAGTCCCGATGAGTACCACCACCTTCGTTCCCACCACTGCCGCCGGCTCCGACCGCCGCGCGGTGTCGAACCAGGCGGTCCTTTTCCTGCTGTGGGCGGCGTTCTTCGCCTGCTACGCGTGGATCTCGCTGGCGCGCTACGCCGGGTACGCGTCCATGTCGTTCGACCTGGGGATCTTCGAGCAGGTCGTGCGGTCCTACGCAGAGGGCCGGACGCCGGTGGCAGACCTGCTGGGACCCGGATTCGTCATCTTCGGCGACCACTTCAGCCCCGCGCTGGCGCTGCTCGCGCCGCTCTACTTCCTATTCCCCTCCGCGCAGACGCTGCTCGTCGCGCAGGCTGCCCTGTTCGCGCTCTCGATCGTTCCGGTGACCAGAGCCGCAACGCGGTTGCTCGGCGACACCAGGGGGCGGTCCGTGGGCGTGGCCTACGGCTTGGCCTGGGGAGTGCAACGGGCCGTTGACTTCGACTTCCACGAGATCTGCTTCGCGGTCCCGCTCGTCGCGTTCGCGCTCGAAGCGGCGCTGTCGCAGCGGTGGTGGCGCGCCCTCCTCCTGACCGCACCGCTGGTGCTGGTCAAGGATGACCTCGCGCTCACCGGCGCCGCCATCGCGCTCGTGCTCGCGTGGCTCGCCAGGCAGCACGATAAGCGGTTCGCCCGGGTCGCCGGGGTGAGCGCCGTGCTGTTCGTCGTCGCCTGGTTCTGCATCACCCTGCTGGTCATCCCGTCGTTCAACGCGACGGGCGAATACCGTTACTGGGACAAGATCTCCGGCGACGTGGGGTTCCCCGCCTCGCTGCTGGAAGGCTGGGACGAGAAGTTTAGCACCGCGCTGTGGCTCCTGATCCCGACGACGGGGCTGCTCGCGCTCCGGTCGCCGGTGCTGCTGGCCGTTCTCCCGACGCTCGGCTGGCGGTTCGCCTCCCTCGAGGAGCACTACTGGAGCGCGGACTGGCACTACAACGCGGTGCTGATGCCGATCCTCACCTTCGCGATGGTCGACGCGATCGTCCGGGTGCGCGCGACCCGCCTGTCCTGGTTGCGGGGCTACGCGTCGCACCTGCCGGGGCTCGTCCTGGCGGCGGCGGTCGCACTGACCGTCACGCTGCCGATCGGCAAGCAGATCCAGAACGGCAGCGACCGCTTCCAGCAGGACCCCGAGGCCGCGTCGAGGGTGCTCGCGATGATCCCGGATGGCGCGACGGTCGTAGCCAACAATTCGACGATCGCGCACCTCACCGGGCGCTGCCGGGTCTTCTGGCCCGGCAACACCGACGGGATCGTCCCGGACTACGTCGCCATCTACGAGCCGGACAAGACGGCCGCGGACGTGCGCGAGGAAGCGGCCGAGTGGAACCCGGGAACCACGTACCAAGTCCTGCTGGAGGACTCGGGATTCTGGGCCCTGGGCCGCACCACCTGAGTTCAGCGGAACGTGTTCAGGTCGACCGCACCCGCGGCGGTGCAAGCTGCAAGGGCGTGCCAAGCGCCCTCGGCGCTTCAAAAAGGAGAATAGGAGTTCAGCCGGGTTCGGTGGCGGTCTCTTGCCGCGACGGCTCGCGCGCGTCGGTCGGCTCATGCGTCTCGGTGTGCCGCTTCGCCCAGGAGTAGTCGGGTTTACCGCTGGGCGAGCGGGTGACCTCGTCCACCAGCCACAGGCGGCGCGGCACCTTGTAGCCGGCGATCCACTCCCGGACGTGCGCGTCGAGGTCGGCGAGTCCCGGGGCCGAGCCCGCCCGAGGCTGCACGACGGCCGCGACCCGCTGGCCGAGGCGCTCGTCGGGCACCCCGACAACCAGCGCGTCGAACACGTCCGGGTGCGACTTGAGCGCGGCCTCGACCTCCTCCGGGAAGACCTTCTCGCCGCCGGTGTTGATCGACACCGAGCCGCGGCCCAGCATCGTGACGGTGCCGTCGTCCTCGATCCGCGCGTAGTCGCCCGGCGCGACGTAGCGCTTGCCGTCGATCTCCCGGAACACCGAGCGGGACTTCTCCGCGTCCTTGTAGTAGCCCAGCGGCACGTGCCCGGTGCGCGCCAGCCACCCGATCTCGCCGGGCGGCGCGAAGCTGCCGTCGTCCCGGATCACTGTGGTGGAGGCGTCCGCGTTGACCCTCGGCCCGCCGGTCTGCGCGTTGTCGCGGCCGATGACGCCGATTCCGCTGAACCCGGTCTCCGACGAGCCGATCGAGTCGGTGATCACCACGTTGGGCAGGGCGTCGAGGTATTGGCGCTGCACCGACGGCGAGAAGAGCGCGGCGCTGCTGGAGATCGCGACCAGCGACGAGGCGTCGTAGCCGCCCTCGCGAAAGGCCTCGATGAGCGGCCTGGCCATCGCGTCGCCCACGATCGCCAGCACGTCGACCCGCTCCCGCTCGATCGCGCGCCACACCTCGTGCGCGTCGAACTGCGGCATGAAAACCACGGTGCTGCACGCGAAGAGGTTGCCAAAGCTCGCCCACTGCGCGGCGCCGTGGCTGAACGGTGCGGCGGGCAGCCTGATCAGGCCACCACTTTCGGCACCGGCGCGAGCCTGCTGCCACTCGTCGCGCATCGTTTCGCCGGTCATGAAGTCGATGCCGCCGCCGAGCACCCGCCACACGTCCTCGTGGCGCCACATCACGCCCTTGGGCATGCCGGTGGTACCGCCCGTGTAGAGCAGGTAGAGGTCGTCGGCGCTGCGCTCCGGGAAGTCCCGTTCGGCGGATTGACCGGCCAAGACCGACTCGTACTCGACGCCGCCGTACCCGGTGCAATCGGCGTCGGTGCCGTCTTCGATGACGAGAACTTCGCTCAGTTGCGGGAACTCCGGCCGGACCTTGGCCACGTGGTCGCTGTAGCGGCGTTCGTGCACCAGCGCGGCGAGGTCGGCGTTGTCGAAGATGTAGCGCAATTCGTTCGGCACGTAGCGGAAGTTGATGTTGATGGGCACCGCGCGGACCTTGTAGGCCGCCAGCATGGTCTCCAGCGCCTCGATGGAGTTGCGCGAGTAGACCCCGATGTGCGAGCCCGGCCCGAGCCCGCGGGCTGTGAAGTAGTGCGCCAGCCGGTTGGCCCGCTGGTCCAGCTGCGCGAATGTCAGGCGACGCTCGCCGCAGACCACGGCGACGCGATCGGGTACCAGATCGACGGCGTGCTCGAAGAGATCTGCGATGTTGTATGCCACCCCGTGAAACTAGAACGTGTTATCGTCCTCGGCAAGAACCCGAAAAGCCGAACCACAATTCGCGTCGGTGACGGGCCGTCGCGGCGCAGCGCCGGCGAAGTCGTTTTTCCTGCCGCAGATCCCGCGACGCAAGCAGCGTTCTCCACCCAGTGGAAGGGTTTCCATGACGTCGACAACAGAGGTCGTCGAGCAACCGCACTGCCTGGTCGAACGGCGCGGCGCGGTGCTCGTGGTGACGATGAACCGACCCGAGGTCCGCAACGCTCTGTCCGGGCCGATGCTGGAGATCATGCGGCAGGCCTGGGACGAGGTGGACCGTGACGACGACATCCGGGCGTGCGTGCTGACGGGCGCCGGCGGCGCGTTCTGCGCCGGCGCGGACCTGAAGGCGATGACGCAGGCCCACCCCAGCGACACCGCGCGCGGTATGGACCTGTCCGTGATCGAGCCCCTGCTCAAGGGCCGCCGCCTCACGAAACCGCTGATCGCGGCGGTGGAGGGGCCCGCGGTGGCGGGCGGCACGGAGATTCTGCAGGCAACCGACATCCGGGTGGCGGGCGAGAGCGCACGGTTCGGCGTGTCCGAGGCCCGGTGGGGCCTGTTCCCACTGGGCGGCTCGGCGGTCCGGCTGCCGCGCCAGATCCCCTACACCGTCGCGGCCGACATCCTGCTGACCGGCAGGCACATCTTCGCACCGGAAGCGAAGGACCTCGGCCTGATCGGCCACGTGGTTCCCGACGGCCAAGCCCTGGCCAAAGCCCTGGAGCTGGCGGATCTGATCGCCACCAACGGCCCCCTCGCGGTGCGGGCGATCCTCCGGACGATGCGGGAAACCGAGGGCATGCCGGAGAACGAGGCGTTCACCGTGGACGCTCGCTTGGGCATGGAGGTCTTCTCCAGCGAGGACGCCAAGGAAGGCCCCCGCGCCTTCGCCGAGAAGCGCAAACCGAACTTCCGGGGCAAGTAGGACCGACACCGCCATGCTCGCCCTCGGCGGCCACCGCCCCCCTCCCCGGACGCGCCTAACTCACCCACGGAAGAAGCAGAAGAGCCCGAAATTGCGGGACATCTCGCCGGATCGGGCGTACTCCCGCCGATCAGGTGTACTGCACCTGGACTTCCTTGATGCCGTTGAGCCAGCCGGAGCGGAGGCGGCGGGGTTCGCCGATCCGCTTGATGTCCGGCATGTGGTCGGCGATCGCGTTGAAGATCAGGTCGATCTCCAGGCGGGCCAGGTTCGCGCCGAGGCAGTAGTGCGCGCCGGTGCCGCCGAACCCGACGTGCGGGTTCGGGTCGCGGGTGATGTCGAAGCGCTCCGGCTCGTCGAAGACCTCCGGGTCGAAGTTCGCGGAGCTGTAGAACATGCCGACCCGCTGTCCCCGCTTGATCTCGACGCCCCCGAGTTCGACGTCCTCCGTCGCGGTGCGCTGGAAGGCCACCACCGGAGTCGCCCACCGGACGATCTCGTCGGCCGTCGTCGCCGGGCGCTGCTCCTTGTAGAGCTCCCACTGCTCCGGGTTGTCCAGGAACGCGAGCATTCCGTGGGTGATGGCATTGCGGGTGGTCTCGTTGCCCGCCACCGCCAGCAGGATCACGAAGAACCCGAACTCGTCCGCGGTCAGCGCGTTGCCGTCGATGTCGGCCTGGACCAGCTTGGTCACGATGTCGTCCATCGGACAGCCGCGGCGCTCCTCGGCCATGTTGGTGAAGTAGCCGAGCATCTCGGCGGCGGCGACCTCCGGCTGGATGTCGTACTCCGGGTCGTCGTAGCCGACCATCTGGTTCGACCAGTCGAAGATCTCCTTGCGGTGCTCTTGCGGGAGCCCGAGCAGTTCCGCGATCGCCTGCAGCGGCAGCTCGCAGGCCACGTCGGTGACGAAGTCGCCGCTGCCGCGCTCGCGGGCCACGGTGGCGATCCGCTGGGCCCGGCCCCGCAGCGCCGATTCCAGGCTGTTGATCGCCCGCGGGGTGAAGCCGCGCTGCACGATCTTGCGCAGCTTGGTGTGCTGCGGCGGGTCGATGTTGAGCATGATGAAGCGCTGCAGCTCGATCTGCTCGCGGGTCATGCTCTCGTTGAACCGGATGACGGCTGTGTTCTCCCAGCTGGAGAACACGGCGCTGCGCCGGGATACCTCTTTGACGTCGGCGTGCCGACTGATCACCCAATAGCCGCCGTCGTCGAACCCACTTCGACGGTCGGGCTGCCGGTTCCACCACAGTGGCGCGGTGCTGCGCAGCTCGGCGAACTCGGCCAGCGGCAGCCGTTCGGCGAGCAGGTCGGGATCGGTGAAGTCGAAGCCCTCCGGAATGCGCGGTGCGACCACGGCAACCTCCTACAGCGACGCGTTATCCGACCGGTTAAATGAAACGAGTTCTAAACAAGAGAACCACACTTCCAAGGTTCAGTAAACCCCTGTAACTATCGTTGCATCGAATGAGCGCCAACATGTTCGATCAAAGTTGATTGGCACGCTTGCACGATAAGTAGCACATGTTCTATTTTTGGTCCGGCCTGCCGAGGGGGCCCAGGTGGGCAATCCGGTGATCGTGGAAGCGGTCCGCACCCCGATCGGCAAGCGCCCGGCTTGTGGGACTGCACGCCGCCGAGATCGAGTCCGCCCGGGAATAGATCCGTGAGTGGTTTTGGGCGCCATGGCAACCAAAACCACTCACGGCCAGTCGTGGCCGGTCGCGTACCAACGTCCGGAGTGGAAGACCAACCCGTGCGGGTCGAACTGCGCTCGCTGTCGACCCCCTTCCAGGACACGTAGCGCAGCCGCACCCGCCGGCGATGCCGCGCCGCCTCGGCCAGGGTCAGCACCGCCGCTGTCGCCGGAGCCGCCCCCTCCCGCGTCCCCATGGTGAAGCCGAGCATCTCCTGCAACGACTGGATGCGGTCGCGCCGTGCGGGCGGGAGGACGCGCTGCACCTTGGTGAGCGCGGACCCGGCCGCCGGCCCGGGCAGGCCGAGGCGCCGACCGGTCAGCAGGCCGAGCACCACCGCGGTGGCCTCGTCGCCGGTGAGCATCAGCGGCGACAGCTTGTACCCGGGCATCAGCCGGTATCCGCCGTAGCGGCGTGGCTACACTCCGGCTTGCCACACCAGGTCGGGTCACCCAGCCGGTCACGCACGAACTGCCAGTGCCGCTTGGCCATCCGGTCCGCATCGGTCCCGGCAACCACCGCACCACGGTAGACGCGCAATGCGGATCCGCGCAGGCGCAGCTGCGGGCCCGCAAAGCCGGGCTCGATCCCCGCTCTTCGCCCAATCCGCGCCCAATCCGCCGTCGACCGGCTCACCTCCACCACCCAAGGCCACGCACCTCATCGCGGGGCATGCCACCTACCGACGCGAACAGGCCGTTCGCCGAAAGCCCCGCCGACTACCTGCGCCGCTCGATCATCGATGCGCCCTACCAATACGCCGCTCGGGTCACGGTGCAGGCCTCCGCGGCAACCGTGCGTGAGCACCTGCACCCGTTGCTGCCGATCAGGGTCACCGCGATCGACGACGGCAGCTGCACCGTCCAGCTCGGCGAGGACACGCTTCGCGCGATCATCCGCCGCATCCTCGAACTCGCGGTCCTGGGCGCCGACTTCAGCATCGACGCCCCGGACGACCTGCGCGATCACCTGCGATCCCGACTCCGGGGATTGCTCGGCGCCCTGCAGGGTTAAGCCCAATGCTGGCCGTTTAAGTGATCTTGGCTGGTCGAGGTCGGTGTCCGGTTTTGCTGGGTGCGGTGATGACGACCGCGAAGCGGGATGGCCTGCTGTCCTGGGGCTGCTGGCGGTGGCGTCGCCTGAATCTGCGGATACCCGGTCTTGCCCTCACCACGGCCCGAACCCGGGCGACCGAACTCCCGATCGTTGCCCTCGGTATCGGGCACGTTGAATGTGGTTCCCGTCCACCGCCGTCAATAACCAGTCCTGATACCACGCGCCGCGCGTGTCCGGTCGCGCGCGGGGGGTCGTCACCGCGCGCACCGCCGTTTCCATCGGATCCGATCCCGACCGACGGCGGGCGGCCACGATCGACCCGGTCGCGGGCACCCGATAACCCTGCCCGCCCTGCCCGAACACCGACTTGAAGATCTTCATTGCCGACCGGTAGGACTCGGGCGGAAACAGGCGCGAGACCAGCGTGATGTAGAAAATCAGCCGGGCGGGCAGTGCGCGGGTCCGCTGTATTGATCAATAACTCTATCGACCAATTCCCACAGGGAACGTTCGGGTCAGCACGCCGATGGCGGCCTGATCGGCCACGCTGACACCCGCCCGCGCACCTGCCTCGAGATCCACAAGTGCGCAGGCTACCGGCCACGCGACAATCTGAACGACCGGCATTGGGGTTAAACCGCGGTCGAGCGCGTCCGGGAAACCGCAGCACCACGGCCCGTGACCACTGCGCGTGCCCGAATTTCCCCCGGGAAACCGACCGATTGCACCTTTTCTTCGACGCGATCTCGGCCGACGTGAACTCCTAGAGTACGAGGAGCGGGAGCGAACCATGAGCGTCGGCGTTTTCCGGGCCAAGTCAGCGCAATTCGGCGGCCAGGTCGCACTCCGACTCAGACCCCCGCAAGTCACCAGAATGGACGAATGCCCGCAAGGCGGCTGCCACGCCCCGGTGCCGAGGCAGGGCGGTGGCGGCCGGATCTGCATCAAGTGCGGCGCGTCCTGCTGACACCGCATCGAGCGAAATCACCCAGACGCGCTGGCTCGCCTCACCAAACCGGATTCCAGCGAGGCGAGGGCACGGTCCGCAGCGACGGCGGGGTGGCGACCCCTGGTGGTCGCCAGGGTGATCGGCCGCTGGTAGAGCCAGGCATTGGGATTGGTCGCGGCGTGCTCGCGGTCGGCCACTGCGACGCGGCCGAAGTCTTCGCGCGCCGTAGGTGTGCAGGTAGCGGCGGGCGAACATCGCGACCTGCGCGCCGGGGGTGGCCACCCCGACCGGGTAGGACCAGCAGTTGTCCAGCCCCGCCGAGGTCGGCGCACCTGCCGCCGCCGCCTGCACCTGCCCGAACCGGCTCCCGGACCACTCGTTGAACGTCCGGTAGCAGACCACGACCTCGGCCGTGCCGGTGGCGACCGTCATGGCGGCCCGCCGCACGGTCGCGCAGGCCGCGCCACCGCCGTAGTGTGTGCGGCTGAAGAAGCTCAGCTCCGGGATGCCAAGTTCCCGGGCGACAGCGGTTTCGGTTTTGTTGTCAATTTGAAGGTCACCAAACCAGCCACATCGGACGGTTCCGGCCCGGCGTCCCCGAGGCCGGCCCGAACAGCCTCGGCCGAGCCCGGCACCGCCCAGCCGCTCCGGCACCGCTAGAGACGGCAGCCCCCATCGGCCAGCGCCTTCCAAGTCGCCTCATCGAAACCGGTTCCATCGCTGTTGCGACCCGCGTCGCAGCACCTCAGCGGCCAGTTCTTGCACCGACTGCTGCGTTTCCCCGAAGGCGAACTCCATCCGACCAGCCTCACCATCACCAGATATTGGAACTTGTTCTAATAGAACCGGCGGGTGCGCCGCGACGCAAGCAGCCGGATGCCGATGACAACGATGATGGCGGCGCTCAGGCCGGCCAACGACAACAGGTTCTACCGGAACTGCGCAGTTCAGAAGGTAGTATTCCGGCGGCACCGAACCGGACCAGACGGAGGACGCACGTGACGCAGGGATCGGCCACCGACCGCGAGCAGCACCCCCCGATCCCAGCGGATCTGCGCGAACTCGCTGAGCAGGCCACCGGGTTCATGCCGCCCGAGGAAGGACAGGCGCTCTACGAGGCCGCGCTGGAGCACCTCGGCACCGGTCTTGCGGTCGAGATCGGCACCTACTGCGGCAAATCCGCTATCTACCTCGGCGCAGCGGCCCGAAGCACCGGCGGCCGGATCGTCACCGTCGACCACCACCGGGGCTCCGAAGAGCACCAGCCCGGCTGGGCGTATCACGACCCGAACCTGGTCGACCCGGCCGTCGGGAAGGTGGACACGCTGGGCGAATTCCGGCGAACGATCGCGCGGGCCAGACTGGAGGACGAGGTGACCGCGATCGTCGGCCGCTCCGGCGCGGTCGCGGAGTTCTGGCGAACCCCGCTGTCGCTGCTGTTCATCGACGGCGGCCACACCGACGCGGCCGCCAACACCGACTACGAAGGCTGGGCACACTGGGTGGCGCCGGGCGGTGTCCTGGTGATCCACGACGTCTTCCCGGACCCCAACGACGGAGGCCAGGCGCCGTACCGCATCTACTGCCGAGCCCTGGAAACGGGAGCGTTTCGCGAAACCCGAGTCGTCGGCTCCCTCCGAGTCCTGCAACGCGCCACCGGAACCCCGGGCTCCTTCCGGTGAGACCCCGCGATTGAAATTGAACTCCGTCGGCGTGTCGGACCACGACACGCCGGAGACTGTGGATAACTTCCGCAATTTCAATGGAAATCAGAGGTCTGATTTCCATTGAAATTGCGGATGGGATCCGTATGCGATCGGTCAGGCGCCGGGGACGTACTCGAGTTCGCAGCAGGGGACGTTCTCGACCGGCAGGCCCGTCGGGAGCTTCTCACCTCGGAAGATGCCATTGCCCGGCGTCGCGCGGGACAGCGCATCCGCAGCTAGGACCACCGCGGCGCCGGTCCAGGTGGAGCGCTCCTCCGGCCAGCGCTTGCCGTCGGCGTATACCAGGCCCGTCCAGTACGAGCCGTCCGGGTCGCGCAGGTGCTGCATCGCCGCGAGCAGCTCGCGGGCGCGGTCGTGCTCGTCCAGCGCATCGAGGCTCAGCACCAGTTCGCAGGTTTCCGCGCCGGTGACCCACGGGTGGTCATCGACGCAGCGCACCCCCAACCCGTCGACCACGAAGTCCGACCAGCGGGCGAACAGCCGCTGTCGCGCAGCCTCACCGCGCAGTGCACCGCCGAGGATCGGGTAGTACCAGTCCATCGAGTACCGGTGCTTCGGCGTGAACGCCTCGGGGTGGCGGCGCAACGCGTGCCCGAGCCGGCCCAGCGCCACCTCCCAGCCCGGCTGCGGCTGGTCCAGGTAGTCGGCCAGCGCGAGCGCGCAGCGCAGGCTGTGGTGGATGCTGGAGCATCCCGACAGCAGCGCCTCGCCGGTCGGGATGCCGGACTCGCCCACCGCCCAGTCGATCTCGCCCCGCTCCCGCTGCGCGGTAAGCACGAATTCGATCGCGGCCCGCACCACCGGCCACATCCGCTCCGCGAACGCGTCGTCGCCGCTGATCAGCAGGTAGTGCCACACGCCGACGGCGGGGTATGCGCAGAAGTTGGTGTCCGCGCCGGCGTCCTCGATCCGCCCGTCGCGCACCTGCAAGGGCCAGGACCCGTCCGCGCGCTGTGTTCCGCGCAGCCACTCGTAGGCGCACTCGGCCTCGGGGAGCAGACCTGCCGCGGCCATCGCCATCGCCGACTCGACGTGGTCCCACGGGTCCACGTGCCCGCCCGGGAACCACGGCACCGCACCCGATGCCAACTGCGTCGCCGCGATGGCCTTGCCGGTCTGAACGGCCGCCTCGGCGGACAGCACGCCCGGGACCTCAGGCCCCGGCACGGGCCGCTCCCGGCTTACCCAGGTAGACCGCGATGCTCTTGCCCATCACCGGGTCCAGCAGCCGCTCGGCGGTGCGGGTGATCCAGGGCCCCTTCATCAGGTCCCACACCAGCATCTGGTGGTAGGCCTTGGGCAGCGGGTGGTCGTCGTTGCCGGTGCCCACCGCGCACTTGAGCCACCAGTACGGCGAGTGCAGGGCGTGCGCGTAGTGGTGGAAGGCCGGGCGCAGGCCCGCGTCGCGGAGCTTGCCGATCAGCTCGTCGGCGGTGTAGATCCGCACGTGGCCGCCCTCGACCTGGTGGTACTCGTCCGACAGCGCCCAGCAGATCTTCTCCGGCCACCAGCGCGGCACCGTCACCACGACACGGCCGCCGGGCTTGACGACGCGCACCATCTCGCGCATCGCCTTCTCGTCCTCGGGGATGTGCTCCATGATCTCCGAGGCGATGACGCAGTCGAAGTGCTCGTCCGGGAACGGCAGCGCGAGCGCGTCACCGGAAACGGTCTGCGCGGCGGAGCCGTCGGGCACCTGGTTCTCGGCCTTCATCGCGGCGAACATCGCCGCCACGTTCTCCAGCTCCGCGACGTCCTGGTCGAAGGCGATCACGTCCGCCCCGCGCCGATAGAGTTCGAAGGCGTGCCGCCCCGCGCCGCAGCCCAGGTCCAGCACCCGCTGGCCCGGTCGCACGCCGAGCTTGTCGAAGTCCACCGTCAGCAAGTTGCTCCTTCCCCGGCGCGCGCCCTCCGCGCGATCGCCTCGGCGTAGCAGTCGACCGTCGCCGCTGCCACCGATTTCCAGCTGTATTTCGCCAAAACCCGCGCCCGGCCCGCCGCGCCGAGCCGCTGCCGCCGATCGTCCGAGTCGAGCAGTCCGGCCAGCGCCGCCGTCAGCGCTTCGGCATCGCCCGGCGGAACCAGGTCGGCGCATTCGCCGTCCGGCCCGGCCACCTCCGGGATCGCTCCGGCCCGGCTGGCCACCAGCGGGGTCGCGCAGGCCATCGCCTCGACGGTCGGCAGCGAGAACCCCTCGTACAGCGACGGCACGCAGGCCACCTCGCCAGAGCCGAGCAGCTCGGCCAGCGCTGCATCGCTGAGGCCGTTGACGGTGCGCACCACGTCGCCGATGGCCAGTTCCTCGATGCGCTGCTCGGTCGGGCCGCCGGGGGTCGGCTTCGCGACCAGCACCAGCTCCACGGTGCGTTCGGTGCGCAGCTTCGCGACCGCCTCCAGCAGCGTGCCGATGCCCTTCATCGGGGTATCCGCGCTGGCCATCGCCACAATGCGGCCCGGCACACGGGGCGCGGTCGGCGGCTTGAACACCTCAGCGTCCACGCCCAGCGGCACCACCCGCAGCTGCTGCGCGCCGACGCCGAAATCGCGGCGGATGTCGAGGGCCGACGACTCCGAAACGGTCAAAAGCTGCGGGATGCGGCGGGCCACCCGGCCCTGCATCCGGGTGAAGCCGTACCAGCGGCGCACGCCTAATCGCCGCCAGCCGGTGGCGCCGGCCAAGTCCACCCGGCGGTCGTGCGTGATGGGGTGGTGCACCGTCGCCACCAGTGGAATCCCGGCGCGCTGCAGGGACAGCAGCCCGTAGCCGAGGCACTGGTTGTCGTGCACCACGTCGAACTCGTGGGCCCGGGCGCGCAGCAGCTTCGCCGCGCGCAGGCTGAAGGTCAGCGGCTCCGGGAACCCGGCGGTCCACATGGTGCCGACCTCCAGCAGGTCGACGGCGTCACGCAGTTCCCGCCAGCCCGGGGTGCGGAACGGGTCCGCCTCGTCGTAGAGGTCGAGGCTGTCCACGGCGGTCAGGTCGACCCCGGGATCCAGCTCCGGGTACGGCTTGCCGGAGAACACCTCGACGTGGTGCCCCAGTTCGGCCAGCCCCCGGCTGAGGTGGCGGACGTAGACGCCTTGCCCGCCGCAGTGCGGCTTGCTCCGGTACGACAGCAACGCGATCCGCACGGCTCACCTCACACAGCCCGCGCCCGGCGGGCTGGGTAGACTGGAACATGTTTCGATCGAACCACGTCGATCACCTTAACCCTCCAGGGTGGTGCGGCAACGAGCCGCGTGGCGACCAACACGCGGTTTTCGACCAACGAGTCTTCGAGGGGACCGACGCTGCATGGCAAGCACCTCGCGGAATGTGCTGCAAGCGCTCCGGGACGACGAGACCGGTTCCACGGCCCAGCACGAACGCCGCAAGCGGATCATCGACGCCACAATCGCACTGGCCACCAAGGGCGGCTACGACGCGGTCCAGATGCGCACCGTGGCGGAGAAGGCCGACGTGGCGCTGGGGACGCTGTACCGGTATTTCCCATCCAAGATCCACCTGCTGGTAACCGGCCTGGCCCGGGAGTTCGAGCGGGCCCAGGACAAGATGGACCGCGCCAAGAACCCCGGCGAAACGCCTTACGAGCGGGTCATGTTCGTGCTCAACCGCACCACCCGGACGCTGCAGCGCAACCCGCAGCTGACCGAGGCGATGACCCGCGCGTTCATGTTCGCCGACACCTCGGCGTCCGTCGAGGTGGACACCGTCGCGGCGCTGGTGGAGCGGTTCTTCACCAACGCCATGACCCAGGACGAGCCCACCGACGAGGAGAAGGCGATCGCGCGCGTGATCGGCGACGTGTGGCTGTCCAACCTGGTCGCCTGGGTGACGCGCCGGGCGTCGGCCTCCGACCTCTCCAACCGCTTGGAGCTCACCGTCCGCCTCCTGCTGGCGTGAGCCGGCGGTCGTGAATCTTTTGGGTTGCTGCTCCAGAAGAATCACGACACCGGCGTACGGCCGCCGCAGGCTCAGCCCTCGCGCGGAACCGCGTACTCCACTACTCCGTCCCGCGGATGACGTCCGGATTCCACGGGTGACAAGGACATCCAGGTGCGCGTTGGTCTCGCCGACCGTGAGAACCTGGTTGGACGGGTCGAGGTCGAGCAGCTTGCGGTTGCGGTGGGTCCAGCCGAGCTTCCAAAACTGTATCTGCTGGGCCTGTTTCGGATGTGGTGGCGCCGTGATTGGTGAGGCGGGCTACTGCCTGGCGCGGCTACCGCGGCTGCCGTCCGTGACCAACCGCTAGCCGCAAGCTCGGCCCTTCAGGACCGAGAAGTTGACGGTTTGCGGCCCACTGCTCCTGCGATGCAGTGCTGCACCGGGTGGAGCGGGTTGAGCCGCGGGCCGGTCGGCCACCAGTCCGCGCAGAGCACCAGGCCTGGGTCGACGAGTTCTAAGCCCTGGAACATCGACTCGATCTCGGCGCGGGTGCGGAACACTCCTGTGCCCATCGGGCTGTGCAGGAACGCCTGCTCCATCCGCCGGGCGAGTTCGCAGTATTCCTCGACCCCCGGGTCGAGGAAGTGGCTGATGGCCACATAGGACCCGGGTGGCAGCGCGTCGATGTACTCCCGCATGATGTCGGCGGGTGGTCGCTCGCCGTCGTAGTGGTGCAGCGTGCCCAGTTGGAACAACGCGATCGGCTCGGAGAAGTCCAAGTGTCGGCCGACCACCTCGTCCTGGAGGATCTGCGCCGGTTCGAAGATGTCCGCCGGGCTGAAGTGGATCTTCGAGTTCTCCTCCAGCAACGCGCGGCCGTGGGCGAGGACGACTGGGTCGTTGTCCACGTAGACCACCCGCGACTCGGGCTTGATCCGCTGGACCACCTGGTGGGTGTTCTCCGCGGTGGGCAGGCCGGATCCGCAGTCCAGGTACTGGGTGACACTGGTTTCTGCGGCGATGAACCGGCTGACCCTGATCAGGAACTGGCGGTTGTCCCACGCCAGCTGGGCAGCCTCGGGGGTGACCTCCTGGAGGCGCCGGAAGACCTCCCGGTCAACCTCGTAGTTGTCCTTGCCACCGAGGAACGCGTCGTAGACGCGGGCGATGCTCGCCTTGTTCGTATCGATGTGGATGGGGATTTCGTCGTCGGACGCGGTCAGTTCGGCGGCCATGTGGTCCTCGCTACGGCGTGGGGTCGGGTGCTCGGGGATTGCATAGGGTACGAGCTTCGTTGCTCTGAGTAAACGTCTGGCGTGCTATCAATGTGAGAGCCGCAAGTCGATCTTGATCCGAACGGGTGGATCTGTCGGTGCGGCTGTTTCCGCGGTCGTGGTGCGAGAATCGGACGGCGGTAGATCGGGAGGTGCGACGATGGCTCGGGACGAAGATCCGGGATCCGAGGGCGGCGACGCGGCCGGGCCGGACGGCAGTCCGACGGCCCGGCGCATCATCCTCGGCGCGCAGCTGCGCCGGCTCCGGGAGGCCGCAGAGATCCCGCCCGCGGAGGCGGCCTACGCCATCCGCGGCTCGGAGTCCAAGATCAGCCGGATGGAGCTCGGCAAGGTCGGCTTCAAGGAACGCGACGTCGCGGACCTGCTCACGATGTACGGCGTGACGGACGCGGTCGAGCGGGCCCGCTTCCTCCAGTTGGTCTCGCAATCCAAGCAGCCCGGCTGGTGGAACCGGTACGCGGACACGATGCCGCACTGGTTCCAGGACTACATCGGACTCGAAGGCGTGGCAGCCCGGATCCAGACCTACGAGCTGCAGTTCGTGCCGGGCCTGCTGCAGACCACGGATTACGCGTTGGCCATCGCCAGTTCGGGGCACCCGAAGCTGGCCGACGACGAGACCCGGCACCGGGTCTCGCTGCGCATAAAGCGGCAGAAGCTGCTCGCGCGGCCGGGCGCGCCCAGGCTGTGGGCGGTCATCGACGAGTCCGTGCTGCACCGGCCGATCGGCGGCGCCGCCGTGCTCCGCGCACAGATCGACCACCTGCTGGAGATGTCCAAGCTGCCGAACATCGCGCTGCAGGTGGTGCCGTTCGCGCTCAGCGGGTACGCGGCGGAGGGTTCGTTCACCATGCTCCGCTTCGCCGAACCCGAATTGCCGGACGTGGTGTACCTGGAGCACCTGAGCGGGGCGCTGTACCTGGACAAGCTGGAAGAGATCGAGCGATACGGCCGTACGCTCGATCGGCTAATGGTGGACGCCCGGACTCCCGAGCAGACCCGCCAGTTGCTGCTGAAATCCCGCGCGGCCATCTGAATCTAGATCATTCGGGCTACTCACAGTGATCGCGCATGTGCGTAGCGCTGTGGTACCTTCCTCCGCAATGGCGTATGCAATTGCATGCAGTCGACCGAGGGAGATCCGATGAGTGGCCAGTTAGAGGTCCCGGTCGCCGCGCTGGGGGCCGTGACCTGGCGAAAGTCGCGCCACAGCGGGAAATGGGGCAACTGCGTCGAGATCGCGCCCCTGGCCGACGGAACCATCGCGCTGCGCCAATCGCGCCAATCGCGGGGAACCGCGCTGATCTATACCCGAGCCGAGTTGGCCGCGTTTCTGCGCGGCGTCAAGGACGGTGAGTTCGATGACCTCGTCAGCTGAGGGCCACGCCGACTCCTGCGCCCGCCTGCGCGCACTGGTGGACCGGGGATTCCGGTTGATGCCGCCGGTACGGGACTCCGACGGCGAGCTGATGGCGTTGATCTACGTGCGACCGCACGGCGCCATCGTCGACGTGGTCGAGCTCCGCGGCGAGGACGACGTGCGCGCCGCGCGGGTCTCCCGCGACCACCACCTCCGGGACGACGACGCGTACTGGCGCACGGCCGGCTCGGCGTGCGACGTCCTGGACCAGGTCCTTGCCCTCCCTGAACAACTCATCACGGTCCAAGCCTGACGCCGCCGTCAGCCGCTCAACTTGGCCAGGCGTTGCGTTGCCTGGTGGGCGAAGGACGGGTCTTCGGTGCGCGCCGCCCGGTCGAGGAGTTCGCGCGCCTGCTGGACTTCGCCGCGCCGGTAGCGGATCTCGCCGCGCTTGTGCAGCACTCGCCCAGCGCCAGCACCGCTTCCGGCGCGGGCTCCGGGGCACCGATCTCCACCGCGCACCGCAGGTAGATCAGCGCGGCGTCGTTGTCCTCGGCCTCGATGAACTCGGTGGCGGTCTCGTAGGCCCACTCCGCGACGTGGGCTTCCGGGACCACTTCGGCCAGTCTGCGCAGGGTGGTCGCCGCGCCGAGGTGGTCGCCGGCGGCGCGCTGCCCGTCGAGCACGACCCGCACGTTGTTCAGCGCGTCTTCGCCCAGGTCGTCGTCCGAGGCGTAGGACGCGGTCTTGACGAAAGCCGCGACCGCACCGGCCAAATCGTCCTCTTCGTACCGGATCAGGCCGAGCCCGAACTCGCCGCGCGCCGCGATGCCGGGCACGTCGCACCGGCTGACCCGTTCGAACTCGATCCGCGCCGCGTCCCGATCTCCTTGCGCCAGCAGCTGTTCGCCGAGCCGTCCGCACGCGGCGTCGGAATGCCCTGGCACCCCGAGTTCCGCGGCCTGGGCGAACCAGTGGATGGCCTCGGCGGGGTCGTCGGCGCGTTCCCCGAGCAGTCCCATCCCGATGATCGCCGTGCTCGGATCGGTCGATTTCGTCGACCGGCGCAGCAGTTCCAGCGACTCGTCGACGTACGGCGTGACGGCCGGTTCGTCGAACTCCAGCGCTCGCTCGTAGGCCGCTCTCGCCGCCGCCTCGTCCCCGGTGTCGCGCAGCATGTTGCCGAGTTCCAACGCGGCGGTCGCCTGCACACCTGGCACACCTGAGGCGATCACGCGTTCGAAGGCGCGCCGCGCGGCCTCGGTTTCGCCTTGCTTGGCAAGCAGAACCGCGATGTTGGCGGTGGCGTGGGTACCCTCGATCCGGCCCCGACCGACTCCGCGCGGCGGAACGCTTCGACGGCAGCGCCGACGTCACCCAGCTCCGCGCGGTACATCGCACGGGCGCCGGCGGCGGCGTCGCGCTCGTCCAGCAGCGCGCCGAGCAGACAGTTCGCGTGCACGGCGCTGTCGAAGTCGCCGTCGGCGAGCACGGTGCGCAACTCCGGCTCGGCGGCGGCATGATCACCATTGATCCACAGCTGCCGGGCCTGGGTGACCCGCTGTTCCCAGAGTGACATGCCGCGCCTCCGATCAGGTGATCATCGATCGCGGCGAGGATATCGGTCCGCCACTCACAGTTCCGGTGAATCCCCTGTATCGGAGGCACGACGAAGATCACCCGTCCCGGCGGCAACCCGCGGAGCGGGTCGCAAGTCCCACTTGACTGGCCCCCGGCTCGGGAGTCCGAAGTGGACATCCCGTCCGGCGCACCGAAATGGGAGCGGGTCGCCCGCGATGTGCGGACGACCCGCTCCCGTCGAAATTCCGGCACGAACCGGAAGTCAGCCGGCGAGCTGCTTGAGCCGCTCGAAGCCTTGCTGGTACTGGTTCAGGTCGGTGTTGCCGCCGATGCCGGCCACACTGCCCTGGTCGGTGTACTGCCAGAAGTCCCAGTCGTTGAAGCCGTTGGGCACCGCCGGGCTGTCCACGCCGTAGGACGCCAGCCACAGCGCGTGGCCACCGAAGGTGTCGGTACCGCCCATGCACTGCCGCCAGAACGACGGGTTGGCGTAGATGATCGGATCCTTGCCCGTGCGCTCCTTGACCTTGTCGTTGAAGGTCTTGGTCCACAGGTGCATGTCGGCGACGGACAGGCCGTAGCAGCCGCCGCTGTTCGGGTCCACTTCCAGGTCCAGAACCGGGGGCAGGGTCTTGCCGTCGGCCTGGTAGTCGGCGATGTTCAGGAACCGCTCGGCCTGCACCTCCGCGGAGGACGAGCCGGGCCGCGCGAAGTGGTAGGCGCCCGCGATCAGGCCGGCGTTCTTGGCGCCGTGGTACTGCTCGCTGTAGCGGGGGTTGCTGAAGCCGGTGCCGTCGGTGGCCAGCACGAAGGTGAACTTCTTGCCGGCGGCCGCGACCTTGCTCCAGTCGATGGCGCCGTTGTGGTTGGACACGTCGATGCCCTCGACCGGCGGGCCCAGCGGGGCCTGCGGGACGGGCTGCGCCTGGGGCGCGGGGGCCTGCTGCGGGGCCGGGATCGGCTGCTCGGCCTGCGCCGGGGTCTGCTGCGGGGCCGGGATCGGCTGCCCGGCCTGCGCCGGGGCCTCCGGCGGGGCCGGGATCGGCCCGGCCTGCGCCGGGGCCTGCTGCGCCTGGATCGGGGCTTCCATCGCGGCGTCATCGACCTTGGTCTCGTCCGAGCCGGCCACGGCGCTGCCGATCACCAGGCCAACCACGCCGACGGCGGCGATGGCGGCACCCGCCTGCATGGACCGCGTGCGCGGAGCCCGCCGAACGGACTCGGGGAGCTTCTCCACGTGCGGCGCAACCCTCTCCCGGAGACGCCGCACCACGGGTACTCCCTGAATCCGCTGCAGCAGCGGTGCCAGCCACTGCAGGACTCGCTGGATCAGGGGCGCGACCCACTCGCCGACGCGGTGCGCCGCCGGCCGCACACGATCCACTGCCGTGCGCAGGGCCTGGTCGGCACGCAGCGCAGCGGAACGCAACCCGCGGTCAGTCGCCTCGTTCGGGGCCGAGGCGCGATCGTTGTTTTCGGGGGATCTTGTTTGGTCGGAGGATTCGGGGTTCACGAGCCCCACACTCCAGCACGGAGCGTGTACCTGCATCGCGGTTTTTACGTACGCGAATACCTGGATTGACTCCATCAGGCTACGTCGGCCGCTTGATCCGTCACGATTAGTGACACCGAGTTAGTGACAGCATCCTAGCGGCCCATGTCACAGGCCCCGCACCGCAGGTCCACACCCGTCAGCGCCGGACAGTAAAGCCGCAGGTCAGAGGCCGTAGGCGCGTTGACGCACCCTGGCACCACTACGCTCACCACACTGACCAGGCAAAACGCCCATACCGACTAGATCCGGTACAGGCTCCGGGACACGTGGCTGGACGCCTGCTTCGCCCGCAGCTCGCACACCTCCGCCTCCAGCTCACGCGCCTCGTTGACCTCAGGCGTCTCACCCGGCGCCAGCGTGGCCGGTGATGCCGAGCGTCAGCGGCATGGAGTTGAGGCGGGCCTGCAACCCGGCCGTTTCGGCGTACCGGCGGTAGCGGCGAACCACGTTCTCCTGCGCGATGATCGCCGGCCCCGCGTCACCGAGGCGTTCGCCGTCGGCGAGGAACGCGGGCACGCCGTAGTCGTAGCCCAGGTGCCGTGGCTGTAGACGATCCAGCGGATCGGGGCGTCGGCGTGCTGCCGCAGGTCGGCGAGCGCGTCCGGTACGAGAGCGGGGTTCGGCCCGGTCGACCACCAGCAGCCCCTGGTCGGTTTCGACGTCCAGCTTCCGGCGACTTAGCCATCCGCGTGCGGTACTCAACGGCCGCACTTGGGACGGATCTCCACCGCCGACGGGTTTTTCGAGGGCTGGCAGCAATCGGCGGGCCCATGCGCAAGCACGGGCCCGCCGGTGCGACCAGCAAGGGTTACACGACGATGTGGTCCCCGTGGCCGCCGATGCCGCCGCCACCGAATCCGTTACCACCGATGCCGGGCCCACCAGGACCACCGTGACCACCGTTGCCACCGGTCCCGCCGTTGCCGCCGTCACCACCGGTGCCGCCACCTTGGCCACCACCGGTGCCGCCGCCGTCACCGCCGCCGCCGCCGTTGATCACGATCGGGTTCCAGCCGCCGCCCCACGGGAACGTCGACATGACCGTGCGCGCGGGCAGGAACTCCACACGCTGGTCACCGAGCTCCGCGGAGCTCAATGGTTCGCTGTTTTCGAACACTTGATCCTCCCTCGTCCGAATGGGCCGGATGCCGCGCGGAGATCGATGCCGAGCAAGGTCAAACCCCCAGATCCCCATCCCAACGCCCCAGATTCGTTGGCATCAGCACGGAGGGTAAGAGCATCCGCGATCCAGCGCAGCCCGAAAACTTCCGACGAGGAGAATCGCAAACGCGCAAACCGCCGACCAACGCAATTCGCCACGACATCGGCAACGCACTCCGGAGAGGCGGACTAGATCAATTCGGATCGACATCGTCTCCGCTCCGCGAACGGAGCGAGCTCGCAACCTTGTTCGGGAACTTCTCGCGGAAATTGTATTCCACTACGTCGCATCCCGTAATTTTCGGCGACCGCGAGCGTCGGGCGAATCCCTCGATGCGAAACGGCCCAGGCCTGGAGCGCGGGGCGGAGGCAACGCGACGTCGTCATCCTGGGGACGACGCGCACCGGCGTCATCAACGCCGGAGCCACGGCCCCGCCGCCCCCGGCTACGACTTACCGCACGAAGATGGCGTCCCCGTTGCCGCCGACGCCGCCGCCACCGACGCCGTTGCCGCCGATACCGGGCCCGCCAGGACCACCGTCACCGCCGCGACCAGGGGCCCCACCGTTGCCGCCGTCGCCGCCGTCACCGCCGCCCTGGCCACCCCCGGTGCCACCGCCATCGCCGCCACCGCCGCCGTTGATGACGATCGGGTTCCAGCCGCCACCCCACGGGAACGTCGACATGACCGTGCGCGCGGGCAGGAACTCCACACGCTGGCCATCGAGTTCCGCATCGCTCAACAGTCGAATCTCGTCGAACACTTATTTCCTCCTTCGTGACTGGGCCTGGAAGCCGCGCGAGGAGATCGATGCCGAAACAAGGTCCAAGTCCCCCAAGATCCCCATTCCAACGCCCCAGATTCGTTGGCATCCGCACGGATGTTAAGGACCGTCTTCAATCTGCCGCATCTCGAAAATCTCCGCCAAACGCGTAATCACAGAGGCGTCCCGTAATTTTCGGCGGCCGGGAGCGTCGGGCGAACCCGGTTCGGGCAAACCTGGCAATGCGAAACGGCCCAGACCCTGCGCTATTCGGAGATCCGCGACGGAAACGACGCGCCGCCGAATACCGGATGAAGATCGACTCGAGCGGGCGGCGGTGGCGCGAACAGAGCACGCGCACGATCACCCGACATCACTCTTTCGAATTCCAGGAATGCCAGTCCTCCTGGCCTAAGCTCGGCGACTGTTTAGCCCAGCAGTGATCACAACGGGTAAAGGAGTTGCGTCGATGAGTAACCGTCCACGCCGGGCCGTTCCCGCCGAGGTGCCGAGCACGGCGCACTCCGGCGGCAGTCACATCTCGGGAACGCGCTGGGCCGACCGGTGGCCGCTGCCCAGTGCCGCCATGCTCGCCGCGGCGTTCAGCCTCATCGCGGTCCAGCCGGCCAACGCCGCGGCGCCCACCTGTACCCGGACCCCCAACGGTTCCGGGGAGAACATCTACTGCAGCCGGGGTGTGCCGGCCGGGATGACGCTCGATGGCACCGACGGCAACGACCGGATCGTGCTCAACGGGGCGTTGGCGGGCACCATCAACGCGGGCGGTGGCGACGACACGATCATCATCACCGGTCGCAGCGGCGGCAACGGCGGCAAGGGCGGCAACGGATATCTCGGCTATCTCGGCGCCAGGAGCGGTGATCGAGGCGCCAGCGGCGGCAAGAACGGTGGTAGCACCGGCGGAACGGCCGGCCTGGACGGTCTCGATGCCAGGAGCAGCGCGAGGGCTGGCGGCAGCGCAGGTGTCGGCGGCCCCGGCGGCAGCGGCGCCCCTGCGGTGACTTCCACCGGCATCATCAACGGCGGACCCGGGAACGACACGATCACCATCACCGGCGGCAAGGGCGGTACGGGCGGCGAAGGCGGCGACGGTGGTCCGGGCAGCACCAACCCCGCCGACGCGCGCGGCGGCGCGGGCGGCAACGGCGGCGCGGGCGGCATCGGCAACCTCGGCCGCATCTACCCCGGCGAAGGCAACAACAAGATCACCATCATCGGCGGTGACAACGGCGATGGCGGCGCAGGCGGCAACGGCGGCCCCGGCACGGCGGACACCCGCAGCGGAAACGGCGGTGTCGGAGGCAACGGCGGCGGTGGCCGCCATACCGACAACGGCAACGGCGGTGTCGGCAACGGCCCGACCGGCACGATCGTCAGCACCGGCGACGACGACATCACCGTGCAAGGCGGCAAGGGCGGCCGCGGCGGCACCGGAGGCAAGGGCGGTGACGGCGCGCCGAGCGCCAGCAGCTTCCGCATGGGCGTCGACGTGGAAGGCGACGGCGGGACCGGCGGCACCGGGGGCGGTGGCGGAGCCGCGAACACCGGCAACATCATGTCCGAGGGCGCCGGCAGGGCCACGGTCGACGTCCTCGACGGCGTCGGCGGTGACGGCGGCATCGGTGGCGACGGTGGCGACGGCGACGGCATCGGGAGCACGCCCGGACTCCAGGGCCAAGGCGGCCTGAACTCCATTGCGGACACCGGCGGCGTCGGTGGCACCGGCGGCCGCGGCGGCCACATCGGCACCACTGAGGATGCTCGGCGAAACCCCTGATGAGCGTCGCGAACCCGAACGAACCGTGGCGGCCCCGCGCTCCGCCGTCCCCTTCCCCCCGTCCGGTGGTCGATCGACGGTCGGACCTCGCCACGATGCGCACACACCGCCACGAGCGGCGGAAAGCCGTTTGCCCGTAAGGGTGAATCGAAGTGCGTCAGGCGTTCGGTGCTTCTAGGTTCTGCCCGTGCGCCAGGAACGTGCCGCCGCGGCGCATCCAACGGGGTGGCCGAATCCCGGTTTTTCCCTGTTAATCCCCTCGAATCGCGAAGGAGCACCAGATGCCACAGACCTCTCGGTCGCTGAGCGCTGCCGAACTGGCGGACCAGCGCGTCGAATTCCTCCCGGCGCGCACCGTCATGTCGACGTTCTGGCTCCCCTGGAGTGGCGAAGACGTGCTGGCCCCGTACTACCCGCCCGCGCACACCCAAACCGGAACCGTGTCCGGGGACGCCAATGTCACCACGACCGGTGACATCAACGGTGGCTCCGGCGGCACCGGCGGCGGCAACGGCGGCGGCCAGGGTGGCGGCAACGGCGGCAACGGCGGAAACGGCGGCATCGGCGGCGACGGTGGCGACGGCGGCGACGGCGGCGACGGCATCGGCGGCAACGGCTACGGCGGCCCCGGCTTCGGTGGCACCGGCGGCGGCAACCCCGGCTGACGTCGAGAGATGTGAGCAGTACGGCGTTCATGGCGAAGCACTGGCCAGCCACTGAACGCTCCACAGCCGGCGGGCGCGACCTCCTCCACCAGGGACGATGTCGCGCCCGTCGGCCATTTTCCGGACCGGATGAATACCCTGGAGTCGCAATGGCAGCCCCGCACCAGGCCGGGTCGCCCCCGGCGGACGAGGACGTCGCGGGCCTGGCGGTGCCAGCGCTCGTGCCGGGCACCGAGCTGATCGGCCGCTACCAAGGTTCCGGGCATCGCGAAGCGCCGTACCTGGTCCGCCGGCCCGATGGTCAGATCTTGCAGCTGTCGCACCTGCTGTACCTGGTGGCGGCGGGGCTCGACGGGCGGCGCAGCTTCGCCGGACTCGCGACGCGCCTAAGCGACGAATCGGGCTGCGGCGTCACCCCCGGGCAGGTGTTCTTCCTCGTCGAGAACAGGTTGCGGCTCGCCGGGATCGTGGCGGCCGACTCCGAGACCGACCGTCCTCCGGAGGCGGCGCCGAAGGGGCGGGATCGGTTGCTGGCGTTGAAATTCCGTGTCGCGCTAGTGCCCGAGCACACCGTCGCGATCATCGCGCGCGTGTTCCAGCCGCTGTTCTGGCCGCCGGTGGTGGTCGTCGTCCTGTTGGCCTTCGTCGTCGCCGACGTCTTGTTGGCCGTGCACGGCGGCGCCGAGCAGGTGGTCGCGGGGGCGAAGGACCTGCTGAACCAGCCGGAGCAGATCCTGCTGGTGGTGGGCGTGCTGATCGTCGCCGGGATGTTCCACGAGTGCGGCCACGTCGCCGCCTGCCGGTACGGCGGCGCGCGGCCGGGCGCGATGGGCGTGGGCATCTACCTGGTGTGGCCCGCGATGTACAGCACGGTCACCGAGTCCTACCGCCTCAGCCGCGGCGGCCGGCTGCGCACCGATCTCGGCGGTCTCTACTTCAACGTGATCGCCATGCTCGTCATGATCGTCACCTACGCGCAGACCGGCTTCCCGTGGCTGCTGGCCGCGCTGCTGGCGTGGCAGGCGACGAGCGTCTGGCAACTGCTGCCGTCTATCCGCTTCGACGGCTATTACATCCTGAGCGATCTGGTGGGCGTTCCCGACCTGTTCGACCGGATGGGGCCGATCCTGCGCAGCCTGCTGCCGGGCCGCCGCCCGCACCCGCGCGTGCAGGAGTTGAAGCCGTGGGTCCGCCGGGTGATCACGGTCTGGGTGGTGCTGGTGATCCCGTTCATGGCGTACTGGATCGTCGCGTTCCTGGTCCTCGCGCCGTACGTGCTGCCGACCGTGTGGCAGGCGCTGGCCCTCCAGTGGAACGGCGTGGGCAGCTCGCTCCAGGCAGGCGACGCCGCCGGAGCCGCGGTCGGCGTGCTCCGGCTGGCCCTCCTGGTGTTGCCGTGGGCGGGCATCACCCTGGTCCTGACCAACCTGGCACGACAGTTCGTCCGATTTGTCGGCAGTTGGCGAGCCCGCCGCGCGCTAGAACGCAGTTAGCGCCGCTTCTCGGTGGACCCGCGGTGATCGCGTGGTCTCAATGCGCGAGGATCCGACACGCCGACGTGAGTGCCGACGCCGGGCGCGACCGGTGTCCGGCAGAATGCTCGGTCGGATCTGGCGAAGTTCGCAGAGAAGGCGGAATTAGCATCGTGACGACTGTTCATCAGAAGATCGCCGAGGAGCTCGGCGTCCGCGAGCGCCAGGTGCAGTCAGCCGTCGAGCTTCTCGACGGCGGGGCGACTGTGCCATTCATCGCGCGCTACCGAAAGGAAGCGACCGGGGCCCTCGACGACGCCCAGTTGCGCACGCTCGAAGAGCGGTTGCGCTACCTGCGCGAGCTCGAAGAGCGGCGCACTACGGTGCTGGATTCCATCCGCTCGCAGGGCAAACTGACCGACGAGCTCGAAGCGCAGATCAACGGGGCGGACTCGAAGGCGCGGCTGGAGGACATCTACCTTCCGTACAAGCCCAAGCGCCGCACCAAGGCCCAGATCGCCATCGAGGCGGGCCTGGAACCGCTGGCCGACCAGCTGCTGTCGGACCCGAGCAACGACCCGCAGGAGACAGCGGCCGGTTTCGTGGACGCCGAGAAGGGCGTCGCCGACAGCCAGGCCGCGCTGGAGGGCGCGCGCTCGATCCTGGTCGAGCGGTTCTCCGAGGACGCCGACCTGATCGGCGAGCTGCGCGAGAAGGTGTGGACGCGCGGCCGGATGGTCTCCAAGGTGCGCGAGGGCAAGGAAGAGGAAGGCGCGAAGTTCGCCGACTACTTCGAGTTCTCCGAGGGGTTCGCGGACCTGCCATCGCACCGCATCCTGGCGCTGTTCCGTGGCGAGAACGAAGAGGCCCTGGAGCTGTCGCTGGAGCCCGACGACGGCGCGGAGCAGGTGGGCCCGACCGACTACGAGCTGCGGATCGCGCAGCAGTTCGGCATCGCCGACAAGGGCCGCCCGGCCGACCGCTGGCTGTCCGATGTGGTCCGCTGGGCGTGGCGGACCCGCGTCCTGACGCGGCTGAGCGTGGACATCCGGCTGCGGCTGCGGCAGAACGCCGAGGACGAGGCGGTCCGGGTGTTCGCGGCGAACCTGCGCGACCTGCTGCTGGCCGCGCCGGCCGGATCGCGCGCCACGATGGGTCTGGACCCGGGCTACCGGACCGGCGTGAAGGTCGCGGTCGTCGACGGCACCGGCAAGGTCGTCGCGACGGACACGATCTACCCGCACCAGCCGCAGCGGCAGTGGGACCAGGCGCTGGCGAAGCTCGCGACGCTGGCGAAGGCGCACAACGTGGACCTGATCGCGATCGGCAACGGCACGGCGTCGCGCGAGACGGACAAGCTGGCCGGCGACCTGATCAGCCAGAACCCGGACCTGAAGCTCACCAAGATCTCGGTGTCCGAGGCGGGCGCGTCGGTGTACTCGGCGTCGGCCTACGCGTCGCGCGAGCTGCCGGACCTGGACGTGTCGCTGCGCGGCGCGGTGTCGATCGCCCGGCGCCTGCAGGACCCGCTGGCGGAGCTGGTGAAGATCGATCCGAAGTCGATCGGCGTCGGCCAGTACCAGCACGACGTTTCGGAGACGAAGCTGTCGCGTTCCCTGGACGCGGTGGTCGAGGACTGCGTGAACGCGGTCGGCGTCGACGTGAACACGGCGTCGGCGCCGCTGCTGACCAGGGTGTCGGGCATCAGCGAGGGTCTGGCGGACAACATCGTCCATCACCGCGACACCAACGGCGCGTTCCGGACCCGCACGGCGCTCAAGGACGTGGCACGGCTGGGGCCGAAGGCGTTCGAGCAGTGCGCGGGCTTCCTGCGGATCCCGGACGGCGACGACCCGCTTGACTCGTCGGCGGTCCACCCGGAGGCCTACCCGGTGGTGCACCGCATCCTGGGCAGCACCGGCGGTGAAATGACCGGCCTGATCGGCAACGCCAGATTGCTGAAGTCGTTGCGGCCGCAGGACTTCGTGGACGACAGCTTCGGTCTGCCGACGGTGACGGACATCCTCGCGGAGCTCGACAAGCCGGGCCGCGACCCGCGACCGGAGTTCAAGACGGCGACGTTCGCGGACGGTGTCGAGAAGATCGCCGACCTGAAGCCGGGCATGACGCTGGAGGGCGTGGTCACGAATGTGGCGGCGTTCGGCGCGTTCGTGGACGTGGGTGTGCACCAGGACGGTTTGGTGCACGTGTCGGCGATGTCGAAGAACTTCGTCAGCGACCCGCGCGACGTGGTGAAGTCCGGCGACATCGTCCGCGTGAAGGTCCTCGACGTCGACATCCCGCGCAAGCGGATCTCGCTGACGCTGCGCCTGGACGACGAGCCGGGTGCCGGGGGCCGCCAGGACCGCGACACCGGCCGGGGCCAGGGCGGCGGTCGCGGCCAAGGCGGCGGCGGTCGCAACGGCGGCGGCCGTGGCCAGGGCGGTCAGGGCGGCGGCCGTGGTCAGGACGGCGGTCAGGGCGGCGGTCAGGGTCACGGCGGTCAAGGCCGGGGCGGCCAGGGCCGCGGAGGCCAGCGCGGTCAGCGCAACGACGCGCCCGCCGGATCGATGGCCGACGCCCTCCGCAGGGCTGGCTTCGGCAAGTAACTGTATTCGCTGATCAGAGGTCGTGAGTGCGAAAGCCGGTTCTTACCGGTATTCGCACTCACGACCCCAGCACCGTCAGGGCTCGAACCGCCCGCACTTGACGGCGGTGACGAATAACCGCCACTGCTGAGCGGTCGTGGTGAAGTACCCGGCAGCCCGGTCCTTCGTGTCCCGAACCGCCGCGCCATACTCCGCCCGGCCGACCTCGACGCATGCGGTCTGCTGATGTGAACGGCTCGACTTTCGCCAGCCAGTAGGCTCTCGGGTCATGTCCTGCTCTCCATCTCCTCAGCCACCTTGGCGATGAGCTCGCCCGACTCAGCCGGACTCATCGCCAACTCGCGCAGCGTATCTGTAGCCGACCGATATGCGTCCGTTTGTTCTTGCTCGTAAAGGAACACCGCAGACGCGTACTGCTCCAGATGAACAATCGGATCCGCCTTCGGGAACTCAAACAGGATGTAGGAACCGAGAAGCGCGGGATGCCAGACGTCGAGGTCAGCTGGGATCACCTGCACCGTTACGCTTGGCCACTCGGACATGCTCAGGATCCGCCGGAGTTGGTCAGCCATGACCTCCAGCCCGCCAATTGCAGTTCGCAGCGCGGTCTCCAGGACAAGGAACGTGAAGCGCGGGCCCTTCTTGCGAGTCAAGACGTCACGGCGTCCGATGCGCAGTGTCACTCGGGTTTCTAGATCGCTGGGCGGTGCTCCGACACCCGCACTCATCAGGGCACGTGCGTAGTCCGCCGTTTGAAGCAACCCAGAGATGACAAACGGCGAGACCTCGGTGATCTGCCTGGCAGTCTTCTCGAACTCGATCAGTGTGGTCAACTCGTGGTGCACGCCAGGAACACCAGGAGACATCCAGTTGGCCCGCTCGGCTCCACGTGCGAGCTCGATAACCCGTTCACGTTCGGCTTCTGGCACGCCGACGGCAGCAAGCACACTCGCCGCGAATTCGGGTGTGGCAACAGTCCTTCCACTCTCGCAACGAGACAGTTTCGAGTGATCCATACCAAGCCTACGCGCCAATTCTCGCACGCCTATGCCATATGCCTCTCGGGCTTTTCGCAGCTCAGCGCCGACAATCCGCGCCTTTGGGCTTCCTCCAGTGGTGCGCGTCATGCACCAATCTTATCCTCCGACGCACCATTTTGGATCACCGAATAGTGGCATTGCGCAGGTAAAACGAACTGGTGCATGCTGGTGCACACCAGATGCACCAACCTTTTTGACGGGGGTCGCCGATGTATCCGTTTCATTGGGTTCCTGCTGCGGGGCGGCGGCATGCGAGCTTGGACGAAAGGCCTTGTGGTTGCTCGTATCCGACCGGCACTCAGGTGACGACCTTGTGCCGCCAGGAGCTTTCGGCCGATAACAGCGAGTTGGCTTGGCTCTGGGAGACCTGCCCGGATTGCAATCGGGAGGCTCGGCGGCTCGCCGGTGTCGGCCCTTGAGCCCGAAAACCGCCGCGCTGGCGGTATTCCTACGCCGAACTCAATGGCTGCTCGACGACCTCGCGTTCCACGCGGGCGCAGGCCACCTCGACGCCGAGGACATCGACAAGACCGCCGCGGCCCACGAAGAAGTCGTCCACCTGCTGAGGGAAAACCGACCGAACACGGCCGCCCGACCGGAAGGATCCGCCTGCGGGATGGTGCGCACGTCCTCGGCGACGCGGTCTGCCGCGGTGACGATCACCCGGGGCGTTGTCCGGCGCGAGCTTGCCCTGCGTCTGCGCGGTGGCGATTTCCCGATTCAGCTCGGCGAGACTTGATCCGGCACCTGCGGTCTGGCGATTTCGCGCGAAATCGACGCTCGCCCTTCAGGCGAGGTGTCGATTTCGCGCGAAATCGCCGGGGCTCCCCGCACCAGCGCTACGCGGCGGGAAGCATCAGCCCTCGTTATCGGGTCCTCCGCCAGCTGCGGGAGCAGGTCGTGCAGCTCGCCGCGAACCTCGCGGAATTCCAGGCGGTGCTCGCGGACCATCCCGGCGAACTGCCGGTGCGCGGCGATGGCGACCGGATGGTCGGCATCCCGGATCCGGCACACTAACGCCGATTCTCGCGCAGCGGATTCGACCCCAGTTTGATCACTCGTACTCGTAGCGGAGGCGTCGGCCGCCCCACCAGGGGACTTCGACGGTGGGGAGGTCGGCTTGACGGAGAACGGGTGAGTAGGCGCGTCGATCGAGGCGGGCGATGATCTCTTTGTCGCGGTTTTCGATGGTGCCGCCGGTGGAGAGGAATCGGCGTTGGAGGGTGTCGGGTGTGGCGGTGGCGTAGCCGGGAAGGCGTCGGCGTAGCGCGGCGCAGACGGTGTGGGCGAGCACGGAGAGCACGACGTCGAGGTCGATGTTGAGTGGGACCGCGCCGGAGAGGGCGTCCAGGCCGAAGGAGCGGATGGCTTCGGCGAGGCGTTGCTCGATGGCCATCCGCCGGGCGTAGGCCTCGATCACGTGTTTGGTGGGGGTGTCGGGCTGGTTGGTGATCAGGATGGTGGGTTCGTCGTGGCCGAGCCCGGTGATGGCGAGTTGGCGCAGCGTGCCGGGGTAGGCCGAGAGTGTGGCTGCGGGGTCTTCGATCACGCGGACCCGGCGGGTTTTCCCGCCCGCGCGAGTGACGGTGAGAGGTGTCCAGTCCTTGGCGGGCAGGGAATGCAGGTGCTCGGTGAGTTTTGGGGTGCGGGCGCGCAGGGTGATGAAGCCGATGCCGCGGGCGTCGAGTTCGGCGAGTTGGGCCTGGGTGGTGACCTTGGAATCGAAGATCAATAGTTTCGGGTTCGCTCCGGAGACCTCGCGCCAGTGGTCGGCGAAGGCGAGGATTTCCCTGTTCTGGCTGGCTTTGGCCAGATCGGCGTTGGCGTAGAGCAGGGTGTGGGTGGCGGCGTCTTCGGCGAAGAAGGTCAACACTGAGCGGGTGCGTTGTGAACGTCGTGGCACGTAGTGCTTTTCCAGCGCGGGTTCGTCGCCCCAGTGCATGACCGCGTGGAAGTCGAGGTTGATTGTCTCGCCGTGCGCGAGCCCGGCGGTGAGGCTGGCTTTGTCCAGCGCGGCAAGGAATCGTTGCTGCCGGGTGTGATCAAGCCGGTAGGAGTAGGTGGTCAGTGCGGTGGCTTTGGGCAGGCTGGTCAGCCCGGCGAAGTGTGCCGCACCAGCATCGGTGGCGATGTCGTCGACGTGGGAGACCCGGCGAGTGGTGGTGAGTTTGATCGCCAGCAGCGACAGTATTGAGCTCAGTGCCGGGATGACAGAGGTACTGGGATAACCCGCGGCCCGCACCAGGCCGGGCAGGTCCAGCGCCACCAGATCGGGAATGGTCAACAGCAGTCCGGCCACCCTGCTGTCGGCGTGGGCGGGCAGGGCATCGAAGTCGATTACCTTGGTGCGGGGCTGATTCTCACGCTGCGGCAGGCCGCGCTCGGCGTGCGGGCGCGGCCATAGGCGCGGGAAGCCTTCCTCACTCAGGATTTCGGCGACCCCGGTGCGGTTGAGCGGGGTGCCCTCCTCGGCGAGCACGGCAGCGATCTCGTGGGCCGAGTGGCCCAACCGGCGCAGCTCGATGATCCGGGCACGGGCGGCTTCCTTGGCCGGTGCTGTCTTCGGGCCTGGGCGCGTGGTGAGGAAGAACTCGCGGCGGCCCGCCCGGAAATCCCGCACCAGCGACTGCAGCGTCGCCGCGGTGTAGCCGAAGCGGGCCGCCGTCTCCGCCGCTGAGACTCCCTCGAACAAGTAGGCACGCAGTGCCTCGTAACGGCGCTGGTTCGCCTCCGTCGGGGCGGCGAAGAACTCGCCGCCCCGACGAGCCGCTTTTGGGGTGGATATCGCTGTCTTCTCCACGATCTCACTACATCAAGGCCTGCGGTCGCGGTCAACACGACACACCGATCACTGGCGACGAAGGTCATGATGATTGCAGTAGAAGCACTTCATTCACGCACGCTGCCGTCGGATCAGCACTGGCTCGTCGCGTCAGGAACGACGCAACAACCCGAAACGTGGCACAATAAACAGCTAGATAAACCCTAGCAGGCCATGACACCAAGCACGATGGGCCTCACAATTCACTTACGCATCAACCAAACCAGCCCCGATCCCCAGCCGACACCCAGGGCCACGGGAGGCGTCACAGCTAGACGCGAGAATCGGCGCTAACCCGACGTACGGGGCGACATCGCCGCGCGATCCAATGGCGGTGGTCAGAACTCGCACCGGGTTGGTATGTCCGACCACACCGACGCCGGTGGTCGGAACATCCGGCTCCGAGGCGGCAGCCCGGCACGACGGCGAACCGGCTAGACGAGTCGGGCGATCAGCAGGTCGAGGCCAGCCTTGTGGTGGCTGGCGCGGAGCCGATCGCCGCAGGTCAGGGTGGCCAGGCCGTGCAAGACGCGCCAGACCACTCGGCGAGGGTTTGATCGCGATCGTCGGCCAGTGGTTCGAGCGCCGCGATGAACTCGCCGAACGCCGCACGGCACCGACCCGCCAGGTCTCGACGGCTTAACCATCCGGATGAAGCGCGAAGGACACCTGCTGCCAACTCAATTGGCAGCCAACTCAATTGGCCAGAGGTGCCCTTCGCTCGGTTTCCGCCGCCCGGTGGGGCGGTGTCGCGGGGGTTCAGGACAGCTGCGCGGGCACCGCTTCCGGTTGGGCGAACTGGTTGGCCGGGCGGCGGAGGCCGTAGTGATCGCGGAGGGTCCGGCCGGTGTACTCGGTGCGGAAAAGGCCTCGCCGGCGGAGGATCGGCACCACGTGGTCCACGAAGGACTCCAGACCCGATGGGAGCACCGCGGGCATCACGTTGAACCCGTCCGCCGCGCCGCTGGTGAACCAGTGCTCGATGGTGTCGGCGATCTGCTCGGGCGTGCCGGTGAACGTGCGGTGGCCGCGACCGCCGCCGAGCCGGTGGATGATCTCCCGGACCGTCAGGTCTTCCCGCTTCGCGAGGTCGACCACCAGCGTGTACCGGCTCTTGGCGGTCTCGATCTGGTCCTCACCGGGCAGTTCTTCCGGCCGCAGCCGTCGGTCGAGGTCTTCCTCGGTCAGCTCGACGTCCAGCAGGGTGGCCAGCCGGTGCAGCGCGTAGCTGTGCACGATGTGGTCCTGCAGGTCCGATTCCAGCCTGCGAGCCTCGGCTTCGGTGGACCCTATGACCGGCACGATCCCCGGCAGGATCTTGATGTCGTCCGGGTCCCGGCCGTGCTGCTGAGCGCGTTCCTTCAGGTCGGCGTAGAAAGCCTTGCCCTCGTCCAGGGTCTGCTGCGCGGTGAACACGGCCTCGGCAAACCGCCCGGCCACCGCCTTGCCGTCCTCCGAGGAACCGGCCTGCACCAGCAGCGGGTAGCCCTGCGGCGAGCGCGGTACATTCAGCGGCCCGCGAATCGTGAAGTGCTCGCCCCGGTGGTCGATGGCGTGCACCTTGCGGTCATCCGCCCACACCCCGGATTTGTCGTGCACCTCGGCATCGTCTTCCCAGCTGTCCCAGAGCTTCTGCGACACCTCGACGAACTCTTCCGCCCGCCGGTAGCGGGCGTGGTGCGACGGTAGCTCGTCCAGGTTGAAGTTGCGCGCCGCCTCCACCACCGCGTTGGTGACGATGTTCCAGCCCGCCCGGCCGCCGCTGACGTGGTCCAGCGACGCGAAGCGGCGGGCGAGGTTGTAGGGCTCGTTGTAGGTGGTGGAGGCGGTCGCGATCAGTCCGATCCTGCTGGTCGCCGTCGCCAGCGCGGTCAGCAGCACCGTAGGTTCCAGCGAGGTCGCCGGTCGCTGACCGACGTCGGCGCGCAGGGCCGGAGTGTCGGCCAGGAACACCGAGTCGAAGGTGCCGCGCTCGGCGATCCGCGCCAGGTTCACGTAGTGGTCCACGCCGATGCCGGCGGCCGGATCGCTCTCCGGCAGCCGCCACGCCGCCTCGTGGTGACCGACGTTCATCAGGAACGCGTTGAGGTGCAGCTTCCGTTCACCCATTGGAATTCTCCGAATCGTCTTCGGTCACTCCGAGCGCCGCGAGCAGGGCGTCCCGGTGGTCGATGAATCGCGGATCGCGGTGCGATCTCGGCACGGGCAGGTCGATTTCCCGGTTGACGGCGATGGTTCCGCCGTCCAGCACCAGCACCCGGTCGGCCAGCGTGATCGCCTCGTCGACGTCGTGCGTGACCAGCAGCACCGCCGGTCGGTGCCGGGCGCACAGCTCCCGCAGGAGCCGGTGCATCCGGATCCGGGTCAGCGCGTCGAGCGCGCCGAAAGGTTCGTCGGCGAGCAGGAGTTCGGGTTCCCGCACGAGCGAACGGGCTAGTGCGGCGCGCTGCTGCTCGCCGCCGGACAGCGCGTTGGGCCAGGAACGTTCGCGCCCGGCGAGCCCGACCTCGCTCAGGACCGCTCGACCCCGCTCTGCGGCGTCGGCACCGGACAAGCCCAGCGTGACGTTGTCGAGCACCCTGGCCCATGGCAGCAGCCGCGAGTCCTGGAAGACGACTGCGCGTTTCTCCGGGACGGTCGCCGACCCGCTGCCGGTGACGTCGTGGTCGAGCCCGGCCAGCGCGCGCAACAACGTGCTCTTGCCGGAACCGCTGCGCCCTAGCAGGGCCACGAACTCGCCGGGCGCGATGTCGAGGTCGATGCCCTCGAGCACCGCCCGATCACCGAACCGGCGCACCAGTCCGCGAACCCGGATTTGTCCACTGTGGATCTCGGTGGGTCGCTCGGTCAGCTGTCCAATGTTCGGCGCCATGACAGCACCCGTCCTTCCGCGAATCGCACAACACTGTCCGACAACAGCCCGAACAGGGCGTAGATGACCAGGCCCACCACGATGACGTCGGTCTGCGCGTAGTTCCGGGCCTGCGTCATCAGCGAGCCGATGCCGCTGGTCGCGTTGATCTGCTCCACCACGACGAGCGCCAGCCACGAGATCGTCACCGCCATCCGCAGGCCGGTGAAGAAACCCGGTAGCGAACCGGGAATCGCGATCCGGCGTACGAACTGCCAGCGGCTCAACCGCACGGTCTCAGCTAGTTCCACGAACCGCCCGTCGACACCGCGCAGGGCGGCGTGGGTGTTCAGGTAGATCGGCACCAGCACCGCCAGCGTCACCACCGTGATCTTCATGCCTTCCCCGATGCCGAACCAGATGATCGCCAGCGGGATCAGCGCGAGCGTCGGGATCGCCCGCTTGATCTGCACCGGTCCGTCGACCAGCGCTTCGCCGAAGCGGCTGAGCCCGGCCACCAGCGCCAGCACCAGCCCGATCAGCACGCCCAGCAGCAACGACACCGATGCCCGCCACAGCGACGTGAGCAGGTGCGACTGCAACCGGCCGTCGGTGAGCAGCTCCCCAGCCGTCGACACGACCTGCGCAGGCGGCGTGAGCGTGTGCGGCGACAGCAGGCCGATGCTCGAGGTCAGCTGCCATGCCAGCAGCAGCACGACCGGGCCGAGCAGCCGGAAGAACGGGATCTTGCGGCCGGGCCCCAATCGCCGACGCTCAGCCACCATGGCCGTTCTCCGCTCGGCTCGCACCGATTCGGCGCACCGACTCGTCGACCACCGCGTCGAACCGCCGGTCGAAGTGCTCGTTGGCGTTCAACGGCTTCGGCAAGCCGCCGTCGGCTCGGAGCAGGTCGATGGTGTGCTGCTGCGTGGCGATGAGCGCGTCGTCGATCTTCGGGAACACGACCTCGCCCTCGGACGCCACGATCCGCTCGCCGTCGGCGCGGGTGACGCCCTGGTTCTTGACGTAGTAAAAGTCGATCCACTCGCTCGGGTGGGTCGCCGCCCACTGCCGGGCCGCGACGAAGTGGTCGACGAAAGCCCGGATCGCGGCTGCCTTCGCGGGATCCTCCAGCGCCGCGCGACGCGTGTAGAGGAAGCTCAGTCCGGTGCTGGTGCCCTCGGTCTCGGCGACCGGAATAGTGGTGCCCTGCCCGCCCGTCTGGGTAAGGAAGCGGGTGAGCCTGGGTTCGTTGAGCGGCGCGACGTCCACCGCTCCGGTGCGCACCGCGTCGTTGAACTCGGCCAGCTGCAGCCGGACGAGTTGCACATCGTTCGTGCTCAGGCCCGCCTTCTCCAGCGCCCGCAGCACGGACGACTGCTGCGCGGTGCCCTCGGCGTAGGCGATCTTCTTGCCGCGCAGGTCCGACAGGGTGCGGACGTTCGCGCCCGGGGTCACCGCGAAGCGGGTCGAGTTGGGATCGATGCGGTACGCAGCGATGATCGGCACGTCCTCCCCCGACGCCTGGGCGTAGATCGGCGGGGTGTCGCCGACGATGGCGATGTCGGCGGCCTCGGAGCGGAACGCTTCCAACACCTCGGGGCCGCCGGTGAAGTTGGCGAATGCGGGCTTGACCGGGATCTTGTCGAACTCGCCGGAGGCGCGGAACAGGCTTTGCAACCGCTCCTGCTGATCCGCGACGACGAGCTTGGTCCCCGGCGGGATCTCGGTGGGCAGTGGGGCATCCGCGGCCAGCCCGCCGGTGCCGCCGCCGGAGGCGCAACCGGCGAGCGCCAGCAGCGCGGCGAAGCCCGCGGCGGCTCGGGCGATGGTTTTTCGGTGTCGAGCCGGGCGAATCCGCCCAGCAGGGGCCGACGAAGACATGAGCTACCTACTTTTCAGCGCTTCTTCAGCGCAGGGGGAGACACCCGGCGAACGTTCCCGGGTGCGGAGCAGTGGCGCAACGGCCGACCGGCCGCGAAGGGTGAAGTGCCGTCAGATCAACGACAGCTGCAACACGTGACGCGCATCAGATCAATGGCGCGTCGTTCGACGAACGTGTTGGGCGAGATCACGAGCCGAGGATAAAATGGACCACCACGGCCAGGGAACAACATCCCATTCGCTGAGAAGCCGCCACGAGTCCATACAGGACATGTTCGATGCGGCGACACGTTTCGCCTGGTCGGGTCCCGTGAGTACTTTTGGGTGCGATAGCGGTTGGTTGGGAAGGTGTTGAGCGAAGCGAACAAACAGTTTGTGCCGCCTACCGACGCGAACAGGTGCCGCCTACCGACGTGAACAGGCCGTTCGCCCCACACCGGTTGGCAAGGCACAGCCTCTACAGCGCCCAAGAGCACTCACGGGGATCGGCAGGCTGTCCGGCGTCGGCGGCTGGAAACCCGCGAGCCTGGTGCCCGGCTCGGCCGGCTGCCACCCCGGCAGGTACTTCCGGGACGCCCGAAGCACCTTGCGGAGTGCGCGCTCCCGCACGGCCGCCCTGCCCGACGCGAGCTCGAACATCGGCAGCCTGGTCACCGTCCCCCGCGCGGTTCTGCGGCGAGCGCTACCTGGACCTGTTCGAATCGGTGGACCCGCGCCGAGAGATCATCGGCTACGTCGCCACCTTCGGAACGATTGCCAGAACCGGCCCCGCGCCGCGGCCGTACGTGCCGGGCGCGGCGCGGTAGTTCCGGGCTCTAGTCCTGAGATTGCGCCTCGGCCTGGGCCTGCGGCTCCGCCTCGGGCCGGAGCTCTGGCTTCGTCTGGGGCTCTGGCTTCGTCTGGGGCTCTGGCTTCGCCTGGGCCTCTGGCTTCGCCTGGGGCTGCGGCTTCGTCTGAGGCTCGGGATCGGCCTGCGAGGAGGAACTGCTGTGTGCGGTTCCGTCCTGGGACTCACCGTCATGCGTGGACACGTCCAACAATGTCGCGGTGAGGATCTTGTCCAGCCCTGAGGGGCGCTCGGCCGCCGCAGCGGTGCCGGCCGCTCCCAGCACGACCAGACCGCTGAGCAGCGCAGTGACGAGTGGACGACGCATCGAAAACCTCCCTGTGGGTGGGCATTGCCGTGGGAAACGCCATCACAACTCGATCACCACCGCCGGGTCCATCACCGTGCCGTGTAACCGGTTCCCGAGTTCGGGGGACGCAAGCGCCCCGCGGGAGAGCAGTGGCCCGGTCGCCGGGGGACGTGCGACCGGGCCACTCAGAGGTGGTTGCCTGGGGGGTGTCAGGCGTCCACCCGCTCTTCCTCCCGTGATTCCGCAGCCTGCGCACCACGCTGCGGAATCGCTCGGGAAGCGCCAGCCGCAACAGAGCTGCTGGCCGACCGCACAAACCGACGCCGTCGAAGAACCCGCCGCACAGGATCGGGGACGAGCCTCGGCGCTGCCCGCGCTGTCCGGGGGATCGCAGCACGGTTGCGACTGCGGCCAGCGCACCAGGAGGGCGCACCGGGAATCCGTCTCCGTCGCGGTGTCGGAACGTGAGTGAGGTCATGCTTCCGCGCCAGCACCCCGCTGTCGCCCTTAAGGACATAACGAAACTTTTGTCACTTTTGTAATCCGCTCCTCGCCCGGAGTCTCCCGCCCTGACCTGCGGAGATGGTGGGTCCACGTGCGATCGTCGACACCGGGCGGTTACCGTTCGGGCCGCCGGTGATGAGCAGGCAAGCGCGATGTGGCGGGTGCAGAGGTCGTTGTCGCGGCAGTTGCCCGGATGGCAGCTGCTGATCATCGTCCTGCTGCTCGCCTCGATCGCGGTGTTCTCCGTGGCCCAGCCACGGATGGAATTGATCCGCAGTGCCGGAGTTGGACTAGCTGTTGTACGGCCTCGACCTAGTCGGCCCGGGGGTCGTGCCGATCGCGCAGTGGCGGCCCGAGCACGGCGACCTGGACCTGCAGCCGCCCACTCCGCTCGGTTATGCCGCCGTGGCGCGGAAACCGTAAGCAACCCGACATCGGGCCGAACGGGTCAACCTCATACGCCGTTTGCGCTGATCAAATCGGCCGCAATACGGAAATAACCTGACAAATAGCCTGGTACGGTGACGGGCGTGCCCGAGATGACCACTACGTGTGCAACCCAAGCCTCGGGCCGGAGCAAACGCAAAATCAGCTGGGACGTCGTGCGGACCGGCTGCGTTTCGCTCGTGATGTGCTACCACGCCACCTTCCTCAGCACCTACCTGCACCCCGAGATGACGCCGCGAAACGTCGTCTTCCCCTACCAGGTCGGAGCAAGCCTGCTGCTGGTGATCTCGGCGTACTTCGCCTGCGTCACCATCGGCCGCGGCACCGTGCTGCGCTACTGGTGGGGACGCATGGCCAGGCTGTTCCCGCCGTTCGCCGGCGCGGTCGTGGTGATCTTCGCGGTGATGCGCTGGGCGGCGATCGAAGGCTGGTTCTACCCGAGCTTCAATGACCTGTGGTGGAACCTGCTGATGCTGTGGAACTGGAAGCCGGCGGACTACTGGTTCGTCGACGGTTCACATTGGACGGTCCCGCTGCAGCTGATGGGCTTCACCGCGGCCGCGTTGCTGTTCCGTACCAGGTGGGGCCACGGGCGGCGGATCATCGTGGTGCTGTGGGCGGCGGTGCTGGTGCCGATCGCGCAGTGGCCGGTGCGGGTGGCCGACAAGTCGGAGCTCTACCGCACGATCGTCGACGGCATCGGCGTGCACCGCTGGCACCTGTTCGTCGCCGGGGTGGCGATCTGGCTGTGGTCGACCCGGCGCATCGGCCTCCTGCACTTCGCGGCGATGCTGGCGGCCTGCATGCTCGGCCAGGCGCTGCACAACTACACCGAGACGCCGGAAGGTCTGATCGCCGACTGGGGCTCGACGGTCGCGGTGTGCATCGGCATGGTCGTGGTCGCGCTGACGGCCTTCGGGCCGGACTGGGACCGGATCTTCCCGGAGTGGCTGGCCGGGCGGATCCGGTGGTTCGCCGGGATCTCCTACGGCGTGTTCCTGGTGCACCAGACGATCGGCTACATCCTCATGAAGGAGCTCGACGAGATCGGCTTCGACCCCCTCCTGCAGACGGCCGCAATGCTGGTTACTGGCACGGCGCTGGGCTGGGCCTTGACCCACGCCGTCGAGCGCCCAACGCACAAGTTCCTGATGCGCACCTACGACGGCCTCGCCAACCGCCGCCGCACCCGATCCAGCGAAGCGCGAGGGGCACCCTCGAGCGATTGAACCACAGCGGTTGAACCACTCAAGGGTGCCCCTCACCTCGAAAAATTCGTCAGATCGGGCGGCGGCTCAGGGGTTCCGCGTCGAGCGGGGTCAGGACGCGGACGGGGGCCGGGACGTCGGCCCAGCGGCGGACCGCCGCTTCCGCTTCCGCTCGCTGCCGGTCGGGCAGGCCCTCGATCTTCGCTCCGTGGTTGGCCCCAGGGACCAGGTAGCTGTAGGAGTCGCTGGTGCCGGGGCCGAGCCGGAAGGGTTCCGCGCTCCACGGGTCGCGCTCGCCGTTGACGAACATCAGTTCCGCGCCCTGGCTGCGCACCCACGCGTCGATCTGCCGCATCGACCCCGGTTTGAAGTCCATCGGGATGTCGCGGGACACCAGGTTGCGGGGCTGGCTGAGCTCCCGGTGGTGCAGCAGGTCGGCCAGCAGCTCGTCGGAGACGTCGGGCCAGCCGAGCTGGGTGCCGGCCTGGTAGTAGTACGGCGCGTACGGCTCGATGCCCTGGTCGGTGTAGAAGGAGAACTGCGCGGTCTCGTCGAAGAACGCGTAGATCTCATCGGTGCTCGCGGTGGTCGCCGGGATCTTGGCGCAGTCCTGCTGGCCCCGGTACTGCCAGAACGCGAACGGCGTGTCGAGCACGACCATCTCCAGGCCCCGGTCGACGTCACCGATGATCCGGTCGAAGGTCAGTCCCTCCGCCCCGGCGTAGGCGTTGAACTTCGCCAGCATCTCGTCTCGCCGGACCAGCGCCTCCCGCTGCACGGCGAGCAGCGCGTCCCGGCAGGCCGGGTCGGTGCCGACCGAGGCCAGGAACTCGTCGTAGCTGTCGCGGTCGTTGTCGACGTCGTTGGGCGCCACGTAGGCGACGGTGCCGGCCACGTCGTCGGGGTAGAACCGGCGGTGGTAGACGGCCGTCATGCCACCCTTGCTCGCCCCCGTCGTGATCCATTTCTGCTGGTAGATGGACTGCAGCGCGTAGATCACCCGGTGCTGGTCGGTGGCCGCCTGCCAGATGTCCAGGTCGTTCCAGTCGGCCGGATCGGGCCGGGACGGGACGAAGAACCGGTGCTCCATGTTGACCTGGTTGCCGTCGACCAGCCGCGTCGGCTCGGTGCGGGTGACCTTGCCCGGCAGCTCGTAGCCGGTCGTGTAGAGCACGGTGGGCCGGCCGAGGTCGCGGTGCAGCAGGGTCAGGCGCTGCTGGAAGCCCCCGGCCTTCGGGTGCCGGTGGTCGCTGGGCTGCGCGAACGTCAGGTCGAAGAGCCGGAACCCCGGCTCGGTGGGTCGCTCGCCGACGACGGTCAGCCCGGGCACCGCCTCCAGCCGCTCCCGGATGTCGTCCGGCGGGGACGCGCCCACCGGGGCTCCGACGAGGAGCATGCCGCACACCACCACAAACGTGACGAGACCGCGCCAGTTCATTCCGCCTCCTGCTGGGCCCGAGATCACGCCGAACCTAGTTCCGCCGGGGTACAGCGGGAAGGCCTCGGCGTGTTCTCGCCGTTTCCTGTTGTGCCAGCTGGAATCCTCGCCGCAGGTAACGAGAACCGCCTCCCGGAAGGACGAATCGATGACGAAGGAAGAAATGCCGCCGGACGTGCAGGAGCTGCTGTCCCGCCCGAACCCGGCGGTGATCGCCACCGTTAACGCCGCCGGCGCGCCGGTCTCGGTGGCCACCTGGTATCTCTGGGACAGCGGAAAAGTGCTGGTCAACATGGATGCGGGCCGGGCACGGCTGAAGCACCTCAGGGCCGATCCGCGGGTGTCGCTGACGGTGCTGGACGGCGCGAGCTGGTACCGGCACGTCAGCCTGCGCGGCCGGGTCACCGCATTGGAGGACGACCCGGACCTGACCGACATCGACCGGCTCGCCCAGCACTACCTGGGCGAGCCGTACCCGGTCCGCGACCGGCCCCGGGTCAGCGGCTGGATCGAGGTGGACGCCTGGCACAGCTGGGGCGGCTGACAGCCGGTCCGGCACGTGCGGGGTGGAGCGAACGGACTGTTTACCTCAATAGAAGGCGCGTACAGGCCGTTCGCTCCACCAACACGACGCCGGTTCCGAGCGAACGGACCGGCTGCTCCGATAGAAGGCGCGAACAGGCCGTTCGCTCCACCACCCATTAGGCGGCGGTGTCCGCCCCCTGCGGGACCGGCTCCTCGTCGCGCTGCTTGGGCACGCTGACGTCACCGGACGGCATCTGTCCACTTTGGACGACTTCGCCGACGTAGCCGTCGGATGCCTCGCTCACCGCGCCGGCCTCCGTCGCCGCCAGGAACGGCTCCGCCGCGGCCAGCACCTGCTGCGCGGCCCGCACGCGCTCCGCGACGTCCTGCCGCATCCGCAGCATCGTCTCGGCGTACTCGTCGGCTCGCCGGATCCGCCGCTCCGCTTCCGCGGTCGCTTCGCGCACCCGCCGCTGCGCTTCTTCTCGGCTCTTCTGCTCGCGCTCGGCCTGGATGCGCGACGCCTCTTCGCGGCGCGCCGCCATCGACACCTCGAAGTCGTGCTCGATCTGGGTGCGACGCTCCTCTGCCTCGGTGTCCAGCCGGCGGCGGCGCTGCTCCGCTTCGCGCGCCATCGCCTGGACTTCCTCGCGGGTGCGCGCCAACATATCGTTGCGCTGCTGCTCGGACTGGCGGCGCCACTCGTCGGCCTCCGCCACCAGCTTCTCGTAGCGTTCCCGGAGTTCGGTGGCGGCCTGCTCGGACCGCGCCCACTCGTGCTCGGATGCGGACTGCGCGGCGGCGACGATCTCGTCCGCCTCGTCCTGCGCGAGCCGGACCATCCGGCGTAACCGGCCCGACAGCGCTGCGGCGTCGATCGGCGAGCGCGCCTGTTCGTCGAGCTGCTGCTTGAGCGACGCGACCTCGGCGCGCGCCTGGTTCAGCTGCGCCGTCAGGTCGCCGACCTGACTGAGCGCCGAGTCCCGGTCTTCGGTGACGAGCCGGATCTCGTTCTCGGTCTGCTGGATGTAGAACTTCACCTGTGATCGCCGGAACCCGTACCACACCGTGTCGAAATCCGACTTCAGCGGTACCAGTTCGCGGTCTTCGATGTGTCCCACGGTCTCACCCCGCTCGATTGATCAACATTGCCTGGGAGCGAGCCACGCCCCGACGCGGCAAGTCCGTTGTACACCTGAAAAGCGTGTCGCGATGCCCGCCGCAGGGCTGAACTGTTCAGCCCCGGGCACCGGGCAACGCGCGGTGCCACGGGTCGCTGGCCCCATTGTCCACTGCCGCGGCGAGTGAGATCAACTCCCCGGATTCCGGTGCAACGCAACGGTCATCCGATGTTGACCGGCCATACACTAGCGCGGATTGCCTGCTGGAATCAGGTTTTCGCGCCCACCCCGAGGACTCGACGGAATATCGTCTCGATTTCGTCTCGGCTCGGCACCGATTCCCGGACGACGCCTTGCAGCAGCAAACCGCAGAACAGAACGGACAACGCGCGCCCGGTGGACGGATCGGTGTAGGAGGCGAACAGCTCGGCCAGCGCGGTGTCCCATTCCTGGCTGACCTGGCGTAGCGCGGGCTTGTGCAGCGAGGCGATGTAGAGCTGGTGCTCGACGACGGTCTGCGGCAGGGCCGGACCGAGGTAGTGCAGCACCAGGTCGGTCAGCGCGACGGCCAGATCGCAGTCGCGTTCGAGCTGGCCGGCCCACTGCCGGAGGTGCTCGACGTCGTCCTCGGCGGCCTGCCGCAGCGCGCTGGCGAGCAGGTCGTCGAGGGTGGCGAAGTAGTAGGTGGTCGACCCCAGCGGAACATCCGCCGCAGCCGCCACGGCACGGTGCGTGAGCTTCTCCACCCCGCGCTCGGCGACGACCGTGATCGCGGCGCGGGCGATGCGCTCGCGGCGGGCCGGGTCCTTGCGGTGCGCGGCGGGCGCGGGCGGGATGGTCGACATTCGCTTCGGCGTTCCTCCCGTGGGCTCCACAACGACACCTAGCCTGCCACGTTGACCAGCGAGGGCGATGCGGTCCAGGTCACCGGATCCGCGTTCGTCCTGTTCATCACGCTTTTTTCGATGATTCACCCGGAAGCCCGGCACTCGATGATGTACAGATGTACAGGATCGGTGTTAGGGTCTTCCGCGGCACTGCGCCGGGACACGAGCGCTAACCCGCCACCGAATGGACCGCCAGGAGGTGAATTCCGCAAATCGCGGGTTGTCGGTCCCCCATTCGGATAGTTGCGCGCAGCCCATGGTTACCGGCGGCGCAATGGGCGGGCGCGCCTTAATGTGGCGGAGCGAATCGGATCGTGGCAATGCGCACACTTGTACCAGAAGTGCGCAGCGCAAAAAGCACAATCGACATCACGGGGAAACGAGCCATGTCGCAAGGTGAGAATTCGACGCCCACGCTGTTCATTGATGGCGAGTGGGCGTCGGCCGCTGACGGTCGCATCCGCGAGATCCGCTGCCCGGCCGATGGCACGCTGGTGGCCACGGTCGACGAAGCCGGGACTGCCGATGCCGAGCGGGCCATCGCCGCCGCGCGCCGCGCCTTCGACGACGGCGCCTGGACCGCCACCTCGGCCTGGGAGCGCGGTGACCTGCTGCTTCGGGTCAGCGACATCCTGGTGCGCGACAAGGCGGAGTTCGCCCGCGCCGAATCGCTGGACACCGGCAAGCGGCTGGTCGAGAGCGAGTACGACATGGACGACATCGCCGCGTGCTTCCGCTACTTCGGCAAGATCGCCGGCACCAACGCGGGCCGCATCGTCGACACCGGCTCGCCGGACGCGATCAGCCGCGTGCAGTACGAACCGGTCGGCGTGTGCGGCATGATCACCCCCTGGAACTACCCGTTGCTGCAGGTGGCCTGGAAGGTCGCCCCGGCGATCGCGGCGGGCAACACCTTCGTCCTCAAGCCCAGCGAGCTCACCCCCAGCACCGCGATCCTGCTGATGCGCGCGCTGGCCGAGGCCGGACTGCCCGCCGGGGTCGGCAACCTGGTGCTGGGCACCGGCGCCGAGGTCGGCTCGGTGCTGGCCGGGCACCCGGACGTCGACCTGATCTCGTTCACCGGGGGCCTGCACACCGGGCGCAAGATCTCGGCCGCCGCGGCGCCGACGGTAAAGAAGGTGGCCCTGGAGCTAGGCGGCAAGAACCCGAACATCGTGTTCGCCGACGCCGACTTCGAGGCCGCGGTGGACTACGCGCTGACCGCGGTGTTCCTGCACTCCGGGCAGGTCTGCTCGGCCGGGGCGCGGCTGATCGTGCAGGACGCGGTGCACGACGCGCTGGTGGACGAGATCGTCCGCCGCGCCGGGCTGATCCGCATCGGCGGCCCGTTCGACTCCGACGCCGAGACGGGGCCGCTGATCTCCGCCGCGCACCTGAAGAAGGTGGACGACTACGTCGCGAAGGCCGTCGCCGAAGGCGCCGTGCTGCGCACCGGCGGCCGCCGCCCCGAGGGCGAACGCTACGCCAACGGCCACTACTACCTGCCCACCATCCTCGCCGACGTCAAACCGGGCAGCTACGCGGTCACCGAGGAGTCTTTCGGCCCGGTGCTGACCGTCGAGCGCTTCACCGACGAGGACGAGGCGGTGCGCATCGCCAACGACACCCACTACGGCCTTGCGGGCGCGGTGTTCACCGGCGACCCGGGCAAGGCTCAGCGGGTTGCCAACCGGCTGCGGCACGGCACCATCTGGATCAACGACTTCCACCCCTACCTGCCGCAGGCGGAATGGGGCGGCTTCAAGCAGTCCGGCATCGGACGCGAACTGGGCCGGGCCGGACTCGGCGAGTACCAGGAGGCAAAGCACGTCTACCAGAATCTGCGGCCAGCACCACAGAACTGGTTCTCCGGAAAATAGGGAGGAATTCGCTTTACCCGCGGCGGTGACCGAACCACCGCCGCGGGAACTGCGCGGCCAGTCCGGGCCGCGCTTTGCCCGAAACCGCCGATGTAAGCGGTGATCTTCGCGCGACGCAAAGCAACCACCCGATTCGTTCCCCTCCCCGCATCCGGCGGGCGGGCATGGTCGGGAAAGGAGTTCGGGGCATGAGCGCGCCCAATTACGACGCCGAGCTCAACGAGTTCGGCTACACCAACAAACTGAAGAGAAGCCTCGGCGGATTCGCGACCTTCGCCGCCGGGATCAGCTACATCTCGGTGCTCACCGGCACCTTCCAACTGTCCTACTTCGGGCTATCCTTCGGGGGCCCCGCCTACTGGTGGTCCTGGCCGATCGTGTTCGTCGGGCAGTTGCTCGTGGCGTTGAGTTTCGCCGAGCTGGCGTCCCGGTACCCCATCGCCGGCTCCATCTACAACTGGGCCAAGAAGCTGGGCGGTCAGCACATCGGCTGGCTCGCGGGCTGGATGATGCTGCTGGCCTCGATCGTGTCGATCTCGGCCACCGCGCTGGCCTACCAGAACACGCTGCCGCAGATCTGGTCCGGCTTCCAGCTCATCGGCGACGGCAGCACCAGCACCGAGCAGGCCGTCAACGGCATCCTGCTGGCCCTGGTGCTGGTCCTGTTCACCACGCTGGTCAACGCCTTCGGGGTGAAGCTGATGGCCCGGATCAACAGCGCCGGCGTGTTCATCGAACTGGTCGCGGCGGTGCTGCTGATCGTCGCGCTGGCGCTGGTCGTGGTGAACCCGCCAACGGTCGTGTTCGACACCAACGGCGCCGAGTCCGCCTTCGGCGGCAACTACCTGGGCGCATTCCTGGTCGCCGGGGTTGCCTCGTCGTACGTGATGTACGGCTTCGACACCGCCGCCTCGCTCGGCGAGGAATCCATCGACCCGCAGCGCAACGCCCCCAGGGCGATCCTGCGGGCGCTGATCGCCTCGTTCATCCTCGGCGGCCTGATCATCCTGCTCGGTCTGATGGCGACCCGGGACTTCTCCGCGCCGCAGCTGGCCGAGAGCGGCCTGCAGTTCGTGCTCAACGACGCGCTGGGCCCGCTCGTGGGTCGGCTGTTCCTCCTGTCGATCTTCGTGGCGATCACGGTCTGCGTGCTGGCGGTGCACGCCGCGGCGATCCGGATCGCCTTCGCGATGGCCCGGGACAACGCGCTACCCGCCGGTTCGCTGCTGGCGCGGGTCAGCCCGCGCTGCCAGACGCCGATCGTGCCGGCCGTGGTCATCGGCGTGCTCGCGGTGGCCCTGCTGGTGGTCAACATCGGGCAGCCGCAGATCTTCACCGCGGTCACCAGCCTGGCGATCGTCCTGATCTACATCTCGTACCTGCTGGTCACCGTGCCGATGCTGGTCGCGCGGCTGCGCGGCAAGTGGTCTGCGCCAAAAAGCGAGGCGAAGCAGCCGGGCCGGTTCGGCCTGGGCAAGCTCGGGTTGCCGACCAACGTCCTGGCCGTGCTCTGGGGCTTGGGCATGACGATCAACCTGGCGTGGCCGCGCCGCGAAGTCTACAACGCGGAGCCGCCGTACCACTGGTACCTGCAGTACAGCTCGGTGCTGTTCGTCGGAGTCGCGGCCGTAGGCGGATTCGCGTACTACTGGTTCGTCCAGCGCCACAAGGTCGGCGTGCTCGCCGACCACGCCGCGGAGTCCACTTCGGACAGCGGTGCCACGAGCCCGGTTGCCTGAGCGCCCGCGCTGATGACGTGCCCAGCGGACTCGACCGCACCCGGCATCAGGCAAGCGCCGGAGCCGCTTCCCGCCACGCACGCGACCGGCACCGCCGCGGGTTCTCAACGGTGTCCTGCGGGGACACCCGCACCCCGGGCGGCTCGCGGGGCAAGCCCCGATGTGGCGTATTGACATATGCGAATCGGGGATCCCGCAGACGAGGGGGCTTCTGAGGTTCCGCTACCCGCACCGCCGAGCAAGGCGACCAGAAGGTTCATTCCAGAAACGGAGATTCCCAATGGCAGATCAGTTCGACTACGTCGTGGTGGGTGGCGGCAGCGCCGGCGCGGCCATCGCGGCGCGGCTGTCGGAGGACCCGGACGTCACCGTGTGCCTGCTGGAGGCCGGCCCGTCCGACGTCGACGACAAGGCAATCCTGGAGCTCAAGCGCTGGATGGCGCTGCTGGAGTCCGGCTACGACTGGGATTACCTGATCGAGCCGCAGGACAACGGCAACTCGTTCATGCGGCACGCGCGGGCCCGGGTCCTCGGCGGCTGCTCCTCGCACAACTCCTGCATCGCGTTCTGGGCCCCGGCCGAAGACCTCGACGAGTGGGAGTCGCTGGGCGCCACCGGTTGGGGCGCCAAGGACATCTTCCCGCTGTACAAGCGGTTGGAGACCAACGACGGGCCGGGCGAGCACCACGGCCGCAGCGGCCCCGTGACCATCCGCAGCGTCCCGCCGGAGGACCCGTGCGGCGTCGCGCTGCTGCAGGCCTGCGCCCAGGAAGGCCTCCCGGTTACGGAGTTCAACTCCGGCAAGACCGTGGTGCACGGCGCGAACTGGTTCCAGATCAACGCGCGGGAGGACGGCACCCGGTCCTCGTCGTCGGTGTCCTACCTGCACCCGAACCTGGACCGGCCGAACCTGGAGATCCGCACCCAGGCCTGGGCCAAGAAAGTCACCTTCGACGGCACCCGGGCCACCGGCGTGCAGTACCTGGACGCGGACCTGATCCACACCCGCACGGTGACCGCGCGCCGCGAGGTGGTGCTGTCCACCGGCGCCATCGACACCCCGAAGCTGCTGATGCTCTCCGGCATCGGGCCGGCCGAGCACTTGCGCGAGTTCGGCATCGACGTGCTGGTCGACTCCCCCGGCGTCGGCTCCTACCTGCAGGACCACCCGGAGGGCGTGATCAGCTGGGACGCCAAGCAGCCGATGGTCACCGACTCCACGCAGTGGTGGGAGATCGGCATCTTCACCACCACCGAGCCTGGCCTGGCCAGGCCGGACCTGATGTTCCACTACGGTTCGGTGCCCTTCGACATGCACACCGTGCGGCAGGGCTACCCGACCTCGGAGAACAGCTTCTGCCTCACCCCGAACGTCACCCGCGCCCGCTCCACCGGCACGGTCCGGCTGCGCAGCCGGGACTTCCGGGACAAGCCGAAGGTCGACCCGCGGTACTTCACCGACCCGCACGACATGCGGGTGATGACCGAGGGCATCAAGCTGGCCCGCAAGATCGTGGCGCAGCCGGCGATGCAGGGCTGGGCCGGTGCCGAGCTGTTCCCGGGCCCGGACGTGCGCACCGACGACGAAATCGCGGACTACATCAAACGCACCCACAATACCGTCTACCACCCGGCGGCCTCGGTGCCGATGGGCGCGGACGATGACCCGACGAAGCCGCTGGACGCCCGCCTGCGGGTCAAGGGCGTGCAGGGTCTGCGGGTGGCGGACGCCTCGGCGATGCCGTTCCTGGTCGCGGTGAACCCCAACATCACCACGATGGCCATCGGCGAAAAGTGCTCCGACATGCTCAAGGAGGACAACCGCTGATCCGGTGCAGGTGAGGGGCACCCGTGCCGCTCACCCCCCGTGACACGGATCCCGGCGTCATCCCCCGATCGCGGGTCGGTGTCCGAACGCTGCGAAGGTCCCGCCGGTCCCTCTTCCCGGAGGGACCTCCGGCGTTTTCGGATGTTGCGGTGGTTTGCGCATCGATCACCGCAACGACGTTCTCAGTGATCAACTAAACGGCTACTGACCAGCGCTGATGGTCGCCGTTTGCGGCCGGTGGGCCGTCCTTACCGACACCCCGTCGTGCGTGGACTTCTGGCGTCGTTCGCAGAGATCTGCCACCGACGGCCAGTGTCCGAGGCGCCACTCGCCCAATAGGACGACACCCCGTAGTTCTGCGGCATTGCTAGAGCAGTCCTACCGTGACGGTCTGGGGTGTCCTACGGGATGGGATGGGCTTAAGCCCACAGCTGCTGGGGGGGCTTTATGGATCTGTCCATCGTGGTTCCCTGCTGCAACGAAGGAGACGTACTCGACGACTTAACAGATCGGCTGTCGGCCGTCCTTCCCAAGATCAGCCACGATTACGAGGTCATCCTCGTCGACGACGGCAGCTCCGACGAGACCCTCGCCAAGGCGCGCCGGGCCAGCGTCGAGCATCCTGGCTTCCGGTTCGTCTCGCTGAGCCGGAACTTCGGCAAGGAAGCGGCGCTAGTAGCGGGGTTGAGCCATGCCACAGCCAGTCGTATCGCCGTTCTGGATGCGGACCTGCAGCACCCACCGGAAATGCTGCCCGACATGGTGAAGCTGCTGGACTCGGGCTACGACCAGGTGGTGGCGCGGCGGACCCGCCACGGGGAGTCGTTCGCGCGGACGGCTCTGTCTCGCCTGTACTACTGGGCTGTGAACAAGCTCGTCGATGTCTCCCTTCAGGACGGCGTTGGCGACTTCCGCCTGTTGTCGCGGCGTGCCGTCGACGCGTTGCTGTCACTGCCTGAGCACAACCGGTTTTCGAAGGGGCTGTGTTCCTGGATCGGCTTCGACACTGCCACGGTCAGCTACCGCAACGTCGTTCGCGGCGGCGGCAAGTCGAAGTGGTCGGCCGGAAAACTGTTGAACTACGGCATCGACGGGATTCTCTCGTTCAACAACAAACCGCTGCGGGCGGCCATCCACTTGGGCGCACTGATCACGGTTCTTGCGTTCTGCTACGCCACGTTCGTTGTCGTCAACACGCTCGTGTACGGGGTGCGCGTTCCCGGCTACGCGACGCTGGTGGTCGCTGTCGCTTGCCTCGGCGGCATCAATCTCCTCGTCCTCGGCGTCATCGGCGAGTACCTGGGACGGATCTATGTCGAGACGAAACGACGGCCGCCGTTCCTGGTCAAGGAAACCGGGCCGGTAGACAAGGCGGCAGCGTCGGCACCCTGGATCAGCGACCGAGACGCACCGCAACAGCGTGACGGACCACAGACGGCGGTCAACGTCAACGGCCACGACCCGGCCAAGTGGGCGTCCAGAGGTCGTTGAGGGCTAACGGTGCCGGGCGGGCGGAGCGGGTCGCGGTTGGTGCGTTTCTGTTTGGTTGGCGTGGCGAACACTGCGGTGCACTACGCCATCTACATCGCACTGTGGTTCGTGGTGCCGTATCTGGTCGCGCACCTCGTCGCGGCTTCGGTCGCGATGGCGGTGTCGTACCTGCTGAACTGTTACTACACCTTCCGCGTTCCGCCCACGCTGCTGAAGTTCCTGCTGTACCCGCTGTCGAACCTCACAAATCTCGCGTTGAGCGCGGCCGCGGTCTACACGCTTGTCGAGTACGCCGGGGTCGACTCCCGGATCGCGACATTCGCGGGCGGGGTTGTCGCTGTGCCGGCGACCTTCCTCGTCTCCAGGTTCGTCCTTACCCGGACGTCGCTCGTGGTGGGCGGCAGGGCGGACGGCGGTGGACAGGTCGGCAAGGAACCGAGCAGTGCGGCACGGAGGAGCCGGTCTTCGGGGAACGGCTGCTGAGAGGAGTGCTAGTGGCGAACACGGTTTCTCCGGACGAGACGGACATTCCGGTGGAACAAAAGACGCCGCGTGTCGGGCCGAACGGCGTTCGGTGCGGATTCGCCGCGCTGACCTGTGCCTTGGCGGGCTTGCTGGCGCAGTTTCCACTCCTGAGAAACTCGCTGGCCTACTACACAGACGATGCCGCGATCCAGATCCTGCCCATGTGGTACCGCCTCGGCGAACAGGTCCGCGGCGGGTCCTGGCCGGTCACGCTCGATGTTGGCTCGTGGATGGGCGGCAACCTCGTCCTCGAGGCGTTGTTCGGAGTGTGGAATCCGGTCAACGCGCTCGTGTGGGTGTTCGTGTCCGTCATGCCGGACCTGGCGCTCGCCGGAGACGTCGTCCGCTCGGCGGCGTTCTCGGCGATCGCTCTCGGCTCATATCTGCTGTTCCGGGAGTACGGGGCGCGCCCATGGGCCGCGAGTGTGACCGCCGCTTCCCTACCGTTCTGCGGATCGCTGTTCTTCTTCGACGCGGTCAAATGGCCGGCCGCGCTGCTGGCGTTCGTGTGGATCCCGTACCTGTGGTGGGCTACGCGCCGAATGGCCAAGGGAAAGGCCAACGCCGCCTGGGTCTTCGTCTTTGGGATACTCGCTGTGACCGCCGGCAACCCATACGGGATGCTCGGGGTGTGCGGCGTACTGTTCGCCGTGCTCATCGAAACCGCCGTCAACCGGCGCTGGCGGGTGACCGGTGAGGTGTTCCTCGCATCGGCGGCGATCGTCGCGGTGGCACCGCTGGTATACCTTCCGCTTCTGCTCAGCTCCCACGTGACATGGCGCAGCACCGGTGGTGCCCCGCGCAACACCGGCGAACTCACCCCGAACCTGAGCGACCTCCTGAATGCAAGCCTTCCCGGCTACGTCCCGGAAATCCCCAACGTCGGGGACTCGGCAGTCTTCTTCTGTTGGTTCGCCGTCCCGCTGGCGGCCTGGTTCGACTGGTCGGTGGTGCGCCAGCGACGTCGGGAACTAACCGGCTGCCTGGTGTTTACCGGGATTTTTCTACTGATGGCGATCGGCCCGTCTGATTTTTGGATGTTCCGTTGGCCGCTGCGGCTTTTGCACTACGGCTACCTCGGTCTCGGGGTCCTGCTGGCCGTCCTGCTGTCCGCCGGGCTGCGCACCGACCACCTGCGCCGACGAACGATGGTCGCAACCGCGCTGCTGCTGTTCTGCTCCTACCTCGGATGGGCCGCCAACCCGGCCCCCACGATGCTCCGGCGCCAAGTCCTCACCGTGCTCGGCCTGGCCGTGCTGAGCGGCACGGCAGTGTGGGCATTCCGGCGGCTGGGCACACGAGGACTGGCCGCGGTCGTGCATGCCGGCACGGTGGGGACTTTCGCGTTGCAAGTGCACTGGTTCGTCGACAGGCACACGCCGCCGCCCTACTACTACCCAACCAACATCGCCGAGGCGCGCGCTCACTTCGCGCACCGCTATCAGGGCGCGGTGTTCCAGATATCCGACCTCGGTGGGATCGGCCCACCACGGCCGGGCCCCGAGGCGTGGCACGATCTCATGCCCGGCAACTTCTACCAAGCAACCGGGATCGAGAGCATCAACGCTTACACCGGCATGGGATTCTCCGCGCTATCGAACGCGGTGTGCCTGTCCTACAACGGTTCCGCTTGTGCCGATGCCTACTCCGCTCTGTGGCAGCGCGTCCCCGGCACGGAAGCGCCGCTCGCGAACCTGTTGCGGGTGGACACCGTCGTCGTTCAACGGCGGCTGATTCCCGAGCCAGTCGTGCCAGCAGGCTGGCACGTGGTGCAGCGAACAGACCGCATCACCGTGCTCGAACGCACTGTCGCTGCACCGCGCACGAGCGGACGGCTCAGCTGGGCATCACCGAACGTGCGCGTCACGGCGAACACGGCACTGGACAACCGCCACGAAACAGCAACGTTCAGCCGGTCGGACAGCAGAGGCGGACAACTCCTCTTTGCTCGACTCGCATGGCCGGGCTACACCGCGAAGATGGGCGACAGACAGCTTCCCGCCCACGCCGGCCCCGCCGGGCTGCTCCAGGTCGACATCCCGACCGACGCGCCGAATTCCTCCGACATCCGCATTTCCTGGTCGCCACCCGGTATCCGCATAGCTCTCATATGCGCGGCGCTAGGCGCACTGACCACCACCGCGCTGGCGGCGGCGCAAGCCCACCAGCACCGCCACGGGGCGCTGCGGAGGGCGAGCAGGTAACAGACGATCCACCACGTGGCCGTGTCGGCGAAATGCAGCCCAGGGACAACGGTTGCGCAGGCATCAGGCCGGGTCGACGTAGCGCATCACGAGCGTCGCGCAGGCGTCGTCCTCGAGCGCTTGGTAGACGTGGTCCACCCCGCCGTCGAAGCGGATGTAGTCACCCGGGCCGAGCGTTTCCGGCGCGGACTCCGGCCCGACGACGAGGGTTCCGGAGTGCACCAACAGCTGCTCGATCACCCGCGGCCGGTGCGCGCTGGACACGTACCGGGCCCCGGCTCGCACGTGCAGCCGGTACACCTCCAGCTGCTGGCCGCCGCTGAACACCCGGTCCATCAGCTGCACGTCCACCGTCTGCCCGGAGAGGTCCGAGCCGCTGGCCCGGTTGACCACCACCGCCTCCTCCGCGCTCCCCCCGGACTCCGCAACCAGCAGCCGCCCCAGCGGCGCATCGAGCACCGTCGCGAGCGCGTAGAGCGTCTCCAGCGTCGGATTGCGCCGACCGGCCTCCAGCTCCGACAGCGTGCCCTTGCCGATGCCGGCCCGGCGGGCGGTCTCGGACAGCGACAGTCCGCGCAGCAATCGGGCGGCGCGCAGGTTCGCGCCCACGACCTTGACCAGCTCCACCGCTACCTCCTAGCATCGGTCGTTCCATAAACAGAACGGAGGCCCCGGTGCAGTTACGGCAACAGCTCCCCACCGCCCTGCCGATGTCCACATTGGTCGCCGGCGCCATCACCACGTTGGTCGGCGTGGTGAGCTCCGCAGCCATCGTCTTCCAAGCCGCGCGGACCCTCGGCGCGGGCCCCGCGGAAATCGGCTCGTGGATCCTCGCGCTCGGCGCGGGCATCGGCGTCACCTCGATCGCCCTGTCCCTCCGCTACCGGGCGCCGGTCATGCTGGCCTGGTCCACGCCCGGTGCCGCGCTGCTGGCCACGAGTGGTCAAGGTACCTCGATGGCCGAAGCGGTAGGCGCGTTCCTGCTCGCCGCGGCGCTGACGGTGCTGGTGGGGCTCACCGGCTGGTTCGAGCGGATGGTCAACCTGATCCCGTCGTCGATCGCGTCCGCGCTGCTCGGCGGCGTACTGCTGCAGTTCGGCCTGGGCATGTTCACCGCCATGCAGACCGAGTTCTGGCTGGTGCTGGCGATGCTGGTGGGCTATCTGCTCGGCAAGCGCCTGGTGCCCAGGTACGCGGTGCTCATCGCGCTCGTGATCGGCGTGGTGCTGGCCGCCGTCCAGGGCTCGTTGCGCTTCGACGGCGTCGGCTTCGCCCTGGCCGCGCCAGTGTGGACCTGGCCGAGCTGGTCGCTGCACTCCATGATCAGCCTGGCCGTTCCGCTGTTCATCATCACGATGACCTCGCAGAACCTGCCCGGCATGGTGACGCTGCGCGCCCACGGCTACCCGACGCCGGTGTCGCCGATCCTGTCCTGGACCGGCGCGGTGAACGTGGTGCTGGCGCCGCTGGGCTGCTTCGGCATCAACCTCGCGGCGATCACCGCAGCGCTGTGCATGGGCCGGGACGCGCACGAGGATCCGGGGCAGCGCTACAAGGCCAGCATCGTCTCCGGCGCCTGCTACCTGCTGCTGGGGGTCTTCGGGGCGATGCTCGGCAGCCTCATCGCCGCGTTCCCGCTCGCGCTGATCACCGCGCTCGCCGGGATCGGCCTGCTGGACACCATCGGCGGCTCGCTGGCCAAGGCCACCGAAGACCCGGGCAGTCGCACCGCCGCGCTGATCGCGTTCCTGGTCACGGCCTCGGGCCTGACGATCTTCGGCATCGCGTCGGTCTTCTGGGGCCTGCTGGCCGGGGTCACCGCCCACCTGATCACCAGGAAACCGGTGGCCCGCACCTGAGAGCGAAGCGAACGGCTTGTTCACGTCTTCCATCGACGCAAACGGGCCGTTCGCTCCAACACCGGAGCGCTCGGGGACGGGGTCAGCTGGCAAGCCTCTGGGGCGGCCGACCAGCGCGGCACCATGGCAAGTTCTGGACCATCAGCCCCGGCGACTTCCAGCCCAAGCCCGTGCAGCGGACCCTGCCGATCTACCGGGGCGGGGTCTCCCTGCGGCCTGACCCACCCGAGGCGAGCAGTCGGAGTCTAGCGCACATACCGTCTAGTCGGTACGGTTCTGGGCATGGGTTCCAGCGCCGCGACCCCCACGAATCACGCGATGTTGAACGCCCAACCGCCGCCCGGCGAGCTGCCGGGCCTCGACCTCAACCGGCTGCGCGCGCACCTCGACGCGGAGCGGCCCGGCCTGGCCGGCGGACCGCTCACCGGCGAACTCGTCCAAGGTGGACGGTTCAACCTGACCTACGTCGTCGGGGACGGCGCGCACCAGTGGGTGGTGCGCCGCCCGCAGCTGGGTCACGTGCTGGCCACCGCGCACGACATGAGCCGCGAGTTCCGGGTGTTGTCCGCGCTGGCCGGAACGCCGGTGCCGGTGCCGGAAACCCACCTGCTGTGCCAGGACGAAAGCGTGCTCGGGGCCCGTTCTACGTCATGGAGTACGTGCCGGGCACCGTCTACCGCACGCCGCAGCTGACCGAACGGCTCGCCCAGCAGCAGCGCGTCGACCTGGCCTGGCAGCTGATGGACGTGCTCGCCGACCTGCTCTCGATCGCCCCGGACGCCGTCGGGCTGGGCGAATTCGGCCGCCCGGAAGGCTTCCTGGAACGTCAGGCCCGCCGCTGGAGCAAGCAGCTGGCCGCCTCGCACAGCCGCGACATCGACGGTATCGAAGAGCTCGCCGCCCGGCTGGCGACAACCTGATGACCTTGTCGATCAGCACCCCGGCCAGCGACGAACCGGCCCGCGCAACCCCCGGCAGCAGATTGATCGATCTGCGCAACACGAACGAAACGGGCGCAGACGTTCCCCAGGCGACCGACCGCGAGTGCTTTCAGTTGCTATAGAAGCTTTTTGGGATGTGGTGGCGCCGGGATGTGTTTTGGGGCGAGCGGGTGCTATCGAGCGGCATGACGGCCGTGCGGCTGGGGCGATTTCGCGCGAAACCGTCACCTTGCAGGCGTGGCGAGCGGCGATTTCGCGCGAAATCGCCACCTTGCAGGCGTGGCGAGCGGCGATTTCGCGCGAAATCGCCGCCACTGCCGTAGGCCACCAGTTTCACTGGCACACGAAACGAGTTCTCAAACAGCCACTACAGCGGTAGCAACTCCGCCGCATCCTCATCCACCAGTGCCCGCAGAGCAAATAACCCGACGACCGTGGACGGCCTGCTATCCCGCGCGAATCCGCTGTCCACCACAACCGCGCCCGGCGGTTGCGCTCAGGGCCGCAGAGAGGCCAGGAGGAGGTCGGCGAACTGCTCGCCGACCTCCTCACCCGTGAGCTTGCCATCCTTGCGGAACCAGGTACCGAGGTGGTGCACCGCGCCGAAGAAGAAGTCGACCACGAGGTCCGCCGACTTGTCCGACCGGAACACCCCGGAGAGCTGGCCCTCCTCGATCAGCGCCCGCACCCGCTCGTGGTAGCGCCGCCGCTCCGCCCGGACCTCCGCCTGCTTGTCCGCGTGCAGCAGGTGCATGGAGCGGAAGAAGATCACCGTGTCGTAGAGGTTGGCGGCGGTCGTCGCGACGACGGCCGCGGCCACCGCGTGCAGCCTCTCCTGCACCGGCGCGTCGCTGGCCGCCGCGCTCTCCATCCGCGCGTGCTGGTCGCGCAGCACCCGCGCGTAGATCTCGTAGAGCAGGTCGTCCTTGGAGCCGAAGTAGTGGTACATCGCCCCTTTGGTGACCCCGGCGGCATCCACGATCTGCTGCACCGAGGTCATCTCGAAGCCCTGCTCGGCGAACAACCGCGTGGCCACGGCCAGCAACCGCTGCGGAACCGGTTCGGCACCCACCGCCGGTCCGGCAGTAGTGCGACCGTTCGCCGACCGCGCCATGTCAACCTCCCCTGTCGATGCCCACTCAGCGTATCGACCAGCCGGTCCGGGCTTGGCGCGAACCGGCGGCGACACGCACCCCTACTTCAGTTTGCGCTGGAGTTTCCGCATGCCAGCGTGCCCGCGCTGCGGTTCGGCGGCCCGCAGCGCGTATCTGCTTCCGCCTTCGACAGCGGCAATTTCGCGAGAAATTGACGTTCACCCGGGTGACGGTCAATTTCTCGCGAAATCGTCACGGGCTCACACACCGCCCTTCAGGGTCACGCCGCCGTCCAGGACCAGGACCTGGCCGGTGACCCAGGACGCCTCCTCGGAGAGCAAGAACGCCGCCGCGCCGCTGATGTCGGATGGAATTCCCAGGCGCTTCAACGGGTAGCCCGCGGCGACCTCGTCCTCTTTGTCCTCGTACAGCGCCGTGGCGAACTTCGTCTTGACCACGCCCGGGGCGATGCCGTTGACCCGGATGTCCGGGCCGAGCTCGACCGCGAGCTCCTTGGTGATGTACGCCAGCGTCGCCTTCGTCGCGCCGTAGAAGCCGATCCCCGGTGCGGGCCGCAGACCGGCCACGGAGGACACGTTGAGTACCGAGCCGCCGTGCTCCTTCATCCACGCGCGGTACACCTGCTGGGTCCACGCGAGCGCGGCCAGCACGTTGACTTCGAAGGTCTTGCGTGCGATCCCGTGCTCCAGGTCGATCAGCGGGCCGTAGGCGGGGTTGATGCCGGTGTTGTTGACCAGCATGTCCACCCGGCCGAAGGTCTCCACGGTCTTGGCGACCGCCTCGGCTTGGTGCTCCCCGTCGTCGGCCTTGCCGGGGATGCCGAGCGCGTTCTCGGCGCCGCCGAGACCCTCCACCGCCTCGGCCAGCGGTTCGGGCTTGCGAGCCGTCAGGGTGACCTTCGCGCCCTCTGCCACCAGGCGTTCGGCGATGGCCAGGCCGATGCCCCGGCTCGCCCCGGTTACGATCGCGACCCGCCCGTCGAAACGCTTGCTCATCGGTTTTCCTTCTCTCACGGGGTTTTCACGCGGCGGCCGCCGCTGTCAGCGCGCGGCCTGACCGTGAAGCCGGAGCATGTCGTTCTTCCGGTCCACCACGTAGCCGGACCGCTCGCGGAAGGCCTCCACCACCGGAACTGCGGCACGTTCTGCGGGTACGGGGCCAGCCGGTCGCCCCTGCCGACCCCGTGTTCGACCAGGTGGACGGCCAGCCCGTCGCTGAGCTCGTCGAGCTCCCGGTAGCTGATCCGGCCGTCGGAGTAGGTGATGGCCATGTGGTCCGGGTTTTCCCGGTGGCAGCGGCGAACAGTTCGAGCATGTTGTCGAACTACGGCTCGATTTCGGCGGCGACCCCGCCGTCGTAGAGCGCCAGCAAAGGTCGTTCGTCGTGCGCGCTGCCCAACACGCCACCTCCACATCGAGACCGACCAGTCGGTACGTCCAGTCAACGACTCACGCCCGGTCTCGTCAAGCCTCGGCGGCACCGCCTTGCTCCGACCGGCGCAACCCGCTTCGCAACCTCGCCAAATCCTTGACCAGCCAACTGGTCCAGTCCACTTTGCGAGAACATCATCCGGCTCTCATCCCACGGAGGCCCGCATGACCAGACGAATGGCCGCGCTCGCCGCGGCCGTCCTCGCCGCCGCGCTCGCATTCGTCCCCGCCGGCTCGGCCGCCACCCCGCAAGCCCTGCCCAAGCACCAGCTCACCGGGTACTGGCAGAACTTCGTCAACAACGCCAAGCCGCTGAAGATCAGTGACATCTCGCCTAATTACGACGTAATCGCACTGGCATTCGGCAATGCCGACTCGGCCCGACCCGGCGCGGTCACCTTCAACGCCGACCCGGAGCTGTCCGCCGCACTCGGTGGCTACAGCGACGAGCAGCTCAGATCAGACATCGCCGCGAAGCGGGCCGAGGGCAAGACATTCGTGCTCTCAATCGGCGGCGAAAAAGGAAACGTCGACCTCGGCAGCGAGGCGAATGCCGCAAATTTTGTCGACTCGGTCGAAAAAATCTTAACTGATTACGGAATCAACGGGTTGGACATTGACCTGGAGTACGGACTCAACGTCCCCAACACGACCAGCGCGATCCGCCAGTTACGCGAACGCATGGGCGACGGTTTCGTGCTGACCATGGCGCCGCAGACCCTCGACGTGCAGTCCGGCGGCTCTTACCTGCAGTTGATCGACAACGTTAAGGACATCCTCACGGTCGTGCACACCCAGTACTACAACTCGGGTTCGATGAACGGCTGCGACGGCCAGGTCTACAGCCAGGGCTCGGCCGACTTCATCACCGCACAGGCGTGCAGCCTGCTGAAGGTGCTGCGGCCTGACCAGGTTTCACTGGGCCTGCCGGCGGCGGCCTCGGCGGCCGGCAGCGGGTACGTCGATCCGTCGATCGTCAACAATGCGCTCAGCTGCCTGGCGGTGGCCAACGACTGCGGTCTGTACACCCCGGACCAGCCGCACCCCGAGATCAGCGGCGTGATGACCTGGTCCATCAACTGGGACGCCAGCAGTGGAAATGCTTTCTCGGATCCGGTTCGGACCCATTTGGACAGCCTGCCGTAGCCGAATCCGCCTCCGGTCGGGGTCTTCAGATCCACGATCACGCCAAAGAACACCCCGACTGGAGCCGCGAGTCCGTCACGGTGCGCAATCCACATGCTACGAAAAGTGATACTTCGCACTACGCGCACGTTCGCGCACACATTTCCGCTATACCGCGCTACCCTGGAGTCATGTCAGCCGCGCTGGAAACCGTGTTGGCACGGGCCGGTTTAAAGGTCACCGCCAACGAATTCCTGACCCTGGTCGAGGACGCCGCTAAGAAGCTCACCTCGCCGCAGGTGGACCCAGGGGCGCACTTCACCGAAGCGGAACGACTCGCGCTCACCGAAGCAGGCCTGGACCTGACGCCGTTGAGCGACTCCGAAGCCGACGCCCGCGCGCGGACCGTCGCCGAACAGGCCGTGCTGCGCGACACCGCGCTGTCGGTCAACCAGGCCGCGGACCGGGTGGGAGTGGACAGCAGCCGGATCCGGCACCGCATCAGCGAACGACGGTTGATCGGCTGGAAAGATCGCGGCGGATGGCGGCTGCCCGCGTGGCAGTTCAGCGACACCGACGTGCTGCCCGGGCTGGACGTCGTGCTCGCGCTGATGCCCGTCGACCAACCGGCGCTCGTGCTGGCCAACTTCATGACCACGCCGCAGGAGGACCTCGAAATCGGGGACCAGCCGGCGAGCCCGCGCGAGTGGCTACTGGCCGGTGGCGACCCGCAGCGGGTGGCCGAGCTCGCCGCCACGATCGGCACCCCGGCCTGAGCCCCGTTCCCAACCTTCGAGACCCCAACCCAGGACGTACATGGCACGGCTACCACAGCCGCCTGCTCCCGCTGCGCTGCAGGCGATGCTCCGGCGCACCGAAGACGTGATCGCGGTGCCCGCCGGCACTCGCCTCGTGCGCGTGTTCACCTCCGGGGGCAACCACCCTCAGCAGTGGAACAGCTTCCGCTACGCCGGCCCATTACCGCACGCCAGGTTCGACCCGCACCTGCCCAACACCCAGGGCGGCCCGACGGTCACCCGGGAGCACGGCGTGCTGTACTTCTCGCTGTCGGTGCAGACCTGCATCGCCGAGGTCTACCAGGCGACCTCCACAGTGGACCGCCGGACGCGCAGCCCGCACCTGGTCCTGTTCCGTCCACGTCGGACGCTCCGGCTGCTGGACCTGACGGGCCTGTGGCCCACCCGCGCCGGTGCCTCGCAGGCGATCAGCAGCGGCCCCAAGCTGCGCACCCAAGCGTGGGCGCGCGGGATCCGCGCGGCCTACCCGGAGCTCGACGGCCTCTGGTACCGCTCTTCGATGGACGCGGGCAACCCGTCGCTGTGCCTCTGGGATCCGCCGGCGGCAACGGCCCTCCCGGACTCCCCCGACGTCCTTCTCCCGCTGAGCCACCCGGGCCTGGACGTGCCCCTGGGACGGGTGTGCAAAGAACTCAGCTACACGCTGTTGGACTGATTTCGGTTTTCCAGGCCCGTTTTGCGCGGCAGTGCGCGCTGGAGAACCACAGAAGCCTTCCCACTGTGCGGGACCCAGGTCCAAATGCCGAGACATATTCTCGGCACCAGCCCCAGCGAAAACGAAAGTGCCCGGAGTTCCCGTTTGGAACTCCGGGCACTTTCGTTGCGGATCAGGCGTTCTCGGCCGCTTCCTCGTCCTGGGATTCGGCGTCCTTCTTCGACTTCGCCAGGCTGGCCCAGGTCGTGATGGCCAGCACCACGACGATCACCGACAGGGACATCCAGTTGGTGATCTCCAGCCACTCCGGCACCAGGTGGTACTCGTGGAACGCGTGCAAGATCAGCTTGATGCCGATGAACCCGAGGATCACCGCCAGGCCCACCGACAGGTAGACCAGCTTGTCCACCAGGCCGCCGAGCAGGAAGTACAGCTGACGCAGCCCCATCAGGGCGAACGCGTTGGCTGCGAAGACCAGGAACGGGTCCTGGGTGATGCCGAAGATCGCCGGGATCGAGTCGACCGCGAACAGCAGGTCTGCGCTGCCGATCGCGACGATCACCACGAACATCGGGGTCAGGTGGCGCTTGCCGTCGATCTTCACGCTCGACTTGGCGCCGTGGTAGTCGTCGGTCACCGGGGACACCTTGCGGACCCAGCGGACCACGGCGTTCTCGTGGTACTCCTCGTCATCGTCCTTCTTGCGGACCATGCTGACCGCGGTCCAGATCAGGAACGCACCGAAGATGAAGAAGATCCAGACGAACTGGGCGATCAGCGCGGCGCCGACCGCGATGAAGATGCCGCGCATCACCAGCGCCAGCAGGATGCCGATCAGCAGCACCCGGTGCTGGTGGATCGACGGGACCGCGAAGCTGGACATGATCACCATGAAGATGAACAGGTTGTCCACGCTCAGCGAGTACTCGGTGATGTAACCCGTGAAGTATTCGATCGCGAAGTGGGAGTCGCCGAAGAACCAGACCCCGAGCCCGAACACGATCGCGCAGGCCACGTAGAAGGTGACCCACTTGGCGGCCTCCGCGGTGGTCACCTCGTGCGGTTTGCGGTCCACGATCACGAGGTCGAGCAGCAGCAGGAGGGCGAGGCCACCGAGCGTAGCCGCCCAGATCCACCACGGGACGTTCAGTCGGTCAGTCGCGGGTTGGGTCTGCTGGGCGAGCAGCATCAAGTCGGCACGCATTCGTCACCTCCGGTTCAGGGCATACGCCAGGGACCGGAGGTCTCTTCCACCGGCCTCAGGCCGGTCGACGGCACCGGGCTTGTCCGAGCAAGTTCCGTGATGACGACACCGCCGCGAAGGAATACTCCCCTCCCGTTGCCAAGATTGTCACTTATGCACGGTCCCGAACACCACCCCGGGGTCGCACAAGCAACGAACATCACGCGGCGAACCGTACGGTGAGCCTTTCCGACCGGCAACGAGAACGATCGGCGATCACACCGATGGCGGGACCGAGATCATTGCGCCTCACCCGATCATCGTTATGATCATCACCACCACCCGGCTTCCCGGGACCGCACGCGGGGATGCGGCACGGCCTCGGCTCCGGGCACGACGATGTGTCCGGTTGCTGTTTGGTCTCTGCTTCATAGCGTCTTGTCTTCGCCCGCGTCTGGATCGAAACCGGTGCCTTCGTCTTCCCCTACTGTCGAATGCGTGTCCGCATCCCCCCGTCGCCGCAAGGGCCTCGTCCTGATCGCCCTGTCTTGCATAGCCCTCGTGGTGCTCGGAGCTTTCCTCTGGTCCGGTGACGAAAAACCAGCAGCCGCCCCGGAAGCTCCCCGGGAAGCGCTGGTGGACGTGCTGGATGGCCCCGGCGGCAACGAGCGGGTGCAGATCGACGTCACGCTTTTCGCCCCGGCGGACACCCCGGCGCCCGCGATCTTGCTCGCGCACGGGTTCGGCGGCAGCAAGGACGACACCGCTGCCCAGGCGCAGGAACTGGTCCGCCGCGGGTTCACGGTGCTGACCTTCTCCTCCCGCGGCTTCGGCCGCAGCACCGGCAAGATCGCGTTGAACGACCCTTCCTACGAGGTAACCGACGCGCGCCAGCTGCTGGACTGGCTCGCGCGCCAGCCAGAGGTGCTGCGCGACCGCGAAGGCGATCCTCGGGTCGGCGTGACGGGCGGCTCCTACGGCGGCGCGCTGAGCCTGCTGCTGGCCGGGACCGACCCCCGGGTCGACGCGATCGCACCGCTGATGACCTACAACGACCTCGGCCAAGCACTGCTGCCCAACGCCGCCTCGCGGGACCGGATCGGCGGCAGCACCCCGGCCGACGGCACCACCGGGGATCACGGCGTGTTCAAGCAGGCCTGGACGGGCATGCTGTTCTCTGCGGGAAGCTCGCCGCAACAGCGCTCCGACCCGCGACCGCCGGCCCCATCGCCGTCCGACGGCGGCGCGGTCGGCTTCCGCAGCGAGGCCGTCAACCAGCCCTTGACCTGCGGGAACTTCACGCCGCAGGTGTGCGCGGCCTACACCGAGGTGGCGCGGACCGGGCAGGCCGGGCAGGCGACGCTGGACCTGCTCGACCGGGTCTCCCCCAAGTCCGTCACCGCCAACATCAAGGTGCCGACGCTGTTGGTGCAGGGTGAACGCGACACCCTGTTCGGCCTGGACCAGTCGGATGCCAACGCCCGGCAGATCTCCGCCGCCGGCGGCAAGGTCAAGACGATCTGGTTCGCCGGCGGCCACGACGGCGCCTCGCCCGACCTGGCGCTGCGCGAACGCATCGCGGACTGGTTCGCCTTCTACCTCGGCGGGGTTCCGCCGGTGCCCGACCCCGGCACCGGCTTCGACTACGACATCGCCGGGCGGCCGCAGCGCAACGGCGAGATCCCGGTGCGCACCGTGTCCGCGCCCGCCTACCCCGGCGTGCGGGCCGAGCGCACGCCGCGTTTCGCGCTGCAGCTGCACGGCCAGGTCACGCGGGTGGTCAACCCGCCGGGCGGCAGCCCGGCCGCCACCAGCTCGCTGCCCGGCGTCGGCGAGATGCTGGACGCCGCGGGCGGCTTCGGCCGGTCGCTGGCCCGCGACCTGCCCGGACAGGTAGCGGTGTTCCGCACCGATCCGCTGGACAGCCAGCTGCTGATCTCCGGCATAGCGCGGACCCGCCTTTCGGTGGCGTCGGTGCCGGGCCAGCCCGCGACCGGCGACGCGGTGCTGTTCGCCAAGCTCTACGACGTCGGCCCGGACCAGCAGCGCAGCCTGATCGGCAACGCCGTGTCCCCCCTGCACGTCGCCGACCTGCCCGCGGACGGCACACCGGTCGAGGTGGACGTGGCCCTGCCGGGCGTGGTGCACCCGCTGGAGACCGGTCACCGGTTGGAACTGGCGGTGGCCACCACCGACCAGGCGTACGCGGTGCCGAGGGAACCGGCGGTGCACCGCATCGGCCTGGCCGGCGACAGCTCGGTGTCGATCCCGTCGGTGCGCGGCGCGACGACGACCGCCAACACGGTGCCCGTGGCGCCGCTGGTCGGCATCGTCGTCATCATCGCGGCGGCCCTGGTGGCGTGGGTGCTTTCGTTGATCCGGCGCAAGAGCACCGATGACGTCGACCCGCTGCTGGCCGACACGCCGCTGCTGATCGCCGGGCTGACCAAGTCGTACCCCGACAAGCCCGCGGCGGTGCAGGACCTGTCGATCCGCGTCGAGCGCGGCCAGATCGTCGGGCTGCTCGGCCCCAACGGGGCGGGCAAGACGACCACGCTGCGGATGCTGCTGGGCCTGCTCACGCCGACTTCCGGGCAGATCCGGGTGTTCGGCCACCGGCTGGTCCCCGGGGCTCCGGTGCTGTCCCGGGTGGGTTCGCTGGTGGAGACGCCCGGTTTCCTGCCGCATCTGTCCGGTTTTGACAACCTGCGGTACTACTGGGCGGCGACCGGGCGGCCGATGCTGCAGGCCCGCTTCGACGAGGTGCTGCAGATCGCCGGGCTCGGCACGGCCGCCCGTCGCCCGGCGCGCACCTACAGCCAGGGAATGAAGCAGCGGCTGGCGATCGCGCAGGCGATGCTCGGGCTGCCGGAGCTGCTGGTGCTCGACGAGCCGACCAACGGGCTGGACCCGCCGCAGATCCACCAGATGCGCGAGATCCTGCGCCGCTACGCGTCTACCGGCCGCACCGTGCTGGTGTCCAGCCACCTGCTCGCCGAGGTCGAGCAGACCTGCACGCACGTGGTGGTCATGCGCAACGGCCAGCTGGTGACGGCGGGCAGCGTGGCCGACATCGTGTCGGTCGACGGCGAGGCGACCTTCCGGGTCGACGAGCCGGAGCAGGCGGCCGAGGCCCTGCGCACCATCGAGGGGCTCGGCCCGGTGGAGACCGACGGCGACCTGGTGCACGCAGACCTCGCCGGGCACTCGGCTGCGGTGGCGGTGAACGTGCTGGTCGCCTCCGGGATCGCGGTGCACCAGGTGGGGCCGCGACGGCGTTTGGAGGACGCTTTCTTGCAGCTGGTCGGGGAGGATCACCGGTGACCGACGACGCCGAAGCGCCCAAGGTCAGGCAGTTGGACACGGCCGAGACGGCGATGGTCCGCTACGGCCGCCGCCACTCGTCCCAGCCCGACGGCAGCGTCGAGGGCTACCGCGCGAAGCGGACGCTGCCGGTCCGGGTGGAGCTGGCCCGCCAGCTGCGGCGCCGCCGCACCCGGCTGGCGCTGGGTTTCCTGGTGTTGCTGCCCTTCTTGCTGCTGCTGGCCTTCGAGATCGGTGACGACGGCCGGCGCGGCGGCCGGACCCTGGCGGACATGGCTACCTCCAGCGGCCTGAACTTCGCGGTGTTCACGCTGTTCGCGTCGACCGGCTTCCTGCTGGTCGTGGTGGTGGCGCTGTTCTTCGGCGACACGGTGGCCAGCGAAGCGTCCTGGTCGAGCCTGAAGTTCTTGCTGGCCGCGCCGGTCCCGCGCACCCGGCTGCTACGGCAGAAAGCCGTGGTTTCCGCGCTGCTGTCGGGTTTCGGGCTGATCCTGCTGTCCGCGGTCGCCCTGGGCGTGGGACTGGTGTGGTTCGGCAGCGGTGACCTGATCAGCACCACCGGCGAGGCGGTGCCGTTCCCGGGCGGGGTGGTGAACCTGGCGGTGGCCACCGCGTACCTGGCGGTGCACCTGTCCTGGATCGCCGGGCTCGCCCTGTTCCTGAGCGTCAGCACGGACGCACCGCTGGGCGCGGTCGGCGGCGCGGTGGTGGTCTCGATCCTGTCGGCGATCCTGGACCAGATCACGGCCCTCGGAGACCTGCGGGACTACCTGCCGACGCACTACTCGACGGCCTACTCGGACCTGCTGAGCGAGGACGTCGACTGGACCGCGATGGCGCACGGGGCCTTCTCCGCCCTGGCCTACGCGGCGGTCTTCACCACCCTCGCGATCTGGCGCTTCCACAGGAAGGACATCACCAGCTGACCGCCGGCGTGAGTCCTCCTGGTTGCTGCCCGGAGGCCTCACGGCCGGCGAGCCGCACTGGGCCCGGCACCCGATCGGCGGATCACTGCATCCACCTCCTCCCGTGCGCGCGCCTGTGCACCGGGCGTCGGACGATGCGGAGTCGTGGGGTTTGCGCTTGTTGACGGGATGTATCTCACTCGGCGCCGAACCGGTCCGGGAAGAATCCGGCCCGGATTGGCTTCAATTGGCGCAGACCATACGCCGACCAGCCGGAACCGACCTCGACTCGGGTGCCGTCAGGACGCCAAAAGGGTCGGGTCAATTGCGATCCGGGAAAGATCATTCCGATTGGGCCGGCCGCGCGCCGATGGATCCGACCGCAGGATCAAGGTACACCCGAATGGAGTAATGTAAGATCACAATCGCCAGTCGGTCGCTCCGCCAGTGCTCGCCGGGACGATCTCTCGAACGCTCGTCTCCGCCGGTCAGGACGCATCTCGGCGGAGAATCCGAGACATCGACGAGACTCGCCCGATCGGGCCGCGCGGTGACCGCGCGGGCCTTCGGCGGAAGCCGCGACCGAACTTCCCGAGGCGGGACATACCGCCAGTTCAACGAAGAGTTTCACCATGTCACGGCCAGTAATAAGCGGAGCCCCAATGGGTCAAACCCCCTACCTATTCAGCCGCCATTGATGTCGCTAGGATCACCATCGGTGATTAGTTGATCAATGAGTGAGCTCCAGTAGTCCCAACGGTGACGCCCCCAACACAGGCATCTGTGCCCGTCACCGATCATTCCCCCGTACCAAGGACGCTGATGTCTGAGTTCCCTTTACCCGCCACGGATTCCGAGCAGTCGCCGGCTTCGGGGCGCAGCACGGACGATGACCTGCGGAGTCGGTTGTTGCGGCTGGTCATGGTGCACTTGGGCGCCATGGCCGCGTTGGGGATCGCCGCCGCAGCCGTACTGACCACGAACCCCGAGCCCGTGCTCCAGTACTCGGTGCTCGGCGGCGGGCTCGCAGGTTGCGTGATCATTCTGGTCACGGCCGTCTTCCGTGCCCGCGCCACGGCGAACGCGATCGAAGATCACGCCAACGATTCCGTCGCAGTCGCCGAACGGCGGCTCGACGAATCCACGAAGCATGCGCAGCAATGGATCAGCGACCTGCGCTCCACCGTCGAGCAGGGCAAGACCGAGTTCCCCCAACTGGTCGAGCAGGTGCGCGCTGGCGAGCACCTCGCGCCGCGGTGGCCGGCCGACGAACCCGCCGCGGGCAGCCATCCCTTCGAACTGCTCTCCTACGAGATCCGGCAGGCGCAGGCCGCGGCGGAGTTCGCAGTGGCCCGCATGCAGCAGGTTTCCGGAGCCGGTTTCGATGCCGGCGCAAGTGCTGATCCCGGCGTCGCGGTGTTCGCGAACATCGCGCGCCGCGTCCAGTCCCTCGCGCACCGGGCGATCCAGCGGCTCGACGAGCTCGAGCAACTGGTGGAGGACCCGGACCTGCTCAAGGGCCTGTTCGCGGTCGACCACCTCGTGACCGGCATGCGCCGGCAGGCGGAAAGCCTCGCCGTGCTGGGCGGTTCGATGCCGCGGCGGCAGTGGAGCCGACCGGTGCCGATGTACACCGTCCTGCGCTCCTCCGTCGCAGAGGTCGAGCACTACGCCCGGGTCAAGGTGCTGCCGCCGGTCGGCGGCACCCTCCACGGCCATGCCGTCGCCGACGTGATCCACCTGATCGCCGAGCTCGTCGAGAACGCCACCGCCTTCTCGGAGCCCGACACGCAGGTCACGGTGAGCACCCAGCGGGTCACCGCAGGGCTGGCCATCGACATCCGGGACCGCGGGCTGGGCATCGAGCCGGGCGAGCGAGCCACGTTGAACGCCCTGCTCGGCGATCCCGGCGCGGTCGACCGCGACGAGCGGCTCAAGGACGGGCGAATCGGCCTGTACGTGGTCGCCCAGCTCTCCGAGCGGCACCACGTCGCCGTCGAGCTCGAGAACAACATGTACGGCGGCACTGACGCCCACGTCGTGATCCCCAGCAGCCTGCTGGGCGATGACGAAGAGGAGCCGGAGCAGGCTCCCACGGCGGCCGAGCCCGCGCCGAGCGCGGTCGCCGCACCGACCGAGTCCGTTCCGAGCGCGGTCGCCGCACCGCCCCTGGCCGCCACCCCGAAGCGGCAGCCGAAGCCGAAGCCGGCGACGGAGCTGCAGCCGGAGCCCGAGCTGGAACCGACGCCGAGCCGTGCCGCCGTTCCAGCGCTGTCCGGGGCGGACACGCAGACCTTCGCGACCTTCAACTCTTTCGAGACGTTCGACCGGGAACGCTCCAGCGGGCGGCGCGGGGTGCACCGGGCTCCTCGCACGGAGCCGCACAGCCTGCTCGGCCACCTCGACGTGGAACCGCCCACCGCGTCGAACACCGCGTCGAACGGTGCGTCGAACAGTGCGTTGAACGGTGCTTCGAACGGTGCGCGGTATGGACGGCACACGGGAGTCGTGCCCGAGACCGCTGCGGCCGGGGATGCACCAGTCCAGAACACGGCCAACCCCGAGCGTCCCCCGCTGCCCAAGCGCGACCGCTCCAAGACGTACGTGGTGCCCCAGCTCGCCGGCGGGCCCAAGAATTCCGACGGACCGCGTGGCGGCCCGAATCCCGGGCTGTGGGCGGCTTACCGGAAAGGCGTCCAAGGCGGCACCACCGAAGGCGACAATCCGGGCGACCACAGCGCTTGACCCGCATGGGTGCAATGCCACCCCTTCGCACCGCATTGATCTCAAGGAGACGTTTACCCATGGCCAATGACCTGCCCGCTGGCCAGACATCGGACCTCGGTTGGTTGCTCGCCAACCTGCTCCGGCGGGTTCCGCACACCCGCTGTGCCCTGCTGGCGTCCACGGACGGACTCAAGCGGTACTACCACGGCCTGGACGCCGACGAGGCAGACGCGCTCGCCGCGTGGGCCGCCGCGCAGTCCTCCCTCGCCCGCAACGGCGGGATGCGCTTCGGCGCGGGTGACGGGGTGCGCCAGGTCGTGGTGGAGTTCGACGACCTCGTGTTCTTCGTCTCGGCCGCCGGTCCCGGCGCGGTCCTCGTCGTCCTCGCCTACCAGGACGCCGACGCCAGCGTGCTCGGTTACGAGATCGCGCAGCTGGTCAAGAAGGTCCCGTCCCACCTCGCCACGCCCATGCGGCAGCCCACCGCCGCGTCACGCGCGGGCGAGATGGGTGGGTGATGATGTCGATTCCGCCAGACAAACCCTGGCTGGACAACGAGGCCGGGCCGCTGCTGCGCCCGTACTCGCTCACCAACGGCCGGACCAAGCCGAGCGCCACGCTGACGCTGCAGTCGATGGTCCGGTCCACCGGTCGGGTGACGCCCGAACGAATCGAGCCGATGCACGCCAAGATGCTCGAGCTCTGCAGGTTCGCAACGTCGGTCGCCGAGGTCTCGGCGCACCTGCACCAGCCCGCTGTGGTTACCAAGGTCCTGCTCTCCGACCTCATCGACTGGGGAGCCGTCACTACCCGACTGCCCGATGACATGCCTGACCGAGCACAACTGGAGGCGTTGCTCCATGGTCTCCAACAACTCTGAACTGTTCCCGACCGCGTTCAAGTTCCTCGTCGCGGGCGGGTTCGGCGTCGGGAAGACCACCTTCGTACGGTCGGTCAGCGAGATCGAACCGCTGACGACCGAGGAAACACTGACCATCGCCAGCATCGGCACCGATGACCTGGCCGGGGTCGGCGAGAAGACCACTACCACCGTCGCGATGGACTTCGGGCGCATCACCTTCGACCCGCAGAACATCGTGCTGTTCCTGTTCGGCACCCCCGGGCAGGAGCGGTTCTGGTTCATGTGGGACGACCTGGTGAACGGCGCGCTCGGCGCGGTCGTGCTCGCCGACACTCGCAGGTTGGAGGACTGCTTCGCCGCGGTCGAGTTCTTCGAACGACGCGGCATCGACTTCCTCGTCGCGGTCAACCATTTCGACGGCGGCTTCCGCTACGAGCCCGAAGAGGTTCGGGAGGCGCTGGACATCAAGCCCCGCGTGCCGATCGTCGCGTGCGACGCCCGCGACCGGCGCTCAGCGGCGTCGGTGCTGGCTCGCCTGACCAAGCACGTTCTCGTCAACCGTCCTTTGTAGACGAAATACGCACAGCGGAAACGGAGCCCTCGTGACCACCTTCGACGCGGCTGGCTACCGCCACTTCACCCCCGTGGACAACAACGGGCCGCAGCGAGCGGCGCGCTTGCGGCAACTCGGGCTCGGCGAGCATGCCGAACCAGAATTCGACGCCTTCGCCAAGCACGTCGCGAGTACCCTCGGCGTGCCCAACGCGATGGTCAACTTCATCACCGCCTCGCGCCAGTACCTGGGCGGCCTGTTCTCGGTGAGCGCGGCACCGCCTGACGCCTCCGAGGACGATCTTCGCTCCGCGCCTCTGGAAACCGGCTACTGCCCGCACGTCATCGCCCGGGGCAAGGCGCTGGTCTTGGAGGACGTCTGCGACTACCCGCGATTCGCCGGGAACGACGTCGTGGACCGGATGAACGTGCGCTCGTACCTGGGAGCGCCGCTGATCGACCGCACCGGTGTCGCGCTCGGCACGCTCTGCGTTATCGACAACGAGCCCCGGCCGTGGGGACGAGATGGCCTGCACGCCATCAAGACGCTCGCGAGTGAAGGCTTGCAGCTGATCCACCAGCGCGAGCGGGAACTCTGAGGGAACTGAGCCTGTGATCGGGCCAGGCCGCACGTGATTCCGTGCGGCCTGGCCCGATCTTGTCAAGGTCAGCCGCGCCGCAGCAGCACGTCGAGATCGTGCTGATCGCCTGGGCGGCGCTGTTCGACATTGCCGATGACGGCGTCAAAACCGGCGATGTGCCCGGCAATGGCGTCCACCGTGGGCAGGTCCACGAAGGGCAAGTCCCGCTCCGCGGCGCGCAAGCGCTCGCGCAGGCGCTGCTCGCACCACGCCGCGGTGTGGGCGCTGATTTCGGACTGGTAACTCGTCTCGCTGGTCAGGCCGGCGAGAATCGTCCAGCACGCCAGTTCACCAACGGCGTTGGCGAGAACGTGCCGGTGCTTCGCGTCCGCGATCGGCGCGGTCGTCAACTTGGCGACCCCAGTGGCAAGTTCCTGCACCTGCGGTGCCGCATTGAACGCGTCGAGCAACGAGCCGAGCCGCTCCGGCGCGGCGAGGAACCTGGTTCCCAGGTAGACGGTGACAGCCTCGGTTGTGCCTTCGAAGATCCGGAACAGCCGGTAGTCGCGGAATAACTGGCCGACGACATTGGTGTCGACGAAACCGCGCGCGCCGAGCAGCTGCAAGCTCCGGTCCACCACCTGCCACATGAGCTCGCATCCGAGGATCTTCGCAGCGAAGTACAGTTCCTCCGCGACACCTTCCGCTGCGTCCAAGCGGCCGGCGATGTGTTGGACGAGCGCTTCGACGGCCTGCGTGGCGGCCACGCATTCGGCGAGGATCTGCTGGATCCGGCCGTTCTCCGCCAGATTCCCGGTGGCGACCTCCCGCCGCTGGGCGAAGCGATGCGCGAGCTCCAGCGACCGCATCGCCGCGCCCAGGCCGCCCGCGGCGAGGACGATCCGGCCCTGCATGAACGCGGTCTTCGCGGCGAGCAGCCCCTCGCCCTCGACGCCCAGCAGGGACTTCGCCGGGACCCTCAGGTTCTGGAAGTTTAGGCTGTTCTGCGGTACCGCTTTCAGCCCGAGAGTGATCACCTCCGGCCCACCCACGAATCCCGAGGTTGCGGTATCGACCAGGAACCCGGTGATCCCCAGGTCCTGACCGAGTTCGTTGGTCAGCCGGGCGAACACATTGACGTAAGCGGCATCCGCGCCCAGGCTGATCCACTGCTTGTTGCCGTTGATCACATAGGACCCGTCCGGCTGCTTGGTTGCGCGCGTCGAGATGGCGCGCAAGTTCGACCCCATGCCGGGTTCGCTGATCGCGCTCGTGATCAGCCGCTTGCCCTGCGCTAACTCGGGCAGGATCGCCGTCTTCACGGCCTCGGGAGCGAAGTGCTGAACCGGCGGGACGCCGAGGGTGTTGTGCACGGCGGTAAGGACCATCAGGTTCGCGTCGATCGCGCCGAGTTGCGTCATTACCCGGAGCGCGTCGGAGTGGGAGAGCTCCTGCCCCTGGTACTCCTTGGGGATCCGCAGGCCGAACAGTCCGGCAGAAGCCAAGTCCGGTATCAGCGACGTCGAGAACGACCGGCGCTCATCCATCCTCCGCGAGTCGAGTCTTTCCCTGCTGTACCTCCGTAGGAACTCCAGCACATCCGACACAGCACCACGGGGCGGTGCGCCCTTGTCGGCCGAGTCCATAGATCCCTCCTATGAGGACCGCTCAGCACACGATCTTCGAGGCACCACGACGAGGGAAGCCGGCCAGGCTGGGGTTCGGTGCTCGCCGGATTCCGGAAATCGGGGCGCGAAAAATTCCCTGCAGGACGGATTCCACGCAGGTGAGTTGTGAAATGTTCTACGGCGTAAAGGCGACTCCACGGCCGATGACAGCTCGGCCCGCGAACTCCTGCCGCCGGCCGAGCCGGTACGACGGGGGCGACGATGCCCAGCCAGCTGACGGAAGCGCCGGTGGCGCCAAATCGGACACCGGAGATCCTTCGGCCTTGACGCGATCAGGCCGACGACCTTCGAGAACGGGGACCCGAAGCGGCAAGGCGGCGGTCATGCGCATCTCCGATCCGCGGCGGCCCGTTACTTACGTTCGACTACGAAAAGTAAGGACAAACTTAGCTTTCCTTACTCCTTATGGGTACCTCCTTTGAGGTGATAGGACGAGCACCTTCGGCGAATTCCGTTACACAGCGCAACATCCTGCCGCGCAGGTAAGCGAACAATCAAGTCTAGGTGATTATCACCTCGAAGATCCGCCAACCAACCCGGCCGCGTTCTACCACACGATCGGCGGGGTGACCTGCTAGTCGGTGGAAATGTTCCATCTGCGGTATTTCGTGGCGGTTGCGGAGAATCTGTCCTTCGCCACGGCCGCCCGGCAACTGCACATGGCGACCTCGCCGCTGAGCCAGCGGGTTCGGGACCTGGAACGCGACGTCGGTGCGGTGCTGTTCGAGCGGGACTCGCACCATGTGCAGCTGGCCGACGCCGGTGCGGCCCCGCTGCCGATCGCCAAGGACGTGCTCGGCCGCTTCGCCGACATCCCGTGGCGGCTGCACGAGGCGGGCGGGACGGCCTGATGACCGGCGCCGTGCGCGCGACCGGCAAGCCGATCTGGGCGGTCCGCACCGGTATTGAGGTGATCGTCCTGGCCGTCGGCTGGGTCCTGGCCCGGAACCGAACCGGGAGCCCACGCGGCGCTCACGCAGGCATGACCGTCACTTGATGCCTGCGGCGTCCATGCCCCGGATTTCCTTCTTGAGGTCGTGGATCTCGTCGCGCAGCCGCGCGGCCAGCTCGAACTGCAACTCGCGGGCCGCGTTCATCATCTGGTCGTTGAGCTGCTGGACCAGGTCCGCCAGCTCGGCGCGCGGCATCGACTTGATGTCGCGGTCCGCCAGCAGCCCGGCGCTGGCCACGGCCTCCCCGGTCGGCTTCTTGCCGCGCGAGACGTTGCGGCCAGAACCGCCGACGGCCACCGACTCCTCGGTGTCCTCCGACTCGGAGTACACCCGGTCCAGGATGTCGGCGATCTTCTTGCGCAGCGGCTGCGGATCGATGCCGTGTTCTTCGTTGTAGGCCGTCTGCTTGGCGCGGCGCCGGTTGGTCTCGTCGATGGCGTGCTGCATCGAGTCGGTGATCCGGTCCGCGTACATGTGCACCTGGCCGGACACGTTCCGGGCCGCGCGGCCGATCGTCTGCACCAGGCTGGTGCCGGAGCGCAGGAATCCCTCCTTGTCGGCGTCCAGGATCGACACCAGGGAGACCTCCGGCAGGTCCAGGCCCTCGCGCAGCAGGTTGATGCCGATCAGCACGTCGTACTCCCCCAGGCGTAGCTGCCGCAGCAGCTCGACCCGCCGCAGGGTGTCGACCTCGGAGTGCAGATACCGCACCCGGATGCCCAGTTCGAGCAGGTAGTCGGTGAGGTCCTCGGCCATCTTCTTGGTCAACGTGGTGACCAGCACCCGCTCGTTGCGGTCGGCGCGCTCCCGGATCTCGTGCACCAGGTCGTCGATCTGGCCCTCGGTGGGCTTGACGATCACCTCGGGGTCGATCAGCCCGGTCGGGCGGATCACCTGCTCGACGAACTCGCCGCCGGCCTGCGCCATCTCGTACGGCCCCGGCGTCGCCGACAGGTACACCGTCTGGCCGATCCGGTCGCTGAATTCCTCGAAGGTCAGCGGCCGGTTGTCCAGCGCGCTGGGCAGCCGGAAGCCGTGCTCGACCAGGGTCCGCTTGCGGGACGCGTCGCCCTCGTACATGCCGCCGATCTGCGGCACCGTGTAGTGCGACTCGTCGATGACCAGCAGGAAGTCGTCCGGGAAGTAGTCGATCAGCGTCGCCGGCGCCGAACCGGCCGGGCGGTCGTCGATGTGCCGGGAGTAGTTCTCGATGCCGGAGCAGAACCCGACCTGGCGCATCATCTCGATGTCGTACTGGGTGCGCATCCGCAGCCGCTGCGCCTCGAGCAGTTTGTTCTGCTTCTCCAGCTTGCCCAGCTGCTCCTCCAGCTCGGCCTCGATGCCGCGGATGGCCTTCTCCATCCGGTCCGGGCCGGCCACGTAGTGCGTCGCCGGGAAGATCCGCAGGTCGCGCACCTCGCGCACGATCTCGCCGGTCAGCGGGTGCAGGTAGTGCAGCCGGTCGATCTCGTCGCCGAAGAACTCCACGCGCACCGCGAGCTCCTCGTAAGCCGGGATGATCTCTACGGTGTCGCCGCGCACCCGGAAGGTGCCGCGGGCGAAGGCAATGTCGTTGCGGGTGTATTGCACGTCCACCAGCGCGCGCAGGAACACGTCCCGGTCGATCTCGCCACCGATCTCCAGTGGGATGGACCGGTCCAGGTACGACTGCGGGGTGCCCAGGCCGTAGATGCAGGACACCGACGAGACGACCACGCAGTCGCGGCGGCTGAGCAGGTTCGACGTGGCGGAGTGACGCAACCGCTCGACGTCCTCGTTGATCGACGAGTCCTTCTCGATGTAGGTGTCGGTCTGGGGGACGTACGCCTCGGGTTGGTAGTAGTCGTAGTAGCTGACGAAGTACTCGACGGCGTTGTCGGGGAAGAAGCCACGCAGTTCGTTGGCCATCTGGGCGGCCAGCGTCTTGTTCGGCTCCAGCACCAGGGTGGGCCGCTGGACGCGCTCGATCAGCCAGGCGGTGGTCGCCGACTTGCCGGTGCCGGTGGCGCCGAGCAGCACTACATCCTTCTCGCCGGAGGTGATCCTCCGCTCCAGGTCTTCGATCGCCTGCGGCTGGTCGCCAGCCGGCTCGTAGTCGCTGACCATGCGGAACCGGCCGTCGATCCGCGGAATGTCGCTGACCGGCCGGAACTCGGATTGGGCCAGGACGGGGTGCTCAGTCGCGAATGCCACGACAACCAATGTACGAGCCCGCCCCGACATCGTGCTGCGTCACGGGGTGCCCAAACGGCCACCAGGGCCGATAATGGGATACGTCACCCCAGTGCAGGAGGTGGTGTGATGTCGGGCAGCGCACCTATCGCTGGGCATCCGGATCTCACCGAGATGCGCCTGCGCTACGAGCGGGCCGCGGAAACTCCCACCGCTCAGGTGGCGGACGGCTTCACCGTGCTCGGTGGCCTGTTCGTCGCATTGTCGCCGTGGATCACCGGCTTTCACGCAATGACGACGTCGTTGATGGTGAACAACCTGGTGACCGGTCTGACCGCGACCCTTCTCGGGCTCTCGTTCGCGGCCGCCTACCACCGCACGCACGGCATCGCCTGGACCGTACCGGTGCTGGGTGTGTGGACGATCGTGGCCGTGTTCGTGATGAGCGGAACCGCCGTCATGACCAGCAGCGTGCTGTGCAACGTGATCGGCGGCGCGGTCCTGATCCTCGCGGGTCTCGGCACTATGGCTCCGGCCTACGCCACCCGCGCGACGACCTGACCTCGACCGATCGGAGGTGAAGGATCACAAGTGGTGAAGGAATAGCGGGCGCGACGACCTTCGGACGTCGCGCCCGCCCGAATACAGTGGCAGGGTGACCACGCAGCGCGAGATCGCCGAACAGCTCGGCCTGCCCGTCCACCCGCCCAAGGTCGAAATCTTCGATCTGGTCGCCAACACCAACACCGACCCCAAGGGCCACGTGCGCACCGTGACGCGCTACGAGCGCGCACCCTTCGGCCTGTACCTGGCCCGCCCGACCCCGGGGCACCCACGCATCGCCGCCCTCGAATCCTGGCTGCTGCCAGAGCTCGGGTTGCGCGTGACCCGCTGGTACTGGCACCCCGGGCACGAGGGCGACACGGACTTCTACCTCGACGTGGCGGACATCGAGCCGGGCGAACAGCAGTGGCGGACGGTCGACCTCTACCTCGACATCGCGGTGCGGGACCGGCGCGCGGCGGAACTGTTGGACGTCGACGAATTCGTGGTCGCCGTGCAGGCTGACCTGCTGGACGCGGAAACCGCGGAGCGCGCGATGCGGCGCGCGTGCAACGCCGTCGACGGGCTCGCCCGGCACCGGTACGACCTGCCGAAGTGGTTGTGTGACAACGGGATCGAGCTGTCGTGGCGCGGGCAACCCGTCGAAGATCCCGCATCCGGCCAGCGGAGGCTACCGCCATCCCGGTGACAGTCCGCGCACGCACCGAATCGATACTCGACGGGCTCCGAAAAGTTACGTTAAATAACGGTGCTGTCGATCTTCGGAGCCGGTTTTGCCATTACTGTCTGAAGCCGTGACCGCTGCGTTTTCTCCCCAATTGGTTGAAGTTATCGACGTCTTCAGCTCGCAGCGCAGGCAACCTTCCGGCAGCGTCGCGCAGTTGGAGGTCTGCCACGTCGAACGCTGGGGACTCGCAGTGGAGTGTCCGACGCCGGAGGCCCCGGACCACGACGCCGAGATCACCTGGCTGCTGCCCGACCTCGGGCTGCGGCTGACCCGCTACCGCCCGCGCCGCAGGCACTCCCGCCCGGGACCGAGCATGCTCACCGCGGTCCACATCGAGCGCGAGACCCGGTCGTGGACGATGACCGACCTCCTGCTCGGTCTGGAGGTCGGGGACCACGGCCGCGCGCGGATCACCCACGCCACCGAGTTCGCCGCAGCGGTGGGAAACGGCCTGATCCGGCTCAGCGAGGCCGACTACGCGCTGCGCACGGTGCACCGCACCCTGGACGAGGTCACCCGCCACCGGGACATCAACCAATGGCTCGCCCACCGGGGCATCTTCCAGCTCTGGTGAGGGCCCGTGAGTACTTTCGGGTGCTATAGCCCCCAAAAGTGCTCACGGACCGAGGCGGCTGCCGCAGGGGGCCGGTCAGCGGGAGCCCAACCCCGGTGCTGGGCGACGGGAGCGAGCCGCACCTGCTGCCAGCCGACTGGCGGGAGGTGCTCGTCATCTCGGAAGATCAGTCGCTCGGCGACCAGCCGGTCCGGTCGGCCCAGTGCCAAGCCTTGCGGAGCCCGGTTTCGAACCACGGTTCCTTCGCGGCGGCGTAGGCGTCGTGGTTCGGGTCGTTCGCGTGCTCGGCCGAGACCTTGCGCTTGAGGGCGAGGTATTCCGCGCGGGCCGTTTCGTCGGCGCGGAGCCAAGCCGGGAACACCAGCGCGACGCGTTGGCTCGCGGAACCGTCGACTCGGACGTGCAGGTTCGCGTAGCGGCCTGGATCGGCCGAGAGATGTATCCGCTTCTTCCACTGCACCGGATCCGGGGCGAAGGAGTGCGGGCTGTCGCCGCGGATCTCCGGCAACAGCGGGAAACCGGCCTCGCCCAGCGGTTCGGCGAGCGCATCCGCGTCGTCCAGCGACCGCACCGTCAGCTGCAGGTCGATGATGTCCTTCGCGGGCAGGCCGGGCACCGAGGTCGAGCCGATGTGGTCGATCCGCACCGCCTTGTCGCCCGCCGCTCGCTCGATCCGGGCGATCAGCCGTCGGGCCTGCCGCGGCCACTCCGGGTCCGGCTCGACCAAAAGCGGCGCGCGCTTCGGCGGTCTCCGCCGCAGCCGGACGTTCTCCTCGAACGGCACCAGCCGGTCCTGCCACAGCGCATCGACCTGGGCGTTGATCTCCTCGACCGAACCGCTGTTGTCCAGCCAGACGTCCGCGACCTCACGCCGCTGCTCGTCGGTGGCCTGCGCGGCGATGCGGGCGCGCGCGTCGTCTTCCGCCAGACCGCGGTCGATCAGCCGCCGCACCCGGACCGGTTCCGGCGCACCGACGATGACCACCAGGTGGTAGTTCGCCGCGTAACCGGCCTCGACCAGCAGCGGAACGTCGTGCACGACGACCGCGTCCGTGGGTGCCTGCGCGATCCGCACGGCCGTCAGTTCGCGGATCTTGGGGTGCGTGATCGCGTTGAGGTCGGCGCGGGCGTCGCTGTCGCCGAAGACCTTCGCCGCCAACGCCGGCCGGTTCAGCGCGCCGTCGGAGTCCAGGATGTCGTCCCCGAACCGCTCGACGAGCTCGGTCAGCCCTGGAGTGCCCGGCCGCACGACCTCCCTGGCCAGCACGTCGGAGTCGACGAGCACCGCGCCGCGCTCCACCAACCGCCGAGCCACCGTCGACTTCCCCGAACCGATCCCACCGCTGAGTCCCATCAACAACACAGAACCCATCCTGCCAGCGAGACAGGACAACCCGATGCATCCCTGGGAACAAAATCCCCGCGCACACTTTTCGGCGCGATAGCGGCTGCTCGGGAACTCGCTGTGCGACGGTGGTGCACCTGGGCGACGCTGGGGCGACGCGAACGGCCCCTTCACGCCAATAGACGGCACAAACGGGCCGTTCGCCTCACACCCATCACGGGTTATCCCGCGCCGCCACATCGAACGAGCCTGGAGCTCCCCGAAAACGGAGAACGGCCCCGCACCTCGGAAGGTGCGGGGCCGTGGTGCCTCAGCCGTTAGGCGTCAGACTCACGCACCGCCGGAGAGCTTCTCCCGCAGCGCCGCCAGCTGCGCGTCGCTGGCCAGCGAGCCGCTGTCCTGCTCGTCGGCCGAACCCGACGAGTAGTTGCCGCCGCTGGTCGGCTCCTCGCCGCCACCGGCCGCGGCGGCCGCAGCGGCCTCCGCGTCGGCCTGGCGGGCCTTGGTGATCTGGGCGATGTGCTTCTCGAAGCGCGTGTGGGCCTCGGCGTACTGCCGCTCCCATTCCTCACGCTGCTTCTCGTAGCCCTCGGTCCACTCCTGGGTCTCCACGTCGAAGCCCTCGGGGTAGATGTAGTTGCCCTCGTTGTCGTACTCGGCGGCCATCCCGTACTGGGTGGGGTCGAACTCCGAGTCGGGGCTGAAGCCCTCGTTGGCCTGCTTCAGCGACAGCGAGATCCGGCGACGCTCCAGGTCGATGTCGATGACCTTGATCATCACCTCGTCGCCGACCTGGACGACCTGCTCCGGGATCTCCACGTGGCGCTCTGCCAGCTCGGAGATGTGCACCAGGCCCTCGATGCCCTCGTCGACGCGGACGAACGCGCCGAAGGGCACCAGCTTGGTGACCTTGCCCGGCACGATCTGGCCGATCGCGTGGGTGCGGGCGAACTGGCGCCACGGGTCTTCCTGGGTGGCCTTCAGCGACAGCGACACGCGCTCGCGGTCCATGTCCACGTCGAGGACCTCGACGGTGACTTCCTGGCCGACCTCGACGACCTCGCTCGGGTGGTCGATGTGCTTCCAGGACAGCTCCGAGACGTGCACCAGACCGTCAACACCACCGAGGTCGACGAACGCACCGAAGTTGACGATGGAGGACACGACGCCCTTGCGGACCTGGCCCTTCTGCAGCTGGTTGAGGAACTCGCTGCGGACCTCGGACTGGGTCTGCTCCAGCCAGGCGCGGCGGGACAGGACCACGTTGTTGCGGTTCTTGTCCAGCTCGATGATCTTGGCCTCGAGTTCGCGGCCCACGTAGGGCTGCAGGTCGCGGACGCGGCGCATCTCGACCAGGGAGGCCGGCAGGAAGCCGCGCAGGCCGATGTCGAGGATAAGACCGCCCTTGACGACCTCGATGACGGTGCCCTTGACCGGCTCGTCCTTCTCCTTGAGCTCCTCGATGGTGCCCCAGGCGCGCTCGTACTGGGCGCGCTTCTTGGAGAGGATCAGCCGGCCTTCCTTGTCCTCCTTCTGGAGAACGAGGGCCTCGACGAAGTCGCCGACGGTGACGACCTCGGCGGGGTCGACGTCGTGCTTGATCGACAGCTCGCGGGAGGGGATGACGCCCTCGGTCTTGTAGCCGATGTCAAGCAGCACCTCGTCGCGATCGACCTTGACGATGGTGCCCTCAACAATGTCCCCATCGTTGAAGTACTTGATGGTCTGGTCGACGGCGGCGAGGAAGTCCTCCTCCGTCCCGACGTCGTTCACTGCGACCTGCGGCTTGGTGGCGGCTGCAGTCGGGACGGTGGTGGTGTCGGTGGACATCAGGTGGGTTGCTCCGGTGCGGATAGTTTGGTCGCTGGATCTACATTGTTGCCGCGCCCCAGGTGTCCGGCCAGGGCCAGCTGACTTGCTGGACCAGGAAGTTCGACTTCGCCGGCAGACCTCCTCGGCCGGTGCGACCCGGCAGGGAAGAGCCGCCGACAGAAGACCCACGGCGCGGGCGGTATCGTACGCGCTTTCTCGATCGCCGGGCAAACTGCGGTACGCCTGGACGACCGGTCGGCTCCGGGCGACGACAATGCACACGTCCGAGCAATACCCACTATCGGCAGGGGGAATCCTTGACACAAGCCGACGAGCCGGAGAACGACGGGCTCCAGCGTATCTCGGCGGAGCACTTGTTGGGCACGGTCGGTGTGAGCAAACGCACTGTCGACGCGGCGGAATCGCGGGGCGCGAGCCGGTTGTGGTGGGACGCCGACGCCGACGACTACCAAGCCGAACACGGCGCATTCCTCGGCGACAGCGATTTCATGTGGTGCCCGGAGCGGCTGCGCGAGCAGGACGCCGGGCTGCTCGGCGACGTCCGGGGCAAGCGGGTGCTGGAGGTCGGCTGCGGCGCGGCCTCGTGCTCGCGGTGGCTGGCCGACCAGGGCGCACATCCCGTCGGACTGGACATCTCGGCCGGGATGTTGCGCCACGCCGTCGCGGGCGGTGAGCGCAGCGGGACCGCCGTGCCGCTGGTGCAGGCCAGCGCGGACTGCCTGCCGTTCGCCGACGATTCCTTCGACCTGGCCTGCTCGGCGTTCGGCGGCGTGCCGTTCGTGGCCGATGCCGGAGCGGTGTTCCGGGAGGTCGCGCGGGTGCTGCGGCCGGGCGGCCGGTGGGTTTTCGCGGTGACGCACCCGATGCGGTGGGTCTTCCCCGACGATCCGGGGCCGACCGGGCTGACCGCGACCCACTCCTACTTCGACCACACCCCGTACGTGGAGATCGACGCCGGCGGCCGGGCCACCTACGTGGAGCACCACCGCACGCTCGGCGACTACGTCCGCCAGTTGGCCGCCGCCGGGTTGCATCTGGTCGATCTCGTCGAACCGGAGTGGCCGGAGGGGCACACTCAGACGTGGGGGCAGTGGAGCCCGCTGCGTGGACGCCTCTTCCCCGGCACCGCGATCTTCGTCTGCCACCGCTGAGTGGGCGCGCAGGGCGAGCACGTCGCCGGGAACGGAGCGAGCGGCGATTTCGCGCGAAATCGCCGCCACCCACGCCTGCCAAGTGCCGATTTCGCGCGAAATCGCCGACCACCACAGTCCGCGCGAGCGTTGAGGAGATGTCGTGGCGAGTGCACAGGAGTTGATGCGGGCCCAGTTCGCGCGGTTCGCCGCGCTGGATCCGCAGCTGCCGGACACCCACCACCTGCCGTCCGACGGCGAGGCGATCGTGACCCGCACCGCCGGCGGCGGCACGGCGGCCGGGCTCGTAGCGCGCAACACCAATCCGCCGGGGTCGGCGCAGAGCCTCTGGCAGGCCGGTGAGGTGTTCGAACTCTTCCCGATCATCGGCGAGCAGCCGCAGGCGGGCATGGACGCGCTGCTGGGTGCCTGGCGCGAGTGGCTGGCGCCGCACGCCTCGCCTGGCCCGAACTCGTCCTGCATGGTCGTGTGGCCGAGCCGGGACGCCGCCGCGACCAGGGCGTTCCTGGATCACGGCTTCGTTCCGTTGTCCTGCTTGGCCGTGCGCCCGACTTCGCCGGTCGCATATACGAAACTACCTGGTACCGTAAAAATACGGCGCGCCGGACCAGCCGACGTGGACGCCGTCGTCGAGCTCACGCTTTCCGAGCTCGAATACGCCGCTCTGGTCGGCACATCGGCGTACCGACCCGATGCTCCGCAGCTGAAGCGGACCGCTGCGCACGTGCGCCTGCACTCCAGCGATCCCGTGTGGCTGGCGGAGCAGGACGGAACTCCGGTCGCGGTAGCGGAGTGCGGCTGGGTGGACACCGCTAAGTCCCCCGGCAGCTACCGGCTCCGGTCCGGCACGTGGGCGTACGTCAACTGCGTGTCGGTGCAGGAGAAGCTCCGCGGAACCGGCGTCGGCCAACAACTGATGGCAACGGCGCACAACGAGTTCGCTCGCGCCGGAGCCGTCGGCAGCTTCCTTTACTACAACCCGCCCAACCCGTTGTCCTCGGTGTTCTGGCCCCGTCAGGGCTACCGGCCGCTGTGGACGATGTGGGAGGTGCGCCCGGCAACCGCGCTGCGCTGACGCTCGCCGCGGCCGGCGCACGGCCGTGCGAGTCGAGGAGTTCGGCGTGGAAATCGTCGCCACGGCTGTCCCTCTGGGCTCTTGTCCCAGACTCCGCGTGGCGGTGCGGGTGGCCATGCTGCGAGAACGAAGGCCCAGAACCGAGTGCTGCAGGGGGTCTGGCCTAGCTGGGCCAGGTGAGGATTTCGCCGGTGCGGCGGTGCGACACCGCGTGGGGTCCCCCGGACTCGACACGCGCGGTCGCACCGCCCGTCGGGCGATCCACTCCGGGCTTTCCCCACTGGCCGGCCCCGGCGAGGAAGATCCGCCGGGAGCAGAGCAGATCCCGCAGCGACAGCAGCACGCACAGCTCGTAGACGACGCGTTCGATGCGCCCCTGCTTGTCCACGACTGCGTCCTGCCACTCCGGCGGCACCACATCGTCCAGCGGGATGTTCTGGTCGAAGTCGTAGAACCGGCCACGCCCCCAGCACGTGGTGTAGTCGCTGACCAGCTCGCCGAGCGCTGCCATGACCGGCCAGCAGCCCAGGTCTCGGCAGCGGAACTCCAGGCCCGCCAGCAGGAGTTTGATGATCTGCTGGTAGTAAGCGGAGTACGTGCCGCGGAGCACCGTTCGCTTGCGCCGGGCTCGCACGGCGTCGCGGGCTTCGCTGTCGCGCGTCAGCTTCCTAAGCTCCTGCTCGCTGGCGATCGGGTACAGCACTGTCCGCACTGTGTCGTCGGGACGATCCAGGGCGGCCCGGGCCAGTTCGAGCAGGAGCACGTCCCGCGTCTGTCTCGGCCACGCGGCGTCGGCGGCCTCCTGGCCGAGCCGGTGCTCCGCCCGTACCCGGATCTGGTGCAGCAGGCCGACCAGGACCCGACCGAGTAAATCGGTGATCTCCTTGCGCCGCACCGAGCACAGCGCACTCAACAGGGTCACGCGGACCGCTCGTGGATGCGCCCTGAGCTCCGCGGAACCCGCGCTGGCCGCCCGCGCGCACCACGCCTCCACGAGTTCCGCCGGAACGTCGTCGAAGAGATCGGACGGCAGGCGCAAGGCCTGCACCGCGGTCTGCTTGCCGATCTCCTTGAGGAGCGCGCCCAGCCAGACGTGGTCGGCGTTGCTCTCCTCCAACTTGACCAGCAGGTCGGTCGGCAACCCCAACGCCTGCAGCGACATGAGGCTTTCGATCTCCAGGAGCAATTTCTTCAGGTTCATCGAACCAACCTCGGATCGCAGTTCGGCGAGCGACCATTCCTGGCGCTCCTCCGAACCCGCGAGCAAGGTTTCCAACTGGTCCGCCGAATCGCCCATTCGATCCGCGATGCTGTGGCACAGCAGCATTTCGAAGTCCTGCAGCGCGCGACTCGCCACCTGCCGGGCCAGGTTCGGCTCCGGCGGCTCGACCTCCTTCGCGCGGCAGTGCGCGATCAGCGCGGTGGCCAACTTGTCCCGGCCCAGCCCCGCCCGGCCCGTCTCGTCGGTCAGCCACGCCAACCACTGCCGCTCATCGCCCAGGTCCACCGGGCACCTGAGCACATCAACTATCTGCCCCTGGAGGAGCTCAACCGTGTCCTTCGTGAACTCCGAGGCGGCCAAATCCACCTTCACAGTTCCCCCACCCCATGCCAGCAGCACGGAATTGTCCCCAATGAGCGGAACCGTAGTACTCAGGTGCAAAACACGAATGAGCGAATACGCATACGAAGCGCCCGGTGGCGCAGAGCGACAAGAACCTGACGTCCCCTCGCGTTTTTCGGGGCACGCCCAGCGCAGCTTTCGGGGCCGCGGCCGAGCAACGCCCGCTCGACCTCCGCCAGCCCGATGCCGGCCGCGCGCAACGCCTTTAGCCGGACCGCCAGCTCCGGCTGGCTCGCCGTGTCACACCGGTAGTTCGACCACGGGTCCACCGCGGCCTGCTTCAGCAGACCCTGCTTGTCGCAGACCCCGCAGCGCCTTCGCACTCAGGCCGGTCAGCCGCGCGACATCCCCAATGCCGAGCATGGACCCAGTCCAGCATGGATCCAGTCTGGACTTTGCCCCAGCGGCAGAGTCCAATCCGCTAATCGGCGGGAGACACCTCGGCGGGCTCGTCGTAACGGGCGACCTCGATCAGGTTGCCGTCCGGGTCGCGCAGGTACAGCGAGGTGATCGAGCCCTCCGCGCCGATCCGGCTGACCGGGCCTTCCTCGATGCGCACCTCGTTGGCGCGCAGGTGCTCCTGGACCTCGGAGAGCGCGTTGGCCGTGACGAAACACAGGTTGGCCGAACCGGGCACCGGGTGCGTCGCGGTCGGCTCCACCAGTTCGCTGGCCGCGTGCAGCTTGATCGTCTGCCCGCCGAAGCTCACCGCTCGGCGCTCGCCTGGGAACGCCACCGGCGTCATGCCGAGGATCTGCTCGTAGAACTCCACTGCCCGATCGACATCGGCGACGGTGAGGACCAGGTGGTCCACTCTGTCGATGCTGATCATGCTCCTCCTCGGGGTTGACGCGGAAGCGGATTCGGGGGTGTCCGCGCCTCACCGTTGCCGGGCCCGCACGCATGCGTCCGGGCCTGGCAACGCGTACGGCAGGCTATAGGCACCGATCCAACGCGCGTTCGGGCGGGGCCACCCGACGGTGATGTCCGCCATTCAAAAGGGTTGCACCGACCCGACTCCGATGAGTGACCACTTCGTGACTGCCCCGCAACGCAATTTCAACGGTTCCCGCCGACGGCGGACCTCAGTGCGCGGCGGCGTCCCAGGAGCGGCCGACGCCGACGGATACCTCCAGCGGCACGTCCAGCTGGTAGGCCGAACCCATCTGCTCGCGCACCAGCCGCTCCACCTCGGCCCGCTCGTCGGCGGCGACCTCGATGATCAGTTCGTCGTGCACCTGCAGCAGCATCCGCGAACGCATGTCGTTGTCCCGCAACGCCCGGTGCACGCCCAGCATCGCGACCTTGATGATGTCGGCCGCGCTGCCCTGGATCGGCGCATTGAGCGCCATCCGCTCCGCCATCTCCCGCCGCTGCCGGTTGTCGCTGGTCAGGTCCGGCAGGTAGCGGCGGCGTCCCAGGATCGTCGAGGTGTAGCCGTCCTTGCGCGCCTGGTCCACGACCTCCCGCAGGTAGTCGCGGACGCGGCCGAAGCGGGCGAAGTAGGCGTCCATCTGTGCCTTCGCGTCCTCGGCGGAGATCCGCAGCTGCTGCGCCAACCCGTAGGCCGACAGGCCGTAGGCCAGCCCGTAGGACATCGCCTTGACCCGGCGACGCAGCTCCTGGCCGACCTCGCCGATCGGCACCCCAAAGGCCCGGGAGGCGACGTAGTTGTGCAGGTCCTCGCCGGTGCGGAAGGCCTCGATGAGCCCCTCGTCGCCGGAGAGGTGCGCCATGATGCGCATCTCGATCTGGCTGTAGTCGGCGGTCATCAGCTCGGCGTAACCGTCGCCGACGACGAAGACCTCCCGGATCCGGCGGCCCTCCTCGGTGCGGATCGGGATGTTCTGCAGGTTCGGGTCCGTCGAGGACAGCCTGCCGGTCGCCGCGATGGTCTGGTTCAGCGTGGTATGGATCCGCCCGTCGTCCGAAATGGACTTCACCAGACCGTCCACAGTGGTCTTCAGCCGGGTGGCGTCGCGGTGCTCCAGCAGGTGCTGCAGGAACGGGTGCTCGGTCTTCTCGTACAGCGTCTGCAGCGCCTCGGCGTCGGTGGTGTAACCGGTCTTGGTGCGCTTGGTCTTCGGCATGTCCAGCTCGTCGAAGAGCACCACCTGCAGCTGCTTCGGCGAGCCGAGGTTGATCTCCTTGCCGATCACGCCGTAGGCGTCCTGCGCGGCCTGCTTGACCCGGGCCGCGAAGCGCGCACCCAGCTCGGCCAGCTGCTCCGAGTCGACCGCGATGCCCGCGCCCTCCAGCTTGCTGAGCACCACCAGCAGCGGCAGCTCCAGGTCGGTGAGCAGCCCGCGGCTGTCGATGCGGTCCAGCTCCGCGTCCAGCGCGTCGGCCAGCTCGGCCACCGCGCGCGCCTTCACCAGCTCGTTCGAGGCGGCCTTCTCCTTGGTCTCCGCCTCGTCCTCCAGCAGCGACAGTTGCCCGTCGTCGTCGCCTTGCTCCTCGCGCAGCTCACGCTGCAGGTAGCGGACCACGAGGTCCGGCAGCTCGAAGGACCGCTGCCCGGGCCGCACCAGGTAGGCCGCCAGTGCGGTGTCGCTGGTCAGGCCCGCCATCGTCCAGCCTCGGTCGCGGATGGCGTGCAGCGGCCCCTTGACGTCGTGCGCCGCCTTCGTCGTCGCCGGGTCCGCCAGCCAGGCCGCCAGCGCCTGCTCGTCCTCTGGTGTCAGGGCCGTGACGTCGACGAACGCCCCGTTGCCGTCGGCGGTGGCCAGTGCGATACCGGTCAGGTCGCCGTGCCCCCGGGCCCACTGTCCGGTGAAGGCCAGCCCCACCCGGTTGCCGTTGCGGGCGTGCTTGTCCAGCCACCCCGCCAGCTGGCCGGGCTGCACGACGCCGCCGGAGATCTCGAAGCCCTCCTCGACCTCCGGCTCGGCGCTGGACAGCGTCGCGAACAGCCGGTCGCGCAGCACCCGGAACTCCAGGTCGTCGAACAGCCGGTGCACCGCGTCGCGGTCCCAGGCCCGCACCGCCAGCTCGGCCGGCGTCGACTCCAACGGGACGTCGCGGACCAGCTCGGTCAGCTGCCGGTTGAGCAGCACCGACGCCAGGTGCTCGCGCAGCGCATCGCCGACCTTGCCCCTGACCTCGTCGACCCGGTCCACCAGTTCGGCCAGCGACCCGAACTGCTGGATCCACTTGGTGACGGTCTTCTCCCCAACCCCCGGGATCTTCGGCAGGTTGTCTGACGGGTCGCCGCGCAGCGCCGCGAAGTCCGGGTACTGCTCCGGAGTCAGACCGTACTTGTCCTCGACGGCCTGCGGCGTGAAGCGGGTGAGCTCCGAAACGCCCTTCGTTGGGTACAGCACGGTGACGTCGTCGGTGACCAACTGCAGCGCGTCCCGGTCACCGGTACAGATCGAGACCTTGAAGTCCGCCGCGGTGGCCTGCGTGGTCAGCGTCGCGATGACGTCGTCGGCCTCGTAGTTCTCCTTGCTCAGCACCGGGATGTTCAGCGCGCCGAGGACGTCCTGGATCAGGCTGACCTGGCCGCGGAACTCGTCCGGCGTGGCGCTGCGGTTGGCCTTGTACTCGGTGAAGGTCTCGCTGCGGAAGGTCTTGCGGGAGACGTCGAAGGCGACCGCGAGGTGCGTGGGCTGCTCGTCGCGGAGCAGGTTGATCAGCATCGAGGTGAAGCCGTAGACCGCGTTGGTGTGCTGGCCCGTGCCGGTCTGGAAGTTCTCCTTCGGGAGGGCGTAGAAGGCGCGGTAGGCCATCGAGTGGCCGTCGATGAGCAGCAGACGTCGGTCCTCGGAATGCATCACGGCGGCGAGTCTAGGCTGAAGCTCCGACAGCTTGTACCCGAGGCGACGGGAGGGCCCCGGCGTGACTTCGCTCAACGACGGTGAGGCGATGACCAGCGACAACGACCGGTTTGGCGCGGTGATGAACGACGCCGACGAGCAGCTCACCGAGCGGATGGGCATCGAAATCGTCGAATGGGACCCCGATCGGGTGGTCGCCACGATGCCGGTCGCGGGCAACCGCCAGCCCTACGGTCTGCTGCACGGCGGCGCGAACGCGGTGCTGGCCGAGACCCTCGGCTCCATCGCCGCCGCCCTGCACGCGGGCGCGGACCGGATCGCGGTCGGGCTGGAGCTGTCGTGCACCCACCACCGCGCGGCCACCGAGGGCGTGGTCACCGGCGTCGCGACGCCCGTGCACCGGGGCCGCTCGACGGCCACCTTCGACATCGTGATCACGGACGAGAAGGATCGGCGCACCTGCTCGGCGCGGCTGACCTGCGTCCTGCGCGACCAACCCCCGGGACAGTGACTCCGTCACCCGCGAAAACTGTCCAGCAACAGCCTTAACGCGGGCCCCGCCGGGCCCGGCGGCACCACCAGCGACTCGCGGGGCGGAACCGGAGTCGGCGCCGGAGAAGATCCAGGACCGGTACGACGTGCACTTCACCGGCGTGGGACGCCGCCGGTCATCGTTGGGCTTCCCGGCGTCGGCCGCTGACCTGCGGCCCACGCCGGGGGCGAACTAGGAGAGGTTCTCCAGCACCGCTTGGGCGACTGCCTTCATCGTGGTGCGGCGGTCCATCGCGGTCCGCTGCAGCCAGCGGAACGACTCGGGCTCGGAGAGGTTGTGCTTGTTCATCAGCAGGCCCTTGGCACGCTCGATGGTCTTGCGCGCCTCCAGACGCTCGGTCAGGTCGGCGACCTCCGCCTCCAGCGCCTGCACCTCGGTGAACCGGGACACCGCCAATTCGATGGCCGGCACCAGGTCGCGCTTGGCGAACGGCTTCACCAGGTAGGCCATCGCGCCCGCGTCCCGCGCCCGCTCGACGAGGTCGCGCTGGCTGAAAGCCGTCAGGATCACCACCGGCGCGATCCGCTCGCCGGCGATGTTGGAGGCGGCCTCGATGCCGTCCATCTTCGGCATCTTGACGTCCAAGATCACCAGGTCCGGGCGCAGCTCCTCGGCGAGCCGGACGGCCTCCTGCCCGTCCCCGGCCTCGCCGACGACCTGGTAACCCTCCTCGCGGAGCATCTCCACCAGGTCAAGCCTGATCAACGCCTCGTCCTCGGCCACGAGTACGCGACGTTCGACGGGCTTGGCCTCCCGTGTGTCCTCGGCAGCCGGCGTCGTCACCGGGATCCTCCAAAACTCGGGTCCGCCGATGCGGTCTGCATCGGAAACCGCAGCTTACCGGCTACAACTTCACACCGAGGTAAACACGGGACGTGACCATTGCGACATCAGGTCGATCAAGCCTTCGCCACCCGCCGCACGAACAGCATGTAGATCAGCAGGATCCCGGCGAGGCTGACCAAACTCAGCGTGAGCTGCGAACGGACCTCCTCGATGGCACCCATGGCGACCACCACCACGACGACCACGACCAACGTGGCCCAGGTCAAGTAGGGGAAAAGCCACATCTTCAACTTCAGCCGCGCCGGCGCCTCCTGCTCCAACCGCCGGCGCATCCGGAGCTGCGAGAGCGCGATCATCCCGTAGATGAACAGCGCGACCGCCCCGGCGGAGTTGATGATGAAGTAGAAGATCGTGTCCGGGGAGACGTAACTTGCCGCAACAGCAACGTAACCGACCAGTGTGGACAGCAGGATCGCCTTCCACGGCACGCCGCGGCGATTGATGTCGCGCACCCAGCTCGGCGCGAAACCCCGCCGCTGCAAGGCGAAGAGCATCCGGGAGGCCGTGTAAAGCCCGGAGTTGAGCACCGAGATCACGGCGGTGAACACGACCGCGTTCACCACGACCTCAGCGGCGGGTAACCCGAACCGGGTGAAGGCCGCGGCGTATGGGCTGCCTTCGGTGGGGATCTCCTGCCACGGCGTGATCATGACCAGCAGGGTCACCGAACCGACGTAGAACAGCAGCACCCGCCACACGACCGCCTTGGTCGCCTTGGCCACCGCCCGCTCCGGCTCATTCGACTCCGCGGACACGATGGTCACGATCTCCGTGCCAAAGTAGGAGAAGACCACGATGACCACGCCGTGGAGCACGGCGAAGCCGCCGTTGGCGACGAACCCGTCGAGCGCGATGTTGCCGACCGAGAACTCGGCGCCCGGCCAGAGTCCGAGCACGAAAACCGTCCCGCACACCAGGAAGATCACGATCGTGATGACCTTGATGGACGCCAGCCAGAACTCGGTCTCGCCGAACGACCGCACGGAAACGAGGTTCGTGGCGGTGAGCAACAGCATCAGCAACAGCGAGATGACCCACTGCGGCACGACGGCACCAACGGGTTGAGCAACTCGGCACCGACGACGGCCTCGAAGGCGACCACGCCGACCCAGTAGTACCAGTACAACCAGCCGATGGTGAACCCCGCCCAGTTGCCCAACGAGGTCCGCGCGTACTCCATGAACGACCCGAGCGTCGGTGCCGCGGTCGCCATCTCGCCGAGCATCCGCATCACGAGCACGACGATCAATCCGCCGACGGCGTACGACAGCACGGCCGCGGGCCCGACGGTGGAGATCACCGCCCCGCTACCGATGAACAGGCTGGCGCCGATGATGCCGCCGAGCGCGATCATCTGGAGGTGGCGGTTCTTCAGGCTCCGCCGCAGCCCGGCGTCCTCGGCACCGCCCGCAGCGGACTCGACCTTGGTTTCGTCGACCATCGCGACCCCCCGTGTTCGACCAGTCACCCGGAGTAGACGCTGTGAACCTAACTCGCGAAGATCGCCACCACCAAGGTCCCGAACCGGGACAAACCACGCGATGACGCGACGCACACCCCTGACGGAAGCGGTTGATCACGAGTCGCGTATGCTGATCGGGTAAGCCCCCGTAGCCCAATCGGCAGAGGCAGCGGACTCAAAATCCGTCCAGTGTGCGTTCGAGTCGCACCGGGGGCACGCATCAGTGCAGGTCAGCGCACGTGGAGCTGACCTGCTGTTTTGCGCAACCATAGATCATTCATCCTAAACCCATCTTTTTGGGAGATGATCATGGCTCGCCCTCCACTTCCGCTTGGCACCTGGGGCTCGATCCGGATCCACGGCAAAGTCGACGGCGAGTAAGTCCCCGAGGCGGAGATCCCCACCGGGACGAAGATCATCAGTTGGCGTGCCATGGCCAAGTACCGGGTGCATGACGGTGTCACTCGACAAATGGAGCGCCGAAGCAGCAGCGGAAAGAAGGCACGGCGGAGTCTGCGCGAAGCGCTCGGCAAGCTAGTCAGCCAGCAGACCGAACTCTACTCCGACACGCGCTTCAAGGATGCCGCAGAGCTTTACCTCGACCAGATCCAGACTCGCCGGCGAGGCACCACATACGACCGTTACAAGGGAAGACTAGAGAAGCATGTCTTTCCGGAAATCGGACACCTACTTCTTCGCGAATGCACCGTCAATCGACTCGAAAAGTTTATGATTGGTTTTCGGTGAGGTCTTCGGGGTTCTTCCACAACGCGTAGCGGGATTCTTTCAGCTTCTTGGCTTTCTCCGTCCCCGGCCGCGCCGGGGCATCCTTGCAGGGGCGTCCCCGGCCGCGTGTGCCTTCAGCGCGGGCCAGGGCACGGGCGTCGTTCCAGGCCCGTCGCCGCTCGTCATCCAACACATCGGTGGCCCAGGCGACCACGTGAAACGGGTCAGCGCTACGGATCGCGTTCGGCGCGCGGCGAGTGACGGTGTCTGCGATGACTCGCGACCGTGAGGCGAAGTTCGGTGCCGCCTTCGACGCGGTCTTCGCCTCCATAGGCATCGAGATCGTGCAAACCGTACCGCAAGCCCCGCAGATAAACGCTTTCGCCGAGCGCTGGACCGGCTCCATCCGCAGAGAGTGCACCGACCGGATCCTCATCACCGGAGAACGCCACCTACACCACGTGCTCGACGCCTACGTCGCCCATCACAACGCCGGACGCAGCCACCAAGGCGACGGGATGCTTCTGCGTGCTCCCGAAGACGAACCGAACGTGATCCCTTTCCCTGCCCAGATCGACTGGATCCGACGCCGGCAGTGCCAGCACGTCCCGCCCGTCCCCGACGGCCCGAGCGTGCGGCAGGCCGCCGGCTGGATCATCCGCAAGCCAGACAACCTGGACGAGGACGAACAACGCCAGCTCAAGCAGGTCCTGGCCCGCTGCCCCGAACTGGACGCCACGCGCACCAGCGTGCGCGCCTTCGCAGCCATGATGGACACCCGCGACGGAGACAGCCTGACCTGCTGGATCGAGCAGGCCGAGGCCACCGGGCTTGCACCTCTCGCAGCTTCGCCCGCGGTCTGCGCCAAGACCACGACGCGGTCGCTGCCGGCATTAGCCTGTCCTGGAACTCCGGGCCGGTCGAAGGCCACGTGAACCGAGTCAAAATGATCAAACGCCAGATGTTCGGAAGGGCGAGCTTCTCCTTGCACGCAAGCGAATACTGCTGCGCCTAACCGCCGAACCACCAGCCGGGAGCACTACTTGATCACGCAACCAGGGACAGAACCCTGCCCGCGAAGTGGCGAGTCAGGCATAGATGGTCTTGAGCGTCTGGTAGGCACCCAACCCTTCAGGGCCGAGCTCACGACCGATGCCGCTAGCCTTCACACCCCCGAACGGAGACCCAGGGTCGGGGAAGTACCGGTTCAGTCCAACCGTGCCCGTCCGCATCCGTTCTGCGACACCGCGGCCCCGGTCGGGGTCCATGGTCCAGACGGTACCGCCGAGCCCGTAAGAGCAATCGTTCGCGATGCGAACGGCATCGTCCGTGTCCTCATAGCGAATTATTGACAAAACCGGACCGAAGATCTCCTCCTGTGCAACCTTGAATCGGTTGTCCACATCAGCCAGGATGGTCGGCTCCACGAACCAACCCCGATCCCTGCCCACCGGCCGCCCGCCGCCGGCAACCAGCCGTGCGCCATCCTTGAGACCGCTTGCGATGAACCCCTGAACCCGGTCGCGATGCTGCTCGCTGACCACAGGCCCGATCTGCGTGCCCGGGTCAAGGGCATCACCCACGGTGAGCGAGGACACAAAGGCTTCGAACAGGTCGACCACCTCGTCGTAACGGGAACTGGGCGCGAGAATCCGAGTGGACAGATAGCAGGTTTGACCGTTGTTCAGTAGAGTCGCGGCGAACAGGTTCTCGCCGATGTTTTCAAGGTCCAAGTCGGCGTCGTCAAGGATGATCGCCGCCGACTTGCCACCCAACTCGAGGGTGACAGGTCGCAGCAGCCGCCCGCACACCTCGGCGATCTGCCGCCCCGCAGCGGTGGAACCGGTGAAGGAGACTTTGTCGATCCCAGGGTGCTGAACGAGGTACGCGCCAATCTCGCGCCCGGCGGGCACGATGTTTATCACACCTGGTGGGATGTCCGATGCTTCGATCGCTTCGGAAAGCAGAATGGCGTCGAGAACCGTCTCCGGGGACGGCTTTAGCACGATCGTGCACCCTGCAGCGAGAGCAGGAGCATATTTGAATGCCGCAAGCGACTGCGGGAAATTCCATGGCGCGATGGCTGCGACCACGCCGACCGGCTCCTTTCTGATGGTGCTGGTACCGCCCAACAGGTGCGGCCGTTCCTCCTGTAGCGGAATACCGCGAATCAATTCAGCGAAGTACCGGGTCAGGATCACCGCGAACCGAGATTCGATCTGCTCTGAGATCGTGATCGGCATACCGTTCTGAGAACTCACCAGATGTGCAAATTCCTTTGCACGGTCTTCGAACTGAGCGGCCAGGCTCTCCATTGCCGCTGCCCGATCCACGGGTGACCACGAGGCCCAGCCAGACGGATCGTCGAATGCCTTGCGAGCGGCCGCTACCGCAAGGTCGACATCGAGTTCCCTAGCCTCGGGAACGCGCCCCAAGGCCTCCCCGGTGCTAGCCGAAGTAACCGCAATCGTATTGTCGCTACCGGGTTTCACCCAGCAACCGCCGATGAACAGGTGCTCATGGTTGACCGTCATGGTGGACCTCCACATCTAGGTCCCGTATCCGCCGATGAAACACTGGCACGCACGCCAGCATCGATGCTCAACAGGAGTTGTGCCGCGACCTCTTAGTTTGGATTACAGTCCAATTATCTCTTACTCTAGATACGCTCGAACACGCCGTCAAGAGCGAGTTTTTAATAACAGCCACAGGGAGCACGGTCCCCCTCAAAACCCGGAAAGCGAGCTGCCATAACGCATTTCTCGGCAGGCCGGGTCGCAACGTCGAAGGACAAATGTACGCACTTCTCAGCTACTGCGCCTGCCCGGTCATTCTGCCGTGATGACATTTCCGGGATTCAAGGTGCCGCGCGGGTCAAAGGTGGACTTCACCGCCCGATGCAGTGCCAGTGCGACGGCGTCGCTCTCGCGGGCGAGCCATGCTGTCTTCAACCGGCCCACGCCGTGCTCACCAGTCACTGTCCCACCGAGCGCCAGCGCCGCGGCCGTGATGTCTCCGAAGGCGCTGACCGCCGCCTTCCGGCTGGCCGCGTCGGCGTGGTCGTAAATGATCGTCGGATGGAGGTTGCCTTCGCCAGCGTGTCCGAAGACTCCGATCCGGAGCTTGTACACCGAGGCGATCCGCTGGACCTCGGCGATGAGCGAAGCAACGGACGAGCGAGGTACGGCGACGTCGTCGAGCATCGGGTCGCCGAGTCTCTCCAGCGCGGGGAACGCGTTCCGTCGCGCGGCCAGCAACAGGTCGGCCTCAGCTGGATCGGTGCTGGCGAAGGTTTCGGTCGCGTCGCAGCTGGAGCAGATCGCGGAAGCTTCACCAAGGATCTCCTCGGCGTCCGGCTCGTCGCTCTGGATGACCAATAACGCGGCGATGTCCGTGAGGCCCATCCGGGTAAGGGCCTCGACTGCCTGCACCGTCGTTCTGTCCATGATTTCCAGCATGGACAGGCGGAGTCCCGCGCATCCTAATGCGACAACTGCGTTTCCTGCCGCTTCCAGCGTGTCGAAGGGTGCTACTAGGGTCGAGGGAACCCGGGCTCGGGGCAGGAGTCTGAGAGTGATCTCCGTTATGACGCCAAGAGTCCCTTCCGATCCGACGAACAGCCGGGTCAGGTCATAGCCTGCGACACCTTTGACGGTGCGCCTGCCGACCCGGGTCACGCGACCGTCGGCAAGGACTACCTCAAGACCGAGCACGTAGTCTCCAGTGACCCCGTACTTGAGGCAGCACATTCCGCCGGCGTTCGTTGCCACGTTGCCTCCGATCGTGCAGGAGTCGACGCTGCCCGGGTCGGGTGGGTAATACAGTCCGGATTCCGCGACGCGCTCGCGGAGGAGCCCGGTCACGACTCCTGGCTGGGCGACGGCAAGTCGCTCGATGGTGTTGATCTCGAGGATCTTGTTCATCCGATGCAGGCTGACCACCACTGAACCGTCGGGTGCGTTCGCGCCTCCGCTCAGTCCGGTGCCGGCGCCTCGGGGTACCACAGCGAGGCCATGGCGGTGCGCGACGGTGAGGCAGGCGGAGACCTCGGCCGTCGTGCGTGGCGCGAGGACCATCACCGGTGTGCCGCCGGGGGTGAAGTGTGAGAGATCGCAAGCCCGGCTCGCGACGATGCCCGGATCGAGTTCGACGACGTCAGCCGGGAGCAGGGCAGAGATATCTCGTAGCGCAGGTATCGGGGCGGCCATGAGCGCACCTCCGGAAAGGATGTCTCGTTGCGGTTCGCCGACACGCGTGTGCTCAGCTTGGGGCATGGCTGAAAGCGGCGCGGAGTTCGGCGACGAAGGTGTTGGGCACCTCGAGCATCGGGAAGTGACCGCCCTTGTCGAGGACGTTCCAATGGCGTAGGTCGACGTAGCGAGCCTCTACCCATGCGCGGGGAAGCTTGCGCAGCTCTTTCGGGAAGACCGAGACCCCGCAGGGCACGGTGACCGGAGTGGTCATGTCCAGCCCTGGCTGGGTCATCGTCGCACCGCCCGCGTTCTCCCAGTACAGCCGCGCCGAGGAAGCACCCGCTGCGTTGAACCAATACGTTGCCACGTTGTCGAGAAGCCGACTGCGGGAGACGGCGTTCTCCGGGTGTCCGTCGCAGTCGGCCGCATCGTGGAACTTTTCGACGATCCAGGCGAGCAAGGCGAGAGGAGAGTCCACGAGTCCGTACCCGACCGTCTGCGGGCGGGTGGACTGGATAGCGGCGTAGCCCATTCCGGTACGGCGGAACTGCTGCTCCTCGTCCAGCCAGCGACGCTCGATCGGGGTCAGCCGGTTGTCGTCGAATCCATCCGGGCGAACGGCGTGCGGGACAGTTGTGTGCATCATGGCGACGCGGTCCGGGTGCCGCAAGGCGAGCGTGATGGTGATCATCGCCCCCCAGTCCCCACCCTGCGCCAGAAACCGGGGGTATCCGAGCCGGGTCATCAGTACCGCCCACGCGTCGGCGATCCGCTCGAGCCCCCAGCCGGTGGACGTGGGCTTGCCGGAGAACCCGTACCCGGGCAGCGACGGGAGAACCACGTGGAAAGCGGGTTCGCCGGCGGGCGGATCAACGAGCCCGGGCAGGACGTCGAGGGCCTCGACGACCGAACCCGGCCAACCGTGGCTGATCAGCAGTGGACGCGCATCTTCCCGATGCGATCGAACGTGCAGGAAGTGGATGCCGAGGCCGTCGATCTCGGTGCGGAACTGACCGTGTCCGTTGAGTTCCGCTTCGAGCCAGCGCCAGTCGTGGTCCTCCAGCCACGACCGGCGGAGTTCGCGGACGTAGTCCAGGGGGATCCCCTGCGCCCACCCGCTGTCGCCAGGCCGGCCGGCGACAGTCTCCGGTTCGGGCAGCCGTGCGCGGAGCAGGCGCTCGCGTAGGTCATCCAGTTGTTCATCCGGCAGCGCAAGCACGAACGGTGTCACGACGGCGGTATCGGTCGTCTCGCTGGGGGTTGTCATGTTGTGCTCCTCACCGGGCTAGGTTGCGGCAACCGGTAGCAGGTGACGGCCGCGCTATATAGCAGGTTTTCGATCTCCGAGTCAGATCTCCCGGCCACGGCGTCGAGGGTGGCACGGTAGGTGTCCCGGTAGTTCCCGGCGACGAGGGCGACCGGCCAATTGCCGCCGTACATCACACGGTGCGAGCCGAACTCATCCAAGACCAGGTCGATATAGGGCTGGATGTCGGTCGCGAATGTCCTGCGGACGAAGGTCGCCCAGCCCGAGTACTTGACGTAGACGTTCGGCAAGGCGGCGAGCCGGCGCATCGAGGCGGCCCAGGTCGCGAAGGCCGAATGATGCCGGAGTCGCGGCTTACCGAGGTGGTCGATGACGATGGTGAGCTCGGGCAGCCGCTCGGCGATCGCGACCGCGAGGGGCAGTTCGCGGTCGTCCTCGAAATGCAGGTCGAGCGTCAGGCCGCGATCGGAGAGGACCCGGCAGGAGTCGATCACCCGCAGGTCCGCGAGCACGTCGCCGTCTGGGGGCCAATGGTGGTTGTTCCGGATGCCCACGAGCCGGTCGGCCCCGGGGATGTCGGTGAAGGAGTCGAGGTCGCGGGCGGTGGCCTCCGGCGAGGTGAGTGTTGTCCAGCCGATCACCCCCCGGACGCTCGGCTCAGTGGCCGCGAGCGCGAGCAGTTGCCGTGTCTCCAGGACATTGGTGCCGGCCTGGACGAGGATCAGCTCCGCCACCTCGGCCTGGTCCAGCTCCTCGCGTAACTCGGCGAAGGAGAAGTCTCTGCGCACGGGTTCCCACCACGAGGGCCGATCGTCGAGCCAGGACATCCACGGGGCGTTGGTCCGCCAGACGTGCAGGTGGGTGTCGATGACCCGGGTCGGCGCGGTCATGCGCCCGGCCCGGCTGTCGAGTGGGTGTGTCCGCATCCGGGGCCGGCAGTCCAGGTCCCGTCGTCGTCGGCGAGCACAACCTCAAGGGCCTGCGGAGGTGGGACAGCCGGGAACTCCGGATCTAGTTCCCGGTAAACCGCCAGGATGTTCTGGTAGGCCCGGGAGGCGTGCGGCCATCGGGCGTAGGGGCCCAGGTCAAGCGCCGAGTAGGCCTCGGCAGGCGTCTTCCCGGCTCGGTGCGCGCCGGTCGCGAACTCCAGGAGGAACTCGAAGTAGTTTCGCACGATCATCACGTCCGCCGGCCGCACGACCGGTCCGTGACCGGGCACCACGATGCGCGGGTCACGGTCGAGGACGCGGTCGAGCGCGGCGATGCAGCGTGTGACGGGTCCGGCCCAGACGATCGGCGTGGACTCGGTGAACAGCACGTCGCCGGCGTACACCACTCCGGCCGAGGGCACATGCACGATCGTGTCTCCGCGGGTGTGCGCGGGTCCGACCTCGACAAGTTCGACCTCCTGGTCGCCGAGGACGAGGTGCTCGCCTCCGGAGAACGACTCCGTCGGCAGGACCGGACGCCAGCCGTTGAAGTCGAACGTGGCGATCCGCCAGGCAATGAACCGGCCGAATGCGGTGTCGCCGCGCGCGAGCTCAGCCATGCGGTCAGGCTCGAGCCACATCGCCTTCATCTCGCCGACCGTCGCTTCTGACGCGATGATGCGAGCGCCTTCGTACAGCAGGTTGCCGTTCCAGTGGTCGCCGTCGGAGTGGGTGTTGACTACTGTCGTCACCGCCCGGTGGCCGGCGACGACGTCAACCGCGGCGCGGAGCGCAGTTCCCAGCGCCAGGTCGTTCTGGGTGTCGACGACCAGCACCTCGTCCGTGCCCAGGACGACACCGGAGTTGGCGTAGCCCCACCCGCCGGGCGGCTCGAGCCAAGCGTGGCACCCGCCGCCGAGGTCATGGAGGCCACGGGTGAAGGGAGGCAGATCGGTCACGCCGTCACCTCCGCTCCGGGGTATTCGCCCTGGAACCGGACGGTCACCGCGCGCTCGTGGATGAGCCAGCGGCCATCGACGCGGCGCAGTCCCAGGTCATAGCGGCCGGCGAGGAACGTCGTCCGGGCGCGTCCATCCTCGGTCCGGATCGCCACGGCGTGCAGGTCGGCTTGGCACGTGGCTTCGTCGCCGTCGACGTCGATGAGGTGGTTGAACACCATGTGCTGTCCCGCGTCGTACTTCTTCAGCTCGGCGAAGTAGAGGTCGGCGAGCTCCGCGGCCGGGATCTCCTTGGGTTGCCAGCCTTCCAGCACGGCGGACCGGGTAAGGAGGACGGTTTCGGTGAAACAACCGAGGTAGGTCTCGCGATCGAGGTCGTCCTGCGCACGGGCCAGCCGCGAGAGCGTCTTGAGGATGTCCAGCTCGTCCCGGGTCTTGCGGACCTGTGCAAGTTCCGAAGGGCTGGGTGATCCGGTCACCGGAATCTCCTTTCGGTCGGGTGGGGTCACGGGAGGTCGTGCTCGCCCAGGAAGCGGATGACGGGTAGATCGACGCCCATTTCGTGGGCCGCCTCCAGACAGTTGCGACGGTCCTTGCGCGCCATGTCGATCATCGCGGCCGAACTCGGGTCGTCGATGTAGCGCTGGGCGTAGCCGCTGTAAATCGGACCGGGAAACAGGGTGTCGATCAGCAGTTCCTTGGCCAGTTGCTCGTCGATGCCGCCGGCCTTCAGGAACCGGAACATCTCCCGCAGCATCTCGACGGTCGTGTGGATCAGACTGTTGCCCATGGTCTTGACCAGCATCGCCTGTGCGGGCTCATCGCCGATCCAACGTGGTGTACCGAGCACGGACAGCAGAGGCTCGACTTCGGCATAGGCGCTGGCCGGGCCCGAGCAGTTGATGAGCAGTTCGGCCGACTCCGCCGCCTCCGGCCTGCCGAAGACCGAGGCCGCGAGCAGGTGCTGCCCGCGCGCCTCGTGGGCGGCGGCGAGCTCGCGGGCCAGTGCGGGTGACACCGACGCCATCACGACGTGGATACCGCCAGGTGGAAGCGCTTCGAGAAGCCCGTCGGCGCCGAGGGTGACCGCGCGGGTGCCATCGTCGTCGAAGACGATGCTGATCACGACCCGTGCGGATGCGACCTCGGCCAGCTTTTCCGCGGCCGTGCCTCCACCGGCAGCGAGCTCTTGGAGCGCTTCAGGGCGCCGGTCCCAGCCGACGACTTCCCGGCCGGAGGCCAGGAAGTGGTGAGCCATCACCGAGCCCATGTGGCCGAGCCCGACCAGCCCGACGGCCGACCGCGACTGTGCTGTACTCACAACGCCTTCCTTTCTCTCTGAGACTAGGAGACCGAGGGCCGCTCAGTGACCGGCTCGGTTGCCGGCACCTGCGTCGTTGCCGACTCCGCTTCGACGGGGAAGCGCGGTGCGGTGAACAGCAGGGCGCCCGCGATCACGAGTAGTCCCGCGGAGATGATGAGCGCGAGCCCGTAACTGCCCGTCGCCTCACGAAGCGCACTGATCAACACAGGGCTGACTCCGACACCAATCATGGACACGGCATAGAGCACGCCGAACATCCGGCTGTAGTGGTGCATTGGGTAATAGCGCGACGTCAGGTTGCCCACGAGGTCGACCTCCGCGCCGAGGGCGAGCCCGGCAGCGATCGCGGCTGCGGACCCGAGCGCGGGGCCGCCGAGCAGCAGAGCGATCAGGCCTGCGGCCGCGAGAGCGAGGACGGCAGCACCGACCCGTGGCGCGAAGAACCGGTCCACGAGCATGCCGACGGCGATCCGGCTCACAATCAGTGCTATCCCGATCAGGCTGGCGGTGCGAGCGGCGTCGGCGGCGGAGACGCCGGCGTCTCTCAGTAGCGAGACGAGGAATAGACCGATCCATGCCGCGCCGATGGACAACAGCACGAAGGCCACAGCCAAGCGGACGAACAGCGCCTGACGCAGCAGGGGAAGGACGCTCGTCTCGGATTGCGTCGAGCCAGCCTGCGGGGAGCGTTGCGGGGAACGGCCGCCCGGCATCAACACCAGGACTACGAGCGCGCAGACGAGAACAGCCACGGCGATCAGTCGGTATCCGAGCCGCCAGTTCTCGGCGAGCAGCGGTCCGAGCAGCGCAGGGAGGAGAAAGGCAACCAGCCCGGCCCCGCTCAGCGAGATCCCCAGCGCGACGCCACGGTTCCGGTCGAACCGCTGGTTGACCGCACGCGTGAAGGACACCGCCGTCGAGGGAGAACCCAGCAGGTACATCAGCCCGAACAGAAGGAAATAAACCGTGAACGATGGGCCGCTCGCCGCAAGCACAAAATAACTCACGCCAAGCACGACCATGCCGAAGACCGACGGCCACCGCACGCCCCACCGATCGGCGATAAAGCCGACGACAGGGGCGGTCACGATCAGCACGATCGAAGCGAGCAGTTGCAACGTCGACTGCTGGGCCCGGCTCCAGCCGAACTCGGATTGCAGAGCCGCCACCACGAGCCCGTTCGTGTAGGCGGGAACGATGGCGATACCGACGCCGATCCCGATCGTGGCAGCTGTCAAGGCGCGCCAACCGCGCCGGAACTCCATGAAAGCACCTTTGTCCACCACGTTGTGAACCCTTCCGGAAGAAATTTGGATCTTAGTCCAATATTCTCCGAAGAGTAGCCCGCCCCCACACGCCAAACAAGACTTGAGTCTAAATTTCCCGTCTGCATGGACGGGTCCGGGCGCAGGCCGGGGTCAAGAAGCCCCCGGACGCCTGCCGGATGAGCCGGACCCCGACGGGATCATTCCATGAATCACCAGGTCGAGCATGCCCAGCAGGGCCACACGCAGGTTGAACGGGGGCGGATCGGTGATCCAGCGCTCCAGAATGCCGAAATAGGAGGTGGCGATGATCAGCCCAGCCTGGGCGGCGTCAACCTCAGCGCGGACTTCGCCGGCTTGCTGGGCCCGGCCCACCAACTCGGTGATCTCCCGGGCAAGGTAGGTGTTACCGAACGCGTCGGTCGAGCGGATCGCGGACCCGATGAGTGCGACTGTCTCATTACGCGCGCACTCGCTGCTGTCCGCCAGTTCGATCATGTACCGGGTCAGCACCTCCTTGAACGAGTGATCGTCGAGGCGTGCGGCTCGTATCTCGTCCAGGGCGCGGCGGCGCCGGCGCGCGCTCCACTCGTCAAGGAAGGCGGACTTGCGCTGGAAGTGGTTGAAAACGGTCGCGCGGGCGACCGAGGCCCGCTCGGAAATCTCATCCATCGTCGTACTTTCGAAACCCTGCTCCACAAAGAGCTGGATGGCGGCCTCATAGACGCGCTCCCGCCGCAGAGCACGGTTGCGGTTCCTGCCATCGCGCAGCGCCTCCGGCGGCTCTGGTTCGGCTTCGATGTGTCGCGGGGTCATAACCGAAGTAAAGCAGCCGCCGGAGCAGCCTCGCTTGACGCAGGTACGCCGAAGCTCCTACAGTCGCAACCTAGTTGGACTGCAATCCAATTTCATGACGAGCTGAGGAGGGGACTTCATGCGGCTGGTCACCTTCGACACCGGCGCAGGCCCCGAGCTCGGTGTCCTCCACGGAGATCTCGTGGTGCGCCCGGCGGCCGCCCTGCGAGCTCACCAGGTGTACCGCAACGGCCCCAGTACCGTGTCGCGCGCCGCGGAACTGCCCGAGGAAATGGTGGCGTTCTTCCAGGCGGGTGCCCGCGGACGCGCACTGGCGGCCGAGGCGGTCGCCGTCGTGGAGGAACAGGGTGCCCGCGGCGACGAACTACACGACGGCGGCCGGCCCGTCGCCCATCCGGTCGCAGACATCCGTATCCTCGCCCCGGTGCCCCGGCCGCCACGGGTACGGGACTACCTGACCTACAAGGCACACGCGAGCGGATCCGGTCTCGCGACGCCCCCGGCTCTCGCCGCGATGCCGATCTGCTACAAGTGCAACGCCGACTCGATCATCGGCCCGGACGAGCCATTGCTCTGGCCGTCCTACACCGAGCAGCTCGACTTCGAGCTCGAGGTGGGCTTCTTCACCTGCCAGGGCGGGCGGGACCTCACTCCGGAACAGGCAGCCGACCATATCGCAGGCGTGACGATCTTCAATGACGTCAGCGCCCGGGACATCCAGTTCTTCGAGATGTCACAGTCCATAGGGCCGTCGAAGGGCAAGGACTTCTGCACCGCGATGGGACCGTGCGTGCTCACGATAGACGAGGTCGACGAATGGGACATCCGGCTCAGCGCTCGCGTCAACGGTGAGACCTGGGCCTCCGGTACCACCGCCGACCGGCAGTTCTCCTTTGCCGAGGTGCTGGCCTGGGCATCGCTCGACGAGGACGTGCGGCCCGGAGAGTTCCTCGCGGTCGGAACCGTCGGCGGTGGCTGCGGACTCGAACTCGACCGGTGGATCCGCCCCGGCGACGTCGTCGAACTCGAGGCGTCTGGCATCGGAACCTTGCGTAATCCAGTAGGTGAACGGCGCGTCCCACCGCCCGGCGCCGGCCTTCGCACCTATCAGGGTGCTCCGCCAGTGCACCTTTGAGCCGACTACCTGGAGCGAACCCACCATGTTGCTGGACGGCGACGAACACCCGGCCGACGCAAACACCCTCCTCGACCGGCGGGCAGCGGCTTCCCCGACCGCCCCCTTCCTGGTGTTCGAGGACGACGACGGGAATATCACCGAGATCACCTACGCGGAACAGGTGCGCCGAGCCACTGCGACAGCCGAGCTGCTCGCGCGGCTCGGCGTAGGAGTCGGGGACCGCGTCCACCTGATGACCGCCAACTGCCCGCAGTTCCTGGACGTCTGGTTCGGCTGCGGCCGGCTCGGTGCCGTCACCGTCCCCGTGAACCCGCTCTCCACCGTCGCCGAGACCGCGCACCAGCTGCGGGAGTCGCGAGCCGTCCTGTCCGTCGTGGCACCAACCCTGCGGGACACAGCGCTCGCGGCCGGCTCCGTACCCGTTCTGACCACCGTCGAACTGAACGAGCGGCGCCAGCTGCCGAACTCGCCGACGCCACACGCCGCACGGGACGGCCTCGCCGCCATCATGTTCACCTCAGGCACGACCAGCGCACCCAAGGGAGTCCGGGTAACCCACGCGAACTACGTTCGGGTCGGCGCCGCGATTGCCGGGCACCTGGCCATGAGCAACAGCGATCGCTGGCTCGTGACGCTGCCGCTGTTCCACGCGAACGCGCAATATTACTGCCTGATGTCCGCCCTGACCGTCGGTGGATCGGTGGCGCTGACCTCACGGTTCTCCGCGTCCCGATGGCCACGCCAGGCACGGACGCTCCGCCCGACGTTGGCCAGCCTGTTCGCGGCGCCGGTGCGAATGGTGCTGGCCAGGACCAAGCCGGACGCCGCCGACGCCGCGAACGAGCTGCGGCTGGTCCTCTTCGCCCAGAACCTCGCGCCGGCGCAGGTCGAGGAGTTCGAGTCCCGGTTCGGCGCACTGCTCGTCCAGCTCTACGGCATGACCGAGACCGTGCTGCCCCCGTTCGTCAACCCGCCGGACAGCCGCCGGTCGTGGGACTCGATCGGCCGACCGCTCCCCCATCTCGAGATCCGCCTTGTCGACGCGGACGGTCGGCCCGTATCGCCGGGCACCACCGGCGAGCTGCATGTGCGCGGCAATCCCGGAGTGGACATTACCGACGGCTACGACGGGCGCCCGGCCGAGACCGCGGCCCTGCTCCCGGACGGCTGGCTTCGCACCGGCGATCTGGTCCGCATGGACGACGACGGTCGCGCCTACTTCGTCGACCGGGCAAAGGACATGGTGAAGCGGGCCGGCGAGAACGTTTCCGCGACGGAGGTCGAGCAGGTGATCGGCACCCATCCCGCGGTACTCGAAGCTGCCGTCCACGGAGTGCCGGACGAGGTCTACGACGAAGCGATCGTCGCGCACGTTGTCCTGAAACCGGGCGATGAAACCACTCCCGAGGAGCTGATCGCCTGGTGCCGCCGACACCTCTCAACCTTCAAGATCCCCGACCAGGTGATCGTGCGTGCCGAGCTACCCCGCACCAGTGTCGGGAAGATCCGCAAGGACGTGCTACGCGCAGAGCTCGCGCTCCCACATCGTACCGCCGGCGCCTCATGAGGTGATCGGTGCCGCCCGGCTTGAAGACCGTCTCTCGGTAGGGTCGGGGACTGGAGCGGTGGCATAGCGCTCCGTTTCCAGTCCCCGCCGCATCAAACCGTGCAGGCGGTTCTGGTGAGCAGCGGGAGGGAATCTCACGCTCCCGCTCTCGCAGGCCCGGACGTAACAGTCTCCCGTCATCCGGCCCCCACAGATCGGCTGTTGATGAACGGGAGCATCGGCAACGGGCTCTCCACGCGCTGCCCAAGCTGGGCCGCAAGCGGCTGCCGGACCGGCTGGTCTTGCAGGGCATCCTGTTCGTACTGCATACCGGGATGCAGTGGGAGTTTCTGCCCCAGGAGCTGGGGTTCGGGTCCGGGATGACGTGCTGGCGGCGCCTGGCGGAGTGGAACGAGGCCGGGGTGCCAGCGGCTGTACGAGGCGCTTTTGGCCGAGCTGAACGCGGCCGGGAAGCTGGACTGTCGCGAGCGATGATCGACAGCTCGCTTGTGCGGGCGGCGCGGCGCGGCCCAAAAGCGGACCGAGCCCGGTCGACCGCGCCCGGCCGGGCTCCAAGCACCACGTGATCACCGAGGGAGGCGGCATCCCAACGACATTCAGCCTGACCGGCGGCAACGTCAATGACATCACCCAACTCCTCCCTCTGGTCAAGGCGATCCCGCCGGCGCGAGGCAGGCGTGGGCGACCCCGCTCCCGGCCCGACGAGCTGTACGCCGACCGCGCCTACGACTCCGGCCGATCACCGCCGGCGCGGCCGGGGCCCCCGTGGAGGCGGCCCTTCCGTTGGTTTTTGGTGTGGTCACTGGGATTCTCCGTCCTGTTCGCTCCTGTTCGTGTTCACAACCCGCGGCGACGCCGGGGAGATCGGGGTCCTGGCGCCGTGCAGCACGATCGGCCGCCGGTTGGAGAACTCGGACGGGTCACAGGCACCAGCCCAACAACCGGTAGGCCTGCCGCATCCTGGTCCACGGCAGATCGACCCGCAGTAGCCGTTCGGCGTAGATGCCGACGTGGTGGCCGTGGCGGCGGGCGGCGCGCACCAGCGAGTCGAGATCGCGCATCGCGTAGCCGGAGGTCTGCGAGGGCAGGTCGGCCGGATCGGTCCACCGCCCACCGGGCCGCTGCCGAGGATGGACTTTCACCAGCCGGCCGTGGTGGAACAGCTTGACCAGCACAGAGTCCGCGCGCACCTCCAGCCGCTGCCCCACCAGTTGCGACGGGGCGGAGTAGAGAGCCTTGGCTATCTCGACGTGGAAGTCCTTGTGCACTTTGACTTTCGTGAAGATCGGGACGTCGTAGGCCTTGTCGGGCAACGCGAGCAATGCCGGCGCCTCAGCCTCGGTGAACACTTCCAGCGGGCGGGCCTGGATGGTGCCGTGCATGCGTTGCCCGGCCGTGGTCGAACACCACGATCGAGCGCGGGTTTGGGCGTCGGCCAGGTCCAGAAACGACTCTCCCGCAAAGAAATTCCCGCGCACGTACTGAACCATCCGCTCGACCCTCGGCTTGTCACGAGGATGGCGAACACGGGTGGCGTCTGTTCCGAAGCCGCAATGCTGGGCGTAGTCCAGCCACCCAGCGGTGAAGCGCGGATTGACCGGGTCGGCGTCGGCGACGATCGCGGCCATGTTGTCCGGGATGACGACCTTGAACACCCCGCCGAAGTAGGCCCACGCGGCCTCACAGCCCGAGATCACCGCGTCCAGCTTCAGGGAGAAGGTCAACCACACGAACATGTGCCGGGAGAGCACGGCGGTGAGGATCAAGGATTCGACCGGAACATCGGCACTCGACGAGCTCCAGGACGCCGGCGACGTCCGCAGGGTTCTTGAGGTCGGTGTACCTAATCTCACGACCGCGGAGAAGCTGGTCGGAGTCACCGGCCGCCCCGGGGATCACCTCGGCGGTCGCGTGCCGCTCGATGCGGATAACCTCCGCACCAGGTCGGCGAGGAGCATGCACGCGTGCGATCCTGCCGATGCCAGCGAGCTCGACGACTCGGAGGCCGGCCAGCGGCCCGGCATACGATGATGTCTCGGCTGACTCGGTCACTGCACCGCCCGGTCGGTCGCGCCCCAGTACTGCTTGCGAAGCTCGCGCTTGAGGATCTTCCCAGCGCCCGACATCGGGAGCGCATCGACGAAGGCCACGGAGCGGGGCAGCTTGTAGTTGGCGATGAGTCCGCGGCAGAAGTCGCGCAGCTCGGTCTCGGTCGCAGCCGCCTCGCGCTTGAGCACGACGACGGCGTGCACCCGCTCGCCCCATTCCGTGTCGGGCACCCCGATCACCGCGCATTGCTCGACCGCTGGATGCTTGGCGAGCGCGTTCTCAACCTCGGCCGAGTACACGTTCTCGCCGCCGGTGATGATCATGTCCTTGATCCGGTCCACCACGAAGACATAGCCGCGCTCGTCCATGTAACCACCATCTCCGGTGTGCATCCAGCCGCCTCGGACCGCGACCGCGGTCTCCTCCGGCTTGTTCCAGTACCCCTGCATCACGTGGTCGCCACGGACGCAGATCTCACCCACCGTCCCGCGAGTGACCTCCACGTCTGCCTCGTCGAAGATCCGGACCTCGGCGTGCGCGACGCTCCGGCCGCAGGACCGCACCAGGACCGGGTCGTCGTGCCCCTCCGGCGACAGCAGCGTGGCGATCGGGCCGAGCTCGGTCATGCCGTAGGCCTGGGTGAACCGGGCGTTCGGCAGCGTGGCCTTCGCCCGCTGGAGCACGGCCTCGGAAATCACCGAGGCGCCGTACAAGATGCCGCGGACGCGGGACAGGTCCGCCGCCGCGGCCTCGGGTGAGTCGGCGAGCATCTGGATCATCGTCGGGACCAGGAGCGCATCGGTGACCCGGTGCTTCTCGATGGCCTCGACCACGGCGCCCGGCGCGAAAGCCGGGACGATCACGTGGGAGCCGTCGGTGAGCATTCCCATCAGCCACGCCGCGATGTCGGCGAGATGGAACATCGGTGCGGAGTGAAGCAGAACGCCGCCCCTGCTGACCACGTCAAGCGTGACAACCGAGCCCATCGCCGAGGTCATCAGGCTGTCATGGCTGAGCATGACGCCCTTGGGGTGTCCCGTCGTCCCGCCCGTATAGAAGACGCCATACAGGTCCGAGCCGCCACGCATCGCATCCTGCACCGGCTCGGTCGCGGCCACCAGCTCCTCGTAGTCGACGGCGCCCTCAGGGCGCTCGCCGTCGCCACAGAAGACGATCGAGCGGAGGTTCGGCACCTGCTCGCGCAGCGTCGGCACCATCGCGGCGAAGGCGTCGTCGACGAAGAGGATGTTGGTCTCGCAGTCGACAAGCGAGTAGGCGACCTCGACCGGGCTCCACCGGATGTTGACCGGGTTGACGACCCCGCCTGCCCACGGCACCGCCAGCAGGAACTCGTGGTACCGGTCACTGTTGAGCGCGAAGATCCCGACCCGGTCACCGGGCTCAAGCCCGAGAGTCTTCAGCGCCCCTGCCAGCCGCGCGATCCGGTCCCGTGACTCGGCAACGGTCCGGGTGCGGTCACCGAAGACGGTCAGGACCCGGTCAGGCTCGTGCTGGTGTGCGCGATGCAGGGTCTGAGTCACGTGCATGAGCTGGACCTCCATACCACTTTGTGAATCCTCCTACTTGTGACGCCAGTTACATCGTTGGTACGACGTTGCTCGAAGTCAAGCGTTTCTGCCATCGTAAGTGAATATTGATTCGCGCAATGGAGGTCAGCTTGAATAGAGTGATGGTGGCCGGAGTGGGCATGGTCCCGTTCACCACCCCAAGCAAGAGCGAGCCGTATGACGTGATGGCCAGCGGTGCGATCCGCGCGGCCCTCGCCGACGCCGGGATCGAGTTCTCCCAGGTGCAGCAGGCGTACGCCGGCTATGTGTACGGCGACTCCACCAGCGGGCAGAAGGCGCTCTACGGCGTCGGCCGGACCGGCATCCCGGTGATCAACGTGAACAACAACTGCTCGACCGGCTCCTCGGCCCTGTGGCTGGCTCGCCAGGCGGTTGCGAGCGGCGCTGCGGACTGCGTGCTGGCCTTGGGCTTCGAGCAGATGCAACGCGGCGCTCTCGCCGACAAGTGGGAGGATCGGCCCAGCCCGTTCGTCGACTTCATGGCGGTCGCCCACCAGGCTCGGGGCGAGAGCGAGGCTCCGTTCGCGGCCCAGCTCTTCGGCGGCGCCGGCGCGGAGTACGCGGAGAAGCACGGCACCGCACCGGAGACATTCGCGCGGATCGCGGTCAAGGCCCGCCAGCACGCGGCCCACAACCCGTACGCGGTCTTCCGCGACCCGGTCGCCGTGGAGGAGGTCCTCGCCTCGCCCACGATCTACGGTCCGCTCACCCGATTGCAGTGCTGCCCACCGACCTGCGGCGCCGCGGCCGCGGTGATCACCTCGGAGGAGTTCGCCCGCAAGCACGGGCTGCGCAGCGACGTTGCCATCGCCGCGCAGGCACTCACCACGGACACCCCGGTCAGCTTCGAGGGCGGGATGCCGGCCCTGGTCGGCTACGACATGGCGAAGGCGGCGGCAGATCAGGTGTACGCGGCTGCCAGCGTCGACCCGCGCGACATCCGGGTCGTCGAGCTGCACGACTGCTTCACCGCCAACGAGCTACTCAGCTACGAGGCGCTCGGTCTGACCGAAGAGGGCACCGCGGAGAAGTTCGTGATGGACGGCGACAACACCTACGGCGGCCGGGTGGTTACCAACCCGTCCGGCGGTCTGCTCTCGAAGGGCCACCCGCTCGGCGCTACCGGGCTCGCGCAGTGCGCCGAGCTCACCTGGCAGCTCCGCGGCCAGGCCGAGGCTCGCCAGGTCGAGGACGTCACTCTCGCGCTGCAGCACAACATCGGCCTCGGCGGCGCCGCCGTGGTGACCCTCTACGAGAAGGTGAGCTGAGCATGGCCATCGACGCCGTCCGCGCCAAGGAGCTCGAGTTCGCGCCGCTGACGGTCGAAGTCGAGCGCGGCCGGCTCCGCTTCTTCAGCGCGACGATCGGCGAGACCGATCCCGTCTACCTGGATGTCGACGCGGCGAAGGCGGCCGGACACCGGGACCTGCCGGTCCCGCCGACCTTCTTCTTCAGCCTCGGCCTCGAAGCGCCTGACCCGTTCGGCTACCTGGACGTGCTCGGCATCGACCTGCGCCAAGTCCTGCACGGCGAGCAGTCCTTCGAATACCACTCCCTTGCGTACGCCCGGGACCAGCTGACGCTCCAGGACCGGATCGTCGACGTGTACGAGAAGCGAGGCGGAGCGCTGGAGTTCGTCGTCAAGCAGACCGCGATCACACGCGCGAGCGAGCCGATCGCTGACATGCGCTCGGTGATCGTGGTCCGGAACCCGGAGGCGGCCGCATGACCATCGACACCCTGCAGGTCGGAACCAAGCTGCCCGAACTCGCGCTGCAGCCGATCTCCCGCACAACGCTGGGGCTCTTCGCCGGGGCCAGTGGCGACCACAATCCGATCCACATCGACCTCGACTTCGCCCGCTCCGCCGGGTTCGAGGACGTGTTCGCCCACGGGATGCTCTCGATGGCCTACCTCGGCCGACTGCTGACGAACTGGGCTCCCCAGGGGCATCTCCGGTCCTACTCGGTCCGGTTCGCCGCGGTCACGCCGCTGCACGGCCGGCCGACCTGCCACGGGAAGGTCGTCGAGCTCGAGGACGGCCTTGCCACCCTCGAGCTGACGGTCACTCTCGCCGACGGCACCACCACCCTGCTCGGCGACGCCGTCGTCGCGATCGCCTGAAATCCACAACGCACGGAAGGAATTTTCGAATATGAGCAAGCTGGCCAACAAGGTCGCGATCGTGACCGGTTCGGGACGCGGCATCGGCCGTGAGATCGCTCTCAAGCTGGCCGCCGATGGTGCGGCCGTCGTGGTGAATGACCTCGACGAGACCCCGGCCAAGGAGACCGTCGCGGAGATCGAGGTGGCCGGCGGCCGCGCGGTCGTCTGCGCCGGCAGCGTCACCGACGACGGTTTCGCCGAGCGCTTCGTGCAGACGGCGGTCGACAGCTTCGGCGGCCTCGACATCATCATCAACAACGCCGGCTACACCTGGGACACCGTCATCCAGAAGATGACCGACGAGCAGTGGGACGCGATCCTCGACGTGCACCTCAAGGCGCCGTTCCGGATCCTGCGCGCGGCCCAGCCGGTGATCGCGGCCGCGGTCAAGCAGGCCAAGGAGGCCAGCGAGCCCGTTCCCTGTCGCAAGGTCGTCAACATCTCCTCGATCGCCGGGCTCGGCGGCAACGCGGGACAGGCGAACTACGCCGCCGCGAAGGCCGGCATCACCGGTCTCACCAAAACGCTGGCCAAGGAGTGGGGCCGCTACAACGTCACCGTCAACACGGTCGCGTTCGGCCTGATCAAGACCCGCCTCACCGAGGCGCCGGCCGACGGGGACAGCACCATTGAGGTCCTGGGCAACGAGATCAAGGTCGGCGTCAACCCGCAGTTGCTCAGCACCATGGAGGCGATGATCCCGCTCGGCCGCGGTGGCACTCCTGCTGAGGCCGCGGGCTCGGTCTACCTGTTCTGCATCCCCGAGTCCGACTACGTCTCCGCCCAGACGGTCGTCTGCGGCGGCGGCTTCATGATCTGAGGACCTCGACATGCAGCGCATCATCTTCGAGTCCGAGCACAGTGCCTACCGGGACAGCGTCCGGACCTTCCTCGCCAGAGAGGTCACCCCGTCGTACGAGGAGTGGGACCGGGCAGGCATCGTGCCCGGAAGCTGTTCACCAAAGTCGCCGAGCTCGGCCTGTTCGCCGCGGTACCGGAGGAGTACGGCGGCGCGGGGCTGGACGACTTCCGCTACAACGCGGTCTTCATCGAGGAGGCCGCCCGCGCGGGGGTCTCACCGGCGACGCTCGGGCCAGGCCTGCAGGCCGACGTCTGCATGCCGTACCTGCTCGAGCTCACCGACGAGGCGCAGAAGGCGCGCTGGCTGCCCGGGGTGGCCAGTGGCGAGCTGATCACCGCGATCGCGATGACCGGAGCCGGGCACCGGTTCCGACCTCTCCGGCATTCGCACCCAGGCCGTCCTGGACGGGGACCACTACGTGATCAACGGTGCCAAGACGTTCATCACCAACGGGATCAACGCCGACCTGGTCATAACCGCGGTCCGCACCGGCGAGCACCCGCACAAGGGCATCAGCCTGATCGTGGTCGAGGCGGACACGCCGGGCTTCGAGCGCGGCCGCAACCTCGAGAAGATCGGGATGCACGCCCAGGACACCGCCGAGCTCTCCTTCACCAACGCACGGGTGCCGGTGGCCAACCGGCTCGGCCCCGAGGGCGCCGGTTTTTTCGCGCTCACCGGCAACCTTCCGCAGGAGCGGCTCTCGCTCGCGGTCGGCGCGGTCGCCCAGGCCCAAACGGCTCTGGACTGGACGATCGAGTACGTGCGAACCCGCAAGGCATTCGGAAGCCCGATCGGCTCGTTTCAGACGACTCGGTTCCGGCTCGCCGGGCTGGCGACGGAGATCGACATCACACAGCAGTACGTCGACCACGGCATCCTCGAGCTCACTACGGGCACGCTGTCCCCTGTGGACGCGGCGAAGGCGAAGCTGTGGGCCACCGAGCTGCTCGGCCGGGTCGTCGACGCATGCCAGCAACTCCACGGCGGGTACGGCTACATGCTCGAGTACCCGATCGCCAGGGCGTACGCTGATGCTCGGATCTCGCGGATCTACGGTGGTACCAGCGAGATCATGAAGGAAATCGTCGGTCGCTCCCTGGAGCTCGGCTGACGCGCGAGGGAGGCAGGCCCGGGTGGTAGAACGACCACAGCCCGGCACCAGGCCCACCAACCGGCGCTCGCTCATCCTCGCAGCCGCGACCGACCTGTTCGCCTCCCGCGGCTACGAGCACGTCTCCCTCAGTGACATCGCTACAGAGGTAGCGGTGGGGCCGTCCGCGCTCTACCGCCACTTCCCCGGCAAGGAGCAGATCCTCGTTGAGGTGGTCGGCATCGTCGCGGACGACTTCGCGACGATGCTGACCGAACGCTCCGAGGACCCCGACATCCTGACTGCCGCCGCCGCTTTCGCCCTCGACCACCGCGCCACCGGCGTGCTGTGGGAGCGCGAGGCACGTCACCTCTCACCGGGGGCCTACGCCGTCGTTCGTGAGCGCATCCGTGCCGCCCGCTCCGCCTTCGCCGCTGCGGTCACCGCGGCGATTCCCGGTTCCGACAGCACCGCTGCGCTGGCGTCACTCTCGGTCATCCTGAGCCCGTCCTTCCACCGGACCGACCTGCCCCGCCCGGGGTACGAACGGCACCTCGCCGAGTTGGCTCACCGGACCCTCACAACCCAACTGCCGGCCGTCCCGGCAGAACGAGCGGCCGTATCCCCAGGGCTGCGGCGCGCGTCCACCCGTGAGTGGCTGGTCACCGCCGCGATCCAGCTCTTCTCCGAGCGCACCTACGCGAGCGTGAGCATGGAAGACGTCGCTGCCGCGGTCGGAATGGCGCCCTCGAGCCTCTACAACCACCTGCCGAACAAGAGCGACCTGCTTCTCACCGCACTCACCCGGGCGGACGGCTACCTGCAGCTCACCCTGGACAGGATCCTGGCCCGCTCAGCTGACGCCGACTCAGCGCTGGGATCCCTGGTCGAGACCTACGCGTCGTTCGCCTGGGAGAACCCGGGCCTGGTCGACGTCCTCGTCACCGAGGCGCGGAACCTGCCGGAGAACGACGCGGGCCTGCTACGCGAGGAACAGCGCCAGTACATCGGCGAGTGGGTCCACCTGCTCCGCGAAGTACATCCTGACCTCGATGCAGCGACCGCGCGGGTCACGGTCCAGGCCGCACTGATGATGATCAACGACATGGCCCGCTCTCCCAGCCTGCACATCCGCCCGGACGCCACACAGGTCCTCGGCCGACTCGGGCACCAGGTACTCGCGCTCTGCGCCGGCCGGAACCCGTGCGGTTAGTCGCGCCTCGCTGCCGCGACGATCCCCGGCAGCGCCCGCCACCGCGGTTTCGCAGCGAACGAGGCGAGCTTGCGTGCGGTCTTGGCCGCGTTGCGGTGGTCGATGAGCTACGGCGGCGTAGGCGCGAGTGCCATCTCGCCGTGGAGGACGGACCGCGGGAACGGGCGGAAGGGACCCGAAACGATCGTGCGCTCGGTCGCTGGTAGCAGCGCGTTGTGGATCACGCCGATGCCGCTCTGGATGTCGTCGAGCCGATGCCCGTGGAGCCGCCCCACGGCGCGGTCGGGCTCAGGTAGCCGACGCCCGTCCAGCAGTTGATCGAGATGGTCCCGTAGCGCAGCGCGGCCAACGCCTCATTCACCCCTGCGATCAGTCCGGTGTCCTCGGCCAACTCCTGCAACATCCCCACCCCAGCATGCGACACCACGCCACGCCCATCGGCGCTGACCCTGACCGGCTTCGACCGCTTGCTACCCTTCACCCGCGAAGTGCCTTCCCGTTCGGCGGACTGGACACTCAACAAGCCCCAGTTTCCTTTACAAGGCAGGCACTTCGCCCTACTTCCGACCCATGTCACACCAACCCGCGCGAAACAGCTGGGGTAATGCTCGTGGATAACGCTCTAAAAACCACTGTCCGGAGGATCCGGAGCACCTCAGCCGGCATCTTCCTGTTCAACGGCGCCGCCTGGGCGCGGGTCGTGGCCGTGGTGCTGGCGGCACTGAACGCCTTGGCGCAGCTGGCTTTCCTGTCCGTATACCCGGTGTGGTGCATGGTCATCATCGCCGTCGACGTGGTCGTCATCTGGGCCGTCATCGTCCACGGTAGGGAGCTCCAGCGTCAGGACGCGTGGTGACTCCGTGCACGTGGCCTGCGGCTCAGGAGGTGAGCCAGCCCTGGAACTTGGTGGACACGGTCTTGTAGTTGTCCGCCCACCAGGACGCGTTGAGGTAGAAGCTGGTGCCCACGGTTTCGGCGGTGCCCGGCAGGTCTTTCGCGTCGGCCGCCGGGATTTGGGCGAGGGCGGCCTTAGACGTGGGCGTGTAGCCGAGGGTGCGTATGATCCGCAGCTGTGTCTCCGGTTCGAGTGAATACTGGACCGCCTTCATCGCGGCGTCGCGGCTGGCACCGCCGCGGAGCACCACCAGTTGTTCCACGTCGACCATCGCCTGGTTCCACGTGTATTCCAGTTTGACCCCGCTTTTGATGATCGTCTTCACGCGCGACAAGTTCAGGTCCGCGGTGACCAGTTCGCCGGTGGACACGGCGTTGGTGAGCGAGTTGTTGTCCAGGAACACCGCGTTCGGTTTGATCCGGTCAAGGCTGCGGAAGGCCCGGTCGACGTCGAGCGGGTAGAGACGGTCCATCGCCACGCCGTCCGCCAGTAGCGCGATTTCCAGGGTGAACCACGGCAGTCGCTGGAAACCGCGCTTGCCAGGGAACTTCCGCACGTCCCAGACGTCGGCCCACGAGTTCATTTGGCCGGACACCATCGAGGCGTTCCAGAAGATGTTGTGGCTGAACTGGTAGTACGGAATGCTGTACTCGGTGATCAGGCTGGGGTTGACCACGTCCTCGTGGGTCACCACGGTCCGGTCGAGCTTCTCCAGCACGCCGCTGGCGCGCAGCTGGGCGAGCGCGGGGCCTTGCGCGTCAGCGATGTCGTCCTGTGAACGGCCCGCGGCGGCCAGCGAAATCAGTTTCGTGACGTCGTTGGCGTCCGCGGTGTACTTGACGCCGATCCCTGTCGACTGGGTAAAGGGGTCGAACATCGCTGACTTGATACCGTCCTGGTAGGAACCGCCGTACCCGGCGTAGACCAGCTCGCTCGACGCGCCGCCGCCACCACCACCGCAGGCGGACAGGAAACCGGCGCCGAGCACCGTGCCGGAGGCCATAGCACCCAGGCGCAGGAAGTGTCGGCGCCCGATCGGCTCGTGTGTGGTCATTTCCGTTACTCCTTCTCCGAGCTAGGCATGACACGAATTGACCCGGCTGGCAGCTCGACGCCGACGCGCCGGCCGGGTTCCCAGACCGTGTGACTCCCGTTGTGGCTGACCGAGCACCGGAGCCTCCCGGCTCCGGGCACGTCAACCTCGTACTGGCTGGTACCGCCGAGATAGACGGCCTCGTGGACGACACCGGAGAACGTTGCCGGCCGGTCGCTGATCTGGATTCGCTCCGGCCGAATCAGCACGACGCCATCCGCGCCCCCGGCCAGCCCGTGGGCCGGCACGGAAAGCACGACGTCTCCCACGCTGACGTGACCGTCGTCCACGATCCGGGCGGGGATCGTGTTGTTGTCGCCGAGGAAGTCGGCGACGAAGATCGACACCGGGGTCTCGTACAGTTCCGCGGGTGTGCCGACCTGTTCGATCCGGCCCTGGCGCATGATCGCGACGCGGTCTGACATGGACATGGCCTCGTCCTGGTCGTGCGTCACGTAGACCACCGTCAGCCCGAGTTCCCGTTGCAGGCTCCGGATTTGCAGCTGTAGCTGCATGCGCAGCTTGCGATCCAGTGCGCCCAGCGGTTCGTCCATCAGCAACACCGGTGGGTTGAACACGACCGCGCGAGCGACCGCGACGCGTTGCTGCTGACCGCCCGAAAGCTGACCTGGATAACTGTCCGCCCACTGTTCCAGCCGGACCAGCTTAAGCGCTTCGCTGACCCGGCGGGCGATCTCCGGACGCCGCAGCCGCCGCATCTCCAGCGGGAAAGCCAGGTTCTGGAACACGGTCAGATGCGGGAACAGTGCATAGTTCTGGAACACCATGCCGATGTCGCGATGGGTCGGCGGGACGTTCGCGACGTCCCGGCCGTCGATGAGCACGCCGCCACCGGACGGTTGCACGAACCCGGCGAGCATCATCAGCGTCGTTGTCTTGCCGCAGCCCGACGGGCCGAGCAGGGTGAAGAACTCGCCCGCCGGAATGTCCAGGTCGATCCCGTCGACCGCCCGTGCGCCGGCGTACTCCTTGGTCAGCCCGCGCAGGCTCACTGAGCCGCGCCGGGTCGTCGTCGCTCTGGTGACCGCGCTCGTCATTTCTTCCTGCCCTTCCGGGAGCCCAAAGCGGCCAGCAGGGGCGCCAGTCCGACGCCGGCCCCGGCCAGCGCCATGATCACGACCGCGGCCGCGGCGATCGTCGGGTCGCTCTGGATCGTCAGCGAGTCATACATCTGAACCGGTAGCGTGCTGACCCGCACGCCGCTGAGGAAGATCGCTATTGACGTCTCGTCGAACGAGGCGATGAACGCGAGGAACAGGGCGACCACAATGGACGGTCGCAGCAGCGGCACCAGGACCCGGGTCAGCCGCTTCCACGGCCGGGCGCCGAGGCTCGCCGCGGCCTGTTCGATTTTCGGGTCGAGTTTGCGCGCGCTCGCCAGCACGACGATGAACGCGAACGGGATGGCAAGCGCGGTGTGGGCGAGAATCAGTCCGGTGCGGCTGTCGGTGAGATACAGCGGGAGGAACGCGACGAACATCGCCGCCGCCGCGACCACCGTGGGAAACAGCAGCGGTACCAGCATGAGCGTGTTGGTCAGTCCGCCGAGTCTGCTCAGGCCACTGCGCGCCACGCCGAGGGCGGCCAGCGTGCCCAGCGTGGTGGCGAGCACAGCGGCCACGGCCGCGACCTGAAGCGACGTGACGATCGGTTCACTCCACGCCGCGTCGGCGAGGTTGCGGTACCACTGGAGCGACCAGCCGGGCGGCGGCACCACCATCGCGCGCGACGACGACAGCGACACCGGGATCGCGATGAACTGGGGCAGCAGGAGCAGCAGCCCGACCACGAGGCTGTACGCCTTGAGCAGCCAGCCCGCGCGCGAGATCCCGCTGGTGTCGAGCGGCCGGACCAGCACGGCCAGCATCCGCGTGAGCACGCCCGCCGAGGTCCGGCCGGGAACGGTGGCGCCGGACTGGGCCGCGTTCCGCGGCGCCGCAAGGGTTTCCAGAGAACCGCCGAAGCGCCATTTGTACAGCGCCACGACACCCAGCACACACAGCGCGAGGAGGGTGGCGGCGGCCGCGGCGAAACCGTAGTCCGCTCGCTGCGCGATCGCCGCCTGGATCGTCACGCCGAGCATCGCGCCGGAGTTGCCGCCGAGGATGGCCGGGATCACGAACGCGCCTACGCCGTAGACGAAGCACAGCACGACCCCGGCTTCGATCCCCGGTTTGGTCTGCGGCAGGTAGATCCGTATGAACGCCGTGGCGGGCGCGGCGCCGAGGCTCTGCGCGGCGGGCACGAGGTTCGCCGGGACATGCCGCATCACGCTGGTCAGCGGCAGGATCATCAGCGGGAGCATGTAGTGCGTCAGCCCGACCGCGACGGCGAACGGGCTGAACAGCAGGTCGTGCGTGCCCAGGCCGAGCACCTCGGTCAGCTTGTTCACCAGTCCCTGGCGGCCGAGAATCACCTGCCAGGCGAAGCTGCGCACCAGTACACTCGTGACGTACGGGGTGATCACGCAGAACATCAGGAACTTCCGCCACCCCGGCCCGGCGGTGACCATGACGTGCGCCAGCGGGTACCCGAGCAGCAGGCTCAGCGCGGTGGCCATCGCGGAGATCCCGATGGTGCGCAGGATCGTCCAGACATACCCGAAGTTCTCGAACACCGCACCGTAGTTGTGCAGACCGACAGTGGGGTCGGTGAAGCTCCTGACCAGCAGCACGGCGAGCGGCACGACGTACACGACCACGATGAACAGGGCTGCCGGGACGCACAGCCACAGCGAGCTCCCGCGCGGCGTTCGGCCGAGGCCCGGCTTCGTGGCGAGCGGGACCTCCGGCAGTGCGGCCCGGGTGGTCATCGCGAGTAGACCTTCCGGCCGCCCAGCCACGTCGCCTCGACGGTGATCGCACCCAGGTCCGGCGCGGTCAACGGGTCCGCCCCGGTGACGACGAAGTCGGCGTGCTTGCCGATTTCGATCGAGCCGATCTCGTTCTCGCGGCCGAGTGAGTAGGCCGCCCATCGGGTGTACATCGCGATCGCCTCGTCGACCGTGATTGCCTCCTGCGGGTCGAGCACCGCCCCGTCCTGGCTGCGGCGCGAGATCGCGGCCTGCATCGCGGGGAACGGGTGATGCTGGTCGGGGGTGATGCCGATGGCGTCGGAGTTGCCCGGGACGGGCAGGCCCGCGTCGATCAATGTGCGGAACGGCATCACCGGGCCGATCCGATCCCGCCCGAGGTGCTTGACGTAGCCGGGCGCGGTAGTGAGCAGGAACGCCGGCTGTGGCACCGGGACGATCCCGGCCCGGGCGAGTCGCTTGACCCGCTCGCTGGTCATGAACATGTTGCCGGCATGCTCGATCCGGTGCCGCAGCACGCCGTGCCGGGCTTCGGGCAGCGCTTCAACGGCGTCGATGGCCTGGTCGAGCGCGCGGTCGCCGATGGCGTGCATGGCGATCTGCAGGTCGGCGTCGTCGACGATGCGGACGATCTCGCGGACCTCCTCGTCGGTGAAGGCCAGTTCGCCACGATAGCCGGGCTGACCGGGGTAGTCGTCGTGGAGCGCGGCCGCGCCCGCGGTGAGCCCACCGTCGAGGAAGATCTTGATGCCGTTGAGCCGCAGGCGTGCCGGATCGGCCGTGGCGAAGTGCGCGCCGAGTCGGCCCGATGTAATGTCCTCTTTGGACAGTATGGTGGGCAGCTTCGGATAGACGGCGGTGCGGAGCAGGAGATCGTCTTCGAGCGTGAGCAGCGCGTCGAGGCCCTCGGTGTGCAACAGGATGTCACCCAGCGCGGTGACGCCGACGCTGAGATACCGCTGCTGTGCCCGCTTGATGCCGTCGACGAGAGCTCCGAGGGGCGGCTGGGGTCCGCCGAGAGCGGCGAACATGTCGTAGGTGCGCCCGGTCGCGGTGCCGTCCGTGTCCCGCTCGATCCGGCCGCCTGGCGCGTCCGGGGTGTGGTCGTCGACGCCGAGCACGCGCAGCCCCCGGGAGTTGAAGACGTTTAGGTGGTAGCTGGCGCGGTACATGACCGGATGGTTCACGCTGACCTGGTCGAGGTCGTGCCGGTCGGGATACCGTCCTTCGGTGAGTTTGAGGTGCTGGTAGTGCTCGCCCTGCCCGAGCACCCACTCCCCGGCGGGGGTCTTGTTCGCCTTGTCCCGCAACACGTCCACGATCGCCGCAACCGAGGAAACTCGGCCGGCGCGGCAGTCCTCCGCGATCTCCCACGCGTACGCGAGCAGTTCCAGGTGTGAGTGGGCGTCGATGAGTCCAGGTAGGACAGTAGCGCCGTGGAGATCGACGATCTCGGGGTCGCCGGGCACGCGTAGCACGCTCTCCCGGTCGCCGACCGCGACCACGACGCCGTCGCAGAAGCGGAAGGAGTCCGCGATCGTGCGCCGGTCGTCCATTGTGACCACCCGTGCATTGACGACGCATACATCGTTGTCGGGCAAGGTGTTCTCCTCTGTTATCCTAAGTGGACCGTCTTGAGTTCGAGGAACTCCTCGACCCCGGCCCGGCCGCGCTCGCGACCGAGCCCGCTTGCCTTGGCCCCGCCGAAGGGCAGTTGCGGTTCGCTGATCAGCGCGCGGTTCACCGCGACCGAGCCGACCACCAGCCGGCGTGCGACGGCGAGCGCCCGCTGGCGGTCACGCGTGAAGACGTACCCCGCGAGACCGTATTCGGTCGCGTTCGCCAGCCGGACGGCATCCTCTTCGTCCCGGCAACGGACGACAGCCAGCGCGGGCCCGAACATCTCCTCCCTGAACACCGCGGGCGGAGCGTCCCCGGGGGCGGCGATCAAGGCAGGCTCGAGGAACGCGCTCACGGCGTTCTCGCTTGACCGCCGACCGCCGGTGACCAGCTTGCCGCCTTGGCCGACGGCGGCGGCAAGCTGGTCTTCGAGCCGCTTGACGGCGGCCAGGTCGATCAGCGGTCCGAGGTTCGTGCCTGCCTCGCGTGGGTCACCCACGCGCAGGGTTTCCGTGTGCTCGCGGAGCTTTTCGACCAGGGTGTCGAAGACCGGCTCGACGGCGTAGACGCGGTTGGCGGCCATGCAAGCCTGGCCCGCGTTGAGGAACCTCGCCCGCACGAGCTGGGCGGCGGTGAGGTCGAGGTCGGCGTCCGCCAGCACCACAGCGGGCGAGTTCCCCCCGAGTTCGAGCAGGACCCTTTTGATCGTACCGGCCGCGGCCCGCATGATCCGTTCGCCGACCATGCGGGAGCCGGTGAAACTCACGCACGCGATCTCTGGAGCGCTGAGCAGCACGTCACCGACCTGCTCGGGTCGGCTGGCGGTCACGACGTTCCAGACCCCGGCAGGCAGCCCGGCCCGCTCGAACACCCCGGCGAGAGCGAGTGCGGTCAACGGGGTCTGTTCCGCGGGCTTGTGCACCACGGTGCATCCCGCGGCGATGGCGGCGCCGACCTTGCACGCCACCAGGAATGCCGGGAAATTCCACGGTGTGATGGCAGCGACGACCCCGACCGGTTCGCGTAGCACGGCCGCGTCGCGATCGCCGGTGATCCCCGGCCAGTACTCACCGTGCAGCCGCAGGGTTTCGTGGCTGAACCATTCGAAGAAACGGATCGTGTTGGCCGCCTCGCCGCGGGCCTCGGCGAGCGGTTTGCCGGTCTCCGCGCAGATCAGCTCCGCGAGCTCGCCGGCCACCTCGCGCAATGCGTTCACGCAGCGCCGCAGCACCTCGAACCGTTCCCAGCCCGGCATCGACGCCCAGCTGGGCAATGCGTCCGACGCCGCGACGATCGCGGTCTCGATGTCCACAGTGGATGAATCAGTGACTCGGGCGAGGTGTTCGCCGGTCGCGGGTTCGAACACGTCGAAACAGTCGCCATCGGGTGCGCTGCCCACGAGACGCTCGACGGCGGCACGGCTGGGGGGCGTGGTGGTACTCATGGCAACCGGTACTCCTCGTCCGCGACACCCGGTCCCCATTGGACGTCTCCGAAGTGGACGGCGAGCTGGATCAGCTGGCTGTCCGGCGCGGCACCGTGCCAGTGCTCCACGCCGGGCTCGGTCCAGCACACGTCGCCAGGACCGAGCGTCGCCGTTTCCCCGTCGCGCTCCTGAATCCAACCCTGCCCGGCGATCGTGTACAGCAACTGCCCACCCTGGTGCCGATGCCAGTGCGTGCGGGAGCCGGGCGCGAAATACATGGTAAGTGCGCGGGTTCCGGCCTCGTTGAGCACGATGTCCGACCAAACCTGGCCGGTGGTCGTCGACGACCGCAGCCCGGTTTCCCTGCCCTGCGGGATGCCGCGTCCGATATGCATGTCGCTTGTCTCCCTCTGCAGTGGACTCAGGCGTCGGCAAGCATGTGCCGGGCGGCGTTATAGCCGGTGACGCCGCTCATGAAGTTCCCGGGCCAGGTCCCGACCCCGCACAGGTACAGGCCGGGGACGGGGGTGCGCGATCCGGCGCAGCCGGGCATCGGCCGGGAGTCGAAGATGTGGCCGGGCACGATATCCCCGTGCGCGCCGTTGCCTTCCGGAAGCGCGAACTCTCGCTCCAGGTCGAGCGGGGAATACACGTGGTAGTCCGCCAGCACCTGCGACAGGTTCGGAATGTGCTCCTCCAGCGTCGCGACGACGGCCTTGCCCAGGTCGTCCTTCTGCTCTTCCCACGTGCCGTGCGCCAGGTGGTACGGCACGCCACGGACGCTGAGGCTGACGAAATGGCAGCCCGACGGGGTGAGTGACGGGTCGTGCGCCGAGTCGATGATTCCGGTGATCGTCGGGCGGTCGGTCCACCTCCCGGCCACCGCCTCGGCATAGGCGTGCTGCAACACCTCCAGGCTCGGCGCGACCCGGAAGTTGGTGCCCAGGAACAGTTCGTTCTCCGCGGCGGAGGTCGCGGCCGCGAACCGGGGGGTGCCGTCGAGCGCCAGGTGCACCTTCGCCGACGAGCCCTTCACCGAGATCGCTTCGGCCTGCCGGTAGAGCTCCTCGCCCAGATCCGCCGGGCCGAGCAGCCGGGTCAGCGTCAGTTTGGCGCTGGCGTTGGACAACACGCGCCGTGCCCGGAGCTCGGTCCCGTCCGCGAGCACTACGCCCGTCGCCCGCGCGTCCTCGCACAGCACCTTCGTGACCTCGGCACCGGTGCGGATCTCCACTCCGAGGGCACGGCAGGACGCCGCCATCGCACCAGTGACCGCGCCGATCCCGCCGAGGGGCGCGCCGTTGCGCATCATCAGGTCGTTGTCGTCCTGGGTGCCGGCGCGGCGCATCGACTCCTCCCACAGCGGACGCTGCAGGAGCAAGTATGCGCTGCCCGGGGTACGCGGGCCGACGAGGTTGGTCGCCACCGCGGTCCCAGCGAAGAACGCTTGCAGCTCAGGGGAGTCGAGGTGCTCTTCGAGGATGTCGGCGACTGATCCGAACATTACCTGCTCGAACGCCCGCTGCTGCGAGGGCGTCCGGAACCGTGCGGCCACGGACGCGAAACTGGGGGGCGGATCGTAGAACGACACGTCCATCTGCCGCGCCACCGTGCGGAAGAAGTCGAGCACGCCGTAGAAGCCGTCGGGATCACGCTCGCTGCGGGCGAACTTCACGATCTCGGCGTGCCGCCGCTCACGGTCGCGCCAGGGCGCCAGCGCGCGTCCGTCGGAGAACATCGTGAGTGAACCGAGTTCGGGGTGCCGGAACCGCAGCCCGAACCGGGCCAGTTCCATGTCCCGGACTATCTGCGGGTCGAGGCTGTGACTGGCGTTTGCCACGCTGCTGCCGCGGTAGCCCGGGAAGATCTCCTCGGTGACACAGGTGCCGCCGACCAGGTCACGCCGCTCCAGCATCAGCACCCGCCATCCGGCACGGGCGAGGTAGAAGGCACCGATCAGTCCACTGTGGCCAGTTCCTATCACGATCGCGTCGTAGTTTCGCACGAGTGACCCCTAGCCGAGCGGCCGAATGGTGCGCGAGGAGATCCGCCACCCGTTGGCGCAGCGGCGAACCATGTCGCGGTACTCGGCGGCGGCGACCCCGGTCTGGCGGAGCGTCAGCGCCTTGGACACGCAGGCGGCCTCGTTCGGCCCAGCCGGGGTGACGACCACGTTGGTGATGTGGTGGCTCAGCGCGGGCGTCGCGATGACCTTGAACGCCTCGATCAGCGCGGGCAGGCCCTCGGCGGTGAGCCGGCCGGGGTTGTCGAACCGGATCTCGGGTGCGAACACGTCGCCAAGCCGGTCGTAGTCGTGCGCGTCGAGGACGTACGCGACCGAGGCGAGCAGCTGGTGGATCTGCGCTTGATCGTCAGGCGAGAGCATGCCGGGCAACTGGGGTTCCTCCGGATCCGGACAACTTCCATCTGGTGGTTGTATCGCTTCCGCTTGGCAGTAGTATGAGCATGTGGTCAAACCGAAGTCAAGCCATCTCGCACGCCCAATAAACCGGGTTTCCGAGCGCCGAGCCTGGATCGCCGAGGCGGTCCGCAGAGTCGAGGCGGACGCCAACCGCAGCGCGGACACCCACCTGCATGTCTTCGAGCTCCCAGGCATGCCCGAGGTGGACCTGTACCTGAAGGACGAGTCGGTGCATCCGACCGGCAGTCTCAAGCACCGGCTCGCCCGGTCGCTGTTCCTGTACGCCCTGTGCAACGGCTGGCTCGGACCCGGCACCACCGTAGTCGAGGCTTCCAGCGGATCGACCGCGGTCAGCGAGGCGTATTTCGCGCGGCTGCTGGGTCTGCCGTTCGTGGCGGTGATGCCCGCAGCCACCAGCCGCGAGAAGATCTCGCTGATCGAGTCCTTCGGCGGGCAGTGCCACTTCGTGGAGCAGTCTGCGGAAGTCTACGAGGAGGCGCGGCGACTGGCACGCGAGAAGGGCGGCCACTATCTCGACCAATTCACGCACGCCGAGCGTGCGACGGACTGGCGCGGCAACAACAACATCGCTGAGTCGATCTTCGCGCAGTTGGCTGCGGAACGACATCCCATCCCCTCCTGGATTGTACTGAGCGCGGGCACCGGTGGTTCGTGCGCCACCATCGGCCGCTATCTGCGGTACCGGCGGCACCCCACGCACATGCTCGTCGCCGATCCCGAGAACTCCGTGTTCATCGACAGCTGGCTTCGTGACGATCCGACGGTGCGGACCGACGCGTCCTCGCGTATCGAAGGGATCGGCCGCCCGCGGGTCGAGCCATCGTTCGTCCCCGGTGTCGTCGACGACATGCTCCGGGTGCCGGACGGGGCTTCGATCGCCGCCATGCGCTGGGCTTCGAATCGGCTCGGCCGCCGGGTCGGCGCGTCGACCGGCACCAACGTCTGGGCGGCGCTGCACGTGGCCCGGCTGATGGCGGAGAGGGGTGAGCGGGGCAGTATCGTCACCCTGCTCTGCGACGGCGGCGAGCGGTACGCCAGCACGTATTTCGACGACGGCTGGCTGCGGGCGCGCGGCATCGACTTCGCGCCGTACGCGGAGGTGCTGGAGGACTACGAGCTGACCGGTAGGTTCCGTCCCGAGGAGTGTGTCTGCGATGGACAGTAGTAGCGGTGCGAACGGGGGGGTCCGGTCGGTAACGCGGGCGCTGTCGCTGCTGTCCGCGGTCGCCCGCGGGCCGAAGACGCTCACCGCGCTGGCCGGGCATTCCGGGGTGAGCCTCAGCACTGCATCCCGCCTGCTCGGTACCTTGAAAGCCACCGGCTATGTCAGCCAGGACACCGACGGCGCCTACATTCCCGGCCCTGAGCTGACCGCGATGATCTCCGCGACCGACCTGTGGGCCGGCATCCGGTCGATCGCCGCTGACACCGTACGGGACCTGCACGCGCGAGCGGACGAGACGAGCGCGTTCTTCGTCCGCGCCGGCGACGACCGGCTGTGCATCGAGTCCGCGGAATCCAGCAAGCTGGTCCGGCGGGTCTGCCTGCCCGGCGAACGGGGCCCGGTTTACCTTGGCGCGGCAGGAAAGGCGTTGCTGGCCTTCAACAACGCCGAGAACCAGCCCGTCGGCCTGCCCGCCGGCACGGACGGCTTCGCCCTGTCCGGCGGCCAATACCGGTCGCTGGACGCGCTTCGGGCCGAATGCGCCGAGGTCAGGGCGCGGGGTTACGCCTACAGCGCTCGCGAATCGACGAATGAGTCCTGGTCCGTGGCCGCGCCGGTGTACCGGCAGCGCACCCTCGTCGGCGTGCTGTCGGTCGTCGTTCCCCTGACCCGCTCCGACGAGGACTACGTCCAACGGCTAATCCAGCTCACCTGCGAGGTCGCCACCGACCGGAGCGGGTGAACATTTCGCTGGCTACCGCTCCGCGGAGCCAGCCCGGCGGAGTTGCGCCGGGCCGGCTCCGCCGTGGACGTCATGCCCGCTGGGCCAGCAGGCCGGTGCTGGCATCCCGGCCGGCGCCGGTCGGCAGGGCGAAGATGGTGACCAGCAAGGAATGCAGGCAGAACCCAGTCGCCACCGACAGATCAGTCTTGGAGCCTGAGCACGCCAAGCCGGGAACGACCGCGTGGCTTCAGACTGGCTGGACCGCCCCGGAAACGCGGCGCTAACGGCTAGCGGGCGTCATGCGCGATGTGAGGACTTCACCGAGCAATGCGACGCGGTGGTAGCACCGGAGATCCGACGGATGTGGTACGCGCGGCCACCGACCTCGTCGAACGCCTGTCCTGACCCGCACCTGTCCGATCGAACAGGTGCCGCACTGCTTGGACGGCCGGTCTTGGGTGTCCACATCGGGGGTTAGCAGTCCTACGTCTACCCGCCGACCGGCGCGACGACCTAGCGTTCCCTCCAATCCGCGCCGTGCCCCTCGTCACGAGCGGAAGTCAGCCGGAGAGGAGACGCCGCATGAAGGTCGAGGAGCTGCTCAAGCCGTTCCCGCTCAAGGAGTTCCATCCGTTCCCGCGGGCCCCTGATGGGCCCAGGGGCGCACAAGATGATCGGCCCGGAGGCGATCAAGCTCGGCTTCACCAAGCCGCTGGTGATGACCTCCGGCCTGCGCCGAACCGACATCGTGCACAACATCGTCGAGTCGCTGAAGTACCACGGCCTGGAGCAACAACTTCGAGGGCTTCAACAAGTCGGAGAACCCGAACAACCCGCCGCACATCGCGGTGTCCACGACCGCGGGCACCGGCTCGGAGACATCCTGGGCCTACGTCATCACCGACACCACCACCGACCCGGAGAACCCGCACAAGTACGTCGCCTTCGACGACGCCTCGGTCACGAGCCTCGCCATCGACGATCCAGTGCTGTACTACGACTGCCCCGTCGACTACACGGCGCAGTGCGGATTCGACGTCCTCGCGCACGCCTCGGAGCCCTACGTCTCGCGGCTGAACTTCTAGCCATCACCCGGCACGTGCTCGGTGACGCCTGCACTCCGGGCTACGCCAAGGAATGCACGTTCGACACGGTCCGCCCGGTCGTCGAGCACTGCATGACCGGCGACCTGGACGACCTGCTCGGCTGACCCGGCGTGGGGTGGCGGGCCCACCACCCCACCCAGAAGCGGAGGAACCGTGCACGACACCACCGAAGCCCCGTTCGAGTCGGTGCAGGAGGTCCTGGACCGGTTCGCCGAGGGCGGCTACCTCGCCGACCAGCGCCTGGCGACCAACGTTTTCCTCAGCACCCGGCTGGAGAAACCACTGCTGCTCGAAGGACCCGCCGGCGTCGGCAAGACCGAACTGGCCAAGGCGCTGGCGACCGCGACCGGCAGGCGGCTGCTCCGGCTCCAGTGCTACGCGGGGCAGGACGAAACCAAGGCGCTCTACGAATGGGACTACGGAAAGCAGCTGCTCTACAACCAGATGCTGCGGGACAAGATCGGTGAGCTCGTCGCCGGGGCTCCCGACCTGCACACCGCAGTCGACGCGATCGGCGACCAGAACAGCATCGACGAGGTCGACCGGGCCGACGAGGCGCTCGAAGCCGTTCTGCTGGAATGCCTTGGCGAGTACCAGGTCTCGGTGCCCGGTGTGCGGCAGCGTCCCCGCGTGGGCAATCGAGATTCCGGAAAGAAGCCTTCGAGTCCTTACGAGAAACCCGTAATCATGTGTGGCGATCGTACCAATGCGAGGAGGAAGTGGCGCGTATTCCTGGGACAACGTTGTGAATTCTCCGGCCTCGTCATACGCCTCATATCCCGACGGAGTTTCCGACCATGGATTCGCATGTGAGTTCGACTATCACGTCAGACTTGCCGGAGACTTGATGAATTTTGCGTCTGAAAAGCGTCGCGGGGATGACACCGCGCAGGCTCAATGCGCAGCGCACAGCCCGACCTTGCCCGATTCGTCGGCAGACCGGGCAAGCGCACCTGTTCCGACGACGCCGGACAGGGTGGGAGGTGTGGAGTGGCATGCGGTTTTCGATCAGACCCCCGTTCCCACCGCGGTGCTGGATGTGCAGGGCCGCCCCCAGTACGTGAACCCGGCGCTCTGTAATCTACTGGGCCACGGAGCCGCAGACCTACTGCGGCCGCGCCCGCACGACACCTTGTGTCCAGGCCACGCGGCCCTGCAGAACGCCATTGTCGGGGACACCCTCTCGCGCGGACACGCTGTGTCGGAAACTTGGTACCCCAAGCCCGACGGCCAGACGATCTGGGTACGGCTATCAGGTTCGGTCATCAACGATACCGTCGGCCGCCCGTGCGCCGTCCTGTTGCAGGCAGAGGACGTCACCACCCGCCGTAGCTGCGAAATCCTGTGGGACCAGTGTTTCGCCACGGCGCCGACCGGGATGGCGCTGCTCGATCTGCAGGGGTATTGGACATCGGTGAACGACACATTGTGCGGCCTGCTGGGTTACCGTCGCGATGAGATTCTCGCACGACATTTTTCCGATATGACCTATCCCGGCGATGACGAGCAGGGCGACACCGCCCTCGCAGATCTGCGTGCGGGCCACACAAAGACGGTCAGCGTGGAAAAACGCTATAGACACAAGGACGGACACCCAATCACGGTATTGATCCGATCCAGCGTCGTCACCAGCCCGGACGGACGGCCGTCCTTCCTCGTCAGCCACTACGAGGCGATCGGCAACGGACGCATGACCGATGCCCACCTCGCCCACCTCGCATTGCACGACCCGCTGACCGGACTGGCCAATCGCGCCTTACTCGCCGACCGCCTACACCACCACCTCGCCGCGCTCGCCGCTGGCAGCGGCGTTCTGGCCGTGCTCGTCGCCGATCTCGACCAGCTCAAACAAGTCAACGACCGCTACGGCCACCTCGCCGGTGACCATCTCCTGACCGCAGCCGCCGACCAACTGCTGGCCGGCGTGGACCCCAGTGCCACGGTGGCACGACTCGGCGGCGACGAATTCGTCGTCGCCAGCCTCGCCGACGACATCCCCACAGCCGAAACGCTACGGGACCACATCGCAGAACTTCTCAACACCAAGACCACCGCAGCCGGACACCAGGTCAACTTGAAAGCCAGCGTCGGGATCGCCGTAACCCGAGATCCCAACACTGAACCAAAAGAACTCCTGCACCTAGCCGATCAAGACATGTACACCCGCAAAAAGAACCCCCGAAACGCATAACACACGACGCCATCACTTGATGACCGTCCGGCGCTCTCGCCCCAACCGTTCGAAGCCGAACCGACGGCCGTCTACGGGCACCTGCGCACCTTCGACACCGCCGAACTGCACCGGCTGGGGACCGGCACCGGACTGCCCTACAAGGTCGACGAGCACCACGGCGGCTGACTCGTCATCGACTCCGCCTAATGGGCGTGTCGGTCCTTGAGCACTGTTGGGAGGGGCCGTTGCTGTTGATCGTGGCACCACACCTTGATCGACACGGCAAACAGGTCAAGATCCACGGTCAGATGAGCCCACGCTTGCTTGCTTCGTAGACGGCTTCCGCGCGGGTGGAGACATCCAGCTTGCGCATGATGTTGCGCACGTGGAACTTCACCGTCGTCTCGGAGATGTAGAGCTGGCCGCCGACGTGCCGGTTGCTCGACCCGGTGGCCATCAGCCGGAGCACACCCAGCTCGCGTTCGGTCAGTTCCGGTGCGGTGGAGCGGTTGTACATCGAGTGCACCATCGTCGCGGCCGAGCGCGAGTCGAACGCGCACTCCTTGCGGGCCACCGCGCGGATCGCGCGGACCAGCTCGGTGGTGTCGACGTCCTTGACCACGTAACCACAGGCAGTGCGGTGCACGGCGTCGACAACGAGCTTCTCGTCCAGGAACGTCGTCAGCACCAGGCCCCCGAGACCCTCGTGCTCCCCGGTCAACCGCTCACAGGGCCAGGCCCTCAGTGTCCTCACCCGAGGACAGGGGAACTAGGAGTCTTCAGGTGCGGCGGGCGTGAGAGAGCTGTCTGGCTCTGCCGTCGTTGCGTGCTCACCCGTTCCCATTCGGTACGTTGGCTGCATGTCCGAGCAGGAGGCCTGGCACACGCGGATCGTCCCGCAAAGCCCGCACGCCCAGCTGCAAGCCACGCAGACGCTCATCAGCATGGAACGGTGGCGCAACGTCGCACCCGAGCGACTGGTCCCCGAGCTTGAAGTCTTCTTCTCAGCGGGCTGGTGTGTCGATGCGCTGGTCCAGGCACTGCACGATCGCCCCGACGGGTCACCACAGAAGCAGGTCAGCACCGCCAAGCGCACCGACCTGGTGCGGTACCTGCTCAACCAGTGGCGCGACAGCCAGGGCATACCGGTGGCGCCGCCGGTGGAGGCCGGCGAAGGCACCGGCGCGGTAGCGACGACCTCGAGCGAACAGCAGCGGGACGAAACCCGGTCCCGGGTACACCACCAGTGGCCGCGAACGGTCCCGCCGGAGACCTGGGACCAGGTGGCCGCAGCGGTCAAACGGCTCCGCGCGGCGATGCGGTGGCTCGACGAGCAGATCAGCGACACCGAGCTGCGGGAGCTGACCGCACCGTTCTTCCGGGCCGGCTGGAGCGTGAACTGTCTGCTGCACGCGCTGAAAGTCTCGGGCAGAACGCACCGGGCGGCCCCATTCGAGCCGGATCCCCGGAAAGCTCTCGGCGAGGCACTGCAGGCCCGGCTGGCGACCTGGACCTACACCAGCAACCACCTGCCGAAACGCCCACCCATCCCGGTTCTGTCCTATGAGGAATGGGACGCACGGCAAGCCGCGCTCGGTGCCTACGACGTGCGGGAAAAACGCAAGTCGGCATCACAGGTACAGCTGGAAGCCCTGCAGCAGGCCCGTGCCACCGACGCGCGACGGCGCGCTCATCGAGCGCTGGAACGGTTGAACGAGATCCGGGCCGAGTCCAAAGCCGAGCAGTCCTTGGACGCGCTGTACGAGATCGGGCCGGCGGCACCACGGCTCCGCGGCGAGGACGGCCCCGTGCGCGCAACCCAAAAGGCCATTTTGCACGAGCGGTTGATCGAGGGTGTCGAGTTCCTGACCGCCACCGACGCCGGGTTGATCCAGTGGCTGCGGTCGCTGGTGGAGATGGAGCCCGAGGCCATCGGGCCCGAAGCGGCGCAGGTGACCCGGGCCCGGCTGCGGGACTCGCGGACGATGGCAGCGCTGGCCGCCCTGAAGCACTACGGCGGCGTCGGCGGACACGAGTTCAGCGGCACCACATTGGCCATGGCGCAGTACGTGGCCAGCGGCGCCGACCTCGAAGCCAGCCAAGAAGTCTCAGACCTGTGGCGGGTGCTGCGCAAAGCCATCCGGGCCCACGACCAGCGCAGGCGAACCAGCAAGCCAACAGCAGCAGGTGCTCAACAGCACGTTCGCGGCGGCCCCATCCGCAAGGCCTTCACCCGCCCGTAGCACCTGGGGTGAGCCCAACGCCTCAGCTGGCCGGGTCCGGTTCGGTATGAGTGACTCCGCCCGCTGCTGGTGCGCCACCGATTCCAGGCGGCGGCGCTCCAACGCCGACACCGACCTGGCATCGGCCGCAGGTTCGTCGGGCATGCGGTGCTCCCGGTCGGCAGCACCGGCTGGCCGGGAACCTCGATTGCCGAGTCAGCGGGAATACGGGGCGCGGTACAGGATCGGACGCAGAACTGGCAGCGATGGAAGCTACCGCTTGGCGCGGCCACGGTGCCACACGCGAGAAGCCGCATGGCTGATGAATCACGGCGCCTGAAATGGCGACAGAAATGGCTTCCCTAGCAGGCCACCGGTCGTAGCGACCCGGTCCAGCACACATTGCGGTCATCATCGCGGCCCTGCAGGACGTGCGGCCTGCGTGCACCGCAAAGTTCGGCGATAGCTGTCGCTCTCGCCCGTGGCGACGGCTTCCGGGGCCCGCGGGATCACGCGTGTGTGGCCGTGCCGGTGAATCGGATGTGCGGTGGGCCTTCCGGATTCGGCTTGGTGATGGCGCATTCCACGCCGTAGACCGTTCGGACCAGGTCCTCGGTGAGGACTTCGGCGGGGCTGCCCGCCGCTACGACCGCACCGCGCTGGAGGACGACCAGCCCGTCGCAGAAGGTTGCGGCCAGGTTCAGGTCGTGCAGCGCCACTACCGCTGTCACCGGCAGTCGGCGGACCAATTCCAGGAGCGCGAACTGGTGGGCGATGTCGAGGTGGTTGGTCGGCTCGTCCAACAGCAGTTCCGTTGGCTGCTGCGCGAGCGCGCGGGCGATCTGGACGCGTTGGCGTTCGCCGCCGGAAAGGGTGTGCCAACGCCGGTCGGCCAGCGCTTCGAGGTCAGCGTGCATGAGTGCCCGACGCACTGCCTCCGCGTCGGTGTCCCGTGCGGTGCCCCACGAACTGCGGTGCGGCGTGCGACCGAGGGAAACCACTTCGGTGACGGTGATGTCGAGCTCGGTGGTGGATTCCTGGTCGACCAGGGCGATCCGGCGGGCGAGGGCGCGGCGGCCGATGCCCGTGATGTCCACGTCGTCGACGAGGACCCTCCCCGAGGACGGTTGGCGCAGACCGGCGAGCAACCGCAGCAGCGAGGACTTCCCAGATCCGTTGGGGCCCAGCAATCCGAGGGTCGAGCCGGGTTCGACCTCAACGCGTATCCCGTTCACGATTGCCGCGCCACCGCGTGACCACGACACGTCCAGGGCGCGCAGGCTCATGGCATGCCTCTCCTCCGGATCAACAGGAACGCGAAGGCGGGCACTCCGACCAGCGCCGTGACGACACCGACGGGCACTTCCTGCGGCGCGGCCACGGTTCCGGCCAGTGCATCGACCCAGACCAGCAGGACCGCGCCGAGCACTGCGGTGGTCGGCAGCAGGGCGCGGTGTCGGGTACCTACCAGGAACCGGGCGGCTTGCGGGAGCACGAGCCCGACGAAACCGATAGCACCCGAGGTGGCCACCAGCGTCGCGGTCAGCAGCGCGGTTCCCACCAGCAGCAGCCCGCGAACTCGCGCCACCGAGATGCCCAGCGAAGCGGCGGAATCGCGACCGAAGGCGAACGCGTCGAGCGAGCCGGCCTGCGACTGGCAGAGCAACAGCCCCACCGCGCAAACGATGCCGGCCAGCGCGACGTCGTCCCACCGCGCTCCGGCGAGCGAACCGAGGAGCCAGAACAGCACGCCCTGGGTCTGCTGGGCGTCGGCGGAGGTCATCACGATGTAGGAGGTCAGCGCCGAGAACAGCTGGCTGCCGGCGACACCGGCGAGGATCACCCGGCTGGTCCCGCCGCCTGCCAACGCCGACAGCCCCATCACGAGCGCGAACGCGACCATGGCACCGCCGAACGCCCCGGCAGCCAGCCCGATCGTCCCGGCACCGACCCCGAGCACCGCGATCGCCACCGCGCCGGTGGACGCTCCCGCCGAAATCCCCAGCAGGAAGGGATCCGCCAGCGGATTCCGCAACATCGACTGCAGGACCGCCCCGCACACGCCCAGCCCCGCGCCACAGATCGCGGCCAGCAGCGCCCGCGGCAGGCGCAACTCCCACACGATTCCCTGCGTGATCCGGGAAACGCCGGTGGTGCCCAGTCCCAGCTTGGCGCGGACCACTTCGGCGACCTCTGCGACCGAGATGTCGGCAGGCCCGATGGTGATCACGAAGGCGATCGACACCACGAGCACCGGCAGGGCGCCGCCGACCAGCCAGGCGGCGCGGACCTGACGCACCACTACCGCTCCACGGCGACGAGCTTGTCGGCGAGCGCCTCGATCCCGTCCACGGTTCGCATGCTGGTGTTCAACGCGGTGCCGGACATGGGGATCCAGTTCTCGCCGCGCACGACGTCCAATTGGGACACTGCGGGATCGGTGCGCAGAAAGTTGATCTTGGACTGGAGGCCGTCGCCTTCCTGATCCCGGGTGAGGTCGCCCAGCACGAGCAGCGTCGGGTTGCGGCTGAGTACGTCCTCCCAACCGACCTGCGGCCACATCGACGCGACGTCGTCGTAGGCGTTGCGCACTCCCAGCGCGCGCGTCATGATCCCCGGGGATCCGGTTCTACCTGCCACGTAAGGCGCTTCGGTTCGCGCGAACCAGAACAGCACCGATTGCTCTTGCCGGGAGGGCAGATCCGCGACACGCGCCTGCGCAGCAGCGACCCGTGCGCACATGTCGGCGACCAGCGCCGCACCGCGGTCCTGCACCCCGAAGATCGTGGCGATCTCTTGGACCTCGCGGTAGATGTCCGCCAGTTCGGTCGGCTCGCCCAGCGGCGCTTCCTCCGGGAGGCAGTTGCTGGGCGAGAGGTAGGTTGGTACGCCCAGCTCTTCGAAGCGTTCGCGGGAGGCGACCATCGAGTCGGTGAAGACCGCTTGGTAGGCGCCGAGGACGATGTCCGGCTCAGTCGCGAGCACGCTCTCGAACGACGGGGCGTTCTCCGCCAGCCGGGGCACCTGCTCGTTCGCGGCGGCGAGGTGCGGTGCGACTGGGTCGGTCCAGGTCGCGGTGCCGACCATCCGGTCCTGCAACCCCAGGGAGAGCATGATCTCGGTCGTGCTCTGGTTGAGGCTGACAGCTCGTTGCGGCGGCGCTTCGACGACGACGTCCTGACCGCAGTTGCGCATCGAGACGGGTTCGCCACCGGCGCGCTCGTCGGCCGGGGGCGCCGAACAGCCGCAGAGGGCAATGGCCAGCACGCCTGCGAACAGGGTCTGGTGCCCTGGCCGAGACGCGCGAAACCGCGCGGGGAACAGCATCGTCCGCATCCTTAGCTCGGGCTCGTACGCGGAGCCGCCAATTCGCCGACCGGTTGGCGCGCTGGACCTGCGCCGACCGGGAACCAGCAGGTCTTCGGGCTCGGGTTCTGCTGGACGGAGAACCTTCCCAGGCGGGTGCCCAGTGGTCCGGCCCGCTCGTGGGCCGCCCCGTCCATCACCCCTACCGCTGCGCGTCAGCTCCGGATTCCGACCGGATTCCCTGACCCGTACACCGGGTACGACTGATTCGCTCACACCCTAACCGCCCGACGTTGCGCGACCGATGTGAGAGATCTCGCACGGTCGCGCCGCGTGCGGCTGCCGTGGTGCCGAGCGTCGGGCGTGTTTCCCGGGCGATCGGATATACCTCCATCCACATGGTGGCGCCGCCCGCGAACGCGTTCTGCCCCGGCGAGTTCCGCGACGGTGGGCAATTCCGTGCCAGAGCAGCTGGGCGACCTCCTCGAACGAGCATCGGGTGGCCAGGTCCTCGACCGGGTGGCCGCGGTAGGTCAGCCAGTTGCTGTCCGGGTTGACCATGGAGATGTAATCCCGGCGACGACCCCGGGCAGTCCCTTGTGGACCTTCTTGCTGCAGGTGGGCATGATTGTCCCCGCTGCGGAATTCGGAACGGTCGAATGATTCGGGGTTTATCCGGGAAAGGGTTCTGGAGGGGGAAGGTCCTGCATCCGGTCGACCAGATCGCGCCGCCGCGCTCGGCGATGGTGGCCAAGCCGGTCTCCGCGGCGTGCATTGCCAGCCGCAGCAGGGTGCGGGTTGCTGCTCCAGCGTCATGTCCGCCGAGCGGGCCAACCGGCTGCTCCAGGGGAGCTAACCCGTCGCGTTCTCCCACGAATGTCGAGTCGGTTTGCCTAGTGTCGGCGGGACCGACATCAGGCGTCCGCTGGCCGGGGGTGTCGATGCCGAGGGCGACCAGCCCTCTGGGGCTGTGCGGTGCGAGCGGCTCGCGATGTCGGCCGGACGCGGGGTGCTGCCAGGGGCCCCGCGTCGAAACCCGACCGACGGGAGTGTGCTTGATGATCAACCGACGATGGCGCGGGGCGGTCGCCACGATCGCCGCCGCGGGGCTCGCCCTCAGCGCACCGGCGACGGTGCAGGCGTCCGGACTGGACGGTCGTGAGATCGGGCCGGCCGCGGAACAGAAGACGATGCTGCTGGTGCACGGCTACAACCCGGATCCCCCCACCAACTGCAACGGGTCGACCTGGGACAAAGCCCTCGAATACTACCAGGAAGCGGGCGGCCGGGATCGTTCCTCGATGCGGACGATCGGCTACTACGAGGGCGACCGGGCATTCTGCGATGACGTGATCGGCGACGGTCAGGCCGACCGCGAGCGGCCCATCCAGGAAATCGCCAAGGACTTCGCCAACTACATCTACGCGGAGTACACCAGCAAGGGTGAGGAGGTCGACATCGTCGCGCACTCGATGGGCGGCCTGATCACCCGCGTCGCGGTGCTCGGCACCCGCGAGGGCTGGAGCGGCTTCCCACCCAGAGTGGCGGTGGAGGACATAGTCACGCTCGGCACCCCGCACCAGGGGCTGATCAACGGGTGCCGCAATCCCGATGCGGATCCCGACGACAAGTGCACCCGGCAGTGGAACCAAATGACCCCGGCGGGCGAAGGCGGGTCGGGTTTCATCGACAAGCTGCACGAGTCCGCGCCCGGCCGCAACGACCGCGGCTTGGACGATCCGTGGGCCGCCGGGATCGACTGGAGCCTCGTCAGCTCGCTGGAAGACGAAACCGTGTCGTACTACTCCGGCATCGACAAGGGCTACTTCGCGCACCAGAAGTACGGTTACGACGAGGATCTGAACGACAACGGCGTCGACGAATGCTCGGACCCGAACGTCAGCCACGCCAACCTCCGGCAGCTGACCGGTGCGGGCGGTTACTGCCTCCGCTACTGGCACCACGGGGCGGACGGCGGCCCCTACACCACCGAGAACGGCTGGTCCCCACTGAAGGTGGCCTTCAAGGCAGTCACCTACAAGGGCGACGACCTACCGCGATGACGACCGACCGCGGTGACGACCGACCGCGGTTACAACCGACCGTGGTGCGGGCCCGATTTCCGCACCACGGTCACACTCCCGCTGCGGCCTGGATCGCATCGTTGCGATGCACGCCCGTTGGCTCACCGGTACGACGATCAGGCCTGAACACTCGGATTTGACCGGTCAGCGGTGCGGCGGGAGCTGGCCCGAGCCAGCCCGCCAAGGACCATGGCGACCAGCCCCAGCACCAGGGCCAGGTAGCCCCCGACGATTCCATTGCCGGTGCCGGGGCCGCCGTCGGCGGTGACCGCCACCAGCCCGCCGTTGACCACGGCGATCAGCCCCGCCACCAGGGCCACGATGGCCCCCCTTTTCCCGGTGCCGTTGCCGATACGACCCGCGGACCGAGCCCGAGCCAGCCCGCCGATGACCACGCCAACCCCCGCCAGTAGCGCCGCCGAAGTGGCCCAGACTCGGTCGGGGGTCCAGCCGTAAACAAGGGGCGCGGACGGCTGGGCTAAGGCATGCGCGGCCGCCGGTGTGGCAAGCGCGAAACCTCCGAGCAGTGCGACTGCGGCGGTGGCAAACATGCGACGGACGGACATGAGGTGCTCCTTCTCCCACGACTGGACATCGCTGATCATGTCCGCTGGACCCACCGCCGGTCGTTGTGCGGACGCAGGCAATTTCGTGCTGCCGCCGGTGCCGTAGCCGGCTGCTGCGGATGCCGCAGGAACCGCGAAACTACCGCGGGTGCGGTAGGCGCCCGATCATCTGTGCGCGGGAGTCGCCCGCGCGAACAGCTGGCTAGGGTTCACGCATGAGCGGCGGACGGATCGGCGTCAGGGACTGGGTGATCGCCGCCGGCGTGGCGGCGGCCCTGCTGGCCGCCGGTCGGCAGACGGCACCGCCAGTGGCATCTGGGTCAAAGACGGCGAGCGAGGGAGATACCGTCGGCTAGGTGCAGCATGACGATCTCGACGCGCGAGTCGGCCGCCGCGTACCGGTTGAAGGCGTCTATTGCATGGGCCTTGGTGCCTGACGTGGGTTCGATAACTGCCCCGGAGAACAGGGTGTTGTCGACGATCAGGAGTCCGCCGGGGCGTACGCGGGGAACGAGCTCGTTCCAGTAGTCGATGTAGCTGGGCTTGTCAGCGTCGATGAAGACCAGGTCGATATGCGGTTCTGTCGGCAGTGTCCGCAACGTTTCCAGGGCTGGGCCGACGCGGGCTTCGATCCGCTCGGAGAGCCCGGCGCGGCGGAAATATTGCCGCGCCAGGTCGACGCACTCGGTGCTGATGTCGCACGTGATCAACCGTCCCTGTTCCGGCAGTCCACGGGCTAGGGCGATGGTGGAGGAGCCCGTGAATGTGCCAACTTCCACCACGGTGCGTGCGCCGGTGAGCCGGACGAGAAACGTGAGGAAGGCAGCTTCGTCACGAGGGACCATCATGTGCGCTGTGTCGGGCACGACGGAGAGGGTGTCGGTTGCGAGATCGTCGAGCACCGGATCGGCCGGGGCGCTGTGGTCGAGAATGTATTGATATAGCTCGGACGTGACCTGCAGGCTCTTAGGCGTGGTCATCAGGGAAATCCTCTTGTGTGTTCAGTAGTGATTGGTGCTTGATCAGGTTCCTGGATACGGGCCGGGTCGCCAGCGTCGGACACCAACCTGCGGGGTGCACTGGGCGGTTCGTAACCAGGTGTGGGATGTGTGAGAGCACGGGGCGCTTCGGTGCTGCGATGACGCGGTCGTAATGTGCGAAGTCTCGACAGCAGCCCGCTGCGGCAGGTGCTGGCCGATCTCGGCCTGGAACAGAAGGAGACCAGCACCCGGATCGTCCAGTTGGAGGTGGCGGGCCGGGAGTTGACATCGTAGGGCTTCCATCACCGGCTGGTGCTGTCTCGGGGTATCCCGGGCTGTGAGGGTACGACCTTCCTCGCCCGCTGGTGTGGCAAGTGTCCTGGTGACACACTCGGCTCCTCCTGCGAGCGCACTTCCGCTGTCAATGTAGACGGCGAAGTCGTGCCGACACGGATGACGGTTTTGCGGGGATTGGTCGAGGTGTCTTGGCCGAGAATATTTGGGACGTCCTCCAAGTCCAGGAAGGTGGCAATCAGGTCACGCGGATTGAGGCGGCCTGCGGCGAACAGGCGAATGAGGTAAGGAAAGATGCCGCCGGAATGCCCTCGTGCCCCGACCAATCTCGCCGCGGAGGAAACCCAGGGATTGGGGTCGATGCTGACCGGGAGGTGCGTGCGGGAGATCAGGACGCAGCGGCTTCCCGGTCTGAGGTGACGCTCGATGACGGGCAGGGTGGCGGTCGGGTTGCCGGAAGTCTCCACATGTACGTCGGCGTCCAGCAGTGTGACGGCGTTGTCACTGTTGTGCGTCTCCGAGGGCGACAGGCAGGCGTCGAAACCAAGTTCCGTCGCCGCGTGCCTCCGCTCGGCGAGCGGGTCGACGCCAACAATGCGTGTCGCGCCGGCAATGCGGCACAGTAACCCGGCGAACAGACCGAGTGGCCCGAGGCCGTGCACCAGCACGTTCTCGCCAGGACGCACGGCACGATTTTCCACGAACAGTGCGTTGAAGACACAACCGAGCGGTTCGAGCAGGCACCCCGCCAAAAAGACGTCGTCGAGATCCCATCCTGAGTCGGTCAACAGGTTGAGCCGATGGCACGCCGTCTGCGGGACGGTAATGAACTCGGCCAGTGCACCCGGTGCGGTCAGGCCGCTCAACGTCACGTTCTCGCACTGGTTCCGGCGTCCTGCCAAACAGGTGTCGCACGTACTGCAGGCAAGAACGCTTTCGAGTGCGACGGGATCGCCTGGCCGGACCCGGGTGACGAGCTCACCGACGTCGACAACCAAGCCGGAGGCCTCGTGACCCAGAATGACGGGAACCGAGATGGGGCCGCCGAACGCCGGTGTGTTGTCGGGATGGAACCGACATGCGTCGATGTCCGTGCCGCAGATGCCGCACATTTCAACGCGCACGAGAACATCCGTGGGGCCCGGAACCTGAACCGGGACATCTTCCACGCTGACACGGGCCATTCGGGGTTCGCTTCCAGGCGCTGCCGTGGGGGAACGAAGCACAATAGCGCGCATCAGAACTCCTGTTCTCAAGACAGACGGAGATCGGGGATGGGTGGCATTACCGCGAAATCGGAGATGTCTCGCGGATTGATGCGGAACGCTTCGGGATACATGGCGGCTGTGGTGACCTGTGCTGGTTCGGTTGAGCGCCAGGAGTAGTGGCATACTCCGCATTTGTAGACGATCCAGCAATTGGCAACCGGTGAAACAGACAGCACGTCTGGATCCAGCGAACGACACCTTGGGCAGCAGTCAGGTGTTGACACGAGAATCTCCCCGCATCATGCGGTGCAACCTGGCTTCCCAGATGTCCGTTGTTGGCGGATCCGTGAGTTGTTGACCGAACCTTCCCCGGTTATCTGGTGCCGTAGGTATGGTCGCGTCCAGAATAATTTTCGTGGTAATGCCCGGATTTTCCGACGACGGATCCAGGATAAAACCGGGCATTCCCGGCAACAGTGTCACGTCGCGTGCGGGATCGCAGCGTGTAGAGATCGCCGACATGACCTGCGTGAGATCGAACGGGTCCACGCTGGCGTCCACGACGACGAGGACTTTGCAGTATGCCAGGCCATGTGGTGTGGTCAATGCCCGTAGCGCCATCGCCTTGCCAAATCCCCCATATCGGCAGCGGGTGGATATGATCGCCACCAGGCCGTGCGTGTACATAGCATTGACGGCTTCCACTTCGGGAAAGCTGGCGGCGAGTTGCTGGAAGACGGCCACGGACGTACTCACCCCGACCAGGTAGTCCACTTCGGTCCACGGCCGTCCCAGATACAAGTGCTCGAAGATCGGATCGTTGCGATACCAGACTTGGTCGATCTCTATCACAGGCTGCAGCCGCCCACCGGAATACTGGCCAGTGACCTCTCCGAACGGTCCTTCGAGTTCGCGGTGCCGGGCAAGCACGCGACCTTCGATAACGACTTCGGCTCCCGTCGGCACGTCCAGGCCGGTAACGGGCGCGCTTGTCACCGTGTAAGGCGCTTCCTGCAGAGCCCCAGCCATCTCGTATTCGGACTGATCATAGTCCAACGGCATACCGGCGACAATCGAAATCACGGGCTCGTTACCGACAGCGATCGCTACCTGCAGATCTTCACCGCGGGCTTCGGCGGCTCGAAGATGCTTGCCGATGTCGTGACTGGATGCCGGTTGCAGGCCAAGACGTCCTTTACCCGTGACCTGCATGCGATAGATCCCGACATTTTGTTTACCGAAATGGTTTGGATCATCGGGATCGCGAGAGACTACCACCGCCTTGTCCAGGTAGCAACCACCGTCGAAGCTGTTGAGCCGAAACAACGGAAGTAATCGATGAAGATCGGGCGCGGGGCCGGTAGAATTTTCCAGGAATGGAGCCTTTTTTGCGCGTTCGACTCGCACAGGAAACCGCTCCCAGCGCTTGTTGAACTCCCGAAACTGCTCGGCCGGTGAAGTGTCCGGAGAAAGTCCCAGCGCCATAGCATGATTCCGCCAGGATCCGTGTACGTTGACAGCGACGCAGGCTTTCTCGTAGCCGTGCACGCGATCGAACAGGATGGCGGGCGCGGTGCCGCCGAAGTTGGCGGCGGCACGCGCTGCTGCCGCCAAATCGGGTTCGGGTAGCACCTCGTCGCTTATCCGGATCAGCTGTCCAGCATCGGCCAAGGCGTCCAAGAATGCGCGCAGGTCTGCATATGCCATATGTCCGGCTCCTCCTGGAGGCGCGCTTAGGGCTTGCGAGCGATCACAGCTGCGTTGGCCGCCGCAGCTGTGAACCTTTCCGTCCGAACGTCGACGAACCCGGCTTCGTGTAGCCATCCAGTGTATTCGGCTGCCGTGTAGTTGCGGCCCCAGTTCTCCACCAGCATGTTCATGCTCATCAACGCTGCGTCGGGCGGTCCGCATTTGTCATCGTCGACCAACAGTTCACTAATGATTAGCTGGCCGCCCGAGTCCAACCCCGCGTAGCATTTCGCAAGCAGTTCTCGACATTCCTTCTCATCCCAGTCATGCAGAATCAGGGACAGCACCATCGTGTCGTACCCTTTGGGAAAGGGGTCGTCCTCCTGGAAATCGCCGGCAACGGTGATGATCCGATCATCTAGTCCAGCAGTCGTGATCTTCTCCCGAGCCAGATCACAGACGAACGGCAGGTCGAAAACAGCAGCCCGCATGTCCGGGTATTGCGAACACAGTTCGATGTCAAGCGCCCCACTTCCCCCGCCGACGTCCAGGAGTCGGCGCACTCCACTGAGATCGAGAGTGCGTCCCAGTTCCCGCGCGGTGAAGATCGTCAGGCTGTGCATTGCCTCCCAGAACACCGCCATCATGACCGGATCCTCGCCGTCGAATATGCCTTCTTGCGTCGCGGGATCCCAAGTCGTTGGCTGGTTCTTACGCACCGCCTCTATCACCCGGCCCCACGCCGGATATTCTCTGCGGTCGGTCATCTCGATCCAGCCGCCGAAGTACATGGGTTTTCCGCGGACGAGGAACTCTTCAGACAAGGGCGTGTTGGAGTACAGAGCCTCAGTCTTCTCCAGTAGCCCTATGGCGACACATGCGGTCAGCAAGATCTCCGCAGGACGGCGGTGCAAAGAGAAATGCTTGGCGATCATCTCCATGGTGCATGCGCCGACTTCGGAAAGGTAGGAGAAGATACCCAGCTCGTGTGCCGCGGCCAAGGTCTTGGACGCCCAGTACCCAGTGCTAAGCTGCATCAACGGGACAGGACTTAGTGCAGTGGAGTTCGCTTGAGATGCCGGCATAGTTTCTCCTGGGAATAAAGGCCTACGAGCGGGGCCATCCGCCGGTCGATCACATCCGGCTCTCAAATCGGTTCTGCATCTCCATGCAGTAGCTGAAACCGGACATCCTCAGGTTGGTGGATGGTTCTGGCGCTGGTGAGATCCAAAATTTGCGTTCTGGATTGGGCAACTCTCTGCCGCTGCGGGCCTGACGTTTTAGAGACAATGCTGCAGATGATTGCCGTAACTCATCACCTTATGGACAAGTCCTACACTGCAGTAATGGGCTGCGGCGAAACAGAAGCAAGTAGACAACGATGCCCATCCGTACATTGACAGTTGCCTGAACGGCCCATCCTGTTGACGCACATTTCAAGATTTCAACTCAGGGTTTACGTGCGTTGCCACTGATAGTGATCGTGCGGACGGCTGGGCCAAGGAATGCGCGGCCGCCGGTGTGGCAAGCGCGAAACCTCCGAGCAGTGCGACTGCGGCGGTGGCAAACATGCGACGGACGGACATGAGGTGCTCCTTCTCCCACGACTGGACATCGCTGATCATGTCCGCTGGACCCACCGCCGGTCGTTGTGCGGACGCAGGCAATTTCGTGCTGCCGCCGCTGCCGTAGCCGGCTGCTGCGGATGCCGCAGGAACCGCGAAGCTACCGCGGGTGCGGTAGGCGCCCGATCATCTGTGCGCGGGAGTCGCCCGCGCGAACAGCTGGCTAGGGTTCACGCATGAGCGGCGGACGGATCGGCGTCAGGGACTGGGTGATCGCCGCCGGCGTGGCGGCGGCCCTGCTGGTCGCCGGGCTGTCCGGACAACATCCCGCTACGGATCTGGACCCGCTGGGGTACGCGTTGTTGGTAACCGGCGGTCTGTCGCTGGCCGCGCGCCGGTGGGCTCCGCTCACCGTGCTGGCCGTGACCGCGTTGTGCGCGTTGGGTTACCAAGCCGTCGGTTTCGAGGTGCCGGTCATCGCGTACCTGTTCGCGGTGTACTCCGCGGTGCGGGCGGGACACCGCATCGTCGCGGTGGCGGGTTCGGTGATCATGCTGGCTGCTCTTCCGCTCGCGATCTTGACCTCTCCCCACGACTGGCCCGTGGGCGAGGCGTTCACGCAGTCCCGGAACGTCCTGCAACTGGCATGGCTGATCGCCGCCGGCGCGGCGGGTGAAGCGCTGCGACAGGCCGAACGCCGGGCGGACGAGGCCGAGCGCACCCGCGAGGAGACCGCAAGGCGCCGCGCCGACGAGGAACGGCTGCACATCGCGCGGGAACTGCACGATTCGCTCACCCACCAGATCTCCGTCATCAAGGTGCAGGCCGAAGTCGCCGTCCACCTGGCCCGAAAGCGGGGTGAACAGGTGCCGGAGGCCCTGCTGGCGATCCGGGAGGCCGGTCGTGAGGCGGCCCGGGAACTGCGAGCGACCCTGGAGGCGCTGCGCGACGACGACAAGAACCCGCCGCATGGGCTCGACCACGTCCCGGAACTGGTGCAACGGGCCCGCACGACCGGCCTGGACGCAAAGCTGACGATCGAGGGACCACGAAACGACGTCCCGTCCGCGGTGGACCGGACCGCTTACCGGATCGTTCAGGAGTCGCTGACCAACATCGCCCGGCACGCCGCCGCCGCTACCGCGTCGGTCCGGATCGACTACCGCCCCGACGCCCTGGTCATACGGGTCGACGACGACGGCAGGGCCACGCCGGACACCACACCGGTGCCCGGCGTCGGGCTGCTCGGCATGCGCGAACGAGTCACCGCCCTCGGAGGCCGCCTGCGAGCGGCACCTCGCGACGAGGGCGGCTTCTCCGTGCAGGCCGAACTTCCCGTGGACCGAACGTCATGATCCGCGTCCTGCTGGTCGACGACCAACCGCTCATCCGCAGCGGATTCCGCGCGCTCCTCGACATCGAGGACGACATCGAGGTGGTGGCCGAGGCCGCCGACGGCAGCGAAGGCCTGGCGCTGGCCCGGGAACACCTGCCCGACATCGCGCTCATCGACATCCAGATGCCGGTCGTCGACGGCATCGAGGCGACCCGGCGCATCGCCGCGGACCCGGCCCTGGCCGGGGTGCACGTCGTCATCCTGACCAACTACGGCTTGGACGAATACATCTTCGACGCGCTGCGCGCCGGCGCGGCCGGATTCCTCGTCAAGGACATCCAGCCGGAAGACTTCCTGCACGCCGTGCGCGTCGCCGCGCGCGGCGACGCCCTGCTCGCACCGTCGATCACCCGTCGGCTGATCAACCGGTACGTCACCCAGCCGCTCACCACCGTCACCGGTACGGGGCTGGAAGAACTGACCAACCGCGAACGCGAGGCCGTCGCCCTGGTCGCGCAGGGCCTGTCCAACGACCAGATCGCCGACCGCATGGTAATCAGCCCGCTGACCGCGAAAACCCACATCAACCGGGCCATGGTCAAGCTCCACGCCCGCGACCGCGCCCAACTCGTAGTCCTCGCCTACGAATCAGGCCTGGTAACCCCGCGCAACTCCTGACACCCGCGCTCGCGCGATTGCTCGATGGCCCCCACCGAAGCGCAGCGCCTGCCGATGGCTGGGGATGCGGTCAAGCCTCCTCCAGGGCCTCGCCGAAGGCCCGAAGCAGCTGGATGTGCCGGTTGTGCGCCAGCAGATGGCCCGCTCCGATGGTCAACGCCACCGGCCACGACATCAGCCCGGTACTGGCCAGGACGACTACCCCGGTCAGGTAGGCGAGCTCGTTCAACGGGGGAAGCGGGATGGTCCCCATTCCCGGTACTTCCACCCGTACGACGTGCCTCTCCACGGCGAGCGGGCCTTCACCCGCACTACGTGCGGCATCGTGCGGGGCAGCGCCGGTTTCGCTGGCTCGCTTCGACGCCGGTGTCGACGCTTTCGGCTGGGCGGTCGGTGAGCTTGCCATGGCTGGTCCTCGATCCTCGGGCGCGGACGGCACCGCCGTTTCCGCCGGGCGCGAACGCCACAACCATCCGGCGGACTGCCGCGCCCTCACAGGGTCCAAGGTCCGTTCTGCACGACCGCTCGTCGTGGCCTTGGCTTCGACCGGCCTGCACGACGCGGACGCAGGGCTGTTCGAGATGGAACGGCCCCGGCTCGCGCCCTGGTCTCAGGACTGCCAGTCGGGTTTCGGGCCCCGGCGGTCGCATTCCGCCGCCACTGCCAGCATCTCGAAGCGGTAGCGCTGGGCTAGGTTCCACCGCCGTGCTTCGAGGGCGAGGTTCATGTGGTGCTCGGCGCGTCGGGCGCGGTTGTCGAGGTCTTCTTCGGTGCACTGGTTCAAGAACATGGCTCGGGCTACCTGTTGTCGGGGTCTGCGTGCGGCCGTCTTCGGAGTCACGCACTCAGTCGATGTTGCGGGACTTCCACGCCGATCGCGGCGCGAAGCGCTTCGTGGTGCGTCCGGTGCACCGTCCGGGCCTTGTCCGGACCAGGGTTGGCTCGAGTGCCCTCCTGGTCGCAGATCCAAGTGCCCATGAACAGGTTGCGGTACACGTGTGGCCGTTGGGGTTCGTGGGAGGAGGAGCGTGGCTCGGGCGGTCGGAAGGCGAGAATCGCCGGAGCCCCGGTGGGCTTCGCGGCGGTGGTTCGGGTTGCGTACATCGGGGCGGTTCCTGGGTTGCAGTTCGGTCGGTACTGCACCAGCTTCGCCCGGCGAGGCCCTGGCAACCACGGGAGGACTACGTAGCGCCTACCTATTTCGGGACTTTTCCCTCTGCACCGGGCGCGCCTCGCGGTGCCGGGTGCAGCCACCATAGCGTGGCCGGTCACCTGCGGAAACGGGTGCCCGGCAGGTAGCCTCGGCTGCAGAGGTCGAGCCGTGGCCGAGCAACCCGGGGGGCCGACGTGGCGATTAGCGATGGACAGCGGATCGAATTGCAGCGCCGCACGATCGCCGAGCACATCGATGCGGAGAACTCCCACGACTGGCCGCGCGTGTACGGCACTTTCGTCCAGGACGAACACGCCTTCTACGACGTCGTGCCGCTGAGCACGCGGTACGAAGGGTTCCAGGGCGTTCAGGACTTCTACCAGGTGCTGGAAACAGCCGTTCCGGATTTCCGGATCACCGTGAACGCCGAGTACGACACGCCCGGCTCCTCGGTCCGCGAGGTGACGATCAGCGGGACGCACCGAGGTGACTACTGCGGTATCCCACCAGCGGGGCGGCCGGTCTTGTTCGAGCTGGCCGCGTTCTACCTCTTCCACGCGGACGCCCCGGAGAAGCTGTTCGCGGAGCGCATCTACTTCGACAATGAGACCGTGCTGCGCCAGATGCGTGGCGAGGAGAACGCGCCCACCGGGATCGGACTGGCGTCCGCCTGACCGAGCGTCGGCGGCTAATTAGACGAGTAAGTCCAAATTCCTGCGGGCATGAGGCGAGAGCGTCCATGATCCGTTTGTGAAGACCGACCTGGACACCCTCGTGATCGCACTCTGCGTCAAATCGACGATGACCTAGCCGGTTAAGCGCGGCTGCCAGGTCGGCCACCCAAGCTCAGCCACTCGCAGAGAACACCCGTGAGTGTTTGTGGGTGCTATGGCACCCACAAACACTCACGGGTGTTCATCCGCCACGCGAAGGTGGCCATCGGCAGACGTGCCCACCAGCATCGGTTGCGGCGTCGGCCACTCACCCTCTAGGTCGTGCCCTCCGAGTTTCGTTGCGCCGCCACCCAGGTCGCGATCTGGGTGCGCGAGCCGAAGTCGAGCTTGGTGAGGATGTGCTCGACGTGCGTCTCCGCGGTGCGTTGGCTGATCACCAGTTGCGCCGCGATCGCCTTGTTCGACATCCCCTCGGCGACGGCTTCGGCGACCTGGAGCTCCCGGCGCGTCAGCGGCCAGCCCGGCCGTTGCCTGCGGGCTTCCGGGCGCGCCGCGGGAGCCGATCGGGTCTTGCCCCGGATGGTCATCGCGAGTCCCTGCTCCAGCGGCAGCTTCGCGGTTTCCGCGAAGATCTCGCCGAACGCGCTCTCGCCCAGCGCCGCACGGGCCTCGCCTTCAGCCTTCTTCCGGTAGTCGAGCAACTGCTGCGAACCCAGCAGCGGAATCCCGACGAGCGGCCAGATGCGTTCCAGGACGCCGAACAGCCTCGCGGCCTGAGCGTGTTCGCCCAGGGAAACGTACGACCACGCCAGGACCTCCACCGCAACCCCGAGGCCGAAGAGATCGTTGAGGCGTGCTTTGAAGCCGATGCTCTCCCGCAGATCCGCAACGGCGGCGTTGGGATCGCCCCGCATCCAGCACGCAAGGCCTCGAACCACGAGCGCCCACGAACGGGTCCACGATTCGCCGACCTCGGCCGTGATCCGCAGGACTTCCCCGACATCCGCCGTCGCCTGGTCCGGCTCGCCCTGCAAGCACGCCACCAGCCCCGCTTGGAACAGCGACATCACCATCGGGCTGGTCATCGTGTCGTGCGTGCGGTGCCGCGACCACGCCTGCAGGCACAGCTCGCGTGCCTCCGCCAGGTCCCCCTCGGCCATCGCGGCGACGCCCCTCAGGTGCATGCCGAAGGCGGCCAGGCCCTGATCCCGCAGTTCTTCGGCGAGGGCACTGCACCGTTCAGCCGTAGCCCGCCCCCACGCCAGGTCGCCCTGGTGGGAGGCCAGCCAGCTGCAGACCCACAGGTCCGTCGCCCGGGCTTCGGTCGGCCGCGAATCCAGCGCCAGCAGGCGGTCGAGCCACTTCCGCCCCTCCGCGATGAACCCGCAAGCCGTCCAGTAGAACCACAGCGCTCCCGCCAGGCGCAGCCCCGCCTGCACCTGCCCGGGCTGCGTTGCGCAGAACTCCAGTGCTGCCCTCACGTTGTCGTGCTCGGCAGTGATGCGCGCACGCCACTCGAGCTGATCCGGACCGAACCATTCGCGAGCGCATCGTTCCGCCAGGCTCAGGTACCAGTCCCGATGCCGTTGGCGGAGTTGCTGCTTCTCGTTCTCGCCCAGCAAGCTCAGTCCGTACTCGCGGACAGTCGCCAGCATTTGGTAGCGCGTGCGGGTAGCGGTGCCGTTGCCGGCGGGCACCTCCGTGCGGATCAGGATCGACTTGTCGACCAGCGACGCCGTCAGATCCAGAACCCGCTCCGGTGTGAGATCGGCACTGCTGCAGATGTCCTCCGCGGCCTTGAGATCCATCCCACCGGCGAAGACCGACATCCGGGCCCAGAGCATGCGCTCCTCTTCCGAGCACAGCTCGTAGCTCCAGTCCATCGTCGCCTTCAGCGTTTGATGCCGCGCCGACGTGCGGGAGCCGCCGGCGAGCAACCGGAAGCGGTCCCCGATTCGGGCCAGGATCTCTTCCACCGAGAAGAACCGCGTGCGGGCAGCCGCCAACTCGATCGCCAAGGGGATCCCATCCAGCTCCCGGCACAACTTCGCGACGGCGACCGCATGGCCCCGCGCGCACTGGAAGCCCACAGCCGAGGCGCGCTCGACGAACAGCCGAACCGAGTTGGGCATCTCCGCGCCCGCGAGCCGGTCCACCTCGGATGGTTCGGGCACCGGCAGGGTGGACACCACGAGCACGTGCTCGCCGTACACGCCGAGGGGCTGCCGGCTGGTGGCCAGCACGCGCAACCCGGGGGCGACGTCGAGCAGCACGGTGCACGCCTTTACGCACCCGCCCAGCACCTGCTCGCAATTGTCCAGCACGATCAGGATGTCCTTGTCCCGGACGTAATCCGCGAGCACGGCCTCCACGCCGCGGGAGGACCAGTCCTGGATGCCCAACGCCTGGGCGACGGTGTGCACGACCAGTTCGTCCTCATGCACCTCGGCCAACTCGACCAGCCAAACGCCGTCCCGGTAGGTCCGGCCCAGTTGGGCCGCCGCGCGCAGCGCCAGCCGGGTCTTGCCGACACCCCCGACCCCGTGCAAGGTCACCATCCGGGAGCGGGACAGCATTTCCCGGACATCGGCAATTTCCTGCCGACGCCCAACGAAACTCGTCCGCTCAGCGGGAAGGTTGCCCACCCGCCTGTGTGTCATACGACCGGCCACCATAGCCCCAGAACGAGAAAACAACGACAAAACTCCAACCGCCAGCCTACGGCCGCCTCGCGCTCAAGGCGAGCGAGCAGCCGGGCGGCAGGAGCATGTTCGACAGCAATGGCGCGGTCACGAGACCAGTCGCCTTCGCGTGCGTACGGGCGGCTCCAGAGCGCAACCTGTAGCGTTACCGCCTTTAACCAGGCCTGGTACCTGCGGTCGACATCGTCCCGGTCGTGTCCTTTCGCGCTCAGGAACGGGCGGATCGTCGCCGTGATCGGGTAGATGAACGCGATGATGTGGCGCAGCGGTACGCGATCGACCGCGTTGACGTGGTCGATCTGGTCCTTCTTCGCCTGCGTGTGGCGCAGCGCGATTTCGTGCTGGTAGTCGAGCCAGACGTCGTCGTACGGACGCCTGCACGTGTCGAGGATCGGCATCGGATCGAGCGAAGTCCGCGTCTTCGGTCCCGATCATCCTGTTCGCACTCGTCGAGGTGACTCAAGCCCACCGGCCCGAGTGCTGGACCTGCGAATCGCGGTCGACGGGGTTCGAACGCGATAGCGGATTCGCCTTTTAGGGGACCTTAGGCCGGTGAACGCCGCGGCTGTTGCGGGGACGATGGGCCGGGCACGGCCGTGCGGTCCGGTTGCACGACGGGCGGTTGCGCAATCTCCTGGATCTGACCGCGCAGCACATCGACGCCACCCGCAGGGTGGGCCCGACGCACGAGGATCGAACATGAGGTCGCCGCTGAACCGGACGAAAGCAGAGCCGTCCCGCGTTCCTGATGTGCGCACCGGTGGTCGTCGTGCACGACGCGTTGAGGCTCCTGCAGGGGCCGCATGCACGCGCCGCTCACTCCCGTTCGACGCACCGCCGCGAGGAGAACCACGATGACCACCACCGCGATCCCAGGCCTGGACCAGGCGCCGACCACCCACGGGCCGCTGCTGGAGTGGGTTCGGGAAGTCGCGGAGCTGACCACCCCGCAGCGGGTGGTGTGGTGCGATGGCTCCGACGAGGAGTGGCGGCGGCTGACCACCGAGCTCGTCGCTGCGGGCACCCTGGTCCGGCTGTCGGCGAAGCCGAACTCGTTCTGGGCCGCATCTGATCCCAGCGACGTCGCACGCGTGGAAGACCGCACCTTCATCTGCTCCCGCCGCGAGGAGGACGCCGGGCCCACGAACAACTGGATGGACCCGGTGGACATGAAGGCCGTCATGACCGGGCTCTACCGGGGCAGCATGGCCGGCCGGACCATGTACGTCATCCCGTTCTGCATGGGCCCCCTGGACGACGACAACCCGAAACTGGGCGTGGAGATCACCGATTCCGCCTACGTGGTGCTCTCGATGCGCGTGATGACCCGGATGGGCGCCGGGGCGCTGGGGAAGTTCATCGGCGCCGACGGCCGCGAACGCGAGTTCGTCAAGGCCCTGCATTCCGTCGGATCGCCGCTGGAACCCGGCCGGGCCGACGTGCCGTGGCCGTGCAACACGACGAAGTACATCAGCCACTTCCCCGAGGAACGCGCGATCTGGAGCTTCGGCTCCGGCTACGGCGGCAACTCGCTGCTGGGCAAGAAGTGCTACTCGCTGCGGATCGCCTCGGCCATGGCCCGCGACGAGGGCTGGCTCGCCGAGCACATGCTGATCCTCAAACTCACCTCGCCACACGGCACCGTCCACTACATCGCCGCCGCTTTCCCCAGCGCCTGCGGCAAGACTAACCTGGCGATGCTGCAGCCTACGGTGCCCGGTTGGAAGGCCGAGACGCTCGGCGACGACATCGCCTGGATGCGCTTCGGCGACGACGGGCGCCTACACGCCGTCAACCCCGAGTTCGGGTTCTTCGGCGTCGCGCCGGGCACCGGCTACCACACCAATCCCGTTGCCATGCGCACCATCGAACAGGGCAACACCATCTTCACCAACGTGGCCCTCGCCGACGGCGGCGACGTCTGGTGGGAAGGCATGACCGAGCAACCGCCGGAGCACCTGACCGACTGGAAGGGCCGCGACTGGACGCCCGGAACCGGCGAACCTGCCGCCCACCCGAACTCCCGGTTCTGCACTCCCATCGAGCAGTGCCCGATCGTCGCGCCGGAGTGGGACGATCCGAGGGGAGTGCCGATCTCGGCGATCCTCTTCGGCGGCCGGCGAGCCACCACCGTCCCGCTGGTCACCGAGTCCCGCGACTGGTCGCACGGCGTGTTCATGGGCGCCACGCTGTCCTCGGAGACCACCGCCGCGGCCACCGGCAAGGTCGGCGTCGTCCGCCGCGACCCGATGGCGATGCTGCCGTTCATGGGCTACCACGCCGGCGACTACTTCGGGCACTGGCTGCACATCGCCGAGCACACCGACGCCGCCAGGCTGCCGAAGATCTTCCACGTCAACTGGTTCCGCCGCGGCGAGGACCGGCGATTCCTGTGGCCCGGGTTCCGCGAGAACTCCCGAGTGCTCAAGTGGATCGTCGACCGCATCGAGGGCACCGCCGACGCCGCCGACACGCCCATCGGGCTCGTCCCCTCTGCGGCCGACCTCGACCTGGCGGGTCTCGACGGCGATCCCGCCGACGTCGACGCGGCACTCGCGGTCGACACCGACGAATGGCGTGCCGAGATCCCGATGATCGAGGAATGGTTCGCAGGCATCGGGGAAAAGCTGCCCGCCGAACTCCGCAACCAGCTCGACGTGCTGCGCAAGCGCCTGGCCGCCGCCGATGACCGCGAATGAGGCATTGACTGTCCACAGTGTCCATCAGCGGCGCATGGGCGGGTCCTCGGGAATTCGAGTGACCGATGGGGCGGAAGGCAACGAGTCGGACAGGGCGCTCGGTCCCCTTGACAGCCTGCGCGCGGGATTGCAGGCTGTCGGACCAGTTGGTTCAGTGGCTTAGCCAATGGAGGCTGCCATGCCGAACGGCACCGATTCCCATCGGACCCACCGCCGCCGCGCCGTGATCGCCAGCACGGTCGGCACGACCATCGAGTGGTACGACTTCTTCCTCTACGGGACCGTGGCCGCGCTGGTGTTCCCGAAGATCTTCTTCCCCGGCTCCTCGGCGAGCGCCGGCGTGCTGGAATCCTTCAGCACCCTGTTCGTCGGTTTCGCCGCGCGGCCGGTCGGTGCCGCGATCTTCGGCCACTACGGCGACCGGATCGGGCGCAAGGCCACCCTGGTCACCACGCTGCTGCTGATGGGCATCGCCACGGTGCTGATCGGCCTGCTGCCCGGGTACGCCACGCTGGGCGTGGCCGCGCCGCTGCTGCTGGTCGTGCTGCGGATCATGCAGGGCATCGGCGTCGGCGGCGAGTGGGGCGGCTCGGTGCTGATGGCCATGGAATGGGGATCAGCGTCCCGCCGCGGCCTGATGGCGAGCATGCCGCAACTCGGCGTACCGCTCGGCCTGCTGCTGTCAACCGCCGCGGTGGGGGTGTCCAGCGCGGCCAGCGGCGACGCGTTCGAGTCATGGGGATGGCGGGTGCCGTTCCTGCTCAGCGTGGTCTTGATCGGGGTCGGGCTGTGGGTGCGGATGCGGGTGCTGGAGAGCCCCGACTTCGCCGAGGTCAAGAAGCAGCAGGCCGTCGAGAAGCAGCCGGTGTGGGCGGCCATCCGCAACCACCCGAAGGAAATCCTCACCTCCGCCTTCGTGCGGCTGGCCGAGCAGGCGCCGTTCTACCTTTTCATCACGTTCGTGCTGACCTATGGCACGAAGCACCTGGAGATGCCACGCAGCGAACTACTCAACGCCACGCTGGTCGCCGCCGCGGTCGGCCTGATCAGCGTGCCGCTGTTCGGACACCTGTCGGACCGCTTCGGCCGGCGGCTCATCTACGGCATCGGCATCGTCTGCACCGGCTTGTACGCCTTCCCGTACTTCGCCCTGCTGGAAACCCGGTCTTCGGGCCTGGTGCTGCTGGCCATCGTCGTGTCGCTGATCGTGCACGACATCATGTACGGCCCGCAGGCGGCGCTGATCGCGGAGAGCTTCGGCACCAACATCCGCTACAGCGGCGCCGGACTCGGCTACCAGCTCGCCTCGGTCATCGCCGGCGGCCCCGCACCGCTGATCGCCGCAGCCCTGCTGCAGTCCACCGGCTCCAGTGCGGGAATCAGCTGGTACATCGTGCTGTGCTCGGTGATCTCGCTGATCGCCCTGGCGCTGATGCCCCGCCGCACGGTTCCGGCTTCTTCCGGCTCGCCGTCCACACCAGACCGCTTGGAGGCGTGACCCGCCGCCAGCGCTACCGGCCCACTGCGGCCGGTAGCGCTCGTTCATGTCGAACAACGTCCACCGTGGACGATGATAGTTGCGGCGTCATTCCCCGCGTGGGGATTGTCGACACCACCGGTGCGCCGAGGAATGCCCTCGCTCGCCGGCCTGAAGCGAACGGACAGTGAACTCATTGCTGACGGGTTCGGGCTCCGCGCCGCCCGAGCCGCCGGCGGAAGTGGTCGCGACGTCTCGGGCAGCCGGTCATGCAGTGTCCACATAGGACGGTTGGGTGTGCGCGGTGCAGGCCGGACCGGAACTGCTCGGCAGCATCGTGCTGGTCGGGCGGGCGGATCTGGTCGACGCGGACCGGCGGCTTTTCGAGCGGGCGGCGGTGGTCACCGCCTTGCTGCTGATGCTGCGCCGATCTGTGGCGAAAGCGGAGGACGAGGTGCGCGGCGAGCTGCTCACCGACCTGCTGACCTCGCCCGACCGTAACCCGGGCGCGCTGCTCGCCCGCGCCGTGCGGCTCGGACTGGACCTCGTCGAGCCGCACGCGGTGCTCATCGCGCACGCCGACAGGGTGCCCCGCACGCGGCTGGCGGTGGCGGCCGGCAGGTGCGCCGCGCTCGCCGGCATGCACGCCGAGGAGGTCGTCCTCCTGGTGCCCGCAGGCGATCCGGGGGCGACGGCGTCCCGCATCGCCGCCGAACCGCGATCCATCGTGGACACCCCAGTGACCGTCGCCTGCACAACCTGCAGGCCTCGCGGATCCGCCCAGCCCAACGCCCGTGAGCGTTTTCCGGTGCTATGGCACCCAAAATCACTCACGGCCAGGTGGCGACCTTCGCCGCGGAGCCGCGTTGGGGTCGGTAGCGGAAAGTCCGGTTGCGAGCGTCCGCGACGGCGGCCCGACACGACGCACGAACCACGGCCAGAGGTCGTCTCGCGCCGGTTGTGCAGTTGTGCCAGATGGCGGCGGTCATGGCCAGTACGAGGTTGCCGTTGCGGTAGGTATCGTCCTTGCGGTCCGGGCGTAGTAAGCGCAGCGTCATCTGCTCGGTGAGCTTCTTGAGCTCCTCGCCGGAGAATCCCTTGTCAGCCAGCAAGATCTGGCCGTCGCGGATGAGGTGGTGGTTGTGGTCGAGCAGCGCGGCCAGCACCTCGCGTTCGCCGATCTTGGGGTTGGCCAGGCACCACGTGATTGGTACCCCGTCCCCGCTGCACACCAGGTAAAGCTTGAACCCCCAGTACCAGCGGGCGTGTGACGATCGTTCCGGCGGCGAACTATCGCGAGAAGCTTCCTGAAGACCACCACACCACTACGACGAACTGTTCGGCCGCGCCTCGGAGATCATTTGGCTCGACTTCCCCGAGTCCACATCCGAGTCCCACATGGCCGCCAGCGTCAAAATAATCGAGTCGGCAGATCGCCTCGTCGCAGTGTGGGACGGCAAGCCCGCTCGGGGCTACGGGGGAACTGCCGATGTCGTGGATGCCGCTCGTGAGCGTGATCTCCCGGTCACCGTCATCTGGCCGGATGGAGCCGAGCGCGATTAGTCCCCGCTGCATCCAGTCGTGTGGGGGGCGAAGCGTGGGGGAAGTATGTGCACTGAGCCCCGAGAACGGTCGGAACCCGACGCAGTGTGACGGAGCCTGACGCAGCTTGACGAGTGATCGTCGCAGATGAGGCCGTATGATCTCGGAAAGCGCCAGCGAAGAGCGCCGTGCGCCGGACTTGGTGAGATAGTCGTCGGCGCCGGCCTCCAGTCCCACCACCACGTCCATCTCTTCGTGGCGCGCGGTCAGGATCACCAGCATTGCGGGAGGACGGCCGCCCAAGCGGCTTGAACAGCCGATAGGGGGCCGTGTGACTCTGGTGGACCGGCAGGGCGGCAGGTGGCATGGTGATCGCATGCCCGTCCACCACCCCGTCTTCGCACGCTTGTACGGCCGGCTGAGCCAGGCCATGGAGCGCCGCGGCATGGCCGCGCACCGCAAGACGCTGCTCGCCGGCCTCACCGGGACCGTGATCGACATCGGCGCAGGCAACGGGCTCAACTTCGCGCATTACCCATCGACCGTGACCCGCGTCCTGGCCGTGGAGCCCGAACCGCACCTGCGCCAGGTCGCTCGGCGCGCTGCCGCGTCGGCCCCGGTACCGGTCGAAGTCGTCGATGGCCTCGCCGAACGGCTACCGACCGAGGACAGCAGCGCCGATGCGGCGGTCGCGTCGCTCGTGCTCTGCTCGGTACGGGATCAGGCGGCGGTCTTGCGGGAGATCCAGCGGGTGCTCAAACCGGGCGGGCAACTGCGCTTCCTCGAACACGTCCGAGCCGAGTCGCCCGGCTTGGCGCGCGTCCAGCGCGCTCTCGACGCGACCGTCTGGCCCCACCTGTCCGGGGGCTGCCACGCCGGCCGCGACACCGCAACAGCAATCGAGCGCACCGGCTTCACGCTCGACCGCCTGGACCGCTTCCTGTTCCCGGAAGTCCGCACCCCGCTGTCCTTCTACATCAGCGGCACAGCGGTGCACGGCAAAGCCGACTGACCTGCCTGGCGATTGACGAGTCCCAGATCTCAGCACGACCGACTGCCCGAAAAAGGCTCTCGGCAATGTGAATCGCCCCGCCTGAGGCTGGAGACGACCAAGCAGCCGCACGGACTGGCTGTATCCCTGTGGGGTTCACTGCGCGAAATCGCCGTCCCGCGCCACGTGTCCGATTTGCGCGACCAGTAAAACGTTTGCTCGCCGCTGCCGATCCCCACCGCGCGGAGGAACGAGGAGCCGGGTCAGTCGGCCCCCGCTCCTCGTCACTTGATCTCGATGCGGCGCGACTTGCTCACTTCGGCCTTGGGCACCTTGACCGAGAGCACGCCGTCCGCGAGGTTCGCCTCGATCTTGTCCGCGTCGACCTCTCCCGGCAGGGCTCCGCGGAAGGAGAAGCTGCCGGTGCGTCGCATCTTGCGCCGCAGCACACCGGTTCGCTCCTTCTCCTTCACCTCACCCATGATCCACAGTTCCTGGCCGCGGACTTCGACGGTGATGTCGTCCCTGCGCACACCGGGCAGGTCGACCTCGAACAGGTAGGCGTTCTCGGTCTCCTCCACGTCGACCATCGGCTGCCACGCGACGCCGGTCCGCGTCGTGGCCCACCCAGGGTCGAAGAGCTGCCCCATGCGATCCCAGATCTCCTCCAACTCGCGGAACGGCTCCTGCCACAAATCCGGGCGCCCCGCCCACTCCCGACGTTCGCCGCGTCGGGCGGGCATCCGCTCAGCCATCCTGATCCCTCCCCACAACACAGGCGTTCCGACTCGATACGTACCCGTCGCCGCAGCCGCACCAAACCGCCTCGGCGGATTTCCGCCGCTTGCGCGTGGCGTTGCGAGCGAGTCTGAAAGCGGCTCCCCCACCGGCTTTCCGGCGGGGGAAGCCAACCCGTGCGGTCAGCGATGGATCATCGTGGCGTCCTCGGCCTCGGGCTCGGCATCGGGCTCGGCGGGTTGCTGTCGACGTGCGCGTTTGTGCGGCAGCGCGACGTTGCCGACCCCGGAGAGCAACTCGTGCACGCCGTGGTGCTTGGGATTCCGCCACAGAGCCACGAAGAACGCGACGGGCAGCAGGCAGACCACCCCCAACAGCCCGAGGCCCAACAGCAGTTCCGGCAGGTATTCGCCGTTGAGCACGCTCAGCACCAACGAGAGCACCTCGGACACGCCAGCCAGACCGGCCCGGAGCACGCTCGACATCCCCGCGGCAACGAGCGCCATCATGCCCAAGGCGATCGGCATTAGCGGCACGGCGAGCACCGTTGCCCGCAGCATCAGCCGCCACAGCTCGGGACGTTTCCCGTCCGAGCCGACGAGCTTCAGCAGCAATATCTTCTTGCCCGGGGTGGCCCCGAGCCACCAGGGCAGCAGCACGAACCAGAGGAACACGGCGAGCAAGAGGCCGAGCAGCCAGCGGGACGAGCCGAAGACCAGCACGCAGAGCAGCGTCGTGAACAGCATCACGAACGGCAGCGCGCAAAGGTCGATCAGCAGCGCCAGCAGCCGCCTTCCCAGCGGCACCGGGCGCCGCTCCAGCGCCGCGTCGTCCAGGGTGTCCAAAGTGGGCAGCCAGCGGGTCAGCGGCCCGGCGATGGCCCAGCCCACCAGGGCGCCGCCGGTGTTGACGATGAGATCGTCCACATCGAACAGCCGGTACGGGCACTCGTAGACGCCCCACAGCCCGGTCAGCTGCGTGAACTCGAAGAACAGCGATGCGCCCAGCCCGATCGCCGAGGCCGCGAGGAAGTTCAGCCGGAAATGGAAGCGCAGGTAGACGCCAAGCGGCAGCAGCAAAGCCAAATTCAGCAGGGTTTCCAGCACCGCCGGGTTGTGGATCATCAGCGCGCCCAGGCTGATCTGCCCCTCCGCTTCCTTCCAGATGTCGGCGAAGGTGTTGCCGGGCACCAGTTGCGGATGCGCGACCCGGGGGTATTTCGCGCAAACGTCGACCGACGGGCCGGGCAGCGGCACGACCGTCATGAAGAACGCGGTCAGGCAGTAGAACAGGAAGCTGTAGAAGGACAGCGTCCGCCAACTGGTCATGATCCCGTGCCTGCGGTAGGTCACCACCGCGGCGGGCACGAACAACAGCATGGCGAGCAACGGGAAGACGATCAATGCCGTCTTGATCGGCAACAGATAAACACTGGGCACGACGCATATCTTTTCCAGACCCGGAAGGCCCGGTCAAATCCAGAACCAGGGGACAACGCGAGCCGAACTCGTCCATGAAGCAGGCGTGTCATCCCGTCCGTGTCATCCCGTTTCTGGACCGGCTGGTCGGCCATCTGAGCCGTAAGGCTCATCTGAGCGTCGACGGACACGGCGTCCACCGCCGCAAGACCGTCCAACGGTGGATCGCCGAGCACGCCCAGGCGATCGAGATGCACAACCTGCCCGGATACAGCCCCGAGCTCAACCCCGACGAGATCCTTAACGCCGACCTCAAACGCGCCGTTTTCACCAACGCGGCTCCCGCAAACCGGCACCACCCCGCACGCAGGTTTCCGGCAGGCCTATGAAGCTACCGCCGGTTACTCGTGTGGCTGTCGGCACGAGCAGCCACACGCACCTGCGCGGCCTCGCTGCGGCGACCGAGCTGGCCGTCAGTGCCGGGACTGGATTGATCCGTGCCCCACACCCCACTCCGTCCACCAGGATCCAGACTGCGTGGGCACGGTGGGATGACCGCGGTCGAGAGAACCCGAGCGGGACGAAATCCCACGGTGTCCGCGAGGTCCCCGGTCAGGCTCCGACGTAGGCCGCGAGGTGCTCGCCGGTGAGGGTGGGGCGGGCGGCGACTAGGTCGGCGGGCGTGCCCTCGAAGACGACCCGGCCGCCATCGTGGCCGGCACCGGGGCCGAGGTCGATGATCCAGTCGGCGTGCGCCATGACCGCCTGGTGGTGCTCGATGACGATGACCGACTTGCCGGCGTCGACGAGCCGGTCCAGCAGGCCGAGCAGCTGCTCGACGTCGACGAGGTGGAGACCGGTGGTCGGCTCGTCGAGGACGTAGACGCCGCCGTTGGCGGCCATGTGGGTGGCCAGCTTGAGCCGCTGCCGTTCGCCGCCGGACAGCGTGGTGAGCGGCTGGCCGAGGCGGAGGTAGCCGAGCCCGACGTCGGCGAGGCGCTCGAGGATCTTGTGCGCGGCCGGGACCTTCGCGTCCCCGGAGCCGAAGAACTCCTCGGCCTCGGCCACCGACATCGCGAGCACCTCGCTGATGTCGCGACCGCCGAAGTGGTAGTCCAGCACCGCTGCCTGGAACCGCTTCCCCTCGCACTCCTCGCAGGTGGTGGCGACGCCAGCCATCATCCCCAGGTCGGTGTAGATGACACCGGCACCGTTGCAGTTGGGGCAGGCGCCTTCCGAGTTGGCGCTGAACAGTCCCGGCTTCACGCCGTTGGCCTTCGCGAAGGCCTTGCGGATCGGGTCGAGCAGTCCGGTGTAGGTCGCCGGGTTGCTCCGCCGCGAGCCGCGGATCGCGGTCTGGTCGACCGCCACCACTCCGTCCCGCCCGGACACCGAGCCGTGGATCAGCGAGCTCTTGCCCGAGCCCGCCACCCCGGTGACGACGACCAGGACGCCGAGCGGGATGTCGACGTCGACATCCCGGAGGTTGTGGGTGCCGGCGCCGCGCACCTCCAGCATCCCCGACGGCGTCCGCACCGACGGCTTCAGGGAGGCGCGGTCGTCCAGGTGCCGCCCGGTGAGCGTGTCGCTGGCCCGCAGCGCCTCGATGGTGCCCTCGAACACCACCTCGCCGCCGTCGGTGCCGGCGCCCGGGCCGAGGTCTACGACGTGGTCGGCGATCGCGATCGCCTCCGGCTTGTGCTCCACGACCAGCACGGTGTTGCCCTTGTTGCGCAGCTGCAGCAGCAGGCCGTTCATCCGCTGGATGTCGTGGGGGTGCAGCCCGATCGTCGGCTCGTCGAAGACGTAGGTGACGTCCGTGAGCGACGACCCGAGGTGGCGGATCATCTTGGTGCGCTGCGCCTCGCCGCCCGACAGCGTGCCCGACGGCCGGTCGAGCGAGAGGTAGCCCAGCCCGATCTCGACGAACGAGTCGAGGGTGTGCCGCAACGCGGTCAGCAGCGGCGCGACGGACGGTTCGTCCAGGCCCCCCGCCCACTCGGCGAGGTCGGTGATCTGCATCGCGCACGCGTCGGCGATGTTGATGCCGTCGATCTTCGACGACCGGGCCTCCTCGCTGAGCCGGGTGCCGTAACACTCGGGGCAGGTGGCGAAGGTAACCGCCCGCTCCACGAAGGCCCGGATGTGCGGCTGCAGCGAGTCGACGTCCTTGGACAGCATCGACTTCTGGATCCTCGGGATCAGGCCTTCGTAGGTCAGGTTGATGCCGTCGACCTTGATCTTGGTCGGCTCCTTGTGGAGCAGGTCGTGTAGCTGCTTCTTGGTGAACTTGTGGACCGGCTTGTCCGGGTCGAAGAAGCCGCAGCCCTTGAAGATGCGGCCGTACCAGCCGTCCATGGTGTAGCCGGGGATCGTGAGCGCGCCCTCGTTGAGCGACTTGCTGTCGTCGTACAGCTGGGTCAGGTCGATGTCGTTGACCGAGCCCCGGCCCTCGCAGCGCGGGCACATGCCGCCGGTGATGCTGAAGCTGCGACGCTCCTTCACGGTCTTCCCGCCGCGTTCGAGCGTGACCGCGCCCGCTCCGCTGATGGAGGCGACGTTGAAGGAGAACGCCTGCGGCGAGCCGATGTGCGGCTCCCCAAGGCGGCTGAACAGGATGCGCAGCATCGCGTTGGCGTCGGTGGCGGTGCCGACCGTCGAGCGGGGGTCGGCACCCATCCGCTCCTGGTCGACGATGATCGCGGTGGTCAGCCCGTCCAGGACGTCGACCTCGGGCCGTGCCAGCGTCGGCATGAAGCCCTGCACGAAGGCGCTGTAGGTCTCGTTGATCAGCCGCTGCGACTCCGCGGCGATGGTGCCGAACACCAGCGAGCTCTTGCCCGAGCCGGAGACGCCGGTGAAAACCGTCAGCCGGCGCTTCGGGATCTCGATGCTGACGTCCTTGAGATTGTTCACGCGCGCGCCGTGCACGCGGATCAGATCGTGGCTGTCGGCGACGTGCGGCTCAGGCGGCTGCGCGTCCGTCCTCGTGGCCATGCTCATCGTGTCTCCATCTGTTGGCGGACCCGCCTCCGCGGCCTCCGTCGGCGTCGCCTGGCTCGATCCGAGCAGTTCCGGGCAGTACGTCTGGTCCCCTTCGCCGCGACGTCTGGCCCCCTTCGCCGCGGCGCGTCGCGGCGACGGCCCGCTGTCCACCTGCTCGGTGGTACCAGCCGGGGGTGGCGCAAGCATCCACGCCGTTTCGGCCCGCAGCGCCGCTGGGCCATCCGGCGCCTGGCCGAGACGCCAGACTAACCAGCGGTTCGGCGCGGCCAGCGCACGCGGGTCGAAGCCGGTGTTGCAGGTCATGGCTGTGTGTTCTGCGGCTGGGGTGCTGACGCGCAGGCGAGCCGCCGCTTGGCGACGCGACGAGACCAACGGTTCGGCAGGGCCGAGAACAGTCTCGAATGTAACCCACACGAGTGAAGATTTACTCGATCAATACATTGTGTAATCGACTAATGCTCACCCTCCAGGGTCACAGCTACCAGGGACAACACTTGAATCATGGGATCTTGCAGAGGTTTCGTGATCAGAATTGACTGCCCCATGAGGGTTGGTCTTCCAACGTTGACTACGTAGCGTGTCCGACGGTCGGCCACCCCCGAGCCGTCCGCCTGGGAGCCCGTAGCGCCAAACCCTGCCTTGCGGGCTCCCACCCCCGAAGAAACGACTGGGCAGGGGCGACACACCTCGAACCACGTTCCGGCGGCACCCCAGCACGCCGGGCGGTCGATCGTGCGCGGGTCGCGGGCGCAGCAGGAGATCATCCATGGCGCACAACCGCATGTTCCCCACCAGCCGAATCGCCTCCGGAGCAATCCTCGCCGGCCTGATCGCCGCCGCTCCCCTGGCGACCGCCCTCCCTGCTAGCGCCGCCTCGGCGTCCACTTGGGACGCCGTCGCGAAGTGCGAGAGTTCCGGAAACTGGAAGGCCAACACCGGCAACGGTTTCTCCGGCGGCCTGCAGTTCACCCCGTCCACCTGGGCCGCGTTTGGCGGCACCGCCTACGCCCCCAAGGCGCACCAGGCGACACGCGAGCAGCAGGTCGCGGTCGCGGAGAAGGTCCTCAAGGCCCAGGGGCCCAAGGCCTGGCCGGTGTGCTCGAAGAAGGCCGGACTCCGCAAATGACCGGTTCCCGCCCGTGCGCACTTCCCGGGGCTGCGGCACCGCGAAGTGCGCACGGGCGATCACGCACGGGCAACGCTCATCCGCAGGTGGAGCGTGACGGGGCCCACCGCGCCGCGGGGCGCGGAATAAGCGGGGCGGTTGTTCCGTTATCGCTGCTGCGCGTGGCATGTGCCGCGCGCTTATCGCACGCGATGAAAGGCTGATGCTGCCGTGGCTGTTGCCCTCTCCATTCTCGATCTGGCACACATCGGCCCGGGAGAGACGGCCGGCGACAGCTTCGCCGCCAGCGTCGACCTGGCACAGCGCGCCGAAGCCCTGGGCTACCGGCGGATCTGGTACGCCGAGCACCACAACATGTCGTCGATCGCGTCGTCGGCGACCAGCGTGCTGATCGGGCACGTGGCCGCGCACACCAAGACCATCCGGCTCGGCGCCGGTGGCGTGATGCTGCCCAACCACTCGCCGCTGACCATCGCCGAGCAGTTCGGCACCCTCGAAACGCTGTTCCCAGGGCGCATCGACCTCGGTCTCGGCCGGGCCCCGGGCAGCGACCAGAAGACCATGCGGGCGCTGCGCCGCGACCCGACCGCGGCCGACACCTTCCCCCAGGACGTGTTGGAGCTGCAGGGCTACCTGTCGGGCGAGACCCGGATCCCCGGGGTCAACGCGACGCCCGGCGCGGGCACCAACGTGCCGCTGTACATCCTCGGTTCGTCGCTGTTCGGCGCCAGGCTCGCCGCCGTGCTCGGCCTGCCGTACTCGTTCGCCTCACACTTCGCGCCGGATGCGCTGGAGGCCGCCGTCTCGATCTACCGGCGGGAGTTCCAGCCGTCCGCCCAGCTCGCGGAGCCCTACGTGATCGCCGGGGTCAACGTGATCGCGGCCGGCACCACCGACGAGGCCGAGCAGCATTTCCAGGCGGCGAAACGCTACCGGGTGGCCCGGATGCTGGGGCAGGGAAGGGAATTCACCCCGGAGGAAGCGGACGCCATCCTCGCTTCCCCCGCCGGGCAACAGGTTCTGCAGATGACCAAGTACACCGCGGTCGGCACCCCGAGCGAAGTGGACGACTACCTGGACGGGTTCGTCGAACGGGCGCAGGCCGACGAGCTGATCGTCGTGTCCGCCGCGCCGGACCGCTCCGCCTGGCGCCGCTCGCTCGAACTGCTCTCCGAGGTCCGCGGCCTGGTGGCCGCCTGACCGAAGCGATCTCGTGAAGCGGCGCGGGTACCGGGACTCGGACGCCGCCTGGACACCGGGTCCCCGACCCGTGCACGACCGCGCGGCTTCGGACCAGCCAGGCGACGTCTGAGAGCCGAAGCTGCGACAGAGACCACTCCCCATCGGCGCCACCGCCGACGAGAACGATCTCCACCATGCGGCCGCAATTTCAGGCAGAAGAGCGCAATTTCAATGGAAATCGAAGCTCTGATTTCCATTGAAATTGCGGAAATCCCAGGGCGGCGGGAGGACTTTCCGCGATTTCTGTGCGGCCGGGAGCCTCCGGCACGCGGTCACACCTTGGACCACAGTGGATGGTCAGCGGACCGGCGCGCTCCAGCGCAGGCTGGTTCCGCCCGACGGCAGCTGATCCACCGTGCACTGCCCGCCGAGCTCAGTGGCGCGCTCGGCAAGGTTGTGCAAGCCGCTGTGCGCCACGGTTTCCGGGATTCCGACACCGTTGTCCGTCACGTCGATCGCCAGGTTCCCGTCCAGGGAGATCGTGACTGACAGCTCCGTCGCCCGCGCATGCCGGACGACGTTGCTCACCGCTTCCAGGACGACTGCCTCGGCGTGCTCGGCCAGCTTCGGCGGCAGCACGTCGAGCGGGCCCGCCATCCGCACGGTGATCCGGATCGGGCTGTCACCGACCACGTCGGTGATCACGCGCTGCACCCGCGCCCGGAACCGCACCGCGGTCTCGGCGGTGGCCTGCAGGTCGAAGATGCTGGCCCGCAGGTCCTGGATCACCTCGTGCAGCTGGTCGATGTGCTCGGTCAACCGGTCGGCCACGATGGGCGACTTCGCCCGGCGCTGCGTGCCCTGCATGGCCATGCCGATGGCGAACAGCCGCTGGATGACATGGTCGTGCAGGTCTCGGGCGATCCGGTCGCGGTCGGCAAGCACGTCGAGCTCCCGACGCGCGGCCTGCGCCTCGGCCCGCTGCAACGCCAGCGCCGCCTGGTCGGCGAACGAGGACACCACCTGCAGCTGGTCCTCGTCGAAGTCGGCCGAGCCAGCCGTGCGCGCCACGAGCAGCACCCCGGACGTCATCTCGTCGGCCCGCATCGGAACCGCGAGCGTGGGCCCGAACTGCACGACCTGGCCTTCGGTCAGGTCGAAGGCCAGGTTCGAGACGTTGCGCGGGATCCGCTCCCGGAACACCTGCCCGGTGGTCGAGTCGCTGACCGGGATCGTCCGGTGCGTCAGGTCGTCGACGTCCACCCCGACGGACACGTTGATGATGAGCTCGCTGACGCGCTCGTCTGCCGTGTCCTCGCCGCGCACCGGCACGGCGATCAGCGCGTAGTCGGCGGCGGTGAGCTCCGCGGCGCGCTCGGCGATCAGCTGCAAGGCGTCGATGGGGTCGGTGCCCGCCAGCAGCGTCGCGGTGATCTCGCTGGTGCCGTCCAACCAGCGCTCGCGTCGGCGGACTTCCTCGAACAAGCGGGCGTTGTCGACCGCGATGCCCGCCGCACCCGCCAACGCCTGCATGACGACCTCGTCGTCCTCGGTGAACCTCCCGCCGCCGCGCTTCCCGGTCAGGTACAGCCGCCCGAAGGTCTCCTGCCGGGCGCGGATCGGCACCCCGAGGAAGCCGCGCATCGGCGGGTGGTGGGGCGGGAACCCCACCGAGGCCGGGTGGGAGGCGATGTCGTCCAGGCGCAGCGGCTTGTCTTCCTCGATGACCACGCCGAGGACGCCGTGCCCGGTGGGCAGCGCCCCGATGAGCTCGCGCGTCGGCTCGTCGATGCCCTCGTACACGAACTGGCTGAGCTCGCCGTTGGGGCCCAGCACGCCGATGGCGCAGTAGCGGGCGTCGACGAGGTCCATCGCGGTGTGCACGATGCGCCGCAGCGTCGCGTCGAGTTCGAGCTCCGACGAAATCGCGAGCACGGCGGACAGCAGCCCGTCCATCCGGTCGCGCAGCCCGATGATCTCCTCGATGCGCACCTGTACCTGGGTCAGCAGCTCCCTGAGCCGCAGCCGGGAGAACGCATCCTCGACCGACCGCGGCGGGACCTGCGGCACCTCCCCGGAACTCGGCACGTCCGCCCTGCTCACACCTCCACTGTGACACGTACTAACGGTTCGCACCGGGGCTCGGCGTGGTCCAGTGGTGACGATCGGCTCTGGTTCACCGGACCGCCTCACCGGCACCCTGACAACAACGGCGACCGGAGAGGATACCGATGAACACGCTCATCGGCGCAGTGGGGTACCTGACGGCTGACCAGACCCGGGCTGCACTGCTCAAGGCCACCGCCGCGCCGTCGCTGTACAACAGTCAGCCCTGGCGGTTCCACTGCACACCAGATGCCATCGCGTTGTACGCGGACCGGTCTCACGCCGTGCCGGTGGCGGATCCGGAGCACCGCGAGCTCGTGCTCGCCTGCGGTGCGGCGCTGTTGAACCTGCGGCTGGCGATACGGGTGCTCGGCGTGCAGCCGGACGTGCGCGTGCTGCCCGGGCACTCCTCGCCGGATCTGCTCGCGGTCGTCCGCCCCGTCCGGCGGCGCCCGCCGACGCCCACCGATGTCGAACTGGCGGCGGCGATCCCCCGGCGTCGAACAAACCGCAAGCCGTTCCTGCCCAACTCGGTCCCGCCGTCGCTGCACGGCCAGCTGCGGCAAGCGGCGGAAGCGGAGCGGGCGTGGCTCGCCATCCCCGAGCGGGAACAGCTGCCGAAGGTGCAAGCGCTCACCCAGCAGGCGCACGAGGCGCAGATCTCCGACGCGAAGTTCACGGCGGAACTGCAACATTGGACGGGCCGCGACTCGAGCTCGCCCGATGGGGTGCCCGCGCGCAGCAGCGGTCCGCGGCCGGAACCGCAGGACGAATGGGTGCTGCGCGATTACAGCAGCGGTCAGGCGAAGGCCCGGGTCGTGGGCAAGGACTTCGAGCCCGAGCCGCTGATCTGCGTCCTCGGCTCGTTCCAGGACGGCGTGCTGGCGCAGCTGCACGCCGGGATGGCGATGCAACGCGTGCTGCTGGCCGCCACCGCCGCCGGGCTGTCGAGCTCGTTCCTCTCCCAGGTGGTCGAGGTTCCCGGCACCCGCAAGGAACTTCGCTCGCTCATCGGCGGCGGGTTGTGGCCGCAAGCGGTGTTGCGCATCGGCTACGGATCGCCGGTACCGGCGACGCCGCGCCGCCCCTTGCACGAGGTGGTCAGCGGCGAGCCCGTCCCCCGCACCTGAGCGTGGTCACGCGCCCTTCGGCCGGTGGTGCAGCTGGGTGGCCAGGACCGCCGCCTGCGTTCGGCGTTGCAGCCCGAGCTTCGACAGCAGGCGGGACACGTAGTTCTTGACCGTCTTCTCCGCCAGGTACATGCGGTCGGCGATCTGCCGGTTGGTCAGGCCTTGGCGGATGAGGTCCAGCAGGACTCGTTCCTGAGCTGTCAGCTCGGGCAGCTCCATGGACTTGTCCAGCTTCGCCCGCAGCCGGTTCATCAGGTCCGCGGTGGCCTGTTCGCCGAGCAGCGCCTTGCCCGATCCGACGGTGCGCACCGCCGACGCCAGCTCCATCCCTTTGATGTTCTTGATCACGTATCCCGCCGCACCGGCCAGCATCGCGTCCAGCATGGCTTGCTCGTCCGGGAACGACGTGAGCATCAGGCAGTTCAGCCCGGGCAGCCGGGAACGCAGCTCGCGGCAGAGCTCGATGCCGTTGCCGTCGGGCAGCCGCACGTCCAGCACGACCACGTCCGGCCGCAGGGCGGGGATGCGGGCCTCCGCCTCGCGGGCCGTGGCGGCCTGGCCGATCACTTCGAGGTCGGGCTCGGCGCCGAGCAGGTCGGCCAGCCCGACCCGCACCACCTCGTGGTCGTCGACCAGGAACACCTTCGTCACTTCGGACCGAGTGCCTTCCACGAACCCCAGGCTACGAGCCGCTTGCCACCGGTTCGAGTCGATACTGAACCCCTGTTCCGCGAGTGGCGCATGGGGTTCGGGCTCAGGCGTCTGGACGCCGATTTCCCGGGAAGTGGGCTATGAAGCTTCAGGCCTTCTCGCGAGATCTGCCGCAGATTGTCCATGATCAAAAAATCGCCCCTGGACCATCGATACTGCCTGTAACCGCTGATGCTGGCAAGGGTGCTGATGCGGCGATGCCCCGCACCGTGGGTGCGGGGCATCGCTGCTGTCAGGGCTTAATCAGTCGTCGTTGTCAGTGTTGACCAGGTCCTCTACCTTGTCGTCACCCTGCGACCAGCGATCGATGTCCCGATCGAACTCATCCTTCGGCTTGCCCGACAGTGGCTGTCGTCTGCCCAGCATCAATGTCCTTCTCCTTCTTCCGCTCAGCGGGCGTGAAGGTGTTTTGGACGTCAGGCAGGTGCGTCTTCACCAGGTGCACCAGGTGCAGTGAACGCTTCAGTGCGTCCCCGAACACCGTCGGCTGTTGCTTCGACGTCCAGCGTTCTTCAGCGCCGCACAGGTTGCATGTCTGTGTGTCGTCTTTCGCAACGCTGTACTCAAGCTGGATCGGGTGCACGCGGACGGTTGCCATACTGGGTTACTCCTCGGCTCGGCGCGATGGTTGAACACCTCCCCTCACTTTACGTGATCGATCGTCCGGACAGGCCGTAAAAGGTCAATCGACCGTCTCGGGGTCTGCCGGTGTGGCGGGTGCGGCCGGTTGGCAAGCCAGGAAGGACACCAAGCAACTTGCCAACCGGCCGCGACGGCCCGGTTCCGAAAGGGGAGGAGTGCGCCGCGTGTCGAGGCACAGCACACATACGAACCGGGCCGCGTCTGAGATCAACCGGACAGGTGGTGAACGCCCCCGACGAACTCCGGTGCGCACAAGGGGCCGCAGGGACGGGCGGAGTTTGGAAGCTCTCGTCTATCGCGTAACGAGCGGAATGCTGGATCGACTCGGAGAAACACGCTTGCCGTGGGTTGCCGCAGAACGATCTATGGCAGCAGCGGAACAAGCGGGAGATCCACTGTTGATCGCGGGCGGGGCATGGAGATTAGCCGTTGTTCTGCGCCACGCTGGACGTCTCACCGAATCCACTGATGTGCCCATTTCCGCAGCAGACGCGCTCCGCAGAAATGACAAAAATGCCAGCCCTGAGCACCTCAGCATGTACGGTTCTTTGATGCTAAAGGGTGCGGTTGGGGCAGCGACCATAAACGACCATTCAGCGACACGGGACTACCTTCGCGAGATTGAACGTACCGCAGAACGCATTGGGCAGGATCGAAACGATTTCTGGCTAGCATTTGGGCCGACGAACGTCGCGATTCATCGAGTATGGCTAGCCTTGGAAATGGGCGACCCTTCCCATGCGATCAATCTATCGGATTCGGTCCCAATTGACCGCCTACCACCTGAACTAGCAGAACGACGCACGTCGCATTTGATTACCGTGGCGTGGTCTTTCTACCTCCGCAGGAAATACCGCGAAGCGCTAGACCTGCTCAAGGAAGCAAAAGAAGCAGCCCCCGAACAATTGATCTTCACCAGTCGCGTTCACAACATGTTGCGTGGAATGCTTCACCGGGAGAGGAGCTCTATTAAGACTGATCTACGGGAGCTTTCCGATTTTGTAGGCGTCGCCGCATGACAAGGCGCCCCCGGCGGTTTCACCGGGGGCGCCGTCGCGTCTGGGGCTTAGAATGTACCGGATTGACTTACCGTCCCTCTGACGCGATCAGAGTATCAGGTCCGGCCGTTCTGTCTGCGATGATCCTCGATCGGGCCCGCCAGGTCGTGTAGCGCTGTTCGCGGACGCTGAACGATTTCGCCAAGCTTTGGCGGATCTTCTTGCCAGACACATGAAAAAATATCTCGCCACTGAGACCATGAGCCGACAATGGGAACAAACGAGAAGCCGATCTTAGTCTGCCCCGCACCCGCCCCGCACCACAGGTGCGGGGCATCGCCGCATTGTGCGGCTTGGCCGCATCACGACGCTTATTCACATCAGCCGTTAAAGTGCGTACAGGCCGATTAGGGATCATTTTGATCAGGGCTATCAGGTGGCAGGTCCCGCGAGAAGGGCCTGAAGCTTCATAGCCGATTTCGCGCGAAATCGTCGTTCCCCACGCCTGGCAGGCGCCGATTTCGCGCGAAATCGCCGTTCCCCACGCCTGGCAGGCGCCGATTTCGCGCGAAATCGCCCGGCTCTGCGCGGCGGCTCAGGCGTCGGTGCGGAAGGTGAAGCGGGCCTTGCCGACCCAGATCTCGTCGCCGTCGGTCAGCTCGGCGCACTCCACCGGCATCCGGTTCAGGTAGGTGCCGTTGAGCGAGCCGCCGTCCACGAGGACGAACCGGCCGTCCCGGCGGCGCAGCTCGGCGTGCTCGCGCGAGACGGTGATGTCGTCCACGACGATGTCGCATTCGCGGCCGCGCCCGATCGTGGTGCGCGGGGTGCTGATCACGAACCCGGTGCCGGCGTCGGGCCCGCGGTTGATCACGAGCCTCGCACGGCCGCTCGGCTCCTCGGGCACGCGCGGCGCCGGAACCGGCTGCGCCGCTGCGGCGGGCACCGTCCAGGGCCGGGCCGGCTCGTCCAACCACTGGGTCCCGCTCGGTGCGGACGCGTCGATCCGGGTCTGGTTCATCATCGTTCTCCCTACCAACAAGCAAAAACGCCGCTGCGGGCTGCGCTGTCCAAATGCGGCGGCTGAACCCAGAATGCCGAAACCCGGACGCGAACGACCAGGACGTTGGTCCTCACTTTTCGGCGTCCTCGGCGGAATCACTCGTGGTGCACGAGTGCGTGGGCCGTGGCGTGGCAGGCGCCACGGCCGTCGGCGCGGGCGACGATCCGGTTCGCCTCGATGCGCACCGCGGTTTCGGTGGCGTCGCTGACCGCTGACACCCCTGCAGCCGCGGCGAGGGCGCCAGACGCGTCGCACACGACCTGCAGGCGGGGCAACGACGAAGCCGGGAATGCCTGGCGCAGGCAGCCGCACAGTTCGGCGATGGCCAGCCGCGCCAGCGGCGCGAACTCGCCAGGATCGCTGGTGACCAGGGCAATCGTGGCCGCGGCCCCGGCGCGAACCGCTTCCTCGGCGGCGGAAAGCCGGTGCAGCCCGAGCACCGCCACCACGCCGTCACCGGTCAACCGCGCGGATTCGCCGCGCACGAGGTCGATCGCTTCCGGTGGGGACCACGGCTCGTCGGTCGGTTGCGTCGGCGGGACGATCGGTGGCGGCGCCCAGAAGTCGTTGAGCGCCAACCCGGACAGGCGCTCGCAGGCGCTGATGATGTCGAAGGGTTCGACGAAACCCGGTGCGGCGGCGGCCAGTTGGCTCGCGCCGTGCAGCGTCGTGAGCACGGTCTCCGCTAGCCGCACCAGGCGGGCGGGTGGCGCTCCCGGCGGGACTTCCGGGGGCTGCAACCGTTCCAACGCGAGCGCGAGCAGGAGCGCATCCAGCTTCATCAGCTGCGCGAAGGGGCGCTGCACCCGCTCATCGGCCAGGATCTCCGGCATCAACTCCGCGCCGAGGGGCCGCTCGTCGGGCAGGCGCGCGACCCATGCACGGGCGAGCCCGCCGAGCGCGTCATGGGCGTTGCGGCCCGACGACGGGTGCAGCGGCGCGGGCGCACGCTCGGCCAGGTCGGCCAGGACCGCGAAGTAGAGGGCCCGCTTGCCGGGGAAGTTGGAGTAGACCGCGCCGCGGGTGAGCTCGGCGCGCTCGGCGATGGCGTCGATCTTGGCGTCGCGGAAGCCGAGCTCGGCGAACTCGTCCCGGGCCGCGGCAAGCACCTTGCCGCGGTTGCGTTCCTGGGTTTCCGCCCTGCTGAGCCGAGCCATCGTTCTCCCCCGAAGCGGACCTGCGCCGGTTGCCGTCCAACTCGATCCAAGATACCGTCAGCACTCGGATGATGAGAACATCTGAAATGACCATCTGACTTTCGGAGGCAACGTGACCAGCCAAGATGTGACGGTTCCCGAGATCGACCTGACGACGCCCGAGGTGCTAAACGACCCGTTCGCGGCCTATGGGCGCGCCCGGGAACGTTCGCCGCTGGCACGGCTGCTGGTCCCCGGTCTCAACCCGATGTGGGCCGTTCTCCGCTATCACGACGCCAGGGCAGCGCTGACCGATGCCCGCTTGGAGCTCACCGGCGACAGCTTCGCCATGCGGCCCGACGTGCCCGAGGACTGCCTGCCCTACATGCGGACCATGCAGGAGATGGAGGGGCCAGAGCACACCCGGCTGCGCAGGCTGGTCGCGCCCGCGTTCACCGCCCGCCGAGCCGCCGAGTTCCGGCCGCGCATCGAAACGATCGCCAAGGCCCTGCTGGACGACCTGCCCGACGACGGCGAAGTGGACCTGCTGCGGCACTTCGCCCGACCGCTGCCGATGGCCGTGATCTGCGAACTGGTCGGCATCCCCGAATCGGACCGGCCGAAGTGGCGGGAGTACGGCGTCCACGTCGCCGCCGGTTACGGTCCGGGGCTCGCCGAGTCGATCCCCGGCATCATCGCGGGCGCGACGGCGGCGGTCGCGGCGCGACGGGCCGAGCCCGGCGACGACCTGGTCTCGCAACTGATCCGAGTCCAGGACGAAGACGGCGACCGGCTCAGCGACGCAGAACTGGTCACCCTGATCTGGAACGTCGTCCTGGCGGGCCAGACACCGACGAACCTCATCGCCAACGGCGTCCACGCCCTGCTCTCCCACCCCGACCAGCTCGCCGCCCTGCGCGCGAAACCCGACCTCATGCCGCGCGGGGTGGAAGAGCTGATGCGCTGGTGCGGCCCGCAACTGCTGACGATCCCGCGCTTCCCGCGCGAGGACGTCGAGATCTCCGGCGCACGGATCGGCAAGGGCCAGCCGGTGACGGTCGTGATCGCGTCGGCCAACCACGACCCGCGGGTGTTCCCCGAAGCCGACCGGCTCGACGTCAACCGCTCCGCCGGGCCCCCACACCTGGGCTTCGCGCACGGCGCGCACTTCTGCCTCGGGGCCGCACTGGCCCGAACCCAAACCGAGGTAGCGCTTTCCGCCCTGCTGAGCCGATTCCCGAACCTGGAGCCAACGCCCGAGGGCGCACAACACCTCCCCGACCCAGGCACCCGGCGCCTGACAACCCTGCCCGTGACCCTCTGACTCCGCACAACGACCGGACCCAGCGTGCCGTTCCGCGACAAGCACGACCAGCAAGTCCTCAACGCGCATGCTGGGCTACAGAACCAAAGTCGCGATGCCCGAGGAGGTTACCTAACCCTCAACCTCTGGAACGTGGCGTTCACCCGCGCGACCTCACGACTGGTCGTCGTCGGTAACGCGAATCCGTGGCATGGCACCAAGGGACTGCTCAGAACACTGCTGGCAGAGAACGCAGGTCTCCTGAACGCCAACGATCCCGACATCGACGAGCCGCTCGCCAGGTTGCACCAACGCCTCGTCGTAGCCGGGATCGAGTGCGACTCGGCTCCGCCAACTCTGCACCGTCCAGGAGCTGATGCGTGCCGCGACCGATGGAAAGGTCGTCCCGGTCCCGGTCTGGCGCTGCCTCTCCGACCCCGCAGAGCTGCTGGCCGATCTCGGCTGCTGACCAGCGACCGATTCCGCAGGCCGCTGCGGGTTGTCAGGGTTTCGCCGCGTTCGCGGCTATTTCGCGCGCGAGGACGGCGGCCGGTTCAACGGCTTGACCGGGTGGGATCGGGGTCGTGTTGCCCGCCGCGTCCACATTTACTCCGGCGAAGGACATTTTGAGGTTCAGGTTGCCGACGACGATGATGTAGTCGATGCCCTCGCTCGTGCTGCTTCGCACCGCGTACTCGCCGAAGCCCAGCACCCGCTCAAAGTGGTTCGGCGAGTCCCCGCTCAGCCGGTCCAGTTCTTCCAGCGCCCCGTTGGATCCGGACCTCGCGTCGTTGCTCCGGTGCAGGCTTACGTGCAGGGACAGCTTCCGTTCGAGCGGATGAGCGCCTTCGGAACCCAGATCCCGGTAGGTCCACGAGCAGTATCCGGTGGTTTCAACCGCGATCGTGTCGGTCTCGTACGGCGTTCCAATCAGTTGGCCTGCCGTCACCGGCGAGACCAGATCGCAAATCTGCGGTAGCACCTTGAACCGGTCATCGTCCGGATCGAAGCCCGGGTTTCCGGCGCAGCCCGCCGCGAGCAGGCCCACCACCGTCGTCACCGCAACCGACCGCAGCAGGGTCGAGATCTTCATTTCGGTCGGACCTTCCAATCACTGGGTTCCGCGGCAGCGGCGGGTAGTGGCTCCGGAATCTTCAAATCCGCGGCGACTTGCGCTATTTCCACCCCGGAGCGCCGGAAATCGGCCATAACCTGAACAACACGTTCGGCCGTCGACGTCATCTGCCGGACGAAGTTCGCGAGCGCCTGGAGCACCTCGTCGGCGACGTCGAAGATGGTTTCGTGGATCCTGGCGATGAGCCCACCGGTCAGGCTGATGACCTCGGCCGCCGTGTTCCCGATCAAGCCGATGGCTATCTTGTATGCCTCCGTTATGTGGTCCCGCATGTCTAACAACTTCTTGCTGAACCGGTCGAAGAGGTCCGCGGTGTCCTGCATCACCTTCGTCACGTGGTCCAGGTAGGCGATGTACGCCTCGGAGGCAGAGCCCGTCCAACTGGCCGCAATCGCCGTGCGGGCATTGGTGACCGTCTCGTCGGCTTGGAGCAGTTCGGCCTTGGCTGCCGGCGACCAGAGTCTGGCGATGCCCAGAACAGCTTCGGGGTGTCCGAGCCAGTCGCGGACTTCGTTGACCATGCGGACGATCACGTCCTGACCGGTCTTCTCGGCATATTCGATGATCTTGGTTGCCTGTTCCTCTGGAAAGGGCGGGTTGGCGGCGGTCATGCGGATTCCTTCCGACGCGGGCGCTACCGAAGATGTCCGAACTGGGCGACGATCTCCTGTTGCCGGCGTTCCTGATCGTCGGCGACCGCGCGCAGGGCCTCGGCGGCGCTGTGGAGGTTGTCCGCTCCCTTGCGCAATCCCAGCTCCAGGTCCGCCGCCGCCTCGTTGCAGCTGAGCACGATCCCGTCCTGCTTGCCGAGAAGGCCGAGGTCGTCCGGAGCGAGCAAGTTTCCGTTGACCGCGTGGAGGGCGTTTCGCCAACGGCTTTCGGCCTCCGACAGGAGAATCACGTTCGCGCGCAACGCTTCGATGATGACGTCGAATCCGGACATCCCTCACCGCCGCGCCTTCAATGCCTGCTGCCGGACGGCCGCGGCGCGCCGCTCCGCGCGCCCCAATGCCTCGACCACCTGGTTTCCGAGAGCTTTCTCTGTGGTATAGCAGAGTTTGTCGTGTTCCAAGCTGATGTCGACGAGTTCTCCGTACCCGTTAACGGCTAGCTCACCAAGGTCGCCACCAATCGCTTCCACCACCGTCTCGGCCGCCACGCGCCGGTTTGCCGCTCGCACGGCCGCAGTCCGCTGCTGGATTTCCGCGAGCAGGTTCTCGATTTCGTGCATCGAAGCCATCACTGCCCGCCCGCCAAGTCGGGCGCCACCTTCTTGAACGCCCGCGAGGCGGCTTCGGATGCCCGCGAACGAGCTTTGCCAATGGCATCTTTGATTTCCGCAGCGACCGTCTCAGGATAGATGCTGCTGAGAACCCCACCCCGGATCGCGATTTCCGTTACGGTCCCGTTGCCCAGACATGTCGCGACCACCCGACCCGAACCGGACCGCCCGCTGAAGTTATGCCTTTCGTGCTCGCCCCGCGCTCGGCGGATCTCCTTGGCCCGGCGTTCCAGGTCGTCCGCTGCTCGGCGTAGTGCCTCGAAGTCGACTCGATGCGTCTCCACAAGCGCCCCCAGAATTCCCGATGGATTTGCGGTGAACTCATTCTGGAGACTATCGACGTTTGGCCACGGGCGGACCACCCCCAAGAACTCGGTACGTATTTCACTCGAACAGTTCAGCCCGATCAACTGAAAACTACCCTCGATGGAATAGCCGGATGACACACCCGGTGCAACCCCGTCACACGGTCGGATTAATTCGACATTCCCAATCGAAGCACCAGGCACCGTTGGCGATCTGCCAATGCAGGCGGCAGGACTCCCACGAACGCTACCAATCCAAAGAGTTCAATCCAACGATCGGGTGCATTTTTACACTCGATCAATGAATCGCAAATGCGATAGTTCCGAAGCCAATTCGAGAAAACCGGAAATTTCCCCCGCAGCAACGTTGGGAATATGCCACGAGACAGGCCGCCGAACGAACAACGGCCCGGATTCATCCCGGTTCGGGATGAATCCGGGCCGCTACCGGCCGGGTTACTTCACCGCGCCCATGGACAGGCCTCGGACCAGGTGGTTCTGGGCGAACCAGCCGATGATCATCACCGGTAGCGAGGCCAGCAGGGCCGCCGCCGAGAGCTGCGCCCAGTACAGGCCCTCGCTGGTGATGAAGCCGACCAGGAACACCGGGACCGTGCCCGCCTGCGCCGCCGTCAGGTTCACCGCGTAGAAGAACTCCGTCCAGGAGAAGATGACGCAGATCAGCGCCGTGGCCGCGATTCCCGGGGCCACCACCGGCAGGATGACCTTGAACAGCAGGGTCGGCAGTTTCGCGCCGTCGACCCGGCCGGCTTCCACCATCTCCCTGGGCACTTCCAGGAAGAACGAGCGCATCATCCAGATCGCCAGCGGCAGGTTCATCGCCGTGTAGAGGATCACCAGCGCCCAGACGTTGTCCAGCAGCTTCAGGTTCTGCGAGATCACGTACAGCGGGATGATCGCCGCGACGATCGGCAACATCTTGGTGGACAGGAAGAACCCGAGCGCGTCGCGGGTGCCCGGCACCGCCGAGATCGACAGCGCGTACGCCGCCGGGACCGCCATCAGCAGCACGAGCAGCGTCGACACCACCGTGACGAACGCGGAATTGCCCAGGTACGGCAGGAAACCGCGCTCCAGGATTCCCGCGAACTGGTCCAGCGTCGGGGTGAACACCAGGCGCGGCGGGTCGGTGTAGGCGTCGGCTTCCTGCTTGAACGCCGTGAGCACCATCCACAGCAGCGGGAGAACGAACAGGATCGCGACCAGCCAGGTGAACGCGGTCAGCGCCCACCGGCCGACGGGGTTTCCGGTACGCATCATCGCACCTCGCTCACGCCGAAGGTCCGGAACATCAGCCGCAGCGCGAAGGTCGCCACGATCAGGGTCAGCACCACGACGATGACGCCCATCGCCGAGGACTGCCCGATGTCGAAGCCCTCGAAGGCCCGCTGGTAGATGTAGTAGGGCAGGTTCGTGCTGGCGGTGCCCGGACCGCCCTGCGTCATCAGGAAGATCGCGTCGAAGCTGTTGACGATGTAGATCGCGCCCAGCAGGACCGCCAGCTGCAGGTACCGGCTCAGCTGCGGCAGGGTGATCGACGCAAAGGTGCGCCACCGGCCCGCTCCGTCGACCGCGGCGGCTTCGAGCACCTCCTTGGACTGCGCCTGCAGGCCCGCGAGGATCAGCAGCATCATGAACGGCGTCCACTGCCAGACGATCTGCGCCATGACCGAGGCCAGCGGGAACTCCGACAGCCAGTCGATGTCGCCGCCGAAGACGAAGTTCAGCAGGCCGTAGGTCGGGTCGAACATCGTCGTCTTCCACAGCAGCGCCCCGGCCGCCGGGAGGATCAGGAACGGCGTGATGAGCAGCGTGCGGACCACGCCGCGGCCGAGGAACTTCCGGTCCAGCAGCAACGCCAGCCCGAGGCCGAGCAGCATCGCCACCAGCACGCAGACCACGGTCAGCAGCACGGTGTTCAGCATCGCGCCCCGGAACTGGCTGTCGGCGAACACGTCCACGTAGTTGCGCAGGCCGACGAAGTGGCGGGAACCGGGGCGCACCAGGTTCCAGGACTGGAGCGAGTAGAAGACGGTGAGCAGGAACGGGATCTGCGTGACCAGGATCGTGAACAGCAGGGCGGGCAGCAGCGGCGCCCGCCGCAACCACGCCGCGCCGGACCACTTGCCGACCGGCTTGCGGATCGGGACGGGGGTCGTGGCTGGTGTCGTGGCGGGTGTCGTGGCGGTCTGGGTCATCGGGTCTCCCGGTATGCCGCGCCGACAGATTCGGCGTACTCCTGCGACTGCTGGAGCGCCTCGTCGACCGTGATCTGCCCCGCGATGGCGGCGGAAAGCTGTTGGCTGACCCGCGTGCCGAGGTCCTGGAACTCCGGGATGCCGACGAACTGAATCCCCGGATAGGGCACCGGCCGAAGCATGGTGTTGCCCTGCTGGGCGCGGTCGATCCCGTCCAGGGTCGGCTGCGCGTAGGCCTTGGCGGCCTGCTGGTATTCCGGGATCTGGTACGTCGACAGCCGGCAGCCGGGCGGAACCCGGTTCCAGCCGAAGGTGTTGCCGACGTTGCGCACGAACTCCTTGTCTGTCATCCAGCGCATGAACCGCCAGGCCGCGTCCTTGTCCTCGGCGACCTTCGGCATGGCCAGCGACCAGGTGTAGAGCCAGCCGCTGCTGCCGGTGCGCTCGACCGGGGCCGCGACGTAGCCGGACTTGCCGACGATCTTGCTGCTCTCCGGGTCCTCGTTGGTACCGGCCATGACCGTGGCGTCGTACCACATCGCCGCCTGCCCCTGGCCGTACCGCGTGCCGCACTCGGAGAAGCCCGCGCTGGACGCGCCGACCTCGCCGTGCTGCCGCACCAGGTTCACGTAGAACTCGGCGGCGGACCGGAATTCCGGCGAGGTCAGCTGCGCGTTCCAGTTCTCGTCGAACCAGCGCGCGCCGAAGGTGTTGGCGACCGTGCTGAACGGCGCCAGGCTCTCGCCCCAGCCGGGCTTGCCGCGCAGGCAGATGCCGGACACGCCCGCGGCCTTGTTGTCGAGCTTCGCCGCGAAGTCCGCGATCTGCTGCCAGGTCGGGCGTTCCGGCATGGTCAGCCCGGCCTGCTCGAACAAGTCCTTGCGGTAGGCCAGGAACGACGACTCGCCGTAGAACGGCACCGCGTACATCGACCCCTGGTACGACAGCGAGTCCCGGATGCTCGGGATGAAGTCGCCAGGGTCGTAGCCCCGGCTCTTCTCGATGTAGGGCTGCAGGTTCTCCAGCCAGCCGTTGGCCGCCCACTGCGGGGTTTCGTAGTTGCTGATCATCACCACGTCGAACTCGCCGCCCTCGGTGGCGGTGGACGCGGTGATCTTGGCGCGCGCCTGGTTCTCGGGCAGCTGCACGAACTTCAGCTTGATGCCGGGGTTGTCGCGCTCGAACTGGTCCGACAGCGCGATCGCGTCTTCCATCTGCGGGTTCGACACGATCGCGATGACCAGCGTGCGGCCGCCGGACCCCAGCGCACCGGCCCCGGCGCAGCCGGTGAGGGTGAGCAGTGCGGTGCACGCGAGCAGCGTGAGCTTCTTTATTCGGCTATGCATCAACGCCTCCCGGCAGCACCTGGACCTTCAGCCCGGCGCCGCTGCGCATCAGGTCGAGCGCCGCGGGGAACTCCTCCAGCGGCAGGGTGTCGGTGAGCAGCGCGTCGGTGTCGATCGCACCCGAGGCCACCAGGCCGAGCGCCGCGCCGTAGCTGTTCAGCACGGCCATCGAGCCGACGATCTTGATCTCGTCGTGGTAGATGCGGAACGGCGACAGCGACACCCGGGCCTCGGCAGGGGCGACGCCGAACACCAGCAGCCGACCACCGCGTCGCAGCGAGTCGAAGGCCGCCTCGATCGCGGGCGCGGCACCGGTGCAGTCGACCGCGGCGTCGAACCGCTCGTCGAGTGCGGCGACGTCGGTGCCCACCCGGACCGCGCCGAGCTGGGTTGCCCGGCCCAGCCGCGCCTCGTTGCGGTCGACCACCGTCACGTGCGCGCCGCCGCGCTGGAGCAGCTGCTGCATCAGCAGCCCCATCGTGCCCGCTCCCACCACGAGGAACCGTTCGCCCGCCTCGACGCCGATCTGCCGGACGCCGTGCACCGCGCACGACACCGGTTCGACCAGCGCGCCCTGCTGCCAGGTCATCTCGTCGGGCATCCGGTAGCAGGTGGACGCCGGGACGGCGACGTACTCGGCGAAGGCGCCGTCCACGGTGTCGCCGGTGGCGTTCCAGTTCGCGCAGAGGTTGCCGTGGCCCGACCGGCACGGGGTGCAGTAGCCGCAGAACAGCGAGGGGTCCACCGCAACGCGGTCACCGATCTTCCAGTCCCCCGGTGGCTCCGCGCCGATCTCGACGACCTCGCCGGCGAACTCGTGCCCCGGCACGATCGGGTAAGGCGTGGGCGGGAAGTGACCGTCGGCGATGTGCAGGTCGGTGCCGCAGATCCCGGTTGCACCGACCTTGAGCACCAACTGCCGGTCTCCCGCCCTCGGATCCGGCACGTCGCCCACCCTGACCGAACCGGGCTGATCGATGATCGCGGCGCGCATGACACTCCATTTCAGTCTGCTCAAATGAGCGCGTCTCGTTGCGGTCATCCCGCAACATGCGGTGCATTCAAGGACTTCATGCCGAGTTACGTCAACCTTTCGCCCAGGTTTCGCGCTATCGTGCTCACATGAGCACCAAAGGGCAGAGATTCAGCCTGACCGACACCTTCACCGCGGCCTCGATCGCGCACCGGTTCTACACCCAGGGCCGCTCGAAGATGGAGATCGCGGAGGAGTTCGGCATCAGCCGCTTCAAGGTGGCGAGGATCCTGAGCTCAGCGCAGGAAACCGGCCTCGTGCGCATCGAGTTCGACCTTCCGGTGCCGGTGGACCTGCCGCTGTCGGACGAGGTCCGCGCCGCCTATGGGCTCCGCCGCGTCCTGGTGCTCAATCGAGCACAGAGCAAGGGCGACCGGCCGGAACTGCGCCGCCGGATCGGCACGCTGGCGGCGCAACTGCTGACCGAGCTGGCCACCCCGGACGACGTTATCGGCCTGGCCTGGGCGCGTTCGGTGAACGCCATGGCCGAAGCGGTCAAGTCGCTCCCGAAGTGCCCGATCGTGCAGCTGTGCGGGGTGCAGGCGGGCATGGACATGCGCGACCGGTCGGTGGAGACGGTGGGCCGGGTCGCGCAGGTCGGTGGCGGCGACGCCTACCCGATCTACGGCCCGCTGGTGCTGCCGGACCGCCGCACCACCGACATCCTGCGAAAGCAGCCGGGCATCGCGGAAACCTTCGACCAGTTCCAGCAACTGACCAAAGCGGTGGTGAGCATCGGCGCGTGGCAACCGGGCGAATCAACGGTCTACGACGCGCTGACCCCGAGCGAACGAGACTCGATCGGCCGACGAGGAGCAACGGCGGAGATCGCGGCCCGCCTGTTCGACGAGGACGGCAACGCCCTGTCAACGGGCCTCGCCCACCACGTGCTGGCGATCACCCACGACCAACTCCGCCGAGTCCCGGAAGTGATCGCCCTGGGCTACACGGAACCGAAAGCCGAAGCGATCGACGCGGTCCTGCGCTCCGGCATCGTCACCACCCTCATCACCGACGCCGCAGCAGCCGACCGAATCCTGGAACTGGCCACCCGACGCCCACCCCAGTAGCCGGCCGGTTTCCCACGGGGACAGACTCCTTGCTCCTTCAGGCATCGAGTCGCGCCGTCGGCGAACCAGTGCGTCGCGCCGAGGCCAGAATCGCGGGCGGTACGACGCACGCCGGCGCCGGCGCGCCGATGTTCCTGCCGACGTCGAACTCGTACTTCTCCGCGGCAGCACGCCCGGTTGTCGAGCCAGGGCCCCTCGCGGCCGACACCGTCGCAACATAGTTCGCTAAACGAATTATAATGGCGTTTCCCAGTGGATCCCGTCGCCCGCAAGCACCCCCAGCTGAACGGCGAGCAACCCACGGCCACCTACCAGCCCCCGCCCTTCCCCATGATCCTGCTCCCGCTCGGCACGAGCGGCGGTGTCGGACAGCTGCCCTCCCCCGATGGCCCGGTCGGCACCCCTGCCGCGATGGTCTCCGAGTACAAGGGCGCGGATCTGTTCACCGGCCGCTTCACCAAGCAGTTCGGCCCCACCGCCGGAAGGCGGGGACTACCGGTTCGTGAGTGTCCTTCGCCGCTGTTGCAGCCTGCCGCTGTTGCAGCTCTTGAGTCCGACACCACTCACGAGTCGCGTCGACGACCGGGATGACGCACGCACATCCGAGATGATCCGGTGAAACACCGTTTCCCGTTGCCTTCTACAACGGGAAACGGGAAACGGCTCTATTTTCCGGCTCGGGAGTCCAGTTCTCCGCCACAATCCTCCGACGAGCGGCGCGCAGCCGTGCAGGACCTGATTTCCCTCCATGCGTCGAGGACTGCGATGAATGCGGCGGAGAGCACCAGCACCAAGGCGAACAACTCAACACCGGAAAGGGCGATGCCGGCAAGGACGAGCAACGCCCACGCCTGCGCGGCGGTGAACACGAATGCAAGCATCACCCGTCCGAGCGACCTCGCCAGGGACGGATTGCGCCGTTCGGGTGTCGATTCTCGGACGAGCTCATCCTTGATCATCTCTTCTCCTAAGGTCTGCCGGTGGTCCGGTCGGCCAGCCGCCGGACCGGCACGTTTCACCGTGCGCGAAAACCGCTCGGGACCAACAGCCCTTTCCCGTCGCTTGCCGAACCAGGCAACGGGAAACCCGGAGGACGATGTGACTGAACAGCCCATACTGTTCGGGGCAGAGCTTCGAAGACTGCGCACCGCGGCCGGTCTTTCCCTCACTCGAATGGCCGCGCTGCTGCATTACAGCAAGGGCTACGTCAGCAAGATCGAAACCGGTGGGAAAGGACCGACACCGGACTTCGCCCGGCGTTGTGATTCCATCCTCGAAGCCGGTGGGGAACTCGCGAACCTGGTTCCCGCGCGGTCTTCCGAAGCGCCGCTGCCCGAGGTGAACGGCGACGGTGAGGTGTGGATGATGAGTCTCGATTCAGGCGGGAGAAGCTGGTTCCGGCCGATGGACCGGCGGCAGGTGCTGGCGGCGGGCGCGGCCTCGGTGCTCGCCTTCGGCATGGGCGGCGGTCACGCAATCGCCGAGGACGGCACGGTCTCGACGTTCCGCACCATGTTCGACCAGTTCCGCAGGCTGGGGCAGACGGCGAGCCCGTCGGTGGTGCTGCCCGCGCTCATCGCGCAGACCCACACCCTCCGCGAACTCGCCGCCCGCGCCAAACCCGCGGCGAGTGCGGAACTCCTGGTGCTGGGCGCGCGGTATGCCGAGTTCGCGGGTTGGATGGCGCAGGAGTCGGGTGACAACGCGGCCGCCCTGTGGTGGACCGACCGCGCCGTGGAGCTCGCGGATGCAGGACAGGACCGGTCACTGGCGGCATATTCCCTGGTGCGCCGAGCGCTGGTCACTCTGTACCGAGAGGACGCACTGGCGACGATCGACCTCGCCCAGCAAGCCCAACGGATCGCAACGTCCGCCCGCATTCGCGGACTCGCCGCGCAGCGCGAGGCACAAGGCCACGCGCTGGCCGGAGCCTACGACGCCTGCATGCGGAGCCTGGACCGAGCTCGCGATCTGCTCAGCACGGCCCAGCCCGAAGCCGGACCGGTACTCGGCACAGCGAACCTGACCGACCCGGTCGCGATGGTCTCCGGATGGTGCCTTCACGATCTGGGACGCCCGAGGGATGCGACGGTGATCCTCGACCGGGAAGTCGAACGAGTTCCGCCGCACGCTCTTCGGTCCCAAGCGCGCTACGGCGTCCGCCGCGCCCTCGCGCACGCCACGGCGGGCGACATCGACCACGCCTGCACATTGCTCGTGCAGGTCCTCGGAATGGTCGACACCGTCAGTTCCGCCACCATCAGTACCGATCTCCGGCGCGTGGCCCGCGTGCTCTCGCGGTTCCACACAGCATCCTCGGTGCGTGAGCTGCAACCCAGGCTGGTCGCCACGCTGCACAACCAGACCGCCTGAGAACTCTTCATTCCCACAGAAGTGAGGTACCGCTGTGCCCGATATCTTCATCAACTACCGCACCGGAGACTGCGAACATGCCGCGGTAGCGATCGAACAGAACCTGTCCGCGCGGTTCGGCCGTGAACGGGTCTTCCGCGCCAGCAAGTCCATCCGCCCCGGCGAGAACTACCGCACCGGGCTGTCGACGGCGTCCTCCAGTGCCCGCGTGCTGCTTGTGCTGATCGGCCCGAAATGGCTCGACGCTCGTGATCGAGACGGAAATCGCGCACTGAGCAATAAGGATGACTGGACCCGCAAGGAGATCCTGAACGCCATGCGCGGCGGTGCCCGGATCATCCCGATCCTGTGTGGACGGAAGCTGCCTCGACTGGTGGCCGCCGATCTTCCGCGTGCCCTGGCATCGCTGGCCGACCTCCAGTCCTTGACCTACGACACTGGAAGCGCCGAGGCCGGTCTCGATCGGATCGCCACCGAACTCATAGACCTGGTGCCGGGGCTCGTCGACCGGACTGCGAAAGCGTCCTCGACCGACGCCGTGCACTACACCAACGGCGGTCCGGTCAACGGAAACATCGTGCAGCTTCGCGACATGAGCGGCGGATCGATAACCAACACGGCGTTCAACGGCCCGACGGGCCCGGTGAGCACCGACGGCGGTGACCAGCACATCTCCTACGGAGACGGGGCGACCCACATCACGGGCAAGAACACCGGCGGAATCCGCCACAAGTTCGGCTCGAAGCGCGAGCGAGGCGAGCACCGGTGACCGAAACCAACAACGAATTCCACAACACGCAGGGCAGCCCGATCCACGCCGGCTCCGGCGATCAGAACATCAACCCGGTCTACTTCACGATTCACGAGAGCGTCCAGCAGCAGGCTCGCGGGTCACGGTTGACCCCGAAGGACGATCTGCGTTGGCTCAAGCTCCGGTTCGAGCCGCCACCGAACTTGGGCGTCGCGCGGGACATGTTGCGGCAGTCCCGCACCGTCGTACTCACCGGGCTACCGGGAAGCGGTCGACGCACTGCGGCGAAGATGCTCCTGGACGAACTCGCCGACGATCACACCCCATTCACCGTGCTTGACGACGAGGCACACAAGCAGGACCAAAGCCTCGACAAGTTGAAGGTCCAGCCCGGGCACCTGTTCGTGCTGGACCTCTCGGACAGCAACGAGGACGTGTTCCGTGCCCGGCAACGAGATCTTCTCTCATTTCGCACGGTCCTCCAGCAACACAAGGCTTTTCTCGCCGCCGTCGTGCCTGATTTCCGCAAGCACCACCTCGACCCGGACCTCGCGCAGTTCGGGGCCCGGATCGACCGGCCACACGGCGCCTCGGTGTTGCGACGGCACCTGGAAGCGGAGGGGATCTTCCTCTCCGAGCAGCAGCTGACTTCGAAGGAACTCGCACGCATCCTGTCCGCACCGATGTCGGAGATCGCCAACCTCGCGCAGATGGTGGTGCTCGCCCGGGACACGAACCGAGGCGGAGATCTCTCGATCTGGCTCAGTGAAGCGGTTTCCGCCCGAATCGACCGCAGCGACGAGGTGACGGAGCAACTGAACAAGGTGCCAGGCGGTCGGCGGCGTACGGTGCTGTTCGCCGCAGCGATGTGCCGTGGAGCGTCGAGCGACGCGGTGTTCTTCGCCTCCCATCGCCTGGTGAGCTCGTTGAGCCTCGACGGACGCGAGGAACCCCGGATGGAACAGGAGGGCTACCGCACTCAGCTCGGTGATCTGAACATCGATGTCGCGCCGAACAACCGGATCGAGTTCAGCCGGCTCAGCTACGACCGGGCGTTGCGCGAACACTTCTGGGACAACTATCCGGATCTTCGGGAGCCGTTCTGCCGGTGGGTGGACGGCATCATCCGCATCGAGCAGTTCACCGTGCAGGACCGAAAGAACCTGGTCGACCGGTTCGTGGAACAGTCGTTGCGCACCAACTCGCCGGGGCACGTGAAGTGGCTGATCGACCAGTGGATCTTTCCGAGGCAGAACGGAGCGCCGAACGTACTGCGCGACTACGGGGTACGAGCCCTCCTGGCGGGTTTGGATAACGAGCGCCACGGTCACTTCTTCCGGCGCCTGGTGTACGAGTGGTCGCGGCGCGACAACCTTCCCGGCGACGTCGGGCAGATCGTGGTGGACGTGTGCACCGAGGTGATCGCTCCGGCCTACCCGGAACAAGCTCTGGTCCGGCTCCACCACCGGGCTCGCCGCGAAGACGGGACCGGCGCCCCGACAGCCCACCAGGCCCTCGTCGAGCTGATCTCTCGCGATCCGATACTGCTGCGGCTGCTGCTCGAAAGGCTCACAGCAGATCTGCCGAAGCAGCAGCCGTCGCCCGCCGACCACTTCCTGTTCCTCGCCGTCGCGGACCCGTGGCGGCTTGCCGATTCGAGCAAGCGTTCCCAACCCCTCGCGGCGGACCACACGATCCGTTCCCAGCTCGGTTTCTGCTGGCGTGCGACCATGCTCGCCCGCCCGGACATCGTCGCGCCACGCGTCTGCCACTGGTTCGACGCCGCCGGCCGCACTGCGGCGTACGACCTGCTGCTCGGCATCCTGGCGGACGCGGCGAGCCGGCACCTCCACCTGCTCGGTTCGTTGCACGTCCTCGCGCGCGATTGGAGCCGCACCCCGAACGGACGCGCCGAGGTCTTCGTGCGGTTGTCCCAGCTGATCGACATGGCGCAGGGCCTGCACGCCACCGACTACACGTTCAACCGAGTCCCCGAGGAGGCTGCTCGATGAGCAAGGAAAACCGGATCCTGTACGGCGGCCTGGCACTCGCGGCCGTCATACCGCTCCTGCTCGGCTTGCTGCTGGAGTGGCCAGCCTGGGTCACAGTTCCGCTGTCCGCAGCGGTGCTGTACGGGATCTACCGCAAGCTCATGCACGGGAACAGGACCACCAGCGACCACGTCGGCGTGGTCTTGGACAGGATTGGCCTGTACGGGGACAACCCGGTGCGTGCTCTGACCGCCCATCGCCTCGCCAAGCTGATCGAAGCCGCCGGGAATCCCGGGGTGGCCGAAGAAGTCCGCCAGAAGTTCGACGCACCACGCCCGCTCGGATAGCAACCGAGGCCCGCGGTCGTAGCGCGGGGCGTTGTCGGGGTGGCCGGGAGGTGCTTCGCGGGCAGAGCACCTCGTCCACTCGTGGCCTGGTGGACGTCGTGCTCGAACTCGACGAGCTGGGAGAGCGGATCGCGCTGCCGCTCCTCGCTGATCAACAAGCTGTCGTCGCGTTCGCCGTCGGGCGGAACCTCGGGATGCGTGCCCGCCATCGCGAACCAGCCCCTCCGCCCGAAGCTCCCCCGACGGTACCAGCCACCACCAGCGCTACAACAGGTTCGGCCCGCGTACGCGGTGCCCGCCCGATACGAGACCGGGCGGGCACCGCGCCGCTACTAACCGTCCACTTCGGTCACTTCTGCGGATCTGCCTCGTAGGGTTGGGTTATCGCTTCGAGGTAGTGGCCCGACGGGTCCAGGAAGTAGACGCCTCGGCCCCCGTGGTTGGTGTTGTACTGCTGGGGGAGCTTTCGGTGCGGATCCGCCCAGTGGTCGAGCCCCGCCTCCTGGATCCGGGCGTAGATGCCGTCGAAGTCTTCCTCCGTGACGAGGAATGCGTAGTGCTGCGGCGGGAATTCGATGCCCGGCTCGGCGAACAGGAGCGTCACTCCCGCATCCAGGTAGACCGTGAGAAAGGGGCCGCCGGGCTCCGCCGGCGGGAGGTCGAACATCGCCGTGAAAAAGGATGCCGATACCTGCTTGTCGCGCGCGGCGACGATGGTGTGATTGAAAAGAGTGGTCATGAAGACCCTTCGAACCCGCGCCTCCATGCCTGACACAGGCTGCCACCGACACGCGACGCTGCCCGGATCAGACCACAAACGCTTTCAGCGCGTCAAGCCGGTTGTGTCGGTAGGCGTCGGCGTCCGTCCGCAACCGGATTCCCACCTGGCGATATGGGAACAGCGACGGCGCGCGGATGCTTGAACGGCGTGGCATCGAGCGAAAAGGGGGAGGGCATGAGGTTCCGGACGGGCGAGGTGCGTCGCCGATGACATCACCGCTGCTCGACAATCCCGCTTGGGCTTCGCTGACCGGCCCGCACGCCCGGTTCGCCGAGAAGCACGGCCGGGTGTTGCGCTACCCGGTCGACGTGGCGCCGTTCCTGGCCATCCCGGACGAGTGCGACGTGGACGGCTGGCGGGACGATCCGTCGCCAACCTCGCCGAGCACATTTGACCGCCGGGGCCGTGGTCACCCGGAGTGATGGCGATTTCGCGCGAAATCGCCGCCTCCGCCTCACAGCGACCGGCGATTTCGCGCGAAATCGCCGGCCCGGCGCTAGCGGAGGGACTTCTTGAGGATCTTCCCGGTGGGACTGCGTCGGGCCGCTCCGGGGCTTCGGTACGACGAGCCAGGTCAGCACCGTGTTGTCCTGCTCCAGCCAGCCTTTGGGGAGTTCGTCCAGGATCCGGACCTCGTGCGGGCACTTGTACGCCGCGAGGCGCTCCCGGCTGAAGGCGAGCGTTTCCGGCGCGCGAACGTGCATCCGCAACGGTTTCCCGACACTCTGGTGCTCGCCGGATGACGGGCGGTCATCATGGCCGTGACGTGATCACGAGGTGAGGAGACGGCCGTTGTCCGAGCGCGAGCTGCAAGACGAGTTGGTCCGATTGCGGCGGCAGCTGCACGCCGAGCCCGAACTCGGGCTGGACCTGCCGCGCACCCAGGAGAAAGTGCTGGCCGCGCTGGACGGGCTACCGCTGGAGATCACCACCGGCACCGGGCTGAGCTCCATCACCGCGGTGCTGCGCGGCTCTCGTCCGGGGCCGACGGTGCTGCTGCGCGGCGACATGGACGCCCTGCCGGTGACGGAGCGGACCGGCCTGGACTACGCCTCCCGGTTCGACGGCAGGATGCACGCGTGCGGGCACGATCTGCACACCGCGATGCTGGTCGGCGCCGCGCGGCTGCTGACCGAACGGCACGCGGAGCTGGCCGGTGACGTGGTGCTGATGTTCCAGCCCGGCGAAGAAGGCTGCGACGGCGCGGGGAAGATGATCGCCGAAGGCGTGCTGGAAGCCTCCGGGTCCCGCCCGGTGGCCGCCTACGGCATGCATGTCATGGCCGCGCGCCACGGCCTCGGGACCTTCCTCACCCGGCGCGGCCCGCTCATGGCCGGCGGCGACCTGCTGCGGGTGACCGTGCGCGGCGCGGGCGGTCACGGCTCCACCCCGCACCGGGCCAAGGACCCGATCGCCCCGGCCTGCGAAATGGTCGGCGCGCTGCAGGCGCTGGTCGCGCGCACCATCGACCCGTTCGAGACGCTGGTGCTGACCATCGGCAGCTTCCACTCCGGCAACGCGGGCAACGTGATCCCGGGCGAAGCGGTCTTCGACGGCACGTTGCGCTGGTTCTCCGCGTCCGCACGGGACGCGGTGTGGGACGGGATCACCTCCGTTTGCAACGGCGTCGCGGCAGCACACGGCGTCAAGGTGGACGTAGAGCTCAGCGAGTACGTGCGCGCCACGATCAACGACGACGCCGAGGCCGAGTTCGCCGCGCAGGTCGCGACGGAGCTTCGCGGCGACCGGTTCTCCTGGCTGGACCGCCCCGTCACCGGCGGCGAGGACTTCTCCCGGGTGCTCGAACAGGTGCCGGGCGCGTTCATCTTCCTCGGCGCCTGCCCACCGGACCGCGACCCGGACACCGCGCCGGACAACCACTCCGAGTTCGCCGTCTTCGACGACAGCGTGCTCGCCGACGGCGCTGCACTCTACGCCGAACTCGCCGTCCACCGCCTGGCCCGCGCGTAATTCGTTGTCAGCGTTGAGAAATCCGGAGGCAGCATTGATCATCGAGACCGAGCGGTGCGCGACGCCACGGAAGTGGCGGACCATCGTCAGCACCGGCGCGGGCAACGCGTTGGAGTGGTTCGACTGGAACGCCTACGCGGTGTTCACCCCGTTCTTCGCCGCGCAGTTCTTCCCCGCCCACGACAGCACGAGCGCGGTGCTGTCGAGCCTGGCGATCTTCGCCGTCGGGTTCCTGATGCGGCCGCTGGGCGGGCTGCTGTTCGGCCGGTTCGGCGACCGGCTCGGTCGCCGCACCGCCATGGTCGGCTCCATCGCGCTGGCCTCCGGCGGCAGCCTGCTGATCGGCATCGCGCCGACCTACGAGTCGATCGGCATCGGCGCAGCGCTGCTGCTCGTGGTCGCCCGGCTGTGCCAGGGACTCGGGCACGGCGGCGAGATGCCGGCGGTGCAGACATACGTGGCCGAGATGGCGCCGCAGGGGCGGCGCGGTATCTGGTCCAGCCTCGTCTACGTCTCGGGCACCTGCGGAATCCTGGCCAGCTCCGCCCTCGCAGCGGCGTTGACGACGGCACTGCCGCCTGGCGAGATGAGCGCATGGGGGTGGCGGGTGCCGTTCCTGCTCGGCGGCGTCGTCGGCCTCTACACCTTGGTAATGCGGATGCGGCTGGCTGAGACGCAGGCCTTCGACCGGCAGCGGACCGAGGCCCGGCCGCCGCTGTGGCGGAGCTTCTGGGAGCAGCGCACCGCGTGCCTGCGGGTGATCGGGCTGACCGTCGGCAGCACCGTGGTGTTCTACACCTGGGTGGTCTCGGCGCCCGCGCAGGCGATCAGCATCCACGAGCTCGACCCGGCCGCGGCGCTGTGGGTCGGCGCCGCGGCCAACGCGGTGTTCATCCTGTCGTTGCCACTGTTCGGGGCGCTTTCGGACCGCATCGGCCGCAGGCCCGTGCTGCTGCTTTCCTTGGTGGGCAGCGCAGTGGTCAGCTACCCGCTCAGCTGGCTCGTCCAGGACCAGGTCTGGCAGTTCGCGGTGGCGATGATCATCGCGCTGCTCGTAATCGCGCCCGGTCCGGCGATCATGCCCACGGTGTTCGCGGAGCTGTTCCCGACCCGGATGCGAACGACGGGCACCGGATTCCCCTACGCCATCGCCACGGCAGCGTTCGGCGGCAGCGCGCCGTACCTGCAGACCTGGCTCGCCAGCGGTGGTCGGGGCGACGTCTTCCTCGGATATGCCGTGGTGCTGCTGGTGATCAGCGCCGTCGTCGCCTACCGCATGCCGGAGACCAAGGACATCACCCTCGGCTGAGCTAGTCGCGGAAGAGCAGCATCCGCTGGATTCGGGGCACCCCGTCGAGAACACGTGCAGGTTGAGGGCCGGGTTCCGGCTCCGGAGCAGCCGGTGCTCGTGCCAGCCGGATTCCCTTACGTGCAGCGCATAACCCGTGAGCGTTTTTGGGGGGGCTCTAGCACCCAAAAACACTCACGGAAACATCCACACAACAAACTACCCATCCCCACCCATCCCCACCCATCTCTCCCCATCTCTCCCCATACCGGGAAACCGCAGCCGCCATCGGCCGGTGCCACACCTGTCGAGGTGTCGAGTATCGTGCAGATCGACGGCGTCGACCGGGCCGCGGCCGATCGCCTGAACACGCGCGAACTCCGCCAGCAACCCCGCGCACCCGCTGCGCATCCAGACGGTCTACGACGAGGAGCGGAACCGCATGAAGTTCGTGGTCCTTGGCGGCGCAGGAGCCACCGCCGAGGTCTTGCAGCTGATCGAAGCCGTGCTCGACGGCGACAACGGCCTGCTCTCCGGGGAGGTCGGCGGTGCCTGACGCGATCGAGGAGCGGGCCGGGGTGCAGGTGCTGGTGTGCGACCCGGCCGGGCCGCCGGTGACCACCACGCAGGACGCCCTGGACCTGATCGGCGCGTCCTACGCCGGCGCCGAGGTGGTCGCGGTGCCCGCCAGCCGGCTCGACGAGCGCTTCTTCACCTTGGGCACCCGCTTCGCCGGCGAGGTCATGCAGAAGTTCGTCAACTACCGGGTGCGCCTGGTCGTCGTCGGCGACATCTCCCGGCACCTGGCGGCCAGCTCGGCCCTGCGGGCCCTCGTGCACGAGTCGAACAAGGCCGACCACGTTTGGTTCGTCCCCGACCTCGACGCGCTCGACGCCAGGCTGCGCGACGCCGCCTGAGCGGTGAGCCCCGGCATGATCCCCATTCCCGCCGGGGGACAGTTCGTGGTCGGCGACAAAGCCAGGAGGGCCCGCTGCCAGGAACGCCAGGCGGTCGATCAGCGCTCCGGGGCCGCGGCACCGCCGAGAGTCCGCAGATCCTCGTCGCCGGTGATCGCGGCGAGCACCGCATCGAGCTGCACCAGCGTCGGGCGCTGATCGGGGTCCGACCGCAGGCAACCGTCGATCGAATCCGCCAGCGCTCGAGGCAGCCGCCGCGAAGCGCGGATAGGTGGCGCGGCCGTCTCCAGCTGGGGAAACATCTCCTCCCCGGTCCGCTGTGCCTGCCCCGGCACCTCGAAGGGGTTGAATCCGGCCGCGGCTTCGAAGAGCACCAGGCCGATGGCCCAGACGTCGGTCGCCGGCCCGAGCATCCCGCCGCGGACCTGTTCCGGCGCCATCGCGCACGGCGTTCCGGCCCCGCCGCGGCTCGGGCCCGGTGACCGGGCCAGGCTCAGGTCGATAACGCGCGCGCGGCCGCACTCGGCGATGATGTTGCCGGGCTTGAGGTCCAGGTGCAGGTAGCCGCGCTCGTGCAGGTAGCGGATCGCCGAGCACACGTGCTGACCGAGGTAGCCGAGTTCGCGGGCGGTGAGGCGGCGCTTCCCGCCGTCGAGCAAGCTGTCCAGCCTCGCCCCGGCCAGCGTCTCCATGATCAGCACCGGCGAACCGTCCGCCGCTTCCGCGAGTTCGTACGCGCGCACGATGTGCGGATGCGTGAACTTCAGCAGCAGGTTCCCTTCGATCACGAGGTTTTCGCACGCTTCGGCGCGGGCTGCGCAGTCGGGACGCACGGCCTTGATGAAGCACCGACTGTGGCGCCGGGTGCTCCATGCGTCGTAGGAGTCGTATCCCTCGCCCCGCCGGATGTGCTCGATCACCGGATAGCCCGCCGCGATCTCCTGGCCTCGGCGCAGCGGTGCGGGCGAAGTCGAAGTGGTCATGCCGGCTCCCGTTGCGGTACAGGCGAGCCCCGCTGCTGCAGCCGGTACAGGGACGCGTAGCCGCCGTCGCGGTGCATCAGTTCGGCGTGCGTGCCGGATTCCGCGATCCGGCCGTGGTCGAGCAGCAGGATCAGGTTCGCATCGCGGACCGTGATCAGGTTGTGCGAGACGACGATGGAGGTGCGATCGGCCATCAGCCGGCGCAGCGGGGCCAGCACTCGCGCGCTGGATGCCGCATCGAGCCCGACGGTGGGCTCGTCGAGCAGCAGGATCGGCGCGTCGCGCAGCATCGCTCGGGCGATGGCGATGCGCTGCCGCTGCCCGCCCGACAGCAGACTTCCGTGCGCCCCGACCCTGGTGCGGTAACCGTCTGGCAGCGCCGTGATGAACTCGTGTGCGTCCGCGCCACGAGCCGCCTCCAGCACGTCCCGCTCGGTGGCGTCGGGCCGCCCCCAGGCGATGTTCTCCCAGACGCTGTCGTCCACCACGAGGGCGTCCTGCAGCACGATCGAGATGTTGCGCCGCACCGCCTGCTGCTCGGCTTCGCGCAGATCGACGCCGTCGATGGTCACGGCGCCGGAATCCGGGTCGTAGAACCGGAGCAGCAGCTTGCCCGCGGTGGACTTGCCCGACCCGCTGGCCCCCACGAGCGCGATCGTCTGTCCGGAGTGGACGTCGAAGCTGATGCGGTGCACGGCGTCGCGGTCGGTGTTCGGGTACCGGAAGCTGACGTCGTCGAAGACCACGTCACCGCGGACCCGGCCGAGGCGCCGCGGCCGGACCGGGTCGCGCACCTCGGGAATCTCGTCCAGCAGCTCGATGATCCGTTCGGCGCCGGCCGAAGCCGCGTAGACGGTGTTGGTCAGCCGCCCGAATCCCCGCACCGGGCTGTAGAGCTGGCTGAGATAACCGAGGAACACCAGCAGCCCGCCGAGGCTGATCGAGCCCCGGGACAGTTCCCAGGTGCCCAGCCCGACGATCAGCAGCACCCCGCAGATTTCCAGCAGGTCGACCAGCGGCGTGAACAACGCGTGCAACCGGGTGGCCACCATCTCGGCCGCGAAGCTGCCCAGGTTCTCGCGGTGGAAGCGGTCGGTTTCGGCGCTTTCCCGGCCGTACGCCTTCACCAGCGAGGCGTTGCTCAGGCTTTCCTCGGCGACAGCGCCGATGGTGCCGCCGCGCCGCCGCTTCTCCCGCGAAGCCGCCTTGATGCGGCGGGAGAAGTACCGCGCGGACGCCCAGAAGGCCGGCACCGCGATCAGCGACACCACGGCCAGCCGCCAGCTCAGGACGAACAGCGCCCCGGTGAACAGCACGATCTTGAACAGGTACGACAGCGCCTGGATCGTCCCGGACAGCACGAGGTTCTCGATCGCGTTGACGTCGCCGGTGAGCCGGGACAACGTGTCGCCGGTCTTGCGCCGGTCCAGGAAGCCGATGGACAGCCCGTGCAGGTGCCCGAACAGATCGGTGCGCAGGTCCAGCAGGAACCGCTCGGCGACCCAGGTTGACACGTACTCGTCGGTGAACCCGACTATCCCGGACAGCACCGTGATCCCCAGGTAGGCGCCGCCGAGGGCGAAGAACAGCTCGAAGTCCCTGGGCACCAGTACCTGGTCGACGAGGATCTTGAACAGCCAGATCGTCACGGTGTCCAGCACAGGCCCGACCAGCACGAGCAGCACCACGAGCGCCCACCACCACCGGTACGGGCGCGTGTACGGCCAGAAGCGCCGGAAGATCTCCCGAACGCCGACCACCGGAGCCTGCTCGACCAGGCCACCGGATTCGGGGGTGGGCACGGCCAGCAACGCCCGCAGCCTGGCGAGGAACGCAGCTATCCGAGTCATGGCATACGTGTGGCGGCGGTATCCCGAACCACCGCCGCCGGTCAGTGGATCAGTAGCGCGTACGGCGGAACGAAGCGGTGCGACGACGGCGCGAAGCCGTGAACCGCATCGAGCGGCGTGAGCGCGAGTGGGGCCCGTGCCCCCTGACGGCGGGCAAGTGCGCAGAAAACAAGCTCTTGGCCATGGCTACTCCCTAGCATCAACAGCGAATCGAATCCCCTGCTTTCCGCCATACAGCGTCGCGCCGGCCCGTTTCCCGCAGCAGAGACCAAATCCCTCTGTTCAGGGCGCCCCGGTTACGCGTAACCAACGCAGCTCGCAAAGTTCCACCAAGCGGCTGCGTCGCGTCGATATCAGGGCCGCAACAACGCCAGGCAGCATCTACCCCTGAGTGGCCGCCAGATCAGTAGACGATCTCAGCCGGGCAGCCGCCCGGCTTCTTGCAGCGGCTGGAGTTGGGAGTATGCAGGCTCCGGTTTCCCCTGCGCCTCGTGGCGGCGGGTACGTAAGCGATGAAGAGGCGCTTTGCCATTTTGCCCCCGTTCGACCCCGGGGAGCGCGAGAATCGTTCCTCGGTTTCCGGTACTGATCCAAGGTGCCGCTGAACTGCTGGCCGGAGATAGGGGCTAAGTGCCCTCGTCGCCCGGCCCGGCAGCGCCCGCGGCGAAGCTGCCCGACCGGTGACCATGCGGGATGATTGACCGCAGGTGACTGTGATGTCTGGACAGGCCGGGCCGTGTGCAGGAGTGGACGTCGGAGGCACGTTCACCGATGTAGTCGTGCACGCCCCCGGTCACCGGCCGAAGGCCGTGAAGGTGCCCACCACTCCGGCGAACCAGGCCGAAGGGGTCCAGCGCGGCGTCGCCGAGAGCCTGCCCGGCGGCGTGCTGCGGCTGCTCCCGCACGGCAGTACCACCGCCACCAACGCCGTGCTGGAGCGTAAGATCGCGCGTACCGCCTTCGTCACCACCGACGGCTTCACCGACGTCCTGCAGATCGCCCGGCAGAACCGCCCCGCCCTCTACGACCTGTCCGCGACCAAGCCCGAACCGCTGGTGCCGCACGAGCGGGTGGTCACCGTCGCGGAGCGGATGAGCCCGCGGGGCGAGGCGATCGTCGAGCTCACCGACGCCGAGATCGAGCGGGTGGTGGACGCGGTCGCCCGCCTCGAACCCGAGTCGATCGCGGTGAGCCTGCTGTTCTCCTACGTCCGCGACGACCACGAGCGGCGGCTGTGCTCGGCGCTGGCCGACCTCGGCGTGCCGATCACCCGCTCCGGCGCGCTGCTGCCGGAGTTCCGCGAGTTCGAGCGCGCGTCCACCTGCGTGCTCAACGCGGCCATCGAGCCGGTGATGCGCCGCTACCTGTCCAATCTGACCACCCGCCTGCCCGATCCGACGATCACGGTGATGACCTCCAGCGGCGGCACCGCCGGGGTGGACTTCGCCGCGACGGCCCCGGTGCACACGCTGCTCTCCGGCCCGGCCGCCGGCGTGGTGGCCGCCGGGGCGGTCGCGCGCTCGGCCGGGTTCGACGACGCCATCGCCTTCGACATGGGCGGCACGTCCACCGACGTGTGCCTGATCCGCGAGGGCCGCCCGGACGTGTCGACGTCGTCGGAGATCGCCGGGCTGCCTTTCCGGACCCCGGCCGTCGGCATCCACACCGTGGGGGCCGGTGGCGGGTCGATCGCCTGGGTGGACACCGGCGGCGCGCTGCGGGTCGGCCCGCATTCCGCCGGTGCCGACCCGGGTCCTGCCTGCTACGGCCTCGGCGGCGAGGAGCCCACGGTGACGGATGCGCACTGCGCGCTGGGGCATCTCGACCCGGCTCGCGAGCTCGGCGGCCTGCGGCTGGACGTCGATGCGGCGCACCGGGCGCTGGACGCGCTGCCGGAATCGGCCGCCGGGGTGCTGTCGGTCGTCCGGGCGACGATGGCGCGGGCGTTGCGCAAGGTCAGCACCGAGCGCGGCATCGATCCGGCGCGGCTGGCCCTGGTCGCCTACGGTGGCGCGGGCCCGCTGCACGCGACGGCACTGGCCCGGGAGCTCGGCTGCCCCGCCGTGGTGGTGCCGCCCGCGCCCGGCGTGCTCAGCGCGCTCGGCCTGCTGCTGGCTCCGCCGCGTTTCGAGGCGTCGCGCACCGTGCTGGTGGATGCCCGCGAAGACCTGTCGCAAGCGTGGTCGGAGCTGTCCACCGAAGCGCGCCGGGAGCTGGAGAAGCAAGGCGTGACAACGGAGATCTCGCTGTCCAAGGTGGCCGACATGCGCTATGCGGGACAGTCGCACGAGCTGCGGGTCGACGTCGCCGAGCAAGCGGAACTCAGCGAGCTGCTGCACACCGCGCACCGCGAGTCGTACGGGTACGAGATGCGGGACGAGCGGGTCGAGGTGGTCACGCTGCGGGTCATCGCGCAGGGCGAGCCGGTTCTCGCGGACCCGCCGCAGGACTGGGACCAGGGCGAGCCGGAGCGCAAACCGGACCGCGAGATCGGCATCGGCGACCGGGCGGTGCGGGCGCGGATCGTGTCCCGGGCCGAGCTGCGGCCGGGCGACGAGGTCGCCGGACCGGCGCTGATCGAGCAGCCCGACACCACGACGCTGCTCGCCGGCGACGAACTGGCCACAGTGGACAGATCGGAGAACTTGGTGGTGCGGCTGACATGACCGAGCTGACCGCCGTCGAGCTGGAGGTGTTCCGTCACGCCCTGGCCGGCATTGCCGATGAGATGGGCGTGGCGCTTCGCCGCGCGGCCTACTCCCCCAACATCAAGGAACGCGCCGACTGCTCGGCCGCAGTGTTCGACGCCGACGGCGAGATGGTCGCGCAGGCCGAGCACATCCCGGTGCACCTGGGCGCGATGCCGGCCAGCGTCCGCGCCGTGCTGGACACCTGCGGGCGGCTCGAACCGGGCCAGCAGGTCTGCGTGAACGACCCCTACCTGGGCGGCACCCACCTGCCGGACCTGACGATCGTCGCCGCCGCCGGATACGACGACCAGTTGCTCGGGTACGTGGCCAACCGCGCCCACCACGCCGACGTCGGCGGTGCCGCGCCGGGCTCCATGCCGGCGTCCGCAACCGAGATCGCGATGGAAGGCGTCCGCATCCCGCCGATCCGCATCGCCGACGCCGACGGCGAACGGGAGGACGTGGTCCGGTTGATCGCGGCGAACTCGCGAACCCCCGAGGAGCGCCGCGGCGACCTGCGCGCCCAGTTCGCGGCGAACCACGTCGGCGTAGTGCGGATGCGCGAGCTCGCCGAGCGGATGGGAGCGCAGCGGCTGCGCGAGGCGATGGCAGCGGTGTGCGACTACTCCGACCGCCGGGTGCGCGCGGCGATCCGCGACATCCCAGACGGGTGCTACCGCAACGAGGACTTGCTGGAGATCGGCGACGGGGTCCCGATCCGCGCGGCGGTGACGGTGTCCGGCGACGAGGTGGCGGTGGACTTCGACGGCACCGCCAAGCAGATCCCGGTGAACTGCAACGCGGTGTTCGCGGTGACGCTGTCGGCGTCGATGTTCGTGCTCCGGATGCTCACCGACCCCGACGCCCCGCCCAACGCCGGCTGCTACCGGGCGCTGCGCGTCGAAGCGCCGGAGGGCACGGTGGTCAACCCGACGTTCCCGGCCCCGACTGCGGCGGGCAACGTGGAGACCAGCCAGCGCATCGTGGACGTGCTCCTCGGCGCGTTCGCCAAGGCGATCCCCGACCGGGTCCCGGCGGCGGGCCAGGGCACCATGAACAACCTGCTCATCGGCGGCAGCGACCCGGCGTTCAGCTACTACGAGACACTCGGCGGCGGTGAGGGCGGCACCCCCGCGCGCCCGGGCATGTCCGGGGTGCACACGGGCATGACCAACACCCAGAACACCCCGGCTGAGGCGGTGGAGCTGGACTACCCGCTGCGGGTGTGGCGCTACGAGCTCCGCCCGTCCTCCGGCGGCGCGGGTCGGCACCCCGGCGGTGATGGCCTGGTGCGGGAGATCGAAGCGCTCGCCGACTGCACGCTCACCATCCAGTCGGAACGCCGCGGGCACGCCCCGCCGGGAGCCCGGGGCGGCGAGCCGGGCGAGGTGGGCCGCAACGTCCTCATCCGGGCGGACGGCACCGAGGAGCGGCTGCCCGCCAAGGGCACCTGGCCGCTGCACCGAGGCGACCGGGTCCGCATCGAGACCCCGGGTGGCGGCGGCTGGGGAGCTCCCGGCGACGGCCGCTGAGCGCTACCCTGGGGGCGTCGACCGGGCGCTCCGCGCTGGCACGTGGAGCTTCCGAATTTCCCGGTCCGGCGGAGCCTCCGACCCCAGCGGCCGGAGGCTTCCACATCCCGGACGGCCCCGCGCTGTCAGTGGTTGACGACGCAGTGCGACCATGCCTGCAAACGTGGGAGACGTCGCCGCTGGGATCAGCCCACGCTGGTCAGCCAGGCTGCCAGCCGTTTGGGCGAGAGCCAGTCAGCGCGGTCCTGGCAGTCGAAGCGCGCCAGGAAGGCCAGGCCGGTCGGGCTTTCCAGCTCGGCGAAGAGCCCGACCGCCGCGGGGGAAAGCGCGTTGCAGGTGGGCGACCAGGTCGAGGCGGGCCCGCACGGTGGCCGCAGCGTGGCGGTGGCCGGGCCATCCGGTTGCCGGGGCCGCAGCCTCGCGCGGTCCGTGCGCAGCGTGCCGGCCAGCACGTAGGCGTCGAAGCGGTCGTCCTCGTTACCGGCCGAGCCGTACCGTTCAAGGGCCCTCGATCCGCTTCGCGGATACCGCGTGCTCAGCGCTCCCGCGCTTCCGCGCTGCGCAGCCGCTCCGCTAGCGCGTCGCGGTCGTGCTGGGCGCGCTCGCGGCGCTGGCGCGCCGTTTTCGCTTTGCGACGGAGCTCGCGCAGCTCGCCTTCCGCTCGGGCGAGCTCGTCGCGCAGCTCCTCGCAGCGTTGCTCGGCCTCGCGCTCCTCGCGCTCGGCGAGCTCCAGGGAGTCGGCTGCTTCGTCGAGCTGCTCGTCGGTGCGTCGCAGGTGCTCGCGGAGCTCGCGCAGCTCGGCGCTGCGCTGTGCCTCGCGCGGCTCCGCCTTGCGCTTTGGCTTGGGGCGGGCGGCGGTGCGGCGGATGGCCGCGACGGCGAGTTCGTCGAGGCCGAACCCGCCGTATTCGAGCGGTTTGACGAGGCTCCCGGCTTGCACCGCGCGCCCGGCTTCGGGGTCGGAGAGGGCGGCCGTCAGGGTTTGCTCGACTTGTTGGCGGGTTGGTTCGGTGAGCCGGTGGCCGTGCTGCCCGGCGAGTTCCGTGGCTCTGCTGGTGAGCTCGCGCAGGAGGCGGGTGCGGTCCGCGGCCAGGGCGCGCAGGTCGTCGCCGCGCAGTTCGCGCTGCGCCGTTCGCAACTTCCCGCCCAGCTCCAGGAACGCGGCCACGCTTCGGGGATCCTGGGTGGCGAGGAGGTTGACCGCCCAGGCCGCCGCGGTGGGTTTGCGCAGCTTCTTGAGCTGGGTTGCGAGGTCTTGGTCGCCGCGTTCGGCGGCCGCCGCCGCGTGCCGGTCGCGGGCCGGGACGAATTCGGCGGGTGCGGCGGCGTACAGCTCGCGGATCAGGTCTTGCAGCTCCACGGGATCAACGTGCCACGTCGGCGCGGTGCGCGCGACGTGAACCGCGTTTGGCCCGGTCGCCCGTCGGGGATCCCGGCGTCCGCCTTCGCCGGCGGGTCGAGGTTGAACGCTTCGGGTGCGTCCGGGATTGCACGAAGGGGGCCTCGCGCCCGGCCGAGTTCTCGGCGCAGGTAACGCCCATGACGTGAATTCTCCGCACAACAATGAACTTCATTCCCGTGCAGGGAAAGCACGGATGCCACCAGACTGTCCACAGTGGCATGGAAGAGGTTTCGCGTGCCCGAGACCTGTTGGCCGAAAATAGGTTTTCGGCGGGATGACTCGCTTGCTAGCATCTTGGCGTTCTCGTGGAGTAGCTCAGCGGTAGAGCACCTGGCTCGGGACCGGGAGGGCGCGGGTTCGAATCCCGCCTCCATGTCGACGCGGCGCGCTGGACGGCCACGTGTTCGGCACGGCAGACGAGGTCGCCATCGCGCTGAAGGACCTCACCGCGCGCACCGGGGCCGACGAGATCCTGGTGACCACCACGGCCTTCGACGCCGAGGACCGTCTCGACTCCTACCGCCTCCTCGCCGCCCTAGCCTTGCCCTAGCCTGACGACGCCGTCCAGCAACGCCAAGCGACGACTTCGCGCGAAATCGGTGGCTGGGGCCGGGGTCAGGTCGGTGGGGTGGTGATGCCGCGGCGGGTGTGGCCGGGGATGTGGTGGACGCGGTCGATGTCACGGCGATGGCTGGAGTCGAGTTGCCAGGGCACGCTGACCACCATCACGCCCTGCTCGAAGCGCAGCCGCCAGGTCAGCCGCAGCGAACTCTGGTTGTGCAGCAGGTTCTCCCACCAGCGGCCGACGACGTACTCCGGGATGTACACGCACACCAGGTCGCGCGGGCCTTCGCGACGGATCCGCTTGATGTAGTCGATGACCGGCCGGGTGATCTCGCGGTAGGGCGACTCCACCACCTTCAGCGACACGCCGATGCCGTGCCGTTCCCACTCGCTGCGCAGCAGATGCGTCTCCGCGTCGTCTACGTTCACGGTGAGCGCGGTCAGCGTGTCCGGCCGGTTGGCGCGGGCGAACGCCAACGCGCGCAGCGTCGGCTTGTGCAACGTGGACACCAGCACCACCGCGTGCACCCTGCTGGGCAGGGTGATCCCGTCGCGCTCCGGTTCGAGTTCGCGCCGGACGTCGCGGTAGTGCCGGTGGATGGCCCGCATCAGGAAGTACAGCAGCGGGATCGCGATCACCACCAGGTAGGCACCGTGGGTGAACTTCGTGATGAGCACGACGACCAGCACCGTCGCGGTCAGCACCGCGCCGACGGCGTTGACCAGCCGCGACCGGTGGTAGCGCGCCCGGTGTGCGGCGTCGGAGGCGTCGGCGAGCAGGTGGTTCCAGTGCTTCACCATGCCGATCTGGCTCAGCGTGAACGACGTGAACACACCGATGATGTAGAGCTGGATCAGCGCCGTCACGGACCCCGCGAACGCCGCGATGAGCGCGATCGCGACCAACCCGAGCAGTACGATTCCGTTGGAGTGCGCCAGCCGATCGCCGCGGGTGTGCAACTGGCGCGGCAGGTACCGGCGCTGCGCGAGCAACGACCCGAGCATCGGGAAGCCGTTGAAGGCGGTGTTCGCGGCCAGCAGCAGGATCAGCGCCGCGCCGGCCTGTACGACGAAGAACAGCACGCTGTCCAGCCCGAACACCGCGCCCGCCACCTGCGCGATGACGGTGCGCTGCCCGGTGCTGTGGCAGTCCGCCGGGAAGCCGATCAGGTCGCACGGGTTGTTCGCGATCCGCACACCGGAGACCATCGCCAGCGCGGTCACGCCGCTGAACAAGCCGATCGCCAACGCCCCCATGATGATCATGGTGCGGCCGGCGTTGACGTCCTTCGGCCGCCGGAACGCGGGCACCCCGTTGGAGATCGCCTCGACCCCGGTCAACGCCGTGCATCCCGAGGAGAAAGCCCGCAACAGTAGGAAGATCAGGGCCAGCCCGGTGACGTCGAGCTGCTCGGGCCGGATATCCCAACCGGCGCTCTCCGCGACCGGCGGATGCCCCGCCGCAGCCTGCCCGAGGCCGACGACGATGGTCAGGCCCATCGACGCGACGAACAGGTAGGTCGGTACGGCGAACGCCTGGCCGGACTCTCGAGTTCCGCGCAGGTTCATCGCCATCATCAGCACGACGACGACGACGGCGATCCAAACCCGCTGCGGATACAACGACGGCACCGCCGAGACAAGGTTGTCGACACCGGCCGCGACCGACACCGCGACCGTCATCACGTAATCGACCATCAACGCGGCAGCCACCACCAGGCTCGGATTGCGGCCGAGGTTGCGCGCCACGACCTCGTAGGACCCGCCGCCGCTGGGATAGGCGTGCACGACCTGCCAGTAAGAAGCAACCACGACGGCGAGCAGCACCACGACCGCCAGCGCCACCCACGGCGTCAGGTAAAGCAGCGCCAGCCCGCCGAGCGACAGGATCAGCAGGATCTCCTGCGTCGCGTAGGTGACGGAGGAGAGCGGGTCGCTGGCGAAGATCGGCAGAGCGAGCCGTTTCGGCAGCAGTGTTTCCCGCAGCCGGTCGCTGCGCAACGGACGCCCCAGCACCAGCCGCTTCAGCACGTGCAACGCCGAAGCCACCCCACCAGGCTAGGAGCAACCGCCGCCAAATGCGCTATCGAGCGTGTTCTGGAAGGTGCTGGTGGGTGAAGCCAACGGACCGTGATGATGTGTGCCGCCTATCGAGGCGAACAGGCCGTTCGCTTCCGAATTCCTCTCTGATAGATCAAGGTGCGCCGCCAAGGCGACGCCCGCCGGGGACCCTCACGGGCTTGCGCCTGCGGCTTGGCGGCCGACCGCGCCCGGCGCACCCCGGCGACCGCCTTGGGACGGCGTAGGGAGCGCCTCAGGGGTGGCTGTCAAATCCGGCCTCGCCACTCCAGGGGGCCGACAGGCTCGGGCTCAGTCAAGCGGCCCTGCACTCCCAGGCGAAGGACTCTGCCGTGCGACTGTCACGACGCATAACGTAAAGCCCGCGCGAGAAGGGGAGCGGCACGCTGTGAACGGGACAGTTATTCGCTGGGGGGCAGGACACGAAATTCTAATGCAGATCGAAAGGACGCCCACCGACACCTGGCGAGTCACCTTCCGCGTGCCGGGGCGTCCCGAGGTGACTGTCGCGTACGACAGCGAAAAGGAACTGCGCCGCGACCTCGCAGCGTTGCTCGATGGGACTGCGGAACCGCCATTTCACGGGTGGCCCATACCCCGCGAAGAGACACGCCAAGACCAAGACCAGTGAGCACCCGCTCGATCAACATCCGGCTCGACCGCGAGCTCCTGGGGCGCCCGCCGCCCCCGGCCCCGCCCGTCCCCCGGCAGGTCGGCGGGAAGAGGACAGAGCCACTCCCTTGTAGGTGATCACACTCACGCATACAAGTGGCGGAGCAGTCCGGAAAGGATCTGCCCCGCCACTCACCACGACTTGGCCCGCTTCAGCTCCAGCAAGGCCAGCCCGCCGACGAGGCCTGACAGCTACCGAAGCAACCTTCCGCCGTGCACCCGTCAGCGCGGTTTCCAGAACCTCTAACGCTGCTTCAAGCCGCGCCGGCTCACCGGCCAGGCCCACCACGCACGTCCCAGCGCCCAAGCGATGGTAGAGCCCCCACAGCCCCCACAAGCTCTATGACCGCTTCCGCCATCACACCGCCAGCTGTCGCGATCACCGCGCTATCACCTGGCAGGAAATCGCCGTCTCAGGCGAAATACGCCTGAACCAGCAGCGGCGTGCCCCGCACGAACAGGACAAAGAAGCCGGACAGCATGCCCAGCACCGGAATCCGCGAGTACCGGACGACAGCCACCACGAGCCCGAGCAGCAGCGCGATCACCGTGCCGATGAGCGTGACCTCAACGGTCACCCACAACCCGTCCAAAAGGGACGGGACGATGCTCGCCGCGAAGGACCAGTCCCAGATCATGGGCCGACCACCCGCCTCGGGCGGAGCACGCGCTGCCGCAGTACGGGCCGAGCCGGATCCATCCGGCGCTCGAACCCGGCCGTCGCGATGGACAACAAGTACGCCACTACTGGCTCCACCCCCACTGCGATACGCAGAGGCTTCCCAGCTACTCCGGGCGAGTCCGCCAGCGCACCCCGCCTCGGTACTCCGCCCCTCACGGATTCCGCCGCTTGGAGTTTCTCCCTCTCACGTCCCCGTACCCAGCCTTTCCACTCGTCCCGCCGCGCAACGGCGTCGTAACCGGCGACGAAGGACGGATCTTCGTATCGATGGCGGCCGGGGAGAACGTCGAAATCACGGAGGTGCACGCCGACGAGGATTGGTCGCCGGATGACAAGCCTGGTAACCGGACGCCGCTGCAAGGCGCTTACACCCTCGTCGCCGGAGACCGCCAGTCGTGGGAACTACCCGGTGCGGCAACACAGGTCGCCGTAGGTCACCCCGGCGGCCCGGCCCCGCGACGCCGACGGGACGCCGCTCGTCCCGGCGACGCCGCCAGCAAGACCAGCCGAGTAAGGCTCGCTCGGCACGTACGCCCGGTTCGGCTGCACCGGGCATACGAACGCCCCCACCTGCACCCGTGTTGTTGCTCGCTTCGCGGGGTGCAGGTGGGGGCGTTTCTACGCGTCCGGCCCCGGTCGTCACCGACCGGCGTCGGTCTCGCTGATCAGTGCTTGCAGCATTTCCGGGGTTATCGTCTCCTCAACGGGCGCCGCTTGCATCGCTTCGTGATAGCTCGCCCAGGTGACGCATGTCGGACGTGCCCCGGTCGCCGCGAACTCGTCTGCCGCGTCGATCACGGTCGCCGCGTCGATCTCTGAGCCCGGCGGGAATGGGATTTCGTTCATTCCGTAAACCTCGACGTCGGCATTGTCGCCGCCGGAGGACACGAGGTCGTCGGCGTCGCCGCCCCGCCAGTAGCACGCGCCGCGTTCACCCCTGAATCCGACCGCGAGTTCCGCCTCCCCCTGCGCGAGGTGCAAGACAACCCGGTTGGTCGCCGCGTAGGCGGTCAGCGTGTCCCAGACATTGCTCACGTCGACCGTCGTCCCGTCGTCCAGCTCCACAACGAGTGTCATCGTTTCGCCTTTCCGTGGTAGGTCCGCTGGTATGGACGCCCCTTGCGGTCCGTGCCCTGCACGGTCACGTTCGAGCCTTCCGGCAAGAATGCTTCTAAGCAGGTTGCCAGAAGTTGTGTCTGTTACTGATGTGAGACCCCTTGTGAACGTGAAGAACCTCGTCGGGTTGGATCTGGTCACCACAACTGGATCGACCCGACGAGGCCACAACAAGTATGCGCCCGGCACACATCTACGCCGACCTGACCCCCGCACAGCACCGCGATCTGATCACCGCCCTGCACCGGCAGTGGCGTGTCGCCGCCCGCATCGTCATGATCCTGCTGTCCGCAGCCGGGATGAGTGCCCCCGAAATCGCCGAACTACTGCACTACGACCCAGTCACCGTGCGGCGATGGATCAGCCGTCACACCCGCGACGGCATCGACGGGCTGCCCGACCGGCCGCGCAGTGGACGGCCCCGCCTGGGCAGCCCACGGCTCGGGCAACGCATCCGAAACCTGTTACAGACCCCGAAAGCCTGGACCACCAACCGTGTCTGGCGTGCGGCCGGGCGACCACAGATGAGCCTGCGCACCTTCTACCGGCGGCTGCGCGAACAAGCCACTTGGTGCCGCCCCCGCCTGATCGCCAAAGGAGACCCCGACCACGACACCATCTGCGCCGACATTCAGACCCGCATCGCTGCTCTCCCCGCCGGATCGGTCGTACTGGCCGAAGACGAAACCCACCTCGACCTACTGGCCCGAGTCCGGGCCTGCTGGATGCCCGCCGGCCTGCGACACAGGATTCTCACTCCCGGCAGCAACGTTCGCCGCACCGTGCACGGCGCCGTCAACCTCGCTACCGGGGCCTGGCACCACCACATTTCGGTGAAGAACGTCTCCGTGGTGTTCTGCTACTTCCTCCAACTCCTGCTCGACGCCTACCCCAACGCGCCGGTCGTGGCCGTTGTCTGCGACAACGGATCCACCCACCACAGCGGGATCACCAAGCGGTGGCTGGCCGAACACCCGCGCCTCATGCTGATCGAGGGCGCGAAGTACAGCCCGCAGGACAATCCGGTCGAGCGAGTCTGGGCCGGGCTCAAACAGTGGATCGCCAACACCGCACCCGCCACCATGGCCGACCGTGTCCGGCAAACCCACGCCTACTTCCGCGGTCGCACCCCCGAACAAACACTCGCCACTGCAGCCCCCTGGACCACGCCCTGGCTACCCGAAGGTTTCGGACAAGACTTTTGGCCAGGTGCTTAGGAGTTGGTGGCAGCCTGGCGGGCGCGTCTGGTAGCCGCCGGGTAGCGGGGACGCATTGCTGCGTCCCCGCCCCGCCACTCGCCCAGGGCGTCGAGTTATTGGAGTGCTCTCGGCGCCTGGGCTGGTCATTAAACACGGACAAGCGCAGCGGGCGTGAGCAACGTGCCGACGCCGCCCACCCGTGCGCGGGTCCTTCTCCCCTCCACCTCCGGACGAGGAGTGGCCAGGGGTTGCATCAGCGCGGCGGAGAGTGTCGTGAGTGGTTTCGGGCGCTATAGCACCGAAAACCACGCACGGGCCACCTCGGAACGCAGCGATCACCACCACCCACACCATCTGCTGCCACAATAAACTTGCCCGACCCGGTCGCGCCGGGCGAATGCCCAAACTTTCCGATGAGCAGCTCGCGGAGAGCAAAACGGAGGCTTCACCCCTCCCGATCACCGCGCCGCTCGTGAGTGTTCGTTCCGGTAAGAACCGGAACGAACACTCACGAGCGACGATCCAGTCCGGCGCGCCCTGGGTGGAGGGGACTATCCGGTCATCAACCGGAGAACGGGGTGGCGGTCCGCGATGCGGGCAGAGCTTGGGGTCGGGTCTTCAGGCGAGGTGGTCTCGCGTCGGCACCGGCTATCGCACCTCCGCAGTCGCGGACGATCTGGCGCATCGCGCCAAGATTGGCGCGCACCTGCTCGTCTGCCGCAACATAGTTCACTGTGGTACGCAGTTGGTGCGCGGTTAGCGTGGAAGCATCCAGGCGACGCCCGAGGCCGAGTTCATCGACGCGGTCGGCGTTCGCGGCTTGTTCGGCTATTTGCGGGAGGGCCACCAGAGGAACGCCGTAGTAGAGGGACTCCCCATGGTGGAGTTCATGCCGGTGTGGGAAACAAAAGCGGCGGCGTGGCGCAGGACGGCGGGTTGCGGGAACGATTCCTGTATATCGAAGTTGGCGGGGATCAGGCCTAGGTCATTGCTGTTGGGATGCCGTCCGATGGACATTGCGCGTCCGATGGACATGGCGACCTGCCAGGGACTGTCGCCGAAGGCCTGCAGGCACATCCGCTAGAACTCGGGCCGGTTGTTGAAGGTGGTGTCCAGCGAAATGTCCAGCAACGGGGCGTGCGGATCATGTGGTTGCCAGTGCTGGTCTCGCCGCTTCCCCAGCATGGGGCCGATGAAACGGAATCGGTCGTCGAAGGTGTCGGCGGCGAATGAAAAATCGGCTCGAGCTTAAGCCCCGTTCGGCAGGCGAGACGGCGTTTCCACGGACATTGTGTCCAACGGGCAGGGGTTTCTTCCCTATCTGCCACCGCCGGGCTTCGTCGTAGATACCGGTGCTGCGCGAGTGGTTCGGGCCCGTTGATCCGTGCCGCCCGAGGAACTCGGCGCCGTCGGCGCAACCGTGAGAGGTGAGGGGCACCTTCAACCGGCATAGCCGACCGGAATAGCCGACAAAAGGTGCCCGTCACTCCTAACCGATCGTGTGATGGGTGAGGGGGCCCTTGAGCGGCATAGTCGACGGCACAGTCGCCCAAGGGTGCCCCTCACGTCGGTCACTTACGTTCGAGGACTGCCTTGAGGAAGCGCTGGGTCCTTTCGTGCTGGGGGTTCTCGAAGATCGTTGAGGGTGGACCCGACTCGATCACTGCCCCGGAGTCGAACATCAGGACTCGGTCCGAGATCTCCTCCGCGAAGCGCATTTCGTGGGTCACCAGCAGCATCGTCATCGCGGTGGTGTGGGCGAGGTCCCGGATGACGGCGAGGACCTCGCCGATGAGCTCGGGATCCAGGGCGGAGGTGACCTCGTCGAAGAGCATCACCTTGGGGCGCATGGCCAAAGCCCTGGCTATCGCCACGCGTTGCTGCTGGCCGCCCGAGAGCTGGCCCGGTTTGTGGCCGAGGTGCTTCTCCAGCCCGACCATCTGCAGCAGGTCGACCGCGCGCTGCTCGGCCTCCTCCCGTGGCATTCCCAGCACCTGGATCGGCGACAAGGTGACGTTGTTCAGGACCGTCATGTGCGGGAACAGGTTGAAGTGCTGGAATACCATGCCGATCTTGCGCCGCACCGCCGCCTGCTGCCGGGTGTCCGCCGCGCCCACGTCGCCGCGACAGTCCCAAAGCGCCTCGCCGTCGACCTCGACCAGCCCGCTGTCCGGCTGCTCCAACGTCATGAGCAGCCGCAGGATGGTGGTCTTCCCGGAGCCGCTCGGTCCGATGATGGAGACCTTCTCCCCAGCGGCCACGTCGAGGTCCAGTTCGCACAGCACGTGGTTGTCGCCGAACGACTTCCCCACGCCGGCGAACGAGATCATCGGCTGGACGTCCTCATCGCGGATGCGCAAGGCGCAGCTCCAATCGTTTGATCAGCTTCGCGGCCGGCAGGCTGACCGCCAGGAACAGCAGGCCCGCGATGGTCAGCGGCTCCAGGTAGCGGTAGCTGCTGGACCCGATCGAGGTCGCGTGGCTGAGCAGTTCGAAGACCGTGATGGCGGACAGGATCGCCGAGTCCTTGAACATCTGCACCACGTAGTTGCCCAGCGCCGGGATCACGTCGCGCACCGCCTGCGGCAGCACCACGAAACGCCAGCGTTGCCAGGCGGAAAGGCTCAGCGCCGTCGACGCCTCCCACTGCCCGGCGGGCACGCTTTGGATCCCGGCGCGATAGACCTCGGCGGTGTAGGCGCTGTAGTTGATGCCGAGCACGATGATGCCGGTGACCAGCGGCGAGAACTGCACCCCGACGTTGGGCAGCACGTAGAAGGCGAAGTACGCCTGAACCAGCAGCGGCGTGCCCCGCACGAACAGGACAAAGAAGCCGGACAGCATGCCCAGCACCGGAATCCGCGAGTACCGGACGACAGCCACCACGAGCCCGAGCAGCAGCGCGATCACCGTGCCGATGAGCGTGACCTCAACGGTCACCCACAACCCGTCCAAAAGGGACGGGACGATGCTCGCCGCGAAGGACCAGTCCCAGATCATGGGCCGACCACCCGCCTCGGACGGAGCACGCGCCGCCGCGGTGCGGGCCGAGCCGGATCCATCCGGCGCTCGAACCAGGCCGTCGCGATGGACAACAAGTACGCCACTACGAAGTACAGCACCAGGATGGTGCCGAAAACCGCTGCGGTGGCGCCGGTTGTCGCCCGCACCATCTGAGCCCGGAAGGTCAGGTCCGCGACGGTCACCAGCGACACCAGCGAGGTGTTCTTCAGTAGGTCGACGAAGACGTTGCCGAACGGCGGGATCATCGCCGGGATCGCCTGCGGCAGGATGACGAACCGCAGCCGCTGGTACGGGGTCAGGCTCAGCGCGATCGCGCCTTCGCGCTGGCCGCGCGGCAACGCGATGATCGCACCGCGCACGATCTCCGCACCGTAGGCGCCCTCGTTGAGCCCGAGCGCCAGCACTGCCGCGGCGAACGGCACCAGTTGGACCCCGAAGAACGGCAGGGCGAAGAACAGCCAGAACAGCTGGACCAGCATCGACGTGCCGCGGAAGATCTCGATGAACACCCCGGCCGGCCAGCTCAGCCAGCGTCGCCGCGACATGCGGCACAGGCCCGCCGCGAAGGCGACGACCACGGTGATCACCATGCCCACCGCGGTCAGCGCGAGCGTGATCAGCAGGCCGTTGAGCAGCAGCGGTAGGAACGGGAGGATCTGGGACATGCGCTGGGCTCCCCCGGGTCAGCCCGCAACGGCGCAGAGCTGGTCGCGGGTGACGCTCCGGGCCGCGTCCGCCGAGAATCCCCACTTCGAGAGGATCTGGTCGAACTCGGGGCTGGCCTTCAGCGCGCGCAGCTGTTCGTCGTAGGCGTTGACCAGGTCCTGGTCGGACTTGCGGAAACCGGCGCCCGAGCCGGTCTGCTGCACGTCCTGGATCGGCGGCGTGATGTCGATCCCGTCGGTCTTCAGCGAGTTCAGCGACAGGGTCGGCAGGAAGAACGCGTCGGCCCGCCCGGCCTGCACCGCCTCGATCCCGCTGCGGCCGTCGGGGATGTTGACCATCTGCGCGGCCGGCACGTTCTGCGTCTTCAGTGCGCCGTCCTCGAAACCGCCTGGCAGCACAGCAACTTTCACCGTCGGATCGGCCTTGACGGATGCCACGCTGGTCAGGTTCTTGGGGTTGCCCGCCGGCACGGCGAACGACTCTGTCGACACGATTTCCGGTTCGGAGTAGAGGATTTGTCCGCACCGCGACTGCTTCATGAACAGCCCGGCGGCGATGATGTCCCACCGGTTCGCGTTGAGCCCCGGGATCATCGACTCGTAGGGCGTGACCACGCCCTGGATCTCCGGGATTCCCATCCGCTTCAGCACGGCGGCGACCACGTCGGGTTCCGCCCCAGTGACCGTGCCGTCCGGTTTGATCTGCGTGTACGGCGGTTCGTTGGCGATGGCGATGCGGGCGAAGCCCTGCTTGCGAATCTGGTCCAATGTGGATCCCGTCGACTGGCCGGTGCCGGGTTGGGTGAAGCTGCACCCGGCGAGGAATCCGGCCGCAGGCAGGGCCAGGGCGGCCGTCGCACCACCGCGGAGCAACTGCCGTCGGGAGATTTCTTTTCTGCGCATCGGCTCACGCCTCCCTCGCATGCATCACCCATTCGAGTGATGCGTTGGGGAGAGACGCTAGGTCGCCCGGTTCAACCTGTCAATGAACGGATTGTTGACAGCGTTACCACCGGAATCGGCCGATCAGCGGCACGAAAGGTCGCAAGATGCCGGACCACCAGCGCAAACACACCAAAGGCCAACCGCCGGGCCCTGCGCAGAGCGTCGCCGCGAGCCGTTCCGCCTGGGCTGATCCGGCGAAATCCGCCGACGCGCGGGATGCGGACATCTGTCCACAATGCTCACTCTCCGCAATGCGAAGCAGTCCGAACGGTCCGGGTACGCTGTGATCCCCGGAACGACCAGGAGCACACACCATGACCACCGAGCCCTGTTCCCCGGCCGTGCTGCTGGGGCGGCTCCGGGAATGCGACCGGATCCTCACGAGGCCGGGCACGATCCGCTCCCCCAGCATTCCGACGGTGCCCTGGGACGCGTTCTGCGATCTGGCGGGGCCGTGGCTGTCGCGCTGCGTGGCGGAATGGCAGGAACGCGGCGGCTTTCGGCACCACCGGGCCGGAATCGTGCTGGTGGCTTTCGGGTCGGCTGGCTCGCCTGCTGCGCCACGGTGCTGCGGCCGTGAGTCTTTTGGGCTGCAGGGGCAGACCCGTTTTCGCACCTCAGGTTCCGTCGCGCCCCGACTCGCGCGCCGGGTCCCAGCGCCGGCTCCCCGGGTCCGCCCGGCTGGGTTGCCGCAATTTCAATGGAAATCGACGGTCCGATTTCAATGGAAATTGCGGCAGCCGCGGGACCTGTCCGCTGCTTGATACACTCGAAGGTTTCCCGGCCAGCACCACATCCGGTCGGACGGATCCCGAATCGACCATGTGCATTCCGAGCTCCGCGAGCCGTTCTTGCACGGCTTCCCGGGAAGCAGGAGCCTCCATCTGCGCCAGAACGGCCTTCTAACCCCGAATGTCCTTGATCGACAAGGTAGTGGTAGCTCCCGGCAACCCCGCGTCGGCTCAGCGATCAGGTGAGGTGCGATGTCACGTGGCCAGTGTTGCCGCGGCGCGGGTTTGGCGGGCGATCTCCAGGTCTTCGCGGGCCTGCACCACCACCGTGCGCACCGCAGCACCGGGCGCGGAGATGTCGGCGTCCTGGGTCGCCTCCTCGTTCAGTCCCGAATCCACCTTGGTTCCGATAAATTTCAGCGCTTCGCAGACCGCCGACCGCACCGGCGGCTGGTGCTCCCCGATCCCGCCGGTGAACACCAGCAGATCCAACCCGCCGAGCACCGCGATCATCGACCCGGCGTGCCGAACCAGGCTGTGCAGGTACACGTCTACGGCCACCGTCGCGTCCGCGTCGCCGCTGTCGCGAGCGGCCAGCACATCGCGCAGATCACCGGAAACCCCGGACAGCCCGGCCAGGCCGGAGCGCTGCGCCAACACGTCGAAAAGATCTTGCGGCGCAACGCCTTTCGTGTTCAGCAGCCAGCCGAGCAGGCCCGGATCCACGGTGCCGCTGCGGGTGTTCATGACCAGGCCTTCCTCCGGCGTGAAACCCATCGTCGTGTCCACGCACCGGCCGTCGCGCACCGCCGCCATCGACGCACCGGCACCGAGGTGACAGCACAGCACCCGCCCCTGCCGCGGCGGCAAACCCGCCAGCTCCGCGCCACGGACCACCGCGTGGGAATGCGACAAGCCGTGGAACCCGTAACGGCGCAACCCCCACCTGCGGTTCCACTCCCGGGGCAGCGCGTAGGTGGCCGCAGCCGTCGAAAGCCCAGCGTGGAACGCGGTGTCCACGCACACCACCGACGGCGTGTCCGGCTCAGCGGTGCGCGCCGCGCGCAGCCCGGCGATCGCGCGCGGCTGGTGCAGCGGGGCGAGCTCGGTCAACGACTCCAAATACGACAGCACCCTGTCGTCGACCATGGTCGCCGCGACGATCCGCGTGCCGCCGTGCACCACGCGGTGCCCCACCGCGTCCGCACCGTACTCGTCGAGGAACCTGCGGATCGGCTCCGCCCCGCCCGCCCAGCGCTCCAGGGTCTCCTCCGCGACCGCCTCGTCGCCGTCCAGCAACCCGAGCTTGAGGCTGCTGGAGCCCGCGTTCACGGTCAGCACCCTCATCGCGCCGACCACACCCAGTCCAGGATTTCCGGCATGTCCTCGCCGTGCGTCGACACGTACTGCCGGTGCTCGATCAGCTTGGTCTGCAACGCTTCTCGCGCGTACGCCGCGCACGGGCCCAGTCGCGGCACCCGGTCGATCACGTCGATCGCCAGGTTGAACCGGTCGATCTGGTTGAGCACGCACATGTCGAACGGCGTGGTCGTGGTGCCCTCCTCCTTGTAGCCACGGGCGTGGATGTTGTCGTGGTTGTGCCGCCGGTAGGTCAACCGGTGGATCAGCCAGGGATAGCCGTGGTAGTTGAAGATCACCGGCCGGTCGCGGGTGAACAGGCTGTCGAACTCGGCGTCGGACAACCCGTGCGGGTGCTCACGCTCGTCCTGCAACCGCATCGGGTCCACCACGTTGATCACCCGGATGCGCAGGTCCGGGAAGTGGTCTCGGAGCAGGTCGACGGCCGCCAGCGTCTCCATCGTCGGCACGTCGCCAGCACAGGCCATCACCACGTCGGGCTCGCCGTCCTGATCGTTGCTTGCCCAGTCCCAGATCCCGATTCCCCTGGTGCAGTGCACAATCGCCGCATCCATGTCCAGGTACTGCGGCGCGGGCTGCTTGCCGGCCACCACCACGTTGATGTAGTTCCGGCTGCGCAGGCAGTGGTCGGCCACCGACAGCAGCGTATTCGCGTCCGGCGGCAGGTACACCCGCACCACCTCGGCCTTCTTGTTCATCACGTGGTCGATGAACCCCGGGTCCTGGTGCGAGAAGCCGTTGTGGTCCTGCCGCCACACGTGCGAGGTCAGCAGGTAGTTCAGCGACGCGATCGGCTGCCGCCAGGCGAGCTGGTCGGTGACCTTCAGCCACTTGGCATGCTGGTTGACCATCGAGTCCACGATGTGCGCGAACGCCTCGTAGCAAGAGAAGAACCCGTGCCGACCGGTGAGCAGGTAGCCCTCCAGCCAGCCCTGGCAGGTGTGCTCGGAGAGGATCTCCATCACCCGGCCGTCCGGGGCGAGCGAGTCGTCGCCCGGTGCGGTTTCGGCGTCCCAGGTCCGGGACGTGGCGTCGAGGATCGCGTTGAGCCGGTTGGAGTTGTTCTCGTCCGGGGAGAAGACGCGGAAGTTGCGTTCGTCCTCGTTCAGGCGCATCACGTCGCGCAGGAAACCGCCCAGCACCCGGGTGGCCTCGCCGATGGTGGCGCCCGGTTCGTCCACCCGCACCGCGTACTGCCGGAAGTCGGGCATCCGCAGCGTGCGCAGCAGGAGACCGCCGTTGGCGTGCCGGTTGTCGCTCATCCGCCGCTTTCCGGACGGGTTGTGGTCCTTGATCCGCTGCACCGGCGCGCCGTGGGGTTCGAACAGCGCGGCCGGTTCGTAGCTGCGCATCCAGGATTCGAGCTGGCGCAGATGCGCCTGGTCGTTGCGCGGGTCGCTGATCGGCACCTGGTGCGACCGCCAGCTGCCCTCGACCTGCTTACCGTCCACAGTGGCCGGTCCAGTCCAGCCCTTCGGGGTGCGCAGCACGATCATCGGCCACCGCGGCCGCAGCATCCGGCCGTCCCGGCGGGCCCGGCGCTGGATCGCGGCGATCTCATCCAGGCACCGGTCCAGCGTCGCGGCGAACAGGTGGTGCATCGGCTCCGGCTCCGAACCGGACACCAGGTACGGCTCGTAGCCGAAGCCGCGCAGCATGCCGAGCAGCTCGTCCTCCGGGATGCGCGCCAGCACCGTCGGATTGGCGATCTTGTAGCCGTTGAGGTGCAGGATCGGCAGCACCGCGCCGTCGGTGACCGGGTCCAGGAACTTGTTGGAATGCCAACTGGTGGCCAGCGGTCCGGTCTCCGCCTCGCCATCACCGACGACGCACGACACGATCAGGTCGGGGTTGTCGAAGGCGGCGCCGAAGGCGTGCGAGAGCGAGTACCCGAGCTCGCCGCCCTCGTGGATCGAGCCCGGCGTCTCCGGCGCCACGTGGCTGGGAATCCCGCCGGGGAAGGAGAACTGGGTGACCAGGCGGCGCAGGCCCTCGTAGTCCTGCGCGACGTCCGGGTAGACCTCGCTGTAGGTGCCCTCCAGCCACGCCGCCGCGACCAGGCCGGGGCCGCCGTGCCCCGGCCCGATCACGTACATCATGTCCAGGTCGCGGGCCCGGATCGCCCGGTTGAGGTGGGCGTAGATGAAGTTCAGGCCCGGCGTGGTGCCCCAGTGCCCGAGCAGCCGGGGCTTGATGTGCTCGGGGCGCAGCGGCTCCCTCAGCAGCGGGTTGTCCATAAGGTAGATCTGCCCGACGGACAGGTAATTGGCGGCCCGCCACCACAGCTGCAGCCCGTCGACCTCCTGCGCGTCCAGGTGTTCGGACACGGCGGGCGTGGTGGTCCAGGTGACCCCGGTGGTTTCGGTGCTGATCTCACTGCTCATCCCGGCTCCTAATGCTCGGCACCCCGCCATTCAGCGTGCTGGGCACCAGCTGGTTCGCAACTCGGGGATCCTGCGGAAAACGATGGCTGATCAGTCGTGCTGCGCACCGCATTCCGCGACCCGCTTCGCCGCCATAGCCTTCGCACCGTGACTGAAAAGTCGATCTACACGCGGTTCCGGTTGGCGGCCGGGCTGGCGCGGGCACTGGCCGTGCTCGTGGCGATGCTGGAGACCGCCCGGGCGCTGCGGACCGGGAATCCGCTGCGCAACGACCTCGTGCTGCTGATCATCGATGGCGAGTGTTGGTGATCAAGCTTTCGTTTCGTTGCAGAGCAAAGCAAATCGGGGAACTGAACTCCACTTCGGACTGTCCTGCTCATGTCCGTCCCGCAGACGGTCGGCCCGAAGCCCGGTGAAGGCACCAACGCATTCGGCGACGGGGTGACAGGCACCCGCTGACCGGCCAACTGGGGCACGGCGCCCTCGCCCGATTCGTTAGAGGAGGCGGTCGACGGTGACCTCGGCGGCGGAGCGGCGAGCCGCCGCGATGACGTCCAGGGCCGCCACCGCGTCCGCCGGGTCCACCGGCGGCGGTGTGCCGTCGCGCAGTGCCTTGACGACCCCGTCGTAGAACGCCAGGTAGTCGCCCGCTTCGCTGGGCACCCGCCGGACGTCGTCGCCGACGCCCAGGACACCCCACAGGTCCTCCGGTTCCCGGCCCCAGCTGTCGTCGACGGGCAGGCGCCCGGCGCGCAGCTCGGCTTCCTGCGGGTCCAAGCCGTACTTGGTGAAGGTGGCCGCATCGCCGAGCACCCGGAAGCGCGGGCCCGGACGCGCCGCAACCTTGCTCATCCACAGGTGCGAGCGCACGCCGTTGGCGTGGGTGAGCGCGATGAACGTGTCGTCGTCGGCCCGCACCCCGGCCCGCCGGCAGTCGATCTCGGCGTAGACCGCGGCGACCGGTCCGAACAGCTGCAGGGCTTGGTCGATGAGGTGGCTGCCCAGGTCGTAGAGGACGCCCGCGACGTCCTCCGCGCCGCCGGAGTCCCGCCAGGTCGGCTTCGGGGTCGGCGACCACCGCTCGAACCTCGACTCGAAGCGGTGCACCCGGCCCAGTTCTCCGTCGTCCAGCAGCTTGCGCACCGTGCGCATGTCGCTGTCCCACCTGCGGTTCTGGAAGACCGTCAGCAGCTGCCCCTTGGCCGCCGCGTGCTCGATCAGCTGCCGCCCCTCGACCGAGGTCGGGGTGAACGGTTTGTCCACCACGACCGGCAGCCCGGCGTCCAGCGCGGCGGTGGCCAACTCGACGTGCGTGCGGTTCGGGCTGGCGATCACCACCAGGTCGAGCCCGCGCCGAAGCAGCGCGTCCATGTCGCCGACCACCGCGGCCTCCGGGTGCTCGGCGCGCACCTGCTGCTGCCGCTCGGGGTGGGCGGTGACGACCGCCGCCAGCCGCAGCGACGGGTGGGTTGCGATCAGTGGAGCGTGGAAGATCGCGCCGCCGAGGCCATATCCGACAAGTCCTACTCGCAGTGCAGAGCTCATGCCCCCATTAGACCCCCGCCACCAGCTCGGCCCCGTCCCCGGTGACCCCGCAATTTCCATTGAAATCGAATGTCCGATTTCAATGGAAATTGCGGCGCCAGGTCAGGCCGAGGCCCGGCGCGGGCCCACGTTGGTCTGGCCCGGGCAGACCAGGCCGGTCTCGTAGGCCATGATCACCAGCTGGGTGCGCGAGCTGAGGTGCAGCTTCTGCATCACGTGGTAGAGGTGCGACTTCACCGTCAGCTCCGCCAGCCCGAGGTTGCGGGCGATCTCGGCGTTCGACCCGCCGCGCGCGACCTCCAGCAGCACGTCGAGCTCCCGCTCCGTCAGCGCGCTCAACTCGTTGCGGGCGTCGCGGACGCCCAGCGCCGCGAAGCGCCGCAACAGCCGCTTGGTGACTCGCGGCGACAGCAGCGCATCCCCAGCAGCGACGGTGTGCACGGCCTTGACCAGCTCCTCCGGCGTGGCGTCCTTGAGCAGGAAACCGCTGGCCCCGGCGCGCAAGGCGGCGTAGACGTACTCGTCGAGGTCATGCACCGTGAGCATGATCACCGAGGTCTCGCCGCCGGTTTCCGCGATGATGTCGCGGGCCGCCGCGATGCCGTCCTTGCCCGGCATCCGCACGTCCATCAGCACCACGTCGGGCCGCCGGCGGCGCACGGCGGACAGCGCCGCTTCACCGTCGGCGGCTTCGGCCAGCACGCGCAGGCCCGGTTCGTTGGACAGCAGCGCGACCAGCCCCGCACGGATCATCGCTTGGTCGTCGGCTACCAGGACGGTCGTGTCCGCAGTTTCCACGCCGGGCCTCCTCGGTCCGGGCCCCCCGAATTCCGGCTCAGGACAGGCCCGAATTTTCCGCGCACGGTAGCACGGCTTCAAGGTGAAACCCGTTCAAAACCGGATGCGCGGTCAAGGTTCCGCCCAGCAACGCAATGCGTTCCCGCAGCCCGATCAGCCCGTGTCCCGACTGCTGGGAGACCGGTCGGGCCTCCACCACGTCCAGCCCGCCGAGGTGATTGGTCACCTCGATCCGCAACGCGTCCGGCCCGTAGTCCAGCAACACCCACGCCCGCCCGGAGCCGACGTGCTTGAGCACGTTGGTCATCGCCTCCTGCACGATCCGGTACGCGGTCATCTCCACCCCGGAGCCCAGCTCGCGGACCTGGCCGCGCCGGTCGAGCTTCCACACCACGCGCCCGCCGCGCACCGACTCGACCAGCTTGTCCACGCCGTCCAGGCTGGGCATCGGCTGCCAGTCCATCGGGTCCTGACCGGCGGAGTTGCGATCGCGAAGCACGTTGAGCAGGTTGCGCATCTCCCCCAGCGCGCCGCGGGAGATCTGCTCCAGCTCCTGCAAGGTCTGCCGGGCGTGCTCCTGGTCGCGGTCGATCAGCGCCCGCGCGACGCCCGCCCGCAACGCCACCACGGCCAGGTTGTGCGACACGATGTCGTGGAACTCCCTTGCTATGCGGGCCCGTTCGATGGCCGCGGCATCGGCGGCGAGCTGGTCGCGGGCCTCGTCGAGCAGCGCCAGGGTCTGCTCCAGCTGCCTCGCGCGGCGCCGGCCGACCTGCATCGCGCGCGCCCAGCCGATCACCATGATGAGGTTCACCACCGCGCCTGCGATCCGCAGCAGGCTTTCCACCGGCGACAGCTCGTAGACGACCATCTCGGTGACGGGGTAGACCATCGCGATCGTCGCGGCGATCACCGACGCGGTCCGCGATCCGCGCACGCAGACCGAGTAGACCGCGACGAGGATCACCAGGTTCAGCCCGCCGATGTAGAGCTTGAGCAGGGTGAGCGCGACGGTGACCGCCAGCAGCACGAACAGCACCAGCCAGGGCACCCGTCGCCGCAGCCGCAGCATGCTGGTGGCCGGCACGCTCACCAGCAGCGGCCACCACCAGACCATCCACGGCGGATGCTCGCCGATGGAGAGGTCGAAGCCGTGCAACACGCACAGCACGACCACGAACACGACATCGCCGAGCACCACGCGGTGCGCGGTGATCCAGGCCGGCAAACTCGTCCGCGGCTTCGCGACAGCGGAGCGGCCAAGCCCATGATCGACCATCGAACCTGCCTCACACGGTGCGCGGATCGGCTCCCTGGCGAGCCAGAATGAGTCCGTGAGCGGCACAACCGCTCACGGACCAAGATCCTGCGCACTGCCCCGAGGTGCTTCATCCACCGAAAGTCGTAGCGGGAAACCTACCCGCTCGCGATCAACGACGGGGCCGCAACGATCAGTATCCCCGCGCGACCCACTCGTCGAACTGGGGCCGGACCGCGCCGATCGTGGTGCTCTCCCCGTGTCCCGTTCGGACCTCGGTGTCCTCCGGCAAGGGCAGCAACCGGTCCCGGATGGACGCCGTGATCGTCCCGAAGTCCGAATAGGACCGACCGGTGGCGCCGGGCCCGCCAGCAAACAAGGTGTCGCCGGTGAACACCACGCCCAGCTCGGGCGAGTACAGGCACACCGCGCCCGGCGCGTGGCCGGGCGTGTGCAGCACCTGCAGCCCGATGCCGCCGACCTCGACCACTTGGCCGTCGGCGAATTCCCGGTCGGGCCGGCGGTCCGGGTGGACCAGGTTCCACAGCACCAGGTCGTCTGGGTGCAGGAAGATCGGCGCCCCGACCACGTCGGCCAGTTCCGGCGCCCTGCGCACGTGGTCGTCGTGGGCGTGCGTGCACAGCACGGCCAGCACCCGGCGGTCGCCGACGAGCCGGCGGATCGCCTCGACGTCGTGCGGGGCGTCGATGATCACGCACTCGTGGTCGTCGCCGACCACCCACGCGTTGTTCTCGACGTCAAAGGTCTGGCCGTCCAGCGAGAACGTGCCCGACGTGGTCGCGTGATCGATGCGCACCGCCATCAGAAGACCACCACCGAACGCAGCACCTCACCGCGGTGCATCTTCTCGAACGCCTGCTCCACCTGGTCCAGCGCGATCTCCTCGCTGACGAATTTCTCCAGCGCCAACCGGCCCTGCTGGTAGAGCTCGATCAGCATCGGGAAGTCGCGTTCCGGCAGGCAGTCGCCGTACCAGCTGGATTTCACCGCGCCGCCGCGGCCGAAGACGTCCAGCAGCGGCAGCTCCAGCTTCATCTCCGGGGTGGGCACCCCGACCAGCACCACGGTGCCGGCCAGGTCGCGGGCGTAGAAGGCCTGCTTGAACGTCTCGGGGCGGCCGACCGCGTCGACGACCAGGTCGGCGCCGAAACCGCCGGTGAGCTCGCGGATCGCCTCGACGCTGTCGGTCTCGGAGGCGTTGACGGTGTGCGTGGCGCCGAACTGGCGCGCCCACTCAAGCTTCTTCGGATCGGTGTCCACCGCGATGATCCGCCGCGCCCCGACCATGCTGGCCCCCGCGATCGCGCCGTCCCCGACGCCACCGCAGCCCAGCACCGCCACCGTGTCGCCCGGCCCGGCGTCACCGGTGTTGACGGCGGCCCCGATCCCGGCCATCACGCCGCAACCCAGCAGTCCGGCCACCGCCGGACGCGCCGATGGGTCCACTTTGGTGCACTGCCCGGCGTGCACCAGCGTCTTCTCCGCGAAGGCCCCGATGCCCAGCGCGGGCGACAGCGGGGTGCCGTCGGTCAGCGTCATCGGCTGCGCCGCGTTGTGGGTGTCGAAGCAGTACTGCGGCCGACCGCGCTTGCAGGCACGGCACACCCCGCACACCGCGCGCCAGTTGAGGATCACGAAGTCGCCGGGTTCCACGTCGCGCACACCTTCGCCGACCGCTTCGACGACACCCGCCGCCTCGTGCCCGAGCAGGAACGGGAACTCGTCGCTGATCCCACCTTCGCGGTAGTGCAGATCGGTGTGGCACACGCCGCACGCCTGCACCCGCACCACCGCCTCACCGGGTCCCGGATCCGGAACATTGATCGTCACCACCTCGACCGGTCGGCCTTTCCCGGTCGCCACCACTGCGCGGACGTCGGCCACGAGCACCTCCAGCATTTCGTCGTTTACAACCACCATCGTCATATGCGTGCACGAGCATCAGCAAGAGCAGCCTCCCGCCTATCTCAAACACGCTGAGTCACTGATTAACTACTGTACGATTCCGGGTAAAAGGGGGAGGACGATCATGGTCGACACGCGCATCCCGCCCGTCCGGGAGATGGACATCGATCGGCCCTGCGCCGCCCGGGTCTACGACGCGTTCCTCGGCGGTAGCCACAACTTCGGCTGCGAGCGGGCTTTCGCGGAGCGACTGGAACGGGAGCTGCCGGACATCGGCGAAACATACCGGGAGAACCGGGCGTTCCTCCGGCGGGTCGTGGAGTACCTGCTCGCGCACGGTGTCCGCCAGTTCATCGACCTGGGCTCGGGCATCCCCACGATCGGCCACGTGCACGAGGTGGCGCGGCGCCGGACGCGCGACTTCCGGGTGCTCTACGTGGACAACGAGCCGCTCACCGTCGCGCACAGCAAGCCGCTGCTGGCCGGCGAGCCGCGCGTCGAGATCATCCGGGCGGACTGCCGCGACCCGGATTCCGTCCTGAAATCCCCGGAGGCCGCCGAACTGCTCGACCCGGCCGAGCCGGTGGGGCTACTGATGGCACCGGTGCTGCACTTCATCCCCGACTCCGACGACCCGGTGGCGCTGGTCGAGACCTACCGCGACGCGCTGGTCCCCGGCAGCCACCTGGTGATCTCGCACCTGACCGGCAGCCACGCCCCGGACGAGATGCGCATCCTCGCGGGCCACTACGCGGAGACCGCAGACCCGTTGCAGCCGCGCGAAGTGGAATGGATCGAGAAGCTGTTCGGCGACTTCGAGGTCGTGCGGCCCGGCACGACGTTCCTGTCGGACTGGCGCCCCGAACCCGGTCGGACGACCGCGAAGCAGCCCTACTGCCTCCTCCACGGCGGTGTCGCCCGCAAGCACTGACTCGTGACGCAATTTCCCTTGAGCCCGAACCGGCGGGTTCAAGGGAATTGCGGCGTCGCGGTAGGTCAGCGGCGGATGAACAGCAGCAGGACGCCCGCGATGATCGCCGCGATGCCCGCTGCCAGCCAGGCGCCCGCCAGTCCGGCCTGCTCGGCGAAGATGCCGAAGAGCAGCGGTCCGAGGCTGCCGCCGAGGTAGATGCCGGTCTGCGTGAACGAGGTGGCGCTGGCGACCCGGCCCGGGGCGATCTTGGCGACCGTGAAGTTCAGCAGCCCTGGCCACGCCCAGCCCGCGCCGAAGCCGATGGACACCCCGATCAGGAACGCCACCGGCGAATCCACCGCCATCAGTCCGAAGCCGATCGAGCCGATCAGCAGCATCGCGGTGATCACCCGCAGCAGGTTCGGGTTCTTGCGGTCCGCGAGCACGCCCGCGCACAGCCGGACCGTCAGCCCGGTAGCCGAACCCAGCGACAGGACCAGCCCGGCCACCGCCGGGCTGAACCCGACCTCGACGGCCGTCGTGGTGACGAACGCGCCGAGCGCGTTGGCCGCCGCCGAACCGAGGCCGCCGGAGATCGCCAGCAACAGCAGCGCGCCCCGGGCGTCGTTGCGACCGGCGGTGTCGCCGCGTTTGATGACGGACCGCTCGGCGTCCGGCAGCCGCGGCACTGCGACGGCGGCGACCAGGCCGACCACCCCGGCGATCACGAACACCCACCGCCATCCGACGGTCAACGCCACGGCGGGCACCGCGACGCCCGCTAGCAGCGTCGCGGCCGGGATGGAGGACTGCTTTACGCCGAAGCCCATGCCTCGGCGGTTGGCCGGAATCCCTTGGGCGATCAGCAGGTTCGATGCCGGTTGCGCCAGCGAGTTCGGCAGTCCGGCCACCCACAGCAGCCCCAGCAGCCACGGCGCATCGGGTGCCCAGGCCAGGCCGAACAGGCAGAGCGAGCTGCCCAGCGCGCCCAGCCGCATGCCCAGGCGGGCGCCGATCCGCTCGACGAGCCACCCCATCATCCGGGACGACAGCGATGCGACGCCGAAGAAACCAGCCGCCCCCACTCCCAGCAGCGCCGCGCCGAACGCGAGGTCCTGCTGCAGCTGCACGCCCATGCCGCCGACGAGGAACACCGGGAAGACCCCGACCGTGACCACCGCGGCCACCGACGACAGCACCCGCGGGATCCCGATGGTCCGCGGCGCCTGCCCGGCGACGGCCACTGCGGGCATGCGTCCTCCTCGGCGCTTGCGGTGTGCTGGTCTTACCAGCGTGGGAACCGACCGAATTTTTAGCAACGCTAACGTGACGCACGCCTCTCCCCGGCCGACGTGTCTCCCCCGGCCGGATGCACCCGGGTTGACGTCGACCCCGTGGAGGCGCAAGGGTCAGTGGAGCTGATCGACAACAGGAGGACAGCGTGACCGTGGCACCGGGTTCCGGACTCCCCGCGTCGCAGATCCCCGACCTGGTGCTGCTGGACGCCGTGGAGCTGTCCTGGCTGATCCGCCGCCGGGAGATCTCCTGCGTCGAGGCGATGGAGACCTACCTCGGACACATCGACCGGATCAACCCGGCGGTGAACGCGATCGTCTCCCGCGCCGACGAGACCGAGCTCATCGACCAGGCGCGGCACCGCGACAAGGAACTCGACCGCGGCGAGTGCGCGGGGTGGATGCACGGTTTCCCGATCGCGGTGAAGGACCTCTCCGACGCGGCGGGGTTCCCCACCACGAAGGGCTCACCGATCTTCGCCGAGAGCCTCGCGACGACCGACGCCCTGCACGTGCGGCGGATGCGGGACGCCGGCGCGATCGTCATCGGCAAGACCAACGTCCCCGAGTTCGGCCTTGGCTCGCACACCTTCAACCCGGTGTTCGGCACCACGCTCAACGCCTACGACCCCACGCGCAGCGCGGGCGGCAGCAGCGGCGGCGCCGGGGCCGCGCTGGCGCTACGGATGTTGCCGGTCGCCGATGGCAGCGACTTCATGGGGTCGCTGCGCAACCCTGCGGCATGGGGCAACCTCGTGTCCCTGCGGCCAGGCTTCGGCCGCATCCCGAGCGAGGGATTCCTCAGCGAGCCCTCGGTGGTCGGCCCGATGGGGCGCACGGTGCGCGACGTCGCGATGCTGCTGTCCACGATGGCCGGTCCGGACGAGCGTGCACCGCTGAGCATCGAGCAGGATCCGGAGTTGTTCACCGGCAGCCTGGACCGCGACTTCGAGGGCACCCGGATCGGCTGGCTCGGCGACTTCGACGGATACCTGGCCACCGAGACGGGCCTGCTGGACCTGTGCGCCGAAGCCTTCGGCGCCTTCGCCGAGATCGGCTGCGAGGTCGAGCCGGTGTCGCGCCGGCTGCCGGTCGAGCAGGCCTGGGAGACCTTCCTGCTGTGGCGCTCGTGGATGGTCGGGCGCGACAACATCGACCTGCACGCCGACCCGGCCACCCGGGCGATGCTCAAACCGGAGGTGGTCTTCGAGGTCGAGGGTTACCAGCAGCTCACCGCCCACGACATCGGACGCGCCCTGACCGGCCGGGACGAGTGGTACGCCGCGGTGTCGCGGTTGTTCGACGAATACGATTTCCTGCTCGCACCGAGCGCGCAGGTGTTCCCGTTCGACGTCGACCAGCGCTGGCCGCAGGAGATCGCCGGCCGGTCTATGGACACCTACCACCGGTGGATGGAGACGGTCGCGCCGTGGACGCTGTCCGGGCTCCCGATCGCCAGCCTGCCGGTCGGGTTCAACGAGGCCGGGTTGCCGATGGGAGTCCAGCTGATCGGCCGAAACCACGCGGAATGGCCGCTTCTGCAGCTGGCCAACTCCTACGAACGAGCCACCGACTGGACCCACCGAGTCCTGCCACCCCTGCTGCGGTAAGGCCCGAACCGCGATTTCACGTCGCCGTGGCCCGGTGGCCTCGGTGCCATGCCCGCAGGCCGCCACCACGGCCAAGCGAGAAGGGGCCCGATGCAACGCAGATCTCCGATTCAATGGAAATTGCGGCCCTCCGGCGTGTCGGGCGACGACACGCCGGAGGTTGTGGATAACTCCCGCAATTTCAATGGAAATCAGACCTTCGATTTCAATGGAAGTTGCGGAGAGCATCTCAGCCGCGGAAGGCCGACAGGCCGGTCAGGGCCTGGCCGATGGTGAGGGCGTGCATCTCGCTGGTGCCCTCGTAGGTCAGCACCGACTCCAGGTTCGTCATGTGCCGGATCACCGGGTACTCCAGCGAGATCCCGTTGGCACCCAGGATGGTTCGGGCGGCGCGGGCCACCTCCAGCGCGCCGCGGACGTTGTCGAGCTTGCCGAAGCTCACCTGCTGCGGGACCAGCTGCCCGGCGTCCTTGCGCTTGCCGAGGTGCAGCGCCAACAACCGTCCATTTTGGACTCGGACCGCCATGTCGGCGAGCTTGCCCTGCGTGAGCTGGAAACCGCCGATCGGCCGCCCGAACTGCTCGCGGGTCACCGCGTAGTCCAGCGCCGCCTCCAGGCAGCTGCGCCCGGCGCCGACCGCGCCCCACACGATGCCGTAGCGCGCCTCGTTGAGGCAGGACAGCGGGCCGCGCAGGCCGGTGACCTCGGGCAGCACCGCGTCGGCGGGCAGCCGGACGTCGTCGAGCACCAGCTCGCTGGTCACCGAGGCGCGCAGCGAAAGCTTGTGCTTGATCTCCGGCGCCGAGAAGCCCGGCGTGTCGGTCGGCACGACGAAACCGCGCACCCCTTCGTCGGTTTGCGCCCACACCACCGCGACCGAGGCGACCGTGCCGTTGGTGATCCACATCTTGCGGCCGTTTAGCACCCAGTCGGAGCCGTCGCGGCGCGCGACAGTGCGCATCGAGGCCGGGTCGGAGCCGTGGTCCGGCTCGGTCAGGCCGAAGCAGCCGATCGCCTCGCCCGCGGCCATCTGCGGCAGCCAGTGCTGCTTGTGCTCCTCCGAGCCCCAGCGCCAGATCGCGAACATCGCCAGCGAACCCTGCACCGATACCAGTGAGCGCAAGCCGGAGTCGCAGGCCTCCAGCTCCTCGCAGGCGATTCCGTAGTCCACTGCGGACAGTCCGGCGCAGCCGTAGCCCTCCAGGTGCATGCCGAGCACGCCGAGCTTGCCCAGCTCCCGGGCGAGTTCCCGGGCCTGCGGAAACTCGCCGCGCTCGAACCACTCCGCGACGTGCGGCTGCACGTGGTCCCGGCACAGCGCGCGCACGCTGTCGCGGATCGCGAGCTGCTCCGGGGTGAATTCGGCGTCGATCCCCAGCGGATCGCGCGGGTCGAACGCGGGACGTTTTCCACTGGCACTCATTGCGGGCTCCTCCTTGAGACGAGCGGGGAAAGCTCTTGCTCGGAGTCCTCCAACCACGCGAGGACTTCCTTGGTGTGTTCGCCGAGCAGCGGCGGCGGTGTCATCTCGGCGCTGCCGTGGTCGGAGAAGTCGATGGGGGTGCGCACCTGCATCGCGGCTCCGCCGCCGGGATCGACCATTGGCCGCAGCCCCAGCGACTCGGCGTAGTGCACCGCCCGCGACAGGTCGTTGACCTGGCCGCACGCGATGCCCACGCCCTGCAGGCGCTGCTGCCAGTCCGCGGCGGTCCGCGCGCCGAGCACGTTCTCCAGCTGCCGCGCCAGCTCCTCGCGGTTGGCCACCCGCTCCGCATTGGTCGCGAACCTCGGGTCGCCGACCAGCGACACCAACCCCAGCGCTTCGCACAGCCTGCGGAACTGCGCATCGTTGCCGACCGCGACGGCCAGGAACGCGTCCTCGCAGCGCAGCGCCTCATACGGCGCGATGTTGGGGTGCCGGTTGCCCATTCGCTGCGGCGCGATGCCGGTCGTCAGCAGGCTGCTCATCTGGTTCGCCAGCGACGCCAGCAGGCTGGACAGGAGGTTCACCTCGACGTGCTGGCCGTGGCCGGTCAGTTCGCGGTGCCGCAGCGCGGCCATGATGCCCAGCGCCGCGTCCTTGCCGGTGAGCACGTCCACCACCGCCACTCCGACCTTCATCGGCGCGCCTTCGGGTTCGCCGGTGATGCTCATCAGCCCACCGAGCGCCTGCACGACGAAGTCGTAGCCGGGCAGGCGTGCGCCTTCCTTGCTGCCGAACCCGGAGATCGAGGTGTAGATCAGCCGCGGGTTGAGCTCCCGCGCGGTCTCGTGGTCCAGGCCGTAGCGGGCCAGCGAGCCGGGCTTGAAGTTCTCCACCAGGACGTCGGCGCGGCTGATGAGCCGGCGCGCGGCTTCCTGGTCCTCCGGGTCGGCTAGGTCGAGGGTGATACTGCGCTTGCCCCGGTTGACCGACTCGAAGTAGGCGGAGCTGTGCTCGGTCCAGGGCGGTCCCCACGAGCGTGTGTCGTCGCCTTCGCCGGGGCGCTCCACCTTGATCACGGTCGCGCCGAGATCGGCCAGCAGCATGGTCGCGTACGGGCCGGCCAGCACCCGGCTGAAGTCCGCGACGACCACGCCGTCCATCGGCAGCGTCTCCATGCACCCACCCTTCCACCCGGCAGGCCGGCGAACCGGCCGACCGATACCAGTGCAGCAGCGCGGTGACCGGAAAAGGGGCTTGCCTCACCGCGATTTTGGATCCAATATACAGTTGATCGGGCGACAGTCAAGACGCCCGAAAACTTGGGGAGCCCGGGATGCAGCGACCACCCACCACCCAGGAGTTCGTTCTCGACGAGCTCCGGAAGTCCATCGTGTCCGGCGATCTGGCGCCGGGCCAACCGATCCGGCAGGACACCATCTCCCAGCGCCTCGGCGTGAGCCGGGTTCCGCTGCGCGAGGCGCTGAAGACGCTGGAGGCCGAGGGGCAGGTGATCTACCAGCCGCATCGGGGCTACTCGGTGGCCGAGCTGTCGCTGAGCGACCTGCTGGAGGTCTACCGGATGCGCGAGCTGCTCGAATCGGAGGCCGCGGCGGTGGCGACCGAGCGGCTCAGCGATGCCGACCTGGCCCGGATCACCGACGCCCAGTGCGATGTCGAGAAGGCCGCCGACAGCGGCGACCTGGCGGCCATGATCACGGCGAACCGCCGATTCCACTTCGCGCTGCTGGAGCCCGCCGGGATGCCCCGCCTGCTGCGCATCGTGCGCACGCTCTGGGACGCCACGGACGCCTACCGCGCGGTGTACTACAACTCCGACACCAACCGCGAGCGCGTCCGCCACGAACACGACGCGATCGTGGCGGCGGTCGCGGAGCGCCGAGCCGGCGAACTGGTCCGGCTGCTCGACGAACACCGCCGCCACGCGGTGGACGCACTGCGCACCACCATCGTGTCCGAAGTGGACTGATCAGGCCTTGAGGAGGATCTCCGCGGTTCTGCGCGCTTTCCGGACCGCGTCGGGGAAACCGGCCGAGGCGGCCACCGTCGCACCCTCGTAGAGCAGCAGGACGCCGTCCGCGAAGTCCGCCGGGCCGGCCAATCCCGCTGCCGCGGCGAGCTCTTCGAAGTACTGCCGCATCCACCGCTTCTGGCCGATGATCACGGCGTGGGCCGGATGCTCCGGATCCGGGGTCTCCGCCAGGGCGTTGACGAATCCGCAGCCCCGGAAGTCCGCGCGGTCCATCCACGCGTCGAGCGCGTCGAAGACCGCCAGCAGCTTCTCTCGCGGCGGGGCCGCGGACTCGACGACCCACCGCTCCAGCCAGGCCCGCCAGCGCTGGTCCCGCTCGACCAGGTACGCGGTGACGAGCTGGTCCTTCGAGCCGAAGCACGCGTACAGGGTCTTCTTGGTAACCCCGGCCCCGGCGGCGATCGCCTCGACCCCGACGGCGTGGATGCCCTGCCGGTAGAACAGCTCGGCCGCCACGTCCAGCACCCGCCGCCCGGCCGGCGTCAGCTTCTCCAACATCTCCACGTCCATCTCCACGTCCTGACTATACCGACCGGTGGGTTGACATGGGCCGACCGCGAGCGGCTACGGTGGTAGCCATACCGGTCGGTATACCTCTCCCGGCCGCAACGAGGACCCAGAACGGAGTGTTCCCAATGCGCGCAGTGCTGCTCACCGGCTTCGGCGGGCCGGAGAAGCTGGCGTACCGCGAGGACGTGTCAGAGCCGCACGCCGGACCGGGCGAGGTGCGGATCCGGGTCGCCGCCACGGCCATCAACAACACCGACATCTGGACCCGCGAGGGCGCGTACGGCTCCCCCGACGACCCCGGGGCGAGCGCGGGCTGGCGGCGGGAGCCGCTGGAGTTCCCACGGATCCAGGGCGCCGACGTGGTCGGCCGAATCGACCAGATCGGCGCGGGTGTGCCCGAATCCCGGCTGGGCGAGCGGGTGATCGTCGACCCGATGCTCTACACCGGCGGCGAACGAGAACTGGTCGACACCGAGTACCTGGGCAGCGAGCGCGACGGCGGATTCGCCGAATTCACCACCGTGCCCGCCCAGAACGCCCACCCGATCGACAGCGACCTCAGCGACGCGGAGCTGGCGACCTTCCCCACCGCCTACGCGACGGCGATGCGCATGCTGAACCGGGCAGGCGTCCGCGACGGCGAGACCGTCGTGGTCACCGGTGCCTCCGGCGGAGTCGGCTCGGCGCTGATCCAGCTCGCGACGCTGCGCGGAGCGCGCGTCGTGGCGATCACCAGCGCCGCGAAGCGGGAGCGCGCGCTGCGCCTCGGAGCGGATGCGACGGTGGACCGCCGCGCAGCCGACCTGGAGGCGGCGGTGCGCGCCATTGCGGACCGGGTGGACGTCGTAGCCGACGTCGTGGCCGGGCCGGGCTTCCCGGTGCTGCTGCGGATGCTCGCGCCGCTCGGCCGCTACGTCGTGGCCGGCGGGATCGCCGGACCGCTGGTGGAGACGGACCTGCGCACGGTCTACCTCCGCCAGCTGCAGCTGATCGGCTCGTCGTTCGGCACCCATGAGGACTTCGCCCAGCTCCGGCAGCACATCGCCGACGGCGAGCTGACACCACTGCTGGCCGAGACGTACCCGTTGCAGGAGCTGCCCGAAGCGCAGAAGATCTTCGGCGCCAAGGACTTCTTCGGCAAGATCGTCATCACCGTGGAAGGCTCGGCATGATCCTGGCACAGCACATGATCGTCGACGGGGCCCGGCTGGCCTACCGGCACACCGCCGGGCGCACCGGCGAAACGGTCGTGTTCCTGCACGGAACGCCGTCGCATTCCCACATCTGGCGCAACGTGATCCCGGCCATCGACGCCGCAGGGCACGGCGTCCTAGCCTACGACCTGCTGGGCTACGGCGCCTCCGAACGCCCGCCGAACCGCGACACCTCGGTCACTGCCCAGGCGGATCTGCTGGCGGAAGTGCTGACGCAGCGGGGAATCCGGCGCTGCACGCTGATCGCGCACGACATCGGCGGCGCGGTCGGCCAGATCTTCGCGACCCGCCACCCGGACCGGGTCCAGCGCCTGATGCTGATCGACTCGGTCAGCTACGACTCCTGGCCGTCGAGCACCTGGCGGAAGATCATCCGAGACCACCTCGACGACTACGCCGCCATGCCCCGGGCCGACTTCGAAGCGATGCTGACCCGCCAGCTGGCCATGACGGTCGCAGACCCGACCCGGATGGCCGGCGGAACCCTCGAAGCCTACCTCGCTCCACATAGGACACCGATGGGCCGGGCGTCGTTCTTCGAACACCAGGTGCGCCACTACGACTCGACCCCGACGCAACGAGTGGCCCCGCGGCTGAAAGCCCTGACCGCACCGACGCGGATCGTGTGGGGAGCCGAAGACAGCTGGCAGCCGGTCACCTTCGCGAAGCGCCTCGCAAAAGACATCCCCAACGCGACGCTGAGCGTGGTCCCGGATGCGGGCCACTTCGTCATGGAAGACGACCCGACCCGGGTGGTCGAAGAGATCCAAGCCCTCCTCGCGACCTGATCGGACATGAGGCGAAGGGCACACTCTTGCCAACCCGCTCGGCCAACCCGCTCGGCAAGGGGGCCCATCGCAGTTCACCCGATCCGGGGCCCGGTCAGTTGTCGTAGGTGTAGAAGCCCTTGCCGGACTTCTTGCCCTTCAGGCCCGCGTCGAGCATCCGCTGCAGCAGCGGCGGGGCCGCGTAGGTGGGTTCGGCGTACTCCGCGTACAGCGAATCCGCGATGGCCTTCAGGGTGTCCAGGCCGACCAGGTCGGACAGCCGCAGCGGGCCCATCGGGTGGGCGCACCCCAGCACCATGCCCTTGTCGATGTCCTCGGCGCTGGCGAAACCGCCCTCGAGCATCCGGATCGCCGACAGCAGGTACGGCGCCAGCAGCGCGTTGACGATGAACCCGGACCGGTCCTTGGCCCGGACGGTCTCCTTGCCCAGCTGCTCGGTGGCGAACGCCGCGGCCCGCTCGACGGTCTCCTCGGAGGTCAACAGCGACGGCACCAGCTCGACGAGCTTGAGCACCGGCACCGGGTTGAAGAAGTGCACGCCGAGGACCTGCTGCGGGCGCTTGGTGGCGGCGGCGAGCTTGGCGATCGGGATGGAGGAGGTGTTCGACGCCAGGATCGCCTCCGGGTCGGCCACGACCTTGTCCAGCTCGGCGAAGAGCTCGAGCTTCAACCCCTCGTCCTCGGCGATCGCCTCGATGACCATGTCCCGGTCGTCGAGGTCGGCGAGCGTGGTGGTGAAGTGCAGCCGGGACTGCGTCTCGTCGCGTTCGGCCTCGGTGAGCTTCCCCTTCTGCACCGCCCGGTTGAGCGACTTCCACAGCTTGGCGCGGCCGGCTCGGGCGGCTTCGGCGTTGACCTCGCACACGATCACGTCGATGCCGGCTCGGGCGCCGACCTCCGCGATGCCGCCGCCCATCTGCCCGCCGCCGATGACTCCCAGGCGTTCGATCTTCGTCATCACACCGATCCTTCCGCTTCTGGCTGCGCTGCCGACGCACGGCCGTCGTCGGCCAGATCATGCCAAAAACAGCGGTTACCGACCGGTAAACAGTGCGCTAGGCCACGCCGATCGCACGACCGCGGGCGGAAGGTGGCCCCGCGAAGCCGGGCCACAACCCCGGACCCGGCTCCGCGCGGTCGGACCCCCCGATCCGCCCCTGACCCCCTGAAGTATTTTCAGGTTAACGGTACCCGCATGAACGCATGCACACCGGGCCTGGGCTCCCGCTGGTCACGCTGGCTGGCACGTCGGACACCACAGGGTGCTGCGGCCGCCGATCCGCATCCGCCGCAACGCCGACGAGCACCGCGGACACCGCCGGTCCGGTTGGTCGCGGTGCCCGGTCAGCCAGGACGCACCATCCGGAACCCGGCCGACGCGAACGGCCTCCCGCAGCATCGCCCGCATCTCGCGGTGCAGCCGATCGAGGTCCGCTGCGACCAGGTCCGCGGTGGCCCGGTTCGGATCGATCCGGGCCCGCCAGAGGATCTCGTCGGCGCAGATGTTGCCGAGCCCGGCGAGCACCGACTGGTCCATCAGGGCCGGCTTGAGGCGCCGCCGGGTGCGGGTGAGCCGCTCGGCGAACTCGTCGGCGCCGACCTCCTGCGCGTCCGGGCCGAGCTCGGCCAGCAGATCGTCCACTTCGTCCTGCTCCCGCGCGAGGTGGATCCCGGTCAGCTTCCGCATGTCCCGGTAGCGGAGTTCACCCGCGGCGAAGTCGAACACGAGCCGGTCGTGCCGGTGCAGTTCGTCGCGGTGGGCGCACCACTGGAGATTCCCGGTCATCCCGAAGTGCAGCAGCAAGGTCGGCGGCGCAGGCGAGGCGTTCGCGGCGGCCGCCATCGCGATCAGCAGCCACTTGCCGTGCCGCCGAGGTTCGGCGAAGTACCTGCGCCGCAGTGCGCGCTGAAACGCATCTGCGCCGATACCACGCAGCACCTGCGCGTCGTGCACGCGCACCTCGCGCACCTGTCGGCCGGTCGCCTGCTCCGCGACCCGGCGGAATCCTTCTACATCGGGCAATTCGGGCATGTGACCTGGCTACCCGCTGGGGGGTCGTCCTACCAGTTCGAGGCGCCTTCGAAGACAATTTCGACCATGAGCGAGCACATCCCACCCCTGCGGCGTCCCATGGTCGCGCGAGACCCCGCCGAGCAGCACCGCGTGGCCACGCCGTTGGAACTGCTCTTCGACCTGTGCTTCGTAGCCGCCGTCGGCCAGGCCGCCGTGCAGTTGCACCACGGGCTCGCCGAGGGCCACTTCGCCACCACCGGCATCGGTTACCTCATGGTGTTCTTCGCGATCTGGTGGGCGTGGATGAACTTCACCTGGTTCGCCTCCGCCTACGACACCGACGACGTGGCCTACCGCGCGCTGACGCTGCTGCAGATGGCCGGGGTGCTGGTGCTCGCCGCCGGGGTGCCCGGGGCGTTCCACGACTACGACTTCACCATCGTGACCATCGGTTACGTGGTGATGCGCGTGGCGATGGTCGCCCAGTGGCTGCGCGCCGCCCGGCAACATCCCGAGGGGCGCGCCGCCGCGCTGCGCTACGCGGGCGGCGTGACCGTGGTGCAGGTCGGCTGGATCTTGCGCTTGGCACTGCCGCACCCGTGGGCGGAGGTCGGATTCGTGGTGCTGGTGCTGGCCGAACTCGCGGTGCCGGCATTCGCCGAGAAGCGCCGGCGGACCGCCTGGCACCCGCACCACATCGCGGAGCGCTACGGGCTGTTCACGATCATCGTGCTCGGCGAGGTGGTGCTCGCCGTGACCGCCGCGATCCAGGAGGACGTCGCCGACGGCGGCTGGTCGGCGGAGCTGCTGGAGATCGGCTTCGGCGGGCTGCTGGTGATCTTCGCGATGTGGTGGACCTACTTCAAGCACTCCGCCGTCGAGCACCTGCGCAATACGCTGAGCGCCCCGTTGGCCTGGGGCTACAGCCACTACCTGGTGTTCGCCGGGATCGCCGCGGTCGGCGCCGGGCTGGAGGTGGCGATCGACAGCAGCGCCCACAAGGCGCACGTGAGCGCCGTCGCCGCGGCGCTGACCGTCGCGATCCCGCTGATCATCTACCTGGTGACGACGGGCATCCTGCAATCCCTGATGGCCGATGCGGGCGTCGCGATCCTGGCGGCGACGGCCTTGGGCTGCGCGCTGCTCGTGGCGACGGCGCTGCTGGCAGACCGTCTGGGCATCTCGGGCACAGTGCTGGTGATGGGAATCCTGATGGCCCTGCTGCTGGTGGCCGGGCTGTTCATCCAGCACGTGGGACGGCGCGAGCCGGCACGGTGACTCCGGCACCCGCGTGCCAGCAGGCCAGCGTGGCCAGCATGCCAGCGTGGCCAGCGTGGCCAGCGTGGCCAGCATGCCAGCGTGGCCAGCGTGGCCAGGGTGCGATCGGCGGCGATTTCGCGCGAAATCGCCGCCCCGCACGCCTGGCAAAAGACGATTTCGCGCGAAATCGCCGCTGTTCACGGTGCGCGAAGGCGACGTGGTGGCGGATTCCGTGCTGCACGACCAGCACGACACCGAGCGCAAGCTGTCCGATCTGCGGACCGCATCGATCAGCAGCGTCGGGCGCTCTTGTTGCTCCGCAACGAGTTCCGGATGGCTGCGCACGCCGACGCGGCGCTGGAAGCGATTCGGCAGAACCCGTAGCTCACGGCAGCGTCGTCCCCCGGGCCAGCGGCGCCCGCCAGCCGTAGCGCAAGGCGAGCAGCCGGACGATGACCGCGAGCAGCGCAGCGAGCGTGCTGGTGATCGGCGTCAACACGTTCGCCACTGCCAGGATCGGGACCAGCGCGCTGCCGAGCAGTGCGGGCACCGCGTAGATCTCGCTCTTCGGGTGCAGCAGCGCCGGGATCTCTCCCGCGAGCACGTCCCGGGCAGCGCCGCCGCCGATCGCGGTCGCCGCGCCGAGCGCGATCGCCGCCAGCGGGTGCATGCCGTAGTTCAGCGCCTTGATGCTGCCCGCCACGCAGAACACACCAAGGCCGACGGCGTCGAAGAACATCACGAACCGCCGGATCCGGGCGAGCCTGGGGTGCCAGAAGAACACCGCCACCGAGGCCACCAGCGGCGTGGTGAAGTAGGCGATGTTGGTGAAAGCCACCGGCGGCACGGCGCCGATCACCAGGTCCCGGAACAGCCCGCCGCCGAGCGCGGTCACCTCGGCCAGCACCGCGATGCCGACGGCGTCGAAGCGCTTTCGCACGGCGAGCAGCGCGCCGGAAAGCGCGAAGGCGAAGATCCCGACCAGATCCAGAATCTCCTGCACGAGCGGATTGACGATCGCGGTAACCACCGCGACATTCTCGCCACCACCCCGACCGCGGGAGGGGTGGTGGGCGCCTTCACTCCTACCCGATCGTGCGATGGGTGAGGGGCACCCTCGAGCGGCACAGTCGGTGGCACAGTTGCCCGAGGGTGCCCCTCACCTCGTGAAAAATCGCTCAGGCGGGTGGGTTCTCGCAGGTGGGGTTCAGCAGCTTCTGGACTTCGGAGCTGTCGACGTTCCCCTTGGTGATCAGCATCGAGCCGGTGTCCGGGTTGGGCATCGGGTCCGCGGAACCGCGGATCTTGCCGATCGCCGCGTTGACCGACGCGAAGCCCATCTTGAACGGGTTCTGCGCGATCAACCCGGTGATCACGCCGTCCCGCAACCCCTGGATCTCGCCCTCCGAGGTGTCCCAGCCGATGACCTTCACCTGCCCGACCTTCCCCGCCTGCCGCACGGCCTCCGCCGCGCCGAGCACGCTGGGCTCGTTGGCCGCGTAGATGCCGTTGAGGTCCGGGTTGGCGGTCAGGATGTCCTGGGTGACCTGCAACGCCCGGTTGTAGTCGCTTTCGCTGGACTGCTGCGCGACCAGCTGCAGCCCGGGGTGCTTGGCCATGCCCTTCTTGAAGCCCTCGGCACGCGTCTCGTTGGTGCTCGTGCCGGGCTGGAACTCGATGAACGCCACCTTGCCCTTGCCGCCGAGCTGCTCGGCGAGCACGTCGGTGGCCTGCTCGGCGGCGGCGACGTTGTTCGTCGCGAACACCGGCACGTCCGGCGGCTGCGGGGTGGTGCCGGAGTCCATGTTGACCACCGTCGTGCCCTGGCCCTGCGCGGACTTGGTTATGTCGGCCAGCGCCTTGGCGTCCGTCGCCGCGTACACCAGGCCCTTGACGCCCCCCTGCGACAGCATGTCCTGCAGCAGGCTCTGCTGCCCGCTGACGTCGCTCTCGGCGTGCACCCCGTCCCAATGGACCGTCACGTCCTGGTGCTTGGAACCCGCGCACTCGGCGCCGACCCGCACCTTCTCCCAGAAGTCGAAACCGATCGCCTTCGGCACCACGGCGAGCTTGATCGGCCCGCCCTGCTGGCCACCGCCGCCGGTCTGCTCGCGCACCCCGACGCTGCACGCGGCGGTGCCCAGCACAGCGGCCACCGAAAGCAGCACGGACGTCGCGGTCAGTACCTTCTTCATCGCCGAGCTCCCTTGCTCATCGCGGCTTACCGAGTTGGTGTCCGGGTCTTGTCTTGAAGCGGCGAAGGCCGCTCAGCCCACCCCCACAACTCGCACCGCCGCTACCCGCACCGCTACGCAAAACGAGTTGTGCAACAAATTCCTCATCCGGCATCGCCACCGAGCTTGCGTCGTTGGTACCGGTCCCACCAGACCGCCAGCCAGATGATCACGCCGATCAACACGTTCTGGTAGAAGGTGCTGATGTTGAGCTGGACCGCCCCGTTGCGGATGACCGCGACCAGGAACGCGCCGATCAACGAGCCCCACACGGTGCCGCGGCCGCCGAACAGGCTCGCCCCGCCGATGACGACCGCCGCGATCACGTCGAGCTCCAGGCCTTCGCCGAAGTTCGGCTGCCCGGAGTAGATCCGGGACGCCGCGATCATGCCGCCGAGCCCGGCCAGCGCGCCGGAGAGCACGTAGACCGCGGTGGTGTAGCGCCGCACCGGCACACCGGACAGCCGCGCCGCCTCCATGTTGGACCCCATCACGTACGCGTAGCGGCCGAGCCTGGTCCGGGTGAGCACCACGTGCCCGGCCACCGCGACGAGCGCGATGAGCAGCACCGGGATCGGGATCGCGCCGATGACGCCTTGCCCGAGCAAGCGAAACGACTCCGGCGCGCCGAACACCGCGACCGCACCGGTGGCGATCAGCACTAGGCCTCGGGCGACGCTGAGCATCCCAAGGGTGGCGATGAACGGCGGCAGCCCGACGACCGACACCAGCAGCCCGTTCACCAGCCCGGCCACCGCGCCGACGACGACGCCGCCGATGATGCCCACCATCGGGTTGAACCCGTAGTCGGCCATCAGCGCCACCCCGAGCACCCCGGACAGCGCCGCCACCGAACCCACCGACAGGTCGATGCCGCCGGTGATGATCACCAGCGTCACGCCGACCGCCATCACCGCGTTCACCGAGGTCTGCGAGCCCAGGTTGAACAGGTTGTCCGCGGTGAGGAACGACGGCGCGACGATCGACAGCACGATGAACACGACGATCAGCGCGCCGGCCGCGGCGACCTGCGAGACCGCGCCAGAGAGCCGGTCCCCCAGCCCGCCCAGCAGGCCGTGGTCCTCAGTGGACGGTGCCTTGGTCTGCTCAGTCATGGTTGCCCCCGTTTTCGACGTTGCGGGCCCCGGTTGCCAGCGCGACGACGCGTTCCTCGGAGAACTCCGCGCGGGGGACCTCTCCGGTGATCCGCCCACCGCGCATGACCAGGATCCGATCGCACATGTTCAGCAGCTCCGGCAGGTAGCTGGAGATGAACACGACCGCTTTGCCCCGCGCGGCGAGGGAATCCATCTGCTGGAACATCTCCGACTTGGCCCCGACATCCATGCCGCGGCCGGGCTCATCGAAGAACAGCACCTCCGCGCCGGTTTCCAGCCACCTCGCCAGGATCACCTTCTGCTGGTTGCCGCCGGAGAGCGTCCGCACCGGGCGCCCCACCCACGGCACCCGGATCCGGAGGCCGTCGCGCTCCCGCTCGGCGATCTTGCGTTCCGCGGCGAGGTCGATCAATCCGGCCCGCATCGGCAGCTTCGCCAGCGTGATGTTCTTGTCCACCCCCAGTGGTAGGGCAAGACCATCGGTCTTCCGGCTCTCGGTGAGGTATCCGATGCCCGCGGCGATCGCGTCGGACGGGCCGCGGATGCGCAACCGCTTGCCGTCCAAGGCGATCGTGCCCGCGTCCGGCAGCTCCGCGCCGAACACCGCGCGCGCCAGTTCGGTGCGCCCGGCCCCGACCAGCCCGGCCAGCCCGACGATTTCGCCCGCACGGACCTCGAACGACACGTCGCGGACGGCGTCGGCGCGGGTGAGCCCCCGGACCTCCAGCCGCACCGGACCGGGCTCGTTGTGGGTGCGCGGGTAGAGGTTCTCCACGTCGCGGCCGACCATCAGCTGCACCAGCCGGTCTTCGTCCAGTTCGGTGACCGGCCGGGTGGCGACGATTGCGCCGTCGCGCATCACGGTCACCCGGTCGCCGATCTCGAAGATCTCGTCCAGCCGGTGCGAGATGTAGAGCACCGCGATGCCCCTCGCGGTCAGCTCGCGGACGATGCCGAACAGCTCTTCGGCCTCCCGCTCGGTGAGGCTGGCCGTGGGCTCGTCGAGGATGAGCACTTTCGCCTGCACCGCGAGGGCTTTCGCCAGCTCGACGCGCTGCTGCTCCGCAGTGGACAGCAGCGCTACCCGCCGTCCCGGATCGATGTTCAGGCCGACGTGGCCGAGCAGTTCCCGCGCGGCGCGGCGCTCCTCGGCCCGCGAGATCCACCCGCCGCGGCCGGGTTCGTGGCCGATGAACAGGTTCTCGGCCACCGACAGGTCCGGCGCCAGCGCGAACTCCTGGTGGACCATGGAGACCCCGAGCCGCCGGGCCGCGCCCGGCCCCTGGTAGGCGACCGGGACGCCGTCGAGTTCGATGCGTCCGCTGCTGGGCTGTTCGACCTGCGCGATCAGCTTCATCAGCGTCGACTTGCCCGCCCCGTTCTCCCCGGCGAACACGTGCACCTCGCCGGGCGGGATGGCGAGCGTGACCTCGGAGACCGCGACCACTCCGGGGAACCGCTTGCCGACGCCGTGCAGCGCCACGGCTGGACGACCCTGCTCGGTGGACGTCACGGAGCGCCTCCCCTCGGATCCGCGTGATCGTTCCTTCGGGTTCGCAGTGCGCCGGATCATACCGACAACGCCCATCCGGAGAAAGAGTTGGAACGAAGCCAAGTATTCGATTACCAGCACCACCCGGCCGGGGCGGGTCCGGCGGGTCGGCACACGTAGGCGCGGCGGTTCCGTAAGCTCGTTGGGGACGAGAACCGAGATCTTCGAGGCAGGAGGCTGAGGTCCTGTGCAGCCGTTGCTGGCCAGCGACCCGAACCGGGTCGGCGACTACCGGCTGCTCGCCCGGTTGGGCCGCGGCGCGATGGGCGGCGTTTACCTGGGCCGCTCGCGCGGCGGCCGAGTGGTGGCGGTGAAGATCATCCGGGCGGACCTCGCCGAGGACGCGGAGTTCCGGGAGCGGTTCCGCCGCGAGGTGCTGGCCGCCCACTCGGTCGGCGGATTCTGGACCGCCGCGGTGGTCAACGCCGACCCCGACGCCGAACAGCCCTGGCTGGCCACCGAATACGTGCCCGGCCCCACGCTGCACCAAGCCGTCGCGGACCACGGCCCGCTGCCCGAAGCCACCGTCCGCAGCCTCGCCGCCGGGCTCGCCGAAGCGCTCTGCGCCATCCACCGCGCACACCTGGTGCACCGCGACCTCAAACCGGCCAACGTCCTGCTCGGCCCGGACGGACCGCGCGTCATCGACTTCGGCATCTCGCGGGCGATGACCGGCAATGCCCTAACCGCGACCGGCATGTTCCTGGGCACGCCCGGCTTCTTCTCCCCCGAGCAGACCCTCGGCACCGAAGTCGGCCCACCCAGCGACGTGTTTTCACTCGGTGCGGTACTCGTCTTCGCCGCCACCGGAACCGGCCCGTTCGGCCAAGAGAGCACAGCGGCCCTGCTCTACCGGGTCGTGCACACCGACGCGGACCTGTCCCGGGTGCCGGAGGGCCTGCGACCGCTGCTGGCGGCCTGCTTCGCGAAGGACCCGGCCGCCCGGCCGACCCCGAGCGACCTGCTCGACCAGATCGGCGAAGCCAGCCCGCAGGGCAATGCCTGGCTACCGCCCGCGATCAGCGATGTCATCACCCAGCACGCGACCCAGTTGCAGCAGACGGCGAACGCGCCGCTGCCTGACACCGCCCCGCCGCAACCGACACCCAAGCCCGGGACTCGGTCCTACACGCACGCGCACGACGCGACGCCGGTTTCACCCGCGCCGGTCCCCTCCGCGCCGGTCATCCCCGCCTCCGTCGCGCCCGCGCCGGTTTCGCCCGCCCCCGCCGCTCCCGCGCCGATGCGGGACAGGATCGTCCCGGCACGTCCGAGGGAGACCACGCGGACGCCGCAGCGGGTGCGCAAGGACAACCCCGGTCCGGTGTTCGCCACCGGCGGTCGGTTCCGCGCCGCAATGTCGGCGGTGATCTGCGGGGTGATCATCCTCGGCGCCGGCAGGCTGTTCCAGACCTACGGCTTCAGCGGGCTTTCGCACGACCGCGTCGCGATCTTCCGGTTGGGCATGCTGCTGCTGGGCATCAGCATGCTCTGGTCGATCGGGAAGGTGCTGCTGCCGAGCCTGCACCTGAAGATCAACAGCGACGGGCTGCTGATCTCCCGGATGGGCCTGACCCGGGAGATCCCGTGGAGCCAGGTCGATCGGGTCGACGTGGTCGGCGATGGCAAGCGGACGGCGGTCGCCGTGTGGCTGGCCGACGGCACGAAGCCCAACTCCCTGTGGTGGCATCGCGCCCGCGCGTACCACGGCGGGGCCCGGATCTTCCCGATCGGAGCCACGGGCGGCTGGCTGACCCGCCGCCAGGAAACCCGCCGGGCCCGAACGGCTCTGACCCAGTACGCCTTCGGCCGCTACGGCGTCCGCCGACCGTAACCGCGCGGTCCTTCCCAAGCGCCCTACCGGCACCTGTCACCGGGGTTGGCCATTTCGCGCGAAATCGCCAACCCGGGCGCCGATTCCTCGGAATCCTGGTGGTGCCTGCGGTTGCCGAATCCTGCATCCTGTCGGGTCAAACCACCGGGAGGATGCAGACCGGGGTCGGGGTCGGGACCGGTTCGCGCAGCGGGGTCAGGTCGCCGTTGTCCGCGATGTCGAACGCCTGCACGTCGTTGCTGCGCTGGCCCGCGACGAACAGCACCCGGCCGTCCGGCGAAAGCGCGATGTGGCGGGGTTCGGCCACCACCGCCGGGCGGATGTCGACCAGCCGGAACTCCCCGTCGCTGGAGTCTGCGCGGAATACCGCGATGCTGTCGTGCCCCCGGTTCGACCCGAACACGAACCGGCCGTCGGGCGTCACCACGATCTCGGCCGCCAGGTTCGGCCGCCCGTAGTCCGGCGGCAGCGTCGACAGCGACCGGCCTGGCTCCAGCACCCCGGTGTCCGCGTCGTAGCCGAACTCGGTGATCGAGGACGCCAGCTCGTTGATCACGTACGCCCGCTCGCCGTCCGGGTGGAACGCCAGGTGCCGCGGACCGGCACCCGCCCGCAGCGGAACCTCGTGCTTGAGCGCCAGGTGTCCACTGTCCACATCGAAGTCGTAGGCGTAGACGGAGTCGGTACCCAGGTCCACCGCGAGCACGTGGCGGCCGGACGGGTCGGGCAATACCTGGTGCGTGTGCGGGCCCTCCTGGCGCTGCGGGTTCGGCCCGCTCCCGCTGTGCTGCACCACGTGGCACGGCTCGCGCAGTACGCCGCCGTCGGCGATCGGATGCACCACCAGGTTCCCGGACTGGTAGTTCGCGGTCAGCAGGTACTTGCCGGACGGGTGCACGCTCAGGTGGCACGGCGCGGCACCCAGCGACGGCTGCGAGTTGAGTTCGGTGAGCGTGCCGTCGTCGTGCACCTTGAAGGCGATGACCCGGCCTTGCCGCAGCTCGCTCACCGCGAACAGCGTCGCCCCATCGGGTGCCATAGCGAGGAACGAGGGGTCGGAGGCCTCGGCGACGCTCTCGGTGCACCGCAAAGCGCCATCGGCGTCGGCGATCGCCAACCGGATCCCGCCGGCCGCCGATTCCGCGCTCGTGTACGCGCCCAGGTAGATCCGGTACTCACCGTTGTCCGGCATCAGCGCCTCGCCTTCCCAGTCCGGGGAACACTCACCGGGTCCATGATGTCAAGGGGCAGCCGCCCTTCCTCGCCGAGACAATGAACTACCGAAACAGAGCGAAATGACGCAACGTATCCACGCTTCAAGCAATGTCTCGCGGCTGAAATCTGCGCCATCATCGACATAACCTTATGGTCATGACTGTCATTCCGTCGCACCTCGAAGCCTCGTCGCAGGCCGCCCGGTTCCGGGAGCTCGACGAGCAGTACAGCGCGCACAACTACCACCCGCTGCCAGTCGTGATCGCCGAGGCATCCGGCGCCTGGATGACCGATGTGGACGGACGGCACTACCTGGACTTCCTGGCCGGGTACTCGGCGCTGAACTTCGGGCACCGCCACCCGGACCTGGTCGCCGCCGCGACCGAGCAGCTCGGCCGCGTCACGCTCACCAGCCGAGCCTTCCACCACGACCAGCTCGGACTGTTCTGCCGCGAACTCGCCGAACTCACCGGCACCGACCGGGTGCTGCCGATGAATTCCGGCGCGGAGGCCGTCGAATCCGCCATCAAGATCGCCCGGAAGTGGGCCTACCGGGTCAAGGGCGTGCCGGAGAACCAGGCCGAGATCATCGTGGCGGGCTCCAACTTCCACGGTCGCACAACCACCATCGTGTCGTTCTCCACCGACTCGGTCGCGCACGACGAATTCGGCCCGTACACACCGGGATTCGTCGTCACCGAATACGGCGACGCCGCCGCGGTCGAGGCCGCGATCACCGAACGCACCGCCGCCGTCCTGGTCGAACCCATCCAGGGCGAAGCTGGCGTGATCGTGCCGCCCGCCGACTACCTGCCCCGGCTGCGCAGGCTCTGCGACGACAACGACGTGCTGCTCATCGCCGACGAGATCCAATCCGGACTCGCCCGCACCGGCGAGCTGCTGGCCAGCGAGCACGACGGCATCCGCGCCGACCTCTACACCCTCGGCAAGGCGCTCGGCGGCGGCATCATGCCGGTGTCCGCAGTGGTCGGTCGCGACGACGTGATCGGCGTGCTGCAACCCGGCCAGCACGGCTCCACCTTCGGCGGCAACCCGCTGGCCTGCGCGGTCGGCCGAGCCGTGGTGCGCCTGCTGAGCACCGGCGAGTTCCAGGAGCGTTCGCGCGACCTGGGAGCGCACCTGCACGCGCGCCTCGGCGAACTCGTCGGCCGCGGAGCGGTCGAAGTGCGAGGCCGCGGCCTGTGGGCCGGTTTGGAGCTCGCCGCAGGCGGGCCGACGGGCCGCCAAGCCAGCGAGGCGCTAGCCGAGCGCGGTGTGCTGTGCAAGGAAACGCAGGACACGACGCTGCGCATCGCCCCACCGCTGGTGATCAACCGGGACGAGCTCGACACGGGCCTCGACGCGATCGAAGCGGTCCTCACCCACTGACCCGCCCCGTCACCCGGAGGGAGCGCAATTTCGTGAGAAATTGGCGTTCACCCGGGTGACGGTCAATTTCTCGCGAAATTGCGCTTCCGCGCCGGGTCAGGACTTGGCGAGGTCGCGGGAGAGCGCCGTCAGGCGGCTGATCGCGCGGAGGTACTTCTTCCGGTAGCCGCCGTGCAGCATCTCGTCGGTGAACAGCGCCGTCAGCGCTTCGCCGGAGACCCGCACCGGGATGGCCCGGTCGTAGAGCCGGTCGGCGAGCGCCACCAGTCGCAGCGCCACGTCCTGGTCCGGCGCCGCGTGCACGCCGCTGAAGTGCACCGCGGTGATCCCGTCGACCAGGCGGCCGTACTTCGAGGCGTGCAGCCCGGCCAGGTAGTCGCAGAGCTCGTCGAAGTCGTCGAGCGTCGAACCGTCGGTGGCCTCCGCGAGCCGGGTGAGCTCGTCCTCGCTCATCGGCGGCGGCGCGTCCGGCAACCCGCGGTGCCGGTAGTCCGGGCCGTCGACCCGCACCACGCCGAACCGCGCGGACATCGCGTGGATCTCGCGGAGGAAGTCCGCCGCGGCGAACCGGCCCTCGCCCAGCTTGTCGGGCAGCGTGTTGGAGGTGGCGGCGACGTGCACGCCCGCGTCGGTGAGCTTCGCGATCAGCTGGGTGACCAGCATCGTGTCGCCCGGGTCGTCCAGTTCGAACTCGTCGATGGCCAGCAGCCGGTGCGCCGAGAGCCGCTCGACGGTCTCGGCGAAGCCGAGCACCCCCACCAGGCTGGTGACCTCGACGAACGTGCCGTAGGACTTCTGCCCCTCGGTGGCGTGCCACAGCGACGCGAGGAGGTGCGTCTTGCCGACGCCGAACCCGCCGTCCAGGTAGAGCCCCCGCCGGACGTCGTCGTTCTTCTTCCGGCCGAACACCCCGCGCAGCCAGGACCCGCCACCGGCGGCGACGTTGATCCGGTCGGCGAAGGCCGAGCAGTCCCGCACCGCCTGCTCCTGGCTCGGCTCGTCCGGGTTCGGGATGTAGGTGTCGAAGCGCACCGCGTCGAACATGGGCGGCGGCGTCATCGCCTGGACCAGCTCGTCCGGGGTCATCACGGGACGGCGGTCGACCAGACGGGAAGAACTCATGCGCCGACCCTATAACCGAACAGCGGGCCTACCGGCCGTGCGGTCGCGTGCTCCTGCTCACCTGCCGGATGGGCGCGCGTGATGGGATTGACCCGTGGTGGACAAGCTCTGGCCGGTCGACGGCGCGCAGCAGGTGGACGAGCAACTGGAGGACTTCTACGCCTACCCGGAGCGCCCGGAGCGGCCCTGGGTGCGGGTGAACTTCGTCTCCAGCCTCGACGGCGCGGTGACCGTCCGGGGTAGCTCGCGCGGGCTGTCCGCGCCGATCGACCAGCGGGTCCTCGGGCTGATCCGGGACCTCTCCGACGTGGTGCTGGTCGGCGTCGGCACGGCGATGGTCGAGGGTTATCGCGGGGTCAAGCGCACCGAGGTGCGCGCCGAACGGCGGCAGCGGCTGGGGTTGACCGAGGTGCCGCCGATCGCGCTGGTCACCGGGCGCGCCTCGCTGGCGCCCGACTCGCCGCTGCTCACCGACACCGTGGTGCCGCCGATCGTGCTCACCTGCGACGCCGCTCCGCAGGCGCGCCGCGCCGCGCTCGCCGACGCGGGCGCCGACGTCGTCGTCGCCGGCGACGAGCGGGTAGACCCGCGGGCGGCGCTGGACGCGCTGGACGCGCGGGGGCTGCGCCGCATCGGGTGCGAAGGCGGCCCGACGCTGTTCGGCAACCTCATCGACGAGGATCTCGTCGACGAGCTGTGCCTGACCATGTCCCCCCTGCTGGCCAGCGGCAACGCGGGCCGCATCTCGGCAGGTGGCGGTGTCCCCGCACCCCGGCAGATGCAGCTGCGGTCCGCGCTGCACGCGGAATCGCTGCTCCTGCTCCGTTACGCGAGAATGCGGCCGTGACAGTTGGGACCGGTTCGGATGAAGCCCTCGTGGCTGCCGCCCAACGCGGCAACGCGACGGCGTTCGACGCACTGGTCCGCCGCCACACCACCAAGATGTACCGGGTCGCGTACCGGATACTCGGGGATTCCGCCGAGGCCGAGGACGCCGTCCAGGAGGCGTGGGTGTCGGTGTGGCGGTCGCTGGACCGGTTCCGCGGCGAGTCCGCGCCGACCACCTGGCTGTACCGGGTGGTCACCAACGCGGCTCTCGCCAGCCTGCGCCGCCGCAGGCCCACGGTCCCGCTGGAGCCGACCGACGATCTGATCTCCGACGGCGCCGCCCTCGGTCCCGAGGGCCACGCGCTCCGCACCGAGGAGGTGGTCCGCGTGCACCGCGCTATCGCGACGCTCGAATCTTCGCAGCGCATCCCACTGGTGCTACGCGAACTGGAGGGCATGCGCTACGAGGAGATCGCCGAGATGCTCGACGTGTCGGTGACCGCCCTCCGGTCCCGGCTGCACCGGGCACGAGTGACGCTGCTCGCGAGGCTGAAGGAGATGCGCGATGGCTGATCGCTCCTTCGATCCGGACCGGGCCCTGCCCTGCGGCCGGACCGACGGCATGCTGCTGGACTTCCTCGCCGACAGCGCGCCGCCGGAGCTCTCCGAGCACATCCCGACCTGCCGGTTCTGCGAGGCCGAACTCGCCGAGCTGGACTCCGACTGGGCGCAGGTGCGGCGCACCGCGAGCCTGCCGATCGAGCCGCCGCACGGGCTGGTGGAGCGCGCCTTGACGGCGGTGCGCGGGGTGCGCGGCGGCGGTGGCGCGGCGCCGGTGGAGCTCGACCAGGAGGGCGGCAAGCTGCGGATCGCCCAGCAGGCGGTGGTGCTGCTGACGCGGCGGTTGTGCCTGGAACTCCTCGCCGAGCGCCCCGGGGTGCACCTGCGCGGCTGCATCGGTGACGTCGACGAGGTGCGGGTGGATCTGACGATCCGCTATCCGCTGCCCGCCCCGGAACTGGCCGAGGCGATCCACCAGAAGCTGACCGCCGAGCTGCAGGAGGCGCTCAGCGCGGGCGCCCCGGCCGTGTGGGTTCGGGTCGTCGACGTCGAGCAGCCTGGAGCCGGATGAGCACAATGGGTGATGTGGCGCACAACCGCGAAAGGCCACGCCGGGGGCGCGCATCAGACCTTGTAGCAGACCCCGCCGAGCCGTCCGGCATCGGCGGAACCGTGAAGGAGCTGGATTTCCATGGCCCAGGACAGCGGAACCCCGCAGAACGCACAGGCCACCAACGAACGGAGCACCGATACCCGGCGCATCCCGGAGACCCGGGCCGGCGACGCGCCCGCCCGCCTGGCCGACGAGACCTCCCAGGGCAAGACCACCATCGCCGCGTCCGTGGTGCAGAAGATCGCCGGCATCGCGGCTCGCGAGATCTCCGGCGTCTACGCGATGGGCGGCGGGGTCTCCCGGGCCTTCGGCGCCATCCGGGACCGGATCCCGGGCGGTAGCGGGACTTCCTCCACCTCCGGGGTGCAGGTGGAGGTCGGCGAGAAGCAGGCCGCGGTGGACCTGGACATCATCGTGGAGTACGGCGCGTCCATCGTGGACCTCGCGCGTGCGGTGCGGCGCAACGTGATCACCGCGGTGGAGCGGATGACCGGGCTGGAGGTCATCGAGGTCAACATCGCGGTCAACGACATCCACCTGCCCGACGAGGACGGCGAGGAGGCCGGCCAGCAGACCACCTCCCGCGTCGAATGACCGCCGCCGGGTAGATGATGTCCGGCGCGGCGGTCCGCGACCTCGGACGCCGCCAGACCACCCGCTTCCCGTGGAGGACGACTTCGACATGCCGGAGCAGGTTTCCGCCGGCGAACTGGCCGAGCGGGTGCTCGCCCACCCCTCGGTGGTGCGGCTGCACGGCGGGCAGTTCGGCGAGATCGCGTCGTACCTGCCCGGCAGCAAGGTCGTCGGGGTCCGGTTGCCCGATGGGGGTGCCGCGGAGATCGGCGTGGTGCTGCGCCTGGACCGGCCGCTGCCAGAGATTCTCGACGAGATCCGCGGCGCGCTGGTCGAACTGCTCGACGAGGTCCCGGTGGACATCACCGTCGCCGACGTGATCACCACCGACGAGCCGGCGGGAAGCGCATGATGGGGGCCGTGCAGCACGATCCGGCCACCTCGCGGGCGGCGATCCGCGCGTTCGTCCGGGCCAACCACCCGGACGTCGGGGGTGACCCGGAAGCCTTCGTCGCCGGGCTGGCCGAGCTCCGGGACCGCCGGCCGTGCGACCGCTACAACGCGCCGGTGGTCGTGGTGCACCGGCCGCGCGGGATCCAGGGGCTGGTGCGCCGGATGCGCGCCCGGTGGGAGCGCCGGAGGCGGCCCCCGCGAGTCCGGTGAGTTTCAAAGTCAGTTCCTCAGCAGGAGGGTTCCACCCATGAATGCGACGCAGACCGGCTTGTTCGCCGGACTCATTCTCGGCATCGCCGGCGCGCTCGGCGGCTTCACCGGGTTCCTGATCGCGCTGGTGGTCGGCGCCATCGGCCTGGTGATCGGCCGGGTCCTTGACGGGGAGCTGGAGATCGGCGACCTCCTGGGCCGGGGCCGGGGTCGGGACCGATGACGGCCGCCTCCGAGCAGACCGCGGCCGAGGGCACCGGTCGGGGAGGAGACCCAGCTGACCGAGGCCGGCTGCACATCGGCCGCACCGTGGTGCGCAAGATCGCCGAGCACGCCGCCGACCAGGATCCGGGGAGTGCCCGGGCGCGTCGTCGGCTCGCGGGGGTCGGGCTGGGCCAGCACGGCGCCACGGCGCAGGTGTCCGGCCCGGACGACGCCCTGCGGATCCGGCTGGAGGTCGCGCTGCGCTATCCCGCGCCGGTGCGCGGGACCGTGGCGTCGATGCGGGAGCGGGTGGATTCGGAGTTGCAGCGCATCACCGGTTTCCGGGTCCGCACCGTCGATGTGACCGTGTCCGCCCTCGTTCCCGCGGACGCACCGCCGCGGGTGGAGTGAGCCATGCGCCTGTTGGTACGCCTGATCACCACGCTGTTCGGCCTGGCCGTCGCGGCCGCCGGGGCGCTGCTCGCGATCGAGGCGGTGTGGTTCCTGCTGCGGCCCGGCAACGGCGGCTTCGTCGTCCCTTGGCAGCAAGCCCACCTCGGGCTGAGCTCGCTGTCCTGGCACGACGCGCCGGTGCTCGCCACCGCGGCGGTGGTCGCAGTGGTGGGCCTGCTGCTGGTGCTCGTCGCGATCAACGCGGGAAACAAGGACCTCCGGCTGCACGATCCCGCGCCGGAGGTCACCGTGACCACCGACCGGCGCTCGCTGGCCCGGCTGGTCGGGCACCAGGTGCGCGACCAGGACGGGGTCGCGGGTGCGTCGGTCACCGCCGGGGCGAAGCGGGTCCAGGTGAGGGCGACCGCGCAGTTTCGGGAATCCGGCGACCTGCGGGGCCGGCTGACCGAGACAGCCGAACACACCGTGCGAGACCTGCCGCTGCGCACCACCCCGAAGGTGCTGGTGTCGGTGGCCGCGCCGAAGGAGCGGCGATGACCGAGACCAAGCGGGAGGTCAAGCCGAGCACGACACCGGTCGCTCGCGGGCTGGCCTTCGAGCGCGGCGTGACGGCCGCCGTCGGCTTGCTCGCGCTGGTCGTCGGCGTCCTCGCGCTCCTGGTGGGAACCGGTTGGCTGGGCGCCTTCCGGGCGCAGCGGCCGCTGGCCGACCCGATCCTGGTGCAGTGGCTGCGGGACCACTGGCAGCTGGCGACGGCCGTCGCGATCGTGCTCGGCGTGGTGCTGTTCGTGCTCGGCCTGTGGTGGGTGGTACGAGCCCTGCGGCCGGAGGCCCGACCGGACCTGCGGCTGGAGCGCGGCAACGGCGACCTGACCGTGACGAGCGCGGCGCTCACCGAAGCCGTGCGCGCCGACGCCGAGCGGGTCACGGGCGTCAAGCGGGCACGGGTGCGGATGGCAGGCAGCGAGCAGCACCCGGCACTGCGGCTGACGCTGTCGCTGCAGGAAGGCACCAACGTGCGCCACGTTTGGGAAGACCTCGACGAGAAGGTGCTTTCGCGCGCCCGGGAGTCGCTGGGCGTGGATACCCTGCCGACGACGATCCGCCTGCAGCTGGATCGCGCACCCCGCCAACGCGTCCGCTGACCGCCCCGGCGGCGCAGACCTGCCGCGGCATCCCGTCGCTGCGCCGCGCGCCCCGCATCCAGTACGCCATCCGCATGGGCGACCGCGTGCTCAATCACGCCTCCCGAAGCGCGCACCTCCGACCCGGCAACTTGAGCGCCATCCTCCAGGACGATCAAGCGGACCCTGGACGGGCGCACACTGGTTTGGAGTTCTCGTCGAGTGCGCCGCGCCTTCGGCTTCCGCGGCGGGCATACTGCGCAATCGGCAAAGCTGGAACGTCGCGGCAGCCCGCTGCCGCGAAAAAGGCTCTGAGGAGGACTCGGTGCTTCCACTGCAACCACCGGTCAAGCCGATGCTGGCGAGCCCGGTAGACGGCATCTCCCGGCAGGGCGGCCTGCTGTTCGAACCGAAGTGGGACGGCTTCCGGTGCCTGGTGTTCGCCGACCCGCAGGCCGAGCAGCCGGTGCTGCTGCAGTCCCGCACCGGCCGCCCGCTGAACCGGTACTTCCCCGAAGTCCTGCAGACCGTGACCGAACACTTCGACCGGCCGGCGGTGCTGGACGGCGAGCTCGTGGTGATCCGGCGCGACGACGCCGGCGACCGGCTGGACTGGGACGCGCTGGGCGAACGCATCCACCCGGCCGCCAGCCGGGTTCGGATGCTGGCCGAGAAGACACCGGCCACCTTCATCGCCTTCGACCTGCTCGCGCTCGACGACCGGGACCTCACGTCGGCGCCGCAGACCGAACGCCGGGAACTACTCGCCGGCCTCGGCCTGGACCACGGCGGGCTGCGCACCACGCCCGTCACCGACGACCCGGAGACCGCGGCGGAGTGGTTCCGGGTGTTCGAGGGCGCCGGGTTGGACGGCGTGATCGCCAAGCCCACCGGCGGCCGGTACGTGCCGGGCAAGCGGACTATGTTCAAGATCAAGCACTCGCGAACCGCGGACTGCGTCGTCGCGGGGCTGCGCTGGCACGCCAAGACCGAACCTGGCACAGCCGTGGGGTCCCTGCAGCTCGGTCTGCACGACGATCGGGGCGTGCTGCATCACGTCGGCGTCGTCGGCGCCTTCCCGGCCGCGCAGCGGCGCGCGCTGGCCACCGAACTCGCCGAGCTGATCACCGAAGGCGAGCACCCGTGGCTCGGGCCCGGCGCCGAGGACGGACGGCGGCTGCCCGGTTCGATCAACCGCTGGAGCAGCAGCGAGCAGCCGTGGGTGCCGCTGCGCCCGGAGCGCGTCGTCGAGGTCTCCTACGACCACACCGAAGGCGCCTACCCGGGCCGGTTCCGGCACACCACGCAGTTCGTGCGGTGGCGCCCCGACCGCGACCCCGAATCCTGCGGCTACGACCAGCTCGAGGAGCCGACGCGTTACGACCTCGAAGCAGTGCTGTACGGCGACGTGGACCGGGGCGCCCGCGTCGACGGGTAATCTCTGGCCCGTGGCAGGACAACGCATCGCGATGATCGGCTCCGGCGGCATCGGTGGGGTTCTCGCGGAAGCAGCGCATTCCGCCGGGCACCAGGTGACGATGTGCGTCCGGACCCCGTTCGAAGAGCTGACGCTGAAAACCCCGAACCGCACCGAGGAGATCCCGGTTTCGGTGGTGACCGAGCCGGGCGCGCTCGGCGAGTTCGACTGGGTCCTGCTGACGACCAAGGTCCAGGACGCGCCGAGCGCGTCGGGCTGGTTGCAGCAGCTGGACGACGGACGCACTCCCGTCGTGGTGGTGCAGAACGGCGTCGAGCACCGCGAATCGGTTGCCGGGATGGGCTGCGGGCTCCGGTACTGCCCGCGTTGATCTACGTGGCGGCCGAGCGGGTGCGGCCCGGACACGTGGTGCGCCGCTCCCCCGCCACCATGCAGGTCGAGGCCGGCGAGATCGGCGAGCGCTTCGTCGAGCTGCTCTCCGGCGGCGACCTGACGGCCCGGACCACGAGCGACTTCCGCACCGCGTCGTGGCGGAAGATGCTGACGAACCTGGCACCGAACCCCATCACCGCGCTGACCCTGCGCCGCCTGGACGTGCTCCGCGAGCCCGATGTCCTGGAGCTCAGCAAAGGCGTGCTCGCGGAGGCCGTCGAGGTCGCCCGCGCCGAGGGCGCACGGTTGACCCACGACGACGCCGAGCAAGTACTCGCCGACTACATCGAGAAGTTCCCGCCGACCAACGGAACGTCGATGCTCTACGACCGGTTGGCGGGCCTGCCCACCGAGCACGAGCACATCACGGGCGCACTGGTCCGAGCGGCACAGCAGCACGACATCCCGGTCCCACTCAACAAGACCCTGCTGACCCTGATGCGCGCCCTGCGCCCAATGCAGTTCCCAGCCGTCTGATCCGAGGAGCGATCGCACCACCCCAAGGCGACGCCGACGTGGTCACCTCGGCTCGTTTCCCCCGGTGGGTGGCGATTTCGCGCGAAATCGCCGCTCCCCACGCGTACCAAGTGGCGATTTCGCGCGAAATCGGCGACTGCCGATCTCTCGCGCCACAACCAGTGGAAACCGTGGCTGGTGAAGCCGGTCCCCGGGTCAGTTGGCGCCGGTGTCCTTCGGGCCCGAGTCCTTCGTCGTGCCGACCGATCCCACCGAAGCGGCGACGACGCAGCCGACGGCGACCCACTGCCAGGCACCAAGCGCCTCGCCCAGCACGAGGAGCCCGGCCAGCGCCGCCACTGCGGGCTCCAGGCTCATCAGCACGCCGAACACCCTCGGGGGCATCCGGCGCAGCGCCTCCAGCTCCAGCGAATACGGCACGACCGACGACATCAGCGCCACCACCAGCCCGGCGATGAGCACCGCCGGGTGCAGCAGCGCGGTCCCGGCATCGGCGATGCCGAACGGCGCCGCCACCAGTGCGGCGAAGGCCATGCCCAGGGCCAGCCCGGACCCGCCGCTGGTCCGGCTGCCGAGCTTGGCGCCGACCATGATGTAACCCGCCCACAGCGCACCGGCCATCAGCGCGAACGCGACCCCGACCCAGTCGAGACCACCCTCCACATGAGCCAGCAGCACCACGCCGCTCCCGGCCAGCACCGCCCAGACGATGTCCAGCTTGCGCCGGGAGCCGATCACCGCCACCGCCAGCGGGCCAAGGAACTCGATGGTGACCGCCGCACCGAGCGGGATCCGCTCGAACGCTTGGTAGATGCAGACGTTCATGCCCGCGAGCACCGCGCCGTAACCGGCGACCACGGCCAACGTCCGGCGGTCCATCCGCAGCGACGGCCGCCAGACGGCCAGCAGGATGATCGCGGCGAAAAGCAGCCGCAGCGCGACCACCCCGGACGCCCCGGCCATGGTGAACAGCTGCTTGGCGAACGCGGCACCGACCTGCAGGCTGATCACGCCCACCAGCACCAGCAGCGGTGGCGGGATTGCCCCGAGTGCGCGCGCGGAGACGTTTTCCACGCTGAACAGCGGTCGTCTGTTGGACGACGCCCCCGAGCCGACCTGCGCGACGTGCACGATGCCCCTCTGCCTCCGACGATTCGCGGCCGCTGCTGCGGCTGTCTCCCGCTGCACGTTATCTCGCGGCCCGCCGTGGTTGTCACTTGATTGTCAGGGCCCTCACCGGGGCCTCACCTGGATCGTGCGATGCTGACCCGGTCCAGCGACCACCGCGCCTGCCGACGAGGAGCACCCGTGCCGCGCACCACTCACCGGGTCGGGGTCGCGCTGCTGCCGTTGCTGCTGGTGATCGCCGCGTGCTCGGCCGGACCATCGGAGCGGCCCGCGGTCGCCTACCACGACGGCGAGCAACAGGTCGTCCCCGCGCCGCAGCCGCCGAAACCGGCACCGGTCCCGCCGCTTGGCTCGCCCAGCGACGACTCGCTGAACTGGGAGAACTGCACCGAGCAGACCCGCGGTGAGCTCGGCGGCCTGCCGACGGGCATGACGTTCTCCTGCGCGCGGCTGCTCAGCACGCTGGACGCGCCGGAATCCCCGGAACGCGGCACCGCCCGCATCGCGCTGATCCGAGCCGGGTCCGGCCACGTCCCGCTGGTGGTGCTGGGCGACGTCGGCGGCGAGCCGGGCACGACCTACGCGGCGCGGCTGGCCACCCAACTGCCGCCGGAGCTGCGCAATACCTTCGACATCATCGGGATGGACCGGCGCGGCACCGGCGAGTCCGACCCGGCCGACTGTGTCCCGCCCGCGCAGCGCGACGCGATCGTCGGTTTCGACCCGCGCGCCACCGACCGCACCGCGCTGGACCGGCTGCTCGAATCGGTGCTGCAAGCCAGCCAGGAGTGCCTGCTCGACCTCGACGAGCGGCTGCAGGCCTACGACACCTGGCGGGCAGCCTCCGACCTGGAAGAGCTCCGCCTCGAACTGGGCGTGCCCCGGCTGCACGCGATCGGGCGCGGCGAGGCGGCGCGGCTGCTGACGACGTTCGCCGAGCGCTTCCCGGGGTCGGTCGGTCGCCTGGTGCTCGACGGGGCACCGGACCCGACCCGAGACTCCATCGGCCAAGTGGAATCCCAGGCGCAGAGCGCGGAGCAGACCTTCGACACGTTCGCCGCCGACTGCGTCAGCCGCGGCTGCCCGCTGGGCCCCGATCCGCGGAAGGCGGTCAGCGAGCTCGTCGAGCGGACCCGCGCGACGCCGCTCCCGGCACCGGGTTCCCCGGTCAACGGCGGCCGGGTGGTGCAGGCGATACTGCTGGGCCTTTCCGACCGGGCCGCCTGGCCCGCCCTGGCCGAGGCGCTGACCGCCGCCGACCACGGCGAAGGCGCCAAGCTCGCCGCGATCAGCGCGCCGCTGGTCGCCCCGCAGGGCGTGAACCCGCCATGGCTCGACGGCGACCTGATCACCAGTTGCAACGACACAACGTTGCGCGTGCCGCCGCAACGCAGCAGCGAACTCGCGCTGGACTGGGTGAACCGGTTCCCGCTGTTCGGCGGTGCCGCCGCGCAGCGCATGGTCTGGTGCGGGTCATGGCCCGTCCCGCAGCAGCCGCTGCCCTCGCCGCGCCGTCCTGACCTGCCGCCGATCCCGGTGATCAGCACCGCGAACGACCCGCTGCTGCTGGGCGTGGGCAGCGATCACATGGCCGAGCAGATGCCGACCGGGGTGCTGCTGCGCTGGCAGGGCGCCGGGCACGGCGCCGTCGGCAGGTCGCCGTGCGTGACGGAGGCCGTCAGCCGATTCCTGGTCGAGGGCACCGTGCCGACCGATGGCATGGTCTGCCCGGGGTGATCCCGCCAGCACCCCGGGCAGACCCCTGCTCAGCCGCAGCTGGAGCAGCAGCCACAGGAAGGACCGCTGCAGCTGCCGCAACAGCTGCAACCACCCTGGGCTTGTGGAGCACGCTCGGCTTCGGTGCGGACCATCATCGCCTCCCGCGTTTCTGCGAATACCAACGGTTGCGATGGTGCTCGCCGGCGGAGCGACCGGGACACCGCTGGCTGAGCGAACCGTTGTCGGCCAACGAGCTGAACAGGTCACATGAAGGCATTGCAATCTGTAACCGGATGCGGAATGCGCATGACAGCAGCGCCGAACGGGTGACAAGATCAACGCTTTGGCGCGAGGAGGCGGCATGCCCGACGAGCACGACCAGGCCGTTCTGCTGATCACCGGTATCCAGGCGGCTGGGAAGTCGACCATCGCCCAAGGCGTCGCGGAGCGGCTGCCGCGCTCGGTGCACGTGCGCGGCGATTTCTTCCGGCGCATGGTGATCGGCGGCCGCGAGGAGATGTCCGCGACGCCCTCCGACGAAGCCCTGCGCCAGTTGCGGCTGCGCCACCGGCTCACCGCGCAGACGGCCGATGCGTACTTCGCCGAGGGGTTCACAGTCGTCGCGCAGGACGTGATCCTGGGCGAGCACCTGGCGGAGCTCGTTCAGCAGATCCGGAGCCGCCCGCTGTTCGTGGTCGTCCTCGCCCCGTCGCCCGAAGCGATCGCGAAGCGCGAAGCAGGTCGCGGCAAGACGGCCTACGGCAGCTGGGCGATCGCGGAGCTGAACGAGGTGCTGCACGGGCAGACGCCGCGCATCGGCCTGTGGCTGGACACCTCCGAGCAGACCCCGGAGGAGACCGTCGAGGAGATCCTCCGCCGAGCTTGGTCCGAAGCCGCGGTGTGACCGTCAGCGGCCGTACGCGTATTCGTACTGGTATTGGAAGTCCGGCTGGTTCACCGACTGCACGGCGCCGTTGGTGACCAGGCTGATAACGCCGAGCACGATGAACACGACCAGCAGGACCCGGCCGCCCTTGGACATCACCAGCGGACGGGTGCCGGGCGACTGGCGCGGCGGGTTGTCCTCCGCCCGAGCGTCGCCGAACAGCTTCTTCGGGTAGGCGCCGGTCAGCAGGTAGAAGTAGGCGTTCGTGCGGAAGCCGTAGCGCAGCACCGCCGCGGAGGCGTCGAAGACCGGCCGGGGGGTGCGGCCCGACACCAGCACGATCAACCAGATGAAAAACGCCAGCACGCCCCACCCCTGGGCGACGACCGCGCTCACGATCGCGGCGGGGATCACCAGGATGATCCGGAAGAACACCGCCAACCGGTTGAGCTCGCCCGGGCGGACGTCGACCTGCACCGGGTAATCCGGCTGGGAGACGACGAACGGCGGGTACTCGTCGACGAGCAGCATGTACGACGACGCCACCCGTGCCTGGTAGCCGATGAACATGGCCAGGAAGTCCGAGATCCAGTCCGGCAGCCGCCCCAGGACCAGCGCGGCGAACCAGCCGATGATGACCACCACGGTGGCCGCGATGGACATCAGCCAGAGCACGATGAAGTGCGGGATCAGCAAGATCAGTCGCAATAGGACGGTCCAGCGCCGCTGCCGCTCCGGGGGCGTCACCTCCAGCTCCGGCCGGAACGGACCGTCGGTCTCCGCCGGCTGCACGCTCATCATCGCCTCCCGGGTCCTCAGTGGAGCGTCGCGACTGTAACCACGGCTGCCGGGCCCCTACCGGGATTCGGACGGCGGCTCGCAGCCGCAATCACTCGATCCAGTGGTCACACGAGCGGAGGGCTCACAACCCGGGATCTCGGCGCGTTTTCAACGGAGAGCAGCAATTCCCGCGATCAGGAGGAACCATGTGCGGCCACGAGCTCGGTCACCTGTCAAAATTCGATGTCGATCAACGCATTCATCACCCTGTCGAGGTTGTCACCTCGTCAGCGGTCACGCACGTCAGCACCGCGCCACCCATTGGGCCGCCAGAGCTCGGCCGGTCCTCGCGCACTGGCGACAGGTCACAGGCGACAGGTCAGAGGCGGCAGGCGCTACCGTGGGGCCGTGGAACGTGGCGACCGGGATGAGGAGATCGAGCGCCTCGAGGAGGATCTGCACGGGCTCGACCCAGACGATCCCGAGGTGCAGGCCTTCGCCGCGCACCGCGACCGGATGCAGCGGCCGAACTCCGAGGCCACTGTAGAGGGCATGCTGCGCGGCGTGGACGACTTCGCGCAGAGCGTGAACCGGGCGGACGGCCATCGCCGCTTGGTGGCCGTCGTGGTGGTCGTGCTGATCCTGTTCGGAGTGCTGTTCACGGTCTGGAACGCGGTCTTGTTCGTGTTCAGCACCTTCCTCGGCTGATCTGTCGGGGACTTGGGGCACGCTCGCGCCGTTCGTCCGAATCGAGGTGTGATGATCGAGATCGACCGAGAACGCGTCCTGGCCTACCGACACGCCGTGCAGCAGCTGGACCGCTCCGCAACCGACGTCGAAGAGCTCGCCGTGCTGCCGCTCGGCGTGCCGGACAGCCCGGCTGGGTCTGCCCTGCACTCGGTACGCACGCGGGTGCCCAAAGCCGAACTCCCCGACTCGCTGGCCCTCAGCTGGTCGGTGCGCGGCAGCGCGCACCTGCACCGCGCCGCGGACCTCCCGGAGCTGGCCGGGCGGCTCTACCCGATGTCGGACGCGGACGTAGTGGCCCGGATGCCGATCATGAAGTCGGTCGACGCCCCGCTCGCCGTGTTCGGCAAGACGGTGGCGGCGATGCGCGAGCACTCCCTTGAGCCGACGGATCGGAATTCGCTGAGCGCAGCCGTGACCCGCGACGTCCCGGAGGCCTCGGCGTGGTGCCGGCCCTGCGGTTCGACCCACGTCTTCTACTCGCTGTACCTGCAAACCGGGCTGGCCGCCGGCATCCGGCTCGTCCGCCAATCCGGGCGGCTGCGGATCACGGCGGCCGCGCAGTGGCACGTCCCGCAGCAGACCGCGCGCTTGGACGCGCTGATCCGGGACGGCCTGCGCCTGCTCGGTCCAGGCTCGATCGCCGACATCGCCGCGTTCCTCGGCACCAGCGCCGCGGTGCTGCGGCCGGTCTGGCCGACGGACCTCGTCGAGGTCGCGGTCGACGGCAAGCGCTCGTGGTTCGTGCCGGAAGCCACCGACGCGCTCGCCTCACCGCCGGCACCACGGGGCGTTCGGCTGCTGCCCACCGGCGACCCGTTCCTGCAAGCGCGGGACCGCGCGCAGTTGGTGCCCGACCCCGAACACCGCAAGGCGCTTTGGCGGGCGGTCAGCTCCCCCGGGGCATTGCTCGTCGACGGCGAGATCGTCGGCACCTGGCGGGCCAAGAAGGCGGGCAGCAAGCTCCAGGTGGACGTGCTGGGCTTCCACTCGCTCACCGGCGCCACGCTCACCGAGGTGGACGCCGAAGCCGAGCAGTTGGCCGCGACCCGCGACGCGAAATCGGCGGTGGTGGCGTTCGACTCGATCTGACACCGCATCTGTGCAGTCGATCTTCGGACGGATTAGCGTGGAGGCATGGATCCGGTCTCAGGAACCCCGAAGATCACCAAAACCGAGCAGGAGTGGCGGGAACAGCTCAGCCCGAACGAGTACGCGGTGCTGCGCCAAGCAGCCACCGAGCCGGCCTGGCAGGGCGAGTACGTTGACACCAAGGCGGTCGGGGTCTACGAGTGCCGCGGCTGCGGGGCGGAATTGTTCCGCAGCGACACCAAGTTCGAATCACACTGCGGCTGGCCGTCGTTCTACGACCCGACCGGCAGCGACGCGGTGATCCTCCGCGAGGACCGCTCCCTCGGGATGGTCCGCACGGAGGTCCTGTGCGCCTCGTGCCACGGCCACCTCGGCCACCTGTTCGAGGGCGAGGGTTACGGCACCCCCACCGACCAGCGGTATTGCATCAACTCCATCGCGCTGCGGCTGGAACCGAAGGACGAGGCGTAACCGATCAAGCTGCCCTGACCGGCCGCAGATCTGGGGTGCGCTCAACCTAGTCGAACGCCAACGCACCCAAATTCGCGCAGACACCACAGCCTGCGCTGTTCATGACTGCGCTGATTCCCGTCATGAACAGTGTCCATGACGGGGCTTCTGTTTCGTCGCCGCTCAAGCTGAACCGGCGAAGCCGTGGCTGCTGCCATCATCCCGCCGGTAGTAGTAGGACACGGCATCGTAGCCGCGACGAACAACGTCTTTCGGAAGCAGGCCACCCATGCGCCGAACCTTATGCGGCGATCTCGTTGCAGGGCCAGGAGTTTTCCGATGACCACAGCCCAGATAACACCTACGACCAGCACTGAGAGAACGCGTCCACGACAGCGTGGACTACCGTCTTGGGTCAGCGATCATTCCGGTCCCGAGGCACACAGAACTCGGCGAGAATCTCGCTCTCAGCATTTTCAAGGAATGCCAGGGGGAACTCGGGAGAAGTGGTGGAAGCAGCGATGACTACATACCAGGTGACAGTCACGCGGGACGGCAAGTTCTGGTTGATCCACGTTCCTGCCATCGAACGATGGACCCAGGCGCGCAGGGTCAGCGAGATTCGCGAGATGGCCCAGGACCTCATCGAAATCATGACCGGAGAGTCTGCGGAGACCATCGACCTCGACGTCACCATCTCGCTTCCACCAGAGGTGCAAGAGCGCCTGGACCGCGCAGCAGAACTCCGGTCACGAGCCGCCCATGCACAAGGGCACGCGGCCGAGGAACTCCGCGGTGCCGCCCGAACTCTGCACGATCAGGGGATGTCGATGCGCGAGATCGGCGAAGTCCTCGGCATCTCGTACCAGCGAGCACACCAACTGGTCAGCGGGAATCCCAAGGCAGCCTGAAGCGCTCGATCAGGGAAGGCGGGCGACGAAGTCGGTGACGTCGAGGCGGTGGCGTATCAGATCAACGATCCCGTGCGGTAAATACGACGCGGTGATCCTCCGCGAGGACCGCTCATCGGCATGGTCCGCACCGAGGTTCTGTGCGCCGCCTGCCACGGCCACCTCGGCCACGTCTTCGAAGGTGAGGGCTACCCACTCCACCGACCAGCGCTACTGCATCAACTCGATCGCCGTCCGCCTCGTCCCAGCGGAGTGACGATCACATGATCAATTCCACCTTGCACGGGAGCTTGGGAGCGCGGGACAGCCTCGCGTCGGCTGTCAGCAGCGGCACGTCCAGGCCAGCAGCCAGCGCCACGTAGAGCGCGTCAAAGAACGTGACCACACCACGCAACTCCCAGGCTGCTTGGCTGAGCGGACCTACGTGGGGATAGCGGTGGTCGACCAAGTGCTTCATCGCGAGGAGCGCAGTCGTCGCGGCTTCCGCCTCGATCTGCCCGCCCAATTCCTGCCTTCTAAGCACGTTCCCGACCTCTGCGTCGACAAGGTGCGGTGCGTGGCACTCGCTCTGCAGCAGCCGACGGCGCACCTCACGGGCCCCGTCCGACACGACTGTGGTTGCCAGCACGAGGGTTGAGGCGTCAACGACGAATTCGCTCAACGCCGATCAGCATCCTTTGCCGCGAGGATGCTCTCGACGGTCACTCCGGTGCCGCGATCGTGAGCGAGTGCCGCCTCGACTGCCGCGAGCGCTTCTTCCTTCGTCCGGCGCGACGCCATGCGCACGACTTCATCGCGCATGTACGCCTGCAGCGACATCCCAGCGGATCGTGCTCGTTTGCGGATCGTCTCGTACGCCTCTTCCGGGATGTCCCGGATCTGAATGGTCGCCATAGCGCGATAATAGCGCAACAGCGCTATTATCGCGCTAACCCCACGGCCGCCCAGTCAGGGGAGGCGGGTCACCAGGTCTGGTACGCCGACCCGGTGACCGGTGTAGAACGGGATCTCCTCGCGGACGTGGAGGCGTGCCTCGGTGCCGCGCAGGTGGCGCATCAGATCGACGATCCGGTGCAGCTCGTCCGCCTCGAAGGCCAGGATCCACTCGTAGTCGCCCAGCGCGAACGAGGCCACCGTGTTCGCTCGGACGTCCGGGTAGTCCCGGGCTTCCTTGCCGTGGTCGGCCAGCATCGTGCGGCGCTCGTCATCCGGCAGCAGATACCACTCATAGGAGCGCACGAACGGGTACACGCAGATGTACTTGCGCGGCTCCTCGCCCGCCAGGAAGGCCGGGATGTGGCTCTTGTTGAACTCCGCCGGGCGGTGCAGCGCGACGTTGCTCCACACCGGTTCGGACGCCTGCCCCAGCGGGGTCTCCCGGCGGAACCCGGTGTAGGCCGCCTGCACTTCCTCGATCCGCTCCGAGTGCCACCAGATCATGTAGTCCGCGTCGGCGCGCAGACCGGAGACGTCGTAGACGCCGCGGACCACGACGCCGGACTCGGCCAGCGAGTCCAGGTACTCCTGGGTCTGCTGCGCGGCCTTCTCCCGGTCCTCGGGCAGGGTGCCCTGCTCGATCCGGAAGACCGACCACATGGTGTAGCGGATCGTGTCGTTGAGCTCGTTGTAGTTCAGCCGCGCCATGTCCTCATCGTCCCACTTCGCGGGGACCGGCCCGCAGGAGGTCTCGCGTGATATCGGTCGCTGCCGCCGTCCCGGTGGCGATGCAGGCCGGGACGCCGACGCCGTGCAAGGCCGCACCGGCGATCGCCAGCCCCGGCACTTTGGCCACGGCGCGTTCGACGTCGGCGATGAGGTCCAGGTGACCCACTCCGTATTGCGGCAGGGCGCCGCCCCAACGCACCACCACGGAGTCCACCGGAACCGCGGAGGTCCCGGTCAGCTCCGCGAAATCCGCCGCGACCCGGCGCAGCACCTCGGCGTCGTCCAAGCGGAGCTCCGCCGCCTCACCGAACCGGCCGACCGAGCCGCGCACGAGCAGCTCGCCGTCCGTTCCACACAGGTGCGGCCACTTCTTGCTGGAAAAGGTGAACGCCTTGGCGGTGAACGGGGTCCCGTCGGCGTGCTGCTCGCCGCGCGCGATCAGCACCCCGGATGCCTCGGGCAGCCGCGTGTCCGGCGGTAGGGCGAGCCCGACCACGATCGAAGACGACTGTTCCACCGCCGCAAGCTTCGCCGCGGCCGCCGGAGCGGCGTCGTCGAGCAGCTTTCGGGCGGCCGGTGCGGGCACTGCGAGCACCACGGCGTCGACATCCAGGAACTCCGGGCTGGGCGCGGCACCGATCTCCAGGCGCCAGCCGGAATCGGTTCGTGCCAGCTGCCGCACCGGGAACCCCAGCCGCACTTGGGCGTCGGCGGCGATCAGCAGCCGGTCGATCAGTTCCCGGTAGCCGTAGCGGAACGCGCCGAACACCGGTGGTTCCGGCGAGTCTGCCGGTTTCGGCGAGGGCAGTGCCGAGGCCGCTGCCGCGGTGATCGACTCCGCTCCGGCGTCGAGTGCCGCGGCCAGCGCCGGAATTGTCGCCCGCAAGCCGAGCAAGTCCGCACTGCACGCGTAGACGCCGCCCAACAGCGGCTCGACGAGGCGGTCGACGACCTCGTCACCGACCCGCCCGCGCAGCAGCTCGCCGACCGAGATGTCGGCGCCGCCGAGCCGAACGGGCGGCAGGTCCGCCTCCGCCCGGACCGCGGCCACCCCGGCCTGGGAAAGCACGTCCTGCACCGCGTCCGCCGAAGCCGGGACGCCCATGACGGTCCCATCGGGCAACCGGCAGGTCCGGCCGCCGACGCGCACGGTCGCGGACACCGCACCCGGGTGCACGACTTCTTCGGGCACGCCGAGCTCCTCCACGAGCTGCCGGACTTCCGGGCGCCGGTCGAGGAATGCCTCCGCCCCGACGTCGTAGCGGCAACCGGCCAGCTCGACCGTGCGGAGCTTGCCGCCAAGCCGGTCACCCTGCTCCAGCAGCACGATCTCGGCATCCGGCCCCAGCTCGCGACGAAGCCGGTAGGCGGCGGTGAGACCAGCGATCCCGCCTCCGACGACCGCGATCCGGTGCGCCATCACTGCTCGCTCGCGGCGTGCACCAGCTCGACGACGCGCGTTAGCACCTCGGGGTCGGTGGTGGGCAGCACCCCGTGACCGAGGTTGAAGATGTGCCCGCCGGCGGCCTTGCCCTCGCCGAGGATCCGGTGCACCTCGCGCTCGATCGCGTCCCACCCGGCGAACAGCACCGCCGGGTCGAGGTTGCCCTGCACCACCGGCTCGGCCGCGTCCGGCAACGCCGCCCGCAGCCGGTTCGCCGCCTCGTCCAGCGGCACCCGCCAGTCCACGCCGACCACGTCGGCGCCGGCGGAGCGCATCGCGCCGAGCAGCTCGCCGGTGCCCACCCCGAAGTGGATCTTCGGCACGTCCGCGATCTCCGCGATGCTGGCGAAGATCCGCCGGCTGTGCGGCAGCACGAACTCGCGGTAGTCGCGCAGCGACAGGGCCCCGGCCCAGGAGTCGAAGAGCTGGATCGCATCGACCCCGGCCGTCACTTGCGCCTCCAGGAACTCCAGCGTCGTGTCCGCCAGCCGCTCCAGCAGCGCGTGCCAGGTCTGCGGGTCGGAGTGCATCAGCGCCTTGGTGCGCTCGTGGTTGCGGCTCGGGCCGCCCTCCACCAGGTAGGAGGCAAGCGTGAACGGGGCGCCGGCAAACCCGATCAGCGGCGTTTCCCCCAGTTCGCGCACCAGCAGTCCGATCGCGTCGGCGACCGGAGCGACCTGCGCCGGGTCCAGTCTCGGCAGCGCGGCGACGTCGGCGGCGGTACGCACCGGGTTCGACACGACCGGGCCGGTGCCCGCGACGATGTCGAGCCCGATGCCGGCCGCGTAAAGCGGCAGCACGATGTCGCTGAAGAGGATCGCGGCGTCCACTCCGTGCCGGCGCACCGGCTGCAGCGTGATCTCGCTGACGAGTTCCGGCGTCAGGCACGCCTGCAGCATCGGCACGCCCTCGCGGACCCTGCGGTACTCCGGCAGCGAACGACCCGCCTGCCGCATGAACCAGACCGGGGTGTGCCGGGGGGTACCGCCGCGAGCGGCGACGAGCAGGGGGGCGTCGGCGAGGTCCCGGCGGGCCGAGACCGGCGCGGAGTTCGCGGAGTTCGTCATCGAGGTCGCTGTCCGTATGTCGATCGGTGTCCCTGGGACGGCGCCGCGGCGGGCCGGCCGGGCTTGCGCGGCAATCTTCGCACGCCTGCCTCCCGCCCCTGGCCGAGAGTCTGCCGTTGGCCGCTGACACGCCGTCGCCCCGGAACACCACGCTGTCCGCGCCGCCACGCTGTCCGCGCCGCCACGCATAGTCAAGCGCGAAGCTCGCGAATACCCCGTTCGGCGTGCCTCCGCCACCGCCCGTGTCCGGCCGCCTACAGTCGCCGGCGTGACGGAGATGTCGGCGACGCCCGAAGTCTTCCGGCAGGCTGTTGCCGCGTTGACGTCGTTCCGCCCGCGGGCCGAGATCGAACTAAGCGAGGTCGGGCCACCGAAGCGCCTGTCGCCCTGGGCGCATGCGCTCGCCGCGGAGGCGAACGGGCCGGCTGGCGAGCTCGCCACCGCTCGGCTGGTGCTTCTCTACGACCCGGAGGGTCAGGAGGCGTGGGACGGCGTGTTGCGGCTCGTCGTCTACCTGCGGGCCGAACTCGACCCGGAACTGGCCACCGACCCGCTGCTGCCGGCGGTGGGCTGGTCGTGGCTGACCGACGCGTTGGAGGACTCCGGCGCGTCCTGGACCGCCCTTGGCGGCACGGTCACGCTGACCTCGTCGGCCCGGTTCGGCGACATCGCGGGCCCGACCCGCAGCCATGACCTGGAACTGCGCGGCTCCTGGACGGCCACCGACGCCCACCTGGAACCGCACGCGGCCGCGTTCCACGAATTGATGGCGAGTGCAGCGGGCTTGCCACCGGAAGGCGTCTCGATGCTCGGCGGACGGCCCAGCAACACGGCTCCGCGAGACTGAATCCGGATAGCCCGATCACCGGCTGTGCCGGTCGACTCCGGCGCGTAAGGTTCGGCGCAACCGATCCGCTCGCTCGCGGCGGCGACACGCCGAAGCGCGATTTCCTTTCGCGAAGACCTGGCGGGACCCCGAAACCGTTGATTGCGAAACTTTTCACAATTCACATCCATATTACGTCGCTTGGCCACGCTCCGACGTTACGGAGATAGCTCACGGTCACCCAAAAGAGCGATACGATCATGTTCAGGTAACAACTCGATCGGGATAGATACCCGATTGATCGTCCCGCTGACCCGCTTGGGCGGTTACGCTGCCCCCGACGACACCACTTTCGGTCGATCAGTGGCGCGGCTGATTGGTCGAGAGTCCCGGTGCCGGTCGGGGGGCACGACCGACTCCAGGGAGGTAGTGACGTGGCTGCCGTCGGCTTAGGTCAGGCCGCTCGAACCACGCCCGCCGGCACTTTGCCGGCCAACATGGTCCCGCACCCGCGGGAAGAGCTGTTCACGGTGCTCGTGGTGGACGACCATCCGCTGCTCCGGGAGGCAATCGCCGCCCGGCTGCTGCAGATGGGCGCCGGCACGGTGCACGAGGCTGCATCCATGGCCGAAGCCAGGGCTCGTGCCCTGGCGACCGGTCCTTGCGACCTCGCAATTCTCGATCTCGGGCTCCCGGACGGGACCGGCATCGAGCTGGTAACCGAACTCCGGAGCCAGGGCTGGCCACGGATCGTGGTGCTCGCTTCGTCGGATGACCCGTATGCGGTCCGGGCTGCCTTCCAGGCAGGTGCGCAGGCGTACCTGCTGAAGTCGGCCTCGCCGATGGTGGTCACCGACGGTGTGCGCCGCGTGCTCGACGGCGGCGTGTACGCCGATCCCAGCGTGGCGCCGGTGCTTGCCGCCGGTACCCGCGTGCCGGGAACGGACAACACGCCTCGCGAGCTGTCCGGGCGCGAAGTCGAGGTGCTCCAGTTGGTGGCCGACGGCCGCTCCAACAAGGAGATCGGCGAGGCCCTGAACCTGTCCGCGCTCACGGTGAAGAGCCACCTGTCGCGGATAGGGCGCAAGCTGGGCACCGGCGACCGGGCACAGATGGTTGCGCTGGCCATGCGGGCCGGCGTGATCCGATGACCGGACGCTGACGCACCTGCATCGGGCGGTCGACCCGACGAGCTCGGGTGGAGTGGCCCCACGGCGCGGGCCGAAGCACGTAAGGTCTGGTAGCCGTGGAAGCTGCAAGCCCCGAGACCGTTGGGTCCGACCGCCCGGAGCCGGTGTTGTTGACCGAACCCACCGACGGCGTGCCGCCGGTGGTGGACACAACGGCCGCGTTGAACGCGGCCGCAGACGCACTGGCTGCGGGGACCGGACCGGTCGCCGTGGACACCGAGCGCGCTTCGGGTTACCGCTACTCGCAACGCGCCTACCTGGTGCAACTCCGCAGAGAAGGCGCCGGCACCGTGCTGGTGGACCCGATCGCGCTGGACGGTGCGCTTGATCCGTTGCTGCCGGCCTTGGCCGACGCGGAGTGGGTGCTGCACGCGGCGTCGCAGGACCTGCCGTGTCTCGCCGAGCTCGACCTGCGTCCGGCGCGCTTGTTCGACACCGAACTGGCTGGCCGGCTCGCCGGGTTCGAGCGCGTGTCGCTCGGTGCGCTCGTGGAGCGCATGCTCGGCTACCGGCTGGAGAAGGGCCACAGTGCGGCGGACTGGTCTCGCCGACCGCTCCCCCAGGACTGGCTAGTGTACGCCGCACTGGATGTGGAGTTGCTGACCGCCCTGCGCGACGCGATGCGCGACGAGCTGGAGCGGCAGGGCAAACTGGACTGGGCGCACGAGGAGTTCGAGGCGGTCCGCACCGCCGCGCCCGCCGCGCCGCGTGCCGAGCCTTGGCGCCGCACGTCCGGCATTCACCGGGTGCGCAATCCTCGACAGCTGGCGGCCGTTCGAGCCCTGTGGGAGACCCGGGACAACGTCGCGCGGGATCGCGATCTCGCGCCGGGACGCGTGCTGCCGGACTCCTCGATCGTGCAGGCCGCGCAGGCCAATCCGAAGACCGAGGCCGACCTCGTCGCCCTGCCGGTGTTCGGCGGGCGTCAGCAACGGCGCCGGGCCGCGATGTGGTTGCAGGCCCTGCGGGCGGCGCGTCGGCTGGAGAACGACGAGCTGCCGGCCCCAGCCTCACCGCACGAGGGCCCGCCCCCGACGAACCGCTGGGCCGACCGGGATCCGGCGGCCGCGGCGCGGCTGTCCGCGGCGCGTTCGGCGCTGTCGAAGATCGCCGAGCGCAACAACCTGCCGGTGGAGAACCTGCTGCTCCCCGATCTGGTCCGGCGGACCTGCTGGACCCCGCCGGAGGACCGCAGCGCCTATGGCGTGGCCGGGCTGCTGCGCGACAAGGGCGCCCGCGAGTGGCAGATCAACCTCACGTCCGAGGCCCTGAGCAAGGCCCTCCACGCGACGGCCACGGACTGACGTTCGCCGGGCGGCGGTTCCGCGCGGAGCCGCCGCACGGGATCGTCGACTACGGATTGCGGCCGAGGAAGGCGAGCAGGCGGTCCTGCTCGGGCGCGTCGTCGGCGATGCGGACCTCTGGGCCGCAGACTCCCTTGTGCCGGATGTTGTCCCCAAGGGCGAGAACATCGGCGTACACCCTCGTCACCTCTTCCGCCGGCAGCCGCTCGTCCTGTCCGGTGGCCCTGGCGATGTCCCATCCGTGCACGAGCAGGTCGAAGCACAGGAACCGGTCGATCGTCGCCTCGGCCGTGGTGCGGCCGAACATCCCGTCGTACTCCCGCCGCGCCCGCTGCGGATCGTCGAGCAGCGCTTGGAGTGCGTCGCGGGCCTCCAACCACGCTCCCAACGGGTTATCGTCGACAACCTTCGCCAGGGTGACCGTCAAGCCCGCCCAGCTGGGGATGTCGCGGTGCAGATCAATGACGTGGCGCAGGACGTCCAGCGTGGTCCAGCCCTCGCAGGGAGACTGCGTCGCCCACGTGTCAGCGGGCACCGCCTCGACTCGGCGGGTGAACTCGGCAGCCAGCGTTCGGTAGCGCTCTGAGGTTTCGCTCATGCCGTCAGCCTGAACCATTACGAGCCGCCTGTCGTGTACGGATCGGACTTCAGCGGCCGACAAGCCCGGGCTGCTCCGGACGATCTCACGGCAGTGCACGATCGTCGCGGCGCCCGCCACGTCCGCAGTCCAACCGGTTCACGAGGTCCGAAGCCAGGTCCGGGGCCACCGCCGTAGGCACGTACAGCACGGGGTCAGCCTAGAAGTGGCCACCGACGGAGGCGCTGATCAGGATGTGAGACAGCCGACACGCGCGCCCATGTGGTTACCGGTGGGTAATAAGCGCTAGAGTGCGGTTCCCGGCCGGTAGAGATGGTCTGATCCGGTCGGCACCATCCACCAAGCCAGTGAGGAGCACGCCGTGGCCGCACCTGCGTCGGCACCCGCCGACAGCCGCAGCCGCCAAGCGGTTCGGGACGTGGTCTTCGTCGACGGCGTACGCACGCCGTTCGGCAAGGCCGGTTCGAAGGGCCAGTACGCCCAGACCCGCGCCGACGACATGGTCGTCAAGGTCATCCGGGAGCTGCTGCGGCGGCACCCGGAACTGCCGGCGGAGCGCATCGACGAGGTCGCCATCGCCGCGACCACCCAGATCGGCGACCAGGGCCTGACCATCGGCCGCAGCGCGGCGCTGCTGGCCGGGCTGCCCAAGTCGGTCCCCGGCTTCGCCATCGACCGGATGTGCGCCGGCGCCATGACGGCGGTGACCACCGTGTCCAGCGGCATCGCCTTCGGTGCCTACGACGTGGCGATCGCCGGCGGCGTCGAGCACATGGGCAACCACCCGATGGGCGAGGGCGTCGACCCCAACCCGCGCTTCGTCTCCGACCAGATCGTCGACCCGTCGGCGCTGATCATGGGCTCGACCGCGGAGAACCTGCACGACCGGTTCCCGACGCTGACCAAGCAGCGCACCGACGCCTACGCGGCCCTGAGCCAGCAGCGCTACGACGAGGCTCTGCGGGCCGGGAAGATCACGCCGGACCTGGTCGCAGTGTCCACCCGCTCCGAGCAGGGCTGGGGCCTGGCCACCACCGACGAGCCGCCGCGCCCGGGCACCACGGTCGAAGCGCTGAGCGGTCTGAAGACGCCGTTCCGGCCGCACGGCCGGGTCACCCCGGGCAACGCGGCGGGCCTCAACGACGGCGCGACGGGCTGCCTGCTGGCCGACGCGGACACCGCCGCCGAGCTCGGCCTGCCGGCCGGGATGCGGCTGGTCGGCTACGCCTTCGCCGGCGTGGAGCCGGAGGTGATGGGCGTCGGGCCGGTGCCCGCCACCGAGAAGGCGCTGCAGCGCGCCGGGCTGACCATCGACGACATCGGCCTGTTCGAGATCAACGAGGCCTTCGCCGTGCAGGTGCTGGCGTTCCTGGAGCACTTCGGCATCGCCGACGACGACCCGCGGGTCAACCCGTGGGGCGGCGCGATCGCCTGCGGCCACCCGCTGGCGTCCTCCGGCGTGCGGCTGATGACCCAGCTGTCCCGGCACTTCGCCGAGCGCCCCGAGGTGCGCTACGGCATCACGACCATGTGCATCGGCTTCGGCATGGGCGGAACGGTCATCTGGGAAAACCCGAACTACAACGCAGGAGGCGCCCGATGACAGTCGGAACTTCGACGACGGACTTCGCGGCGCTGTTCCCCGACGAAGTGGTGACCAAGGCGTTCACCAGGCTCGTCGACGTGCCCGGCCTGGGCGGCAAGCTCGCGCTGATCACCATCGACAACGGCCATGACCACACCCGGCCGTCCACCTTCGGCCCGGGCGGTCTGGCCAGTCTGAAGGCCGCGCTGGACGAGGCGTTCGCCGCCGAGCCAGCGGCCATCGCGGTCACCGGCAAGCCGTTCGTGTTTGCCGTGGGCGCGGACCTCTCCGGCATCGGGCGGATCACCGAACGGGAGCACGCCCACCAGATCGCCCAGGCCGGGCACGACGTGTTCCGCCGGCTCACCGAGTCGAAGATCCCTACCTTCGCGTTCGTCAATGGCGCGACGCTCGGCGGCGGCCTGGAGCTGGCGCTGTCCTGCCACTACCGGACGGTGGCGTCGAACGCGGGCGCCATCGCGTTCCCGGAGTGCTTCCTGGGCCTGTTCCCGGGCTGGGGCGGCACTCAGCTGCTGCCGAACCTGATCGGGCCGGATGCCGCGGTGACGGTGATCATCGAGAACGCGCTTAGCCAGAACCGGATGCTCAACCCGAAGAAGGCCCGTCAGCTGGGCATCTTCGACGAGCTGCTGGAGAGCCCGGACTTCCTGGAGGAGTCGGTGCGGTGGGCGGTCCGGGTGGTCAACGGCGAGCAGGCCGTGACTCGCCCGGAGATCGACCGCGGCAAGGCCTGGGACGACGCCGTCGCCCGCGCCAAGGGCATCGTCGAGTCCCGCACCCACGGCGCCTCCCCCGCGGTGACCAAGGCCGTCGAGCTGATCGAGCTGGCCAGGGGCAACGACCTCGACGCGGGCTACGCCGCCGAGACCGAGGCGCTGACCGACGCGCTGATGTCCGACGAGCTGCGCTCCGGGCTCTACTCCTTCGACCTGACCCAGAAGCGTGCCAAGCGGCCCGCCGGGGCGCCCGACAAGTCGTTGGCGCGCAACGTCACCAAGGTCGGCGTGGTCGGCGCTGGGCTGATGGCCGGTCAGCTGGCGCTGCTGTTCGTGCGCCGCCTGGAGGTGCCGGTGGTGATCACCGACGTCGACCAGGAGCGCATCGACCGCGGCGTGGGCTACATCCACGGCGAGATCGACAAGCTCGCCGCCAAGGGCCGCCTGTCGACGGACGCGGTGAACCGGCTCAAGGCGCTGGTCACCGGCTCGCTGGACAAGAGGGCGTTCGCCGACGCCGACTTCGTCATCGAGGCCGTCTTCGAGGAGATGTCGGTCAAACAGCAGGTGTTCGCCGAGCTGGAGGAGCATGTCTCCCCCGAGGCGATCCTGGCCACCAACACCTCGTCGCTGTCGATCATCGAGATGGGCTCGAAGCTGAAGAACCCGGAGCGGGTCGTCGGCTTCCACTTCTTCAACCCGGTCGCGATGCTGCCACTACTGGAGGTGGTGCGCGGCGAGCAGACCGACGACGCGGCACTGGCGACGGCGTTCAAGGTCGGCAAGCAGCTGAAGAAGTCGTGCGTGCTGGTCAAGGACGCGCCGGCGTTCGTGGTGAACCGGCTGCTGACCCGTTTCATGGGCGAGGTCATCGCGACCATCGACGAGGGCACGCCGTTCGACGTGGCCGACAACGCGCTGGAGCCGCTGGGCCTGCCGATGACCCCGATGGTGCTGCTGCAGCTGGTAGGCCCCGCGGTCGCCCAGCACGTCAACGAGACGATGCACGCGGCCTACCCGGACCGGTTCGGACTCAGCGACAACATGCAGCGGTTCGTCGACGCGCGCAAGACCGCGGTGTGGATCACCGACGAGTCCAGTCAGTCAGCGGCGCGAAGCGCCTCCGTGGAGGGCGGCGGCCGGGCGACGGGCGGGCAAGTCGTGGACCCCGAGGTCGCGGCGCTGTGGGAGCAGGGCGACAAGCCGTCGACGTCCGAGCAGGTCCGCGAGCGGGCGCTGAACGCGCTGGCCGAGGAGATCGGGATCATGCTCGACGAGGGCGTGGTCGCGGAGGCGCAGGACATCGACCTGTGCATGCTCCTCGGTGCGGGCTGGCCGTTCTGGCTTGGCGGCGTCACGCCGTACCTGGACCGCGCGGGCATCGCGGAGAAGGTCAACGGCAAGCGCTTCCTCGCCCCGGGAGTGGCCTCCATCCCGGCCTGATCATGTGCAAGAGGGGCCGGGGCGGCAAACGCTCCGGCCCCGTTCGCGCGCGTGAAGTCCAGTCCCTTGTTCTGCCATGATGGAGCGGACGGAAACGAGGTGATGACCGGTGACCGCGCTTGTCCAGCACGAACTCGGGCCGTTCACGATCGCCGACTGGCACGCGCTCCCCGCCCGTGAGGACGGTTCGCGACTGGAACTCATCGAGGGGTACTGGCTCGTGACGCCACCGCCGAGCGGACAGCACCAGTGGGCGGAGAAGCGCATCATCTCGATGTTCGACCAGGCCATCAACTCGGCGAAGCGAACCGATCTCTACGCGGTCGGTGGTATCGGCATCGAGATCAGTACGAGTTACCGCTCGGCCCTCATCCCCGATTTCGTGGTCCTCGACACGCCGCCCGTCGGCACGTCGTTCCAGCCCGGGAACGTCCTGCTCATAGGCGAGATCTGGTCCCCAGGCAACACCTCCAGCGAGCAGCAGGAGAAGCTCCAGGCCTGCGAACGAGCTGGCATCCCGTTCTTCTGGAGCGTCGCTCAGGACCGCGGTGGGCCGACCGAACTGGCCGCGTACCGCCTCGAAAACGGCCGGTACGTGTGCGACGCAACCACACAGGCCGGTCACGGGAGCGCGCGGATCGCCGCGAGCCCGGTTCCGTTCGAACTCGACGTGGCCTCGCTGAGGCTTTGAGCTTCGAACGTGGGCCGTAGCCGCTGTTTGGACTGTCGACAACCCAAGCCCGCTCCGTTGCGGGGCGGGTCGCAGCTTTCGCGTCGTTCAAACCGTTCCTGGTTGTGCGACTGGCAATCCAACATCTTCGGCCGCCTTGTGGAGACGATGGTCGTAGGTCACGAATGCCGTCAGGTGCGCACCGAAGATCGCATGTGCCGTCGCAAGGTGAATAGCGTCGAGTGAACGCAGCAGGACATCTTGGTACGCAGCGGCCGTAGCTCGTACCACGTCGTCAATGTCGTAGACGCCGATCCGCTTCAGAACGGCGGGGACGGCGCTGAGCAAGTTCGGTTCGTACCGTCGTAGTGCCCGCGGAACCTCCACCTCGACGAGCGCAGATGCGACCAGCGGTACATTCGGCTGTTGCTCCAACCAATCCGCCAGTGCGTCGCTTTCTCGTTCCCGTCTTACCAGCTTGATGAGCGCAGCGCTGTCGAGGTAGATCACTAGTAACGCTCCTCATCTCGTAGCTCACGGATGAGTGCGCTCGCGTCCACGTCAGTTCGAACAGGGCCGAGTGGCCGGGGCATCGCCCCCTCCAGAGTCGGCGGGCGGAACTTCCCAGAAGCGATCAGCTCGCCGAGAGGGTGGGGATGCGCAGGAATGATCCTGGCGATGATGGCACCGCGTTCGGTGATGTCGATTTCTTCGCCGTGTTTGACTCTGGCCAGGACGCTCGACGTCTCCTGGTTCAGCATGCGGACCGACACCTCGCTCATGACCAGAGTGTAGAACGCCAATGTTCTACATGTCATCCAGGTCACGGCGCAGCGGGGAGTTGGACCGTCACCGCGAGGCCGCCGGTTGGGAGGGGTTCCGCCCGGACTCGGCCGTGGTGGGCCTTCGCCGCCGCTTGGACGATCGACAGGCCAAGGCCCGCTCCGTTTCGGGCCGTTCGTTGGACTCCTGCCCGGCGAAACGGCTCGAAGAAGGATTCCACTTGTTCCGCCGGGATTCCCGGCCCCGACGACGCCACCCGCACGGTTGTCCACTGTGGATCGCTGCTGACGCTGATCTCCACCCAACCACCGTCGACGTTGTGCCGCACCGCGTTCTCCAACAGGTTGCCCGCGACGCGCTCCAGCAGCGCCGGATCGCCGACGGCGAACGCCGGTTCCGCACAACACTTGATGCGCAGTCCGCGCTGCCGCGCCTCCTGCTCCACCGCGCGCAGGGCGCGTCCCACGAGCCCCGTGAGGTCCACCGGCTCCCTCACCGCCAACTCCGCGCCTTCGGTGCGAGCCAACAGGAGCAGGGCCTCCACCAGCCGCTCCGCGCGCGCCGTCGCCTCGCGGACCACATCGGCCATCCGGCGCAGCTCCGCCTCGTCGGCGTCGGGGTCCGACAGCGTGACGTCGAGCTCCGTGCGGATCACCGACAACGGCGTGCGCAGCTCGTGACTCGCGTTGGCAACGAACCTGCGCTGCGAGTCGAACGCCGCTTGCAGCCGGTCGAGCATCGCGTCGAAGGTGTCGGCCAGCTGGGCGACCTCGTCGCGCGGACCGGTCAACTCGATCCGTTCATCCAAAGACTCCGCGGACAACCGGCGTGCGGCATCGGTCACGTCGTGCAGCGGTCGCAGCACCCGGCCGGTCACCGTCCACGCCAGCAGCGCGGCCGCCAGTACCACGGCGACGAAGGCGAACCCGCCGATCAGCAGGACCTGCTGCCGCGCGGAGTCGCGCAACGCCTCGCCGAGCAGTTCCGCAGGCACGTCTACGCCGTGCACCCGGACCGGTGGTCCCGCGGGCAATCGGGGCACCGCGGCGACCACGTTGCCGACCAGCACCCATCCCAGCCACAGCAGCAGCCCGCTGACCGCAGCGACCAGCGCCGTCGCCAGCAGGGTCAACCGCGTTCGCAGTCCCGGACCGCGGCGGGTGATCGATCGGGCGGCCCCGCACATCGGCTCAGTCCCGAGCGTGCTCGGTGCGGCCCGCCGACGGCACCCGGTAGCCGGAGCCGACCACGGTTTCGATGATGCTCGGCTCCCCCAGCTTCTTGCGCAGCGTCATCATCGTGACCCGCACCGTCGTGGTGAACGGGTCGGCGTTCTCGTCCCACACCCGTTCCAGCAGTTCCTCGGAGCTGACCACCGCGCCGCCTGCCGACAGCAGCACCTCAAGCACGCCGAGCTCCTTGCGGGTCAGCTCGACCTCGCCGTCCCCGCGGTGCACGGTGCGCCGCGCGGAATCCAGCTCCAACTCCAGCGCGGTCAGCAGCGGCGGTTGCGCCGGAGTGGCGCGACGCCCCAGCGCCCGGACCCGGGCGATCAGCTCCGCGAACGCGAACGGCTTGGCCAGGTAGTCGTCGGCGCCCAGGGACAGCCCGGCGACGCGGTCCTCGACCGTGCCGCTGGCGGTGAGCATCAGCACCCGGGTCAGCTCGCCGGAGGACACCAACCGACTACACAGCTCGTCACCGGACATGCCCGGCAGGTCCCGGTCGAGCACCAGCACGTCGTACCGGGTGATCGACGCCTTCTCCTGGCCGCTTTCTCCGTCGTAGGCGACGTCCACGGCCATGCCTTCCCGGCGCAGCCCGCGAGCTATCGCATCGGCCAGCGGCTTCTCATCCTCGACGACCAGGATTCGCACACGTTCACCCTGCCACAGCGGCCAGGCGCAGCCCGGCCGACCACTCGCCGCCCCACCGCAACTTCAATGGAAATCGCGGCGAGTTATCCACAGGCTCCGGTGTGTCGGGCACCCGACACACCGACCGGGTGCGATTTCCATTTGAAATCAGGCCTTCGATTTCCATGGAAATCGCGCTCTTCGGCGTCAGCCGCTCGCCGCTTCCGGGCGCTCGTTGTCGGCTGCGACCCGCAGCGACACGCGGGACCCGCGCTGGTTGGCGACCCACTCTGTGATGCGGCGGGCGATGTCCTGCTCGGTCAGCCCCAGCTCGGAAAGCACCTCGTCGCGCGACTTGTGGGTCAGGAACTGGTTCGGCACCGCCAGATCGCGCAGCGGTACGTCCAGCTCCGCGTCGCGCAGCGCCGCCGCCAGCGCCCAGCCGAAGCCGCCGTGCCGCCCGCAGTCCTCCAGGGTGACCACCAGCCGGTGCTGCTCGGCCAGCTCGACGATCTGCCCCGGCACCGGCACCACCCAGCGCGGATCCACGACGGTGACCCCGATGCCCTGCGCCGAGAGCCGCTCCGCCGCGGCCACCGCCAACTCCCCAAACGCGCCAACCGCGACCAGCAGCACGTCGTCGCTCTCACCGGCAGCCGGGCGGCGCAGCACGTCCACCCCGCCGACCCGCTCCACGGCCGGGACCTCCTCGATCACCGAGCCCTTGGAGAACCGGACCACGGTCGGCCCGTCGTCGACGGCGACCGCCTCGCGCAGCTCCTCGCGCAGCGTCACCGCGTCGCGCGGCGCCGCGACCTGGATGCCCGGGATCAGGCCGAGGATCGACAAGTCCCACATGCCGTTGTGGCTGGCGCCGTCGTCGCCGGTGATCCCGGAGCGGTCCAGAGTCACCGTGACCGGCTGCTTGTGCAGCGCCACGTCCATCAGCAGCTGGTCGAACGCGCGGTTAAGGAACGTCGAGTACACCGCGAACACCGGGTGCATGCCGCCCATCGCCAGCCCCGCCGCCGAAGTCATGCCGTGCTGTTCGGCGATGCCCACGTCGATGCAGCGGTCCGGGTAGGCCTCGCCGAACTTCTTCAGCCCGGTCGGGCCGAGCATCGCGGCGGTGATGGCCACCACGTCCGGGCGCTCGGCTCCGATGCGCACCAGCTCCTCGGCGTAGACGTCGGTCCAGGTCTTCGGGGCCGGCTTGGTCGGCAGCCCGGTCTCCGGGTCGATCACCTTGACCTGGTGCATCTGCTCGGCCTGGTCGTTCTCGGCCGGGGCGAACCCGTTGCCCTTGCGGGTCACCGCGTGCACGATCACCGGGCCGCCGAAGGACTTGGCCATCTGCAGCGCATGTTCCATCGCGCGCAGGTCGTGGCCGTCGACCGGGCCCAGGTACTTGATGCCGAGGTCGGAGAACATCACCTGCGGGCTGATCGCGTCCTTGATGCCGCTCTTGGCCGCGTGCAGGCCGGTGTAGAGCGAGCGCCCGACCACCGGGAGGTTGCGCAGCGTGCGGCGGCCGCTCTCCAGCGCCTTCTCGTAGCTGGGGTTCAAGCGCAGCGCGGCGAGGTGCTCGGCGAGGCCGCCGATCGTCGGCGAGTAGGACCGGCCGTTGTCGTTGACCAGGATCACCACCGGGCGCTCCTGGTCGGCGGCGATGTTGTTCAGCGCCTCCCAGCACATGCCACCGGTGAGCGCGCCATCGCCGACGACCGCCACCGCGTGCCGCGGCTCGCCGCTGAGCTGGAAGGACCGGGCCAGGCCGTCGGCGTAGGACAGCGCCGTCGAGGCGTGGCTGTTCTCCACCAGGTCGTGGTCGCTCTCGGTGCGCGACGGGTAGCCGGAGAGGCCGTCGCGCTTGCGCAGCCGGTCGAAGCCGTCCTGCCGACCGGTGATGATCTTGTGCACGTACGCCTGGTGACCGGTGTCGAACACGATGGCGTCCTGCGGCGAGTCGAACACCCGGTGGACGGCCAGGGTCAGCTCCACCGCGCCAAGATTCGGCCCCAGGTGCCCACCGGTGCGGGACACCTTCTCGATCAGGAAGTGCCTGATCTCTGAGGCCAGTTGCACCAGCTCAGCGTGCTTAAGTCGCTTGACGTCGGCCGGACTGTGCACGGACCCCAGCAGCGTCACCGTTCCACCTCACTTGTCGTGCCGGTCGGGTTCATTCGCACGCTGGGGCCGGCTGGCTGCCTGGCTCCGCCGCGATGCATAGCTCGCCCCAGTCTACGGAGCGGGCTGCCGACGGCCCGGTGTGGTGCGTGACGGAACGCGGAGCGATCCGAGGCCGGGAGCCCGCGCGTTCGTGTTCCGCCGAACGGCCGATGTTGCCGGCCTTCGGCGGACCATCCCAGGAAGGGCCGAAATGACCAATTCGGATGGACGAAGGGCCGAGCTGGAGGCGCGCAACGCGGCAATGCGCGAGCAGGTGTCGTCACTGCTGGAAGGCTTGCAGCGGCAGACCTCGCAGTTGCAGGAGGCCCAGGCGGCGGCGCGGCGGACAAACTTCAGGCGCCACTGGACAAGCTCAATGGGGTGCTTCAGGCGGAAAGCGAGTGCTGGGCAACGACGAGGCCGGCTCGCAGTCGGCCGCCGATGCCTTCACCGGACTGGCGAAGCGCCGGGCTGGGGCGATCTCACTTCGGGGACGATCTTCGGCGGCGTGGGCGGGGTGACCGTCGGCATGCAGAGCCGGCACGAGGGCCTGAACGCGCGATGTGGGAGGGGCAACGGCCGCGGCGACAGCCGGGTGTCGGGCGAGAACAGCCAGGGCTGGCGGTTCGAGTCATCGGAGGGCGCGGTGCACGGGCCAATGTGGACAGTCTCGACAACCGCAGCGTCAATTCCATCCACGGCCAGCACATCCCCGGCGACGGCGCCCCGGACAACGTAGACAACAACCCGTACGACGACGACGGCAGCCCGTCCTATTCGGACGGATCGGCACAACCCCCGTCGACCCCGGAGAAGCTGGACCTCCCCGAGGGCCCCAACAACGAACCTGAACGAGCGAATTTCTCCTGGCGAAGGGTGCCTTCGAACAACTGCCTCGCCCAAAGACGCCCTTCACGCTTCATCCGTGCGAGTGGATTTTCGAGGTGAGGGCGCCCTTCGCCCAGTTGCTCGGGCAGCCCAGCAGCTCGGCCAAGGGCACCCCGCACGCTTCACATGAACGGGCGCCAGTCCGGGATCGGGGCGTGATCCGGGCGGAGGTCTCCCCACGGCGGGCTCCCCGGTGGTAGCTGGTGCAGTTCCGCCTGGTCGAGGCGGCGGCGCACCCGCAGCCAGCCGACGGCCAGGAGCACTCCCGAGCCCAGCACGACGACCGCCACAATCCACAGCACCGGATCTCCGACGCCACGGCCGATCGCGGTGGTCAGCAGCATCGAGCCGAACACCGCCAGCGCGCTGCCGAGCAGGGCCCGGAATCCCGGATAGGCCTGTGCTTGGCGGCCGCGGCGCACCGTCGTCATGCGACCGACGGCCCAGGTGCGCAGCCGATGCCAGGAAGCGGAATCCTGCGGGCCCGTGCGCAGCGGCCAAGCCGCGGTGGCGCGCCGCCGGACGATCGAGGCGACCAGTTGCGGGTCGGCCACGTGCACGATCCACTGCTGCATCCCGGCGACCAAGCGGAGCGCCGGTCCACGGCGCAGGCGGATGCCAGCGCCTCCCGGCAGCGGCCACCAGCCGTCCTCGCCACCGCCGATCTCGCCGGGCTGCGCGAGGGCCAGCTCGGCCAGCGGCAGCGCTTGCCGGACCCGCCCGCCGCTGCCGCGAGCGGTCTGGGCGAGCACGATCCGGTCCCGGCCGATCAGCAGGCGCCCGCTGCCGAGCGCGTCGAGCGGCACCGGGATCTCCACATCCAGTTCGGCGAGATCCTTCGCCGGTTGCGCGAACCGCCGGCCCGCCAACGTCGCCAAGGCGGGCGAAGCGGCCACGGCGACCAGCGAGATCAGGCCTATCGGCGCGGCGAACAGGACGTTCACGAACGCCTGCGGCACCGCGGCGAGCAGCGCCCAGCCCGGCCAGCGCCGCGGCGTGCGGGAGTCCACCAGCCACACCACCGCCGCGGTCCCGATCCACCCCGCGGCCCAGCCGGTGAAATAACCGGGCACAGTGGACAGACCGAGCGCCAGCAGGCCTGCGGGGAGCAGCACGATTCCCAGTGCTGCCAATAGAAACGCGATCACCCGGCGTCCCGGAACGGTGTCCGGCGCGGATGTTCCCTGGCCGGCGACGGGCCGCACCTCGGCTCCGGACTCGGGCGGGGCCGGGAGGACTTCCGGCAGGTGTTCGCGTTGGGTCATCTCAAGAACTCCCGTTTCTGGGACCGGGCGTCCGCCGGCACCCGGTGCGCGGCAATCTCAACCGCGCCCCACCGGCTGGACCCGCAGTTCCGGTCGGAACCGCGGTCCCCCGAACGCTTGCGCGGCCCGCTGCGCAAGTCAACGACCCGCACGTCGCCCCGCGACGACAGCTCGCCGTCGAACGGAACAGCGCGAGCCGGGAAACGGCGCTCAGCCGACCGGCTCCAGCAAAGCGATGCACTCGATGTGGTGCGTCATCGGGAAGGCGTCGAAGGCCTCCAGCTCGGTCATCCGGTAGCCGCGCTCCGCGAACAACCCCACGTCCCGCGCCAGCGCCGCCGGATCGCACGCGACGTGCACGATCCGCGCCGGGCGACGCGACGTCACCGCGTCCACCACATCCCGACCGGCGCCCTTGCGCGGCGGGTCCAGCACCACGACGTCCGGGGTCGGCAGGTCCTCGTCGGTGGCCAAATCCTCCACCATGCCCGCGCGGAACGACACCTGCGGCAGGTCCCGCAGGTTCGCCACCGCGTCCTCCACCGCACGCCTCGACGACTCGACCAGCACCACCGAACCCGCCGGGCCGACCTGCTCCGCGAGCGGCGCCGCGAACAAGCCCACCCCGCCGTAGAGATCCCAGGCCACGCCACCCTCCGGCGCTGCCGCCAGGCGCGAAACCACCTCGGTGAAGGTGTCCGGCGCGGCCTTGTGCACCTGCCAGAAGCCCTGCACGGCAACGTCGAAAGGACGCCCGCCCGCGGATTCGCGAGCCACCCCGCTGCCCTGCACCTGCCTGGCGACGGCGCGCGCGTGACGCCGCTGCGGCTTGTTGTCCACGGCGGTCACGTGCACCTCGCCCGCGGCATCGGCCGCCACCGTCAGCTCCGCACCCGGGCGCCACCGGCGGTTTGTGACCTCGCTCAGCGCGCCCTCGACGGTGATCGGGCAGTCCTCGACCGGGAGCACCCGGTGGCTGCGGTGCGCGCGGAATCCCGCCTGTCCCTTGCGGTCCACGGCCAGCCGCGCCCGGCTCCGCCAACGCAGCAACCCACCGGGCAGTTCCCGCACCCGCACTGGCCAGTCGATCCCGGCGATACGTTGCAGCTGCTCGGCGATCACCGCGGCCTTGAGCTCCCGCTGCGTCTCGCCGGCGGCGTGCTGCCAGTCGCAGCCACCGCACCGGTCGCGACCGAGCGCCATGTCCGCCAGCGGGCACGGCGGGCTCACCCGGCCCTCCGCCGCGGTCAGCACCTCGACCGCATCGGCCCGGCAAAAGCCGCCGCCGGCGTCCTCGGTGACCTCGGCGACGACGACCTCGCCGGGCAACGCGTGGCGGACGAACACCACCCGGCCCTCGTACCGGGCCACGCAATGGCCGCCGTGCGCGACCGGCCCGATCTCGATCTCCAGCCGCCTACCGGTCCAGTCCGGCCTTTCGGTCACTGCTCACCTTCCCGTTCGTACCCAGCCCGCGCCGGGTCGCGCCCGGCATCGAGGTGAGCTGCTTCTGGCGGACCCGCGTGGACGACTCCAGCTGCCACGGCACGCTGGTGACCATCACGCCCGGCTGGAACAGCAGTCGGCTCTTCAGCCGCAGCGCGCTCTGGTTGTGCAGCAGTTGCTCCCACCAGTGGCCGACGACGTATTCGGGGATGAACACGGTCACCACGTCGCGCGGGCTGTCCCGCCGGATCCGCTTAACGTATTCCAGCACCGGCCGGGTGATCTCCCGGTACGGCGATTCAAGCACCTTCAACGGCACTGGGAGATTCTCCGCCTCCCAGCGCTTCGTCAGCTCGCGGGTGTCCTCGTCGTCGACGTTGACTGTGACGCCTTCGAGCGCGTCCGGCCGGGTGGCGCGCGCGTAGGCGATCGCCCGCATGGTCGGCAGGTGCAGCTTGGAGACCAGGATCAGGGCGTGGTTGCGCGACGGCAGCACCGCGTCCGCCTCCTGCTGCTTGAGCTCCTCGCCGACCCGATCGTAGTGCCGGTGGATGGCCGTCATCAGCACGTAGATCGCGGCCATCGCGGCGATCGCGATCCAGGCGCCGTGGGTGAACTTGGTGATCAGCACGATCACCAGCACGCTGGCCGTCATGAACAGGCCGAAAGTGTTGATCATCTGCGCGCGGCGCATCCGCCGCCGCGCCTGCGGATCGGTCTCCTTGCCCAGCAGCCGGTTCCAGTGCCGGATCATGCCGCTCTGGCTGAGCACGAAAGACACGAACACGCCGACGATGTAGAGCTGAATCAGCCGGGTGACCTCGGCCTCGAAGGCGAACACCAGGATGATCGCCCCGGCGGCCAGGAACAGGATGCCGTTGGAGAACGCCAGCCGGTCGCCGCGGGTGTGCAGCTGGCGAGGCAGGAACCGGTCCTGCGCCAGGATCGAACCCAGCACCGGGAAACCGTTGAACGCCGTGTTGGCGGCCAGCACCAGGATCAGGCCGGTGAAAAACACCAGGTACCAGACGCCGGGCGGGAAGCCCGCGAACACCGCGCCCGCCAGCTGCGCGACCAACGTCTTCTGCTCGTAACCGGGCGGCGCGCCGATCAGCTGGCGCGCCGGGTCCTCGGCGATCACCGCGCCGGTGATCTGGGCCAGCATCAGCAGCCCCATGAACATCGTGACCGCGAGGCCACCCATCAGCGCCAGCGTGGTGGCCGCGTTGCGGGACTTCGGCTTTCGGAAGGCCGGCACCCCGTTGCTGATCGCCTCGACACCGGTCAGCGCCGCGCTGCCGGAGGAGAACGCCCGCAGCACCAGGAACACGAACGCCACCCCGGCCATCTGGGTTTCGTCCGGCAAGATCTGGAAGTTCGCGCTCTCGGCCGGCATCTCCTGGTCGAGTACGAAGGTGCGGAAGAAGCCCCAGCCGATCATGCCGAGGACGCCGATCACGAAGGCGTAGGTCGGGATCGCGAACAGCGAACCGGACTCGCGGACGCCGCGCAGGTTCAGCGCGGTCAGCAGCGCGATCGCACCGACGGCGAACAGCACCTTGTGCTGCGCGACGAACGGGATGACCGAGCCGATGTTCGCGGCGGCCGAGGAGATCGACACCGCGACCGTGAGGATGTAGTCGACCAGCAGGGCGCTGGCCACCACCAGCCCCCACCGGGGGCCGTGGTTGACGGAGGCCACCTCGTAGTCGCCGCCGCCGGAGGTGTAGGCGCGCACGTTCTGCCGGTAGGAGGCGACCACCGTGACCATCACGAGCGCGACCAGGATCCCGATCCACGGGCTCACCGCGAAGGCGGACACGCCGGCCACCGAGAGCACCAGGAGGATCTCTTCGGGCGCGTAGGCGACGCTCGACATGGCGTCGGAGGAGAACACCGGCAGTGCGATGCGCTTGGGCAGCAGCGTGTGCGCGAGGCGATCGCTGCGGAACGGGCGACCGACGATCAACCGTTTCGCCGCGGTTGCGAGCTTGGACACGGCACAGAGCGTAAGCGCAAAGGTGGGTCGGCAGGCGACCCTGGCCACCGGAATTCCTCTCAGGTCACATCCGGACCTCCGCCCTGCCCACGTAGACGCCTCACCCGGTACGGTGCAGCAGCCCGGAACCGACGGGCGCGAACCGGACCGGACCCGCGTCCGTGAAGGTACGGTCGGCAGACGATCGCGAGGTCGTCGCCAGAACCCGCAGCGAGGAGACAGCGTCGTGCACGTGGTGATCATGGGTTGCGGCCGGGTCGGGGCCTCCCTGGCCGCGGCCCTGCAACGGCTCGATCACACCGTGGCCGTGGTGGACAAGAACCCGCAGGCGTTCCACCGCCTGGGCAAGGACTTCCGCGGCCAGCAGGTCACCGGCAACGGCTTCGACCGCGACATCCTGGTCGAAGCGGGGATCGAGCAGGCGGCCGCCTTCGCCGCGGTGTCCAACGGGGACAACTCCAACATCGTCTCGGCCCGGGTGGCCCGCGAGACCTTCGGCGTCGAGCACGTCGTGGCGCGGATCTACGACCCGAAGCGCGCCGAGGTCTACCAGCGGCTGGGCATCCCCACGGTGGCCACGGTGCCGTGGACGACCGACCGGTTCCTGCGCATGCTGCTGCCCGAAGGCGTCGCCACGGCGTGGCGGGAGCCCTCCGGCACCGTCGCGGTCCTGCAGCTGCCACTCGACGACGGCTGGGTCGGCCGCCGGGTCGCCGAGCTGGAGGCCACCACCGGCGCCCGGGTCGCGTTCATAATGCGGTTTGGCAACGGGGTGCTCCCGGACGCCAAGACCGTCATCCAGGCCGACGACACGGTTTACGTGGCGGCGCTGTCCGGCACCGTCACCGACGTCACGGCGGCGGCCCGCCGCACCCCCGAGGAGAGCGAGTAATGCGCATCGCGATCGCGGGCGCCGGCGCGGTCGGCCAGTCCATCGCGCGGGAGCTGCTCGAAGGCGACCACGAGGTCCTGCTGATCGAGCGGAGCGTCCAGAACTACCACCCGCAGAACATCCGCGGCGCGGAGTGGATGCTCGCCGACGCTTGCGAGCTGGCGTCGCTGGAGGAAGCCGGGCTGGAGTCCTGCGACGTGGTCATCGCGGCCACCGGCGACGACAAGGTCAACCTGGTGGTTTCGCTGCTTTCGAAGACGGAGTTCGCGGTGCGCCGCGTGGTGGCCCGCGTCAACGACCCGCTCAACGAGTGGCTGTTCACCGAGGCGTGGGGCGTTGACGTCGCGGTGTCCACGCCCCGGATGCTGGCCGCGATGGTTGAGGAGGCCGTCAACGTCGGCGACCTCGTGCGGCTGATGACGCTGCGCCAGGGCCAGGCCAACCTGGTCGAGGTGACGCTGCCGGACACCACCCCGCTGGCCGGGCGCCGGGTCCGCGACCTGAAGCTGCCCTCCGATGCGGCGCTGGTCACCATCCTGCGCGGCGGCCGGGTGATCGTCCCGCAGGCCGACGACCCGCTGGAGGCGGGAGACGAAATGCTGTTCGTGGCCACCGCCGACGTCGAGCAGCAGATCCGGGCGATCATCCACGACCGCCAACCCACCGACTGACGGACGGGAGGTGGCGATTTCGCGCGAAATCGACGTTCGGCACGCCTGGCAGGTGGCGATTTCGCGCGAAATCGCCGGGTCGTCAGAGCACCGGGGTCAGCCCATCGAGGGCTTGGAGTCGAGGGTTCCGGCCTGCCCGGCCTCGGCCTTCTCCTGCTCGGCGACCTTCGCGGCGCGGCGGATCGCCCAGACCGTGACGATCAGCGCCAGGCCGGTCAGCGGGTAGCCCATCGCGATCCGGGCGAACGCCAGCCAGCCGGTCTGGTCCGAGTCATACAGCCACTGCTGCACCACGTACTTCGCGGCGAACACCACGGTCCAGGCCAGCGTCGCCAGGTCGTAGCCGCGCAGCGCTCGACGCTGCTTGCGCCAGGAGAAGCCCAGCCCGTTCAGCGCCGACCAGGCCACGCCGACCAGCGGCCAGCGGGCCAGCACCGACACCAGGAACACCCCGCCGTAGATCAGGCTCGTCCAGATGCCCAGCAGGAAGAAGCCCTTGGCGTCGCCGGAGCGGTAGGCGATGAACGAGCACACCGCGACCCCGAGAACACCGGAGATGGCCGGCTGCAGCGGTTCCTTGCGCACCATCCGGAAGATCGCGATCGCGATCGCCACGCCGATCGCCGACCAGATCGCCGGCATCAGCGAGGTGAAGGAGCTGACCAGTACGAAGACCACGATCGGGACCGCCGAGTAGGCCAGCCCCCCGACGCCGCCCATCTGTTCGAGCAGGGTCTTCTCGGGGGCGGCGGCCCGCTGCGCGGTCTGGTCCGGCTGGTGGTCGGCCGCGTCCTGGGCGGGCAGCCCGGCGGCGGATGCGTCGCGTTCGCTCATGCGGTGTTCTGCAACTCGTAGTAGGGGTTGTAAAGCACCTTGCGCCCGTCGCGGACCGCGATCCGGCCCCGGGCCTTGATGATGCGTCCCGGTTCGATCCCGGTAATCCGGCGGCGCCCCAGCCAGACCAAGGTCACATCCTCGGTGCCGTCGTACAACTCGGCCTCCAGCGTCGGGGCCGATGCCTTCGGGCACAGGCCCACGCTGCGCACCCGGCCGAGCACCACGGCCTCCTGCCCGCACTGGCAGTCGCTCGCGCGCTGGGCTCCACCGGCCTGGGACCGCTGCGAGAGGTCGTCGGCGTCAAGCTCGGCGACGTCGCTGGTCAGGCGGCGTACGAGGCGACGCCAGTAGCCGCCGTCGGTCTTGCTCATCTAGCGCTCCTGTGCGCTTCCGGGGCTCGACTCGCAGCCCGTGCACCCCCAGCGTAGCCGTCCGCAACGGCGTCGTCGCGGGCCCTGCGGGATTACGAACTTGACCCGCCCGATCGGCTATTCCGTGATCCACCGGAAACGCGCGAAACGGAAGAACAGGAATTTTCCCGTTTCGGGCCCGGTCGAACCGGTTTCAGCCCGGTTGGCCGTTGTTCTGGGCCTGGGCCTGCTGAATGTGGCGCAGGATCGCCTCCGGCAGCTGGATCGGCAGCGGCGTGCGCACCGGCATCGGTTCGGCACCGCGTACCACGATGGTCTCGTCGAGGACCGCGTACAGCAGTTTCGTGCACTCCTCGGCGTGCTCCGCCGGTCCGGCCGCGACGCCGCGCAGCAGCCACCTCGGGCCGTCCACCCCGACGAACCGCAGCGCCGCCTTCGGCGAGTCGGCCACCAGCTCGGTTCCCCAGTCGCCCCGCTCCGCGTGCACCTGGGCACCGTCCTTGCGCAGCTGGTCAGCGAGTTCCGCGCTGACCTCCGCCCACAGCCCGCTGCTGCGCGGCGCCGCGAACGCGCTGACCGTCAACCGGCCGACCTGCGTGACCAGGTGCACGGCGCGCACCGGGCCGGCCGGGTCGACCTCCACCTGCAGCTGGCCGCCGTCCGGCACCGGCAGCCGCACCGAACCGAGGTCGAGCCGCTCCACCTGGTCGTCGGGCGCCTCGCTCTCGTCGAACGGACCACCTTCCGCGAAGTCCTGCTCCTCGGCGCTCAGCTCCGCGTCCGCAGCGGCGTCATCGGCGCGTTTGCCGTGCCCGCGGCCCCATCCGAACATCCCCTCAGCCCTCCGTCCTGTGGCCGGCCTCGGCCCCCGAGACCGCCAGCACCTCGTGCCCACCGGTGGACCCGTAGCCCCCGGCACCTCGCTGTGACGCCGGCAGCTCGGCGACCTCCTGGAACACCGCCTGCTCGACCTTCTGCACGACGAGCTGGGCGATCCGGTCACCGCGCCGCAGCGACAGCGGTACCTCACGATCATGGTTGATCAGGCAGACCTTGATCTCACCGCGGTACCCAGAATCAACGGTGCCCGGTGCGTTGACCACGCTCAACCCCGCCTTGGCGGCCAAGCCCGAACGCGGGTGCACGAAACCCGCGTAGCCCTCAGGCAGCGCCACCGCGATACCCGTGCCTACCACGGCTCGTTCGCCGGGTTCGAGCACCACGTCGCTGGTGGTCACCAGATCCGCACCGGCGTCGCCTGGTTTCGCGTACGCGGGCAGCGGCACATCGGGGTCAAGTCGGGTCAGCAGGACCTTCACGTTCGACACGGGCGGCGAGACTACCCTGAAGCCGTGTCGGAAAGCGGAGAAGCGGTCAGCATCGCCGGGGACACCCCCGGTCAGGCGAATGCGGAGGGACGTCCGGTGTTCCGCGAACGGTTGTACGCGTCCTGGTGGACGTGGCCGTTGCCGGTGATCGGTGCCGCGATCATGGCCGCCACGGTGCACATGGGCTACCCGGGCGTGCGCGCGTGGTTGCCCTACGTCGTGCTCATCACGCTGGCCATCGCGATCCCGATCTGGCTGGGCCGGATCAAGGTCGAGGTCACCGGGGGTGAGCTGTGGGTCGGCGATGCCCACCTGCCGCTGCGGTTCATCGACGAGGTCGAGGTCATCACCCCCGCCGAGCAGCGGCAAGCGCTCGGCCCGGACCTGGACCCGGCCGCGTTCATGGTGCACCGCTCGTGGATCCGAACCTCGGTGCGGATCTGGTTGAACGACCCGGACGACCCCACCCCGTACTGGGTGGTCAGCACCCGGCGTCCCGAAGAACTTATCGCCGCCCTGAAGTAGGCGTGAACGCGGCGGGCGAGCGCTGACCGTCCCGAAATTACTTTCGAAACGGCGCAGCGACTCGGCTCGGCCCGCGCAAACCGGCACGGCCGCGCGTTCGTCGCACGACGACGCACGGCCGTGCGGGATCGGTCCGCAAAACAACTGGGCACACGCCGTCAGCGTGTGCCCAGCCACTTCCCGGTCTCGTCGACGCCCGGCCGCCTGGATCAGGCGGCACAGTCGCGGCAAACGGGCTGGCCGTTGCGGTTCTCGGCCAGCCGGCTGCGGTGGTGGACGAGGAAGCAGCTCGAGCAGGTGAACTCGTCAGCCTGCTTCGGGAGCACCTTGACGGTCATCTCCTCGCCGGACAGATCCGCGCCCGGCAGTTCGAAGTTCTCCGCGATCGCCCCTTCGTCCTCGTCGACGACGCCGGATTGCGCATCGTTGCGTCGCGCCTTCAGCTCCTCCAACGAGTCCTCGGCCAAGTCCTCGGACTCGCGGCGCGGAGCGTCGTAGTCGGTCGCCATCGTGATTCACCCCTGCGTTAGTGGAGACTGCAATGGTGTGCCGCTGGTAAACGTTCCAGGACCCGACTTTGTGCCCGCTGGCACAGTGATCGTGGTCTCGCCCTGCAACGCGTTCAGTTCCCCCGTTATGAGCGACTTGCCTCATCCGGCACTCCGTGAGGCGCCGAGAGGGTAGCTCATGCCGAGTCCGCGCACGCATCGGGTCACCCATAGGTGTGGTGTTCGATGCATCCGCGGGCTGTCGAAGATCAACCCTCCGGCGCCGCCCGGTCGCCTTCTTCGGTTGCCCAGCAATTCGCCTTGTGATGCGGTGCCCAGGCAGTTCACTCATCGGCATCGATTCAGCGGCCCACGCCCGGCGTCCGCGACACGGTGGCGACGTCCAGCGCCGCGCGACGCAAGTTGTACGCATAGGCTGATCTAGTGAAGACGGGCGCAGGCTGGTCGCAACATCGAGGGAGGGGCGGGACGTGTCAGCCGTGAGTGCAAGGTCGGGGCGACGAACCCGTTACCGGCGGCGTCGACCACTGCCCGCTCTGGCGGTGCTGGTCGGGCTCGTGGTGCTGTCCGGACTGCTGTGGACCCGGGTCTTCGACTCGGTGAAGGACATCGACGCCGCGACCACCTGCAACCCGCCCGGGATGCCGACCGCCGCGCCTCGGGGCGGAGAAACCACCGAACCGGTGCCGCTGGGTCAGATGCTGCCGCGCAACGCACTCGATTCGACCAACCCGATCCCGCCGCAGGACGTGCAGGTGCGGGTGCTCAACGGCAACGGCGAGACCCGGCAGGCGTCGCTGGTCAGCGACGAGCTCGCCAGCCTCGGCTTCGCCAAGGGCGGCGCGGATAACGATCCGGTCTACGTCGACTACGACCTAAAGTGCCACGGCCAGATCCGGTTCGGCGTTGCCGGGGTGAGCGGGGCGCGGACGCTGAGCCTCATCGCGCCATGCGCCCAGCTGGTGCGCGACGACCGCCACGACGCCAGCATCGACTTCGCGCTGGGGTCGGCCTTCGACGACATCAAGACCACCTCGGAAGCCAAGCAGGCGCTCCAGGAGTTGGAGAACTGGGTGCCGCAGCGGGACCAGCAGGGCGGGGCCCACCAAGAGGTGACACCGCCGCAGATCGATAGCGAGCTGCTCAACAAGGCCCGCGAAGTGCACTGCTGACGCAACAGTTCCGAGCGAAGGACACCTCCACCCGCTGCCCCGGGAGGCAGCGAGCAGGGGCGCCCTCCACCTGTCATCCGCCGATGGTCAGACGCGTCCGGCATCGGCGCGGAGCAGCGCGTCGGTCAGCTCCCCCGCGATCCCCGGCGCAGCGCAGACGATCATCCCGTCGCCCAAGCCGTCGGTCGACCCCGGCTGTGGCAGCCGCAGTTCCGCACCGGCCTCGGCGGCGATCAGCGCACCAGCCGCCCAGTCCCACCGGTTGAGGCCGACCTCGTACATGCCGTCCAACCAGCCCGCGCCGACGGCGCACAGGTCCAGCGACGCCACCCCGGCCCGCCGGATGTCGCGCACCTGGCCCAGCAGCCGACCGAGCACCTGGGCCTGCGCCGTGCGGCGCTCCACGGAGTAGGCGAACCCGGTGCCGATCAGCGACAGGTCGAGCCGGTCGGCGTTCGAGACCCGCAGCGGGCGGCCGTCCAGGAAGGCGCCGTGCCCGGCGGCGGCGCTCCACACCCGGCCGGAAACCGGCTCCACCACCGCACCGGCCACCGAACGCCCGTCGAGCTGCGCGGCGAGCGAAACGGAGTACCAGGGGAAGCCGTACAGGTAGTTGACGGTGCCGTCGATCGGGTCGACCACCCAGCGCAGCCCTTCGAGCGCGCCTTCGCCGCCTTCCTCCTCTCCCAGCACCGACTCGCCGGGCCGCAGCTGCGCCAGCCTCTCCCGTACGAGTCGCTCCACCGCTCGATCACCTGCCGTGACGACATCGGTCTCGGTACTCTTCGTATGAACCGCACTATTGGTGACCGCTTCGTCACGCACCGTACGGGCCAGATCTGCGGCCTCGCGAGCAATCCGCACCGCTACCTGGCACAAGTCTTTTGCGTCTACTTCTGCTGCCAATCCCACGTTCACATCGCAACACAACCCGGTTAAGGTCTGCACACCCTCATCTGAATCGAGTAGGAAGGATTAGCCATGGCGACTGCCCGCGGTTTCGGCGTTGATATCGGCGGGTCGGGCATCAAGGGCTGCCCGGTCGACATCGACGGTGGCGTGCTGGCCGAGGAGCGGATGCGGATCTCCACCCCGCAGCCCTCGACCCCGTCCGCCGTGGCGGATGCCGTGGCGGAGATCGTCGAGAAGTTCTCCTGGACTGGTCCGGTCGGCGTCACGCTGCCCTGCGTGATCAAGGACGGCACCGCGTTCACCGCGGCGAACATCGACAAGGGCTGGATCGGTACGGACGCCCAGGAGCTGTTCGCGGAGCGGCTCGGCCGCACCCGGGACGACGTGCTGGTGCTCAACGACGCCGACGCCGCCGGCACCGCGGAGATGCGCAGCGGGGCCGGCGCCGGTCACCGCGGCCTCGTGGTGGTGCTGACCTTCGGCACCGGCATCGGCAGCGCCATGTTCGTGGACGGCAAGCTGGTGCCCAATACCGAGTTCGGGCACATCGAGGTGGACGGTCGCGACGCGGAGAAACAGGCCGCGGCCTCGGTGAAAGACGACCTGGAGCTGACCTACGAGCAGTGGGCGCCGCGGGTCAGCCACTACATCCAGGCGCTCGAGAAGTTCATCTGGCCCGACCTGATCATCGCCGGCGGCGGGGTCAGCAGAAAGGGTCAAAAGTGGATTCCGCTGCTGGAGACCCGCACGCCCGTGGTGGCCGCGGCGCTCCGCAACGACGCGGGAATCGTCGGGGCCGCGACGGCAGTCGCGACCAGGCATAACACCTGATCTGCCGACCGCGTAGCACATGTCGGGACGCGCGGACTCCGCCTTGCAGCGGAACCGCACCCCCGCATCGCAGCTACAATGGAACACGGCCCACTTGATTCGAAGTCCTCGTCGAGGAAAAAGCCGAGGCAGGCACCGGGTGTTCCTCAACACAGCAGGGCTGAATCCGGTGGGTTGTTCCCCGACCTTTGGCGGCCGAGGTTTCGCGCCCTCCGGCCTGTCCTGATCGACCGTCGCGAAAGGGCGTACGTGGCAGCCGCAGAAACCGCAACCCGACGCTCCGCTGCAGCAACCGGCGGTGCCCAGTCCCAGTCGGGCCAGTCCCAGGCCACCCCAGCTTCGGAGGCGGCTGCTTCGTCTGACACCGAGCAGACGAACTCCACCGCCGCGCGCAAGAGCACTCCCAAGAGCTCGACGGGTGCGAAGTCGACGGCCCGCAAGACCACCGCCGCGAAGTCGGCGGGGGCCAAGAAGGGCGCCAAGGCCCCGGCTAAGAAGTCGACCAAGCCGGCTTCCGACAAGGGCAGCGGCGAGGGCATGGAGATCGACGAACCGATCGAGACCGACCTGACGTCCCCGGACGTCGGCGACCTCGCCGACGTCGAGGTGGAAATTCCGGAAGAGCCGGTTCCGGAGGAGGAGACCAAGGAATCCGGCGACTTCGTCTGGGACGAAGAGGAGTCCGAGGCGCTCCGGCAGGCGCGCAAGGACGCCGAACTGACGGCCTCCGCCGACTCGGTGCGCGCCTACCTGAAGCAGATCGGCAAGGTCGCGCTGCTCAACGCCGAGGAAGAGGTGGAGCTGGCCAAGCGCATCGAGGCCGGTCTCTACGGCGCGGAGCGGCTGCGGCAGGTCGAGGAGGCCGGCGAGCAGCTGACCACCCAGATGCGCCGCGACCTGCGCTGGATCGTGCGCGACGGCGAGCGGGCGAAGAACCACCTGCTGGAGGCGAACCTCCGCCTGGTCGTGAGCCTGGCCAAGCGCTACACCGGCCGCGGCATGGCGTTCCTGGACCTCATCCAGGAGGGCAACCTCGGCCTCATCCGCGCGGTGGAGAAGTTCGACTACACCAAGGGTTACAAGTTCTCCACATACGCGACCTGGTGGATCCGGCAGGCCATCACCCGCGCCATGGCCGACCAGGCCCGTACCATCCGCATCCCGGTGCACATGGTCGAGGTGATCAACAAGCTCGGCCGGATCCAGCGCGAGCTGCTGCAGGACCTGGGCCGCGAGCCCACGCCCGAAGAGCTCGCCAAGGAAATGGACATCACCCCGGAGAAGGTGCTGGAGATCCAGCAGTACGCCCGGGAACCCATCTCCCTGGACCAGACCATCGGCGACGAGGGCGACAGCCAGCTCGGTGACTTCATCGAGGACTCCGAGGCGGTCGTCGCGGTCGACGCGGTGTCGTTCACGCTGCTGCAGGACCAACTGCAGTCGGTGCTGGCGACGCTGTCCGAGCGGGAGGCCGGCGTGGTCCGGCTGCGGTTCGGGCTGACCGACGGCCAGCCGCGGACGCTGGACGAGATCGGCCAGGTCTACGGGGTGACCCGGGAGCGGATCCGGCAGATCGAGTCTAAGACGATGTCGAAGCTGCGCCACCCGTCCCGGTCCCAGGTGCTGCGCGACTACCTGGACTGAGTTTCATCTAGACCGATGCTGCCGACCCGCGAGCTCGCGGGTCGGCAGCATCGGTCTTTTCGGACGCCGAATCACCTCGGGACGTTCTGCCCGCGTCCATCCGGGCGTGGGAGGCCATCCTGGGGAAACCGAACCTCAAGAGGCAGCCTTACAAGGGGGTGCGCATCATGCCCGTTCGGTTCCGCGTCCTCGCGCTCACCTCATTCGCCGCCCTGGCCGTGCTGCTGGGGGCCGGCGCCGCGCTCCCCGCACGGGTGCCCACCGCAGCGGAACCACCGGCTTCGCCGCCCGTGCTGACCGACCAGGTGAAGCCGCTCGAGCTCCGCTCGGACCCGTCCGGCGCCACCGGCACGCCGGGGACCTCTGGCAGCGCCGGAATCGGCACCTCGGGCTCGAAGCCCGGGACCGCCGGAAACCCGGGGCACACCGTCACCCTTGAGTGGCCCAGGTCCCGCTGAGCCGATCTCCGCCCGGCGGTGAGCCGTCGCGCACGACCGGGAGCTACCAGTCGAGGCACATCGTTTGAGCGCGCCGTTGCGCGGGGTGCCCGAACTCTCGCTGGAGACACCGGAGAGGGCCGTCGGAGGGTACTTTCCCCTCCGAAACCGTCCACTTGGTGGGATTTCCTGTTCGCTTCCAGCGGAACCGGCGGCCGCGGAACGCGCCCGGCCTGTGATCTGAAACACCAAATTTTCGGATCCTGATCGGCATCGACCTCCGGAAACCGGCCTCACCAGGCATTATTTCCCCATGTCACAAGGTTTTCCGCGGTGTTGATCACGCTCCGCGAGCGGTGCTGCTACAACCGGGTACTTCATGGTGACGACCGTCGCCACCCGGCGCGGGAACACTGACTGGGGCCGCAGCGTCTGGAAGAGTGGAGCCAACGAGCACCGCTCCCGCAGCCAGTGGGCCGACGGTGGTCGTAGCAGGATCGAGGGCGTCGGGTGATTCCGACGCCGGGACGGAGGGAGATCACGATGCCGGGAACGCTCACCCGCCCCGAGCTGACCGCCGCCGACCGCTGCGACCGCTGCGGGGCCGCTGCGAAGCTTCGCGCCGTATTGCCATCCGGTAGCGAGCTTCTGTTCTGCGGGCACCACGCCCGTGCGTACGAGGCCGGGCTGCGCGAGGTGCAGGCCGACCTTCAGCAGGACGAGCAGTAAGAACCCGTCAGACCGACACCGGGCCCTCGCAGGTTCCCTGCGGGGGCTCGGTCGTTTGTTGCAGAGGTTCCGCGTGGTCAGGCCCCGTGAGCGTTTTACGGTGCCATCGCGCCCAGAAACACTCACGGCCGACTACCTGCGGAACCGCCCGTTCTCAGCTGGCGATTTCGGCCAGCGCGTCGAGCAGTCGTTGCACCTCCGACCGGCTCGTGTAGTGCGACAGGCTGGCCCGCACGCCGCCCTTCGGGCCGATGCCGAGGGCGTGCACCGCCTCCCAGGCGTACGAATGCCCGTAGGAGACGTTCAGACCGCGCTCGGCGAGCTGCTCCGCGACGGCCGCGGGTTCCTTCCCCGGGAGCCCGAAGAACGCCGTGGGAGTGCATGCGCCCTGCGGAGCGCCGTAGCGAACCACCCCGTCCAGCGCGGCGATCCCGTCGAACAGCGCCCGGGCCAGTTCGTCCTCGTGGGCCTGCACTGAGCGGCGAGAGACCGCCAGCCGCTCGGCCCGGCTGCCGTCGGCGTCGGAATCCAGCCCGGCCAGGTGCTCCACGGCGGCCACCACCCCGGCCAACGCGGCGAACGGGTTGGTGCCGAGCTCGAACCGCTCCGGCGAGGTGTCCGGCGAGGGCATGAGCTTGTCCGGGTGCAGGTTCTCCAGCGACCACGGGTCGGCGGCGACCACCGCGGCCAGGTGCGGCCCCGCCCACTTGTAGGCGCTGGTCGCGTAGAAGTCGGGGCCCAGGTCGGCCAGGCGCACGTGGGCGTGCGGGCAGTGCTGGACCCCGTCGACGTAGGACAGGGCGCCGACCTGCCTGGCCCGGTCGGTGATCGCCCGCAGGTCGGGCATGGTGCCCAGCACGTTCGAGGCCGCCGTGACGGCGACCAGTTTGGTGCGCTCGCCGATGAGGCTGGTGACGTGGTCGACGGGCAGCTCGCCCGTCGCGGGGTCCAGCTCCGCCATCCGCACGGCCGCACCCGCCCGCCGCGCGTGCTGCACCCAGGGGCGCACGTTGGCGTCGTGGTCCAGCTGTGTCACCACGATCTCGTCGCCGGGCCGCCAACCGGCGGCGAGCACGGCGGCGAACCGGTAGGTCAGGGCGGTCATGCTCGGGCCGAACACCACGCACGCGGGGTCCGGGGCACCCACCAGGTCGGCGACGGACGCCCGCGCCTCCGCGACGATCCCGGCAGCACGGCGGCTGGAGTCGTACGGGCCGCCCACGTTGGACATCCCGACCCGGTAAGCGTCGCTGACCACGTCGATCACCGGCTGCGGGACCTGGGTGCCCGCAGCGCCGTCCAACCACGCCCGACCGTCCGCCAACGCCGGATACTGCGCCCGGATCTTCTCCACGTCAAAAGCCATACCCCGACCCTATGAGACCGTGGCCGGCGACCGAACAGATCACCGCTGCACCATTCGGGTCCACCCGAGCGGTCACCAGGAACGCAGGGTTGCGATGCGCTCTTCGAGCTGTTCGACGGTGGCCATCGCGGTGGGCGGTCCGCCGCAGGTCTTCTGCAGCTCGTTGTAGATCTTGCCGTGCGGCTTCCGGGTGCGGTGGTGGTGTAGCGAAACGAGCGTGTTCAGCTCCTTGCGGAGCTTCTGCAACCGCTCCTGCACGGTCTGCGGCCGCGCGCGCTGCTCGGCCTGCTCAGCCACCTTCGCCGCCTTCGCCACCGCCTCGCGCTTACCGACGTCTTCCAGCTGCTGCTCCTGGCGCTGCCGCAGCAGCGCGCGCACCTGGTCGGGTTCCAGCAGGCCGGGCAGCCCGAGGTAGTCCTGCTCCTCCTCGGTCGTGCTGAACGCGGCCGTGCCGAACGACGAGCCGTCGTAGATCACCTGGTCCAGCTCGGCTTCGGCACCTAGCGAGGTGAACGCCTTCTCGTCCTCGCCGGGCTCGTCGCGCTTGCTGTTGGCCGCGGCCAGCAGCTCGTCGTCCCAGCCGTCCTTCTCCCGGTGCGGCTTGCCGAGCACGTGGTCCCGCTGTGCTTCCAGCTGGCTGGCCAGCTCAAGCAGCACCGGGACGCTCGGCAGGAAGATGCTCGCCGTCTCGCCCGGCCGCCGGGACCGCACGAACCGGCCCACGGCCTGCGCGAAGAACAGTGGCGTCGAGGAGCTCGTGGCGTAGACACCGACCGCCAGCCGCGGCACGTCGACGCCTTCGCTGACCATGCGGACCGCGACCATCCAGCGGTCCTCGGACTCGGCGAACTCGGCGATCCGCCCGGACGCCTGCGGGTCGTCGGAGAGCACCACCACCGGGTCGTGCCCGGTGAGCCTGTGCAGGGTCTTCGCGTAGGCCTTGGCCGTGACGTGGTCGGTGGCGATCACCAGGCCACCGGCGTCCGGGATGCCGCCCTTGCGCAGCTGCGTCAACCGGGTGTCGGCGGCCTGCAGCACCGTCGGGATCCACTCCCCCGCCGGGTCCAGGGCGGTCCGCCAGGCCCGCGCGGTCTGCTCGGCGGTCAGCGGCTCGCCGAGGCGGGCGCTGAACTCGTCGCCTGCGTTGGTGCGCCACCGGGCCTCGCCGGAGTACGCGAGGAACAGCACCGGCCGGACGACGCCGTCGTTGAGGGCGTCGGAGTAGCCGTAGGAGTGGTCCGGGCGGCTGCGCAGCGAGCCGTCGGCGTCGGGTTCGTAGCCGATGAACGGGATCGGCGAGTCGTCGCTGCGGAACGGGGTACCGGTCAACGACAGGCGCCGCACGGCCGGGGTGAACGCCTCCCGGATCGCATCGCCCCAGGACTTCGCGTCGCCCGCGTGGTGCACCTCATCGAGGATCACCAGCGTCTTGCGACGTTCGGTGCGCACCCGGTGCAGCGTCGAATGCGCCGCGACCTGCGCGTAGGTCACCACGACGCCGCGGTAGTCGCTGGAGGTGATGCCGTCGCTGTTGCGGAAGTTGGAGTCCAGCGGGATGCCCGCGCCGCCGGCGGCCAACGCCCACTGGTGCTTGAGGTGCTCGGTGGGAGCCACCACGGTCACCGCCTCAACCGTGCGGTCGGCCAGCAGCTCCGCGGCGACCCGCAGCCCGAAGGTCGTCTTGCCCGCGCCCGGCGTCGCGACCGCCAGGAAGTCCTGAGGCTTGCTCGACAGGTACTTGGTGAGGGCTCGCCGCTGCCAGGCGCGCAGTGGCCGGGAAGGAGCCTGCGAGGGGTCGCTGAGCACGGATCGCACGGAATGGTCGAGTTGCGCTTCGGACACGCCGGCTCGCCGCTCCTTCCTTCTGTCTCCCCTGCTGAATGGCGAGGGCGCGCCACTGCACAGCCCCGCGGCCGCCCGCACGCGCGATGGGCGTCGATCAACTCGAAGCGGGCCGCCGTGCAGCTTACCTTCCGGGTCCGGGCCGCACCGGATTGGCCGGAGGAGACCTGCACGACACTCCGCGTTCCCGGCGGTTTTGGCGGGCCGACGCCCGCCGCGGTAGCCGATGAAGCATCCTTATGGATGCCATGGGTCAGCCGAGTCCACAAGACCACCGGGGGCGCAGTGCGACCGTCGCACCACGGGAAGTCCCGGTGCGGCGCGGGCCGCTGCGTCTGGTCATGCGCACGCTCGACAAGGCGTGGTGGGACAACATCTTCTCGGAATCGGCGGCCGCCGCGTTCTGGCAGACGCTGTCCATGCCACCGCTGCTGCTCGGGCTGCTGGGCAGCCTCGGCTTCGTCGGCGACTGGTTCGGACCCACGGTCGTCGATGCCGTGCACGACAAGATTCTCGCTTTCTCCCGCACGGTGTTCACGGCGAACGTGGTGGACCAGATCATCGGCCCCACGGTCGCCGACATCCTGACCAAGGGGCGCAGCGAGATAGTCTCGGTCGGATTCGTGATCTCGCTGTGGGCGGGTTCTTCGGCGCTGGCGTCGCTGGTCGACTCGATCACCCTCGCCTACAACCAGTATCTGGTGCGCAACAGCGTGTGGCAACGGATCTTCGCGCTGCTGCTGTACCTGGTGTGCCTGGTCGTCGCGGTGGTCGGGCTGCCGGTGGTCGCGCTGGGCCCGGACTGGCTGCCGACGATCTTCCCGCAGGACTTCCAGGACGACATAGCGTGGCTGATCCAGGCGTTCTACTACCCGGCGACCGCCGTCGGCCTGGTGGTCGCGCTCGCGACGCTGTACAAGGTGGCGCTACCGCGGAAGCTGCCGTGGCACCGCGGCCTGCCCGGGGCGCTGCTGGCGATGGCGATCTTCCTGTGCGCCAGCACCGGCCTACGGCTCTACATCACGTGGGTGACCAGCACCGGCTACACCTACGGCGCACTGGCCACCCCGATCGCGTTCCTGCTGTTCGCGTTCTTCATCGGGCTGGCGATCATCATGGGCGCGCAGTTCAACAACGCGATCCAGGAGATGTGGCCGGCGAAGATGACCCGCCGGGAGCGCCGGCGGTGGCGGCGCCTGGAGATGAAGCGGCTCGCGCAGCGGATGCACACCGAAGAGGGCTACCGCACGTGGCGCAACGGCCAGGCCGAGGAGGGCGGCGAGACGCCGAAACCGGCCACGGAGCCGCCGCGCAACGGCGTCCCGCTGCCGAAGCAACCGAACGACAAGCATGCCGAGCCGCACGGCGGCTGAGCGCCGCCGTGCGATAGTCCTTGGTTCAGTCCTTGCCGCCCGAGGGCAGGGACTCGAAGATCTCCTTGCAGTCCGGGCAGACCGGCGAGCCCGGCTTCGGTGACTTCGTGACGGGGAAGACATCTCCGCACAGCGCGACCACCATCGTGCCCATGACCGCACTCTCGGCGATCTTGTCCTTCTGCACGTAGTGGAACATCTCCGGCCGGTCGTCACTGGTCTGATCAGTGGTCTCGGTCCGGGTATCGGTCTCCGGCATCGTCATCGTGCTCATGCCCCCAATGATGCCGTACGGCACCGCTGCATGTCGCCGACCGACCAGGCGCAGCTCTCAGGTGCCCTCGATGACCTGGTGGTTACGAGATTCGATCGAGTGCCGCGAGCGGCGGAACCGGTTCACGTGCTCGCGCTTCTTCGCCGGGCGATCGTTGGCGATGAGCACCGCCATCCACGGCAACGGGATGGAAATAGCCAGGATGATCAGTGACAACCACCACAACTGCCACAGCTGGAACACCACTGCAGCAATGACCAGGCACGGGATGCGGCTGGCCATCATGATCGCGTACCTGCGGCGACGCTGCGCCTGCTGATCGTCGTAGGACGGCTGTGCCTCGGTGATCAGCACCGGGGTGTCGTCACGATGTGAGCTGTTCACGACGCTACCTCCGCATTCCATGCTCCCACCCGATCGCCTCCGCCGATACCCCGGGTTCGCGATCACCGCAACCCCAGCGATCGGCCTGACCCAGAGGTTGACCGGCAGGACGCAACGCCGAAACCTCGCCGGGTTAGATTCGATCGGGATCAACGGTGCGGGAGGACGAATGCTGTACGCGGTGAGCAAGCGGGTCGTGGGTGCGGTGGCGCGGACGATCTACCGGCCGACCGTGATCGACGCCGACAAGGTGCCTACGAGCGGGCCGGTGATCCTGGCCCCGAACCACCTCGCTGTGCTCGACAGCTTCATCGTGCCGCTGGTGCTGCCGCGCCCAGTGGCGTTCCTGGCCAAGGCCGAGTACTTCCAGGGCACCGGCTTCAAGGGCTCGCTGACCAAGTGGCTGTTCGGCTCACTCGGCGCGATCCCGGTGGAGCGCGGGCGCGGGCGCGCCGCGAAGGAGGCCCTCGAAGCTGCGGAGCAGGTGCTCCGCGACGGCGGCGCGTTCGGCATCCACCCGGAGGGCACCCGCTCGCCCGACGGGCGGCTGTACCGGGGGCGGACCGGCGTGGCGCGGCTGGCGCTGAGCACCCGCGCGCCGGTGGTGCCCGTCGCGTTGACCGGCACGGACAAGCTCCAGCCGCGGGGCAAGAAGCTCCCCCGGGTGCACCCGGTCACCGTTCGCTTCGGCGACCCGCTGGACTTCGCCCGCTATGCCGGGATGGAGGGTTCGCTGCCGGTGCTGCGCTCGATCACCGACGAGATCATGTACGCCATCGCCGAGCTCTCCGACCAGGAGTACGTCGACCGCTACCAGAGCCCCGGCGCCGCCGCGGCGGCCTGATCCCGGGCGCATCCGGCGTTCAGCCAGCGGTTGGCCGACCTGTCGTGGTTGCTCCTGAACCAGAAGTGGTCGGCACATCGGACGCCGTGGGCGATCCAGTCGTTGTAGGCGACCTGGAATCGGTCGGCGATCCTGAAGTCGTCTCCGCGGGCGGCGAGCCGGTGGGGACGATGGTCGCCGTCGGTGCCGTCGGTGCCGTCGGTGCCGTCGGTGCCGTCGGTGCCGTCGGTGCCGTCGGTGCCGTCGGTGCCGTCGGTGCCGTCGGTGCCGGCTGTGCCGTCGGTGCCGGCTGTGCCGTCGGTGCCGTCGGTGCCGTCGGCACCGTGGTCGACGTGGCGGGCGGGGCGGGCGGCGGCTCCGGCGTGGAACCCGCCGGCGGATCCTGGATGCAGTGGCACTGCTCGTAGCTCAGCCCGGCGCAAGGATCTGCCCCGATCGCTGGCTCTCCCCGCGTGGCCTGCAGCTGGTCGTCGATCCATGGATCGCTCGAGCGTGCATTGCCGTCCCCCCTGACATGGCCGCACGCCTTGTTCGTGATGGCGTTCGGGTTGTTCGGGTCGTCGAATCGTGGCGCGGCGTCCGGCTCGCAAGTGACGCCGACCGGGTTCGGCGCGCGGTCGGCCTTCGGCGACGGGAGCGGCACCCGAGACAGCATCTTCCTCGGCAACGGGCTCACCAACGGCGCGACGGGCGGCGGTAGCAACTTCGGCGGTGCGGTGCTGCAGGCGCCTATGGCGAACATCAGGCCCGGCAATACGGCGGCGATGGCGTAGCGAGTCATAGGCGGTCCCCCAGTGCGAAGGGCCGGTGCGGTCACTGGCCCTGTCATGGGTTCCGCGTTGACGTTGCCGGGCGTTATCCGGTTACCACCCGTAGTGCCGCCGCGTCAGTCCGGATAGCGGATGTACTCGGGCCGGACGTGATCCACCAGCCAGACGCCGTTCGCACTGACCCGGAACTCGTGCCCGCTCGCGTGCATCCCGGCGGCGTCCACGGTCAACACGACCGGCCGCCCCTGCCGCGCGCCGACGCGCTTCGCGGTCTCGCGATCGACCGAGAGGTGGACGTGATGCCGGTTCATCGGCCTCAACCCCTCGGCGCGAATGCCCGCCAGGTGGCGCGAGACCGTGCCGTGGAACAGCAGCTCAGGTGGTTCGGTCACCGGTAGGTCGAGATCCACCGCGACCGAATGCCCCTGGCTGGCCCTGATCCGGTCGCCCTCGATGACGTACCGCTGCTTGTCGTTGGTCTCGACGACCTGCACCAGCTCCGCCCGCGAGATCGGGAACCCGTGCGAGGCCGCCGCCGCGAGCAGCACATCGACAGGCGCCCAGCCGTGCTCGTCCAGCTCGATCCCGATCCGCTCGGGCTGGTGCCGCAGGTGCTTGGCCAGGTACTTCGAGACTCGCACCAACCTGCGCTCGTCCATCGACGCCTAGTCCTTGGCTGCCTTGGCCGCGGCCTTCTGCTCCTTCTTCCAGGCGCGCACCTCGGCGAGGGACTGATCGTCGACGACGTCGGCGATCGAGCGGCGGGCGTCCGCGTCGCCGTAGGCACCGGCTGCCTCGCGCCACCCGGTAGGCTCGACGCCGCGCTGCTTGCCCAGCAGGGCTAGGAAGATCCGCGCCTTCTGGTCGCCGAACCCGGGCAGCGCCTTGAGCCGCTTCAGGACCTCCTTGCCGTCCGGATCGCCCTCGGTCCAGATGGCGTCGGTGCGGCCGTCGTAGTTCTCGACGATGTACTGGGCCAACGCGTGCACCCGCCGCCCCATCGACCCGCCGTAGCGGTGGATCGCGGGCTTCTGCACGCAAAGCTCGACGAAGCCGTCGAGATCGGACTCCGCGATCTTGGCGACGCTGAACCCGCCCATCCGGTCGGCGATCTTCTTCGGCCCCGCGAACGCGATCTCCATGGAGATCTGCTGATCAAGCAGCATGCCCGTGAGCAGGGCGAACGAATCCTCACTGAGCAGCTTGTCGGCGTCGGCATCGCCTGTGAGGTTGAGCTTTGGCATGACACATACTGGCACGTGGGCTTACGAGGAGGCTCATCCGAGACTCACGTAAGTTTAGCTATTGCTATACTCGCGCTGGTGAGTCACGATGAATGGGACGTGTACGTCGTCGACGAGGTTACTGGAATGGATCAGGCGCCTCGACTCCGACGATCGCGACAGGGTTACGCAGGCACTTGATGTGCTTGCCGAAGTCGGTCCCGGTCTGGGACGACCTCTTGTCGACACGATCACCGTTCGAGGATCCAGAACTTGAAGGAACTACGTCCCGGGACCGTGCGGATCCTGTTCGCTTTTGATCCGTGGCGTTCCAGTGTCTTATTGGTCGCCGGAGACAAAGCAGGCCGATGGCAGACGTGGTACCGCGAGGCTATCCCCGTCGCCGAACAGCGGTACGAACGCTATCTGAAGGAACGGCGAGCCGAGGAGGGGCGGCGATGACCGGATACACGAACTGGCGGGACGTCCGCAGCGAATTCGTAGAACGCGCGGGCGGTGAGGAGGCCGTCGCCGCAGGCAAGGAGGCGATGCTCGCGGAGGTTCGCGGCTATCGACTCGCCGAGATCCGGCGCCACCGGGGGCTCACCCAGCAGGATGTCGCCGACCGGATGGGTGTGACCAAGGGACGGATTTCCCAGATCGAACTCGGAAAGCTGGCAGGCCAGGACGTGCTCGCGCGCTACGCCGCCGCCCTCGGTGGCCGACTGCACCAGTCGATCTACTTCGACGACGGAGACATCGCGGCCATCGCGTGAGTCAAGGCCCCACCATCGGCAGCATGATCAACACCGTAGTAGCCGGTTCCGGCCGAGCGAGGAGCGTTGCCCGTGACCGACCGCGTGTCCATCCCGTCCGCACGACACGTACGCATCGTGCACTTGAACGGCCCGACGTTCCAGGCATTGGCCACCGGCGATCTGCCTGCGACCAATGCGGTCAGTCCGGTGCCGGTCACGGCTTGCTTCACCGCCCTTGAACAGCGAAGGCTGTGGCGGATGCGCAGCAGGCAGGTCGAACTGGACCCGTCCAGCGCGGACTGGATCACTGGTGTCGTCTGGGACGAGCAACGGCAACTGGCCGTCGGATGGGCCGGATACCACGGCCCACGACATGGCCGTCGCCTGAAGTCCCGCTGCACTCGCATTTCGAGTTCGTCGTCGTTGACCCGCGTGGACGCTGGAGCCTGCCACCGACCCGCACTGCATCGTGCGCGACCCTGACCCCAAGAGTCATGTCGGCTACACCCAAGTGCTCCACGACGAACGGTCACAGGTCGGAGAACAGGTCGTGCACCGGTGGAACGCTTTCCTGCGCGTGTGAGGATCGGGGCGTGATTCCAGACCTGTCCCATGACCGCATCGATCGACTTCGCGACGCCTTCCAGGCCGCCGGCTACGACGCCGACGGCGTCGTGGATCTCCTCGGTCCCGAGGCGCATGCCGCGCTGGGCCGCGGCGAGCCCGTTCCCGCGCTGCGCGCGACCACCGACGCCGGCGCGCTCGGCACCCTGGTCCGGTTGTTCCTGCTCGGCCAGGCCGAGTCGCGGGCCGCCGTTGAAGCGGCGCTGGCTCCGCTGCCGCTTTCCGGGGCAACGGCCGCCGGGCTGCTCGTCGACGACGGCGATGGGCTGCGCGCAGGGCTCGACGTCCGGCCGCACGGCGTCGACGACGAGTCGTGGTGGGTGGTCTCGGACCTGGATTCGGACCTGCGCGGCGGGCGTCCCGTGGAGGCCGACCACGTGCTCGGCGTCGGGCACGCGTCGCTGAGCCTGGTCCGGGCGACCTCTCGGCGGCCGGTGGGCTCGGTGCTCGACCTCGGCACGGGTTGTGGTGTGCAGGCCCTGCACGCGAGCACGCACGCGCAGCGGATCATCGCGACCGACGTGTCCAAGCGGGCGTTGGCGTTGGCCGAGGCGACGTTCCGGCTCAACCGCATCGACGTCGAACTCGCCGAAGGCGAGTGGTTCGACTCGGTGCAGGGCCGCAAGTTCGACCAGGTCGTGTGCAATCCGCCGTTCGTGGTCGGTCCGCCGCGCACCGACTTCACCTACCGCGACTCGGGGCTGGCCGGTGACGATGCGAGCGCGCTCGTCGTGCGCCAGCTCCCCGGCTTCCTCGCTGAGAACGGCACCGGCCAGCTGCTGGCCTCCTGGGTGCACCGGGACGGCGAGGACTGGCAGGACCGGGTGTCCCGCTGGCTGCCGCCGGGTGCCGGCGTGGACGCCTGGTTCGTGCAGCGCGACGTCGCCGACCCAGCCCTCTACGTGGGCACCTGGCTGCGCGACGCCGGATACGACCAGCGCTGCCCGCAAGGCCTGCAGAAGGCCGCCGAGTGGCTGGACTGGTTTGAGGCCAACGACGTGATCGGGATCGGCTTCGGGTTCGTCACGCTCCGCCGCACCGACGCGCGCGGCGAGGTCGTGTGCGAGGACCTCCGGCACGCCTTCGACGATCCGCTGGGCCCGGAATCGGACCAGTGGCTGCGCCGGGTCGACTGGCTGCGCGCGCACGACTCCGCCGAGGCGCTGCTGGCGGCCCGCCTGGTCACCGCGGACAGCACCGTGCTGGAAGCCGTCTCCGAACCAGGTATCGAAGGCTGGCACCCGCTGGTGCACCGGCTGCACCGCACCGACGGGCCGGGCTGGCAGCACGAGATCGACGAGCTGGGCGTGCGGCTGCTCGCCGGGTGCCGCGGGGCGCTGCCGCTCGGCGAACTCCTCGAACTGCTCGCGATGGGCTACGGCGAAGACTCCGGGGAACTGACCCGGGCCGCGATCCCAATGGTGTGCGAACTCGTCCGGCACGGAATGCTGCTGCCGGCGGAATGGGCGGGCGGTGACCAATGAGAGCAATCGCCACCCGGGTCACTCGCGCCTCGGTAACTGTCGAAGGCGTCGTGGTCGGCAAGATCGAAGAACCCGGGCTGTTAGTGCTACTGGGCGTGACGCATTCCGACGGGCCTCAGGAAGTCGTAAAAATGGCCCGCAAACTCCACGAGATCCGGGCGCTTCGCGACGAGGAGTCGTGCGCCACGACCGGGGCACCGCTGCTCGTCGTCAGCCAGTTCACGCTCTACGGCTCGACCAAGAAGGGCCGCCGCCCGTCCTGGACTGAGGCGGCCCGTCCCGAACAGGCGGAGCCGCTGGTAGAGGCGGTCGTGGCCGAGCTGCGCGAGCGGGGCGCGAAGGTCGCCACCGGGGTGTTCGGCGCGATGATGTCGGTGGAGAGCGCGAACGACGGGCCATTCACCCTTTTGGTTGAGGTCTAAATGTAACGAGAGCTCTCAGCAAATCCTCAGGCTTGGCGGCGCAACGGATGTGACCGCCATGACGTCTCCCTAACCACAACCTCGGGAACGAATTCGGCACGCCGGTCGTTTTCCAGGTAACGAAGCTTCGACGGTCATGCCGACAGGTAGCCACCGCACCGATCGACAGCACCGGAGAAGACGTCGACGCGGGGCTCGTACAACCGAGCGTACGCGTCCTTCACACCGCGCAACGGCGCGCAGGTGTGATTCGCGCCCGCCAAGCCAGCCCGTCAGGGAGGGAGCTCATGACCGTCCCGCAGACCACCAAGCCAGACGTCGCCGTCGCCGAAGACCTGGACACCCAGGGCCCATCGGCCGACTTGGTGCGCGTCTACCTCAACGGCATCGGGCGCACCGCGCTGCTCACCGCACAGGAAGAGGTCGACCTCGCCAAGCGGATCGAGGCCGGGGTCTTCGCCAAGCACCTGCTCGAGACCAGCAAGAACCTCTCCCCTGAGCGGCGCTCCGACCTCGGCGCCGTGGTCCGCGACGGCCGCCGGGCGAAGAACCACCTCATGGAGGCGAACCTCCGCCTGGTCGTGAGCCTGGCCAAGCGCTACACCGGCCGCGGCATGCCACTGCTGGACCTCATCCAGGAGGGCAACCTCGGCCTCATCCGCGCGGTGGAGAAGTTCGACTACACCAAGGGCTTCAAGTTCTCCACGTACGCGACCTGGTGGATCCGGCAGGCCATCACCCGCGGCATGGCCGACCAGAGCCGCACCATTCGGCTGCCCGTCCACCTGGTCGAGCAGGTCAACAAGCTGGCCCGGATCAAGCGCGACCTGCACCAGAAGCTCGGCCGCGAAGCCACGGACGAGGAGCTCTCCGAAGAAGCCGGCATCCCGGTGGAGAAGATCCTCGACCTGATGGACCACTCGCGCGACCCGGTCAGCCTGGACATGCCGGTCGGGGCCGAGGAGGACGCGCCGCTCGGCGACTTCATCGAGGACTCCGAATCCGCCGATGCCGAGAACGCGGTGATCTCCGGGTTCCTGCAGGACGACCTGCGTCGCGTGCTGGCCACGCTGGAAGAGCGCGAGCAGGCGGTGATCCGGATGCGCTACGGCCTCGACGACGGCCAGCCGCGCACCCTGGACCAGATCGGCAAGGCGTTCGGGCTGTCCCGCGAGCGGGTCCGGCAGATCGAGCGGGAAGTCATGGCCAAGCTGCGCCAGGGCGACCGCGCCGACCGGTTGCGCGCGTACGCGAGCTGACCGCCGTTTGGGGCGCCGTGTGTCCGCAAAAAGCGCGGACCACGGCGCGGTCAGGATGATTTTGCGGGGGCCGAGCCCCCGCAGACCCCCACGGTGCGGTGGTCACCTCGGGAGGGCTCCCGACGTTCTTGAGCGTTCCCGGTCTGCTCACCGAGCAGCTTCCGGGAGTTCCGAACCTTCGAGGAGGCAGGGGTCAGGGACTTTCAGATTTCCGGAACCTTCGTTGCTCGGTGAATTCGGGGTTCGGCGGGCCGGACTTGCCGACTGGCTCTGTGTCGGTTTTGGCGGGTCTCGGCACTTCTCCTTGTTGGTCTTGTTGGTTCGGGGATTGGTACACCCGGATGGCTCTTTGACCTTGTCGGGTTGGGGCGGGAACATCGGTTCTTCACCCCTTCTCCGGCCGGTTTTCTTGGTCTTTGCGGCGGGTTCCGCCGCTTACCCCGGGAGGGCGGACCCGTCATTCGGGCGGGTCCGGTCTCCCGACCTTTTCGTCCGTCCCTCCCACAACGCTGTTTCAGTCGCTGGTCTCGGAGCCGTCAGTCGGTGAACTTGGTCTGCCAGCGGTCCAGTTCTTCGTTCGTGGCTCCGTGGGCTTGGAGCCAGCCCCTCGCCCCACCTTCGTGTTCGGCGAAGGTGTTCAGGACGCTCTCGATCGCCTCCGTCGGCGTCGACAGGAGCTCGTGGACCATCTCCTCGTCCACCCCCGGCGGCAAGGCCGGCACCTCATCCAGGCGTTGCAGGACTCGGAGCATGTTCCGGTCGGTGCGCACGTAGTCGGCCACGATCGCATCGCGGCGCACCCCCACCGCGCTCAGCAACATCGCCGAGACCACCCCCGTGCGGTCCTTGCCCGCCGCGCAGTGGATCAGCACCGGACCGTCGGCGTCCAGGACGATGCGAAACACCTCTACCAGCTTCTTCGGCACGCCCTGGACGATCGACTGGTACAACGCTGTCAGCTCGTGGGCGGCTTCGTCGAGCTCGACATCCGCGTCCCGTGCCTCCTCCAGCAACGGCACGCTGTGCACCGTCGCCACCGCCGCCAGCGGGTGTTCCTCGTCACCTGTCTCCACCGAATCGCGGAGGTCCACCACGACCTTCGGCGGCCACGGCGACAAGTCCACCGGATCCCGGTCGCCGACGTGCGGAGCGTCACTGCGGTACACCACGCCCGCCCGGGTCGCCACACCGTCGCCGGTGGGCTGCCCGCCCAGGTCACGCAGGTTGACCAGCGCATCGAGGGGATCTGTCGTCGACAAGGCGACCTCCGTTGCTCGGGTACCGCATCCGAGTGCGGCGACGATGTTCGGTCGCCAGCCTCGCAGGTGCGCCGCCGCGCTTCCAGGGCCTCGTTCGGCGGGCGATCCGTCACACCTGGGCCACCCCCGTGGACGCGCTGATCGACCGCGCGGTTTTATTGGTCATCGCGTAACCCGAACGCGCGCAAAGGAGCCGCGACGTGACCACCACGTTCGATTTCACCGAGGTGCTCCCCCTCGGCCCCGACAACACCGACTACCGCCTGGTGACCACGGACGGGATCCGAGTCGTCGAGGCGACCGGGCGACGATTCCTCGAAGTCGAGCCGACCACGCTCACCGCCCTGGCAACCGAGGCGATCAAGGATATCCAGCACCTGCTGCGCCCGTCCCACCTGGCGCAGCTGCGCGCAATCGTCGAGGACCCGGAGGCCAGCCCCAACGACCGGTTCGTGGCCACCGACCTGCTGCGCAACGCGTGCGTGTCCGCTGGGGGCGTGCTGCCGATGTGCCAGGACACCGGCACCGCCATCGTCATCGGCAAGCGCACCGAAACCGTGCTCACCGGCGGCCGCGACGAAGAGGCGCTGGCCCGGGGCGTCTTCGACGCATACCAGGACCTCAACCTGAGGTATTCCCAGATGGCGCCGCTGAACTTCTGGGACGAGCGCAACACCGGCAGCAACCTGCCCGCGCAGATCGAGCTGTACAACAAGCCCGGCACCGACCCCGCCTACGAGTTCCTGTTCATGGCCAAGGGCGGCGGCAGCGCGAACAAGACCTTCCTCTACCAGGAGACCAAGGCGCTGCTGAACCCGACGCGGCTCGGCCGGTTCCTGGAGGAGAAGCTGCGCTCGCTGGGTACCGCGGCCTGCCCGCCGTACCACCTGGCGATCGTCGTCGGCGGCATGTCCGCCGAGTTCAACCTCAAGGTCGCCAAGCTCGCCTCGGCCCGCTACCTCGACGAACTTCCGCGGGAGGGCTCGGCGTCCGGGCACGCCCTGCGCGACGTCGAGATGGAGCAGCAGGTGCTGGAGATGACCCGGCAGTTCGGCATCGGCGCGCAGTTCGGCGGCAAGTACTTCTGCCACGACGTGCGGGTGATCCGCCTGCCCCGGCACGGTGCCTCGCTGCCGGTTGGTGTCGCGGTGTCCTGCTCGGCGGACCGCCAGGCCAAGGCCAAGATCACCCCGGAGGGCGTCTTCCTGGAGCAGCTCGAACGCGACCCGGCCCGCTACCTGCCGGACGTGGTCGACGAGCAGCTCTCCGACGAGGTCGTCAAGATCGACCTGAACCGGCCGATGGCGGAGATCCGGGCGGAGCTGTCCAAGCTGCCGGTCAAGACCCGGGTGTCGCTGACCGGCCCGCTGGTGGTGGCGCGCGACATCGCGCACGCCAAGATCGCCGAGCGGCTGGAAGCCGGCGAGCCGATGCCCGACTACTTGCGTGACCACCCGGTGTACTACGCGGGCCCGGCCAAGACCCCGGAGGGCTACGCCTCCGGCTCGTTCGGCCCGACCACCGCCGGTCGCATGGACGCCTACGTCGAGCAGTTCCAAGCCGCGGGCGGCTCGCTGGTCATGCTCGCCAAGGGCAACCGGTCGGCGAAGGTGACCGAGTCCTGCCACACCCACGGTGGCTTCTACCTCGGTTCCATCGGCGGCCCCGCCGCGCGCCTGGCCCAGGACTGCATCCGCAAGGTCGAGGTGCTGGAGTACCCCGAACTCGGTATGGAAGCGGTGTGGCGCATCGAGGTCGAAGACTTCCCCGCGTTCGTCGTAGTCGACGACAAGGGCAACGACTTCTTCGCCAACGCCACCAAGCCGACCCTGCAGATCTCCTTCGGCCGCTGACAACGCCGGTACTCCCGCAGGAGCCGCGCCTCCTGCGGGGAGTACCGGTTTCAGCCCAACCGATCGGCGCGATGGGCAGGTATCGCGTGGTCACCGATCAGCGGGGAACCTTGACATCTCGTTGTTCCAGCACGACCTTTCGCGCGTCCAGCGGCGCATCGAGCTGCACCGCCACCGGCGGGTAGCGCAGGTCCATGGTGCAGATTCCCGGCGGTTCCGGGGTTTCCTCGACCAGCACCACCTTCACGTGGTCTGCGGTCTGCTCGGCCAGTTCGGCGTGCACCTTGCTGCAGCCGCCTTCCTGACCGGTCGCCACGATGACCGCGCCGTCGTCCTGTGTCCAGACTTTCTTCGGATATCCCTTGGGCAGCGCCGAAACGTCGACCGCCGTCTCGGCGACCGGCGCGCGCTCCGGTTCCGGCTTCGGCTGCACCGGTCCGGTCGGAGCCGGGGGCTGACCGCCGAAACCCACTTCATTGGTTGGCTGTTGGGCGCAGGCTGCCAACGCTAGGAGCAGAGCCCCTGCGCCCACTGCGGTGTGTAGGCGTCTCATGCCTCAAGGACGGAAGCACCGGAGCGAGGGGTTGCCCGGAATCGGCACCGGATTAAATCCACATCTTTCCCACATTTCGGAACCACTGGTGATCGGTCTCCGCCGCGTGGTTTCGTCGACAGGACCCTTCATACCCCGAAGGTGAGGAATGTCCACCACCGCCACATCGGCCACAACGGCTGCCGCACCACCAGAAGCACCGCGCTCGGGCTGACGTTGTTCCACTCCCGCTTCGGTTTCACCTCCGCCTGGCGGCAACTCGTCTCAGTTGGACAGACGTCTGGTGTGCGGGCGCACCTGCTGATGCTCGGCGCGGCGTCGATCCTGTTCGCCTCGATCCTGGCCGGCGGCGTGACGTTCTTCGGCGCCGAGCCGGAGGGGAACGTCTCACCGATCGGGCTCGGGCTCGTCGTCGGCGCGGTCCTGTTCGGCATCGGGATGCAACTCGGAGGCGCTTGCGCATCGGGCACGCTGTTCGCGGTCGGCGGCGGGAACACCCTGCTCGTGGTCACGCTCTTCTTCTTCATCCGCGGTTCGGTGCTCGGCGCCCTGCACCTTCCAATGTGGACGTCCGACGCGATCACCCTCGGTTCGTTCTCCCTCGCTGAGGACACCGGTCTCGGCTACTTCGGCGCGCTGGTGGTGCAACTCGCCGTCCTGGGCACGATCGGTTTCGTCGCAACGCGTTGGGCACGGCGGCACAACGCGCCTCCGGCCGGCTGGCCGCCGACATCTCGCGGGCTGTGGCGCGTGCTGCGGGGTTCGTGGTCGCTGTGGGTCGGAGCGTTGCTGCTCGCGGTGCTCAACGCAGCCGTGCTGCTGACTCGCGGCAGCCCGTGGGGCATCACCTCGGCGTTCGTGCTGTGGGGTTCGAAGGCCTTGCAGGTCCTGGGTGTGGACGTGGCGAGTTGGCCGTACTGGCAAGGGGAACGGGCGGCTTCCCTGGCCGGCCCGGTGCTGGCCGACTCCACCTCCGTGCTGAACTTCGGGATCATCGTCGGGGCGCTCGTGGCATCGGCTGCGTCCGGCGCCTTCGTGCTGGCCAAGCGACTGCCCGCGAAGGTGGTGCTGGCGGCCGTGATCGGTGGTTTGCTGATGGGTTACGGCGCGCGCTTGGCCTACGGCTGCAACATCGGCGCCTACTTCTCGGGGATCGCCTCGTTCTCGTTGCACGGCTGGGCCTGGGGTCTGCTGGCTCTGGCCGGCACCTGGATCGGCCTGAAGTTGCGGCCACTGTTCGGGCTCGGCGTCCCGAAGACCACCGACTCCGTCTGCTGATACCGCCCGAACTGCCTTGGCGGGCCATTGCCGGCCAATGCGTTCTGGACGTCAGTTTGGCCGGGCTGCGCGCACCGTGATCCGGTGAGCACCGGCCGAAACGTGCTCGAGCACGGCGGATGCCCGGTCGCCCGAACCGTTCTGAACGTAGGCCTCGGTGGTGTCCTGATCCACGCCGCCAGATTAATGGAACCGGCGAGTTTCGGACGACGACGCAGTGAGTTCGTCGAGCGGTCAGCGAAGCCGACGCGGCCCGGCGTCCAACGCCGCGGGCGACGCCCCGAGGCCCACCCTGGCACCGGCGACCACCGCACCCGTCGGCGAGGCGAGCGCCGGCTGCAACGCCAGTTCGCGCACCTCCGGCAAGTCCTCGGCCAACGTCGCCACCCGCAGCACCAAGTCCTCCAGAGCCGCGAGATCCGCCGGCTCGGTGCCCCGGTACCCGGCGAGCAGCGGTGCGGCACGCGGCGCGCGCACCAGCGCGGACACGTCCACATCGGACAGCGGCAGCACGCGGTACGCCTTGTCGCCGAGCAATTCGCTGGCCACCCCGGAAAGCCCGAACGAGACCAGCGTGCCGAAGGATGGGTCGTCCGTCAGATCGATGACGCACGAGGTCCCGCGCGGCGCCATGCGCTGCACGTAAACCTCGTCGAGCCCCGAGACGTGCTGGATGTCGGCGTACGCCGCCCGCACAGCCTGGGCGTTGCCCAGGTCGAGGCGGACGCCGACCAGGTCGTTGCGGTGCCGAAGTTGGTCGCTCGCCGACTTCAGCGCCACCGGATAACCCAGCTCCTCGGCTGCCGCGACGGCTGCTTCAACCCCGGTGACCAGCCGGAACGGCACAACGTGGATGCCGTAGCAGCCGAGCAACTGCACCGCCTCGTCGTCGCTGAGTGCGGTGACTCCTGCGGCCAGCCAGCCATCGACCAGCGACCGCGCCCGGTCCTCGTCGATCTCCGGTGGTCGCACGAAGTGGCCTTGTGGCGCGGCGCGCCATTTCGCGTACCGGGTCACCCGCGCGAGCGCCAACACCGACCGCTCCGGGCTCGGGTAAGACGGCACCGATCCCTTGCCGGTCGTGCCGTCCGGGCCGGGCACCACGAGTTCGTCTGGTACGCCTTCGGCTGCCAGGAACGTGGTCACCACCGGCTTCGAACGCGCGACGCCGGCCTCTTGCAACGCCTCGCGCAATGCACGGGCGTACGCGGTGCCGGGAACCGCGACCGGCGGGGCGAACACCGTAACCAACGCGTCGACATCCGAACGCAAGGCGGCGTCGCGCACCGCGGTGGCGAATTCCTCCGGCCCCGCCGAGGCACCCACGTCGACCGGATCGCAGGCCAGCTCCAGCTGCTGCGCCTGTGCCACGTCGGCGGCGATCATGCCCAGCGCCGACGAGTTGCCCACAATCGCGACCCGGTCGCCCTGCGGCAGCGGCTGGTGCGCCAGCAGCAGCGCGGTGTCGAACATCTGGGCAACCGACTCCACTCGGATCACACCAGACTGCTCGAACAACGCCTGCACGCTGGTCTCGTCGATCTGCACCGACGTGGCCGCCAGGCCGAGGCGCACCGCGTTGCGGCCCGATTTCACCACCACGACCGGCTTGCTGCGGGCCAGCCGCCGCGCCAGCCGGCCGAACTTGCGCGGGTTGCCGAAGGACTCCAGGTAGAGCAGCACGACGTCGGTGGCCGGGTCGGTCTGCCAGTACTGCAGCAGGTCGTTGCCGGACACGTCGGCGCGGTTGCCCGCCGAGACGAACGTCGACAGCCCCAGCCCCCGCTCGGTGGCGGTGGCCAGGATCGCCACCCCGAGCGCACCGGACTGGCAGAAGAAGCCGGTGCGGCCGCGGCCGGGCAGCTGCGGCGCAAGGCTCGCGTTCAACCTGAACTCCGGATCGGTGTTGACCACGCCCAGCGCGTTGGGACCTACCACCCGCATGCCGTGCACGCGGGCCGCCCGCACCATCTCGCGTTCCACCTCGCGACCGTCCGGGCCGGTCTCGCTGAACCCAGAGCTGACGATGACCAGTGCTTTCACGCCCTTGGCCAGGCAGTCGTCGAGCACTCCGGTCACGCTGGCGGCCGGGATCGCCACCACCGCCAGATCGACCTCGTCGGGGATGTCGAGCACCGAGGCGTAGGCGCGCACCCCTCGCACCGAGCGGTGCTCCGGGTTGACCGGGTAGACCGGGCCGGTGAAGTCGGCGGTGAGCAGGTTGGTCAGCACCGCGTGGCCGATCTTGGCGTGATCGGTGGACGCACCGATCACCGCCACCGACCGCGGCCGCAGCAGGTTGTGCACGCTGCGGGCCTCGGCGGCCTGCTCGCGGGCGCGGGCCACGGCCACCGACTCCTCGGTGGGGTCGATGTCGAACTCCAGGTGCACCACGCCCGCTTCCATGGCCCGGCTCACCTGGTACCCGGCGTCGCGGAACACCCGAACCATGGTCGAGTTCTCGGCGAGCACCTCGGCCACGAAACGCCGCAGCCCGCGTTCGCGCGCTGCGGCGGCCAGGTGCTCCAGCAAGATCGATCCCAGGCCGCGCCCCTGGTGCTGGTCCTGCACCACGAACGCGACCTCGGCCGACTGCTGCTCACCGAGCCGGTCGTAGCGGCCCACCGCCACGATGTCGTCGCCGAGCAGCGCCACCAGCGCCACGCGGTTGACGTAGTCGACACGGGTGAAGCGCTCCACGTCGCGCTGAGACATCCGCGGGTAGGGACCGAAGTAGCGGTAGTACCTCGTCCGGTTGCTCAGCCGCCCGTGGAAGGCCACCAGCTTGTCGGCATCGGCTTCGACGATCGGTCGCAGGTGCACGGTGCCGCCGTCGGACAGCACCACGTCCGCCTCCCACCGCCGTGGGTAGTCCTGCTCCTGGCGGAATTCCTCCTGCCGCTGCCCCACTCCGTCCACTTCGGACTCCTCAGTCGCGGCTGTCGGCCGGATCCAGACCATGCAAAGGAAACACCGCGTTCCGCGTGTCGCGAATCGAGGTGTCCACCGCGGACGCGGTGACCCCCGACCACCGTTGGAAGGCCGGGTCGGCCCCATCGGTCATCGAAGTCGGCAGCGGCACGTTGTCCGCCAGCCGCACCGCATGCGCGATCCAGTCCTCCGGGATGGTCGTCGCCGGGTCGACGTCCCGGTCCAACAACGTCGCCAACAGGTGCGTCCAAGCGCGCGGCACCACCCGGAACAGCGAGTAGCCGCCACCTCCCAGCGCCAGCCACTTGCCGCCCGCGCAGCTGTCCGCGAGCTCCCGCAGGTTCTGATAGGTCGCGCGCTGCCCATCGATGGTCATCGACAGGTCCGCAAGCGGATCCTCCCGGTGCGCGTCCGCACCGCACTGGGTCACCAGCACCTGCGGCCGGAACGCGTCGAGCACCGACGGCACCACCGCGTGGAAGGCGCGCCGCCAGTCGGCGTCCCCTGTCCCCGGCGGCAGCGGGATGTTGACGGCGGCGCCGTCCGCCGCGCCGGAGCCCACGTCGGTGGAGAACCCGGTGCCGGGCCACAGCGTCAGCGGGTGCTGGTGCAGCGAGATGGTCATGACCCGCGGGTCGTCATAGAACGCCGCCTGCACCCCGTCCCCGTGGTGCACGTCGATGTCGAGGTAGGCGATGCGTTCCACGCCCTGTTCCAGCATCCACGCGATGGCCACCGAGCAGTCGTTGTAGACGCAGAACCCCGCCGCGCGATCAGCCATCGCGTGGTGCAGCCCACCCGCGATGTTGACCGCCCGGTCGGCCTTGCCCGACACGACCTGCTCGGCCGCCCGGATCGAGGCACCCGCGATCAACGCCGACGCCTCGTGCATCCGGTCGAAGATCGGGTTGTCGTCGGTGCCCAGGCCGTGGCCGACCTCCCAACCCGCGTGCGGCGCGGAGCGCACGGCCGCCATGTACTCGGCGGTGTGCACCCGCTCCAGGTCCGCATCGGTGGCCGGCTCCGGCTTGATCATCTCGACACCGTCGAGGACCCCCAGCGAGCGGGCCAACCGCATGGTCAGCTCCAGCCGGATCGGATGCAGCGGGTGGTGACCACCCAGGTCGTAGCCGAGTACCGACTCGTCCCACACGACCGCGCACTGAGAACCCATGCCCCGGACGCTACCTGCACTGTGTCGCCGAACACAGCGGCCCGGATCGCCCGTCCGTCCAGGCGGTTTGATCTTTCATCCGGCCTCCGATCCGGTCGCGGCCGGTCTGGCCGGATCCACGGACCAGTTCGACCACGAACCCGCGTACAGCACTGCCGGTCGCTGGGGACCGGAAACGCCCGCGTGTTCCAGCGCGAGCAGGACCGAGCAGGCGGTCACGCCCGACCCGCAGTACGCCCCGACCGGACCCTCGGTGTCGACCCCGAGGTCCGCGAAGTGCTTCGCCAGCTCCTCCGGTGAACGCCACCGACCGGAGTCCCCCATGTGCGCGGCGAACGGCGCGTTCCGCGCGCCCGGGATGTGCCCGGCGCGAGGATCGACCGGCTCGACGTCGCCCCGGTAGCGTTCCGGCGCGCGAGCGTCCAGCAGAGTGCCCTCCCGGGCCAGCTGGGCCGCAGCGTCCGCGTCCACCACCGGCATCGAGCCCGGACGGACTCGGAAGCCGCCCTCTGTGGGGTGCGGCACGTCCGTGGTGGTGGGCCGCCCCTCCTTCCCCCAGGCCGCGTAGCCGCCGTCGAGCACCGCCACCGACTCGTGCCCGGCCCAGCGCAGCAGCCACCAAGCACGGGCCGCGACCGAGCCGTTGTCCGCGTCGTAGACGACCACCGGCCGGTCGCCGTCGACACCTGCCCGGCGCAACGCCGCCTCCAGGTCGCCCGGATCGGGCAGCGGATGACGGCCCGCCGGACCCGGTTCGGCGGCCAGTTCGGTGTCCAGATCGACGAACACCGCACCCGGCAGATGGCCCGCGTCGTAGGACTCCCGGCCCGGCGGCCCCTGCAGCGACCACCGGATGTCGAGGAGGGTCGGGGGCGACTCCCTGTGCAACTCGACCATGAGATCATCGGTACTGATCAAAGGATGCATGGCGGCCCTTTCGTAGCCCGGCGACGAGGTCTGTCGGAAATCCTGGAAGTCAACTCCCCGACCACTGACCGCTGTCGCCCGGTGCGACTAGCATCGTGGTTGGGACTGAATGGGGAGCCGACGTGAACGATCTCATCGATACCACTGAGATGTACCTCCGCACCATCTACGACCTCGAAGAAGAGGGCGTGGTTCCGCTCCGGGCCCGAATCGCCGAACGGTTGGAGCAAAGCGGCCCCACGGTGAGCCAGACGGTCGCCCGCATGGAACGCGACGGGTTGCTGACCGTCGCCGAGGACCGGCACCTCGAGCTCACCAAGGCCGGCCGCGCCCGCGCGACCAGCGTGATGCGCAAGCACCGCCTCGCCGAACGGCTTCTCGTCGATGTGATCGGCCTCGAATGGGAGCACGTCCACAATGAAGCGTGCCGCTGGGAGCACGTTATGAGCGAAGCCGTCGAGCGCAAGCTCGTCAAGCTCCTCGGTGGTCCCACGACCTCGCCCTACGGCAACCCGATCCCGGGTCTCGACGAGCTCGGCGTCGACGAGGTCGAGGCGCCGGCCGACGGCGACCTGCAGCGGATCGACGAGATCGCCCGCAACGGCGGGGGGCGCGCCGTCATCCGCCGCATCGCTGAGCACGTCCAGCTCGACCCCGACCTGATGACCGAGTTGAAGGAAGTCGGCGTCGTGCCGGGCAACGAGGTAGAGATCTTGTCCGTGGTCGGGCCGAACAAGCCGATCGAGGTCCGCGGCGAGACCGGCAGCACCGAGCTGCCGGTCGGCATCGCGCACGCGGTCATGGTGCGCGCCAAGTGAACCCGGCGGACCGCGCAGCAGCGTTGTTCGCCGACGAGCACGGCGGCGCGCCGAGCGCGGTCTGGTCCGCCCCTGGCCGGGTGAACCTGATCGGGGAACACACCGACTACAACGACGGATTCGTGCTCCCCTTCGCCCTGCCGCACCGCACGGCCGTCGCGGTCCGTCCCCGTCCCGACCGGCTCCTGTCCGTCGCCACCCTCGGCAGCGACGGCCGACTGCACCGCGCATCTCCCGTAAATATCGACGAGCTGAGCCCTGGCAATCCCACCGGTTGGGTCGCCTACCCGGCCGGTGTCGCGTGGGCCCTGCGCGACGCCGGGTTCCCGCTCGAGGGCGCCGACCTGATCATCGTCGGCGAAGTGCCGACCGGCGCCGGCCTGTCGTCCTCCCACGCCCTGGAATGCGCGGTGGCGCTGGCATTGCTCGACACCGCGCACCAAGCGCCGGGCGAACCGAACGCGCCGAGCCTGGGCGACATCGCGCGCCTGGTGCAGCGGGCGGAGAACGACTTCGCCGGAGCGCCGACCGGCCTGCTCGACCAGACCGCGTCGCTGGCCTGCACCGCGGAGCATGCGCTGTTCTTCGACGTCCGGTCCGGCGACTCCGAGCAGATCCCGTTCGACCCCCGCGGCGTGGGCCTGGAGCTGCTGGTGATCGACACCCGCGTGAAGCACTCGCACAGCGAGTCCGGTTACGGACAGCGGCGTCACGGCTGCGAACGCGCGGCGGAGCTGCTGGGGCTCAAAGCACTTCGCGACGTGGCCATCGGCGATCTCGCGGCGACCCTGCCGAAGCTTCCGGAAGAACTCCGGCCACTTGTGCGGCATGTCGCCACCGAGAACGACCGCGTGCTGACCACTGTGGACGAGCTCCGCGTCGGACGGTACGCCGAGATCGGCCCGTTGCTGAACGCTTCGCACGCCAGCCTCCGCGACGACTACCGGGTTTCCAGCCCCGAACTGGACCTCGCGGTAGACAGCGCGCTGGCAGCCGGCGCACTGGGCGCCCGGATGACCGGCGGCGGCTTCGGGGGCTCCGCGATCGCGCTCGTGCCGGTCGACCACCGGCCCGGAATCGAGCGCGCCATCCGGGACGCATTCGACGGTCGGCACCTCGCGGCACCTCGTTCGTTCACAGCGGTACCCTCCGCCGGTGCGGGGCGGGATCGGTGACCACCGGGTGACCGAACACCCGGCACCCGCTGCCGACGGATGGTTGACGGCCCCCGAAGAAGATCTACCACGGAAGGCAGTTCGCAGGTGAAGCTCCTCGTCACAGGCGGTGCAGGCTACGTCGGAAGCGTGTGCGCGGCACGCCTGGTGGAAGCCGGCCACGAGGTCGTCGTCGTCGACGACCTGTCCACCGGGCACGCCGACGCCGTCCCGGCTGGCTGCAAGTTCGTCGAGGCCGACATCGCGATGGCGGCGAGCGAGCTGCTCGCGGAGCCGTTCGACGGTGTGCTGCACTTCGCGGCCAAGTCGCTGGTCGGCGAATCCATGCAGGATCCGCAGAAGTACTGGCAGGGCAACGTGGTCACCTCGCTGCGGCTGCTGGACGCGATGCGCGAGCACGGCACGCCGCGGCTGGTGTTCTCCTCCACCGCCGCGACCTACGGCGAGCCGGAGGTCACGCCGATCACGGAGGACACCGCGACGCGCCCGACGAACACCTACGGCGCGACGAAGCTGGCGATCGACCACGCGATCACCTCGTACGCCGACGCCCACGGCATCGGCGCGGTCAGCCTGCGGTACTTCAACGTCGCCGGCGCACACGCGGCGTTCGGCGAGCGGCACACGGTCGAGACGCACCTGATCCCGATCGTTCTGCAGGTCGCCCTCGGCCAGCGGGAGCAGGTGCAGATCTTCGGCGAGGACTGGCCCACCACCGACGGCACCTGCATCCGCGACTACATCCACGTCACCGACCTTGCCGACGCCCACCTGCTGGCGCTGGAAGGCGCTGCCCCGGGCCGGCACCGGATCTACAACCTCGGCAACGGCACGGGATTTTCGGTCAAGCAGGTGATCGACACCTGCCGCAAGGTGACCGGCCACCCGATCCCGGCGAAGGTCGCGCCGCGCCGGGCCGGTGACCCGGCGACGCTGGTGGCGTCGAGCCTGCGCGCGCGGGAGGAACTGGGCTGGACTCCGCGGCGCGCCGACCTCGAAGTGATCGTTCGGGACGCTTGGGAGTTCACCCGGCTGCGCCAGGAATCCTGAACGCCGCCAAGGCATTTCGTTCTCGGTCGTCTCGTCGTGATTCATCACCAGGCTCCGTCCTCTTCGAGCATGATCTGGGCGTCTTCGGCGGCATCGCGGGCGATGACCGCCAGGTCGGCCGGTGAGATGCCGGCTTCGATGGCCTGCTGGAGCAGGAGCCCGAGCCGGTGGTCGGGGCAGGCGCGCTCGATCCGCTCCAGCGCGGCACCGGCCAGCGCCCCTTCGCCCCGCAGGTAGGCGGAGAACGCCAGCAGCGCGGCGACCTCCGCCATTTCCGGGTCGGGGGCCTTGCGGACCAGGGTCAGCCAGAGTTCTTCGGCTGCCCTGGCCGTATCGCCCAAGGCGGTGCCCAGGGCGATGTCGCGCACCCTGGTGTCGGACACCGCGAGCAGCACGCGCAGCAGGTCGTCCTCGGTCAACGCGGCGCCGGTGCCGACGCGTTGGATGGCGGCGAACACGGCCCGCAAGTCGCGGGCTACCTTTCCCGGGTCGTAGCCGCCGTCGCGTTCCTCGGTCAGCAGGTCGAGCTTCGCCGACCAGCGCGACACGGTCTCGGCGGACTCGGGCGCGACGAGCGCCCGCAGCTCGTCCCGACTGCCGAAGGTCACCGCCCCCGCCGCCGCCATCGCCGCGGCGACCGTCGAGCCCTTCGGGTCGGCGACCATGCCGGAGCAGTCCGGGTCCGCGTAGCACGCCCACTCGGCACCGGCGCGGATCTCCGGCACCCACAACGCGTGGGCGGTCACGACCCCGGCACGGTGGAACGCGTCGGAGACCACGTCGATCAGGTCGGCGTGCGGCGGCGTGGTATCTCCACCGTCTGCGGTGGAGAACTCTCGGCAGCGGCCGGCGCAGGCGTCGCCGCAGGCAGTGACGTTCGGTTCTTCGCCGACGACGACCAGGATGATGGCTTCGGCTTGTTGCCGGCCCAGCGGGCCGGCGAGCAGTTGCTCGCCGAAGCCGCAGACTCGCATTGGGCAGGGCAGGTCGGTGCGCAACGTGACGCCGAATGTCGGCGTGGCCGCCAGGTCGTGCAGGGTGAGCACGACGAGCGAGTGCGTCGGGTGGAACCCGAGCATGTGCGGCACGGCGGCGAGCAGGTCGGCGGGTTCGGTGAGCGAAATGGTGGTGTTGAGTCGCGTTGTCATGCTGCAAACGATCGACGCCGAAACGGCCCGGCGAAAGGGCTTTTTCGGAATCTGTTGACAAATCAGTCCGCTGTGGACAACTCGGCCGAGCACGGCCGCAAAATCCACTATGGAGTGACGATCAGCCGGGCCATTTGCGTCACTCTGTCGACGCTAACGCTCAGTTTCCATGACTCAATGTGAATCCTCGTCGCAATTGCCCTCGACATTCCGGCCTCTCAAGAGACAACAACCGCATGCTTGCGGCACTCGGCTCGCAGGCCGCTGCGGGACTCGGGCATTCCCGCAGCGGCCTGCAATGCAAACCGCTCACCGAGCGGTCCTCACCCGATGGACCCGACGAGCGGCAGCTGGATCCGCGTGCGGGACAGATCGAGTTCCAGCCCGGTGCCCGGCTTCGGGCGCAACGTGAAGTCGTGATCGCTGGACAGCACGACGATCCCGAGCCGGTGCCCCAGCGCGAACACGTAGTCATCCGGCTGCATCGCCACGTCGATCGAGTAGTTCTTTCCGGGTTCGATCGGCGACGTCCGATCGATCGCGCGCCGGTTCTGCGGGTCCGCCCAACCCCGGGTGATCACCGAGACGGCGCCGTCCGGCGCCTGGTCCACCAGCAGCGCCGTCACGTTGGCGGCAGGTTGGTCGAAGGTCAGCGCCAACTGAGCCCGAACCGTGCCGCTGACCCGGGCCGGAGCCGCCAGCGGGTCGCTGAAGTAGGCGAGCCGGTTCGGCGAACTCGGCGCCGCCGCAAGGTCGTCCGCCAACTGGCCCGCGTCGTCGCGCAGCGCCTCCACCACCCGGCTGGAAACCCGCGCTTCGGTGAGCCCGCCCCGCTCTGCACCGCCTGCTGTGGGCCGCAACATCACCGCACGCGCCTCCGGCGCCGGCCACTCGGCTTCCTCGGTCCAGTTGCCGTCCTCGCGCTGCAAGGTGGCCCTCGGCTCGCCCTCGACGCCGTTGGGCACGTCGTACAGGTACCGGGTGAACCACCGGTTAAGCGTGCGAAGCCATTCCTGCTCCCGCAGCCGGAGAGGATCGGTGTGCCCCGACTGGTGCCACCAGATCTTGTGCGGCACGTCGTGTTCCCGCAGCGCTGCATACCACTGCGCGGCCTGCCTGGTCTTGACGTTCCAGTCATTGAGCCCGTGCACGGAAAGCACCGCGGCGTGAACCTTGTCGACGTCGTTGAGGTAGTTCCGCTCGTCCCAGAATCCGCTGTAGTCGCCGGTGATCCGGTCCTGGTCCGCGGAAAGTTGGTCGATCACCGCTCGGCACGGCTCGCGATCCGCGCGGGTGTGCACGTACTTGGCCAGCACGTCGGCGTCTTCGCCCTGGTAGCCGCCGGGCGCCACGACCGCCCCGTCGGAGCGGTAGTAGTCGTACCAGTTCGAGATCGCCCCGATCGGCACGATCGCCTCAAGTCCTTCGACGCCCGTACCGGCCACCGCGTTGGGCAGGGTGCCGTTGTAGGACACCCCCATCATGCCGACCTTGCCGGTCGCCCAGCCCGCGTCGACCGGCGCGCCGGACGCGTCGTGGCCGGGCGCGCGGGAGTTCAGCCAGTCCACTACCGACCTGGCGCCGATCGTCTCGTTCTCGGCCCCGGTGGTCGGGCAGCCGGTGGACTGACCGGTGCCCAGCGATTCGCCGTACACCACCGCGTATCCCCTGGCCAGCAGGTATTCCTCGTACGCCCAGCTGATTTCGACGGCCGCTGAAATCAGCTGGTCGCCCTGGGCGGTGCGGATGGTCCGGTTGCCCGGCCGCTCGGGGACGTACAGCTCGGTGTCGACGTTGTGGTTGGGGACATCGTTCCCGCCAGAAAAGTACGGGCTGGCCTGGTAGACGACCGGCACCCGCAGACCCTGCTCGGTCTCCTTCGGCCGCACGACCTGGACGTGCACCAGGTCGTCCTGGCCATCCCGGTCGCTGTCCACCGGCGCGGTCACGAACAGGTCCTCGCGCACCGCCTGCGCCGGGTCGAACACCGGTCGTGCCTCGCCGTCCTGGAACACCGGGCCCCGCGGTGGTTCGGCGATCGCCGGCAACCCGATAAGAGATAGGACGCAAACCGCCGCCAGCAAACCCATCCGAACGCGACGCATGCACGCTCCTGAGGCCGAAGGGAAATCGACACCAGCACTTTTCTCAGGGCGGACCGCGAAGTCAATCACCGCTCCGGCGGGTTTACGCCAGAAACATCCGCTCGTCGCGCAGTAGAGTCGGAGCAGTATTCGGCACCGAACCCGCGAGGAGCGAGCATGTCCACTCCGTCCAGCCTGCTGACCTCGGCCGGATTGATCGGCGGCTTCGCGGTCGCCCGCGCGACCAAGCACCGGCACTGGGGCGGAGTGGTGGCCGCGGGTGCCGGGCTCGGCGCGATGGAAGCATGCCGCCGCCGGACGGGTGTTGCCCCGGCCCTCGCGCTGGGCGCCACCTATGCTGCGGCGCTGACCGGCTCGCACCCGCTGGCCAAGAAGATCGGTGCCTGGCCGTCGGTGCTCGCAGTCACCGGAGCGACGGCCGTCGCCGCTCACCTGCTGGCAAAGCGCCGCGGGTGAGCAACGGCAGCACCAACGGGATCGCCGCGATCACGACCAGCGCCGCCACCAGCATCGACGCGGCTGTACGCGACGAGTGCGCGGCGTGGAACACCAGGTGCGGAACCGCCCAAAAGAGGTTCGACGTCAACGCAACGTAGGCCATGGTTCGTTCCAGGAAAACCGCGGCTACGCAGAGCGCCACCGCCATGGCGAGGTTCATCGCACCGTAATCGCGGAATAGGTGAGGAATAGGTGCTCGTTGAACGGCGGATAGTCGTCCACCGCCGGAATTTCGCCGTAGAACGAACGTGGGAAGAACAGCATCCAGGAACCCACCGTGACGTGCACGAATGTCAGGAAGAACAAGCCTGACCGCAGGGAGGCGCGCATCATCACGCCTTGTGCTCGGCCAGGAACTCGTCGAACGTGATCCGGCCGACCGCCTGGTCCGGAGCCAGGTGGCCGCCGCGGCGGTAGCCAGCGAACGCCACACCTGGCAGCCGGACCGGCAGCAGAATTCTGCGGTGTCCGGTCGAATCCAGATAGGCGCGAGCCAGCTCTCGATGGCTGCGGATCTCCGGCCCACCCATGTCCGGGACCCGACCGGCCGGCTCTCCGACCGCGAGTTCGGCCAGGCGGTCCGCGACGTCGCGGACGTCGATGGGCTGGAAATTCACCCCGGCGAGGGCCCCGATCACCGGGGACCGCCGCTGCACCGACGTCATGCGGGCGACCAGGTCGTGGAACTGCGTCGTCCGGAGGATCGTCCACGGCAACCCGGAGGCCGCCACGCGCTTCTCGGCGGCGAATTTGGCGCGGTAGTAGAACAGCGGCACCTGGTCCACACCCACGATCGAGATGTAGATCAGGTGCGGATCGCCGTTGCGTCGGGCGGCGTCGATCAGGCGTTGGGTTGCCGCCACATCCTTTCGCCCCAGCGTGGTGGCGCAATGCACGATCGCGTCCACACCGGACGTCGCCGCGGCGATGCCCTCGCCCGTGCGCAGATCCCCGGTCGCCCACCCGCGCGGAACGTCCGCTGGCCGCGGGCGCCGGCTCAGCACGCGCACGTCGTTCCCGGCGTCGAGCAACCTGCGCACCACGGCCCTGCCCAACGTGCCTGTCCCGCCCGTCACCAAGATCGGCTTCTGCATTCGTTCGTCCTTCCTGCAGTCTTGTCGTCGATGGGACGAGATGGAGCCGCCCGGTGTGACGATCATTCACGCGGTGGGTGCCACGGCCGCAGCCCGCGGCACCCACGCAGGCACCGCGCGGCCGTACCGTTCGTACTCCGCGCCGAACCGGCGAACGAGCACCGGTTCTTCCCGGCACCGCACGAACGCCGCCGCGAACAGCCAGAACACAGCCGGGTACAGCAACAAACCCAATCGCCCGAGCAGCAGTGCCTGCCCGGCGATGACGGTGAGCAACGCCACGTACACCGGATTTCGGACGCAGCGGTAGAGACCTCCGATGACCAGCCGTTCCCCAGGACGAAGAACACCGCACCGCCGACGGCAGCTGTGGTTCTGCGCATGACCACACCGCCTTCTCCGACTGCCCAAGGCTACGTCCGGGTGGCGCGATCCCAAATCGGCGCGAGCCGCCACAGGGACGTGACCTCGGCGGAGCGCGCGGTGTGCAACGGGTCTGTCGGGTCCGAGGCTCGCGGATGGCTGGGCCGAACGTCCGACCGCCCGGCGACGCGGAGCCCGGCCCCGCTGATCGCGGCTAGCAGTTCGGTTCGGGTGCGCAGCCCGAGGCGCTCCGCGAGATCCGACAGGATCAGCCAGGCCTCCCCACCCGGTCGGAGATGTCCGGGCAACCCGGCAAGGAAATCCCGGAGCATTCGGCTGCCCGGGTCGTAGACGGCGTGGTCCAGCAGCGAGTGGGGCTGCGCCGGAAGCCACGGCGGGTTGCACACGACGAGTTGCGCGCGCCCAGCCGGGAAGAGGTCGGCCTGCACCAGGTCGATCCGCCCGGCGAGCCCCAGGTTCCGGACGTTTTCCTCGGCACATCGGATCGCTCGTGCCGAACTGTCGGTGGCCACGACGCGCGCAACGCCGCGCCGGGCGAGAACCGCTGCCAGCACACCGGTCCCGGTGCCGATGTCGAAGGCGAGTTCCGCCGACTGCAGCGGGGTTTCGGCGATCAGATCCACGTATTCGCCTCGAGTTGGAGCGAAAACCCCGTAGTGGGCGTGGATGCGCGCGCCGAGTGCCGGGATCGAGATGCCCTTCTTGCGCCATTCGTGCGCGCCGATCACGCCGAGCAGTTCCCGCAACGGAACCACGTACGGGACGTTGGCCTGCCCGTAGACCTCGTGGCACGCCAACCGAACGTCAGGTGCGCGCCGAAGCGGCAGCACATGACCGGGGTCGAGGCGGACCAGGACCAGTGCCAGCGTGCGGGCTCGACGCGATTGCTCCCGCCGATGCGCGTGGAACGCCTCGGAAACGGACAGGCCGGGTGTCCTTGTCCGCCGGAGACGGCGCGCAACCGCGCTGAGCAGTTGGCGCGCGTTGTGGAAATCTCCGCGCCACAGCAAACCGGTTCCGCGCGACACCAGCTCGTACGCCTCGTTCGCGGACATCCGGTCATCCGCGTCGACGATTCGGGCCGGCGGCCGGGAACCGTTCGCCGAGAGCCAGCGAAGCACGCCTATTTGTTGCTGGCAGGCAGCATTGTCGTCGGAAAATTTCATGAACCGCTCCTGCTGATGCGGCCGAACGCAGATCAGCCGGGCCGACCTGCGCAAGGTGGGAAATGGACGATCTGCGCCCCAGCACACGGCGAACGGCCCGGCGAACCGGAGAAATGGTCGCGGGCAGCGTTGGCCGGTGGGGCCGGAGTCCTTGACTAACCGACCACCGCAGCATGAACGGGTGTCATCACGCCGCGAAGTCTAGCTCCGCAGCCCATCGACGCCGTGAGCGGCAACGGTAGCCTCCGCCGCTCACGGCGCTGCGCTACGCCGTTTCCGCGAGACTCGGCGCCGGCGCTGCCTCGGGCGCAGCCGCTCGACGGCGGATGAGGTCGGGCAGGAGCGTGACGATGCCGACCGCGGCCAGGGCCGCACCCAGCCAAAGCGGCGCTCGCAGGCCGAAGTTGCTGATGGCGAGCCCACCGATCCAGGACCCGATCATCACGCCGAGCGTGATGAAGGAAGAGCGCACCGTCTTGACCAGCGGCCGGGCGTTGCCGGTGCGCTGCACACGCGTGATCGTCGCCGGGTTCATGGTGACGCCGACCAGGCCGACGCCGAGCATGAAGACCACCGCGGGCACGCTGAGGTCGGCCAGCAGCGCGAACCCGGCGAGGAAGCCCAGGTTCAGGACCAGGCCGCAGAGCAGGACGGCGATCGTGTAACGGTCGGCGAGGCGTCCGACGATCGTGTTGCCGACCACCGTGGCGGCACCGTAGGCGACGAGCAGCAACGGGACGGCGCCGGGGCTGAACCCGGTAACCTCGGTGAGAATCGGGTTTAATTGACATCCTCGCCGTCCTAAAGGACGGAGAGATTCCCTCCACGCTGCGCGTGGACCGCGCGGCGTCCGGGTGCGCCGCCGGGACGAATCCTGGTCTTACGTGCGCTCCACGGTCGTTTCCGTTGTCCGCCTGCCCGGCGGCCAACACGTTCTTCGCTGCCTTCACGTCCCGGTCGTGGTGACTGCCGCACGGGCAGTCCCACGATCGGACGGTGAGGGCCATCTTGTCGTCGATGCGCCCGCAGGCCGAACACATCCGGGTGGACGGGAAGTACCGGTCCACCCGGCCGAACGTCCGCCCGTACCGGGCGGCCTTGTACTCCACCATGCTGGTGAAGGCGGCCCACCCGGCGTCGTGCACCGACTTCGCCAGTCTCGTCCTGCCGAGACCGACGACGCACAGGTCTTCGACGTACACCGCTTGGTTCTCGCGGACGATGGTCGTGGGCAGTGTGTTCGAACCACGCGAAAGGGGAGCCGCCCGATGGCGACTCCCCTTTCAAGCTGCACGTAGTCCGGTTAGGGGGCCAGTGCTCGATGTTGCATCAGAAGCAACCCCGCTGTCAGCTGCAGCCGGAGGTGGAGCCACAGCCCTCGCACAGGTAGCAGGAACCCGAGGGGCGCATCTTGGTGCCGCAGGTCATGCACAGCGGCGCGTCCGCGGCCTTGCCGAGGCGCAGTTCCAGCAACTCGGTCGAGCTGCCCGCCCGCTGTTCCTCTGCCTTCGGCTGCTCGGACTTCTTCGAGTAGTCCACAGTGGAACGCATCGTGTCCAGGTCGACGTCCGAGCTCTGCCCGGCCGGCACCACATCGGTGCCGTTGACCTGCGCCTCCCGCTCGTCGACGGTGAAGACGCCCAGCTGGGCACGCTTCTCGTAGGGCAGGTAGTCCAGCGCGAGTCGGCGGAACAAGTAGTCCAGCACGCTGCTGGCCATCCGGATATCCGGATCATCGGTCATCCCGGCCGGTTCGAAGCGCAGGTTCTGGAACTTCGAGACGTAGAACTCCAGCGGGATCCCGTACTGCAGACCCACCGAGATCGACATCGAGAAGGCGTCCATGACACCGGCCAGCGTCGAACCCTGCTTGCCCAGCTTGACGAAGATCTCGCCCAGCCCGTCGTCCGGGTACGAACCGGCGTGCAGGTAGCCCTCCGCGCCACCGACAGTGAAGGACACCGTCTGGCTCGGCCGCTTCTTCGGCAGGCGCTTGCGGACCGGGCGGTACTCGATCTGCTTCTCGACCGCCTTCTCCGACTCGCCCTTGTCGCCCTTGCCCGCCGACAGCGGCTGGCCGACCTTGCAGTTGTCGCGGTAGATCGCCAGCGCCTTCAGGCCCAGCTTCCAGCCCTCGAAGTAGAGCTGCTCGACCTCTTCGGCGGTCGCCGACTCCGGCATGTTCACCGTCTTGGAGATCGCCCCCGAGATGAACGGCTGCACCGCAGCCATCATCCGCACGTGGCCCATCGGCGCGATCGAGCGCTCGCCCATCGCGCAGTCGAAGACCTCGTAGTGCTCGTGCCGCAGGCCAGGCGCGTCGACCACGTGGCCGTTCTCGGCGATGTACTCGACGATCGCCTCGATCTGCTCTTCCTGGTAGCCCAGCGCCTGCAGCGCCCGCGGCACCGTCTGGTTGACGATCTGCATGGAGCCGCCGCCGACCAGCTTCTTGAACTTGACCAGCGCCAGGTCCGGCTCGATGCCGGTCGTGTCGCAGTCCATCATCAGGCCGATAGTCCCGGTCGGGGCCAGCACCGAAGCCTGCGCGTTGCGCCAGCCGTTGCGGGCACCGATCTCCAGGCCTTCCTGCCACACCTTCGTCGCCAGCTTGTGCACGGAGACGTCGTTGCGGTGGTAGGTGCGGACCAGGTCGTTGGCCGCCGCGTGCTTGCGCATCACGCGCTGGTGGGCCTCGGCGTTGCGGGCGTACCCGTCGTACGGGCCGACCACGCCAGCCAGCTCCGCCGACCGCTTGTAGGCGGTACCGGTCATCAGCGAGGTGATCGCCGCCGCCAGCGCCCGGCCGCCGTCGGAGTCGTAGGCGTGGCCGGTCGCCATCAGCAGCGCGCCCAGGTTGGCGTAGCCGATGCCCAGCTGCCGGAACTTCCGGGTGGTGTCGCCGATCGCCTCGGTCGGGAAGTCCGCGAAGCAGATCGAGATGTCCATCGCGGAGATGACAAACTCGACGGCCTTCTCGAACAGCTCGGCGTCGAAGGTCAGGTCATCGCGCAGGAACTTCAGCAGGTTCAGCGAGGCCAGGTTGCAGCTGGAGTTGTCCAGGTGCATGTACTCCGAGCACGGGTTGGACGCGGTGATCCGGCCCGTCTCCGGCGAGGTGTGCCAGTCGTTGATCGTGTCGTCGTACTGGATGCCCGGGTCGGCGCACTCCCAGGCCGCCTTCGCCATCTTGCGGAACAGGTCGCGGGCCTGCACCGTGTCCAGCACCTCGCCGGTCATCCGGGCCCGCAGCCCGAACCGGCCGTCACTCTCCACCGCGCGCATGAACTCGTCGGAGACGCGCACGGAGTTGTTGGCGTTCTGGTACTGCACCGAGTTGGAGTCGGCGCCGCCGAGGTCCATGTCGAAACCGGCGTCGCGCAGCGCGCGGATCTTGTGCTCCTCGCGCGCCTTGGTGTCGATGAACTCCTCGATGTCGGGGTGGTCGACGTCGAGCACCACCATCTTCGCCGCGCGGCGGGTCGCACCGCCGGACTTGATGGTGCCGGCGGACGCGTCGGCGCCGCGCATGAACGACACCGGACCGGACGCGGTACCGCCGGAGGACAGCAGTTCCCGCGAGGAGCGGATGCGGGACAGGTTCAGCCCGGCCCCGGAGCCGCCCTTGAAGATCAGGCCCTCTTCCTTGTACCAGTCGAGGATCGACTCCATCGTGTCGTCGACCGACAGGATGAAGCAGGCCGACACCTGCTGCCGGGAGCTGGTGCCGACGTTGAACCACACCGGCGAGTTGAAGCTGAACACCTGGTGCAGCAGCATCCAGGTCAGCTCGTGCTCGAATATCTCGGCGTCGGCATCGGTCGCGAAGTAGCCGTGCTCGACGCCCGCTGCGACGTAGGTCAGCACGACGCGGTCGATGAGCTGCCGGAGGCTGCTCTCACGCGTGTCGCTGCCCACCGCGCCGCGGAAGTACTTGCTGGTGACGATGTTGACGGCGTTCAGCGACCAGAAGTCGGGGAACTCCACCCCGCGCTGTTCGAAGTTGACCGACCCGTCCCGCCAGTTGGTCATCACCACATCGCGGCGCTCCCACTTGACCTCGTCGTAGGGGTGCACCCCCTCCGTGGTGTAGACGCGCTGCACCCGGATGCCCTCGCGGGCACCTGTTTCCGGCTCCCCCGATGCGCCGGCCGGGCTACCGACGGTCTCTGTCATGACCTGACCCTCTTCCTTATCTTTCGCTCGTCGTGCTTCGTCGGCCCCGTCCGGTCTCCCCGTCCGGTTCGGTCGTGCCTCAATGTTCAACGACGCCCCGCCGTGGGCCGTCCGCTGACGTCTTGCGTTTCCGCCCCCGCGGCGGGGGGTGCGCCGACGCGGCTTACTCACGGCCGCTCTCCGCGTTCTGCTCCGCACCGGCCTGCGCGCCGCGCCGCGCCGCGCGGAGGTCGGCGATCTCCTTCTCGAAGTCCTCCACCGAGGAGTACGCCCGGTACACGCTCGCGAAGCGCAGGTAGGCGACCTCGTCCAGCTCCCGCAACGGTCCGAGGATGGCCAGCCCCACCTCGTGGCTGGGCAGCTCGGAAACCCCGAGGGACCGGACCGTGTCCTCTACCTGGTGCGCGAGCTGCTGCAACGCGTCCTCTTCCACCGGGCGCCCCTGGCAGGCACGACGCACGCCGCGCACCACCTTCTCGCGGCTGAAGGGCTCGGTGACGCCGGAACGCTTGACCACCGAGAGCACGAGCTCCTCGATGGTCGTGAACCGCCGACCGCACGTCGAGCACGAGCGCCTGCGCCGGATCGCCTGGCCTTCCTCGACCTCGCGCGAATCGACGACCCGGGAGTCCTCGCCGCGGCAGAACGGGCATCGCACCGGCCCTCACCCCCTTCCCCAGTTTGGTCGCGGTCGCCCTCCGGCAACCAGCTCCCAACTCACCGTCCGTATGTGCGTGAGCACCCTACAAGCCCAACCTGTGGACTAAATACACGGACGTAACTACTAGATGTTGTGGTCGACTCTAAACGGCGGCGTACCGCGAAGCAAACTCGACACGTCCCTTCTGGCCCGGCCGGTCGCCACCGATCGGCCCAGCCGGCGAAAACACCGAGGTCGCCACCGAAACCACCGGATGCGAGCCGCCGGACGACCACCGGCCGGCCATGATCGGCGCCGTCCCCCGCCGTCGATCCACCGCCGTCGATCCACCGGCGAGCCCCCGACCGAGCCGCGTCGCGCGAATCAGTCGCCGACCGGAACCCTCAGCAGCCGACCGGCCTCCACGGCGGTCGCATCCAGCTCGTTGAGCTCGACGATCTTCGCGACCACGGCGCGTGGGTCGCGGCCCGGCGCCACCCGGTCCGCGATCCCCCACAAAGTGTCACCGCCGTGCACTTCCACGACTGCGGTACCACCCGTCACCGGCGCGTCGCCGAGCCCGAAGAGCCCCATCAGCATGACAATGAGGAAAGTGAAGATCGCCACCGAGGCCAGGCAGAGCCACTCGCCCCGCCGACGAGCCCGGTCGCACGCGGCGACCGATCCCTCGACGGATGCGCCGGGCGCGCGGAAGATGACGCGACCGGGAACGCGCTGGGCGCCGCCGCAAGGCCGTGACACCGCGACCGCATCGCCCACCCGCCGCCGCTCGACGACCTCCCGCTCGGCAGGACGGGCTCGCCTCGCCGCATCGATGAACGTGGTCATGATGCCTCCCACACCCGAAACCATGATCGAATGGATGTTCGATCGAACCTGCGTGCGATTGTGTACCACGAGCACACCACAGGGCGAGACTTGAGCTTGAAATTAACTCGAACAGGTGTTTGATCTCTGGGTTTCTCCCGTCTACTGTGGAAATCGGGCGGACCGAACTCCCCCGCAATAAGCACCGCAGTTCACACGGACAGGAGGCAGCGGTGGCGAGTAATGCGACCGGCTCGATCAAGGGCCGCGGACAGGACGTCAAGGACGGCTCCCGGGCCGACGTGCACAACCTGCCCGAACAGGCCAGCGGGGCCGACGAGCTGAGCGACCGCCAGCTCAAGGTGCTGGAGGCCATTCGGAAGTGGATGCGCGAGCACGGCTATCCGCCCAGCGTTCGCGAGATCGGCGATGCCGTCGGGCTCACCTCGACGTCGTCGGTGGCCTACCAGCTCCGCGTGCTGGAGCGGAAGGGCTACCTGCGCCGGGATCCGCACCGACCACGCACCGTCGGCGTGCTCGTCGGCGGCGAGCCGGACTCCCCGGAGCTGGCCGGGCAGGTCAAGCCCGCCTACGTGCCGGTGGTGGGCCGGATCGCGGCCGGCGGCCCGATCCTGGCCGAGGAGTCCATCGAGGACGTCTTCCCGCTGCCGAAGGAGATTGTCGGCGACGGCACCCTCTTCCTGCTCAAGGTGGTCGGCGACTCGATGGTGGACCTCGCCATCACCGACGGCGACTGGGTGGCGGTTCGCCAGCAGCCCGATGCGGAGAACGGCGACGTCGTCGCCGCGATGATCGACGGCGAAGCGACCGTGAAGACCTTTAAGCGAACCGATGACCACGTGTGGCTGCTGCCGCACAACACGGCCTACGAGCCGATCCTCGGCGACGACGCAGCGATCCTGGGCAAGGTCGTCGCGGTACTGCGGCGACTCTGACCTTCGGGCAGCCGGCCTTGGCCGGGTCGTCCGACAACCGGACCTCCGCCGCCTCGCAGCGGGATGCCGACTCGTGCATCCCGTGCAGGCGGCGGAGCATCGGCCGGGTGACGTCTGATGAACGCAGCCGCGCTTGCCGAAGTCGGTAGGCCTGGCGTATGCGGGGCTTGGCTCGCGCAGCGATGCGGGTAGCGGAACTTCGGACATCGCTTCGCTTGGGGTTCCGGGCCGGTACACATCCGGGTCAAGCAGGTGACCTGCCCGAGTCTCGCGGCCGCTCAGCGAGCTCGGCGGCGCAGCCGACGGACCACGAAGATGAGCAGTCCGGCCACCGTGGCCGCTAGCAGCAGAGCTCGACCGGCGGACATCCCGGAGCCGGTCCGGTCCGCCGGTTGCGCTCGGTCAACGTCACCGCCCAGCGCCGGCTTAGCCGAGCCGTCGCCTTCGGCCTGCGCCCCGGTGGCTCGCGCTGCTGCCGCCACCCCGGGAATGCGCCGGACCGGCTGGTTGCCTTCGGACGCGGACAGCAGTGCGCCGTCCGGTTCCCACGCGATCGCCTCGCCTTGCTGCTCGTTCGGCAAGGAGATGCGAAACGGTTCGCGCTGGAATGCCGCGACCAGATCGCCGTCCGGAGCGTCGTATACGTACGCCTCGGTGTAGGTGCGGATCGCGACCACCGTGCCGTCCTGGCTCACGGACCCGCCCGTCACCAGAACCGAGCCGAGCGAGCCGTTCAAGGGGCCGCCCGGTGTCTGGGTGGAACGCAGCGAGATCGAACCGACCCGCTCCAACGGCACGGTGCGATCCGTCGCCAGTGGTCCGGCCGGACGGTATATACCGGCCGAACCGAACCTTTCCTTGGTGACGATGTGCGGCACGTCGGTCCGGTCGAGCAGCAGGGCCTCCGCGTCGTGCGGCCCGTCCGGGTAGGCGAGGCGGTACAACGTCGCGCCGTCGCCTGACGACATCACGTACAGCGCGATGTCGTCCCGGCGGCGACGGTTGTCCCCCGTGTCGGCCAGCCAGAGCGATCCGTCGCGCCCCAACGCGAGGTCCTCGACGTCATAGGGGTCGTTCGACGCCGTCCGGATTCCGCGGATCGAGCAGTCGGCCGGATCCAGCACGAACACCCGCAGCGAGCTGCCGCCATCGCTGATGGCGTACCAGCCCGAGCCGTCCGACGCGAGACCGGACAACTCGGCGAGGCGCTTGTCATCAACGCGGCATTTCTCGACCGGCGCGAGCGCCTGCTCCGCAGCGGCCTCGGGCGCCGTACCCGAGCCCACCCACAGCAGCAGTGCGGCCGCAGCCGCACCGCCCGCACCGGCAGTGCTCACCCGGTTCCCGCGAACGGCTGGAGCGCACTGGCCAGGTCGGGCCGGACCTTGGCGCGGACCCGGGTGCCGTCCGGGGTGTGTTCCTCGTCGACCACTTCGCCTTCGGCGTGCACCCTCGCGACGAGTTCGCCGCGGGTGTAGGGCACCAGCGCGTCCACGAAGACGCCGGGCCGGGGCAGCCGGTCGGCGATGGCCTCGCACAGCTCCTCGATGCCCTTGCCGCTGTGCGCAGAGACGAACACCGCGTCGGGCAGCAGCCGCCGAAGCTCGGCCATCCGGGTCGCATCGACCGAGTCGATCTTGTTGACGACCAGCAGTTCCGGCGGCATCGCCGTCGTGTGATCCTCGGCGATCTCGTTCAGCACTTCGCGCACCGCGGCGACCTGTTCGTGCGGCGACGGTTCGGAGCCGTCCACGACGTGCACCAGCAGGTCCGCGCCGCTGACCTCTTCCAGCGTCGAGCGGAACGCCTCCACCAGCTGGTGCGGCAGGTGCCGGACGAAGCCGACCGTGTCGGTCAACGTGTAGTTCCGGCCGTCCGGTGTGCTGGCCCGCCGCGTGGTCGGGTCCAGGGTGGCGAACAGCGCGTCCTCCACCAGCACTCCGGCCCCGGTCAACGCGTTCAGCAGGCTGGACTTCCCGGCGTTGGTGTAGCCGGCGATGGCCACGCTGGGAACCGCGTTGGCCTCCCGCCGACCTCGCTTGGTGCCGCGCACCGTGCGCATCGCGGAAAGCTCCTTGCGGAGCCTGCTGATGCGCTTGTGGATGCGCCGCCGGTCTGTCTCCAGCTTGGTCTCACCGGGACCACGGGTACCGACGCCGCCGTTGGCGCCGGCACGGCCACCGGCCTGCCGGGACATCGTCTCGCCCCAACCGCGCAGGCGCGGCAGGAAGTACTGCAGCTGGGCGAGCTCGACTTGCGCCTTGCCCTCCTTGGACCGGGCGTGCTGGGCGAAGATGTCCAGGATCAGGGCAGTCCGGTCGACCACCTTGACCTTGAGCTTCTCCTCCAGCTGCCGCAGCTGACCGGGCGAGAGCTCACCGTCGCAGATGACGGTGTCCGCCCCGGTGGCGACGACGAGGTCACGCAGCTCGCGGACCTTGCCAGAGCCGACGTAGGTGCCGGGGTCCGGGCGGTCGCGGCGCTGGATGATGCCTTCCAGCACCTCAGAGCCGGCGGTCTCGGCGAGCCTGGCGAGCTCCGTCAACGACGCGTCGGCGTGCGCGGCGTCGCCGTCGGTCCAGACCCCGACGAGCACCACGCGCTCGAGGCGGAGTTGGCGGTATTCGACCTCGGTGATGTCCGCGAGCTCGGTGGACAGACCGCCGATCCGCCGCAGCGACGCACGGTCTGCGAGCTCCATCTCGCCCGTGGACGGTTCCGCAGTGAAGATGGGTTCGTATTCGTCGGCTTCGTCCGCATCGCGGTCGAGCTCGGCGGACCAGGTCAAAGAGTTTTTCATATCGAGGCCATTGTCCCACGGCCCGCGACCGATTTTCACGCCTCACGCCCGCCATTACCCGTTTGCACTGGTGTGACGCGTGCCAGCGGCGGTTACGGCTGCTGCCACCAGGTGGGATCGAGGTTTCCGCGGGCCACCAGCACGGCGGGGCCGGTCAAGGTGGAGCTGGTCGTGGTGACCTCCACGTCGACGGTGCCGCCCAGGATGTGGACGACCCGGCGTCCGGTTTCTGCACCGGCAGCACGCAGCGCCGCGACCGTGGCGGCGACCGTGCCGGTGCCGCAGGAACGGGTTTCGCCGACGCCTCGCTCGTGCACGCGCATCTGCACGTGGTCACCTTCGAGCGGCCGGACGAACTCGACGTTCACGCCGTTCGGGAAGAGGTGTTGGTCGTGCGGCGGGGCGGTCTTGAGGTCCAGCTCAGCGAGGTCCACGTCGCTCACGCAGGCCAGGTGCGGGTTGCCGACATCGACGGCGATTCCGGCGAAGGCGTGCCCGGAGGCGCTCGTGGTGGACTCGCCGAAGACCTTTGCCGGGCCCATATCGACCGTGACCTGGCCGTCGTCGTGGGTTCGGACCCACCGGACGCCGGCGCGCGTACCAACCGGTAGCTCGCCGGGCGCGGCCAGCCCGGCGTCGACCAGGTAGCGGGCGAACACCCGCACACCATTGCCGCACATCTCGGCGATCGAGCCGTCGGCGTTGCGGTAGTCCATGAACCAAACATCGGCCGGCACGTCGGCCGGGGCGTCCTCCAGCGCCCCGGCGCGGATGACCCGCAGCACGCCGTCTGCACCCAGCCCGCGGTGCAGGTCGCACAGCGCCTGCACCCGCTCGTCGGTGAGCTTCAGCGCGCCGTCCGGGTCGGGCAGGATGACGAAGTCGTTCTGGGTGCCGTGGCCCTTGATGAACTCGGGCCCTTGGGAGGAATGCACGCGCCCAGTCTACGTTCGCCGGGTCGCCGGTCTGGCGCGGCTCGACGACCTGCGGCAAGCCGCGTTCGGGACGTCGCCTCGGAGGAGAAGCGCTGTTCCCTACTCGCCCAGCAGCGCGCGGACGTCTGATGCCAGCGTCGGGTCGGCGGCGTCGAACCAGTTGATCCGCGCGTCTCGGCGGAACCACGAGCGTTGCCGCCGGACGAAGCGGCGGGTGAGCTTCGCGGTCTCGGCCGCGGCGGCGGCCATGTCGCCCGCTGCGTCGAGCTCGGCGAGCACCTGCTGGTAGCCCAGCGCGCGGCTGGCGGTGCGGCCGCACCGGAGCCCGGCCTTCTCCAGCCTCCGGACCTCGTCGACCAGCCCGGCGTCGAACATCCGGGTCACCCGGCGGTCCACCCGGTCGTCGAGGTCCTCGACCGGCCGGTCCAGGCCGATCAGCACCGCTCCGTAGCGGGGTGGTCCGGGCTTGGGCAGGTTCGCCGAAAACGGCCGCCCGGTGATCTCGATGACCTCCAGCGCCCGGACGATGCGGCGACCGTTGCTGGCCAGGATGGCTTCCGCGGCCGCCGGGTCGAGCTCCTGCAGCCGCCGGTGCAGCTCGGCCGGGCCGACCCGCACCAGCTCCTGCTCGTACTTGTCCCGCACCTGCGCATCGGTGCCGGGGAAGAACAGGTCGTCGACGACGGCCTGCACGTAGAGGCCGGAGCCGCCCACCAGCACCGGGGTCCGTCCCCGGGTGAGGATGTCTTCGACGGCGTCGCGTGCCTGCTGCTGGTAGGCCGCCACGGAGGCGGTTTCCGTGACGTCGAGGACGTCCAGCAGGTGGTGCGGAATGCCGCGGCGTTCCGCGACGACGAGCTTGGCCGTGCCGATGTCCATCCCTCGGTAGAGCTGCATGGCGTCGGCGTTGATCACCTCGCCGTCGAAGGCCGAGGCGAGCTCGATGCCGAGGTCCGACTTGCCGGTGGCGGTGGGACCGACGATCGCCACCAGATGCGGGAAAGACTGCACCCCTCGACCTTAGAAGCGCGTGCCGGGCGCGCAGCACAGCGGTCCGCCCGGCATTTCTGCTGGCCAGGGGTCGCGACTGGGTTAGGGCGCTGTAGAAGCTGTATTGGACGATCGTCCGGGGGTGCGGTAGGGCGGTGCACCCTCGCAACGCACCGCCTTGGGTTCTCAGACGTCGTCCGGTGAGGACAGTCCCGAAGCCGCGTATTGGTCATGCACAAGTCGGGAGGCCCGCAGACCAGACGCATCCGCATCGCCACGTAAGACGAGTCTGGCAGCAGCCCCTGCGGAAACACCTGTTCAGGCTGTGCGGGTCCAGGTCGCCACATGGTAGGTGACCCCGAACGGGGTGGCCGAGTACAGCAGTTCGCCGCGCCAGGTCCCGCCGGTGGCCTCAACGACTCCGGGCAGGACCTGGAGCGCGGCCCGGCCCGCGACGCCGAGCTCCGCGCAGGGTTCCGGTTCCAGCGCAAACAGCGCTGCCGTGTCGACGTCGGCCAGCGCGGTGCGGATCTGCTCGTCGACCGGCTTGGCCCGCTCGTCCGGCGAGTACGGCGAGCGCTCGTCGGAGCGGTTGGTGCCATCGGCGAGCACCAGGAGACCGACATCGCCGGCAGCTAGCTCCGCGCCGAACCGCTGGCAATCCCCGGTCGGCGTGTCCGGCGCCAACAGGTGCGTCGTGACCGCCAGCGCCCCTGCTTGCTCGCGAAGGAGTCCGGCGATCAACGCAGGTAGCGGCAGCTTCGGATCAGGGGTGCCGGCGCCACCGAGCGTCACCGGGAAGTCGACGCCGTAGCCCGCGAAAGTGCCCGCTGTGTCCGGTCCGAGCACCTGCGGCCCTGATTGATCTACGCCGACAGCCACCCATTCGGCGGCAGAGTCAGTCAGACTGGACACGGCGCGCAGACAGGCGCCCCGCAAGCGAGCGGTTTCCGGATCGGCCCGCACGGTCAACGCGGGAACCAGCAACGGCGGGTAAGGCACCACAGCGATACGGGTGATCACACCTGTGCACGGTAGAGGTCACGGGCGAGTTGGCTAGAGCAGGGAGCCGCAACCGGCGGCCGGAGGCTGAGGCGGGTTTCCGCCCCCTGCCCGCTGCGGCCGAACGGGTGCCTGATGACAATGAAGCCGTGCAGGTCACAAGTTCGATCCGGGCACCACGTCGCGGTACGCGCCGACTCCCCGGCGCATCGGTTCCGCAACGGAGTACCGATTCGCGCCCTGACCTGTTTGAATGCGCCAGCGGAGGCCGGACCACCGAACGGTTCGGGTCGACGCTTGCTGGGCCCCGCCGATGCGGGGCGCCCGTGCCGGACACGGGCATCAGAGCGGGCACGCAAGGAGGAAGCCGGCCATGACGCACCAGGACACGACCCCCGAGGCAGTCGCCAACAAGGCGGCCGCGGACTCGACCACCAGCACCACCGGGTCACCCACGGCTGCGCCCGCGGTACCGACCGCTTCCGCCGACCCTGCCAAGTGGGGGCGGGTGGACACCGACGGCACGGTGTACGTCCGCACCCCCGAAGGGGAGCGGGCGATCGGTTCCTGGCAGGCCGGTGATGCCGCCGAGGGGCTGGCCCTCTACGCGCGGAAGTTCGACGACGTGCTCACCGAGGTCGAGCTGTTGGAAACCCGGTTGAGCACCCACGCCGGTGAGCCGAAGCACACCCTGACCAGCGCGAAGCACCTGCGCGACTCGCTGGCCGAAGCCGCCGTGATCGGCGACCTGGCGGCGTTGACCGCCCGGATCGACCACCTGGTGGTGCAGGCCGAGCAGGCCGTCGAGGGTGCCAAGCACGAGAAGGAACGCGCCCGGGCGGACGCCGTCGCCCGCAAGGAAGCGCTGGTCGCCGAGGCCGAGCAGATCGCCGCCGAGTCCACGCACTGGAAGAACGCCGGCGACCGGCTGCGTGAGATCCTCGACGAGTGGAAGAAGGTCCGCGGCGTCGACCGCAAGACCGACGAGCAGTTGTGGCGCCGGTTCTCCAAGGCCCGAGACGCCTTCAGCCGCCGCCGGGGCTCGCACTTCGCCGAGCTCGACCGGCAGCGCGCGGCGTCCAAGGCGCACAAGCAGGAGCTGGTCGAGGAAGCGGAGTCGCTGACCGAGTCCACCGACTGGGGCGAAACCGCGAACCGCTACAAGCAGCTGATGACGGAGTGGAAGGCCGCCGGCCGCGCCCCGAAGGACAGCGACGAGCTGCTGTGGCAGCGCTTCCGCGCCGCGCAGGACCGGTTCTTCAGCCGCCGGTCGGAGGCGTTCTCCGAGCGCGACGCCGAGTTCGCCGCGAACGCCAAGCTGAAGGAGGAGCTGCTCGTCGAGGCCGAGCAGATCGACCCGTCCGCCGACCTCAAGGCCGCGCAGGCCCACCTGCAGCGGATCCAGGAGCGGTGGGACGAGATCGGCAAGGCCCCGCGGGAGCGGATGCGGGAGCTGGAGGGCAAGCTGCGCGCGGTCGCCGACCGGGTGCGGTCGGCCGCCGACGCGCAGTGGCGGCGCACCGACCCGGAGGCGCAGGCCCGGGTCGACCAGTTCCGCGACCGGGTGGAGCAGTTCGACGCGCAGGCCGAGAAGGCCCGCGCGGCGGGCGACGAACGCCGTGCGAAGCAGGCGGAGGAGCAGGCCGCCCAGTGGCGTGAGTGGCTGACGGCTGCGGAGCAGGCGATCGCCAGCCGCTGACGGGGTTGCAACACCGGAGGCCCGCCTGCGCGTCCGGCGCACCGAACTCGCCGTCAGGCGAGCAACCTCGCCCGGAGGGCGGCGAGGTCGTGGTCGGTGCAGCCACCGGAGCGCAGGTGGGCCGCTGCGTGGAACGAGTCGAGGGCCGCCGACAGCGCCCTGACCCTGGTGGTGCCGTGCTGGGCGAGTGCCTCGTCGATCAGCGGTTCCTGGTCTGGCCAGCCGAGCCTGTCGAACAGCGGTCGGAGCCGGTCGTGGCTGAGCTCGTGGTCGGCGATGATCTCGTCGGCCGCCACCCCGGCGAAGGCGAGCAGCACCAGTGCGATGATCCCGGTCCGGTCGCGGCCGGCGCTGCAGTGCACGAGCACCCCGCCGGGTTCGGCGTGCGCGATCGCGGTGACGACTTTGGCGGTGCGATCCGGGAAGCGGTCGAGGAACGGCTTGCAGTAGAGCGGCGTGCCGTGCAGCCGCTTGCCCCAGTAGCCCCAGAACTCGACGTCGTCGACGGGATTCAGCGGCAGCCGCAAGGCGGTCAGCTCAGGTGGGCGCGCCGATTGTGCGGGCAGCGCGCCGCTGCCTTCTTCGGTCAGGTCGATGACGGTGCGGATGCCGTGCTCCCAGACCTGCCCCCACCCCGATTCGGTCAGGAACGCCGGGCTCGCGGACCGCACGACAGCACCCTGGCGGATCCGGCGGCCGTCCGCAGCGGGCAGCCCACCCAGGTCGCGCACGTTGTAGCCGCCGTCCCACTGGAGATCACGTGACATACCGGTGAGACGCCCGCGAAAGTGATCGGGTTGCACTGGCCGGGCGAACCAGAGGTCAGGAACGGGACCAGACGATCCGCATCCACTGCACGGCCAGCACGGCCATGCACGCCACCGCGAGCAGCAGGCCGATCGACGGGCCCTCCGCGCCGCTCGTCTGGCGAGACCAGATCGCGATCACGCCCTCGAAGGTCACCACCACACCGGCGAGCCCGGCCAGGAACGCGAAGATCCAACGCCGGGTGATCAGCGCCAGGGCGCCCAGGCCGATCCCCACGATCGTCGAGTTGATCGCGAACAACCGCGGCAGCAGGCCGATCTTGAGCGCCGGGTCGGCCTGCCCCATCAGCACCTCCCAGCCCGCGGCACCGCGGACCCACGGCAGCAGCGAGCACAGGACGAGCACGAGCATCACCGATGCGATCACCAGCGCGCGCTTGCCGGGGTCGATGCGACGCAGCACCTCACGTTCCGGCCCGGTCAGCGCGCGGCGCGACCCGTCCGAACCTTCCGCCTTGCTCAACACGCACATCCCTGCTGCTCGGCCGGCTGCTGCGGCGGGGTTCCGAACGACGGCAGCCCGAGGCTGACTCCGGAAGTCTTGGGCCGCACGCCCTCTTCCCAGTGATCACCGGCGATGGTGCGGCGGTGGCCGGTGATGTCCGTGTCGGCGACCAGGTGGTGCGGCGCGGCACGCGTGATCGTGGTGCGCACGACGTCGCCGGGACGGATCTCGCCGTCGGTGGCACCGGTCGGGGCGAAGTGCACCAGCCGCCCGTCGCGGGCCCGGCCCGAGAGCCGGTGTGTCTCGGCGTCCTTGCGGCCCTCCCCCTCGGCGACCAGCAGTTCCACCGGGCGGCCGACCAGCTTCTTGCTCTCCTCCCAGGAGATCTCGTTCTGCAGCGCGACCAGCCGGTCGTAGCGCTGCTGCACGACCTCCTTGGGCAGCTGGTCGGGCATCTCGGCCGCGGGCGTGCCGGGCCGCTTGGAGTACTGGAAGGTGAACGCGCTGGAGAATCGCGCCTGCCGCACGACCTCCAGCGTCTGCTCGAAGTCCTCCTCGGTCTCGCCGGGGAAGCCGACGATGATGTCGGTGGTGATCGCCGCGTCCGGCATCGCCTCGCGCACGTTGCGCACGATGTTCAGGTACCGCTCGGAGCGGTAGGAGCGGCGCATCGCCTTGAGGACCCGGTCCGAACCGGACTGCAGCGGCATGTGCAGCTGCGGGCAGACGTTCGGCGTCTCGGCCATCGCCTCGATCACGTCGTCGGTGAAATCGCGCGGGTGCGGCGAGGTGAAGCGGACCCGCTCCAGCCCCTCGATCTCCCCGCAGGAGCGCAGCAGCTTCCCGAACGCGAAGCGGTCCCCGAACTCGACGCCGTAGGCGTTGACGTTCTGCCCCAGCAGCGTCACTTCGAGCACGCCTTCGGACACCAGCGCCTGCACCTCGGCGAGGATCTCGCCGGGGCGGCGGTCCTTCTCCTTGCCGCGCAGCGCGGGCACGATGCAGAACGTGCAGGTGTTGTTGCAGCCGACCGAGACCGACACCCAGCCCGAGTAGGCCGACTCGCGGCGCGCGGGCAGGGTGGACGGAAAGACGTCCAGCGATTCGAGGATCTCGACCTCGGCCTCGTGGTTGTGCCGGGCGCGCTCCAGCAGGGCCGGCAGCGAACCGAGGTTGTGCGTCCCGAACACGACGTCCACCCAGGGGGCCCGCTTGACGATCGTGTCGCGGTCCTTCTGGGCCAAGCAGCCGCCAACCGCGATCTGCATGTTCGGGTTGCGGTCCTTGGCCGGCCGCATGTGCCCGAGGGTGCCGTAGAGGCGGTTGTCGGCGTTCTCCCGGACCGCGCAGGTGTTGAACACGACCACGTCGGCGGCGTCGGACTCGGCGCGCGCGTACCCGGCGTCTTCCAGCATGCCTGCGAGCCGCTCGGAGTCGTGCACGTTCATCTGGCAGCCGAAAGTTCGGATCTCGTACGTCCTCGTGCTCACCGTTCCACGGTAGCGCCTGGTCAGATCGCGGATTCACCCGCCCGGGAGGGTACGCGGCGGCCGGCGACGTGCGTCGAACCGGAGGTTTCGGACCGGCTACGCGACTCCGGAGCGTAACCAACTTGCAATCAGCGTTATCCGCAGCTGACTGGACTATCCCCCATCGGGGGCTTAAATTTCGGCCATCGAATCCACTTGACGCGTTCAGGAGAAGGAATGACCGCAGCTCCCACGGACGTCCCGATGATCCGGATGTCCGCGGTCGACAAGTACTTCGGCTCCTTGCACGTGCTGCGGGAAATCGATCTCGAGGTCCCCAAGGGCCAGGTCGTCGTGGTCCTCGGGCCGTCGGGTTCCGGCAAGTCGACGTTGTGCCGGGCGATCAACCGCCTGGAGCCGATCAACTCCGGCCGCATCGAGGTCGATGGGGTGCCACTGCCCGCCGAGGGCCGCACGCTGGCCGAACTGCGCGCTGACGTCGGCATGGTGTTCCAGCAGTTCAACTTGTTCGCGCACAAGACGATCCTGGAGAACGTGACGCTGGGCCCGATCAAGGTCCGCAAGGAGAGCCGGGACAAAGCTCAGGACAACGCGCTGCAACTGCTGGAACGGGTCGGCATCGCGAACCAGGCCGAGAAGTACCCGGCGCAGCTCTCCGGCGGGCAGCAGCAACGAGCCGCGATCGCCCGCGCGCTGGCGATGAAGCCGAAGGTGATGCTGTTCGACGAGCCGACTTCGGCGCTGGACCCCGAGATGGTCAACGAGGTCCTGGAGGTCATGACCGATCTCGCTGCCGAGGGCATGACGATGCTGGTGGTCACACACGAGATGGGCTTCGCGCGCCGTGCTGCGCACCGCGTGCTCTTCATGGCCGACGGTGAGGTGGTCGAGGACGCCGCACCGGAGAAGTTCTTCAGCACGCCGAAGAGCGACCGCGCCAAGGATTTCCTGGGCAAGATCCTCACCCACTGACCCACTTCAGAGAGAGGCAGCGAGACGAAATGCGAGCCAAGAAATTGCGGTTGGTGACGGTGCTGGCCGCATCGCTGGCACTGGCGCTGACCGGCTGTGGACGTGAGGGTGGTCCCAGCGGCGGCGAACCGCAAGTCCAGCAGAACGTCGCCCAGAACGTGCAAGTCCAAGGCTCACCGACGTTCGACCGGATGAAGCAGAAGGGCCGTGTGACGATCGGTGTCAAGGAGGACCAGCCCGGGCTCGGTTTCCGCGACCCGGTCACCAACCAGTACTCCGGTTTCGACATCGAGATCGCCCGGCTGATCGCCGCGCAGCTCGGGTTCGACCCGAACACCCAGATCGACTACAAGCCGATCCCGTCCACCGCGCGCGAGCAGGCGATCTCGACCGGTGAAGTGGACTACTACGTCGGCACCTACACGATCAACGACAAGCGCAAGGAACAGATCAGCTTCGCCGGGCCGTACTTCATGGCCGGGCAGGACCTGCTCGTCCGCGCGGACAACACCGACATCACCGGCAAGGACTCGCTCAAGGGCAAGAAGGTCTGCTCGGCGACCGGGTCGACCCCGATCCAGCGGGTCAAACAGGACCAGCTCACCGAGCCGCAGAACATCGTCGAGTTCCAGCGCTACTCGGAGTGCGTGCAGCAGCTACTCGACCGCCAGATCGACGCCGTCACCACGGACGACGCCATCCTCAAGGGCTACGCCGCGCAGGACCCGGACAAGCTGAAGGTCGTCGGCAAGACGTTCTCCGAGGAGCCGTACGGGGTCGGCCTCGCGCACGACGACACGGCGCTGCGCAACAAGATCAACGACATCCTGGAGCAGTCTGTGACCAACGGCGAGTGGAAGCGCGTCTACGACGCCACCCTCGGCAAGTCCGGATCGTCCGCCGAGCCCCCCAAGGTGAACCGCTACTGATCCCGTCATCGGATGCCCAGGGCCGCAGCGCGCCCTGGGCATCCGATTACTCCAGGAGTACTCATTGATCAACATCTTGGTGGAGTACGGCGACGTCCTCGCCAGAGGCTTCCTGCGGACGATCGAGCTTTTCCTGCTGGCCGCTGCAGCCTCGCTGGTACTGGGCACGATCCTGGCAACGCTGCGGGTCAGCCCCGTCCCAGCGTTGCGGGCCGTCGGCACCGGGTACGTGACCTTGCTCCGCAACACGCCGCTGACACTGATCTTCTTCTTCTTCGTCTTCGCCTACCCCAAGCTGGAGCTGATCCAGTTCCCGTTCTTCACCGCTGCCGTGATCGCGCTGACCATCTACACCTCAGCGTTCGTCTGCGAGGTGTTGCGGGCTGGGATCAACACGGTGCCGGTCGGACAGGCCGAGGCGGCGCGCTCCATCGGGCTCGGCTTCGCCCAGTCGCTGACCAACGTGATCCTCCCCCAAGCCTTCCGTGCCGTGGTTCCGCCGCTGGTCAGCGTGCTGATCGCGCTGTTGAAGAACACGACCGTCGCGGCTGGGTTCAGCGTGGCAGAGGTCGGCTCGGTCATCCCGTTCCTCAACGAGCAGGGTGAGCCAACACTGAACGCCTTCGTGTGGATCGCCATCGGCTTCCTGATCCTGGTTATCCCGCTGACCCTGATCCAGCGCAGCTTCGAAAAACGGTGGAGCGTGGCCCGATGAGCAGCGTTCTGTTCGACACTCCCGGCCCGCGCGCCCGCGTGCGCAACCGGCTCATCAGCGTCGTCAGCACCGTTGTGGTGCTTGCATTGCTCGGATACGTGGTGCTCCGCTTCTACGCCACCGGGCAGTTCGACGCCAGCAAGTGGGAATGGCTGCTCTACGAGCAGATCCAGCTGGAACTACTCGGGGCTCTGTGGAACACCGTCCGCGCGTTCCTCATGGGCGCCGTGCTCGCGCTGGCGTTCGGCGCGGTGTTCGCGCTCGGTCGGCTCTCCGACCACGCCTGGATCCGGATGCCGTGCACGGCGATCGTCGAGGTGTTCCGCGCGATCCCGCTGGTCATCCTGATCTTCTTTCTGTACTACGCGGCACCGGGGCTGGGCGTGAACTTCGGCCAGTACTGGTCGGTCGTGCTCGGCCTGACGCTCTACAACGGCTCGGTGCTTGCCGAGGTCTTCCGCGCTGGGGTTAACGCACTTCCAGCAGGGCAGAGCGAGGCGGCTTATTCCATCGGCATGCGCAAGAGCCAGGTCATGGGCAACGTGGTCCTGCCGCAAGCAGTGCGCGTCATGCTCCCAGCCATCGTGAGCCAACTCGTGGTGCTGCTCAAGGACAGCGCTCTGGGCTTCCTGATCACCTACCAGGAATTGCTGTACTACGCCCGGTACCTCGGTGGTATTCCCACGCTCGACCGGCCGATCATCCCGGTGAGCCTGGTCGTGGCAGCAATCTACATCTCGATATGCCTCTTGCTCACGTGGTTCGCCAACTACCTCGATCGGCGAAACCGACGCACGAAGAAGACCAAACAGATCGCGCCGGCTACCACGCCTCTTACAGAGACTCCGCTCGGAGACTGAAACAGCTCTCGGCTGCCGGGACCTGAACCGGGTCCCGGCAGCCGAGAGTAAGCGATCCGCTGGTTACTCAGGAATGTTGCGCTAGAGGCCACCTGCCGTCCGCCGGGCCGCTCGATGAGCTTCGGTCTGTCCAGCGCTGATCAGCCAGCTCGACCGTGAGCGTTTTCGGGTGCTACAGCGCCCAAAAACGCTCACGGGCAGTGAGGTCAGTGCGGGCGGGCGTTGATCCCGGCCGGGCGCAGGGTTGCGTCGTAGGCGCGCTGCCAGGAGCCATCGGCGACTGCGGCGTCCAGCATCTGCTGCAGATACTCGGCCAGTTTCTTGTCGTCCGACTTGATCACGACGTAGCGCTTGCTGTCGGTGACCACGTACGGCCCGACCACGGCCAGCTGCGGGGAATCGGCGGTGCCGCCGAGCAGGACGTCCACGTTGCCCGAGGCCACCGCGTCCAGCAGCAGGGTCGGCGGCAGACGCCGGAACTGCACCTGCGTCGGGGCGAGACCAATGCGCTTCGCCAGGTCGCGGGCGATCTCGACGTCGAAGCCCTGGTACTCGCCCGTCGGATCGCGGCTGACGAACTGCGGCGCGTCCACCCGCACCCCGACCAGGAGCTGGCGCCGCTGCTTGATCCGCTCGATGGTCGGCGAGGTGTCGAGCTCGACCGAATCGCCAACCGACGAGGCCGGGCTCGCCGGCACCGGCGTAGTCGGGGCGGGCAGGTTCGGCGGCGGCAACGCGTTCGACCCGGGCGGCACATCCTGCCCGCAGGCCGACAGCACGGCAGCCGCATACACCACCGCAACGAGCGCGCGAATCCGCATCGGCCCCCTCCTCACATCTCGATCTACCACCCATGATCGCGCACCCGGTGGCCCGATCGGGACCGGATCCCCGCCTGCTGTATCGATTGTGAAATCCAGGCCACACCCATTAGTGTGACTGCCGTCATGAGGCGCCAGCGTCGTCGCCCCGCATTTCGAGCCTTTCCGGAGGCGATCAATGGCGCGGCCAACGCAGCACGTCGTCGAAAAAGTCACCCAGCGGATCGCGGAACGCAGTGCCGCGACCCGCACCGCGTACCTCGAACGCATCCGAGAGACCGGGGCAGTCGGCCCGGCCCGCACTGAGTTGCCCTGCAGCAACCTCGCGCACGGCTTCGCGGCGTGCAGCGGTGCTGACCGGGTTGCGGTGCGTGGAGCCACCAAACCGGGCGTCGCGATCGTGTCCGCGTACAACGACATGCTCTCGGCGCACCAGCCCTACGCCGAGTTCCCGGCGTGGCTGAAGGACGCGGTGCGCGAGGCTGGCGGTGTCGCCCAGTTCGCCGGTGGCGTGCCCGCCATGTGCGACGGCATCACCCAGGGCCGCACCGGCATGGAGCTGTCGCTGTTCTCCCGCGACGTCATCGCGATGGCCACCGGTGTCGCGCTCTCCCACGAGATGTTCGACGGTGCCCTGCTGCTCGGCGTGTGCGACAAGATCGTGCCGGGCCTGCTGATCGGTGGGCTGTCGTTCGGGCACCTGCCGACCGTGCTAGTCCCCGCCGGGCCGATGCCCTCCGGACTGCCCAACCGGGAGAAGAGCCGCATCCGGCAGCTGTTCGCCGAGGGCAAGGCCAGCCGCGAGGACCTACTGGAAGCCGAGTCGGCGTCGTACCACTCGCCCGGCACCTGCACGTTCTACGGCACCGCCAACTCCAACCAGCTCGTCGTCGAGGTCATGGGCCTGCACCTTCCGGGGTCGAGCTTCGTGCCGCCGGGCACCCCGCTGCGCAAGGCACTCACCGAGGAGGCCGCCCGTCGCGTCGTGCAGCTCGGGCGCGGCGCCGACTACACGCCGATCGGCGAGATCATCGACGAACGGGCCATCGTCAACGGCGTAGTTGCGCTGCTGGCCACCGGCGGCTCCACCAACCACACGCTGCACCTGGTCGCCATCGCCGCCGCGGCCGGGATCGAGCTGACCTGGGACGACTTCTCCGACCTGTCCGCAGTCGTGCCGTCGCTGGCGAAGGTCTACCCCAACGGTTCGGCCGATATCAACCACTTCGCCGCCGCCGGGGGCGTGCAGACGCTCGTCATCGAGCTGCTCGACGCCGGCCTGCTGCACCCCGACGTCAAGACGGTCGCCGGGCCGGGGCTGGACCGGTACCGGCAGCAGCCATTCCTGGTGGACGGCGAGCTCGTGTGGCGGGATGCGCCCGCGAAGAGCCTGGACCCGGACGTGCTGCGCGGCGTCGATGAGCCTTTCGCGCCCGACGGCGGCCTACGGGTGCTGGACGGAAACCTCGGCCGCTCGGTGATCAAGGTGTCCGCGGTCAGCGCGGAGCGCCGCACCGTCACCGCGCCCGCCCGGGTCTTCGACGACCAGCACGGCTTCACCGCCGCGTTCCAGGCAGGCGAACTGGACCATGACGTCGTGGTGGTGATCCGCAACCAGGGCCCGCAGGCCAACGGCATGCCTGAGCTGCACGGGCTGACCCCCGCGCTGGGCGTGCTGATGGACCGCGGCCACCAGGTCGCGCTGGTCACCGACGGCCGGATGTCCGGCGCGTCCGGCAAGATCCCGGCGGCCATCCAGCTGACCCCGGAGGCCAGCGCGGGTGGGCCGCTGGCCCGCGTCCGCGACGGCGATGTGGTCCGGCTGGACGCCGACCGCGGCACGCTGGAGGTGCTGGTGCCCGACGACGAGCTCGCCGCCCGCGACAACGCACCGGTCGCCCCCGGAGCCCAGTTCGGCACCGGCCGCGAGCTGTTCGCGGCGTTCCGGCAGGCTGTCGGGCGGGCCGACCGCGGCGCCAGCGTGTTCACCCAACTGCAGGCGCAGCCGACCGACGCGACCGTCTGACACCGGCGACCACCTGCGCCGAACCCGACGAGAAGAGGCGGCTGTTTCCGCTGGTTACGTGCCGTGAGTACTTTTGGGTGCGATAGCGCCCAAAAGTACTCACGGGCACTCGACGGAACGCCGCACGCACTAGGAACGGATGAACCACCTCATGAACACTGCAGCTGAAGTGCTGGATCTCGCCCCGGTGGTGCCGGTCGTGGCGTTGGACGACGTCGCGCACGCCGTGCCGCTGGCCGAAGCCCTGCTGCGCGGCGGAATCCGCACCATCGAGGTCACGCTGCGCACCCCGGCCGGGCTGCCCGCGATCGAGCGCATCGCCGCCGAGGTGCCCGAGATGGTCGCCGGGGCGGGCACGATCACCGAACCAGGTCAGGCCAAGCGGGCCGCCGACGCCGGGGCGCGCTACCTGGTCACGCCCGGGACGACCGACCGGCTGCTCGACGACATCGACGCGTCCGGGGTGCCGTACCTGGCCGGCGCGGGCACGGTGTCGGAGGCGATGCGGCTGGCCGAGCGCGGGGCCACTGCGATGAAGTTCTTCCCCGCCGAGCCCAGCGGCGGTGTGCCGTTCCTCAAGGCGACCGCAGGGCCGCTGCCGGACCTGAAGTTCTGCCCGACCGGCGGGATCAGCCCGCAGACCGCGCCGAACTACCTCGCGCTGCCCAACGTGGGCTGCGTCGGCGGATCGTGGTTGGCGCCTAAGGACCTACTCGCTGCCGGCGACTGGCCGCGGATCGAGCAACTGGCCCGAGAAGCCGCCGCACTGCGCTCCCCGCAGCGCTAGCAACCGCCCGTGAGTCTTTTGGTGCTATGAGGTGCTATGAGGGCTGTTTCAAACTTGTCCCGCGTAGCGTGCGGGTAGCGGAGCATCAGACGCCGCCTGGACTCGGGGATCCCCGACTCTTCGCCCGCGCTCAACGGCTGCCGGCCTGCGCGAGCTCAACGGGCAGCACGACGTCGTCGACCGGCAATTCGTCGACGACGTCGTGCTGCCCCCCGGGACCGTGGACCCGGATCGTCACGACCAGCTCGCCGTCCAATGGGTTTCACGACATCGACTGCACGATCTGAACTGCAATAACAGTACTCATGAAAGCCAAGACACAGCTTCTTGAACGGAGTCAGCGACGGGGACGCCAGCCGCTTCCAAGGCACTTCGGCTCATGACCCCAGTTGTCACCAGCACACAGTTGGCTCCTGCGTGGGCCGCCGCTTCAGCATCGTCCACCACGTCGCCGATCACGACAGCTTCCTGTGGGGCAAGGCCCAGCTCGGCCAGATGCCGCTCCAGGTGGGCAGCCTTCGACCCCCCTCCAATTCCGGCCCGAAGACCGTCAACCTGCTTGAAGAGCGCAGTGAGCTCGTACTTCGCCACCAGCGGCACCAACTCATCGTGGAACCACATGGACAGCAGGGACTGACTGCGGCCCACCGTGGTCCACTCCTGCAACACATCGGGAACTCCGTTTGCCAGGCCGCAGGTGTGCAGTAGATCCCGGTACGCCTCGTGGTAGAGCACGTCGATGCGCGCCCAGTCTTCGTCACTCAGCGAGCGGCGCAGCAGCCGCTCGTAGCACTGCAACAGCGGACGGCTGAATAAGGACCGCCACTCGTCGAGGTCGATGTGTTCTCGATCGAAGGCGGTGCAGACCTCGTTCACCGCCGAGACCACGGCGTGATTATCCGAAAAGATCGTCCCATTCCAGTCCCACACGATGTGGTTCACGCGTCGCCTCGACTTCATGACGGGCACTCTACGATCCCGCACCGACGTTCCGGTACCACCGTCCCAGAAGGACTGTGCACATCGCGCACCGGCCGCTCGACAGATCTGCTCGCTCAGCAGGCGAACGCAACCGGCGAACGCAGCCGCGACGAGGTCGATCACGGGGATTCGAGGTCCGAGTCCGGGACGTCGGCGCCGGAGCGCTCAATTTCCTCTCGCACCACGCGGAAAGCCAGGCCTTCGGAATAGCCCTTGCGGGCCAGCATGCCCACCATGCGGCGCATCTTCGCCGCATGGTCCAGGTTCGCCATCGTGCGGAGCTTGCGCTGCACCAGCTCCCGCGCCTGCTCGACCTCCGCATCGCTATCCACAGTGGACAGTGCCGCTTCAACCACGTGCTCTTCGACACCCTTTCGGCGCAGCTCGAAACCGAGCGCCTTGCGCCCCAGCCCTTGGTACCGCTGCCTCGATTGCACCCACTCCTCGGCGAACGAGGCGTCGTCGACCAGGCCCGCGTCGACGAACTTCTGCAGCACCGCGTCCGCGACGTCCTCGTCGATCTCCTTGCGCAGCAAGGCTTGTCGCAACTCCGAGCAGCTACGCGCGCGAGCCGCCAGCAGCCGGTACACCGTGTCGCGGGCCAGCTGCTCGGCGTCGTCCGGCTTGCGCTGCGGCTTCGCGTCATCCGCCGCGTCCGAGAGACCACCCGGCGAGGCGTCGTCGGGGACGCGGCTCCGTACACCGCTCCCCCGACGCGTACCGTCACGGTTCATCTGCATTCGACGTCCAGCAGGTGCTCAGCGGGATCAGAAGTCCACCGGCGCCGGTTCGGCGTTCTCGGCGTCCAGCGTCGCCCCGATGCCGAGCTTCTCCTTGATCCGCTTCTCGATCTCGTTGGCGATGTCCGGGTTCTCCCGCATGAACTTGCGGGCGTTCTCCTTGCCCTGGCCGAGCTGGTCGCCCTCGTAGGTGTACCAGGCACCGGACTTGCGGATGATGCTCTGCTCCACGCCCATGTCGATCAACGAGCCCTCACGGCTGATGCCGATGCCGTAGATGATGTCGAACTCCGCCTGCTTGAACGGCGGGGCGACCTTGTTCTTCACCACCTTGACCCGGGTCCGGTTGCCGACCGCGTCCGAGCCATCCTTCAGCGTCTCGATGCGGCGCACGTCCAGGCGCACCGACGAGTAGAACTTCAGCGCCTTGCCACCGGTGGTGGTCTCCGGCGAGCCGAACATCACGCCGACCTTCTCGCGGAGCTGGTTGATGAAGATCGCGGTGGTCTTGGCGTTGTAGAGCGCCGAGGTCAGCTTGCGCAGCGCCTGGCTCATCAGCCGGGCCTGCAGACCCACGTGGCTGTCGCCCATCTCGCCCTCGATCTCGGCGCGCGGCACCAGCGCCGCCACCGAGTCGATGACGATGATGTCCAGCGCGCCGGAGCGGATCAGCATGTCCGCGATCTCCAGCGCCTGCTCGCCGGTGTCCGGCTGGGACACCAGCAGCGCGTCGGTGTCCACCCCGATCGCCTTGGCGTACTCCGGGTCCAGCGCGTGCTCGGCGTCGATGAACGCCGCGGTGCCGCCCAGCTTCTGCGCGTTGGCCACGGCGTGCAGCGCCACGGAGGTCTTACCGCTGCTCTCCGGGCCGTAGATCTCCACGATGCGGCCTCGCGGCAGACCGCCGATCCCCAGCGCGACGTCCAGCGAGATGGAACCGGTCGGGATGACCTCGATCGGTGCGCGCGACTCGTCGCCGAGCCGCATGACCGACCCTTTGCCGTACTGCTTGTCGATCTGGGCGAGCGCCAGCTCCAGCGCCTTGCCCTTGTCCGGTGTCGCTGCCATCGGGGGTCCACCTCGGTCGAGTCGAACTTGGTCGTCGTGTGTCAGATCAGACGCTACGGGCAGGGACCGACAATCCGGCTGCGGGGTGCTTCGCCGATTCGAGCCCGTGCGATTCCATCTTAAACGAACGGATGTTCGATCACCGGCCCGACACGCCAGCTCCGCCACCTGATCGTGTGACGGTGCGATCAGCGCGATCGAGGTGGACACTCGGAATAGCCCACCGGGTGAACCTGCCGCCCGGCCCCGAGGAGGTGCCGACCATGCGAATGGACCGCTACCTGCCACCCGACCACCCGCTGAGCCGGTTCTACCGGGTCGCGGCCGCCATCTTCGGTGCCTTCCTGCTGGTCTTCGGCGCGTTCGGGCTGGCCAACCGGGTTCCGCTGTTCACCACCAGCGGCATCGACATCATCGGGCTATCCAGCAACGGCCTGCTGGCCCTGGTCTCGGTCGTGGTCGGCGTCCTCCTGATCGGCGCCGCGGCCTGGGGCGGACCGGTCGCCTCCACCACCACCGCCGCCATCGGGGTGCTGTTCTTCCTGTCCGGGCTGATCAACCTGGGCCTGCTGAACACGCCCTGGAACGTGTTCGCCTTCAAGCTGCCGAACGTGGTGTTCAGCCTGATCGCGGGCATGCTGCTGATGTTCTTCGGGTTCTACGGCCGGCTCAGCGGCGGCCTGCCGCAGGACAACCCCTACGTGCGCTACCGGCACCACGAGCCACCCGCCCAGGACGTCCCGGAGCAGCGGCTGGCCGATGAACGGCGGATCGCCGAGCTCGAACAGATCTGCCGGGCCGAGGTCGCCGTCGCCGAGGGCCATCCAACGCCGGAGCAGCACCGGCTGGTGCAGTCCGAGGCGTACCGGCACATGCAGGAGGAACGGCGCCGGGCCTACCAGCACTACCAGGACGCGGGGCGCACCCCCGAGCAGCAGATCAGCGCGCAGAACCTGTGGGCGGACTTCGAGGTGCCGGAACGCCGACCCGCGCAGCGGCCGACCGCCGAGCGACAGGAGGGCCCGGAGTCCTGAGCCTGTTTCGAAAGTGGTTTGCGTAGCGGTGCGGGTAGCGGAACCTCAGAGGCCTTCTCGCGCAGGTGTTCCCCGACATCATGAATGCCAATTCACCGCGTCGGGGACTGGCCTCGCCGAGAGCCCTTCGGCGGGCACAGCCCCCTGAGAACCCGCGGCGGTGTCGGTTGAGTCCCACACCGCAAGCGGCTGCCGCCGCTTATAAAAACGTCCTAGCGCCGTTCGGCGGGAACTTCGAATGCCTCGCAGACGGCCTGCCAGACCTCCTTGGTCGACAGCCCGGCTTCCAGGGCCTGGTCGACCGTGCGCCCGCCGAGCGACGAGAAAACGTGGTCCTGGGCCAGCATCTCGGCGCGGACCCGGCCGAATTCGTCGGCCATGCGTTGGCGGAAAGCTGTGTGGCGCATCGCCCGAAAGCGTACCCGGCGCCCGTACCCTGGTGGTGTGCTGCTCCTGCTGGCCGATCCGACTGGCTTGTCCAGCCCGCTGGGCCAAGCGGTAATCGGCGCCGGGTCCCTCGTCGTCATCGCGCTCGCGGTGCGCTTCTTCTGGGAGCACCGCAACCGGCGGTGAGCCGATCAGGCGGTGCCGGGCTGGACCTTCTGCTCGAACTCGTCGGCCATCTTGCCCGGGTCCAGCTTCTTGTCGTCGTTGGGCTTGAGCACCATGCCGACCAGCGGGCGGTCGTCGACGGTGAACACCAAGGTGCCGAAGGTGTCGCTGGTGACCGCACGGTAGGTGCCGGACAGGCCGTTGCCGCTCCACTCCGCCTCGACCTGCTGGCCGCTGGTCACGCCGTTGAACTCCAGCAGCAGGTCGGCCCGCTTCTGCGCGGCCTCCTGCGAACCCAGCTGGGTGTAGATGATCTGGGTGCCCGAGTTGGGGTTGCCGATCGAGCAGGAGACCACGGTCCCGTCGAGTTCCCGCAGGCCGGGCATGATCCGCTGCCAGCCCTGCGCGCAGTTGGATTGCTCGGGAACGCTGCCGGCCAGGTTGGCCATGCAGGCGGTGAAGCCCTTGGCGTCGACGGTGCCGGGCTGCTGGCATTCCGCCGCGCTGGGGGCACCCGACCCGCCGGAGACGCGGAACACGATCGCCACGATCGCGACGATCACCGCGACGGCCGCGACCGCGCCGAGGCCGATCAGCAGATTGCGCCGCGAGCCGGGCTTGGCGGCGGGCTGCTGGAAGTGGGGTTGCTGCTGCTGCGGCGGCGCGACGGGGTAGGTGCGCACCGTGTCGGGTTCCCGGTATCCGACCTGCGGCTGCCCGGTTTGCGGGACGGCGACCGGGCCCGACGGCAGGTTGTTCCGGAAGTCCTGGGTCCACATCGCCGCCCCGTCTCGGGACACGTGGTGCGCCCCCAGCGCGACGGCGGTCTCCGGCTGGTCGAGGGTGGTCGCCACGATCCGCAGCTGCTCCCCGATCAGGCTGGCGACCAGCGGCAACCGGCTGGAGCCGCCCACCAGGTACACCCCGACGAGGTTCTCCGGTCCCATTCCGTTGGAGCGCAGCACTGCGGCCAGCAGCTCGACGCTGCGCAGCATGCTCGGTCGCACCAGCGCTTCCAGCTCCGCACGGGTGACCAGCACGTCGCCGAAAGGTTCCGGCATCGGCACCTCGGTCTGCGGGTGCCGGGAGAGGACTTCCTTGGCGGCGCGGACGTCTTCGCGCAGGGCGCGCTGGGCCCGCCGGTCGCCGGTGCTCGCCGGCCGCAGCAGCCGCTGCCAGCGCTGCGGGTCCTTGTTCGAGACCTGCCGCCCGACGTGCTCCAGCAGCGCCTGGTCGACGTCCAGGCCGCCGAGGTCGGCCAGGCCGTCCTCGGCCAGCACCGCGAACCCGTTCTGGGTGGCGCCCACGATCGCGCAGTCGAAGGTGCCCGCGCCCAGGTCGTAGACGGCCAACGCCTGGCCGGCGCCGAGGGTGCGGTCGGGAAACGACGCGAAGTGCGCGGCGGCGGCCACCGGCTCCGGGACCAGCACCAGGTTGCAGCTGAACCCGGCCAGCCGTGCGGCCGACAGCAGCACGTTGCGGCGGACCGTGCCCCACTGCGCGGGGTGGGTCAGCCGGACCTCGTCGGGCTGGGCGCCGCCGAGCTGCCGGGTGGTCTCCTCGGCGACCCGGTGCAGGACCGCGGCCAGCGCATCGGTGACGGTGATGACGTTGTCGCCGAGCAGCAGGGTGCTCTCGTCCACGCGGCGCTTCGGGTTCGGCTCGAACCTGGACGGGTCGAGCCGCGCCCGGCGCTCGGCGTCACGGCCGACGATGATCGCGCCGTCCTCGGTGGCGAACACCGCGGACGGCATGGTCGCCGAACCATCCACTTCGACCACCCGTGGTGGCCGACCGTGTGCGGACAGCACCGCGACGGTGTTCGAGGTGCCGAGATCCACTGACAGGACGCGCACCCGTCCCCCTCCCAAGCCTGACGCTTTCGGGGTCGAATGTTGCCACGTTCGGAGCGGCGAATTGCACAGATCCCCGCATTCATCGCGGATCACACCAACGTCGAGCCCTTGTGGACAGTCCCGTCCCGAGCACGCGGTTCCCCTCACCCGCCCCGCACGTTGGGGTCGTGAGTAGGCGACGCTGTTCCAGCACGGTTACGTATTCACAAACCATTGGCACGCGGTGTCAACGGGTCGTGCATCGCGCAAGGGCAAACGCAAGGGCCGCAAGCCGGGCTTCGGCGAAGTTCAAGGGCAAGCGTGCCGTGTTGTCGTGCCGGTTCACCACCGGCAGCTTCGGACTCGTTGACCGGGACCGTCGTCGTGTGACGCTACCGCGCATCGGTACCGTCCGGACGCACGAGTCCACCCGGAAGCTGGCGAGGCATGTGGACCGCGGCACCGCGCATCCGGTCGGCACCCCATGATCGTGGCAAAGCGCGCTTCTTCCCTGCCCTGAAGGACGGGCACCCGCGCTACGTTTTCCTGGTGACCGATGTGCTGGACGGCTTCTCCGCGGCGACCCGCGACTGGTTCCGCGGGGCATTCGCCGCGCCCACCGAAGCGCAGTGCGGGGCGTGGGAGGCGATCGCCGACGGCGAGCACGCGCTGGTCGTCGCGCCGACCGGCTCCGGCAAGACGCTCGCCGCGTTCCTCTCCGCCCTGGACAAGCTGGCCGTCGAGGGCACGCCCGCCGACGCGAAGCAGCGCTGCCGGGTGCTCTACGTCTCGCCGCTGAAGGCGCTGGCCGTCGACGTGGAGCGCAACCTGCGCGCGCCGCTGGCCGGTATCCGGCAGGCCGCGCAACGCCGGGGCGGCGCCCCGCCGGACATCCAGGTCGGCATCCGCACCGGGGACACCCCGGCCGACCAGCGCCGTTCGTTCGCCCGCACCCCGCCGGACGTGCTGGTCACCACGCCCGAGTCGCTGTTCCTGCTGCTGACTTCGGCGGCTCGGGAGTCGCTGCGCGGCATAGAGAGCGTGATCGTCGACGAGGTGCACGCGGTGGCGGGCACCAAGCGCGGGGCGCACCTGGCGCTGTCGCTGGAGCGGCTGGACGCCCTGCTGCCGCAGCCGGCGCAGCGCATCGGGCTGTCCGCGACGGTCCGGCCCGTGGAGGAGGTGCGGACGTTCCTGGCCGGTGGTCGGCCGGTGCGCACTATCCAGCCCGCGCACCCCAAGGAGGTCGAGGTCCGGGTCGAGGTGCCGGTGCCGGACATGGCCGCGCTGGGCGCATCGACCGGCGAGGTGGAGGGCCCGGCGGCAGGCGCGGAGCAGCACACGTCGATCTGGCCGTCCGTGCAGGAGCGGATCCTGGATCTGATCCGGCAGCACCGCTCGACCATCGTGTTCACCAACTCGCGGCGGCTGGCCGAGCGGCTCACCGCCGGGATCAACGAGCTCGCCGCGGAGGAACCGGTTGCGCTGGAGCGGTTCCCGGCCGAGGCGGTGGGCGGTTCCGGTATCGGCGGCGGCACCTCTGCGATCCTCGCCAAGGCGCACCACGGCTCGATGTCGAAGGAACAGCGGGCGGTGGTCGAGGAGGAGCTCAAGTCCGGGCGGCTGGCCTGCGTGGTGGCCACGTCGTCGCTGGAGCTGGGCATCGACATGGGCGCGGTGGACCTGGTGATCCAGGTGGAGACGCCGCCGAGCGTGGCCTCCGGGCTGCAGCGCATCGGGCGCGGCGGACACCAGGTCGGCGCGGTTTCGCGGGGCGTGGTGTTCCCGAAGTTCCGGGGCGATCTCGTCGGTTGCGCGGTGGTGTCGGAGCGGATGGCCGACGGGCTGATCGAGTCGCTGTCCTTCCCGCGCAACCCGCTGGACGTGCTCGCGCAGCACGTCGTGTCGATGGTCGCGATGGACACCTGGCCGGTGCCGGAGCTCGCGGCGCTGCTGCGGCGGGCCGCGCCCTACGCGGGGCTTCCGGACTCTGCGCTGCACGCGGTGCTGGACATGCTGGCGGGCCGGTACCCCAGCGAGGAGTTCGGCGAGCTGCGCGCACGCATCGTGTGGGACCGGGTGAACGACGAGCTGCGCGCGCGGCCCGGTGCGCAGCGGCTCGCGGTGACCTCCGGCGGCACGATCCCGGACCGGGGGCTGTTCACGGTCACCACGCCCGCAGACGAAGCGGGCAAGGGCGGGGTGCGGGTCGGCGAGCTCGACGAGGAGATGGTCTACGAGTCGCGGGTCGGCGACACCTTCCTGCTCGGCACCTCGGCTTGGCGGGTCCAGGACATCACCCACGACCGGGTCGTGGTGGTGCCCGCGCCTGGCGAGCCGGGCCGGATGCCGTTCTGGAAGGGCGATTCGCCGGGACGGCCGCTGGAGCTCGGGCGCGCCCTGGGCGCCTTCGTCCGGGAGCTGATCGGCGCGGACACCCCGGCGGCGCGGTCGCGCATCGCGGCGGCCGGGCTGGACGAGTGGGCCCAGGACAACCTGCTGTCCTACTTGGACGAACAGCGGCGGGCGACCCGGCACGTGCCGGACGACCGGACGATCGTGGTGGAGCGGTTCCGCGACGAGCTCGGCGACTGGCGGATGGTGGTGCATTCGCCGTTCGGAGCCAAGGTCAACGGCCCGTGGGCGCTGGCGATCGGAGCCCGGATCCGGGAGCGGCGCGGGATCGAGCCGCAGGTCGCCTCTTCCGACGACGGGATCGTGCTGCGGCTGGCCGATGCGCTGGACGAGTCCGGCGCGGAAGTGCTGCCGACCGCCGAGGACGTGCTGTTGCCGCCGGAAGAAGTCCAGCAGGTGGTGACCGACGAGGTCGGCGGCTCGGCGCTGTTCGCGGCCCGGTTCCGGGAGTGCGCGGCGCGGGCCCTGCTGCTGCCGCGCCGGGATCCGCGCCGCCGCACGCCGTTGTGGCAGCAGCGGCAGCGAGCCGCGCAGTTGCTGGCGGTGGCCGCACAGTACGAGCAGTTCCCGATCGTGCTGGAGGCGATGCGGGAATGCCTGCAGGACGTCTACGACCTGCCCGGTTTGACTGAGCTGATGTCGCAGGTCGCGGCGCGGAAGGTGCGAGTCGTCGAGGTCGAGACCCCGACCCCGTCGCCGTTCGCGCGCAGCCTGCTGTTCGGCTACATCGGCATGTTCCTGTACGAGACCGATGCGCCGCTGGCGGAGCGCCGGTCGGCGGCGTTGAGCCTGGATTCGACGCTGCTAGCGGAGCTGCTCGGTTCGGAGGCGCTGCGGGAGCTGCTCGACCCGGAGGCGCTCGACGAGATCGAGCAGCAGCTGCAACGGCTCGCCCCGGAACGGCACGCCCGCGACAACGAGTCCGCAATAGACATTTTGCGCTTCCTGGGAGATCTGACCGCGGCCGAAGCCGAGGCGCGGGGCGTGCGGCCGGAGTGGCTGGCCGACCTGGCCGGACAGCGACGAGTGCTGCAGGTCCGCATCGCGGGCGAAGAGCGCTGGATTCCGATCGAGGATGCCGGCAAGGTCCGCGATGCGCTGGGCGTCGCACTGCCGGTCGGCGTGCCGGAGGCGTTCACCGAGCCGGTCGCTGACCCGCTGGGCGACCTGCTGATCCGCTACGCACGCTGCCGCGGACCGTTCACCGCCGATGCCGCAGCGCAGCGATTCGGGTTGGGAGTGGCCGTCGTCCACGGCGTGCTGGACCGGTTGACCGGCAGCGGGCGGTTGGTCCGCGGCGAGCTTCGGCCGTTGGAGGCCGGTGGTGGCGGGGCGCTGGAGTACTGCGACGCCGAAGTGCTGCGGCGGCTGCGGCGGGCGTCGCTGGCGCGGCTTCGCGCGGAGGTCGAACCGGTGGAACCGGCCGCGCTGGGCCGTTTCCTGCCGGCGTGGCACGGCATCGGAGCCCGGTTGCGCTCCGCACCCACGGTGGACGACGTGTACGCCGTGGTCGAGCAACTGGCGGGGGCGCCGGTTCCGGCGAGCGGGTTGGAGTCGTTGATCCTGCCCGCCCGACTGCCCGGCTACTCCCCCGCGCTGCTCGACGAGCTGACCGCCACCGGTGAGGTCACCTGGGTCGGCTCCGGCTCCCTGGCCGGCGGCGACGGCTGGATCGCGTTGGCGCCCACCGATGTCGCCGACCTGCTGCTTCCGGACCTGCCGGAGGAGTCCGCCGCCGATTCGCCGCTGCACCGCGCTGTCGTGTCCGCATTGGACGGTGGCGCGTTGTTCTTCCGCCAGCTGGCGGATCGTGCGGGAGCCCTGCTGGTGGAGCAGGGCGAGGCCACGCCCGCCGACGACGCGGTCACTTCGGCTTTGTGGGACCTGGTCTGGTCCGGCACGGCGACCAACGACACCCTGGCACCGTTGCGGGCCTTGGTTTCCGGCCGCGGCGCGGCGCACAAGCCACGCCGGAGCGCACCGCGCGGCCGCTACGCGCGGTTGCGCGCAGGCCGTCCGTCGATGCCCAGCCGCAGTGGCCCGCCCACGGTGTCCGGACGTTGGTCGCTGGCGCCACAACCGTCGGGCGACCCGACCCGTCGAGCGCACGCGCGGGCCGAGGCCTTCCTGGAGCGGCACGGGGTGCTGACGCGCGGAGCGCTGGACATCGAGCGCGTCACGGGCGGGTTTTCCGCGGTGTACAAGGTTCTTCGCGCCATGGAGGAATCCGGTCGTTGCCGACGCGGGTACGTCATCGAGGGCCTCGGCGCCGCGCAGTTCGCGGTGCCCGGTGCGATCGACCGCCTGCGGGCCATGTCCCGCGAGGACAGTGCCGGCGACGCGGTGGTGCTGGCCGCTGCCGATCCCGCGCAGCCTTACGGGGCTGCACTGGAATGGCCTGCGGTGATGGGCGAAACCCGGCATCGACCGGGCCGCAAGGCCGGTGCGCTCGTGGTGCTCGTGTCCGGCGAAGCCGTGTTCTACGTCGAACGCGGCGGGAAGTCGTTGCTGTCGTTCACCGGCGACGAATCCGCCCTGCGCAGCGCGGCGGCCGGGCTGGCCCGGGTGGTCCGGGACGGCTGGCTGGAGCAGCTCGCGGTGCAACGCGCCGACGGCGAAGACGCTTGGGGGTCCCGCCTGGCCGAAGTGCTCACCGAAGCGGGATTCCGCGCCACGCCCAAGGGCCTCCGGCTGCGTGCCTGAGCACGGGCCTCGGTTCCGCGGTTCACGTGCCGTTGGATCAACTCCCCGAATTGCGCGGCGACGGCAAGCTCCCTTGCCCGGCCAAGCCGATCGTCGAGACGGAGGAGGCCAACAACCTCAGGATCGACTCCTCCCCGGCCCGAAGGCCGGGGTATCCGCCGATTGGAGTCCAGATTATCGGCTTGCCGCAAGGGAACTCGCCTCGGAACGACGCCGGGTGGACGGCAAGCACGCGAGCACGCAGCCGGGGACGAACCTCGCCTCCACCCGAATCTGGCCCAACTTAGCGGTTTTCGTGAACGCGGCCGCATGAACGGGAATTTCCCGCCGAAGCGGCACCCGCACATGTCGAACCCAGCCGTGCCGCCGACGCGAATGACGTGCCGCGGCGCGAAGCCGGTCGCACACCCGCGACCGGCCGCGGGCGGCGTGCTCAGCGGGTGGCCAGCTGCAGGAGGCCCCACAGCTGTGCGATCGCGTCGAGATCGCCGCTGGTCTCCACCGCGCGATCGGGCAGCCGACCCCACATCCAGAGGTAGACGGCGGGCGCATCGCCGCCGACGACCGCGTCGGGCGTCGCGGTCGACACGTCGTCCGAGCTCACCACCGCGGTCCCGTTCTGGTCGGCGGTGACCAGCCAATTCCGGCCCTCCACGTACACCCCGACCGAACAGGCGCGCGTCGCGGTGATGCCGAGCGCGTGCAACCGGTAGCCGAACCACAGCCGCAGCACCTCGTCGATGCCGTCGGTCGCCACGTCGGGCTCGATCGGAGTCGGCAGCACCCCCGCTGCGGCCTGCACGTCCACCCGGTGCACCGTCGTGGCGTGCAGCATCCGGCGCAGCCAGAACCGCACGGTGTGCTGCTCCGGCCACCACGTCGGACACGGATCGTGCGGCGGCCTGGCGCCGAGCTCGGCGAGCAGATCCGCCAACCGGACGGCGAACCGGCCGGTCACCTCGCGCAGCTCGGGCTGGTCCGGCAGGTCCCAGCGCCGCTCCACGGCAGACGAGCCCAGCCAGGACAGCGTGTCCTCGCACAGATCGCCCAGGTGCCGGACGGTCTGCCCCAAGGTCCTCCCGGACGCGCCCCACACCGGCGCGTGGACGTGCGCGTCATGGGTCGCCGCGGTGAGCAGCTGGGCCTCGATGCCGAGCAGGTCCAGCATCCGCCCGTAGTCGAGCCTCACTTCAGTACCGTTCATCGAGCCACCCCCAACAGGCTTCGCCCCACGATGTCGAGGAATTCCCGGCTGCGCGCCAGAAGTCCATCGGCGTCCAGCCAGGTGATGGTGGGCACCCCAGCCTCCGCCGCGGCCCGCCGGTCCGAGCGCGCCGCGAAGTACGCCGCCCACTCCCGCAGCTCGGGAGCGGCCCCGGTCAGCAACGTCCACGCGCTGGCCGGACGACCGTTCTCCCGCCGCCAGGAGCGCGCCACGACGACCGCGGTCGCCGCGCGTAACGCGGCCACATGCGCGGCGACGTACCGCTCCCCGGGGCGGTCGGCCTCCTCCGCCTCGTGCAAGCACGTTCGCGCGTTGAGCAGCAACGACAGGGAGCCGGCCGGTGTCTCGGCCTCTGGTGTCGGTTCGTGGTTCTCCACGGAGCGCCGCGGAGCAGGAATCGAGAGATCAGTGGAAAAAGACATCGGCAGTCTCCTCTGCACGACGAAGCCGTCCACGCCTGCCGCGGGGAGCCGGCAGGTCCGGCGGCGGGGTGCTTCCCCCACCCCACCGCCGGACTCGATGCCCGAACTGGAGTTCATCGAACTCGCGTTCGAACACTTACAGATTAGCTCGCCCAACCGACGGACTCAAGCAATGCGCCGTAGCTCACCTGTTCGAGGCATGATCAGACAAGATGATCACCCGAGTGGCCGAATCCGGCACCCGGTGAAGCCGCCTCGACGGCAGGATCGGCCGCGAGAAGGACCGCGCGCTGGGAAGGCGTTAGTGTTCGGCCGTGACCGCCGCGCCATCCCCCAGCTTCGATCGGATCACCGAGCTGACCACGGACCAGCTCCGGGCCCGGCTCCCCGAGGCCCTGCAGATCTACGTGACCGCGATGAACTACCCACCCGCGACCGCCCAGCAGCGCGCCCCGATGTGGTCGGCGCACATGCTGCGCGCGGGATGGCGGTGCGTCGGTGCGTTCAACGACCGCGATGAGCTCGTCGGCCTCGGCTACGGCTACCTGGGCGCCCCCGGGCAGTGGTGGCACGAGCAGGTTCGCCGCGGCCTGCTCAGCAGCGGCGGCGATGCCGAAGCCTGGCTGGACGACTACTTCGAACTGACCGAGCTGCACGTTTACCCGGGCAGCCAGGGCGTCGGCCTCGGCGAAGAGGTCCTGCGCCGCCTGCTCGCCGGGGCGCAGGGCAGCAAGGTCCTGCTGTCGACGCCGGAAGGGCCGACCCGAGCCTGGCGCCTGTACCGCCGGGTCGGCTTCGGGGACGTCCTGCGCGACTACCGCTTCACGGGCGACCCGCGGCCCTTCGCGGTCCTGGGCCGCTCCCTCCCCCTCGAACCCCGCTGACCACGACGCCCGCTTCGGGCAGCGGTCCCGGTAGCGAAGGCGGCGATTTCGCGCGAAATCGCCAGGCCTGCAGGCGTGGCAGTTGGCGATTTCGCGCGAAATCGCCGACTCCACAACCCAATCGTGCGCGATCCAAGCGGTTCCTGGTTCAGCCACCCCGTCGCGGGATGGTTCTGGAAGGGTGAGGGGCACCCCTGACCCGGCAATCGGGTCGCGGGCGCCCCTCACTGCGTGATCACAGCAGCGCTAGCTGCTCGCGGAGAGTGTCGAGGCCCATGCCGCCCATCTTCAGCGCCTGCGTGTGGAACTCCTTCATGTCGAAAGCCGCGCCGTGGCGCTGCCTGGCCTCGTCGCGGGCCGCCCGCCAGAGGCGCTCGCCGAGCTTGTAGGACGGCGCCTGGCCCGGCCAGCCCAGGTAGCGGTCGATCTCGTCGCGGACCTGCGCCGGGTCGGTGATGGTCCGGCTCAGCATGAACTCCAGGCCCAGTTCCGGGGTCCAGCGCTCGCCCTCGTGGAAACCGGTGCCGGCCGGGATCTCCAGCTCTAGGTGCATGCCGATGTCGACCACCACGCGCGCCGCGCGGAAGAGCTGGTCGTTGAGCATGCCGAGCAGGTCCCCGTCGTCTTCGAGGTAGCCGAGCTCGCGCATCAGGCGTTCGGCGTACAGCGCCCAGCCCTCGCCGTGCCCCGAGACGAAGCAGGCCAGCCGCTGGAACTTGTTGAGCCGCTGCGCCTCGTGCACCGCGGTCGCGACCTGCAGGTGATGCCCGGGCACCCCCTCGTGGTACACAGTGGACACTTCGCGCCAGGTGGGGAAGTCCTGCCGGTCGGCGGGCACCGACCACCACATCCGGCCGGGCCGGGAGAAGTCGTCAGTCGGGCCGGTGTAGTAGGCGCCGACGCCGCCGCCCGGCGGGGCGATCTTGCACTCCAGCCGCATCAGCGGGTCCGGGATCTCGAAGTGGGTGCCGCGCAGGTCCTGCAGCGCCTGGTCGGACAACCGCTGCATCCACGCCTCGAACCGGTCCTGCCCGTGCACCTGATAGCGGGGGTCCGCGTCCAGCACGGCCGCGGCCTCGGCGAGCGACGCGCCCGGCCTGATCCGGTTCGCGATCTGCTTCATCTCCGCTTCGATGCCGGCGAACTCCTGCCATCCCCACTCGTACGCCTCTTGCAGGTCGAGGCGGGCACCGGTGAAGTACCGCGACCACAACCGGTACCGCTGCTCGCCGACGGCGTCCTTCTCCGGTGCCTTCGGCAGCAGCTCGCCGCGCAAGAAGTCGGCCAGCCCGGCGAAGGCTTCGGCGGCCGATCCGGCCGCGGAGTCGAGGTCACGGCACAGCGACTCGTCCACGCCTTCGGCCCGCGCGACCATCGCCGCGAAGAACGACTGCCCGTCGCGCCCGGACCAGGTGTCGCACTGCTCCGCGACCTTGCTGACCTGCCGGACCGCCGAAACGTTGCCGTCGGCGGCCGCCGCCAGCAGCCCGGCACGCACGCCCAGCACCGCTTCGGGCATCACCGACAGGCGGCGGGCGATCGTGCTCCACTGCTCCGGGGTGTCGGTCGGCATCAGGTCGAAGACCTGCCGGAGTCCCTGCACCGGGCTGGCGATCACGTTCAGCGCCGCCATGTCCGCGCCGGCCTCGTGCAGCTCCAGGTCCAGGCCGATCCGCTCGGCGAACACCGCTTGCGCGATCCGCTCCGAGTCATCGGCCGGCTCAGCCGCCTGCACCGCGGCCAGACTGCGGCGGGCGAGTTCCGCGCGGGCCCGGTACCCGTCCGGCGAGTAGTCGGTAAGTTCTTCTTCCCGATCGGGTACGCCCAGGTAGGTTCCGGCGACCGGATCGAGCGAGACCAGCTCGGTGACGAACCGGTCGCTGATCTCGTGCACGCCGTTGTGGTCAACTCCCATGCCCGCCACGCTATCGCGCACCAACGACTCACACGCCCCGCGGCGAAGCCAGATCCGCAAAAATGGGGCAGCCCCGCTCAGCCGGGGCGGGGTGCAATTTCGCGAGAAATTGACCGTCACCCGGGTGAACGTCAATTTCTCGCGAAATTGCGTCACACCCGGCTGGCCATCCGCACGCGGTGTTGGGACGGCTGCGCACCCTATCAAGTTCGCGGGGCAGCGGAAACGTGGTGCGGGTGGGAAGATCGCCCGAGTGGACGCCAAGACGCCGCGCGGCCGCGCCGCGCTCCTGACGGTCCTGATCGGCGTGCTCGGCACGCTGCTCAGCGGGTGCCTGCACGTCAACGCCGCGCTGAACATCTCCGGCGAGGACCTGGTGTCCGGCGAGGTCCGGCTGTCCACCCAGATCGCCGACGGCCAGGCCCCGTTCCGGTTGCAGCCGCCCGAGAACCTCGCCGACCGGGTGCAGGTCACGCCGAACGACGACGGCGGGCGGACCGGCTCGCACCTGTCGTTCCACGACCTGACCTTCCCCGAGGTCGAGCAGCTCGCCGAGGCGCTGAGCCCCACCGACTCCCGGTACCGGCTGCACCTGTCCCGATCCGGCTCGCTGGTGTTCTTCGAGGGTTCGGCGGACCTGACCCCGCTGGCCGACACCGACTCCGGCGCCGACCTGAAGATCAGCGCACCCGGCGAGATCACCAACACCAACGGCCAGGAAAGCGCTGGCACGGTCACCTGGTCGCTGCAGCCCGGCTCGGTCACCGAGCTGTCGGCCACCTACCAGTTCTCCAACTCCGCTGGCATGGACTGGATCGGCTGGGCGCTGCTGGTCGGCGCGCTCACCTTCGGCGCCGCAATCGTCGTGGCGCTGCTCGCGCTACGCACCCACATCCGCACCCGGGCGGAGCAGAACGCCTGAGCCTCAGAGACCGAGGTTGGCCACCACCTGGCGCGTCGCCTTCGAGCGGTTGAGGGTGTAGAAGTGCAGCGCGGGCACGCCTTCGGCGATCAGCCGCTCGCACAACCGGGTCACCAGGTCCACGCCCGCTGCGCGGAACCCCGCCGGGTCCTCCGCCAGCGGCCACAGCTGCTCCGACACCTCCGCAGGCACCGGCACCCCGGCGAGCTCGCCGAACTTTCCCAGCACCCGCGGGGTGGTGATCGGCATGACGCCCGGCAGCAGCGGCACGTCGCAGCCGCGGGCGACCATCCGATCGCGCAGCCGCAGGAAGTACTCCGGCTCCAGGAACAGCTGGGCGATGGCGAACCCGGCACCGGCCCGGATCTTGCGCACCAGGTGGTCCGCGTCGACGTCCAGGTCGGTGGAACGCGGGTGGCCGTGCGGGAAGGCCGCCACGCCGACGCAGAACTCGCCGAGCTCCCGGACCAGCCGGACGAGCTCCTCGGCGTAGGTCAGCCCCTCGGGGTGCTGGCGCCATTCGCCGTTCGGGTCGCCCTGCGGGTCGCCGCGCACGGCCAGCACATTCTGCACCCCAGATGCCGCGTACCAGCCGATGACGTTGCGCAGTTCGGCGACCGAGTGGTCCACGGCGGTCAGGTGCGCCATCGGCGTCAGCGTGGTCTCCTGCGCGATGCGACCGGTGGTGCGGATGGTGCGGTCCCGGCTGGATCCGCCAGCGCCGTAGGTCACCGAGACGAACGCTGGGTCCAGCGGTTCCAGCTCCCGGACCGCCCGCCAGAGGATGCGTTCCTCGTCATCGCTGCGCGGCGGGAAGAACTCCACCGAAAAAGTTGTCTTCTCGGTGTTCAACCGATCCACCACCGCCGTCATGCCGAACAGGATAGTGAACCGCCCCACGACCGGTCCCACATGGCGGTTCGAGCAAGCAGCCCGCGCATGAGCCGACGCCGATTCGCGCACATCCGGTTGCGGGGGCGCACGCTGCAATGCTCGAAGAGGGCACCGCAAAGACATCCGGCTACGTTCCGGAGTCAACCTGGTGACTCCGAGCACCCCTTCGGACCCGGCCGTCACCACTCGGCGGCATCGCGGAGGATGGAGGTGTGCCCCCATCGAATTCGACCGCTGTGCAAGCAACCGGCAAGGAAGACGTCGCCGTGGAACTCGACCTCCCGGGTCAGGTCCAGCACACGCTGACCGAATACCTGCAGACCCGCCGCGCCGAGGCAGTCGGCCTCGACCCGGCGTTCGCGGCTGCGGTGGCCGAGCTCTCCGGGTTCGTCCTCGGCGGCGGAAAGCGGATCCGCCCGACCTTCGCCTGGTGGGGATGGCGGGCGGCCGGCGGACCGGCCGAGGGGCCGCCGGCGCAGGCGATGCTGCGGGCCGCGAGCGCGCTGGAGCTGCTGCAGGCCTGCGCGCTGGTGCACGACGACCTGATCGACGAGTCGGACACCCGGCGGGGCAACCCGACGGTGCACCGCAGGTTCGAGCAGATCCACCGCGAGTCCGGGTTCTCCGGTGGTGCCACCCAGTTCGGGCTGGCCGCCGCGGTGCTGCTCGGGGACCTCGCGCTGTCCTGGGCCGACGACATGCTGCACAGCGCCGGGATCGCGCCGCAGGCGCTGGTCCGCGCGCTGCGCCCGTGGCGCGCGATGCGCACCGAGGTGCTCGCCGGCCAGTACCTCGACGTGCTCGGCCAGTTCCGCGGCGACGAGACGCCGCAGGCTGCGTTGCAGATCTGCCAGCTAAAAGCCGCTTCCTACACCGTGCAGCGGCCGCTGGAGCTGGGCGCGGAGATCGCCGGCGCAGGCCCGGACGCGCTGCAGGCGCTGCGCCGCTTCGGTTCCGACATCGGTGTCGCCTTCCAGCTCCGCGACGACCTGCTCGGCGTCTTCGGCGACCCGGAGGTGACCGGCAAGCCCGCCGGGGACGACCTGCGCGAGGGCAAGCGGACAGTGCTGATCGCCGAGGCCGTGGCGGCGGCCCGCGGGCAGGCCGACCAGCCCGCGCTGGACCTGCTGCGCGACGTGCTCGGCGACCCCGAGCTGGACGCAGACCGCGTCGAGCAGGCACGACAAGTGCTCACCCGGCTCGGCGCGGTCGAGGCCGTGGAGAAGCGGATCACCGATCTGACCGGGTCGGCGATGCTCGCGCTGCACACCGCTGGGTTGGCCGAACCGGCCGCGTCCCGGCTGGCAGAGCTGGCGATCGCGGTCACCGACCGCAGCCACTGATGCGCACGGTATCCGGCCGGACCGATCATGTCGTGGTCGTCGGCGCTGGGCTGGCCGGGTTGTCGGCGGCCCTGCACCTGGCGGGCGCCGGGCGGCGCGTGACGGTCGTCGAACGCGCCGGACTGCCCGGCGGGCGGGCCGGATTGCACGAGCTCGCCGGGTACCGGATCGACACCGGCCCGACCGTGTTGACCATGCCTGAGCTGGTCGACGAAGCCTTGGGCGCGGTCGGCGAATCGTTGTCCGAGCGCCTCGACCTCATCCCGCTGCATCCGGCCTACCAGGCACGGTTCGCCGACGGCTCGACGCTCGACGTGCACACCGACGCCGCCGCGATGGAGGAGGAGGTGCGGCGGTTCGCCGGGCCCGCGGAGGCGGCCGGGTACCGGCGGCTGCGGCGCTGGCTGACCGAGGTGTACCGGGCGGAGATGCACCGCTTCATCGACGCGAACTTCGACTCGCCGCTGGGCCTGCTGTCGCCGGAGCTGGCGCGTCTCGCGACGCTCGGCGGTTTCGGTCGGCTCGGCCCGGCGATCGGCCGGTTCCTGTCGGACCAGCGGCTGCGCCGGGTCTTCTCCTTCCAGGCCCTCTACGCGGGACTGGACCCGCGCCGCGCGCTCGCCCTGTACGCGGTCATCTCGTACATGGACACCGTCAACGGCGTGTGGTTCCCGCGCGGCGGCATGCATGAGGTCCCGACCGCGCTCGCCGATGCGGCGGCGGGCGCGGGCGTCGAGTTCCGCTACAACGCCGAGGTGACCGAGTTGGAGCGGCGGGGCGATCGGATCGCCGCGGTGCGCACGTCAGACGGTGCCCGCATCGCGGCCGATGCGTTCGTGCTCACACCCGACCTGCCGGTCGTGCACGAGCTCCTGGACCACCGCACGCGACGGCGGTTGCGCTGGTCACCGTCGGCGGTGGTGCTGCACGCCGGGACCGCCCGCGGCTGGTCCGGCGCCCACCACACGATCTCCTTCGGCGCGGCCTGGCACGGCACGTTCACCGAGATCATCCGTGACGGCAGGCTGATGACCGACCCATCGCTGCTGATCACCCGCCCGACCGCGACCGATCCGTCGCTGGCACCCGACGGCCGCGAGCTGCACTATGTGCTCGCTCCGTGCCCGAACCTGCGCACGGGGCCGATCGACTGGGACCGGGTCGGCCCGGCCTACCGCGACGAGCTGCTGAGCACGCTGGAACGGCGCGGCTTCACCGGCTTCGGTGCCGCGATCGAGGCGCAGCAACTGGTCACCCCGGCGGACTGGGCGGCCCAGGGGCACGCAGCAGGAACGCCGTTCTCAGCCGCGCACACCTTCGCGCAGACAGGGCCGTTCCGGCCGCGGAACCTGGTGCGCGGCCTGGCCAACGCCGTGCTCGCCGGCTCCGGCACGACACCCGGCGTCGGGGTTCCGCCGGTCTTGTTGTCCGGCAAGCTCGCCGCACAACGCATCACCGGCTGACCGATGCTCAAAGCTCGTGAGTACTTCTGGGCGCCATAGCCCCCAGAAGCACTCACGGGTACTGGCCCGGCTGCGCTCGCGACTCGCCGGGCCTCCCGAACCCTTCCGATGGCCTCAGAAGCCCATCGCCTGGGCCCGCCGCTTCACTTCCCGGCCGCGGTCGCCGCGCAGGGCGTCGATCGGCGTTCCGGGCAGCGAGTCGTCCGGGGTGAACAGCCACCGCAGGATCTCGTCCTCCCGGTAGCCGTTGTCCCGGAGCAGCGTGATAGTGCCCGCCAGACCCTTCACCACTTCGGTGTCGGTGAGGAACGCGGTGGGCACGCCCAGTACGCCGTTCCTGCGCAGAGCGAGCAGATGGCCATCTCGGATCAGTTGGTGCACCCGGGTCACGGGCTGACCGAGCCGCTCGGCGACGTCGGGCAGCGGGACAACCTCCACATCGGGAGCGAGCACATCCGGGGCAGCAGGGATCGCACTCACGCTGCACACCTTGCCACATGACCGACCGCGATGCCGTGCACCGCACGAATTATCGTCGACCTACGATCAAGATCGTGATCGTTCCCACATCCGAGTGCGGAGGTGTTCCCCGGACCGCCCGCGCGGCCTGCCACAATCGGGTTGGAAAGGTTACCCGGCGGTTGGCGGAAGATGACTCCTGAGACACGCTCCAGCGGCGGCGCGAGCCTCGTCGGAGCCACGCTCGAACGCCGTTACCGGGTCGATTCGCTGATCGCCCGCGGCGGCATGTCCACGGTCTACCGCGGCCTGGACACCCGGCTGGACCGGCCGGTGGCCATCAAGGTGATGGACGCCCAGTACTCCGGCGACCGCTCGTTCGTCGAGCGCTTCGAGCGCGAGGCGCGTGCGGCGGCCCGGCTGCACCACCCCGACATCGTCGCCGTCTACGACCAGGGCGTGGACCACGGCCTAGCCGGCGACCACGTGTTCCTGGTGATGCAGCTCGTCGAGGGCTGCACGCTGCGCGATCTGATTATGGACCGGGGTGGCCGCCTGCCGGTGGCGATGGCGCTGAGCGTCATGGCGCCGGTGCTCTCTGCGCTGGGCGCCGCGCACCAGGCCGGCATGGTGCACCGCGACGTCAAGCCGGAGAACGTGCTGATCGGCACCGGCGGCTCGGTCATGGTCGCCGACTTCGGTCTGGTTAGGGCTGCGGCCGAGGCGGGCACGACCAGCGGCGGCGTCATCCTGGGCACCGTCGCGTACCTGTCGCCGGAGCAGGTGACCACCGGGGCCGCCGACGCTCGCTCCGACGTCTACGCCGCCGGGATCGTGTTCTACGAGATGCTGACCGGCCGCCCGCCCTACGTCGGCGACACCGCGCTTTCGGTGGCGTACCGGCACGTCAACGACGACGTCCCGCCGCCGGGCGAGCTGGTCCCGGAGATCCCACCGGCCGTCGACGACCTCGTCTTCCGCGCCACGCGGCGCGACCCGGCGCAGCGCCCGGAGAGCGCCGAGGCGTTCCTCGCCGAGCTGGAGCGGGTGCGCACCGAACTCGGCATCGCCCCGGTGGCCGTGCCGGTCCCGGCGTCCGAGGAGCGCACCAGGCAGCTGACGCCGCCGGTCGCGGCCGGAGATCCGCCGACCGAGCAGATCCCGGCCGTCCGCGACACGTCCGTCGGCCCGCAGCGCACCCGTGCGATGGCGCGCCCCGCCACCGGCGACCACACCGAGGAGTTCTCCACCGTCGCCGCTGCGCCCAGCGGGCCGGAGCGGGATCGCCGCCGCGGCAGGCGGACGGTCATGGTGTGGACCGTCGTGGTCCTGGTGCTGGCCGCGCTGATGGGGGGCGCGGCGTACTGGCTGGGCATCGGCAGCTACGTGCAGGTGCCGCGCGTCGTCGGCGAGCAGGAGGCAGCGGCGCAGCAGGCGCTGGAGGGCACGGATCTGACCGGCAACGTCACCAAGGAGTACAACAACACCATCGCCGAAGGCGTGGTGATCAGCTCCAACCCGGGCGAGGGCTCCCGGGTGCGCAGCGGCGGAACCGTGGATCTCGTCGTCTCGCTGGGCAAGCCCAAGGTTCCGCAGGTCGCCGAGGGCACCACGGTTGCCGAGGCGGAGAGCGCGATCCGCAACGCCAAGCTGCAGCCCAAGCACGACGAGTCTGGCGACCAATACCACACCACGGTGCCCGAAGGCCGGGTCATCAGTGTCAACCCCGCCCCCGGCACCACACTGAACATCAGCGCCGAGGTCACCCTGATCGTCAGCAAGGGCCCGCCCCCGGTGAAGGTGCCCGACGTGCGCGGGATGAGCCGGGACGACGCCTTCACCACGCTGCGCAACGCCGGCTTCGACCCCTACGAGGCGGGGCGCCAGTTCGACTCCGGCGTCGACGGCGACCACGTCATCAGCACCGATCCGGCCATCGGCAGCGAACTCCGGCTGGTCGGCCAGCCGCGGATCGGCGTGGTGCTGTCCAACGCGGTCCAGGTGCCCAGCCTCAACGGTGTTCAGGTGGACGAGGCGAAGCAGCAGGTCGCCGCGCTGGGACTGCAGCTGAGCGTGCAGTCGTTCTTCGAGCGGCCGAACATGGTGATCTTGGGCCAGTACCCGCTTCCCGGCAGCCGGGTCGAGCCCGGTACGACGATCCACGCGACCGCTTTCTGAGCACCGGTTCGCGGGTGCGCGCACCCGCCGACCGGCCAGAAATGAACGACGCGCAATGTGATCCTGATCTCTTCTCGTCGCTGTAACGTTTTCGCCCTGCCAGGGTCTACCAGCGGGGACTCGACGGGCGGCCGTCACCGAAAAGCGCGACCGAAGGCCACGACAGGACCGATCTGACCTGGTCACGGCGGCTCGGACGGACGATTGTGGAACTATTGGGAGCACAATGCCCCCGAGTGTTTCGATCGAGTCGGCCCCCGACTGGTCCGAACGGACCAACAACACCACAGCCGACCTGCCCAGTCTCGGCGGACGTCGGCCACCTCGTCGTCCGCTGCCCTTGCGCACCATCGCATTGGGCGCGATCGGGTCCGTGCTGCTGCTGATCGGCTCCTTCGGCGCCGGCGGGACGCTCGTCCACGACCCCGTCCTCGGTTCCGGGCCGCTGTCGGTGCTGCGCTACGGCCACGGTCGCGATGTGGCGGTGACGGTCGTCTACGTCGGCTTCGCACTACTCGTGTGGGCGTGGGTGCGGCTGGGTCGCGGGGTGATCGCGCACCTGGTGACCTCCCGCGGCGTGCTGTGGGCGACCGCCGCCTGGCTTGGCCCGATGCTCATCGCGCCGCCGCTGTTCACCCGCGACGTCTACAGCTACCTGGGCCAGGGCCTGCTGGCGCTGAACGGCCTCGACCCCTACGGCGTCGGCCCGTCCGCGCTGACCGGCCCGATCCCGGAGAACGTGCACCCGACCTGGCAGACCACGCCCGCCCCGTACGGTCCGCTGTTCATCGGCGTCGCCAAGGGCGTGATCCTGCTGGCCGGGCACGACATCATCGCCAGCGTCATCGTGATGCGGCTGGTGCTGCTGGGCGGCCTGGTGATGCTGATCTGCGCCCTCCCGGGCCTGGTCCGGCACCTCGGCGGGCGGCTGCCGGTCGCGCTCTGGCTGGTCGCGGCCAGCCCGATGACGGTGGTGCACCTGGTCGGCGGCCCGCACAACGACATGCTGATGATCGGGCTGCTGTCGGTCGGCACGCTGCTGATGCTTGAAGGCAAGAACGTCGCCGGGATCGCGCTGGTGTCGGCGGCGATGGCCATCAAGGCGACCGCCGGGCTCGCCCTGCCGCTCCTGGTGTGGATCTGGGCATCCCGGCTGGAGGGGCCGCTGTGGCGACGCTTCCTCCGCGCCGTGTTCCCGGCGGTAGGCGTGTTCGTGGTGGTCTTCGGCGCTTGCACGGCGCTCGCCAAGGTCGGTTTCGGCTGGCTTTCCGCGCTGTCCGCGCCCGGCATGATCGTCAACTATCTGTCCGCGCCGACCGCCGTGGGGCAGGCGCTGCACAGCCTGGTGTCGCTGTTCGGCGAGACCAACATCTGGCCTTTCGTGGGCGCCACGCGCACGCTCGGCTCGGTGCTCTTGGTGGCGATCCTCGCCTGGAACTGGTGGCAGGCCCGCGACGGCGGGCCCGAGGCGGTGCGCCGGGCGGCCATCGTGCTGTGCTGCGGCGCGCTCCTGTCGCCGGTCCTGCTGCCGTGGTACACGACCTGGGGCTTGGCCCTGGGCAGCGCCTTCCTATGGACTCCGCGGGCGCTGTCCTACGTGGTCGGCGCCTCGATCGCGCTGGTGCTGGCCTACTACCCCGATGGCGAGCAGGCGATGTACAACTGGCCGTTCGTCGCGGTCGGGATCGGCGCCGCCCTGCTCGGCGCGCTGTCGCTGGTCCGCTTCGACCCGCTGGGTCTGAGCAGCGCCTTCGGCAAGCTGTCGCGCACGGTCACAACTGGTCGCCCGCCTCGCGAAATGCATGGATCACAGCGCTGACCGAACCCATCCGGCCAGGTCGCGGTGCTTCGGCATGCCTGGCAAGCACCTGCCCGGCTTCGGTCAGCGCAACGCCGCGCGAATGACGCAGGACCAGCGCGGTGCCCGCCTGGCGTTCCAGCCGCCGCAAGTGCTGGCTGACGGCGGGTCGGGTCCAGCCCAGCGCCCGTGCCGCCGCACCGAGCGAGCCGCCTGCACGATCTCCCGGAAAACCAACAACCGCTGCGCGTCCACGCCCCAAGTTTCGCTTGGACCGCACCAAGCAAGATCCGGCTAACCTGCGGCCGCGGGTGAGGCTGTCGGGCACGAGGTCGTTCGACGAGGAGGCGCATGCGCACGATCGGGATGCTCGGGGGGATGAGCTGGGAATCCTCCGCCGAGTACTACCGGCTGCTGAACGAGGAGAGCCGCGCTCGGCTGGGCGGGTACAACACCGTGCCGAGCGTGCTGTACAGCGTGGATTTCGCCGAGATCGTGGCCATGCAGGAGGCCGGGGACTGGGCAGCGGCGGGCCGGCACTTGGCCGACGCCGCGCGGCGGGTGCGACGCGCCGGAGCGGATCTGGTCCTGCTCTGCACCAACACGATGCACCAGGTCGCCGAAGCGATCGAGGCAGCGATCGACGTGCCGTTCGTGCACATCGTCGACGCCACCGGCGCACGGATCGCGGCCGCCGGTCACACCCGGGTCGGCCTGTTGGGCACCCGCTACACCATGGAACTCGACTTCTACCGGGCGCGGATGCGCGACCAGCACGGCATCGACGTGATCGTCCCGGCGGAACCCGACCGCACCCTGGTGCACGACGTCATCTACCAGGAGCTGACCCGCAACCGCGTCGAGGACAGCTCCCGCGAGCAGTACGTGCGCGTCGTGGAGTGCCTGGCCGAGCGCGGCGCCGAGGCCGTGATCTTCGGCTGCACCGAGATCACCCTGCTGCTCGGACCGGACGACAGCCCGCTGCCGCTGTTCGATTCCACCCGCCTGCACGTCGCGCACGCCCTCGACATCGCCCTCGCCAAGTGACGAATCGGGCTGCGCGAAACGTGGAGGGCCCGGAACCGCTTTGGTTCCGGGCCCTCCCGCGTGCGTCCTGCTGGTTCAGCCGCGCAGCATCTCCGCGACCAGGAAGGCCAACTCCAGCGACTGCTGGGTGTTCAGGCGCGGGTCGCAGGCCGTCTCGTAGCGCCCCGCCAGATCGGCGTCGGAGATCTCCTGGGCGCCGCCGAGGCACTCCGTGACGTCCTCGCCGGTCAGCTCGATGTGGATACCGCCCGGGTGCGTGCCGAGCCGGTGGTGCACCTCGAAGAAGCCCTGCACCTCGTCCACGATCCGGTCGAAGTGCCGGGTCTTGTAGCCGGTGCTGGCCTCGTGGGTGTTGCCGTGCATGGGGTCGCACTGCCAGATCACCTGGTGCCCGGAGGCGGTGACCTTCTCCACGATCGACGGCAGCACGTCGCGCACCTTGCCGTTGCCCATCCGGCTGATCAGGGTGAGCCGGCCGGGCTCGTTGTTCGGGTCCAGCCGCTCGACGTACTCGATGGCCTGCTCGGGCGTGGTGCCCGGGCCAATCTTGATGCCGATCGGATTGGAGATCAGCTCGGCGAACGCGATGTGCGCGCCGTCCAACTGGCGGGTCCGCTCCCCCACCCACAGGAAGTGCCCGGACAGGTCGTACAGCCGCGGCTGGTCGCCGGAGGTGTCCAGCCGGAGCATGGCGCGCTCGTAGTCCAGCACCAGCGCCTCGTGGCTGGCGTAGAACTGCACCGCGTGCAGGCTGGAGTCGTCGACGCCGCAGGCGGACATGAAGCGCAGGCCGCGGTCGATCTCGGCGGCGACCGACTCGTAGCGCTCACCGGCCGGCGAGTTGAGCACGAAGTCCTTGTTCCAGTCGTGCACCTTGGTCAACGCGGCCATCCCGGCGCTGGTCAGCGCGCGGGAGAGGTTCATCGCGGCGCTGGCGTTGGCGTAGGCGCGGATCAGCCGCGACGGGTCGTGGCGGCGTGCCTGCTCGGTGGCGGCCAGCGAGTTGATCATGTCGCCGCGGTAGGACGGCAGGCCCAGCGCGTCGGTGTTGCTGGACCGCGGCTTGGCGTACTGCCCGGCGATCCGGCCGACCTTGACCACCGGCATGCTCGCGCCGTAGGTCAGCACCACCGCCATCTGCAGCAGCGTGCGGATGTTGCCGCGGATGTGCGGCTCGGTGTTGTCCGCAAACGTCTCCGCGCAATCCCCGCCCTGCAGCAAAAAGGCCTCGCCCCTGGCGACCGCGGCGAGGTGCTGACGCAGCTGGTTCACCTCGGAGGGAACGGTCACCGGCGGCACGCTCTCCAGCACCTTCCGGACTTTGCCGGCCTGGTCCTGGTCCGGCCACTGCGGCTGCTGCACGGCGGAACGGGCCAGCGCGTCGTCGAGGCGGGCGCGCATCTCCGGCGGCAGCGGTGGCAGCTCGGGCAGGTCATCTACGGGGACGTCGACGGTCCAGTTCACGTTCCCAGAATAAGCACTGGGCGCTACCCCTTTAACTCCGGGAGAGCCGTCCCACATAGCGGATCGCCCAGCGGGCTTCGATTCAGTACGCACCGCCGAGTTTGCGGTGGTCCCAGGTGATCGTCCGCGTCGGGTCAAGCGCAGCCCGACGCGCTTCGCCGCCTTGGTGCGCAGGGCCTCCCGAGCTTCCTCGCTCGCCGCAAGACCGCTCGGGGCCGCCCCGCCGTAGCGCTCGGCCAGGCCAATGCCGATGCGCTCGACGTCCGCTGGGGCCTCCAGGATCTCCGCGCCGCACTCCAGCGAGACGCCGCGCAGCTCGCCGTACTCCGTGCCGGTCTCCAGTAGCAGCGTGGCCCGCGGGTCCCGGCGCAGGTTCAGCGTCTTCTGCGACCGGCTGTAGGACCACACCTCGATCACGGGGCCATCGTGCACGAACCACATCGGCACCAGATGTGGCCGCCCGTCGCTCTTCAGCGTCGCCAGCACCACGATCCGGCGCTGGGCGATGAAGTCGACGATCTCGTCCTCGGACATGGTGATCTGGCCGCGTCGCGACATGCGTGCTCCGGGTTCCGCTACGCCGATGGTGCGTCGATCTTGTTCCGGGAGACCCCACCGCGTCAACGCAGACCCCGAGGCCGCCGCCCGGGAAGATCATCCGAATCGGCCTCGACCATCGCAAACCGGCCCTGACGCGACACCTCTGGCGCTAGGCTCTCGCCCCGTCGACGACGCGAGAGGAGCGGCCGGTGACGTGGGGACCGGGTCAGCAACCACGGCAGGAAGCGCAGCCGGAGCGCAAGGCGATGTCGCAGCGGTTGTGGCCGATCAGCATCCTCGCCGACGTCGCCGCGGTGGTCGCGTTGCTGATGAGCTCGACGCAGAACGTCGCCGTGGTCATCGCCGCGATCGCACTGCTGCTGGGCGTGGTGCATCTGTGGGCGAGCTTCGGCAAACCCGTCGACCGGTGGGTGGTGCTGTCGGTCGCCGGGATCGTGGCAGGGGCAGCCATGATCGCCGTGGTGGCCACCCGATCACTAATGGCGGTGCCCGATCAGGCGAGCGGCCAGGCGACCGATCTGCCGCATCAGACCAGCCCGACCACGCCCAACCCGACCACACCGCGGCCGCCGGCCACCACCTCGGCATCGCAGACCAGCTCCACCTCCGTCGCCCCTGCGGTCGGCCGCGAGAGCGGCGACAAGCCGATCGTGCTGACCAGTGGCTACGCCCTGGATCTGGATTCCGCCGAACCGCTTTGGGTCGCCAAGCGGACGGAGGACTCTTCCGGGCACGACCTCGAAAACAGCGCTGGCTACCTCTACGCGCGCGAGGACATCGCGGTGGCCACCGCCCAGGCGACCTTCGAGGACTGCGTGCGGGCCGGCTACTACAGCTCGATCAGCAGCAACTACCTCGTCACCGGCGCCGCGTTCTGCGTGAAGACGACCACCGGCGCCTACGGGCGGATCGTCGTCCGCGATGCCCAGGGCTCGCAGCTAGTGCTGGACGTCGTGGAAGAAGCCGAGCTAGCTCAGCGCGCCGCGGCTTCCCTCTGCCAGGTTTCCTCGATCGCGTCCGCGTCGTAGCCCGCGGGCTCCCAGCGCTTGGCCAGCAGCGCCACCAGACCCATCAGCGGGGCGAGCGCGCGATCACCCAGAACACGCCGCTGCCCAGGGACGCGCCGAGCACCAGGAAGAAGAACAGCGCCAGCGTGGAGCCGACCCGCAGGGTGCCCTGGTTGAAGCCGATCCCAGTGCCACGCATCGTCGGGCAGCTCAGCGACACGAAGCTCATGACGTGCGCGCCCGGCCCGGATGCCTGCGCGAACATGAACGCGCCCAGCGCGAAGATCGCGAAAAGCACGTAAGGCCAACGATCAGGTCGTGAGCGTCCAGGAAGATCGCGCCTAACGCCAGCAGCACGATCATCTTCGCGTGGCTGCCCCGTGCCGCATTCCCGAGTTGACCAGTTCGGTGACGTCCCGCGCCGAGCAGATGAGCACAGGCTCGCGCTCGGCGACCGGTTGCGTGGACGCGGCGTCGTTGATCGTGCGCGCGGCCCAATAGCGAGGAGCTCGCCTAATCAGTGGAACAATTGCGCCCACATGGCGGAACAAGGTCAGCGCACGGCGGCGATCAGCCGGTCGATGCCGCTGCGGATCTGACCTGCGTCGGCGGGGGTGAGCACGAACATCTGCTCGCCGGTGGAGCCGCGTTCGGCGTGGTCGAGGTAACGGCCGTCGGGCTCGGCGTTGTCGAACCAGCGCACCACCGGCGACCGGCGGACCCGGCCGTGCGGGTCGCGCAGGTTCGCCGCGATCTGGCCGCCGCGCACGTGCACCGCGTTCCCGATCTCGTTGTACGCGGCCACCTGCTGGTCACCGCTGCTGCCGCGCGACTGCGTAACCTCTTGCATCATGCTGTCCGGCATCTCCTCGGCCTGCGAGGCCGACTTGAGGGAGCTGGCCGGCGCCCGCACGGCGGGGCGGTTGCCCGGCGGCGCGGGCGGCAGCGTCGGCAGAACCGCTTGCGAGAGCTGCATTTTCTCGTGCACCTCGACGGCGAGCGGACCACCGAACCGGTCGGTCTCCCCCGGCCCCTGCACGCCGAGCACCACCCGGTCGCCTTCGGTCAAGGCAGCGACGGTGCGCCAGGCAGCGTCGCTGGCGAAGTCCGGGAACCACAGCGAGTCGACCCACAGGTACGGCTTTGTGAGCACCTTCAACGCCTGCGCCAGGCCCTGGTCGACCTCGTTGTTCACCAGGATGCCCAGTTCCGCCATGGCGCCGGCCTCTCGCTGGGCGACCTCGCCGAGCTGGTGCTTGGTGCGCCCGTAGGCCGGTCCTTCCAGCGGCAGCGTCAGGTCGTCGAGTTCGAGGTAGCTGCGGACGAGGTAGAGGTGCAGCGGGTGCAGTTGCCAGCGGCCGACGATGGCCACGTGTCCTCCCCCAAGGAGTGATCGATGTGGTCGGTGTAGTCGAATTTGCCGCAATTTCAATGGAAATCGGATCTTCGATTTCCATTGAAATTGCGGAGTGGTCAGGCGCCGAACACGGGTGGCGCGGTCTTGGGCATGTCTTCGAGCCAGATGTCGTCCTGCTCTTCGAGCCACCCGGGACGCTCGTGATCCTGGTCTTCGCTGCCTTGGCCTCGCTGACCGGCCGCACCCATTCCACCGGCGCCCGCGCCGCCGCGTCCGGCCGCGCTACCCGCGGCACCACCGCCCGCGCCGCCGGCTGCGTCGAGCCCGCCGACTCCGGCGCGACCCCCGGCTCCGAGCGCACCCGCACCGGGCCGACCAGCGCCACCTGCGCCGAGTCCGCCGGGCTTACCGCCGCCAGCACCGCCAGCACCACCGGCACCACCGCGACCCATTCCCGAGCCACCGCCAGGCCCGCCGCGGCCCGGTCCGCCGCCGGGACCACCGGTTCCGGTGCGTCCCGCTCCGGGGCCGGGCAGGTAGCCGACGCCCACGTCCCCATTTCCAGTACGACCGGGAAATCCGCCGGTGCGGATCCCGGTCAGATCACCTGACAGCCTCGCCGGCGAGTCGCCCGGTGTCCAAGCCGATCGGGTTTCTGCCGGAATGTTGGGGTCGCCGCCGATGATGTCGCCGACGTTGGCGACCGAAGGCGTCGAGGGCTGTCCGCTGCCCCTGCGGTCCCTCGGGCGAACCGGCGGGGGCGGCGGCTCGATCGGCGGCGGCGGGGGCGGAGGGGGCGGCGGCGTGGGCTTGTTGTTGAGGTCCCGATACGCCGGAACCGAAGTGTCCACATTGGAGTACGTGGGACTGAGCACCCGCCCCATGGTCTCCTGCGCCCCGCGCTCGGCCTGCTGCCGCTCCCGCATCTGCGCCAGCGCATCGACACCGCCACCAACGACTCCGGTCGGGATGCTGGCCAGCATGGTCCGGCCGTAGTGGTGCCCCTCGGGCTCGGGAACCATCGCCTTGACCTGACCGGCAGCCGAAGCGGCTTCCTCAATCTTGTTACCGGTCAGGTGGAACGCCTCGGAACTGCCGGAAATCCAGTTGACCAGCGGTTCCGACGACTCGTTGGCCGCATCGGCGGCGTCGCCCTCCCAGCCACCAGCGATCGCCGAACCGGCGTTCTGCTGAAGTCTCGGCCCGACTTCCTTGAGCTTGGCGGCGATTTCCCGCCACTGCTGGGCGGCTTCGGTGGCCTTGCCCTGGTCCAGCGACTGTTGGTTGGTGTCGTAGAGCTCCTGATGGCTGTAGGACTGCCAGTTCTCCTGCTGGGTGATCGATGCAGGGTCGAACTCCATGCCGCTGCCCAACGCACTGTTCTGCGCCTCAAGCTGCTGGCGCAACTTCTCGTTGTATTCCTCGGAAGCAGTAGCAGCGGCCTCCTGGGCCTTTTGTGCCCGGGAGTTGTAGCCGAACAGGTCCGCGCCGGTGTCGTAGACCTGGCCAGCGCCTTCTGCGACGGCGTTGCCCACGGCGGTGGCACCATCAACGACGGCGCCGCCGACGTCCTCGGCCACGCCCCCAGCCCACTCGAGAAACCCCATCGATCCCCCCAGTTATCTCGGCATCCGAGGCGCAATAGCCTCAGCAATCTTCAAACCCTCAGCACACTCATCAAGTCCCTGGTCGCGGAACTCACTCACGTCGATGATGATCACGCCACCGCCCGCATTGAACAGCGCAGAGCAGATCCGCGCCTGTGTTGCACTCTTGTCAATCGCGCTTGCCGCAGGACGCCCGTCGACCTCCGCACGGTCAAACTTCGCCCAGTTGTCCTGCTTGCCGTACGACTCGACCGTCTTCTCTTGGTTCTTGTAGAACGTGGCGGTAAACGGCTTGCCCCTGAAGGAACAACCCGGCTCTGAAGAAATGCCGGTCTCCGGTTGACCAGGTCCTTCGAACCCGAACGATTTAAGCTCATCTGGAGTCAGCAGCGTGCACGGATCAACCTTCGCAAGCCCCTGATCCTTCTCCATTGAACCCAGGGAAACGTCCTTCGGCGAACCTCCACCGCACCCAGCGGCTGCCAACAAAGCCACGCCTGCACAGACTGCAACGACGGTCCGAGACAGCACCTTCACGCCTGACTACCCTTCTGCAAGTCCTGACTGATCTGCTCGTCAGTTGCAACGTAGTCCTTCGCCGCTTGCCTGAAGAGATCTGCCTTCCGCAACAGCTCGTCACGCAGCTTCCCCAGCAGGTCAGCAGCTCCCGTCGAGCCGTTTGTAGCCTTCCGCCCAAACTTAGATGCCAACTCCTGCGCAGAGCGGTACGCACCCAAGCCCTCAACACGCCCGAGCGCAAGAGCCTGCTTCGCAAGTCGATCGACCTCGTAAGCCTCGTCTTCGTAGGCCTCGGCGGCTTTGTTGGCCGCGTCAGGGTTCATCTTCAGCTTGCCAGCCGAAACCTGTTGCGCCAACTGGTCGTTCTGCTGCTGGATCGCGCCCAGCGCCGCACCGGCACCGGCGAAGCCGACGGCCCCACTCAGATCCCCAGATAAGTATGCGTCAGCCATCGCGAGCCCCTCCGGCACAGATCGTCCAACCGGAGAAAACCGTAGTGAACCGGACATCCCACACGCGGGAAAACCCCGAAACTTGATCACATGACCGGGCTCACATCACCCGTTCAGCCCAGCCAGGAACACACAGGCACCCTGATTCATGCTTCGACTCGACTTTCGCCAGCGTACGACGGGTAGATCACGCACCGGACACCCCTAAGGCAGCTTATTCAGCAGGTCCTCGATGAACGTCTTGGATTCTTGCCGACTGAGTGCCTCGTTTTGAAGAGCTTTCGCAATCGAGGCGTAGGTGTCGATCAGCACAGGGTCCTCCACCTCGTAGGACCAAAGTTGTCGAACTCCAAGAGGATGAACTTTCTGTCCATACCCGCGTGCGCACCGACGCTCGTGGGCATCACCTGCACCCCGACTTGTTTCGCCACTTCAAGCAGATGAAGCAACTGCGCCCGGCCCCTCCGGCACAGATCGTCCAACCAGGGAAAACCTGGCGAATCGGACACCCGGCGCGCAGGCGAACCCGAAAGATGATCACATGAAGGGGCTCACATCACCCGTTAAGCCTAGCCAGGAACGAAGCCCACCGAGCCCGCGAGAACACCAACGCCGCCCCAGCCGGATCCTTCGAATCCCGAGCCGAAACCACACCCCCGACGAACGCCACCTCGACGCAGTTGGCACCGTTGTCGCTGTAGCTGGACTTTCGCCACACCACTCGGTCAGGCACCGCTCGCAGCCTTCCCCTTAATCAACCAGGCGAGTTAATCAACCAGGCGAGACTTGATCGCCTCCGCCGACTCCTCCTCGGACAACGCGGTCGAGATTAGCTGCTCGGCCGAACGAACATAAGCGGCCACCTGGTCCTGATCCTGGATGTAGACAGCCCCGTCAGGAATCTCGACATAGCCGATCGACTGCGCGTCTCGGAAGTGCAGCACCATGAATCCCCCGCACAATCCGGCATGCGGACCGGTCGACGTGGGCAGCACCCGAAGTTCGATGTTGTCCTGCACTGACAAGTCGAGAAGGTGTTGCAATTGCTCGCGCATCACCGTTCGATCCCCGATCGTTCGGTCCAGCACAGGCTCCTCAAGCACAGCGTTCAACCGCAATGGCGACTCGGCCACCAACCTGCGCTGACGGGCCATGCGGAAGCTCACCATGCGTTCGTTGTGATCGGGGCGAACACGAGTGCTCGTCGCGGTCAGCGCTGAAGCATACGCTTCGGTCTGCATCAAGCCGGGCAAGATCAACGGCATGTAGATGAACTGGGATTCCGCGATCCCTTCCAGGCCGACGTACGTCTTGAGCCAGTCCGGCAGCACATCTACCCAGGGCGCCCACCACGTCTTCTGATCAGACCGGCTGGCAAGCGAGTTCAGCCGTTCAGCCTCCCAGGTCGGGGCGCCGTAGAACTTCAATAGCCCCGAGACCTCGTCCGGCTGCGGGAAGTACCGCCCGGTCTCCAGGTGCGTGATCTTGCCCGGTGAACACCCGATCGCCCGCGCCGCCGCAGCGCTGGTCTCACCCGCCCGAACCCGGAAGTTGCGAAGCTCGACGCCTACGAGCCAACGCAAAGCCGACGGATCTTGCCGGTCCACCATGGACAGCCTCCTGACAGTCACGCATCCGCGACCAGTCTGCACCGCGTCCAGGACGGGAACGATCAAGAGCATTGATCGTGTTATCGCTTTCCATAAACATTTACGACACCATTTCCCTGTGCCGTTCATGATCTAGATCACAGAGGAGGCCGCAATGCCGGGGAAGTCGTTGGGGAGTCGGGAGGAGTTCATGGCCGAACTTCACGATCTGGCAAGGGAAACCGCGCCACGGTTGTTCGCCCTGTGCCAGGAGTTCGGCGATCGTCACGACGCGCAGGTCGAGTACTTGGGCATGGCTTTCGACGACTGCGCCGACGTCGTCAGCGCATCCGACCAAGTCCGGGCCAGCTTCCGGTCCGCCGAGGCCGCGCTCAGCCGGTTGTCGCGGCGGTCGAACCTGCATCTCGTTTGGGTTTGAACGTACGAATAGGCGCCGCCCGACCTCGCAGGTCGGGCGGCGGCGCCTATCAAAAAGGGGTCAGCCGAAGAGGACTTCGGCTTCTGCGTAGCGTTCCAGGGGCACCGTCTTCAGCGATGCCGTCGCGTCGCGGAGCGGGACTCGCACGATGTCTGTGCCGCGCAGCGCCACCATCTTGCCGTAGTCGGCTTCGGTGATCGCGTCGATCGCGTGCAGGCCGAAGCGGGTCGCCAGCACCCGGTCGTAAGCCGTCGGCGTGCCACCTCGCTGCACATGGCCGAGCACCACCGCGCGCGACTCCTTGCCCGTGCGCGCCGCGAGCTCCTCCGCCAGCCAGGTGCCGACACCGCCCAGGCGGACGTGGCCGAAGGCGTCCTTCTCCCCCGTCAACAGCAGCTCCTTGCCGCCTTCCGGGACCGCGCCCTCCGCGACCACGATGATCGGCGCGTACTGGCGCTCGAAGCGCTGCTCCACCCAGGCGCAGACCTTCTCGACGCTGAACGGCTGCTCTGGCACGAGGATGACGTTCGCGCCGCCCGCCAGCCCGGAGTGCAGCGCGATCCACCCCGCGTGCCGACCCATCACCTCGACCACCAGCGCCCGGTGGTGCGACTCCGCAGTGGTCCGCAGGCGGTCGATGGCCTCGGTGGCGATGTGCACCGCCGTGTCGAAGCCGAACGTGTAGTCGGTGGCGTCCAGGTCGTTGTCGATCGTCTTCGGCACCCCGACCACCGGCACCCCGTCGTGAGTGAGCTGCTCGGCGACGCCGAGGGTGTCCTCGCCGCCGATCGCGATCAGCGCGTCCACCCGGTTCTCCTCCAGGGTCGCCCTCAGCTTGGCGATCCCGTCGTCGACCTTGTACGGGTTGGTGCGCGACGAGCCCAGGATGGTGCCGCCCCGGTTGAGGATCTCCTCCACCTTGTCGAGGGTCAGCGGCGTGGTCAGGCCCTCCACCGGGCCCCGCCACCCGTTGCGGAATCCCAGGATCTCGTGCTGGTGCACCGAAATCCCCTTGCGGGTCACCGCGCGGAGCACCGCGTTGAGCCCGGGGCAGTCGCCGCCACCGGTGAGCACTCCGACACGCATTCCAGTCGGCATCGCTTTTCCCCGCCTCCTCTGATCCAGCCCGGATGGGGAGTGATCTGCGTCTCCCCTGCGTCACAGCGTGGCACGAACTGGATCGTTGCAGCAAGTATCCGGGACGTTATACCGGTCGCGATACTGGCTGCGGCAGACGACCGGTAACACCCGCCCGAGGAATCCGGCAAAAAGGGTGCCGGTTCTAGCTGGAACCGGCACCCCTCACGAGTCGGAAATCAGGCGAAGCCGCGCTTGCGGCGGACCTCCTCCATCACCCGCCAGCGTTCGAGGTTGTGCTTGGCGTCGGCCAGGGCGTCGTGTGCGTTGTCCGGCGCGGCGGGCAACTTCGGCTTGCCGAGGTCCTCCCAACGCTGCCGCAGGTCGCGGGTGAACTTCGGGATCCGCGACGGCAGCAGCGGCATCACGCCCCAGAGCTGGGCCAGCGCCACGTGGTCGTAGGCCGCGTACCAGGCCCACAGCTCAATGTTCCCGCTGCGCGCGGTCAGGAATGAGTACAGGTCCTCGCGGATCCGGGCGCGGGAGCGCCAGCACGGATCGGCGGGCAGCGGCAACTGCGGCAGGACGTGCTGCCGAACCCAGGCACCGGCCCGAGACGCGTCGAACTCGGTGGACACCGCGTAGAACTCGCGCCCGGACTCGTCGACCACCCCGATCGACACCAGCTCGATGGTGTGTCCGTCCTCGATGAACTCGCAGTCGTAGAAGTATCGCACCAGGTCAGCCTAGGTGGCGGCGGTTCCGGGTCCGGTCGCGGGCCGTCAGCCGGCCTTGGACTCCGGGAGGCGCTCGGCGGACTTCTGCGTCTTCCAGCCCGCCACGTGCTTGCCCTGCGCGGCCAAGTCGTCCTTGACCTTAGCGGCGTAGACGTCGACGTACTCCTGCCCGGAGAGCTCCATCAGGGCGTACATGATCTCGTCGGTGATCGACCGCTCCACGAACCGGTCGCCGGCCATGCCCTCGTAGCGGGAGAAGTCCAGCGGCGGGCCGACCTTCACCACCACCTTGTGCGGGTACCACATCTTCGACCCGATTGGGTTGACCCGATCGGTGCCGAACATCGCGATCGGGATCACCGGCGCCTTCGACTCCAGCGCCATCCTCGCCACACCGGTCTTGCCCTTGTACAGCCGGCCGTCCGGGGACCGGGTGCCTTCCGGGTAGACGCCCAGCAGCTTTCCCTCGCGCAGCAGGCGGACGCCGGTGTCCAGGGCGGCCTGCGCGGCGGCGCCGCTGGACCGGTCGATCGGCACCTGCCCGACGCCGGAGAAGAAGTACTTCTTGAACTTGCCCTTGAAGCCCTTGCCGGTGAAGTACTCGCGCTTGGCCAGGAACGTCACCCGCCGCGGCATCATCAGCGGCATGAAGAACGAGTCGGCGACCGCCAGGTGGTTGCTGACCAGGATCGCGCCGCCGGTGGTCGGCACGTGCTTGACGCCTTCGACCTTCGGACGGCAGAACAGCTTCATCAAGGGCCCGAGCAAGAAGTGCTTCATCACCCAGTACAACACCGCTGCGCCGCCTCCTCGCCCCGCCGACTTCCCTGCTCAGCCTACGGAGCCCCGAGATCCGGCACAATGCGGCCTCGCCATCGGTGATCTCGCCGGTGCGATCGCGGATGAATCGCCAAGGCCGCCCCGCATGTCGGCCTCGCATGCGACGATGAGGCGATACTGGCTCGCCGATGCTGTTTGGAGGCCGCGGTGCCCGTGCTCCCCGGTGCCGAACCGTTCGTCCACGAGGGTTCGGAAGACATCGGCGTGCTGCTCTGCCACGGCTTCACCAGCACCCCGCAGAGCATGCGGGCCTGGGGCGAGCACCTGGCGGCGGAGGGATACACGGTCCGCTGCCCGCTGCTGCCGGGCCACGGCACCCGGTGGCCGGACCTGAACCGGACCACCTGGCTGGACTGGTACCACGCCACCGAGGCCGCGCTCGCCGAACTGCGCGACCGGTGCCGGTCGGTGTTCGTGTTCGGCCAGTCCATGGGCGGCACGCTCACCCTGCGACTGGCCCAGCGGCATCCCGAAATCGCCGGGATCGTGCTGGTCAACCCCTCGGTGACGACGCTGCGCAAGACGGCCCGGCTGCTGCCGCTGCTGAGCCGGCTGTGGCCGGCGGTCGGCGGGATCCCCGGCGACATCGCCAAACCCGGCGGTTTCGAACTCGCCTACGACCGGTTGCCACTGCGCGCGATGGCCAGCCTCCAGCAGCTGTGGGGGATCGTGCGCGACGACCTCGGCCGGGTGCGCCAGCCGCTGCTGCTGTTCCGGTCGACCGTCGACCACATCGTCGAACCGGTCAACTCCGCGATCGTGCTGGACGGGGTCGCAAGCGTTGATCTCGCGGAGGTCGTGCTGGCCGACAGCTTCCACGTAGCGACCTTGGACCATGACGCGCGGGCGGTGTTCGCCGGTAGCGTCGAGTTCCTGCAACGAATCCACCGCGAACGGGCCGAGGAAGTCGTATGAACACGCGCCGCGACAACCCCGATGGGCCGGAGGACATCGACGCCGCATTCGCCGAGATAGTCGCCGACCTGGAGCGGGACTCGACGTTCGCGCGGTGGCCCGAGGACGTCCCCTCCGACCGCGCCGCGAATACCGCGAGTGCGGTCTCGGACGCGGCCGAAGTCGAGCCGCAGCCCGAGCGCGACGCGGGACCGCGGGACTGGACGCCGCAGCCCGACGAGGAGGACGAGCACTTCGTCCCGCCGGAACCGCCACCGCTGCCCACCCCGCGCATCACCACGCTGCTGGGGATCGCGGTGATCGCGGTCGGCGTGCTGGTACTGCTGGTGCCCGGCCTGGCCGGGATGGCCAGCTCGCTCTCGATGCCGCTGGGGCTGGTGCTGATCAGCGCGGGCATCGGATGGCTCCTGCTGCGGCTGCGCCAGGGCCCGCCGAACTCCGGCAACGACGACGGAGCCCAGGTCTGACGTCGTCCCGCAATTTCAATGGAAATTGCGGAACTCCGGCGTGTCAGAGCCCGACACGCCGAACGCTGTGGAGAACTTCCGCAATTTCAATGGAAATCGGACCTTCGATTTCCATTGAAATTGCGGCGTCAGGTCGGGTGTGGGGCTTTGGTTAAGGCGTGTTCTCGGGCCAGGGCCGCCGCGCCGATCATGGCCGCCGAATCCCCGTAGTGGGCCACCGCGATCCTCGCCAGCGGTCGGTGCCCGGCTCCGGTGATGGCCGTGGCGTAGTACTCGCGGGCATCGTCGAGGAACAGGTGCGCCGAGTCGGAGACCCCGCCGGCGATCACCACCACCTCCGGGTCGTAGACGTCCGTGACCAGCGCGAGGCCCTCGCCCAGCCAGCGCGCCAGGTCGGCCACCGCGCGGCGGGCGACCGGATCCCCCGCCTCCGCCGCGCGCGCCACCTCGACACCGGTCTGCTCGACCGGCGCTCCCGGCTCCTCCTGCCGGAGTTCCGCCGCGGTGGCCGCCAGAGCGGTGCCGCTGCAATACCGCTCCCAGCAGCCGCGTTTCCCGCACGAACACGGCCGCCCGGCTGGGATGACGCGCAGGTGCCCGAGCTCCGGCGCGATTCCGTAGGCCCCGCGGAACACCTCGCCGTTGATCACCAGCGCGCTGCCGATGCCGGTGCCGATGGCCACCAGCGCGGCCACCCGCGCTCCCGCTGCCGCGCCGAAGCGCTGCTCCGCGACGGCGGCGGCGTTCGCGTCGTGCTCCAGGACCACCGGCAGCCCGAGCCGGTCGGCGAGTTCGTCGGCGACCGCGACGTGCCGCCACGCCAGGTGCGGCGCGAATCGCACCACCCGGCGGTCCTCGCTGACGAACCCGGCGACTGCCAGGCCGACCCCGGCGACCGGGTACCGGTCGGACAACGCGCGGACGGTGTCCGCGACCGCCGCGTTCAGCTCGGTGCTGGTGGCCGGCGTCGGAACGCGGTGGATTTCCAGGATCTCGCCGTGCTGATCCACCACGCCGGCCCGCACGCTGGTCCCGCCGACGTCCACTCCGATGGTCAGCACTGCGACACGGCCTCGGGTTCGTCGGCCAGCACCGTGCCGTCGACCCGCTGGACCCGGATCCGCTGGACCTTCGACACCACCGGAACGTCCTCTTCGGACTGCTCGGGCTCCGCCGCCGGACGCTGATCGGCCAGCATCTGCCGCAGCGCCTGAACGATCCCGACGAGCTGGTCGTTGACCTCCGATCTATGCCCGCGCAGCAGCGCCACGGCTGCACACAGTGGACACCAACCGCAGTCGGCCTTACCGCCGGAGTCGGCGTCCTGATCGCAGCCACGCAGGTATTCCTCGGCCTTTCCGGCGGCCGCGTCGAGCAGCAGGCGGAGTTCCTCGAAGAGCTGGTCGTGCCGGGATTCGTCGCGCATCTCTCACCGCATCCACAACTCGGGGTCGGGCCGGAACCGCACGGTCAGCCCGTCGTCGCCGGCGACCGCCGAGATCACGATGCACCGCTGGAGCACCGCAGGCAGCGCGAAAAGCCGCCGGCGGCCGTCGACGGTGATCGCCAGCTCGGCGCCGATCCGGGCCAGTTCCAGGTCGGCCGACGGGTGCAGCGGCAGCGCGATCCGCATGGCGTACTCCGCATCCAAGCCGCGTCCACCGCCGGTGACCTGCATGGACGGCGTGCCCGACAGGTTCTCCAGCGGGTTCACCTCGGCATAGAGCTCGTCGCCGAGCGCCAGCAGCGCCTCCGCACCGACCGGCTCCGCGGCGCGATGCTCGACCACCCGAAGCGGAAGATCCGTCGCGCCCCGCAGCGTGTCGAGCACCTTCTCCTGCTCACGGCGACGGGTGCGCAGCCACCCGGCCGCGGCGCCGCGCGCCGATCCCGGGTGCGGCACCAGGCGGTTGGCCACCAGGCCGTCCACCCGGATCTGCTGCAGCGCCAGGGCGGTCAGCGTCCGGCGGGTTTCGGCGGCCACCACCGACTCCGGGGTGAGCACCAGCCGGACGCTGGTGCCTTCGTCGCCGAGCATGCCCTTGAGCCCTGCCAGCCGTTCCGCGAGCCGCCCCAGTCCGTCGGCGACGGAGTCCCAGCGCTCGACCTGCTCGCTGCCGGCGATGCCGGCCAGCAGGCCGCGCACGGCCCGGCGGTGCGCCGGGAACAGCCGTTCCAGGTAGCCGGCCAGCGATTCGGGCAGCGCGAGCAGCCGCAGCGTCTCGGCGGTCGGGCCGCAGTCGACGATCACGGTGTCCCACAGCCCGCTCGCGGCGAACCGGTGCACCTCGGTGAGCGCCAGCAGGTCCTCGGCCCCGGGCAGCACCGTGAGCTCTTCCGCGTCGACGTCGTCGACGCCCGCGCCCTGCAGCATGGTCCGCAGATGTTCTCGCAGTTCGCGCCAGGTGCCGTCGACCAGTTCGCGGGTCTGCACCTCGGCCGCGTGCAGCATGGCGCGCGAACCGTCCAGCCGAACTTCGCGCGGATGCGCGCCGAGGTCTGCGTCGAGCGCATCGGCCAGCGAGTGCGCCGGGTCGGTGGAGACGACGAGCACCTTGCCGCCGTGCCCGGCAACGCGGGCGGCGGTGGCTGCCGCGAGGGTGGTCTTGCCCACCCCGCCTTTTCCGGTGAACAGCAGGATTCGCAACGGATCGTCTCGGTCTCTGTCGGGCTTCGGCCGGTGCCCTACTTCGCGCCTTCGACGCGGCGCTTGAGCTCCTTCAACGCCGTGTCCATGATCATCTTCTCGGCCTTGCGCTTGAACAGGCCGATCATCGGGATCGCCAGGTCCACGGCCAGGCTGTAGGTCACCTCGGTGCGGTCGTCCGGCAGCGGGTTCAGCCGGTAGCTGCCCTGCTGCGCCTTCTGCACGCCCCCTTCGACGAGCTCCCAGCTCACCGACAGCCCGTCAGCCGCCCAGTCGTAGACGTTGACGTACGTGTCCTTGACCACCCCGGCGTCCAGCACGAAGCGGACCTTCGCCGCGTCGCCGTCCGAGGTGTGCGAGAGCACCTCGGTCTCCTTCACCGCTTCCGCCCACTCCGGGTAGGCGGCGAAATCCGCGATGGCTGCCATGATCTGCCCGGCGGGGGCCTCGATCACGATGGATTGGGTGGACTGATCGACCATGCGCCGCAGGTTACCGGGTGCGAGCGGCGGCAGCGGCACGGAGGAGCCGGGTTTTCCTCACCTTCACCACTGGATCACGTACGGCCGCCCGGTGCGCTTGAAATGCCCGACGTTGACGCACTCGGTGCGCCCGATGCGCATGCGCTGCGCCAGCGGCTGGTGCACGTGCCCGAACAGCGACCACCGCGGCTGGTCGGCGGCGATCCGCTCCACCAGCGCGGTCGAGCCGTCCTCGGGCCGCCGCGCCACCACGTCGTAGACCAGCTCCGGAAGGGCGGGCGGCAAGTGGGTGCACAGGACGTCCACTTCGGGCAGCGCCGCGACGGCGGCGTTGTACTCGTCCTCCGGCCTGAGGTACGGCACCCAGGCAGCGTGACGGCGCAGCGTCGCACCCGTCGGCAGCAGGGTGCCACCGACGAAACCGAAGGTCAGGCCGCCGATCTCGACGCTCTCGCCGTCCAGCACGTGGATGCCGTCGCGGGCGAACTCCGGCCACAGGCGGGGCGCGTCGACGTTGCCGGGGGTGGCGTAGGCGGGCGCGTTCATCGCGCCGAACAGCTCGTCGTACTGCTCGCGGACGGCTTCCTCGACCACTGCCGCCGGATCGGTCAGCCCCGCCCACAACGAACGCACGTAAGCCCCAAACTCGGGCCCGCGGCGGCTGCGCCGCAGTTCGGCGAACCGCGCCACCTTCTCCGGGCCGAAAACCCGCCCCAGGATGCCCTTGCCGTGGTCGTGGTAGTCGACGAAGTCGATCAGGTCGCCGAGCACCACCAACGCGTCCGCGCCGTCCCCCGCGCGCTTGAGGGCCTCGACGTTGCCATGGACGTCCGAAACGACGTGGACGCGCAACTCAACTCCCATCCGCCGACAATTCCTACCTCGAACCTAATCCGTTCCGGTACCGCGGTGGAACGCCGGTTGCCGGCGGGTGTCCCGCCAGAAAGCGCAGGCCGCCGACCGGCGGCACCGCGCTGATCGCCGTGACGACTACGCTGTGCTGACTGCAGCGGGAGGCCCCGCAGGACTACCGCTCAGTAACTATCGGCGTTAGGTTGTGCCCCACTGACTGGTGTGTTTTCGGAGGTTTCGACGTGCGAGAGTTCAGCGCACCCGCCACAACGACTGTGGCCGAGGACGAGAACCTCACCGACATGGTGTGGGCCAACGCGGAGCGCTTCGGGAGCACCGTGAGCTTCCGACGCCGAGTGGACGGCACCTGGGTCGACGTCACCGCCGCCGACTTCGCCGCGCAGGTGCTGGCCGTGGCCAAGGGCCTCGTCGCCACCGGCCTGCAGGCCGGTGACCGGGTCGGGCTGATGTCGCGGACCCGGTATGAGTGGAGCCTGCTGGACTTCGCGATCTGGACGGCCGGCTGCGTCACGGTGCCGATCTACGAAACCTCCTCCGCCGACCAGGTGGAGTGGATGCTCAACGACTCCGGCGCCAAGGCCGTGATCGTGGAGACCGCGGCGCACCGCGCCGAGGTGGACAAGGTCATCGACCGGCTCTCCGAGGTCTCCCACGTCTGGCAGATCGAGGGCCCGACCAGCGGCGGAGCCGCCGGCGTGGTCGACGAGCTGACCGCGCTCGGCGCGGAGGTCGAAGACCGGGACCTGCATCTGCGCCGCCGCGCGGTGTGCGCCGAGGACCTCGCGACGCTGATCTACACCTCGGGCACCACCGGTCGCCCCAAGGGCTGTGTCCTCACGCACCGCAACATGCTCGCCGAGGTGCGCGCGGACATCGAGGCGTTCCCGCAGCTGACCCGGCCGGGCAACTCGATGCTGATGTTCCTGCCGATGGCTCACGTGCTGGCCCGCGCGATCAGCGTGATGTGTGTGTACGGCAGGGCCACCCTCGGTCACACCAGCGACGTCAAGGACCTCGTCACCGACCTCAGCTCGTTCCGGCCGACGTTCGTGCTGGCCGTGCCGCGGGTGTTCGAGAAGGTCTACAACACCGCCAAGCAGAAGGCGCACGGCAGCGGCAAGGGCCGGATCTTCGACCTCGCCGAGGACACCGCGGTCGCCTACAGCCGGGCCGTGGACGGCGGTGGCGCCGGCCTTGGGCTGAAGCTCAAGCACACCCTGTTCGACAAGCTCGTGTACGGCAAGCTCCGGGCAGCGCTCGGCGGTCGCTGCATAGCGGCGGTCTCCGGTGGCGCGCCGCTGGGCGAACGGCTCACGCACTTCTTCCGCGGCGTAGGCGTACCGGTGCTGGAAGGCTACGGGCTCACCGAGACCACCGCCGCCGCTGCGGTGAACGTGGAGTGCGCGTTCAAGGTCGGCACCGTCGGCAAACCGGTGGCCGGCACGTCGGTGCGCATCGCCGAGGACGGCGAGGTGCTGATCAAGGGCGACGTCGTGTTCCGGGAGTACTGGAACAACCCGATCGCCACCGAGGAGTCCCTCAAGGACGGCTGGTTCCACACCGGCGACCTCGGCTCGCTGGACGACGAGGGCTTCCTCAAGATCACCGGCCGCAAGAAGGAGATCATCGTCACTGCGGGTGGCAAGAACGTCGCCCCGGCGGTGCTGGAGGACGCGCTGCGGGCGCACCCGCTGATCAGCCAATGCATGGTGGTCGGCGACCAGAAGCCGTTCATCGGCGCGCTGATCACCCTCGACCCGGAGTTCCTGCCGTCCTGGCTGGCGAACAACTCCCGCCCGGAGAACACCGCGGCGTCCGAGCTGATCGACGACCCGGACCTGCGCGCCGAGGTGCAGAAGGCGGTCGACGAGGCCAACAAGGCGGTGTCCCGCGCGGAGCAGATCAAGCAGTTCCGCATCCTGTCGCAGGACTTCACGGAGGCCTCCGGCGAGCTGACGCCGAGCATGAAGCTCAAGCGCAACAAGGTGGCCGAGAACCACGCGACCGAGATCGAGGCCATCTACTCCAAGTAGGAGCGCTCGTCCTCGCAGGGCCGCCAATTTCGCGAGAAATTGCGCCCACCCCGGGTGACGGGGCATCGTCGCGCTTCGTGATCGCCGCGGTGCGTTCGTGCAGCGTGACCTCGCCAGCTCACTGAGCCGGTTAAGGGAAGTTTCAAGCGACTTGCCCGTCCGAAGGTCTCCGTCGCCTCGAAAGAGTCAGCCGAAGGTGTTGGGGAGATCCGCTCGCCAGTCGGCGACCAGCTGGTCCTTGGTGAGGCCCGTAGTCTCGCGGAGAGCTTTGTCCACTGTGGTCGGTGAGTTCGAGGCCGCGACGCGGCGGTAGAGGTCCACGAGGCGTCGTTCGCCGAGGCGTTCGGCGAGGTGGCGGACCACCGACCAGGATTGCTGGTACGCCAGGTCCAGGCGTCGTCCGCCCTGGTGGAAGTCGCCGTCGTCGGGCAGTTTCGCCGGCGGCCCGGTCTCGCGTAGTTGGCGGACCAGGTCCGGGGCGATGTACTTGGGCGCCACCCCGCTCCCGCGGTAGCCGACGTAGTCCGCGAAGCCCTCCAGCATCCACATCGGCGCACCGTCCACTGTGTCCGCGCGGGCCGCGGTGTGCGTGATCTCGTGCCGCAGCACCACTCTCAGGGCGGTGTCGGAGAGCTCGCTCGCCGCCTTCGGGTTGAGCACCACGCGCGGGCCCTCCACCCGGCGAGCCGCGACGTCCACCCGATCGGCCACCGCCACCGCCGCGATGTCGTCCACCGCGAATTCCGGCCCCACCAGCGACCGCAGCTCCTCCCGGGACTCCGGCAGCACCACGCCGACCCGCTGGGACCAGCCCGGGCCCCAAATCCGCGTCACGTCGGCCACGGCGGCGTCCAGCTGCCGGGCCACCCGCTCCACCGGCTGCCGGCGGTGGCCGATGACCATTCCGGTGGCGGTGCGGCGCACCTGGCACAGCCCGAAGTCCCACGGGCCGCGCCAAACGTTCCCGTGCGCGCCCTCGTCGCCCGCGAGGTACCAGGAACCGCCGCGCCGGGCGAACACGTAGCCGAGCGGGCGCTGGGTGGGCACGCTGTCCACATCGGTCAGCGCGTAGCGCAGCACCACCCGCGGCGCCCAGGTCTCGTCAGCTTCGGGCACCGGGGGCCGGTCCCCCGTCGCGCCGTCCAACTGGTAGGCCCACTCGGTGACCGGGATCGTCGCGAGGTTCCGGAAGAGTTCGTGCTGTCGCCGCTGGAAATCCAGCGGCGACTTCGGGTCCACCGTGGCCGCGAACGCCGACTCGTCGCCGGACCGGACCGCGGCGGCCCGCTGCTCCAGCAGGCGCCGCACAGCCACCTCCGGCGGCGACGTCGCGACGGTGAACCCAGCCCGCCCCGACACCTGCACCGGCGCGCTGCGCGGAAGTTCCGGCGACGGCAGCGAAAGCAAGGAAACCCCGGCCAGCACGGCGCCGGCGGCGGCAGCCGCCAGCCACCCCCGATACGTCCCCGGCGCAGGCACAGGGCGCATCGTATTCCCGGTCACATCGGTGGACCCGTGGCCCCCCGACACACTTTCGGGGCCGGCACTTCGTGGTGCCGGCCCCGGAAGTCAAGTGGTGCAGGCTCAGCCCGCGATGCGGCGGATGGCCGTAATCGGGGCGATCGTCTTGTAGTCGGCCACCTTGACGACGTCGCCCTCGGTGGGGGCGTGCACCGCCTTGCCGTTGCCGATGTACATGGCGACATGGCTGACCGGGCTGTAGTAGAAGATCAGGTCGCCCGGCTTGAGGTCGCTGGCGGAGACGCTGCGGCCCTCGGTGACCTGGGTCTTGGTCGAGCCGCCGATGGTCACGCCGGCCTGCTTGTAGGCCCAGTAGGTCAACCCGGAGCAGTCGAAGGTCGACGGACCCTTCGCGCCCCACACGTAGTCCGAGCCCTGCTTGCCCAGCGCGGCGTTCACCGCGGCGACCGCCGCACCGGCGCCGGCGATCGAGCCCACGCCCGTCTCGCCGTCGGACTTCAGCGAGTCGCGGTCCGCACTGCTGAGCTCGTTGTAGCGCTGCCTGGCCTTGGCGATCTGGTCCTGCATCGCCTTGGTCTTCTGGTCCAGGTCTTCGGCGATGCGCGCGGCATCCGTTTCGGCTTGCACGGCGCGGTTGCGGGCATCCTGCGCGGCGCGCTCGGCGGTTTCGGCCTGCTGCCGCGCCGAGGTCAGCGCCTTGATCGCGTCGTTGTTGTCCTTGGCCAGCACGTCCAGAGCGGACGCGCGGTCCAGGAAGTCGTCCGGGGTTTCGCTCACCAGCAGCGCCGACAGCTTGTTCAGCCGGGCACCCTGGTAGGACGCGTGGGTGAGCTGGTCGACCTGGCCGCGGAACCGCCCTTCCTCGGCGCGGGCCTGGTTGGCGACCTGCTCGGCCTGGCCGGCCTCCTGGTTCGCCCGGTCGAGCTCGTCCTTCTTGGCGTTGTGGTCGTCTTCGGCCTTCTTGGCGTCCTCGGTGAGCTGTTCGGCCTGGTGCTGGAGCTCCTGCACCTGCTTGGCCGCGTCTGAGGCGTTGTTCGGGAGTTGCGGGTCTGCGAGCGCCGGCCCGGAGGTCATACCAACGACGGCTGCGACCGCGGTTGCGGCCAGGGCACCTCGCAAAGAGCGCTTAAGTCGGTGCGACTCCACGTCGCGCACTGCTCCTTCGTCTCCACCCGCTTACCGCCCGGTTGCCCCCTGCCCGGTGCGGCCCGACTCCCCGACAAGTCGATGTAGCGGTGCCCCGCGGGCCGCCCGGTCTGGGCAACTGATCGCCACGAGGTCCCGAGTAGGTTACGAAAGGTGAGCCGCAACGTCCAGAAGCGGGTCGAAAAATTTGTGCATCCATGCACAAGACCTCTAACGGAGGAGAGTCGTGCGCTCACGGTGACGAATCTTGCGGCTTAACTACCTGGGATAGCGACGGAAAAATCCACCCGATAGGGAGATCTGGGACACCTGGGTGATCGATTATGAGATCGGCCACGCACCCACCGATTCGCCAGGCGGTCGGTTGCATCGGCAAGCTGCTAGACCCGGTTCAGCCGGGCCAGCAACATCGCAGACGAAACGGCATAAGCGCCACGTCGGCGGACGGAGGTGACCACGGCCCGGTCCGAGGTCGCCACCACGACTTGACGCCCCTTCGGCTCGGCGGAGACGAGATCCCGGATGACGTCGTCGGCCTGCACCCCGGCCTCGCTGAACAACACCCGGACCCCGCGCGGCCCGGCGGTCGGCACCGCCAGCACGTCGGCGCCGTCGAAGACCACGGTGACCTCCGCGCCAGTCCGCGCCGACAACGCGGCCAACTGGTGCGCCAACCGATCCCGCTGATCCGAAAGCGGCAATTCCGGATACCCGGTCTTGGTCACGTTGTAGCCGTCGACGATCAGATGCACGGCTGGCAACGCCAGCAACCGGTCCAACGCGGCGACGTCCGGCACCTCGCCGGTCGCGCCGGAATGAGCCCGCACCCGCTGCACGACGTCCGCGGGCCGCGGCCCGCTCCCGCTCGCCCCGAGCTCGCGCCGCAGGCCGCCTACGGCGCCCTCCAGCGTCTCCAGCAGCAGCGCCAGCCGCACCTCGTCGCCCTGACGGGCTTCTCGGGCGGACTGCCGCGCCACCTCCACCTCGGCGCTCGCGCGCTCCGCGCGCCGTCGCTCGTCCTGCGCTCGCGTCCGCTCGCGGTCCCGCTCCGCAGCGATCTCGCCGAGCGCGGCCTCGCGCTCCTCGCGGACCTTCTCCAGCTCGCTGCGCGCGTGCTCCGCGGCGTCCTTGGCTTCCTTGAGACGCACGCCCTGCTCCCGCAGGCGCTTGCGCAGCCGGTCCGCCTCCGCGCTGCTCTCGCCACCTACCCGGTCGGCGATCTGCTTGGCTTCGGTGAGTTCGCCGCGCAGCCGCTCGACGTCGGCGTTCAGCCGTTCGACTCGCGCCGTCGCGGAGTCGCGCTCGGCGCGCAGCTGGCCCTGTTCGGTGCGGAACGCGATCAGCTCCACGTAGTGCGGCGCGATCGGCGAGCCGAGCAGCACGGCGGCCGCGGCGACCGCGACCGGGTCGGCGTCGTCGAAGGCGAGTGCCCCGGGGCGGTGGTTGCGGCACCAGTCCACAACGGCGGTGTGGAACACCCCGGAGTCGCGCAGCGCGGCGATCAGCACAGGTTGGCCCAGCTTGGCCCGCTTGGCGGGGGCGAAGCGGCCTACCGGGCGAAGCTGCGCCGGCACGTCCGACGCGCGCATCTCGTCCAGTGCGCCGGCAGCGAGTTCCGCCAGCCGGAGGCGAAGCGGGCCGGGCAGCGCGTCCCAGTCGATCAACGGGCCACCGGCCTGCTGCGCACTGTCCACAGCAGACTCGTCGGGGGTGGGGGTGTCGGCTGACCCCGGCTTCGGCGGTACCACCCCCACAGGCTAACGGCCGGGGTCCCGGAATCCCGCATCCACCGACCCTGTCGCGGTAGCGGGACCAACTCGAACCCTCCCACGCATGAATGGGGGGTTTCCTGGCTCTCGCTGCCCGGCCGCTCGGCGAGCAGCCTGGTCTTCCGCGATCAACGCCAGCCGGGTTGGAACCAGCCCGGTTTCCCCAAAAAGGCAAAAGGTTGTTGTGCTGGCTTGATTCTCGCTCAGCGCGCCGATGGCCCGACCGAATCGCCTGGTCGCCTCGTGCACAGACTTGACGCGTTTCCTCCCTGTCCTGAGAGCCTGTCGGCGAAGCCGTCCGCGCCTTTGGAAGCGGCGTAGCCGCTTGCATTCACCTTGCCAAGACGACCATCGGCGGGTTCTGAGAGGTTTCCTGGCGAGGACGGCCCCTCCGCCGCGTATTGGACATACATCAGGAGGGACACCCGCAGTCCAGGAAACCTCTCAGGTTCCGCTAAGCGACCACCCACACAGACCATTCACCAACAGGCTCTAACCGAAGACCGGGGCGATCACCGGTCCTGTCGGTAGCGGGCCGTAACTTGAGCGCCGATGTCCGCGCACCCGCAACTGTCCTTCGACGAGCTCCTCACCACCGAGGAAGTCCCGCTGCACGAGGTGACCTTCGTCGTCGTCGACCTGGAGACCACCGGTGGTGACCGCGACGGGGACGCGGTCACCGAGATCGGTGCCGTCAAGGTCCGCGGCGGTGAAGTGCTCGGCGAGTTCGCCACGCTGGTGAACCCGGATCGCGGCATTCCGCCCTCGATCGTGTCGATCACCGGCATCACTGAGGCGATGGTCGTCGACGCGCCCCGCTTCGACGCCGTGCTGCCGGTCTTCCTGGAGTTCTGCCGCGGCAGCGTGCTGGTGGCGCACAACGCCCCGTTCGACATCGGGTTCCTCCGCGCCAACTGCGATCGGCTCGGCCTGCGGTGGCCGAAGCCACAGGTGGTGGACACCGTTCGGCTGTCCCGCCGGGTGCTGACCCGCGACGAGACGCCCAACCACAAGCTCGGCACGCTGGCGCGGGTGCTCAACGCCCGCACCGTTCCCGTGCACCGCGCGCTGGACGACGCTCGCGCCACGGTCGACGTGCTGCACGCCCTGCTGGAGCGCGTCGGTCCGCTCGGGGTGCGAACGCTGGAAGACCTGCTCGGCCACCTGCCGGACGTCACGCCGCAGCAGCGGCGCAAGCGCGGCCTCGCCGACGGTCTGCCGAACTCGCCGGGCGTCTACCTGTTCCGCGGCCCGAAGGATGAGGTGCTCTACGTCGGCACCGCGACCGACCTGCGGCGGCGGGTCCGGCAGTACTTCACCGCCGGGGAGCGGCGCAGCAGGATCAAGGAGATGGTGACGATCTCCGAGCGGGTCGACCACGTGGTGTGCGCCCACCCGCTGGAGGCGGAGGTCCGGGAACTGCGGCTGCTCGCCGCGCACCAGCCGCGCTACAACCGGCGTTCGAAGTTCCCGCAGCGCGCCTGGTGGGTGGTGCTGACCGACGAACCATTCCCGCGCCTGTCGGTGGTCCGGATCGCGAAACCCGATGCGCTGGGTCCGTTCAGCTCCCGCCAAGCCGCCGCCGACGCCGTCGAGGCGCTCCAGTCCGCCACGACCGTGCGGCGGTGCGCTGAACGCATCCCGGCGCGCGAACCCAGCGGCCGACCTTGCGCCCTGTACGAGCTGGAGCGCTGCGGCGCGCCCTGTGCGGGCCGTCAGAGCGCCGAGGAGTACGAGCCCGCAGTGATCTCCATCCGGGACGTCATCCGCGGCCGCAGCGCCGATCTGCTGGATCGGCTGCGCGACGAGCTCGACCGGCTGTCCGCCGCGCAACGCTTCGAAGACGCCGCCGTGCACCGCGACCAACTGGCAACGCTCGTACGCTCGCTGGACCGCGGGCAACGCCTGGCCGCCCTGACCAGCGTGCCCGAGCTCGTAGCGGCCCGGCCGGACGGCCGAGGCGGCTGGCACCTGTCGGTGATCCGGCACGGGCGACTCGCCGCCGCGAGCACCGCCCGGCGCGGCGTCCCGCCGATGCCGATCGTGGATCTGCTGCAGGCGTCGGCGGAGACCGTGATCCCCGGTGCGGGACCACTGCACGGCACGACCGCCGACGAAGCACGGGTCGTCTACCGCTGGCTGACCACCGGCGGCACCCGCATGGTCCGCTGCAGCATCCCGTGGGCCGAACCGGCGAACGCCGCGGGTTCCTGGCGCGCCTGGTTGGAGAAGGCGACCACTGGCCGCACCCCCTACGCCGCGATCAACTGAAGATCGTGGCCACCTGCCCGCGGAACCAACGCCCCTGGAGCCGTCAGCCCGTCATGTCGAGGCTGGCGATCACCTTGGTCGGCCGGATCCGGACCACCAGCTCCCCCGGCACCCCGTTGCGGCGGCCGAACTCCGCGGCCCGGTCCCGTCCCATGTAGCGGCCGCCGATCTCGGTCGCCGTGCGCAGCAGCTCGGCGGGGTCCTCCGAGATCTCCGCGATGCCCTGCACCTGCACGAACGCGAACGGCGGCTCGGGCAGGTCCGCGCACAGCGCGACCCGCGGATCGCGGGCGATCGCGCGGCCCTTCGCGGTGTTCTTGCCGGTGTTGAACACCACGTCGCCGCCATCCAGCACGAACCACACCGGCGCGACCAGCGGTCGCCCGTCGCTCGCGGTGAAGCCGAGCATGCCGGTGCGGGTGCCCGCTTCGAGGAAGCCCCGGATCTCCGGATCGTTGATCGATGTCACGCGGGCAACCGTAGTGGGCCCGCCACCACCTCGCGATCTCGGAAAACGACGAGGCCCGGCACCCCTCGGGGGCCGGGCCTCGATCGAACTGCGCTTACTCGGTGGGCTGCTGCGGCTTGCCAGCGGTCAGCTCGCGCTCCGCCTGCTGGACCTCGTCCTCGTGCCGCGCCCGCTCCAGCGCCGCGGTCTCCTCGATCGGGTCCGGGGTGAGCAGGCTGCCCGCCACCGGGCTGCCGGCCGCGCCGAGCTTGTTCATCTTCTTCGGCACCGGAGCGCCCTGGTAGGGCAGCGGCTCCGGGTGGCCGTGGTCGTCCACCGGGCCGAGCGGCTGGTGGACCTCGATGAACTCGCCGTGCGGCAGGCGCTTGATAATGCCGGTCTCCACGCCGTGCTCCAGCACCTCACGGTCGCTGCGCTGGAGGCCCAGGCAGACCCGGTAGGTGATGTAGTAGGCGATCGGCGGCAGGATCAGCAGGCCGACGCGACCGGCCCAGGTCATTGCGTTCAGCGAGATGTTGAACTCGAACGCGACGATGTCGTTCGCACCGGAGATCATCAGCACGCCGAAGAGCGTCAGCGCCATCGCACCGAGACCGGTCCGGACCGGCGCATCACGCGGCCGCTGGAGCAGGTTGTGGTGCGCGTTGTCCTTGCTGAGCTTGCGCTCGATCAACGGGTAGGTCATCAGCAGGGTGAACAGGATGCCCATGCCGATGACACCCGCGAAGAACACCGGCGGCACGGTGTACTTGCCGATGTAGAGCTCCCAGGCGGGCCAGATCCGCAGGATGCCGTCCGCCCAGATCAGGTACCAGTCGGGCTGCGAGGCCGCCGACACCTGGGACGCGTTGTACGGGCCGAGGTTCCAGACTCCGTTGATCTGGAAGACACCGGCCAGGATCGCGCACACGCCGGTGACCAGCGCGAAGAACGCACCGCCCTTGAGCGCGAAGACCGGCATGATCCGGACGCCGACGACGTTGTTCTCCTTGCGCCGCACCCCGGGGAACTGGGTGTGCTTCTGGTACCAGACCAGCGCCAGGTGCACCGCGACCAGCCCGAGCATGATGCCCGGGATCACCAGCACGTGCAGCACGTACAGCCGCGGGATGATCTCCGTGCCCGGGAACTCACCGCCGAACAGCGCCCAGTGGATCCAGGTGCCGAGTACCGGGATCGACAGCACGATCCCGGACAGGGTGGCCCGGATACCGGTGCCGGAAAGCAGGTCGTCCGGCAGCGAGTAGCCGAAGAAGCCCTCGAACATGCCCAGCATGAACAGCAGGGCGCCGATGGTCCAGTTGCTCTCGCGCGGGCGGCGGAACGCACCGGTGAAGAACACCCGGAACATGTGCGCCGCCATCGCCGCGACGAACAGCAGCGCCGCCCAGTGGTGGAGCTGCCGGATGAACAGACCGCCGCGCACCTCGAACGAGATGTTCAGCGTCGTCTCGAACGCCCGGGACATCGGGACGCCCTGGAGGTTCTGGTAGACGCCGTTGTAGACGACCTCCTCCATCGAGGGGTCGAAGAACAGCGTCAGGTAGACGCCCGTCACGATCAGGATGATGAACGTGTAGAGCGCGATCTCCCCGAGCAGGAACGACCAGTGCGTGGGGAAGACCTTGTTCAGCTGGCGCCGCATGCCCTTGGCGAGCTGGTACCGCGAGTCGAGCTCGTCGGCGGCGGTGGCCACCTTGCGGTACGTGGCGCTCTCCGCCTTTGTCGGTCGAGTGATCGAACTCATGAATTACGCTCCCAGTACGCCGGGCCGACCGGTTCGATGAAGTCGCCCTTGGCCACGAAATAGCCGTCCTCGTCCACCATGATCGGAAGCTGCGGCAGCGCCCGCGTGGCCGGACCGAACACCGGCTTGGCGTAGGTGTTGACCACGTCGAACTGAGACTGGTGGCAGGGGCAGAGCAGGCGCCCGGTCTGCTGCTCGAACAGGGAGGTCGGGCAGCCGACGTGGGTGCAGATCTTCGAGTAGGCGTAGTAGTCGCCGTAGTTGAAGTCTTCCTGGCCCTTGCGCTTGACCGGCTTGCTGCCGGGGCGCAGCCGGATCAGCATGACCGGCGCGTCGCCCTTGCGCATCGAGGCTTCGAGCTCGTGCTCGTCGTGCCGCATCGACTCCCGGAACGGGAAGACGGTCTCGAAGCCGCCCGCGTCGATGTCCTCCGGCCGCAGCAGGGAGATCTCGTGCGGATCGCCGGTGTTGCGGCGCAGGTAGGTCTTCTCGCCGTTCTCCGACAGCCACCCGGTGTGCTTCAGGGACTCCGGCCCCTCGGTCGCCCACGGGTTGCGGACCAGACCGCCGATCGCGAACACGCCCGCGCCGACGCCGAAGGCACCAGCACCGAAGCCTGCGGTGCGGCGGATCATCGACCGGCGGGTGATGCCGCTGCGGTTGCCCGCGTCGGCGAGCAGCGCGGCGGTGGTCTGCCGGTCGACCTCGTCGGAGCCATGGCCGTCGTGCCGCTGCTGGACCGCGACCTCGTGCGGGATGAACTTCTTCTGGTACTGCACGACGGCGATGCCGACGGCCAGGATCGCCAGGCCGAAGAAGAAACCGATCAGCGGGTTGTACAGCGAGTAGATGAAGTGCGCGCGCTCGTCCGACGGCGGCACGTAGCCCCACGGCCAGAACACGAAGACCGCGATGAACGCCAGCGCCGACAGGCCGGCGAGGGTGAACCAGGCGGCGACCACTCGCTCCGCCCGGCGCTCCGCGCGGGTGCCCGGCACGGGCCAGTTGTCCCGGTACTCGACGAGTTCGACGTCGTCGAGCGTCAGGCCGAGCCGGACCTTCTCGTCGCGGCTCATCTCGGCGAGTTCGGCGTCGGTGTATTCCGTCTTGTTGTGCTCACTCATGCCCTGGCTCCGATCCACAGGGTGAGGCCGATCAGCGCGCCGAGCCCGACCACCCAGGCGATGACACCCTCCGGCCCGGGCCCGTAGCCGCCCAGGTCGTTACCACCCGGGTTGTTGTTGCCGTTGGTGACCGACTTGACGTAGCCGATGATGTCCTGCTTCTCCTCCGGCGTCAGCTGCCGGTCCGAGAACTTCGGCATGTTCTGCGGGCCGGTGAGCATCGCCTCGTAGATCTCCTGCTCAGTGGCCGGCGCCAGGTTCGGCGCGAACTTGCCGGAGGACATCGCGATGCCACGGCCGGTGAAGTTGTGGCAGGACGCGCAGTTGAGCCGGAAGAGCTCGCCGCCGCGCGCGGTGTTGCTGCCCTGCAGCGCCTCACCGGTCTTCTTCGGAGACTCCGGCCCACCGCCGTAGGTCTGCACGTAGGCGGCCAGCGCGTCGATCTCTTCCGGGTTGAACTTCGGCGGCTTGCGCATCGCCTGCGCTTCCTGGCGCACCATCGGCATCCGGCCGGTGGCGACCTGGAAGTGCACGGCGGCCTCGCCGACGCCGACCAGGCTCGGTCCGCGGTCCTGGACGCCCTGCAGGTTCGAACCGTGGCAGGAGATGCAGGCGTTGTTGTAGAGCTGCTCGCCCTGCCTCACCAGAGCCGGGTCCGCAGCGGCGTGCGCGGTCTGCGGCTCGGGAGTCACGACGGTGTACAGCCCGCCGGCACCCACCAGCGCGATGCCCAACGCCAGTACACCGGAGATCCGCCGCTTGAGCTGCGAGCCCGCGCGGTTCCGTTTCTTGTTGGTGGTCATGAGAGCGGCAACCCTTGCTGTCCGGTTCGGGGTGTTCGGTTTCGACCTCGTGAGAAAAAGCCGATCAATGGGACCCTGCTTCAGCCGTCATGGGACGAGGTAGATCACGGCGAACAGGCCGACCCACACGATGTCCACGAAGTGCCAGTAGTACGACACCACGATGGCGGCGATGGCCTGGGCCGGCGTGAACTTGCTGAGCTTCGTCCGGATGATCAGGAAGATGAAGGCGATCAGCCCGCCGATGACGTGCAGCCCGTGGAAGCCGGTCGTCATGTAGAAGACCGTCCCGTAGGCCGACGACGCGATCGTGGTCGCGTGCTCGGTGACCAACGTGTAGTACTCACCGGCCTGCCCGAGCACGAAGAGCGTGCCCATGATCAGCGTGATCACGTACCACCGGCGGAGGCCGAAGACGTCACCCCGTTCCGCCGCGAACACGCCCCACTGACAGGTGAACGAGGACGCCACCAGGATGATCGTGAACGGGAGGGCGTACGGGAGGTTCAGGTGAGTGGGCGGTGGTGGCCACTCGCCCTCGTTCTGCGCCTTCACCGTGAAGAACATGGCGAAGAGCCCAGCGAAGAACATCAGCTCGCTGGCCAACCAAACGATGGTGCCTACGCTGACCATGTTCGGCCGGTTCAGCGAGTGCACGCGTTGACTGATTGAGGGCGCTGCCGTTGTCACGCGACGCATTATGTCTTGCACGTTTTCCCCTCGCGCCTTCGGGTCCGGCCGTCAGCCGCAGGGTGGTCGGATTGCAGTCCGGAGGTAACGCACTGTGAAAAGCATCCACGCACGGTGGTCGGCCTTCTGGGCCGCCCGCAGGGCCCGCAGCAGGCCCGTGACCAGCGTCGACGATCCCGCGCTGGAGGTCGTCGTGACCGCGTTCGACGAAACCGAGGCCGCCTCGGCCGCCCTCGCCCGCGCCGAGCGCTGGCAGCCCGAACTACCTGCGGTCTTGCGCCACCACCTGACCCTTCCGGAGTGCTCGATCGAGGCCGCCCGAACCCTGCTGGACGCCGACGGCTGGGAACTTCGCCCAGGTGGGCGGGGTAGCGAGCTCGCCGCGCCAGGCCTGACCGCGTTGGTCGCGCTGCGTGTCCAGCGACTCGACGCGTTGCATTGCTCACAGGAGAGTTCCCGGATGGCCGGGCTCGCCCAGCGCCACGGCGGTCAGTCCTTCGGCTGGGACGCCCTGCAACCCGACCCGAACTGATCGACTTCTGGTTGATCGATTTGCCTGGGCGACTACTGTTCGCCCCGGTCGGGCGGATAGCATCCGGAGATGTACGGCGGTCCCACCGCCCCATCCTGCGCCGACCCGCGAGGAGCTAGTGATGAGCACACCGACCACGAACGTTCTCGTGTTCAGCCATCGCCCCGAGATCCGGGAGGCGATCATCACAGCGATCGGGCGCCGACCGGCCCCGGATCTCGCCAGGCTGCACTACATCGAGGCCGGGACCGTGGCGCACGTGCTCAGCGAGGTCGACGCGGGCCACGCGGACCTGGTGATCCTGGATGGCGAGGCGCAGCCGACCGGCGGCATGGGCGTGTCCCGGCAGCTGAAGAACGAGATCGCGCAGTGCCCGCCGGTGGTGGTCGCTGTGCGCCGCAAAGACGACCGATGGCTGGCGACCTGGTCGCAGGCCGACGCGGTCCTGGTGCACCCGCTGGACCCGCTGGCCGCGGCCGAGACCGTCGCCGAGGTCCTGCGTTCGCAGGGCAAGCCGGTACCCGCCTGACCTGACGTTGCGGGATGATTGGCGCAGCGGCGCGGTCCGCGCTCCCCTTTCGGGAGGCACCGGCGCTGCGTCCTCGGGTCGCGGCTCGTGGAGCGTCCGTTGCACCGCGTCGGGGCCGCCGCCGCTTGCTGAAGACGGAGTGAAGAACGTGGAAACCATGGCGGGAAACTGGGCAGGACTGCTGGGCAGCCTGGTCGCGGGTGAGGATCTCTCCGCGGAGGAAACCGCCTGGGCGATGGACCTGATCATGTCCGGGGAGGCCTCGCCCGCGCGGGTCGCGGCCTTCGTGGTCGCGCTCCGCGCCAAGGGCGAGACGCCCGCAGAGGTGCGCGGGATGGCCGACGCGATGCTCGCGCACGCCCGGCGGTTGGAGATCACGCAGCGCTCGGTGGACATCGTCGGCACCGGCGGTGACCGATCCGGCAGCGTGAACATCTCCACAATGGCTTCGATCGTGCTCGCCGCGTCCGGCATCACGGTCGTCAAGCACGGCAACCGAGCCGCGTCGTCGAAGTGCGGCACCGCGGACGTGCTGGAGGAGCTCGGCGTGGCCATCGACCTTCCGCCCGAGGGCGTGCGGCGCTGCGTCGAGGAGATCGGCATCGGGTTCTGCTTCGCGCCCGTGTTCCACCCCGCGTTCAAGCACGCGGGCGGCGCGCGGCGCGAGATCGGCATTCCGACGGCGTTCAACGTGCTCGGGCCGCTGACCAACCCGGCGCTCCCGGCGGCGGGCCTGATCGGCTGCGCCGACTCCCGGATGGCACCGGTGGTGGCCGAGGTGTTCGCCTCCCGCGGCAATTCCGCGCTGGTGGTGCGCGGCGACGACGGCATGGACGAGATCACCACCACTGCCGACAGCACGGTGTGGGTGGTGCACGACGGCGCGGTCCGCGAGGACCGGATCGACCCGCAGGAGTTCGGCATCGCCCGCAGCCGCCCGGAGGACCTTCAGGGCGGCGACGCGACGGTCAACGCGAAAGCAGTCCGCGATCTCCTGGGCGGCGCCACGGGCCCGGTGCGGGACGCTGTGCTGCTGAACGCGGCCGGCGCGGCGGCGGCCTACGACGGCCCCGCAACGAACCTCAGCGACCAGCTCAACGCCGGATTGGAGCGCGCGGCGAACGCGATCGACTCCGGTGCCGCCGCGGACCTCCTGGACCGCTGGGCTGCGCGCTCCACAGCCCTCCGCGCCTGACCTGGTGCCAGACCACATCACAGTTTCAATTGAAGCCATGCCACCACTCCGGTGTACCACAGTCTCAATTGAAACTGTGGTCCGTCAGGCTCCTTCAAGCGCAGTTTCAATCGAAACTGCGAGGTAACTCCTCTTCGAGGCCGATGGAAAACGCCGCTTCGGTGTCCCTGCGGGAGTAGGAGCGAAACGCGATGTGGGTGTCCGTGTCGAGGACGCCCTCGACCTTGTTGATCCGGCCGGGCACGATCTCGGCCAGGTCCTCGTGGCGGGACACCCGCAGCATGGCGATCAGATCCACGTCGCCCGCGCAGGAGTAGACCTCGTCGACGCCGTCCAGGTCGGCGATCTCCTGGGCCGCCTCGGCGAGGCGATCGGCGGCGGTCTGGATCAGCACGATCGCGGTGATCACGGCAAAACCTCCTGCTACAGCGGTACTGGAAGATCTTAGAGCCTGTTGGTGAATGGTCTGGGTGGGTGGTCGCTTAGCGGAACCTGAGAGGTTCCCTGGACTGCGGGTGCCCCTCCTGATGTATGTCCAATACGCGGCGAAGGGGCCGTCCTCGCCAGAAAACCTCTCAGAACACGCCGATGGTCGTCTTGGCAAGGTGAATGCAAGCGGCTACGCCGCTTCCAAAGGCGCGGACGGCATTCGCCGACAGGCTCTTAAACCGCGCAGGCCCCCGGGTCCGGTGGACTCGGGGGCCTGCGCTCGGTGTCGTCGTCAGTGGTGGCTCTGACCGGTGTGGTACTCGAACACCAGCCCAGCCACCATGATCAGCACGAAGCCGACGGCAATGACGATCATCCACACGTGGAAGAACGCCAGGGCCAGACCGGCGAAGGCGGCGGAGGCCGCCAGACCCACCGGCCAGTAGCTACCCGGGCTGAAGAAGCCCAGCTCACCGGCACCGTCGCTGATCTCCGCGTCCGGGTTGTCCTCGGGCCGGTCCTCGATGCGGCGCGCCACGAACGAGAAGTAGCTGCCGATGATCAGGGACAGCCCGCCGACCAGGATCAGCGCCACGGTGCCGACCGGCTCCTTGGCCCAGACCCCGTACACGATCGCGGACAGGAAGAAGAAGATGGTGATGTAGTTGAAGATCTTGGATTCGACCTTCATGGAGTCCTCGCTCTCACGCCGTACGCCCTGCCGAGGGCACCCCTACTTGGTCCCGCTCTGCCCGGAGGGCACTCCGCCGGTGCGGTCGGTGTTGAACGGAACACCGGTGACCGCGTGCGGGGTGCACAGCTCACCGCAGTTCATGGCGCCCAGCGCCTCGGCGGTGGTGTACGGCTGGCCGGTCTGCGGGTTGACCTGCGTCCGCAGTTGCATGTACCGGTCGAACTTGTCCGTCGACAGCGCCCGGACCTCGAAGTTCATCATCGAGTGGTAGGTGCCGCACAGCTCGGCGCACCGGCCGACGAACGAACCTTCGCGCTCGACGGTGTTCTGGAAGACGTTGTCCTGGTTGTTCTTCTCCGGGTCCGGGAAGGTGTCCCGCTTGAAGTGCCATTCCGGCACGAAGAACGAGTGGATCACGTCGGTCGCGCGAATGTTGTACTCGACGCGCTGGCCGACCGGTACGACCAGCAGCGGGATCTCGCTGCTGCTACCGATGGTGCGGACCGGCTGCCCGTCCGGGGTCTTGTAACCGGGGTAGTTGAACTCCCAGTTCCACTGGAACGCGACCACGTTCACCCGCTGGTCCGGGTTGGCCGGCTTGGCCAGCACGGTGTTCTGGGTGACGGCCGTGAAGTAGAACAGGACGACCACCATCACGAACGGGATCGCCGTGTAGATCAGCTCCAGCGGCAGGTTGTACTGGAACTGCCGGGGCAGCTCCTCGTCACCCTTCTTCTTGCGGTGGAAGGCGACCGTCCAGAAGATCAGTCCCCACACCATCACACCCACCGCGAGTGCCGCGATGACCGACCAGGTCCACAGGTTCCGCATCGCCTCGGCCTGCGGGGTGACCCCCTCCGGCCAGCCGAACCGCAGGACCTCGTCGGTCGTGCAGCCCGTGGCCGCGACACCAACCAGGCCGATCAGACCAGCGACCTTGACCAGCCGTGGCACTCGGGTCCCCTCCTTCAGGCCCACTGCGCGACGCCTCCTCGTGCAAAACTCACCGCTGCGGCCTGGTGATCGCCGTCCGTCCGCGGACGAAGCCGGAGATCTGCCGCCGGAATCCTGCGCAGAGCGTAGCCCAGGTGTAGCCGCGATACTGCTCCGGGGGCGTAGATCGCGGCCAGGCCCGGATTGCCGCCCCGCGCGTGCAGCGCGCGGGCGAGCGGACGGCATACTGGGGCGAGCTGTGGGGGGCTGGAAAGACGACACCGCCGACTCGAAGAGGTGCACCAGACGCGTGTGCGGCCTGCTTGGACTTGTTTGTCCCACCGAAGAGAACGCCGGCTTCGCCGTTAACGCGGTGGCCAACGCGCTGCCGTGTCAACGACACCGGGGCCCGGACGAAAGCGACACCTGGCACGGCGGTGAGGTCGTCTTCGGCTTCAACCGGCTGTCGATCATCGACCTGGAGCACTCCCACCAGCCGTTGACGTGGGGCCCGCCGGAGACCCCGCGGCGCTACACCATCAACTTCAACGGTGAGATCTACAACTACCTGGAGCTGCGCGCCGAGCTGATCGAGCGCTTCGGCGCCCGGTTCAGCACCGACGGCGATACCGAAGTGATCGTCGCCGCCTACCACTACCTGGGCACTTCGGTGGTCGGCCGACTGCGCGGCATGTTCGCGTTCCTGATCTGGGACAACGAGCGCAAGGTGGTCTTCGGCGCGCGCGACCCGTTCGGCATCAAGCCGCTGTTCTACGCGGCCGGGCCGGGTGGCGTGGCGTTCGCCAGCGAGAAGAAGAGCCTGCTGAGCCTGGCGAGCACGCTGCGCATCGGCGAGGAGCTGGACCACAAGGCGCTGCAGCACTACCTGGTGCTGCAGTACGTGCCGGAGCCGGAGTCGTTGCACCGGCAGATCCGCCGCATCGAGTCGGGGACCTCGTTCACCGTCTCCCCGGGCGGCCAGCTGGTCACCGAGCGGTACTTCCAGCCGAACTTCCACTCGCGGCCGGTCAACACCGACGCCGACGCGCGACGGCTGCACGACGAGATCGTCAACGTGATGCGCGACTCGGTCGCCAAGCACATGCGCGCGGACGTCACCGTCGGTTCGTTCCTCTCCGGCGGCATCGACTCCACGGCGATCGCGGCGCTGGCCAAGGAGCACAACCCGAACCTGATCACCTTCACCACCGGTTTCGAGCGGCAGGGCTACTCGGAGGTGGACGTGGCCGCCGAGTCGGCCGCGGCGATCGGTGTCAAGCACGTCGTCCGCACCGTCTCCGCCGAGGAGATGATGGAGACGCTGCCGCTGATCATCTGGTACCTGGACGACCCAGTGGCCGACCCGGCGCTGGTGCCGCTGTGGTTCATCGCACGAGAGGCCCGCCAGCACGTCAAGGTGGTGCTCTCCGGCGAGGGCGCCGACGAGCTGTTCGGCGGCTACACGATCTACCGGGAGCCGCTGTCGCTGGCGCCGTTCGAGAAGGTGCCGGGGGCGCTGCGCAAGGCGATGGGCCGCGTGTCGACCGCCATCCCGGAAGGCGTGCGGGGCAAGGACCTGCTGCGCCGCGGCGCATTGAGCCTGGAGGAGCGCTACTACGGCAACGCGCGCATCTTCCGCGACGACCAGCTGCGCGGCGTGATGCGCAGCTTCGACCCGGGCGTGTCCCACAAGGACGTCACGGCCGGCCCGTACCGGCAGTCGGCGAGCTGGGACCCGGTGACCCGGATGCAGCACGTGGACCTGTTCACCTGGCTGCGCGGCGACATCCTGGTCAAGGCCGACAAGGTGACGATGGCCAACTCGCTGGAGCTGCGGGTGCCGTTCCTGGACACGGAGGTGTTCCGGGTCGCCAGCGGCATCCCGCTGGAGCAGAAGATCACCAAGGAGACCACCAAGTACGCGCTGCGCCAGGCGATGTACCAGGTGGTGCCCGCGCACGTGATCAACCGCCGCAAGCTCGGGTTCCCGGTGCCGATCAAGCACTGGCTGCGCGACGAGATGCACGACTGGGCGCGCAACATCATCCAGCAGTCCCAGACTGACCACCTGCTCAACCGCACCGCGGTGCTGCAGCTGCTGGAGGAGCACCGCTCCGGTGTGCTGGACCACAGCCGCCGCCTTTGGGCGCTGCTGGTGTTCATGCTGTGGCACGGGATCTTCGTCGAGGGACGCCTGTCCCCCGAGGTCCCTGAGCCCCACTACCCGGTCCGCCTTTGACGGCTCACCGCAGCGACCGGCCCGTTCACCTCACCTACCGAGGCGAACGGGCCGTTCACGTTCCTGGTCGGCATCGTCACCACGCAGTTGTTCTTGTTGGAGCTGTTCACGGAGAGGTCTTCAATCACGACCACTTGGTTGTCGCGGACGAGTCGAGTAGCGACCTTGTGCACAACCGGCCAGCACCGTGCGCGACTACGCTGAGCGCATGAACGCGTTCAGCCTCAGCGGCGCACCGATGATCCTGGACGGCGGCCTGGCCACTGAGCTGGAAGCGCAGGGCCACGACCTCTCCGATGCGTTGTGGTCGGCGCGCCTGCTGGCGGATGCGCCGGAGGAGATCGTCGCGGCGCACGCCGCGTTCTTCCGGGCGGGCGCGGAGATCGCGACGACCGCGAGCTACCAGGCGAGCTTCGAGGGGTTCGCGGAGCACGGCATCGAGCGCGCCGAGGCGGCGAAGCTGATGCGGCGGAGCGTGGAACTGGCCCGGCTGGCCGGCGAAGTGGAGCCGGGTCGGCACCGCTGGGTGGCGGCGTCGATCGGCCCGTACGGCGCGATGCTGGCAGACGGCTCGGAGTACCGGGGCCGGTACGGCCTGACGAAGCGCGAGCTGCACGACTTCCACCGGCCGCGGCTGGAGGTGCTCGCGGAGTCTCGCCCGGACGTCTTCGCCCTGGAGACCGTTCCGGACGTGGACGAGGCGGAAGCGCTGGTGGACGCGGTCGCCGACCTGGACGTCCCGGCCTGGCTGTCGTTCACGATCAGCGGCGAGCAGACCCGGGCCGGCCAGCCCCTGGCGGAAGCGTTCGCCGTGGCGGCGGACAGCGACGCGATCATCGCGGTCGGGGTCAACTGCTCGGCGCCGGACGACGTGCTGACCGCGATCGAGATCGCCCGCGCCGCGGTGGAAAAGCCGATCGTCGTCTACCCCAACAGCGGAGAGGGCTGGGACGCGCAGCGGCGCGCGTGGACGGGCCGCGCCCGGCTGTCGGCGGAGCAGGCCCGCGGCTGGCGCGCGGCGGGCGCCCACGTCATCGGTGGCTGCTGCCGGGTGCGCCCGGAGGACATCACGGCGGTGGCGGACGCGCTGACTGATCCGGCTGCCTGATCGGGCGGTGGGCCGTCCGCCACCGAGGCCAAACATTTACCGGATATTTGCAGATCACTTGGTCTTGTCCGACATGGACACGGCCCCGGCCATCCCTGGATGACGTTTCCGCAGCTGATCGCCCGGGAGCGCCTTCGGGTGCCGCAGAGCCTGTTCTGGAATGCGCTGGTTGAAGCGAACGGATCGTTCGTGCCGCCTACGGTGGTGTACAGGCCGTTCGCTTCACACCAATTGGCAAGGCAGAACCACACCGCTCCCGCCGGGGCAGCCACCGGAACCTCCAGGCAGAACGAGTTCCTAAACAGGCTCAACAGCCGCGAGCAGCACTCACGGGCCTGACCAGCCGAAGCATCGCTCAGCCGAGCAGCGGGGCGACCTCCGCCGCCGCTTCGGCGCCGAAGGCGTCGGCGAAGCGCTGCTGGGCGCGCCCGTGGTCGAGGGTCCACTCCTGCGTCCCGGTCACCTCCAGGACGTGCACGGCGATCAACGACCCCAGCTGCGCGGCACGCTCCAAAGACAGTCCTGTTTGGACACCAGCGAGGAAGCCCGCCCGGAAACCGTCGCCCACCCCGGTCGGGTCGACCTTCTCCCGCTCCGCGACCGCGGGCACCAGCAGCCGCTCGCCGCCGGTGACGACCTCCACCCCGCTCGCGCCGAGGGTGGTGAGCCGGGTGCCGACCAGCTGCCGCACCTCCGCATCGGTCCATCCGGTCTTCTGCCGCAGCAGGCCCCATTCGTACTCGTTGGTGAAAAGGTAGTGCGCGCCTTCGACCACCCGGCGCACCTGCTCCCCGCTGAGCCGGGCGAGCTGCTGCGACGGGTCGCTGGCGAACCGGTAGCCGCGGTGCCGGCACTCGTCGGCGTGCCGAAGCATGGCCTGCGGGTCGTTCGGGCTGATCAGCACCAGGTTGGCACCGGTGGAGCTGATCACCGGGGCCAGCTCGATGTTACGGGCCTCCGACATCGCACCTGCGTAGAAGGACGCGATCTGGTTGAACTCGTCGTCGGTGGTGCACACGAACCGAGCGGTGTGCGCGACCTCCGAAACGTGCACGCCCGAGCAGTCCACGCCGTGGCGCTGCAGCCAGGAGCGGTAGTCTGCGAAGTCGTCGCCGACCGCGCCGACCAGCACCGGCCGTTGCCGCAGGACGCCCAGCGCGAAGGCGATATTGGCCGCGGCGCCGCCGCGCCGGACCACGAGCCCGTCCACCAGGAAGCTCAGCGACACCTGCTCCAGGCTGTCGGCGACGAGCTGCTCGGTGAACCGGCCAGGGAAGTGCATCAGGTGGTCGGTGGCGATGCTTCCGGTGACGGCGACTGGCACGGCACAACTCCTGGTGGTTCGCGCGGCTGGGCCCGCAGTCAATACAGCACGCCGGAGCGGTCCTCGCGACCCACCGAACGTGGCTGCGGGTAATCAGGCGCGCACCGAGCGGCACCGCCCTGCCCGGTTCGGCCGCGTGCCAGGCGCGCGGCGGACAATGGCGGTATGCGCGAAGTGGAGATCCGGGACGACATGATCCGGCTCGGGCAGCTGTTGAAGCTGGCGGGCCTCGTCGAGCACGGAGCGGAGGCGAAGGCGCTGCTGGAGGACGGCCAGGTCGAGGTCAACGGCGCGGTCGAAACCCGCCGCGGCAAGCAACTGGTCGAAGGCGACGAGGTGGTCCTCGGAAACGAGGTCGTCCGAGTGGTCATCCGCTGAACCTCGCCCGCAAACCCCAACCCCCATGGGGCGAAGCCTGAAGGGCACCTCCTGCCAAGCCGTGTGTAGAAGGTGCCCTTTTATACGTGGCTTGGCGCTGACCTGGGAAAACACTGGTCACGGGTGGTGTGACCGGCGGTTTGGTCATGCGCAGTATAGACGTTGCTGAGCTGCTGTTAGTGCGTTGCGTCACGGTTTCGAGCCCACGTTTGCCCCACGCGGTTGATCACGGTTTGCCCCACGGGCGAAAGGAACGGGGGGCGGGCACGTTGATGTGCTGTCCCCGCGCTGCTGGACGAGTCGTCATTGCGCCGAACGGGTGCGCGGCTAAGACAATCCTCGGGCGATGTGGTCGAGCGCGTCGCCGAGCGTGGACGGCAACGCCGGACGCTGCTCTGGGTGTGCCACCGTGCGCCGGAGGATTCCCTCGGTTCGTACCGAGGCGACCTCGCCGACCATCGGCACGCAGCCCCGGGACCCTGGACAGCAAGAAGGCCGGCGCCCGCGGGCACCGGCCTCATGCCAGATCGGCTTGCTCGATCAGTGGAACGAGTCGCCGCAGGCGCACGACCCGCCCGCGTTCGGGTTGTCGATGGTGAAGCCCTGCTTCTCGATGGAGTCGACGAAGTCGATCACCGCGCCCTGCAGGTAGGGAGCGCTCATCCGGTCGACGACCACGCCCAGGCCCTCGAAGTCTCGCCGAGCGTCGCCGTCGAGGGCGCGCTCGTCGAAGAAGAGCTGGTAGCGCAGGCCCGCACAGCCACCCGGCTGGACGGCGATGCGCAGGTGCATGTCGTCGCGGCCCTCTTGGTCGAGCAGGGCCTTGGCCTTCTGGGCCGCCGCGTCGGTCAACGTGACACCGTGGGCAGGCGCCTCGGCGTCGGTCGTGGTGTTCGGGGCGGTCATGGACTCTCCCTAGAGGTCTCGCTCGTCCGATTCCGGCGTGAGGTGCAACCACAGCCGGAGTCACGCTATTCCCGCGGGCGCCGCCCGGGGGAGCTACGTTTTGTCTCCTGAGTCTATGGTGGCACAGTTACCCGCCTAGCTGGTGTGATGTGGCTTCCCGATGCCGGATCCGCCCGCTGGTGTCCGGTCTGCTGCAGCCCCGACCGGGGCGTCGAATACCCTGTTGGAGTGAGGTTCCTTCGCCGTAGCAGCGCTGAGCAGACCGCCACCACCGAGTCCGATGCGGAGACCGGTCAGGCTGCGGCGGAACATGCCGCCAACCACACCCCCAAGAAGGGGAAGCCGACGCCGAAGCGCCGGGACGCGGAGAGCAAGCGGCGCGGCCCGGTCCCGCCGCCGCCGAAGACCCAGCGCGAGGCGATCAAACGGGCCCGCGGCAACAAGGATGAGCGTCGGCAGGCCGCGCGGGAGCGCCGCGAGCGGATGATGCAGGGCGACGACCGCTACCTGATGCCCCGCGACAAGGGTCCGGTGCGCGCCTACGTACGCGACCTGGTGGACACCCGGCGGCACCTGATGGGCCTGTTCATGCCGCTGGTGCTGATCGTGTTCGCCACCACGCTGGCGCAGAACCTGGTCGTCCAGCAGTACGCGACGCTGGCGTGCATGGCGCTGCTCGCGATGATGGTCGTCGAGGGCACCCTGCTGGGCCGGTACGTGAACAAGCGCGTGCGTGCGAAGTACCCGGACCACAAGGACCGCCCGTTCTCCCTGGGCTGGTACGCCTTCACCCGGGCCATGCAGATCCGCAAGCTCCGGGTCCCCCGCCCCCGCTACACCCCCAAGGACATCGCCAAGATCGGCTGATCCCAGCGCTCGTCTCGGCGACGGCTGTCACACCGACCGCGGTCATCTGATCGATCCGGGTAGCGTCGCTGCGACGTCGTTGGTAAGGGGACCGGAGGTTTCGTCGGGTGGCTGTGCGCACGTTGGTGCTCGGTGGGGCTCGTTCCGGCAAATCCGCGCATGCCGAGGGTTTGGTCTCGGAATCCTCCCCGGTCACCTACGCCGCGACCGCGCGGCGCGATCCCGACGACGCCGAGTGGGCCGAGCGGATCGCCCTGCACGTCTCGCGGCGCCCCGGCACCTGGCGGACCGTGGAGGCCGGCGACGCCGATTCGTTGCTCCGCGTGCTGGCCGATGCCGGCCCCGGGGCGACCGTGCTGGTGGATGACCTGGCCACCTGGCTGACCGGCGTCCTCGACGACGCCGGTGCGTGGGATCGCGACCCCGGCGCGCTCGACGTGGTGGCCGGGCACTGCGCCCGGTTGGTCGGGGCCGTCGCCGGGTGCCGGGCCCGGTTGGTGGTCGTTTCCGCCGAAGTCGGCCTCGGGGTCGTCCCGGCGACCAGGTCTGGAAGGCTGTTCCGGGACGAGCTCGGCTCACTCAACGCCCGGCTGGCTGACGTGTCCGACGAGGTAGTCCTGCTCGTGGCCGGACTTCCGCTCCGCATCCGCTGACCCCAGACGCGCCGAACAAACGGAGGTTTTCGCTTGTCCACCGACCAGAACCAGTCCGGCCCGATCGGGTTCCCGGCGGTACCGGCGCCCGACGAGCAGGCCCGGCGGCAGGCGGTCGCCCGGCACGAGCAGTTGACCAAGCCCGCCGGATCGCTGGGGCGGCTGGAAGAAATCGGCGTCTGGGTCGCATCCCGGCAGGGCAGCAGCCCGCCGCGCCCCTTCACCCGCCCCCGCGTGGTCGTCTTCGCCGGGGACCACGGCATCGCGGCGCACGGCGTCTCGGCCTACCCCAGCGACGTGACCGGCCAGATGGTCAGCAATTTCCTAAGCGGCGGCGCGGCGGTGAACGTGCTGGCCACCAACGCCGGCGCGACGGTGCGGGTGGTGGACATGGCGGTCAACGCCGACACCCCGCCGGTGGTCAGCGCGCACAAGGTGCGGCGCGGGTCGGGTGCGATCGACCGGGAGGACGCCCTTACCGCCGACGAGGTGGACGCCGCTGTCAACGCCGGGCGCACCATCGCCGACGAGGAAGTGGACTCCGGTGCCGACCTGCTCATCGCCGGTGACATGGGCATCGGCAACACCACCCCGGCGGCGGTGCTGATCGCCGCGCTGACCGGGACCGAACCGGTAGCGGTGGTCGGCCGCGGCACCGGCATCGACGACAACGCCTGGATGCGCAAGACCGCCGCGATCCGGGATGCGCTGCGCCGCGCCCGCAAGGTGCTGAACGACCCTTTGGCGCTGCTGCGGACCTCGGCGGGGGCCGACATCGCCGCGCTGACCGGGTTCCTCGCGCAGGCCGCGGTTCGGCGCACCCCGGTGCTACTGGACGGGGTCGTGGTGGGTGCGGCGGCGCTCGTCGCCGAGGAGCTCGCGCCCGGCGCCCGGCAGTGGTGGCTGGCCGGTCACCGCTCCGCCGAACCGGGCGGGCCGCTGGTGCTCGACCACCTCGACCTCACCCCGGTCCTCGACCTGGGGATGCGGCTCGGCGAGGGCTCCGGTGCGCTCACGGCGCTGCCGGTGGTCACCGCCGCGGTGCGGGTGCTCGGTGAGATGGCGACCTTCGCCGAAGCCGGTGTCGGCGGCCCGACCGGAGCCGAGGCGACCGGCCCGACGGCGTGACGGTGCTGGACGGTCTGCGCCTGGCGGTTTCGTGGCTAAGCGTGCTGCCGGTGCCCGCCCGGCGCGTCGACGACCGCGCCTGCCGCCAGGCGATCTCGTTCGCGCCCCTGGTTGGCGCGCTGGTCGGTGCCTTCGGCACCGCCGCGCTCTGGGCCCTGACCGCGCTCGGATCTCCCCCGCTGTTGGCCGGGCTGCTCACCGTCGCCGTGTTGGTGCTGGTCACACGGGGTATGCACGTCGACGGGTTGGCGGACACGGTGGACGGTCTCGGTTGCTACGGACCACCGGAGCGCGCGCTGAGCGTGATGCGCGACGGCGGCGCGGGGCCGTTCGCGGTCGTCGCTTTGATCCTCGTGCTCGGCATCCAGGCGGCAAGCCTCGCCGAACTGGCGAACGTGCCGCTGACGGTCGTCCTCGCATGTGCGGTGGGCCGCGCGGGATTCGTGCTGTGCTGCCGGACCGGAGTGCCGGCGGCACGCCCGGAAGGCATGGGTGCGCTGGTAGCGGGCAGCCAGCCGACCTGGCTCGTCGCCGCCTGGTGGCTCGCCCTGCTCGCGGTGGCCGCCGTCGGCTTCGGCTGGCACGCGGCGATCGCCGTGGTCCTCGCCGCAGCCCTGCTACTCGCCCTCACCTGGCACACCCGACGCCGCTTCGGCGGAATCACCGGAGACGTCCTAGGTGCCGCCTCCGAACTCGCGACCACAACAGTCCTCGCGACCACGGCGGTCCTCGCCACCACGGCCATCGCCTGACCAAGTCCACCGCAATTTCCATTGAAATCCGAGGTTCGATTTCAATGGAAATTGCGGCCCTTCGGCGTGTCGGCACCCCGACACGCCGAAGGTTGTGGATAACTTCCGCAATTTCCTTTGAAATTGCGGACACCCCTGGCGGTCAGCTGAGCTTGGTCATCCAGCCGCGGGTGTCGGCGGCCGTGCCGTGCTGGATGGCGGTGAGGCGCTCGCGCAGCTTCATCGTCACCTCGCCCGGCTGGCCGTCGGCGATGCCGAACTCCCCGTCGCGGTGCTTGACGTGGCCGACCGGGGTGATCACCGCGGCGGTGCCGCAGGCGAAGACCTCGGTGAGCTCACCGGCGGTGGCCTTCTTCTCCCACTCCTCGACGGTGATCCGCCGCTCCTCGACCTGCATGCCGAGCTCCTTGCCCAGCTCCAGCAGTGACGAGCGGGTCACGCCCGGCAGCAGGCTGCCACTGAGCGCCGGGGTCACCAGGCGCGCGTCCGAGCCGGAGCCGAACACGAAGAACAGGTTCATGCCGCCCATTTCTTCGACCACGTGCCGCTCGCACGCGTCCAGCCACACGACCTGATCGCAGCCCTGCTCCACGGCCTCGGCCTGCGCGAGGAACGACGCGGCGTAGTTGCCCGCGAACTTCGCCGCACCGGTGCCGCCGGGCGCCGCCCGCACGTACTCGTGGCTCAGCCACACGGTGACCGGCTTGATGCCGCTGGCGAAGTACGAGCCGGCCGGGGAGGCGATCAGCGCGTACAGGTAGGCGTCGGACGGGTGGTTGACGCCGAGCCCGATCTCGGTGGAGATCATGAACGGCCGCAGGTACAGCGAGCTCTCCTCGGCGCTCGGCACCCAGTCGGCGTCCACCGCGATCAGCTCGCGCAGCGACTCGATGAACAGTTCCTCCGGTAGCTGGGCCATCGCGATCCGCTGCGCCGAGCGCTGGAACCGCTGTGCGTTCGCCTCCGGCCGGAACGCGGCGATCGAGCCGTCCGGCTGGCGGTACGCCTTGAGTCCCTCGAAGATCGCCTGCGCGTAGTGCAGGACCGATGTCGCCGGGTCCAGCTCCAGCGAGTGGTAGGGCTCCACCGCGGCGTCGTGCCAGCCGCGGTCGTCGGTCCACTTGATGGTCACCATGTGGTCGGTGAAGTACCGTCCGAAGCCCGGATTCGCCAATACTTCCGCACGGCGCTCATCGCTGGCCGGTTGCGGGTTGGGGGTCCGGGTGAAAGACAGCGCTCCAGTCATGCGCGTACCGTATCGCGCGCTTCGGAGCAGTGGAAACCCGATCTCCAGAACTTGGTCGTCCAAATATCTGTCGTCCGCTTACTAAACGTTGAACGAACGCCACCGTTCGTGACCGAAGCGGGTGGATCCGGACGATTCCCCCCTTATGATGTGACCATGACGTACGCCCACAACACCCCGGTCCCCGCGGGGCCCACGACGACGTCGCAGGACGCGCTGGCCGCAACCCTGGCGGCGCTCATGCCGCTGGGCGGCGGCCTGCTGGTGATGCTCGGCTACGCGTGGATCGGCATCTTCGGCGCGATCCTGGGCCTGGCCGGTGCCGCCGGATGGGCGTTCTGGTGGCGCAACAAGCACAAGACGTTCTTCCCCAAGGACCTGCGCGGCGGCTCGGTCGGCGGGATCGGCGGGATCGTCGCCGTCATCGCTTTCCTGCTGTTCGTCTCGCTCTGACCCTGGCGGCACGGGGCCGTGAGTCCTTCGGGCTGCCGACGGACTCACGGCCCCGGCTCCTCAGATGAGCAGCAGTCCCTCCGGGAGGGACGGAAGTGCCCACTTCGGATCGGGCTGGGCATCGCAGTAGGTGCCGTCGAACGGGAACCGACCCGCCTCGGCCAAGGTGATCATGCGTTCGCCCTCGGCCTGCAGTCGGGTCAGGTGGCGCTCGTCGAACCGGCCAGCGGCCAACGCATCGGCCACCTCGTTCTCGTCCTTCCAGGACCAGCACCCGTCGGGGTACACCTCGACGTCGAGCACCCCGTCGACGCGCCGGACGCCGGTCGCATCCCTGCCCAGCGGGACTTCGAGGTTGACGTACCAGTTGCGGAAAGTGCCGTCGGGCTCGAAGAACCACCAGACCGACGCCCAGCAGTTCTCGAACACCAGGCGCAGCGTCGAGGTACCGCGCCAGGTCGACTTCGCGGGGACCCGGGGCCCGTTGAAGCGTTCGGACAACGGCATCTGGCGCGGCGACCGGCCGTCCGGGGAGGTGGTGATCCGGATCGGTGTGCCGTCCAGGACCCAGCACAGCAGGTGGTCTCCGTCGTCCTCGACCACCCGTGCCGGATGGACGGTGCCCAGCGATCCGTCCAGCCGCCAGAAGCTGTAGAGCACTTCCTCGCCGGGCTCCCACGCCAGGGACTCACCAGTCGATTTCAGGGGAATGTTGGCAACACTCGTCTTGAGCATGACCCGCCTCATCTCCAGCGACGGGACACCCCTCCCGTCGCCAAAGGACCGACAACAACGACAACAAGCGTCGCAAGCATCGCAGAAATCGGCATGCTCATTGCGAGTAAAACCGACAACCCCATGCCCAGGCACGCTGCGCGCATCGGCCAGATGTGCCCCTCCGAAAGCAGCAGTCGCGCACCGGCATTCGTGAATGCGTAGTGGACGAGCAGGCAGCAGGCCGCGAAGGCCATCGCCGGAACCGGCTCGACCAGCACCGCGACCGCCACAGCGGCGACACCAGCGGCCACATCGAGCAGATAGGGCGTCCCGGCGCTGCTGGTGCGCCCCAGGAAGCGCGGCAAGTCCCGGTCCTGCACGAGCGCCAGCGCCGTCGACCGGAACGACTCCAGCGCACCCAGCAGCACCGGCAGCAGCGCCACCGCCGCGCCGACGCCCACCAGCGGTGCGAGGTTCGCGGCCGCGGCGGCGGTCAGCACCTCGCGGATCGGCGTTGGTGAAAGCGCCAGCCGCGACCATCCCAGCTGGTAGACCAGCGCCGCGGTCACCACCGATAACGCCAGCGCGAGTGCGACCAGCGAGACCACGGTGCCGCGCTTCATCGCCGACCAGGCGAACCGGTCCTGCTCGACGGCAGGCGCGGTCAGCCGTTCGAAGCCGATGAAAGCGAAGAACAGCACGCCGGCCGCCCCGGTGATGCCCACCGCGCTGTCGGCCAGCGGGCGCCCGGTCGGGATAGGCGGCACGGGTTCTATCGCGAAGCAGGTGACCACCACGAGCCCGAGCACCGCGACGGTCAGCGCGAGCCAGATCCAGGCGGCACCGCCCCTGATCCGCAACCCCATCGTCGCCGCGAGCACGACCAGCAGCAGCGCCACCGCGGCGACCTGCGGAGCGGCGGCCGGCAGGAAGAAATCGCCCAGCACCCGCGCGATCACGGCCATCCCGGCGACCTGTCCGGCGAGGTGCGCGCTGGCCCCGATCCGCGCCGGCAGCACGCCCACCCACGCCCGCACGCACGAGTAAGCCGCGCCTGGGCCCCAGTAGGCCTCGGACTGGTGCGCGGTCGCCGACGCGGCACATGCCGCGGCCAAGAACGCGACCAGCAGCCCGAGCGGCAGCCACGGCCCGGCTGCCGCGGCGGCGGGCGCCGGCCCCACGAACACGCCGGCACCGAGCATCCCGCCGAGCGCGAGCGGGATGCCGTCACTGCCAGACGCGAGCCGACCGCGCGATTCAACCTCTTGGGGCACGGCACCACCCTTACAGACGAATGTCGATGCGTGCAGCCGCCTGTCGGCTGACGCACGGGTAGGCAGGGGCGGAGAGCCCGAACGGACCGCCACTCCGAGCGAATTCGCAGTTGCCGAGCGTTCTAGAGTGCGAAGAAGCTTTGCTGACACCGCAGCGTTGACGCAGTGACCCGGAGGATGACCACGTGACGACCCCGAAACTAGCCCTGACCGACACGGCGGTGGCCAAGCTGACCGCGAACGCGCTCGTCGTCGGAACCGTCCAGGGCGCCGACGGCCTGCAGCTCGCGCCCGGTGCCGACCAGGTCGCCGCCGCGTACGACGGAGACCTGGCGAAGGTGCTCACCTCGCTGGGCGCGACGGGCAAGGCGGACGAGGTCGTCAAGCTGCCCGCTGGCGGAAAGCTGCGCGCCGACGTGCTGGTCGCCGTCGGGCTGGGCAAGCCCGCGGCGAACGGCGGGGTGTCCGGCGAGGCGGTGCGCCGGGCCTCCGGCGCTGCGGCCCGGTCGCTGAGCGGCGTCGAGCAGGCCGCCACCACGCTGTCCGCTGTGGACCTGTCGGCGGCGGTGCAGGGCACGGTGATGGGCGCCTACGCGTTCACCTCGTACAAGTCGCAGTCCGGCGACGGCCCGCTGTCCAAGGTGGACTTCGTGGTCGGTGACGCCAAGGCGGATGCGAACGCGCACGCGCTGAAGGGCGCCACCGCGATTGGCGAGGCGGTCAACACCGCCCGCGACCTGATCAACACCCCGCCCAACGACCTGTACCCGGCGTCCTTCGCCGAGCGCGCCGCCGAACTCGGGCGTGCCGCGGGCCTGGAGGTCGAGGTTCTCGACGACAACGCGCTGCGCAAGCAGGGCTTCGGCGGCATCCTCGGCGTCGGCGCCGGTTCCGCCCGCCCGCCGCGCCTGGTGCGGCTGCGGCACAAGGGCCCGAAGGCGGCCAAGAAGGTCGCGCTGATCGGCAAAGGCGTCACGTTCGACACGGGAGGCATCTCGATCAAGCCCGCCGCGAGCATGGAGGACATGACCTCGGACATGTCCGGGGCCGCCGCCGTGATCGCCACCATGCTGCTGGCCGCGCGGCTCAACTACCCGCTGGACATCACCGCGACCGTCCCGATGGCCGAGAACATGCCGTCGGGCACCGCCTACCGCCCCGGCGATGTGCTGACCATGTACGGCGGCAAGACCGTCGAGGTGCTCAACACCGATGCCGAGGGCCGGCTGATCCTTGTCGACGCCATCACGCGGGCCTGCGAGGACGAGCCGGACTACCTGATCGAGACGTCCACGCTGACCGGCGCGCAGGTCGTGGCGCTGGGCAAGCGCACCCCCGGCGTGATGGGCAGCGGGGAGTTCCGCGACCGGGTGGCGCGGCTGTCGCAGGCCGTCGGCGAGGGCGGCTGGCCGATGCCGCTGCCCGAGGAGCTGCGCGGTGACCTGGACTCCAAGCTCGCCGACCTCGCCAACATCACCGGGCACCGCTGGGGCGGCATGCTCGCGGCAGGCATCTTCATCGAGGAGTTCGTCGCCGACGACGTGCAGTGGGCGCACGTGGACATCGCGGGCCCGTCCTACAACACGAGCGCGCCGTGGGGCTACACCCCGAAGGGCGGCACCGGCGTCCCGGTCCGCACCATGGCGGCGGTGCTGGCCGACATCGCCGACCGGGGCTGAGCACAATTTCCTGAGTGCCTGTCGAGGAATGCCGTCCGCGTGGAAATACATCAGGAGGGGCACCCGCGGTCCAGGGAACCTCTCAGGTTCCGCTAAGCGACCACCCACCCAGATCATTCACCAACAGGCTCTGACCGGGGCCGTGAGTCCTTCGTCCTGCAACAGCCGCCCGCCGGATTCACGGCCCCCGCTCGGGGCGTAGTTCTACTCCGCCGAAGTGGCGTATTTGTGATCTGAAACTCAAAAAGATCACCACAGCACGGCGCCGGAGTGCCACGATGGGTCGATGACCGAAACGACACCGACCGCGCCCAGCGCGGCACGGCACGGATACAAGGTCGACGTGGTGTGGACCGGCAACACCGGGCAGGGCACCAGCTCGTACCGCAGCTACGAACGCACCCACGAGGTGCGCGCAGCGGGCAAGGACGCCATCGACGCCTCCGCGGACCCGGTCTTCCTCGGCGACGCGGACCGCTACAACCCGGAAGAACTGCTGGTCGCATCGCTGTCGCAGTGCCACATGCTCTGGTTCCTGCACCTGGCCGCGGACTGCGGTGTGGTGGTCACCGGCTACCACGACCAGGCGCGCGGCATCCTCACCGAGAACCCGGACGGCTCCGGCCAGTTCGAAGAGGTGCGGCTCGCGCCCCAGGTCACGGTGGCCGACCGGGCGAGCGTGGACGTGGCCGAAGCCCTGCACGAACGTGCCCACGAGCTCTGCTACATCGCGAAGTCGGTGACCTTCCCGGTCAACTGCACCCCGACCACCCGCATCGCGAACTGACGATTCGACACTGTTCCGGGTTCACCTCGCGCCGGGGCGAGCGGCTTCGCCGCTCCGAAGAGACACCCGGACACCGGCGGCTTCGAGCCGCTCCTAGCCGTCGGCTGCTCTGCGGGCCTGGTCGCGGAGGATGCGCCGGCGGGCCTGGTAGTCCCGCATCCGCTGCGGGTAGCCGACCTTCGACACCTCGTAGAGCGGGATGCCGATCTTGCGGGTCAGCCGGTGCGCGGCCGACGGGCCGTCCACCCGCCGCCGGGTCCACTCGCCGTCGTGCGCGATGAGCATCAGCGTCGTCTCGGTCACCGTCGTGCGCGGTTCCAGGTATCCCTCGACGCCTCTGCGCTGCGCGGCCCAGTTGATCAAGTGCTCGGCGTCCGCCGAACTCGCGCCGCGCAACCCGCCAGAGCGCTTCCCACGAAACCGAGCGAACAGGCCCACCGGACTCGCCTCCCGTCGCAGCGGATGTCGAACAGCAGCTGTTTTCGATGATGCCACCGGCGGCATGGGGTGCGTGTGAAAAACATTCACTCCAGCCACTCGGCTCCAACGGCGCCGCTGTGATCCTCGGCAGTGCAGCACAGATCACCCAGCCCACGTCGCATACGCCCGTCGTGTGGTGACAAGATGGCTGTCAGGCGACCGTGAACCCCCCGTTCCGGCGACGCCTTCAGCTAGTCAACGATGCCTGTCGAGGAGTGCGAAGTGACCGACACGTCCGCCGATCTGGTCATTCTCGGCGGCGGTTCGGGCGGCTACGCCTGCGCCTTCCGCGCGGCCGAGCTAGGCCTGTCCGTCGTCCTTATCGAAAAGGACAAGCTCGGTGGGACGTGCCTGCACCGAGGCTGCATCCCGACCAAGGCGCTGCTGCACGCCGCCGAGGTCGCCGACTCCACCCGCGATGCCGACCAGTTCGGCGTCCGCGCCGCCCTTGAAGGCATCGACATCGACGGCGTCAACAAGTACAAGGACGGCATCGTCGCCGGCCTGTACAAGGGCCTGCAGGGCCTGGCCAAGGCGCACAAGGTAACCCTGGTCGAGGGCGCCGGCACGTTGGTCGACGCCAAGACCGTCGAGGTCAACGGCACCCGGTACACCGGCAAGAACGTCGTCCTGGCCACCGGGTCCTACTCCAAGACGCTGCCGGGCCTGGAGCTGGGCGGCAAGGTCATCGCCAGCGAACAGGCACTGAACCTCGACTTCATCCCGGAGAAGGTCGTGGTGCTCGGCGGCGGCGTGATCGGCGTGGAGTTCGCCAGCGTGTGGCGTTCCTTCGGCGCCGACGTGACCATCGTCGAAGCCCTCCCGCACCTGGTGCCCAACGAGGACGAGTTCGCCTCCAAGCGCCTGGAGCGCGCCTTCCGCAAGCGCGGCATCAAGTTCAAGACCGGCGTCAAGTTCACCGGCGCGACCCAGACCGCCTCCGGCGTCTCGGTGAGCCTGGAGAACGGCGAGACCTACGACGCCGACCTGCTGCTGGTCGCCGTCGGCCGCGGCCCGAACACCGCAGGGCACGGCTTCGAGGCCGCCGGGGTGCACATGGAGCGCGGCTTCGTCCCTACCGACGAGCGGCTGCGCACCAACCTGCCGGGCGTCTACGCCGTCGGCGACATCGTGCCCGGCCTGCAGCTGGCGCACCGCGGTTTCCAGCAGGGCATCTTCATCGCCGAGGACATCGCCGGGCTCAACCCGCAGCCGATCGACGAGGCCGGCATCCCGCGCGTGACCTACTGCCACCCCGAGGTCGCCTCGGTGGGCCTGACGGAGGCCGCGGCGAAGGAACAGTACGGCTCGGTGGAGACCTTCACCTACGACCTGGCCGGCAACGGCAAGAGCCAGATCCTCAAGACCCAGGGCGCGGTCAAGCTGGTCCGCGCCACGGACGGCCCGGTGGTCGGCCTGCACCTGGTCGGCGACCGCGTCGGTGAGCTCATCGGCGAGGCGCAGCTGATCTACAACTGGGAGGCGCTGCCGGAGGACGTCGCTCCGCTGGTGCACGCCCATCCCACCCAGACCGAAGCCCTGGGCGAGGCGCACCTCGCCCTGGCCGGCAAGCCGCTGCACGTGCACGGCTGACGTCGGCTCCGCAGTCAGCCAGCACCCCGCCACACCACGAGGAGTCAGCAAGACATGGCCTTCTCCGTTCAGATGCCGGCACTCGGCGAGAGCGTCACCGAGGGAACTATCACCCGGTGGCTCAAGCAGGAGGGCGAGACCGTCGAGGTCGACGAGCCCCTGCTGGAGGTCTCCACCGACAAGGTCGACACCGAGATCCCGTCGCCCGCCGCCGGTGTGCTCCAGCGCATCATCGCCCAGGAAGACGACACCGTCGAGATCGGTGCCGAGCTCGCCGTGATCGCCGACAGCAGCGAAGCAGCGGCCCCCGCTCCGGCCCCGGCCGCACCCGCCGCCCCGGCCGCACCCGCCGCACCTGCCGCCCCGGCCGAGCCCGCCGCTCCGGCCGAGCAGCCCGCCCCGCCGCAGCCGGCGGCTCCGGCCCCCGCCGCTGCCTCGACCGCTCCGGCCGGTGGCGCGGCAGGCACGGACGTCAACATGCCGGCGCTCGGCGAGAGCGTCACCGAGGGCACCGTGACCCGGTGGCTCAAGCAGGTCGGCGACACCGTCGAGGTCGACGAGCCCCTGCTGGAGGTCTCCACCGACAAGGTCGACACCGAGATCCCGTCGCCGGTGGCCGGCACCCTGCTGGAGATCGCCGCAGGTGAGGACGACACCGTCGAGGTCGGCGCCAAGCTGGCCGTGATCGGCGCTGCTGGCGCGGCTTCCGCCCCGGCTGCCCCGCCCGCGCCGCCCGCGGCTCCCCCGGCCCCTGCTCCCCCGGCCCCTGCTCCGGCTGCGCCGCCCGCGGCTCCGGCCCCGGCGGCTCCGGCCGAGCCGACGGCGACCACCGGCACGCCGTACGTGACGCCGCTGGTCCGCAAGCTGGCCAACGAGCACGGCATCGACCTGTCCGCGATCAAGGGCAGCGGTGTCGGCGGCCGGATCCGCAAGCAGGACGTGCAGGCCGCGATCGACACGAAGCAGGCGCCGGCGCCCACCGTCCCGGCCGCTCCCGCTGCGGCGGCGCCGAGCGCTCCGGCGCCGGTGGCGGAGCCGTCGGCGGAGGCCAAGGCGCTGCGCGGCACCACGCAGAAAATGTCCCGCCTGCGCCAGCTGCTGGCCCGCCGGATGGTGGAGTCGCTGCAGACCGCGGCGCAGCTGACGACGGTGATCGAGGTCGACGTGACCCGGATCGCCCGGCTGCGGGAGCGCGCCAAGGCGAACTTCGAGGCGTCCGAAGGCGTCAAGCTCTCGTTCCTGCCGTTCTTCGCGAAGGCCGCCGCCGAAGCGCTGAAGCTGCACCCGAAGCTGAACGCCTCGATCGACGACGAGAGCAAGCAGGTCACCTACCACGGCGCCGAGCACCTGTCGATCGCGGTGGACACCGAGCGCGGCCTGGTCTCGCCGGTGATCCACGACGCCGGGGACCTCAACCTCGGCGGGCTGGCCCGCAAGATCGCCGACCTGGCGGCGCGGACCCGCAACAACAAGATCAAGCCGGACGAGCTGTCCGGTGGCACCTTCACCATCACCAACACCGGTAGCCGCGGCGCGTTGTTCGACACGCCAATCCTGAACCCGCCGCAGGTGGGCATGCTCGGCACCGGCTCGGTGGTGAAGCGCCCGGTGGTGGTCGGCGACGAGAACGGTGGCGACACCATCGCGATCCGCTCGATGGCCTACCTGGCGCTGACCTACGACCACCGGCTGGTCGACGGCGCGGACGCCGCCCGCTTCCTGGCCACGCTCAAGCAGCGGCTGGAGGAAGGCGCGTTCGAGGCCGACCTGGGTCTGTGACCTAGCGAAGAGTGAAAGGGGTCGCCCACCGATCGGTTGGGCGACCCCTTTCACTCTTCCAGTTCCAGGCGGCTAGCACCGCGCCGACCGGTGCGAGACGATGCCGGGCATGCGCGTGGTTGTCGCCGGTTCGTCCGGTTTGATCGGCACGTCCCTGGTCGCCGGGTTGCGGCAGGCCGGGCACGACGTGGTCCGGCTGGTCCGCCGCCTCCCCCAAGCCCCCGACGAGCGGGGCTGGGATCCGGAGACCGGGCAGCTCGACGCGGATGCGCTGGACGGTGCCGACGCGGTCGTGAACCTCTGCGGAGCCGGCATCGGCGACAAGCGGTGGACGCCGGAGCGCAAGCGGCTGCTCGTGCACTCCCGGGTGCGGCCGACGCAGGTGCTCGCCGAGGCCGTCGCCGCGAAGGGCGTCCCGGTGCTTGCGAACGGGTCTGCGGTGGGTTTCTACGGCGATACCGGCTCGAAACCGGTGACCGAGACCTCCGCGCCCGGCACGGACTTCCTGGCCGGCCTATGCCGCCAATGGGAGGCTGCCACCGGCGCGGCCGCGCAGGCCGGTGCCAGGGTGGTGCTGCTGCGCAGCGGGCTGGTGCTCGCCCCGTCCGGTGGGCTGCTCGGGCAACTCCGGCCGCTGTTCTCGCTGCTGCTCGGTGGCCGGCTCGGCGACGGCAGCCAGTACTTCCCGTGGATCTCGCTGGACGACGAGGTCGCCGCGATCCGGTTCGTGCTGGAGCGGCCCGAGGTTTCCGGTCCGGTGAACCTGACCGGGCCGGCACCGGTCACCAACGCGGAGTTCACTCGCGCGCTGGGCGAGGCGCTAGGCCGGCCCGCGCCGTGGATCGTGCCGGGCTTCGCGCTCCGGATCGTCCTCGGGGAGCTCGCCGACCAGGTCCTCGGTGGGCAACGCGCGGTGCCGACGGTGCTGGAGGCGCAGGGGTTCACCTTCCAGCACCCGTCTATCGGGGCGGCGCTGGCGGCGGCCGTCTCGGGGTGAGCCTTGGGCCGTTGTCGCTGGGCCCGGGGCGTAGCCTGGCCGCGTGAGTCGTGCCAATACTTCGTGCCGCGCATCCGCCGATCCGATGGCCGTGCGTGACCTGGGAACCATCGATTACCTCTCCGCCTGGGACCTACAGCGCGAGCTGGCCACCGGCCGCGCCGAGGAGCAGAACCCGGACACCCTGCTGCTGCTGGAGCACCCGTCGGTCTACACGGCGGGCAAGCGCACCTCGCCGGAGGACCGCCCGACGGACGGGACGCCGGTCATCGACGTCGACCGCGGCGGCAAGATCACCTGGCACGGCCCGGGGCAGATCGTCGGCTACCCGATCCTGAAGCTGGCCGACCCTATCGACGTCGTCGACTACGTCCGCCGCCTGGAGCAGGCGCTGATCTGGGTGTGCGACCAGTTCGGGCTGGAGGCGGGCCGCGTCGAGGGACGCAGCGGCGTCTGGCTGCCCGCAGCGGACGGACTTCCGGAGCGCAAGATCGCCGCTATCGGCATCCGGGTGCAGCGGGGCATCACGATGCACGGGCTGGAGCTGAACTGCAACGCCGACCTGAGCCACTTCGACCGGATCGTGCCGTGCGGCATCAGGGACGTGGGCACCACTTCGCTGACCGCGGAGACCGGTCGGACCGTCGCCATCGCCGAGGCGATGCCGCTGGTCCAGCAGGGCGTGCTGGACGCGCTTGAAGGCGAGTTGCCGGTCAGCGAGCGCAACATCCCGCGCGAGCAGCCGAGCGCCGCCGGGGTGACGCTCTCGCTGGACCCGAGCCTGCGCTGATCGGGGTCGGCTGACAGATCGAAATCCACTCCTGGAAGCGGCGATCCTGGGCTCCACCGGCCGGCTCTACGACCCTCGACGACCTGGGCCGCCGCCTCGGATAAGCGTTTCCGCTGGCCAGGTACCGTGAGCGTTTTCGGGCGCTATGGCACAATGCCGCTTAGCCTATTTTGATCATGCTGCTGTGTGGGTGAGTTGGATGCTGGGCGGGCTGTCGTGGCGGGTTCCGGTGTCGGTGGGTTTTTTGACTCGGTAGGCGTTGTGGCGGCCGCGTTTGATCACGCGGGGGTAGCTGCGGTGGCGGCGGCGGGGATTGAGGTTGCGGGCGGCGGTGATGTCGGAGGTGATAGCGGCCAGAGATCGTTTCTGGTGTTCAGGGGGAAAAAGCCGCCGGATCGGCGATCCGGCGGCGGACGATGCGGACGGTGCGGGTGAATTTGACCCGGTCGGGGTCGATGTCGGCTTCGGTGGCCGCCCGGCAGATCAGCGCGCTGATCGCGTAGTGGGTGAGCAGGTAGCCGTAGAGCTCCTGGCGGACCATGTCGGGGCTTTTCGACCGCAGCACTCTTCCCGGTCCGCGCAGGACGGTTTTGATCTGTCCGTTGGCGGTTTCGTGTTCCCAGCGGTGGTGGTAGCTCTCGGCCAACGCCGCCGCCGGCGCTGCGGTGGGGTCGGTGATAGTGGTGATCAGCCGGATCAGTTCGCCCTTGCCGTTGCCGTCGCGGTCGGGCACCGTGTATTCCACGACCCGCACAATCCTGGCCTGATCAGGAGGGAGATCCTCGCCGCGGGCGGCGGCGTCGATGAGCGCTTGCCGTGCCCTGCCCCGGATTTTCGCCTCGATCAGCACCGAGCGGTAGGAGCCGTCATACAGCGATCCCAGCACCGGCAGCCTCGTGTTGGACTTGACGCGCCACAATAGCTCCGCACCCGTGTCAGCCGCGGTGCACCAGTCCTGCCAGGTGTAGAAGTTGCGGTCGGCGATCAGCAACCAGCCAGGCTGCAGGCGCCCGTACAATCGCCTCGCCAGGGTCTGTTCCCCGCTGCCCTTGCCGGTGACCCCACCGATTTCAGCGTCCACCATCGCATGCGAGCCGCACTCGCTGACCGACACCACACGGACCTTCGGAAACGCCGACCGGCTCTCCCCCGAGCCGCCGTATCCGAACTCCGCGCCGTTGGCCTTGGTGTCCGGTGCATCCCACTCGAACCCGTCGATGGCCATCAACCGCCACGGCCCGAGAAACGCACCCCGGGTCAGCTCCCCGGCCACCGGGACCGCGACCCGGGCGAACAACTCCGCAAGCGGCTCGGCCCCCAACCGCTGACGAGCCTGGGTGATCCCACCCGAAGTAGGCAGACTCCACTGCTGATCCCAGCAGCCCCACGCCGCCAGCGTATCGGTCAGCCGGGCCGCGACTTCCTCATAATCCTCCGTGGCGAACAACGCCATCGCCATCACGAAATACACCATGACGTGCGGCGGAAGCTTCCCATCCGAGCGCTTGGCCTGCCGCCCCGCCGCGACGATCACTTCATCGACCACATCCCGAGGAACCGACGAGGCCAGCACCCCCAGCGAAACCAGATCCGTCAACCGGGCCCCAGCCACCACGCCATCATCCACCACACCCGAGATCATCCCCGCCACCAACAACAAGATCAACTCAAGCTAAGCGGCATTGCGCTATGGCACCCAAAATCACTCACGGGTGCTGACCAGTGCTCACCGCTGCCTCCGACATCGCCGGCCGACTCGGAACGCGCTGAACCGAAGGCCACCTGTGCCCGGCTTCTAAGACACCGCGGCGCGGGCCGCCGCCCTGGGGTGGCAGTCGGGCGGCGGGCGGAGCAAAGGTGCCCGTTCACAGGTCATCCGACTGGAATCCGATCCGATCCGATCGGGATCCGCGATTTCAACGGAAATCGGACCTCCGATTTCCATTGAAATCGCGGAAGAACCCGCCCGTTGGGGGTGTGAGCCTGGTCGGAGTCGCCCATTCCGCCGCGAAGTCAGAGCTGGGGCGCCACCTCGGCGGCGACCAGCTCGAGGTGGTCCAGGTCGGAGAGGTCGAGGACCTGGAGGTAGAGGCGGGTGATACCGGTGAGCTCCCGCCACGTCCCGATCTTGGCGACGACCTCGTCCGGCGTCCCGGCCAAGCCGTTGAGGCGCAGCTCCTCGACGTCCCGGCCGATGGCGTCGGCCCGGCGCGCGAGCTCCGCGTCGTTCTTGCCGACGCACAGCACCAGAACCGCGGACCGCACGATCTCCTGATGCGGCCGACCGATCGCGGTGCACGCCTCGGCGACCCGCTCGAACTGCTTCGCGGCCGTGTCCACGTCGACGAACGGCAGGTTGAACTCGTCGGCGAAGCGAGCGGCAAGCTCCGGCGTCCGCTTCTTGCCCTGCCCGCCGATCAGCAGCGGCGGCCGGGGCTCCTGCACCGGCTTGGGCAGCGCCGGCGAATCCGCCAGCTGGTAGTGCTCGCCGTCGTACCGGAAGTGCTCGCCGGCCGGGGTGCCCCACAGCCCGGTGATGATCTCCAGCTGCTCGGCGTAGCGGTCGAACCGCTCCTTAAGCGACGGGAACGGGATGCCGTAGGCAGTGTGCTCCGCCTCGTACCAGCCCGTGCCAAGGCCGAGTTCGACGCGCCCGCCGGACATCTGGTCAACCTGCGCGACCGCGATCGCCAACGGCCCGGGCAGCCGGAACGTGCCTGCCGTCATCAGGGTGCCCAGCCGCACCCGGCTGGTCTCGCGGGCCAACCCGGCCAGCGTCACCCAGGCGTCGGTCGGGCCGGGCTCGCCCGACACCGACCCCATCTTCAGGTAGTGGTCGGAGCGGAAGAACGCGTCGTAACCGGTCTGCTCTGCGTGCTTGGCCACGCGCAGCAAGTCGTCGTAGGTCGCGCCCTGCTGGGGCTCGGTGAAGATCCGCAACTTGAGGTATTCGCTCACGGTCCCCGAGGCTAGTAGAGGCTAGTAGTGGGGTTCGGCCCGTGCCGACCGCCCGCTCGAGCGGGCCGCAACCCGTTGCGGACCCGTTCCACGCACTCGCCGAATCGCCGATGTCGAGGCGGGCGTGCTTAAGCGATCCCGGCCCAGGGTCCGCTGGGGTGGCCACGCCGCCAGCCTATGACCTGAGGTCACCGCATCAATCCACTGCTGGCTCCGATCCCAGCAGCCGAACAGGCTGGATCGCGTCCACCCGGAACCGAAAGGACCACCCCATGCCCCGACAGCTTTGGCGCCGCGACCCCGACTCCTCGAACCTGCCGGAGCCCGAACGTTCGTGCGGGTGTTCGTCGCCGCAGAGCAGCTCGAACCGGCCACCGCCTGGTACGAGCGGCTGCTCGGCGTCGAGCGCGACATGTTCATGCCGTACCCGGAGAAGGACCTCGCGCTCGCCGCGGTCGGCGGCTTCCTGATCATCGCGGGCCCCGACGAGGCCCTGGCCCCGTTCCGGCAGACCGTCGGCACGCTGCTGGTCGCCGACGTCGGCCCCTACGAGAAGCGCTTCCGGCAGGAAGGGCTGGACTTCATCCAGGAGCGCTTCCGGGCACCGTCCGGCGAGGGGTTCACCGTCCGGCGAGGGGTTCACCGTCCGCCACTCAGACGGCACGGTAATCGAGTACGTGCACCACCGGCCGAGCGCCCACGAGCTCAGCTGACGGGCCCCGGCACCCGCCGGACCAGGCTGGGCGGCGGCAACTGGAGCGCGTACCGGGCGGTCAGCTCCCGCCGGGCACGCACGGAGGCGAACATGCCGCGCACCTCGACCTGCATCTCGGCGGAGCCAGCCGCACGAGCTCCACCGGCCACGGCAGCAGGTGGCAGAGCTTGAGCAGGAACACGAGCGGCAACGCGATCCCCACCAGCAGTTCCAGCCAGCAGCACCGGCACGGGCAGCAGCAGCCTGGCGAACCGGAGCACCACCGAGATCGGCCCCTCGCTCAGCCGCGGCCGGCGCTCCCCGGCGAGGCGCAACCGGACGACCCGGAACCACGGCGCCCACCGGAGGTGGACCGACCAAGAATCTTCCGACACGGCTGTGCAGTATGCCTCCCCCGGCCGGCGGACCACTGGGCAAATCCGCACCGCTTCTCACCATTTCGGACCGGCTGGGATCAGGGGCGTAGCCTGTCGTCGTGACTGTCGCGCCGGAGGGTCGGAAGCTGCTGCGGCTGGAGGCCCGCAACAGCCAGACACCGATCGAGAAGAAGCCGTCGTGGATCAAGACCCGCGCACGGATGGGACCCGAATACACGGAGCTGAAGGGCCTCGTTCGCCGCGAGGGCCTGCACACCGTCTGCGAAGAGGCGGGGTGCCCCAACATCTTCGAGTGCTGGGAGGACCGGGAGGCCACGTTCCTCATCGGTGGCGACCAGTGCACGCGTCGCTGCGACTTCTGCCAGATCGACACCGGGAAGCCGGCCGAGCTGGACGTCGAGGAGCCGCGCCGCGTCGCCGAGTCGGTGCAGGCGATGGGCCTGCGCTACTCGACCGTCACCGGCGTCGCCCGCGATGACCTGCCCGACGGCGGCGCGTGGCTGTACGCGGAGACGGTCCGGCAGATCCACGCGCTGAACCCCGGTACCGGGGTGGAGCTGCTCATCCCGGACTTCAACGCCAAGCCGGACCAGCTGGCCGAGGTCTTCAGCTCCCGCCCGGAGGTGCTCGCGCACAACCTGGAGACGGTGCCGAGCGTGTTCCGCCGGATCCGGCCGGGCTTCCGCTACGAGCGGTCGCTGAAGGTGATCACCGAGGCCCGCGAGGCGGGGCTGGTGACCAAGTCGAACCTGATCCTGGGCATGGGCGAGACCCCGGAGGAGGTGCGCCCCGCGCTGCAGGACCTGCACGACGCGGGTTGCGACATCATCACCATCACCCAATACCTGCGGCCCAGCCCGCGGCACCACCCGGTGGACCGGTGGGTCAAGCCGGAGGAGTTCGTGGAGCACACCAAGGCCGCCGAGGAAATTGGCTTCCCCGGTGTGATGGCGGGCCCGCTGGTGCGCTCCAGCTACCGCGCCGGCCGCCTGTACGCCAAGGCCACGGTGCACCGTGGCATGCCGCTGCCGGACAACCTGGCCCACCTAGCCAAGGCCGGCACCGCCGCCCAAGAGGCCACCAGCCTGCTCTCCCGCTGATGCTCTCCTAAGTGCGGGGCGCCGTCGATCGAGTCGCTCGGTCGACGGCGCCCCTCGCGCTTCGCTCGACCGCGTTTTTCGGGGGCGGATTTCACGGGTCGGTGACGCATCCCGGACCGCACCTGCACCTGGCAGAGGCCGCGCCGTATCCTGAAAAACATGGCCAAGCAGGACAAGGCCGCCAAGAAAGCGGCGGCCAAAGCAAGGCGCCAGGCAACCCGGGGCCGCATCAAGCAGATCTTCGAGGCGTTCAAGATGCAACGCCGGGAGGACAAGCTGCTCCTCCCGCTGATGCTCGGGGCGTTCCTCGGCGTGACCGTCGTGGTATTCCTGCTGGGCATCATCTGGGGGCTGCACTGGGTGTTCCTCCCGGTCGGCCTGGCCTTCGGCCTGCTGGCCGCAGTGATCATCTTCGGTCGGCGGGTGCAGGCGACCGTCTACCGCAAGGCCGACGGCCAGCCCGGCGCCGCCGGGTGGGCCCTGGACAACCTCCGCGGCCGCTGGGTGCTGAACCAGGCCGTGGCGGGCACCGCCCAGCTCGACACCGTGCACCGGCTGATCGGGCGGCCCGGGGTCGTGCTAGTCGGAGAGGGCTCCCCGCATCGGGTCAAGTCGCTGATGGCGCAGGAGAAAAAGCGCGTCGCCCGCCTGATCGGGGAGACGCCGATCTACGAGATCACCGTCGGCAACGAGAAGGACCAGGTGCCGCTGAGCAAGCTGCAGCAGCGCATCATGAAGCTGCCGCGCAACATCGGCCCGGGCCAGGTCGACGCGATCGAGAACCGGCTGGCGGCGCTGGCCAGCCGCGGCAACTCGCTGCCCAAGGGCCCCATGCCGCAGGGCGCCAAGATGCGGAACGTGCAACGCGCCGTCCGCCGCGCGAAGTAACCAAGACGAAGAAAGCGGGCCCGGGTGGCGCACCCGGGCCCGCTTTCTTCGTCCGCAGTCGTCCTCAGTCGTCCGTCCTCAGTCGTCCGTCCGCAGTCGTACGCAGCCGTACGCAGTCGTCCTCAGCGCCGGAGGACGATGGTCTTGCTGGCGCGGTCGTGCCAGGAGCGGCCGTCGAAGTTCCACATCACCGCCGGGATGACCAGCAGCGTCAGCCCGCAGCGCAGCGCCGCGCGCAGCGGCCCCACCATCCCCGCGCCGTCGATCCGGGCGACCCAGATTCGCATCATCGCCATGCCCGGGGTGAAGCCAAAAAAGCTCACCGGGATGACGGTGATCAGGAACCAGGTCAGCAAGCTCCAGTCGCCCGGGAACTCCGGCGCGGTGAACGCGGCGGTGATCAGTGCCGCCAGCAGGATGTCGATGACGAACGCCAGCAGGCGCTTGCCCGGCGGCGCCGCCGAACCGGGGCCGTCCTTGGGCAAGCCCAGTTTCTCGCCGCGCCAGTCGGGCCGCGCCTCGGTGGCCTGCTCGCGCGCGTGGTTAAATGCGCTCTTCGGGCCCTCCAGCCACGAACCGATGACTCTTCGCACGTCATCCAGGGTACGTGCCCCTGCCGTACGGCCTGCGGAGCATCACGCCCGCCCGGTGCGCGCAACCCCGGCCACCCGAACAGGCGGCAGTTAACGCCCACGAAACATTCAGGTGACGACGGGGCAACACCCCTGGCATAACGTGGACCGTGAGCCGGCGGTGGAAACTTTGGCGTTGCGTCGGTGAGCTGTACGAGTGCGTGAAGGAGCCACCGAGGTTGTTCAAGAATCCTGACGAGGTCCTGCGCTTCATCGCCGATGAGGACGTGAAGTTCGTAGATGTCCGGTTCTGCGACCTACCGGGCGTGATGCAGCACTTCACGGTGCCCGCCACCGCGTTCGACCAGGATGCATTCACCGAGGGACTGGCCTTCGACGGCTCGTCCGTGCGCGGCTTCCAGTCGATCCACGAGTCGGACATGCTGCTCCTGCCGGACCCCTACACCGCCCGGCTGGACCCGTTCCGCGCGGAGAAGACGTTGATCCTCAACTTCTTCGTGCACGACCCGTTCACGCTGGAGCCGTACAGCCGCGACCCGCGCAACATCGCGCGCAAGGCCGAGCAGTACCTGAACGAGTCCGGCATCGCCGACACCGCGTTCTTCGGCGCCGAGGCCGAGTTCTACATCTTCGACTCGGTCAAGTTCGGCGAGGCCCCCAACAAGAGCTTCGCCGAGGTCGACTCGATCGAGGGCTGGTGGAACACCGGCCGCGACGAGGAGGGCGGCAACCGGGGCTACAAGACCCGGCTGAAGGGCGGCTACTTCCCGGTCTCCCCGTACGACCACTTCGCGGACCTGCGCGACCAGATGGTCAAGCAGCTGATCGGCTCGGGCTTCACTATCGAGCGGGCGCACCACGAGGTCGGTACCGGCGGCCAGGCCGAGATCAACTACAAGTTCAACACCCTGCTGCACGCGGCGGACGACTTGCAGCTGTTCAAGTACGTCATCAAGAACACCGCCTGGCAGCACGGCAAGACCGTGACATTCATGCCCAAGCCGCTTTTCGGTGACAACGGTTCCGGCATGCACAGCCACATGTCGCTGTGGAAGGACGGCAGCCCGCTGTTCTACGACGAGACTGGCTACGCCGGCCTGTCGGACATGGCGCGCTACTACATCGGCGGCATCCTGCACCACGCCCCGAGCCTGCTGGCCTTCACCAACCCGACGGTGAACTCCTACCACCGCCTGGTGCCGGGCTACGAGGCCCCGGTGAACTTGGTGTACTCGCAGCGCAACCGCTCGGCCTGCATGCGCATCCCGATCACCGGTGCGAACCCGAAGGCCAAGCGCGTCGAGTTCCGCTGCCCCGACCCGTCCGGCAACCCGTACCTGGGGTTCGCCGCGATGATGATGGCCGGCCTGGACGGCATCAAGAACAAGATCGAGCCGGCCGAGCCGATCGACAAGGACCTCTACGAGCTCCCGCCGGAAGAGGCCAAGAACGTCCCGCAGGTGCCGGACAGCCTGGCAAAGGTCATCGACAACCTGGAAGCCGACCACGACTTCCTGCTGGAGGGTGGCGTGTTCACCCCCGACCTGATCGAGACCTGGATCAACCTGAAGCGGGAGGACGAGATCGACCCGATCCGCCTGCGCCCGCACCCGCACGAGTTCTCGCTGTACTTCGACGTGTGATCGACTGACAGCCCGGTGAAGCGGGGTGGGGACTTCGGTCCCCACCCCGCTTCGCTTTTCTGCTGTTATTAGCGACAGGGGTCAGATTCCCTGCCAGGGCGGGAGTCGCATGCCTACGGTGCCGGGCTTGAAGCGCAGCAGCGCGCCCGCGTAGGGGTCTTCGCGCAGCCCGAGCTCGTCGTAGCCGAAGCACGCCGAAGTCACGTACATCTCCTCCAGCCGCGAACCACCGAAGGCGAGGCTGGTGATCCGCCGGGTCGGTGCCCACAGCACGGTTTCGAGGTCCCCGCTGGGCCCGTACCGGTGGATCCGCCCGGTCCAGTGCATCGCCACCCACAGGCATCCCTCGGCGTCCACCGCAATGCCCTCCGGGCTGCCCTCGGACTCCGCGCACACCACCCACTGCCGCCCTGACACCGCCCGCGCGCTGTCCACGTCGTAGTCGTAGACCCAGATGGTGCGCGTGTCGACCAGGTACATCCGGGTACCATCCGGGCTCCACGCCAGGCCGCCGACGCCGGTCACCCCCTCGACCAGCAATCGCGCCCGGTCGCCGTCGAGCACGTACAGCGCGCTTGCGCGCAGGTCGCGGGCATGCGTCAGGGTCCCGGCCACGAATCGCCCGGCTGGGTCGCAGGCACCAACGCTCATCCGGTCGCCGTTGCGCACCTGCACGACCGGCTCCAGCGCGGCACGCCCCAGGTACACCCGTGCGAAACCGTTCCCCGCGGCAGCGACCAACTGCCCGTGCCGGGTAGCACCCAGCGCCGTCACCACGCCCGGCAGCACCCGCACTTCGTCGGCACCGGAATCCCGGTGATAGGTGTGCAATTCGTTGCGCAGCAAGTCCACCCAATGCACGCAATTGAGCGCCGACATCCACAGCGGGCCCGTCCCGCACAGCGCCTGCCGGTCGACGAGCAGCTCGAAGTCCTCGGACATCGAAAGTCCCCCATCCCGAACCACGCCTGCCCTGCTCGCCGAGGCTACTGGCGAATTCGGCAATACGGGACCGCCGACCGGGTTTCTCCGGAATAAGTCCAATGAGGATGCCGGATCACATTGCGCCGCGATACGTCATCCGGACTACTCGATTACCGCCGATTCACGCAATCGAACAATCTGCCGGATGCGGCCCGAATAGTCCACATTGCATGTGTCGTCCGATCAGCTACCGGAAGCGGGCGAGACTTCCCGGACGAAGCAAACCCGGTCGTGCCCGCGCCCGTCGTAATCCCGGTGCACCGCCAATCCCGTCGATTTCGGTATCGCCGGGAACGAGCTCGAACCCCATTCGCCGGTGAAACGCGATAGAACCGGTGTTGGCCGGGGAGGTGATGCAGCGGACCCGGCTGCGCCCGGCGCTGGACGCGGTATCGAAGAATTCGGCGTACAACCGGCGCGCGAGTCCGCCGCGGCGCCGCGCCGGATCGACACCGACGAAGTGGATGGAATCCCAGCATTTCACCACCCCGCTCGGCCACGAGGCTCGTACCGGAGAAATGCTGCAAGAACAACCGCAGCACCAACAAGGACAATTCACGGGCTGCGGCCGGACTTCTGGAATCCGTCCACCACGACTCGATCGCCGCCACGATCCGCGGATGGTCGGTCTCTTCGGCCTGGCGCAACCCATCGGTCATGACCCCCACCCTAGGCGCAACGATCAGGAACCGTAGAAGACCCGTTCCACGACGGCGCGAGCGCGCCGGGTCACCCGCAAGTAGTCATCGACGACCTCACCGGTGTCCACTCCGGCCGGATAGCCCAACGCCGCCGCCACCGCGCTCAATTCCCGGGTGTGCTTGGGAAGCTGGTCATCGGGCTTGCCGCGCACCAGCATCACCGCGTTGCGCACGCGCATCGCCAGCGTCCACGCCTCGACGAGCTCATCGGTATCACTGGCTTCCAGCACACCGACCGAGGCCGCGGCGCGCAACCCGTCCACCGTCGATGTGGTTCGAAGTTCGGCGAACTCATGCGCATACTGCAATTGAAGCAACTGAAGCGTCCACTCCACGTCGGCCAGGCCGCCGCGCCCGAGCTTGGTGTGGGTGGCGGGATCGGCCCCCCGCGGCAGCCGCTCGGAATCGACCCTCGCCTTGATCCGGCGGATCTCCCTGACCTTTGCCTCGTCCAGCCCGCCTTCCGGATAGCGGACCGAATCGATGGCCCGGCAAAACCGCTCCCCTAGGTCGTGATCGCCCGCAACGGCTCGCGCTCGCAGTAGGGCTTGCGCCTCCCATGCCTCGCCCCAACGCCGGTAGTACGCCAGGTAGGAGTCCAGGGTCCGCACCAGCGCGCCCTGCCGCCCCTCCGGCCGCAGGTCGATGTCGACCTCCAACGGCGGATCCTGGCTCGGTGCACCGAGCAAGCGGCGAACCTGCTCGACGACGGAAGTGGCGAACCGGACGGCAGTCCGCTCGTCGACACCGTCGATGGGTTCGCACACGAACATCACGTCGGCATCGGAGCCATAACCCAACTCGGCGCCGCCCAGGCGTCCCAGCCCGATCACGGCGATCCGCGCCGGGATCTCGCCTTCCGACCGGCTGGCCACGTCCCGCATGGACACGTCCAACGCGGATTCCAGCACTGCGACCCAGATGTTCGACAGCGCCCAGAAAACGGTGGTCGGTTCCATCAGGTCAAGCAGGTCACCGCAAGCGATGCGCAGCAGCTCGTGCCGCCGCAACGAACGCGCCGCGGAGACCGCCCGCTGCGGCTCCGAATAACGCGCCACCGCGCTGCGCAACGATGTTGCCGCCTCCATCGGATCGCGCTCGGCGAGTGCTGCCGTATCCGAGAGCAGTCGCAGCACTTCCGGCGCCCGCACCAGCAATTCCGGAACCAGTTTCGAAGTGCCCAGCAGCTGGGCCAGCCGTTCGGCGACCACGCCCTCGTCCCGCAGCAACCGCAGGTACCAAGGGGTTTCGGCCAACGCCTCCGACACCTTGCGGTAGGCGAGCAGCCCGCCATCGGGATCCGGCGTGTTCGCCAGCAGATCCAGCAGCATCGGCAGCAAGGTGCCCTGGATGCTGGCCCTCCGCGACACCCCGGACGTCAACGCCCCGATATGCCGCAACGCCCCTTCCGGGGAGGTGTAGCCGAGCGCGGCCAGTCGCGCGACGGCGGCCGAGGTGGTCAACCGCAGCGCCGCGGTGGGGACCTTCGCGACCGCTTCCAGCAGCGGGCGGTAGAAGAGCTTCTCGTGCAGGCGGCGAACCCTGTTGCCGTGCCTGCGGAACTCCGCGACCAAGGCCTGGGCCGCAGTGTTCCGGCCGCTGGAGCGAAGGCCGACCGCGCGGGCGAGCACCGTCAGCGCGTCGTTGTCGTCGAAGGGCGGGAACAGATGGGTGCGGCGCAGCTGTCGCAGCTGCAGCCGGTGCTCCACCGTGCGCAGGAAGCGGTAGGAGTCCACCAGGTCCGCGGCGTCGGTGCGGGCCACGTATCCGCCCTCGCCCAACGCCAGCAAAGCATCCAATGTGGACTTCGAACGGAGCGAGTCGTCGCTGCGACCGTGCACCATTTGCAGCAGCTGCACGGCGAACTCGACGTCCCGCAAGCCCCCGCGGCCGAGCTTCAGCTCGCGCTCGACCAACTCCGACGGAACGTGGTCCTCGACCCGCCGCCGCATCGATCGCACATCCGAGACGAAACCCTCGCGCTCCGCGGCGGTCCACACCAGCGGCTGCACCGCTTCGAGGTAGCGAGCACCGAGCTCCTCGTCCCCGGCCACCGGGCGCGCCTTCAACAACGCCTGGAACTCCCAGGTCCGGGCCCACCGCCGGTAGTAGCTGAGGTGGCCATCAAGCGTCCGCACCAAGGCCCCGGCCTTGCCCTCCGGACGCAGCGCTGCATCGACCTCGAAGAACGCTGGGCTCGCCACACGCATCATGAGGCTGGCCAACCGTGTCGCGGCCGGGATATCCGACTCGCTGTCGGCGACGAACACGACGTCGACGTCGCTGACGTAATTCAGCTCCCGCCCACCGCACTTGCCCATCGCTATCACCGCGAGGCTCGGCACCTCGTCCACGCCGGACCGCGGCAGCTCCGCGACGGCGACCGCCAGCGCCGCCCGCAGCGCCGCGACCGCCACGTCGGACAGGTCGGCAGCAACGTCCTCATACGGCGTCGCCGGCAACGACGGCTCCGAAACGCTAGCCATATCGTTGCCGGCGACGTCTAGCAACAACCCCCGGTAAGTGCTCCGCAGAGCGCTAACCGCATCGGGTCCGCGCAGCTGCGCAACCGGGCCTCCCGGTGTGCCCGGCATCCCGTCGCCGTCCGCTCCGACCGAGGTCAGCAGCACCGAGGTGCGCTCCTCCAGGGTGCTCGGCTGGACGGCATCCGACCGCAGCCGACGCCAGTCCGCCGGATTCGCCACCAGGTGATCGGCGAATGCCGTGGAATCGCCGAGCACACCGAACAAACGCCCGCGCAGCCCCAGGTCGTCCGCGAGTGCCTGCGACAACTCCGCCCAGGCAGGGCCTGCGAACTCCTGGAAGCGGTCGAGGGCGAGCAGCGCGAGATCCGGATCTGGTGCGCGGGAAAGCGCGGCGACGATCGGCTCGGCTTGCACCGGGCCGGCATCCGACCACCAGCCGACTCGCCTCAACTGGGCCTCGGCACGTGGCGCGTCGCTGAACCCGTAACGCGCGGTGGACGGCACCGAACCCGATCGGGACGAGTTGCTGTTCGCCATGTTCGAACCGTAGTCCGCATCCGATGCCGGGGAAGACCCAACCTGACGACAATCACGCCAGGGGCAAGAACCTGCTGGTACTGCGCTCATCCGGGGGAATGGCGACCAACCGCACGAAGCGTTCGGCGACCGGCTGCCACGTCTCGGCGAGATCGGCGTGGAACTCCCGCAGGTGCTCGGGTTCCAGCTGCCCCGGACGGGCCGCGGCGGCGACATCCGGCGACATCCTGGCCCACTCCAACACCATGTCCGGGGTCGTCTCGATGTTGAACTGCAATCCGTACGCGCAGTCCCCGACCCGGAAGGCCTGGTTGTCGCACTTCGGCGAGGAAGCGAGCAGCCGCGCAGACGGCGGCAGGGCCGTGATCTCGTCGGTGTGGAACTGCAACACGTCAGGCGTCAGCGGTACTGGGCCGAACAGCGGATCCTCGGCCGCGGCATCCCGCTTCGCCACCAACAGGGTGCCGACCTCCGGTCCCTTCCGAGCGGGCCGAACCTGGCCACCGGTAGCAGCGGCGAGCAGCTGAGCGCCCAAGCAGATCGCCAACACCGGAACCCGCTCGCCCACGGCCTTGCTCAGCAGCGCGCGAACGCCAGCCAGCCAAGGGTGTTCCGCGTCGTCGTACGCACCCATTTCACCGCCGAGCACGACCACGCCCTGATGGCCGTCGAAGCCGTCCGGGAGCCGCTGCTCCGACGGAAGCACAACGTCGAGTTCCGCACCCGCGGCAAGAAGCCATTCGCCGAGCTCGCCCGGGGGATCCAACTTCGACGGCTGGACAACGAGAATCCGCACACCACCCATGCCCGTGAGGGTACGTGCCGGCAATCCGAACGCCCACCGACTTCTGCAGGCAGACCGGACCGATCGCCTTGGAAATGAGAAGGGGCCCCTTCTTCCGTTCCGGAAGAAGGGGCCCCTTCAAATAGTGTGTCGGCGGTGTCTTACTCTCCCACACCCTGTCGAGTGCAGTACCATCAGCGCTGGGGAGCTTAGCTACCGGGTTCGGAATGGGACCGGGCGGACCCTCCCCGCCATCGCCACCGACAACCCTCACCCCGCCGTAAACGACGGGAAACCAGGCGTCAGAACACGAATGACACATGTTCAATTATCAAAAGGTTCTGGTTGTTGCCCCAGAACCGTATAGTGGGTGCGTAGCAATCTTTGTGAGCAAGTCCTCGGCCTATCAGCACCAGTCAACTCCACACGTTACCGTGCTTCCATATCTGGCCTGTCAACCCAATCATCTCTTGGGGGCCTTAACCCACAACGGGTGGGAGACCTCATCTAGGAACAGGCTTCCCGCTTAGATGCTTTCAGCGGTTATCCCTCCCGAACATAGCCAACCAGCCACGCCCTTGGCAGAACGACTGGCACACCAGAGGTTCGTCCGTCCCGGTCCTCTCGTACTAGGGACAGCCTTCCGCAAGTCTCCTACGCGCGCGGCGGATAGGGACCGAACTGTCTCACGACGTTCTAAACCCAGCTCGCGTGCCGCTTTAATGGGCGAACAGCCCAACCCTTGGGACCAACTCCAGCCCCAGGATGCGACGAGCCGACATCGAGGTGCCAAACCATGCCGTCGATATGGACTCTTGGGCAAGATCAGCCTGTTATCCCCGGGGTACCTTTTATCCGTTGAGCGACACCGCTTCCACCAGCCAGTGCCGGATCACTAGTCCCTGCTTTCGCACCTGCTCGACCCGTCAGTCTCACAGTCAAGCTCCCTTATACACTTACACTCAACACCTGATTGCCAACCAGGCTGAGGGAACCTTTGGGCGCCTCCGTTACCCTTTAGGAGGCAACCGCCCCAGTTAAACTACCCACCAGGCACTGTCCCCGATCCGGATCACGGACCCGAGTTAGATGCCCGGAACGACCAGAGTGGTATTTCACCAACGACTCCACACCCACTAGCGTGAATGCTTCACAGTCTCCCACCTATCCTACACAAGCCGAACCAAACACCAATACCAAGCTATAGTAAAGGTCCCGGGGTCTTTCCGTCCTGCCGCGCGAAACGAGCATCTTTACTCGTACTGCAATTTCACCGGGCCTGTGGTCGAGACAGCGGAGAAGTCGTTACGCCATTCGTGCAGGTCGGAACTTACCCGACAAGGAATTTCGCTACCTTAGGATGGTTATAGTTACCACCGCCGTTTACTGGCGCTTAAATTCTCCGCTACACCCCAAAGGGTTCACGGGTCCTCTTAACGTTCCAGCACCGGGCAGGCGTCAGTCCATATACATCGCCTTACGGCTTCGCATGGACCTGTGTTTTTAGTAAACAGTCGCTTCTCCCTGGCCTCTGCGACCACCACCAGCTCCCCAAGCACGTCGGTTCACCAGCAGTGGCCCCCCTTCTCCCAAAGTTACGGGGGCAATTTGCCGAATTCCTTAACCACAGTTCACCCGACCGCCTCGGTATTCTCTACCTGACCACCTGTGTCGGTTTCGGGTACGGGCCGTGAAGACACTCGCTAGAGGCTTTTCTCGACAGCATGGGATCACTCACATCGCCACAACGGCTACGCATCACCCCTCACCCACAAGGCATGCGGATTTACCTACACACCGGGCTACAGGCTTACACCAGTACAACCACTCACTGGCAGAGCTACCCTCCTGCGTCACCCCATCACTTAACTACCGCCCCATCAGGTCCCATGCCAGCACGCATATCACCCAAAGGATCAACACACACCAAGATGGTTAGTATCAAAGGTTTCGCTATGGAC